>NZ_JBBOTZ010000001.1:15000-3945167 GCF_038005785.1 Niallia sp. FSL R7-0271 | reverse complement strand
CCAATTTCCCTCCTTTTCCTTTTTATTTGCGTGCCGAAAAGAACAGATTCCTAAAAAAAGAGCTAATCTGCCAATACATTAATAATGATCTGTGGAAAAAATATATAATAAGGAAGTTAAATAGCATTTCGACAGTATCCACTATTTGTGGACAACTCTTTTAAGAGGTGTCTAATAAGCTGTCCACATTTTATCCACATTCTGTGGATAAAATAGTTATACACAGAAATTATTCAAATGTGAAAACAAAACTATAATATCAAAAAATCATAATAACTGCAATGGTTTTTCATATCTTATCCACAAGTGAAACAATATGTTGATAATAAATGTCCACAGGTTATTAGTTTGTTAAAAACCTGTAAATAAGTATTGTGGACAGTGAAAAAAATGTCGAAATTTTATCCACAGGCTCGAAATATGCAATTTAAGTGCTTATTTAAGCAATGTAAAAAAATTAAATATCCATTTGGGGAGAAGCAAAAAATGACAGCGTATTGACAAGTGGCCTTCTATTCCTTATTATTACTATTCAGAAAGAAATATAGTACGTAGCATATGTTTTACAGGATATTTCCGATGTTATAGAACATAAAGCAAAAACTTGTTAGAGCGATCAACAAGGATAAATAGACTAGAAAATAAATGAATGGTTGACAATCAATCAGCTATGTTTATATAATTGTAAGGACTGTCTGTAACAGCTATTCCTCAGGGAGGTGTCATATACAATGAAAAGAACTTTTCAACCAAATAAACGTAAAAGAAGTAAAGTTCACGGATTCCGCAGCCGCATGAGCAGTCCAAATGGACGTAATGTTTTAGCTCGCCGTCGACGCAAAGGAAGAAAAGTATTATCAGCTTAGGCCACTGAAACGTCAGTGGTCTTTTTTTCGATAAATGGACTGAAAAGTTATGGGCTCTTAGAATAAATCTTAAGAGCCCATACTATAATGGATATATAAGCTCCTGGTTTTGAAGCAAAGGATGTTTCTATGTTGGAAGGTACATAAATAATATAGATTCGGAAAGTATTGAATAAATAAGGAGTAAATGATTTGAAGAAAGAATATCGCGTAAAAAAAAGTAAAGAGTTTCAAGAAGTATTTAAAAAGGGACAATCATTCGGCAATAGGCAGTTTGTTGTATATAAGTATGAAAAAAGCGGACAAGCCCATTTTAGAATTGGGCTTTCTGTCAGCAAAAAGATTGGAAATGCCGTTATGAGAAATAAAATTAAACGGTATATAAGGCAGATATTTTTGGAAATCGGAGATTCTTTGGAAAATGAAGCGGATTATGTCATTATTGCTAGAAAGCCTCTAGCTGAAATGGAATATGAGGAAACAAAAAAGAGCCTTCTCCATGTTCTGAAAATTGCAAAGGTCTTAAAAAGAAAGATTCAGTGAAATTTCAAGTTAAGCGTTTCCTATATCATCTAAATTAGGATACAATGAAGCCAGAAGCTAATTTTGGCTCTATTATTTATTAACAGGAGGATTTTACGGTTGAAGAAAAAATTAGTGTTGCTATTTGGTCTATTATTTTTAGTGACTATCTTGGCTGGATGTACAGAATTCAATCAGCCGATCACTTCAGAAAGTGATGGCTTCTGGAATGAATATATTGTTTATCCATTATCACAGCTCATCATTAAAACAGCAGAACTTGCCGGCGGAAGCTTTGGCATATCTATCATTATTGTAACAATACTAGTTCGTCTTGTTATTTTGCCGTTAATGATTAAGCAAACTAAAAACAGTAAAGCCATGCAGGCAGTGCAGCCTGAAATGGAAGCATTAAGAAAAAAATACAGCTCTAAAGATCAAAAAACACAACAAAAGCTGCAAGAAGAAACAATGAAGCTTTTCCAAGAAAATAAAGTAAATCCATTGGCAGGATGTTTTCCATTAATCGTTCAGATGCCAATATTAATTGGTTTCTACCACGCTATTTCACGTACAAGAGAAATTGCTCAGCATGAATTTTTATGGTTTAACTTAGGACAGCCAGATCCATTCTATTTGCTTCCTATCATTGCAGGGATTACGACATTCATCCAAACAAAAATGACAATGGCAGGAACAGCTAACCAAAACCCGCAAATGGTTATGATGCTTTGGATTATGCCAATCATGATCTTAGTATTTGCTATTAACTTCCCAGCTGCATTATCACTATACTGGGTTGTAGGTAATATCTTTACCATTATCCAAACGTACTTCATCAAAGGTCCGGAGTTGAAGAAGTCCGGTCAGACAGGAAAATTGGAGGGAGCCAAAAAGTGAGAGAGGTAACTGCTACAGGACATTCAGTCGAAGCAGCAGTGGAATCAGCTTTAGCTCAGCTTAAGACAACAAAGAACCAAGCCGAAATCATTGTTGTTGATAAAGGAAAAAAAGGTTTTTTAGGAATTGGGGCCCGCTCGGCTACTGTAACTGTAAGGAAGCTTGAGACGCCTCTAGAATCTGCAGAGCGATTTTTGCAGGATATTTGCACCCAAATGGGAGTTAACGCATCTATTTCGGCAAAAAAGTCGGGCAGGAATATCTTTTTTGAATTAAAAGGAGACAAGATCGCCCTTTTAATTGGAAAAAGGGGACAAACGCTCAACTCACTTCAGTATTTAACGCAATTGGTCATTAATAAGAATTCCGATGAATACTTAAGGGTCACGCTAGACGCTGAAGGCTACCGGGAAAGAAGAAAGCAATCCCTTATACAGCTTGCAGAAAGAACGGCCCATAAAGCCCTAAAGATTGGCAAAGAAATTTCGTTAGAGCCAATGCCGTCAAATGAAAGAAAAATCATTCATAATGCATTAACAGGCATTAAAGGTATAAGCACCTGTTCATCAGGTGAAGATGCTTTCAGGCATATTATCATTTCTCCAGAAAAAAAGCCTGTTCAAAAAGCATAAAATAAGAAAAAAAGACAATCTCAAAATTTTTGGGATTGTCTTTTTTTGTTCCTTCTTACATTAACATTCTGCAAAATTCCCTTCAAAAGTTAACCAGTATTCATCTTTACAGAGCATATTCGGCAAAATAGCCATAAAATCTGTGAATTATTTGTCTGAACAGCGCTATTTTTGGTGCCTTTTATTGTTATTCACATGTGGATAAGATAAAATGGTAATAATAAAGAATAGTAATGTGGATAAGTGTGCGGATTTTTTTCTTTTTTAAAAGTTGTGGATATGATAATCTAATCTATTGTAACAATTAAATGAGTTGTTGATAAGTTTACATCAGTTTCTATATATAGATTTTTAATGATTTGAGGTGACAGCATGGAATTTGATACTATAGCTGCAATCTCCACACCAATGGGAGAGGGAGCGATTGCGATTGTAAGATTGAGTGGGCCAGACTCATTTGCGATTGCAGATAAGGTATTTAAAAGTATAGGAAATAAAAAGATAAAAGAGGTAGCAAGTCATACTATTCATTATGGGCATATCATTGACCCGGCTACGGATGAAACAATTGAGGAAGTAATGATTTCTGTAATGAAGGGACCAAAAACATTCACTAAAGAGGATGTTATTGAAATTAACTGTCATGGCGGAATGGCTTCTGTAAATCGTTTGCTTCAGTTGCTTGTAACGAACGGTGCAAGACTTGCTGAACCAGGTGAATTTACGAAAAGAGCATTTCTAAATGGAAGAATCGATTTGTCCCAAGCAGAAGCAGTCATGGATTTGATCAGAGCGAAAACGGACAAAGCAATGAATGTAGCCCTTGGACAAATGGAAGGAAGACTTTCAAAGCTGATTAGAACCTTGAGACAAGAAATATTAGAGACACTCGCGCAAGTTGAGGTTAATATAGATTATCCTGAATATGATGATGTGGAAGAAATGACTCATCAGCTTATGCTCGATAAATCTCGGTTTGTACAGGCGGAGATAAAGAAGCTGCTTCAGACTTCTCAGCAAGGCAAAATATTAAGAGAAGGACTTTCAACGGTTATTGTAGGACGGCCTAATGTAGGAAAATCCTCATTGTTGAACAGCTTGGTCCAAGATAATAAGGCAATCGTAACAGATATTCCTGGTACGACAAGAGATGTTATTGAGGAATATGTTAATGTGCGCGGTGTACCTCTTCGTCTGCTAGATACGGCAGGTATCCGTGAAACAGAGGACATTGTTGAAAGAATTGGTGTTGAAAAGTCCAGAAAGGTTTTAAAGGAAGCAGACTTAATCCTGCTTGTTCTCAATTATGCAGATGCTTTGACAGAAGAGGATGTCAATCTGTTCAAAGCGGTTGAGGGAATGGATTATATAGTGATTGTAAATAAGACAGACCTGCCGCAAAAAATTGATATGGAGCGTATAAAGGAATTGTCAGCTAATCAAAAAATGGTTACTACTTCACTGTTGCAGGATAAGGGCATCAACCAGCTAGAAGAGGCAATTTCCAGCCTGTTTTTTGAAGGTGCAATTGAAGCAAGTGATATGACATATGTGTCCAATACAAGACATATCTCCCTTCTGAACCAAGCGCTTCAATCTATTAATGAAGCCATTTCAGGAGTGGAAATGGGAACCCCAATTGATATTGTCCAAATAGATTTAACAAGAACTTGGGAACTGCTTGGTGAAATCATCGGCGATAGTGTACACGAAAGCCTGATTGATCAGCTGTTCTCCCAATTTTGCTTAGGTAAATAAAAGAAAAAGTTGCAGTTAGGAGGCACCATGATGCAGTACGAAGCAGGAAATTATGATGTCATTGTGATTGGGGCAGGACATGCTGGGTGTGAAGCAGGTCTTGCAGCCGCAAGATTGGGCGCCAATACATTGATGTTGACTATAAATTTAGATATGGTAGCTTTTATGCCGTGTAACCCATCTGTTGGGGGGCCGGCTAAAGGAATTGTCGTTAGAGAAATTGACGCACTTGGCGGAGAAATGGGTAAAAACATCGATAAAACCTATATCCAAATGAGAATGTTGAATACAGGAAAAGGGCCTGCAGTCAGAGCTCTTCGTGCACAGGCAGACAAATATATGTATCAGCACGAAATGAAAAAAACACTGGAAAATCAGCCAAACTTAACATTGATCCAAGGTATGGTTGAACAGTTGATTGTAGAAGACAATACAGTAAAAGGTGTTATCACAAAAACAGGTGCTACTTATACTGCTAAAACGGTTGTAGTAACTACGGGAACTTATCTACGCGGAGAAATTATCCTTGGTGAGCTGAAATATTCAAGTGGTCCAAATAACCAGCAGCCATCGATTCGTCTATCTGAACATCTGCAGGAATTAGGATTTGATCTTGTTCGTTTTAAAACAGGAACACCGCCGAGAGTAAACAGTCATTCTATTGACTACAGCAAGACGGAAATCCAACCAGGTGATGATGTTCCAAGAGCGTTTTCTTACGAGACAACAAAATATATTACAGAACAGCTGCCATGCTGGCTGACATATACAAATGAAAAAACGCATCAAATTATTGATGACAACTTGCATCGATCCCCAATGTATTCTGGGATGATCAAGGGAACAGGGCCGCGCTATTGCCCATCTATTGAAGATAAAGTCGTTCGCTTTAATGATAAGCCAAGACATCAAATTTTCCTTGAGCCGGAAGGTAAGAATACGCAGGAGGTTTATGTACAAGGCTTGTCAACAAGCTTGCCTGAGGATGTACAGCAAGAAATCCTTCGTACAATTCCTGGATTGGAAAATGTCCAAATGATGAGAGCAGGTTATGCCATTGAATATGATGCTATTGTACCTACTCAATTATGGCCAACATTAGAAACAAAGAAAATTAAGAATCTCTATACAGCAGGTCAAATTAACGGTACTTCAGGTTATGAAGAGGCTGCCGGCCAAGGTTTAATGGCAGGAATTAACGCAGGTTTGAATGCCACTGGTAAAGAACAGCTTATCTTAAGCCGCTCTGATGCCTATATTGGAGTATTGATTGATGATCTTGTTACGAAGGGCACAAATGAACCGTACCGCCTGCTAACTTCCAGAGCAGAATACCGCCTTCTGCTTCGCCATGATAATGCAGATTTGCGCTTAACTGACTATGGATATGAAATCGGCTTAATAGCGGAAGAAAGATATAATAAATTCACTGACAAAAAGCAACAGATCGAACAAGAAAAGAACCGCTTAAAAGAAATTATCCTTAAGCCAAATGAACAAGTTCAAGCTGTCATTAAAGAACAAGGCGGCAGTGAATTGAAAGACGGCATTAAGGCAGCGGATCTGCTGAGAAGACCAGAAATGAACTACAAGCATATACAACAATTAGCACCAAGTGAAGCTGGTTTATCTGACGAAGTAACAGAACAAGTAGAAATCCAAATAAAGTATGAAGGTTATATTGATAAATCATTGCAGCAAGTAGATCGTCTGAAGAAAATGGAAAACAAAAAAATTCCAGAGAACATCGATTATGATGCAATTTCCAGCCTTGCAACAGAAGCAAAGCAGAAGTTGAAAATGGTAAGGCCATTATCTTTGGCACAGGCTTCTAGAATCTCTGGAGTAAATCCTGCAGATATATCCATACTATTAGTATATTTGGAGCAAGGTCGCATAGCGCGAGTGTAATAGAAAGTGATTGGCTTTTTGCCTGTATTACCTTAGGCAAGAAGCCTCTCCTGTTGTAAAAAATATACATAATCAGGAATTGGATGGAAAGGGAGCAAGCATGAATACAGAACAATTTAGACAAATGCTCCGAGAGAAAGGTCTGGAGCTCTCTGATAGGCAGATGGAACAGTTTAAGATTTATTTTGAAACACTTGTTGAATGGAATGAAAAAATGAACCTGACTGCTATTACAGAACAATCTGAGGTTTATTTGAAACATTTTTATGATTCCATCACAGCAGGATTTTATTTAGAAAGCTTTAAGTCGCCTATTCATATTTGCGATGTTGGAGCAGGGGCGGGATTCCCGAGCATACCGCTGAAAATAGCTTTCCCGCAGCTGAAAATAACAATTGTTGACTCATTAAAAAAACGTATTCACTTTTTAGAGCATTTAGCAAAGGCTTTAGATTTAAAAGAAGTCCAGTTTATCCATGACAGAGCGGAAACATTCGGACAAAACAAAGAATATCGGGAAACTTTCGACATGGTAACAGCAAGAGCTGTAGCAAGGTTATCGGTTTTAAGTGAACTATGTATGCCATTGGTAAAGGTTGGAGGCGTATTTGTTGCTATGAAAGCGGCAAGTGCACAAGAGGAAATAGAAGCTGGCAAAAAAGCCATAGCTGTTCTAGGCGGGAAATTGGTCAATGCCCATTCATTTACTCTTCCAATTGAAGAAAGTGAGCGCAACATACTTGTTATCTCAAAAGAAAAACAAACGCCGAAAAAGTACCCTAGAAAACCAGGTACTCCAAACAAGGAACCGATTGAATGAATATATGCTATGTAAAATAGCATATATTCATCAAAGAAATAGCTTATCAACAGGCGATTATCTTATTTTTTGTACTATATCATTTTTTCTATCTACTATATAATATAACTATAAAAAGCACAGTAAATGAAAATTAAAGAAGTTTCTTATTATATTTATATATTGCAGTAAAAATGCTTGGATTTTTTTAAATAATAGGGAGTTTCGTAAAGGTGGTGCAGGTTTTGAAGCCTTCTTTCTCACGCTTTTTTGGCTTAGGCGAAAAAGGGAATAATACAGAAGAAGAAAGTCAATTCGAGACGGTAGACGCTAATGAGGAGCTTGAAAAAATGGTAAATAATGAAGAGATTAATAGATTGCCAATAAGCCAGATTGTTCCAAACCGTTTTCAACCAAGAACTGTATTTGATGATGAAAAAATAGAAGAATTATCAAGAACCATTCATACACATGGCATTATACAGCCAATTGTTGTACGGGAATATGATAGAGGTAAATATGAGATAATTGCAGGTGAAAGACGCTGGCGGGCAATGAAAAAGCTAGGGTGGGAAGAAGCTCCTGCTATCATTAAGAATATGAGCGATACAGAAACTGCTTCTGTAGCCTTGATAGAGAACCTTCAAAGGGAAGAACTGTCACCGATAGAAGAGGCTGTAGCCTACGGCAAATTACTCGAACTCCATAACCTGACACAAGAGGCACTTGCCCAGCGGTTAGGAAAAGGACAGTCAACGGTAGCTAACAAGCTGAGACTGTTAAAACTTCCTGAGGAAATACAGGAGGCACTTCTCAATAAGCAAATATCAGAGCGTCATGCCAGATCTCTGATTCCATTGAAAGAAACAGAAAAGCAGCTTAAGCTCCTTCAAGAAATACTAGAGAAGAACTTAAATGTAAAACAGACAGAAGAGCGCGTCGCTAAAATGCTGGAACAGGCAGAACAAAAGCCTAAGCCAAAAAGAAAGGCTTTCAGCAAAGATATGCGTATTGCAGTCAATACAATTCGACAATCCCTTACAATGGTGTCTGACAGCGGTATTAATTTAAATGCTGAAGAAGAAGAGTTTGAGGATTTTTATCAATTCACCATAAAAATTCCAAAAAAGAAATAGCTATTATAAAATGAATATAAATCATTCACTGTGAGAACATTAGCCATTTTGGTTTCAATTTCTCACTTTTTTTCTGCAAAAAAATAAATGCTACTAAATTCTTAGAAAAAATGGGCTTTCAGTAGCATATATAGAAGTAAAAAATAGAGCAATGCCTCTATATATTATAAAGTCTATTAAAAAATGACGATATTTAGAAGTTTTCATGATAAAATAATAGATGATTGTGCTACATTTGTTCCTTTTAGGAATAAAAACAGTCATAATCACGGGAAAACGGTGTATTTAACACCTGATTACCAATAAAATAACTTTTTCATGTCTGATTTAAATAAATAAAATAACATTTACAGCACCTTCTGCTGAATAATTGAAGGTAATTTATCGTAATAAAGGTAGGTGACATCATGGGGAGAGTAATTACGGTAGCTAATCAAAAAGGGGGAGTTGGAAAAACAACAACCTCGGTCAATCTTGGCTCTTGTTTAGCTTACATCGGAAAAAGAGTACTTTTAGTTGATACAGATCCACAGGGAAATGCCACAAGTGGCGTTGGTATTGAAAAGGCAGATGTAGATCATTGCATTTATGATGTGTTAGTAGATGACATTGAAGCAAGCCAAGTCATCAAAGCAACAAATGTAGAGAACCTTGATGTAATTCCAGCAACAATTCAATTAGCTGGGGCAGAAATAGAGCTTGTTTCCACAATCTCCAGGGAAGTCCGCTTAAAAAGAGCATTGGAAGAAGTTAAGGACAGATATGATTATATTTTGATCGATTGTCCGCCATCTTTAGGCTTATTAACAATAAATGCACTAACTGCATCTGATGCTGTCTTAATTCCAGTACAATGTGAATATTATGCACTTGAAGGACTGAGCCAGCTTCTGAATACAGTAAGATTGGTGCAAAAGCACTTAAATCATGAGCTTGCTATTGAAGGTGTCTTATTGACAATGCTTGATGCCCGTACGAATTTAGGGATACAAGTAATAGAAGAAGTAAAAAAATACTTCCAGGATAAAGTGTTTAAAACAATTATTCCACGTAATGTAAGACTAAGCGAAGCGCCAAGCCATGGGGAACCAATTATCATTTATGATCCAAAGTCCCGTGGAGCAGAAGTATATTTAGAGTTGGCAAAGGAAGTGGTTACGAGTGGCTAAGGGATTAGGGAAAGGTCTTGACGCTTTTTTTCCGAGCATGGAAGTAGAAAAAGAAGAAGTAATTAAGGAATTAAATATAAAAGAATTGCGACCAAACCCTTATCAGCCAAGAAAAGTTTTCGAGAAAGAGGCAATTGAGGAACTTAAAGCATCAATCTTGGAACATGGGATACTTCAGCCAATCATTGTACGTAAAAGTATTAAAGGGTTTGAAATTGTTGTTGGGGAACGGCGCTTTCGTGCGGCAAAAGAAGCTAATTTAGAAGTGGTTCCCGCAGTAATTCGAGAACTGTCTGAACAGCAAATGATGGAACTTGCTGTACTGGAAAACCTGCAGCGTGAAGATTTGTCTCCGATAGAAGAAGGACATGCCTATCAGCTGCTTATGAAAAAATTAAATTTCACACAGGAAGAGTTGGCTAAACGCCTTGGCAAAAGCCGACCTCATATTGCCAATCATGTCAGACTCCTATCACTTCCGCCGGCTATTCAAGAGATGATTACAGATGGAACCATTTCAATGGGACACGGAAGGGCATTATTAGGATTAAAAAATAAAGATAAGCTGCCACTGCTTGTTGAAAAGACAGTCAAGGATGGTTTGAACGTTAGACAGTTGGAGTATTTAATTCAACAAATGAACGAAGATGTTTCACGTGAAACACCGAAAGAAAAGAAAGAAACAAAGAATGTCTTTATAAAGGAACAAGAAACTTTCCTAAGAGAAAGATTCGGTACTACAGTGAATATCAAACAAACGAAAAACAAAGGTAAAATTGAGATTGAGTTCTTTTCTGAAGATGATTTAGATAGAATTTTACAGCTTCTCGATCGTAATGAGGATATTTAAAAAGAAGAAACCAAAATATGGTTTCTTCTTTTTGTTAAATGGGCCGTTCTTGAAGAGAGTATTCTTCCTGTCCTTCAGCATAGCGATAACGAAGACTGCTTTGATAAATACCTTTTGAAATCGTTTTAGCCATTTCAAGCACAAGACTGAGTCTTGTATTTTGTAGTACAAGAAACTCCATAAAGCCGCTTATGTTAACAATTCCAGTGATATGAATATTACCTACTGGCGGCAATTCCTTTTTAACTCCACTTCCAGGTTTGACGGGGCCATCCCCTAGATGTATGACACCAACACTTTTCATCCTGCCTAAACAAGCATCTATCCCAATGATAAAAGGATCTTTATGCTTTTCGTGAATCTCCATCATCTTTTCTTCTAAGTTCAGCGCATGGATAGGTTCATTTAAAGTGCCATAAACAAAAAAGGAACCTAGTTTTTTTTCTGCTAATAATGTTCCAATAAGTGGTCCGAGTGAATCACCTGTAGAGCGATCTGTGCCAATACATACAAACACAATTGGCTGTGCAGAGGAAGCTGGTGGCAACTGTTTATACAAAGAGTCTGCCAGTTTATAGGATGCTAACTGCTCATTATGGGCGATTCTTATCGGAAGTTCACTTTTATCAAATATATTGGTATAGATGCTCATCAAATCTACTCCTTTGCACTAGGAAACTATAAATAAGCAAGCTGTTCAATTTAATATGTTATTTCAAAGTAAAAGTAATACCATTATAGGAATATATATTAATTTCTATACATCTTCATGCCAATTCCATTGATAAAGAGGGAGAAAGATAGGGGTCATACAAGTCGATCTATGATAATATACCTAGAAAATAACAGGTAGGTTATTACTTCAAACTAAAATTAGAACCTGTTAAAATAAACTAAATAGCCAGGAATAACAATCTGGCTTTTGAATAGGGAGAAAAGAGGCAGCAGGGGTGTGTTATGGATAATTTAGAAGAAAAAGTGAACGATAGTGTAGATGTTATTACAGATGAGAATATATGGATAAATTTAGGCCAGGGATCTTTAAAAATTATTATTATCATTTTAATAAGTGTTGTTGTTACAAGGGTTGCTAAGATTGCTGTGCGGAACATATTTAAGGTTAGAACACATTCTGCACTCAGAATATCGGAAAGAAGAGAAGCTACACTAGTTAAACTATTGGAAAATACCCTTACCTACGTTATCTATTTTATTGCCTTTATGATGATTTTAGGTACATTGAATATTGACGTGAAGGGATTGCTTGCCGGAGCGGGAATTGTTGGCTTAGCCGTCGGTTTTGGTGCGCAAAGTTTAGTGAAGGATATTATTACTGGATTTTTCATTATTTTTGAAGACCAGTTTTCTGTAGGAGATGTTGTGCAGATCGGCCAATTTCAAGGTGTTGTGGAGGAAATTGGGTTAAGAACAACGAAAGTAAAAAGTTATACTGGCGAAGTGAATATTATACCGAATGGAAGTATAATGGAAGTAACAAACTTCTCATTAAACAACAGTAAAGCAGTTGTTGATGTCAGCATAGCGTACAAGGGCGATATAGATAGGGCTGAAAGTGTTATTAAAGATCTTATTGAAACATTTCCGGAAAAATATGAACAAATTGTCGGTGTCCCGGAGCTTTTAGGTGTTGAAAACATTATGGCAGCAGAGGTAGTTATAAGAGTTGTTGCTGAGACATTGCCAATGCAGCATTATACAGTTGCCCGTGCGTTAAGGAAGGAAATTAAAAATGTCCTTGATGAGAATGGAATAGAGAGCCCATATCCGAAATTAATGATGTACTCTAAACCGGAATAAAACAGGAGGGAATATGGAACAGAAAGAGTTTGCTATCAATGATATTGTTGAAATGAAAAAAGCACATCCTTGTGGCACAAATCGTTGGAAAATTATTAGGATGGGAATGGATATTCGCATTAAGTGTGAAGGCTGTGAACATAGCGTCCTTATTCCAAGGCGAGAGTTTGCGAGAAAAATGAAAAAAATGTTAGTAAAGCATGAAGAGTGATTCATGCTTTTTTTTATGAAAATAAGGTATTTTTACCTTGCGAACAAGCATGGCTACTTGTCTTTTTTGAAGGTTAAATCTATAATTGGTAAAGGTTTAATAGTACAAATGAAATTAATTTCTGCTCAATAAAAAGCAGGTTTATTATAAGGGAGTGACATTATGGCGTTAACTGCTGGAATAGTTGGATTGCCGAACGTCGGTAAATCTACATTGTTTAATGCAATAACACAGGCGGGTGCAGAATCTGCAAACTATCCATTCTGTACAATCGATCCGAATGTTGGAATCGTAGAGGTACCAGATCCAAGGTTAAATAAGTTGACTGAGCTTGTTCAGCCGAAAAAAACTGTACCGACAACTTTTGAATTTACAGATATTGCTGGAATTGTAAAAGGTGCGAGTAAAGGAGAAGGCTTAGGAAATAAGTTTCTTTCTCATATTCGTGAAGTAGATGCTATTTGCCAAGTGGTGCGCTGCTTTGCTGATGACAATATTACTCATGTTTCTGGAAAAGTAGATCCAATTTCCGATATTGAAACAATTAATCTAGAATTGATTCTTGCAGATTTAGAATCTGTTGAAAAAAGAATTGCCCGTGTAGGGAAAATGGCTAAACAAAAAGATAAAGATGCAGTGGCAGAATTGGAAGTTCTTGAAATTCTAAAAGCAGCATTTGAAGAAGAAAAGCCAGCAAGAGCTGTTGAATTTACGGAAGAGCAGGCTAAATTAGCGAAGAATCTTCACTTGCTGACAATCAAGCCAGTTCTTTATGTGGCGAATGTCGGCGAAGATGAGGTTGGCGATACAGATAATAATGAATATGTGCAGAAAGTTAGAGAATTTGCTTCTAATGAGAATGCAGAAGTAATCGTAATCTGTGCAAAAATTGAAGAAGAAATTGCAGAGCTTGAAGGGGAAGAAAAAGCAATGTTCCTTGAAGAGCTTGGCATTGAAGAATCTGGTCTTGATCAGCTAATTAGAGCTGCTTACCACTTGCTTGGTCTAGCAACATACTTTACAGCTGGAGTGCAAGAAGTTCGTGCTTGGACATTTGTTCAAGGAATGAAAGCTCCGCAATGTGCTGGTATCATCCATTCTGACTTTGAAAGAGGCTTTATTAGAGCAGAGACTGTTTCTTATGAAGATTTAATGGTAAGTGGAAATATGGTTGCGGCAAAAGAGGCAGGTAAAGTTCGTCTAGAAGGAAAAGATTACGTAGTTAAAGACGGAGATATTATTCACTTCCGCTTTAATGTTTAATAGCTGTATATATATGAGAGAAAAACCGCCCTTATACAAGTAAGGGCGGTTTTTTACATTTTCTTTAGCTTATTCGACACAAGCACTTGGAAAAGAGTTTAGCAAGTAGGAAAAGTCCAGAAAAATAGCTTATGAATAATAAGCTTATTTCGACAGTGTGATAAAGAAAATACTTTTACAGTGCCTTTACATGCCCCTTTCAAACCGGTGCTATCATTTCTTTAGAGGGATCATAATACATGTTCCAAAGGGGGATTCACAAGTGAAAATTGCAATTTTTACAGACACCTATTTTCCGCAAGTGAATGGAGTAGCCAACTCTTTAAAGAGGTTAACAGATCATCTGGAAAAAAGGCAGATTCAATATCAGATTTTTGCACCGGAAGTGGAGGATACTCCAGCATACCCAAATATTAATCAATTTTTTAGCATTCCTGTTTTTTTATATCCTGAATGTAGGACCGCATTAGCAAACCCTAAACGGATTAAGGCTAAAGTTCAAGAATTTAACCCAGATATCATACATATTGCAACACCGTATATGATGGGGCTCTACGGCCTGTTTTGTGCTAAAAAACTTCACATACCAGTTGTTTCCTCCTACCATACTCATTTTGACCAATATTTGGAGTATTATCGAGCATCATGGCTGCTGCCTGTTCTTCATAAGTACTTAAAATGGTTTCATGAGTCCACAGAAAGAACCTTTGTACCTTCAAAAGAGACTAAATCAAAGCTGGCTGAGCTTGGCTTCCATTCCTTGTCAATATGGGGAAGAGGGGTAGATTGCTCTCAATTCCATCCTATTGCAGTAAACCAACCCATTAGAGAAAAATACAATATACAAGAAGAATATATTCTTTTGTATGTTGGCAGATTTGCTCCAGAGAAAGATTTAGCCACCCTTTCAGCGATAATGGATTCCCTCCCTGAAAGCTGGAATAATAGAGTTCATTGGCTGCTGGCAGGAGACGGACCATGCTTGCCTGAATGGAAGCGCAAAGCTGCAGAAAGAAAAAATATGACTTTAACCGGTTATTTAAAAGGTGCGGAATTATCACAGGTGTATGCAAGTGCAGATTTATTTGTATTTCCTTCCACAACTGAAACATTTGGAAATGTCGTACTGGAATCCTTAGCTTCAGGAACACCTGCTATCGTCTCCAATTCAGGCGGTGTTAAGGAAATGGTGGAGGATGGTGTAACGGGAAGAATTTGCCCAGCAAAAAGCACAGAACATTTCACTGCTGCTATCATTGAATTATTAAATCAAACAATGATGAGAAATATGTTTGGTACAGCAGCCAGGAAATATGCGTTAAGCCAATCTTGGGAGAGTATACTTGACGGTTTGATTGGCGAATATGAAGAAGTGATAATGAATAGCAGAGAAGATCAAAGAATATATGCGTAAGGTATTGCTTAAAACATTAACTGTGGCAATTCTTTTTAGTATTCATTGCAAATTGTTTTTCAATATGCTATAATTTCATCTTGTGAGTAATGTATATATTGCTCCTTGCCCAATCGGGCCGTTTAGACCAAAAGGAGGTGAAAGTGATGAAAAAGTACGAAATTATGTACATCATCCGTCCAAATATTGAAGATGAAGCTAAAAAAGCTCTAGTTGAGCGTTTTAACGGTATTCTTGCTGATAATGGAGCGGAAGTTACTGAAGCGAAAGAGTGGGGTAAACGTCGTCTTGCATACGAAATCAATGATTTCCGTGATGGCTACTACCAACTAGTGAAAGTTAACGCTGCACCAGTAGCAGTTGAGGAGTTCACTCGTCTAGCTAAAATTAGCGAGGATATTATCCGTCATATTGTTATTAAAGAAGAAGCTAAATAATAAATAGAATGAATTCATGTTCCACGTGAAACATGATGAAGGGAGTTGAAACTGATGATGAACCGTGTTGTTCTTGTTGGCCGATTGACGAAGGATCCTGAACTGCGATACACACCAAGTGGAGCTGCTGTTGCAACTTTCACTCTTGCGGTCAACCGTACTTTTACGAACCAACAAGGTGAAAGAGAAGCAGACTTTATCAATTGTGTAGTCTGGAGGAAACCTGCAGAGAACGTAGCTAATTTCTTGAAGAAAGGAAGCTTAGCTGGCGTTGACGGCAGACTTCAAACGCGCAGTTATGAGGGACAAGATGGGAAACGTGTCTATGTAACAGAAGTGCAGGCGGAAAGTGTTCAATTTCTTGAACCTAGAAACAGCAGCTCTGGAAATAGAAATGACAACATGAATTATGGTGCGCCAAGGGAACAAGATAATCCTTTTGGAGGCTCTAATAATTATCAGAATCAGCGACCTCAAAACCAAAATAGAAATAACGATTATACGAGAATGGACGAGGATCCATTTGCAAATAGCGGTCAAATCGATATTTCAGATGATGACTTACCGTTCTAATAATCGGAAATAAGTTATAAAGGAGGGAAATTGACATGGCAATGGGCGGACGCAGAGGCGGACGTGCTAAACGCCGTAAAGTATGCTACTTTACAGCTAACGGCATTACGCATATCGATTATAAAGATGTAGATCTTCTTAAAAAATTCATCTCTGAGCGCGGTAAAATCTTACCTCGTCGTGTAACTGGTACAAGTGCAAAATATCAACGTAAGTTGACTATTGCAATCAAACGTTCACGTACTATGGCTTTACTTCCATACGTAACTGGTGAATAATAAAAAAACACATTAGGGTTAAATCCTAATGTGTTTTTTTATACCTTATATAATACAGTCTATACAAATTATATGTTTGAATGAGCTTCTATAAAATAGTAAAATGATATAGAGGGTATCTCTATATTCTTTATATGTATTGGCTGCAAAATCGTGTTTATGAATATAAGGGTTAGTGGAAATACTAAAAGATGCAAAGTACATTCTCTTGTTTCGTAAATATCGAAATACGGTAAATAATAAGAACAAACAACCGTATACATATTAAATTAACTATATTAGGAGTTGAATAAATTTTGCCTGCTTTTTTGGAAAAGGGATCAATTCGCTATCCATTAGTTTGTCTAATTGGCATTACTCTGATCCTCCTTGGTATCATCTCCTATTATAATTGGCTTTTTGCCTTGGTGGGGTTACTCCTTTCTGTTATCCCTTTTTATTTCATCATTCAGATGAATTTGCGACAAAGAAAGGAAACAGAAGAATATATTACGACCCTTTCCTACCGTGTGAAAAAGGTCGGAGAAGAAGCATTAATGGAAATGCCGATTGGGATTATGCTCATTAATGATGAGTACTTTATTGAGTGGACAAATCCATATTTAGCTTACTGTTTTACAGAAGACAGCTTAGTCGGAAGATCATTATATGATGTGTCTCCTTCCGTTATCCCTCTGATTAAGCAAGAGGTCGAAACAGAAATTATTACGCTTCATAATCGTAAGTTTCGTGTTATCCATAAAAAAGAGGAGCGCCTCCTATACTTTTTTGATGTAACAGAACAAACGGAAATTGAAAAGTTGTATGAGGATGAAAGAACTGCAATTGCAATCATCTTTTTAGACAATTATGATGATCTAACACAAGGTATGGACGATCAGACTCGCAGCAGTTTGAATAACAGTGTTACCTCTATTCTCAACAAATGGGCAACAGACAATGGCGTCTTATTGAAACGGGTATCTTCCGATCGCTTCTTTGCAGTATTCAATGAAAACATTCTGCAGCATCTTGAAAAAGATAAATTCACAATCTTAGATGAAGTGAGAGAGTTAACCTCTAAACAAAATGTTCAGCTAACGTTAAGTATTGGCGTTGGTTCGGGAGTTTCCTCACTCCCTGAGTTAGGAACGATTGCGCAGTCAAGTCTAGATTTGGCACTAGGTCGTGGTGGAGATCAGGTTGCTATCAAACAGCCAAATGGAAAAGTGAAATTCTATGGCGGAAAAACAAACCCTGTTGAAAAGAGAACAAGAGTAAGAGCGAGAGTCATATCCCATGCCTTAAAAGAATTGATAACGGCAAGTGATAAAGTCTTCATCATGGGTCATAAGCATCCTGATATGGATGCAATTGGTGCTTCCATTGGTATTCATAAGATAGCTCAGATGAACAAAAAGGAAGCTTATATTATTTTAAATCCTAATGAAATTGATTTAGGTGTAAGAAGACTGCTCGAAGAAATAAAAAAACATGAAACATTGTTTGATCGTTTCATCACTCCAGAACAAGCGCTGGAAATGGATACAGAGGAAAGTTTGCTCGTTGTCGTAGATACCCATAAACCATCATTGGTTATTGAGGAAAAGCTTATTCATAAGATTGAAGATGTTGTCGTCATTGACCATCACAGGCGAGCAGAAGAGTTCATTGATAATCCACTGCTCGTTTATATGGAGCCATATGCATCATCAACAGCTGAGCTTGTCACAGAGCTACTGGAATATCAGCCAAAGACAGCTAAAATTGAGATGCTTGAAGCAACTGCTTTATTAGCAGGAATTATTGTTGATACAAAAAGCTTTACGCTTAGAACTGGGGCAAGAACCTTTGATGCTGCTTCCTACTTGCGGGGGCAGGGAGCTGATACTGTATTAGTACAGAAATTCTTAAAAGAAGATATCAGTAACTATGTGAAAAAGGCTAAAATTATTGAAAATGTAATTTTTTATAAACCTGGCGTTGCCATTGCTAAAGCTCAATCTAATGAAAATAGTGATAATGTCCTTATCGCGCAAACAGCAGACACCTTACTGACGATGGACGGCATTTATGCGTCATTTGTCATCTCGCCAAGAGGAGATGGACAGATTGGTATCAGTGCAAGATCATTAGGGGAAATAAATGTCCAGATTATAATGGAAAGCCTCAAAGGCGGCGGCCATTTAACTAATGCTGCGACACAGCTTTCTAACATGACAATGGCAGAAGCAGAAGCGCGGCTGAAGCTGGCAATCGATGAGTATTTTGAAGGGAGAAAAAAGGAATGAAAGTAATCTTTTTAAAAGACGTTAAAGGTAAAGGGAAAAAAGGCGAAGTAAAAAATGTAGCAGACGGTTATGCACATAACTTCCTATTAAAGCAAGGACTTGCTGTTGAAGCAAACTCAGCAGCTGTCAGCACATTAAATGCTCAAAAGAAAAAAGAAGAAAAACAAGCTGCTGATGAGTTAGCAGAAGCAAAAGTATTAAAAGAAAAAATGGAACAAATTACTGTTGAGCTAACGGCAAAATCAGGAGAAGGCGGCAGACTATTTGGTTCAATTACTAGCAAACAAATTGCTGATGAGTTGAATAAAAAGCATAAAATCAAAATTGATAAGCGTAAAATAGAATTAAATGATGCTATTCGTTCATTAGGGGTAACGAAGGTTCCTGTGAAGCTTCATCAAGAGGTATCTGCTACACTAAATGTGCATGTAAAAGAATTAAGCTAATATTGGAAGTTCTTTTTAAGCTTAAACATGATAAAATAGAATAGATTTGAGAGAAATGTGATACAGGCAAACTGATCACATTTTTTCTTTTGGCATGTACTAATTTGACATTATCCTCTTAAAATAAGGAGGTTTTAAAATTTTATGAGTGAAATGCTCCATGATAGAATTCCACCACAAAATATCGAAGCAGAACAAGCTGTACTAGGGGCAATCTTTTTAGAACCGCAAAGCTTGACGATGGCTTCAGAAATTCTCATACCAGAGGATTTTTACAGAGGTGCCCATCAGAAGATTTATACAGCAATGCTAAAGCTGAACGATGCAGGAAAAGCGGTTGACCTTATTACCGTTACAGCAGAGCTTTCAGCAGGCAATAATCTTGAGGATACTGGTGGCGTCAGCTACTTAAGTGAGTTGGCAGCATCTGTACCTACAGCAGCGAATATTGAGTATTATGCGAAGATTGTTGAGGAGAAATCCTTGCTGCGCAGACTTATACGGACAGCCACTGATATAGCACAGGACGGCTATGCGAGGGAAGATGAAGTAGAGGTATTGCTGAGTGAGGCAGAAAAAAACATTCTTGAGGTTGCCCAAAGAAAGAACGCTGGGGCATTCCACAATATTAAGGATGTTTTAGTACGGACATATGATAATATTGAGGTCATGCATAACCGTCAAGGGGATATAACAGGTATTGCTACAGGGTTTGCTGAGCTCGATAAAATGACAGCCGGTTTTCAGCGAAATGATTTAATCATTGTCGGTGCCCGTCCTTCTGTTGGTAAGACGGCATTTGCTTTGAATATCGCTCAAAACGTAGCTACAACAACTGGGGAAAATGTAGCGATATTCAGTCTTGAGATGGGGGCAGAGCAGCTTGTCATGCGTATGCTGTGTGCAGAAGGTAATATTGATGCACAGCGCCTACGTACAGGGTCATTGACAGACGAAGATTGGGGTAAGCTCACTATGGCGATGGGAAGCCTCTCTAATGCCGGTATATTCATTGATGATACACCAGGTGTAAAAATCACTGATATTCGCTCTAAATGCCGCAGATTGAAGCAGGAGCATGGTTTAGGTATGATCCTAATCGATTACTTGCAACTCATCCTTGGAAGCGGGCGCTCTGGAGAGAACAGACAGCAGGAAGTATCGGAAATCTCCCGTTCTCTTAAACAGCTTGCTCGTGAACTGCAAGTGCCAGTTATTGCTTTGTCTCAGCTATCCCGCGGAGTGGAGCAGAGACAGGATAAGAGACCGATGATGTCTGATATAAGGGAATCAGGAAGTATTGAGCAGGATGCTGATATAGTAGCCTTCTTATATCGTGACGATTATTATGACAAAGAATCGGAAAGTAAAAATATTATTGAAATTATTATAGCAAAGCAGCGGAATGGTCCAACGGGAACAGTCCAGCTCGCCTTCGTTAAGGAATATAATAAATTTGTTAACTTGGAAAGGCGGTTTGATGACCCATCAATGCCGCCGGGAGCTTAAATATAGGCAGATTGGCTTTAAACAGCCAATCTGCCTTTTTTTATGCCCGAAATTAGGAACTAAACTCAAATTTTTTAAGATTAAAGTCTATTGAAAAAACCCTATATTAGTAGAATGATTACGAACATATATTTATTTTCTAGTTTTGAATGTTCGGGTTTTGTTGACTTTTGTATGCGTAAATTGGTAAAATAAGATTGTTTGGTAATGAATCTAAATAATTTATAGTAACCTTTGGAGGTGCTTTGGGAATATGTCATCAGTCGTGGTTGTTGGAACACAATGGGGAGATGAAGGAAAAGGAAAGATTACTGACTTCTTGTCAGAGAATGCAGAGGTCATTGCTCGTTACCAAGGCGGGAACAATGCAGGTCATACGATTAAATTTAACGGTGAAACATATAAATTACACTTAATTCCGTCTGGAATTTTTTATAGCGATAAAATTTGCGTTATTGGCAATGGAATGGTAGTCGATCCAAAAGCGCTACTTACAGAATTGAAATACTTGCATGATAAAGGCGTAACTACGGATAACTTGAGAATAAGCAACCGTGCTCATGTTATTCTTCCGTATCACTTAAAGCTTGATGAAGTGGAAGAGGAAAGCAAAGGCGCTAATAAGATTGGGACAACTAAAAAGGGAATTGGTCCTGCTTATATGGACAAAGCTGCTCGAATTGGTATTCGAATTGCTGACCTTTTGGACAGAGAAATTTTCGAAGAGAAGCTTGAGCGTAACTTGGTAGAGAAAAACCGTTTGCTTGAGCGCATCTATGAAACAGACGGCTTTAAAATGGAGGATATCCTGGATGAGTATTACGAATACGGCCAGCTGATTAAACAGTATGTTTGTGATACATCTGTTGTTCTAAACGATTCATTGGATGAGGGGAGAAGAGTGTTGTTTGAAGGGGCACAAGGCGTAATGCTTGATATTGACCAAGGTACGTACCCGTTCGTTACATCTTCTAATCCAGTTGCCGGCGGTGTTACAATCGGATCTGGTGTTGGTCCAACGAAGATTAAGCACGTTGTCGGAGTTTCTAAAGCTTACACTACTAGGGTTGGAGATGGTCCTTTCCCTACAGAGCTTGATAATGAAATTGGCCACCAAATCAGAGAAGTCGGCCGTGAGTACGGTACAACTACTGGAAGACCGCGCCGTGTCGGCTGGTTTGACAGTGTGGTAGTACGCCATGCCCGCAGAGTAAGCGGCATTACAGATCTTTCTCTTAACTCTATTGATGTGCTTACAGGCATTGAGACATTGAAAATCTGTGTTGCATATAAATATAAAGGGGAAGTTATGGAAGAGTTCCCTGCAAGCCTAAAAGTATTGTCACAATGTGAACCAGTTTATGAAGAGCTTCCAGGCTGGACAGAGGACATTACAGGTTGTAAATCACTAAGTGAATTACCTGCAAATGCACGACACTACTTAGAAAGAGTTGCGCAGCTTACAGGTATTCCATTATCTATTTTCTCAGTAGGGCCAGACAGAAGTCAGACAAATGTGGTTCATAGCCCATGGAGACAAAGCTAAAAGAGCTGATTTAGTAGGAAGGAGCCGCTTTTAAGAGCGGCTCCTAAATATTTTTTTAATTTTTTTTAAAAAAAGTATTGCCATATATACTAAATGCATGATAATATAAAAAGCGTCGCAAATGAAGCGAATAAAGCAGCAAAATAAACGGTCTGCAAGTTTACTTTTAAAAGCGAGTCATTAGCTCAGTTGGTAGAGCATCTGACTTTTAATCAGAGGGTCGCAGGTTCGAATCCTGCATGACTCACCATTTTTTAATATGGCCCATTGGTCAAGCGGTTAAGACACCGCCCTTTCACGGCGGTAACACGGGTTCGAATCCCGTATGGGTCATTTTATATATAGATTAGCTGGTCCCGTGGTGTAGCGGTTAACATGCCTGCCTGTCACGCAGGAGATCGCGGGTTCGATTCCCGTCGGGACCGCCATTTTTGTTTCATATGCAATATGCATATTTTACATATATTATATAGAAAATATAAATATGGCTCAGTAGCTCAGTCGGTAGAGCAAAGGACTGAAAATCCTTGTGTCGGCGGTTCGATTCCGTCCTGAGCCATCCTTAAAAACAACTATGCATTTTGCATGGTTGTTTTTTTTATTCCAACAGTAATACAATTCTATTACATTCTTGCAACGTTTGCAGATAATTAATGGAGTTATGATAAAATGATATAAGGCGGATTCTGCAATTAGAGGAAGCATTGGGTATTTGAATACAAAAAAAGAGGCGAGAGGCAAGCGAAAAAAATACCTCTCAACCACAAATAAAGGAAAATGAAACTACATGTTATTAAACGGATGAGAGTCCTAAAAGGTTTCATTTTATATTGAAATTTTTAACCCTCTATTTAGGAGGGTTTTTCAAATAGGTTTTAGGAAATGTCTAAATAAATGCAATGAAAATGCGGAAGAATAGAAGAATAGAAAAAAAGTGAATATATAAAATGAAAATGGTAAAGTAGAGCTATAGTAGAAATACCAACAATTTGAATAGATAGAACAATGAAGGAGATAGAAATGCATGAATAAAAAGATACTTGTAGTAGATGATGAAAAACCGATTGCTGATATTCTGCAATTTAATTTAAAGAAGGAAGGCTTTGAAGTACATTGTGCTTATGATGGCAATGCTGCATTGGAAATGGTAGAAGAAGTGCAGCCCGATTTAGTTTTGCTTGATATCATGCTTCCGCAGCGAGATGGAATGGAAGTTTGCCGTGAAATTCGCAAAAAGTATGAGATGCCAATCATTATGCTTACAGCAAAGGATTCTGAAATCGACAAAGTGCTTGGTCTTGAGCTTGGCGCAGATGATTATGTAACGAAGCCTTTTAGTACGAGAGAACTTATTGCTCGCGTTAAAGCTAACTTGAGACGTCATCAGCAGGTTCCTGCTGCTGCAGAGGAAGAGAATGAATCAAATGAGATTGAAGTTGGCTCCTTAATTATTCACCCGGATGCTTATATTGTTTCAAAAAGAGGGGAAATGATTGAGCTGACACATCGTGAGTTTGAGCTTCTTCATTATTTGGCAAAACATATCGGTCAAGTAATGACAAGAGAGCATTTGCTCCAAACGGTTTGGGGCTATGATTATTACGGTGATGTTCGTACAGTGGATGTGACGGTGAGAAGATTGAGAGAAAAAATAGAGGATAACCCAAGCCATCCAACCTGGATTGTAACGAGAAGAGGGGTAGGGTATTACTTGCGTAATCCTGAACAGGAGTAATAGATATTAATGAAAAAAGTTAGTTTTTTTAGATCAATTCATGTAAAGCTAATGATAATAATTGTATTGCTCATACTCATATCGATACAGATTATCGGTGTATACTTTGTACAAAAGCTGCAGTCCACTTTAATCGAAAACTTTAAGACCTCTATTCAGGAAAAGGTAAATATAGTTTCTATATATATGGAGGAACAGTTTGTAAAAGAGCGGCCAGTAGAAAATGCCGATACAACTCTTGAAGAAGATGTGAGAAGACTGTTAAGCGAGCATAATAATGCAACAGATATTCAGGAGATAAGGGTAATAAATAATAACTCCATTATTATTGGTACCTCAGATCCTGAAAAACAAAATTTAGTCGGACAGAAAATGGTGCAAAGTAAAGTTAGAAGGGCTATGTCCAATTCTTCGCAACCGACTTCCTATATTAGAGTTACATCCAATAAAAAAGAATATGTGTTAATTACGCCAATCAGGCAGCAGGGCGGCGAAACTGTTGGGGTAATTTATACTGTAGGTAAGATTCAGCAAGTGTATGACAGTCTGGACAGTATAAACAGTATCTTTCAAAAAGGGACAGCTATCACTTTAATTGTCACAGCAGTACTGGGGATTTTATTAGCAAGAACAATTACAAGACCAATTTCTGATATGCAGAAACATGCTTTTGCACTTTCTAAGGGAAACTTTTCACAGAAGGTTAAAGTGTACGGATTTGATGAAATTGGACAGCTGGCAATCACTTTTAATAATTTGACAAAAAAGCTCCAAGAATCTCAGGCATCTACAGAAAGTGAAAGAAGAAAGTTGTCCTCTGTCCTTTCTTATATGACTGATGGCGTTATCGCCACAGACAGAAAAGGGAGAATTATTCTTATCAATGAACCTGCTGCGAAAATGCTGGATGTTTCACGTGAAACAGTCTTATCGGAACCGATTATTCAGTTGCTTGGTTTAAAGGATAAATATACTTTTGATGAACTGCTTGAGGAACGGGAATCTGTTATTTTGGATTATAGTACAAATTATGAACCATATATTCTTCGAGCGAATTTTTCTGTCATTCAAAAAGAAACAGGCTTTGTAAATGGCTTAATTACTGTACTTCATGATATTACGGAACAAGAGAAAATTGATATGGAAAGAAAAGAGTTTGTGGCGAATGTTTCTCATGAGCTCAGGACCCCATTAACGACGATGCGAAGCTATGTGGAAGCATTGGCAGAGGGTGCATGGCAGGATGATGGACTTGCTCCAAAGTTTCTGGAAGTGACTCAAAACGAAACAGAGCGAATGATTCGCCTTGTAAATGATTTGTTACAGCTGTCCAAGCTCGACAGCAGAGATTACAAGCTGAATAAAGAACTAGTTGATTTTATGGTGTTTTATAATAGAATCATTGATCGTTTCGAATTGACAAAGGAACAAAACGTTGTCTTTGAACGGAAGCTGCCAAAACACGCAGCATTTGTGGAAATTGATGAAGATAAATTAACACAAGTGCTCGATAATATCATTTCAAATGCAATGAAGTATTCTCCTGAAGGTGGGAAAATTACGTTTTCTATAAAAGAACAGGAGCAGCAAATCATTGTGAGTGTAGCAGATAATGGTGTTGGCATACCGAAGGAAAATATAAGCAAAATCTTTGACCGTTTTTACCGTGTAGACAAAGCGAGAACAAGAAGGCTCGGTGGAACTGGTCTTGGCTTAGCTATTGCGAAAGAAATGGTTGAAGCACACGGGGGAAGAATTTGGGCATCAAGTAAAGAAGGAAAAGGCACGAAGATTTCCTTTACACTTCCTTATATTCAATCTGAAGAGGATGATTGGGTATGAATTATGAAAATATAAAAAGTTTAGTACTGACAATTTTAGTGATGTTAAGTCTGCTCATGTATTATTTGCTTTGGACAGATCAAGGTAACACAACAGAGCTTCCAACTGATAATATTGTGGAGCCTGAAAAAATCGGCAGCAAAAAAGAGGTAGCTGATATTGTTCGACCCGATAGAATTTTCCAGCATGTAGATGGTGAAACTTATGGTACAATTTCAATGGACGAAATAAATTCAGTTCTAGAAGTGTTAAAAACGGTCGAATACGGAAGTCTTGAGAATATTTCCGAAGAAATAAATGATATACCTTCTTTTATTAAACAAGAAACAGATAGTATGGAAATTCGTTTCCCAGGTCAGACACCTTTCAGTCTATATAGGGATATTCTTCATATCGAAGAGAGCAATCTTTTTAATTTTGACACGATTCTTGTATCCTATAATCTTGTGAATGAAGATGAAGGAACGGTTTACTTTATTTCAGAGAAAGAAAACAAGGTTTATAAAAGCAATATTTCTGTTAGTTATATCAATAACATTAAAGACCTCCAGAAAAATATTACTGCTGAAGAAACGCCTTACAACGCTTATTTCAGCTATCAGGCAGGAAGTAAGCTGATCTATTTGCCAACAGAAGAAACTGAAATAAATAGATATATATATAAGAGCGAGACAGTTGATTCATCTAGACTTAAAAATGCTATTTTTACTAACTCAAGTTTAGCTCAAAAGAGCGTTGAGACAAA
This sequence comes from Niallia sp. FSL R7-0271, assembly GCF_038005785.1. Lineage (NCBI taxonomy): Bacteria > Bacillati > Bacillota > Bacilli > Caryophanales > Bacillaceae > Niallia > Niallia sp. FSL R7-0271. Next base: position 3,918,537 of record NZ_JBBOTZ010000001.1, on the reverse strand, counting down.
TCAGGAAGTTTATACAGATGATACTAGTATCTTGAGAGTAATAAAGGATACACATGTGGTTAATTTTAAAAGCACATCTGGGATTACCGTAAATGAGCTTAGTCCAAATCAAATCATCGAGAATAGCATTGACTTTGTGAATAGCCATGGAGGCTGGGTTAACAGCTTTTTATATGTAGGCAATGATAATGATCAAAGTACGATTAATTTCCGTATTTATAATGAAACAGGCTTCCCAGTCTTTAACTTGAAGAACGGCCTTTCTTCTATAAAGGTTAGCTGGGAAAATAATAAGATAGAGCAATTCATTACAAGCAACCTGACGATAACAGCAAAACCAATTGATACAACAACTCAAAAGCTAGATTCAGGAAGTTCTGTGTTAAAGGAAATTAAGTCCTCGGAAAACTTCGATCCTGATAAGCTGGAGGCTATTGTGCCAGGCTATGATATGGTCATAACCAACCCGAGCTATGTTTATTTAGAGCCAAGCTGGTTTTACTTATATAATGGGCAATGGCGTCAATTAGGGGAAGTGAAGACAGGGGGCACAAAAAGTGGATTGGAGTAAAATTAAGACTATTTTTATTGTAGCCTTCTTACTGTTGGATATATATTTGATATATGAGTACACACAGTTAAAAAAGGATAATGAACAGTTTGAGACAGAAGAGCCAGAAACACCAATCGCAAAAACATTGGCACTTGATGGCATTAAGTATGATGAAGACAAGTTTCCATCAAATGTAGAAAAAGGTCAGTATTTAACAGCAAAATCTATGACTTTCAGTGATGAGGATGTTGAGGAGCTTGAAAAAAGCAGGCTAAGCGGTCAAAGTATTAGAGTTCAAGATTCTACTATGCTACAGTCTATATTAGAAAAACCAATAAAGCTAAGTGATGAATTTAAGAAAGAAGAATTGGCTGATTTTATTAAGAATAATATTTTAAATGGTGATCAATATGTATTCTGGGAGAAGAAGGATAATACGATTACCTATTATCAGCAATATAATGGCAAGACTTTATATCACAATTTAAAAGGAGAATTGACCTTTTTAGTGAATGAAGAAAATAATATCGTATCCTATAATCAAACCTATCTGCAGGACATTAAAGAATTCGATGAAAAGGAAATGCTCGTAAAGCCGTTAGAGGCCATTTTTGCCCTCTATAAGAATGCCTATTTAGAAATGGGTACTTATATCTCAAATGTGGAGCTCGGCTATTATTCACAGCAAAATGCGCCATCTGTACAGCTGCTGGCGCCAACTTGGAAGATTACGATCAAAGGACAGAAAAACCTTTATGTCAATGCATTGAATGGGGAGATTATTAAGCCAGAGATGGAAGAGACGAAATTGGAGTGAACAAAACATGCATTTTAGTGTTCTCGCGAGTGGGAGTACAGGCAATGCTATATATGTAGAATCAGGGGAACATGCTTTTTTAGTTGATGCAGGCTTGAGCGGAAAGCAGATGGAAACACTGTTCCAAGGCATCGACCGAAAAATGGACAAGCTGTCTGGTATATTCGTTACACATGAGCATAGTGATCATATTAAAGGTGTTGGCATTATAGCGAGAAAGTATAAGCTGCCAATTTACGCTAATGAAAAGACGTGGAGGGCAATGGAGCCTCTAATTGGGGAAATACCGGTTGAACAGAAGTTTCAATTTGATATGGAAACAGTCAAAACATTTGGAGATGTCTCCATTGAATCATTTGGCGTTTCCCATGATGCGGCAGAGCCAATGTTTTATATTTTTCATCAAGGAGATAAAAAGCTTGTGCTTATAACGGACACTGGCTATGTGAGTGACCGCATGAAAGGGATTATCCGCAATGCTGACTCCTACGTTTTTGAAAGCAATCATGATGTACAAATGCTCAGAATGGGAAGATATCCGTGGAATATTAAAAGAAGGATATTGAGTGATGTTGGCCATGTTTCCAATGAAGATGCTGCTATTGCAATGAGTGAGGTCATCGGTGACCGCACCAAGCACATTTATTTGGCACATTTAAGCATGGATAATAACATTAAAGATTTGGCAAGGATGTCAGTGACACAAACTTTAGAACAGCGTGGTATTGAGTTATCAGATCAGTTAGGCCTGTTTGATACAGATCCTAAAAAACCGACAAACTTAATGGCCATCTAAATGAAAGCAAGCAGAATTATTCTGCTTGCTTTTTTTGTTCAGCTTTTAAGTCATAAGCAAGATTTCAGCTTAATAAAATGGTTATGGACTACAACTTCCTTCATTACTTAGTTTGTTTTTACGAGAAATAGGAAAAATTAATAAGGTAATTATAGGTGCAGCTTTGCTAAGATAGCGTTGTCTTTAAAGAATAAGGACATACTAAGAAAAACATTGTTAAAGAAGGAAGGGCGGTATTAAAGATGGCAAATGATGAGGAATTTCGTTATGAAGAATATAAACGGAGCAGACCTCAGCGAAAACGCAGAGGCTACTTTTTTGCTGGCTTAGTTGGTGCAATTATTGGGGCATTAATCATTGTCCTGTTGCTTCCCCGTTTATCCCAATTAGGAATACTGTCCATGCTGCAAGGTTCAAACAGCGGAACAAATTACAGTGGAATCACACAAGGTGTAACTGTTGATGTTGATACAGATGTTACAAAAGCAGTTGATATTGCTGCTGATGCAGTTGTCGGAATAACAAATTTACAAGAGTCAGGTTTTTGGGCAGATGCAAGTGAATCCGAGGCAGGCACAGGTTCTGGAGTTATTTATCGCAAAAGCGGAAATGCTGCTTATATCGTAACAAATAACCATGTTGTAGAAGGAGCTTCAGAGCTTGAGGTTACCCTTGCAAACGGTAAAAAAATTAGTGCTGAGCTTATCGGTAGCGATATATGGACTGACTTGGCAGTGCTTAAGGTGAGTTCACAGGAAATTACGAAGGTTGCTGAGTTCGGGAATTCAGACGCGCTTAAGTCAGGCGAACCAGTTATAGCTATCGGAAATCCCCTCGGTCTAACCTTTTCTGGTTCGGTTACACAAGGAATCGTCTCTGGGCTCGACAGGACAATTCCAGTTGATATCAATAATGATGGAGTTGCTGACTGGCAATCAGAGGTTATTCAAACCGATGCGGCAATCAATCCAGGTAACAGTGGAGGAGCACTAGTTAATATTAAGGGTCAGCTTATTGGCATTAACAGTATGAAAATCTCTGAATCCTCTGTAGAGGGAATAGGTTTGGCTATCCCTATTAATTCTGCCATTCCCATAATAGAAGACCTCGAGCAGAATGGTGAAGTACAACGCCCTTATATGGGAGTTGAGCTTGAGTCTGTGAGCGATATACCAGGGTATTATCAAGAAGAGGCGCTTAAGCTGCCAAAAGACTTAACTACAGGTGTTGCCATTAAATCAGTCTCTCCTAATTCTCCTGCAGAAAAGGCAGGCTTAAAAGAATTGGATGTTATTGTTGAACTGGATGGTGAGGAGATTACCGATTTAGTAGAACTTCGCAAGCATTTGTATACAGATAAAAAAGTCGGCGATAAGCTTAAAATTAAATATTATCGTGAAGGTAAAGAGAAAACAACAGAACTTACATTAGCAGAAGATAAGATGTAAAGGAGGGGAGATTGTCCCTCCTTTTTTGTTTTATTAAAAAAGGTATTGATTATTAATTGTGGACAATTATTTCCTGAAGAAGTTGCAGTTTCAGCAAGGAATGGTAAGATGGAGTGTGGATAACTTGTTTTGATTATAAAAAGCAAAAATATCCACAGACTAAAAAAGAAATAAATGAACTGAACAGAACAAAGGAGTTTATGAGTATGATATACAGCTGCGAGGAACATGTTGATATAGCAATAGATACAATCGTTAATGAGTATGAAACATTCCCGTCTTTAGAGAAAATAGACGAAGAAAAAAAGTTATCAACAACCTGTGAATATTGTAAAAATAACGCAATATATATTGTGGCGAACAAGTGATTCCATACTATATGTGGATTAAAAATGTGGATATGTGGATAACTTCTGTGGATATATTGTTTGTAAAGTGAGGAATAACTGTGAATATCTCGATTATAACTGTTGGGAAATTAAAAGAAAAATATTTAAAACAAGGAATAGAAGAATATACAAAGCGACTATCAAGTTATTCTAAAATAGAAATAATTGAAGTGCCAGATGAAAAAGCCCCAGAGGTTTTAAGTGAGGCAGAGATGATTCAAGTTAAGGACAAAGAGGGGGAAAGGATACTTGCAAAAGTGCCGGCTGACGCTCATGTCATCGCATTATCCATAGAAGGTAAACAAAAATCCTCCGAAGAGCTTGCCGAAACATTGGATAAGCTCGCAACCTATGGAAAAAGCAAAGTAACCTTCATTATTGGTGGTTCGCTAGGCTTGAGCAGCCAAGTATTAAAAAGGGCAGACGACAAGCTTTCCTTCAGTAAGATGACTTTTCCCCATCAGCTTATGCGCTTGATATTGGTGGAGCAGGTTTATCGGGCGTTTCGGATTAATCGGGGGGAACCGTATCATAAGTGAATGATTCTCTCGTTCGCAAGCAAGTGTATGTAAAACGTGAGGAATAATCATGTCAGGACTAAATGTGTTAGCTTCTTAGCTAGGTCGAAGTAATGAACTGGCACATAAGCTTGTTCAAGTAGAATATCATGATGGTATGGTAGAAATAGTTACCGGGAAAAGAGAAGCATTTAACAGCTTCTCAACTAAAAAGAGTTAAAAACGCTTATAAAACATTAAAAGCTAATTTTTTGTTCATTCAGGATAATCTTATTAGAAGGAATATCCTGACTGAACAAATACAAATTACAGCACTCTAAGTCAATTGTAATCACATTTGCTATTAGCTTTTATTTCTTAACAACCGGAATCCACATTTCACCATATATTAAACCGTTTCGCTGCTCCATCTCAACACTTGCGTTTGGTCCACCAACATAAGCGATATTCTGTACTTCTGGCAAGACTTGACCAAAGGCAATCCCAGTAAGTTTATTGCTTAGCTCCTCAGCTGTCAGTGCTTCTCCTTTGACAATTAAATAGAATCCTTTAGGAAATTGGATAACTCTAGATTCCTCTTCTGGTAAGGTTTCCTCTGACATGACACCGGCATAATGCATCATTTTGTTATTCACTGCCTCGTTAACAGCAAAAATATAGTCATTTGTAGCGAGTGCTTTTAAAGTGTTAAGTCTTCCATCTTGTTTGACAGCTTCCCAAAAATCTGACTTTTCTTTATTTATACCGGCATAGTCTGTATAATCGCTTTTTAGCTCAATTCCCAAACCTAAAACCGTAAAGCTTTCTTTTTCTTCTAAAGTATACTCTGCCATATTCAAAACCTTCCTTCTTGAAATTTTTCAAATGACTTGTGTTTTCACTTGATGTGTTTATAATAACCTTTAATCATGTCAAAAAATGATACTGTTTAGGAGATCCTTTATGAAAAAAGTTGAACGGATTAATACTGTTATGCGCTATATTAATAATCGTGCCCATTTTACAATTTCTGAAATCATGCAAGAATTTAATATCTCTCGTTCAACAGCTACCAGAGATATCAAAGAAATTGAAAGTATGGGAATGCCGCTTGTTGCTGAGGTTGGAAGGGACGGAGGATATTATGTAATGAACAACTCTGTTTTGCCTAATGTTCACTTTACCGATAGTGAAATCAAAGCTCTTTTTATTGCCTTCATGGCAACAAGAAATCAACAGCTTCCATATCTTAAGAGCAGACAGTCTTTGGCTGAAAAGTTACTTGGCCTTCTTTCAGAAAATCAACAAGATGATTTAGTGCTTTTAAATCAAATTTTACTGTTTGAAGGAACCAACCCTCATAATCCTGATCTCCTTGATTTATCGGACCTTCCTCATCCAACATTGGAGAAACTTATCCAAACACTACTTTTGGATAGCTATTTACTGATTAGCATTAAAGAGGAGAAGGAAATAAGCTCTTATCCAATTTTTCTCCTGCATCTATACCGTGAAAAAAGTCTATGGATAATTGAATGCTTTGATTTAAAAGACGAAAAGAGGAGAATTATTCCTGTCGACAATCTCACCAATGTAGAACCATATCCTACAAAAAATAGAGTAAGTAAGAAAAAAATTTTAGAAAAACTAAGTAAACAGCAGGAAGTATACAATATTGTCTTGGAACTTGGTCCAAGGGCGATTGCACAATATAAAAAATACCATCCACTAAAGGTATCCATTTCTTATACGAATCCTTATCAAACTGCAGCTATTCTAAAGGTTTTTATTAACGTTAAAAACCCAGAGGAATTAACTGAATGGACAAACTGGTTGCTTTTTTTAGGTAGAGATATCAAGGTCAAGGAATTGCCTGAAGAGGTTTTAGATGATTTGCGAGAGAGATTATGGTTATTTGATGCATAAGCGGTGCTAGTTATCAATATATCTCGAGCGGTGCATTACGACAAATAACTATACGTAAGATGGAGTAATATAAATAGCGTAGAAGTTTATCAGATTTTAATTATTGAGAATAAGGTAGCTAGACATAATCATTATCTTTAATGTTTAGCTACCTTTTAAAAAGCTAAGCTATAATCAAATCACTCTTTTACTGTAGTAAGATAATAGACTCCTTCAAGGCTATAGTCCATGATAACCCAATTGCTTTGATAGTTCTTGCCCGGATTTTTTCAGTAAGGTAATATATTCATCCAATTCACTATCATTAACCCTAGCAGTTAAGGTGGAGATACTGATGCCAGCAATTACTTTATTCTCATGGTTTAAAAGTGGTACAGCAATACAGCGTACACCTTGTTCATTTTCCTGATTATCAACAGCATAATATTGGGCACGTACCTTTTCAAGTTCTTTTAATAGGTTTGCTTCATTCGTAATGGTATTTTCAGTTGGTTGGGTGTATTCGTAACTATTTAACAAACGTTTAATATCTTCAGGCAACTGATAAGCCAAAAGGGTTTTACCAAGTGCTGTAGAGTGAAGGGGGATTCTTTTTCCTATTTGGGAATAGCGGATTACCGCCTTTTTACCCTCTACCTTATCAATATACACACTATATTGACCATCTAAAATTCCGAGATGTGCAGTTTGACCGGTTTCCATTGATAAATATAGAAGATATTTTCTAGCAGTTTGTCTTATATCCAATGTATTAACAACAACATTACCTCGTTCCACCAGTTTAAGTCCTAATCTGTACTTTCCATTTTCGTTATTCTGACTAATATAACGCTCTTCCAACAGGGTCTTCAGCAAAGAATGAAGAGTACTTTTATGAAGACCCGTTCGTTCACTTATTTCCGTAATTTTCAGTTCTGTTGTATGTTCATTGAATAAATCTAGTATCTTAAGTGCCCGTTGGACCGATTGAATAAGGGGCATAGTCAACTCTCCTTTTAGTTTTATAATATAAAACAAAGTATCGTTATTATAAAAGTAAATTATATATTAAGCAAATATTTAACTAAAAATTCAGAAATGAAATGGCTTTCTTTTTAAGAAGGTGTTATAATTTGGACGAATAATCTAAATAATAAAATGCTGTTTTATAATATAAAACAAAATAAAGCTGTTTGAACATAGTTTAGAATGGAACAGTATTTTACAAGAAAGAGGGGAACAGCAAAAGAAGTAATCATTTTGTAAACTTAGTTCGTCTAATAAACGAACTAAGTCGATTTACCTCATGTACCTAAATGTTATTTGCTTCAAGTAAAAATAAGGTTTATAAGGGGGATTAGGATGAATACAAGTCTTGCTGAGAAAATACCAGCAGTACCTAAGGGAAAAATTAAAATGAAGGAAAAGGTTGGTTATGCAACCGGAGATTTAGCTTGCAACTTCATTTATCAAACAGTAAGCAGTTACTTGTTATTTTTCTATACGGATGTTTTTGGGATTACTGCTGCAGCAGCTGGATTAATGTTCCTCATTGTTCGTATGATTGATGCAATTGCAGACCCACTTATTGGAATTTTTGTGGATAAAACGAATACGAAATATGGAAGATTTCGTCCCTACCTTTTATACGGAGCTTTTCCATTTGCAGGTGTAGCCATCCTTTGTTTCACAACTCCAGGGTTTTCTGACCCTATGAAGTTAGTGTATGCCTATATAACATATACACTATTATCAATCACGTATTCTGTAATAAACATTCCTTATGCAGCACTTACTTCAGCAATTACTCAAGACAATAAAGAAGTTGTCAGTTTAACGTCTATTAGAATGCTATTTTCAAATACTGGTGGATTAATTGTCTCCTTTGGAGTACCTCTCTTGGCTGGGATTTTTACTACTATGACTGGGAAAACAAGCAGTGGCTGGCAAATTACAATGTCACTCATGGGTATTTTAGGAGCTTTACTGCTAATTTATAGCTTCAAGAATACAAAAGAACGAGTTCCAATAAATCACTCGAAAGAAGCAAAGGTTAATGTGAAAGATATTTTTCTTCAACTAAAGGTAAATCGTCCGCTACTAATTGTTTGCTTTTTCTTTATTTTAAATTTTGGTGTTAACTCAATTGTCAATTCAGTTGGAATTTACTATGTCACTTATAATGTTGCAAGACCAGATTTAGTAAAGTGGTACGGTTTAATGGGAACGCTTCCAGCTCTTGTTCTAATGCCATTAATGCCAATGCTATACAAATGGATGGGAAAGAAAAAGTTGCTATTCACTGCTCTAGCTTTGAAGGCAGTTGGCTTAATTGCCTTATTCATGATTCCTGCAACAATGGTTCCACTTGTGTTTGCAGGGCGTTTAGTATCGGCATTAGGTACCATAACAGCAGGTGCATTTACTTGGGCATTAATTCCGGAAACCATTGATTATGGGGAGTATAAAACAGGTAAACGGGCGAGTGGTGTCATTTATGCATTGGTTGGATTTTTCTTCAAGTTTGGTATGGCAATAGGAGGAATTGTTCCGGGCTTAATCTTATCAAAGTTTGGTTATGTCGCTAATCAAGCTCAAACTTTAACAGCATTAAACGGTATTTTAATAACAATGACTGTGATACCTGCAGTGTTTGTTATCATCGAGCTTGTTGCAATTTTCTTCTATAAGTTAGATGAAAAAGAACACAAAAGAGTGCTTGCTGAATTAAATAAGAGAGGATGATGAACATGACAACGATAAAGAATCCAGTATTAAAAGGCTTCAATCCAGATCCAAGTATTTGTAGGGTTGACGAGGACTATTATATTGCAGTATCAACATTTGAATGGTTTCCTGGAGTACAAATCTATCATTCAAAGGATTTAGTCAACTGGCATATTATTTCGCGCCCGTTAAATCGAGTTTCATTAATTGATATGAAAGGAAATCCAAATTCAGGCGGCGTATGGGCACCGTGCTTAACTTTTGCCGACGGGAAATTCTGGCTTATTTACTCTGATGTAAAAATGCATTCAGGTGCATGGAAAGATACCCATAATTATTTAACAACCTGTGAAACAATTGATGGTGAGTGGGCAGACCCGATTTATTTAAATAGTTCAGGCTTTGATCCTTCTCTTTTCCATAATATAGATGGAAGAAAATATATTGTTAATATGCTTTGGGATCAGAGGACCTATAAACACTCATTTGGCGGTATTGTTATGCAAGAATACTCCCCTGAGAAAAAACGTTTAATTGGGAAGTCACAGGTGATTTTTGAAGGTACAGACATCAAGCTGACAGAAGGACCGCATTTATACTACATTGACGGTTATTACTATTTACTAACAGCAGAAGGTGGAACAAGATATGCGCATACTGCAACTCTAGTCAGGTCTAAAAATATTGATGGACCATATGAACTGCATCCAGATCACCCGTTTCTTACTTCTTGGCACGACCCAAGAAACCTATTGCAAAAATGTGGTCATGCTTCAATTGTACAAACACATACAAATGAATGGTATTTAGCCCACCTGACTGGTAGACCACTGCCACATGATGATAAACCTGTGTTGGATTTTCGTGGGTTTTGCCCACTTGGAAGAGAAACGGCTATTCAAAAACTGGAATGGAGAGACGGTTGGCCATATGTTGTTGGTGGAAAACAAGGCTCAAATGACGTAGAAGCACCAAAAATGGAGGAAGTAAAGTGGGAGCAGGATTTTAAACCAATTGACCACTTTGATAGCACTACCCTTAATCATCACTTTCAGTCACTACGGATTCCTTTAACAGAAGATATAATGTCCTTGACAGATAAACCAGGAAATCTACGACTTTATGGTAAAGAATCGTTAACGTCCTGCTTTACGCAAGCAATGGTTGCCCGTCGCTGGCAGTCGCTTCACTTCAATGCGAGTACAGCAGTTTCTTTCCAACCTACTACTTACCAGCAGGCTGCAGGTTTAGTTTGTTATTACAATACCGAGAACTGGACATCTATACAAATCACTTGGAATGAAGAAAAGGGAAGAATTCTTGATATTGTTAGATGCGATAACTTTATTTTCTCACAACCGCTTGAAGGTACAGAAATTCAAGTTCCAGATACGGTTGAGTATGTTCATTTAAGAGTAAAAGTTAGGGTGCATACCTACCATTTTTCCTACTCTTTTGACAACAAAACTTGGACGGATATTCCTGCAATCTTTGAGTCTTATAAGTTGTCAGATGATTATGTCAGACTTAATGGATTTACTGGAGCATTTGTTGGTTTACACTGTCAGGACACGAGCGGGGGAAGTGTACCTGCTGATTTTGATTATTTTGCCTATGAAGAATTATAGTAGTTAGCTGGTCATTTAGGTAGAAGAAGTGATTTATCTTATCATTCTAAATATCTTAAAAAAGCAAACGAAATAAAAAATCCAATAATAGTGGTTGATTATAAAAATGCTGATTACAAAAGGTATTATAGTCATTTTTAAATCAGCATTCTCTGTTACGTTCATTAAATAAAAAAATCAGAGGAGGTTTACTATGGCGATAGATTCTATTTTCGGTACCAATAAAGCAATTTATAAAATAAGGACACATGCAGCTGGACCAGAGGGTTCCTTACCATTAACTCCTGAAATGTTAAGAGAACGTCCGAGCGGAGATATTTTTGGGATGACTATGAATGCTGGTATGGGGTGGGACCCTGCCAAATTACTTGGAAAAGAAGTATTGATCATAGGAACATTGGGTGGCATTCGTGATCAAGACGGCACACCGATTGCTTTAGGCTTCCACACCGGTAATTACGAATTAGGACTTCAAATGAGGGCTGCTGCTGAAGAAATTTCTAAGTTGGGCGGGGTGCCTTTTGCATCTTTCGTAAGTGACCCATGTGATGGTCGGTCTCAAGGAACACCAGGAATGTTTGACTCGCTTCCTTACCGTAATGATGCAGCTATCGTAATGAGACGGTTAATTCGCTCCCTCCCAACTGGACGTACTGTAATAGGTGTTGCTACTTGTGACAAGGGCTTGCCGGCGACAATGATGGCGCTCGCTTCCATGCATAACCGTACAACTATCCTTGTTCCAGGTGGTTCTACTCTCCCTCCTACAAAAGGAGAGGATGCTGGACAAGTTCAAACAATTGGTGCGAGATTTGCAAATAATGAGCTTTCATTGGAGGAGGCTGCAAGACTTGGTTGTGTAGCATGCGGATCTTCTGGAGGAGGATGTCAATTCTTAGGAACAGCAGGAACAGCCCAAGTTGTTGCAGAAGCACTGGGATTGGCATTGCCCCACTCTGCTTTGGCACCTTCTGGTCAGCAGGTCTGGGAAGAAATTGCAAAACAGTCAGCAAGAGCGGCATTGGAAATGGAAAAGAAAAGAGTTACTACGAAGGATATTATTACAGATAATGCAATTGAAAATGCGATGGTTATTCACGCTGCCTTTGGAGGATCTACAAACTTGTTGCTGCATCTCCCAGCTATTGCACATGCAGCTGGATGTAAAGTACCGACAGTCGATGATTGGGAAAGAATTAATAAAAAAGTTCCTCGTTTAGTTAGTGTATTGCCAAATGGGCCAACTAATCACCCAACTGTTCGGGTTTTCTTAGCTGGAGGGGTACCTGAGGTTATGCTTCAACTAAGAAAATTAGGACTCCTTCACGAAGGGGTTCTTACAGTGACGGGAGAAACGCTTAGAGCAAATCTTGATTGGTGGGAAACATCTGAACGCCGTCAAATATTTAGAAACCTATTATTCGAACATGATGGAGTTCAACCGGATGATGTCATCATGAGTCCCGTTCAGGCTAAAAACAGGGGCTTAACTTCAACGGTAACGTTCCCAAAAGGAAACTTAGTACCAGAGGGTTCTGTTATAAAGTCAACATCTATTGATCCAACTGTAGTTGGGGAAGATGGCGTATATCGCCATACAGGACCAGCTAAAGTTTTTACCACTGAAAAATCTGCTATAAGAGCAATTAAGTTAGGTGAAATTGAAGCTGGGGACATTATGGTTGTGATGGGTGGGGGCCCATTAGGAACAGGGATGGAAGAAACGTATCAATTAACATCTGCTTTAAAGCACTTGTCTTATGGAAAGCATGTTTCCTTGATAACAGATGCACGATTTTCTGGTGTTTCAACAGGGGCATGCATTGGTCATGTTGGACCAGAGGCCCTAGCAGGGGGGCCGATAGGTAAGTTACGCCATGGGGATATGATTGAGATTATTGTAGATCGGGAAAATTTAGTTGGATCTGTTAACTTCGTTGGAACAAAAGACAAAAGTTTGAATAATGAAGAGGCAGAAAGTCTTTTAGAAGCACGTAAGCTGCATCCAGACCTTAAACCGAATCCTGGTTTGCCAGATGACACACGTTTATGGGCTGCGCTTCAAGCGGCTAGCGGAGGTACTTGGAAGGGTAGTGTTTACGATACGAATCGAATCATCGAAGTTTTAAATGCTGGTATGAAAGCTTTAAATGAAAAGATTGAGAAAGAAGTATAAAAAATAGATGTTAGGAGTTATGGGGTTAAGAATAAGAAAAAGGAGAGACCTATGAAAAAAGCTCAGTTTTTAACACCTGTAGTTACTGCTTTTGATGCTGAAGGGAATTTGGATCATCAGGCGAACAAAAGTATTTATGATTTCTTAATTAACGGGGGAATAGACGGCTTAGTTATTATGGGGAGTACCGGGGAATTTTTCTCTATGCAGTACAATCAAAGGGTTGAACTAATTGACCTAGTGGTTAACCATGTAAGGCATCAAACAAAAATATATATAGGAACTACTTGTATGTGCTTGGAAGAAACGATTGCTCTTTCTAATTATGCAATAGATGCTGGTGCGGATGGAGTCATGATTATTAGCCCATACTATTTTGCACTCTCAGATGAAAGTATTGAATATTATTATGATCAAGTTGCAAATGCAGTAAAAGGTGACATTTATTTATATAATTTCCCTGTAAGAACTGGTCATGATTTGTCCCCAGAGGTTACTCTTAGTCTCCTACGGAAGCATGAAAATATTAAAGGATACAAAGATACAGTTACAGAGATGGCCCATACGAGAAAGTTAATTCAAACAGTACGAAATGAATTTCCTGACTTTATCATTTATTCTGGTTTTGATGAGAATTTTGCCCACAATATTCTCAGTGGAGGAAATGGATGCATCGGTGGACTTTCAAATGTATATCCAGAAATCTTTTCAAAATGGGTAAAGGCAGTTGACGCGAATAATTTTGAAAAAATAGCCTTTATACAAAAGATCGTTAATAAAATGATGGAGCTATACGATATTGGTAATCCGTTTATCCCTATTACAAAAAAGGCGATGATGATTAGAGGTATCTCCTTACAAGAATTTTGTCAGAAGCCATTAATTAGTCCTAATCAAAAACAGACAGAAGTAATTGAATCTCTAATAAAAGAAATAGATGGATTGATTACTATAGAATAAATTGTAAGTCGAATTTATAAGCCAAATTGATTATTATCAGTTTGGCTTATTTTTAACTAGTTTAGAGCCATTAGCTGTTGAAAATTATTTATTCTAAATATATTTCAATACTCAAATTAAGCATTTATTAAACAAATGGAAATCGTTTAGAGAATTAAGAGTTCAAAATCCATTTTTAAAATGTGACACTAAGTCAGTTCTTAATCATCTACACGTTTTGCACTAGACCGTTTAAACCCGCCGTCCTGCCACAGTTGAAACAAATAGATGATTAACGAAAAACCGACCATCATAGCGACAACAGCTATTGTAGGCAAACTCGATTTACTTGAAACCATTCCTAGCCGTTGCCATATTGGGTAAACTATGTACATAAATCCCCCGTCCAAAAGGATATTAACAATCAAATATATCCAAAACTTCTCATAAGTAAAATGAAATACCCAGATAACAATCACTAAATAGGCTCCATATACCCAAGGAACCGGAATGATTTTATCCCATCCGAACAGACTAGAACCTGTCTCATTCCACCATCCATAATGATGAGCCGCTTGATAGGCCAAGGTATGAATAACGGTCATAAAAAGAGCGACCGGCATGTATCTGCGGACAGTATCCATTTTCAAAAAAAACAAGGAAAGCCAAGGCACTATCAAGAGTGACCAGAGGATGATCTGTTTCATGTTTATTAATACCTCACACAATAGTTTTATGATTAGTGTTGCTCTCGGTTCTTATATTTATTCGGATGCATCCTTTAAAAGTAACTAAAATATAATTGTGATTCCATATATAATGGAATCTATACATAACAAAAATAATAACGCTAGTTTCCATGAATAAGTATGTTTCTATTTATGAACAAATATGCTCTAATAGGGATAGATAATAGTTCATACAGATGTGAGTAGTTAAAGAAGTGAGGAATTAATGGTGAAAAAATTCAAGAAGTTTTACTTAGAGATTACAAGTGTATGTAATCTTGCATGCAGCTTTTGTCCGCCAACAGAACGACAGAAGCAATTCATTTCTGTGGAGGATTTTTCTAAGCGATTAGACCAAATTAAACCGCACACAGACTATATTTATTTACACGTAAAGGGTGAGCCGCTGCTTCATCCTAAAATAGGCGATTTGTTAGACGTAAGCCATGAAAAAGGGTTTAAAGTTAATATTACAACAAATGGAACATTAATTAATAAAAAGAGAGAAAAATTACTAAATAAGCCTGCGCTAAGACAAATGAATTTCTCACTCCATAGCTTTGATGGCCATATTGGTTCTAAAGATAAGGAAGGGTATGTGAGAAGTATTCTTTCCTTTATTAAAGAAGCTACGAGCCAATCTGATATGATAGTTTCCCTGAGATTATGGAATCTCACTCAAGATAATACGACGAATTTGGAAAGAAAACGAAACAGAGAGTTGCTTGAAATTATTGAGAAAGAATTTGAGTTAGACTTCAAAATTGAAGAGAAGGTCACACCAGGAAGTGGTGTTAAACTAGCGGAACGCATCTTTATTAATCAAGATTACGAGTTTCAGTGGCCTGCATTACATGAGGAAGAAGATGATGGAAAGGGCTTTTGCTATGGTATGCGTAATCAAGCAGGTATTTTAGCAAACGGAACGGTTATTCCTTGTTGTTTAGATGGTGAGGGAGTTATTAACCTTGGTAACATTAATGATAATTCATTTTCTGATATTATCGAAATGGATAGAGCAAAAAATCTTGTAGAGGGTTTTTCACGAAGAGTGGCAGTAGAGGAACTCTGCAGAAAATGCGGATATCGTAAAAGATTTGGAAAATAGAGAGGCAATTGAGTAGGAGGTAGTGAGTTAGTTAGATAACTCACTACCTCCTTTAGATTTTATAGACTAAAAACAGGTGAATATATTTGGAAAAAATAATGTTTCCTGTATCCTCCAGCTCCAATTGATTAATAATAAAATCAATTGGAGCTGGAGGAGTGGAACACAATGACTGTCAGTGGATTAAAACAAACCTATCTTAAAGTATCTGGTATCAACTTATACTGTGAATACATATTGAATGATAAACCACCAATTCTTTTGATCCACGGCTTTGCATCCTCAACTTATACGTTTCGACGCATTGTACCTTTATTGCAAGAGCATTATTCTGTCGTTGCTGTTGACCTCCCTGGATTTGGGAAAAGCGAGAAATCGACTTCGTTTATATACAGTTTTCAAAATTATGCGAAGCTAATGTTAGAATGCATGGAACAGTTTGGATACTCTAATGCTCATATTGTTGCTCATTCGATGGGAGGTCAAATAGCGCTTTATATGGCCATGATGGCTCCTGAGAAAGTTAATAAATTAGTTTTATTATGTAGTTCTGGATATTTGAAACGGGCGAAAAAACCGCTCGTTTTCACTTCATATTTACCTTACTTTGAGAAGCTTGTTTATCATTATATTCAAAGAAGGGGTGTCATACATCATTTGAAAAATGTCTTTTTTGACCAAACATTAATCAATGATGAAATGATTCGAGAATTCGGTAAACCGCTGGATGATATGGGATTTTATAAGGCTTTAATCCGACTCCTGCGACATCGTGAGGGAGATTTACTGCCAAAACAGCTGAATGATATACAAGTGCCAACATTATTGATATGGGGCGAGGAAGACCGTGTTGTTCCAGTGGGGGTAGGAAAACGCCTTGTTAGTGATTTACCCGATGCACAGTTAATTACCTATGAAAAGACAGGACATTTAATTACAGAGGAACGTCCAGAGCTTGTTTTTAAGAATATCATGATGCATATAAACTGATAAAGGAAAAAAAGGTGCTTGATTAAGCACCTTTTTTGTTAATTCATTAAGATAGTTTTTCTTTGGCTGCTTCATAGTAAGGGTCGCCAACCTCTAGAATAAATTGCAGAATGTCTTCTGCTGCTTTTGTATTGATAAAATTGCGTTGACTAACAATCATTTCATTTAGTTTCTCACCATTATTTTCAAGTAAACTTGTTAACGTATATTTAATTTCCCTTGGTTTTTTACAGACTACGCCTAAATTAAAGTTCTCTGCAAAGGTTGGATTATCCTCTTCCTGACCTGGCAATGCTCCCGTAATAATAAGTGGCGTATTGGTAGCTATTGCTTCAAACATGACGTTAGGACTTCCTCTAGTAAAGGCAATATCTGCTGAAAGCATGAGATCTTGGATGTTTTTCGTGAAACCATAAATCTCTACTCGATCACCATATTTGGCCTTAAGGGACATTTCCAGCTTGGTTTTTAGATTGAGATTTTTTCCAGCTACTATTTTAACGTTACAATCAAAATGGTTCAGTAAATTTTCAGCTATTTTCTTCATATTACCAACACCTTCACCACCGCTCATAATTAAGCATGTTAAAGATTGGCCTTTTTTATAAAATTTACGATGATTATAACTTTTAGGGAAAAATCGGGATCGGACAGGAAAACCGGAAACCTTTATTTTTTCATCTGGAATCCCAAATTCAATGCATTTATTTTGAGCTTCAGAGGTAGGGCTGATAATATAGTGTGCTCTTTTGTCTGCCCAAAGAGGAAAAATATTCACAAGATCAGCAATGAGAGTAAAGAAAGGAATATGAATATCCTGCTTTTCTAAAATATTTAAGATAGAACCATTAAAGTTAGGATGAACCGATAAAATCATGTCTGGTTTTACATCTTCCAGTAATTTTAGAAAATTATCTCTAATTAGTGATTCAATAAAATTGTCTACTAGATGGGGCTTCAATGCAGATAGTTTCCAAATCATTTTCCAAAGATTTTCAGAGTTTCTTGTGATAGGGCCATAGGATTGGCCAATTTTTAAAAGCAACCGTTTACCGAGAGAAAATCCATCTACTACAAAAATTTTCACATCATTATGAGATTGAACTTTTTCACACAATGATTCTGTGATGCTTTTATGCCCATGTCCTGTAATATCAGAGGAGATTATCAGTAATGTCTTTTCCATAGAATCAGCCCTTCTTTAAGATTGTTGTATTTTTTAATTGTTTTATAACTTGCTTATATTGTTTCAAGGAGTACAGTGTACCGATAAAACAGTCTCTAATCTTGTGATCGGATGATACAGAAAGGATGGCAAGAATGGGAAAAAACTTATTGGTACGAAAACGCAGATCCTTCCAATAGACCAAATATCCATTCTTTCTTTTAAGAACAAATGGGTATGCATATTGGGTGCTAGAAAGAAAATCGGAAATAAGCGGGTGGCTTTTACTGTCTGTGACTATTTTTGGATATTCTATTTTCTTTACAAGAGAGTGATCGACCTTAAGAATGCCATTTGAGTAAACCCCAAATAAAAAGTCTTCTTTCGTCTCAATGATAACGTCCCAATGAAACAAGGAAATACGTGGGATTAATTTAATTCGAATAGAGTGATGAAAATGCAGATGCAACGTTCTCTTAATTAAAACGGTCGACAGAGTTCGAACAGTAAGATATAGAATAATAAAGATATAAATAATTAAAAACACTTTGCCCATTTCATAAAACGGCAGCAGGCAAAAGCCCAGCAAATGTACGAATAGGATAGTAGGATCTACTAATGGAATGGAGTCAAAGGCAATCCATTTTTTCGAGAAGGGCAGTAAAACTTGAGTTCCATGAACATTGAATAAATCAAAAAGCACATGCAAAATAACAGCTAAAAATGTCCATAAAAGTAAATGAAGGAAGGAAGATTCCGGGAAAAAGGCATAAATAATACCTGAAACAGCGAGACTCCATAATGGCAATGCTGGGAGAGAATGGGATAAGGAACGGTGATTTCGGATATAACTTCCTTTGCCCTTCATACGATAGATGAAGTCAAAGTCAGGAGCATTTGAACCAATTACTGTTCCAAACATAACAGCTTGTGACAGGGCAGGTTGATTAGCAATAACAGGATCAATATGAGCAAGGGCAGCTAATCCAAAACCCATAATAATGTGAGAACTTGTATCCATATAATCACTCCTTATCATTTTTCAATATAAACCACTTTGTATATAGGTAAGTCCTCTTCATTATATTTGGTATGTGTTCCTTCATTCGTGATTTAATGTAAAGATTATGTAGAGATTCTGTATGAAAAATGGCTTTTTAAAGATTGATAGAAAGTAAGGATAGTATTTCAAACGGTGAGTCTATGATTTTGGATTGATAAAAGGAGTTAAATAGGGGAAGGCAGAGGTTACAATCTTTTTACTTGTAAACCGCCTGCCTTTTTTGTTGATAAATATTGGGAATATATAACCTAAGCTTATGTCAGAATGCACGTATTCATGGTTTCAGCAATCACACTAGCACTGTTTAAAATCAATCACCATCCGTCCTTGAATCTTACCATGCGCCATTTCCTCAAAGACATCCTGTACTTCCTCTAAGCAGCGAGATTGCACAATTGGAACTACTTTTCCTTCTGCTCCGAATTGGAACGCTTCTTCTAAATCTCTGCGTGTGCCAACTAATGATCCGACTACTTCTATCCCATCAAGTACAAGGCGTGGAATATTTAAGTCCATCGTCTCTGATGGCAGGCCGACTGCGACAACTTTACCACAGGCGCGGACTGCGTTGACGGCAGAGTTAAATGCTGTTTTTGAAACAGCTGTTACAACTGCTGCATATGCTCCACCGAGTTGTGCTTGAATGATTTTATCAGCATCCCCCTGTGTGACAGGATTGATTGTCATATCTGCTCCTATTTCTTTAGCTAATGTTAATTTATCATCATTAATATCTACTGCAATAACTTTTGCGTTAAATACATGTTTAGCATATTGGATAGCAAGATTTCCTAATCCGCCACAGCCATATATTACAATCCACTGACCAGCTTTTATGTCGGAAACTTTAATCGCTTTGTAGGTAGTAACACCTGCGCACGTGATGCTGCTAGCTTGTGCAGGGTCTAGTCCTTCAGGCACTTTAACTGCGTAATCGGCTGTTACGATGCACTGTTCAGCCATCCCTCCATCGACACTGTAGCCAGCGTTTTGGACGTTGCGGCAAAATGTTTCTCTGCCTGTTGTGCAGTATTCACATCTGCCGCAGGCTTGGAACATCCAGGCAATACTGACTCTATCGCCAATCTTTAAGCCAGTGACGTCATCTGCAATTTTTGATACAACTCCAATCCCTTCATGTCCAAGGATTCTGCCTTCCACATTACCAAAATCACCAGCAGCCACGTGCAGGTCAGTATGACATACTCCGCAGTATTCAACATCTACCAAGGCTTCACCAGATTTTAGCGGTCGCAATTCCTTTTCAATAATCTCAATGTTTGCTTTAGATTTTGGATTAACTACTACTGCTTTCATAAATGTGATTCACTCCTTTAGTGATTAAGAATATTACTAGTTTCCTTTAACCTTATTACGGGTTCATCATAACACGGAAATCCACCATAAAATTGTGAAATATTGAACAATTTATGAATTTATATTTTGTTTATATTTGCGATATAAGGAGTTTAGTATTGGTCTCTAAAATAAAGGTAAGCAAATGATAAAGGAGAGGAATAAATATGGAGAAAAAATTTAAATTGGCAGCAGCAGCTTTTTTAAGCTCAATTACTATTCTTGCGGCATGCAGTGATACAACAAATAATGAAGCGAAATCAGACTCTGCAAAGAATCAGCAGACAGAACAGGAAAGTGTGGTCCAACAAACAAAAGGTCAAGAGATGGCCGATATACTAGGCAGCACAAATTGGCAGGGTACTCGTGTTTATGATAAAGATAATAATGATCTTACAAAGGAGAATGCTAACTTTATTGGCTTAGCAAAGTATGATTCAGTGACTGGACATTATGAATTTTTTAATGCCGAAACTGGTGAGACACGCGGTGATGAAGGCACGTTCTTTATGACAAATGATGGTGCAAAGCGTATACTTATTTCCAGTACAATGAATTATCAGGCAGTTGTTGATATAACAGAATTGGAAGCGGATATATTTACTTATAAACGCATGGGGAAAGATGCGGATAACAATGATATAGAAGTTTTTGTTGAGCATATACCGTATGATGAAAATGAGCTAACCTTCACAACACCAGCGCAAAATTTAACGGCTTCTACAGGGGATATTGTTACAGAGGAAGATGGAGATAATATTCTTGGCAGTACGTTATGGCAAGGTACAAAGGCTGTTGATGAAGAAGGCAATGATGTTACTATGTATAATGAAAACTTTATCAGCTTAGCAAAGTTTGATAAATATACAAATCAATATGAATTTTTTAATCTGGAAACAGGGGAAAGCCGCGGCGATTTTGGTTACTTTGATGTAACCAATGATAATAAAATCCGTGCACATGTTTCAATCGGTGAAAATAAATATGGTGCAGCGTTAGAGCTTACTGAGTTGAATGAAAATAGATTTACTTATAAACGTGTCGGGAAGGATGCTGAAGGAAAAGACATTACCATTTTTGTAGAGCATGAACCATATAAAGGAGAATCAAAACCGTCCTTTAGCTTTTAAGAAAGCATTGACTATCTCCTTTATAAATGGAGAAGGGAATCAAGATGACCATTAAAAATCGGTTTTTAATTTCATATATTGGCGGTATTGTGATTGCGAGTATCTCTATTCTCGCAATCCTATGTATTTTGTTTTATGTAATGACCGGTACTGTTCCGACACCGAAAACATGGTATCAAACCTTTACGAAGCAGCGCTCCTTGAGTCCAGAAGAGGAGCTTGCTTACGTTGAGCTGCGCAATATTGCAAAAACAGATCCAGACCAGCTTTTAGTAGAAGATGTGCAAACAAATTTCCAAGATATTGAGAAAAAGTCACTCGGTGTTGTCATACGCCATGATAAGGATATTTTGTATTATTCCAAAGGCTTAGTTGAAAAATCGCTAGTTGTTCATTTTCCAGTTTTTGATGCAAATAATATTGAAACAAAAGGAACAATAGATAACGCAGGAAGATTATATCGTTTTATTAAGTTTGATTTTTATTATAGTGATCAGACAAAGGGAAGTATTCTCGTGTTAAAAAAGGAAAATAATCTATTAGAGTTTTTTACTAAATGGGGAATTGCTATTATTATCATTATCCTACTTGCATCATTTGGAGCTGTGCTGTTTTTGAATCAGCTATTACGCAGGACTATTATTAAGCCTTTAGAAAATTTAGGACAGTTCATGTCTGAGCTGCGCGAGGAAAACTTAATAATTGAAACACCAGCCTTACCGGAGAGTACTGCAAAGGAAGTGCAGCAGCTGAAAGAAAATTTTGAGAGTATGCGCGCAACACTTTTAGCCTCTAAAAAGGAAAAGCAAGGTCTTGAAAATAATCGAAAAGAATTAATTGCGAGTATATCTCATGATTTAAAAACTCCAATTACATCTATTATCGGTTATATAGAAGGCTTGCGAGAGGGGGTTGCTGATACTCCTGAAAAGCAGGAAAAGTATTTGAGAACAATTCATTCTAAATCACTTGCTTTGAATCAGTTAATAGAAGAGCTCTTTCTGTACTCCAAGCTTGATGCAGAAGCAGTTCCTTTCCAATTTGAACGTATTCAGCTTTCCGATTTTCTTGTGCATATGGCAGAAGAGTTTCAATTATACAACCAAGATGTTAAGTTCCAGATAAATGCGGCTGATGAGGTATATGTTTCTATTGACCGTATGCAAATGAATCGGGCATTTAATAATCTATTTGAAAATAGCTTAAAGTTTAAGAAGCTAGCAGAGCCATTATCTATAACAATAGAAGCATTGGCAGCTGCTGATAATGTTGAGGTATATGTCACAGATAATGGACAGGGAATTGCAGATTTTCAGCTTCCTTATGTATTTAACCATTTTTACCGTGGAGAAGCAGCGCGTACAACGACGACAGGAGGCAGCGGCTTAGGGCTTGCTATCGTTAAACAAATCGTCGATAAACACCATGGAAAAGTGCAGATTCAAAGTAAGTTGCAATTAGGCACGACTGTAACAATAATATTGGCAAGGGCTTAAAGGGAGGTGTCTATCATACTGTCACCAAGAGTATTAATTATTGAAGATGATATTAGTATTGCTGAGCTGCAAAGAGATTATTTAGAGATACATCAAATGGAGGCTGAGATTGTAGTAGATGGTTTAGAAGGTGTAAATCGGGCATTAAATGAACCCTTTGACTTAATTGTTATTGACTTGATGCTGCCTTCTTTGGATGGTTTTGAAATCTGCCGGCGGATTCGTGAAAAGAAAAATATTCCTCTTATGATTGTTTCGGCGAAAAAGGAAGATATTGATAAAATAAGGGGACTCGGCTTAGGTGCAGATGATTATATGACCAAACCATTCAGCCCGAGTGAGCTCGTTGCACGTGTACAGGCCCATATAAAACGGTTTAAGCAGCTGACAGGTGCTGAATATTCACAGGATATTCTAGAAGTGAAGGATATTCTAGTCGATAAAGGTGCACGTAAAGTATTTATTTTAGGGCAGGAGTTTATTTTTCCTACGAAGGAATTTGATTTACTTGTGTTCTTTATGGAGCATCCAAACCGCGTATGGACAAAAGAGCAGCTTTTCAGGCAAGTTTGGTATATGGATGATTTAGATGGTGATGTATTTACAGTTGTAGTTCATGTTGGGCGTATTCGAGAAAAGTTAAAAAAAGGGAAATTATCAGAGTTGCCGATAGAGACTATTTGGGGAAGTGGTTATCGCTTTAATAGCTAGCAGAAATGTTTCACATGAAACATTTTAACTTCTATTAGTGCTTAGTTTCATTAGACAGCTTGGTTAAAATGAGTTCGTTATATATCGAACTCATTTTTTTTGTTTAGAGGAGGTAGCTAAGTGCGATCCTTTTTCTCATAAAATCTCCCATCTTAATTTAGTACTTATAAAACAGCTCAAAACATATTCTTATAAAAGAAAATGGGGGGAGGTCAAAGCAGTTGAAAAAAGTTAAAGTTGGTTTACGCCCGATTGTAAGTAAGATAAATTTGCCCACTGTAATGAAAACAGCTGTACTTCCAGGTGATTCTGTTGAAAGTTTATTTATTGCAACCCAGGTAGGAGAAATCTTTTATGTGGGTAACGGGAGGATTAACACTTTTTTAGATATTCGCCCGCTCATCATACAATTAGGCAATAGTGGCGGATATGATGAAAGAGGATTGCTTGGGCTAGCTTTTCATCCTAATTTTAGGTATAACGGTTTGTTTTACCTTCATTATTCTGCAGCTGGAACACAGGGGCCAGGTGTTCAACTAGAAGATTTTAAACCTGACCCATGCAAGCCTGAAACTTTAAAGTTAAGGTGGACGAATCGAGAATCTCAGTATGACCATATAGATAAGGTAGAAGAATGGGGTTTACAATCTAGTGGCCAACCTAAAAAAAGACGGACATTGCTTAACTTAAGAAGGCCTTTTTCAAATCATAATGGTGTCAACAGCTTAAACTTTTCACCTGAAACAGGCAAACTTATTTTAACAACTGGGGATGGTGGATCAGGTTATGACCCATATAATTTAAGTCAAGATGATATGGAAATCGCCGGTAAAATTATTGAAGTGGATATAAATAAGTATACATCTACCAATAATCAACCTGTCGTTACTCGTTTTCATGAACTGCCTTCAGACATTCAGGAGATGCTCACTGTTATGGCAAAAGGAGTTCGAAATATAACAGGTATTTCATTTCAAAGTTATTATCATCAGTTTATTAAATATGCAGGAAATGTCGGACAAGATTTGGTAGAGTCTATTTTTGCATTTGTCCATTATAAGCCAATAGCGGTTACTCAGCTTGTTAAAGCTTATGATAGAAATATCAAATCAAGCCAAAAAGGACTGATAAATTTCGGCTGGCGGGGTTGGGAAGGAGATTTTCCTACATCCATTATAAGAGATTGTACGATTAACCCAGAAACTAAGGAGCAAATATGGAGCTTTTATAAGGAAGCTGTGACACTCTCAGGAAGTCGACTTCCGCCTTTAACCAGTTACTTTCATCAAGACCCTAGACCGGATAAATTTAGTGGAACAGCACTAACTGGAGTTCAGCCATACTTAGGAAATGAAATTCCTAGTTTAACGGGAAGAGTTATCTTTACTGATGTTATGCGCAAGAACTCTGCACGAAAAAGAGGTGCTTTAGCATATACAAGTGCAAGACCAGATGGGAAACAAAATGATTTTCATGTCATTGATATTAATTATGACTTTGGGCCGCAGTCAGCATACTATGTTAGCTTAGGATCAAATCTAAATCAAACTACCTTATATTTAGGAGTATATGGGTCTATGAAGGTAGCTGATTATAACCAGGGCACTGTTTTTGAAATAATTCCATAACCTTTATAGCTAGCTAGCAAACACTTTTAATCGTTTAAAAATAATTAAGGCAATTTCGACCCATATCCAGCTGTAAAGGAAGCAACAGAAAAAAATAAGGCCAATAGTAAGATAGGAAAGGGAGTTTGAGAAGGCTGGCCCTAGAATAGGATAGTGCAGTAAAAACAACAGAGTGCTTATGCCTAGCATTAAAGACAAAGTTCCAGCAGCAATAATACTTAATCTGTGTTTAAAGAAGTAAAAGGCTGCCCCAATGCCAAGCCCTAGTAATCCTGTTGTAAAAGGAAATACAATCAGTTCTGTTGGCTGAAGGATGAATAGCAATAAAATTGTTTGAAAATAAGCCAGAATTCCAAATGGAGTAGAAAGCATCGAATATAACAGAATAGGTGCTGTGGCAAGGGGGCTTAAAAGATAGCCTATTCCGGGAATAAAGCCGCCCGCAGATTGGAGAACAGCTGCTATACAAGCAAAAATCGCTCCTAAAATAAGCTTTTTCGTCTTTTTATAGGTTATAAATGTTTTTTGAGCTAAACGAACCTCATTAGAAACAGGTTTGAAATGGTACACAATTTCACCTCATTTTATATTCGTCTATACATTATATAGAAGAGGTGAATTTAATATTAATAAACGAAACTAAAAGGAGACATTTGCCTCCTTTTAGTTTCGTTATTTTAGGAGATATATTTTATCGTACAGACTCTATTGTCATCAAACACCATAGACTGTAGGAACGAAGTAAAAACGAGATATATAAGGAATCGCCAAGCTGAAAAGAGGGATAGTATGTATCATTATTATAGGACTGGGGTTAATCAGCCGGAAGTTGTTTCCTTTGCACGTGGTGATGTTAATGGGGATGGAATGCCTGATAATGTCTATTTAACTGGAACGAAGACAGCAGACAGTCCATTTATTCAAAATATTACGCTTCATGTTCAAGATGGAAGAACTGGCCAGGTAATAAGTGTTTCCCTACGTGAAAATGCAGGCTACAATCCTGTGTTATTTTTAGGAGATTTCACTGGAGATGGCATCGACGATATTTTTATAAGTATTGCCACCGGCGGCAGCGGTGGAATTATGTATCATTATATATATTCTTTGGCAGGGAATACTGCAAAACTGTTATTTGATTTCAATGTCTATAATGAACAATACCAGTACGAGGTTACGTATTTAGATCATTATAAAGTGAAGGTTTTCAGCAAGTTTAATAATCAAAATTATATAATCGATATATCAACAAGAGATGCAGATTATTTAAATGAAATTTATGATCCTAATGGTAAATTGAAGAGTCCTATCACTGGTTTTGTAAATCCTTTAAGCGGTTTGTATCCTGTAGATTTTGATTTAAATAATGTTTATGAACTATTAGCCTATCAAAAAGTCGCAGGCAGATATAATGCCGATTCTTTAGGTTATGTGCTGAATACTTTAGGCTGGTCAAATAATAGATTTGCGCTGCAAAATCAGTATGTTGCTATTTTGGGATTTTAAACTAGCATCTCTCCCTTCTTTTTACAAACAATTTATCTCCAATTAACACAACCAACTTGGCACCAAGTTACCCTTAAAACTGTGATAGTAGGAGTGGTTGCTTTTATAAGGGCTGTGCCGACAGTATTATAGGTGTTAATCTTTGCAGTTGCAATTCGATTAAAGAGAAAGCTGAAGGTTAATGGGTAAAACTAAAAAGTGCCGTACAAGAGAAGCTAGAATAGCTTTTCTTTTTGTTTGTTCCAAAATAAAAATAAACAGCCGCAACAACGGCCGTTTCCTGATTTTACTGAATTCCAGATCGAATAAATCGTTCCCGATTTCTCCCATAAGCCTCTTTACATAACCGCTTGACCTCCGCATAATTTTCGGCACAAACCGCTTCATAAATAGCCTTGTTTAGTAGATTGGCAGAGTAATGTTTTTGATGAGGTGTCAGCTTCCAATTGATAATGCCGAAATGGATAAGCTTATCCTTAACAGAATCCATGATTTGCAGCATTCTGTGGTTATTAGCTGAAGTGATCATACTTCGTGTGAACATCATGGATGAGTGCACATAGGAAGGATAATCATCCCTTTCTTCCGCTTCAAGCTGCTGATCTAAATGGGTTTTTAATTCTTCTATATTAAAGGTAAGGCCTTTTTCCTTAACGGAATCCACGGAAAACTCTTCTAAAAATAGGAATACTTCCATTACATCTAACATTTCTTTGAAAGATATTTCTTTTACGAAAATGCCCCTGTTTTTTAGTGAGGAGACGAACCCTTCTGTTTCTAAACGGGAGATGGCACTTCTAATAGGTGTCCGGCTCATGTTCAGCAGTTCAGCTAGTTCATTTTCTGATAAAAGGGATCCAGGCATATAAATACCAGTCATAATGTTTTCCCTGATTTTGTTGTAGGCGATGTCAACTAAGGAGGACATATTTCCATTTCCTTTCAAAATAGGATTGCACACTTATCTTACCTGATACTTTATGCAACCGCAACAAACAAAAGCTAAGTGATTTACTTACATTAACTTAATAGTTCGTTAATATGGACTTTACGTTAAGGCGTTATTCTATTATTGCATTCAAGTTGTATACAAGTTGCATTCAAAGGAGGTTGTCTTTCCGGTTTTTTGAAGTGATGTTCTTAGTCCTTATAAAAATAAAGATGTGGCCATACAGGAAAAAAATCGATAATTTCAGGAGGAAATGATGAAAAAACTTCTTTCATTTTTAGTGTTCATGCTTATCATATCGGGGATTTTAGCTGGCTGTGGGACAAGCAGTTCGTCAGGTTCTGCAAAAAAGGATAAGTTTGTTATTGCTTATCTGCCACAGGAGTCTGATGAACAAATGCAAAAAACATACAGTAATTTTGAAAAGGAACTCTCTGAAAAAATTGGCGTTAAAGTGGAGGCTTATCAGGCCAACAGCTATAATGCTGCAATCGAAGCGATGAAGAATAATAAAGCAGATATGGCTATGTTTGGTCCGTTCTCCTACATAGTTGCGGAGGAAAGAGCAGATGCAGAGCTTATTGCTAATCTAAATAATCCAGAATTAGAAGGACAGGCGCCATCTGTTATTGTTGTTCCTAAAGATTCAGACATTCAAACAATTGCCGATTTGGAAGGCAAAACAATTGGATTTGCTGATCCAGTATCCACAACAGGGCATTTGCTTCCTAAATCAACGATTGTTAAAGAGCTGGGCATTGGTGTAGAAGATCTGGAAAAAAGTTTCTTTAAAAGTGTGCAATTCGCTGGAGGACATGATAAGGCTCTTATAGGTGTTGTGCGCGGCCAATATGATGCTGCCGGGGTTTCTGCGATGATGCCGGCAATGCTAGAGGAAAAAGGAATAATTGAAAAAGGTTCCTACCGTGTTATTGCAGAGTCTGAATCAATTCCTGTTGGAGCACCATTTGCAGTAAGAAGCGGCTTAGATCAAGAAATGAAAGACAATATTAAAAAGTTTTTATTGAGCTACGATGATCCGCAGTATTTTAAAAATATTTTGGGTACGGAAAATGCAAAGTTTATGGAAGCATCTGATAGTGATTATGACCAATTGCGTGATATAGCTGAAATGCTTAACTTAAGTCCTGAGCAACTATTGGAAAGCTAAGGAGGAACTGATATGCCAGCACACAATAACCCTGCGCTGAAAACAGCTGAAATGCGCAAAATGAAAGGGACATTGTCCCTTATATTCTTCGCCATCCTGATTGCTTTTTCCGTTTGGTTTGTAGAAATGGATATATTTGAGCTTATCCAAAGCATCCCTTTATTTTTTCAGTTTTTATTTACAGATTTTTTTCCACCGAATATTAGTGATCTGAGCACATACCTTGGACCTGTTGTCGATACACTTATCTTTGCCGTAGTGACGACATGTTTGTCATCCTTGTTGGGAATTGTCATTGGATTTTGTATGGCGCACAATACGACGCCGCATTCAGCTGTTCGGCTGTTTTTCAGAGGGATAATTGCCTTTTTAAGAAATATTCCCTTCTTAGTATGGGCATCTATTTTGGTAGTAATATTTGGGGTTGGAACAATGCCAGGGCTGTTTGCGCTAGTCTTGTTTGGGACAAGCTTTTTATCCCGTGTCTATGCAGAATCGATTGAAGAGCTGAACAAGGAAGGCATCGAGGCTCTTGATGCTTGTGGTGCTTCCTATTTCCAAAAGATTAAACATGGAATTATTCCGCAGTTCCTGCCGGGCTTTTATTCATGGACGCTGTTTATGTTCGAAATTAACATCCGCGCTTCCGCCATTCTTGGGCTGGTAGGAGCAGGGGGAATGGGAAGCATCTTAAAGCAAACGATGGATTTGTTTCAATATGGCAAAACCTCTACCGTCATTGCCATAATGGTCATCCTGATTTTAATGGTCGAGTATGTAACAAACCGGGTAAGGGAGAGATTAATTTAACATGTCAAAAAGCCAAATGCCGATCCCTAATACATTAGTAATGAAAGAAAGTATGCTAACGAAGAAAAAAATACCAATAGCACATAAACAGACTAAGAGGCAGCAACAATACTTTTTCACAACAGTCGGTATCTTATTTATTGTTTGTGTTTTTCAGATAGATATAAGCTTCTCCCAGTTTCAAGAGGGAGTAGCAAGAATTCCATCTGTTCTGTCCATGATGCTGCAAATGTCTTTTGCCGAATTTCCTGAGCTGGCAAGTGAAATGGTAGTTTCCTTAGTAACAGCCTTTTTAAGTCTTGTTCTTAGTATTATCTTTGCAGTTGTACTTGCATTTCTCGCAGCAAGAAACACTACTCCGAACAGATACTTTGGAATGCTGCTCCGTTTCCTCTTTATGGTTATCCGTGCTATCCCAGCAACTGTGTGGGTCTTAATTGCTGTAGCCAGCATTGGGTTTGGAACGATGGCAGGTGTGTTAGGTCTTATTTTTCCAACCTGCTCTTATTTAGTGAAATCCTTTTCTGCTCAAATTGAAGAAGTGGGCCAAGAAACAATTGAAGCACTGCAATCAGTTGGGGCAACATGGTGGCATATTGTTTTTAGAGGCTTAATTCCTACACTTCTCACTAGCTTTCTGGCTATTACAGCCTTTCGATTTGAAATGAATGTAGCTGAATCTGTTATTTTGGGAATGGTTGGTGCTGGCGGTATAGGACTATTAATTCAAGGATATATATCCTTCTATGATTTCAGTAGTCTAAGCTTAGGAATAGTAATGGTCTTTATCACAATGTTTATGCTTGAATTCATGACAACTCAAATTCGCAAGCGCATGTCTAATTAGGAGGAATATGATGGAAACCATCCTTAAAATTACGAATCTAGCAAAAACATATAATGGCGGCACATTAGCGTTAAAAGATATTAATCTTGAGGTGAAAAAAGGGGAATTTATAGCCGTAATTGGACCAAGCGGTGCTGGAAAATCAACTTTACTGCGCAGTATCAATCGTTTAATTGAACCGACAGAAGGGACGATTGAGTTCCTTAATCAGCATATTGAAAAAGTAAATAAAAATGAATTGAGAAAAATCAGATCAAAAATGGGCATGATTTTTCAACATTATAACCTGATTTACCGATCAAGTGTCCTCGAAAATGTTCTTCATGGCCGATTAGGATATATGGGTTCACTGGCAGGAGTCTTTAACCGCTATAAGGAAGCGGATAAAAGGGAGGCAATCATGCTCCTTGAAAAGGTAGGATTAGAAGCTGAAATTTACAAGCGGGCGGACGAGCTGTCAGGTGGCCAAAAACAGCGCGTTGGCGTATGCCGTGCTTTGGCGCAAAATCCTGAGCTTATCTTGGCAGATGAGCCAATCGCTTCCCTAGATCCTAAATCATCAACTGTTGTGATGGACGCTATTTATAAAAACTGTAAGGAGCAAGGAATTGCCTGCTTAGTAAACCTCCATCAAGTCGATGTGGCCAAAAGATATGCAACTAGAATTGTAGCAGTAAAAGCAGGCACCATTATCTTTGATGGAGAGGCAAGTGAATTAACAGATGCAATGATTAAATACCTTTATGAAGGAAAAGAGCAAGAGATGTTGGAGCAAGCCAATTAAGCTAAAAGAAGGGGTGTAGTTGTAAATGGAGAAACAAGGAGTAACAGCAAGTCCAAAAAGCAGAATTATTCCATTTGAAGGAATCCGCAATTTTCGCGATATGGGTGGATATAAAACCACGGATGGAAGAACAGTTAAATATGGAGTGTTTTACCGTTCAGCCGAATTGACGGGAATGACGGAAAGAGATAAAGAGATTTTCAGCACACTGGGAATAAAGTATATATTTGATTATCGTGATGATGGGGAAGCTTCCGTCAAACCAGATCCTGTTATAGAGGGAATCATAAACGAGAGAATTCCTGCAATTGCTGGAGAAGTACAGGGGCTTGTTCAATCAATGGAGGATATAGTAAAAAGTGAATTATTTAAAAATATAAATATAACTGGATTAGCTGAAATGTACGGAAAAATGACCTTAAATAATTCTTCCTACAAAAGATTGTTCGAAGTTATCCAAAACCCTGAAAATCTAGGGATTGTTCATCATTGTGCAGCAGGCAAGGACAGGACTGGGGTAGGAGCTGCTTTGATTTTATCAGCATTGGGTGTTCCTAAAGAAACAATCATAGAGGATTACTTAATTACAAACGAAACCATGCGAGAATTCCAGGAAATAATCAAAGCAGAGCTGTCTGGACAGCTGACAGAGGAAGAACTCTTGTTGTTTGATGTAATGATGGCGGCGAAAGAAGAATATTTACAAGCAGTATTTACGGTTATTAAGGATACTTATGGAAACATGGACATTTACTTTGAGAAGGAATTGAACTTGACTGCAGCAGACCGAGTAGCACTGCAAAATCTATGGTTAGAATAAGAGTTTCTGAAAAAAGGCGCTTTAAAAGGGCCTTTTTTTGTTGATTAGTTATTCTGTCTTAGCAGTCTTAAGTCCGTTTGTCCTAATCCCTAAAATATGACAATACTCGATATTGAAATAAAAAATGAAAACGTTTACTATAAGGTAGTATATACATGTAATAGCAATAATTACTGAAGGAGGCTGAAATGAAATGAATGCAATTACGATTGTAATTGGGACGATGTGTTTCTTAATGATTGCGTATCGTTTATATGGTACTTTCATGGCGGTTAAGGTAATGAAGCTAAAGGAAATGGAAGAAAGAAAAAAGACTCCTGCTCATGAGCTCAATGATGGGAAGGATTATGTGCCGACAAATAAGTGGGTTACCTTTGGGCACCATTTTGCGGCAATTGCGGCAGCTGGCCCCCTTGTTGGTCCCATTTTGGCTGCTCAATTTGGTTATTTGCCAGGATTGCTTTGGCTGTTAATTGGGGCAGTTATCGGGGGAGCGGTTCATGATGCAGTTGTGCTTATGGCCTCCATGCGTAAGCAAGGAAAGTCTTTGTCCGAGGTTGCCAAAGAGGAGCTAGGTCCAGTTGCCGGCTTCTGTACAGGACTTGCCATGCTGTTCATTATTACAATTACGATGGCAGGTCTTTCAATGGTTGTCCTTCATGCTCTTGAGAGAAATCCGTGGGGAACATTCGCAGTAGGTATCACTATTCCGATTGCGATGGGTGTTGGTTTATTTTATAAAAAGACAGGAAATTTAAAGCTGGCCAGCACAGTGGGCTTTATTCTCCTTATGATCGGTGTTTTTATCGGTCCCTCTATCCAAGAGACTGCATTAGGAGAGTTCTTGACATTTGACTCAAAAACATTGGCAATCATCCTGCCGATTTATGCTTTTTTTGCAGCTGCTCTGCCAGTATGGCTGCTGTTGGCTCCAAGGGATTATTTAAGCAGCTTTATGAAAATTGGTGTTTTTATCGCTTTAATTATCGGTGTGTTCATTATAAATCCAGATGTACAAATGCCTGCCTTTACTGAATTTATTCACGGCGGCGGTCCAATCATTGCAGGACCTGTTTGGCCGTTTATTTCTATCACCATTGCTTGTGGTGCCATATCCGGTTTCCATGCCTTCGTAGGTTCTGGAACGACTCCGAAAATGCTTGATCGCTGGCAGGATATAAAAATAGTCGGGTTCGGCGGCATGCTTGTTGAATGCTTAGTAGCAATTATGGCTTTGATTGCAGCCGTTTCCCTGCATCCAGGAGATTATTTTGCCATTAACTCAACACCAGAGGTTTTTAAAACATTAGGAATGTCTGCCGTTCATTTGCCAGAATTGAGCCAGGAAATTGGTCTGGATTTGGAAGGCAGAACGGGAGGGGCTGTTTCGTTAGCTGTCGGAATGACCTATATTTTCACCAGCATTCCTTGGTTTGATAATTTAGCACCGCACTTTTTCCAATTTGTTATTATGTTTGAAGCGGTATTCATTTTAACCGCTATTGATGCTGGTACTCGTGTGGCCCGCTATTTAATTCAAGACTTTTTCGGTGAAGTTTATAAGCCGCTGAAAAGGGTCGATTGGATGCCTGGAAATATCTTTGCCAGTGCATTAGCATGTGTAGCTTGGGGGTACTTATTGTATTCAGGGGATATCGGTTCTGTTTGGGCATTATTTGGTGTGTCTAACCAGCTGATGGCATCAATTGGCTTAATTGTTGGAGCTACTGTTATCTTGAAAATAGCTGATAAACGCTCTTATATGCTTACATGTCTTATCCCGCTTGCTTATCTTTTTGCTACAGTAAATGTGGCAGGCTACTGGATGATTACTAATGTCTATTTGAACCCAGAAGCGGCTGGTTATAATGTCGTCAACGGTGTTTTGTCGATTATTATGCTTATTCTCGGAATTATAATTGTAGTGGCAGCCATTAAGAAGTGGGTGGAAATTTGGAAGACTCCAAGTTTAAGAGGAGATAAATACCTTTCTGCTTAATTTAGAGGAGAGCCTGCATTCATTTAAGCAGGCTCTCTTCATTTTATTTGGCTAGTTTAAATTAATTGCTGAAGAAAAGTCATTCTGTTATTATTTAGATGTCTATTATTTAGATATCTAAATAATAATACGGAGGCAGTTAATCTCCGCTGTTAAAGAAGATTAGAAATAATATTTAGATGTCTAAATAAAAAACGAATGACAGTTAGGAGTGTATATAAAGATGGGAAGATTAGAAAATAAAGTAGCAATCATCACTGGTGGAGCATCAGGCATTGGTGAATGCATGGTCGATTTATTCCAGCAAGAAGGTGCGGTGGTAATTGCTGCAGATATTAATGAGGCAGCACTAGAAAAGGTAAGCCAAAAGGAAAATGTGTATGGGCTGAAATTAAATGTAGCTTCCGATGAAAATTGGCAGGCGTTGGTGAAAGAAGTGATAACCAAGTTTGGAAAGATTGATATTCTCGTAAATAATGCGGGTATTTCTTCTGAAAAAATGTATAAGGATATTAATTTTGACGACTGGCATAAAATGCTTTCCATTAATGGATATGGTCCTTTTGCAGGGATTAAGCATGTTGCTCCATACATGGCAGCTCAAAAGAAAGGTTCTATTATCAATATCTCATCCTATACAGCTCAAATTGGTCAAGGATTTAATCATTATTCTGCATCTAAAGGGGCAGTTCGTGCTTTCTCTAAAGCAGCGGCTACAACCTTTGGACATGATGGTGTACGTGTAAATGCACTTTTTCCGGGCATCATTGAAACACCAATGACACAGTCCTTGAGCACTTCTAGAGAATTGCTTGACCGATTAATCCAGGCAACACCTCTTCAACGGTTGGGACAGCCTAACGATATCGCGAAAGCCGCATTGTTCTTTGCCTCAGACGACTCGGATTACATTACAGGTGCAGAATTAGTGATTGACGGTGGATTCTCAGCTCAGTAGTAATGTATGATAAGAGAGCTCCTGAATAAATTCAGGAGCTTTTACACTTATCGAAAGCAGGGATATGATTGATGGAAGAACAAACTATTTTCGAGATTATTCATAACATGGACAAGGTTACCAATAATTTAATCATTCAGTGGAATAAAATGTTTAATGAGGATCTTGGCATATCCCATATTCTTGTTCTCAGCCATCTGGAGAAAAAGGGAAATAGCCGTCCATCTGATATTGCGAAGTCTCTAGGTCTGACTCCGCCCACCTTGACACATTTATCAGAAAAACTAGTGCACAAAGGATTGGCCATAAGAATTGTAGATGAAACGGATCGCCGAATCATTTATTTAGGAATTACAGATAAAGGCAGTGAGATAGTAGTTAAAGCCCACCAAGAAGGGCAAATGCTCCGCCGAAACTTGTTTGAAAAACTGACAGAAGAAGAACGATTACAGATGTTAAAGATATTTGAGAAGCTGAATGACGCACAAGCTTAGAGAAAGGGAAAAGACGAATAAAAGTCAATTATTCGTCTGCTGATTTATTCCTTTTGTTTATATAGATTAATACCCTTGCATTGTCTGGTTTAAATCATCTGCCAGTTCAGCTACTTTAGAGCCGGCTTCGCCAATTTCTTTTAAAATATTAGAGAAATTACTCATTTCTTTATTGTTTTGCTCATTTTTTTCGGTGCTTACGATGCTTGCTGACAGAATTTCATCAAAGCTGTTCACTGTCTCTTGAACATTCTGATTGGCTGATAAGGTTTTAGAGTTTACTTCATTTATTTGTTTCACCACATCTTCAATCTGCTTTGTAGTAGAAAGAACTAAATTAGTAATATTGCTTGAAGATAATTTAGTCTGCTCAGCAAGTTTTCTTACCTCTGCTGCTACGACAGAAAATCCTTTTCCGTGTTCCCCAGCTCTTGCAGCTTCTATGGCAGCATTTAGAGCAAGAAGATTTGTTTGCTCTGCAATGGATGTAATTACGGCCACGATATCACCAATTTCCCTTGAGTTAGCTTCAAGTGAACCTACACTAGTCTTAATTTCATTGACACTATCTTTCAATGCCACCGTTTCTTCTATAACTTGATCGAGCTGCTTTCTTCCTTTTATAGAAGATTCGGATGTAATGATAGAGGATTTCAAGCCTTCATCCAGTTCTGTTTTCATGTTTTCAGAGCGGACAACAACATCGGCAACAGATGCGCCAACTTCCTCTGACATTGCTGCAAGCTCCTCTGTAATAGACCCAATTGTTTCTTTTACTTGCTGCTTTGCTTCCATTTCCTTCTTCGCAGAAGCTTCGTTTTGCAGCTCTTGTAGATAAGAAAGGCACAGCTGCAGCTCCAGATTATAAATTTTTGTAGTGACATTAGCAGCTAAGATAAGGCTGTCTACATCATCTTTATAAACTTCCTTTAGAAGGTCAAGAATGGTGCTAACAAATACAGCATTTGTACAAAGATACCAACGAGCCTCTACACCTACCGCTAAATAATATTTTGAGATGTTCATTCTTCGTTCTGCGAATTGGTCATCTATGATTCCATCAAAAAAGCCAATTACATATTCTTGACATCCAGCCAAGTCTACACCGATTGAAGTCATGTCCACTACCTTGCGTATGCCTGGATTAGCATGATGATAAATAGGATTATAGATGGCCTCAATATTTTCTCGAATGAAGGGCTGCAGTACTCTTGCTACTGCTAAATCGTCTAATGTGAGATTAATTACTTCCAGCTGCTTAAGAAGATTAGCTTCTTTTTTTATATCTATTAAAACATTGTCCCGTTCCTGCTCAGCAGCCTCTCTTAAACTGCTTGCTTTTTGTTTTTTTGCAAAAATATTCATGTATACCACCCCTGTGAAAATTAAATGTGTCCGAACTATTAGGAATTATTTACATGTAATATATCGGTAAAAATAATTATTTTTAAATAGTAGCTCGTTGCTCCTGTCTATCAACGGAAAAAACTTTTACATTCTTTTTTGCTTTCACCGACTTTTCACCAAAGACTATTAAACTACAAACTATCAACAGGAAAGGTGGAAAGAAAACAATGAATGCTAGAGTTAAAAAAAGTATTTTCTGGGGTGTGTTAATTGCCTCCATCCTATTGGCAATTAGCATCATCAAAAATCTGATTGGAGGGGCCGCCGCACTTGCACACGGTTATGGATTCGGCGGAGGCATGAGACAAGGCGGGTTTGGTCATGGCCAAATGATGGGTGGTTTCCACCATGAACCGAGTTTTTCTTGGCTGGGCATTTTATTCTTCGTAATCATAGCAGCTGCAGTGATCACATTTGTGATTAAACTTTTCAAAAAGAAATCACAATCATCATCTGTTGAGCACTTCATTAATACATCAGCTATGAGTACACCTAAACCGTCAGTGAACGTTAATAATGCTTCTATCTTAGATGAATGGGAAAAAAATAACACAAACTCAAAGGAGAGACTATAAAATGGGTATTTTTAAAAGAATAAAAACAATTGCAAGTGCTGATATTAACGGATTGCTGGATAATATGGAAGATCCAATAGCAATGTTAAATGAATATACGAGGGAAATGGAGCAGGAGCTTGGCAAGGCGCAAGCAGCACTATCCCGCCAAATATTCGTAGAAAATAAACAAGCAGCACTAATTGGACAAACGAAAGAGTTAATAGAAAAACGAACACATCAAGCTAAGCTTGCTCTTGAAAAGGGAGAGGAAGGGATTGCGAGGCTTGCTGTACAGGAAAAAATCAACCATGACCACCAGCTTAGTGTGTATGAGCAGCAGCTAGAAGCAATAAAGGAGCAAACGATTATCCTCAAAGACAAGTACAATGAACTGCAAGTAACATATAATGAGCTTCAGCATAAAAAGATTCTGCTGGCATCCCGTGCAAATGTGGCAAAATCAATTAAGCAAATCCAACAGGTGTCAAGTTCCTTTAACGCAGACAATGTAGTTAGAGGCATTACAAGAGCGGAGGAGAAAATCCTGTTTATGGAAGCGGAAGTACAAGCAGGAGGCTTTACAAAAGCTCCGCTTAACAGCTTTGCTGCAACAAGCTTCACAAATGTCAGTGATGAGGAAGTTTCAAAAGAACTAGCGAAATTAAAGGCATAAAATAAGGAAAGACCTCTTCATTTTGAAGTGGTCTTTCCTTATTACTTTGGAATATCGTTCCTGTTAAAAGGAATACTAAGCTCATGGCGCAAAGCTTTCACCCATATGCTCGCCGCTCATTATGATACACTAAATATAACCTCTTTAATCCTCTAATAATCCTTTCTATATGTATTTTTACACAAAGGAGTTTTGCAAAAATGAATAATTCTGATGAAAAAGTTTCTTCTAAAATCTATTTTCAGAAGGTGTTTGCAGTTTTTAAACAATCCTTTAAGGTGAGCAAAAACCCATTTCCATGGCTGAAGGCTTTTTGTGCCGGCTTGGCCGCTTCTTTGCCTGTATTCATTGGTGTCCTTTTCGGCAGCTTTGAATATGGTTTACTGGCAGGAATAGGGGGATTCACCTATTTATATGTATTTGATATTCCATATGTCCAGCGAGCAAAAAAAATCTTTTTTGCCCTGTTAGGAATCACATTTTCCGTGTTTATCGGTACCATATTAGCACCATATCAAGCTTTGTCTGTGCTAATGCTGGGTATAATCGGTGCCGTTTCTGTCTTTATTTTTGGTGCACTGAAAATAACCGGACCATCTGCGCTGTTTTTTGTACTTTGCTTTGCGATGGCAACTGGCATGCCTGTAGATCCGTCTTTAGCTCTAATGCGTGCAGGCTTTGTATTTTTAGGAGGTGCTTTATCGTGGGCTATTGCAATGTTTGGCTGGTTCTTTCAGCCTCATGACCCTGAAATAAAGGCGGTGAAAAAAGTTTATAGTGCACTTGCAGAATTAATGGAAGCTGTCGGCACAAGTGGTATTAATAATGCCAAGCATAAAGCTGTTACTGCTTTGAGCGAGGCGGAATCCGTCCTGTTTGCTGGTTATTCTTCTAAGACGGCGACATTATTGTGGAATCAATTATTTCTATTAAATGAGCATGCCAACGCAATTTATTCCCATCTTGCCAGTATATCTACACAAACTAAAATTCCACCTGAATTTAGTGCAGCGGTGCAGTCTATCTGCGCAATGATAGGTTCTGGGAGAAGCAGCAATAATTTAGATTTTCCTGATTATAGGAATCAAGAGTTCGAGGAATTAGTACATAAAATTAATGAGGCCAATAGTATCCTTAATCGAACAGTTGAAAAGTTACAGCATGACGTAAAGCTAGTGAAACCACCTTTAAGGACAGTACTTTTAGGAGCCTTTGATAAGAACTCTATTGTATTTCTATCCTCCATAAAATATGGAGCAGTCTTGATGATAGCAGCGCTTATTGCTTATGCTTTTCCTTTTGAAAGAGCTTATTGGATTCCACTGTCCTGTGCAGCAGTCATGTCAGGTCCAACAATAATTGCGACATTTCATCGCGCAGTCCAAAGAATGATTGGAACAGTCCTTGGTCTGTTTATTGCAGGAAGTATTCTCTTGACGGTCCATAATGGCTATATAGTTGCTCTTCTTATCCTCTGTCTGACCTTTTTAACAGAACTGTTTATTGTTCGTAATTATGGATTAGCTGCCATATTCTTTACAGCTTCAGCTCTGACTATGGCAGAATATTCTTCTCAAATGTTTGATTACTCCTATTTTGCAGTTGTAAGAGCCACTGATATTTTAATCGGAAGTCTTATTGGTCTTGCTGGGGCACTGCTGATTGGCAGGAAATCAGCTTCAAATTTATTGAATCACTTTATTGCCAAAACAATCAGAAGCCAAAGTCAATTACTGGTGGCACTGTTTGCTGAAAACAGAGGGCTTGAATATGCAAACAGCAAAGAGAGAAGTAAAATGCAGACAAATCTTACAAACTTAATGACAGTTTACCAGTCGGCATTAGGGGAAGTGTTTATAAACAAAAGTAGGCTGGAAGCATTATGGCCTGTCATTTTCTCTATAAAGCAGATTAGCCATTATTTAATTGTATGTTTAAAGTCTGAGCAGAAAGAGGATTTTCCTGAGAAGGAGCTCGCTCAATGGCTTTATGTCATGGAAACAATGGCAGTGTCTATTGAGAATAATATGGTGCCGGCACAAAAGCAACTTCCTGTTGTTGCAGGCTTTGCTCAGCTGCGCAACGAAATGCTTGATTTACAGAAGGGGCTTCAACATATTGAGTAATAAATAAAAAGCTGGCGGCTGCCAGCTTTTTTTATGTATTATGGTTGATAGAACAAAACGTAGTCACCAGGTCCAGTTAAAGCTACACCAATAGCGACTGCAATTAAGACGAAATTGTATTCAAATCCACCTTCCGTCATCCAGTAGCCATTTTTGCCATGAACAGCGATTATGGCATCAATCATAACGATGACAATCATTGCTGCTCCGAGCCATGTAAGAGCACCTGAAGCAAACAGGAGTCCGCCGATAAGCTCGAACAATCCTGCCAAGGTTGCCCAAACTCTCGCCCCTTTTTCAAGACCAATCGTCTTCAGCCAGTTTCCAGTTCCAGTGATGCCAGTACCGCCAAACCAGCCAAACAGCTTCTGGGCACCATGCCCGACAAAGGTCAAGCCAACTACAAGGCGAATAATTAAAAGCCCGATATTTACCATTGCGATATTATGAGCCATGCCTCTACCTTCTTCCAATATATGTTTATCGTTATAGAATGATCTGATAGCTTAGTATATGGACAAATGGTCAAGATTATACGACTAATAGACCGGAGAACATTATTCTTCTAAAATATGTTCCGCCAGTTGAGAAAAGCAATTCATTCACCATTCTTTTCCCTAATAAGCCTTAATCTAATCACATTAATACCCATAATCAAAAAGCTATTTAAATAACCAGTTGTAATTATAAACATTCCTTTTTTTGAAAGTAAATAAAATTAGTCGGAAATAGATACATTTTACTAATATATTATCAAAACGAGTGAAGCACACCTCTTAAAAAAAATGCATACTTCCTCCCTTAAAGGGTAAAGAGCTTCTATGAGCAACTTGTTTGATTGGAGGTAGCAACAATGAATACAGAAACTTTAACAGGAAAATTAGTAAAGGGAATTGCACCGAATGTTGATCCGCAAGCTTTGTTAAATGACAAAAGAAAGGTGTTCTTATTCGGTTCACCAAGCTATACAAACATTGGTGATCAGGCGATTGCTTATGCGGAGGAAAAGTTTATAAAAAATCATTTCCCTTATTATGAGTATATTGAAATTATGGATTATGCAACAGAAGAAGGGATAGAGCTAGTCAAAGAGATAATCAAGGAGGATGATATAGTTTGCTTTACAGGCGGAGGAAATCTCGGCAGTCTGTATTTGGAAATTGAAGAAGACAGACGGAAGGTATTTGAAGTATTTAAGGACTATAAAACCATTTCCCTTCCACAATCTGTTTATTTTGAAGACAACGAGGCAGGTAATGAGGAAAAGAAAAAATCCCAAGATGCCTATCATCAAAACCGAAATTTAACGATTGCGGCAAGAGAGTCACAAACTCTTGATGTTGTTAAAGAAACATTTGATTCGAATGTTATTTATACACCAGATATGGTTCTTTCCCTTGATATCGTGCCGAAAGAGCTGGACAGAGATGGAGTATTGTTTATATTAAGGGCAGATAAGGAAAAAGTGACCGATGAGAATTTTATTACTGAATTGATGGCATGGGCAGAAAAAAAGGGTCCTGTGGAGCGAACAGATACTGTGCTCTCAGAAGTAGATATGATTGATTATGATGAACGAGAGAAGTATTTTCTGAAAACACTCGAGAAAATCGGTTCGAGCAAAATAGTAATAACAGACCGATTACATGCGATGATTTTTTCCATCATTACCAAAACCCCATGCTTAGTATTCGGTAATAGTTACGGCAAAGCAAAGCATTCCTATACAGACTGGCTTCATGGGCTAAACTTCATTGAATATACAGATACACAGAATATTAGTGAGCTGGAAAAGCTGGTTGAGCAGCTTATGCAGGCAGAGCCGAATCGTGTTCAGCTAACAGACGATTTCCAGCCTTTAAAGGATTTCTTCGCGAACTAACATAAAAAAGGGGGCTGCCAAAAGGCGGCCTCTTTGGTGGGTGAATTATAGGAATAAAGCATCCGTGTAAGTTATATCAATCAATAAGCCAGAATCAAAGCTAACACTCCTAGATAACAGTATAATAAGTGTATGGATGTAAACATTAGTAAAGAATATTACTTCATTAAAAAGGAGATATCATGACAAAAAGCAATGAAGCTGGATGGAACTTAGATAATAACTATGCTCAACTGCCAGAAATGTTTTTTACTAGAACAAAGCCGACCCCAGTAGCAGCTCCCAAGGTTATCTTTTTCAATGAAAGACTAGCAGCAGATTTAGGATTAAATGTTCAAGAGCTTCAAAAACAAGAGGGCGCAGAGGTTTTCGCCGGAAATGTCAGTCCTGACGGAGCAGATCCGCTGGCTCAAGCTTATGCAGGTCATCAATTCGGCTATTTTAACAGACTTGGAGATGGTCGTGCCATCCTTTTGGGAGAGCAGATTACTCCAGCTGGAGAGAGGATTGATATTCAGCTGAAAGGCTCAGGCCGAACACCGTATTCCCGCGGTGGGGATGGTCGTGCAGCAGTCGGACCAATGCTTCGGGAGTATATTATCAGCGAAGCAATGCATGCGCTTGAAATCCCGACAACGAGAAGTCTGGCGGTAACGAAAACAGGTGAGCGCATCCTTCGTGAAACAAGGCTGCCTGGTGCCATTTTAACGAGAACGGCAGCAAGCCATCTTCGTGTTGGGACCTTCCAATTTGCTGCTCAGTGGGGAACTGTAGACGATATTCGTTCTCTTGCTGATTATGCAATTAAACGACATTACCCTGAGCTGGAACAAGAAGAGAACCGATATCTGGCTTTGCTTGAGGAAGTGATTAAGAGGCAGGCTAAGCTTATCTCTCAATGGCAGCTTGTCGGTTTCATACATGGTGTCATGAATACAGACAACATGACAATCAGCGGCGAAACGATTGATTATGGACCTTGTGCGTTTATGGATGTTTATAATCCTAACACCGTATTCAGCTCGATTGATGTGGAGGGCCGCTATGCTTATGGAAACCAGCCGGTAATTGGCGGCTGGAACTTAGCCCGGTTAGCAGAAAGTCTGTTGCCGCTCCTTCATGAAGATGATGCTGTTGCACTTGAGATGGCGCAGCAAAAAATATCAGGCTATATGGATATGTATAAAGAGAATTGGCTTGCTGGGATGAGGGCAAAGCTTGGAATCTTTAATGAGGAGAAGGAAGACGAAGCTTTAGTTAACAGTCTGCTTGATTTAATGGAGAAATATCAAGCAGATTACACAAATACATTCCTGACACTTACCTTTTCTAAAAAGGATGATTCTGCATTGCTGGTAAGCGAGGAATACGAGCAGTGGCATAAGCGCTGGCAGGAAAGGCTCAACAGGCAGGAGGAAACAAAGGCTCAATCAGATGAGCTGATGCGAAAAAGTAATCCGGCTGTTATTCCTAGAAATCACCGGGTGGAGGAAGCGTTAGAGGCAGCGGTTGAGCGTGGTGATTACACAGTTATGGAGAAGCTTGTGGCTGTCATTACCGAACCATATGCGCATACTCCAGAGCAGGCTGAGTATGCAGAGCTGCCTGCGCTGAAAGCACCGTACCAGACTTACTGCGGCACTTAAACATCTGTAATGCCTTGCATATATGAAGTGATGCTGCCTATAATGAGGGCAGCATCACTTCTTTTGTTTAATTGTATTTATTCTTATAAGTAAGGAGTGTAGAAAGCAGTGGCTAAATCGATTACAGATAAACTTAACTTACATAAATACGAAAAAAAAGCAGTGCTGCATATGCCTCAAGATAGCGCGTAT
Organism: Niallia sp. FSL R7-0271; assembly: GCF_038005785.1. Taxonomy (NCBI): domain Bacteria; kingdom Bacillati; phylum Bacillota; class Bacilli; order Caryophanales; family Bacillaceae; genus Niallia; species Niallia sp. FSL R7-0271. The sequence goes on along the minus strand of NZ_JBBOTZ010000001.1, from coordinate 3,874,466 downwards.
TTGGACGAGCTTAAAAGTTATGGGACAGAGCTGGTGCCTGAGGAATCTTACGACTTGATATTTGCCTTCGTATTTAATATGGATTCCATGAAACAGCTTGCTTTGGAAGTTGTAAAGAACAGCTATCTTAACAAAGGCGGCTACTTGTTCTTTGCCTATCCAAAAAAGGGCAATAAGCTTTACTCAACCTATATTCATCGTGATGAAATATTGGGCGGACTTGGAGCGGATGCGGATGGATTTATCGGCAGCAGCAATATTAAATTCAGTCGGATGGTTGGCATGGATGAAACATTTACTGTCGTTGGCCTTAAGGAAGACTCTAAAATAAAAAATAAACCATCAACAAAGGCGAGTCAATGTGTGGATGATTATATAGAGGATATGGCACAAATTGAAAAAGACTTAAAGGATGATCCAAATCTGCTTGCGTTTTATCAATCTCTTACACCTGGATACAAAAAGGATTGGGCCCGCTATGTTTATAGTGCAAAGCAGGAGACAACAAAGGAGAAGAGACGGGAAGAGATGAAGGTCATATTAGGTGCAGGATTTAAAAGCCGTGACCTGTACCGAAGGGATAAGGCGAGCAAATAAAGATAGATAAAGGCAGTATAAGCTGGCCTTTATCTATAGTAGAAGATGGTTAAGTTATCCTTATTATCAATGGTAGCAAGCAGGATGTCTTTCACCTCTGCTTGATATAAGCTTTTTAAATTGTCTGTCAGCCAGTCTTCGTTCTTTCCATGTATTTTCAGTTCCTTTTCGCAAATGTGACCATCCCGTATAATCGTTTTAGGCAGGTCAAAAGAAGCTGTTGTCATTTGGAGAGAAGCTTGGGTAAGAGGTACGTATAACGGTTCAAGAAACACGGACATATTTCCGTTAGGCTCCCAGACTGCTAATGCTACTTTTTTTATGTTTTCCACTTGCTTTCCACGCAGTTCTTCAAGAAGGACATCAATGGAGATTCTTGCTTTTTTCAACCCTTTATAGACGATTTCTCCATTTTGAACAATTACAATGGGCTCTTTGTTGATTATTTTTTGAAACCATTGCCATTTCAGCATTAATTTTGTTCCGCCGAGATAAAGGACAGCAAGAACGAGCGTTGTCAGCATGGAACCTTTAAGTCCTAGTTTTTCATCTGAAAGAGGATGGGCAACTATATTACCAATCATCAATGCAATGACAAAATCCATCAGTCGTAATTGGGATATAGTACGCTGCCCTAAGATTCTTCCAATTATCACTAAGAATATAAATGCAATAATGGCGCGGAGTATCCATTCAATAGCAGTTAGTGTTTCTTTCCCTTGGTAAAAATCCATTAATTACACTTCCTTATGGTTCATATTCTTAGTGTTACACGGATGTCTCCTTCATAATCAGAGACGTAAAAAAATTCCATAATAGCAATAACAGCAAAGATATTGGAGAATGCTATAATTAACATTTTCAAAGATAAATTAGATATATTTTAGGAGATATCCATGTTTGGAACTAAACTTTTCAGCAAACCCCCATCTAATTGGGCAGTAGTGGCACTTATCGCGATTTTAACTACAATAGCAAGTGAAGTAAAAGTTGTCCCTTTCCAAGGAGAAGCATTTCGTTTCGGTTTAGGCAGTATTACTTTTTTTATGCTTATTTTAATATGGTTGCCTAAAAACATTTTGAAGGCGGGGGCAATTACAGGATTAACAGTTGTAATTATTAGGACATTGGAAGATGTTGTTTTTCGAGATGAGCTATTTTTCCACAGCATAATTAGCCATATTCCTGCTTTTCTTTTTTATTTTACCTATGCTTTTGGCTTTCATCTTATAAAAGTGGAAAGATATAAAACAATGCCCTTCCATTTGGGGGCATGGGCCTTTCTTTTTGAATTTCTAGGTAATGGCGCTGAACAGCTTCTTCGTCATGAGATGGAAACAAATATCAATGTCGATTTTTGGAGCTGGGCACTCATGAGTGGAGTAGCTTTATTCAGAAGTTATTTTGTTGCGGGGTTAATTGCGTCCATCACTGTTTCTGAACAAAAAAAGCGAGTAGAGGAAATGCTGGGTGTCGGTTCAGAGTTATATGCAGAAGCATTATACTTGCAGAAATCAATGAATCATATTGAAAAGATAACCGCATCAAGCTATGAACTTTACCAGAAATTAAAGAAGAAGGAAGAGCTGTCATTAAGTATTCAAGCATTGAAAATTGCCCAGGAAATCCATGAGGTCAAAAAAGACTCCCAGCGAGTATTGGCAGGAATCTCGAAAGTTACTTCTCAGAAAAAGGAAACAAGTCTTACCCTTTCCGAGTTATTGCGGCTAGTTATTTTGGCAAATGAAAAATACGGGGAATTTTTAAAGAAAGCAATAAGCTTTCAGCTTAAGCTGTCTTCAGACTATGAAACAGATAAGCATATCCCTTTGCTTGCGCTTTTAAATAATCTTGCAGCAAATGCCGTTGAATCAATTGAAGGCAAAGGTGTTATTAAAATTCACTTATATGAAGCAGAAGGACAAACCTGCTTCGTTATTGAGGATACAGGAATAGGCATAAAAAAAGAGGATATCCCTATTCTTTTTGAACCAGGTTATACAACAAAATTCAATGAAAAGGGAGTAGCTGCTACAGGAATCGGTTTATCCCATGTTAAAGAAATAGTCCAAAAACTGAATGGACAAATACAAGTAGAAGCACCGGAAAATGGCGCGGTTTTTCGGGTTTCTATTCCAACGCAATGTTTAAGAAAGTGAGCTGATATTTCTGCGTTATTATATTGTTGACGATGACAAGGCGAGCAGAACCATGCTAAAGAATATTATTGAAGAGGAAGATCTCGGTGTGGCAATCGGTGAGGCTGATAATGGAAAGGAATGCTTGACTGCTATTATGACCATGCATCCAGATGTTGTTTTAATAGACTTGCTGATGCCGGAAATGGACGGAATAGAAACAATAGATCAACTTAAAAGAGAAGGTTTTGAAGGACAGTTTGTCATGATATCCCAAGTTGTAAACAAAGAAATGGTTGGTGAGGCATACAAAAAGGGAGTAGAGTTTTTCATACATAAGCCAATCAACAAAATTGAAGTGCAAAGTATATTGAAGAAATTAGTTGAGCAGTGCAAGCTAAAGGAATCTCTGCTAACAATACAGGAGTCTTTAGCGAATATTGGCCTTGCGAACACATCCTTGCAAAAGCCGCAAAGCGTTAACCAAATCGTTTTATCTATTTTGAACTATATGGGCATTATTGGAGAAGCAGGCAGTGATGATATCGTTTCTATCATTGAATATTTGGTAAATGAAAGAGGACATTCACCGCAGCTGCCGCCTTTAAAGGAATTATATGAAAAGATTGCTGCAAGAAATGCAGCCGGCATTGAGGTTAAGAAAGAAACAAAGGCGATTGAGCAGCGTATCCGCAGAACCATTTTAACGGCTATTAATAATTTGGCATCACTTGGCGCCATTGATTATACGAATCCAGAGTTTGAGTATTATGCTCCCCGCTATTTTGATTTTCAGGAAATACGAAATCATATGATTCATATTCAAGAAGGAAAAGGCGATTCAGCAAAAGTGAAGGTTAACATAAAGAAATTCCTTCAAGTACTGTACTTAGAAACTTTGGAAAAATATAATAAAACTCACTAGAATATTTAATAATTTTAAAAATTTAGATAGATTAAATTTACGATTAATTTAGGATTTTGTCGGATTTTATAAGTAGCCTTTATAATGTGTGTATCCTGACTGTTTTCGTTAAGGTTAACACAAAAGAGGTGAAAATTAATGAAGAAAAAGTTTAAATTTACTTTAGCCTACCAGATTCTTGTTGGTCTGGTGCTGGGGATCATTGTTGGGGCAGTTTTTTACGGAAATCCTGGTGTAGAGAAATATTTACAGCCAATCGGAACTGTCTTCCTTAACATGATCAAAATGATTGTTGTACCTATCATTATCTCTACATTAGTAATAGGAGTTGCCGGCACTGGTGATCTCAAAAAACTAGGTAAGCTTGGCGGAAAATCCTTAATTTACTTTGAGGTTGTTACAACAATTGCTATTATCGTAGGTTTACTTGCTGCAAATATCTTCCAACCAGGTGATGGTATTGATATGTCTTCCCTTTCAAAAGGAAATATCGACCAGTATGTGGAGACGACGGAGGAAGTGCAAAGCCATGGTATGCTGGATATCCTTGTCAGCATTGTTCCAAGTAATATTTTCCAAGCGATGGCAGAAGCTGATATGCTTGCGGTTATTTTCTTCTCCGTTGTATTCGGCTTAGGTGTTGCTGCAATCGGAGATAAAGGTAAACCTGTGCTTGCCTTCTTCGAAGGTGTAGCAGATGCGATGTTCTGGGTAACAAACTTTATCATGAAATTTGCTCCATTTGGAGTATTTGCATTAATTGGTGTTACTGTATCCAAGTTCGGTGTTGAATCACTGCTCCCGCTTGGAAAATTAATGATTTTAGTATATGCGACAATGATATTCTTCATCATCGTTGTACTGGGCGGAATCGCAAAATTAGTTGGTATTAACATTTTCCATCTTATGAAAGTATTAAAGGATGAAATGCTTCTGGCTTATTCAACATCAAGCTCAGAAAGTGTTTTGCCAAAGGTTATTGAGAAGATGGAAAAATTCGGATGTCCAAAAGATATTGTATCATTTGTAGTACCGACAGGCTATTCCTTTAATCTGGATGGATCTACTTTATACCAAGCATTGGCTGCCTTGTTCATTGCCCAAATGTACGGGATTGAATTGAGCATAACAGAGCAAATTACATTAGTGCTCGTTTTGATGGTCACATCAAAAGGTATTGCTGGTGTACCAGGCGTTTCCTTTGTTGTCTTGCTGGCAACGTTAGGGACTGTCGGCATTCCATTAGAAGGTTTAGCATTTATTGCAGGTATTGACAGACTTCTTGATATGGCCCGCACTGTTGTAAACGTAGTAGGTAACTCTTTAGCAGCGGTTGTCATGTCCAAATGGGAAGGTCGTTTTGATTCAAAACAAAAAGATAAGTATTATGCTACTTTCAAAAAAACAGCATAAGTTAGATAAAAACAGGTCTCTAAAACAGAGACCTGTTTTTTATTATATATATTTTTATGCTCTGTCTGCATTTGCAGCAGCAGTTAAATTCTCTTCTTTATCTTCCCAAACTTCCTTAGCGATTTGAGCGATAAACTTCAGCTTTTCCCATTGCTGTTCTTCTGTCAGCTCATTACCGTGATGAGTTGATGCAAATCCACATTGCGGGCTCAAGCACAGCTGATCATGCGGGATATATTGCGATGCTTCTTTAATGCGGGCTTTAATGGCCTCTTTGTCCTCTAGCTCTCCTGTTTTTGAAGTAACAAGCCCCAGCACGACTTTCGGGCCTTCTTTAGGGATATGGCTTAAAGGCTGGAATGTTCCAGAACGCTCATCATCATACTCCAAGAAGAAGCCGTCAACCTTTTCCTTAGCAAGCAAGGTTGGGGCAATAATATCATAGCTGCCCGCAAAAGCATGGTCAGAGCGATAGTTTCCGCGGCATAAATGAGTAGTTACAGCTAAATCCTCAGGTTTTCCTTCTAATACCTCATTGATAACATGAAGAGCAAGTTCAATAAGCGTTTCCCGTGAATATTCACCATCATTGAAAGGAATATCTGGGGAAGAAAGTCCTGCTATGTAGACATCATCAAGCTGAAGATAGCGGACACCTGCATTATAGAAGGCTTGAATGGCATCTTTATATGTCTGAATAACATCCTTTGCAAATTCCTCAATAGTAGGATAAGTTTCCTGATCGCGGATACCAATGTTAAAAAGCTGGTTCGGACTAGGAATAGTTTGTTTTGCCACCGCACGTCCGCCAACAATCTCATTGAAAAGAACGAAATCCTTAATTTGAGTATGATCTGGATTGAAGGAGATTTTCCCTTTGTTACGAATAGTATAACGCTCCGTTTCCCCTCTGCTGAAAGGATATCCTTTATCAGGAATAAAGCCCTCAACTCCATTAAGCTGCTCTAGGAAGTCTGTATGCCAGAACCTGCGTCGGAATTCACCATCTGTAACAACGTCTAGTCCAGCTTCAATTTGCTTATCAACAATTCGTTTAATTTCGTTTGTTTCAATTTCATACAATGCTTCAGCTGTAATTTTGCCATCCTGGAAATCTGCTCTTGCTTGAAGAAGTGTTTCCGGACGAAGTAAGCTACCAACATGATCTGCACGGAATGGGATTGTTTTATTTGACATATAATTACCCTCTTTCTTTTATGATTCGTATTTTTTATAACGGTTGAACTCTATCAGATAAGGAAACTGCATAATAAAAATTAGCTAGTAAAAAACCCTCTTCTTATCATAAGAAGAGGGTTTGAATGAACTCATGTCTCTCCTTATCTTCAAGCATTGCTTTCTGGAATTAGCACAGTGTTAAAGTAACCTGTTGCTGAGGCTTCAAAGGGCCAGTCCCTCCACCTCTCTAGATAAGATGTTTTGCTATTCACTTTAAATAGATTAACTGTTTGCTAATCTTGTATATTAATTTAAATGGAAAAGGGGTATTTGTCAACTGAATTTTCAGAATAAATTTAAAAATATTTTACACACCAAAAAAGGAAGGAGCTACCCTTCCTTTCATTCATTATAGTGCAGTTAAACCGCCGTCGATTGGATAAACAGCCCCATTGATAATGTTTGCTTCATCGCCTAGCAAGAATACAACTAGGGCAGCAACTTCCTTAGCAGTTCCGTATCTTCCAGCAGGAATTCCGGATTCAACAGCTGCTTTTGCTTCCTCAGATCCTTGTGTAAAGCGCTCCATCATGCCAGTTGCTGTTGGACCAGGAGCAATTGCGTTGACACGAATGCCTTGTGCTGCATATTCGCCAGTTGCTGTTTTAGTTAATCCGATAACGCCATGCTTAGTTGCTGCATATGGACTAACACCTGGAGAGCCAACTAGGCCTGCATTTGATGCAGTATTAACGATAGAACCGCCGCCATTTTTAAGCATGACTTGCAGAACGTATTTCATGCCGTAAAAAGCACCTTTTAAGTTTATGTCCACAACTCGCTCAAACATATCCTCTGGATAATCTGCTAAAGGTGTAACAGTTCCTTCAATTCCAGCATTGTTAAAGAACATATCAATTGTGCCGAATGCCTCTACTGTTTTATCAACATAGTTTTTTACATCCTCACGTGCTCCAACATTTGCTTTAATGAAGATTGCTTCTGCACCTAAATTTTTAACAAGGTCTACAGTCTCGTTACCGCCTTGCTCTGAGATGTCGACTACGGCGATACGAGCTCCTTTTGCAGCAAGTAGAAGTGCTGTTTCACGGCCGATGCCGCTGCCTCCGCCTGTAATTATTACTGCTTTATCTGTGTAATTTGTCATATGTAAAAATCCCCTTTCATAGATAATTATGCATAAAAACTTTTTATAAATAAACAAATCTGCTTTATTATTGGGTAAATTTACCGATATAATACATAGAATTTGTTTAAATAAAGGGGTTTTATATAATTGGATAACGTACAGGCATTTATAGCTTCTATACCATACTGGAAAATTATTATGAAAGAAGAAGTAATGATTACTGTTTTTGATCATGAAAAATACTTATACTACTCTCCGAGTTCTGATTTAAACTTTCATCACAAACCAGGGGATTCCTTGCCACCGTCATATTTAAATTATGCAATGGTGAACAAGTCAGGTACTACAATAGTGAAAGTACCAGAAGCTGAGTTTGGTATTCCTTTTGACAGCATTTCTTTTCCAATTAAAGATGATAATGGTACAGTTGTCGCAGCGGTAAATGCCGCAATCAGCACGAAGAAGCAAGAAATGTTTAAGCAAATAGTCACGGACATGGATACTATTGCTGATTCCTTATTAGGGAAAGTTCAGCAGATTGCTGCTCATTCAGAAGAATTATCAGCAACAGCTGAACAAATCTCCGAGAATACAAAGGAAACAGTAGAGCAGTCCACACAAATTACTGGTGTTACTGGAATGATTAAAGGAATCAGTGAACAGACAAATCTGCTTGGACTTAATGCAGCAATTGAGGCTGCAAGAGTAGGCAGCGCTGGTGCAGGGTTTGGTGTTGTAGCAACAGAAGTGAGACGTCTTGCTATCGATTCAAAAAATGCAACTGTCAACATTGAAGAGACATTAAACAAGATCAAAGAATCAATTGAGCAAATGCAGGATGACTTTACTGATATAGCGAAATCCTCTCATGAGGAAGCAGCTCTTGTTACAGAATTTATGTCAGAAATCGAGAATTTGACGGCTACATCTAATAAACTGAAGAAATATATGGAAGAATTTATTATGCAATAACCGCTGGCTTGGGACTTTATAGTTCCAGGCTTTTTATTTCTTTTAATCTGCTGAAAAATTTTCTTGTATTATTTAATAGTCCTATTATACTATTTAGGTGAAGAGGTGGTAAAAAAGTACTGGTTAACAAACTTTTTTAACATTTTAGTAATAAAAAATTAAAAGTGAAAAGGGCAAATCATGGGAAACTGTGAGACGCAAAGCTATGGGCCTAATACATATCATTTGTTCAAAAGTGATATGATGGCAGCCGGTTACCACAAGAAGTCATAGTTGGCATTTTTCTATGGACCTTCTGCGGGTCTTTTTTTATTGTCCTTTTTTACAAGAAGGGTAGGAATATCGGATGAGGGGAAAATCTATATTTTTAAAGTCTTTTTTATTGTTAACGCTCCTTGTATACCAGTTGGCTTTTCCAGTTGGAGCAATAAAGGCAGCCGCAAATGAAACCATCTTGCCTCCGAGCAATCTTGCTTATCAATCATCTTCACCAGATGATGGGAAATTGACATGGAGTGCAGTATACGGTGCAACTGGATATAAAGTTTATGAAATTAAGGACGGTCAGTTAACATTGCTTGGCACGACTTCAGCAGTAAATTACAGCGTAAACGATCTTCCTGAGGGAGCATACAGGTACGTTGTTGCCACAGTAACGAATGATGGCGAGTCAGGGCCTTCTGCACCAGTGAGTACAGAAATAATATATCCAGATATGCAGACTCCGACAAACATTGTGTCAACAGTGAAAAATGGGAATGATATTGTGCTTTCTTGGCAAGCAGCAACTTATGCAGAAAAGTATAATATTTATATAACAAAATCTGGACAGAAATCTTTGCTGACATCAACGACAGCAAGGTCATATACAATTGAAAAGGCAGAAGAAGGAGCATACTCTTACTCTGTGTCAGCTTATAATTCCCTTTATGGAGAATCTCCAGAAAGTGAGCCGGTTAGTGTTGAGTTGGTTCATCCTGTGTTAAAGGAACCAGAAAATCTGACATTTACTATCACAAATGGAACAGATGTTAACCTAAAATGGCAAGCATCAGATTATGCAACAAGTTATAAAATTTATGAAGTAAAGGACGGTCAGCTTGAACTGCTGAAGACTGTTGCTGGTACAAGTGCTTCTTTTACAAATTTGCCAGCGGGAAATTATATTTATAAAGTTTTTGCATTCAGTGACCGATTTGGGGAATCGATTGAGGGCAGTCAAGCAGAGGTAGAAGTGAGTTCTATCGTTATGACAGGTCCTGAAAATGCTGCCTATAAAATACAAAATACAAATGATGTTGTCTTTAGCTGGAATACAGTTCCATATGCTAATGCTTATAAAATCTATGAAATAGTAGATGGTGAAAAAATATTAAAGACAACGGTAAAGGGCACAACAGCAACATTATCAAAGCTTGCCGGTGGCAGTCACGAATACGAAATATATTCATACAGTGATAGATTTGGTGAGTCTGAAACAGCCTCAAAACTATCATTCAGCATAGAAACAGTAGCGGTGAATCCTCCGGAAGGACTAACTTATAAAGTCCAAAATGGGAACGATATTGTTTTAAATTGGTCTGCAGCAGAGAATGCAACTAATTATAAAATTTATCAAATCATAGACGGAGAAAAAATAGTAAAAAGCACTGTGACAGGAACAGCTGTTACCTATACGAATCTAGCAGCGGGAAGCTATCAGTTTGAGGTCCATACAAACAGTACAAGATTTGGTGAATCAGAAAACGGAACATTAGTGTCGATACAGCTAGATGAAGTGAAGCTTGCGGCACCTGAGGAGCTTTCTTATGAACTGAAAAATGGAAATGACGCTGTGCTGACTTGGAAGCAGGTTGAAAATGCAGCCAGCTATAAAGTCTATCAGGTCATTGATGGGAAGAGAACATTAAAAGCAACGGTTTCCAACACAACAGCAACAATTACGAATTTGCCTGAAGGAGATAATTCGTTTGAGGTATATGCTTACAACAGCCGCTTTGGTGAGTCAGAAAAAGCAGCAGTGCTCAGCATTCCAGTTATTTATCCGAAGCTTGCGCCACCATCAGAATTAGCGCAGACAATATTAAATCCTTCTGCCTTCACACTCAGCTGGAATCAAGCAGAATATGCCTCTAGCTATCGAGTCTATCAGCTCATAAATGGCGAGAAAGTATTGAAGAGCAATGTGAACGGAACAAGTGTAACCTATTCTAATATTCAGCCAGGAACATATAAGTATGAAGTTTATTCCTATTCATCTCGTTTTGGTGAATCAGAAGAAGGAAAAGTACTTGAGGTGACGCTTAGCGGACAGGTACTCGCAGCTCCTGAGGATGTCACTTATACTATTGCAAATGGAAATGATCTTACTCTGAAATGGAAATCGGTTCAATATGCAAATGGATATAAGATTTATAAATTATTGGACGGAGAAGAGACATTAGAACGCACAGTAACAGGCACAAGTGTAACCCTCACTAATGTATCAGAAGGGGATTTCCATTATGTTATAAAAGCCTACTCCAACCTGTTTGGAGAGTCACCTGTTGGCGGAGAAGCAAAGGATACACTCAACTATCCAGAAATGGCACAGCCCCAAAACGTGACGAAAACTGTTACTAACGGAAATGATATTACATTGAAGTGGAATGCTGTTACTTATGCAAAGGGCTATAATATTTATCAATACAAAGATGGCGAGAAAGAGCTTGTACGCACAGTAACAGGCACAAGTGCTGTATTTTCCAATATGCCTGAAGGGGAGTATCTATATATTATTCATTCCTTCAGCGATCGTTTTGGAGAGTCAGCAGAAGGAAGTACAGCGGAATTTAACCTAACTTGGCCGATTATGCAGGCACCAGGGAATCTAACAAAAACGATCAGCAATGGAAATGATATTACTTTAAGATGGAATAGTGTTACGTATGCAAAAGAATACCGGATTTACCAAATAGCTGAAGGGGAGAAAACCTTAGTCAAAAAGACAACAGGTACATCTGCGTCCTTCACAGACATGCCAGAGGGCGATTATGAGTATGTTGTATATTCATACAGTGACCGCTTCGGGGAATCACCAGAAGGAAGCACACTTACATTTAATGTAGTGTGGCCGATTATGCAGGCTCCAGAAAATTTAACGAAAACAATCGCAAACGGCAATGACATTGTTCTGAAATGGAATGCATCTGCCTATGCAAAAAATTATAAAATCTACCAAGTTATTGATGGTGAGAAAGTGTTGCAAAGCACAGTAACAGGAACATCAGTAACATATAAAGATATGGCTGAAGATGACTATACATTTATTGTGCAATCGTACAGCGACCGTTTTGGAGATTCACCAGAGGAGAGTACGCTTACGTTCAATTTAACATGGCCGACTGTGCAAGTACCAGTGGTCAGCGGCAGTGTCTTTAATGCAAACAATATCACTCTCTCATGGAAAGCAGCGGATTGGGCTAATAGCTATAAAGTATATGAAGTGATAGAGGGGGAAAGAAAGCTTTTATACAGCGGAACGGCGCTTACTTATAAAGTTTATAATCTCTCAGAAGATACGCACACTTTTGAAGTGACAGCATACAGCAATCGTTTCGGTGAGTCTTTACCGTCTGAATCGTTCGTTCAGACAATTGTCTATCCAGTAATGGAAGCACCAAAGGCATCACTAACATTGCTGAGTGAGACAAGTGCGAGAATTACTTGGGACTTTGTCACATATGCTAATGGCTATAATATTTACGAAATTATAAATGGCAAGCCAGTTTTGCTTGTTGAGAACTTGAATAATTTATCGTACGAACTGAAAAACCTGACTCTTGCTAATCATGAATATTATGTCACTTCATACAGCAATTCCTTTGGAGAGTCTAAACCTTCAGAGACGGTTATCGCAAAGCTTATTGTAGATACACAGGCACCTGAGACAAAGAGCAATGCACCTGCTCATTGGATTAATGAAAATTTTTCTGTCCTTTTAGAAGCTGAAGATGATGAAAGCGGAGTAGCGAATACTTATTACTCCTTAAATGAGGGCATTATTCAGGCAGGTACATCAGTCTATATCGACCAAGAAGGCGTTAATAAGCTTAGCTTTAATTCATTGGATAAAGCAGGAAATATGGAAGAAGTGAAAACTGTCTATATTAAACTGGATAAGACGTCACCTGTAACTACAATTAGTGAAATGCCTGCATATGCACAAATAGTAGATGTGCAGCTGACAAGCTCAGACTCATTGAGCGGTGTTGATAAAACATACTATTCAATCAATGGCTCTGATTATGTTGAGGGAACAAGCTTTTCGGTAGAGAAAGAAGGAACAAATGAAATCTTCTATTATTCTGTCGACGCTGCAGGCAATAAAGAAGAAGTAAAAACAGCACAAGTAAAAATAGATAAGTCAGCACCAGCTACTGAAGCCAATATAAAAGACGGTTGGGCAAATAAAGAGGTGGCAGTCACATTAACTGCAAAAGATGAGATGAGTGGAGTTGTAAAAACATACTACTCTATCAACGGCTCAGAGTATGCGGAGGGAACAGACTTTACAGTGGAGAAAGAAGGAACAAATGAAATCTCCTATTATTCTGTCGACACTGCAGGCAATAAAGAGGAAGTAAAAACAGCACAAGTAAAGATAGACAAGTCAGCACCAGCTACTGAAGCCAATATTAAAGACGGTTGGGCAAATAAAGAGGTGGCAGTCACATTAACTGCAAAAGATGAGATGAGTGGAGTTGTAAAAACATACTACTCTATCAATGGCTCAGAGTATGCGGAGGGAACAGACTTTACAGTGGAGAAAGAAGGAACAAATGAAATCTCCTATTATTCTGTCGACACTGCAGGCAATAAAGAGGAAGTAAAAACAGCACAAGTAAAGATAGACAAGTCAGCTCCAGCCACTGAAGCCAATATTAAAGACGGTTGGGCAAATAAAGAGGTAGCAGTCACATTAACTGCAAAAGATGAAATGAGTGGAGTTGTAAAAACATACTACTCTATCAACGGCTCAGAGTATGCGGAGGGAACAGCCTTTACAGTGGAGAAAGAAGGAACAAATGAAATCTCCTATTACTCTGTCGATGCTGCTGGCAATAATGAAGAAGTGCAAACAGCAGAAGTCAAGATAGACAAGTCAGCACCAGACCTTACAATCCATAAACAATCTCTTTATGAACTTGGCACAAAATTTGTACTGGATTATGATGCCAGTGATGATCTATCAGGAATAACGACTGAAATTGCTGTTATTAATGGGAAAACGTATAAAAAAGGTGATGCCGTTCAACTTAACGAGCCTGGCGAATATAAGATAAGTGTAAGTTTGACAAACGGTGCTGGGCTGACAACTGTAAAGGAAGAGACAATTAAAGTTTATGTCCCTATATCACTTGAAGTGTTGCCAAAAGTGATTAAAGGGAATAAAGGTACCTTTACGGTGAAGGCAACTTTGCCGAAAAAATATCAATCCTTAAAGTTTGATGTATCATCGATTAGACTGAATGGAATTGCTCCTAAATTAGACAGCAAAGGCCTAATATTGCAGGCAGAAAAAGGCCAGTTCAAATTTGATCGAGAGGATTTTGACTGGGAATCAGGGGATGTAGAACTTGTGCTTAGCGGCTATCTAAATAATAAGATTTATGTAGTTGGCCAGACAACAGCAGAAGCGAAAGATTGCAGCTATAAGGGCAATTGTCTTTTCTGTTGTTTCTTCGATTGGCTCTGGTGTATAAAGTAGGTCTTTAGATGTATAAATCAAACAGAAATGGATATAGTAAAAAAGGCAGAAAACGCGTTCTGTCACAGAATTTCCAATATATTCACGGGAAAACGAGGTTGACAGATTTAGCAGCATCATGTAGCCTAAAAGATATAACTGAATGAATTAGACCTCACTTTTTTTCAGTGAGGTAGAGGCGCGATATTTAACAGTCTTTAAGCGGAGCTTGAGAATGCAATGATGCTAAAGAGAAGGAAATATCGCCGAAGTGAGCAATAGATCTCAGGTATTGCTTGCTGGGTCTGCAGTTAATAGCTGCAGGACTGTCTCAATAAACTCCCAGTTTATTGAGTTGTGCTATCTCAATTGGAAACAAAGAGAGGACTTTAGGGCAACTATAATATTGCGACCTGAGTGTATCTCAGGTCGCTTTTTATTTAGGCGCCTAACAGACCATGTGGAGGGAAAACAAATGAAGAAAAAAGCACCATTTTTATTTTTATTGTTGCTTTCAGCTATTATTCTCTTAGCTGGGTGCGGGACAAGCAATGGGTCCGGATCCGGGGATGATGCAGATACATTTAAAGTAGGACTAGAAGCAGGCTATGCACCATTCAACTGGACACAAAACGATGATTCCAACGGAGCAGTCAAAATAGACGGCACTTCAGAATATGCGGGCGGCTATGATGTAGAAGTTGCGAAAAAAATCGCTGATGGTTTAGGCAAAAAACTAGTAATTGTCAAAACGGAGTGGGATGGACTTGTTCCAGCACTTACTTCAGGTAAAATTGATGCAATTATTGCAGGTATGTCTCCTACCGAAGAGCGTAAACAAACAATTGACTTTACAGATAACTATTACAAGTCCAACTTGGTGATGGTTGTTAAAAAAGGTGGTAAATATGATGGCGCAACATCTATCCAAGACTTTAAAGGCGCCAAAGTGACAGCACAGCTGAATACTTTCCATTACTCTGTTATTGACCAAATTAAAGGTGTTTCTAAACAGACGGCAATGGATAACTTCCCGTCAATGCGTGTTGCTCTTGAGTCAGGTGTAATTGATGGATATGTATCAGAGCGTCCAGAGGCAGTTAGTGCTTCCAATGCAAATGATAACTTTGCAATGGTTGAATTTAAAGATGGCTTTGAAACATCAGAAGATGATACAGCCATTGCTGTAGGGCTTAAAAAAGACAGTGATCTTAAAGATAAAATCAATGAAATATTAAAAGGCATCTCAGAAGAAGACCGTACGAAAATCATGGATGATGCAATTGTAAACCAACCTGCAGCAAAATAATGATAACATAAGACCGGCTGTCTTTTTGTGCAGTCGGTTTTATGATGAATAATGGAGGAAAACGATGAGTTTTGAATGGATAGTAAAAATTATTTCCGAAAACTGGCCGATGTTTCTTCGCGGTGCAGGCATGACGCTTTACATCGCATTAATAGGTACAATTATTGGGGCAGTTATCGGTTTAGTCGCTGGAATTGTCCGCACAATACCTGTGCCGGAGCGCGGCTTTAAAAAATTTATTCTAAAAGTTATTAATATCATACTTTCTATATATATTGAGATTTTCCGCGGAACGCCTATGATTGTACAAGCAATGGTCATTTACTATGGTTCTGCATTAGCTTTCAACATCGATATGAATGTAATGTTTGCAGCGGTAATTGTTGTATCCATTAATACGGGAGCATATATGGCAGAAATCGTCCGCGGTGGAATCGTGTCTGTTGAGAAGGGACAGTTTGAGGCAGCTCAAGCAGTCGGCATGAATCATTTCCAAACAATGATGAATGTTGTCTTGCCGCAAGTAGTCCGCAACATCCTGCCGGCAACAGGTAACCAGTTCGTCATTAATATTAAAGATACGTCTGTACTAAACGTTATTTCCGTTTCCGAACTGTTTTTCATGACAAAATCTGTTGCAGGCAATAACTTTAGATATTTTGAATCATTCTTTGTAGCATGTATCATCTACTTTGTGATGACATTTATTGTTACGAGAATATTGCTTTACTTCGAAAGAAAATTAGAAGGACCAGATAACTACAAAATGCTTGGCGAGGAATTGGATGCACAGCCAGGAATGAAGCAATAAAGAAGGAGGAGAGACAATGGAAAAAGTCATAGATATTCAGCATTTAAGCAAAGCCTTTGGCAGCCATGAAGTGTTAAAGGACATTGACTTCTCAGTAAATAAAGGAGAAGTTGTCAGCATTATTGGCTCTTCAGGTTCCGGAAAATCGACCCTTCTTCGCTGTATCAACATTTTAGAAAAGCCAAGCGGTGGTCAAATCATCTTTAATGGAGAGAATATCCTTGATGATAAACATGATATATTTGCTTATCGAAGAAGATTAGGAATGGTGTTCCAGCAATTCAATCTCTTTAATAACCATAATGTTTTAAGCAATTGTGTGGTAGGTCAAATCAAGGTGTTGAAGCGTTCAAAGGCGGAAGCAGAGAAGATAGCGATGAAGTATTTGAAGGTCGTTGGTATGGATCGCTATATAAATGCCAAACCAAAACAGCTGTCAGGCGGACAGAAACAGCGTGTTGCTATTGCTAGAGCGTTGTCAATGGAGCCAGATGTTCTGCTTTTTGATGAACCTACTTCAGCGCTTGACCCAGAAATGGTTGGAGAAGTATTGAAAGTAATGAAGGAGCTTGCTGAGTCAGGACTTACAATGCTGATCGTAACACATGAGATGGAGTTTGCAAGAGAGGTATCTGACCGTATCGTATTTATGGACAAAGGGGTTATTGCAGAGCAGGGAACTCCTGAGCAAATCTTCCTGAACCCAACTCAAGAGCGCACAAAGGAATTCTTGAAGCGCACATTAAAAGAAGCCTAAGAATCAAAAATCGCACCCCAATTGCAGACAATTGGGGTGCTTTTTATTAATCATCCAATGTTGATAAATCACCAGTAGGCAAACCAAGCTCCCAAGCTTTCAAGACGCGGCGCATTATTTTACCGCTTCTTGTTTTAGGAATCTTTTGGCAAAATTCAATCTCTCTTGGTGCTGCATGTGCCGCCAAACCTGTTTTCACAAACTGGCGTATTTCCTCTTTTAGTTGGTCTGATTCTGTATACCCATCAGCAAGAGCTACAAAGGCTTTAATAATTTCCCCTCTAATAGGATCGGGTTTGCCAATGACACCCGCTTCAGCAACAGCCGGATATTCAATCAGTTTGCTTTCAACTTCAAATGGCCCGACCCTTTCTCCCGCTGTCATAATGACATCATCCACACGTCCCTGGAACCAGAAGTACCCATCCTCGTCTACATAAGCACTGTCACCTGAGATATACCAATCAGAGACAGGGAAGTAGCTGTCATACTTTTCTTGGTTATTCCAAACGGTGTGCATGAGGGAAGGCCAGCCTTTTTTTATTGCAAGATTCCCCATCTGATTAGGAGGCAGAATATTACCATCATCATCAAGAATGGCTGCTTCTATGCCAGGAAGCGGCTTCCCCATTGACCCTAGCTTCATTTCCAAGCATGGGTAATTACATATAAGCTGTGCTCCAGTTTCTGTCATCCACCAAGTATCATGAATTCTTTGCTTGAAGGCTGTTGCCCCCCAGCGAATTACTTCTGGATTTAATGGTTCTCCCACGCTTAAGACATGCCTTAAGGAGGAAAGATCATGGCTAGGTTCACCTGCAGCCATCAGCATTCGGAAAGATGTTGGTGCACTGTACCAAACAGTTACTCCAAAGGTTTCAATGGTCTTATACCATCCTTCAGGACTGAAGCGGCCGCCAACCACAATATTTGTCGTCCCAGTTAGCCAAGGACCAAAAATACCATATGACGTTCCTGTTACCCAGCCTGGGTCAGCTGTGCACCAATAAATATCATCTTCCTGCAAATCTAACACCCATTTAGCTGTCTGATAATGCTGGATCATCGCATTATGGACATGTAAAATACCTTTGGGTTTGCCTGTCGAACCAGAAGTATAGTGAAGGATTAAGCCATCCTCGCGGTCCACCCATTCAATATCAAGTTGATCAGATGCTTCCTGGAAATACTTTTGGTAGTCAAGATAATGATTATTTTCCTCAATATTTTCCCCGACAAGGAAGATGGTTTTTAAGGCGGGAAGATCTTTGACAGGCACTCTCTTAACTAACTCCGGTGTTGTGACGAGAACACTCGCTGAGCTGTCATATAGGCGATCTTTAACCGCATCCTCCATGAATGCCTCAAATAAAGGGCCGACAATTGCACCGATTTTAATTGCTCCTAATAAGGCGAAATAAAGCTCTGGTGAGCGGGGCATAAAGATGAAAACACGGTCACCCTTTTTTACATTTGCTTTATCTCTTAAAACATTGCCAGCCTTATTGGTCAGCTGCTTTAAGTCGCCAAATGTGTATGTCTCATTTCGTGTGCTGCTGAGGTAGCAAAGGGCTGGTTTATCCTTTTTTGAACCTTCTGCGTGTCGGTCGACCGCTTCATAAGCCAAGTTGACTTTTCCTGTTGTATGCCATGAAAAATGCTCTTCTGCTTGTTGCCATTGAAATTGTTCATACATCACATCATAGTTTTCAAGATTATAATTGCCTTCAACAGGTGGAAACGCTTCCATTTTCATAGGATAAATCATCCTTCCTCTCAAGTCTTGGACTTACTCGGAAATGCTGTTTAAAACCACATACACAATTTTAATGATGAAAACGCTTTATTATGACTATTTTATAAAAAAGTATCAAAATGATTCAATAGCCAAATTAACTAGTTTATGTATTTTTTTAGCTCAACAGCAAACAATGATAGTAATTAAGAATGAGTACAGCAGGCGGAAACTAAATAATGGAGGAATGGAAATGCAAAATAACCCTTCGATTACGTCATCAGAAATTGGCGTACTTTGGATGACATATCAACAAAAAACAATGATTATCAGTATGCTGGAATATCTCATTAATAAAGCAGAGGATCCAAAGGCAAAAGATATAATGACTGATTTATATAAGGAAACAAAACCGTATTGTGAAAAAATAAGAAAAATTTACGAAAAAGAAAAGCTGCCTGTACCGGTAGGGTTTAACAGTGAAGATGTGAACCCTGAAGCCCCAAAGCTGTTCGATAATGGGTTCGACATTATGTTTATCAGACTCATAAAAGAAATCAGCATGGGCATGCATACACTCAATCTGACGATGGCTTATCGGAGTGACATCATGCAGCTGTTTAGAGAGATGACGATAATAACACAAAAGTACTATGACCGGTGCACATCTTACTTGCTTGAAAAAGGTCTGCTTCCGCGCGCCCCATATGTAGCTGTCGAAGAAGGGGTCGAATTTGTAAATGAAAAGAGTTATTTAAGTGGAAGCAATTTGTTTAATGAAAAAAGATCGTTAAATACAGTGGAAATTTCCCATATGTACCATGCAGTTGAAACAAACTTGATTGGAATGCAGGTAATCAACGGTTTTTCCCAGTGCGCGAAGGAAAAAGAGATTAGTCAGTACTTTGCTAAAGGAGGGGAGCTTGCCAAGGAAATTGCCACAAGCCTGGGAGATATTATCTTAAAGAATGACACCCAGCTTCCTGGGCTTTCAGGAGGGAATGTGACAACATCTACGGTAGCGCCTTTTTCAGATAAAATTATGATGTATTGTATCAGCTTATTTTGCAGTTTTTCCTTAGGTGGGAATTCACTTGGAACTGCCTTTAGCTTAAGAAATGATCTGCCTGTCAAGTTTTCAATTGTCATGAAGGATGTATTTGAATATGCCCATGAAGGTGCAAAGCTTATGATTAAATATGGCTGGATGGAAGAGCCGCCGCAAACAAGTAAAATAAAAACAAAATAATTAAAAGCAGACAGCTGGCAGCTGTCTGCTTTTAATTATTAATGCGTTGAACAATTTGCTCGCAAATAAGATGTGTTATAAGAGAATCCTCTATCGACGGATCAGGTATCTGTTCATTTGCTACACAGTCAAGAAAATGATCGGTAATTTGGTGAAAACCCCGTTTAAATAATGTAGGCTCCCAATCGCCAAATTTCGTCACATTCATTTGTTTATGATGATAATGAACGGTTTCAACAAGACTGCTAACAACATATTTGTGAAGACCAGTATGATACTCGATTATTTCCTCTGTTACTCCACCATTTCGATTCATGATTCCGATGGCAATGCAGTTTTTGCCGATAAGCTGAACGATGAGCTGGTTGAGGGTTTCATCAGTCTTAGAGCTCTCGACATTAACTGCAATGACTTCTTCATCCATTAAAAAGCGCAAGGTATCAACAACATGGATGAAGTCTTCTACCACCACTTTTCTTGGGATATCGGGCAATGCAAAGCGGTTTTTTTGCATTAATATTAAATTAGCTTTGCCTTTTTCCTTTAAGCTTGCCACCATAGGAATAAATCGGCGATTAAAGCCGACCATTGCAATTAGTCCATATTTATGTGCAAGCTCGACTATTCTCTCTGTTTCATGCAGATATAAAGACACTGGTTTGTCTATATACACATGGATTCCGTGCTGAAGCAATAGTTCGGCTGTTTGGAAATGAGCCTCTGTTATTGTGGAGATAAAAGCAGCTTCTATGTTTTTTAATAGCAGCTCCTCAACTGTTTGCACTCTATCCTGAATTCGATATTTTTCAGCAAGCTTTTGGAGTACAGCTTCATTCCTAGTACAGAGTACTAATTCTATATTTTCTCGTTCTGTCAGAACAGGCAGATAAGCCTTCTTAGCAATATCACCTAATCCAATTACTCCAACCCTCATCTTCATCGTCCTCCAAGTAATTAGTTACTTTGCTTTTAAGTATAAAACAAATAGAACTATAACAAAAAAGGGCTTGAGACAAAATAAAATATAGCCTATCGAAATACGAATAATAAAATTACAGCTAAATTTAAAAAATGAAGCTTGTGACTAAATAGAATATGGCTTTAAAATTAGTTCGTTTCATTGCGCTCCAGCCATTCGCTTTACATACTTAATTCCCAGCCCTCTGGTGAATCAGTCACTTATAGATAAATCAGGCTGCCTGTTTAGCAAATCTTCCATTTCACTGCTTCCACAAGGTCTTCCGAAAAGATAGCCTTGCATAGCATGGCAATTAATTGATTTCAGAAGCAATGCTTGATTTACTTCTTCTACACCTTCTGCAAGTACATCTAAGTTTAAGTTTTGTGCAAGATCAACAATGGAAGAGATAATGGTTTCCTTAGATTTATTTTCCTCGAGCTTATTTATGAACTCTTTTGCAATTTTCACTGTATTAATTGGAAACTCAGCTAGATAGGAAAGGGAGGAATAGCCTGTCCCAAAATCATCAATAGAGATAGTTACACCTAATGCTTTTAATGCATGTAGTTTAGGCAGAACTGCTTGTAAATTATTAATAGCAGTTTGTTCTGTGATCTCTAAATCTAAAAAGGAGGAATCTAATTTAGAGATAGCTAATGCTTGTTCTACATTGGTCAAAAGATTTTCCTGATAAAATTGTTTCGGAGAAAGGTTAACTCCCATTTTTAAATAGTAGCCTTTATCATGCCATTTTTTTGCTTGTTTGCAAGCCTCCATTAACACCCATGCACCGAGTTTGTGTATAAAGCCTGACTCTTCAGCGATTGGGATAAATTCACCTGGCAGCAACAGACCAAGCTGTGGGTGCTTCCAGCGGATGAGCGCCTCTGTGCCAGTAATTTTTCCTGCAGATAAATCCATTAATGGTTGATAATGAAGGAAAAACTCCTTGTTCTCTAAAGCATAAGGCATATCCTTTTCTAATAACAGTTTTCTCGTATAAGCTTTTGCTGCATCAGAATAAAATAAATAACAGCCTTTGCCGTTCTCTTTTACTTGATACATTGCTGTGTCTGCTTTTTTCATTAATTCAACAGAAGTCGTGCCATGATCAGGGTAGAGGGCGACCCCAATGCTTGGTGTACTTATGAGCTGGTGGCCGTTGATATCATGAGGGAGCTTTAATGATTTTAGCAGCTCCTTAACGTATTGCTCTGCACTCTCTTTAGTTGTTTCTTTTAGGACAATAGTAAATTCATCGCCGCCTTGTCTAGCTGCCAGATCTGCCAGGGGAAGACTGTTCTTAATTCTGCTTGCTACAGAGAGTAAGAGTTTATCGCCAATATCATGCCCTAAAGTATCATTGATGCTTTTGAACTTATCTAAGTCGACAAATATGACTGCAAGCTGTTCCTTCCTTTCCTGTGCTTTTTCGATTGCCTCAAGGAGATAGGACTCAAATCTTGCTCTATTTGCCAAGCCTGTCAATGGATCATGAAAAGCAAGAAACTGAATTTTTGCCTCGTTTTTTTTGAATGCAGTAATATCTCTGCCGATGCCAAAGATACCGACAATCTTATTTTTTACGACAATGGGAATATTAGTGATGCTGTAATAACCATGACCATATTGGCTATTGATGGCAACTTCATAAACTTGAGGAATGCCTTTTCGCACCTTTTCATAATGTTTTAGAATTTCGTCTTCCTTCGACATTAAGAATGTTGTGCTAGCCAAGCCTTTAATATTTTCATTTGCCATTCCAAGCATTCTTGTCCCAGCATTATTCACGCTCACAAAGTTTCCATCTAAGTCCATAGAAAAGGCAGCATCTGGATGGTAATCAAAAAGAGATTGATAATGCTGTTTATTTAATTCAGCCTTTTCTGTTTGTTCATAAAGGCTGTTAACAAGCCGTCTGTTTTCCGTGATAATCAGGATTTGTCTTAATAGAACAAGCAGAATGGAAACGCTTGTCCCAATTGTTAATGCGTCCATGCCTTCTGAATTTGTAATCATAAAAATAAACAAGATGATGACATTAACATATGGCATGGCTGTGCGAAGAACATCCCGCTGCATGAAATTACTTTTTCGTACTTCTATCTTTTTCTGCGGAGCATTTCTATATAAATTGCCAGTAAATCCGACAAGCAGTGTACCTAACAAGAATAATGGATCAACAAAATCCCCAGATTGATAGCTATCATGATATTGTAAATAGAAATACCAGCTGTCTGCCAAAATATAAATTATTAATCCTGTCAAAATAAAAAAAATGCTCTGACCGGAAAGAAACGACTTTGGACCGAACAGTACGAGAATGACTCCAGCTAAAACAGCTAAATCACCGATCGGGTATGCTAGTGTTATTGCTAAAGCAAAATGTGACATTTGTGCTGAATTAATAATAGGGCTAATGATAAAATGCCAGCTGAAAGTAAATGCAACAGTCATTAAAATAGCAACATCAAATAAAAACCGGGCAACCTGCAATTTTCTTTTGACTAGTGATAGATGATATAAAAATGCGCCAAAGAAGGCAAGAACCTGTATAAAATAAAGAACATCCAAAAAGCTTGGAAATGGAATTTCCTGCTTAAGAATGTTTTCTTGGAAAAACCAAGAAACCTCTGAAAGCATATAGCTCATATTTCCGATGAACAGCAAATACCAAAACGTTTTTACAGGCTGTTCGCTTCTTTTGGCAGCATGTAAAAGCCATAAGGATGCGGCACAGCTGCCTAACACACAGAGAATGTTTGCTCCCCATGTCAGTACAGATTGATTTTCCTGAAATAAATACAACCAGATATAATAGATAACAGTAATAAGCAGAGTAAAAGTAAAACTTAATAAAGGAATTGTATTTTGTCTTTCCATAATGTAACTCCTTGATAAACTTGTGAAAGCAATACTGATAAGTAGCTTTTCCTTTCTTCATCTTATAAGATTTCCTTGGCGTTGCATACTAAATTTTAGGTGATTGTAATAATTGGAAGTGTTGTGATGTGCAAGGGGGAGAAGGATGCTAATGCCAGTCGAAAAGCGGCGAGGAATGTTTCATGTGAAACTTTTGTAAATTAAAAGAGCAAGCGTCTTAACGACAGCTTGCTCTCTTTATTAATAAACTTTGTCTCCGTTAAAGATGGAGTTTTTTACAATAACATAATCAACATTGCGGATGGCATCCAGTTTCTTTCCGCCAGCATAAGAAATAGAAGACTGCAAGTCTTGCTCCATTTCGATTAATGTATCCTGCAGGGAACCTTTATGCTCTACATACATTTTTTTGCCTTCAACGTTTTTCTTTTCGCCTTTTTGGAATTCAGAAGCAGATCCAAAATACTCTTTGAAAAGCTTTCCGTCTTTTTCAAACGTTTCTCCAGGAGATTCCTCATGACCAGCAAAAAGGGAACCAATCATGACCATGGAAGCACCAAATCGAACGGATTTCGCAATATCCCCATGTGTGCGGATACCGCCGTCAGCGATAATTGGTTTGCTCGCAGCCTTTGCACACCAGCGAAGTGCTGCTAGTTGCCAGCCGCCAGTTCCAAAGCCTGTTTTAATTTTTGTAATACATACTTTACCAGGTCCGATACCAACCTTAGTTGCATCAGCTCCTGCATTCTCCAGCTCTCTGACAGCTTCTGGTGTACCAACATTACCAGCAATAACAAAGCTTGCAGGCAAATGCTGTTTAATATGCTTAATCATTCTGATTACAGCATTAGAATGACCATGAGCAATATCTATTGTTATAAATTCAGGAACTAGGTTCTCGGAAGCAAGTTCTTCAACAAACCCATATTCCTCTTCTTTAACTCCTACACTAATTGATGCAATATATCCTTTTTGTTGCATATCCTGGATAAATGCCTTTCTAGTTTCAGGCTGGAAGCGGTGCATAATATAGAAATATCCATTTTCCGCTAAATATTCAGCAACCTTTTCATCTATTATTGTCTGCATATTTGCAGGAACAACTGGCAATCTAAAAGTATGTCCACCCAATGTTACAGATGTATCACATTCTGAACGGCTATCCACGATACATTTTGCGGGAATTAACTGTATATCTTCGTAATCAAATACGTTATCCATAGTTTACACTCCTAAATACGAATATTTTAGTATGTTTAATTAAAATTGTTCGTCCCTATGGTACTTTAACTCATTTTTAACAGTATGTCAAAGTTTTTTGATAATTATGTAGCTGATAATTTGTTCTAGCTTGGTTTCTTTTGAATACAATGTATGGGGGTACACCTAAATGATTGTAGTTTGCCTTTGTCATAAATTGACGAAGGGTGTAAATTTCCCGGGAAATTTATATACAATAATGTAAAATATTGCTGCACTTTGTCTTTTAGGAGGAGATAAATACATGAAAATAGGAACTATTAAAAAAGAAGCTTTACATGCTCTAAGAGGGAATTGGGGACCGGCAGTACTGGTAACTTTTATTGTTTTTGTTATTAGCGCTTTTGTTCCTTTAGTTTTTGAGGTGCCATTAAGCGGCGGGTTTGAGGCTTGGGTGCTGCAGGATGCAACGCCATTAGGAGCAACTATTGTGAGCACTCTCATCTCGGTGCTGCTCGTTCCGTTATCAATTGCCGTACTTTGGTACTTTTTGGACTTAGTGCGAGGGAAACTGCCTAAAGTAGCAGATATATTCCTTCCATATAAAGACCTTGGGTTAGGCTTGAAAATAATTGGTACATCCATTATGCAAAGCATATTCTTATTTCTTTGGTTTTTGCTATTATTCATACCTGGTATTATCAAATCATTGTCTTATTCGCAAACATACTATTTACTAAAGGATCATCCTGAGTATTCCGTATTTGAAGCAATAACAGAAAGCCGTAAACGAATGGTCGGCTTTAAGTGGAAGTATTTCCTTCTATATTTAAGTTTTATTGGCTGGGGATTGCTGTCTATCCTAACACTTGGCATTGGTTTTCTGTGGCTTGCACCATATATCAGCACAACGCTTGCAGTATTTTACGACAATCATATTTCAGATAAAAATAAGCATAATTTTATGGATAAGAAATGAGATCCTATTTATTGAACATGAATAACCTATAGTTACACAAATGCCTTTATAGAATTACTCGCTTTGTAAAATTAATACAAAGAAGGTTCATTCCTCTGGTAATAGTAATTTTGTGTATTAAAATATTACATATTATGCAAAATAGTTGTAATATATAGAAGTACTATGAAATATCGGAGGTAATGATGAAATTTACTATAGCAATACCTGTATATAATGATGAAAATACCATTAGAATTTGTTTAGATAGTATTATTAATCAAACAATCAGCAAAGATAAATTAGAAATTATTTGTGTGAATGATGGTTCAACAGATCAGAGTCCAGAGATACTGAAGGAATACAGTGATATGTACAGCTTCATCCGTATAATTCACCAAGAAAACAGCGGTTCACCAAGTGGTCCGCGCAATAAGGCCATCGAGCTTGCTACAGGTGATTATATATTTTTTGTAGATGGAGATGACTACTTAGGAGCAGAGGCTTTAGAGCGGATGGAAAAAAGGATTCTTCAATATGACAGCGATATAGTAGTCGGAAAATATGTAGGTGTTAATAGAGGAGTTCCTCAGGCTATATTTAAAAACGAAGACAATTTTAATTTTTATGGTTCAAATGCACTTTATACAGTTAGTGTACAGAAATTGTTCCGGGTCAAGTTGCTTCGTGAGCATAATATTCGTTTTCCGGAACATTATTCATTGGGTGAGGATCAGCCATTTATTATTCAGGCCTATGCCTATTCAAATTCCATATCCATTGTTAAGGATTATCCATGTTATTATTTGACTAACAACCTTACTGTAGGAAGAGAGCAGCTAACAAAAAAACCAGTCACAGGCCGAGTTTATATGTATCAGTTCGAAGAGACACTTGCTGCAATTGAAAGTTTAAACCTACCACAGGAGAAAAAACTGCGTACATACTATCAGTATCTCACGCGTGTTCTTAACATTGAACTTCGAACTACTATAGTTCGATCCTTCCAGATGGAAGACAAGAGGTTCATTTTTGAATCTCTGAAAGTATTAATTAAAAAGCATAATTTTCTTGAAATTTATGCTAATTTTAACACAAGGGAAAAGCTACTTTTACGGATTATAGAACAAGGTGATTTGGAGGACTTGATTAACTTTTGGTATGCAGAACGTCATCCAGGAAATATGTTGGTTTTCCATGGTCTTATTTATCCTAAAGCTGAAAAAGCATATGAATTGGCTAAAGCTGAATCACTATCATTTCATCGCTCTAATAAGCTGACAGCTGCTGTAACACGTATTCGCAAGGTTCAAGAAGGGCTGCTTCTTGAAGGTTATCATTATCATTCTCATGTTGATGCATCAGCGGAACAGCTGTTTATCAGGCTTAGCGACAGGGATAGTGAACGTGCAACATCTCTGGCAGTTCATAAAGGGTTATACCGTGCAGATAGTCCAATACCAGTCAATTCTAAAATAATGGAAGCAGAGATTGTTTCTATGTTCCATGTTGTTATACCAGTAGAACTTTTAGAGTGGCTTGAAGCGGAAAAAGGAATAGTGGATATGCATCTTGTAAGCAGAATTGAGAACTACACTGCATTTGCTCGTATTTTAGGTGAAATTCCTAATCACCATAAAAGTAAATTTAATTCGACAAGAAAGAAGAACTGTGCATTTCAGGTTACAACCTACAATACAAAGCATGGAAATTTGTCATTCGAGCTACAAGTTTTAGCTAAAAAGAAAACGAAGCCTTTAACCAGAAAACAGCGGGTTATTAATAAAATTAAGCGAATGATGAAAGCTTGATGGTGCTTTTTTAGGTTATAAAAAAGGGCAATGCGGTGTAAACTGGTACCCATTGTCAATGACACTATAAAAAAGAGATTAAGCAACTAGAAGATGATTCCTATACTGATTAGGAGTCATCTTTTTTATATCCACGACGATTAAAGGTTTTTAATATAACTTCTTTTGCTTCTAAGTCCGTTTTTTTTCTTGCTTCTCGGCTAGTGAATGCCTTTAGGTACCTATAATATCCCGAATGGGATACATCTAGTTGATCACAAAAATACCTGGTCATTCCTTTAAAATGATTCTTTTCAATGGTTTCATCAATCAGCTGATATACTTTACTCGGTTCTAAATTTTCTTTTGTGTTTAGTAGCCCTCTTTCGGTCAAATTCTAGCTTTTTTAATAGCTCTACCTGCCCTTTGATAAGCTTAATTCTTGCTTCCTGCCTTACGATAATTTCAGATGTTGTTAGCTCCCGAGTTAATGGTCTACCATAACTCGTTTTCCTTGTGTCTGTCAGTCCAATTATCCCATTCTTTTCATAGGCCTTCTTTCACCTATAAGCTGATTGTTCCATTATCTTTTGTCCTATAACCTCTATATCGAAACCGTTCTCCTAAAAATTTGGCGCGGAAATTTACCGGCTAGATACTCATCCATAAATCTATTTTAAAGAAGTCAGTATAGGTAATAGCCTGTTCACTAACACGTTGAACATTTGGATTCTGTTGAAGTACTGTGATTTCTTTAGCTGAAAACGTAATCTTACTCATATTGTCTCTCCTAATCCCCATAACTTGAAATTTAAGTATATAAAAAAAATACCTGTAGATAAAACACTCTCTTTTTCAAGAGTCCTAACCTACAGGTACCAGTTTAATGAATGCCTTTTCCTTTTTTGATTTAATCTTTTATAAGAAGGTAAATAAAATACGGTGCGCCAAGGCAGGAGACAACAAGACCTACTGGTATTTCAGTCGGTGCCATTAAGTTTTTGCCAATTGTGTCAGCAGTCAAAAGCAATAAGGCACCTATTAATGCGGCAACAGGGAGGAGTGTCTGATGTCTAGGACCGATTATTCGTCTTGCCAAGTGAGGGGCAATCAAGCCTAGAAAAGAGATTCCTCCGCCGACAGATACGCAAGCTCCTGCAAGAGCTACTGAAATAAAGAGAAGGATGCCTCTTTCACGTTCAATTGCTACTCCAAGCCCTGCAGCAGTGTTTTCACCAAGCTGTAATAAATTCAGCTTATGGGACTTATACAGAGCTAAAGGTACAAACAGGCAAATCCAAGGAAGCACTGCAAAGACATAATCCCAGCTTGCGCTCCAGATGCTTCCTGTAATCCAAATAGTTGCTTGTGTGAAGTCCCGAGGGTCCATCATTAATTGGAAGATAATAATTAACGCGCCAAATGCAGAATTAATACCAATTCCAACAAGCACAAGTCTTACCGGCGAAACGCCATCCTTCCAAGCAATCATATAGATAAGACCAGCAGCAAGCAATGCCCCAAGCAAAGCAGAAAAAGGCATAATAAAAACAGATGCAGTGCCAAAAGATCCTTGGAAGAAGAAAATATAGAGAATAACCGCAAAACCAGCACCGGCATTGATGCCAATGATACCTGGGTCTGCAAGGGCATTGCGTGAGACGCTTTGCAGGATAGATCCAGCAATAGCCATGCCTATACCTATCAAAATGGCTATAACCATTCGCGGCAGTCTAAAGTTGAACAAAATGTTCGCACTTTGCGGTGAGCCTTGTCCTAAAAAGGCTTGCAGCACCTCAGATGGCGATATTTTTATAATGCCCAAGTTTAAGCTCAGAAGGAAAACAACAATAATCGCAGCAATTAAGCTTATAACTGTAACAGTAAAGCGCTTTGTGGTCCATTTTGTCTGAGACATTATAACCCCCTCCCTTCACGGCGAGCTAAATAAAGAAAGAATGGAACCCCAATTAATACGGTGATGGCTCCTAACGGCGTTTCAAACGGCGGGTTTATGACGCGCGCACCAACATCGGATATAACTAAAAGAAGGGCGCCGACTACTGCCGAGCATGGAATGATTAACCGGTAATCAGGACCAACTATAAAGCGGACAATATGCGGTATCACGAGACCGACAAAACCGATTGTTCCGCCGACTGCAACTGCAGCACCAGTTAAAACTAATACGGCGATAGTGCCAAGAAACTTGACTAAACCTGTCCGCTGCCCGAGACCTGCGGCAACATCTTCGCCTAGGCTTAAAACAGTAATTGACCTGCTGATAAACAGGGCAATAACCAGACCGACAATGACAGCAGGAAGAAGCAGCTTAATGCTTATCCACTGAACACCGGCAACTCCGCCTGCATACCAGAAGCTTATATCCTTGGCAATATCAAAGAACAGGGCAATACCTGTTGAGATGGAACTGAGAAGCGCTGTTACTGCTGAGCCAGCAAGCGCCAGTTTAATTGGAGTAAGTCCTCTTTTGGATAAAGCGCCTATTGAAAAAACTAACAATGTGCCTAAGCCTGCACCTAAAAATGCAAGCAGCATAAGCACTAGATTTGAAGCGGATGGCAGAAAGGCAAAACTAATTGCAATCATAAAGCCTGCTCCAGCTGTAACTCCCATAACGGAAGGGGAGGCAAGGGCATTTCTTGTCATCCCTTGCATAATAGCTCCGGAAACTGCCAAAGCTGCTCCGATTAAAGCAGCCGCAACCGCCCTCGGCCAGCGGAGACGATGAATAATTTGATGCTGAGTAGACTGAGGGTCATAATGGAAAATACTTTGCCACACTGTTGATATACTGATATCAGCTGCACCATATATGATGGATAAGCCCATCGATGCCAGCAAGAGGGCGAGACCGAAAAAGATGACAGCTGTTGCTGTTTTTGGTCTGTAAATATCTTTTTGTACACCCGTTTTATTTTTTTGCATAAAAGGACCAACTTTCCGACCAGATTTCATAATTCCTTTTTATAAAAATATGTAATTAGTGCAAAATAATAATAATCTTCAATTGACTGTTAAAAAATTTGTCGTTTTCTTTAATAAATTTTACTAGAAAATGATAAAAAAATACATAGTCTATTGAAAATGATAATTGTTATCACTTATAATGATTGTATAAACACTCAGGAGGGTACATAGATGTCCAATAAAATGGTTAAATCGCTTTTATTTGCTAGTTTATTATTAGTATTTACTATATTAGCTGCATGCGGTAATGAAAGCGATTCAGATAAAGATACAGGAACAGATACTGCGGAAGAAGCAACAGACCGCACATTAACAGATGCTATGGGACATGAAGTGACTGTTCCGGCTGAACCAAAAGCAGTAATTGGCTCTTATTTAGAAGATGAGCTTGTTGCACTAGGTGTAACACCTGCAGCACAATGGTCTATCCAAGATGGAGCAGGCGTACAGGATTATCTGCAAGACTCCTTGAAGGATGTGCCGACAGTTGACTCAGAGCTTCCTTACGAAGCTGTTGCTAGCTTCAATCCAGATTTGCTGCTGATGACATCAGCTGCTACTGTAGAAGGTGCTAAATACGAGCAATATACAAACATTGCGCCAACATATGTTGTTTCTGAAGAAAACAACAATGATTGGAGAAAAAGACTGGAAACAGTTGGAGAAGTGCTAGGTAAAGAAGACGAAGCTAAAAAGGTTTTAGCTGATTATGATAAAAAAGCAGAAGAAGCAAAAGCAAGCATTCAAGAGGCTGCCAAAGGCGAATCAGCAGCAGCAATCTGGCTTGTGGGCGGACAGCTGTTTATGGTTGGTGAAAATGTATCAAGCGGTGCAGTATTGTACGGTGACTTAGGTTTAGCAGTACCGGAAGTAGTTAAAGAAATTTCTAAAACAGCAACTGGCAACTGGTCTTCGGTTTCACTTGAAAAGCTTGCTGAGCTTGATGCTGATCACTTATTCCTAATTAACAGTGACGGCGAAGCTGCTGAAACGTTGAAAGATCCGCTATGGTCTAATATCCCAGCAGTGAAGAACGGAAATGTTTACGAGTTTAGTCCTGATACTAGCTGGTTATACTCGGGCTCTATTGCTAACACACAAATCATTGACGATGTTGTGGAAAGCTTAACGAAATAACCCAAATTGGCACATTCCTTTTTCAGGAGTGTGCTTTTTTTAAGAGATGTAAACAAAGGGATATGTTGCTGACATAGCGAAATAATATAGCAAGGAAAAAATGACAGGAGGAAACATATGAACAGAATCAATTTAATCGCTCTTGGTGTAAGAAAAATTGCAGACTCACTGGCATTCTATAAATCAATAGGCTTTCAAGCATCTGTCGTCGGTTCAGATGAAGAACCAGTCATTGTTTTTTTTAAAAACCAAGGCTCTAAATTAGAGCTGTATCCTCTTGAGCTGCTTGCTAAAGATATTAATGAAGAAAATCCGCCATCAATAGTAGAGGCTGGAGGATTTCCTGGATTTACGCTTGCTTATAATGCAAAATCTGTTGAAGAAGTAGATGCTATTTTCACAAAGCTTGCTGAGCTTGGTGCCGAAATAGCAAAAATGCCACAAGCAACAACTTGGGGAGGCTACAGCGGGTATTTCAAGGACTTGGACGGTTATTATTGGGAAGTTGCATATGGGTCAGACTGGGAGTTTGATGAATCGGATATGCTTGTCATTAACTAAGAGGAAGGGAAAGACCATTAAAATGGTCTTTTTTGAATTGATTTTCCTAAATGAAAGAGACTAATGGAAAGACTTATGTGAAGAGGTTGTTTAAATGAGTGAACTACTAGAAGGATATTACGACAAATCAGTAGAGAAAACAAAGAAGCTGATTATTGAGGATATAGAGAGATATCTGCAGGATAAAGAGAAAATGCCTTCCTATGAGCAATATTTGCGGGAAAGAGGAGAGTTTATCCACCAAATATGGCTTAACACGTGGATTAACATGACTGGAAGTGAGGCATCCGGCAGAGAAAAGAAAGAGTATTTAGAGGGAAAGGGAATAGAGACGGAGGGCTTAACGAAGAAAGTAATCAAGCAATTATTCAGACAGGAAATAAGAGAACCGAAAACCTATAAGTTTGAAGAATGGCTGGATACGCTGTACGCAGGAAAGGAACTGGAATGGGAAGCCCTTTATACGAGTGTACGGGAAAAATATCTTGAATGGAAAACAACGCAAGAAATACAGGAAAAAAACCGCAAGCTGAACAGGAAATTTGCCTATTATATAGAACAGGAGCTTGGAGAGCATTATGAGGAATTGTATTTATATGTTCGCTACTTGATTGGCTGTCACTTAGAAGTGGAAATAGAAGGGAATGGCATTATTCTGTCTTCAGATGATATTATGTTTGAAGATTATTTATACAATGAACTAGACATGCCATATAACCAGTTTTATTTTGTAGAGGACAGAACAGCGGCTTATGAGGACATGATCATTGCTTATTTAGGTGATTTTGGACCAAATTGGCTGAAACAGCATCTTCCTAAACATCTGCTTGACGAGTATCTTAAGTATTCGGAAAAACCAGTTCCGCTTTCCTATTTAAGGGAAATAGCCAGTGAATTATTTGAGGATATTGCTTCAGACTTCTTCGCTGATCTTCTTGAAGAAAGGCTGGCAGATTTAACGAAGCTGATTGATATTCCTTTTGATTTAGAAATCCATAGGGATATTTATATAAAAGATAAGGAGTGGAGAGAGCGGCGCGAACGGGAAGAGCGCGAAGAAAAAAGAAAGCGCAAAGAAAAAGAAAAAAAGATGCTTGAAGATATTTTTGGAATGGAATATAGTCCTCCGACTGGCCGGGATATTCAGTATAAACTCCATGTGGGTGAGACAAATACGGGAAAAACCTTTCGTGCTATCCAAAAAATGAAGGAAGCAGCAAGCGGTCTGTATCTTGCGCCATTACGCTTATTAGCATTGGAAATATATGAAAGGCTGAATGACGATGGCGTCCCTTGTTCGTTAATAACTGGAGAGGAAGAAAAACTTGCGAAGGAAGGAAAGCATCTTTCCTGTACCGTCGAGATGTTTCGTGAAAAGGACTTTTATGAAGTAGTTGTCATTGATGAAGCCCAGATGATTGCTGACAAAGACAGAGGTTTCTCATGGTATAAGGCAATCACGAAAGCAAATGCAAAGGAAGTACATATTATTTGCAGCTTTCATGCAAAAACGATGATTTTGGATTTGCTTGGAGATTCAGATGTGGAAGTGAAGGAATATGAAAGAGATACCCCATTGAAGGTAGAGTCCTCGCCATTTAAGCTGAGCGACACGAGAAAAGGTGATGCACTTGTCTGCTTTTCAAGAAGAGGCGTTTTAGAGACTGCTTCACAAATTCAAAAGATGGGACGGCAGACGAGCATGATATACGGCAGTATGCCGCCAGA
The DNA here is from genome assembly GCF_038005785.1 of Niallia sp. FSL R7-0271. Lineage (NCBI taxonomy): Bacteria > Bacillati > Bacillota > Bacilli > Caryophanales > Bacillaceae > Niallia > Niallia sp. FSL R7-0271. The sequence continues at coordinate 3,840,291 of NZ_JBBOTZ010000001.1, read as the reverse complement.
AACGAGAAAAAAACAGATGCACCGATTTATTGATGGAGAAACATCTGTTATTGTTTGTACGGATGCGATTGGAATGGGGTTGAACTTACCAATCAAACGGATTGTTTTCCTGGAAAATGATAAATTCGATGGAACTAAACGAAGGATACTCACATCCCAAGAGGTAAAACAAATTGCAGGGAGAGCAGGACGCAGAGGTTTGTATGAAGTGGGCAGAGTAGCATTCGCAAGTGAGCCGAGAATGATGAAGGTGCTGCTTGAGAAAAAGGATGAGGATATCACTGGCTTCACAATTGCGCCGACTTCTGCTGTTTTGAAGAGGTTCCAAAAATATTCTAACAGCTTAAGCTTGTTTTTTTATCTATGGGAGAACTTCAAAAATCCAGAAGGTACAAGAAAAGCAACATTAGCTGATGAAATGCTCTTATATGATATGATTAAGGACACATTGGTTGAGGCGAGGCTGTCCTTAGATGATCTATTCGGGTTTTTGCGTCTTCCATTCTCTGCGAATGAGCCTGTTTTGCGGGCACAGTGGAAAAGCAAAATGATTTCCATAGTGGAAAACAACGATTTGCCTGATCCTATTATAAATAAATCAAGCTTAGAAGAACTTGAACTTTCATACAAATCTGTTGGCCTGCATCTTCTCTTTTTATATAAGATAGGCAAAGCGACAGAAGCCTATTATTGGGAAAGAGTTCGTGAAGAAATAAGTGATTTGATTCATGAACAATTAAAATCTGGCGTTAAAATACGCAGAAATGTATGTGAAACTTGCGGGAAAGAACTGCCGCACCGGTTTAAACATAAAATATGCAATGAGTGCTTTTTCATCAGATAAAAAACAGCCAAAGGCAAATTTGCCTTTGGCTTCCTTTTTAATTTAATGTAGATGCTGCTGATTCTTTTTTAGGCCAAACCCCTGCAAACTCCTCTACATCATAGGAGAGAAAATCATGTAGCTTTTGCTTTCGATCATCAAGAAACAGCTCATCTGCTACAGCCGAAACGATTCTTGGGATTCCGTAGCGCATGCCGGACAGGGCAGAAGCAGACAAACCACAGCTGATAAGCGCCGAATAATTAAAGGCAAACAAACCGTAAAGGAGCGCTTCTCCAGCTTTATCCTTACTTATGAAGGAGAAACCATTACTTAAATATGGATGGGCATCAATAGTCGGGTTAGCAATATCTTTAGGTGCTTGGTAATAATCTTTCCAGCGTGTAATATGCTTTTCCACTAATTTAAGCTCAGGGCGAAGCGCTGGATCAGTTATCAGGCCAGTGCTGATAATAAGGAAATCAAACTTCGCCTTACTTTGAGGTGTAGTTACAACAGCTGCACCTTGCTCCTCTTTAACTTCAAGCCACGGGGACCCTAAATGAAGATGAAATCCTGGCCAATTGCTAGCCCGCTCGAAGATGTCATTTGTAGGCGGCTGGTTGAGCTTAAAGAAATGTGCCATTCCTGCATATTTCTCTGCGTCGGAAAAGGCAGGGTAACGCTCAATCATCCCTGAAACTTCCATTTGCCGGATTGGATTAATGCGAGGCAGCTCTTTTCTGCGGACAAATACATGTACCTCGCTGGCACCTTTCTGGAGCGCGTAATTGGCATTATCAAAAGCAGATGCTCCTCCTCCTAATACAGCCAGCTTTTTCCCTTTTAGTTCAGTAAAATCAATGGACTCAGAAGTATGGGCATAAAGACTTTTTGGCAAAGATTCTGATAAGAAGGAAGGTACATGCCACTCACCGCCGCCTTGAATTCCAGTTGCAAGGATGACTTTTCGCGCCAGCAGCTTTTCCTGAACATTCCCTTGTTTGCAAACATGGAGGCAATGCAATCCCTCACCAAGCGGTTCAATGAGTTGGAGCTTTGTGTCATTAATAACAGGTAGATTTAAGATTCTGCGATACCAGCGTAAATAATCCATCCAATCTCCCCGAGGGATTTTATCAAGCTGTTCCCAGCCCTCCACTCCTGCCTGAGCCTCCCACCATGCCCGGAAGGTTAAGGAAGGGATGCCAAGGTCAATGGATGTTAAATTTTTCGGTGTGCGCAATGTAATCATTCTTGCGTACGTATCCCAAGGACCTTCATAGCCTTCAGGGTTTTCATCTAGGACGAGAATATTACTGATCCGTTCCCGCAGCAGACCAAATGCAATTCCTAATCCTGATTGTCCACCGCCGATGATGACTGTGTCATAAACATGACCATTCTTATGAGAACGGGGCTTCATCCAATCTGGTCCGCCAAAATTTATATAAGATAAATCCGTTTTTACTCGTTCATTTAGTGCCTCTAAGCTCATGTATCCTCATCCCTTCCTTACTTTTTCATGTATAAATATAGTAAATAATATAATTTCATGTTAGGTTTTATTACATAGTTGCGTTATGAAATAATGGTATCATTTTTGTATGTTTATTGTATGGATAAAATATCTAAATTTTCACTCTTTTTTTAGTTATTTCGCTTTACTACCGAAAGTGTTGACTGTAGCCTATCTTTTTAGTAAAATAGAATCATCATAGAGCTAATAGCTCATGAACATTTGAATACTCCAAAGGGGAGTAGCTAACAGTTACGTCGTCAATACGTGGCAATTTACATGCCACCGGCCAAACTGGCAACTTGAATGTTGTTTGCGAGACCTTTGCCATTAACGGTAAAGGGATAAATATGACTATTTTCAAACCTTTACCAATCCGGTAAAGGTTTTTTGTTTTTAAAAAAAGGGGGAATAGTAATATAAGCGGTAGATAATCACTGTATATATTGCGAGTCATAACAAAAAAAATAGAAAAGTGGAGGAAACAAATAATGATGAAGAAACTCTTAACAGCAGTATTAACACTTGGACTTATCTTTTCACCTGTCGGAAATGCAGTGTTCCATGAACAGACAACAACGGTTGAAGCGAAATCTTATAAATCTGGAAAACGAAGCTTTAACAATAATAACAGCAATACAAACACAAATACGAACTCCTTCTTTCAAAAGAAGCAGAACAATAATTCAACAACAACAACTTCTAAATCAAACAACAGAGGATTCTTTTCAGGCGGCTTGATGAGAGGCTTAATGATTGGTGGACTTGCAGGATTGCTGTTTGGCGGCCTTTTTGCCAATATGGGTGTACTTGGGTCTATTTTAGGTCTAATCATTAATGTTTTGGCTATCGTAATTCTAATTAGCGTCATCAGAAAAATCTTTGTTTATTTCAAAAAGAAAAAAAGAGAGGAAGCTAATAATTGGAGAAACTAATCATTCCAGAGCAGGATATTATAAATGCAATTTGCGTTTATATTTCAAGAAAGAAGCAAGTCCGTCCGGATGAAGTAGAAGTGGAGCTTATGTACGATGATGATTACGGCTTTTCTGCTGAATCCTATGTTCATGACCGAAAGCAAGTGCTGATTGCTCAAAATATCATTGAAGCATTGCGCCTATGGATGGATGAGTATTTAAATATTGATCCTTATATCGGAATTAAATTAGTGCTGGATGACGAGCAAGGAATCATTGCTGTAACGCGATAAGCAAAAAAATAGTAAAAAGCCGTTAAGGAAATTCCTTAACGGCTTTTTTTATTAGTCGAAATGAAGCTTGTAATCATCTGCTTTGATAACTTTAAGTTTTCTGGCAAAGATATAAATTAAGGCAAGGTTGAGTATGACTGGAACGATAAAGAATACGGAAATCATAATGGTAATATTCTTATATGTCCACCCTCCGTCAGCCAAATGCATATAATTTAGCGGACCTACAAGTCCTGAAAGCCCAAAGCCTGCACTGTAAGGAGTGCCCTGTATATTTAAGAATCCTGCTAATGCACCTAGCACAGCAGCGGTTATCAGCATTGGAAACAATATCTTAGGCTTCATAAAGAAGTTCCTCATCTGAATCTTTGGTGAGCCGAGCACATGTGCCAACGCTGTTCCGAGTGCGTTAGCTTTATAGCTTGCAATTGCCAAGCCGATGCCTGCTGCAACAATTCCAAGGTTCGCTGCACCTGACCCGATCCCGGATAATGAAATAACAGTCGCAAGGCCGACGGTTGAAACGGGAGACAAAATGATAATGCAGAAAATGACAGAGATGATGGCTCCCATCAGTACTGGTTGAAGGGTAGTAACATGCTGAACCCCTACACCAATAATTCCTGTTGTGTTTTTTATGTAAGGCAAGATAAGATATCCAGCCATGCCTGGCACTAATATACTCAAGGTAGGCAAGAGTAGAATAGAATATGCCTTCAGGCGGTCTCCTACTAATTGGACAAATAATACGGTTAAAGCGGCAGTTAATCCTGTGTTGATGACGACCCCAATTCCGTTTAAGGTAAATAGCCCATCAGCCGTTTTTTGAATAACACCGCTCCCGACCATCGCGGCAATGCCGACACTCGCTGTTTGGATGGAGGTGAGCTTAAAGGATACTCCGACCATTACACCAATAAGCACAGGCAGCAGGCTCATCACAAATACGGTGATGTCATAAATATGTTGAAGGGATGGTATATAAGGTATCAGAAGCTTTAAAATTTCCCCTAAAAGTGCATTTGGTATTAATGAGACGACAATGCCAATACTGATTCCAGTTAATAATTTGTTGAAAAACTCTTTCATCCCCATAATCTCCATTCCCTTGTATTTTGTGGTAATTATATGCAATATATGGGTGGGCGTCAATAAAAATTTTTAATACTTTAACGCATGTGTGTATAAAAGTAATGAAGTATTAAAAAAGGTAGTTGGAAGCAGATAAAAACCATAACAAATAACTGGAAAAACGTATTCAAGCGCTTGCCAGTTTGGTAGACTAAAGATGTATGGAAATTAAATAAAAGGTGCATAAAACATGAATTCATATAAGGATTTTAATGTAAAGGTTTATTACGGGGTTATAGCTGTTATCATCCTGTTCATGGTGACAGGAATGGTAGCAAGTTTATTCATGGAGACAGCGGGACTGCGCTTTGGGAATTACTTAAATGCAGTAGAAGTGGTCATATTATCTGTGCTGTTGCTGCTGTATCCGAAGATTTCTGGCTGGTGGCTTAATTTTTTAATCATCATCGTTGGAACGGCCTATTTTTATACGATATTTTATGTATATCCAGATACATGGTCTTCCTTTATTTTTGTATGTTTCATCCCGGCAATCTCCATTTTATTTTTTGATAAACAGCTTTTCATATTTTCAATGGTAATGAATATATGCCTTTACTTGCTTGGATATGGTTACATTCTGTTTATGGACAAGGCAGAGACATTTGGGCTGCTAGGAATAAATGTTCCAGGCAATGTTATTAACTTCCTAGGAAGCCAAGCGCTATTATATTGTATTTTTCTTTTAACATATGAACGAATAAAAAAACAGCAATTGTATTACAAACAGCTTCAGCAATCAGAACGGCTGAAAACTACAGGTCAGTTAGCAGCAGCTGTAGCCCATGAAATCAGGAACCCATTAACAGTAGTAAAAGGTTTCCTGCAGCTCTATCAGCAAGAGGAGAAAATGGATGAAGGCTCCAAACGGAACTATAGCCTGATGATTGATGAGCTGAACACAGCAGAGCATGTTCTTTCTCAATTTCTGATGCTGGCAAAACCCGATAATGATATTAAGCTGGAGAAGGTTGAAGTAGACTACTTGCTTCAAAGCGTTACTGATCTAGTAAAATCATATGGAATTCTCAGGGATAATAATATATTTCTCCGTGATGTACAGAAGGATTGTTATATTTTAGTGAACACCATTGAATTTAAACAGTTGATGATCAATCTGTTGAAGAACGCAATGGAGGCATCGCCGTATGGTGAGCCAATCTTTATTGAAACAGAGCTGCAAAAGGATATGGTGGAAATAAAAGTGACAGACCATGGCTGCGGTATGTCAGAGGAGGAAGTCCAATCATTAGGGACACCGTTTTATTCCTTGAAAAGCAAAGGAACCGGTTTGGGAATGATGATATGCTTCAATATTGTCGAAAAGTATAACGGAAAAATCAACATTGAAAGCAAAAAAGGGGAAGGAACGATAGTTAAAATTCAGTTCCCGCTTGTAAAAAATCCGTAAGAAAAGGAAAGGGCAGCAAATTGCCCTTTCCTTTTTTATGGGAATATTGATATAAACAAGCAGGAAGACAAATAAAGTGCCCGTTTTATTATTTAGTTACTGGTTCTTTAGCTTCCCATAATTCCTCGGCAACTTCGACTACTAACCGCAGCTTTTCCCACTGCTGCTCTTCTGTCAGTTTATTGCCGTGGTGTGTCGACGCAAAGCCGCACTGTGGACTTAAGCATAGCTGCTCTAAAGGCAGGTGATTTGCCGCATCAAGAATGCGGGCTTTTAATGTTTCTTTCTTTTCTAATTCGCCAAACTTAGATGTCACAACTCCTAAAACAACCTTTGCTCCTTCATGAGGAATATGTTCAAGCGGTTTGAAGTCACCTGAGCGTTCATCATCATATTCAAGGAAGAAGCCATCAACCTTCTCTTTTGCAAGCAAAGTCGGTGCAATTAAAGAATAGCTTCCTTCGAAAGCCCAAGTTGATTGGTAGTTTCCTCTACACAAGTGGGTTGTAACAACAAGATCCTCTGGTTTATCTTCCAATATGCTGTTAATGACATACAATGCTAACTCAATCCAATGCTCCCTGCTGTACTCTCCGTCATTAAAGGTATGCTCTGGCGAAGAAAGTCTTGCAATATAAACATCGTCTAATTGTAAATAACGCACACCAGCATCATAGAAAGCTTTAATAGCGTCACGGTAAGTTTGGATTACGTCTTTTGTGAAGTCTTCTAAGTTTGGATAAATAGCTTCATTTCTAATAGTGCTGTAAAAAAGCTGGTTCGGACTAGGGATGGTTTGTTTCGCAACAGCGCGATCTCCGACGATGTCTTTAAACACTTTGAAATCTTCAATGAATGGGTGATTTGGATTGAAAGCAATCTTGCCGTTATTGCGGATATTATATTTTTCTGTTTCCACGCCATCAAATTTATAACCGCTTTCTGGCACATAGCCTTCGATTCCATCCAAATGCTCAAGGAAGTCAAGATGCCACCATGTGCGTCTAAATTCTCCGTCTGTCACGGCTTTTAAGCCAATCTCGATTTGTTTATCAACAATTCTCTTAATCTCTGCTGTTTCCACAGCACGAAGCTCATCTTTTGTAATAATGCCTTCTTTGAATTCTTTTCTAGCTTTATGCAAGCTTTCAGGCCGCAATAAGCTGCCAACGTGATCTGCTCTGAATGGACCTTGGTTTACTATTTTTGTCATGATTAACTCCTGCTTTCGTTATTTTATTTGGAATGAAAGAAGATAAGCCTAAAACACACAAAAAGCCTCTTCTTGTAAATAAGAAGAGGCGAACATTCACATTGGCTCTTCTTATCTTCAAGCGTTGCGCTTCTGGAATTAGCACAGTATTCTAAGCAGAATCTGTTGCTGAGGCATCAAAGGGCCAGTCCCTCCACCTCTCTCGATAAGAAATGAAATTTTTTTTGTTTTTGAAATATCTGTATACTAGATTAATTGGAAAAATCTAAATAGTCAAGGAAAATATTTTATTATATTGATATACTTATTTTTTCTTGAACAGCAAATACATGAAGTAAGGCGCGCCAATAATGGCAGCCATGATTCCAGCTGGGACTCCGTCAGGATCAAGTATGTTTTTGCCAATTGTGTCCGCAGCCAGAAGGAAAAGCCCCCCGATCAGCAGTGCAACAGGTAAATACATTTTATGCCTTGGGCCGACTAATGCTTTCGCAATATGAGGTCCCATTAATCCTATAAAGGAGATGCTTCCTGTTGCGGAAACAGCAGCAGCAGCCAGAGCGACCGCAGCTATTGCCAGAACTATTCTCTCCTTCTGAACCGATGCGCCAATACCGACAGCAACAGGCTCGCTGAAGGTCAGAACATCGAGCTTATTCGCTTTGTATAAAGTAAAAGGAATAAATACAATCAGCCAAGGAAGCATAGCCAAAATATACGGCCAGTCTGTTCCCCAAACATTGCCTGCCAGCCATTTTGAAATGAACTCTACTTTTTCTCTTTCAGCAGAAGAAATCAGCACAACCATGATTCCTGATAAAGCCATAGAAAAGCCTACCCCAACTAGTACAAGGCGAGTTGGCTGGAAACCGAGGCCTTTATCGTATGAAAAGAAATAGATAAGCAGGGCGGACGCAACAGCACCGGCAAATGCACAAACTGGAATCATATAAACAAATGATCCAGCGTCAATCGGGAAAAACAGGAAAAAGATTGCAACAGCAACACCGGCGCCTGCGTTAATGCCAATAATGCCTGGATCTGCTAAATCATTTCTTGTGATGCCCTGCAGAATTGCTCCAGAAAGAGAGAGGGCAACCCCTGCAAGCAAGGTAACAATAATTCTTGGCAAGCGAACAGAATATAAAATAAATTCCTCTGAGAATGTGCCATTTCCAAACAGTGTCGGCAGAAGCCGTGACAGACCGAAGGAGGCGTACCCGATACTTAAGGAGATTCCAATAGTCAAAAATATGAGTGCTGCAAGCACGGTGATAACTAGTTTTTGTTTTTTCAGCAATGCAGAGGATATCATGCGAATTTACTTCCTCCTTTTTTAACAATGAATAAAAAGAAAGGCAAACCTAAAATACTGATTATTGCTGCTACAGGTGTTTCATATGGAGCATTCATTGTCCTTGCAACAGTGTCAGCCATCAGCATAAATATTCCACCTGCAATGGCTGTAATCGGGAGAAGAAAGCGATAATCTGTTCCTGCAGCCCAGCGGACCATATGTGGAACCATCAGCCCAATAAACGCCATATTTCCAACAAGTGCGACAGCGGCTCCTGCCAGAATAATAATAACAATAAAAAGCAGTCCCTTAACCAAGGCTGTCTTTTGCCCAAGCCCGACTGCTACATCTTCACTTAAGCTTAAGATAGTAAGCTGCCTGGATAAAAAGAAGGCAACAGCGATGCCAATAAGGATGGCAGGAAGAATAATCTTAAGCTGTCCCCATGATGTGCCAATCAGACCACCAGAAGTCCACATCGACACATTTTTATTGATGTGAAAAAACAGGCTGATTCCTTCAGCGATGGCAGTAAGGAATGCTGTTACAGCTGATCCTGCCAACACAAGCTTAAGCGGAGAGTTTCCTACTTTTCGCATCATCCCGATTCCAACTACTAAAACCATGCCAATAGCGGCACCAACAAAACAGATTAACATTATACTAAAATAGTTTAATGACGGGATAAGTGCTAAAGATAAAGCTAAGGCGAAATTTGCACCTGCAGTCAATCCTAGCAAACCAGGATCAGCAAGCGGGTTTTTTGTTATGCCTTGCATGATAGCACCAGAAACGGCTAAAGCAGATCCCACTGCAATTGCAGCAACCTCTCTAGGAAGACGGATTTCCCGCAGTATATTGCTGTTTTGATTTTGGTGTTCAGAAGTGATGGCGAGCCATAAGTCCTTTAATGATGTATCGGCAGCTCCGAAGATCATGGAGATGATAAATGCAGCAATCAAAAGAGAGATACCTATTAATAATTTCCATACAAACGAAATAGAATTAGTCATTTTATATCATCTTTTCTGTTTAGATTTGTATAAAAACATGCTGCGCACAAACGTGCACAGCATGCAATCCTAGTAGTTAGTTGCCTAGAAAATGCTCTTTAAAGAATTCCAGTTGATAATCAAGCGTCACAGGATCATTAAAGTAGAATTCATTTGCATTTGCTTTAAATACATGGTTATTTTTTACTGCTGGTATATTTTTGTATGCTTCTGTTTCTTGATAAGAGTTATCTTGATCTGCATATTCACTGATAATCAAGTAATCTCCCACATACTCAGGCAGCACTTCTGAAGATAATGCATAGTATCCGTCTGCAAGTGCCATTTCTTTCACCTTTTCGGGCATGTTCAGCTTCATTGCTTGATAGAGTATTTCAGTTCCGCGACCCCAGTTGTTGCCGAATACATACATTTGCTTATTAAAGTTTTCGATGACAGTTACTGTTGCATCTTCCCCTATTTTTGCTTTGATTTCTTTACCAGCTGCATCTGCACGCTGTTTAAAGTCATCAACCCAAACTTGTGCTTCTTTTTCTTTATTAAGAAGCTTTCCAATTTCAAGATGCTGTGTTAAATAGTCTGCCTTGCCATAAGTAAATGTGACAGTTGGAGCGATTTCATTTAACTTGTCTACATTTTTAATAGTTGATAATCCGATGATTAAATCTGGCTTTAATTCAATTATTTTCTCGAGATTTTCATCTGTTACTTCTTCTACGTCTTTCAACTCTGAATCAAATCTTGGGTTTTGCTTTGACCAGGAATCAACACCGACTACGTTTACTCCAAGTGCCATAACGTTACCAGTGAAGGTGGATAATACGACAACGCGCTGTGGATCTGCAGGTACTTCAACAGGTCCATTTTCAGACTGGTAAGTAATAGTTCCAGATTTTTTGTCTGTATCTTCTGTATTGCCGTTCGTTTCTGATGCCTTATTTCCACAGGCACTAATAACTAGCAATAAGATTAGAATCATTGGCAATAACGACTTCTTCATGTTTCTTGTCTCCTTTTATGAGGTGGTATGTTAAGCATATCGGCTTTTTCGTGCGAGGGTCTTCCCCTATTTCCGCATCAATTTGAAAAACTTTTCGTAAAATATCTTTTGTAAGGATTTCCTGCGGGCTGCCAGCTTTAACTACCTCACCGTCTTTCATTGCTATAATATAGTCAGCAAATCTCGCGGCTTGGTTTAAGTCATGAAGAACCATCACGATTGTTCTGCCTTGTTCTTCATTAAGCTTCTGGAGCAATTCGAGCACTTCTAATTGATGTGCCATATCTAAATAAGTTGTCGGTTCATCAAGAAAGATAATATCTGTTTCTTGGGCAAGTGCCATTGCAATCCATGCACGCTGTCTTTGACCGCCTGACAAGGCATCTACAGATCTGTCCTTGAATTCCTTTGTATTGGTCGACTCTAACGCCCAATCAATGGCCTCGATATCATGCTGTGATAGTTTTCCGAATCCTTTCTGATGAGGGAAACGCCCGTATGACACTAGCTCCCCTACTGTTAATCCTGCAACACTTTCCGGTGTTTGAGGAAGTATAGCCATTTCCTTTGCAAGCTGTTTCGTATGTATTTTGCTTATGTGCTTGCCATCCAACAGGACAGAACCAGACTGGTGCGGGATAATCCGCGTCATTGCTTTTAATAATGTTGATTTTCCACAGCCATTAGATCCAATAATTGTCGTGATTTTTCCATCTGGTATAACAACATCAAGGTTTTTAACTATTAGCCGTTCGCCATAGCTGATGCTTATATCCTCGGTATATAGTCGCCCCATCATTATCCTCCTATGATTTTCTATTATTAAATAAATGAGAATGATAATCATTTTGAACAAGTAAATCTTATTATCGTTTCATATTTCTGTCAATAATCCATTGTAAAAATTTTAAAAACGGGTTATGATACTAAATGAGAATGAGAATCAATTTAATTCCAAACCATAGGAGTGAAGTAATATGGAAAATACGGAAATATTCGATGTGACGATTATTGGTGGTGGACCAGCAGGACTTTACTCTGCTTTTTATAGTGGTTTAAGAGAAATGAAGACAAAAATTATTGAATTTTTGCCCCATCTTGGAGGCAAGCTTCATCTTTATCCTGAAAAGATGATCTGGGATGTAGGCGGCGTTACACCGCTTCCAGGAGAAAAGCTAAGAGAACAGCTAGTACAACAAGGGCTTACGTTTAATCCGGAAGTCGCATTAAATACAAAAATTACATCTATAAGCAAAAATGCTAAGGGATGTTTTATATTAGAGTCAGCTAATGGTGAGCAGCATTATTCAAAAACGGTTATTGTTGCTGTCGGCAGCGGAATACTTACTCCACAAAAAATAAAAATTGAAGGTGCTGAAAGATTTGAGGTTTCCAACTTGAATTATACAGTTAAATCTCTCATGCAATTCAGAGATAAAACAGTCATTATTTCAGGCGGAGGCAATTCAGCAATAGATTGGGCCCTTGAATTAGAGCCAATCGCTAAAAAGGTATATATAACTTGCAGAAAAGACAGCTTTAAAGGACATGAAGCTAAAGCTACACAGCTTATGGAAAGTAAGGTAGAATGTCTTTTCCACACATCGATTACAAAGCTTATCGCAAAGGATGGTCATGATACGATTGATTCGGTAGAAGTCACAAATAATCAGACAGACGAAGTCGGTTTGCTTGATGTTGACGAGGTTGTCATTAACCATGGCTATGAAATGGATTCCTCATTATTAAAGAACAGTGATCTGGAAATCAAAATGTTGGATGATTTTTATATTGCCGGCAATGCCAACAGTGAAACATCTGTTGAAGGATTGTATGCTGCCGGAGACATTCTGAAGCATGATGGAAAGGTTCACCTGATTGCAGGTGCTTTTCAAGATGCAGCCAATGCGGTAAATAAGGCAAAGCTGTTCATTCAGCCAGACGCCAACACTAGTGCGATGGTTTCTTCTCATAATGAAGTCTTTAAAGAACGAAACAAAGACATCGTCAAAAATATGATGCAATGTGACGATTGCACACAAATGAAAGTGAAGATATAAAAAAATCCGCTGTACTAGCAGCGGATTTTTTTGCTATTTAACCGAAACAGCCATCTTCAATGCATCAACAGGATCCCCTGTTGTTGCAAGAGTGTATAAAGTGGAGTCATCCTCCCATATTATCCGAATCTCAGCATTATTTTCACCTTTTGGATAGCTTACCTCTACCATGCCTTCATCATGAGGAGCAGGCAGAGCGTGTTCCTCTAAGTATTTTACCATCTTTTTGCCGTCTACCTGTAAATCGCGATTATCAGCAGACACCGCTTTAATCTGTAGAACCCATCTGCCTTCCTTCCATTGAAGATAAGTACTTCCTGCTGCTCCTTCGAGTATACCGTTGATGCCGTAGCCTAAATCGACAGACATATCCTCAGGGATATTCTCTTCATCAAAAGCGGGGAACGCAGGAGCATCCTCATCTGTAGTTGCTGTGAACTCTGCTAATGGCTCACCAGCTTGATTTGAATCTTCGGCTACAGACTCGTAAAAGCGGATGCTGTAGCCAACCTGTGTGTTTTCCTCAATATGTGCTCCAAGATAATTGCCATCCTCAACAGGAAAGCTTTCTGGCAGCAAAGCATCTTTTATTTTCAACTCGTTTCTGATATCTGTTAATACTTCTCTATTAGTAAGCTCCGTGGCGGCATCTGTGTTGTTAGCAGTTTGTTCTGCTTGCACTTGATTGCTGCTAGCAGAAACCTTCGTATTCTCCGTACTATTTGCTTGTTCCTTTGTACTGCAGCCTGTGAGTAAAAGGCAGCTGGCAGTCAGCATAATGGGAAATACTTTCATTGGTATTCTCCTTTCTACCGCATTCTTACTTCTTCTTTTCCCTATCTTTCATTAAAAATGAGTTTTTTTGAAAATTTTTTTTAAAAATTTACGAAAATTTTGAACACCGTTGTTCATAAAATATGTCATGTTAAATGACAAATTAAGGTTTGCGAAGAATAGTCTTTTTTAGCTGTTAAAAGCAATAGAATAGACTGAATGCTTAATAATAGGGAAATATGCAGTTATTTTAAATATCAATGTAATTATACTAATAAATATAAGTGTTAGATTATGTGACAAATTTTAATTTAATAATAAAACTATATGCAAATATCTACTTTGGTAGAAGGGAATTAGGTTGTAAATAACTTGTTTTGTGAAAAGATATAACATCAAAATGGCAAAATCAAGGTATTGCTTTCTACAATAATTTGAGGTTAATATAATAATCACATTAGTTCCATTTTTCAAAAAACTATTAGTGAATATGAATAATTTGGTTCTAATAAATAACGAGAGAGTGCCGATAAATAGGAAAGCAGCGCTAATTCTAAACAAAACTGTCTTAAATTTTCAGAGTTATTAAACTAATTAATAATTATATTAAAAATAAAGACAGCGGCGTACTAGAATAGCAATTATGTTTCAAAGAGATAAAGAAATAGCTTTGGAGATATTATTTTCGGAATACTTAAACAAAAGGGGAATTCAAACATGAAGAAGAAGCTTAGTTATTTGTTAGCAACGTCTGCTTTAGCGGCAGGAATCTTGGCTGGATGCAGTCCAAAAGGTGACAGCGGTGCAAGCAGTGATGAAATAAAATTCGGAATCAATTTAGAATTATCAGGTCAGGTTGCATCATATGGACAATCATTAGAAAGTGGAATTGATTTAGCAATTGAAGAAATCAATGCAGACGGCGGAATTGACGGCAAAAAAATTGTCCCTGTAAAGGTTGATAATAAATCAGATCTTACAGAAGCAACAAACGGAGCCCTTAAATTAATTGAACAAGATAAAGTATCGGCAATCATCGGTGCAGCAACAAGCGGTGATACAGTAGCACAAGTTCAGATTGCCAATGATAAACAAACGGTATTGCTGACTCCATCAGGAACAGCACCAAACGTTACAGTAAATGATGATGGCTCTGTAAACGAATATGCTTTTAGAACATCCTTCATCGATCCTTTCCAAGGAAATGTTGCGGCAAACTTCGCAACAGAAAAACTGAATATTAAAAATGCAGCAATTTTTGCTGACAGTGCCAGTGATTATGCGAAAGGTTTAGCGGCAGCATTTAAAGAAACATTTGAAGCAAATGGTGGAAAGATTGTGTCTGAAGAAGCTTATGTAGCAAAAGATACTGACTTTAGCTCTACATTGACAAGAATTAAGTCAGAAAATCCAGAATTCGTATTTATTCCAGGCTATTACGAGGAAGTTGGACTTATCATCAAGCAAGCTCGTGAAATGGGTATCACTGTACCATTTATGGGAGCAGACGGCTGGGATTCACCAAAGCTTATCGAACTTGCTGGTGCAGAAAACTTGAACAATACGTATATCACAAACCATTATTCTTCTGAAGATCCAGATGAAAACATTCAAAAATTCGTTCAAGCATTTAATGATAAATACAGCAAGAGCCCTGACGCGTTCAATGCACTTGGCTATGACTCTGTATACTTGTTGAAAGATGCAATTGAAAGGGCTGGAAGCACAGATTCAGAGAAAGTGAAAGACGCATTAGCTGAAACAAAAGATTTATCCTTAATCACTGGTGTAGTCTCCATTGATGAGAATCATAACCCAATCAAATCTGCAACAGTGCTTGAATATAAGGATGGAAAACAAGTCTTTAACTCAAAGGTTAATCCTTAATAGTTCAAAAAATGGGGGGGAGCATCCTCCCTATTTTATATTTTAGGAGAAAAAAAGGTTAGTTTTGGAAGAAGGAGTGAGAAAAAATGGAATGGATACAGCAGCTTGTCAACGGCATCTCCCTTGGCAGCATTTACGCACTTATCGCATTAGGTTATACAATGGTTTACGGAATTATTAAACTTATCAACTTTGCCCACGGGGATGTCTTTATGGTCGGCGCCTTTATAGGCTTTTATTCCATTACAGGCTGGGGATTGGGGTTCTTCCCTGCATTGATTGTTTCCATGGTAGCATGTGCTATTTTTGGTGTAATTATTGAAAGAATTGCTTATAAAAGACTGCGAAATGCTACTAGGATAGCGGCCCTTATTACTGCTATCGGGGTTTCGTTATTAATTGAATATGTATTTATTTACTTTAGAGGAGCAGGCTTAGTTGCCTACCCGAATGTACTGCCAACAAAAACATTTGAAATTTTCGGTGCGCAAATCAGCAGCAAGTCGCTATTAATTCTAGGAACTTCTGTAACGTTGATGCTTATTCTGCAATTCATTGTCCATAAGACGAAAACAGGAAAAGCAATGCGCGCAGTTTCTCATGACATGGATGCTGCGAGGTTAATGGGGATTAATGTAGATAGAACAATCTCAGCTACATTTGCTATCGGATCGGCTCTCGCTGGGGCTGCAGGTGTTATTTTCGGTGCTTATTATACAAAAATCGAGCCATTAATGGGTGTAATTCCAGGGTTGAAGGCTTTTGTTGCTGCCGTACTTGGGGGTATTGGCATTATTCCTGGAGCAATGGTGGGCGGACTTATTTTAGGTCTTGTTGAGACAATAGTAAGTGCACTCGGCTTCTCACTTTGGAGAGATGCTGCTGCATTCATCATCTTAATTCTGATACTTATCTTTAGACCAGCTGGTATTTTAGGTAAGAATACGAAAGAGAAAGTGTAGGTGAAGACAATGAAAAAATCAAAAAGTTTCTGGGTGTTTTTGGTGCTTTCCATTATTGCCTACAGTGTTATCCAATATTTAATAACTTATGGAATAATTGATTCTTTATACAGCAACATGATTATCTTGATTGCGATCAATATTATGCTGGCAGTCAGCTTGCATTTAGTTATTGGGATAACAGGCCAGTTTTCAATTGGACATGCAGGTTTCCTTGCTGTCGGTGCTTATGTATCTGCGATTGTAACGATGAAATTACAGCTTCCTTTTCCTGTCGCAATTATCGCAGGCGGTGTAGTCGCAGCTCTGGCTGGCTTATTGGTCGGAATCCCGACATTAAGACTAAGGGGAGACTATTTAGCAATTGCTACATTAGGCTTTGCAGAAATTATTCGTATCTTTTTCTTGAACATTGATTATGTTGGCGGAGCTGCAGGGATGCAGGTTTCCCATATGACCACTTGGACATCTGCATTCATCTGCTTGTTTATTACAGTGTTAGTTATTGTTAACTTTACGAACTCTCGGCATGGACGTGCAGCCATTTCTATTAGAGAAAATGAAATTGCTGCAGACGCAATGGGAATCAACACAACTTATTATAAAGTCGCAGCATTTGCAATTGGCTCCTTGTTTGCTGGGGTTGCAGGCGCACTGCAGGCACATAATTTCTATATTATTAACCCTACTAACTTCGGTTTCTTGAAGTCTTTTGACATCTTAATTTATGTTGTTTTAGGTGGATTGGGAAGCTTGTCTGGTTCTGTGATTGCAGCTGTTTTCTTGACCATCATCTCCACCTATCTGCAGGATTATCCATCAACACGGATGATTATCTACAGCTTAGTTCTCGTTATTGTTATGCTATATCGTCCTAAAGGTTTAATGGGCACATTGGAGATCACTGATTTATTTAAGCGGAAAGGAGGCGGTTCGAATGGCAAACAATGATGTGCTTTTGCAAGTGAAGGGTGCAGGCATTCAATTCGGCGGATTAAAGGCCGTTTCAGAAATTAATATAGAGCTTAACCGCGGTGAATTGATTGGTCTTATCGGTCCGAATGGTGCAGGGAAAACTACAACATTCAATATGCTGACAGGTGTCTATGCACCTACAGAAGGAGAGATTTTCTTTGACGGAAAAAAGCTGAAGGGCTTGAAGCCATACCAGGTAACACGGCGCGGTATCAGCAGAACCTTCCAGAATATCCGTTTGTTTAATGAATTAACTGTTCTGGACAATGTAAAGGTAGCCTATCATTCTTTAGCTAAGCATTCGATGTTGAGCAGCATACTCCGCCTGCCTTCCCACTTTGCAGGTGAAAAGGAAATGGAAGAAAAATCGATTGAATTTTTAAAGATTTTTCAGCTTGACCGCTATAAAGACGAAAAAGCAAAAAACCTGCCATACGGCCAGCAGCGCCGGCTCGAAATTGCCAGAGCGCTTGCAGCAGGTCCTAAGCTGCTATTGCTTGATGAGCCTGCAGCAGGGATGAACCCGCAAGAAACACATGAGCTCATGGAGTTGATTGCATTTATTAGAAAACAATTCGATTTGACGATTCTGTTGATTGAGCATGATATGCCTCTAGTCATGGGAATCTGTGAGCGCATCTATGTTTTGGATCATGGACAGCTGATAGCAGAGGGTACTCCTGATGTAATCCGCAATCATCCAAAGGTAATTGAAGCATATTTAGGCGAGGAGGTTGCAGAATAATGCTGAAAGTAGAAGACATTAATGTCTATTATGGCAATATACAAGCATTAAAGGGAGTCAGCCTCGAGGTGAATGAAGGAGAAATCGTCACACTTATTGGTGCGAATGGTGCAGGAAAAAGCACGCTCCTAAAAACATTGTCAGGGCTGCTTAAGCCAAAGAAAGGAAGCATTGAGTACTTAGGCAAGTCTATTTCAGGAAAAGCAGCTCAAACGATTGTTAAAGCCGGTATTTCCCACGTACCAGAAGGACGCAGAGTTTTCTCCAACATGACAGTGGAAGAAAATCTTGAATTAGGTGCTTACTTGCGCAATGATAAAAATGAGATAAAAAAAGATTTGGAAAAAGTATATGAAGTGTTTCCGAGATTACTGGAACGGAAGAAACAGCTGTCAGGAACACTTTCCGGCGGAGAACAGCAGATGCTAGCAATGGGAAGAGCTATCATGGCAAGGCCAAAGCTGCTTTTGCTTGATGAACCTTCCATGGGCTTAGCGCCGCTGTTTGTAAAAACAATATTTAAAGTTATTCAGGAAATAAATGCAACAGGAACTACCATATTATTAGTCGAACAAAACGCCAATATGGCTCTGTCCATTGCAAACAGAGGCTATGTCATCGAAACAGGCAAGGTTGTGCTGTCAGGGACAGCCGCCGAGCTGTTAGAAAGTGATGATTTAAAGCAAGCCTATCTTGGCGGACATTGATGGTTTCGGTAAGCTGCCTTTAGTAAGGCGGCTTTTTTTATGTGGCAGTAATTTTCTAGCCAGAATGTACAGCATAATACAGGCTTAAAAAATCACTAAATTTTTATCAAAACAGCCAATCACCATGTATTATATAAATGAGAACCCTCAGAATTAAAAGTTGTTAGGGAATGCTTGATTTCAATAATATAAGAGTTTCTATAGATGACTCAATGGAAGTATAACAATTTCCGATGGGAGGAATCATTGTGAATTTGCTTGTAACAGGCGGAGCCGGCTTTATTGGCAGTAATTTTGTCCGTCATATGCTTGATACATATCCAAATATGATTATTGTTAATCTCGACTTGCTGACGTATGCAGGTAATTTAAACAGCTTGGCGGATTTAAAGGGAAATCCTCGCCATAAGTTTGTTCATGGCAGCATTACGAATCGAGAGCTTGTTTATCATTTGCTTGATGTTTATAGTATTGATGGAATTGTCCATTTTGCTGCAGAATCGCATGTAGACAGAAGCATTATTAATCCGGGTGCTTTCGTGGAAACAAATGTGCAAGGGACGCTAGTTTTGCTGGAGGCAGCAAAGATAAAGGGAGTTGGCCGGTTTGTGCATATTTCTACAGATGAGGTTTATGGAAGTCTTGGCGAATCTGGCTATTTTACAGAAGGCAGCTCCATTGCTCCAAACAGTCCATATGCGGCAAGTAAAGCAGCAAGCGATATGCTTGTTCGCTCCTATTATAAAACGTATGGTTTAGATGTAAATATAACAAGATGCTCTAATAATTATGGGCCATATCAGTTTCCTGAAAAGCTCATTCCGCTTTTGATTACAAATGGTGTGAATGGGGAGAGGCTTCCTGTTTATGGGGATGGAAAAAATATCCGCGATTGGATTCATGTTAAAGACCATTGTGCTGCAATTGACCTTGTTCTGCGCAAAGGAAAAAAAGGGGAAGTTTATAATATCGGCGCAAGAACAGAAAAGACCAATAATGAAATAGCGCAGTTAATCATGAAAGAATTAAAGCTGCCAGAAAAAAGGCTGCTATATGTAAAGGATCGGCCTGGTCATGATTATCGATATGCTGTCAATCCGGAAAAGCTGGAGAAAGAATTAGGCTGGAAACCAATGTATTCTTTTGAGACCGGCATTAAAGAAACAGTTGATTGGTATTTTGCTAATGAATCATGGTGGGGCCCTTTAAAAGGCAAGCAAGGAACATAACATAATCAGGGGTAAAGGCGCACTAAAGGGAGTCACTTATTCTTTAATGTGCCTTTTATTCATTTTTACCTCATGTATATTGCAAGGTCTGGATGACTGCCTGTAGTGATAACTTCACGAAGAATTTTCGCTAAGGCCATGCTGTAAACAAGACCGTTATCTCCATAAGCCATTAAAAAGTAGCAGTTAGGAAATTCCTCGTATTCCCCTATTAGCGGAAGGCCATCATGTGTCCCTCCATAAAAGGCACCTAAATAGTAATCTGCTTGAAGAGCTAGATCAGGGAATAATTTATTGCATTCCTTTATAAGCTTGTCTTTTCGGCCGATAATTTTTGCATCCCGCTCTTCGGCAATAGCAGTGTTTTCATCCAAACCGCCAATAATAATGCGGTTATCTGAAGTTGTGCGCATATAAATGTAAGGACGGGCAGTCTCCCATATCAATGTGCGTTTATGCCAGCTGGAGAAATCTTCAACCGGATTAGTAATGACAGCATAGGAGCTTGACAGTACACTGTTTTTTTCTTGTTTAAATTCTAGGTTTTCGTAGCCTGCAGCAAAAATTACATGTTTAGCTGTAATCGAGTGACCTTTATCTGTATACAGAACGGCTTGGTCCTTTTCTAGCTTCTTGCCATTTATTCTTGTGTTTTCGTAAATAGAGACTTTCTTTTTGGCAGCACCGTCTAAGAGGGCGTGATTGAACTTGAAAGGGTTCAGCTCGCCGTCGTTATATGTATAAAGGGCTTTGTACTTGCTGAATCCATATTTCTCTTTTATCTCCTCTTCTGAAAGCAAATCAGCCTGAAAACCGTGCTTTGTAAGATAAGCATACTCTTTATCAAGCTTGACAACATCCTCTGGGTAGCTCGCATAATAAAGGCTGTCTCGCCGCTTGAAATCAGAGGCAATATCAAGTGTGGCTGCTGCCTTTTCAATATCATTGATTGCTTCTTCACATAGCTTTAAATGTCTGATTGCCAGCTCCTCACCAAAGCTGTTTACAAGCTCAAACAGCATTTTATCGCCAAGGTATTGAATCAGAGCCGTGTTTGTTGAAGTGCTGCCTTCTCCAATCCTCCTTTTGTCCACTACAGCAACATTCAAGCCTGTATCCTTTAAGTAGTGGGCACATTGGGCACCAGAGCTACCGCCGCCAACAATCAGCACATCACAGTTAATGTCCTCCTCTAATGAAGGATAGACAGGTGCTTCTGGAAATGTAGTCGGCCAATAATAGTTTCCAGCTTGCAGTTTCATTGCGTTTTTCCCCTCTCTTCATTTAATCTAATCATATAAAGGTTAATTCCTGCATAGCATTTCCTGATTTCAGAGTTTTTACTTAGAATGGAAGTGTTAATGTAAAAAAATAAAGGTAAAGGCTAAAATTATGACACCATTTACAGAGAAGGTAATTGAAATCATTCAAGCTATTCCATATGGAAAGATCATGACATATGGCCAAATAGCAAAAGCAGCAGGGAGCCCGAGAGGTGCAAGACAGGTCGTAAGAATTCTGCACACTTCTAGCAGAAAGCACAATCTTCCTTGGCACCGGGTCGTCAACGCGAAAGGTGAGATAGTGATAAAACAGGAGGAAGGAAGTGCTATGCAAAAGCAGCTTTTGGAAAGTGAGGGTGTAGAGTTTATAAGTGCGAACAAGCTTGAATTGAAACGATATCAGCACATTCCTTTAGAGGAGTGGGAAAGAGATTATTTTGATGAATAAGACAGACAGAAATAACAGTCACAATCACTTTTACTGCATCTAAAAAACCCTTCAAAACCGCCTTTAGGGTTCGAAGGGTTAATGGCTCAGCGAAGTTTTTTGTTTTAGTTCCTGTAAAGATTGCTGAAAAGCGCTGTTAAAGTGGTCGGGATTATCCATCATGACATTATGTCCTGCATTTGGAATGGTGATGAGTTTTTTGTATGGTGCCTCCATGAGAGGATAATATTTCTCCAATAAGTAATTAAAATGAAGATCATATTCACCAACCATGTAAATGACAGGTACATGGTAGTTCGAAGGAAGCTTCCGCAAATCGTATCTCATTGCATATTTCGATAAGGGAGCTTGAAGCTTTTCCATCTTGAGAAAATAGGTTAAATGCCTAAGAGAAAAGTAAGGCGAAACTATTCCAGCCTTTATGAAAATAAAAGAATCCTCTACGTAAGAAATATACTTCTTTGCAACCTTATACATTTTTAGAACTGCAGCTTCGGTTGCTTTAAGACTGTCATGCAATCCTTTTTGCAAACGGTCCAAAATCTCAGCATCCTTTGATTCCCCTTGTACAAGAGCTTTCTTTCGTATTTCAGCTGCCATAAGTGCAGCACCTTCATTTAAATGAACGATTTGAGAGATGCTGATATAAGCTTTTGTCAGTTCAGGGTAGCGTTGGACAAACATGCTGCCGATAATCGTACCCCATGAGTGTCCCATTATTATGATGCTTTGCTGGTTAAAGCGCTTTGCCAAATAGAGGGTGATTTCATGAATATCCTCAACAAGCCGGTCGGCGGATAATGTAGCAAGGACATCAGCTGCATTCTTTTTGTTCAGAAAATACGTCCTGCCTGTATTTCGCTGATCCCAATTTACAATGGTATAATCCTGCTCCCATTCATATTGATACGTATGCAGCACAGGAGTCATCGAAATGCCTGGTCCACCATGAAGAAAAAGAATAACTGGATTGCCAGTATGCTGTCCTCTTATATATAAGTATTGTTCTATTCCGCCAATATTAATTGTCAGTTCCTGATCAATCCCATTTTGTGATTGAATTCTATGCTTCTTAAGCATATTATTTGCGAGAATTCTCCTGCAGATAAAAAGGATGGTTATAAGAAGGAGGAACATGACCAATGCTTTTATGAAAATAAATTTTATCACTGGCTGTACCTCCGTGTTAGTCTTCATTTTATAGTAATGCTTTCTTCTAGACATTAGCAGATTAACTGGAAACAAACAATAATTTTTCCAACTTTTCACAAAAAAGGATGCTTGAATCTATCTATAGCACTAGCATGGTCAAATATTTGGAAAACTATTAAACAAAACTAGAACCCTGATGCAAATTAGCATCAGGGACTCTGTTTGTTAGATTACCGTAGACATTGTTTCTTTCAAAACTTTTACAGAATGGTCGAATTGTTTTTGTTCCTCTGTGTTTAACGGAATTTCAAGCACCTCACGAATTCCATTCACATTAATTACAGCAGGAACACCGATATAAACATCTTTATGACCGTATTGTCCATCTAAGTAAACAGATACAGGCAGGATAGAATTTTCATTTCCTAATATAGCTTTTGTGATGCGAACAAGAGACATTCCGATTCCATAATAGGTTGCGCCTTTTCTCTCAATAATATGGTATGCCGCATCTCGGACATTGACGAAGATATCATCAAGGTCCTTTTGGCTGTACTTGCTGTTTTTAGCGATAAGTGTCTCGATTTCTTCCAATCCTATTGTTGTGCGGCTCCAGACTGGCAGTTCTGTATCACCATGTTCCCCAATGATAGCAGCATGGACGTTTCTAGTATCAACATTAAAGTATTCACCAAGCATATAGCGGAATCTAGCTGTATCTAAAGTTGTTCCAGAACCGATTACCCTCTCTTTAGGCAAACCAGATTCTTTCCATGTTACATATGTCAGAATATCAACAGGGTTTGTGGCAATAAGGAAAATGCCGTTAAAGCCGCTGTCCATTACATTTCGGACAATCGTTTTGAAAATCGCTGTATTTTTTGCTACTAAATCAAGACGTGTTTCACCTGGTTTTTGAGGCAAGCCTGCAGTGATGACAACTAAATCTGCCTCTCCGCAATCTGCATATTGACCGCTCCATACCTTCACTGGAGTAGGTGCAAAAGGAATTCCGTGATTTAAGTCCATTGCCTCTCCTTCGGCTCTTTTTTCATTCACATCAATCAGTACTAGCTCTTCGGCAACACCTTGATTGATGAAAGAATAAGCATAGCTGCATCCGACTGCACCAGTTCCAATTAAAACGACACGATTGATATTTTGCTTTTTCATAAGTAACTCTCTCCTTTAGATAATTAATATTTTAAAATAGTATCCAACTGACTAATCCAACTAACACTAGCAGACAAATGCTGTATTTAATGGTTACTTTAAACAAGTCGCTGTCTCTGCCTGCCAATCCTACTGCCGCTGCTGCTACAGCGATTGATTGTGGAGATATCATTTTGGCCATTGTGCCGCCAATGACATTGACTGCAACCATTGTTTCAGGTGCAATGCCAATTTGAGTGGCTGTGACAGCTTGCAGTGGTGCAAATAAGGAACCACTATTAACAACAGACCCTGTAAGGAAAACACCTAACCAACCTAATAATGGTGCAAATAATGGGAAGATATCCCCTGTTGATGCAAAGGTAAGACCGAGCGTAGAAGACATGCCAGAATAGGTGCATATATAGGCAAATCCAAGCACACTGCAAATAGTCAGTACAGGTGCTAACAGCTCTTTTGCTGTTTCTTTCGTTGTTTCCATAAGCAATTTTTTTCGGCATTTAAACAATATGCTCGCAACGATGATTGTAATGACAATTGCTGTTGTTGTAGATGAAAACAAATCCAGTTTAAAGATCGCTGCATATGGGGTTGCTTCTGGCACAATTGGTGCCAGTTTTATCACATTGTTATTCAGGAATGGAATTGGCAGCTGAAGCACTAATTTTTCCAATGGCCCGCCTGAAATAAATAAGTTCTTGAAAAAAGATAAGTTGAACAAAGTAACAATAATAGTTAAAAAGATAAATGGCAGCCAAGCATAGGCAATAGTAGATAATGAGTACTTCACCGTACTATCAGCTTTTTCCTTCTGATTAACACGGTAAATCTCCTTAGGCTGCCATTTTTGCAGAAAGAGAGCTAGTGTCACAAGGCTGACGATGGCTGCAAATATATTGGCTAATTCTGCTCCGATAAAGTACAGCACCAAAGCTTGAGTAATGGCGAAGGACAAACCAGATACGAGCACTGCCGGGTATGTTTGTCTAATACCTTTCCAGCCGTCGATGATAAACACGAGCAAAAATGCAACGAATAGGGCGAGAATCGGAATAATGATGGCGGTATACCTGCCGACTGAAAGTCCATCCAGTCCTGTGAGGAGTGATGGAACGGTTACAGGTATTCCCATTGCTCCATATGCACCGCCTGCAATGTTGGCAATCAAACAAAGACTTGCCGCATAAATTGGACTGAAGCCCAGCCCTACTAATATGGCAGCGGTTATCGCGACAGGTGCGCCAAAACCAGCTGCTCCTTCTAGGAAGGCTCCAAATGAGAAGGCTACAATCAAAACCTGCAAGCGTTGATCTGATGTAATAAAGGATATGCTATTTTCGATAATGGCAAACTTACCAGTTTTGACAGTAATCTTGTAAAGGAAGATGGCGGCAAAGACGATGGAAGCAACTGGCCAAATTCCTGCAAGTGCACCGTATAATGCTGACATAAGTGCTAAAACAAAAGGCATTTTATATATGAGAACAGCCACAATTCCTGCAGCGATAATACTCAATGCTCCTGCGATATATCCCTTTAACTTAAATAAAGTCAACATGAGGATGAAAAATAGTATCGGTATTGCAGCGATGATAGCTGAGATCCATAAGTTATTCATTGGATCATAGACTTGGTTCCAAGGTGTCATGTTTTTTCAGCTCCTCTTAAATAAAAGATTTAATTTACAATGTCATTATAAAACATACTTTGTGAAATATATCACATAATTTTTGTCTATTTTGTGAAAGTGAAGTGTAAAACGCTTACTATGCTGTTTGATGTTCACCTGTTTGTAACATTTTCATGAGATTTCGAAATGAAAACAATGTCTATAGTTTTATCCAAATGCTGTTTTTTTATATGCTTTTTTATGAAAGGAGAAAAGAAGGGAGTTCTGATTTTTTCGAATATTTTATTGACAGTATTTAGCTGTTTATGTAAAGTATAGGTAAATTAATAGGAAAATCCACTAGGGGAGCCAATCGAGGCTGAGACAAGAAGTTCTTGGACCCTTTGAACCTGATCTAGTTCGTACTAGCGTAGGAAAGTGGAGTTGGTATCTATTCGGTTATTTTTATTTGACTTTTATAGGCCGCTCCATTTTTGGAGTGGCCTTTTTATATTCAAGTTCACTCTTATTTTCCTATTAAACAAAAAGGAGGAGAATAGTGATGAGTTTTTCTAAGCAGTTGCGTCAAGAAGCAGATCCAATTTTCGAGGCTATTTTTGAACATCCCTTTGTCAGAGGTATTGCCAATGGAGATTTGAAAAAGGAACAGCTAATTCATTATGTAAAGCAGGATTTTGAATACTTGAATTCATTCATGCAGATTTATGGAACAGCTATTTCTAAATGTGAAAAAAGGGAGGATATGCAAATGTTCAATGAGCAGATTTCCTTTGTGCTCCATAGTGAAATCCACCCTCATAATAATTTTTGTGAAGTGGCTGGAGTTACGTATGAACAGTTGCAAGGTTTCCCCCTTTCTCCAAGTGCGCACCATTATATTCGCCATATGCTCACGGTTGCCCAAACAGGAGGAATTGCAGATATTCTCGCGGTACTGCTGCCATGTCCGTGGACATATGCAGAGATAGGCAAGAGGCTGCTTGAAGAGGTGAAGCCAGACCGAAGCCATCCCTTCTATGATTGGATCGTCTTCTACGGTGGTGGTTCAATGGGAATTACAAGCACCTTTTGCGAACGTCTTGATGAATTAGCAGAAAGCCTGAATGAACACTATAAGCAAAAGTTGCTAGAGTACTTCTTAATAAGCTGCCATATGGAATATAAGTTTTGGGAGATGGCTTATACGCTTGAGGACTGGCCTGTGAAAATGGAGGTAAAAGCATAGTGAACTGGAAGATTAAAGAGGTAGTGCTGATGGTTGTCCTTTCCGTTGCGTGCGGGGTGTTATATTTAGGCTGGTCTAGTCTTTACTTGCCGATTTCTGCACTAGTTGGCCCAGTTGGTTCTAACTTTATGTTTGGAATATGGGTGATAGCAAGCCCGATTGTCGCATATATCATTCAGAAACCTGGAGCAGCTTTCATCTCAGAGGTTGCAGCTGCCGCCGTTGAGCTTCTTACTGGCAGCCACTTTGGATTATCAGCATTGCTGATTGGTGTCTTTCAAGGGCTTGGTGCAGAGGCCGCTTTTGCACTGTTCCGCTACCGAAAATACCATGTTTCCGTATTGATGCTCTCCGGTGCATTTGCAGCAGTAGGGAGTATGCTGTACAGCATACTCGCCAATGGATTTGGCTATTATACATCAGGTACATTGCTGCTTACATTAATCATTCAAGTTATTAGCGGCATGCTGCTTGGTGGACTGCTTGCTAAAGTTATCGTCGATTCCTTATTTGCAACAGGTGCGCTTGACCAGTTTTCAATAAATAAACAAAAAGCTTCAAAGGAAGATAATGATGAGTTCATTATTAGGATGTAAAAATCTATCTGTTCAGTTTTATGGTCAAAATCAGCCTGTTCTTAAAAATATTACCTTACAGTTCCACCCTGGTGAAACAGTCTTAATTGTTGGGCCAAGTGGTTGCGGGAAGTCAACATTGCTTGCTGTCCTCGCAGGCATCATTCCAGAACACCAAGAAGCAAAAATGAAGGGGGAAGTGACTAGAAAGAACCGTGTCGGGATTCTGTTTCAAGATCCTGATACGCAGTTCTGTATGCAGCATGTGGATGATGAAATAGCCTTTAGTCTCGAGAATAAAAGGGTCCCCAAGGAAGAGATGACAGCTAAGATCAAGGAGCTGCTGAAGATAGTCGGACTTGAGGTTGAGCTTGATACAAGGATTGATGCATTGTCAGGTGGGATGAAGCAGCGCCTTGCCTTAGCTTGTGTTCTAGCAATGGAACCAGAAGTGTTATTTTTAGATGAGCCTACCGCCCAGCTCGACCCTGTTAGCAGAAGAGAAATATTCGCCGTCTTAAAGCAAATCTCAGAACGAAAAAAACAGACGTTGATTATGGTAGAGCATGTGTTGGATGGCTGTATCGAATGGGCAGACCGTATCATTTTGTTAAATAAAGAGGGGAAGGTAATGGGTGATGCCGATCCTAACAGCGCTTTATGTGAATTTGAAAGTGTAATAGAGGAAGCTGGGATCTGGAGCCCAGAATTATATCCATATGATTGGGATGAGATCATTAATGACAGTTACCATCCATTAAGCAAACAATTAAAGGAAAGATATCGGCAAAGAAAAGCAAACAAAGTCCAAGTAGAGCGGAGCACCCTTTTGGAGGTGCAAAATCTATCTGTTTCCTATGAGAGCAAGGAAATTCTTCATAATCTAAACTTCCGGTTTGGAAAAGGCGAGTGGATCTCGATTATTGGAAAGAACGGAAGCGGAAAAAGCAGCCTGTTGAAGGTGCTGGCTAAATTGAAAAGAAGAAACAAGGGCAATATCCTCTTTAAAGAACTGGAGTTAAAAAATTGGAAGGAGAGTCAGCTTTATCAGCATATTGGCTTTGTCTTCCAAAATCCAGAGTGGCAGTTCATCACTCAAACTGTTTATGAGGAAACTGCCTTTTCAGGAGAACAGCAGAAGTGGCATAAAGAGATGATTGAAACAAAAACTTTGGCGCTTCTGGAGGAGGTTGGTCTTTTACAGCATAAGGACGTTAATCCATTCAACTTAAGCTTTGGTCAAAAAAGAAGGTTGAGTGTTGCAACAATGCTGTTGCTAAATCAGGATATTCTTTTCCTTGACGAACCTACCTTTGGACAAGATAAAAGAACGACAGAGAAGCTGTTAAAAATGCTGAAGAACCGGCAGGAGCAAGGAACAACGATTGTAATGGCAACCCATGATATGAATCTTGTTGACCAATATTCTGACAGAGTCCTGTTTTTTAAGGAGGGTGCTCTTGCATTTGACGGCCATCCTTTCCTGTTATTTTCCAATCCTCAGCAGCTAAACGAAACGGCAATCATCCCGCCTTTGCACTATGCCTACATAGAAGCAGTAAAGGAGGAGTTACCTAATGGAGGGCAATCAGTCTTATCTGTCTCATATTAATCCAAGTGTAAAGCTGATAGCCCATCTTGCTGTTATGTTTTTGCTGATGATGATAAGCGAACCAGGTAAAACATTATTAATATGGACGGCATTTTTATTTCTAGGCATGATAGGTGGGGGCTGGACAATCAAGTATTTACTGAAAGTGATGCCTCCTTACTTTGTTTTTTTTGTACTAACCTTTTGGATGCTTGCAGCGTTTGGAAAAGGAGAAACTGAAATATGGCAATGGGCATGGTTTAGAATAACAGCGGAAAGTGCAAGCAATGGCCTTACCATTGCAACGAGAATGCTAGCATTCGTGACTATAGGGTTGCTTTTCACCTCTACCACATGTATCCATCCATTTATGATGAGTCTTGTACATCAGCTTAAAGTTCCGCCAAAATGGGCATACGGATTTATGGCAGGGTTTCGCTGCATACCATTGTTCCAAAAGGAGCTTGCCCACTTAAAGGAAGCGCACCGAATAAGAGGCTGCAGGCATAATGGCAGCTGGCAAACATTTAAAAGATATGCAGTTCCACTCCTTACAAATGCTGTTCGAAAGTCAGAACGAATGGCCCTTGCAATGGAGGTAAGAGGTTTTACAGGTGACAGAGACAGAAGCTATTACAAAAAGACAATCGTTACAAAAAAGGATTATTACTATGCCAGCTTGCTTGTAGGCAGCGCAGTTTTCATTTTAATTTTTTAAACAGAAGGGTAAGGGCTTTTTGCTCCTTATCCTTTTATTTATTGAAGAAAATCCAGATCAAATTTTAGTGTTCCGATACATGGGTATATTAAGGAATATTCTGCCGTTTATCACTATAAAAATGGAAATAAAATCTAATGAAAAAAGAATTGACACAACATGTATATACAACATATAATTGAAAGCGTAAACAGTTTACTTGTATATACATGTTTATGTAATCGCAATCATATTAGTATAGATAGAAACAACTTTTGTTTACGGAAAAAAGGAGGAAGAACTATGAGCAAGTATACAGAACCAGCGAAACAGCTCCTTGAACATGTCGGTGGAAGCGATAACATTTCTGTTGTTACTCATTGCGCGACAAGAATGAGATTTGTATTAAAAGAACCATCAAAGGCAGATGTTAAAAAGGTAGAGGAAATCGGCTTAGTTAAAGGTACTTTTACTCAAGCAGGACAATTCCAGGTTATTATCGGAAATGAAGTATCGTCTTTTTATAATGACTTTATTAGCATTGCAGGTGTAAGTGATACGTCAAAGGATGATGCAAAGCAAGCAGCGAAGCAAAATATGAATTTCCTGCAACGAATGATTGCACACTTGGCAGATATCTTTACACCGTTAATTCCAGCAATCGTTGTTGGGGGGTTAATTTTAGGATTCCGAAACATCATCGGTGAAATCAAAATGGTTGATGGTGGTACAAAAACATTGGTGGAAGTATCCCAATTTTGGGCAGGAACAAACGATTTTCTTTGGTTAATTGGCGAAGCGATATTTCACTTCCTCCCAGTTGGTATAACATGGGCAGTTACTCGGAAAATGGGTGCGACGCAAATATTGGGAATTGTACTAGGTATTACACTTGTTTCACCACAGCTGCTTAATGCTTACGCTGTGGCAAGTACACAAGAAATTCCATTCTGGGATTTTGGCTTTGCTCATGTTGACAAGATTGGTTATCAAGCACAAGTGCTACCGGCAATATTTGCAGGACTGCTGTTCTCCTTCTTGGAGCTGCGTTTGCGCAAAGTCATACCTAATGCAATCAGCATGATTGTTGTGCCATTTTTAGCATTAGTTCCGACAGTTCTTATTGCACATACTGTGTTGGGCCCTATCGGCTGGCAAATCGGTTCATTTATTTCAGATGTTGTTTACTCAGGTTTAACATCTTCATTAGGCTGGCTGTTTGCTGCAGTATTTGGCTTTGCATATGCGCCGCTTGTTATTACAGGCTTGCATCATATGACCAATGCAATTGACTTGCAGCTTATGAGTGAATTTAACGGCACAAACCTGTGGCCAATGATTGCTTTATCAAACATCGCTCAAGGTTCTGCTGTATTGGCAATGATCTATATTAACCGCAAGGATGAAAGAGAAAAGCAAGTCTCTATTCCAGC
Organism: Niallia sp. FSL R7-0271; assembly: GCF_038005785.1. Classification (NCBI taxonomy): domain Bacteria; kingdom Bacillati; phylum Bacillota; class Bacilli; order Caryophanales; family Bacillaceae; genus Niallia; species Niallia sp. FSL R7-0271. The sequence continues at coordinate 3,809,128 of NZ_JBBOTZ010000001.1, read as the reverse complement.
AACTATCTCTTGTTATTTAGGAGTTACAGAACCGGCAATGTTCGGTATTAACTTGAAATACGGCTTCCCATTCTTAGCAGCTATGATTGGCTCTATGATTGCAGGTGTGATTTCAGTTGGTTCCCATGTTATGGCGAATTCCATTGGTGTCGGCGGACTTCCAGGCATTCTGTCCATCCAGCCGCAGCATATGGTAGCATTTGCAATCGCAATGGTTGTTGCAATCGTCGTTCCATTCGTATTGACTATCATCTTTGCAAAAGCAAATATGGGCAAAGTATCTTTGAAAAAATTCAGAGCATAAACAATAAAAAGCAGCTGAGCTTCAGCTGCTTTTTGCTGTTTTAGTTTCGCAAACTTTCAAGTACAACTTGAGCTTGATACCCATCATAAAAGTCTGGCAGATCTGCCTCCTTATGATGAAGAGCATTAACCAATTCGTTCATTAGTGAGGAAACTGGTGTGCTTTCATCAAGCTTTTCAAAGTCGCATCCCTGCTTTGCTCCATAGAGCTCAGACCAATCCTCCAGCGCGAGTGTTCCTTCTGTGCCATATGCAGTAAATTTCACCACTTCTTTTCCTGCTGTTTGGCTCATTCCGTTAATAAAGACAGGTGTTCCGTCTTCCAGCTCGAGGACAGCGAGAATGCTGTTTTCTGAAAGATTTTCGTCTTCCGGAAAGGAAACGCTGCGATGGACCAATTGAACGGGTCCGAAAATCTTTTGGATTTGCTGAATCCAATGGACGCCAACCTCCAGCACAAATCCGCCTTGTTCTCTGCTTCCAACCCAATTATTTTGCTGCCATGCTCGCGGCCATTGGGGGAAATGCATTTTTAGCTCTAGGCGGCGCAATTTGCCGATATAGCCTTCTTTAATATAAGAAGCAAATGTTGCATTGCCAGAGCTGTAATTAAGGGGAAAGTTCATTGCATGGATAATGCCCGCATCAGCCGCTTGTTTATATAAGCTCTCCGCTTCCTCTACAGAATTAGCTAAAGGTTTTTCGCAAAGTATATGCTTTTGCTCAAGCACACAATCTGTAACGATTTGATGGTGGAATTTAGGCGGAACTGCGACATAAACTAAGTCTATATCTGCGTTTTTAAGCATTTCTTTATAATCAGTAAAGCCTTTTGCCTTTCCAATTGCAGCAACAGTGCTGTTTAGCAACTCCTCTAATGGATCACAAACAGCGGTAATTTCCATCTCTGGATGCTCTGTAAAGCTTTTGATAAGCCGCTGCCCAATTGCTCCTAAACCGATAATTCCTACTTTAAACATGTTCATCTCTCCTAATTAGTTGGACTAATAATAGTTTATCAGTTTTTTGATTATTCTGGCATAACTTGAAAAAATATTTCAATAGGGAAAAACTAGAGTGATATAATATTGAAAAAAAAGGCTAGGAAGGAGCAGTGTTGTGACACATCGATATTTTTTATCACTGGCATTGCCGTTAATCTTTGCGACGATAACTGTTCCATTGCTTGGTGCTGTTGATACGGCTGTTGTCGGACAGCTGCCAGATCCAGCATATATTGGCGGAGTCGCTGTGGGCACCGTTATTTTTAACACCATTTATTGGCTGTTTGGTTTCCTTAGGGTCAGCACATCAGGATTTGCCTCCCAAGCGTTAGGTGCAGGGGATGATGTGCAAAGCTCAATGGCCTTTTTTCGGCCTGTCTGCATTGCTCTTATTGTCGGTATAGCAATTATCTTACTTCAAGAGCCGATTTTTAAGCTGTCTGTTGCATTTTTAGGAATTCAAGGAAATGTAAAGGAAGTAAGCTCATTATACTTCCATATTAGAATTTGGGCAGCGCCTTTTGCATTAATGAACTACGCTGTTTTAGGCTGGTTATTAGGAATGGAGCAAATTAAAGCAACGGTGCTCATTCAATTACTGATGAACATTCTTAATATCGTTTTGGCAGTTGTACTTGTCCTGTTTTTTAATTTTGGAGTGGCAGGTGTTGCCATTGCCGCATTATGTGCAGAAGTATTTGCGTTCCTATTAGGTATCATACTTTTAATTAGCAGCGGCAAAATGAAGAACAGCCTGAACAGGAAGGAACTGCTTGGTCATCTTTATGACCGGGAGCCATTGCAAAAAATGATGCTAGTTAACCGTGATTTGTTTATCAGAACGGTTTGTCTGCTGGCAGTCTTTAATATATTTACTGCCAAAGGTGCTGTGTATGGTGAAGAAATTTTAGCTGCTAATGCTATCCTCATTCAAATACATTACATAATGGCTTATTTTTATGATGGGCTTGCCAATGCTGCCAGCATTTTGACAGGAAAAGCAGTAGGGCAAAAGAACAGCCAGCTGTATAAGGCAACCGTCAAGAAATCGTATTTCTGGTCATTTGCCTTTTCGGCTGCAATCAGTCTGACATTTTTGCTGAGCAAGGATGCGGTCATCCCGTTATTTACAGTAGTAGAAGAGGTTGTTGCCATTGCAAAGCAGTATGATGTATGGCTTGTGCTTTTCCCCCTTGCCTCAAGCATAGGCTTAGTCTTTTATGGAATTTTTGCAGGTGCCTCAGAAGCTGGGCTGGTTAGAAATAGTATGCTTGGCTCTGTTGCAGTATTTTTACTCATCCTCTTCCCGTCAACGCTCTTCTGGGGTAATCACGGATTATGGCTTTCCTTCATTGTTTTCAGTCTGTTCCGCTCCATCTTTTTAATTCTTTATATGCCAGCTTTAACGAGGAGGCTGAAATTCTTAAACAGAGAAAAGGCTGCCTAGAAGAGAGCTCAAAGAAAAACACCGCTTCTTAGTGTAAGAAGCGGTGTTTTTTATGTTAAATATGGCCTTTGGCAGTGTTTTTAACTCGAACTCGCTCCCATGGCCTTGACAGCCAGCGTTTGCAGGCGAAGATTCCTCTGAACCACTCATCCATACCTTGGGCAAGCCAAACGCCGAGTAATCCTAAGCCGAAGGTTATACCAAGAGTATAGCTTAGCGTAACGGCAATTCCCCACATAGAGACCATGCCGATGATGACAGGGAAACGAACGTCTCCGGCAGACTTTAAGGAGCTCATAAGTACAATATTCATAGCTCTTCCCGGCTCGGTAAATACGACAGCCCATAAGATTGGCAGACCGATAGCTATGATCTGATAATCATCTGTAAACAGCTCTAATATTGGCGAACCAATCATTGCCATAGCAACAGCAGCTGTAAGGGATGCTACCATAGCAATTCTTAATGTTTTTATGCCCCGTTTCAATGCACGGTCATATTGCTTTCCGCCAATATATCTTGCTACAAGAAGCTGTGTTCCTTCTGCAATAGCGACAGTGAACAAGTAACAAAGCATGGAAATATTGGTTATATACACTCTTGCTGCCAAGGAAGCATCACCTAAAGAAGCAACAATTGCTGTAATTACTAACTGGGAAAACTGATAAGACAAGTTTTCACCTGCGGAAGGAATGCCGATATAGAGCATTTCCCTAACATCCTGTTTATTGACCTTAATAATATCCTGTACTTTAAATGTCAAAGCGATTCTGCGGTAAACGATATAGAGCAAAACCACAACGGCAAATGCACGTGCAATTACAATCGTCCATGACACCCCAACTACTCCTGTAATTGGCAAACCGAATAATCCAAATATGCTCATTGCATATCCTATAACACTGATGACATTCATCATAATACTGACAATCATTGATTCTTTCGTAAAACCGTGGCTGCGCAATACTGCGCTTAGTGCAAGTGAAAGAGATTCTAAGAAGAGGGAAGCACCACAGATGCGGATAAAAATAAGCCCGTAATTTAAAACTTCTCCTTGTATATCAAATAATCGTAACAAAGGCTCACCGAAGACTAAAACGAGGATAGCAACAATCACTCCGAACCAGACGTTGAGGCCGACTGCTGATCTGGCGAATTGTCTTGCCTGACTTAATTGATTAGCTCCTAGTCTTTGCCCGATTAAAATCATGGCTGCGATGGAAGTGACGTTGAAAACAAGGATGAATATCCCGAGTAACTGGTTAGCCACTCCGACCCCTGAAGCTGCATTGTCTGAATAATGGCTGAGCATAAGTGTGGCAATAACCCCCATCCCCATATGCAATGCAAGTTCGATAAACAGAGGCCAAGAAATGTTAAAAAGTGACTGTTCCTGCATTTTATTAGATGTAACGTTCAAACTTTATATCCCCTTTACATTTAAAGATTATTGGCAAATATAAGAACCATTTTATGCTTATTTATTAGAAAGTAAAGAGGAAAACATCAATTTTTTCTGGAAAATTTTACACTGTTTTGCATAGAGTAATAGGTTTGTTCTTATTCAAGAAATAATGCGTTTTCATTATGTTTTTTAGCTATTTTTCTTAAATATTCTGATATTTACAAACTAATTTTTGTGTTAGTCAATAAAAATGTAATGATTACTGTCAAGACACGTGTTAATATAATACTTGGTTATCATAAATCGCTTATAGATGGAAAAACTATAGAAAAGTTGTAGGAGGATTGTATGAAAAAAGAAATATCAAATAAAAAGCTGCTGGGAATAGCAGGCCTTGGCTGGCTGTTCGACGCAATGGATGTCGGTATGTTATCGTTCATCATTGCTGCTCTGCAAGTAGACTGGGGTTTGTCCGTTAAAGAGATGGGATGGATAGGAAGCATTAATTCCATCGGAATGGCAGTAGGTGCATTCTTGTTCGGCATTATGGCAGATAGAGTCGGCAGAAAAAATGTCTTTATTATAACGCTATTACTGTTCTCTATCGGCAGCGGAATATCTGCATTTACAACCTCGCTTTGGATGTTCCTTATCCTGCGGTTCTTAATTGGTATGGGATTGGGAGGAGAGCTCCCTGTAGCATCAACACTTGTCTCAGAAAGTGTGCCTAATGAAAAACGGGGGCGAGTTGTTGTTCTGCTAGAAAGCTTTTGGGCATTTGGCTGGCTGATTGCAGCAGTCATCTCCTATTTTATTATTCCGAACTTTGATAATGGCTGGAGAATTGCACTGTTGATCAGTGTTCTGCCTGCAATTTATGCTTTATATTTAAGGTTGAAGCTGCCTGACTCACCGAAATACTTGAAGGTAGAGCAAACAAAAAGGCTGACAGCTTGGGAAAGCATCAAAACAGTCTGGTCAAAAGATAATGCTAAAAACACAGCAATGCTGTGGGTACTGTGGTTTTGTGTTGTCTTTTCCTATTATGGGATGTTCCTTTGGCTGCCAAGTGTGATGGTGCTTAAAGGCTTCAGCTTAATTAAAAGCTTCGAATATGTTCTGATTATGACATTAGCACAGCTTCCTGGATATGCACTTGCAGCATACTTAATTGAAAAGGTAGGCAGAAAGTTTGTACTCGTTGTGTTCCTAATCGGTACGGCAATCAGTGCTTATATGTTCGGAACAGCAGAAAGCACAGCCTTGCTGATGACTTCTGGAATATTGCTTTCCTTCTTTAATCTTGGAGCATGGGGAGCATTATATGCCTACACACCTGAGCAATATAAGACAAATGTCCGCGGAACAGGAGCGGGAATGGCAGCTTCCTTTGGGCGAATTGGGGGAGTACTCGGCCCATTGCTAGTTCCATATCTTGTAGCACAAAATATTTCAATCGCCGGTATATTTACGATTTTCTGTATTGCAGTCCTTGTAGGAGCAGCAGCTGTATTCTTTTTTGGAAGAGAAACGAAGAATACAGACATTGCTTAGAAAGAATAGGGTAAATTCCCTATTCTTTTTTTATTTTAAAAAAACTGCAATTGTGAAATAAATATAGCGTTATTCCTGCGTATAGCAAAAAAAATATCTTAAAAAACAACAATATAGAAAAAAATGAGCTGGAAATCTTCCATATTGTTTAAAAATGAGAACGCTTTAATATATTCAGAAATAAAATAATTATTTACATTTTCAGAATATTGGTGATATTATTGCTTCACAATAACTTGTTTTAGGAGGAGAATATCATGAAAGCAAATGCAATCTTAACTTCATCACTCATTATTATTCTCATACTCAGCACGTAGGATTAAATGAACCCCCCATTACTATTATAGGGAATCGTTTAGTCCAGTTTTTGTTGTATCAAACAAGGGCGCTAAACGTGATGTACGAATGGTGCCTATCCGGAATCTGCGGACAGGCTTTTTTATTGGAGAAAATTAAAACAAGGGAGTAGAGAGAGATGAATAAAAAAACTTTTATGGATGGTTTATATAAAGCATCAGCAGGAATGTCAAATGCCGTGTTGGTTACATTAGGACTTGGCTTGCTGCTTGAATCAATCGGAAAAGCGCTAGGGTGGGATACTCTTACCCACATCGGCTCTGTAGCTAAAGTGCTATTGGCACCTGCCTTCGGGGCGGGAATTGCCTATCAGCTTGGCGGTAATACATTAGTGATTTTTAGCGCGATGGTCTGCAGTACAATTGGAGGGAATGCACTGCATGCCACAGAGTCAGGCATGGTCCTTGTTACAGGGCAGCCAATCAGTGCCGTTCTTGCTGCAGTAGTGGCAACAATTGTTGGTAAAAAAATTGTCGGCAAAACTATTTTGGATATGATTGCTATTCCAGCAGGTGCTATTCTAGTTGGTGGATTTGCGGGTGTTGGCTTGGCTTATGTTACAACACCGCTATTAGAGTGGATCAGTGCTGAAATTACTTCTTCTGTGCAAGGTTCACCATTAGTTGCATCAATGGTTATTTCATTAGTTTGGAGTATTTTGTTAATGACACCGGCTTCGTCGGCAGCCCTGGCAATTGCCTTGCAGATGGATCCAGTTTCAAGTGCTGCTGCACTTATTGGCTGTACCGTTCAATTTGTTGGATTTACGGCAATGTCTCTACGTCAAAACGATATGGGTGGCTTCTTGGCACAGTCGATCATCACACCAAAGGTGCAGTTCCCGAACATTGTGAAAAATCCGTTGCTGATCATTCCGCCATTTGTAGCAGCCGTTATTTGTGCACCAATCGCTACATTAGGCTTTGGCTTTACAGCAACTTATGAATTAGCAGGACTTGGCTTGAATTCTTTAATTGCTCCAATCAGCATTTTGGCAACACAAGGTGCGAGCGGATTCTTAACATATATGGCATTAGGAGTTGTTCTTCCAATTGCCATTACACTGCCTTTATACTATGTTGTTTTAAGAGTCGGCTGGGCAAAAACAGGCGACTTAGCAATGAAGGTACAATAATAAATTAAAAAAAGGGCTTTCGGATGAAACGAAGGCCCTTTTTTTCATAGGGGTGAAGCAACGCATGAATCCATCTGGCATTACATTAGAAGAGTTGTTAATGCTTCCAGTTTTAAGGGAAGCAAGTGTAATAAGTGGAAAGGAGGGGCTCTGCCGTGTTGTTCAATTTATCGATATTATGGAAGTGCCTGATATTGACGGTTGGTTAAGGGAAGGAGAACTGCTGTTGACCACAGCTTATTCTTTAAGAGATGATCTCTCAAAGCTGCCAAAGGTTGTCGAAATGCTTGCAAAGGCAAATGCTGCTGCACTTGCTATAAAGCCAGAAAGATATTTACATGAAATGCCGCAGGAAATGATTGATTTAAGCAATCAGCATCAGCTGCCCATCATTCAGCTTCCGCCAGGAATTCCCTATATTGATATTACTAATGCTGTCATGGAACAGATTCTGAACAAGCAGGCTTCATTGCTCAGAAGATCGGAGGAAATTTATAAAAAGCTGACAACATTAGTTTTAGAAAACAGCGGAATCCAAGTGGTTGCCGATAATGTCTCGCAAATGCTGAATGCGCCAATCTCTCTGCTCGACAAGCATGGCAATATGATTGTTTCTTCCAACTCTATTACAAGCGAAACATCTGCAAATATGAGCTACTGGGATATTACAGTAGATAAGGAGCATGTGGGAACATTTATACTTCAAAAAGAATCCCTTGATGAAATGGAAATGGTATGTGTAGAGCAGGCCAGACTTGTGTTCTCATTAGAACTGATGAGAAGAAAAACAGCCGTTGATACTGAAAATAGACTAAGAGGAAGCTTTATGGAGGAGCTTATAGCAGGAATTTACTTACCGCAGGATGAGGTAGTCACAAAAAGCAGACAGTTTGGGCTAAATCCAGATGCTATGTGGCAGGTGGTTGTCTTTGAACTGCAAGGGCTGTTAGAGGAAGATGCAGGCATGCTAGTTCAGCTGCAGACTTCTTTAAAAGAGTTGGAAGGGTTACAAGGTATTAAAATCTACAGTCTCTTCCAAGGAAATAGGCTTGTAATAATCCAGTCGAGCAGTTCAAATTCACTTTGGAGGCCTGAGCACTGGTCTAAGCAGCTAGAGCCGTTTACAAAGAGATATAAAGGACTTCAAGTAGGAATAGGTGGCTATTCCTTGCTATGGGATATTCATTTGAGCTACCAAGAGGCAAGAAACGCAGTCAAGATAGGGAGAAGCTTAAATAACGATCAGCAGCTTCATAACTTTGATGATGTGGAGCTATTTAAATTGCTGTTAGACAGCACAGAATATATTAATTTTGATGCTGTCATCGAAAGAAAGATTGGCAAACTATTATCATATGACAGAGAGACGGGCAGTGAGCTTGTGAAGACATTATTTTATTACTTATCAACAAATGGCAGTTTGTTAGAAACAGGTGAACAATTATTTATCCACCGAAACTCTGTCAAATACCGAATAGATAAGGTAAAGGAAATGTCTGGATTAAAACTAGAATCTTTCTATGAAAAGTTTTCATGCTATCTTTGTATATATTTCCATTTATTTCGAATTTCTAGGTGAAATTCCTGCTCATTGTGCTCAGAGCACAATGGGCTTTTTTATTTTTTGTATTTTCGGGACATTGTTTGCAATTTATATAATCGGTAAGATAGACACATTAACAAATTTCAGAAAATTAAATCAATGGGAGGAAATTATGATTGGAGTTATCCGGGTTTTCACCGCAAAGGATCCTGAAGTAGTTAACAGCCATGGAAATAAAATCAATTCTTTATATGGAATTCCTGTCATAAACAGATGTATTCCAGATCAGCCACAAGGTATTCATGATGCTGCCACAGAATTAGCAGCGGTGCCGAAGATAGTGGCATTAGGAATCGAAATGGAGGAAGAAGGCGCAGAGCTGATTGTAATAAGCTGTGCAGCAGATCCAGGTATAAAGGAGCTGCGTGAGGCTGTTTCGATTCCTGTCATCGGTGCAGGCAGTGCGGCTGCTTTGACTGCACTGGCAATAGGAAAGCCTGTAGGAATCATCGGTATAACAGAGAAGCCTCCGATTGTGATGGAAGAAATCCTCGGTGAAAAGCTAGTAGCCTACTTGGTGCCGGAGGGTGTTGCGAATACAACGGATCTAATGAAACCAGAGGGGAAGGAGAAGGGGAGACAAGCAGTCCTAACCCTGCTGGAGCAGGGAGCAGAAACAATCGTCTTTGCTTGTACTGGCTTCACAACCATTGGTCTTGCAGATATGTTGCGGAAGGATATGAATATTCCGATTATCGATGCAGTAGAGGCGGAGGGCTTAATTTCCGCATATATAGTGAACTCCTCCTTTAATAGAAGTGGTCAAGGTGGATTAGGCGTCCTTCTCTAGATAATATAGTAAAAATCAACTTACAACTTTGTAATGGAGGGCCATTAAATGAAACAATTCAAAGAAGAAAAAAAGCATCCACGGCTGTTTGAGCCATTTTCGTTAATTTTAACAACTATCACAGCAGTATTCGGAGCCATTATTGGGATGCAGATTATCGTCTCACTTGGAGTAACGCCTAATACATCGATTATCGGTGCTCTTGTCGCTATGCTGATAGCTAGAATACCAGTAACAATCCTGTCGAGATACAAGTCAGTGCATCGGCAAAACCTTATTCAAACATCTATCTCCTCCGCAACCTTTGGGGCAGCCAACAGTTTGTTGATTCCAATCGGTATACCTTTTTTAATAGGTGCTCCTGATCTTATTATACCGATGTTAATAGGCGCAGCGCTGGCAATGTTTGTAGATGCTGCGATTCTGTATAAACTGTTTGATTCAAAGCTTTTCCCAGCATCAGGAACTTGGGCGCCGGGTGTTGCCACAGCACAAGCAATTGTTGCAGGTGATAAAGGGGGGAAACGGGCTGGTCTGCTTGGAGTCGGCGCCGTAATTGGCATAGTCGGCTCCATACTGCATATTCCAATGTCCGCTTTTGGTGTAGCGTTTATCGGAAATATTTGGGCGCTGTCCGTATTTGGGATTGGCTTGCTGTTCCGCCAATATTCTATCCCAGTGTTTGGCGTCGATGTGAATGCATTATATATTCCCCATGGCATTATGATTGGCGCCGGTATTGTAGCGCTTGTGCAAGTTTCTATATTGATTTTCAGAAAAGAAGGCAAGGAAAGCAGAAAAGGAAGAAAAGAGATAGCTGCAGCAGTAGACAAGCCAGAGGCCGAGACTTTTACTACTCCTATTAAAACAGCTCAGAAAACGTTAGGTTTTGGCTTTCTTGCCTACCTCGTCATTGCATTAATTCTGGCCCTTGTTGGAGGTCTCATGACACAGATGTCATTAGGCATGCTCCTTGCTTTTCTCTTGTTTGCTGCCTTTGCTGCATTCGTACATGAGCTTATTGTCGGGATTGCCGCCATGCATTCTGGCTGGTTCCCAGCATTTGCTGTAGCCTTCATTACCCTATTGTTAGGGATGATGATCGGTTTTCCACCGCTTGCCTTAGCTCTTCTTGCCGGGTTTAGTGCAGCCACAGGTCCAGCATTCGCCGACCTTGGCTATGACTTCAAAACAGGCTATATCCTGCGTGGAAAAGGAGAGAATCCTGAGTATGAGGTGGACGGAAGAAAGCAGCAATATATGACGTCGCTTCTGGCTTTTGGGATTGCTTTACTGACTGTTTTGTTCACATATAAAGGCTACTTTGCTAACAATCTTGTACCGCCAATCGATGCTGTTTATGTTTCTACCATTCAAGCAGGCACATCGACAGACGTTGCAAAACAGCTCTTAATATGGGCAATACCAGGAGCATTGCTCCAATTAATTGGCGGACCGACCCGCCAAATCGGCATCATGTTTGCAACAGGATTGCTTATATTGACACCTTATGCCGGTATCGCTGTTCTTGCAGGTATTATTATTCGACTGCTGTGGGTCAAGAAAAAAGGAAAAGAAGCAGAAACACCAATGAGCATATTGGCAGCCGGATTTATAGCTGGTGATGCCTTGTACAGCTTCTTTAATTCCGTATTCAAATTAGGGAAGTGAGGAATATAAATTGGCTATTAAATTAGATGAGTATACAGTAGAGCATGCCGTTTATGGAGGAGCAGTCCTTGGCGGAGGCGGAGGGGGCAAAATTGCAGACGGACTTCAAATCGGCCGGCTTGCCCTTGAAATCGGTCATCCGATTTTAAAGACAGCAGAGGAAATGGAAGATGAGGACCTGCTTGTAACTGTTTCCCTTGTCGGGGCACCTGCAGCAAAGGAACAATATGTGAAACCGATGCATTATATCAAGGCTATTGATTTACTTTCACAAGCAATGAACGAGCCAATTCGCGGAATTATCACAAATGAAAATGGCGCGAGTACAACTGTTAATGGCTGGTTTCAATCAGCCGTAACTGGTTTGCCTGTTGTGGACATTCCTTGTAACGGAAGAGCTCACCCGACAGGAATAATGGGATCTCTTAATTTATCTGAACAAGCCGGATTTATTTCTCATCAGGCTGCTGTCGGCGGAAGAGGCGAGCGCTTCCTGGAACTCTCCATCTCAAGCTCTTTAGATATAGCAGCTAGTACTGTGCGGCAACTGTCAGTGGAAGCAGGCGGTTTAGTGGCTGTAGCCCGCAATCCAGTTCCAGTTGCTTATGCAAAGAAACATGGAGCAAGCGGTGCGATTCAGCAGGCAATCCAAGTGGGAGAAGCGCTTTGCTCTCACAAAGGAGAAGCCGCTATTGACAGCGTAGTCGCTTTGCTTGGCGGAAAGGTCATCGCCGAAGGGACAGTTACTGATTTTGTGCTGGAAACAACAGGCGGCTTTGATGTTGGCACGGTGACGATAAATAAGGATTGGAGCATGAGCTTTTGGAATGAATATATGACGATTGAAAAGGATGGAATCCGCTACGGAACATTTCCAGATTTAATTATGACAATTGATGCTAAAACTGGCCGGCCGGTTGTTACGGCAGAGGTGGAAAAAGGGCAGAACTTAGCTGTGATTATTGTTCCAAAGGAAAAACTGATTTTAAGCAGCACAATGAGAAATCATTCATTAATGTGTCCAATCGAAAAAATAATCGGCAAGCAAATTATTAATTATCTATAAAAATTACTGGAGGGATTACAATGGCGCTTAAACAAACACTGAAGGCAATTGATTTACTGGATAATGCTTATGTAACGGGAGAGACAGCTGCTGAGCTATTTAAGGAGTATCCTAACATAGAGGTAAAAGTTGAAACTGTCAAAGGCGAAAAAGGCAGCACGGATTTTATTAAGGTGACAATACCAGGTTCTGACGGCAAACTTGCGGGAGGAAGTGCTCCGACTGTTGGTATCATTGGAAGATTAGGGGGAATAGGAGCACGGCCAAGCAGAATTGGCCTTGTATCAGATGCTGATGGTGCTGTCGCTGCGATTGCTGCTGCACTTAAATTAGCTGAGATGCAGGCAAAGGGCGACACCCTTGTAGGAGACGTTATTATCACAACACATATTTGTCCAAATGCGCCGACAAGACCTCATGAGCCAGTGGACTTCATGGATTCACCAGTCGATATCTTGACGATGAACAAACATGAAGTTGTTCCTGAAATGGATTGTATTCTGTCTATTGATACAACTAAAGGAAATCGCGTGATTAATCATAAAGGCATCGCCATTTCACCAACAGTTAAAGAGGGCTACATACTGCGGGTTAGTGAGGACTTGCTGCGGATAAAAGAAATGACCACTGGAAAATTTCCTGTTACATTTCCAGTAACCTCGCAAGATATAACTCCTTATGGGAACGATCTGTATCATATAAACTCGATTCTTCAGCCTGCTGTTGCAACAAGTGCCCCAGTTGTAGGCTTGGCAATCACCGCTCAATCCATTGTCCCAGGGTGCGGTACAGGCGCAAGCCATGAAACAGATATAGCAGATGCTGTCCGCTTTGCAATTGAAGTGGCAATAGAGACAACGAACGGAACTTGTGAATTCTACAGCGCGTCTGAATTCAGCCGTATCACAGAATTGTATGGTTCAATGCAGATTTTACAGACGATGGGCAAAACAGCTGCTGTTTAAATACTAACTTAGAGAGGAAGTTTGCTTCCTCTCATTTTATTAGAGGGGAGACTAATCATGAAAAAACTAGGTATGATCACAATTGGTCAGGCGCCAAGAATGGATGTTGCTCCTATTATCCAAAAGCATATTAAGGAAACAGCCGAATTAGTCCAGGTGGGAGTATTGGATGGTCTTACTAAAGAGCAAATAGAAGCTGATTTTTATCCAGAAAAAGGGGAATATGTGCTGACATCAAGGCTTACAAACGGCGAATCTGTCATCATGTCAAGAGAGAAGATAAAGCCGATTTTACAGGATAAAATTAATTACTTAGAAAGAATAGGAATAACGCAAATTTTGCTTTTATGTACAGGTGTCTTTCCTGGATTAACGACGAAAAAAGCCTATCTAATTGAACCAGATCATATCATTCCGCCTACAATACATGGACTGACAGGGAAACGCAAGCTTGGTGTGATTGTTCCTCTTGAGCAGCAAAAGGAAACTTCCTTTCCTAAGTATTCACCGTTTGGAATGAACCCAGTGTTTCAAGTGGCAACTCCTTATGAAAATGACCTAACTGAATTCCACAAAGCAGCTGCAATGCTGAAGGAAGAAGCAGATCTTATTTTACTTGACTGCATGGGCTACACAGAAAATTTAAGACGAGAAGCAGAAAAGATTACCGGCAAGCCTGTCATACTGTCTAATGCATTGATCGCCAAGCTTGTTTCCGAAATGATATAAGGAAAGAGGGAGGAAAATGAAAGAAAAAATTATCGAAGTTAGTAAAGGACTGCTCGTTAATTGTTTGGATTTGAAAGAGCAGGAGTCATTTCTTGTTATAGCTGATGATGAGAAGAAGGAGATAGGAGAATGCTTGTATCTTGCAGGTAAAGAGCTTGGCGCAGAAGCGATGCTGATGATAATGGGAGAAAGAAATCATTCTGGTGAAGAGCCGCCTTTAGCTGTAGCAGCAGCAATGCTACAGGCAGATGCAGTCATATGTGCTACAAAGCATTCCTTAACACATACACAAGCAAGAAAAGCTGCTGCAGCAGCGGGATCAAGAATTGCTACAATGCCTGGCATAACAGAGGACATGTTTTTGGAAGGTGCCATTTCTGCAGACTATAGCAAAATTAAGACAATAACAGAAAAAATAACAAAATTACTGACAGACAAAAGCACTGTGACAATAGTCAAGGCTGGCTGCTCCTTAACTTTTGATATAAAAGGAAGAAGCGGAATACCGAGCACAGGAATGTATGTGAATAAAGGAGAATCAGGCAATTTGCCTTCAGGTGAAGCTTATATTGCACCTGTTGAAGGATCAGCACATGGTAAAATCACAGTAGACGGCTCTATTGCAGGTATTGGTCTTCTGACATCACCACTTATTCTCACTATTCACGAGGGAAGGCTCGTGGAAGCAGAGGGAGATCAGGGACAAGAGCTGCTGGAAATGCTGGGGACCGGCGAGGGAAGATTGCTCGGTGAATTTGGCATTGGCACAAACGAGAAAGCAAGAGTTACTGGTGTCGTGTTAGAAGATGAAAAAGTTTATGGCACTATACATATAGCCTTTGGCAGCAATATGACATTCGGAGGAACTGTCTTTGCAGGAGTACATATAGATTGTGTTGTCATGCAGCCGCAGGTATTTTTGGATGATCTTTTGTTAATGGAAAATGGAGAATTGCTAGCTGAATAATGATATAGACATAAAGCTTGGGAAAAGCACTGCATGTTCCCAAGCTTTTTTGGCAAAAATAACACGTGAAATAATTATTTGTGAAATTAATCACAAAACCCTTGCATGCGAAAAAAATGTATGTATAATAAAGGTATGAACAAATTGTGAATGACATCACATAATTTGTGATTTTTTTCACTAATAATGTGAAATAGTTCACAACTTTTACAAAAAATTCTCTTACAAAGGAGCTTCAAAATTATGAAAGTTATTGTAATTGGATGTACACACGCTGGTACAGCGGCAGTTAAAACGTTAGCTAATGTAAATAAAAATATAGATATTACTGTTTATGAAAAAAATAATAACGTATCATTTTTATCTTGTGGAATCGCCTTATATGTCGGCGGTGTTGCGAAGGACGCAAATCAATTATTCTATTCTTCTCCAGAGGAGCTTAAAGCATTAGGTGCGAATATGCATATGGAGCATGAAGTGCTGGAGATTAATACAGATAATAAAACAGTACTTGTGAAGGACTTGAACAGTGGCGAAACTCGCACAGATTCTTATGATAAATTAGTAATGACAACAGGTTCTTGGCCAATTATTCCACCTATTGAAGGTATTAAACTTGGAAATATTCTTTTGTCTAAAAACTTCAACCAAGCAAATGAAATTATTGCGAAAACAAAAGATGTTAACCATGTTACTGTAATCGGCGCCGGCTATATCGGAGTAGAGCTTGTAGAAGCTTTTGAACAAAACGGCAAAAAGGTAACGCTTATTGATAGTGAAGACCGTATCCTGAATAAATATTTGGATAAAGAGTTTACAGATATTATCGAAGCCGAGCTTCAAGGAAAAGATATTGAGCTTGCATTGCAGCAAACTGTTACTAAATTTGAAGGAAATGAAGCAGGAAATGTAACAAAGGTCATCACAACAAAAGGAGAATATGAAACAGATCTCGTTATTCTGTGCGTAGGCTTCAGACCGAATACTGGCTTGCTGAAAGATAAGGTTGACCTTCTGCCAAATGGCGCAATTAAAATTAATGAGTATATGCAAACAAGCAATCCTGACATCTATGCTGCAGGCGACAGCTGTGCGGTAAATTACAACCCAACAGGTGATAAAGTGTATATCCCGCTAGCAACAAACGCTGTGCGCATGGGAACATTAGCAGGTTATAATATCGCCGGGCAAAAAGTGAAATATTTAGGAACACAAGGAACTTCTGGCTTGCATCTGTTCGGATTGAGCATGGCATCAACAGGTCTTACAGAGCTGACAGCAACAGCAAATAAAATTCCTTATGAGGAAGTAACGGTTATTGAAAATGACCGTCCAGAATTCATGCCGACATTTGAACAAGTACGTTTGAAAGTTCTTTACCATCAAGAGACTAGAGAAATTATCGGCGCACAAATTATCTCTAAAGCAGATATGACACAAATGATGAATACTTTATCTGTCTGCATCCAAACAAAAATGACAATAGATGAATTAGCATTTGTTGACTTCTTCTTCCAGCCGCATTTCAACAAGCCTTGGAATACATTGAACCAGGCAGGCTTGGCAGCAGTTGCAAAACAAGCTGAGAATAGTGTGCCGGCACATGTATAAATAAATGCAGGAAAGCTTAGGTATCCCCTAAGCTTTTTTTGTGTTTTATGAGAAAATAAAAATAAAAAGCGCAGGTGACCTAAATGATTGATTATATAAACACAACTACAGAGGAAATTGCCAGACAGCTGTTAGGTAAGCTGCTCGTTCACCAAACACCAGATGGTATTTATTCAGGCTATATAGTGGAAACGGAAGCTTATATTGGAGTTGAAGATATGGCATGTCATACTTATGACGGCAAGCGGACTCAAAAAGTTGAATCGATGTATCAAACAGGTGGGACAATCTATATTTATACGATGCATACACATGCCATGCTCAATATCGTCACAAAGGAAGAAGGAGACCCGCAGGCAGTCCTTATTCGTGCGTTGGAGCCTGCAGATGGAATGGCGAGAATGGAAAATAACAGAAAGGTTACTGGAGTTTCCATAAGCAACGGACCTGGAAAACTGACGAAGGCAATGGAAATTACTAAGGAGCTAAATGGAAAGATGCTTAATGAATCTGCTCTTTCGATTGATGCTCGCCTCGGAAAGACGCCGGCTAGCATTGCAGTATCAGCAAGGGTTGGCATCCCGAATAAAGGAGAATGGACGTCTAAACCATTGCGGTTTTATGTAAAAGGGCATCCTTATGTGTCAGGTATGAGAAAAAAGGATTATCAAGAATTAGTTGATTGCTGGCTTTAAAATGGGAGGGCTGCTTGCACATAAAATACAAAAGGAAATCAGATAGCGCTTTCACAACAGTCCTTCTTCGGCTATGATGTTATTAAGGAAACATATAGCTGATAAATAATTGGAAATGCAGTTGATGAAGGGGTGTAATTTAAATGCTTTCATTACGTCAACAGAAACTGTTGCATTTATTGATGCAGGCAGAAGAGGCACTAACGGGTGCGGAGCTTGCCTCAGCATTGCAGGTCACATCACGGACGATAAGAAGTGATGTGAAGATACTTACAGATAAGCTGCAGGCAAATGGTGCGTATATTGCTTTAAAAAGAGGAAAAGGCTATGAGCTCATCATTGATGATTATAAATATTTCCGGTCTTTTTTGCAGCGTGCCGTTGCAGGAAATGAGGATGATACAATCCCGGCAGATCCGTCAGAAAGAATGGAATATATGCTGAGACGCCTGCTTCTTTCAGAGGATTACATTAAGATTGAACATTTTGTAAAAGAGCTGTATATAAGTGAAACGTCTATTAAAAACGGGCTGAAGGAAGTGAAAAAAATTCTTCGCCGTTTCAATTTGGACTTGGAAAAACGTCCGAATTACGGGCTGAAAATAGTCGGATCCGAAGCGAAAATGCGCATATGCATGGCAGAGTTTGTTTTCCATTCAGATCATCAACCATATCAAGTTTTGCCAGCACATGAACTTGAAAAGATAGAGGAGATTCTGCTCAAGCATACGAAAGAAGCTTCGATTTTACTTTCCGATATCGGAAAATCTAATTTAATCACACATATTGCTATCGCCTGCAAACGAATACTCGATGATAATTATGTTTCTATGCCCGAAAAGGAATTGGAAGCTATCATGGCGGAAAAGGAATATAGTGTTGCCAAGTTGATTGTGAAGGATCTGCAGACATCATTAGGTACAGCATTTCCAGAGGCTGAAGTTGCTTATATAGCTGTTCATTTATTAGGAACGAAGATTATTTCTTATCAGCCAGTAGCAGAGATTAATATATTGGACATGATTGAAAAGGATATACTAGAACTTTCCAAAAAACTGCTTAACGAGGCAGAACAGGTTATGCAGCTAGGAATATCCACCGATGAAGAATTGATATACGGGCTGTGTCTTCATTTAAAGCCGGCTATTAACCGCTATAAATTTGGCCTTAGCATCCGCAATCCGATGTTGAAGGAAATCATCAAAAACTATCCAGTTGCCTTTGATGCAGCCATTTCCATGGCAGAGAAGCTTAAGCAGGAAACTGGCATGGAGATAAATCAGGATGAGATTGGCTATATCGCCTTGCATATAGGAGCTGCGATGGAACGGAAAAAAGCAAAGGGGAAGGCGAAGCGCTGCCTGATTGTTTGTGCTACTGGGGTTGCAAGCGCCCAGCTTTTATACCATAAGCTGCAGGCTACCTTTGGCAGCAAGCTGCAAATAGTTGGAACAGCTAATGTTTTCGACATGCATAAGTATGATCTAGGGTCCCTTGATTTTATTATCAGCACCATCCCAATTCAGAAGAGATTAACCGTTCCTATTATTGATGTAAATACTATTTTAAGAGATGAGGATATTGCCAGATTGGAAAACTTAGTAATTGAGAATATCGGCAGTGTCTTGAAATATATAAGACCAGAGCTTACCTTTTTTCAGCAAGATTTAAAATCAAAGGAGGAAGTGCTTCGCTTTCTTTGTACGAATATGGAAAGACTGGAGGATATCCCTGATAACTTTCAGGAACTGGTAGAGGAACGGGAACAAATAGCTCCGACAGGATTTGGAACAATGGTTGCCATTCCCCATCCAATCAGACCTGTCACTAAAAAGACAATTTGGGCTGTGTGTACATTAAAAAGGCCAGTGCAGTGGGGCGACAGCCGTGTTCAGTTCATTTGCTTGCTGAGCGTCCAAAAAGAGTATAAAAAGGATTTACAGAAGATGTACCAGCTTTTAGTGAAAATATCAGGAAATGCAGCTCTCGTAGAAAGGCTTGTAAAGGTTAGTTCTTATGAAGAGTTTGTGAGTATCCTGCTTTCGGTGGAGGAATAAACGGTTATGAAAAAGGACAGCGTTATGCTGTTCTTTTTTGTTATACAATCTTGAGGCACTATTTTCCTCGTAAAGTTGGAAAAAGAATGCATGTAAATGAAAGCGCTTTTTATATAAACTGATAAACAAGAGCACAAGAAGCATTTCACTCTATGAAATTATTGATGTAATTCCATTTTTTTATAAAAGAAACGGAGGTTTTAAGATGAGCTTTAAAGATAAGGCGGCAGATGTATTAGGCAATGTCGCCTACAAAATCACCAATCAGAAATATATTATGGCAATCAAAAAAGCATTTGTTACGTTAATGCCAGTCATTATCACAGGAGCTTTTGCTGTGCTTGTAGCAAATATGATTCTCGGAACAGAAAGCGGCTTGGCGCATTTTGAAATGTTTGCCTTCCTCGCAGACTATAAGCCGATTATGACAGCCATTCAATATGCTACGCTTAACTTCCTGACAATCGGAGCTGTCTTTTTAATTGGGATTGAGCTGGGACGGATAAATGGTCATAAATCACTGTTTCCAGGGATTCTCGCTCTTATGTCTTATATTTCAGTTGTGCCGACAACGATAGAACTGCTTGTAAATGAACAAAACCAGCTAGTCACAGATGTATTGGCAAGGCAATTCTCCGATCCGAAAAGCTTATTCTTAGGAATGATTATTGCTATTGTTTCTGTTGAGATCTACAGCAAGCTTGCGAATGTAGAGAAATTGAAAATCAAGATGCCAGACAGTGTACCTTACAATGTAGCCACCTCTTTTTCAGCATTGATTCCATCGATCTTGACGGTGACAATTGTCGCAACATTCGGATTCATCTTCTATAAAGTAACTGGCATATATTTATATGAAGCCATCTACAATGTTGTACAGAGACCGCTTGAAAGTGTTATGCAGGGCTTACCGGGAATTTTGATTCTTATGTTTGTCGCGCAGTTCTTCTGGGTGATTGGAATTCATGGTAACCAAATGATTAAGCCGATTCGGGAGCCGCTCTTGCTTGCGTCCATAACAGTCAATATGACTGCCTTCCAAGAAGGAAAGGAAATTCCAAATATTATTACAATGCCATTCTGGGATGTATATATGAGCATTGGTGGTTCAGGAGTAACAATTGGTCTCTTAATAGCAATCTTTATTGTTTCAAAAAGAGAAGAAATGCGAAGTATTGCTAAATTGTCTTTCGGTCCAGGGATTTTTAATATTAACGAACCTGTTATCTTCGGACTTCCGGTCATGCTCAATCCAATTATGGCGATTCCATTCGTTATCACACCATTAGTAACAGGAACAATCGGGTATATCGCAACTGCAACAGGCTTTGCAGGGAAAGCAGTCGTTATGGTTCCTTGGACGACACCGCCGATTATTAATGCTTGGCTGTCTACTGCCGGCAGTATGGGAGCAGTCATCACACAGCTGATATGTATTGCTGCTTCTATATTCATCTACCTGCCGTTCGTCTTAATGGCTAATAAAGTGTCCCAGCAAACTGGAGAAGAAAGTGATGATACAAGGAAGGTGATTTAAAGATGAAGATGTCTTTCAGATGGTATGGAAAACAAGACTCTATTCCCCTTGAATATATTAAGCAAATCCCTAACATGAATGGGATAGTCAGCGCTGTTTATGATGTTCCTCCAGGTGAAGCTTGGCCGGAGGAAAGCATTCAGGAGCTCTATAGAGAGATAAGCGCAGCAGGACTAGATTTCAAGGTAGTGGAAAGCGTGCCTGTTCATGAAGATATTAAATTAGGTCTTCTAAACAGAGATACGTATATTGATAATTATATCCTCACAATGGAGAGGTTGGCAAAAATCGGTATTGAAGTGATCTGTTATAACTTTATGCCTGTCTTCGACTGGACGAGAACACAGCTTGATAAGGAGCTGGAGGATGGGTCTACTGCATTAGTTTATTATCAAGAACAGCTAAAGAGGATGGATCCTGTGCACAACGATCTGTCCCTCCCAGGCTGGGATACTTCTTATACGAGAGAAGAACTGCAAGAGTTAATCAGGCAATATCAGGAGTTGGGAGAAGAAGGCTTGTGGAATAATCTGGAGTACTTTTTAGCTAGAGTGATTCCGGCAGCAGAGAAGCATGGAATCAAGATGGCCATCCATCCAGATGATCCGCCGTGGAGTATATTTGGACTGCCCCGCATTATTACAAATGAACATAATCTTGATCGCTTTTTAAACTTATATGAAAGTGAAGCAAATGGAATCACTTTATGCTCAGGCTCGTTAGGTTGTACAAAAGATAATGACATCGTTAAGCTGGCAGCAAAATATACGCAGCTTAACCGAGTTCCTTTTGTTCATTTGCGCAATATTAAGATACTTGCAAACGGTGATTTTGAGGAATCAGCACATTTCTCAACATGCGGAAGTCTCGATATGGCTGCTATTATGAAGGCGCTCCATGACAATGGCTTTACAGGTTATGTAAGACCTGATCACGGCCGGATGATTTGGGGGGAAACCGGAAAACCTGGCTACGGACTTTATGACAGGGCTTTAGGAAGTATGTATCTTTCAGGCATATGGGAAACGCTTGAAAAATCGGGAGGTAAATAATGTCGGATAAATTAATGGTGAAAATACCTGATGATTTTATCATCGGTGCTGCAGCATCTGCCTGGCAGACAGAGGGCTGGTCAGGAAAAAAGGAATCTCAAGACTCGTATTTAGATCTTTGGTACAAAAATAACAAGAACGTCTGGCATAACGGGTACGGACCAGGAGTAGCAACTGATTTTTATAACAGATACAAGGAAGACATCGGGATAATGGCAGAAATCGGGCTA
The DNA here is from genome assembly GCF_038005785.1 of Niallia sp. FSL R7-0271. Classification (NCBI taxonomy): domain Bacteria; kingdom Bacillati; phylum Bacillota; class Bacilli; order Caryophanales; family Bacillaceae; genus Niallia; species Niallia sp. FSL R7-0271. The sequence continues at coordinate 3,786,950 of NZ_JBBOTZ010000001.1, read as the reverse complement.
ACCCATTATCGCACCTCCATTAATTGGTCCCGCTTCTTACTAGATTATGAGGAAGCAATAGTGGATGAAGAGTATGCAGCCTATATCGATAAGGTGATTGATGAGCTCTTAGAAAAACAAGTGGAGCCGATGATATGCTTGGAGCATTATGAAGTGCCTGCCTACTTGTTTGAGAAATATGGAGGCTGGGACTCCATGCATGTGGTCGATCTTTTTGTAAAGTATGCTGATAAAGTGCTGGACCGTTATGGACATAAGGTGAAGCACTGGTTCACCTTCAATGAGCCGATTGTTGTTCAGACAAGGGTTTACTTAGATGCCATTCGTTATCCTTTTGAGCAGAATACAAAAAAATGGATGCAGTGGAACTTTCATAAGGCTTTGGCAACAGCTAAAGTAGTGGAGCTTTTTAAACAGAAAGGGCTCAAGGAAAAGACTGGAGCGAAGATGGGGGTTATTTTAAACCCAGAAGTGACATATGCGCGCTCATCTGCTCCACATGACCAAGAAGCAGCTAACATCTATGATTTGTTCTTTAACCGAATATTTTTGGACCCTTCCATTAAAGGCGAATATCCGCAAGAGCTTTTTGACTTGATGGCCAGACATAGCATCGCCTTTGAGTATACACAGGCAGACTTAGAAACTATCAAGCAGAACACAGTTGATTATGTAGGCATTAATTTGTATTACCCTCATCGTGTTAAGGCAAGAACGACAGCTTGGAATGAAAGCACGCCATTTCATCCTTCTTATTATTATGAGATGTTTGATATGCCTGGCAAGAAGATGAATCCTTTCCGCGGTTGGGAGATCTATCCGAAAATTATGTACGATATGGCTATGAGGATGAAAGAGGAGTATGGCAACATAGAATGGTTTATCGCTGAAAATGGCATGGGTGTTGAGCAGGAGTGGCGCTATAAGAATGACGAAGGCAGTATTCAAGACGACTACAGAATTGAATTTATTGCCGAGCATATGAAATGGCTGTTGAAGGCGGTGGACGAAGGCTCTAATTGCAAAGGGTATATGCTTTGGGCGTTTACTGATAATGTTTCACCGATGAATGCCTTCAAAAACCGCTATGGATTAGTAGAAATTAATCTGGATGATAACAGGAACAGACAGATGAAAAAGTCTGCTAGATGGTATCAATCCATTATAGCCAATCGGACTTTAGAAGCCGCAGATGATGATTTGGTGAAATAAAATAGAAGGGCAGGAATTTAATATGAAGAAAATTATCTTAGCATGTGCAGCAGGCATGTCCACTTCCATTGTTGTCTCTAAAATGAAAGCAGCAATTCAAGCAAGAGGAGAGGACATCGATGTTTATGCCATACCAGAGGGAGCTATTGAGGATGAATTAGCCACTTCAAGTGAGGGGATTATTGCTATTCTCCTTGGACCACAAGTACGCTTTATGAAACAGGCGGCAGTCAATACTGCCAAGCCGTATGGAATACCAGTTGATGTTATTGATGTCAGACTGTATGGAACAGCAGACGGGGAAAAGATTCTCGATCATGCATTGCAATTAAACCAAAAATAAAGCTGTCGGAGGGAAAAAATGAAGTTACTAGAGGAAATGCAGGCGGCGGCTTTTCAAATTATAACGTATTCAGGTGAGGCACGGAGCAGCTATGTGGAGGCAATCCGCACTGCGAGGGAGGGGAAAATAGACGAAGCGAAAGAGATTATTAAGGCAGGGGAACGCTCCTACAACAAGATACATAAAGTTCATGCCTCCTTTGTTCAAAGAGAAGCAAGTGGGGAGGAGCTGCCTTTTTCGTTAATCTTGATGCATGCGGAGGATCAAATGCTGACAACAGAAACCTTGAAGATTATGGCCTGTGAAATGGTGGAAATGTGTGCTGTTTTTTTGAAAGACAGCAGGCAAAATACGTGACCTAACAAAAAACACGAGATATGCTCGTGTTTTTTTGTTAGGAGATTTTCTTGCCAGCAACTTTTATCAATGAAGGCTTCTGATAAACCGTTCGAATCGCTTGGCCATAAGTGGCAGCGAGTATTTGCTGGAAAAGCATGCCGATGACAACAGGCACAGCTGTTTGGGGCGGGAAAAAGCTGACCGCAATAACAGCACCAGCGCTGATGTTCCTCATTCCTCCTGTATAAATCATCGCAATCGTCTCATCCTTATGACGCTTTGTGAGAACACCAAGCATCCATGAAAAAAAGTATCCAGATAACGCCACAAAAAACATCGTTAGAGCAATGTAGATGAATTTCATGTCAATATTGCGGAGATAAGGAGCAACAACGGAGCTGTTTATTGCTACAACAGCTGCCAAACCAAGCTTTGAAAAAGGAGCAAGTGTCTTATTCCAAGTTAACGCTTTTTCCTTGGAATAAAACTGGTTAACAGCCATCCCTGCGATGGATGGAAGTACAATCATTCCAAGAAGTCCCCTCATCATGCCCCAAATATCTAACTGAACCGATTCTCCGACAAAAATGCTCATGCTCAATGGCACTAAGAATGGAGACAGCAAGGTGTCTGCCAAAATAATTGCTAACGTGAGGGGGACATTTCCTTTATAGATGGAAACCCATATAACGCTCGTAATACCTGTTGGAATTACTGTGGCAAGTATAAGGCCGGTAATGGTGTACGGGTCATTATGAAAGAATAGGTGACCAATTGCAAACGCCCAAATGGGGGTGATAATATGCAGGGCGCCCAATGTCAGTAATAAGGATAATGGATGAGTGACAGTATGCTTCATTGATTTAAAGTTGGAGTTAAGGCTCCCTGTGAATGTCATGGCAGCAAAAATCCATGGAACGAGAAAGGATAAATGATGCAAAAAAGAGGCTAAAAGCACCCCTATTACCACACTAACTGGTGTAAGCAAAGGCATCCATTTACTAAGAAAAGCATTCATGCTTTGAAGCATATAACAGGACTCCAATCAAAGTTAATATATAAGTAGCATTAAGCGCGTCTTTCAATTTCATCTGATTCAAGTATATGCACACCGCTTTTGTTTTCTGCAGCAAGCTTGCTCATTGCAGCTGCAACAGTTTGCGCTTTAATGCCCCGATACTTCCTCAAACGGCCAACGAACATAAAGTGCAGAGGCGGCAGCAAGTAAGAGCTCAGCTTTTCTCCAAGACGAAACTCACCTCTTGCACCAAGGAGAAGGGAAGGTCTTACAATTGTCAGAGATGGAAAACCGATTTCTTGAAGATGCTCTTCGAATTCTCCCTTGAGTCTGCTATAGAATATTTTAGAGCTTGAATCAGCTCCAATTGCACTGATTGCAAGCAGCTGTTTTGCTCCCATCCCAAATGCGAGCTTAGCAATTTCCACAGGATATTCCAAATCAATTTTTGTCATTTCTGCCTGGCTACCTGCCTTTTTTATTGTTGTTCCTATACAGCAAAAAACATCATCAACTGCAAACTCTTGTTTGTATGCGGACAGCTTGCTGAAATCTGCGACTACTTCCTTTATTAAAGGATGATCAAAGCTTTTCCTTCTTGTCAGTACGGTTATTGTGCTGTACTTGTTCTCTCTTGCAAGCAGCTGTACAAGCTCCCTTCCGACAAGCCCTGTTGCGCCGATCACTAAAGCATTTTTTTCCATTTCGACGTTCCTCTCTAATAAATATTTACATATAGTATAGCAAATAAATGCAGTCAGCTTGTTGTCAGTCTTGTGATAAATAAAATGCCCATTGATTTTTGCGCACATAATGATATCGCCTAGAATAATTATACATTAAGGCCAGGAGTTGGATGAAAAGTGTTTTAAGACAGGAGGTTTAAAAGTGTATAAGTTAGAGGTTAAAAACAGCAGCAAGATTTTCAGGAAGGACAGTAAAGACTTCTATGCTTTAAAAGATGCAAGCTTGCAAGTTCCAGAAGGAAGATTTGTCAGCATCATAGGTCCAAGCGGCTGTGGAAAATCAACTCTATTTAATATCATTGCTGGGTTAATCAAACCTTCCACAGGGGAGGTGCTGCTTGACGGTAAAGATATTGTCGGCAAGAACGGCTATGTAGGCTATATGCTGCAGAAGGATTTGCTGCTGCCTTGGAGGTCGATCATGCATAATGTCATTTTAGGATTGGAGATAAAAGGTGTTTCTAAAAAAGAAGCAATCAGCCAGGCGGCTCCCCTATTAGAAAAGTACGGATTAGGCGGTTTCGAAAATCACTTTCCCGATGAACTCTCCGGGGGAATGAGACAAAGAGCGGCTTTGCTCAGGACACTGCTGTATGACCAGGACATCATTTTATTAGATGAACCGTTTGGTGCTCTTGATGCGCAAACAAGACTATTAATGCAGGAATGGCTTTTGCAAATATGGACGGATTTTAAAAAGACCATTCTTTTCATTACACATGACATTGATGAAGCGATTTTCCTGTCTGATGATATTTATATCATGTCTTCTAGACCAGGAACAATTAAGGAGAAGGTCACTGTCCCTCTAGCAAGACCGAGAAGTGCCCAAACCTTATTAAGCACTGAATTTATTGATTTAAAAGAGCATGTACTGCAAACGCTGAAAACAGAAAAATAAAGGAAAGGAGGAGTCTTCGTTGGCGCAGCAGAATCAAAATCCCCTTCCGTATATAGAAGATGAAGAGAAAGCAGCAAAAAGAAGATCACGCATTACCTTATACGGACAATGGGCTTTAGGAGTTTTACTGATTGTGTTTTGGGAACTGTTTGCTAGATGGCAGATTATTGACTCTTATTATTGGAGCAGTCCGTCAACTATATGGAGTACGGCATATACAGCATTTACAGAAGGAACATTGCTCGATGATTTAATTTATACAAGCGGATCGACTGTACTCGGCTTTATTCTTGGAACCTTTATTGGTGCACTGCTTGGTTTATCCTTTTGGTGGTCCTACTATTACTCGCGCATTTCAGAGCCATATTTAATTGCATTTAACGCGGTTCCAAAGCTTGCTCTTGCACCAGTGCTAGTTATTCTCTTTGGGATTGGCTTCAGCTCTAAAGTGGTGCTTGCCTTCATGATGACGGTTATCGTCACAGCACTAGCTGCATACAGCGGTGTGAAAGCAGTTGATAAGGATTTAGAGAAGCTCATGTATTCGCTTGGCGCAAAGCGCTGGCACGTATTCACAAAGGTTGTTATTCCAACAAGCATGCCATGGATTGTGAGCTCATTAAAAATAAATATTGCCCTTGCCTTGGCAGGAACAATTGTCGGAGAATTTATCAGCTCCAGACAAGGAATTGGCAGAATGATTCTTTATGCAGGACAAATTATGAATATCAATCTCGTCTGGGTAGGAGTTGTTGTCTTGTCCTTACTGTCGATTCTAATGTATTTCGCGACGGTCTGGGTGGAGAAAATACTGTTAAAGGGCAGGAATGCTCCGTAATAATTGGAGCCAGGAGGTAAGATTCATGAATATAGACAATGCTGCCTCCCATATATTTTACCGATGACCATCCTTTATTAGAACAATTATCAGCAACTTTAATAAGATGTGTTTTCCCGGGAGATGGCTAATCGCAACTTAGAAAAAAGGGGGATTTATGGTGCGGAAAGGCAAACTGCTGCTGATTGCTTTATTAGGCCTTATGATGCTGCTTGCAGGCTGTGCTTCAAAAGATTCTGGTGGCGGGACAGAGGAAGGCTTGAAGAAGATTGTCATAGCCGAACCTGTTCATTTAATTGGTTATCTGCCTCTTTATTTAGCCATACAGGAGGGGTATTTTGAGGAAGAGGGACTGGAAGTGGAAGTCATTACTGCTACAGGAGGAGCCCACGTCACATCCCTTGTGAGTGGAGATGCTTGGGGCAATATTGCCGGACCTGATTCAAACCAAATGGCTAATCCAGGCAGCTCTGATCCGATTCAAGGAGTCGTGAATGTCGTCAATCGAGCTAATGTGTATTTAATGGGCAGCTCTGATGAACCAATAGACAGTACAAATGAAGCGGAACTGGCAAGTTATTTGGAAGGAAAAACAATTGCCGCCGGCCGGTATGGCGGCAGCCCAAATCTTTTGACAAGATGGCTGCTGCTCGAGCTTGGTTTAGACCCGGATAAAGATGTGAAGCTTGAGGAGCCTGCTGATGCAAGCGCAGTTGTCTCCCTTGTTGAATCTGGGCAGGCCGATATTGCCAATGGCGGAGAACCGCAAATAACAGAAGGCATTAATAAAGGAGTCTGGAATGAACCGTTCTATAGCTTTCCTAGTTTAGGAGACTATCCTTATTCTGTAATCAGTGTCAAAAAATCAACGATTGAGAATGAGCCGGAAGTGGTCGAAAGCTTTGTCAAAGCAATGCTTAAAGGACTGAAGACGGTTGATGAAGACCATGATTTGGCTATGGAAGCTTTGAAAAAAGAATTTCCGACTACATCTGACGAAAGCTTAAAGGCTTCTCTTGACCGGGCCTATGCAGATCAGCTATGGAGCAAGGATGGCTTCATTTCTGAAGAAGCATTGGCAAAGCCGATGGATGTTGTGGAGAAAACCGGTGTATATAAAGAAGGCTATAAATACGAAGAGCTAATTGATATGCAATTTGTGGAGAAGTTGTCAAAGTAGTATTAATAAGCAAAGCCAGGTCTGTAATGGGCCTGGCTTATTATGTGAGTAAGTTACCAAATAAAAGCGCTTTCATTCCAGTGGGTTTTATGCCAAAATATATAAAGTAGATGATTAAAAAATAAATGAGAGCAAAGGGGAACTAGCATGATTAAATTGCTTGTAAATGCGGATGATTTCGGTTTTTCCAGAGGTGTTAACTACGGGATTCTTGATACTCACTTAAACGGGATTGTCAATTCCGCAACAATGATGATGAATGCAGCAGGAACGGAGCACGCCCTTGAAATTGCTAAAGCTACACCTTCTTTAAAGGTGGGAGTCCATCTTGTCCTCACATTGGGAAAACCGCTGACTAGTGCTTCAAGCCTTATTGGTGATGATGGTTTTTTTAAGAAGCAAAAGGAGGTATATGAGCATCCAGAGGAAATTTCACATGAGGACTTGGAGCGGGAATGGACGGCGCAAATAGAAAGGTTTTTGGCTGCAGACCTGAAACCGTCGCATTTTGACAGCCATCATCATGTCCATGGTATCAAAGAGTTTTATCCTGTTATTAAAAGGCTGTCAGAAAAATATGATGTTCCAGTCCGGATTGCTGGTCCCCATTTTACAGATATAAAAACAGTTACAGATATTTTAATTGCTGATTTTTACGGTGAGGGAGTTACAGAGGATTATTTTGAAAAGCTCCAAGATAGAGTGGAAGATGGCAAAACGGTGGAAGTGATGACACATCCTGCCTATTTAGACTCTAGACTGAAAAACGGCAGCTCCTATTATGAGGAAAGACAGGAGGAGACGAGGATTCTGTCTGAAGTAAAATTGCCAGAAAATATGGAGTTGCTTTGAGATAGTATACAGAAAATGAGCCAGGATCTCGGCTCATTTTTTCATGCAGCAGGCTCCAGTTGGTACGCTCGATTTGAAGCTAACTATAATTATATTGTTGTTGTACATAACCTAATCCATATAGAATAGTAGAAAAGCTAAATAACCATTCCAAAGGAAGAAGGGAGCAAATCAATGCCTAATCAGCCAATAAATCCTTTCCGGCGGGAGATGTACGATTCTCTTGAAAGTTTTGTAGACCATGTCAGTGAATTGCTCGGATGCTCGATAACGCTTGAAGATACACATCATCGTGTGCTTGTATACAGCAGTCATGGGGAGGAAACCGATCCTGTCAGAATTTCTACCATTATAAGCAGACGGGTTCCTGAGAAAGTAATAAACCGCTTATGGAAAGACGGAGTTATCCCAAGTCTCCTCCAAAGCAAAAAGCCAATCAGAATCGAAGGAAAAAAAGAGATTGGTCTTGGAAGCAGAGTGGCTGTTTCTATATGGCGAGGGGATGAAGTCATTGGGTATATTTGGGCTATTGAATGGGATCAGCCTCTTACAGACAGTCAAATGGAAATATTACAAAACGCTGCTGCCGTCGCGAAGCATCTGTTATCGCGGTTTGGGAAAAGCAAAAGACCGTCAACCCATGATGATCAGGAATTCTTTTGGAAGCTTCTTACTGGTCATGTGAGCGACCATGAGGCTAATCAAAAGCTGTTAGAGCTAAATTACACAAGCAATAAATTTACGATTATGGTTTTTAACTTTAAAGAAATTATCAGCAAGGATATGGAAAAGCAAATCATATATTTGCTTAAAGTAATGGATGATATCAAAATCATTCTCTATACGATGGATGATCATGAGCTGATTTTGCTAGCAAGCACAGTAGACAGACAAATCAGCCCTGCTGCAGTATTTAAGCAGTTCATTGAAAATTTCCCCAAAAGCTTAGCGGAAAAATTTCATATAGAAGGCGTGTACGGCGGATATGGCAGCATATATTCTGAATGGAACCATGTAAAGAAATGCTTTAAGGAAGCGAAAAAAGTCGTGGAGGTTAAGGAGAAGTTCCCAGAAGAGGCAGAGTCTTTTTCTGCTTATCAGGAATTAGGAATTTATCAATTTATGGACGTCCTGTTGGAAAAACGAGTTCAGGATGGGTTCGACAATATAGCGATTAAAAGATTAAGAGAATATGATAAGAGTCATAATACAGAGCTTTTAGTTACCTTGGAAGCCTTTTTGGATGAGAGTGAAAGCATGCAAAAAACAGCAGCACGGCTTCATATACATACTAATACATTAACCTATCGATTAAAGCGGATTACTGAAATAATGGAAGTTGACCTGTCCGTCCCTTCTCAAAAATTCATGCTGTATCTCGATTTGAAGCTGCTGCGCTGGCGACAGAATTAAACCCTTGTTTTTGAGTTTTGTGAATTTTCACAAAGGCTCATCTTTACTTTTATCCTTTTTACCAAAGATTAATTTCACAATCCGTCCTATTATAATTATAAGATAACTAACAATTAAAGTAAGGAAAACTGACAAGGGGTGGATTGGATTGATTATTGGTATTCCGAAAGAGATAAAAAACAACGAAAACAGGGTTGCAATTACTCCATCTGGAGTTGCTTACTTAAAAAATAGCAATCATGAAATCTTAGTCGAGACAAATGCTGGTGCAGGCAGCGGTTTTACAGATGCTGAGTATGCAGCGGCTGGGGCGAAGATTGCTGAAAATGCAAAAGAGGTATGGAATTCTGCAGAGATGATCATGAAAGTAAAGGAACCGCTGCAATCAGAGTATGGCTACTTCCGCAAAGGGCTCATCTTGTTTACGTACCTGCACTTAGCTGCAGAAAAGGAATTGGCTGCAGCCTTGACAGAAAAGGGAGTAACAGGCATTGCTTATGAAACGATTGAAGTGAATGGCAAACTGCCGCTGCTTACACCGATGAGTGAGGTTGCAGGCAGAATGGCTGTTCAGATTGGTGCCCAGTTTCTTGAGCAGCCCCATGGCGGCAAAGGGATCCTGCTTGCAGGGGTGCCTGGTGTGAAGCGCGGTAATGTGACAATCATCGGAGGTGGTATTGTCGGAGCGAACGCTGCGAAAGTTGCAGTTGGTCTTGGGGCAAATGTAACGTTGTTGGACTTGAATCCGGAAAGATTAAGAGAATTGGATAATCAATTTGGGTCAAGCCTAAACACAGTTATGTCTAACCCGGCAAATATTGAAGCAGCTGTAGCAGAGTCCGATTTAGTAATCGGGGCTGTTCTTATCCCTGGTGCTAAAGCGCCGAAGCTTGTGACGGAAGAAATGGTTAAGAAGATGGCTCCAGGCTCTGTGATTGTCGATGTGGCAATCGATCAAGGCGGAATCTTTGAGACAGTAGACCATATTACCACACATGATAATCCGACATATGTAAAGCATGGTGTCGTTCACTATGCTGTTGCTAATATGCCAGGTGCGGTGCCGAGAACATCAACAATTGCTCTAACTAACGTCACGGTCCCATATGCGCTGCAAATTGCCAATCAAGGAGCTGTCAATGCAATCCAGAACAACTACGCAATCAAGCAAGGTGTTAATACCTTTAATGGACATATAACATATGCTCCTGTAGCGAAGGATCTTGGGCTGGAGTATGTGCCTGTTCAAGAAGTAATCAATTCCATTCCCACTACTGCAGTTTAACAATAGATTAACAGCCAGGTTTCCGTTTTACTGGAACCTGGTTTTTTTATGGAGTTTGCTTACAAGTATATAAATTTTTTCCAAATAAATGAAACTTATTAAAAGGCAAACTCGTAATAGTATATGACAGATAAGGTGGGGTACATAGGATCTTAAAAAAAGAGAGGAGTTTATCATGTCTCAATATGCATTAGAGGTAAAAAATCTCACAAAGAAAATCAGAAGCAAAACGATTGTAGATAAGGTCAGTTTTGCGGTGGAAAAGGGAGAGATTTTCGGACTGCTTGGCCCGAATGGTGCGGGAAAAACAACTATCATTAGAATGATAGTCAGCTTGATTAACAGAACAGAAGGCGAGGTTGTCATTAACGGACATAATCTAGACGCTTCCTTCGCTGAGGCGATGAGCAGCTTAGGGGCCATTGTTGAAAACCCTGAATTCTATAAATATATGAGCGGCTATAAGAATTTGCGCCATTATGCCAGAATGGCAAAAGAAGAAATTTCGGAAAGCAGAATTGCAGAAGTCGTTAAGCTTGTAGGACTGGATAATGCTATCCACCAAAAGGTAAAAACATATTCCTTAGGAATGAGACAGCGTCTTGGCGTTGCACAAGCCCTTCTGCATAATCCTGCGATTCTAATTCTGGATGAACCAACAAACGGTCTTGATCCACAAGGAATAAGAGAGTTCCGTGACTATCTTCATGAACTGGCAGCAACAGGGATATCTGTGCTCGTATCATCACATTTGCTTTCGGAAATGCAGCTCATGTGTCATCGCTTTGCAATCATTGAAAAAGGTAAGCTTATCCACATCTCCTCTATGGATGAAACAGTCGCTGAGGGAGTAGATGAGCTAAGAGAAGTGACCTTTGAAATAGATGAGGCTAATAATGCACTAGAACTGCTGAAAAGCAGCGCAGTAGCTTTTGAGGAGGTTTCGCTTAAAAAGGAGCTGTTAACAGTAAAACTGTCGAGGTCTTCCATTCCGGCTGTGAACAAACTATTTGTGGAAAAGGGAATTTCTGTGTACGGAATAAATGCGGCGAAAGCGACATTAGAAGACAGATTCCTAGAAATCACGAATAAAAAAGGAGAGGAAGCAGTACGATGATTGGGTTAGTCCAGAATGAACTGATAAAGATATTTGAAAAGAAGATGAGCTGGATTTTTGCCATTATACTTATTATTGCATTAGTTGGAACTGCTGTACTTGAGTTGAAAACTAGCACACAGCAAACAGAAGATGATTGGAAGGTGCAGGTTCAAACGGAAATAGACCAGCTGGAGAAGGAAATGGAAAAAGCTCCAAGCTATGAGGATATTCCAGAAGATGATTATAAGACAAAGGCAAAGGAGGATATCCAAGCCGAAATCGACAGTTTTAATGGCAATTTAAATGACAATGTGAATCCCTATACGACAAGCTGGTCATATTTGGATTATTATGGAATTGCATTGAAGTCTCTTATTACTCTTTTTGTAGTAATTGTTTGTGCAGGGAATATATCGTCTGAGTTTTCCGATGGCACAATTAAGCAGCTGCTGATTCGTCCTCATAGAAGATGGGCAATCCTGCTGTCAAAATATATTGCGCTTCTTATTTATTCTGCGTTTTTGATTGCGGTACTAATTGGAATAGGCTATTTAGTGAGCATTGCCTTCTTTGGTATTGATGACTTTAGTGGAAAATTGTCGGTGCAAAATCCTACTACTTTTGAAATGGAAGCTGTAGCTGGTGGAGCATATTTCTTCCAAAGCCTTCTATACTATTTGCCAGGGCTTATCATGGTCCTTACGCTGGCATTTATGCTGTCTACATTGTTTAAGAACCAAGCAATTGCAGTTGGAATTGGTGTATTTGTACTATTCTTTTCTTCGACTGCAGGAGCATTAATTGTTGGTTTTTCAGAAAAGTACACATGGACAAAAGCGTTAATTTTCCCGCACTTAGATCAGACTGTATTCGTAGTGCAGGATAAAATCTTAGAAAATATCACGATGCCGATGTCATTAGGAATTCTTGGAATTTACTACCTTATCTTTATGTTTATCACATTTTTCTTTTTCCAAAAAAGAGATATCAGCATTTAATGAAAAAACCGGAGAGGGCGGCTCTCCGGTTTTTTTAGCTTTTCTTTAAAAAGTTAATAGCTTGTGTGAAACGTGCTAAGCCATCTGCAAGCTTTGATTGCGGACAGCCAGCATTCAGCCTCAAGAAGCTCCTTCCTTCAGCTCCGTAGGTATCTCCGGCCATGATAGCCACTTTACCTTCATGGATAAGGGCGTGCTGAACTTGTTTTGGGGTATATGGCATGTTTTCGATATTAATCCATGCTAAGTAAGTTGCTTCTGGAATTTGCAGCGTCGCTCCTAATTGCTGCTTTTCTAAATATGCCTGTATAAACAGCATGTTATTTTTAATATAGTCATTCAGTTGATCCACCCAACTGCCGCAAGACTGATAGGCCTCTATCGTTGCAGTCAATCCTAATATGCTTGTGGAGGAAAGGCCATCACGATTTTTTAATGTTAGCAAAAATTCATCTCTTATATGCTCACTTGGGATAATGGCATACGAACCAATAAGTCCTGGAATATTGAATGTTTTGCTGGCAGAGGTACATATGCATACATTTTCAAGCGCTGTTGCTTTGCTGATGATGGGAGTATGCTTATTAGGCTGCAGCACAATATCCATATGAATTTCATCGCTGATAATAAAAACATGATATTTCCTGCAAAGATTAATGATTTGTTCAAGCTCATTTTCTGTCCAAACTCTGCCTGTCGGGTTATGTGGGCTGCACAGCAAAAGCACTTTCGCTTTATTGTGGGCAAGCCTGTTTTCTAAGTCAGCAAAATCAATGTGATATTTCCCGTCTTTTACAACTAGTGGATTTGCAGAAATCCGCCTGTTATTATCTGTAATCATCTTAAAAAAAGCATCATATGCTGGAGTCTGTATAACAACATGATCTTCATCATCTGTTAAAACATGAATTAGTTTCGCGATTGTATAAATAACACTTGGGCTGTAAACAATCCAATCTTGTTGCGGCTCTGCAGAAAAGCGTTCTCGATACCATTTTTGAACAGCTTCTTTAAATTCCTGGTGATTCCATCTTGTGTAGCCGAAAATGCCGTGCTCCAGCCGTCTGCTTAAAGCTTTGCTTACTTCTTGCGGTGTTTGGAAGTCTGTATCAGAGATGGAGAAGGGCAATAGGTCTGCTTCTCCGAATCTGTCTTCAATATAATCCCACTGTGTACAGTACGTACCAGTTCTTTTTGTTATCCGATCAAAGGAATATGTCATAAACGGTACTACTCCATTTCTATTTCTAATGCATTTTTTAAAGATGCTACTTGTGTGCCGATAATAACCTGTAAATTATGATTATCGAGCTTTACCACGCCGAGTGCTCCGCAGTCCTTTAATTCCTTCTCATCAATTTTGCTCATATCATTGATTACAAGGCGCAGTCTAGTAATACAATTGTCGAGTGACTGAAGATTTTCTTTTCCGCCTAATGCTGACAGTATTCTTTTCGCATCATACTTGCCTTTTTTCTGATAAGTTAACTCCTCATTCCCAGTCGTCACTGCTTCATCCTCACGGCCAGGTGTTTTTAAATTGAACTTAATAATGGCATATCGGAAGATGAAATAGTAAACAGCAAACCAAACAGCGCCAACTATTAGAACGAGATACCATTTCGTATACGTTCCTTGCAGAACTCCAAAAATAATGAAGTCAAGGATACCGCCGTCTGTATTCCCGATTACGACACCAAGCAAATGCATCGTCATAAACCCTAACCCTGTTAATAGAACATGAATGCCGTAAAGGGCAGGTGCAAGAAATAGAAACAGGAACTCAATCGGTTCTGTTATACCAGTTACAAATGTAGCAATGACACCAGATATCAATAAACCTTTAATCTTGCTTCGTCTATCAGGAAGGGCTGTATGATAAATTGCCAGTGCGACTGCCGGTAATCCAAACATGAAGGTTGGCATTTTTCCTTGAGACAAAAAAGCAGTAGCGGAAGGACTGATTGGAGAGCCGCTTTGCAGCTGAGCATAGAATATGTTTAATGCTCCAGCTACTGTTTGCCCATCAACAACTTGGATGCCCCCTGCTTCTGTAAATCGAATCATGGCGACAAGAATATGATGCAGTCCGAATGGGAGCAATAAACGTTCTCCTGCTCCGAATATGAACGGACCAAATGCTCCAGATTTTTGAATTAGCTGGCCAATTCCAGTGATAGCAATGGCGAATATTGGCCAAATGATTGGAATAAGTATGCCGACAACAGCTAACGTAAGAGAGGTGATGATGGGCACAAATCTTGCTCCCCCGAAGAAGGCAAAAGCATCTGGAAGCTGAATATTATAGAAACGGCTATGCAGTAAATGGACAATTACACCGACAATAATTCCGCCGAGAACGCCCATCTCAATTGTTTGAATACCCATTACCATGCCTTGACCTGCTTCGCGAAGTTTTTCCGCTGCTGCAAGCTGGCTTGTTTCTGTTAAATAAAAATTGATAGATAAATGCATAATGACAAAGCCTACAAATCCTGAAAAAGCAGCAACTCCTTTTTCATAACGTGCCAATCCGAGTGGGATTGCAATTGCAAAGAGTACAGGCAGATAGGTGAAAGCAAAGCCTCCGATGGTAGACATAAACCTAAATATCGTTTGCAGGAAGCGGTTGTCTAAAAAAGGCAGAGCTTCAATTGTAGACGGGCTTGTGAAGGAGCTGCCGATTCCTAGCATAAGACCCATAAAGGCAAGCAGAGCTACTGGAAGCATGAATGTCTTTCCGAGCCCTTGGAAAAACTCCCAAAAGCGTGATTTTGCATTATTCATAATCACTTACTCCTTTCTAAAACATGGATGTTTGTGTCTAGAGTAACTGTCTATGACAAGAAGAACAATTGGTTTTGGGATAAATGTAAGGGTATACAATTTTTGTACAGCGGGTTTTCCATAAAAAAAGCCGCTAGGTTCACGCCCTAGAAGCCTTCTGTCCTGTTTTACCTGATTCTAATGCAGTCAGGATAATAAAATCTAATAAAATACTTAATGGAAATCTTGAACTCATATCAAGATCTCCGAGATAACAGTTTTGAATTCGGGCTTGAAAAGTAATATCTGCTAAATCCTTCAGCCGGCTGCTTTTCCTTCCGACAATAGCAATTGTTTTTACTGCTCTTTCCTTTAGAATTGCAGCATAATCAAGAATATGAGCGGTTTCTCCGCTGTATGAAACCAATATAGCTAAATCCTTATTGGACAACCCGTTAGCGACACATCTTAACTCATCCCAGTCTTCTCTTGCGTTGCAGATTATCCCTGCAAAGGTTAGTTTTCTGGCCGCATCAATGCAAGTTGGCAAGGATGCTCCGACTCCAAAGAACTCAATAAAATTACTTTCATGAATGAAGCTTGCTGCCTTATGAATATCAAGCTCATTAATATGTTCCAAAGTCCATTCCATTTCCTGTTTGAC
This sequence comes from Niallia sp. FSL R7-0271, assembly GCF_038005785.1. Lineage (NCBI taxonomy): Bacteria > Bacillati > Bacillota > Bacilli > Caryophanales > Bacillaceae > Niallia > Niallia sp. FSL R7-0271. The sequence continues at coordinate 3,771,296 of NZ_JBBOTZ010000001.1, read as the reverse complement.
TCTGTCCATATGTGCTGTCAAAAAGCTCGGCGGATGTACAGCTTCTTTATATAATTCTTGTTCGCTATCTTTGTTTAAGCTGTATTTTAAGTCTTGAAATCCGCTGAATCCTAAGCGTTTGCATGTTCTGCTTATTGTAGCAGTTGATATGAATAAAGCTTTTGATAAATGGTCCAAGCTCGATTCAGCTACAAGCGCTGGGTTTGCAATTATATAGTCCAATACTTGTTTTTCTAATTCGCTGAGTTCGCCTTTAGATTGGGCAAGGCGCTTTAAGAGGATATTCAAATTTTTTCAGCTCCAGACTTTGTTAAGAAAGGTACTAGCTAGTCCTCTTTATTATAAGTCGACTGCCGGCGAAAAAGTACTGTTGCAGCTACAGTTTTAAAAAGATATTGCCTAAAACCTACGAAAGAGGCTCAGGCAATATTTGTAACTATCTCGCAGCAGCTGGCTGTACCTCATCAGGGATAGGGCAGACATAGCCTTTTTCTCCAACTGTTTGCTGCAGCTCCTTTTTCGCTTCTATAAGTAGTTCCGGATCTTTAAGCAGTTTAGCTGCAGTAAGGAAAAGGATTTTTGCAACCTGTAAGGTTCCTTTATGAGCGCTGCTTGATTTTCCTTGTGCTGTTAACTGCCAAGTATGAAAGGGAGTTCCGATTGCGCAAGTTGTAACATTGCATTGAGCTGTTGGTGTAACCCAGCTGACATCGGAAACATCAGTAGAGCCTGGCATGAGTGACATTGATTGTTCGTAAGCAAGGACATCCTCGAACAAGGGATTATCCCCTCTGTTCATACTTAAAGGTTTATATGCTTCTGTTAGCATCTCATCAGTAAGGGTGGCTTGAATCTCTGTCGCAAACTGCTTTTCGGCAGCAGTGAATTTTGTCGGCCCGACTTCAAGCATTGCTTCTTGCATCACTAAATTAAGCGTGTTGTTCGGGATATAGTTGGAGCAGGCCTTATCTATAACAACCTCCATTTCTGTGCCAGTCATTAAGGCAGCTCCCTTTGCGACATCTTTCACTCGTTCAAATAAATCTATCACTGTATCTGTTTTAGGAGCGCGGATTAAATAAAGGACCTCTGCAAAGCCTTGTACAACATTTGGGGACAAACCGCCTGAGTTAGTGATGGCATAATGAATACGAGCCTGGTCAATTATATGTTCTCTCATATAATTAGATCCAATATTCATCAGCTCTACTGCGTCAAGCGCACTTCTTCCTAAGTGAGGAGAGCCAGCAGCATGTGCGCTTTTGCCTTTGAAACGGAAGTAAACTTGAATATTCGCTAAGGAGCTGGTGTTCATTACAAAGGTAATGTCATTTGGATGCCATGTTAATGCACAATCAACATCATCAAATGCTCCCGCTCTGACCATGAATGTTTTGCCTGAACCGCCTTCTTCTCCAGGGCAGCCATAATAACGAATGGTGCAAGGAATATTGTTTTCGGCCACATAATTTTTCAATCCAACAGCAGCAGCCATGGCTCCTGTGCCTAGAAGGTTATGACCGCAGCCGTGGCCATTGCCGTTTGGAATAAGAGGACATTCCCTCGCGGTTCCATCTGCCTGACTTAAGCCTGATAAAGCATCAAATTCACCAAGGAAAGCGAAAACTGGCGTGCCTGAACCAAATTCGGCCATAAAGGCGGTCTCCATGCCGCCGATCTTTTCGTGAATTGTAAATCCTTCCCCTTGAATAGCTGTCTTCAAATAAGAAGTGGAGGCGAACTCCTCAAACCTTGTTTCAGGATGATCCCAGATATAATCGCTTATTGTGCTCCACTTGGCCTTTGTTTCCTCTAAGTATTCTGTAATCCAAAATAAGTTGCTCATCTGTAATCCTCCTCTTAAAAATAAAAAAATTAAAAAAATTTTGACATTTACTTGCAGTTGTTGCTTCCATCCATTAAAATAACGTTAGATTTCCTAACATTTAAAGGGTAGGTTAATGGCAAAAATGCAAAAATCCACCACAAGCTAAAAGTATAAGGAAGCTGCTTGCGATGGATTGTATCTATTTTAACTATTTTGGATAATACGAAGAATATCATGGGCGTTATCGCCAGCAACTGCTGCGAAGTCTTCCCATACCTCATCACGAAGAAGGTCAATCTCGACAATTTTTTTTGCTAATTCGATTGCTTCTTTGCTGATCATTGCAAATAGCTCCTTTCAGTAAAAAATTTTACGTTCTCTCCTGATGACCAACTATACATAAATATTTTAAAAGAATTTTATGCAAAATACAGCTATATTGTCAGGTATTCTTACCTATTTTTTGAATTTTGCGTTAGATTTTATAACAGGATACGATAAAAATCTGAATACTCGTATTATAATTACAGTTAATGAGAGAAATTATTACTTCATGAGGTGAGATGATAATATGGATCATGAGCCATCCTACAAAAAAAGGAAAGTTATCACGATTGGTGTTGTTAGTGAGCTGACTGGGTTAACAGAAAGGCAAATTCGCTATTATGAACAACGAAAGCTTATTTTCCCGGAAAGACCTGAACGGGGGAACCGGAAGTATTCATTTTCAGATGTAGAGCGCTTAATTGAAATTGCCAACAAGCGGGAAGAAGGAGTAAGAACCCATGAAATACGTCAGGAAATAATTAAAAAAACCCGTGAAGAAGAAGAGCGCAAAATAAAAAAACAAATGTTACGCGGCCAAATCAATGCGCGGTTTGGCATTCAAAAAGACTGAAAACAAAACGAGAAAATTCATCCACTTCGAAAATTGTCCCCTTCATAATATTTACATTCCCAAGTGAAAGTCCTTTTTTAAAGGACTTTTTGTTATGTTTGCAAACAGGAGTTGTACTTCTTCTATTGATTATAGGTGAACATGTCCTTTAAACTGATAATGGTAATTTCTTTTAACAGCTAAGAATGTTTATATATTGGAGAGTTGGCATGGACTATATATCCAAAGAAAAAACGTATGAAATAATTGAGGTTTGCTTGCTTGCTGGAAGAATTATGCTCAAAAATGGAGCAGAAACATATCGGGTGGAAGACACGATGACCCGCATAGCCAAAGCGTATGGAGTGGAGGATTCAGACAGCTTTGTTACACCTACTGGTATTATCTTTTCTTTAGAAGGGCGTGAGCCGACAAAGACAAAGCTGATTCGGATTATTGACAGAACAACAAATCTGGAAAAGGTTCTGAAGGTAAATGATATATCGCGAAAAATCAGCTCCGGCTATATCTCTTTGCAAGAGGCATATCATCTATTGAAAGAGATTGATAAAGAAGGCCCAACCTATACAGTTTGGGTGCAGTTTGTTGCTGCGGCAATAGCAAGCGGCTGTTTCTTAATAATGTTCCAAGGAATCTGGAAGGATTTCTTAGCGGCTGTGATTGCAGGCGGAGCAGGGTTTTTATGTTCTGTTTATTTCCATCGAGTGGTGCAAATTAAGTTTTTTGCAGAATTCCTGGCATCGGTGCTCGTTGGATTGATTGCTTTTGGAGCTGTTTATATAGGGTTTGGTGCAGAAACAGACAAAATCATTATCGGTTCGGTTATGCCCCTTGTTCCAGGGTTGCTGATAACTAATGCAGTCAGAGATTTAATGGCAGGTCATTTAGTTTCAGGCATCTCTAAAGGAGCTGAGGCCTTTTTGACAGCTTTTGCGATTGGATCTGGAATTGCTGTTGTGTTTGTAGTATTTTAAGGAGAAATTTATATTATGTGGGAATTATTAGAACAAGCAGTTACAAGCTTTATTGCATCATTTGCCTTTGCGATGATTTTTCACACACCACAACATTTGCTTGTGAGATGCGGGTTTGTCGGCATGTGTGGCTGGGTCGCATATTGGGGCGCGGTCTATGTAAATATAGATGAAGTTCCTGCGACAATCATTGGTGCATTTCTTGTTGCAGTGATGAGTCAAGTATTTGCAAGATGGTATAAAACACCGGTTATTATTTTTACAGTAGCTGGGATCATTCCCCTTGTACCTGGTGGAATGGCTTATAATGCCATGCGACACTTTGTAGAGAATGACTATTATAACGCAGTCAGCCTTGCTGCCAAAGCGTTTCTCTTATCAGGGTCGATTGCAATCGGATTGATGTTCTCAGAAGTGATAAATCAGTTGTTATATAAAAGAAAAACAAGAAAAAGCAATGGAAGCATATAAATGAGTGCTTATCATTGCTTTTTTTATGTAACAGGTTGTTCCTATAAAGTAACAAGTTCCATTCGGTGTGACTAAGTACTAAATCTGGAAGATGTATTTACTATCATGAGCGTGCATTGTAACTTATAGATGTAAAGCAAAAGGGAGCAATGCTATTTCCCTTCATCCCTGTTGATTAAGGAGGATTGCATATAGTCGAAAGTCTCTTTTCCTAACCGTTCAATTAAAAACATGACTGGTATTTGAGTCGTTAAATTGACATTTCCCAAATATTCTGTCGTTATATAATACGCCAGGTTGTAATCAGACATTTTGGCCAGTGAGCTGTCAGAATGATTTGTCAAACTTACAATGATGCTGCCATCCTGCTTAAGGCGGTCCAGCTTTTCCATTGTTGACTTAGATTCGCCTGACACAGACAGCACGATTGTGACACTGTCAGTTATGTAGTGACTGTAAATTGGGAAATACGGATCTTTAATATGAAGAGAAAATTTCTTGAGACCGGAGAAGAACCTTGCACCATATTCTGCAATGACGCCAGAGGTTCCTGCACCGATAAAAATAACGATTTTTGCTTTAGCGATAACTTCGGCTATTTCTTTAATTTTAGATTCATAGTTTGCTGAAAGCGTTCTTTCTACGAAATCGGAAACAGTTGTATATGTATTGTTAAGCCGATATGTTTCTTCCTCTGCAAGATGATTTTTCAGCTGCACCTTGAATTCAGTAAAGCCGTCAAAACCAAGCTTTTTGCAAAAACGAAGTATGGTGGTTGTGGAGACATGCGTTTCATTTGCGAGTTCTCGTATTCTCATATAGGTTACTTCCCGAGAATTCTTCATAATGTAATTGTAAAGCTCATATTCAAGATCGGAAAAAGATTGAATCTGCTCATTTGTAAACATGTTAAACACATCCATTAAATAGATTTACTCCAACTTAGATAATCTTATTATAACATCAACTAAAATTGAAAAGGGTTACACACCTAAAAATAAGAAAAGGGGCGTTTCTATATGAGCAACGGAATTAAAATTGTAACGATTGGCGGAGGTTCCAGCTACACACCTGAGCTTGTTGAAGGATTCATTAAAAGATATGATTCACTGCCGGTTCGCGAGCTATGGCTTGTTGATATTCCTGAAGGACAAGAAAAATTAGAAATCGTAGGTAATTTAGCGAAGCGTATGGTGAAAAAGGCTGGTTTACCAATAGAGGTTCATTTGACTCTTGACCGCAGAGAAGCCTTAAAAGATGCCGATTTCGTTACAACTCAATTTCGTGTCGGCTTGCTTGCAGCAAGAGCGAAGGACGAAAGAATTCCTTTGAAATACAATGTAATTGGACAAGAGACAAACGGTCCTGGCGGCCTTTTCAAAGGCTTACGCACAATCCCTGTCATCCTTGACATTGTTAACGATATGGAAGAGCTTTGTCCAAATGCTTGGCTGATCAACTTCACGAACCCTGCAGGAATGGTAACAGAAGCAGTGCTTCGTCACAGCAATTGGAGAAAAATCGTCGGTCTTTGTAACGTGCCGATTTCTATCCAAATGAGTGTAGCCAAGCTGTTGGAAGTAGAACCTGAGCGAGTTCGCGTTGATTTTGCAGGACTTAACCACATGGTATACGGCCTGCATGTGTATCTTGACGGAAAAGAAGTTACAAAAGAAGTGCTGGAAGAAATGACTTCAGGCAAGCATGCAAGTGCGACAATGCGTAATATTGCAGCAATTGACTGGGATCCAGACTTCATTAAAGCGTTGGGAGCAATCCCTTGCGGCTACCACCGTTACTACTACAAGCAAGCACAAATGCTTGAGCATGAGCATGAGGAAGCAGCAGAGCAAGGAACAAGAGCAGAAGTTGTACAAAAGCTGGAAAAAGAGCTGTTTGAATTATACAAAGATGAAAATCTTTCTATTAAACCGCCACAGCTTGAAAAACGCGGAGGTGCATACTACAGCGATGCAGCCTGCAGCTTGATCGACTCCATGTACAACGATAAGCGCGATATCCAGCCTGTTAATACAATTAATAACGGTGCAATTGCCAGCATTCCTGATGAATCAGCTGTAGAAATCAGCAGTGTTATCACAAAAGACGGCCCTAAACCAATCTCTATTGGTGACCTTCCTGTACCTGTCAGAGGCTTAGTACAGCAGATTAAGTCCTTTGAAAGAGTGGCAGCAGAAGCAGCGGTAACAGGCGACTACAATACAGCATTGCTTGCGATGACAATCAACCCGTTATTGCCTTCTGATAAAGTGGCGAAAGAAATTCTGAATGAAATGCTTGAAGCACATAAAGAGCATTTGCCGCAATTCTTTAAAGAAGATAAAGTTTTATCATAATCAGGAACAACGAATGTGAGAGGAGTGTCATTGTTGACACTCCTCTTTTTGTAGAAAAACAAAAAAGAACTATATTACTAGATTTTAGTGTTGAAAAAAGGGAGAATATGTCCTATTTACTATAATATTCATAGGAAAATAAATGCATTTATGGTCAAAAGTTCGTTTTATCCTTTATTTGGATATTGAAATGTGGTAATTAATATATAGATGTTTGTTTTCCATTAGCTACATAGTTATAAAGAATGATAGCTAAAATTTTTTTGAAAAAGGAGAGAGGAAACATGGCAGGAATCATTCGAGTAACCCCTGAAGAGCTTATTAGCATGTCAAACCGTTATGCAAACGAGGGAAGTCAAGTTGGTGAACAAGTCACTCGTTTGGATCAAATGATCCAAGAATTGGAAAGCATTTGGGAAGGTCAATCAAGCCAAGCGTTCAGTGAGCAATACCAATCACTTCGCCCTTCATTCCTTAAAATGCAGCAATTGCTAGAGGATATCTCCTCACAATTGAACAGCACAGCTAAAGCGCTTGAGGATGCTGATGCTCAAATCGCTAACCAAATTCGCGGCTAAGTGTCTGAACTTAATATCGTTAGAGCTTCTTCATGATTTGCATCATGATGGGTGACGAAATAGCGGATGTGGCTTTTTAAAAGCCGTGTGTATTTTAATAAATGAACTAAACCCTAGGAGGAGCGCTTTTTTTATGGAGCGCTCCTTTACGTTTTGAGGTGGAAAATAATGTATATAGAAGTAACGGTCGATTTGCAGAAATACAATCGAAACAAAATCGACTTACGCTTATCTGACTATTACACAATAAAAAAGCTAATCGATTTATCATGGCAGGTTTCTGATATAGAAACTCTTCCACGATCAGGTTATTGGGTGCGTGTGAAAAATAAACAAAAGGTATTCCCGGGAAATCAACGGCTAACAGATGCAGGAATTACTACGGGAGATATTATTGAAATTTTATGAGGGTGGTATAGAAGATGCCTCAAGCTGAACGTACATACTTAGAAAAAAAGTTGGATGCGATAATCAAAAAAGACAAAAATCGTATTACGTTTATCTTTCAAATTGAAAAGATAAAGATGGATGATAAGAGTGAAGTGTTAATTCTTAAGGATATAGAAAGTCAGCTTCCTAAAGAAATTAATGTAGAGGAGGATGCTCTTCAAATACAGATTGATATTCCCAGCTCCTATCAATATGGTACCTCTATTCAAGGGCTTTCGCACAAGGACAGATTAAAAATAATCTATCAATTGATTCATAAAGTAAAAGATCATCGCATCTCAAGGCTGCATCTTTTCATCAGTCCCGAGAACATTGTGGTGGATCAAGGCTTGACCCCTTATTTCCTGCATTATGGAGTGAAAGAAAGTCTGCCTCCTTACGAAAGAGATGAGGTTGAGCTGTGGCAAGAGCTGAAGGCGCTGGCTGCTTCTTGGGTCGATGTCTCCCGTTCATTTGAGCAATACCTGCAATATGAGAAGACTTTGGAGCTGAGTGAAGACAGCAAAAGGGTGCTTGAGGCCGAGTCTGTTGAAGAGCTGTTAACAGTAATCGACGAGTTTATAAGGAAGGATAGGGAGTCTGCATCTCTGTATATAGAAGTGACAAAAAAGAAATGGAAATGGTTCCGTAATAGTTTGATTGCTGTGAGTGTTCTGCTTGTACCAGCCATTATATATTCCTTTTATTCTATCTTTTTTCTGCAGCCGAAGCAGTCCAAGATTATACTTGCACAAGAACAATTTCTAACCAGTTCCTACAGTGACGTAATTAATACACTTCAGCCTTATAAAATCGATGACTTGCCTAAGGTTGCTAAATATGAACTGGCAACAGCTTATATTTCAAATGAAAACCTGACAGATGAGCAAAAACAATTTGTCCGCAATACCGTCACCCTGCAATCTGATACTAAGTATTTAGATTATTGGATCCAGATTGGCAGAGGAGAAGGGGAAGAAGCACTGAAAACGGCAAGATTTCTAGAGGAGACAGATCTTATTGTCTTTGCCCTTATTAATTACCGGGAAAATATTTCTGCAGATGAATCGATGGACAGCGAGGAACGTCAGCAAAAAATCGATGAAATTGATCGGGAGATTAAGGAATACCAGCAAGAAGAAGACAGTGAAACTTAATCGTTTATCGTCATTACGTCAGCGATTAAAGAGGAGATAACAAGATGTACACATTATTTGTATTTCATGATGATACATACGAAAAGGCTCATCTGAAAAAGGATGACGAGCTAACCATCGGAACAGCAGTTGATGATGATATTACTTTAACCGCAGCAAACATAATAAGCCAGTTAACAGTAACAGTCGACAAAAATGGGAATGCCTTCTGTCAGGTTGGCAAGGAAACAGTCCAGTTAGAGGAACAAATGCAGCATTCTGTAAATACAGGGACTTTATTTATTAAGTTGTTTCTAACAAGGAAACTACCTGAAACCACCTATTATATTGGTAATCGTAAGGAAATCCGTTTTGCAGCGAATGGAGATGAAGGAAAGAGCGCGTCGGAATACTGGCTGCTAGAGAAACAGGACGAGTTGTCAGCAGGCTTTATGCTCGATTTATATGACAAACCGTCTGTAAAGAAAGGGGAAGCCAACTTATATCTTAATGGCCATTTGCTGGCTGCAGACAGTGAATTGGAATTAGGCGATATCCTCTTCTGGAATGGTATGGAAATTACATATTTGGAGGAAGACCTACTTGCTGTTACGAGTGCAAAGGAATTTGGCACAGAGTTGGAGGCAATTAAACCTCATCAGTCTGAAATGAAAAAACGTTATCCTTTATACAGACGAACACCGAGGATGGTATATGAGCTTCCAAAGGAGAAAGTTCAACTCACATTTCCAGGACAAGAGGCACAGCATACGAAGCGCCCACTATGGCTGATTATCCTGCCGCCATTAATGATGCTTATCGTAATGGGAATTGTAGCGCTGTTCATTCCTAGAGGAATATTTATCGTCGTTTCTCTTGTGATGTTTGCAACTACTTTATTTACATCTACCTTCCAGTATTTTAAAGATAAAGCAAACCGCAAGGAATGGGAGCTAAGAAGACGGCGTATTTATTCTAATTATTTGGAAGAGAAACGGGAAGAGCTTCATCTGCTGTCTGAAAAGCAGCGTGAAGTGCTTCACTATCATTTTCCATCCTTTGAACGAATGAAATATATGGTCTCAGAAGTATCAGACAGAATATGGGAGCGAACATTAACAAGTCAGGATTTCCTGCAGTTCCGCATTGGAACAGGTAAAGTGCCGGCCAGCTACAAAATCGATGTAAGCTCACAGGATATGTCCAACAGGGAAATGGATGAGCTCATGGAAGCGTCAAAGCGTCTTGAGAAAACCTATCAGGAGCTTGAGCCGCTACCAATCACTGTCGATCTGTCAAAGGGTGCAATTGGATTAATCGGAAAGGAAGCAGTACTTAAAAGGGAGCTTCACCAACTGATTGGTCAACTGGCATTCTTCCACAGCTATCATGATGTCCGCTTCATCTTTATTTTTGATGAAAAGGAATACAGCACATGGGAGTGGATGAAATGGCTGCCTCATTTTCAGCTGCCTAATTCCCATGCAAAGGGCATGATTTATAACGAAAGCACGAGAGACCAGCTTCTGAGCTCGATATATGAAATGATTCGAGAAAGAGACTTAGAGGAGGATAAAGAAAAGCTGTTATTCTCCCCGCACTATATTTTTATCATTGCTAACCAGCAGCTTATATCAGAGCATGTCATCCTAGAATATTTAGAGGGTGAGCACAAGCAGCTTGGCATCTCTGTCATCTTTGCTTCAGAAGCAAAGGAAAGCTTTTCTGATAATATCCATACGCTTGTCCGCTATATTAACACCTCTCAAGGAGATATCCTGATGCAGGATAAAAAGGCAGTCGAAATTCCGTTCAGCCTTGATACCCATCAGTATGAAAATAATGAGTATTTTGCGAGGATGCTAAGGACGCTGAACCATCAGGTCGGTGTGACAAACTCTATTCCAGAGAGTGTATCCTTCTTAGAAATGCTGCAATTTAAAGATGTTAAAGATATACCAATCGAGGAGTACTGGCATAATAACCAATCAGCAAAATCGCTAGCAGTACCAATCGGTCTTAAAGGGAAAACAGATCTTGTCAGATTGAACCTTCATGAAAAAGCACACGGTCCGCATGGATTATTAGCAGGAACTACTGGGTCTGGTAAAAGTGAATTCTTGCAGACATACATCTTGTCATTAGCTGTGCACTTCCATCCCCATGAGGTTGCCTTCCTGCTGATTGACTATAAAGGTGGGGGAATGGCTCAGCCATTTAAGAATATGCCCCATCTGCTTGGCACTATCACCAATATTGATGGAAGCAAAAACTTCAGCCAGCGCGCACTTGCTTCTATCAAGAGTGAGCTCAAGCGGCGCCAGCGTCTGTTTGACCAATATGAGGTGAATCATATTAATGATTATACTCGTCTGCATAAACAAAATAAGATTGCTGAACCGCTGCCGCATCTCTTCCTTATTTCTGACGAGTTTGCAGAATTAAAGAGCGAACAGCCTGAATTCATTCAAGAACTGGTCAGTGCTGCCAGAATTGGACGAAGCCTTGGTGTCCATCTTATTCTCGCAACACAAAAGCCAGGCGGCATTATTGACGCGCAAATCTGGAGTAATGCCCGCTTCCGCATTGCCTTAAAAGTGCAAAATGCTGAGGACAGCAGAGAAATCTTGAAAAACGGAGATGCTGCCGGTATTACAGTGACAGGAAGAGGCTATTTGCAGGTTGGCAATAACGAGGTATACGAGCTGTTCCAATCTGCATGGAGCGGAGCAGCCTATAACGATGAAGCCTCACTTAATGAGGATGAGGTTGCTCTTGTTACAGATTTAGGACTAGTGCCTTTATCGGAGCTTTCCTCACAGGATACAACAGGAAAAGATTCGGTAACAGAGATGGAAGCAATTGTTGAAGAGATTGAAGCAGTTCATCAAAAATTAGGTCTTATCAAAATCGCTAGTCCATGGCTGCCGCCTTTATCACCGCGCATCTACAGACCAGATATCGCCCAAGAGAAAGAAGCGAAGAAGGTCTTGTTGGCAATGGTTGATGAGCCTGAGAAACAAAGTCAGTCTTCATATACATATGAATGGATGGAGGATGGCAATGTCGGAGTCTTCGGATCTTCAGGCTATGGAAAAACACAGACAATGATTACCTTGCTGATGGGAATTGCTGCCGATGCAAGCCCGGAAGAAGCCCATTTCTATTTGCTTGATTTCGGTAACGGCGGTTTGCTGCCATTAAGGCAGCTCCCGCATTCGGCAGATTATTTCTTGATGGATGAGCAGCGCAAAACGAATAAATTCGTTGCCATTATTAAAAGTGAGATGGCGAAGCGAAAGAGACTGTTCCAACAAATGGAGGTAAGCTCCATTAAGATGTACAACACTCTTTCGGCAGATCCGCTGCCATTATGGTTTATTGTCATTGATAACTATGATGTTGTGAAAGATGAAATGCATGACTTTGAGACCCAGATGAATCAATTTGCAAGGGATGGACAATCGCTGGGCATCTATATGATTTTCAGTGCAACGAGAGTTAATTCTATTCGTCAGACATTAATGAACAATCTTAGAACGAAAATTGTCCATTATTTGATGGACAACACGGAAGCTTATTCCATATTAGGCAGGGTGCCGTTTGAGCCTGAACCGATTCCAGGCCGAGCAATTATTAAAAAGGATTCTGCCTTTTTCTCTCAAGTTGTTCTGCCAAACATCGGAATGGATGAATATGAGCAGCTGCGATTGCTGAAAGAAGACATTGATGCTTTAAAACAGAAGTATATGGAATGTGATAAGCCGAAAGCAGTGCCAATGCTGCCTTCTGAACTGAATAATAAACAGTTCTACTTGTATGTAAAGGAGCAGCAGCAAGGCTTAATTCCAATTGGATTGGAAGAGGAGCTTGTCGAGCCTGTCAGCATAAACTTTGCCAAGACCAATCATTGCTTAATTTTAGGTCAAGCGCAAAAAGGCAAAACAAATGCCATGCAGCTTATTTTAAATGAGGCGCTTAATCAGACGACCGAAAAGCCTGCCATCTTTGATTCTATTGACAGAAGCCTGTCACATGTTGGAGATAAGGATGAGGTCAGCTTTATCGATAACAAGGAAATGATTGCTGCTTGGATAGACAATGTTGAGAACATTTTAAAGCAGAGGGAATCAGATTATGCAGAGGCTGTGCAAAGCGGCAGGATGCCAGAGAAGCACCCGCATATCTATATGTTTATTGATGGATACGGAAGGTTTTTACAGCAAGTCGATAACCGCATTCAAGAAAATATTGTTCGACTTATGAAGAATTACAGCCATCTTGGTTTCCATATCGTTGTATCTGGAACAAACAATGAGCTGACCAAAGGCTATGACCCACTGACATTAGAGTTGAAGCAAGTCCGCCAGGCACTTGTCTTAATGAAGAAGTCAGAGCAGACCTTATTTACCCTCGCTTATGACAGACAAGAGCAGGAAGTGCAGCCAGGGTTCGGCTATTATGTGGAAAATGGTAAAGAAAAGAGAATCCAGATTCCGTTGATGTTAGTGGAAAGGAAGGTGAGCCTATAGTGAAGGGCTTTCCTATATGGAAGATAATTATCGCATTAGTTGTCATTATTGGTTCCCCATTGCTGTTTTTTAAGGCAATTGGGGAAAATCCCCTTAAAGAGAAGGAGAACGCAACAAAATCAATTGCTATTGTAAACGAAGATGTTGGCGTACAAGGGGAGCAAGAAATTCGTTTAGGCGAAAGTGCTGCAAGTATTTTGGCAAAAGACTCTGCATATAACTGGAGTGTTGTTGGCAGAAGCGCCGGCGAAAGCGGGCTGCGCAACAATAAATATGATGCTGTCATTTATATTCCATCAGACTTTTCGAAGAAAGTAATGGATTATGAGAGTGAGAACCCAGCCAAGGTGACATTTGATTATAAGTTGCAAGCACAATTAAATGCTGTCAATACAGAGAAGGTAAAGCTGGAAATTGAAAAAGCAACAAAGCGGACAAATCAGCGCGTATCTTCTTTATATTGGAGCTATGTCGCGACAGACATGAATTCTGTTAAGAAGGAATTCGACCAAATCCTGCAAAAGGAGCTTGATTTCCAAACTACGATGCTTGCCTTTTATAAGCCGAGCTCAAAGGATCTAACAGATCAGATAAAAGAACAGCAAACGATGCTAAACAATATTAAGAACTCCTTCGGGCAAGTTGCTGATCAAGGGACAGATCAGGCAGCTTCAGCTGATTCCTTTTCAGAGGACTTAACAGGTTTTGTTGATAATGTGAAAGCATATGAACAATATCAACAGGAGCAACAAAAGCTTCTTGCAAGCATTCAAGAGGATGCGGTTGCCAATATTAGCACAGCGACAGAAAACCAAAAGTCGCCGTATTTGCAGACACAAAACTTGTTAAATGAGAATGAACAAACAGTTTTGCAGCAAATGGCCGACTTGAACACTTCTCTGCAGACAAATGAAAGCCTGCTTCTAGAAACAAAGCAAGAGCGGATTGATACAGTCGGAAGCCAGCTGCTTTCCTATAATCAATATCAAAGCAATCTTTTAGACTATTATCAGCAGTTAGTTGATACGAAAACACTTAACTCCTTGCAGACTAAAATAGTAGCTACAAAACAAGGTTTATCAGATGGAGAAGAAGTGCTGCTGCCAGAGGCTCCGCCGGAAAACCCGGAAGTGCCAGAGGAAATGACGGACGATGATGTTACAGAAGATCCAGGAACAGAGCCTGATGAAGGCACAGAAGAAGAGGGAGCAGATAGTGATAAGCCAGCTGATGACAGCGGTGAAAACTCATCTGCCACAATTGAGCAAGACGGGACTAACGGAAACGAGCAAACAGGTGAAGAACAGGAACAACAGCCTGGAGGTTCGAATGAAGCAGGTAGTGAACAAAAGGAATTAGAAGATATCCATGCTGCTTTGCAAAGCCTTGAGGAACAATTGGCAAGCATGGCAGGCAGCACCTCTAGCGAAGAAGTGGCAAAGGCTGTTGAACAGCTGAAGGCTATTAATGAGCGTGTGCTGAAAGTGAGCGAAAGTCTAAAGACAAGCGGTGATAACCAGCAAGGTTATGTTAAAGGACTGCTTTCACAAATTGCCGAACTAACAAATCAGCTCACCAATAACGCAACAAGCTTGACAGAGCTGGAAACGAAGAATGAAGACTTAAATAAACAACTCGAAGAGCTGACGAAGCAAAAAGAAAGATTAATAGAGTACGCAGAGGATTTAACAGAGGTAAATGACGAGCTGAGAGACCAGCTTTCCCAATACGCTGATAATATGACCGCAATATTGGATGTGATTGAAGAAAAGGAACAGTCTATATTATCATCTGAAGCTCTTTCCGAAGAGCGTAAACAGGAGCTTGAGAGCTGGTTTGATAAAGATATGGAGACAGGCAAAGTGGTAGATCTCCTTTATTACTATGCGTTCTTAAACGAGTATGAAGGCACATTGTCAAGCATGCTCGGTCAGAATCCAGCAAAAGAAGAAGTTATGGCAAATGAAGATTTCCTTAAACAAATTCAAGCTATCTTCCAAGTAACAGATGAAGAAGCCAGCTATTGGAATCAGCTGGAGCAGGAAACACCAACAATGCGTGACGGTTTAACTGCATTAAACGATAGATTTACTTTGTTTATGGCAGATTACAAGAAAACAATGGATGAAAATCAAAGCATTCTTTTAGACAGCTTTACTTCCATGCAAGAGGAGGCGAGCAAACTAATGGAGCAAATTCAGCAGCCGGTTCAAAACGAGGCTGGCAATTTAAGTGCCGAAGCAAAGGGAACTGGAGTTGCAACGAGCTACAAGCTTATTCAAGAGCAAATGAGCTCCTTCCACAATGGGCTCAAGGAAGCAAGCGAAAGTCAGGATACCATTATTGATTACACCAATGATTTACATCAAGAGGTTTCTGCTGTTCAGACAGATGCAGATGTGCTGAACAATAAATGGTCAACAAATGTTAAGTCAACACAGCTAATAAGAGATGACGTCTTCTCCGTGCTTGGCAATGCTTTTGTTGACGATCAATCGAATGGTGTTGTTTATGACTTCCTTTCAAGTCCGCTGCAGCTGACTGCAGGAACTTCTGAAAAGGTTGAAACAAACACAGTGCCGCCGGTAGTTGTGCTGTTTATCGTTTTATTAAGCAGTCTGTTAATCGGTTATACAACCTACTATTTCAACAGCCTGCCATATTGGGTAAGAGCAGCACTATTCCTGCTCGTCAACACCCTTGTCGGCTTTATCATCAGCCTTTACGGTCTGAAAATATATCAGCTGGCAGAGCAGGCCACAATGGAATGGACGGTGTTCACTATCTTATTGCTAATGGTAAGCTCAGGCATAATTACTGTAGCATTTTCACTGCACCGCCTTGCCGGTCTGTTTGTAACAGCAGGTATGGTTGCTTTGTATGTCACACCATTGCTGGCATTGAGCACACCTAACTTTAAATTTACTGATCCGATGAGCAATGTATATATTTCCATTCAGTACAGCACTGAATCATTATTTGCTCCGGCTGCTATCATCCTGGTGTTTGCACTGCTTCTTCTTATCGTTCTGCAGGTGCTGATTGAACGATTTAAAGGTTCCTCCAGCAGCTTAGAGCATGAGGTGGGAGCTAATGAAACGGTGTAAATGGATTATATATCTGGTTATTTGTTTTATGGGAATAAATGTTTATTTTTACAATGAAGCTGTGAAAAAAGCATATGCAGAGACAAATACAAATATTGATGAATTGGCACCAAATGATTATGAAGGTAAATCAACTGACAAAAATACAGACTTGCTTGATGAGGATGCTTCCTCATCAAGTAAGTCTGAAATTCCAGAAGAACAAAAGCAGCTCATATTTGACGGCAAAAAGACCTTTTCTGCTGATGATGTCAAAGAGAAGCTATTCCAAAAAGCAGCCACAAATAAGATTGAACAGAATGCAGAACAGCTTGGATTGTTTGCAGGTGATGATGAAATAAGGCAAGCGGGAGTATCAGAAGAAACATTGCCTGATACCACCTCCTCTTTATCCTTATTTTTAGGCATTTTGATTGCTGTCTGCATCACTTTGCTTGGCATCGTTTTAACTGTTTTCTATCGGACAGCAAAACAAGGGGAAAGAAAGGGGCAATAATTATGAGTCTTTCTAGTATACTCGCAAACCTAGGCGGCGATGTAAGCGGCAAAATAGATAATATTGAACGAAAAATTAAAAGGTTAAGATCAGCTAAAAATAAAGTGGCGAATGAGCAGGATGCAATGCTCGAAGAAATCAGACAGCTGAAAAAGCCTGATTTAGACAAAAACTGGGTTGGCAAAAGAGCAGATGAGTTTGACGGAAAGCGGGAAGATGTGTATCAGACGATGAGTGATATTGGGAACAGGGAATATGAATATTACCAAAGCTCAATCGAAAATAAAATCAACTTCCTGGAAATAGAAAAAGCCAGTCTCCATGGTATCGGGGTCCTTGTTTCTGAAGCAAACAAACTATTGGACCGCGGAGAAGAAATGGTTGAGGATGTCAAAGGCAAAATATCTGAAATTAGAAGGATGTTGTGATATGGCTACGATTAAACTAAACCATGCAAATGCAATCAGCAAACTAAGCAATGCAGAACAGGCGGTGCACAATCTTGATATGAGCAGTGCACCGACAAGCAAGCTGAAGGATAACAAGCTTGATTTCACTTCAGAATGGAAAGAAAGAGAAGAACGAATCGAGAACTTGATAGAGGAATACAAAAAGATTGTTCTAAAGAATGTGGCCGATACGAAGGATAATATTGATGCATTGAAGGAACAAGATGAAGCGATAACCAGGTAAAGGGTGATGTCAGTGAAGGTATTAGATGGAAATAGCTTACGTGAAACAATGGAAGCAAGAGCTAAACACTATTCATCCATACGGGAACAGTTTGCACAGCTGCGCAAAGCCTTTCAAGACATTGTTGAACTAAATGAATTTGAGGGGCGAGGCGCAGAGGCAATTAAAGGATTTTACAGAGGTCAAATAGAAGTAACAGAAGCATGGCAGCGCCTGATAGACAGGCAAATTGCCTTTTTTGAAGGTGTGCAAGGCAAGCTGGAGGATAAGAACTTAGGCAGCAATACTAGAGTGGAAACTGGCTTTCTTGAAGAAGCGCTGCTTTATAAAGAACGACAGGCAGATGAAATGGTCAGTGAGCAGCGCAAAGCTCTCCAAAATATTTTCGCAGAGATCGAGGATCTGATATCCCTCGATCCTTTTTCTAGAGAGCGGTTCGACAACGAAATGGTAGAAGCTAGAAAGAAAAGGACCGATACACTAGATGCCGTCGGGCAAACCGACCAGGAGTTATTAGAAGAATACCTCTCCTCAGAAGGAGAAGAATTCTACGTGGCAGCCCTTTTCCGCGCCCTCCTTGAAGCTACAAAACAGGGCAGCGATATATCACCAATTCATTTTAACGCAGACGCTTACCTAACAAGCGAAGTGTATCAGCTCAAATCTGAAGCAGAAGCACAAACAGATGCATATCTCAGCTTCAAAAAAGAGGAAAAAGAAGCGAGAGAAATAGCAAACCGGCCATGGTACGAAGATCTATGGGAAGGGACCAAAACATTTGCAGGAGAATTCTCCGGCTATTATGATTATCTTAGGGCAAAAGACGGCGTCGACCCCGTAACAGGAGAAAAGCTTTCAGCCGGTCAGCGCGTCACAGCAGGAGCCATGGCCGCAGCAGGATTTATCCCAATAGTCGGCTGGGCAGGACGGGCCATCAAAGGCGGCAAAGGCATTTACTCCGCAACGAAAGCCATCACAGCAGCCGATCATGCTCTCGATGCATACAGAAGTGCCAACACCTTCTCCGCCTTAGAGAAAACAGAAATGGGCCTTTACGGTCTAATCGCAGCAAACGGCCTGTCCGAATACATGACAGGCAATGACATGTTCGGCAACGAACTAACAGACGAGCAAAGGCAAGCAAGCCTTGCCCAAGGCATTTTTGCAGGGCTGCCCTTTGTGCCAACTATGGCGCGGGAAGCGACAAGTATGGGGAAAGGCTGGATTGATGACGTCACACAGCGTATCAGCAGCTCACCCAAACTTGTGACAGAAACCGGAATTGTCCACATCGATGATACTGTAAAAGCAGAAAGTAAGGCAGTGGAGTCTGTTAGCGGGGAAAAGGATAAGGCTTTGAGTTTGTTGTCTGGGCAAAAAAGACCACAACTTAAAAATGGGCCAATAAAAACTAAAACTAGTGAATCTATACAAATTATTTTAGAGAAGTATGGTTATTCAGTTGATGAATTTTTGGTTTTATTACATCCAGATAAATTATTAAGTGAAGAAGATTTTCAGAAAGTTAATTTAATTAGAGATGAAATAGGCTTACCGCCAAAAAATACTCCAATGGCAAAAGTAATTCCACAAAGTGATCTATACAATTATCTTTATAATGAAGAATATATTGGAGTAAGAGGGTTTACTGCTGTGAAGGAGCATACAGAAAAGTTGATAACTTTAGAAGAGAAATTTGAGGGGGCTCGTCTAGATTATAATAATACAGCATTTAAAATAACAAACGGTATTGACGGTATATCAGAGTCTGTTGGAAGTCCAGATAATTTTTTTGGAACAATAGAATATAAGATACTAGAGCCTGAACAGTTATCTATCCCAAGATGGGAGCCTAAACCTGATTCCTATCCGTACACAGGTAGAGGTTTTACAGGAAGCAGAGAAGTTGTTCTTCCAGAATACTACCAACAAGCAAGAAAGTTTGTTGATGGAGATTTGTTGATTATTAGAGATAGCAAAACAGGGGAACCTGTTTTCAAATTTATTTTTGATGAAGAAGTTGGATGGGTTAAAGATAATTAGGGTGGTGTTACATATATGGCGAGATACGCTAGATATAAAAGTGCAAATTATCCTCTAAATATACGTAATAATACGTATAGATTAAAGAGTAATAAAAAGGAAAGTGGATTTAAGGTATTAGTGGATTTAGGTGGCAATGTTCATGATAATATATTTATTAAAGAAGTAGACATTGATGAGATTGAGTTAATATTTGAACGAAAATATAAGGTGATATATAAAGGAAAAGAATATGATACTTTTGCAATAGGGGAATTAGTGATAAATGATGGAAAAATTAAATTAGTGAGCAGTGATTCCGAGGATTATCATAATAAAGGGTTCGAGAAACAGGAGCAATTTGTGTTTACGAAAAACGTTAGAATAGAAGACATTGATGCATTAGTAGAAATTATAGAGCCAATTATGGAATTCAACAATTTACCTGTAGAAAGAAAGATAATTCCTAGTACTGAAATAAAGGAGTTTATAGATAACGAACTATTTTAAGGAATTAGGAGAATTATGAGATTTACTATCATATTACAAATGGTAAAAAGATATCGATAGTTAAAAATCGCCAGCTTTTGTTGTCATGTACAATTATAGTTTCTATTTAAAGCAAGTTAATAAAAATAGCCTTCCTTTAGCTCGAAAGGAAGGTACTACTGCTGCTAAAGATATAGAAAATCTTAAGAGAATTTACTTTAAAAAGTAACAATGCTAAAGCATTATTTTAAAAGGTGTTTCCTTTAAAATAATGCTTTTTATTTATAGGTTGCCTTTTAGAACTTGAGGAATAACAAACGAGGTGAGCGATATTAATGATTATTAGTCAGGTATAGGAAAATAACAGAGGTTAAGGGAAACTATATAAAGGAAATTGTTCCTCCATATGAGAATTACTATGCGTTAGAAAAGAAAAGGGAAATATGGGAGTTTGATTTAGTTATTGTAGAGAGGCAGAATGAGCCTTATCTAAAACAGAAAAAACAATTCAAATCAGAAACAGATGCGGCAAAAATACTTCTTACTTAATAGATTGTTGGACTACTATTTTGCGAGGTATATCAGTCCGTTTATGAAAGAGCATCCACAATTTAATATCGGCAGGCCAACTGTTAATGAAAATAAATTATGGATTGCGATGTCTTTGGCTGGAATACCTAGCGATATGCTTATACGTGAAAATAATGCTGTTAAGCTAAAACAGCTAGACGAAGCGCAACGTCTGTAACATATGTTGGCAGTAAAGGAAACACAGTGAGTTCCAGTATACCAATTGATTATTAAAGAGCACTATTTATTACCTTTAAAAAGTTTTTTTGCTATATCTATTTGAACAAAATATAAGCAGAATACTGCAGTTAGAAGGAGTAAGTGCTGAAAACTCTGAAGAAGATCTCAATATTTTTCTGGCTTAATTTTAAATGAAGTCTGCTTTGGTACAGGAGATGCAAAGTTTGTATTTGCAAACGCTCTTGAAAGAACGGATACATTCTACTATCAAAAGAGAGTGACCCTGGATGAGATATATTGTTATCTTAACAGAGAATCGCAAAGATATAATATTAGAGTAAATGGATATGAGTAATGAAGGACTAAAGTTTATAAGAGATACTTTTAAGCATAATTTCATTAGAAGTTATGCTTTTTTCTATTGGGGTATTAATGGAACTATAAGGATCCTGGCAGCCCGGCGGCCATAATAGGTTGTCTATCTTAGGTCCGTGGCTTTGCGTCTTTTACTTTCGTAAAATTTGCCTTTGCAAGATATTCATATATTCAGGTTTCTTTCTGGTGGAAGCTGCTCTGCTGTTCTTCGAAGATGGAAATGGCTTCCTTTAATAATTGTATGTCTATTTCGATTTCCCTTTTTATAAGAAAATCAGGGCATCTGCTGTGATCGTCTAATAAGCGCGCAAGCTCCCTTTTTACCAGCTGCAAACAAAACCACTTCCTTAATTTGGGGTTGCTGAATCTATTATGACTTATTATAGCCAACTTGAAAAGTATTCATGTCTATTTTGGGGAAAACAGTAAAAAAGATGTTCACCATTTCGCCTTGTATAAACATCATTCGATTCAGGAAATCTAATAAAACCGATAAACTTTAATAAGAGGAGTTCATAATGAAGAAAACATTG
Organism: Niallia sp. FSL R7-0271; assembly: GCF_038005785.1. Taxonomy (NCBI): domain Bacteria; kingdom Bacillati; phylum Bacillota; class Bacilli; order Caryophanales; family Bacillaceae; genus Niallia; species Niallia sp. FSL R7-0271. The sequence continues at coordinate 3,749,628 of NZ_JBBOTZ010000001.1, read as the reverse complement.
GATTGTGCAATTATTGGCGGAGGTATCGCTGGCTTGCAGGCGGCTATTCAGCTTGGCAGGTATAAACATAATGTATTGGTGATTGATTCAGAAAAGGGAAGGTCTACTCTTTGCAGGAGTTATCATAATATCCTTGGCTATCCGGACGGTATCAGCGGTGTCGAGCTGCGTCAGAAGGGAAAGCAGCATGCAGAAAGCCTTGGTGTCGAGTTTCTTGCTGCTGCCGCTACTAAAGTAGAGAAGCAGAGTGACTCTTTTCATATTTATACAGAAGCAGGGGAGTTTGAGGCGAAAAGACTACTGCTCGCAACTGGTATCATTGATAATATTCCGCCATTTCCTGAGCTATATCCTTGTTTAGGTATCAGTGTTTATCTTTGTCCAGATTGTGACGGATATGAGGTTAAGAACAAGAAGACGATTGTTATCGGCAATGGCAAAGTCGGTGCTAATATGGCATTAACATTGACTTATTGGACGCAGGAGCTAGTTTACATTAATCACGGCGGTGAAGCAATTGATGAGGAAGTGCAGAAGAAGCTGGACGAGCATCATATTCCTGTCATAAATAAGCAGATTAAAAAGGTAGAAGCAGAAGGATCCAACTTGAAAGGTTATACATTAGAAGATGGAGAATTTCTTGAAGGAGAACACAGCTTTATTGCATTTGGCGGCAATATTGTTAAGTCAGAACTGGCCAGACAGCTTGGCGTTCAAGTCATGGATAACAACCATATAACGGTTGATGGCAGAACAAAGATGACAAATGTCGAGAATGTTTGGGCTGCTGGAGATGTTGTTGCTCATTCCGAACAAGTGACGATTGCGATGGGGGATGGCTCTCAGGCTGCTATTTGGATACACAAATCTTTATTAAATGAAAAATAACCTCCTGATTTTTCAGGAGGTTTCCTTCGTTTACAAAGAGGCCCTGTAAACACGATAACCAATGAAATTTCCATATGTGTATAAGATTTGCGCATGCTCTGATAGCTTATTTTCCATTTCCATATTTCTTGAAACAGTAAAATCCATTTCCTCTTCTTCGGCTTCCATATTGGCATACATATGGGAGAAAACAGTATGAGACAGCTTTATGTCTACATTTGTAAATCCTGCGTTCACTAAGCTGCGCACCCATTCTCCTTCTGTATATACCCTGTCAATACCATACACAGCCCGCATATTGCCTTGTTCTGCTGGTGTCAAATCCCTTTCAGATGTCATTTCCAATGCAAGGACGACACCATTTGGCTTCAGCACTCGCTTTAGCTCACTCAAAGATCTGTGGATATCTGTAAAGATAAGGACAGATTCTACAAGAATAATATCGAAGCTTCCATCAGGAAAAGGAAGCTTTTCAACGCTGCCTTCAAGCAGTCTGATAGGTAAGTTCTCCCTTTGGAAACGGATTGCTGCTCTTTTTATCATTGTTGGATGAAGATCGATGCTTGTGACAGAGCATGGATAATGTTTTTTTATAAAGGCGGAGGTTTGTCCTGTGCCGCAGCCTGCGTCTAAAAGTTGTGTTGTTGATGTTATTCTTTCTTGCTGCAGCAAGTATTTGGTCAAGGAAAGTCCGCCAGGATGGGCACCGTTTACCCCGTAGTAAGCTAGTGCATCTTGATAGGATGGTTTCATCATTATTCCTCCAATAGTCCGAAAGCATTTTGCTTCCTGCTGAAATAAGGAAGCTTTCCAATACTATATGGCACATCTTAAAAATAGGTTCTGGTAATGGGCGGGATTTAGAGAAAGGGATGAGCTATAATGAAAAAAAGAGAGTAGAGAGTGGGAAGTGATTAGATGGCCAAAGGAAAAACAAATGCAATGCGAATTCTGGATGGATTAAACGTCAGTTATAAAATTCACTCGTATGAAAATAAAGATGGAAAAATTGACGGTGTTTCTGTAGCGGACAAGATTGGTGTTGATAATAAGATTGTGTATAAAACACTTGTTGTCCAAGATGGGGGGAAGGAGGTTTATGTTTTTGTTATTCCAGTTGCCGAGGAGCTAGATTTAAAAAAAGCAGCAAAAGCAGTTCATGCTAAAAAGGTTGAAATGGCAGCAGTAAAAGATATTCAAAAGCTTACAGGTTATATTAGAGGCGGTTGCTCACCTGTGGGCATGAAGAAAAAATATACAACAGTGCTTGATAAAGGTGCAGATGGGCTGCCGTCCATTGTTGTCAGCGGAGGAAAAATAGGTCTGCAGATTGAACTGGAAGTTAAGGATTTAATGTCTGCGACAGACGCAGTGCTCGCTGATATTCTGTCATAATGCACCACTTCTTCTTACTGGGCATACCATATGTAAAGACAAAGGCCCAAAGGAGTGCGAATATAATGTATCCCGAATATCCATATTATGATCAAAAGCAAGAAGTGAAAACGATCCCCATTGCCTTTCCCCCGCAGCATCAGAACAGAATGCCAGGCTTTGAATATGAGATGAACCCACTGCCTATTTCAGAAAATCCCAACTATCAAGGCAGCGGCAAGCTCAAGGGAAAAGTGGCAATTATTACAGGCGGCGACAGCGGTATTGGCAGGGCAGCAGCATATGCCTTTGTAAAGGAAGGGGCAAAGGTCGTTATCGTTTACTTAAATGAACACAGAGATGCCAAAGAGACAGAGCAGCGAATTAAACAGCTGGGCGGAGAAAGTTTATTTATTGCAGCAGACCTCAGAGTCGAAGAAAACGCAGCGGTTGTTGCACAAAGGGCAATCCAGCGTTTTGGAAAAATTGATATATTAGTCAATAACCATGCCGTACAATTTGTACAAAAGAGCATTCTTAACATTACAAAGGAACAATTGCTGAATACCTTTGAGACGAATATATTTTCATTCTTTTACTTAATAAAGGCTGTGCTTCCTCATTTAAAGGCGGGAAGTTCCATCATTAATACAACTTCTGTCACTGCATATGAGGGAAATAAGGATTTAATTGATTACTCCGCTACAAAGGGTGCAATTCTTACATTGACAAGGTCGTTATCTAAGTCGTTGGCTAAAAAGAAAATCAGGGTGAATGCTGTTGCGCCTGGTCCAATTTGGACACCATTGATTCCGGCAAGCTTTTCTGAAAAGAATGTTATGACTTTCGGGACCGATACACCAATGAAACGGGCCGGCCAGCCGTTTGAGCTTGCGCCTGCTTATGTATACCTGGCGTCTGATGATTCAAGCTACACGACAGGGGAAGTTATTCATATAAACGGCGGGCAAGTCGTAACGACATAAATAATAAACAAAAAGATGAGGCAGTTAATCATGCCTCATCTTTTTTTAAGAGAAAATCTGGATGATCCAGTTCATATAGCTGTCTGTAGCGTTTCTCTTTCAGAAGTTCCGTATGGGTGCCCCTCATTACTATCTGGCCTGCTTCCATAAAGAGAATCTCATCCATATGCTCTACGCCGACTAAATGATGAGTAATCCAGATGACTGATTTTCCCTCTAGAGCGGTAAAGATGGTCTGCAGAAGCTCCTTTTCTGTACGAGGATCTAGGCTTGCATTTGGCTCATCCAAAATGACTACTGGTGTGTCTTTTAAGAGAATTCTCGCAAGTGCGACACGCTGTCTTTCGCCTCCAGAAAAGCGCTGCCCTGTTTCCTGCATAAATGTGTCCAGTCCTTCTGGCAGTTTTTGGACTAAATCACTGAGCTGGGCAAGGTTAATTGCCTCATTTAATTCCTTGTCACCAGCATTTTCTGATCCTAACAGCACATTGTTTCTTAGCGTTGTATCAAAAAGATGAGGATTTTGATTTAGTACAGAAATGATTGCTGAAGAGTCCATCTGAATGCAAGCAGTCTTTCCATTATAGGATACTCTTCCAACTTGAGCAGGAATCGCTCCTTGGATTAGCTTTAGTAATGTTGATTTTCCAGCACCGCTTCTGCCGATAACTGCAATTCTTTTTCCTTGTGGGATATCCACAGAAACATTTTGAACGGAAGGAATATCAGCTTTTGTGTAGGAATAGGAAACTTGCTCGAGCTTAATGTGAACAGAATCTTCTTTTGCAGCAGTTTCCTGTGCGCTAATTTTTTGTTCAGCACCGTTTTCTATTTTTTTTAGTCTGTTCAAGGAATCCTGATAGCCTGGAATTCTTTCGAATGCCTCGGAAACGACGAGAAGTGCGTCCAGTATAGGTAATGCTACTAAAACTATTGCGGCAATCAATGTAGCTGGTATATGCCCTTGTGCATACTGTTCAGCAGACCAAACAAGCAAAGAAGTGATAACTAATGCAGAAACTGCCTGCTGTGCAAAATTACGCCATCTTGAAAAGCTTGTTAGCCTGCTGTTTACCTGAGCAGCAGAGACTTCATCTTCTTCATAAGAGGAAATAAAGCTGCCAGAGCGCCCGCTGATAACCCAATCTGTGATGCCTAAAACACTGTCAGTCAATCTTTGATATAGCCCGTTCCTTCGCTGTTTATAGTCTGTTTGTTTTTTTCTCATTAAAAAGAGAGAGCAAATCGGAAACACAATAAGCAGCAATGCTAAATATATGGCCATTAAGATCGCAAACGGAATATCAAGAATTCCGATAGAGCAGATGACGATGATATAAAGTACAAAGGCGGCAATTGTAGGGAAAATCGTCCTCAAGTAAATATATTGCAGCTGTTCAATATCTTCAGCCAGCACACCGAGCATATCGCCCATCTTGAAGCGGCTTTTAATGAAAAGTGCCTGTGGCTCTAAAATACGGTAAAGCTTAATGCGCATTTTCGATAATATGCGCAGCACCGCATCATGACCTGCCAGTCTTTCCAGGTAGCTGAACACAGCTCGGCTGATTCCGAATGCCCTCACACCGACGATGGGAATATAAACCATCAGGATGTTTTCAATCGGCATAGCAGATCTGCTGATCAAGAAGCCGGACGTAAAGGTGAGCATTGCTCCTGTACCGAGTGCCAAGATGGCCAATAAGAGAATGATTAGGATTCGTCCAGCGTTTTCTCTCATAAACGGAAAAATCCATTTGTCTTCTTTCATGATTAGCAGCTCCTTACTGTGTCAGCAGCTTGTAATAGCTTCCTTTTGCTGTTACAAGCTCTTCATGTGTGCCGTTTTCAACTATTTTACCGTCTTCCATTACGAAAATCTGATCCATGTCCTTCATCCAATGAAGGCGGTGTGTTGCTAAAAAGACAAGCTTATCTTCAAATAATGGAAGCATTGTCTCCTTTAATTCGTACTCTGTTTCAATATCTAAGTGGGACGTAGGTTCGTCTAGCAGCATGACTTTCCGATCGGTTAGGAAGGCCCTAGCTAATGCAATCCGCTGTTCTTGTCCGCCGCTGAGTGTCCTGCCGCCATCACCAAGCATTTCATCGAGTCCATTTGGAAGGGAGCGGTACAATGCTTCCAATCCAGTTGCTCGTAAGGCATTTTCCACGTCCTCATCTTTCGCTTCTGGACAGTAAAACTTAATATTATCTCGCAATGTCATGCTGAAAATATACGGCGACTGTGGGATATAAACCGTTTGTTGTCGCCATTTTTCTTGCATGAGGCTAGGGATAGCTTTATTGTTTAGCAAAATGGTTCCCTCTGTATTTGCAGAGAAACCGCTGAGCAAGTCGATAAGTGTTGATTTCCCTGCGCCACTTTCACCGACAATTCCAACCTTTCTACTGCCATTAATATGGAAGGAAATATCTTTAAGTGTAAACTGTTCACTTTGAGCATGCTGGTAGTCAACATGCTCAAATGAAATGGAAGAAATGTCCTGTATATCTGCATCTTGCCTACTCGAAATATCATCACTTTTCTCATCGAGAATTCCCAAGATGGATGCACCTGCTTCTTTGCCATTTAATGTAGCATGATAGTCAGCTCCAACCATTCTGACTGGCAGAAAGTATTCAGGTGCTAAAATTAAAATCATCAGTGCCGGCAGCAGCATCAAGTTCTCATTGATAAGGCGGACACCTAAATTAACGGCAACAGAAGCAACAGATAACGAAGTGAAAAAGTCCAGTGCAAAAGAAGATAGGAAAGCGACACGCAGTGTTTTCATTGTCGCAGCCCGATATTGTTCGCTGACTTTAACAATATTGTCACTGTGTTTTTTGCTTTTTCCAAGAAACTTAAGTGTTTCCAATCCTCTCAAAGAATCGAGAAAGTGATTGGAAAGAATTCGATAAGTTGCGAGCTGTCTGTTCATTTGCCCCTTTGCTGCTAGCCCAACAAGGATAAGAAAACCTATTAAAATTGGCATGGTAATGGTCAGAATGATGCCTGCAATCCAATCCTTCCAATAAACAAACAGTAATATCATTGGCGGAATCACGGCAGTGCTGATCATCCTTGGCAAAATCAGCTCTACATAACCTTTGTATTGGGATATTCCCTCAAGTACAAGTGTTGATATATTTCCGCTCCCTTGTTTTTTCGTATATTTCGGTCCAAGCTGAAACAATTTATTGATAAGACGGGAGCGCAGTTCCCTGCTAGTTTTTTCAGCAAAGCGAGAGGAGATGCTCTGCTGGAAGAGCTGGAGAAGATGGCGAACCAGAAATGCCAACAAGAACAATATGATCGTCTCATATTGTTCTTGAATTTTTTCCCCATTAAATAAAGAGGTGATCGCCTCTGCAAGCAACTTGGCTTGCAGAATAATGGCGGCACCTTGAAAGATTGTTGAAACAGCTAGCAATGCAAGAATCGGCTTGATTCCTTTTGACTTCATTAAGTTTTTATCCATCAGTACTCCAGATGGGACTTTTCTGTAACGCGTTTACGGAATACAATATAGCTCCAAATTTGATACCCTAATACAAAAGGCAGCAAGGTAAGTGCGACGATGGTCATTACCTTTAAGGAATAATGGCCGGAGGCTGCATTGGAAACCGTTAAGCTAAATGTGCTGTTGATCGAGCTGATCATCAGTCTTGGGAATAAGCCGATAAAAATGGATATAAAGGAGAGGGCAATGACAGCACCTGTCATTCCAAATGCCCAGCCGTCCTTTTTCCTAGAAATGAAATATCCGCTAAGAACAAATGCAATAACACCGATTCCGAACAGGAAGGAAAGGATGGTGCCTTGTCTTTCGAAGATATCCGTTTTGATATATGTCATTACAGTAAATGCTGTTAATAAAATACCTAATGGCGGCAGTAGTTTTTGGCCAAGGCTGCGGGCGCGGTCCTGCAAATCGCCGACAGTCCGGATTGTTGTAAACATAAGCCCGTGAACTAGACAAAGCATAAGGACAGTAATGCCGCCTGTTAGTGTGTAAACATTAACAATATCGAAAAAGCCGGCATTAAGCTCCATGTTTTTGTCAATCGGAAGTCCTTGTATAAAGCAGGCAAACACAACCCCAAACAAGAGTGGGGGAAGGAGACTGCCTAAAAATATGCAGATGTCCCATGTCTTTTTCCACAATGGGTGATTTCCTTTTGCTCGGAACTCAAAACCTGTTGCACGAATAATTAAAGCAAGCAGCACGACGACAAGCGGTGTATAAAATCCGCTGAACAATGTTGCATACCAATGAGGGAAGGCAGCGAATAGCGCTCCTCCTGCTGTTATCAGCCAAACCTCATTTGCGTCCCAGAATGGGCCGATTGTGTTAATGAGAATTCGTCTTTCCATATCATTTCTGGCAATTAACTGTGTGGACATGCCGACACCGAAATCAAATCCTTCCAGAAAGAAGAACCCGATGAATAAGACAGCAACTAAGATAAACCAAAGTACACCTAGATCAAACATGGAAACCCTCCTTTGCAAATGGGTCATTGTTGATTTTTTGCTCTTTTGCGTCCATTTTGTACGGGCCTTTTTTGATTACCTTCACATAAAGGAAAATCATGATTACAGCCAGTATTGCATAGACGGTGCAGAACGTGATGATGGAAAATAAGACTTGGCCTGCACTGACACTTGGACTTATACTGTCTGCTGTTTGCATAAGACCGAAAACTGTCCATGGCTGCCTTCCTATTTCTGTCATAATCCATCCTGAAGTATTGGCTATAAATGGCAAGGATATACCTGCCACCATAAAACGGTAGAACCACTTATTTGGTTTAGAAACAAGTTTCTTTTTCCAGGCCAAGTAAACACCGTAAATGCCTAACACAAACATGGCAACTCCAGCAGCAACCATGATGCGGAAGCTCCAAAACGTTGTTTTAACAGGAGGAATATAATCTCCTTCCCCGTATTTTTGCGTATACTCTTCTTGAAGCTCATTCATCCCTTTTACGCTGCCGTCCAAAGTATTGTAGGAAAGAATGCTGAGCAGATAAGGTATTTTAATTTCACCTGTGTTTTCCTTTTTGTCGACATTAATAAAAGCAGAAACAGTCCATGATGCCGGATCATCGCTATGTTCCCAAAGACCTTCACTCGCTGCCATTTTCATTGGCTGTGTTTTTACCAAATATTGAGCTTGTGCGTGACCTGCGACCATTGTCAAAAATGTCGAAATTAACGCAACTGCAATCCCAATTTGGAACGATTTTTTGAAGAAAGAAACATCTTGTTTTTTTAATAGTTTAATTGCGCTTATCCCTGTAACAAGGAAAGCTCCTGTTGCCAAAGCCCCGAGAACAGTATGGGGAATTTCAACAAGTGCCTGCCCGTTTGTAAGAAGTGCCAAAAAGTCATTCATTTCTGCTCTGCCATTGTTGATTTCATAACCGACAGGATGCTGCATAAAGCTGTTTGCCACAAGAATAAAGAAGGCAGACATAATCGTACCGAAAGATGTCAGCCAAATGCAGGCAAGGTGAACCTTCTTGGATAACCGATCCCAGCCGAAAATCCAGAGCCCGATGAAGGTGGATTCTAAAAAGAAGGCAAGCAATGCCTCAATCGCAAGGGGAGCACCGAAAACATCTCCTACAAAGCGGGAGTAGTTCGACCAGTTCATACCAAACTGGAATTCTTGAAGTATCCCTGTAACGATTCCGATGACAAAATTAATAAGAAATAACTTTCCCCAAAATTTTGCCATTCTTTTATACTCTTCATTTCCGCTTTTAACGTACATCGTTTCCATAATAGCAATCATGAATACTAAGCCGATGGAAATTGGCACGAAGAAGAAATGAAAGATGGTGGTGGAAGCAAATTGCAAACGTGATAAAAACACCATATCCATGTGTTTTTCCTCCTTGTTCTTAAAAATGTGAATTTGTGAACATGATAATTAAAATTGCGATAAATATCGTTGACTAACCAGTGAAAAAGAAAAAAACATTTGGAATCAGTAGCATGTTAGAGCAGCAACCTGAATGTGTTTTTTAGTCTCTTTACTCTTTAAAAAAGCTGCTGTACAGTTGTTTGTGCCTCTATCGTCTCCTTTTCCAAATGATAGCTATATCATAATGAAAAAGGATATTTCTGCGTTATAAATCACAAAGTGTTTGAAAAATGTTCACAATATTAGTTCACAAATATGACAAAAATACCCTGTTGAAGAAGAGTGGAGGCACTACAAAGCGGGGTGTTATTAAAATTGGTGGATACATGGTATCATAAAGATATTGGCTACAAGATTAAATTTTTTTTAGGAAGGTTGGAAGCGCTAAACTTTACTAGTGTTACTCCTTCCGCAAATAAATAAAAAGGGTGTTCAAAGAATGGTAAAATGTATTGCGATAGACATGGATGGCACGCTGCTGACATCAACTCAGCAAATAACAACGGAAAACCGTGAGGCGATTAAACTCGCACAGGAGAGCGGAGTGGAGGTCGTGATTGCAACAGGTCGTGCTTATGAAGAAGCAGGCGATTTGCTGAAGGATGCAGGTATTATCACACCGATGATTTGTGCAAATGGAGCGGAAATCCGCACAAGCGCACATGAAATTATCCATACAAATCCACTAAGCAAGGAACTTGCAAAGGAAGTTGCGGAAATTCTGCATAGCAATCAAGTTTATTATGAAGTTTACACAAATAGAGGAACATACACTTTGGATAAGACAATGGCCAGATCGTTGATTATGGACATTTTTACTGTAAATGGGCATATAAAAGACATGGAAGAAATTAAGCAGGCTGCAGAGGAGCGTTTGCAGGAGGTTAATCAGCTGGACAGTTATGCTGTACTGTTTGAGGATGAAGACCAGATTATTTACAAGCTGCTGGCATTCCACTTTGAACCAGTCACATTAAATAAGGTAAGAGAAGAATTAAAGCAAATTTCAAAGCTTGCAGTCAGTGCATCAGGCAAGGAAAATATGGAAATAACAGCAGTGGAAGCTCAAAAGGGCATTGCTTTAGAGGAGTTTGTACAGTCAAGAGGAATTTCGCTACAGGACACAATGGCAATCGGCGACAACTATAATGATTTGTCCATGATGCTGAAGGTTGGACGAGCAGTGGCAATGGGAAATGCTGATGATGAAATTAAAAGACAGTGCCACTTTGTGACAGCAACAAACGAAGAAAGCGGTGTTGGCAAAGCGATTAAGCTTGCTCTAGAGGCATGATGAAAACTTACATATATGAAAATCCCCTGTTGGCCAAGTGGCTACAGGGGATTTTTTTGTGAATGTACCTTTTAAGGGGCAAGGCCGGCTAATATGAATTCAAGCGTTCTTTCGATTTCAGCTTCATCATCCCAATTAAAATCAGGGATGATGAGGTGCCGGGCAATGAAATATCCAATGATAGAAGTGACTGTTAGACGTACGGCAGAAAGGCTGGGCATTTCTTTTACTTCGCCCTTCTTCTGATAGAAATCCATGATTTCCTGCAACCGCTTGAACACCTTTGAGGCAATTTGTTCAATGAAAATTTCTCTTAAATCTTGATGGAAGGGAATTTCTTGTATGAGAATTTTAAAAAGTGCTTCATTCTTTTGCAGAAATTCCATCCGGTTTTTGACGACCGCTCGAAGAAAATCCTCAAAGCTGTGATGTTCTGCATCCAATACTTTATTAAAATCCTTTAGCACAACTGGTGCAATCAGCTTTGAAAGCATAGGAGAAAGAAGCTTTAGCAGTAAGTCTTTTTTTGTTTTGTAATGACGGAAGATTGTTCCTTCGGCGACGCCAGCTTTTTTGGCAATTTCGCTCGTGGAAGTTGCTGCAAACCCTTTTTCGGAAAAGGCTTCAATTGCTGCTGCGATTATTTGTTTTTGCTTTTCTGTCACATTATCTTCATCTTTAAGAATGAAGTCTAATATGGATTCTTGATTACTCATGAGACGCTCCTTTAATTGCAGGATCTTTCTCCTATTGTACAATGAAAAATGCAGAAAACCTATTTAGAAATAACTTTGCCTAGTATGTTATATACTTCGATGCCGCTTTAATGCTGCTATATTGATTAGTACAAAAAGGGTGGAAAAGGCGAGCAAAACGAGAATCGGGCCACCGATTTCTGTTAAATCCTTTCCTCTAATCATAACATCCTTCATGGCATTGCCAGCATAGTACAATGGCGTAACAACAGAAATCCAGCTGATGGATCGAGAGATAGTCTCTAAAGGAAACAATCCTGAAAAAAACACTTGTGGTACCACAATAATTGGAATAAACTGAATCATTTGCAGCTCATTTTTAGCAAAGGTAGACAATAAAATGCCAAGTGTCAGTGCTGTTAAGGACAGGATAAGTGTAATAAGCAAAACAAGAAATATAGAGCCTTCATTTATCATCCCTAGAATATATACTGCAAATAAAACAATAATCGCAGATTGAAGCATGGTGAATAATCCAAAGCCAATTACGTAAGAGAGAACTAGTTCCCATCTTCTAATTGGGCTAGAGAAAAGTCTTTCTAATGTACCGGATGTCCTTTCTCTCAAAAAGGAAACGCCTGCGACAAGAAAGACAAAAAAGAAGGCAAAAAAACCAAGTAGAATGGGACCAAAGGAGTCAAATTGGCTCATTTCTTCTTCACCATACAAAGTATCTATCCTCATATTAGGAACATCTGTCCCAGCAGGAAGGGCTGACTGAACCGCTTCAAGTACAGATTTACTTATACTTGGATCACTGCCTTCCACCATAATGCTAAGGTCCTTGCCAATAAGAAGATAACCGTCTATCTTGCCTGCAGCCAGGTCAGTGAGCGCAGATTTTTCTGTTTTATAAAGGGTTGTGGAATCATTGGTAAAGGCATTTTCTATGTTGCTCGGAGGATTAATGAGCCCAATTGTAGGTTCATAGCCATTACCGTTAAAAACAAGATGAACCATTGTTAAAATAAAAATTGGTGCAACTATCATCATAGCGACTGTTCTTTTATCCCGATAAAATTGCTGTAAGATACGGATGACTAATGCTCTAATTCTCATCGTTAACCCCTCCAAAATATAAGAAAGCTTCCTCCATTGTTCGGGCATTACAGCGGGCCATCAGTTCATCTGGAGATCCTAATGCGATGATTCTGCCGTTGCGAATCATACCCAGTCTGTCACATTTTTCGGCTTCATCCATCACATGTGTTGTCACAATGATAGAAGTGCCTGAGTCTTTAAGACTGCGGAATGTTTCCCAAATGCTTTTACGGAGAACAGGATCTATGCCAACGGTTGGTTCGTCTAAAATAAGAAGTTGTGGTTTATTTAACAGAGCGATGCAAATAGACAATCTCCGTTTCATACCGCCTGAATACTGAGAAACTGTTTTATGGAGATGTTCTGTTAAGTTAACAAGATGAGCAGCCTCTTCAATCCGCTCCTTTCTTTGAGCCTTTTTCAACCCATAAAGCCTCGCAAAAAACTGGAGATTCTCAAGTGCTGTTAAATCATGATATAGGGCATCAGCTTGCGTCATATAGCCAATTTTCTCCATGATTTTGAGGTTAGGCATGGCTGTCTCAAGTGCTGTTACACTTCCACTGCTTGGTGTTTCAAGGCCAATCATTGCTTTTACAAGCGTTGTTTTCCCAGCACCTGAAGGTCCAAGCAGACCTAATATTTCTCCTTGCTGCACCTCTAGATTAATATTTTCTAATACAGGACGCTTGCCGAAAGCTTTGGAGAGTTTATGAATAGCTACAACTGGTTTTTCTGCCATAATGACTCCTCCTGTCTTTTAATGAGTGATTACTCACTTTAATAATAAAATCTATAAAAGATAATGTAAAGTGAGTAATCACTCATTTTTATAATTTGTGACTATTGCTGCTTTTTTAAATAAGCTTGGCAATAAAATAGAGTCTTTTATGAAAATCGGTTATACTTATAAAAAGTATTTCAAATAATAGCTAGATTAATAGATAGAATATAATATGAGGTGGAAATATGGCAGACTTTCGTGCAAGTGTCATCATAACAGAACCAGTAGATGTTGTTTTTGCCTACTTTGCCAATATGAGCTACGCACCGGAGTACATGAGTAATGTTGAGGAAACGGAGAAGCTGACAGATGGCCCTATCGGGGTTGGAACTAAATTTAGAGAACTAAGAAAAGTGCGTGGAAAAAACGCAACAGCTGAAATAGAGTATCTTTCTTATGAAAAAAATGTTGGATTTAAACGGAGAAGCAATTCAAATGGATTGCTGGTAGATTATGATTACAGATTCGCAGAAATCCAAGAAGGCACACAAGTAGAATTTGAAGGAAAGGTCCATGTGAAGGGCTTGATGATGAGGCTGACGAAAAGAGTGCTGGTTAATATTATCAAGACAGAAGACGGTGATCATGTCCAACGGGCAAAGGAATTACTTGAACGAGAAGAAACAAGCTTGGAGCTTAATAGAGAATATTAAAAAAAGGATGCGGTCGCATCCTTTTTTTATTTGAATTTATATGTCCATAATTTTTCTGTGTACAGTCTTTCCAGCACAGCAGGATCTTGGTTATTCAATCCCTCTTGCAAGGACAAGGCATACATCTGTGTTTGGGAACGATGTGCTGCGATCGTTGCTATTTTCTTCTCTGCAAAATTTTGAACGTCAACGTGAACATCTGGTTCACCTAAGTCTTCTATGCAGTTGCGGGAAAAAGCAAGACATTGGAGCTTAGGCCTTTTTGATGGCTCTATTTTCTCTAATGTTCTTACAACTCCTTCTGCCGTGGCATCATGGTCCGGATGAACCGAATATCCAGGGTAGAACGAGATGATTAACGATGGATTAAGCTCTTCAATCAATGCTGTGAATTCATTGACAAGAACAGAGTCATCCAAAAATTCTATCGTTTTGTCTCTGTAGCCTAACATTCTTAAATCTTCAAGGCCAAGTACTCTTGCTGCTTCTTGAAGTTCTTCTCTCCTGACATCCGGAAGTGTTTCTCTTGTTGCAAATGGAGGACTTCCAAGATTCCTGCCCATTTGTCCCAGAGTTAAGCATGCATAAGTGACAGGCGTGCCGTCATGAATATACTTTGCTATTGTTCCAGAAACACTAAAAGCTTCATCATCTGGATGGGGAAAGATGACTAAAACATGTCTTTCTTTTTCCAATGTTATTTCCTCCTGCCTAATTCAACTAAATTAATCAAATGGTGTTTCACTAATTTCCAATGCTACAGCAAGCTTGCCTGTAAAATCGAGTCCTGCCAAAAGGAGACGTCCTTTATCATCTACTTCATAATGAGTGATTCCCTCTGCATAAACCCAGCCAATTTCTGTCTTAAGACCAATTCGATATGGTCCATTGCCTGTGATTTTACCATATTCATAAGCAAGCTTTGCGTTGCGAATATAGGCGCCGGAATTAAAGAAGGATTCGTCATTATGGTTTGCGTAGGCGCCGTTTGTTGTTTCTAAATGAATATAAACTTCCTTTTTAGCCTTCTCATTAATTTGCTCTTGTACCTTGTCAGCTTGAATGAAATCCATGCTATCCCTCCTTCGGCTTTACTTTACAGCTGCGCCGTTTCTTTGGTTGCGGTATGCACCATGCATTGTTGGGCCGACATATTCATTCAGCTTGAAGCCGTTGCTGATTGCAGCAGTGATGAAATCCTTAGCTACCTGTACAGCTTCTTCAACTGGTTTGCCCTTTGCAAGTTCTGCTGTGATAGCAGCAGAGTTTGTGCATCCTGCTCCATGAGTATAAGTTGTGTCCACAAGATCACTTTCTAGTACAGTGAAGTCTTTTCCGTCATAAAGAACATCTATTGCTTTGTCATGATTCAATTTGCTGCCGCCTTTAATCAGCACATATTTTGGTCCTAATGCGTGGATTTTTACAGCAGCTTCCTTCATGTCATCTACTGTTTTAATCGGTTTATCGGTTTTTGCCAGTTGCCAAGCTTCGAACAGATTAGGTGTTACAACAGTAGCTCTTGGAACAAGCAATTCTCTAAGAGCATCCGCTGTTTCTGGATGAAGCACTTCATCTTCCCCTTTGCAGACCATAACAGGATCGATAACAACATGCTTGATTTTATTTTCATCAATTACCCTTGCAGCTTCTTCAATAATTTCAACAGAACCAAGCATTCCTGTTTTCATAGCGTCAATTCCGACAGAGAGAATTGTTTCTAATTGAGATTTAACGGTGTCAATATCTTGCGGAAAAACATTATGATGCCAGTGGTTTTTTGGATCCATTGTAACAATTGTTGTCAGTGCAGTCATTCCGTAGACACCAAGTTCCTGGAATGTTTTTAAATCGGCTTGGATGCCTGCACCTCCACTTGAGTCAGATCCAGCCAAAGTTAATACTTTTTTCATTGTATAAGCCCCCCTATGTAATCATCGAAGATGTTTCTAATCCAAATAGATAGATGGAATTATTGTAGTTCATTTTAAGCTAATGATACTACTAATTGTTTTTTTTTTCATTAAGTTAGCATTAATAAGTCTATCTTTTAAGATGCCACTGAAATTATAAGTGTATGCGAATTCCTAAAAAAGGCTTTTTCGATTCGTTTAATAATTGAAATAATCACGAAAGTTCGGTTTAATTAAAACTAAAAGAATCAGTATAAGGGAGAAGGCTATGAACTATCGTATTGTACATGAACCTATTGTTGTTCAGGAAGCAATTGATCTTGTAATAAGCAGAAATGCAGGAGCTGTTACAACCTTTATTGGAACGGTCAGAGAAATGACTGGAAACAAAAAGACGATGAGGCTTTGCTATGAAGCATATGAACCAATGGCCAGAAAAAAGCTGGAACAGATAGGACTTGAGATAAAAGCAAAATGGCAGAATGCAGAGGTTGCGATTTTTCACCGAATCGGTGAGCTTGACATAACAGATATTGCAGTAGTAATAGCAGTATCGACGCCTCACAGAAATGATGCTTATGAGGCAAACCGCTATGCAATTGAGAGAATTAAAGAAATAGTGCCTATCTGGAAAAAGGAGTATTGGGAAGACGGGGAAGAATGGATAGGCAACCAGAAGCAGACAAAAGCCTATCCAAGCGGCAAGCCGGAAGGAGTGGATACATATGAATAAGCTGCTGTTTTTTGCAAGATTAAAGGATATTGTAAACGCTGACCAACTAGAGCTCGATATGGTAGGTAAAACGGTGAAGGAAGTAAAGGCAGAGCTAGCGCAGCAGTATAGTGATCTTCCGTTGGAATCAGTGATGACGGCGATTAATGAAGAGTTTGCCTTCGATGATGACATCATCGAAGAGAATGATGTGATTGCCTTTATTCCACCTGTGAGCGGGGGATGAAGCAAATGAAGGACAATCGTTATTCGAGGCAGGTGCTGTTTCCCCAGATAGGAGCTGCCGGTCAGGAGAAGCTTCAAAAAAAGCAGGTGCTTATTGTCGGAGCTGGCGCACTTGGTTCCAGTTCTGCGGAAATGCTTGTGAGAGCTGGTGTCGGCAAGGTGACAATCATCGACCGGGATTATGTGGAATTCTCAAACCTCCAGCGTCAGCAGCTGTATACAGAAGAGGATGCTACTAGCCGTGTGCCGAAAGCAATTGCAGCTGAAAAAAGACTGAAAGAGATCAATTCCTCTGCTGCTGTCACTGGTGTTGTTGCAGAGGCAACGAAGGAATTACTAGAACAATATTTGATAGATGCTGATGTCCTAATCGATGCCACAGATAATTTTGAAACAAGAATGCTTTTAAATGATTTAGCCGTTTATCATCATATTCCATGGATATACGGTGCATGTGTAGGGAGTTCAGGAATGAGTTTTACTATAATTCCTGAGGAAACTCCATGTCTTAATTGTTTGCTTCAGAAGCTGCCTGTACAAGGCATGACTTGTGATACAGTCGGAATCATTGCACCTGCTGTCCAGATGGTCGTGACGCACCAAGTTACGGAGGCGCTGAAAATCCTTATTGAAGACAGACAGGCTTTAAGGGGAAGCTTTTTACACTTTGATTTATGGTCGAATGCATACTCCAGCATGAAGGTAAGCCGTGCCAAAAACCCAGCCTGCCAAACATGCGGAACGGAGCGGTCTTATCCATATTTAAAAGGGGAAAACAAGACAAAAACAGCTGTGCTGTGCGGAAGAGAAACGGTCCAAATAAGGCCTTCCCATGCAAAGAAGCTCTCATTAATAAAGCTGGCTGACAGTTTAAAGAAGAACGGCTATAAAGTAATGGTCCATCCATTTTTGCTTACTGTTGAACTGGAACAAAACAGGCTGGTCCTCTTTGAAGATGGGAGAGCCCTTGTGCATGACACAAAGGATGTTACGTATGCTAAATCTCTATATGACAAGCTGCTTGGATAAAAAAAGTCAGCCCGTTAAACATTGGGCTGACTTTATTAATTATTGCTGGTGTCCGACGATTACTAATTTTCCTGTGTCCAGCACTTCTTCGTATTTCTCCGCTTCCATTTCTGTTAATCCTACGGATTGCATTTTAGAACGAAGCTCGTCTCCTCTTTTTCTGAAGACATTTCCAATTGTGTCCATTAAGCCTTGTTCCTTCATGCTGACATCACCAGTTTCAGTGGCCGCAGTCAAATCTTCTGAGCGATCTTTGTCGTGGGCGAAAATATAGATATTTTCCTTTGTATACCCTTGATTTTCTAATTGTGTAATCACATTAGTTGCTTGTACACCATTTTCCACTACTTCTACTTTATACATATCTAATTCCTCCTTAGAATTTGTATAGAGCTTCTGTCGCTCTCTCTATCTACTATTTATCCGATTTTACTAATAGTGAAACATAAAATTTTGTTTCCACTAAACTGGAAAAATGATACAAACGTGAAATGCACCACTTTCGACAAATTTCCCTATATAATAAAAAGTACATAAGCTATTAATAAAGGGGAGAAGGAATGAAGAGAAAAGACTGGAAGCAGAGCCGAAGAGAGCAAGCGGCAGCAGTAATGGAAGCAGAGCAGCGTTCTTACCTGCCAAAACTAGGGATTTTCAATCGAACAAAACGGGGGATAAAAAGAGCCTTTTTTATGGTTGTCCTCTTACTTGTTTTGGTAGCAATTATTATAGCATGTTGGAAAATGGCAATGGCAGATGAACCTGCCATAAAGGAAGGCAGGTTTGTTGAGCAGATGAAGGATCTATCCTCATTAGCTACCTCGCAAGCATTTGTGAAGGTTATTCTGGAAAAAGAGGATAATGAAATCTTTGGAAAAGAAATCAGTACAGATATTCCTGGAACAAAACGGAAAATTCTTCTTGTTGTCCCTGGGTCTGTTACTGCTGGTGTAAATCTGGAGGAAATAGAATCGGACCGGATAGCAGTTGACGAAGAGAAAAAAGAGATTAGCCTCAAGCTTCCTCATGCAGAAATTTTGCAAGAGCCGTCGATAGACTTTGATCAAGTAGAGACATATTCTATTTCTGGTTTATTTAGAGGAGATGTAGATTGGGAAGAAGGTTATCAGCTTGCCAATGAGGCTAAAGAGGAAATCAAGAAGGAAGCAGAGTCACAAGGTTTATTGGAAAAGGCAGAAGCAAATGCCGAAAAGACTATAAAAGAGTTTTATTCACAGCTTGGATACAGTGTAAAGATAGAATATACAGAAGGTTAAAGGATGATTATTATGTTGGATTTAATTAATAATGACTGGCAGCAGCTCTTAGAGCGTGAACGGCAGAAAGAGTATTTTACTAGCTTGGAAGAATTCCTGAAAGAGGAATACAGTCAGTATACGGTTTATCCTGCAAAGGAAGATATATTCAATAGTTTAAAATACACTCCACTAAAGGAAGTGAAGGTAGTCTTCTTAGGGCAGGACCCTTATCACGGACCGGGGCAGGCGCATGGGTTAAGCTTTTCTGTTAAGCCTGGTGTAAAGCTTCCGCCTTCCTTAAAGAATATTTTTAAAGAGCTGAAAGAGGATGTCGGCTGTGAAATTCCTGATAATGGTTATTTAAAAGGCTGGGCAACACAAGGTGTGCTTATGTTGAATACAGTTTTGACAGTCAGACAAGGTCAGGCTAATTCCCATAAAGGAAAAGGATGGGAATTGTTTACGAATGAAGTAATTTTAGAGCTGAACAGAAGGCAGGAGCCAGTTATTTTTGTGTTGTGGGGTAAGCCTGCACAGGAAAAGATGAAGCTCATTGATACAGACAAGCATCGAATTATTACATCAAGTCATCCTAGCCCTTTATCAGCATATAGAGGTTTTTTCGGAAGCAAACCTTTTTCCAAAATAAATGCCATTTTAGAAGAGTTAGGCACAAATCCAATAAATTGGTGTGCAGATGATTGTTTTGGCAAGGAGTAATATAATAAAATAAGAAGTGGACTATTGCTAGTCCGCTTTTTTGACGAGGAGAAAAAGATGACAGAGCAAAAAAGGATAGATTGTTTTAAGTGCAAGCATTTTTATATTACTTGGGACTCTAGATTCCCAAAGGGGTGTAAAGCCTTTGAATTTAAAGGCAGAGCACTTCCGTCTATTGAAGTGAAGAGGGCATCCGGACAAGATTGTCTCCGCTTCACTCACAAATAAACGCGGCAGCAAAAGAAGGAAGGATTAAAACTATGAACATTTCTGTCCAAAAATTATTGGCAAAGATAGAAGATCAGCTGAAGGAAGCAAAAGCAAGCGGCAGCGAGGCGACTATTCGCGAAAGGGTTTATGCGATAAAATCATTATGTGAGCTGTGTTTGGAACAAGAAAGCACGTATCGTTCAAGTGAAACATACAGCCAGCCTGTATACCAGCCAAGCATTGCTCAGCCTGCCCCTGTTCCGGTTCAGCAGCTGCAGCCAGTGCAGCCAGTGCAAACACCTAAATTGGATACTGATGAAGGAAATGGCGACTCTTTATTTGATTTCTAAGGAAACGAGGAGAATAATATGAAAATGTTTATTATCATTGGAGCAATCAGCGCCATGCTATCTGTGGCTATTGGTGCTTTCGGATCACATGGTCTTGAAGGGAGGATCCCTGAAAAATACTTGGAAATTTGGAAAACAGGTGTGCAATATCAAATGTTCCATAGTACAGGCCTTCTTATTATTGGTATTCTTATGAGTAAATTTCCAGAAAACACTCTTTTGACTTGGGCTGGATGGCTGATGGTTGCAGGAATTATTTTCTTTGCAGGCAGCCTTTACGTATTAGCACTTACTCAAGTAGGAATATTGGGAGCTATTACTCCAATTGGTGGAGTGGCGTTTATTGCTGCTTGGCTACTCATTGTAATCGCAGCAGTTAAACATCTGTAAAGCTCTAAAAGCCGCCCACTGGGCGGCTTTTCGTTTTGATTATTTATCTTGGCGGGTACGAAGTTAAGTTTGGAGCACCTGTGACATACGGATATTCATACTCAATTTCTTCGTCAAATGTTACATAATCAAGGTAAATCATTGGAATCAGATAGCGCTGTCCTGTTTGTGGATCACTTAAAATAAGGTGATCACGTCCAGCTGCTTCAATAAGACCTTTAAAAATCTTTGCATTCCATTCACGGTTATTTTCAAATGTAGTGTAAACAGTGGCAAGCTTACCTTTGTTTAACCGTAAAATATTCTCTATATAAGAAGCTTCTAAAGGAAGCTGGCCTGGCAGGGAAGGTGCTGTCTGCTGAGCATTGCTTTGCGGCTGTATGTACGGCGCCTGTGTGCCATATCCAGGTTGTGGTGCTGTACCAAAAAGCTGTCCGGGTGCTGCTCCTTGACTGCCAGGCAATGCTTGACCTTGCTGCCCTGTTCCATAGCCTTGTGGGAAACCATAACCTTGGTTTCGCCCGTCTTGATAAGGGTAATAATTAGACTGACTCATTTTCATCCCTCCATCTTTTAAACAAAACATTTTTATTGCAAACATTCATTCATTGCATTTTTAAAAAGCTGGGCTGCTTGCTCACTATTCCATCCTATGAGGGGAAGAAAGAAGTTATTCCTAGGGGACTGAAAAATTAATAAGTGAAAAAACCCCACCATTAAAATAGTGGGGTTCTAAAAACGTATTAAACTTCCAGGAATGCAGGTATATCTGACAAGATATTGCCGACAAAGAAAGAACCGAATTCGCCGTAGCGGGCACTTACTTCATCAAAGCGCATTTCATATACTAATTTTTTGAATTGGAGAACATCATCTGAGAATAATGTAACGCCCCATTCATAGTCATCAAAGCCGACAGATCCTGTGATGATTTGTTTCACTTTGCCGGCATATTGACGCCCGATCATTCCGTGGCTTCTCATTAAGCTTTTGCGGTCGTCCATCGGCAGCATGTACCAGTTATCATTGCCTTGGCGGCGCTTGTCCATTGGATAGAAGCAGACATATTTTGATTCAGGTAGAATCGGATATAGTCTAGCTTTTACATGCGGGTTTTCATAAGGATCTTCATCAGAATTAGATGGAAGATAGTTGCTCAATTCTACTACAGAAACATAGGAATGAGCAGGTACAGTAAATTCTGCTAGCTTCGTTTTGTTGAATTCTGTTTCGATTTGCTGTAATTCTTCCATTGTTGGGCGCAAAATCATCATCATGAAATCTGCTTTTTGGCCTACAATATTATAAACAGCATGGCTACCTTGTTTATTTGTTTGAACAGCATTCCATTTTTCTAGCAATCCTAGGAATTCATTAATGGCTGCTTGTCTCTCTTCACTTGGAACCATCTTCCAAGTAGTCCAATCCATTGTCCGGAAATCATGAAGGCAATACCAGCCATCAAGTGTTTTTGCTGCTTCGCTCATTGCTACCACTCCTTGATAATAATTCTCATATAGGTTTACTATAACATAGTTTCTCCATAAAAGTTGTGAATAAAACTTGAACAAAATAAAGCATAAAACGAACCTAGTAAAAATCATGTGCATGTTAGAACATGATTAGGGAAAAATATAACGGGTAGTTATGCTATAACAGGATATAGCTTATCTGGCGCCGTTTAGAACAGATTTTAGGTGTTACAACAGGAATTGGCGCTTAATTTTAAAATATCGGTATAATTCCTTGAATTTTTAGCAAGGAAGAGTATCCTATAATATGTATACATAAAGGAGGAATTCGTTAATGAGTGACCTATTTACAGGCTTGAAAGAAAAAGTAAAAGGCCAAAACCTTAAAATTGTTTTTCCAGAAGGACTGGATGAAAGAATATTAAAAGCTGCTGGCCGTCTGGCAGAAGAGAATATATTAACACCAATCTTAATCGGAGATTTGGAAGAAGTTCAAACGAAAGCAGAGAACTTAGGTGTTTCTTTACAAAATGCTGAAATCTATGATCCGAAAAGCTATGCACAATTCGATGCATTAGTAGCTTCTTTTGTGGAAAGAAGAAAAGGGAAAGCAACAGAAGAGGATGCTCGCAAAGCGCTTCTTGATGAAAACTACTTCGGCACAATGCTTGTTTATGCTAACCAGGCAGATGGCTTGGTAAGCGGTGCGATTCACTCAACTGCTGATACTGTACGCCCTGCATTGCAAATCATTAAAACAAAAGAAGGCGTAAAGAAAACTTCTGGCGTTTTCATCATGGTTCGTGAAGATGAGAAATATGTATTTGCAGACTGTGCAATCAATATCAATCCAGATAGTTCCGACCTTGCTGAAATTGCAGTAGAAAGTGCAAAAACAGCAAGAATGTTCGATGTTGACCCACGTGTTGCTATGTTGAGCTTCTCTACTAAAGGTTCTGCAAAATCGCCAGAAACAGAAAAAGTGGAAGGTGCACTTGCTGAAGCGAAACTTAAGGATCCTCTATTAGTAATCGATGGGGAGTTCCAATTTGATGCTGCATTCGTTCCATCTGTTGCGAAGCAAAAAGCTCCTGATTCACCAATTCAAGGTGATGCAAATGTATTTGTATTCCCAAGCTTAGAAGCAGGAAATATCGGTTATAAAATTGCGCAAAGACTTGGTAATTTTGAGGCAGTAGGTCCAATCCTTCAAGGATTAAACCGTCCTGTTAATGACCTTTCTCGCGGATGTAATGAAGAAGATGTGTACAAGCTTGCATTAATTACTGCAGCTCAAAGCATCAGCCATTAATCCTCCTAAAAACTATTCATCTTTTAGTTAAGTTCTGCTGAAGATGAATAGTTTTTTCTTTTATTTATTTGCTATATAATAATATGGCGCTATTGATTCAGGAAAACCTGTAACACTAGCATGACTTTTCCTTATGAAGGAGCTTGGCAATAATGGAAAACAACAGTTTGTTAAAGCAAAAGAAATGGAGAATCATTGACCAGTCGAGCACCGGTTTACATGTTTCCCCATTGCATTCCTTTGGAATGGATGATACGCTATGCGCTTCTGTCGGCGGAGGTTTGGCGCCAGCAACAGCGCGCACTTGGGTGCATGGCAAGTCAGTCATATTAGGAATTCAAGATACGAAGCTGCCTTATTTAAAGGATGCGCTTGCCTATTTAGAAAAAGAGGGATTCCAATATATCGTCAGAAATTCAGGCGGATTGGCAGTTGTTCTGGATGAAGGGGTATTAAACATTTCCCTTATCTTGCCTGAGCAGGAAAAGGGGATAGATATTAACAGCGGCTATGATACGATGTGGGAGCTTATTAAATATATGTTCTCTGATTTTCATAAAAACATTGAAGCAAAGGAAATCGTAGGATCCTATTGCCCTGGCAGCTATGATTTAAGCATAGACGGTAAAAAATTCGCAGGAATTTCCCAAAGAAGAATGAGAAGCGGAGTTGCTGTTCAAATCTATCTTTGTGTTTCTGGAAGCGGTCAAAAACGAGCAGAAGCTATAGAAGAGTTTTATGCTATTGGAAAAAACGGCGAAGAAACAAAGTTTGCTTATCCAGACATAGTGCCTGAAGTGATGGCCTCATTATCCGAATTGCTCGGAGTCGAGCTCACAGTTGATCAAGTGCTGACAAAGCTGCTTTATTCCTTAAAGGATCATGCAGAGTTTTTGTTTGCTGACCAGCTGCAAGGAGAAGAGATACCTTTATTTGATTCTTACTATGAGCGTGTAATCGAGCGCAACGAAAAGTTCCTGGGTCCGTTCAGATAAGAAAAGAGGATTATAGATGGATAGTAGGCGCTATTTAACGCTTTTATCGATCTATAATCCTCTTTTATGGTTAACGAGAATGGTTGCCAAACCAGCACTTAAGTCCTGTGACTAGAAGGGTGTGCACGAATAGCTATTCAGCAAGCTTTTCTAAATTTCCGTTTCGATCCATCTTAAACTTTGTTGCCGGACGCTCATCTTCTTCTAAAACGACTAGCTTCCTAGCTCTGTTCATTATTTTAAGCAATGTTTCATAATCTTCCTGAATAGTTTCTGAGTTGCTTTCCAGCTTGTCCAATTTTCCTTCTAATTCTTGATTGCGGCTCTTCAGCATGGCCATTTCCCTTTTTAATCTTTCATTCTCATTTTTTAGCACTTCTACTTGAAGCTGAGAATTACGGAAATTTTGTAAATAGGCAATGACTGTGTCAAAATCCAAAGAATTAGTGTTGGCACTAGGGCTCTTATAGATGCTTGTTGTTTCCTGTGGAGCAGCAAGCAGCATTTGTTCTGGAACACTTTCCTGATAAACTGGAGCAGCCTCTTCTTCCTCTTCTATATTTTGAATCTCAAATGAGGAAAATTCCATGCTTGTGGAGACTGTTAAAGCTTCCAAATCGTCTGCAGAAGGCACTGGTGGAGAATACAAAAGCTTCTTTTTTCCACCTTGGTCTTTGCCGAGGATTCTTTGCCGCTGTTTACGCTGCTTTTTTGCTAATTGCAGTGCTTTCTCGTATTGGTGGCGAACAACTGCGTTCCAGCGGAAGCCGCATGCTGCTGATGTGCGATTGAGCTTATCCCCAACTTCTTCAAAAGCATTTAATTGTGTGCTTCCTTCTCTGACATGGCGCAAAACTGTTTCTGCCAGCAATAAATCATTTTCTTCTGACCAAGCATCTTGGCGTATCTTCATATCACTCAACTCCCGATTTGTTTCGATAAATAAGTATTTCTAGTTACATCATTGCCACCATGGCGCTTATTTATACAAACGAAATACAAGGATAGTAGATTTTTTTATAGAGCGAAAGAATACCGTTATCTTGTGGAACCAGCTTTTTCTACTGAACTTTCATTCTGGATAAAAAATGCTGTTACCAGTGCTGCGATGCTTGTAATGAACCCATAAAGGAAAAGATGATGAATTCCTGTCATAAACACAGCCTGACTTGTAAGAAGTGCGCCCATGATAGTAACACCAATGGATGTACCCATATTTCGGCAGAACATAAAGAAAGAGGTGGAAATCCCTTTTTCATGCGGGCCTACTAATGCTTGAGAGCCGATTACCCCGACGGTTGAAAGCAAACCAAATGCTAAACCTTGTATGAGCATGATGATGAATGTATACACAAATCCATGGGTCTCATTGAGGAGCACAAGCATTATACCTGATAAAACGAGAAGTCCGTTGCCGATGATTAGTAGAATGCGATAGCCGTATTTTAGTATCCATTTACCGGCAGGCACTGATACAAGCATCCAGCCAACTGCTACACCTAATAACGCAATTCCGCTCAGAAAAGGAGAAAGTCCGGCGACATCCTGAAGAAAGAGGGGAATATAGCTTGACGTGCCGAACAATGCCAATGTCCCAATAAATCCATTAATATAAATCCAGAAAATTGTCTTTTTCTTAAAGATGGACAGCGGAACAATCGGAGATGTTTGTCTTTTTTCATATAGATAAAAACAAATCAACAGAATGATGCCGGCTAATCCATACAAAACTTGGCCTTTTTCCACTAATGTGATTAACAGCAGGAAAGTGATTGCTGCACCAAACAAAATGGCACCAATATAATCGACACTTGCCTTTTTCGGCTGATAGTCTTCCTTATATGGCAATAAGGTTAAAAATGCAACGATACAAACAGGCAAGTTGATAAAGAATATCCATCTCCATGTTAAAAACTCTACAAATAATGAGCCGAGTAGGGGAGCAAGGATGGCAGATAAGCCCCACATTGCTGTGAACAACGCTTGGATTTTTCCTCTCTTTTCAATGGGAAACAAGTCACCAGCAATAATAGCGGGAAATGGCATCATAAAGCCTGCACCCATCCCTTGAAGAGCTCTGAAAAGGATAAGCTGGACCATATCGCCTGCAATGCCGCACAATAAAGAGCCAGCCAAAAATAACAGTATCCCGAAACCAAAGACCTTTTTTCTTCCAAATATATCTGAAAGTCTCCCTGCAATAGGAGAAAGGATAGTGCTTGTGATCATATAGGATGCAAAGGACCATGCATATAAATCAAATCGCCCTAGTTCTTTTGCAATGATAGGCATTGTCGTATTCATAATCGTTGTATCAATAGAAGCAACGAGCATGGCTAGGACGATACTTACCATGACTAATGTTCTGCTTTTTGTCATATTTACTCCTCCTTAAATTCAGATGAATTATACAATAATTTCCCTGGGAAACATAGATGTATGCTCAGAAGCTTTAAACTAGGAATAGAGCGGTTTCGAGACAAGCCTATTCTGTATTTTTGTTGCCTAAAAGGAGCCTTTTTTCGAGCTGTTTTGACAATAGTTTGCATCTTGCATTGATTTGGAAGAAGGGGTAAAATACCATATAGCAATATAACGAACTTATGAATATCTTTACTAGATTAAAGAATGTTTGAGATAGAAAGGGTTGTCATGATGGCAAACGAATTTAGAGTTTGCGACGATTGTCAGGCAGTTAACTTAAAAACACTGATACCGCGTCTGAAGCAAATAGATCCTGAGGCAAAGATAGAGATTGGCTGTCAATCCTATTGCGGACCAGGTCGCAAGAAAACCTTTGCATTTGTTAATAATCGTCCGCTTGCAGCATTAACAGAAGAGGAATTAATGGATAAAGTAAATAATAAGCTAAAGAAATAATCTTATAACAGCTTAACTGAAAAGAGGAGTTTCTAAAAAGTGTAACATCAGCTTGAGAGGCAAAGCCTGCATGCAGATAACCTTTTTAAACAGAAATCCCTCTTTTTATATTCTTCTTGCAGAGAAACCGACAATAAAAGAAAAGAGGGAAGACGAAAGCATGGCATATTCTACAGAGAAGTTAAATGAAGAAAAGGTGTTTAAGGATCCTGTGCATCGATATATCCATGTCAGAGACCGGGCTATTTGGGATCTGATCGGAACGAAAGAATTCCAGCGCCTGCGGAGAATTAAACAGCTTGGAACCACTTATTTAACCTTCCATGGTGCAGAGCACAGCAGGTTTAACCATTCTCTTGGCGTGTACGAGATTGTCAGAAGAATTATCGATGACGTGTTTAAGGACAGGAAGGAATGGAATAACAGCCAAAGGCTTTTGTCATTATGTGCCGCGCTGCTCCATGATTTAGGGCACGGTCCTTTTTCTCACTCTTTTGAAAAGGTGTTTGATCTTGATCATGAGCAATTCACACAGGACATCATTCTTGGTGATACAGAGGTCAATCAAGTGCTGTCAAGAGTAGCAGCCGACTTCCCGAAAAGAGTAGCAGAAGTCATTGGCAAGACATCAAAAGAAAAGCTAGTTGTAAGTCTTATTTCTAGTCAAATTGATGCTGATCGCATGGATTATCTGTTGCGAGATGCGTACTTTACCGGTGTAAGCTACGGGAACTTTGATATGGAAAGAATATTGCGTGTTATGCGCCCTCGTGAGGATCAGGCCGTTATTAAGCAGAGCGGAATGCATGCAGTAGAAGACTATATAATGAGCCGCTATCAGATGTATTGGCAAGTTTATTTTCACCCTGTGTCTAGAAGTGCGGAAGTCATCTTGACGAAAATTCTACATAGAGCGAAACACTTGCATGAGCAATTTTACTCCTTTATTCATCATCCAACCCATTTCTACTCTATCTTTGAAGAAGAAACATCGTTAGAAGACTACTTGAAGCTGGATGAGTCTATCATTCTTTATTATTTCCAAATGTGGCAAGAAGAAGAGGATGAGATTTTAAGGGATTTATGCCGACGCTTCATGAACCGGAACCTGTTCAAATATGTTGAGTTTGATCCGGCAAAAGAATACAAGAAGCTCGCTGAATTATCTAAGCTCTTTACAGAGATTGGTCTAGATCCAGAGTATTACCTGGTAGTAGATTCATCCTCCGATCTTCCGTATGACTTTTACCGTCCAGGTGAAGAGGAGGAGCGGCTTCCGATTCATCTTTTGATGAAGAACAATGAAATTAGAGAGCTATCAAGAGAATCCGAGATTGTGGACAGTATTTCGGGCAAAAGAAGGACAGATCATAAACTTTATTTCCCTAAAGACATCTTGAAAGACGATCGTGAACACGAAGAAACAAAGATGCAGATAAGGCAGTTATTAGATATTTAATAAGGTGTATTTACAGGATTATTCGGAGTAGGAGATGACCAATTTTGTTAAAAGATCATGCGAAAATTATGAACGCGATTGCTGCTTCAGGTGAGATTATCGGAAGAAAAAAATTGCAAAAGATGATTTACATCGCAAAGAAGCTGGATTTCCCTTTCCATGAAAAATATCAATTTCATTTTTTTGGACCGTATTCAGAAGAGCTGACATTGAGGATAGAAGAACTTTGCAATATGGGGTTTCTCAATGAAATAAAAGAAAAAAAGGGCGGCTATTATCAGTATCGGTATACGCTGACAGACAACGGCCAAGAATTTTTAGAACAGAATGATGTGGAAATGCCGGCATTGCCTGGCTGTCTGAATGATATGAACAGACAAAACTCCCGTTTCCTTGAACTTGTATCCACTGTCCTCTTTTTTGACAATTTGGAAAAGGAAGAAGTGCAAGAAAAGGTATTTACGTTAAAAAGCAAGCAGAAGTATACAGTGGAAGAAGTCGAAGCTGCTTACCAATATATTGATTCTTTAAAAGGGCTGGCAAAACAATAAGAAAAAAGGATAGTGTTCTTTTAAGGCAAAGCCAAAGGAACACTATCCTTTTTTTCTATTCGTCGCTTTTGCGCACACCTGCAATTCCGTAATGGTTTGGGGACATTTCATCAATGAAAATAACAACTTTCTCCTTTGGTACGCCAGTCGTTTCAACAACGGCCTCTGTCACCTTCGCAACAAGATTCTTCTTTTGCTCCTCTGTTCGGCCTTCCAGCATTTTAACTGTAATATACGGCATATATATCCCTCCAAATGCATTTTTTTTAGTTTTTCATATTTTCAAAAAAATAGCAAGTAAGCTAAACAAAGCCAGTTGCTGTTTGAAAGATTTCTTTTCTAATTTATATCATGTATAATTTTATCAAGTACGTCTATCTAAATAGAGAAAATAGAAAGAAGATATAGAAAACAATACGTAATTTGAGGGGAGAAAAAGCATTTTGTTATTTTCACAATCTTTGGCGAGTTTGCCATACATTATCATCTCCATCATTATTGCTTTTACGGTCCATGAATTTGCCCATGCATATGTGGCATATAAGTTTGGGGATCCGACCGCACAAAAACAGGGGAGGCTCACATTTAATCCGATTGCCCATATTGATCCAATCGGGGCCATCTTCATTTTGATTGCCGGCTTTGGTTGGGCGCGGCCAGTTCCGGTCAACCGTCATTATTTTAAGCGGCCAAAACTTGCTGGTGTTTTAGTTTCATTTGCAGGACCTTTTAGTAATCTGATCTTAGCGTTTATTGGCTATGCAGGTGTGTCTATTTTGTACCGATTAGGGGTTCCTACTGGGACTGCCTTTGATCTCTATCCGTTCCTGTCCATTTTTGTGTCTATAAACTTAATGCTTTTTGCATTTAACCTGCTGCCGCTGCCTCCATTGGACGGCTATCGTATTATTGAAGACTTAGTTAATTCAAGAGTTAGATCTATCTTGTCCAAGTATGAAGTGTATGGCTCGATTCTTTTTATTGTGCTGCTTGTAACTGGATTGTCTGATCAAACAATTTCACCATGGATAAATAGTATCTCTGGATTTTTTGCCAGTCTATTTACTTCCATCTTGTTTTAACAAAATACTATTAAAGGAGTGTACACATTGGAAGAGAAAAAGAAAAAGCCAGTCGGCTTCAATATTATTAAAAACGATCCGACAGACGGTCATAAAGGCTTCGGCATCGGCTCTTTGAGCTTGGAGAATGTCTCTCCAGTAATTATAGATGTAGAAGCTGGTGAGGCAGTTGTCGATGTCGGCGCCATGCATGCTAGAAGTGCTGTTGAAAAAGGAATAAAGTTTTTGAAAGAAAAAGAAGAAGTCCCGAACGGTAAGCCATACTGGCTTGTGTGGGTAACAATCGACCGTAAGCTTGAAGGTCCATACTATGCTGGTGTGACAGCTTGTGAAATGACAGTTGACCGCTCTATTCGCAGAGGATATAAATCCCTTCCAGAACATGTAAATAAAATGGATAAATCAATGAAACGCCATATTATGGTAGATCATATGGATGATAAATCAAAAAAAGTGCTTGCTGATTTTCTTATTAATCATGACGAGTCACTTTGGAATAATTCAACAGATCAGCTGAAAAAGGATTTGCTTGGATAAATAAAAAACAGCCTTCTCTATGGAAGGCTGTTTTCTATTACCAATGAAAAATCCGCTTATACCAAGGCTGTTTTTCCACTTGTTCTTTCCCGTCATTTTTCTTCCCGCTTTGTTCTGTTGAATCATATTTAGGAAGATCATCGCAATATTGGGTTGGTACTTTCTCTTTTGTAAAGTACATAAGCCTCTTTGTTGAACAAGCCTCTGTTGCCAGCTTTCCGCTTTTTGGGTCTATATAAGCAGCTGCAGTGCCTTTTGTCGGTTTAAAGCCTAGAATAGGTTCATCTTTCAAGGCATTTTCCATAAAGTTCACCCAAACCTTTTTAGCATATGTTTTATCTGCAGACAGAGTAATAGACTCTCCTTGGTCATAACCTGTCCAGACTGCAGATACAAGCTGTGGGGTGTATCCGATCATCCAGCTGTCTGATTCGGTCGATCCTGACTTGCCTGCATAAATCCTTGTTATGTCATTTACGATTGTGCTCCCTGTCACGCTTGCATAGCCATTTAGATTTTTATCAAACATGCCTGTCATCATGGAATTCATGATAAACGCTAAATCAGTGTCTAACACTTGTTCATTTTCTTGTTTTTGCTTATAAAGCACTTGGCCGTCGGCAGTTTCAATTTTTGTGATAAATACGGGAGCTACCTTATTCCCGCCATTTGCCAGCATACTGTATGCATTAGCCATGTCCAGCACCTTTACATTCGAGGTTCCGAGCGCAAGTGAAGGAACCTTTTGCATTGGAGTGGTCAGTCCAAATCTTTCAGCAGTGTCCGCCAAGACATCCATGCCTAGAAATAAATGTGTTTTAACAGCATAAACATTATCGGATAAGGCAAGTGCCTGTGCCATTGAGATGTTTCCTTCAGCATATTGATTGTTAAAGTTATGAGGAGTATAGGAATCGCGCCCGTCATCAAATCGGAAGGTCGTTTTCTCACCGCTCATCATCGTCACAGGTGTAAAGCCATGCTCCAATGCAGCATAATAAAGGAGCGGCTTCATTGTAGAGCCAGGCTGACGTGTTGCTTGGGTAACCCTGTTAAATGGGCTTTCGCTGTAATCTCGCCCCCCGACCATTGCTTTAACATAGCCGCTGCTAGGATCCATTGCTACAAACCCAACTTGAATCTTGCTTGTATCACTTATCTGTTTTTTTATCGTATCTTCAGCGATTTTTTGCTGCTTTGTATCTAATGTTGTATATACCCGTAAGCCGCCTAACTGGATGGTGCGATCATCCATCTTCAGTTCTGACTTCAAGATGCTTTTAACAGCATCCTGGAAGTAAGGCGCAGTTTCTGTGCTGGAAATCGGAAACTCTCCTGTGAATTTGAGCTTTTCTTCAAACGCTGTCTTCTTTTGCTGCTCGTTAATATAGCCATTCTCCAGCAAGGAATTTAAGATGATTTCCTGTCTTTTTTTTGCATTATCAGGTGAAACAAGGGGAGAGTAAATACTCGGTCCTTTCGGTATACCCGCAAGCATTGCGGCCTCACCTAAAGTTAAGTCAGAAGCAGGCTTGCCGAAATAATATTGACTTGCCGCTTCAGCACCGTAAGCGCCGTGACCATAATAGATGGTGTTAATATAACCTTCCAGAATTTCTTGTTTTGTATAAAACATTTCAAGTCTGATTGTATAAAATGCCTCTGAGAGCTTTCTTTTCCATGTTTTTTCATGCTCAAGAAACAGATTTCTGGCATACTGCTGTGTTATCGTGCTTGCACCTTGCACCTTCGCCATTGCCTTTATATCTGCAAGTACAGCGGCACCAATTCGCTTATAATCAAAGCCATGGTGATCATAGAAGCCCTTATCTTCTATCGATACGGTCGCATTGACTAAATCTGGACTTATTTCCTCAATCGGCACCCAATACCTTTTTTGTCCGCTGTTGCTTTCGCCAATGATTGTACCATCATCAGAATAGTAAATGGTCGATTGGGACACAGTTAGTGGCGGTGCTCCTAATGCTTTCGCATATATGAGGACACCTGCAAAAATAACGCTGAAAATAAACCCGGCGAGGATGGCCAGAATAATGAGCAGCCGGATATATTTGGCTGAATTTTTAAGGCGATCCTTTGCGATGAGTTCCATTTACGCCGCACCTCCGAGTGGATTTGTGATTTTTATAAATCTTGTCATATTGTGAACTCCTATAGCGAGGAATGCTCAAGTTTTTTAGATAGCACTAGTATGTGGATAAGAATGGCATTTTAAACCTTTTATAACTGTGCTAGTAAATTTTTCTTGCATTTTAGCGAATTTACTCTATACTTTTTTTCGTGTTTGTTATTTATTTGTTTGGGAAGTATATAGGAAGGAATAGTCAACTTGGCCCCTTTTCATGCTTTTTATATGTAACAGCCTGTCTCTGTTGATTTGAGCCTTTCATAGGGAGGCAAGAGGAAATTAATGGCGAGAGCACCTTTTTCAAACCCTTATTTTGAGGTAATAAAGAATGGAGGAAGCAAAAGATGGGATTATGGTTTACAGAAAAACAAACAGATAATTTCGGAATTACGATGAAGATAAAGCAAACATTACATACAGAGCAAACAGAATTTCAAAAGCTTGATATGGTTGAAACAGAAGAATGGGGCAATATGCTCTTATTGGACGATATGGTCATGACCTCCGTCAAGGATGAGTTCGTATATCATGAAATGGTGGCACATATACCGTTATTCACACACCCGAATCCAGAGAATGTGCTAGTAGTCGGCGGTGGCGACGGCGGTGTTATTAGAGAAGTTCTAAAGCATCCTACTGTTAAAAAAGCAACCTTAGTAGATATTGACGGGAAGGTAATTGAATATAGTAAAAAGTTTTTGCCGGAAATTGCAGGTAAGCTGGAGGATCCACGAGTTGATGTTAAGGTTGGAGACGGATTTATGCATATTGCTGAAAGTGAAAATGACTATGATGTAATTATGGTCGATTCAACAGAGCCAGTTGGCCCTGCTGTTAACTTGTTCACTAAAGGCTTCTATGCAGGAATTTCAAAGGCATTAAAGGCAGATGGCTTGTTTGTAGCGCAGTCAGACAACCCATGGTTCAAGGCTGACCTCATTCGAACGGTGCAAAAGGATGTTAAAGAGATATTCCCGATTACGAGACTGTATGTTGCTAATATTCCAACATATCCAAGTGGTATGTGGGCATTCACTATTGGTTCAAAAAAGTATGACCCGCTTGAAGTGAAGGAAGACCGTTTTCATGAATTGGAAACAAAATACTATACGAAGGAGTTGCACAAAGCTGCTTTTGTGCTCCCGAAGTTCGTAAAAGACTTAACAGAATAGACGGCTCTTTTAAGGATAAAGAATCTTTGCAGAGCCTGATATAAAAAGAAGCTTAGGGAATAACCCTAAAAAGGAGTGGACAGGTTTTGCGTTTTGATGAAGCATATGCAGGTAATGTTTTTATAAAAAGTCACCCAAGTTTTGAGGAAAGCAAGGCAGTTCTTTATGGAATGCCTATGGATTGGACAGTTTCTTTCCGTCCCGGATCTCGCTTCGGTCCATCAAGAATTCGTGAGGTGTCAGTTGGGCTAGAGGAATACAGCCCTTATTTAGATCGTGACTTGGCGGATGTTAATTATTTTGATGCTGGAGATATTCCGCTGCCATTCGGTAATCCACAAAAAAGCTTAGATATGATTGAAGAATTTGTGGGAAAAGTACTGGCAGAAGACAAGTTTCCATTAGGAATGGGTGGAGAGCATCTAGTATCATGGGGTGTTTTCCAAGCGATGTACAGAAAATATCCGGATTTGGCAATTATCCATATGGATGCACATACAGATCTTCGCGATGAATACGAGGGAGAGCCTCTTTCTCACTCAACACCGATTAAAAAGGTTGCAAACCTGATTGGTCCAAAAAACGTTTATTCCTTTGGAATCCGTTCTGGAATGAAGGAAGAATTTGAATGGGCAAAAGAAGTGGGCATGCATATTTCTAAATTTGAAGTGCTAGAGCCACTTAAAGAAATTCTGCCAACATTGGCTGGCAGACCAGTATATGTAACGATTGATATTGATGTACTAGATCCTGCCCATGCACCAGGTACAGGAACAGTTGATGCAGGCGGAATTACTTCGAAAGAATTGCTTGCATCCATCCACGAAATCGCTCGTTCTGAAGTAAATGTCGTAGGAGCAGACCTAGTAGAAGTAGCTCCAATCTACGATCCATCAGAACAAACAGCAAATACTGCAAGTAAGCTTATCAGAGAAATGATCCTTGGTTGGGTGAAATAAGTAAGAGTATGAAGTAGCTATCCTGCTTCATAAAAGGAGATTGATTGGAGCGGATAGGTGAGACTTCTTGCTTTTATTAGCGAGGTTCGGCGCTCGACCCGTGGAAATCTTTTCTAGAGGATAATAAGTCTTCCATTTGCAAGAGGCTGTGACATAAGTATTTAATCCTAAGTTGGAACCGAACTATTTTAACCTTTTATTGGTTAAATAGTTCGGTTCTTTTATTATTGATTTAAAATGTTAGGGAAAAGGTGCAGAGGTCACCTCTAGTGAAGCGAGTGGCCGAGCGCAATGGAACGAACCCATTTTCCTGTCAACTCAAGGACCGTATGTTTCAAAGTATTTATTATTCGTCTTTATGGATCAGATAGGATGGATTGCCCCCCCGCTTTTTTATACAAACCAAGATACTTTCATCTATATCCATACATCATCTTGCACTTCCCTTTTAAAAAATTTATACTTATTAAGTTATAGTTTAGAGGAAAAGGAAGTGTTGCCGTTGTCTAATACGTTAGGGCAACAAACACCTGTTAAAATACATGTGACCACCAATATCTACAATGGAAGCAACAAGGAAAGTATTGAGTGGGTTGGATTTGGACAATACTTAGAAAAAGATGGAAGCAGTTATGTGAAGTATGAAGAAGTGATCGAAGAAGGGACCATCAAGACAATCGTCAAGATTGCAGAACACGAAGGTTTAATACTTCGCAGCGGAGCCGTTAAAATGCGCCTTTCCTTTCTGTTGAATAAAAAGCGAAACGGAAGCTATGAAACCCCCTATGGAACCTTTCTGATGGTAACAGATACGAAGCGGTTGAGCTTTGAAAAGGAAGCAGAAAGTTTATATGGGCTTATTGATATATTGTATGATTTAAATGTGAATGGCAATAACAATGGAACCTATCATATGACCATCCAACTGAAGGAGGAAAAAGAACAAGCATGAATATAGTAGACCAAATAAAAGATAAACTGAAGGATGAAATTAAAGCAAGTGTTATGAAGGCAGGTCTTGCTGAAGAGGCACAGATTCCAGAAGTAATCCTTGAATTGCCAAAAGACAAAGCGCACGGAGATTACTCTACGAATATGGCGATGCAGCTGGCGAGAGTGGCAAAAAAAGCTCCTAGAGCAATTGCAGAAGCAATTATCGAAAACTTTGATCAATCGAAAGCTTCCATTGAGAAGGTTGAGATTGCTGGTCCTGGATTTATTAATTTCTATATGAATAACAGCTATTTGGCTGATTTAATTCCGACAATCCTTGAAGCAGGCGATGCTTACGGAGAAACTAGCTTTGGAAATAAAGAAAAGGTACAAGTTGAGTTCGTATCAGCAAACCCTACTGGAGATCTTCATTTAGGACATGCCAGAGGTGCAGCTGTTGGTGACTCTTTGTGCAATATCCTTGATAAAGCAGGCTATGATGTTTCTAGAGAATATTACATCAATGACGCTGGTAACCAAATCAATAACTTAGCGCTTTCTGTTGAAGCACGTTATTTCCAAGCTTTAGGCTTAGAAAAGGAAATGCCTGCAGACGGTTATCATGGAGAAGATATCGTTGAAATTGGAAAGAAGCTTGCCGCTGAGTTTGGCGATAAATATGTAAATGCTGATGAAAAGGAACGTTTTGAATTCTTCCGTTCATACGGACTTAAGTACGAAATGGGCAAACTGAAACAGGATCTGGAAGATTTCCGTGTTCCGTTTGATGTTTGGTATTCGGAAACTTCCCTATATGAGAACGGAAAAATCGATGTAGCATTAAACTCTCTAAGAGAAAATGGCTATATCTTTGAAGAGGATGGAGCAACTTGGCTTCGTTCTATGGATTTCGGTGATGATAAAAACCGCGTGCTTATTAAAAACGACGGTTCCTACACATACTTGACTCCAGATATTGCTTACCATAAAGATAAGCTAGAAAGAGGCTTTACTAAGCTTATCAATGTTTGGGGTGCTGATCACCACGGCTATATTCCACGTATGAAAGCAGCTATCCAAGCATTAGGCTATGATAAGGATGCTTTGGAAGTGGAAATCATTCAGCTGGTTCATCTTTACAAAAACGGCGAAAAGATGAAAATGAGCAAGCGTACAGGAAAAGCTGTTACAATGAGAGACTTAGTGGAAGAGGTAGGTTTGGACGCAACACGTTACTTCTTTGCGATGAGAAGTGCTGATACACATCTTGACTTTGACCTTGATTTGGCTGTTTCTCAATCTAACGACAACCCTGTTTACTATGCTCAATATGCGCACGCACGTATTGCCAGCATCTTAAGACAAGGGAAAGAACAGGGTATTGAACTGGACAATAATCTTGATGTTTCCTACATTTCGGCAGAAAAAGAATTTGACCTATTAAAGAAACTAGGAGAATTCCCGCAAGCAGTGACAGAAGCTGCTGCAAAAAGAATGCCGCACCGCATCACAAATTATATCTTTGATTTAGCATCAACATTCCATAGCTTCTATAATGCTGAAAAAGTATTAGATGCAGATAATATGGAAAGAACAAAAGCGAGATTGGCATTAATTCAATCTACAAAAATCACACTTAAAAACGCACTGCGCCTTATCGGTGTCTCTGCGCCAGAGAAAATGTAATAAAAAAAGGATGGAATTGCTTCCATCCTTTTTTCTTTAATTCATCACCCATTTATCCTTCAAAAACATTATTCTTCCGATAAAGAAAACAACTACTAATACAATAAGATTGCTGGCAATTGTGATAAAGAAATGCTCATAGTTAGTAATGCCGAAAATCAGCTCTTTTAACAGGGCATAAATATTCATAACCGGTATGGCGAAATGCTTGAACTCTAATTCATTGATGCCGATATTTGACATTAACATTAATGGCAAAATGGTAACCATCATAATTGGCGCACTATAGCTTTGTGATTCCTTAATAGATTTGCCGACGATGCTAGTCAGCATAAGCAGGGAAGCGACAAACATCGAATAAACAATGGTGAGCACGAGTGACAAAGTAACAACTAATAGAAAGTTGTCTTTGAATTCAATTGCATTTTTTAAGTTTTCTGTCAGGAAGGCTATTTCCAAAACAACCACAAGCAATGTAACGATTCCCGTGATTGTACCGATTGTAGAGATTGTCAGCCATTTAGCAAATACAAGTGTCGAACGACTAACAGGGGTCATCAGCAATGCCTCCATTGTTTTCTTCTCCTTTTCTCCTGAGAAGAGGTCGGCAGCAGCCGGTCCGGCACCAACACCGATTGCAACAGCTAGAATAAGCGGAATGAGCATGGCAACAAGATTAATAGTCGGATCCTCGCTGTTTAATTCCTCCTGATTAATAGAAAATGGCTTTATGGTATCAGTTTCTATGCCAAGATCACCCAATCTTTGGGAGACTATCATGCTCTCATATTGGGATAACGCAGCTTGTGTAAGGGACATGAGTGTAGAAGAGCTTTGACTGAAAGAATCTCCGATTATTGTTATTTCTGCGTTTTGTCCTTCTGATACAAGGTTAGCGAGATTATCATCTGCTACTAAGGCCGCTTGTGCATCTCCGTTTTGCAATGTTTCTTTAGGGTCTTGTGATTCTACTAGTTCAATGCTGCTGTTAGCAAGCAAGCTCGTTTTTACTTCATCTGACAGAGAAGAGGCAACCGCTAGTATATAGGATTCTCCTTCGTCTTCAGATACCAACTTTTCATAAAAAAGGGTAAGCATAGTCATAATGATAATTGGTAATAATACGGTCAATAATAAGGTTCGTTTATCCCTGAAAGAGTCTTTTAATTCTTTTAAATATATATTAAGAAACATGGGTATTTCCTCCTCTGACAAGTCTGCTCATAAAGATATAGTTCAAATCACTGCTTCCTTCGGCAGTATATAAGTCTTCTAGACTTCCATGATGAACAAGCTCTCCTTTGTGCATCATTGCAACACTATCGCACAGCAGAGAGACCTCCTCCATAATATGGCTTGAGAAGATAATTGTTTTTCCATCCTGCTTCAGCTGATGGACAAGCTGGCGAAATACATTGGATGAAGTAATATCAAGGCCTGTCGTCGGTTCATCAAAGAGAATAATCTCCGGATTATGAATAAGTGTCCTCGCAATGGCCACCTTTTGACGCATCCCTTTAGAGAAGTTGCCGACTTTTCGGTCCAGATAATCTCTCATTCCGAACATCCTTGCCAATTCATCAATTCTTACCTTTGTTTCATGTTTGCTGAGACCATAAAGCCTGGCAAAGTATTCTAAGTTTTCCCTTGCGGTTAAGCGATCGTACAAACCCGTTTCACCACCAAATAAAACACCAATCTTTTGCTTTATTTCATTTGGGTTTGCCTTCGTATCAAATCCAGAGACAGTGATAGAGCCTTCTGTTGGCTGAAGCAATGTGGCGATCGACCTAAGTAAGGTTGTTTTTCCTGCGCCGTTTTCCCCCAGCAAGCCGACAGTTTCTCCTTTTTTTATTTGAAAGGAAACATGCTTTAAAGCTGTTACATATATCTTTTTATCCTTAAATGTTTTCGTTACTTTATTTACTGTTATCATCTAGTCACTTCCTTCTCGTTTTCTATGTCTTTATCATACAGATAAAGGAAATGAGCGTCTGTATAGATGTCGTGAAAAGTCCGTTTCCTGTCGTGAAAATGCCAGAAGAAGTAAGGGAAGGATATTTACTCTTACCTCCTAATATTTCCAAGGTGGCAAACATGGTGAGTTAAAAACATGGTAAAATAAAACAATGTGGAAAATACTCAACAAGGGGATACAATGAGGATGAAAATTGGATTGGTAGACGATAGAGCAATTGATTTGGATAAGTTAGCGGGCATTGTCTCTTCTATTCCAGAAGCAGAGATCGTGTTTGCCACTACTTCTGCAGAGGAAGCATATGAACAAATCAAAAAAGAATCCATTACACTTCTGATTGCAGATATAGAGATGCCTAATCTGTCAGGGTATGAGCTTGCAGATATTATCCACTCTCATGCTCTTAATATCGCTGTTATTTTTGTAACAGCAAGCAGCGGTTATGCTGTTCACGCTTTTGAGTTGAATGTCCATGATTATATTATGAAGCCCTATTCAAAAGATAGACTTGTCCAATCTGTTAAAAGGCTGATGGAGAAAACCAGTTCAGCTGAAATAGCTGGGAGATTATATATTAAACAAAAGAATGACATACATATTATCCTGAAGAAAGAAATTATTTTCATTGAAAGATCCGGCAGGTCGACGACCATTCATACGAAGTCAGAAGCAATCAAAACATACCAGACACTTAATGAATTAGAGGGTGAATTGAGAGAGAGGGACTTTGTCAGATCACATCGTTCCTTTATTATTAACATTCACTGCATAAAAAGCTTCTCTTTGTATGCCAAGAACTCCTATACTGTTACATTTGAAGGAACGGAGGCAAAAGCCATGATTACAAAGGAAAAGGTAGAATTCATTCAAAACAATTATTTTTAAGGAGTAAAAAATAGTGAAGGCAGACCACTTATCTTGGAGTTTAATCAGCTTATTTTCCGCCATTCATCTTGGAGCATTCCTTTACGCTTTTGGATGGCATAGTGCCATTTATATATTGGTGCTCATGCTTTTAGCAGGAGGCTTCCTTCTAGTGAGGCTAGGAAATAGGCAAGGCGCATCATTCGACTGGAGACTTGAGGTCTTATTTTGGCTCGTTCAGGCTATGATTGCAGCTGCTACAGTTATGCAGGAATCAGAATATATTCGGCTTCTGTTTTTCCTGCTGTTCTTGCTTGTTGAAGTTATCAGGGCTATTCAAGTTAGAAAACTGTCTAAATTCAGCAAAGAAATTAACAGGCTAGATGAAGAAATATTTCGCATGAATGAGACATTCAGGACTGTCAGAAGCGAGCGCCATGATTTTCTAAAACATATAGCAGCCATTCATTTTATGCTTGAAAAAGAAGAATTTAAAGAAGCAGGGGCTTACTTAGATGTGCTTGTTGACGGGTACAACGAAACAAATCTCTCCATTAAGGGGGAAAGCGGAGCAGTTGCGGCAACTTTGCACCAGTATTACCTAAAGGCTCAAAAGGAAGGAATGGAAATCATTTATGATATAGAAGTTCCTATCTCCTCTATGCCGGTTCCGGATAAAGAGCTTGTAGGACTTGTCGGCAATTTGCTTGAAAACTGCGTTGAAGCATGTTTGAATTGGAAGAAGGTTAATCAGCAGCATGCCTTTATTACACTGCAATTAGTAAAAAGAAGCGGATTATATATATTAACAGTCAAAAATAAGTCATTGCCAATCCCTGCAAAAATTTTAGACAGGCTTTATCATCAGTATGGTCTGTCGACAAAAGCAGGGAATGAAAGAGGCTATGGGACAAAAATAATTGCCGATATTGTCAAAAAACATCAAGGTGTTTTGGATTTTGTTTATAAGGAAGAAGAATTTACAGTAAAAATCAAGCTGCCGTCCATTCGCTGATTTAATTATGTTATGAGGTTTAAATGCGCCTTCTTTTCAAATAATAAGAGCAATAAGGAAAAGGAAGGTGTCTATGAAATTACTTCTATTAGCATTAATAACTGGATTTTTGACAGGATTTATCTTTGCCTTGCTCAAGCTGCCGATACCAGCACCAGGCGCATTGCCAGGGATTATTGGGATTGTTGGCATTTATGCAGGATTTAAAGTGTATGTAAGTTTGGAACCGTGGATTTCTAACCTTTTTTCAAAAAACTAAGCAGAAGAGGCGGCAGAAAACGACTGCCGCCTTTAATTTTTAATTCCATTCTAGTGTTGCTCCGCCAATTCTTTTAACTCCTCTTATCTTACTGAGATCCTCTACGAGCTGCAGACAGGCCTGATCTTTAAGCTTTGCTTCAATCATAAAATCAACATCCATCTGGAGCGGGCGCAAAAGCTGTAAGAGCGGTTTAACAAACTCTGCATCTACAAAATCTGCATGAGAACGGAAAGCCTTCTCTGTTTTTGGAGAAGACAGATGGATTTTCGGTGTAATCCCTCGATGCTTCCATGTTTCAAAAACTGGTAACAGCAATTCTTCCAGCGGTTTTTCACATAAGTTCGCCATATGGTGATGATAGTCAAAAACGAGTGGGATTGTTTCGTTTTGACATACTGTCAAAGTTTCCTCTGTGTTATATGTCTTGTCATCATTTTCTAATGTCATTATTTTTTTTATGTGTAACGGCAATGACTGTATATTTTCATAAAAGCGGGCCAGTGTTTTTTCTTTATCACCATATGATCCGCCAATATGAATGTTAATAACACTTCTGTCCTCTACTCCCATTGCTTCAAGCATTTTATAATGATATTCCATATCAATTACAGCGTTTTTAGTCACTTCCGGTCTTGGGGAAGTAAACAGGGTGTACTGGTTCGGATGGAAGCTGACCCTGAGTCCATGATCTTTCACAAGCTGCCCCACTTGGGCAAACTCCTTTTCAAAGGGAGTTACAAAATCCCACATC
This sequence comes from Niallia sp. FSL R7-0271, assembly GCF_038005785.1. Taxonomy (NCBI): domain Bacteria; kingdom Bacillati; phylum Bacillota; class Bacilli; order Caryophanales; family Bacillaceae; genus Niallia; species Niallia sp. FSL R7-0271. The sequence continues at coordinate 3,707,028 of NZ_JBBOTZ010000001.1, read as the reverse complement.
ACCTCAGGATGGGTTGCTAACGGAACGATAGAGCTCGACATACGGTATAACATGATTTCATGTCCGATATTATAGTGAAGTGCTCTCATTGTATTCGTAAGGTTTGTCCTCGTAATTTCAAGCAGCTTCCTTTGCCGTTCTTCGTCAGGTAGTTCACTGTAGCGTGCATAAGTCATTGTTTTGGAGGGAGAGGCGTCCCAAAGATTAGTCGCAGTAGATACATAGCCGAATCTGAATTTCATCTTTTTCTCCTTTCCCTTATTTACCAGTGAATCACAGCAAGGGTGCAAATAATCGGGCAAGATACTCCAATAACACAGTTTTAAATTTAGGTTTCAGCAAGAATTTAAGTGTGTACTCTTCCGAAAAAGAAAGGTCCTGCCTTACAATGTTGTTCATCCTTGCTATGAAGCTGGAATCAAAAACACAGCAAATTATTTCATGGTTTAAAAAGATACTTCTCTTATCAAAGTTGGCAGTACCAATAAAGCAAATTTCGTCATCTGCTGTAATAATTTTACCATGAAAAAAACCATGTTTATAATGATAAGCCTTTGCTCCACGTTTCAATAAGGTGCGTAAATAACGGAAAGATGCCTCTTTTACTAAAGGATGATCTGGTTTTGTCGGTAAAAGTAACGTTATCGCCACATTACGGTCTTGTGCCAGGCTAAGCTCTTCCATAATCCTTTTGCTTGGAATAAAGTAAGGTGTTCCGATAAACAGTGTTTTTCTAGCATTTCGAATAAGACCGCATAAGACGTCCTCTAAATACACACCTTGTGTTGGAATGAACTGATGGCGGGAGTGTCCCTTCGGCTGTTCAGGAAAATATACAGGGTTTTGTAGGAGATTTGTTTTTGTCGCAGCAGACCAATCGAGCAAAAATTCCCGCTGCAGGTCATCGACACCTTCTCCTGTCATTTTAAAGTGATAGTCTCTCCATGGACTCAATTTTAAGTTGCCATGAATATAATCTTTTCCGACATTGAAGCCGCCTACATAGCCGATTTTACCATCGATAATGGTGATTTTTCGGTGATTTCTGACTTGCAGGGTATAGAATAACGGCATTTTTGGTGTATTGCAGTAGGAGAACTGCACACCAGCTTCTTTTAATTTATTCCGGATTTTTTTGCGTACTTGAAAGCTGCCGAGCCAATCGAGCAGCAGTCTTACTTCAACGCCCTCTTGCGCTTTTCGCTCGAGAATGGATAAGAACTGGTTGCTGATTGTGTCAGCCTTAACAGTGTAAAATAATATATGTATATGATTTTCTGCCTCTTCAAGCTCGTGAAACAGGTCTGGGAAAAGATCCTTCCCATCATTGAAAATATGAAAATCACTGTGCCTGAACGGATAATTTCTTCTCGTTACCTTCCGTTTAGTCAGTGCCTTGCCTACGATTAAATCTACATAAAGCAAGATGATTAGCAGCAGCAAAATGCAGATGATAGTCCAAAAAATTTGCATGGAAGTTCCCCCTTGGCTATGTATTGTGCCCCAATTTGCTATATTCTATAAGAGGGAAGAAAGACGTGATAAACTTCTCTTAAATTTTTAGTGAATGAAAAAGAAAAGTAAAAGCTAAATAAACCTTAGCTAGAACTAGCATATTCACTAGAAAATTGTTTATAATGGAGAATATGTATTTTTCTCTTTACTATGAAATGGAAACTGTATACAATGAAACTCCATGAGGTAATTAAGCTGGTTTACAGCTTTCAATAAAGAAATGGTATAACACCATACAATCCAATTCGGATAAAGAGCAGATAGCGAAAGGAAGTGCCAAAATGAGTGTTGATAACTATACAAAAGAACAACTAAATGAAATGTCTTTAATTGAAATCGCATACGAACTATTAAATGGCGCAAAAACGCCGTATTCTTTCCATGAAATTGTGAAGGAAGTAAGCAGACTGTTGAACTTGTCTGAAGATCAAGTCAATGATAGAATTGCCCAATTCTATACAGATATAAATATTGATGGACGCTTTTTATCATTAGGCGACAATCGTTGGGGACTGCGCACATGGTATCCAGTTGATAAGTCAGAGGAAGATGTCGTTACTGTGACGAAGCCGAAGAAGAAGAAAGCGAAAAAAGCTGCCGAAGACGATTTCGATGACTATGATGACAGCGTTGAAGAAGATTATGATGAATTCGATGATGATGATCTTCTTGATGACGATGAAGACGAAGATGTTATCGAAGAAGAGGACGATTTGCTGGATGACGATCTTGCAGAGGAAGATGATGACGAAAGCTTTGAAGACGAAGATACATATGAAATCGACGAAGATGAGCTGGACGAGGATCTGGAAGATGAGGAAGAAGACGAGGATGAAGATGAGTTTGAGGACGAGGAAGAAGATAAATAAGACCCTTGACTTTTATATGCCTTGCTTGTAAAATCATTTTTGGGCTCCTTAAAAAAGGAACAAACTGATATTTGCTTAAATAGCGCTCCCTTACTTGAAGAAGTAAGTGGAGCTTTTTTGTTTTTATAAAATGATTTTCTAGGCCCAGAACCTGCTTAAAATGCTAAGCATAGGGTGCTGAAAGGCTTTTTTATAAAAGTAGCTTTACGGCAATTTGTTTCACTCCCCTCGAAAAAAATATTCGATTATTTTTCTTTAAATAAAGACAAATATGCACAAACTTTAACTAAGGGGGATTTTAAAATGACAAAATATATTTTTGTTACAGGTGGGGTAGTTTCATCACTTGGAAAAGGAATTACTGCAGCATCATTGGGAAGGCTGCTTAAAAATCGCGGAGTGAGCGTGACGATTCAAAAATTTGATCCATATATTAACGTGGACCCAGGAACAATGAGTCCTTACCAACATGGAGAGGTTTTTGTAACAGATGACGGCGCGGAAACGGATCTTGACTTAGGACACTATGAGCGTTTCATTGACATTAATTTGACGAAATTCAACAATGTTACAACGGGAAAAATCTATTCAACTGTCCTAAGAAAAGAACGCAGAGGCGACTACTTGGGAGGAACTGTTCAAGTTATCCCGCATATTACAAATGAAATTAAAGAAAGAGTTTACCGAGCAGGCCGTGAAACGAATGCAGATGTTGTTATTACGGAAATCGGGGGAACTGTTGGTGATATCGAATCACTTCCATTCCTGGAGGCAATTCGTCAAATCAAAAATGATATTGGCAGAGAAAACGTGATGTATATTCATTGTACATTGGTGCCGTACATCAAGGCTGCCGGCGAAATGAAAACAAAGCCAACACAGCACAGTGTTAAAGAGCTTCGCAGCTTAGGTATTCAGCCAAATGTGATTGTTGTAAGAACGGAAAAGCCAATTTCTCAAGATATGAAAGATAAGATTGCTCTTTTCTGTGATATTGACACGAATTCAGTAATTGAGTGCCGTGATGCAGATACATTATATACAATTCCATTAGCTCTTCAAGAACAACACTTGGATCAAATCGTTTGCGACCATCTTCACCTTAAGTGTGAAGAAGCAGATATGACAGAATGGATTGAGCTTGTTGATGTAGTCCGCAATCTGTCTAAAACAGTTAAAATCGCTCTTGTTGGTAAGTATGTTGAGCTTCAGGATGCCTATATTTCTGTAGTTGAAGCATTAAAACATGCAGGTTATGCCTTTGATGCAGACATCGAAATTGATTGGATTAATGCAGAGCACGTAACTTCTGAAAATGTAAAAGAGCTGTTGCAGCATGCAGACGGAATCCTTGTTCCAGGAGGATTTGGTGATCGTGGAGTAGAAGGGAAAATTATCACAACACAATATGCTCGTGAAAATAAAGTACCTTTCTTTGGAATCTGCCTTGGTATGCAAGTAGCATCTATCGAGTTTGCGCGTAATGTATTAGGCTGGAATGGAGCAAACTCATCTGAGTTGGATGAAAATACGGCATATCCTGTTATCGACTTGTTGCCAGAGCAAAAGGATATCGAGGACCTTGGCGGAACGCTGCGCTTAGGCTTGTATCCATGTAAGTTGAAAGAAAATACAAAAGCATACGAAGCATATCAGGATGAGGTTATTTATGAAAGACACCGTCATCGTTATGAGTTCAATAACCAATACCGCCAAGAGATGGAAGAAGCAGGTTTCGTCTTCTCTGGAACAAGTCCAGATGGCCGTTTGGTAGAAATTATCGAGCTGAAGGATCACCCTTGGTTTGTAGCATCACAATTCCATCCGGAGTTTATCTCAAGACCAACTAGACCACAGCCTTTATTCCGTGAGTTTGTAGGTTCATCCCTGCGTTTCTCTGAAAAATAAGCAAAAAAAAGCTAACCTTTATAGGTTAGCTTTTTTTTTTGCTTAGAGTTCATATTCTTTAATAAACTCATCCAGCGTAAATTTAATACCGTAATAAACAAAAATAGCCGCGATAGAAGCAGGATAACCAAAGCGGTTTCCCTCATCATCAGGGAGCAGACCTTTTGTCAATTTAAGGTCTATATGTACATCTGCTTTTGTGTGAATACCGTGTGAGTCTGATGACATTATAGTGCTCACTGATACAAATGGGATGTACTCCTTTGTGAGTTTTTCAGCAAAGGGCAGCAGTTCCTCATCATCTGAAGTTCTAGAGAAGAATAGAAACCGGTCATTAGGACTGATATTTTCTAACGAGTGGGAGCTCGTCCATTCTTCTGCTCCTTGCAACGGTTCGGCGCTGTATAATGCTTCTGCAACTACTGCTTTCATTTCGTTTGTTGCACAAATGAAGATTTTTCCTTCCCCGCTTAATGCTTGGGCAAGTATTCTTGCACTATCTTCAATTGCTTCTTCTTCTTTTTCATGCAGTCTTTTAAATAACCCACTTAACTGTGTGGAGAACATTTTTAACAATGTGAGAAACCTCCTGTGTTTATATTTCAAGGTTATGCAATGGAATTAGATTCAATAGTATTATAAGTAATGTACAAGAAAAGGCAAAATTTATGCTTGTCAGCAGGAATTTGTCAATAAAAAGTAGAAAGTTATTTAAAGAAAAAAACTTTGTTATATAATGGATGTAATTGGGTCTATTGTCTAAAATAGTCTTTTTGCTGTGTCGATTTATCAGCAGTATGTGTGAGTGGGAAATAACGGGGAATATCTTTTCAAAAAATAGAGAACACATAGAAGGGAAGGTCTACAATGAAAGGGAAAATATTAATCGTGGATGACCAGTTCGGCATCAGAATTTTATTGAATGAAGTATTCCAAAAAGAGGGCTATAAAACTTTTCAGGCAGCAAATGGTGTACAAGCGCTTGAGATAGTGACACAGGAGGTGCCTGATTTAGTGCTCCTCGACATGAAGATTCCTGGAATGGACGGCATCGAGATCTTAAAGCGAATGAAAAAATTGTACAAGGATATCCGTGTTATTATTATGACTGCTTACGGAGAGCTTGATATGATTCAGGAAGCAAAGGATCTTGGCGCTTTGACACATTTTGCAAAACCATTTGACATTGACGATTTGCGTGCGGCTGTTAAAGAGTATATTGTCAGCTGATAAACATATGTCTAATCTTGGCTAAAACTGCTGTATCCTGGCATTATAAGTTTAAAAATTACTATAAATACATAATAAAAAATATTAATAGAGCTGTTGCCAGCTCTATTAATATTGTGAATAAAAGCAATTTTTTTTATGACATTTAATAAAAAGTGGTTGGATTGATAGCAATTCTCTGCTTATTTTGGTATGATTACCTATGGAATTTAAAAGCAAAGTGATTCGTTTAGATTACTTTGGGTAATATATACATATTCAAATTCTCTTTGGGAAATTTAATAAAGGTTACCTAGTAATTGAACGATCATAAGAAGGAGGAAGAATATATGCCTTTAGTTTCAATGAAAGACATGTTAAACAAAGCAAAAGCAGAAGGCTATGCTGTTGGTCAATTTAACTTAAATAACCTTGAGTTCACTCAAGCTATTCTTCAAGCTGCAGAAGAAGAAAAATCTCCAGTTATCCTTGGGGTATCTGAAGGTGCTGCTCGTTACATGGGTGGTTTCACAACTGTAGTAAAAATGGTAGAAGGTTTACTTGTAGACTATAAAATCACTGTTCCAGTTGCTATCCACTTGGATCATGGTTCTAGCTTTGAAAAATGTAAAGAAGCTATCGACGCTGGATTCACTTCCGTTATGATCGATGCTTCTCACCACCCATTTGAAGAGAACGTTGAAACAACTAAAAAAGTTGTTGACTACGCTCATGCAAAAGGTGTTTCTGTAGAAGCTGAGCTTGGAACTGTTGGCGGACAAGAAGACGATGTTGTAGCAGAAGGCGTAATCTACGCTGATGCACAAGAGTGTGTGGAACTTGTTAAACGTACTGGCATCGATACTTTAGCTCCAGCACTAGGTTCTGTACACGGACCATACAAAGGTGAACCAAACCTTGGTTTCAAAGAAATGGAAGAAATCGGTAACCTAACTGGTCTTCCACTAGTATTGCATGGAGGAACTGGAATCCCAACAAAAGATATCCAAAAATCCGTGTCACTAGGAACAGCTAAAATCAACGTTAACACAGAAAACCAAATCGCTTCTGCTAAAGCAGTTCGCGAAACTCTAGCTGCTAAACCTGAAGAGTATGATCCACGTAAATACTTAGGACCAGCTCGTGACGCTATTAAAGCAACTGTTATCGGCAAAATCAAAGAATTCGGTTCTTCTAACAAAGCGTAATATAAATGGAACGATTGAAACCGTCCTTATCAGGGCGGTTTCCGTTCATTTATTGTATTTTAGAAAGTCAGTCGAATAAACAGACAAATTGTCGGTTATGATGTATAAAGAGTGATATATCCCCATTTGAAGACTGGCTGTCTGCTGCTTAAAGGAATAAATCAAGCAGTCCCCATCTGGACTAGACTAAAGCACCTTTTTGTTCAACACATCCAGTATTCTAGTTATCAAGCTTCTATTGAAAAAACACCCAGACTTAAATTTTGACTTATATTAAATTTCTTCATTCGCAAATTAGACCTGGCAATATTAATTTTGACACATTACTACTAGAGATTTATTAGCCAAATTAGGAACAGGCCTATTTGTCCATGTTAACCTACTTAGGTCATGCACCTGTCCTATTATTAGTGCATGTGCTTGCACTTTTCCTATCTTCCTCAACTTTGGTATAATAATTGAATTAGTAGTAATTCTTAATTAATTACATCCAAGTGTTGATTCAATTTTTATATTCCTGTAAACAGGGAAGTTAATGGCGAAGTTAGTACGTGTCCTAGACAAGCAGTACATGCTTTGCTTGGCTTAGAAGGGAGTTAGAAATGGAAAAACTTATGATTGCAGGTGGATCTCCATTAAAAGGGACCGTTCGCATTAGCGGAGCAAAAAATAGCGCAGTTGCATTAATACCAGCCACTATTTTAGCAGAATCTCCAGTAACCATTGAAGGGTTGCCTGACATTTCTGATGTTCACATATTAAAAGGGATTATGGAGGAGTTAGGAGGAAGCGTTTCATTTTCTGATTCCGATATGACGATTGATCCGACATCAATGATATCTATGCCGATGCCAAATGGAAAGGTCAAGAAGCTTCGTGCCTCCTATTATTTGATGGGAGCGATGCTCGGCAGATTCAAAAAAGCTGTTATTGGCCTGCCGGGAGGCTGTCACTTAGGTCCAAGGCCAATTGATCAGCATATAAAGGGCTTTGAGGCTTTAGGAGCTCAAATAACGAATGAGCAGGGAGCCATTTATCTTCGTGCTGATGAGTTAAGGGGAGCAAGAATATACTTAGATGTTGTAAGCGTTGGCGCAACTATCAATATTATGCTTGCGGCTGTTAGAGCTAAAGGCAGAACCATCATTGAAAATGCTGCAAAGGAACCTGAAATCATCGATGTTGCTACATTGCTGACAAATATGGGAGCAAAAATCAAAGGTGCAGGAACGGATGTAATCCGAATTGATGGGGTGGATCATTTGCATGGCTGCCGCCATACTATTATTCCTGACAGAATTGAAGCTGGAACTTATATTATTATCGGTGCAGCAGTTGGCGATGGAATCCTTATTGATAATGTTATCCCGCAGCACTTGGAATCTTTGATTGCAAAGCTAAGGGAAATGGGAGTGCAAATCGAGTCAAGCGGCGACCAAGTCTTTGTAAGTTCCAATCCTGATTTAAAGCCTGTTGATATTAAAACATTAGTATATCCAGGATTTCCGACCGATTTGCAGCAGCCGTTTACCTCGCTGCTGACGAAAACAAACGGTACAAGCATGGTAACTGATACAATCTACAGTGCCCGCTTTAAACATATCGATGAGTTAAGAAGAATGAATGCTACCATTAAGGTGGAAGGAAGATCAGCAATCATTAATGGACCAGTTCATCTTCAAGGAGCTCGTGTGAAGGCTAGTGATTTAAGAGCTGGAGCCGCGTTGGTAATAGCAGGACTCATGGCGGACGGTATTACCGAAGTCACTGGTGTTGAGCATATTGACAGAGGCTACGGTCAGCTTGTAGAGAAGTTGAAAGGTTTAGGGGCGTCCATATGGCGTGAAGGCATGTCCCAGGAAGAGTACGAACAGATTAAGAATGTGTGATGATAACAAGGCGGGATCAGGTTAAGATATTCTTTTGAGCATTTCTTAGATAAGACTTGCCTGATTCTGCCGTTTTACCAACATGCTTTTTGGTTTACTAAACAGAAAGCATAAAAGATAACGATTGCAGTAGCTGTTCTAAAGGGAGAATGGCTCGTTTGTCTGCCTTCTCAAAAAGTTAAGGTGAAGATGCAGTCTATTAAAATATTGTTGCATATAAACGTTTATATTAGGTAAAATAGAGATTGCTTTTTAGTGACTGAAAAAACGCATTGCCTTTTAACTGGAAGGAATGCGATAATCAATACTATACTTCATTAACTATACTCAATTTATAGTTTTTTCTCTTCAAACATATAACGCCTCAAAAAAACGAAAACATTCCTTTCCAAATACAAATTTCGCTAAATGGTAGGAATAACTGAAAATGAAAAAGAGTGGTGGCAAAATGGGATTGAACATATCTAGTTTGGAAAACATGAAATTAAAAGAGCTGTATGAATTGGCTCGTGAATATAAAGTTGCTTATTACAGCAAGCTGACAAAAAAAGAATTAATATTCTCTATTTTGAAAGCGAGAGCGGAACAGGAAGGATATTTCTTTATGGAAGGCGTTCTGGAGATTATCCAATCAGAAGGTTTTGGTTTCTTAAGACCAATCAACTATTCACCTAGTTCGCAGGATATATACATATCTGCTTCCCAAATCAGAAAGTTTGATTTGAGAAATGGGGATAAAGTATCTGGAAAGGTGCGACCTCCAAAGGAAAATGAACGTTATTTTGGATTGCTGCAGGTGGAAGCGGTAAACGGCGATGACCCGGCAACGGCAAAGGAAAGAGTCCATTTTCCGGCATTGACGCCATTATATCCAGACAGACAAATGAAGCTGGAAACAACACAAAAGTATACATCTACTCGTATAATGGATGTTCTGGCTCCTGTTGGTTTTGGACAGCGTGGATTGATTGTTGCGCCTCCTAAAGCAGGTAAAACAATGCTTATTAAGGAAATTGCCAACAGCATTACGACAAATCATCCGGATGCAGAGCTTATTGTCCTCTTAATTGATGAAAGACCGGAGGAAGTGACTGATATTGAACGTTCAGTCAGCGGCGATGTAGTCAGCTCCACTTTTGATGAAGTTCCAGAAAACCACATTAAAGTGGCAGAGCTCGTGTTAGAAAGAGCGATGCGCCTTGTAGAGCATAAGCGTGATGTTATCATTTTAATGGACAGCATTACAAGACTTGCAAGAGCATACAATCTTGTCATTCCTCCGAGTGGAAGAACTTTATCAGGGGGGATAGATCCTGCTGCCTTCCATCGTCCGAAACGCTTCTTCGGGGCAGCTCGTAATATTGAAGAAGGCGGTTCTTTAACCATCCTGGCTACAGCGCTGGTAGATACAGGTTCCCGTATGGATGACGTTATATATGAAGAGTTTAAGGGTACAGGTAATATGGAGCTTCATTTGGATCGCTCTCTTGCGGAAAGAAGGATTTTCCCAGCGATCGATATTCGCCGTTCTGGTACTCGCAAAGAAGAACTGTTAATACCGAAGGAACATTTGGACAAATTATGGGCCATTCGCAAGTCTATGTCAGATTCTCCCGATTTTGCGGAGCGTTTCTTAAGAAAGCTTAGACAAACGAAATCCAATGAAGAGTTTTTTGCTGTGCTGTCTGATCAAATGAAGGCAGGAACAGCTGGGAAGCGTTCTTAAATCTAGTATTAGCTGGAAAAAAATTCATAGCAAGGGATGAGGAAATGAAGTTGCAAAATGCCTATGTCCTTGCTATAATGATGACAGTGTGTTTTTAAAATAATAATGTATGGGAATAAATAATTCTATACGTTATTCTATAACTCTGCTTCGAAAGTTGCAGGGCGGAAGGAGATGAAAAGGAATGAAATCAGGAATTCATCCAACTTATAATGAAATCACGGTAAAATGCGCTTGCGGTAATGAGTTCACAACTGGATCTGTTGCAAAAGAGATGAAAGTTGAAACTTGCTCTGAGTGCCATCCGTTCTATACTGGACGTCAAAAATTCGCTGAAGCTGGCGGACGTGTTGACCGTTTCAACAAAAAATACGGTCTTAAACAGCAACAGCAATAATCAATCCGAAGAACAGGCAAGAATGCTTCATACCTTGCCTGTTCTTTCTTTATGAGATATTGTCTTCTATTTATGAAAGAGGAAGTTTAAGAATGCAAGGATCTTCTCCGTTTTTTGTATTCTTAAGCGTCTTCTAGAGAAAGTTGAACGCTGCAGTCGCTTTGCTAAGAGAAGTTAGTTTATGTAAAGGACATGTTTTTGGAGGAAGGAAGGAGAGGTTTCATGTACGTGATGAAACATCATGGATGGGTAGAAGTGATTTGCGGAAGCATGTTTTCCGGTAAATCAGAGGAGCTTATCCGTCGAGTAAGAAGAGCCCAATTTGCTAAACAAAACATCGTTGTGTTTAAGCCGAAAATAGATAACCGCTACAGTGAGGAAGCTGTCGTTTCTCATAATGGTTCTACTACAATTGCTGTTCCAATCAGTGAATCCTCGGAGATTTTTGAATATGTGACACCAGATGTCGAGGTGGTTGCGATTGACGAAATCCAGTTCTTTGACCCGGAAATAGTGGCTGTTGTCCAGCATTTAGCCAACAGCGGCTATAGAGTCATCTGTGCAGGATTGGATCAGGACTTCCGTGGTGAACCATTTGGAAAGATGCCTGAACTTATGGCAATAGCTGAGCTTGTGACAAAGCTGCAGGCAGTCTGTGCAGTATGCGGTTCACCGGCCAGCAGGACTCAGCGGCTGATTGATGGTTCACCAGCATCATACGATGATCCCATCATACTAGTAGGTGCTTCTGAATCTTATGAGCCAAGATGCCGTCATCATCACGAAGTTCCGAAATCCCCTTCGCTGAAAAAGGCAGACAGCAGCACATCCATTTAGCTAAAATCTCCCATTAGAGAAAACTCTAATGGGAGATTTTTTTATGATTTATGAAGAAACAGCTAAACCGAGTTTAGAAAGCGCCTGTTTTAGTGTGCTGAACGTGGGAATGTCATCTAAACTGATTCCTAATGCATGTATCACTTGCGCCATGTCTGGTCTGAGTCCAGAGATAGTGGACTTCATACCTGTATATTGGAGGACCTTCACTAATTTCATCAGCTCTTGCAGCACCATTGTATCAATGGTAGACACTCCGGAAACATCAATAAATAGATGTCTGATTTGCTTCTCCTGACATCTAGCAGGCACATTCTCAAGAATTGCTTTCCCTCTTGCTGTATCAATGGCCCCGATGATTGGAAGCACACCAATATGATTGATAATTGGAATAATCGGGTTGCTCAGTTCGTTGATTGTCGCTTGTTGGGATAATAGCTTTCTTTGATTGTATTCATGATACATCTCGGTGAATTCGTTGTTTAACTTATCAAATGTAAGATGGAATATCGAACTCCACTCTAGTATAGTTGCTTGTGGAACATTCCTGAGCTCTTCTATGAATCTCGTAATCATATCCCAGATGGTTTGCCTTGTCAGACTTAACGCGTGCAGGACTTCATGAACAGGCACCCCTAGTTCCACTCTGCTTTGCGCAATTTTAATTGCCCATTTTGATAAGTTAGCAGAGAAAATGGTATCATCGTCCAAAAAAGAGCTGATAACTGTTTCAATTGTAAAGGCGTGCTGAGCACGGAGAAGATTATTGACGTTATCATCAGATTGTTTGCTGTAAATAGAGCCTTCCTCACCATCTTTTATGGCGAACCATTTTTCTGTTATTACCGAAGCATTTTCCATTATATAATGGTAGACAGAACTGTTGGATAGGGACATATAGGAGCCCTCTCTTTCTATGAATATCTTCATTATAAAGCAATTTTGGTTTAATATAAGTGCATAAACGCGATGAAGCGGTTTTTTTCCTTGTTAATTTGGTTTTGACGGGGATAATAGCCTATAATATAATTAAAATGTTATGGAAAAAAATTGAGGTGAATATACGTGTTTGATCGTCTGCAAGCGGTAGAGGATCGTTATGACAGGCTTAATGAGTTATTAAGCGATCCTGAAATTGTCAATGATACAAAAAAATTGCGTGATTATTCTAAAGAGCAATCAGATATACAAGAAACGGTGGAAGTTTACCGGGAATATAAAGAAGTAAAAGCACAAAACCAAGACGCCCGTTCTATGTTAGAGGAAAAGCTTGATCCGGAAATGCGGGAAATGGTAAAAGAAGAGCTTGATGAAACAGCAGAGAAAATCGAAGAGCTAGAAGCGCGCTTAAGAATACTGCTAATACCGAAAGATCCTAATGATGATAAGAACGTTATCATGGAGGTTCGCGGAGCAGCGGGCGGAGATGAAGCAGCCTTATTTGCAGGAGACTTGTTCCGTATGTACAGCCGTTATGCAGAATCACAGGGCTGGAAGATGGAAGTAATTGATGCAAGTTCAACAGGTGTAGGCGGATATAAGGAAATCATTTTCATGATTAACGGAAAAGGCGCTTACTCAAAGCTTAAGTTTGAAAATGGAGCACACAGAGTACAGCGTGTGCCTGAAACAGAATCTGGCGGAAGAATTCATACCTCCACTGCAACTGTTGCTTGTCTGCCTGAAGCAGAAGAGGTTGAAATTGAAATCCATGAGAAGGATATACGTGTAGATACATTTGCTTCGAGTGGACCAGGCGGACAAAGTGTTAATACCACGATGTCAGCAGTAAGATTGACGCATTTGCCGACAGGAACAGTCGTATCCTGTCAGGATGAAAAGTCGCAAATCAAAAATAAAGAAAAAGCGATGAAGGTTTTACGTGCTCGTGTTTATGATAAGTTCCAGCAAGAGGCGCAAGCAGAGTATGACCAGCAGCGCAAATCAGCAGTTGGTACAGGGGACCGTTCTGAGCGCATAAGAACGTATAACTTCCCGCAAAACCGTGTAACAGACCATCGAATTGGACTAACTATTCAAAAGCTTGATCAAATTCTCCAAGGAAAAATGGAAGATATCATTGATGCCCTAATCTTTGAAGAACAATCAAGCCGTTTGGAAAGTGCATCTGATGTGTAATACAAGACAAATGAAAGTTTTTGAAGCCCTTAAATGGGCTTCTTCTTATTTGCAGGAGCACGGACGGGAGGAGCATGCCGGCGAGCTTTTACTGCGGCATGCATTAGGTGTGACTCGTTCCGAAATGTTAATGAAATTTCGGGATGATATGAGTGAAGAGTCCTTTAAGCTGTTTGAGCAAAATATCACTCTTCATGGTAAAGGGATACCAATTCAATATTTAATTGGCTATGAAGAATTTTATGGCCGTATTTTTGAAGTGAATGAAGAAGTTCTAATCCCGAGGCCTGAAACAGAAGAACTTGTATATCATATGTTGGAGCGAATCAAGGTTTTATATGGAAGTCGGGAAGTCAGTATAGTTGATATAGGCACAGGAAGCGGAGCAATAGCTGTTACGATGAAGCTGGAAAACCCTAGACTGCAAGTGACTGCAAGCGATTTATTTGAGGAATCATTACAGGTTGCAAAAAAGAACGCAGAGAGAAATGGTGCTGAATCAATTGATTTTGTCCATGGTGATTTGTTTGAACCGTTTATAAAAACAGGCAGGAGGTTCGATGTAGTCCTTTCTAATCCTCCATACATTCCAGATGAAGATATTGCTGAAATGTCAGAAGTAGTTGTAGAGCATGAGCCTCATCGGGCACTGTTTGCTGGAATAGATGGTTTGGATATTTATAAGAGAATTTGTGCACAGCTGCCTTCCGTTTTAAAGGATAAAGGCATAGTCGGCTTTGAGGTCGGCATGGGTCAAAGCGAGGCAGTTTCACAACTGCTGTTAAATGCCTTTCCTGCAGCTAAGGTGGATGTTGTGTATGATATTAATAAAAAGGATCGAATGGTCTTTGCAGAAGTTGGATTTTAACCGCGGTTCTTCCGCGGTTTTTTATTTTGAAAAAAATAAAAGTTGCTAGTTTAAGAATCTATTAATCTGTCCACACTGTTTGTACAAGGGGGCGAATTAATATGAAAAGAAAATCAATGGCAACAAGTTATATATTTGTACTTATCATATCAACTATTTTTAGTTTATATATACCGAAAAACGAAGTAACAGCAAACGAGCAAGTGGTGATTCCGAATGATGCTATCAGACTAAGAATCTTAGCGAACAGTGACAGTGAAGAAGATCAAGCTTTAAAACGAAAAGTTAGGGATGCAGTGAATGCAGAAATTACAAAGTGGGTAGCAGATTTAACTTCAAAGCAAGCAGCTGAACAGCTATTAAAAGCAAAGCAGCCGGAAATTCAAAAAATAGCAGAAAACGTAGTTATGGAAGAAAATTCTGATCAGGCAGTGAAAGTGAAATTCGGAAAAGTAGATTTTCCTACAAAGCTTTATGGAGAGTTCTTATATCCTGCAGGCGAGTATGAAGCAATCTTAATTACATTAGGAGCAGGTGAAGGTGCAAATTGGTGGTGTGTATTATTTCCGCCATTATGTTTCCTTGATTTCTCCAACAGTGTTGCTGTAAGTGACGGATTTGAAGAGGAGAAGAAGGAAGAGGGCAGCAAGCAGAAAGAAAAAGCAGATAAGGAAGAAGCAGATAGTAAAACAGCAAGTGCGGAGTCAGTGAAAAAAGAAGCAAAACAGGAAAATAAAAAAGAAGAAAAAGAAAACAAGGAAGACCCTGTCTATGTTGATGAATCAACAGAGAGTGATGTAGAAGTGAAGTTTTTCTTAGTAGAGCTTTGGGATAAAATTTTTGGATGAAAAGAAGCCATCTGCGCAAGTAGTATACTGCAGATGGCTTTACAATTTTAGAAATCAACGATATTTTCTGCTAAGTGTTATATAATAATGGTCGGAATTGCTGATGGTAGATAGATACATATATATTAGAAAATATTCTATCATTTTTTTCGGTCCCTTTTCATATTAATAGAATTAAGAGCAGATTCATTTTATGATAAAAAGGAGACGGAGATAATGGAGCATATCGTACGTAAAGCAAATCGTGAGGATTTAGAGAGCTTGAAGGATTTTATGGGAACAACAGAAGTGAAGTTACATGATCTCGAAAGCTGGATTGACTTCTGTCTTCTAGCGAGTGATGCAGAGTCAGGCATGCTGAAGGGAACGATCGGTATTCAGCCTTTTGCAGATTCTGGATTATTAAGAGCGCTAGTGCTTAAGGAAGGATCTGCAGAGGAAATTCTATTTTTACTCCAGCAGGCGATAAAGTTGGCTAAAGAAAAAAATTTAGGTATGCTATATTGCGTAGTAAATAATAAAAATGCGAGTAATCTCTTTTATTTGCTGGGCTTTAAGGAGATTAATGTCGAAGATTTGCCTGTTGATGTCAGAGAGTCATCAACAGTTAATGCGATGAAAGTTGTGAATAACTCGAAAATTATGTATTATTCCATTAGTAATGTGGATAATTAAGGAGAGTTATCCACAAAAATCATCATTTTATTCACAATTTGTGGACAAGTCAGATAAAAGATAAAAATTTTAGCGAGAATCAGTTAAAAAATTCTTGTCGAAAATTGAAGAATCACAAGCAATTTCATGTATTTAAACAAGTTTTGGCTAAAGGTGGATAAGTATGAAGACAAATATATGGTCAGTGGATAAGTATGTGGATATAGATAGTGGTTATCCACAAATACAACAGGCTGCAGACCTTTTAAACAAGAATGAAGTAGTTGCATTTCCAACAGAAACGGTTTACGGACTTGGAGGTAATGCCAAAAGCGATGAGGCGATAGCTAAAATCTTTGCTGCTAAAGGGAGGCCGTCAGATAATCCTCTCATTATTCATATCGCTAATAAAGAGCAGCTGACAGAACTAGTTTCAGAAGTGCCCGAGAAGGCTGAACAGCTCATGGAGGCTTTCTGGCCAGGAGCGCTGACAATTATTTTCCGATTGAAGGAAGGAGCCTTGTCTAAGCTTGCTACTGCAGGACTAGTTACTGTTGGAGTAAGAATGCCTGATCATCCTGTTGCACTAAGGCTGCTCGAAGAGGCTAATTTGCCAATCGCTGCACCGAGTGCTAATACTTCTGGCAAGCCGAGTCCAACTACAGCTCTTCATGTGAAGGAAGATTTAGATTCTATCATAGCAGGCATTGTCGATGGTGGTCCAACTGGTGTCGGAGTGGAGTCAACAGTAATTGACTGCACGGATGCTGTACCGACGATTTTGCGTCCAGGTGGAGTGTCACAGGAGGAAATGGAAAAAGTCATTGGAGAAGTGAAGCTTGATAAGGCGCTTGTAAATAAAGAGTCTGCCCCGAAGGCACCAGGGATGAAGTACACGCATTATGCCCCAAACGCACCGTTGTTTTTAGTGAAGGCTCCAAGAGAAAGAATTCAGGAGTTAGTAGCGGAAGAACGTCGGAATGGCAAAAAAGCAGGAGTGCTTACAACAGAAGAAAATCAAGATTTCTACCAAGCAGATTATATTTTTGTATGTGGAAAAAGAGCTGAATTATCCACAGTCGCTGCGAATTTATATGATGGGCTGAGAAGCTTTAACCATAGTAATGTTGATATTATTTTTTCTGAGATGTTTCCATATGAAGGTCTAGGACACGCAATCATGAACAGATTGATGAAAGCAGCCTCTCACCAAGTGATTGAATAACCCTGAGGGAAAATGCCAAAAGAAATTTCTGAATAGACCATAGACAAAATGCTTCTAAAAAAACTTGGACGTGCATATTCTTAACTAGCAAGTCCAAGGGGGAAGGTAATGTCTACACTAATCGGAGAAATATTTACACTTATGCTGATGGCATTTGCTTTAGGAATGGACGCATTTTCTGTTGGGCTGGGAATGGGAATGTACAGACTCCGGCTAAGGCAAATAATGAAGATAGGATTTATTATCGGAATATTTCATGTCATTATGCCGCTTGCAGGCATCCTAGCTGGAAGATTCTTATCTGATAATTTTGGAGAAATTGCCGGTATTATTGGAGGAGTGCTTCTTGTCATTTTAGGTGTGCAAATGATATGGACTGGCTTTAAAGAAGATGATGAACATAAAATCACACCAGTCGGATTCGGCCTGATTGTGTTTGCGGTCAGTGTGAGTCTGGACAGCTTTTCAGTCGGCTTAAGCTTAGGTATTTATAAAGCGAAAACATGGCTAGTTCTGCTTGCTTTTGGCTTGAGCGCAACATTACTCACATGGCTCGGCTTGATTATTGGGAGAAAAGCACAAGGACTTTTAGGTAATTACGGTGAGGTGTTAGGCGGAGGGATATTGCTTGCTTTTGGCGTAAAGCTGCTATTACATCTTTAACTACATCGAAGTGATAAACATGCAGGCAGCTTCATTGACAGGCTGCCTTTTTGTTTTGCAAAAACAGCTAAATCTTTGGAATGAAGTGTAAAAATAATAATTCCTGTCGATAGATATAGTAGTGATTCCAAATGGTGACATAAAATTAGGCTGACAAAAAAGTCTATACTATACTTTTACTTAAAAGGAGGTAGAAAATATGGTACGTGTACTGTTTGTTTGTACAGGGAACACTTGTCGCAGCCCAATGGCAGAAGCAATCCTTAAGAATAGCAGCGTAAATATCGAAGTTAAATCTGCCGGTGTTTATGCAATAGACGGCGCGGAGGCTTCTTATCAATTGAAGGAAGTGCTTGCGGAAAAGGGAATGGAACATAATCATCGCTCCTCTATGCTGACTAGCGACTTGTTAGACTGGGCAACACATGTGTTTACGATGACGGTCGGCCATAAGAATGCAATTGTCAATCAGTTTCCCCATGCAATTGAAAAAACATTTACGTTAAAGGAATTTGTAAATGATGATAAGTATGGAGATATTGTCGATCCATTTGGAGGTTCGGTCGAGCTTTATAGAATGACATATCAGGAATTACATAGCTTGATACAGTCACTGATAAAAAAATTAGAAATGGAAAACTAGGGGAGAACAAAATGGATAAGACTGCTTCATATAGGTTCAGCTTAAGAAAGAAACTGGCATTGTTTATTACAGTATTGGCATTGATTACTTACTCAACAAGTGCGTTTTTCATCTATGTTCTGTTTCCTTTGCTTCCAGATGATTTAGGAATTAGTGCCTTTGTATTTAATCTTCTTACATTGACATTAGGAGTCTTATGGTCTGGATTTCTGGCATTTTTGGCAGCGGGTTTTATCATTAAGCCGCTTAAGCGTCTGGAGCAGAGTGCAATTAAAGCAGCACATGGAGATATAAGAGAAGAAGTGGAAATTTCAAGTTCGGATGATGAAATTCAATCACTAGGCATTGCTTATAATGATATGCTGGCTAACTTGCGGGAAATGGTTAAAAGTATTGAAGATAACTTTAACAGCACTAATGCTACAGTTAAAACAATTACAGGTAAATCACAGGAAGCTCATGAACAGACAGTGTCTATTTCAAAGGCAGTGGAAGAAATTGCAGGCGGATCTGAGGTAGCAGCCAATTCTGTTCAAGCAACAGCTGAAGCAGTGGAGCAGTCGATGAAAATTGCCCAAACAGTCCAGGAAAATGCAGATCATACACAGCAAATCTCTAATGAAATGCTTGCAAACTTAGATGAAACGAATAAAGTGGTTCATTCTCTTGTAGCTGGCCTTAAGCAGTTGGCCGAAGAAAACAGCCGTTCCTTATCATCTGTAAAAAGATTAGAAGATAATGCCGCTAAAATCGGTGATATTCTAAAGTTTGTTGGAACAATTGCCTCACAAACAAACTTACTTGCTTTAAATGCCTCCATTGAAGCGGCAAGAGCTGGGGAACACGGTAAAGGATTTGCGGTTGTAGCAGAAGAGGTAAGGGTTCTAGCGGATGAGAGCGCCAAAGCTGTTGAAGGTGTTGGTGAACTAATTGCCAATATGCAGTCAGAAGTCAAAAATGTCGTTGGTCAGATTAAAAAGCAGGTTCAAAGCGCCAATGCAGAAGCACAACAAGGTGAAAAAACGAATGCTACCCTTCAAGAAATGACAGCTATTGTGAAACAAATGGCAGATTCCACTAAACATATTACAGCCCAAGTTCATCAGCAAATGGAGCAGATTGAGCATACCTCCAGACAGTCTCAAGAAGTAGCGGCAATTGCGGAGGAGACATCTGCAGGAACGCAGCAGGTAATGATTATTGCAGAAAGCCAGACGAAGATCATTAATGAAGTTGATATTCTTGCAATGGAGCTTCAGCAGCAGGCTGAGCAGCTGAAAGAAACTATCACCAGATTTAAGATTTAATCGTATTATAAGTGCTTTTTCCTGCTTACTTTTTACTTAGTTTTCTGTTTCTAAAAAGAATGTAAACAGCCTTTCTATTTGCTCTTTTTTATGTGAAAATAATAGAGGAATAAGAGGAGGTTAACAGGATGAAAGTTGCTATAGCTTCAGATCATGGCGGATTGAATATTAGAGAAGAAATCAAAAGCTTGCTTAATGAATTGCAGATAGAATATGTAGATTTTGGGTGTGATTGCACTACTTCAGTAGATTACCCGGATTATGCACTGCCAGTTGCAGAAAAGGTTGCGAGCGGAGAGTTCGATCGCGGGATTCTGATTTGCGGAACTGGTATTGGCATGAGCATTGCAGCTAATAAAGTAAAAGGTATCAGATGCGCACTTGTGCATGATGTTTACAGCGCCAGATTGACTAGGGAGCATAATGACAGCAATGTGATTGCAATGGGAGAAAGAGTAATTGGTCCGGGACTTGCCCGGGAAATAGCGAAGACTTGGCTGCTTTCTGATTTTAGCGGCAGCAGACATCAAACAAGAATCGATAAAATCGCAAACTATGAATTAGAAACATCTTCCTAAGCATAATGCTATAACGAAAGGCAGTGTTGTTTATGGGTATAGATAAGTCATTGTTAGTGGAACAGCTGCACAGCATCTTAAATGATTATCAAGAACAGGCAAATTTGACGAGCCGCCATCTGTTTGTTGTTGGCTGCAGCACAAGTGAAGTCATCGGTGAAAGAATCGGGACTGCAGGTGCTGAGGATGTCGCAAGTATTATCTTTCAAGAGTTTAAGCAATACGAGGAACAAACAGGTGTTGCATTGGCTTTTCAATGTTGTGAACATCTAAACAGAGCTTTAGTAGTTGAGCGTAAGCTGCAAGAGGAAAAAGGTTGGCCGGAAGTTACTGTTATTCCTGTACGCCAGGCAGGTGGAGCTATGGCGGCATATGCTTATCAGCATATGGCAGATCCTGTTGTCGTTGAACATATTACAGCAGACGGCGGCATTGATATCGGAGATACTTTAATAGGAATGCATATAAAGCATGTTGCAGTGCCGATAAGAGTAGCGCAAAAGCAGCTCGGTGCAGCACATGTCACTCTTGCCAAAGCAAGACCAAAGCTGATTGGCGGACAAAGAGCTGTATATGAAAAAAATAAAGAGAATGAATCTTGCTAGAAAAAAGATATCCTGAAAGAAGTCAGGATATCTTTTTTTATTATACAAATAAGCTGCTAATCTAAAAACGGCAGTGTTTTTTATATATGATAACTGCTAAATCTTATAAAAAAAACGAATTTATATTATTTTAAGAAAATAATCAGACGGAATTGGATATTTTCTTAGCAAAACACGAACAATAAATAAAGGTATAAAAATAATAATTCGTATTTTTTAGCTTCTTTTTAAATTTGTTACGTGTTAGAATATAAGAAGATTTTCCGTAGAATCAAAGAAATATAATATAAGTGTTACAGGGAGGATTCAAATGAAGCATTTAGCACAAAACGACCAACAAGTATACAAAGCTATTCAGCAAGAATTGGGCCGCCAACGATCAAAAATCGAGTTGATTGCATCAGAGAATTTCGTAAGTGAGGCAGTAATGGAAGCACAAGGTTCTGTCCTTACAAATAAATATGCAGAAGGCTATCCGGCAAAACGTTATTATGGCGGTTGTGAATATGTTGATATTGTTGAAGATATCGCTCGCGATCGTGCGAAAGAAATTTTTGGTGCAGAGCATGTCAATGTTCAACCCCATTCTGGAGCACAAGCAAATATGGCTGTATATTTCACTATACTTGAGCAAGGGGACACAGTGCTCGGTATGAATCTTTCCCACGGCGGACATTTAACACATGGAAGCCCAGTAAACTTTAGTGGTGTTCAATATAACTTTGTTGAATATGGTGTTGACAAGGAAACAGAACAAATCAATTATGAGGACGTGCTTGAAAAAGCTCGCGAACATAAGCCGAAGCTTATCGTAGCTGGTGCTAGTGCATACCCTCGCGCGATTGATTTCAAGAAATTCCGTGAGATTGCAGATGAAGTTGGCGCATACTTAATGGTCGACATGGCTCATATCGCCGGACTTGTTGCTGCAGGATTGCATGAAAATCCTGTTCCGTATGCAGATTTTGTTACAACAACAACGCATAAAACATTAAGAGGCCCTCGCGGCGGAATGATCCTTTGTAAAGAGGAGTTCGGCAAAAAAATCGATAAGTCAATCTTCCCGGGAATCCAGGGTGGACCACTTATGCATGTCATTTCTGCTAAAGCTGTTGCTTTTGGAGAAGTATTGCAAGATGACTTTAAAGTATATGCTGAAAACATTATCGCAAATGCAAAGAGATTAGCAGAAGGATTACAAAAAGAAGGTTTGAGACTTGTATCTAATGGAACAGACAATCACCTGTTGCTAGTAGATTTACAGACTCTTGGACTGACTGGTAAAGTTGCCGAGCATGTTTTGGATGAAGTCGGCATTACGGTAAACAAAAATACAATTCCATTTGATCCTGCAAGTCCATTCGTGACAAGCGGAGTTCGTATCGGTACAGCTGCTGTGACATCCCGCGGTTTCGGTTTGGAAGATATGGACGAAATTGCTTCTATTATCGGCTTCACATTGAAAAATCATGAAGATCAAGAAAAATTAGCAGAAGCAGCTAAAAGAGTGGAAGCATTGACTAGCAAATTTGTATTGTATAAAGAACTATAAGAAACAGCAGCCAGCCTATCATAAGCATAGGCTGGCTCTTTTTTGGGTAAAAATAATGTAAGTAAAGTTAAACTTTCAGTTGATTTGAAAGCCTTTTTTCTGTAGAATTACAAGAAGTGTGTTTACGATAAAGAAGGAAACGGAGTGAAAGATGTGGCAAAAGTATACGTATTTGATCACCCACTTATTCAACATAAACTTACATACATTCG
Organism: Niallia sp. FSL R7-0271; assembly: GCF_038005785.1. Taxonomy (NCBI): domain Bacteria; kingdom Bacillati; phylum Bacillota; class Bacilli; order Caryophanales; family Bacillaceae; genus Niallia; species Niallia sp. FSL R7-0271. The sequence continues at coordinate 3,684,176 of NZ_JBBOTZ010000001.1, read as the reverse complement.
TGAGAAACAAACAGGTACAAAAGAATTCAGAGAGTTAGTAGATGAAGTGGCAACATTGATGGCTTTTGAAATCACTCGTGATATGCCTTTAGAAGAAATTGAAATTGATACTCCAGTAAGCAGAACAAAATCAAACGTACTTTCCGGTAAGAAGATAGGGATTATTCCAATCCTGCGCGCAGGTATCGGAATGGTTGACGGTATCCTGAAGCTTATTCCAGCTGCAAAAGTTGGACATATTGGGCTTTACCGTGATCCAAAGACACTTAAGCCTGTAGAATATTATGTGAAGCTTCCGTCTGATGTAGAAGAAAGAGACTTCATTGTAGTAGATCCAATGCTTGCAACAGGCGGTTCAGCGATTGAAGCAATCAACTCCTTGAAAACAAGAGGCGGAAAGAACATCAAGTTCATGTGCTTAATTGCAGCACCTGAAGGTGTAGAACTTCTGAAAGAAGCTCACCCAGATGTAGATATTTATATCGCTGCACTTGATGAGAAGCTAAACGAAAAAGGTTACATTGTTCCAGGTCTTGGAGACGCTGGTGACCGATTGTTCGGAACTAAATAAATAGCTAAAAGACTGGCCTGTATAGGTCAGTCTTTTTTTGTGCTTCGAGAACATGTAACCAAAAATGCCCACACATATTTTAATCACTTCTGCAAATTATAAAACCAACTACAGCCCCTTTGCTAAGGAGATTACATATGAAGAAACTAATCCTGCTGCTATCGCTTATAATCCTCCCTTGTTCTAATCATATTATTGCAGCTGCGCTCGACCTCCCTGATCTACCAATAGAAAGCAAACAGGAAAAAAAGGTAGCCATTGTAAAGCTAAAAGGCGGATGTTATCAGGCGAAAGTGAACGAGCTAATGACGAAACTGAAAAGTGGCGAAAAGAGAACCGTATTTTGTGAAATTTTTTCAGGATTTTCCGTGCGCGCTACGGTAGATGATTTGCATAAGCTTGCTGACAATCATGATGTGGAGCTTGTATCACAAGTTAAAACATATACTGCAGAAAGTGAACGGCCTGCTGAGATAATTGGTGCTGATTGGATAAGAGGGGCATTAAAGGAGAGCTCTGCCTTGACTGGAAAGGGAATAAAGGTAGGAGTGATTGATACAGGCATTGATTATAATCATCCTGACTTAAAGAAAAGCTTTAAAAGAGGCTGGGATTTTGTTGATCGTGATAAGGACCCGATGGAAACAGTCGGAAACGGGTTAAGAAATACTTTGCATGGTACACATGTCGCTGGAATTATTGCCGCAAAGGGCAAGCATCAAGGAGTTGCTCCAAATGCAGAAATTTATGCGTACCGTGCGCTTGGTCCTGGAGGAGCAGGAACAACAGAGCAAATATTAAGTGCGATTGAAAAAGCGGTAAAGGATAAGGTCGATGTGCTTAACCTCTCACTTGGCAGTGAAGTGAACGGGCCGGATTTGCCGATAAGTATTGCCTTAAATAAGGCAGTTGAGAAAGGGATTGTGGCTGTTGCAGCAGCAGGGAATGCGGGGCCATCCGATTGGACAGTAGGTTCTCCGGGCACAGCTGCTAAGGCTATATCAGTTGGAGCAACAACACCTAATATGAAAATTCCTTATATAGAGGTAGACGGAGCAAGGATTATCTTAAATAAGATGGATAAAAGTAAGCAATGGAGCTTTACAAATAGTTTAGAAATAGCACAAGGGGGGCTTGGCCGCAAGAAGGAGTTAAATAACGTAAAAGGAAAGGTGGTGCTCCTGAAGCGGGGGGAGCTAACGTTTGGGGAAAAAGCTGAAAATGCGTATAAGGCAGGAGCGAAGGCTGTTCTTATTATGAATGATATGGATGGTCCTCTGCTTGGAAGCTTGGAAAAAGATATACCAATTCCAGTTGCAGGCGTAACGAAACAGGAAGGCAGTATTCTCCTTGAGAAGCTTGGCAAAAATAAGTTATATGCAAAAATCAACAGTTATTGGGAAAAAGATATTCTGGCAGAGTTCAGCTCAAGAGGACCTGTCACAAGCACATGGGATATAAAGCCAGATGTTGTTGCTCCTGGGGTAGTGATTAACAGCACAGTGCCTGGAGGCTATCTGGCGCTTCAAGGCACGAGCATGGCAGCTCCTCATGTAGCCGGTGCTGCTGCTCTTCTGCTAGAAGCTCATCCTGATTGGAGTCCGGAAGATGTGAAGGCAGCTTTAATGAATACAGCACTGCCGCTTCGCAACAGAAACGGGGAACTTTACAAGGTGTATGAGCAAGGTGCTGGCAGAATCCAGGTGGATAAAGCTGTACGAGCAGAGGTGCTTGTTTTGCCGGGCAGCATGAGATTCGGGAAATTTAAGCTTGCAGACCATCTACATGAACATACTTCCTATTTAACAATAGTCAACAAAGGAAGTGAACCTCAATGGGTAACATTTAAACAGCCTGCTAAGCAAAGAGGCATGACATGGCAGTTGCCGTTGTCCTTTACATTAGCTCCCGGCAGTACCAAAAAAGTGCCGATCCGAATGATGATAGACAATAAATTATTTAAAAACAAGCTGCAGAATGGAGCGCTTGAAGTAAATGCAGGTAGGAATTCCATAACGATACCATATTTGTATGTACTTGAAGAACCGGAATATCCTCGTTTAATGGGCTTTAATATGGTAGAGGAGAATAATGGGAGCTTCAGTTATGAAGCCTATTTACCGACAGGTGCCGAGGAGTTTGGCATAGCTGCATTCGATAAGGAGTCCTTAAAGTTTGTGAAATTTCTTGATTGGAAAAAAGAGGTGAAACGAGGTCAGTTAAAGGGGAATATTAAGAAAGATTCTCTGCCAGACAGTGGTATATATGAAATTATTGCGTTTGCCAAAAAAGCAGGCAAAGAAGATGCTGTCAGCGGACAATTAACGGTTGTAGGTAATAAAGTTAATTATAGTGAAAACGTTAAGCGAAAATAGTTTGGCAATTGTAAACATCTCCCTAATATAAAAGTAATAGGAAATTAATTGAAAGATATGTGAATAATCTCCTTTTTCGATATAAAATTTTTCGATTCATGATAGAATAAAAAAGAAAATTTTTACCGGGAAAGGAGAGAAAAAATAAAACGCTTCATATATGATAATTTAGGGGTTAAACGATAATATTTAAAGGTGAGATTTTAATCTTTTTATGTTGTTAATACTAATTGACATTTGACATAACCTTATTGTATGCTTACAAAGTAGATGATAGGGTTTTCAGGGCCTTTTCAAAAAATATTGCTTTTTTTGTGACGCAAAAAAGGCTGTTTTTGTTCCCTGTTAAAGCTGTCTGAAAGAAAGTCTGTTGTCAGGAGATTTGGCTAAATTATGTTTGAAATAAAGCAGATGCTTACAAAACAACTTAAGTACATATCTATACTGCTTTCACTTTACCTTATCGGGTGGGTTGCAACCCCTTATAAGCCTGTTTTTATGGGTCTGTTAATTGGGACAGCCTTAAGCCTTTATAATATTTGGCTTTTAGTGAGAAGGATGGCAAGATTCAGCAGAAACATAGATGAAGGAAAAAAAACGCAATCATTAGGAATGCTGCAAAGAATGGCGGCTGCGGTCCTTGGGGTTGCATTAGCCATGGAATTTCCTGAGCAGATACACCTTATCAGCGTTGTTATTGGATTAATGACGGCTTACATAGTCATTATGATAGATTACTTATTTAGTACTATTTTTAAAAATAGTATTAGAAAAGAGAGGTGAGAATTGCTTGGATCACAAAGAGAAAGTGTTTTACCTTTTCGGTTCGGAATACTTGAGAGTAGATTTATCCAGTGTCTTGATGATAGCCATAACAAGTTTGATCGTATTTATTATCGCTGTTGCTGCAACGCGCCGACTGGCCCTTAAGCCTACAGGGATGCAGAACATGATCGAATGGGTAATGGACTTCGTGAAAAACATCATCAAAAGCAACATGGATTGGAAAGATGGAGGGAAGTTCCACATGTTAGGGATGACAATCATCTTTTACGTGTTAATTTCCAACCTGCTTGGTTTGCCGTTTTCTATAGTGGTTGACGGTGTTCTTTGGTGGAAATCACCAACAGCCGATCCGATTATCACATTGACATTAGCTTCTATGATCATTGCATTGACACATTATTATGGTGTTAAGCAAAAAGGAGTTAAAGGGTATTTCAAAGGCTATGTTCAGCCGATGAAGTTCTTGCTTCCTTTAAAGATAATCGAAGAGTTTTCCAATACTTTGACGCTTGGTTTGCGTCTGTACGGAAATATTTATGCCGGGGAACTGCTATTGTCCCTATTAGTAGGTTCATTAGCGTGGACAGGATGGGCAGGCTTTATTGCTGCAATTCCTTTAACAATGGCATGGCAAGGTTTTTCTATCTTCATAGGGTTTATACAAGCCTATATCTTTACAATGTTAACTTTTGTTTACATGTCTCATAAAGTAAGTGACGAGCATTAATCTATTCCCTTATTTTTTTAAGGTGAAACTATAAAAAAATCATATTGATATATTTAGGAGGAAATTAATAATGAATCTTTTAGCAGCAGCAATCGCAATTGGTTTATCAGCATTAGGAGCAAGTATTGGTAACGGTTTGATCGTAGGACGTACAGTTGAAGGGATTGCACGCCAACCAGAAGCACGCGGTTTCCTACAAACAACAATGTTCATCGGGGTAGCATTAGTTGAGGCATTGCCGATTATCGGAGTTGTAATTGCATTCATGGTACTTAACCGTTAATAAATAGCTAAAAAATGGCGAAGACTTTTTTGAAAACTTCGCCTTTACTTTATGCAAAAAAAGTCAGTTTGAAGGTAAGCAGTTGGAAGGGAGTGAACCGTTGTGTTATTAAATAGCTTCGTATTAGGAGCTGCTGGAGCAGCTTCTCACGGTATAAATGGTGGAACAGCCATATTTCAATTAGTAATCTTTTTAATTCTTCTTGCGCTATTGAAGAAATTCGCATGGGGACCGATTATGGGAATCATGAAGCAAAGGGAAGAATTTGTAGCAAATGAAATAAACAGTGCGGAGAAAAACCGCATCGAGTCTTCTAAGCTTCTAGAAGAACAGCGGGCATTGCTGAAAGAGGCGCGCACTGAGGCAAAAGAATTGATCGACAATGCAAAGGCTCAAGGTGAGCTGCAAAGAGAAACAATCATTGCTGATGCAAGAAAAGATGCGGAAAGACTAAAGAATTCAGCATTGCTTGAAATTGAACAACAGAAGGAAAAGGCAGTTGTTGCAATTCGCGAGCAAGTTAGTTCCCTATCTGTATTAATCGCTTCTAAAGTAATCGAAAAAGAGCTGAGTGAACAGGATCAGGAGAAACTGATTAATGATTACATACAAGAGGTAGGCGAAAAACGATGATGGATACAGGAGTATCAAAGCGCTATGCTTTAGCCCTTTTCCAAATCGCGAAAGAAAATGGCAATGTGGAACAGTTGGAAGAGGAAATGCGTGTTGTAAAAGCAGTTGTGGCCAACTCACCGGATTTGCAGCAAGTTTTCAAGTCTCCTAATATCTCATTGGAGCAAAAGAAAGAGATAGTAAAAAATGCGTTCAGTTCAGCAAGTGTTCATGTGCAAAACATGTTGATGCTTTTAATGGACAGACATCGCGAAGATTATATCGTCAGCATCTGTAATTACTTTTTGGAATTTGTTAATGATGCAAAAGGAATTGCAGAAGCGAAAGTCTACTCTGTAAGACAACTTACAGATAGTGAAAAATCGGCTATCTCTGCGGCATTTGCTGCCAAAGTAGGGAAACTGTCGCTAAATATTGAAAATATTGTTGATTCCAACCTTTTGGGCGGAATTAAAGTTCGCATAGGTAACAAAATATTCGACGGCAGCTTACAAGGCAAGCTTGCACGTCTGCAACGTACATTATTAGGATAAGATTTCAAGATAGGGGTGAAACGCATGAGCATCAAAGCGGAAGAAATCAGTGCTCTTATAAAAAGGCAAATTGAAAATTACCAATCAGAAGTTCAAGTGAGTGAAGTAGGTACGGTTATCAGTATTGGTGATGGAATCGCTCGCGTTCATGGATTGGACAACTGTATGGCAGGGGAACTTGTTGAGTTCTCTAACGGAGTTATGGGTCTTGCCCAAAACTTAGAAGAAAGCAATGTCGGGATCATCATCCTTGGTCCTTACACAGACATTCGCGAAGGTGACGAAGTGCGTCGTACAGGCAGAATCATGGAAGTACCTGTAGGCGAAGAATTGATTGGACGTGTTGTTAACTCATTAGGTCAGCCTGTGGATGGAATGGGTCCGATTAACTCAAGCAAAACTAGACCGATTGAGTTCTTGGCACCTGGTGTTATGGACCGTAAATCAGTTAGTGAGCCGCTTCAAACAGGTATCAAGGCAATTGATGCACTTGTGCCAATCGGCCGCGGACAGCGTGAGCTTATCATCGGTGACCGCCAAACAGGTAAAACATCTGTAGCAATCGATACAATTCTTAACCAAAAAGACCAAGATATGATCTGTATCTATGTAGCAATCGGACAAAAGGAATCTACTGTTCGTAATGCGGTTGAAACACTTCGCAAACACGGTGCATTGGATTATTCCATCGTCGTGACTGCATCTGCTTCCCAGCCGGCTCCATTGCTTTACCTAGCTCCATATGCAGGTGTAGCTATGGGTGAGGAATTCATGTATAACGGCAAGCACGTTTTAATCGTATATGATGATCTTTCTAAACAAGCATCAGCATACCGTGAATTATCCTTGCTGCTTCGTCGTCCTCCAGGCCGTGAAGCATATCCAGGGGATGTATTCTACTTGCATTCTCGTTTACTTGAGCGTGCAGCGAAGCTGAGCGACGCTAAAGGCGGCGGTTCTATTACTGCATTGCCGTTCATTGAGACACAAGCAGGAGACGTATCTGCATATATTCCAACAAACGTAATCTCTATTACAGATGGTCAAATATTCTTGCAGTCTGACTTGTTCTTCTCAGGAGTACGTCCTGCAATCAACGCAGGGTTGTCTGTTTCCCGTGTAGGTGGTTCTGCACAAATTAAAGCGATGAAAAAAGTTGCAGGTACGCTTCGTCTTGACTTAGCGTCATTCCGTGAGCTTGAGTCATTCGCACAGTTCGGATCAGACCTTGATAAAGCAACACAAGATAAGTTGAACCGCGGTGCCCGTACAGTTGAGGTACTGAAGCAAGACTTGAACAAACCATTAAAAGTAGAAAAGCAAGTAGCGATCCTTTATGCATTGACGCGCGGATTCCTTGATGATATTCCAGTACATGATATCAGAAGATTTGAAGATGAGTTATTGAACTGGATGGATCATAACCGTAAAGAATTGCTGGATCACATTGTGTCAACGAAAGAGCTTCCTTCTGACGACGATATGGCAGCTGCGATTAACGACTTCAAAAAGACGTTCGCTGCAACTGAGTAATAAAAGGAAAATCTGATGAATGGTGGTGAAAACGTTTGGCATCATTACGCGATATAAAGTCACGTATTAATTCAACGAAAAAGACAAGCCAAATCACAAAAGCGATGCAAATGGTATCTGCTGCTAAGATGAATAAAGCAGAAGCAAATGCAAAGTCTTTTGTTCCATATATGGAAAAGATAGAAGAAGTGACACAGTCAGTAGCGGCAGGGAGCAAAGGCAGCTCCCACCCAATGCTGGTTGCCCGTCCGGTTAAAAAGACAGGTTATATTATTATCACATCAGACCGCGGACTTGCGGGTGCATATAACAGTAATGTTTTAAGAAAGCTGAACCAGATTGTACAAGCTAAGCATCAATCAAAAGATGAGTATGCAGTTATTGCAATCGGTAAAGTCGGCAGAGATTTCCTTGTGAAGCAAGGGACAAATGTCATTTTGGACATTGTCGGAATTGCGGACCAGCCGGACTTCTTGGACATTAAGGATATTACAAACAAGTCTGTCGGCATGTTTAGTGATGGAACATTTGATGAAGTACACATCATTTACAGCCATTATGTGAGTGCAATCCAGCAGGATGTAATGGAGAAGAAAATTCTCCCTCTTACAGATATCGGGAATAACTCTGCTGCACTTACTTCCTATGAATTTGAGCCTTCTGCAGAAGAGATTTTGGATGTATTGCTGCCGCAATATGCAGAAAGCCTAATTTACGGTGCATTGCTTGACAGTAAAGCGAGTGAACACTCTGCTAGGATGACAGCAATGAAGAACTCTACTGATAATGCGAAAGAAATTATCAATGATTTGAGTCTAGTTTATAACCGAGCTCGCCAGGCTGCTATTACGCAAGAGATTACGGAAATCGTCGGCGGTGCAGCTGCGCTGGAATAGGATTTAAGCAATAGAATTGCGACTTTGCAATTCTATGAAAAGAAGTATTGGAGGGAAAAACATGAGCTTAGGACAAGTTCTTCAGGTAATGGGTCCTGTAGTCGACGTTAAGTTCGATGGTGGCCATTTGCCTGATATAAATAATGCTTTGAAAGTGGTTCGTATTTCAGGAGAAAATGCTTCTGACAACGCTGAAGTAACCCTTGAAGTTGCCCTGCATTTAGGTGACAATACGGTCCGTACAATCGCGATGTCTTCTACTGATGGAATCACTAGAGGAACTCAAGTAACAGATACAGGTAAGTCTATTTCTGTACCAGTTGGTGATGTTACTTTAGGACGTGTATTTAACGTATTGGGAGAAACAATCGACCTTGATCCAGAAATTTCAGCTGATGCTAGAAGAGACTCTATTCATAGAGAAGCTCCGAAGTTCGAGCAGCTTTCTACACAAGTTGAAATACTAGAAACAGGTATTAAAGTAGTAGACTTGCTTGCACCTTATATTAAAGGTGGAAAGATCGGTCTATTCGGAGGAGCAGGTGTTGGTAAAACGGTTCTTATCCAAGAACTTATCAACAACATCGCTCAAGAGCACGGCGGTATTTCTGTATTTGCCGGTGTTGGAGAGCGTACGCGTGAAGGAAATGACCTATACCACGAAATGACAGATTCCGGCGTTATTAAGAAAACAGCAATGGTATTCGGACAAATGAACGAGCCGCCAGGTGCTCGTATGCGTGTTGCCTTGACTGGTTTGACAATGGCTGAATATTTCCGTGATGAGCAAGGACAAGACGTTCTGTTCTTCATCGATAACATCTTCCGTTTCACACAAGCAGGTTCTGAAGTTTCTGCCTTGCTTGGACGTATGCCTTCAGCAGTAGGTTACCAGCCGACTCTAGCAACAGAAATGGGTAAATTACAAGAGCGTATCACTTCTACAAACGTAGGATCAGTAACATCTATCCAAGCGATTTATGTACCAGCAGATGACTACACAGACCCAGCGCCTGCAACAACATTTGCTCACTTGGATGCAACAACAAACCTTGAGCGTAAATTGACAGAGATGGGTATTTACCCAGCGGTGGATCCATTGGCATCTACATCACGCGCTTTGTCGCCTGAAATCGTAGGAGAAGAGCACTACAATGTTGCTCGTCAAGTACAATCAACTTTACAGCGCTACAGAGAGCTTCAAGATATCATCAGCATCCTTGGTATGGATGAGTTGAATGATGAAGATAAAATGGTCGTACATCGCGCAAGAAGAATTCAATTCTTCCTGTCACAAAACTTCCACGTAGCAGAACAGTTCACAGGACAGAAGGGTTCTTATGTTCCTGTTAAAGAAACTGTTAAAGGCTTCAAGGATATCCTTGATGGTAAATACGATCACCTTCCAGAAGATGCATTCCGCCTAGTCGGAAGAATCGAAGAAGCAATCGAAAATGCTAAAAAAATGGGTGTTGAAGTATAATTCTAGTCAGGAGGGGTAGAAATGAAGACGATTAAAGTCCATGTAGTAACTCCTGATGGCCCGGTGCATGATTCAGACGTTGAGACGGTTATCGCAAAAGCAGAAAGCGGAGAACTTGGAATAATGGCAGGCCATGTTCCAATGGTTGCTCCCCTTAAAATAGGTGTCATACACTTGAAAAATGGAAAGACTTCTGAGTATTTGGCAGTCAACGGCGGAATCTTAGAGGTTCGGCCAGATAAAGTAACGGTGCTTGCTCAATCTGCGGAAACTGCGGAAGATATCGATTATGATCGTGCTTTACGAGCTAAGGAGCGTGCAGAGCAAAGATTGCATGCGCAGAGTAGTGAACATATAGATTTTAAACGCGCAGAGCTTGCTCTCAAACGTGCAATGAACCGTATTTCTATAATCGAAAAAAGATATTAAAACCAAATGCCTCCTTTGCGAAAATGCAAATTGGGGGCATTTTTTTCGTTCGTGAAAGGGCTTTAAAAGAACAAAAAAGGTCTAGAAGAAACGAAAATGAAATAAAAATGAAATGAAAATGAAAAAATATGAAACCTTTTAGGTAGTTAGTTCGTCAAATAGAAGTTAGCAAGGAAACTTAAGAGTGGAGGTTCGGCCGTGATAGAAGATTTTGGCCAACAGGCGTTGCTCAGCATTGTAACAAATGTGGTATTTATTGCCCTGGCTTGGTGGGCATTGCAGTCCTTGAACATTGAAAAGTTCATCCGTGCAAACAAAGTAGTTCAAGCAAGAGTTTTATATGTGTTATTATCGATAATAATGGGATCACTAGTCAGTGACTTCTTCCTTAATTATCTGCTTTGGTCACAACAGTTGCCACTAATTATGCAATAAGATGCATTGGAAGAAACAATTACCAACTAAATAGGTCTTCATACATGTTTTCTTTTGTTCACTTTTTCAGTACAATTCAACTTGCGTGTTGAATAAAATTAGTTTGTACGCTGATATAGAATATATTCATGTCAAAAAGTGACGACAATTCGTGAGTATTTCATTCCCCTACTATGGAAACAATGCTAGTAAGGGGGAGGAATATAAGATGAATAAAAAAAGAACAGTAATTTATATCGTGTTAACAATACTAGTTGGTTTGGCAGCAGTCACTTTTGGGAATAACCCAATTATCGCGAAAAAACAGCTAGACCTATTTATCATAAATGGAATTTTACAAGAGGAACAGAACATTAATGTAACTGAATGGTCTCTGCATGCAAGAGAAAAATTGGAAAATGTGAAAAGCTTATCAGATGCAAAAGCCGTTCAGGCTGAATTGCAGGAAAAATTTCCTGATGCAAAATGGACGGAAACAGAAAACAGCAGCAGCTGGCAGGCTAAAGCTTTACTTTCAGCTGACAGCAGCAAAGAAGAGAGTATAACGGTCACTGCTTCATTAACAACTCAAACTGCTCAATCATATGTTATATATGAAGTGAAAGGGAAGGAGTTAAGTGACCAGTTCAGCAAAATGCTGAAAAAGGATATAGAAGAAAAAGTTTCAGCTATATTTCGTGGAAAACCAACAATTTTCTCTTGTATAAAAGGCGAATTCAATGATAAGATTAGTAAGAGTCTGCCTTATTATGTAAACCATTTATTGGATGCTTTTCAAGCGAAACAAATAGAGGCGTTAGAGGAAGATGATTTTGTATCAGCTTCAGCCATAACGTCTATCTTTGATGAGAAAATTCAGGAAAATGACAAGGCAATGAACTTGCAATTGGGAATCAGGACACAAGGAATGGGCGGTAAGACTACCTTTGTAGTTGGCACACCCATCATAACGATTGAATATTAATATAGAGACATTGGACGCGGAGGGGAATACACTTTGGATAAAATCATCGTCCGCGGCGGAAAAAGGTTAAATGGAACGGTTAAAGTAGAAGGCGCAAAGAATGCCGTTTTGCCTGTAATCGCCGCTACATTATTAGCAAGTGATGGAAAAAGCATAATTAAGTCAGTTCCAACTCTTTCAGATGTATTTACAATAAACGAGGTATTGCGTTTTCTTAATGCTGACGTAACTTTTGCCAACAACGAAGTAACAGTAGATGCATCAAAAGAGTTGAGTGTGGAAGCGCCATTTGAATATGTGCGCAAAATGAGAGCTTCTGTTTTGGTAATGGGTTCATTATTGGCTAGAAATGGCCATGCAAGAGTAGCTTTGCCAGGAGGCTGCGCAATTGGCTCTAGACCGATTGATCAGCATCTTAAAGGCTTTGAAGCAATGGGTGCAAAAGTACAGGTAGGAAATGGTTTTATTGAGGCGTCTGTTGAAGATCGTCTGCATGGAGCGAAAATTTATTTAGATTTCCCAAGTGTAGGGGCAACAGAAAACATTATGATGGCTGCGACACTGGCTAAAGGTACAACAATCATCGAAAATGTTGCTAAAGAACCTGAAATTGTTGATTTAGCTAATTTCCTAAATGCAATGGGTGCAAAAGTAAGAGGTGCAGGAACTGGCACACTTCGAATTGAAGGTGTAGAAAAGCTGTACGGTGCAGAACATACAATTATTCCGGATAGAATTGAAGCTGGAACGTTTTTAGTTGCCGCTGCTATCACAGGCGGAAATGTCCTTGTACAAGGTGCAGTGCCAGAACATCTTTCATCTTTAATCGCAAAAATGGAAGAAATGGGTGTAGTCTTCAAAGAGGAAGAAGACGGACTTCGTGTTATTAGTGCAGAAAACTTAAAAGCTGTTGATATTAAGACAATGCCTCATCCTGGATTCCCAACAGATATGCAGTCACAAATGATGGCATTGTTGCTTCGCGCTAAAGGAACTAGCATGATAACAGAAACTGTTTTTGAAAACCGTTTTATGCATGTTGAAGAGTTCAGACGCATGAATGGCGATGTGAAGATTGAAGGTCGTTCTGTTATTATGAATGGACCAACAAACCTGCAAGGTGCTGAAGTAGCAGCAACAGATTTACGTGCTGCAGCAGCATTAATATTGTCAGGACTTGTGGCTGAAGGTATTACAAGAGTTACTGAACTGAAGCACTTGGATCGCGGATATGTTAACTTCCATGAGAAGCTGGCGGGATTAGGTGCTGACATTGAACGAGTGACAGAAGAAGAGCAAGTTACATTGACTGCAACTTATGTCGCAGATATGAATGCGTAATAAAACATAAGCAGCTATTATTCATTTCCCTTATGAGATGGATATAGCTGTTTTTTTTTGTGCAGTTAAGCTTGGAAGAGGTTAATGAGGAAATGAAGAGATAACGAGAGATTACTCCCATACTATGCAAAGTTAGAAAAAATAGAACGCCTAGACCGATTATTTTCATGGTTTTTTCCTGATGAATAAAGTCATAAATGCTTGTCCAAGCCCATAAGAATGTTTTGTAAGACATTAATCGTCTTCTCGAAGCAATATCTACATCGTTCTTATGGAGGCTTATATATGATCAAATTCAAACCCTTTATCGCACTAGGAGCCATTCTGTTCAGCATCACTTTATTGCTTCCAGCTGTTTTGGTGCTTCCCTTTATTTCAGAACGAGGGAATGACACAAATGATACGCCAGCACAAGTTACGCCAGCAGAAAACACAGGTCCATCTGTGGAAGTTTCCATCTATCGGGAAGAGCAAAAAAAGATAGAGAAAGTTGATTTAGAAGAATATGTTGCCGGTGTTGTGGCACTGGAGATGAATGCAAGCTTTGAACCTGAAGCACTAAAAGCGCAAGCATTAGCAGCAAGAACCTATATCGTCCGCAGGATGATCTCCCAAACGGATTCAGGATTGCCTGATGGAGCAATAGTCGGTGATTCTATTACTTATCAAGTATATAAGAATAAAGCAGAATTAAAATCAACCTGGAAAACCGGTGATTATGATTGGAAGATGAAAAAGATTGAGGATGCCGTTCAAGCAACAGCAGGACAGATTCTGACATATGACGGAGAGCCAATCGATGCTCTATTTTTCTCCACAAGTAATGGATATACAGAAAACGCTGATGATGTCTGGGCTAACTCTCTTGCTTATTTAACGAGTGTTGAAAGCCCGTGGGATAAGAACTCCCCAAAGTTTAACGGCAAAGAAGAGCTCAGTATTCAAGAGTTCGAAAGCAAACTTGGCGTCTCTGTAGGAAGCAGTACAAGCATTATGACAAATGTAGAGTATACGAAAGGCAAGCGAATTGCAAAAGCGAATATAAGCGGAAAAGAGCTTGCAGGGACAGACATTCGCGATAAGCTTGGTTTAAAGTCAACAGACTTCACTATGACCAGAGAAGGCCAGAATATCGTTGTGACGACGAAGGGATATGGTCATGGTGTCGGGATGAGCCAGTATGGTGCAAACGGAATGGCGGCTGAAGGCAAGACATATGAGGATATCGTCAAGTATTACTATAAAGGTGTAGCTGTAACCGATTCTGAGAAACTTCTGACAGCTTATATGGCAAATAAATAATAAAGAAATAGCAGGAAGCTTCCTTGGCAGCAAGGGGGCTTTTTTTACTTTTCATCCCTTTAGAAAAAAAGTTTTTATTTTCATGCATAAATAAAACCAGTTTGTCGAAAAATAAGTTTTTAAAAAATTTTTTCTTGCATGTATATATTTATCATTATCTGTTCAGAATGATTGCTGAGGTGATGATAAAATGAGAGAGGAAGAAAACAAACGTACTTCTCCAAAATCAAAAGTAAAGAGTTTCTTTAAAAAGCGTTGGGCATTTCCAGCTGTTTATATCGCGAGTGCAGCTATTATTCTAACAGGTGTCCTTTGGTATCAAAACAGTGCAAGCGATACAGACAAGTTCAATTATGATGCGTCAAAAAATCCAAATACGCAGCTTAATGGTGATGAGCCTTCTGTACCAGTTACAAATGATGTTGAGAACTTTGCATGGCCAGTAAATGATCCAGATGCAGTAATTACTCAAAAAGGTTTTTATGACAATAGCCAAAGCAAGGAAGAGCAAATAAACTCACTAGTTTTCTATGATAATATGTACCAGCCTAATACTGGTGTAGATTTGAAAATGGAAGATAACAGTGAATTCGAAGTACTTGCTTCATTAAGCGGAACAGTTACAAAAGTATCAGAAGATTCTGTACTTGGTAATTCAATCGAAATCGAACATGCTGATGGTATCAAAACTTTCTATCAGTCTGTAAAGGATATCCAAGTAAAAGAGGGCGATGAAGTGAAAAAAGGTCAACCTCTTGCTACTTCTGGACAAAGCTTATATAACAAAGATGGCGGCATACATGTTCACTTTGAAATTCGTAAAGATAATGTAGCAGTAAATCCAATTGATTACTTCAATAAATCATTGGCTTCATTAGAAAATGCTGATACTTCTGAAGCAAGCAGCACTTCTGAGGAAAATGAAGTAACAGATGAATCGAACAAAGAAGAGTCTGTTTCAGAGGATGCAACAGAAAATCAATCAAATAAAGAAGTAACAGAAGAGTCAACAGACTCGAAAAATACAGATGCTGACGCAACAGATGAATCAACAGATTCTTCAAGTGATGATGCAGCAGACGAAAGCACTTCAGCTGATCCAAACGCATAATGCAAAACGAAAGAGTCCCATTCTTCGACAGAATGGGACTCTTTTTTCATGAATAAACCTATTTCAAAGACAAATTTCTCGGGAAATAATCCATACCTGTAAATCATGCTTTTTTGTCCATTATAGGCTTCTTTTTTAGCTGCATTGCTTGGACAATTCGCAGGATAGTTAAAATAAACACAGTTGCGCCTGTAAATATATAGAGTATAAGCATCCATGTTGTCTGGCTGTCTGTGCCCAGCAGCAATCCGTGAAGAAGAGCTGCATAGAATGTTGGGAATGCGAGAAAATGGATGGCTCTCCACATCTTCTTCCCAATCTTTTTTAAGAAGTCTGTTGATAAAACTAATAACAAGAATCCATAAAAGGCAAATATGCCTAATGATAGGGAGATGACATTATGTTCGACTGTAAAAGGAATCAGGATATTAAAGATGGTGTAAGAGGTATATTCTGTATCGAATACTAGGACAAGACCATGAACCATTCCAAAAAGCAGCCCGAACCAGCCGGCAGCCTCATGAGTATTTAGAATTATTTTTTGCATTTTCTTCGGAAATATTGGAAGTTTAAAAGTTAGCCCAGTCAGCATGGAGATAAACAGCAATAAATAAGATGTGATGGCTGCTGCCCTTGTTACATTCCAAATGCTGAATAGGTCGCCAAAGGTGGATAACCATTCATTCATACTGTTTCACTCCTTCTTTTGCATAAAAGTTTATATTGCCAGCTTGAAGGCATTGGTCATCGCTTGTCAGCCCAATAAAAGCTAAATTATTTCCTTTAAATTGCTTTAAGCCTTCCTCCCAGCCAAGGATAAGCATGCATTTAGCAAGAGCTTCTGCCTCTGTTAATGTTGGGGCAATCACAGTTGCCTGAATAAGGTTGGAGGTGCTCGGCAGGCAGGTTCGCGGATCTACTATATGGTGACAGTGCTGTCCGTTGGCAGTTATCCAATGCCTTTTTACTGTAGAACTTGTTGCAATACCTGCATCTCTTTGTAATTCAATGGAGGCAATCGTTTCGTCTGGTCTGCTTGGATGATCTATTTTGACCACACGCTTTCTTTGCTCTAAACCCCAAACACAAATATCCCCGCCTGCAGAAATAGCGCCAGTCTTTATTCCGTCATCCTGTAAAAGCTCAGCGATGCATTGTGCTGTCCAGCCTTTAGCTATGCCCCCTAAATCTATTTGAATATCCTGTTCAAGGGTTACGCTCCTCATGCCTGTATCGATTGTGAGCGGGCGGGAAATCAGTCTAGATGAGGTAGGCTGTTCAGCTGTCTTCGGACATGCCTCCATCAGTTCAAAGCTTCGGTCATAACCGAGAGCACAAAGCGTCCTGCCTAGATAAGGATTATAAATACCTTTTGTGACTGTAAAGTAGAAGTCCGCAATCCTAATAGCTTCAAACAGGATAGAGCTGCATACAAAAGGGATGTGAATGGTCCTATTTAATTGTGATAATTCACTAGCCTTGTCAAACCGTGACAGCGTCTTTTCTGCCTTTTTAAACAGATGTAATGTTTTTTTTGATGATTCCTCTGGTAAATCAAATGTGCGAATAGTGGTGTTCATACATGGGAATTCTGTTTGCTGCATATACTTATCTCCTTAAGATGAATGGCTGCGAAGGTCTCCACTTTCAGTTGTGCTCCCGTTAGTTGGAGGTGCTTGAAAGGACCCGCCGCTGAAATTATTGGACCCGCTGTTTGGGTCTGTTGTGGTACCTCCGCTGCTGTCACTTGACGTATCAGAAGAACTGTCCTCTTGATAATCACCAGCCCAAGAGTCGCTGCTTCCAGATGAATAGGAACTTCCTGATGAATCACTGCTGCCTGAACCGTCGTCAGGGGTTGTATAACTTCCATTGCTCCCATTTGAAGGGATTTGGCTTCCGTCTTCCTGTGCGAAAGGATTTTGGCTGCTTGGCAGCTCGCTGGTGCCCCCTGATTGATTATAAGCAGTTTGCTGACTGTTCCCAGTTGAAGTTGTTCCATTTAAAAACCCTATAAAACCTGTAAAAGCTGCAACGCTGGATAAACCTATAATCCACTTTGTTTTTTTCGATGCCATATACATCCCCCGTATCTATCAATATTTATTAATAAGGATTGTACGAAACAATCCTTAATTATTTCTTAAGCGCTACCCACTTTTAAAAAAATCAAAGGAAACCTTGTCCCTATTCATAATTTTCTGCATAAACTTTGACCCAAGCTAATAAACTGTTACAAACCTTACAAAGATGAAGTTTGGAGTGAGGGATCGTTTATAGATAAATGGATATGTAGTCGAGGACATGTTTAATCACGATAAGATCAGAAAGCAAAAGCTTTCTGCCGCATGTAAAAAGGAATATTCATGAAAGGAAACGTGCGGGATGAAGAATTTCGATGAAGCGAAAAGCGAGTCTCATTTCACACTTCTCACATCCAATTTAGGGAGGGCGAGTGGTGTGCACGATTACATCAAAGAGAGAACTATCAAGATTGGAAAGTATATCGTGGAGACGAGGAAAACAGTTCGCGTTATAGCGAAGGAGTTTGGCGTATCCAAAAGTACAGTCCATAAGGATTTAACAGAAAGGCTTCCTGAAATAAACCCGGATTTGGCAAACGAAGTAAAGGAAATTCTTGATTATCATAAATCGATTAGACATCTTCGCGGTGGGGAAGCGACAAAAATGAAGTACAAGAAGGAAGAATTGGAAGGGGAAACAGTACAATAACAACATGGAAAGAAAAAAACACAAGAATTTCATTTATGCTTATCTATCGATGGAGGACATCCTCCATCGGTAGAGAAAAAAACAGACAGAAATAGGACTTAGGAAATACTAAGTCTTTTTTATATGTCAAAATACATATCCAACACGCTCCTGTATTACTAACAGTTATATAAGAGATTGGAAAAAAATAGATAAATAATCGTTTAAGCGAACAAATATGAAAATTTTACAATTAAAAATAAGAAAAAATGCGCATATTTTTGACAAAAAGTTACTTCTTTCGTCAGCGGTATGATAGAATAGAAAATTAGAGTAGGACTAATATGATACGTGTTATGGCAAGGGTTGCAAGACATGTGAAGTGTTAGACATACACTTATCAGAAAACGAATATAAGAGAGTCAGCAGTTGTATTTTATATCGAACAACTGTTCTTCTGTCTGTCATAGTATTGCTTGAATTGTTAAAATGATCTGCTTATTAAAATGCGTTACATAATTTAATGAAACTAGTTTTGCTTTTTTGCGTTTAAATAATAGGAGAAATATTAACTTTTCATGTAAAGGTCTGTTTATAAAGAGAACAAATGGAAAAAACTGAATAATAGCCATAAGGAGGAAGTGTAAAAAATGTTCGCTAGAGATATCGGTATTGATTTAGGAACAGCAAATGTGTTGATTCATGTAAAAGGGAAAGGGATCGTCTTAAATGAGCCTTCGGTAGTCGCTCTCGATAAAAACACAGGCAGAGTGCTTGCAGTTGGAGAAGAAGCGCGCCGTATGGTTGGACGTACACCTGGAAATATTGTCGCTATTCGTCCGCTGAAAGACGGAGTTATTGCTGATTTTGATGTCACAGAAGCAATGCTTAAGCATTTTATCAATAAATTGAATGTAAAAGGATTTTTATCAAAGCCACGCATCCTTATCTGCTGTCCTACAAACATTACAAGTGTAGAGCAAAAAGCTATTAAAGAGGCAGCAGAAAAGAGCGGCGGCAAAAAAATCTACCTGGAGGAAGAGCCGAAAGTTGCTGCAATTGGAGCGGGTATGGACATCTTCCAGCCGAGCGGCAACATGGTTGTGGATATCGGCGGGGGAACAACTGACGTAGCTGTTCTTTCAATGGGTGATATTGTTACTTCTTCAAGCATCAAAATGGCAGGGGACAAGTTTGACAGTGAAATTCTTCAATATATTAAGAGAGAATATAAGCTCTTGATTGGAGAAAGAACGGCAGAAAACATCAAAATTAACATTGGAACTGTTTTCCCTGGCGCGCGTAAAGAAGAGATGGAAATTCGCGGCCGTGATATGGTTTCAGGTCTTCCTAGAACGATTACGGTTCATTCAGAGGAAATTGAACAGGCGCTAAGAGAGTCTGTAACAGTGATTGTACAAGCTGCTAAGAGTGTTCTGGAAAGAACTCCGCCTGAGCTTTCTGCAGATATCATTGACAGAGGAGTTATTTTGACAGGAGGCGGCGCGCTTCTTCATGGAATTGACATGCTGCTTGCTGATGAATTAAAAGTTCCAGTCTTGGTTGCAGAAAATCCAATGGATTGTGTCGCAATTGGTACAGGCATCATGCTTGACAATATTGACCGTTTACCAAAAAGAAAGCTTGGCTAATCAGGCTTTTCCATTGCTAAATAAATGAAAAATCGGCTGCCCGAAAGGGTAAGCCGTTTTTTTTGTTTAAAATTTAAAATAAATTTCTGTTTTGCATTAAATACCATTAGATATTTGTAAATAACATCCGATATAATAAGGGATGAAGTAAATACAATACAAAATATGACTTTTTTCAACAAATGACTACAGAAATGAACCTAACTTATTTTATAATATAACTAACTGTAATATGACCTTAACTTCTCAAAGATTGGAGAAAATGATATGTTTAAAGGATTTTATACAGCTGCATCAGGTATGTTAGCACAGCAAAGAAGAACTGAAATGCTGACAAACAATATGGCAAACAGCAATACACCTGGATATAAAGCCGATCAATCTGCTGTCCGCACATTCCCGGAGCTGCTTCAGCAAACGGTAGATACCTATACTCCCAGCGGAAAAACAACAAAATCAACAATTGGCTCTTTAGGGACTGGTGTTTATATGCAAGAAGCCATCCCAACATTCACACAAGGTGATATTACTCAAACTGACTTGAAAACAGACATCGCCCTAGTGAATATAAATGTTCCTGGGGATGACAATAATACGGCAGGCTCCATATTCTTTAATATTCAAAATGCAAACGGTGAGACAAGATATTCTAGGAACGGAAACTTCACACTGGACGGCCAAGGTTATTTGACAACAGGAAGCGGCTTATATGTAATGGATGAAAACAATGAGCGAATTCAGCTGCCTGACGATAACTTTTCCGTGTCTAATGAAGGTGTGCTTACAACAAGTGAAGGGCAAGCATACCGCCTTGGGGTGAGCTATACAGCAAATCCTAAATCTTTAGTAAAAGAAGGCGATGGCCTTTACCGGGCTGAGGATGGACAGGCACTTGAAAATGCTTATACAGCAAACGGTGTAACATTCCAGCTTAAACAGAACTTCCTGGAGAGCTCTAACGTAGATACATCCAGGACGATGACAGATATGCTGTCTGCATATCGTTCATTTGAAGCAAACCAGAAGATTCTTCAAGCATATGACAAAAGCATGGATAAAGCCGCAAACGAAATAGGTAAAGTTTAAGGCAGACCACGTTTGGGGAAGCAACCCAGGTTAAGGGGGAGAATATAAGATGAACAGAACGATGCTTATCGCTACAAATACAATGACACAGTTGCAAAAACAAATGGATACAATCAGTAATAATATGGCTAATGTTGATACGACTGGTTACAAAAAGAATAATGCTACATTCACTGATTTGCTTGTCCAACAGGTTAATAACCAAAAGGATCTTGCGCAGGAGGTTAACCGTCAGACTCCTAATGGCATTAGACAAGGAAACGGTGCAATGGTTGCCCAGACCCAGACAGTTATGACACAAGGCACTTTAAAAACGACGAACCGTCCGTTGGATACGGCATTTACGTCAGAGGGCCAGCTTTACCGTGTGCTTGTCCAAAATGGGCAAAACACTGAAGTTCAATACACAAGAGACGGTGCTTTTTATTTGTCTCCGGTATCAAATACGGAAAACATGCTTGTGACAAAGCAGGGGTATGCAGTTCTTGATGAAAATAATAATCCGATAATGCTCGATAAAAACGTAAGTCAATATACTTTATCAGAAACAGGTACTCTATCTGCAACTCTGAACAATGGACAGACTCAGAACGTTAATCTAGGTGTGACAGCTGTTAATTATCCTCAATTCCTTGAGAAAAAGGGAGATAATCTGTATGCTTTGCCTGCCAATCTAGATGAGCTTAACATGACGAGAGATCAAGTTCTGACAGATTTGGACGGAGCACTACGCGGAGAAGTTTCCGTCCAGCAGAATGTTCTGGAACAATCCAATGTTGATATGAGCAAGGAAATGGTTAACTTAATGTCGACACAGCGCTCCTATCAGTTTCAGTCAAGAGCTATCACTATTGCTGATCAGATGATGGGATTAGTAAATGAGATACGCTAAAAGGGAGATAAAATAATGTCAGTTAATACAAGCAGTCAAGAAGTCATGAAGACAAGGGAGCAGATAAGGGAAGAAAGACAAGATAATAACTCGCAAGAGAAGTCTTCTTCAAGGTTTGGCAGAGTTCGGATGTTCCCGATTTGGCTACGGTTAATCTTAATTATTGTATTGACAGCTGTAAGCATCACAGCCGGTGCTGTAATTGGCTATAGTGTTATCGGTGACGGTAAAGCTGGAGATACTTTCAAAAAGTCGACATGGACACATATAATAGATCTTGTTGAGAAAGAATAAGGATATATAATTATTTTTTTAAGGAAGGGATAATTTCCCTTCCTTTTTTATAAGGTTATTTAGTACAATTATACATAACCACATATTAGTAGGAGGTCATAAAAATGTTAGATATAAATCAAATTAAAGAAATCATTCCCCATCGTTACCCATTCTTGCTGGTCGACCGCATCTTAGAGGTCGAGGAAGGGAAGCGTGCAGTCGGAATCAAGAATGTTTCAGCAAATGAAGAGTACTTTAATGGTCACTTTCCAGAATTCCCAGTAATGCCAGGTGTGCTTATCGTTGAAGCATTGGCTCAAGTTGGAGCTGTGGCGATGCTGATTAAAGAAGAAAATAAAGGAAGACTTGCTTTCTTTGCAGGTGTTGACAGCTGCCGCTTCAAAAAACAGGTATACCCTGGCGATCAGCTTCGTCTCGAAGTAGAAATGACAAGAGTGCGCGGAAACTTTGGCAAAGGAAAATGTGTTGCTACTGTAGACGGTGAAATAGCGTGTGAAGCAGAAATCATGTTTGCATTAGGAGATAAAAAAGAAGAATAGAGCTTTTGCTCGGCAGAAGCATCTGGTGTTTAATGCCTATTGTTATATATTTATGGGAAAGTCAAATGACATGTAAAATGTCCTTTTTCTTGGACAAGATAATTATTGACCATATAAAAGGTCTTTAAAAATCTTAAAGGAAAAGGGGTTTTTCACTTGAATAAATGGATGACGCTATTAGGTGTTTCTGCATTGTCTGCAATGCTTCTTACTGGCTGCGGTAATAATGATGATCAAAGTCCGGCTCCGGAAGATGATACGACTGTAGAAGACACAGATACTACAGACAATAATATCATTCCAGACAATAACATCATTCCAGACGGTGACATGAATAACGGGACAGACAATAATCGTCTTAACAATGATGATGGTCTGAACAACAGAAATGGCGACAATGACAACAATGACAACAATATAGACAACGGTGATGATGGCTTTATCGATGACAACAATGACAATAATGACCGTAACACTGACAACGATCTTGATGCCGCTGAAGATGATAATGATCCTGGCGAAGACATGATTGAAGACCGTAAAGATCGCAATGACAAGGATGACAAAGATAGCTGATTTTAAAAAGGCAGTCTACAAATGTAGACTGCTTTTTTAGTCTGTATTTTTTTCTACAAAGAGCTGCTGTTTGCTGTGCATCAGTTCTTTAAACCTTTCAGACAGCACACGGCCTTCATAGCCGCTTTCAAGGAGATGATCAAGCAGCATCTCTGCATAATCCTTGCGATTCCTCATCAAGCTCCCTTGCAGCAGCACACTGATTGTGTCCGTAAATTTACTGACAGAATGGACAATGACTTCAAACGGTGCGGGGTCATTTTCCTTTTTAGAAATGACAGCATGTACTAGTAGCTTTTGTCCATCATTTAGCGCATTTTCAAAAAAAGAGTAATCTGTGTGAGCCATATATAATTCGATCAGCCAATTATGATGGTCATCCTCTTTATTGATAATTAATCCGTCTAAAATAGGTATTGCTGTTGCGTTCCCCCCTTGCAGCAGCTGAATGGAGATAAGTTTGAATGTCTTCACTAGAATGCCTCCCCCGAAAGTATCTTAGTTCCTTTTATTATAACGCAGATTGGTTCATGCTCCAATGCATGCATATATTGACTGTTTTGACAATTTTGATTTTGCTGCTGAATTATTATTGTTATTACTATATTAAGAAATTTTTTAGGATTTATACTGCTAAAGTGGTGGAGGAAAGGATAGAAACTTGTCATACTATCGTGCCTTTCGCAAATATGTGTCGAATGACGGGGGAATATGCGATGGAAACCAACTATTATCCTAGTATAAATTCCTGTGCAAAAGGACTTTAGCACCTTAATAGTAGAAACTAACTATGATACTTTTATAGGGTATCGATATATTCAGAAAATAAAGAATTATCAGGAGGGGAGCCTTGATATGCAAAAAGGGAAGATTTTAATCTTTGTCATTATGCTGTTTATGTTATTTTCCAATAGCGTCTTAGCTGCTGGCATACCAAATAAGGTGGAAAGTACTAAGGGGAAGGACAACCAGCTTACAGTAAAAAAAATCAGCGGCAGTGATGTAAAGGAGAAATATAAAGACACTGATACTGTCCGGGTCGTGGTCGAGATGGCAACAGAGCCGACAGTCGATTATGCTCAGAAACAGGACAAGCAAGTAAAGGAGCTGCCTAAAGCAACGAAGAAGAAGCTGAAAGAAGATAAACTTGCAGAACAGAAGGAAGTCAAGGCGAAGGTAAAGCAGGAAAAAGTCAAATTTACAGAAAAGGAAAGCTTTACAACAATCTTCAACGGGTTTAGTGGTGAAATGAAATATGGTGACATTAAAACCGTGGAAGAGCTTCCGGAGGTGGCAAAAGTACATATCGTAAATTCATATGAAAGACCAGACGAAGAAACAGATATGGTATACAGCAAAGAGCTTGTTCAAGCCCAAGAAGCTTGGCGGGATTATGGTTATAAAGGAGAAGGAATGGTTGTCGGTGTCATTGATACTGGAATCGATCCAAATCATCGAGATATGATTTTGTCTGAAGGGACAGAAGGGGAACTAACGAAATCTGAGGTAGACAAAGCTAAAACGGATACTGGCCTACTAGGCAATTACTACACAGAAAAGGTTCCGTATGGCTACAATTATATGGATGAAAACAATATTATCCAAGATGTTGCCGAAGGGGCAAGCATGCATGGTATGCATGTAGCTGGAACTGTCGGTGCGAATGGTGATGAAGAAAATGGCGGGATTAAGGGAATTGCTCCAGAGGCTCAAGTGCTTGCACTTAAAGTTTTCGGAAATGACCCTAATATGCAGTCCACATGGGGTGATATCTATATTAAAGCAATCGATGATGCAATCATCCTTGGTGCAGATGTCATTAACATGAGCTTAGGATCCACAGCTGGGTTCGTAGCAGAGGATTCTCCAGAACAGCAGGCAATCAGCAAGGCTGTTAATAACGGCATTCTTATGTCCATTTCAGCAGGAAACTCTGCACATTTAGGCAGCGGCTTTGCAAACCCGCAAAGCTCTAATCCGGACATCGGCGTGTCTGGTTCACCAGGCTTGGCCTATGACAGTGTCCAAGTAGCTTCTGTTGAAAATAATTTTATGAAATTGGATGGCTTGAATTATACAATTGGTGAAGAAAATGGACAAGCAGCCTTCTTATCAGCTGGAAGTGTCCATCCCAATGATTTAGAGCAGAAGGACTTCGAGCTTTCTTATGCAGGGCTTGGAAAGCCAGAAAACTTTAACAGTGATGTTAAAGGGAAGTACGCGCTTATTCAAAGGGGAGAAATAGGATTTGTGGATAAGGCAATAAATGCCCAGAATGCTGGTGCTGCTGGAGTAATCATCTACAACAATACAGATGGATTTGTCAGTATGGCAAGTGACCCAGCTATTAAAATTCCGCAACTGTTCCTTCAGAAAACTGATGGAGATAAATTAGCAGCTGTCTTGGAGCAAAATGAAACAGTGTCTATTAATTTTGATGGCAGCCAAGTGACAGCAGCTAATCCTGAAGCCGGCAAAATGAGTGCCTTTACTTCATGGGGATTAACACCAAATCTTGATTTCAAACCAGAAATCACAGCACCTGGTGGTCAGATTTATTCTACATTAGAAAACAATCAATATGGGGTGATGAGTGGTACTTCCATGGCAGCACCGCATGTATCAGGCGGATCTGCCTTAATATTGGAAAGAGTGGACAGTGAATTTGGGGCAACAGGCTTTGATCGTGTCCGCATTGCCAAGAATTTGCTGATGAATACCTCTGAGCCTGTAACGGATATCGGTACAGTAAACAGCGCATTTGAATGGGATATTCCTTATTCACCGCGGAGACAGGGAGCAGGCTTAATGCAGCTTCATTCTGCCCTGCAATCGCCAGTCATCGTAACGGAAAATAAAACGGATGAGGCAAAGGTATCCTTAAAAGAGGTAGGCAATACATTCAGCTTTACCTTAAAGGCGGAAAACTTTAGCGATAAAGCAGTTTCATATGACATTACTGCGAATCTACAAACGGATTTTGCAGCATATGGAGAGCTAGGCTATAGTGCAGATGTTCTTGAAGCACAGGAAATTCTTGATGCGAGCATCTTGATTGACGGCAAAAAAGAGAAAACAGTGAAAATCGGGGCAAACAAAAGCAAAAAAATTAAAGTTACTGTCGATTTGAGCAAAGCAAAGGTAGTTGAACCATCCTTAACTGGAGACTTTGAAACACCTGTCGCGATTGATCAAGTGTTTGAAAACGGCTATTTTGCTGAAGGCTTTGTAACATTCACAGACCCGACAGACATGAATGCAGACTTGAATGTCCCTTATGTAGGCTTTAAAGGGGATTGGAACAAGGCTCCTATTCTTGACGGAATGAAATATGATACAGAGTCTTTCTATGGCATGAGTGGAGCAGTAACTACAGATGGAGAAGATTTCTCCTACTTAGGTTATGATCCTGTAAACGATAAATATACGAAGGAAGGCATTGCATTTTCACCTAATGGAGATGGTATTCAGGAAGATATCATTCCAGTGCTTTCATTCCTGCGCAATGCAAAAACCGCCGAGTTCTCTATTGAAGACAAAAACGGGAAAACAGTGCGTACCCTTCTTACAGAGGAAGAAGTGACAAAGGATTATTATGACAGCGGCAACGGAACATCCTACAAGCTCGACAGCGATTGGGCATGGGATGGAAAAGTGAACAATAAGCTAGTGGATGGTCAATACTACTATCGTATCAGCGCTACGATTGATTATCCTGGTGCTAAGCCGCAAATTGTTGATATCCCAGTGAAGGTCGACACGAAATCTCCATCTGTTAAAGCAGAGCTGACAGAAAATAATAAAGTGCTTGCAGTAGCTGCTTCAGATGATAAGAACGGGTCTGGTATCGCATATGTAGATATTTTGAAAGATGGAAAGTCCCTTTTAGAAAAACCATTAAGTGCTGACAGTGAAAGTTATACATTGTCCAAAGCGTTAAATGCTGGTGAAAGTCTGACAGTTGTTGCTTATGATTATGCTGGAAATGCAGCAGAAACAAAGCTTACAGCAACAGATACTAAAAAGGATACAACCATCCCAGTTGTTTCTTTAAATGATCCAGAAGCGCTTGGTATTTTTAATACGTTAGAGGTGCCTTTCACAGGCACGATTAAAGATGAATCAGCAATTAAGGAACTAATCATTGCTGGGAAGACGATTCCAACAACGCTTAATCAAGAAACAGGAGAATATGAATTCAGCCAAAGCTTGCCTTTCAAGAGCGGTGTCCACGCTTTTGAAGTAAAGGCGGTAGACGCTGCAGATAATACGGCAGTCTTCAAAAGAACGATTATGGTTGATAATGAGAAGGCATCTCTGCAATTAAGTGGTTTGCCAATAAACCGTATCGTAAAAGCAAACAAGAAAAGTGTAACAGTTGACGTTACAGCACGTGATAATTTTGATGAGCTGAAGCTTACCCTTAACGGCAGCCAGCTGTTTGCACAGAAATTTAAAGAGCCGTATGCAATGAGAAGTATAGAGAAAAAGCTTAAGAAGGTGGAGCTTATGCTTGAACCAGGCCTAAACGAATTCACTTTTGAAGCGATAGATCTTGGAGGTAATAAAACATCCAAGACAATCTATTTCTACAAGCTCGGAAAAACGGAGAAGCAATCAAGTAAAACAGTTGTTCCTGCTGATAAAGAATAGTTAGAAAAACCTAAAGGCCAATCAAATTGGTCTTTAGGTTTTTACTTTGGAAAACGATAAAACCCGGAGCTAGAGAGGCTCCGGGTTTTAGTGATTAAGAGAGGGATACAAGATCCTTCAGGTCATCTGTTGAAAGCTCTGTCAGCCAATTTTCATTTTGGATGATTTGGTCATTCAACGATTGTTTTTTCTCAAGCATAGCATCTATTTTTTCTTCCAATGTTCCTGTGCAGATCATCTTATGAACATGAACAAATTTTGTTTGTCCTATTCTGTATGCACGGTCTGTAGCCTGATTCTCTACAGCCGGATTCCACCAGCGGTCATAATGAATTACATGGTTTGCTGCAGTCAGGTTTAGTCCCGTTCCTCCAGCCTTTAAAGACAGGAGGAACACAGGGAACTCATTATTTTGGAATTGCTGTATCAGTGTATCCCTTGTGTTTTTCGGCACACTGCCATTCAAGAAAGGTACGTCTACCTTGTATTTCTTTTTAATCATTTCTTGAATCATATGACCCATCTCAATATATTGAGTGAAAATCAGGCAGCTTTCTCCTTGCTCTAGAATAGCATCAACAAGTTCGGCAAGTTTCTCCATTTTGGTGGAGCGGTCGATTAATTGAGCAGGATTTTCTTCCTTCAAATACAAGGCAGGATGGTTGCAAAGCTGCTTCAGCCTGCTTAGCATCTGTAATACGAGTCCTTTTCTTTCAAAGCCGGTCAGCTGCTCTATCCGCACAAATGTATCCGTAACAAGCTGTTCATAAAGGGCTGCCTGTTCAGGGGTTAAGCCGCAATATTCCTTCTGCTCAAGCTTATCAGGCAAGTTAAGGGCAACCTCTTCATCCTTTTTCGTTCTCCGCAACAGGAATGGACGAATGAGTGACTGAAGCCGTTCAATTCTTTCGTTTTTATTATCCTTTTCAATTGGAATGACAAACCGCTTTTGGAATTGCCCGATACTGCCAAGATACCCATGATTCGTGAAATCAAATATCGACCATAATTCATTGAGTCTGTTCTCCATTGGTGTGCCGGAAAGCGCGATATAATGTCGGCCTTTTAATTTACGGACAGCACGAGATTGCTTCGTCTGCGCATTCTTTATGTTCTGTGCCTCATCAATCGAGATGGAGCTCCATGTCACCTTTTCAAACTGATCAAAATCAATATGAGATAGACCATATGAAGTTAGAACAACATCATAATTCTGCAGCTCTTCAAGGAATTCCTCATCCTTCAAACGGTTTGATCCATAATGCAAATAGGTTTTGAGTGACGGTGCGAACCGTTCTATTTCCTTTTGCCAGTTCCCTAACACAGATGTAGGACAAATGATCAATGCTGGAGCATGATCCTCCCTGTCCGTCTCCTTCACTTTCAGCAAGTAGGAAATAAGCTGAACTGTTTTGCCGAGTCCCATATCATCTGCGAGAACCGCGCCAAATCCATACTTGCGTAAGAACAATAGCCAGCTCATGCCGAGAACCTGATAGTTTCTCAAATCTCCGAGAAACTTGCTTGGCACTTGCTCAAGAGGCAGATTTTTAACCTCCTTCAACTGGTGAATCATCGTTCTCCATTGCCTGTTAAGCTCAATCTGGATTTTCGCAAAAGCTTTAGGATTATCCAGTTCATCAGCAGATAAGTCATCCTGCTGATTTAGCTCCTGTTCAATTAAATCCCTCACATGCAAGCCTTCCTGCTCTGCTTTTTTCATGAGATCCTGAATTTGCTTAATAAAGGAGGGATCGAGCTTAATCCAGCGTCCTCTTATAAAGACAAGCCTCCGTTTTTCCTCTACCATTTGCTTAAATTCATCTTCAGACAAAGTCACACCATTCATGGAAAAGCGCCAATTATAATCAAGCATTGCCTGCAGGCCGACAAAAGATGGGCGGTGGCTAGTAGTCGCAACCTTAGCCTTCACTTTCATGCTGGCACTTTTCATCGCTTGCCACCATGATGGCAGCAGAATGTCAACTCCAAGGGCAAGCAATGTTTCACTCGCATCTGTAAGAAAAAGCCATGCTTCTTCTTCTGTCAGCTGATTTGTCAGCCCTTTTTTGCCGGCGAGCCATGGGAACAGGGAAATCCATCTGGCCTGCTCTTCTTCAATATAACCTTCGTATTCAAGCCACTTTGTTGGGATGCCCTGTTCTTCTAAATCAATGACATTATCAGGATTGCTTTTTGCTTTCAAGAATATGTCGATATTCCATGTTTCCGTTAAATCAGCAGGCTCCACAAGTTTTATTCCTAATGTGAAAGGGTATGGAGTACTTTTGAGTCCCATCCATTCTTGCCAAGTTTCCTCTGTGAAATAGGCAGCCAGACTGGCAGAGGAAATATTTGCATTCCGCAACGCATGGATTTTCTCTCCAAAGACCCGTTTGCTTTCTTCATGCTCATTTAAGTACTCATCCAATGAGTCATGGAACCATTTTTTGATAAAGGATAAATTGCTTGTTCCTTCCAGTTCTTCGTCCAATGTTTCTTCCCAGAAATAGTCATTGAACTCTTCTGTGACACGCTTAGGCAACGCCCATTGGAAGGTATCCTTTTCCCAATTGCGGAAGTCTGGAATCCACTCTTTATTTTGGATAGACTCATACAAGCTTGGCGCTGCTGACAAGCAAACCTGCGCAGTGTCATTCCAATCCCATTCCATAAACCGGTTGAACCGTTCATTGGCAAACAGGGTGACCAGTTGCCATGGAGTGAGAGCAATTCCTTCCGTGCCAGCGACAGTTTCAGCGTTCAAAAATGTACCATAAAAGCTTTCTTCATGATGCTGGAAGAGAAGATTCTTCCAATAGCTTGGATATAAGTAGTCGTGATCAGCCTCTCCAGTTAAGAAAAAGCCTTTATCTTGATAATAATGAACATTAATTTTTAAATAATTATTCTTCAGCATGTATCAATTTACCCTTTCTGCATTCTTCATGAAAGGCTCTTAAACGTTTCGTCCGATCAAGCGTCATCTTTAAGAACAGCTCAAATTGTTGCTGTTTTTTTAATTTTTTATAGATAGTCCGCAGCTTTTTCATTTGGCGGACAGCAATACGGTAATGGTCTCTGCTTTTTTGATCAATATGTTCCTGGACAGAGCGGTGATACAGCGATAAGAGCAATGCTTGATCGTATTCCTGCAGTGTCTTAATTTGCTCTTTTGTCAGCATATCGATTCCGAGTCCCATATAGGTATATAAATCAATCCATTTATCAAACTGCTTCTGTTCATACAAGAAGTCTTCGTATTTCCTGTAGCTGTATGGCAAAGTTTGATTAAACAGCCGTTCTAAAATATCCATCCTGTTTTTAGCATGACAAAACGGAGTAGCTGCCCTGATGCTCATACTTGTGAATTCATGGCAGAATTCAAAGTCATTCTCCTGTTGGATATAAGCTTTTAAGGATTGGATAAAAGGCGTTAAATACAATTCTAGTCTGTTCCAATCTCGTTTACTGTTGAGAATGTCTAACCAATAGAGCATATATGGCATGATCTCTACCTGCAGTTCCTGAATGCTGTGAACTGCCTTTTCGTCTTCTCTTAGAAGGACTTGCAAATGGGTAGCAGCAACCTTCTCTGTGAAAACTGGAGATTCTATGCTTGTGAGCTTTTTCAGCTCATCAAGTCTCCATTGTTTTTTCGTGAACAAGTTGGTCCAAAGGATTCGATATATTTGAATACTCTCAAATTCAATCGTCTTATGGAGATGCAATATTTCCCCGCTGTCATCTTTTAGCTTTTCCAAAAAAAGATCAAAGGCGAAGGGAAAGGTGAAATTGGACAGCCTGTTTAAATACTCCTGCACTCCTTGGAGCAAATCCTGAAATATATGGCGGTAATAACGGTTGATTACTCCATCCGCGTGATTATTTTCTTTGCTCATGGAAAGAAACAGCTTAAAGGTGATTACATGCCCAACTAAAAGGTATAAATACTTCCACTCATTTTGCTGAGGAGAGGAATTTTTTAATTTGCGCATATATATATAGTACATTTCAGATATAGCACTAGGCTTCCTGCTGCTTTCTCCAATAACAGACTGAAAGGTTTCAGTGAAGAAGTCGACCCATTCTTCATAATCCGGTTCTTTGTTTCCCGGTTTTTTCAACAGATCGCTTGCACGCATAAGCGGAAGGCTGCTTAAATCAACAGCAGCTTTTTGAGGCGGCTGTCTCCACTCTGAAAGCCAAGCTGATACTTTGCCTGCAGCTCCGAGCACAGAGAAAAACAAGGCAAGCTGATGCCTGCAGTATCCTTCAGCAAAGCAAGTGCAACTGCTCATAGAGATATCATCAATATGAAGCACAGCCTTTGCAGAATTTACATCTTGTATAACCCCAGTCACTGTTTCGTGATCAATCTTCACTTGTGAGACATAATTTTGCCGATATAGAAGCAGCCCTTTTTCGACAACTTTCTGCGTAAGGGGATCACTAGAATCGAGAGCTTCTTGAAAGTTCTTAGCACATTGGTTTAAATGCTCTAAATATTGTTCATGCAGCATAGTAAATCCCTCCAGAAATCAGCGAAACCAAACAATCATGAGAAGCTGATTCATAATATGATAATCAAGAACTTGACGTTCGTTTCTAAAAAAAGTCCATTTAATAATTATAGCGTTTTTTTGCAGGAGATGGTAGGGAAGAGGCAGGAGAAATAACAATTGCATAAAAACAAGACCAGCCTTTTATAGGCTGGTCTTTGCTTTCATTAGTATAAACGTTTAATACTGTTAAAATGCTTCTTGTAATAAGCGTTATCTAAGCTTGTCTTTCTGACACCGTCAGAATCTGCGTGAACGAACTGATTATTGCCGATATAGACGCCGACGTGAGAGATTCCTTCTTTGTATGTATCCTCAAAGAAGACTAAATCACCGACAGCAGGGACATCAACATAGAAGCTGCGGTCATAATAACCTTGTGCAGAAAGACGGCTAATGGAATCACCAGTTTTGTTAAACAAGTAATAAATTAGTCCGCTGCAATCAAAACCAGCTGTTGTAGATCCTCCCCAAGCATATGGAATACCAATTAAACTGTTTGCTACCGAAACAATGCTTTTATTAGAAGAGCTGTTGTCAGAAATGAATTCTGGCTTGCTTGCTTCCTCTTTATCAGCAGAGCTGTTTGTTTCCGTTACATTTCCTGTTGAACCGGTAACCTTCAGCTTTTGGCCAGGGAAAATAAGATCAGATGTTAAATTATTCAACTGCTTTAGTTTCGCAACGGAAAGATTATAAGATGATGCTATTTTTCCTAATGTATCTCCGCTTTTGATGGTGTATGTACCTGTACTCACAGTTGATGAGTTGTTTAATGATGAGCCAGAACTTGATGAATTGTTGCTGCTGGAAGACCCAGAAGAAGATGGTCTTGATACAACAAGCACATCACCAGGATATATAATGGTAGAACTGATGTTATTCCATTGCTTCAATTCGCCTAACGTAATCGAGAACTTGTTTGCAATCTTAATCAATGAATCTCCGGAAACGATCTTATAAGTTTTTGTGCTTGAAGTTGTTGTCTGTTTGTTTGCAGTTGTTGTGCTGCTTGAAGATGAACCTGTGCCTGCCACATTCAGCTTCTGATTCACATAAATAAGATCAGAGGATAATTTATTATCAGATTTCAATTGCTTGACAGTAGTATTATACTTGTTCGCAATCTTGCTTAGAGTATCGCCTTTCTTAACTACATAAGTACTAGCTGACGCATGGACAGAAAAAGCAGTCGAAAGAATAGCGGCAGTAGCAAAGACTGTGACTTTTTTCTTCATTTTTTTACACTCACTCCCAAAAAAATATAATTATCTAAAACTATCTTATCATAACGTATCGGTCTATAGTACCCGTTTTCATAGAAAAATAGGGTCAAAGAAGCAAAAATAGGAAATTAATCATGGTTAATTTAGGGTCTATTAAACATATTACGGGGAATAGGAGGAAAAGTGTCTAAAATAAAAAAGACAGGCGCCAAATAGGGATTTCCTAATCGGTCAGCCTGTCATTATGCTCCTCTTGCCATCTGTCTATCTTCTCTTGAATATAATCTGTATATCGGCTATCCTTTACTAAGTGGAAAATAACAAGTGCTTCTTTCATATAATTGCTGGCAAGCTTGAAATTCTCCTGCTGCTCATAATTATAGCCGATATGATAGTGAAAATGGGCAAGTAAGTATAGGTTGTCCTTTTGAATAGCCCAATCGATACCTTCTTTACAATAGGAAATGGAAGACTCGTATTCATTCAAGTCTGTAAGTGCTTTGGCGATGTTGAAGTACAATCGGCTTTTAATTGTCTCATCCTGCAAATGAGGTATTTTTTGCAAATAGGATAAGGCCTTGTAATAAATCTGCAAGGATTCCTCTAGTAATCCTTCTTCATAGTGAAATATTCCTTTGCTGATAAAGATCTCAATCTCTTTTTCGGTGAAAATCTTTTCAAATGTTAAGGCGATGGCATCTTCAATCAACTCTAGAGCTTTAGGGAAATCCTTATCTACCTCATAGACATATATGGCCTTATGCCATAGAAGGATTTGATAATGCCTCTTATTGCGTGTAAACAGCGGGTTTTTCTCTTCCGCTTCAACGATTTGCTTGATTGTTTCATAGTCTGTATTTCGTCGGGCAGCTTTTAATTGTCTGCTTGTTTCGATAACGTAATCGAGTCTTGGAGTTGTGCCGATATCAAAGAAATAGTTCACGTCTATTCCTAACCTTTGTGAGATTAAGTACAATGTGGATGAAAGCGGCAGGACCTCTCCCTTCTCAATTTTACTAATTTGCGCTTGTGTGCAAATATTGTGGGAAAGTTCTTTTTGTGAAAGTCCTACCTGTTTTCGCAATTCCTTTATCTTCTCTCCAACAGCTGAAAAATCCAATTGATCACTCCCTAAAAATATTCCTAAAGTTATATTTTTGTGCGCATGCATGTAAAAAAGCCTAAAAAAAGAGCTATATCACTCGTTATCAGTCATAATCACGAATACATCTATTTATATAATATGATTTAATAGATTTTACCGCAATATATTAAGAATATTTTGCTATTTAAAGAAGTGCCCACCTACGCCTTCTTTAAAAGGAGAGCAAGATAAAATCTTAATTGAGCATACTTAATAGAACCTTATCGGTTTCTATTAAACCCCATTTATCTGTTTTACGAGTAGTCCTTTTATCTCCAATTTTCTGCCGTTTTCTTTATGAGAGCGGTCTTTTTTTATGTGAATTAATTCTCCCCCCATTTACTCTTCAAAGGTGCTGGTTCCATTCATTATTGCATGCTGCCTCATTCTGCTATAATAGGAAAAAAACCTGTTGGGAGCAAAAAGTAATGAAAAAAAGATGGAGCCTGTTTGCTACCATTATGACACTTATCAGTGCAGTGGTTATTTTCTCCTTATTAATGACAGATATCCTGATCAGCAATTTGATTAATAATCATACAATAAACAGCCTGGAGGAAAAGGCTTTAACTATATCTAGAATTGTAGCGAAAACAGAAATTGTTCAAAATGCTCTTGAAGGAGACGAAGAAGCAAAGAATCATATTCAGGCATATACGAAGGAAATTCAGCTAGATAATGGCGTGGAGTTTGTTGTTATTCTTGATATGAACGGAATTCGCCTCACTCACCCTGATGTCCAAAAGATAGGAAAGAAGTTCAAGGGTGGAGATGAGGTGAAGGCTTTGTCAGGGAATGAACAGACTAGTGTTTCAAAAGGTACACTAGGAAAGTCGATGCGGGCATTTACTCCTGTTTATTCAGAGGAAGGCAAACAAATCGGAGTTGTAGCAGTCGGAATTTCTCTTGCTAAAGTCAATGAAGTGCTGGCTGAAGGGAAGTGGATTATTGTATACGGGTCCCTGCTCGGATTGCTGGCAGGAATAGTTGGCGCCTATCTGCTGGCAAAATATATTAAAAGAGTGATGTTTAACATGGAGCCGGCTGCTATTGCTAAACTGCTGCAGGAAAGAAGTGCAGTCATTAATTCTGTCAGAGAGGGCATTATAGCAGTTGATATGGCAAGAAATATCACCCTCGTCAATCAGTCTGCTATCGATTATTTACATAAACTAGGATTAAATACGAATCCAATCGGCCTGCCGATCAGCAGTTATATTCCTTCAAAGGAACTCGACCTTGTATTAGAAACAGGTGAAGCGCAGCTTGATGAAGAACAGATTATCAATGGCACGACCATCCTTGTAAACAGGGTGCCGGTTAAGGTCGATAATAAAATTGTGGGTGCGTTGTTCACCTTCAGAGACAAAACAGAAATAAAAAAACTGTCCGATCAGCTTTCTGGTGTGAAAACCTATGCAGAAGCATTGCGGGCACAATCCCATGAATTTATGAACCGCATGCAAGTTATTATCGGCATGCTTCATATGAAAAATTACGACAGGCTGAAGGAATATCTTGATGACATTGTCGATCAGCAAAGCGGAGATATTTCTGCCATTACTAGTAACATAAAGGATCCAGTCATAGCGGGCCTTCTGCTTGGTAAGCTCAGCTATGCAAGAGAAAAGGGCGCAAGCTTGAAAATATCCGTTCTAACCGTTATTCCTGAATTGACTGCAGCTGCTTCCTTTGAAATCATCACAATATTAGGGAATTTGTTGGATAATGCTTTAGATGCAGTGGAGACTAGTTCGGATAAAGAAATTGAACTAAAGCTTAAAATGACCAACGGAATGATAGATATGATAGTGAAGGATACAGGGAAAGGCATGACTAAGGAAGAAGAGGCTCATATCTTTGAAAAAGGGGTTTCCTCAAAGGGAGAAAATCGAGGTTTTGGTCTTTATTTAGTCGGTGAAAGCTTGCGCAAGGTGTGTGGAACGATTGAAGTGAAAAGCGTCCTTAATAAAGGGACGACATTTAAAGCAAGTATTCCCTATATGAAGGAGGAAAACGGAAGTTGATTTCTGTATTGATTGTAGAAGACGATCCAATGGTAGCCGAATTTAATAAGCAATTTCTACAAGAGCTGAATGGCTTTAAAATCGGCGGCGTTGCCAGCCAAGTGGACGAAGCGATAGAGATAATTAAGAGAGAAAGTATTGATTTAGTGCTGCTGGATGTGTTTATGCCCGGAAAAAGCGGACTGGATTTCCTTTCTTATATAAGAGAGCTAAATGAAAATATGGATGTGATTTTAATCACAGCCGCATCTGACATGGAGCATATTCAGGCAGCCCTCCGATTAGGAGCTGTTGACTATATAATTAAGCCTTTTAAATTTGAACGCTTTAAAGAGTCATTAATGAACTACGCTCAAAAGAAAGAATTTATGAAGGAGCAGACGAAAGTCAGCCAGAGCTTCCTTGATGAACAGATCCTTAACCGAGACCAAAAGGCTGCAAAAGCAGAGCTGCCGAAAGGCTTGACGAAGGAAACGCTCAAAATTGTCTGGGATGCGATAGAAGCACAGCTTGAACAGGAATTCACAACAGACATTATCGCAGATGAAACACAGATATCAAGGGTGTCAGTAAGAAAATACCTGAACTTCCTTAACGAGCAAGATATTATCAAGGTAAGGCTGACATATGGCAGCATCGGCAGACCGGTCAACGTCTATTACGTAAATACGAAAAGAGCTGGCTGGATTGAGCAGTTTCTGTAATAAAGCATGCATATATAAGAAGGTCCCTGATGAACAGGGGCCTTTTTGCATTAGCTTATAGAAACCGCCGCTTTGTATCCTTTGTCGGGAGCATGCAATGATCTTTTTTACCGAACCATTTATAGCGATTTTTAGCGACATAGTCATAGATTGGGTCCCGTATGAATGAGGGAATAATTTTAAAGATATAGGCAAGCTTCCAAGCTCCCTGTAAATGGAGACAGATTTGAAGAGCAGCAGCTGATTTTTCATAAAGCCTACCATTTTCAATAAGTATGACACTATTTATCGTGAGGTCCTTTTTGAAGGGAGTGAGAAGCTCCTTGCCTTTTTCCTCCTGCAAAGGTGCAAAGGTAAAATAAGCGGCAGGGTCTCTTTTAATGATAAATTGAACGGCACTGTTGCAAAGATTGCAGACACCATCAAATAATATGACCGCCTTCATTTTTCCACCTGCATTTCTATGTTTTTTTCTAATCTAACATTTTTCCTTTATTAAGGAAAATATATTTCAAGAAAATGACAGGATAAATTATAATGAAATATGAAATATGGCAAGAAAAAGGCGATGTGCTGATATTTGTAAGAAAATTAAGTGGTGCTGTTGTAATATTCTTTTAATTTAAGTGTAAAAAATGGTACGCTTATACTAGGAGGGGAGAATGAGAATGAAGAAACTATTATGGCTATTGCCGATGATTCT
This sequence comes from Niallia sp. FSL R7-0271, assembly GCF_038005785.1. Classification (NCBI taxonomy): domain Bacteria; kingdom Bacillati; phylum Bacillota; class Bacilli; order Caryophanales; family Bacillaceae; genus Niallia; species Niallia sp. FSL R7-0271. Next base: position 3,646,001 of record NZ_JBBOTZ010000001.1, on the reverse strand, counting down.
GATTGTAATATTGGCTGGATGCAATAATGATGAGCCTACCCCGGATGATAGGCTTTCCCAATACATAAAGCTGTGGAATGACCAGAAGTTTGATGAAATGTACGGCTATCTGTCTTCCGAAGCGAAGAAGTCAGTTTCAAAGGAAGATTATGTTTCTCGTTATGAGAAATTATACAGTGATTTGGAAATCAAAGATTTGAATGTTTCTGCTAAAAAGCTGTCAGAAGATGAAAAGGATGATAATAAGAAAAAAGAGACTGCAGAGATTCCTTTCACAGCTAAAATGAACAGTATGGCAGGAGAAATCAGCTTTGATAAGGCTGCGAAGCTTGTGAAAGAAGAGCGCGATAAAGAAGAAAACTGGTATATAGATTGGGATACAACGTATATCTTTGCCGATTTAGGTGCTGAGGATAAAGTTTCATTAGAAACGGTTCCTGCAGAACGGGGAGCTATTGTTGATGTTTATGAAAATCCAATGGCGATGAATGGCATCATTTATCAAATCGGTCTTGTGCCTGAACAAATGGAAAATCAGACAACAGAAGTAGAAGAGCTTGCGAAATTGCTGGATATTAAAAAGGAAACAATTGAAAAGGCTTTAAGTGCAGATTGGGTACAGCCAAACCTGTTTGTGCCAATTAAGAAGCTGGCAACAGGCGATCAAGCATTTCTTGAGAAACTGTTTGCCCTTCCAGGTGTTCAGAAGCAGGATGTTGCAGGCAGAATTTATCCATATGGAGAAGCTGCAGCTCATTTAATCGGCTATATTGGCAACATCACTGCCGAAGAGCTGGAAGAGCAAAAAGGCAAAGGCTATTCAAGCTCTGATGTTATTGGAAAAAGAGGCTTGGAGCAAGTTTATGAAGAGAAGCTGAGAGGCGAAAACGGCGCGACAATTTCGATTTCTAAGGTCGATGGCACAAGTGTCACTCTCGCTGAAAAAGAAGTCAAAAATGGTGAGAACATCAAGCTGACTATCGATGGCGAGCTTCAAAAGAAAATATATGATGAAATGGACGGAGAAGCAGGAGCAGCTGCTGCAATCAATCCGACTACAGGGGAAACGATGGCCCTTGTCAGCAGTCCGTCTTATGACCCTAACAAGGTGGTTGCAGGGCTGACAATTTCTGAACAAGAAGAGTACAACAATAATAAGCTGGAGCCTTACACGAACCGCTTTAAGAACACATATGCACCAGGATCTGTGCTGAAGCCGGTTGTGGCAGCGGCAGCTTTAACAGAAGGTGTCATCACACCAGAGCAGGAACGCAAAATTACGACAAAGCAATGGCAAAAAGACAAATCATGGGGCAACTATTATGTAACGAGAGTGCATACTAGCAGTGAACCTGTTAATCTAGCTGATGCCTTGCTGTACAGTGATAATATTTACTTTGCGCAGACAGCATTAGATATGGGCAAAGATAAATATACAACAGAGCTGAAGAAATTCGGTTTTGAAGAAGAGTTTGATTATGCATATCCAATTACGAAAGCAACGATCGGCAAGCTGGACAGTGATATTCTGTTAGCTGACTCAGGCTATGGCCAAGGCCAGGTTCAAACAAGCGTTATTCAGCTTGCAGCAGCATATACACCGTTTGTTAACGGCGGCAACTTAATCAAGCCAATCCTTCTTCAAGACGAAGAAAAGGGCAAGGTCTGGAAGGAAGGCATCATGAGCAGTGCAACTGCTAATACAATTTCAGATGATTTGCAGCAAGTAATCGACAGTCCAAGTGGAACAGCACATGCTGGCAAAATCAACGGTATGACGCTTGCTGGGAAAACGGGTACTGCCGAGCTGAAAGCAAAGCAAGGTGAAAAGGGTACAGAAAACGGCTGGTATGTGACATATGATAAGAAAGATAAGGATATGCTTGTGGCGATGATGATTGAAGGTGTCCAAAATAAGGGCGGTTCTAGTCATGTTGTGAAAAAGGTCAAAAATATCCTCGAATAAACGTTAAGTCTGCAAAGGGCAATCCTTTGCAGGCTTTTTTCTTTAGTTTGGCAAAATATTTTTTTGAGTAATTGCTTGCAAGAATTTTTTTCCACTTTTTAAAAACAGTGAAATAACTCATCATTCTGCGATTTCGCTCATACATTAATTTAAGACGGTGAAGGGAGAGAACGGAATGAATGAAGTAGAGCAAAAGGAACTTCAATACGCCATCGAAGAAATTACAGAAATCGCCACTGGCTTTGGGTTGGACTTCTACCCGATGAGGTATGAAATTTGTCCTGCAGATATCATTTACACATTCGGCGCCTACGGCATGCCTACACGTTTTTCCCATTGGAGCTTTGGCAAGCAATTTCATAAGATGAAGCTTCATTATGATTTAGGCTTGTCTAAAATATATGAGCTTGTGATTAATTCTGATCCTTGCTATGCTTTTTTGCTCGACAGCAATTCACTTATCAATAATAAGCTGATTGTTGCCCATGTATTGGCTCATTGTGATTTCTTTAAGAACAATGTCCGCTTTCAAAATACGAAGCGGGAAATGGTTGAAAGCATGGCAGCCACTGCCGACCGTGTCCGCCAATATGAAATACTGTATGGCAAGCATGAAGTGGAAACATTTCTTGATGCAGTTCTTGCCATTGAAGAGCATATCGATCCAAGCTTAATGAGACCGAAGCTTGCTTGGACAATGGATGATGTAGAATTTGAGGAAGTGGAAGAAACGGTAGAAACGCCATATGATGATTTATGGGGCTTGGATTCCCGCAATAAGCCAAAGAAGGAAAAAAAGAAAATCATTAAGAAATTCCCTCCACAGCCTGAAAAGGATCTTATGCTGTTTATCGAAAGCTTCAGCAGAGAGCTGACAGACTGGCAGCGTGATATTTTAACAATGATGAGAGAAGAAATGCTGTATTTCTGGCCACAGCTTGAAACGAAAATTATGAATGAAGGCTGGGCTTCCTATTGGCATCAGCGAATCGTTCGGGAGCTTGATTTAACGAGCTCAGAGGCTATTGAATTCGCCAAGCTGAACGCAGGTGTTGTGCAGCCTTCAAAAACGGGAATTAATCCTTATTATCTTGGTCTGAAGATATTTGAGGACATTGAAGAGCGTTACAATAATCCGACAGAGGAAATGAAAAAGAGAGGCGTTAAGCCAAACTCAGGCAGAGAGAAGATGTTTGAGGTCAGAGAAATTGAATCCGATATTTCCTTTTTGCGGAACTATTTAACGAAGGATTTAGTGACAAGGGAAGACATGTATTTATTCCAAAAGCAAGGCAGAGAATACAAAATTGTTGATAAAGGCTGGGAACAGGTAAGAGATCAGCTTGTCAGCATGAGAGTCAATGGAGGGTTTCCTTATATCACTGTTAATGACGGCGATTACTTAAAGAACGGCGAGCTGTACTTAAAGCATGGCTATGAGGGGATTGAGCTGGACCTTAAGTATTTGGAAAAGGTTCTTCCATATATACATCAGCTTTGGGGCAGAAATGTTCATATGGAAACGATTGTTGAGGACAAAAATATGCTGTACACCTATGATGGAAAGGCATTGCACCGCAAGTATCTATAAGAGGGAAATATTCGGGAGGCTTGCAGCTGCGGGCCTTTTTTTCTGTTTCAAAAGGATTTTATAAAAGGAAAAAAGGATAAATACTCTTTCATCAAGAATTAAGTAAAAAAACGCTGAACAAGAAACGAGGGAAGGATCTGCCATGGAAGAAAGAAAAATAATCATAACAGGGTACGGAACGGTTGCGAAGGAAATAGTAAAGATAATTAAGGAGCACAATAAGAGATATCAGGATACCTATGGTTTTTCTAGCAAAATTACTGGCATTATCGGGTCACAAGGAATGATTTACGAGGAAGCTGGATTAGACTTAGAAACATTGCTGTCCTTCGGCAAAGGATCACAAGCTCTCAAGCAGTATGCCCAATACAAGCAGGTGCCATTGGCAACAGCGCAAATGAAAGGTGACGTATTGATTGAATGCTCCCCAACCAATCTGGAAACAGGTGAACCGGCATTGACCTATATAAAAGCTGCTTTAAAGGAGAATATGGACATTATTTCAGTGAGCAAAGGCGCGCTTGTTCATGCTTTGCCTGAATTGAAGCAGCTTGCTGACAATAACGGCTGCCGCATCAAATACAGCGGCGCAACAGCTGCAGCTCTTCCGACTCTGGATATTGGTGAATACAGTCTCGCAGGCAGTCAGATTACCGGGATAGAAGGCATCCTGAACGGCACCTCTAATTTCATTTTAACAAGTATGTCAGATGCTAATCTTTCCTTTGAGAAGGCTCTGGAGCTGGCCCAAGAAAAAGGGATTGCCGAGGCAAACCCAGCACTTGACGTCCAAGGATATGACAGTGCCTGCAAAATATTGCTGCTCGCAAACGGTCTGTTTAATAAAACATGGACGTTAAAGGATATTAGCATTGAAGGCATTGAAAAGGTAACAAAGGGCGATATGCAATATGCTAAAATAAACGGCAATGATATTAAGCTTGTCGCCAGTGCAAGAACCATCAATGGCAAAGTGTCTATTCAAGTAAAGCCTGAAGTTATTTTTGCAGATAACCCGCTGATTAATGTGAAAGGAACAAACAAAGGCATCTTGTTTCACACAGAAGAAATGGGTACGATTTGCTGTATTGGCGGCGCTTCCCATCCTAGAGGAGCAGCAGCGGCAGCTGTTAAAGACATGCTTAATTTATATCGGTAAAGAATAAACCGGCCATCATTACGAAGGCCGGTTTTTATTAAGGAGATAACGCTAAAAGCTGTTAAGAGAGTATCTGTGGTTGCATTCTGCTGACACCGCAGGCATAGCAAGCCGGATAAGCTTCCGTCCATAGGGGGCAGCTTCTCATACTACGGCTTGGCTTTAGTCATAGTGCTGATTTCTGGGCAGCGAGTCGCTGATACTTGACGATATACGTATCAAGCTGTTCACTGATCTGAAGTGTTCCCGGATCATTAAGTCCTTTATCGCTGCCTGATTTAATCAGCTTCAGCTTCAACGATTCAATATCTTGCAGCAGCGCGCTCATACTCTCCTTATTATCTTTTCTCGTTATCATAATGATTACTCCTAGGTATCAATCTTTGTACTTATTTTAACAAATTAATTTGGAAAAATTAAGTGTTTTTATAAGGAAATTTACATAATTTGAAAACATCCGACAAAAAACTGCAAGTTTGGTACAGACTTTTTCCAAAGAGACACAATCATTTCCGTTAGGCAAAGGAAAAACATTATGTGTTCATGTAAGCGCTTTTACATTAAGATAAGGACATAAGGTAATACAGCAACACGGAATGCAAAAAGCATATACGGCAAACAAAAACAAACTTAAATGAAACAATGGTATATGCTAGGAAGCATTCCAAAAAACTCTTTTATTATACAATTTTAATTTCTAGGAGGAATTATATTATGAATATTCTACTATGCTGTGCTGCAGGGATGTCTACAAGTCTATTGGTAACAAAAATGGAAGCTGCTGCAAAAGAACAAGGTATTGAGTGCAAAATCTGGGCAGAAAGCGCAGATGCAGTAAAAAGCCATATCGATAACGCAGATGTCCTATTGCTTGGACCACAAGTTCGCTATTTGCTTCCGCAAATGAAAAAGCTTGGCGCAGAAAAGGGAATTCCAGTAGATTCTATCAATATGATGCATTATGGAACTTGCAACGGAGCAGAAGTACTAAAATCAGCTATCAACCTAGTTAACAACTAAAATAGGATAAGGTGATAAATATGAATAAGTTCTTAGCCTTCTTAGAAGAAAAATTTATGCCTTTTGCAGCCAAATTGGCTGCTCAAAGGCACTTAGGCGCATTAAAAGACGGTATCATATTGGCAATGCCGATGATTATTATCGGTTCAGTATTCTTGATTCTAGGTTATCTGCCAATTCCAGGCTACGCAGACTTCATGGCAAGAACATTTGGCGATGCATGGCTGACAAAGATTTCTTATCCAGTTGATGCAACATTCAATATGATGGGTCTAATCGCAGCATTCGGTATTGCGTACAGATTGGCTGAAAGATACTCATTAGATGCTATTACAGCAGGGGTTATCTCACTATGTGCTTTCCTGTTGGCAACACCATTTAATGTTCCTTTCCTTGCAGAAGGTGCAACAGAAGCTGTAGCAGTAGGCGGCGCTATCCCAGTTGCATTAATGGGAAGCAAAGGTCTATTCGTAGCAATCTTAATCGCATTATTCTCAACAGAAGTTTATCGTTTCATCATTAATAAAAACATGGTAATTAAAATGCCGGATGGTGTTCCACCAGCAGTCAGCAAATCATTTGTTGCTTTAATTCCGGGCTTCATTGTAATCGCTATCATTTGGGTAATTCGTTTAATTGTAGAATATTTCGGTATTAACAGCATACATGATATTGTAACATTAGTTCTTGGCAAACCGCTTGGCCTATTAGGTGGATCATTAATCGGTTCTATTATCGCTTACGGATTAGTAATGCTTCTATGGTCTGCCGGTCTTCATGGTACAAATATCGTTGGGGGAGTTATGAACCCAATCTGGCTATCTAACACAGATGCTAACAAAGCTGCTTTCCAAGCAGGAAAAGAACTTCCAGAGATCTTTACAGCTCAGTTCTTTGAAGTATTTATCAACATCGGTGGTTCTGGTGCAACATTCGCATTCGTACTAATGATGGTATTGTTTGCACGAAGCAGACAAATGAAGGATTTGGGCAGATTATCAATCGGTCCGGGAGCATTTATGATTAACGAACCAGTTATTTTTGGTACACCAGTCGTAATGAACCCATTACTAATCATCCCGTTCTTCTTAACACCAATTGTAACAATCACAGTGACATATTATGCAATGAAACTTGGCTTTGTGGCAAAACCAGCAGGAATTGCAATTCCTTGGACTACTCCGCCACTAATCGGTGGATACTTGGCAACAGGCGGAAAGCTTTCCGGTGCAGTGATGCAGCTTGTCAACATTGGAATCGCATTTGTACTTTACTTCCCATTCTTCCGAACTTGGGATAAACAAAAACTAGCAGAAGAAAAAGGCACAGAATTCACAAAGGTAAGCTAATAACTATAACAACTTAGTGCGCAAGTGTTTTTGAAAACGCTTTAAAAATACTTGCGCTTATACTTAACAATTTTTACATTCTAAAATAGAGAGGCTGATTATAAAATGGCTAATATGGAAGAAACAGTATTCCAGATTATTCTCCACGGAGGAAATGGAAAAAGCTGTGCAATGGAAGCAATTGCTGCTGCTAAAGAAGGAAACTTCGAGCTTGCGAAACAAAAGATGGAGGAAGCTGCTGAAGCATTGAATGATGCCCACCATATCCAGACATCCCTCATCCAAAATGAAGTAAGAGGGAACAAAATTGAGGTTTCCTTGCTGATGGTGCATGCACAGGATCATTTAATGAATGCAATTACGCTTAAGGATTTAGCACAAGAAATTATTGATTTATATGAACTTGTTAAAACTCCTGGAGGTGTCCAAAAATGACAAACGGAATTAAAATTGCCACAATTGGCGGAGGATCAAGCTATACACCAGAATTAGTAGAAGGTTTCATTAAAAGATATGACGAATTGCCGATCAGAGAATTATGGCTTGTTGATATTGAAGCAGGGAAGGAAAAGCTTGAAATCGTTGGAAATCTAGCAAAACGCATGATTGAAAAAGCTGGCTTGCCAATTCAAGTTCATTTAACACTTGACCGCAGAGCTGCACTTAAAGATGCAGACTTTGTTACAACACAATTCCGTGTCGGCCTCCTTGATGCCCGTGCGAAGGATGAAAGAATTCCGTTGAAATACGGCGTGCTAGGACAAGAAACAAACGGACCTGGCGGTTTGTTCAAAGGCTTGCGCACTATTCCTGTTATTTTGGATATTTGTAAGGATATGGAGGAGCTTTGCCCTAATGCATGGCTGATTAACTTCACAAACCCTGCCGGCATGGTAACAGAAGCAGTGCTTCGCTATTCTAACATCAAAAAAATAGTAGGCTTGTGCAATGTTCCAATCGGCATGGAAATGGGTATCGCGAAGCTTCTAGAGGTTGATCATTCTAGAGTTCGCATCGATTTCGCGGGATTGAACCATATGGTTTACGGCCTTGATGTTTATGTAGACGGAGAAAGCGTAAAGGATAAGGTTATCAACCTGCTGACAGATCCAAACAACAGCTCATTCGTAAAAAATATTGAAGGTCTTGGCTGGGAGCCTGAATTTATCAAAGCATTGAATGTACTAACATGCCCTTACCATATGTACTACTATAAAACGAGCGAAATGATCGCGAAGGATCAGAAGAATTCGAAAAACGAGGGAACTCGTGCTGAAGTTGTACAAAAACTTGAAAAAGAATTGTTCGAACTCTACAAAGATCCAAATCTAGCAATCAAGCCGCCGCAATTGGAAAAACGCGGAGGAGCATACTACTCTGATGCTGCAGTCCGTTTAATCAATTCCATTTACAATGACAAACGCGACATCCAGCCTGTTAACACAATCAATAATGGTGCAATTGCCGGCATCCCGAATGACTCAGCTGTCGAAGTGTCCAGCATCATTACAAAGGACGGCCCAAAACCAATCGTGATGGGTGAGCTTCCAGTAGCAGTAAGAGGACTTGTTCAACAGATCAAATCCTTTGAAAGAGTTGCAGCAGAAGCAGCAGTAACAGGAGACTATGACAAAGCTATTCTAGCTTTGACAATCAATCCGTTATCACCATCTGACACAGTTGCGAAAGAAATAATCGACGAAATGCTTGAAGCACATAAAGAGCATTTACCGCAGTTCTTCAACAAAGTAGAAGCTTAAAAAATATAAACCGAAAAAAGGCGGAGCAATCCGTCTTTTTTTGTTTGAACAGCTTTTCTTAAAAATGTATGATAGCAAAATTAAATTAAACAGCTGCTTCTTCAGAGTTATCTGCTTGTGTATGTGTAAATAAATAGGTTAGGTAGGAGTGAAGCTCAAATTTTTCCTCTGTAATAAAATCCGTTACATTCATTTTCGTCATTTTCTTCATCGTTAATTCCTCCTTTATACTAGCATTCTTCCCAAACTAGCAAACTCTTATGCATAGAAAGTGAAAAAAGATTAGTAGAAAAGAAAAAAACTATATGTAAAAGCCATGCAATTAGCATGGCTTCGGTTTATGACTATCCGTTCTTTCCATCAATCAGGCGCAAGAATTGCTCTTCGTTAACAATCTGGATATCCTGCCCCTTTTCTTGCAGCTCAAAAGCTTTCTTTTCTTTTGTGCTGATGCCTGAGGCACCGACAAGCTGTTTATCTTGAACGCCGACAACAAGGAAGTTTGTTTTTCCGCTCACACCGCTTTTGACAAGTCCGCCTGCGTCAACGACCTTCTGCATTGCTTCTTTCCTGTCTAGTGTTGCTAAGTCCCCTGTGAAGACGACGTTTTTGCCGAACAGTGCATGTGTCTCGTCAAAGGTTTCCGTTGTTGCTGCAATTTCGGAAATTGCTACAGAATTAAATTTCTTAACAGGTTTTGGAGCCGTTCTTTTTTTGCTGAAGGATATTTGCGGCTTTAATGCTGAAAATGGCTTTACTGAAATTCGTCGATTTGTCGTTAAATAAGCATCAAGATCACGTTCATCCATCGCTTTCACGCAGGCAATTACTAACTCTGCACAGGCAATCGCATCCGCTCCTGCATGATGATGGTTTTCTAACATTACACCAAAGCGGGCGGTGCGTGCTTTTAAAGATTGTCTCACACCTTCTCCCCTGCAGGCAGCCGTACTGATGGATATACTGTCAGCAAAGCGCAGCTGCGGTGCTTTAAGATTGTATCTTGCCAGACAGCTGTGCAAAACACTCATATCAAACTGAGCATTATGAGCAACAAGCAGCTGACCTGTCAGCTCAGACTCAAGCTGCTTCCATACTTGATCAAATGCTGGCTGCTCCATAACATCCTCTGCAGTAATGCCGTGAACTCGAATAAATCTCTCATTGAACTTTAACACGGGCGGTTTAATGAGATAATAGTCTGTCTTTACAACCCGATTGTTTTCCACATAAGCAAGTCCGACCGAACAGGCACTGTCCATCTCTTCATTCGCAATCTCAAAATCTATCGCAATAAAATCCATGTTATCACTCCTCGCACATACTTCTTATTAATAATATAACATGTACATTCACTAGAGTGATAATCAAGAAACAGAGCAAATTATTCCAAGCTGAGGCTCCTAGTCTTATAAACAGTATCCCTTCCTCCTTTCAAGGGATTTTCTAATGATTCTCAAAGATAATTTCCAATATATTAATATTTTAAAATAATTATTACTCTGTTGTAATCTTCGTCGAAAGATTACTTTTTCTGCACATATAGTCATATAATGGATATGTAAGTTTAGAAGTAAAGGAGGGATATAAATGGAAAAGTTGAAATTCGTGAAAGATTACAAACAAGATGACGTTTTGCGGCAAAGTTTTTCAGAGCTTGCTAGCAGTGTATTTGGGATAAGTTTTGAGGAATGGTATCAAAAAGACTGCTGGAATGACCGGTATATTCCATATTCTTTTCATGATCACGGAAAGATTGTTGCTAATGTCTCTGTTAATCTAATTGATTTACTAATAGCAGGACAGAAGAAGAAGGCTGTGCAAATCGGTACAGTTATGACACATCCAGACTACAGGGGATGTGGATTATCTCGCAGTTTATTAGAAAAAGTCCTTGCAGATTATGAGGAGAAAACAGATGTAATATATCTTTTTGCTAACAATGAAGTGCTGGATTTTTATCCGAAATTCGGTTTTAAAGAAGTGGAAGAGCAAGAGTTCTTTCTTGAGTACAAGCATAAACAGACAGAAGGTGTGACTGTTCGTAAGCTCAATGGAAAAAGTGTAGACGATCTTCGGTTCATTGAGTCTGTGGCACGCAGGAGAAAACCGTTGTCTCAAGCATTTTCGACAGAGGGGGCATGGGGGATTCTGCTGTTTTATTGCTTGAATGTATTTCATGAGCATATCTATTATTTGGAAAAAGAGGAAGTTATCGTTATCTGCGAGATGGAAGGGAATAAACTTCATCTATATGAAGTGATGGCGAGTCATTCCATTGTTCTTGAGAAATTACTAGCGCAAATCGCAAAGGCTGATACGACTGAAGTGGTCTTTCATTTTACCCTAGACAACCTGACTGGTTTGTCAACAAGGCATTTGCCTAAAGAGGGTGATGCGCTGTTTGTGAGGACGGTAGGGGAGACTGTGTACCCGGAAAACAAGAGGCATTCATTATTAACAAAGGCATAAAATTATACTGGAATAAAAAAGATGAATATGTTTGGAAAATAAAAAAGGAGTGAGGACAATAGAAAAGGAAGGGCTCTCGCTAGAAAGAATTATCTTTATCGGCAGGACATATGAGGAATATATCGATATGTTCTCACTGTCTTTAGAAGAATTAAAAGGTAAGCGGATACTAGATTGTCCAGCAGGTGCCTGTTCCTTTACTGCAAAAGGGACAAAGCAGCATCTAGATATAACAGCATCAGACATAGCTTATTACTATGGAAATGATGAGTTGTATGAAAAAGGTCTTGAAGACATAAAGCATACTGCCTCTGCTCTTGAAAAAGTAAAGGAACATTTTGTCTGGAACTACTTTAATGATGTCACAAGCTTGCTAAAGCATCGAAAAGCAGCGCTTAACGACTATTACCAGGACAGAGCTAGTAACCCTAAAAAGTATATTCCGTGCACTCTGCCAACTATGCCCTTCGCAGAAGAGGAATTTGATATCGTGCTGTCAGCCCACTTTTTATTCACGTATGCAGACAGACTGGATAAGGAGTTTCATTTTGCTGCAATCGATGAACTGCTTAGAGTGACAAACGAAGAATTGCGGATTTTTCCGACAGCAGATCTTGACGGCAATAGATATGCTCATATGGATGAGCTGATTGATAGACTGACAGCAAAAGGTTATAAAGCACAAGAAATGAAGGTCGGTTATGAGTTTCAGAAAAATGCTAATACGATGCTGCGTATTATTAAAGGACATCACGATTAAGCTGATGTCCTTTTTAACGCCATAATGATAGACTAAAGAACAAACGTTAGAAAGGGTTAGGAGCATGCAAACAGCGATAATGACAAAAAGCTGGGCAGAGGAAATCCTCAGCTGGAAGTATGAACCGCCATATGATTTTTACAATGATCATAATAAGGAAGAGTCGATGCAAGAACTGCTTGAAGAGCCTTATTTTGCAGTGTTGGATGACGGCGGGGCATTGATTGGTTTTTACTGTACGGGTACTTCTGCGCAAGTTCCCCTCGGGCTGTTTTATGGTGTTTATTTGGAGGATAGTCTAGATATTGGCTTAGGAATGAAGCCTGAACTGACTGGAAAGGGAATGGGGGCGAGCTTTATCCGCTATATTTTGAACCAGCTTAAAACAACCAGCAGCTCCGTCCGCCTCACTGTCGCAGCCTTTAATGAACGGGCAATTACTCTTTATGAACGTGCTGGCTTCCGAAAAACATATATGTTTACTGGTGAAGATATGATATTTTATGTAATGGCAAAAACCATTTAGAAAGGCTTATTTTGATAGATAATATAGAATGACCATAATTAATACACTTGGAATAACAAGAAGACTTGTGCGTATCCAATAGAACCTTGCCTTTGTATATTGGTTCTTTTTTCTTTCGAGTTTTTTCACAGATAGGCTCATGAATAGTATAGTGATTCCGGCTAAAAGACTTGCTGTGATATTATTCATCAGAACAAGACCACGAGAAAACGGCAGCTTTTCATAAACATCCTCCTTTAAATCCTATTATATGAAATATCTCTAATGAAAAACTTAGTCATTTAAACCTAATAGTGAAGGCTTTGTGTCCATGACTTAGGTGTCTGTCTTATTTGCACAAAGATTTTTTGATAAGATTTATAGTGTAAAAAAAGGGAGGCGGATTTTTGTGAATGTAAATGAATTTCAAGAATGGGTTAAAGCTTATTATGAAAAACGGGGCTGGTCCGAGCTGGATATTTTCATCCGCATCGGTTTTTTGGCAGAGGAAACAGGCGAGGTTGCAAGAGCGATACGGGCGTTAGAAATTGGCAGAGACAGACCGGACGAAGCGGAAGGAACAGTTGATCAGCAAAGACAGGAATTGACAGAGGAGCTTGGCGATGTGTTAGGCAATATTATTGTTATTGCTAACAAATATGACATTTCTCTTGAAGAAATCTTCCATTCCCACCGCGAAAAGCTTAATAAACGCTATGCTGAAAACGTAGAATAAAAATAGTTAAATAGAAAAAATTGGAACTTTCTCCTCCTAATCTGGTAATATATTGGTAGAGTAGCAGACAGGAGGATAATAATGGATAGAAAAGCGTGCTTGCTCAGTGATATTGCTGGTGCAGGGTTTTTGGCAGTTTTTTATATGGGATTAATCCTGTTTTTTGACTGGAATATGTATGCGTTTACGGTTGATGGATCTTATTGGCTTCTTTTTTGGTGCAGCGGAGCTCTTGGTTCTTTTTTAGTGAGCCAGATTGCTGCAAGCTATCCAAAATGGACACTGCCAGCATACACAGCTGCAGCTGTTATGTTTTTTCTTTTGCTCAAACCGAGCTACACAATTGTTGTCTCTGTCCTGCTTAGTGCCGCATGCACACTGTTGCTTTATTTCGGGAAGAGTTTGGCAAGAAAACTCAAGCTATTCAGATACAGCTTTTGTGTGCTTCCCATCCTGTGCTTGTTGATTACCCTACCAGATACAACAATCAAAAAGGAATGGAATGAGGTTGTCGGCAAAAACTCATATTCTGCTTATTTTTTATACTTTGATGGGGCAAAGGAAATACCAATTGAAGTGAAAAAGGGTGAGGAGCTACTTGTGACGGTAAAGGTAAAAAATGAAAATGGCGGCGGATACAGCTATTATATTGTTGATAAACAAAACAGAACTGTCTCCTCCATAAAAACAAATCCAAGTCAGCTCAAGCTGAATATAGATAAAACCGATACTTATACAATAATAGTAAAAGGGGAAAGCTTGCGAGGCGGTTTTGATGTAGAATGGCAAAATCGCACACAAGACTCTTAGAGGTTTATGATGAAGAAAAGGAACCTGCTGCTTGCAGCTGGGCTTATCATTTGTGCAGCCTTGTTTTCTTATTACCAAAATAACAAACTAGATTGGAACAGCTATACCATAACATCACAAAAGTTAGCTGGTGCTGGTGTGAAAATTGTTCAGCTGTCTGATTTACACAGCAAGCAATTCGGTGAGAATCAGACGCGGCTCGTTACCAAGGTGAAAGCAGTCAAACCTGATATTATTACATTTACAGGTGATCTTGTTGACCAGAAAAAATATAATGAAAAAGCTGCTCTTGCTTTAATGAAGCAGCTTGCAGCAATTGCACCAACCTTTTATGTTACTGGAAATCATGAGTATTGGTCTGGGCGTTATGAACAGTTGGAGGAAGGGTTAAAGGCGGCCAATATTAATATCTTGCATAATCGGAAGGAAAAGCTACACATGAACGGAACGACGCTTCTTATCGCAGGTGTTGATGATCCAGCTGTCAGCGGAAACGATGATGCGGCATTAACAGTTGAAGGGGAGCTGAAAGTAGCTCTAGAAGGCGTGACAGAGCAGGATTTTGTTCTGCTGTTATCACATAGACCTGAGCTATTTTCCTTATATGAAAAGCATGATATCGATCTTGTATTGTCTGGACATGCACATGGCGGCCAAGTGAGAATCCCTTTTGTTGGCGGATTAGTCGCACCTGACCAAGGCTTTATGCCAAAGTATACTGCAGGTATGTTTGAAAAAAATGAAACAGCAATGATTGTAAATCGCGGGCTCGGCAACAGTATTATTCCACAAAGGGTGTTTAACACCCCGGAAATAGTCGAGATTACTATTAAGAATAAATAGCCTTAAAAGGAGAGGATGCAGAGAACTGTATCCTCTCCTTTTTTGAGTTATTGACAATTAATTTAAAAATGCATAGAATATAAACAAACGAAAGTAAAATTTGTTTGTTTAAATACAAACTTTTAAACGGAGTGTTTGTTTATGAAGGAAGACTATTTTAGCAAATCAACCCTAGAAGACTTAAAAAAGGGATATGTCGAGGAAACGGACACTTTTATCTGTCTGTTATGCGGTGAAGCAGTTGAAAAAGGAATCATCTATCCTGATGGAAATGTGCTGTACGAAGCGGAAAAGTTTATGAGGCTTCATATTGAAAGAAGCCATCAATCTGTTTTTGAATATTTAATAAGTCTTGATAAAAAAATAACAGGCCTAACTGACCACCAAAGCAATCTGCTTCGCCTATTTTATCAAGGTAAGAGTGATGCAGAGGTACAGAAGGAGCTTGAAATCGGCAGTGCCTCAACGATTCGTCACCACCGCTTTGTGTTGAAGGAAAAGGAAAGGCAGGCAAGAACCTTTCTTGCACTGATGGAGCTGTTAAAGGAAAAAGATGACCATGCGCCAAGCTTTGTACCTATTCATAAAACAGCAAAACAAGTGGATGACCGCTATAACATCACAGAGGAAGAACAAGAGAAAACAATTCGCAAATATTTTGAGAACCAGCCAGAAGCAAAGCTGAAAAAATTCCCTTTAAAAGAAAAGCAGCGGCTGATTATTTTAAGAGAGATTATGAAAAGTATCGATAATGAAGTGATATACAGCGAAACAGCTCTGAATGACTTACTAAAGCCAATCTATGAAGACTATGTACTAATTCGAAGATTGCTGATTGAGTACGGCTTTATTGACAGGAAAGACGACGGAAGCGAATACTGGGTCAAAAAATAATACCAAGCAGGTGAATAAAATGGACAGGAAAAAGGAATTAAAGCAATTATATAAAGAAACACCAGTCGAAGCAGGTATCTATCTCATTAAAAATCGTGAAAATGGCAAGCTATTTGTTGGAAGCACACGAAATCTGAAAACATTAAACGGTGTGAAATTCACACTCGAAAACGGTGGACATACGAATAATGGGTTAGCAGCTGAGTGGAAGGAATATGGAAAGGATGCCTTCACATTTGAGGTGCTGGAAGTCTTAAAGAAAAAGAACGATCCATATTTCAATGAAAAAGAAGAACTAGGCAAGCTGGAGGAAAAATGGCTAGCAGAGCTGCAGCCGTTTGGAGAAAGAGGCTATAATTAAGAGGATGGGATGCCCATCCTTTTTTTATGGTTGGAAAAGTAAATATGGCACAGATACTTCCTCTTGGTCCAATCCTTGTTGCTCTTTAAGGAATATATACTGCTCTGCTTCCTTTAGCTCCATCCAAGCGATAGCTTCAATCTCTTCAGGCTGCTGTATAGCTAATTTCCCGCTCATAATTTTTCCGTAAAAGGTGAAAAAGACAGCATGGTGACCTCTGTCTGGAAAAAATTTTTCTGTAATTGAAGAAATTCCGCCTACCTCAACCTCTAATCCTGTTTCTTCCGCTACCTCTCGGACAGCTGCATCCATGAGAGTTTCGCCCTGTTCAACAGCCCCGCCTGGCAATGTCCAGTAAGGACCATTGCTGCCGCTGTTTTGCACCATTAAGACATGTTTTTTTTCATCATCAAACAGCAAAACATAAACAACATCTACTCTTTTCAATCGACTTACACTCTCCCTATGGTAACTCGTAATTTAATAAGCTTAGTGTATAGATAAAGCTGTACTTTTACCATATTTATTCAATAAAATTTAACACTAGTAATGCATACTCTTTTTTGCTGCAATTATTTTATAAAGCAGTATTCTGAAATTAATGAGGAAGGAAAAACTGGAAATAAAGCAGAATCAATTAAGAGACACTAAAAAAGGAGTGACAAAGTTGAAACCAGCAATTACAGATTATCCAGAGCATTACCGTAATTATGTTAACCTTGTGCCTGAGGGAAATATCATTGAAATCCTCGAAAGCCAGCTTCATGACACGAAGAACCTGCTTGCAGACATAAAAAAAGAGCAGGCTGATTTCCGCTATGCAGAGGGAAAATGGAGTGTGCTTGAGGTTGTCGGCCATGTGATGGATACAGAGCGAATTATGAACTATCGGATATTGCGAATGGCAAGGGGAGATCAAACACCGCTTGCTGGGTATGATGATGAAAAGTATGTGGAAGAATCTAACTTTTCAAGCAGAACGATAGCTGATCTTCTGGCAGAATGGACTGTTGTAAGAGCTGCCACTGTTGCTTTGTTAAAGGGGCTGCCTGAAGGGGCTTGGATGAAAACAGGCTTTGCCAACAATGGAGAATTCACAGTAAACTCTATTGCTTATATTATTGCTGGCCATGAGCGTCATCATGTCGGTCTTCTTAAATCGCGATATATGCTTGGCTAAAGGGGAGAGAGCATATTGGCTAAGAAATTAAGTCGCCAATATGCTGCCTCCCGACAAGTAAAGCTTAGAGCTGATCTTAATAAAGTCTGTCAGCAATGGCGACAGATGTTTATCCTTGTGCCAGGCGAGATTTGTATAAATAGATGGAAGACTATTGCCCCAATCCAGCTTCTTAATTAAACCAGTCTCAGCCTCTTTTTCTATCGCCATTAACGGCAATATGGCAGCACCCATCCCTAAAAGGGCACATTGCTTAAGTGCTTCAATGCTAGAAAATTCCACCTTGGAGCGTGCATAATTCCCTGAGAGTGCCAATGTTTCTTCAAACGCTGTCCGATAAGAGCAGCCTTCCTCTGTCAACAGCAAGGTTTCCTGTGCTAATTCCTCTGGAGACACATATTGTAATTGAGCTAGTGGATGATCAGAGGCGACAAAGAGCACCATTTCCTCCTCCAAAAGTCGGACTGTATGCAGATAAGTGTCACTCCGGGAGATATCGGTAATGAAAGCAGCATCCAATTCCCCTTTTAACAGTCCTTCTCTGGCATGTTCATCAGAATGGGCAGGTTTGAAAATAACCTTCACCTCAGGATATTTCTGCTTAAATGTCTTTAAAATCGGCGGCAGCCTGTAAGTACATTGGCTTTCTTGCGCACCAATAATAATTTTGCCTGTCCTTGCTTTTTCATTAATAGATGTATGCGCCTCTTCTGACAGTCTGATTATTTCATCGGCATATTGCTTATATTTTTTTCCTGCATCCGTTAAGACAATCCGCTTGCCGAGCCGTTCAAACAACGGAGTACCAAGCTCTGCTTCAAGACTTTTTATTTGGGCTGTCACACTCGATTGTGCAAAGTTGAGCTGCTTGGCAGTCAACGTGAAATTTAAATTTTCTGCTGCAGTTTTAAATGTTTTTAGCTGTTTAATCTCCATATTCCCACCTCTAAATCGGTTTTTTCGATGATTTAAATAGTTATATTCAGCTTTTTTGATTAATGCTACCATTATAAAATAAAGATAAGGAAATAAGAACTTAAAAGGAGGATTTTTAATGAAGGCATTATGCTTTATGGAATTTGGACAAAAGGAAGTGTTGCGTTATATGGATGTGCCTCATCCGGTTATGAAGGAAGATGAAGTGCTAATAAGGACAAAAGCAATCGGGCTGAATTATGCTGATATTTACAGAAGAAAGGGCCATTATCATCTTGAAGGCGAACCGCCGTATATTCTCGGCTACGAAGGGGCAGGAGTTGTAGAAGCTGTTGGCAAACAGGTGCAGGGAATTAAGATTGGTGACTCCATTGCTTTCGCTGATGTACCTTATGCTAATGCCGAATTAGTGGCAGTCCCATTTCATAAAGCCATCCCAATCCCTGATAATATTGCCTTTACAGACGCAGCGGCTGTTCTGCTTCAAGGTTTGACTGCTCAATATTTGGTAGCGGACAGTTTCCCTGTCCAACAAGGAGATACAGTGGTTATTCATTCAGCTGCAGGCGGTGTCGGTCAGCTGCTTGTTCAATTGGCTAAAATAAAAGGAGCAAAAGTGATTGCTATTGTGTCATCAGCGCTTAAAGCAGAGGCGGCCAAAAAAGCAGGAGCGGACCATACGCTCACATATGCTGATAATTGGACAGCTTCCGTGCAGGAATTGACCGATACTAAGGGAGCGGATGTAGTCTATGATGCGGTCGGAGCAACTTTAATGCAAAGCTTTGAAGCAGTAAAGGTAGGCGGTACGGTAGTATTTTACGGAATGGCAGGCGGCAATCCACCGCTCATAGATCCTCGGATGTTGATGGATACAAGCAAAACACTAACAGGTGGAGACTTGTGGAATGTCCTAACTACTAGGGAAAACCGAATCACACGAGCAGGCGAGCTGTTTCAGCTAATGGCTGAAGGCAAGCTTTTGCTTCCTTCCATAACTACCTTCCCATTAAGTGAGGGGCAAGCTGCTCACGGTTTGTTGGAAAGCAGAAAAAACATCGGAAAAATAATCCTCCTGCCATAGCTGGAGGATTATTTATTAGTCCAAATAAAGCACACCGCCGGATGAAACCGTAAAACCGGACGTTTTGTAAAAGTTAGCATTATGCTCATCAAAGGAAACAGTCAGAATTCCTAACCCGAACTGTCTTGCCTCCGCAATCAATGCTGTGACAAGTTCCATGCCAATACCTTGCTTTTGTTTGCTCGGATGGACCATTATGTCCTCCACATAACCGTGTTCCAAGCCCATCCCGCATACATAGCCAAATGCGACAAGCTTGCCGAGCTCATCCCTGCCGCCAGCCCAGAAATTACATCTCTCGAATAAAGAAGGATAGTCCTTATCCCGTCTTCCCCAGCCAACAGCCTCCCTGAGGTCAGGAACTTCATGATTTTCAATTGGAAGGTTAACCGCTATATTTACTTTCATGTATGCCACCCCTTTTTTTATTGAAAAAATGCTGTAAAGTAATTATAAAGGAATAGATTAGGTAACTTGACTATTTTTTTGTAAATATAGAATCTTTATGAAGATATATTCGTATAGTTACATCATGAGAGTGGGGTGATTAACATGGGGAAAACAAAAACAGTCATGACAGGGATTTTATCAACAGCTGTCCTTATTGGCATTACCGGCTGCAGCAGCAGCGGAACAGCAACAGGCAGTTCATCGAGCAATAGCGATATTCCACCAGTTCCAGATGATACAAACTGCACCAATTGGGAATGGGATGAAGATGATGGTGTCTGGGAATGCGAGGACAGCAATTCCAGATATTACGGCCATTATTTCTACGGTGGAAAATATTATAATTCAAAGTCTTCTTTGCTTAAAAATACGAGCTATAAGAAACAGCAGCAATCAAGCAGCTCCAGTTCAAGTGTGAGCGGTGGCAGTGATTCAACCAACAAATCAAGCGGCTTCGGAAGCGGCAAAAAAAGCTATGGCGGCTAATATATTTTAGAAAGGGAGTGTAAACGTGAACTTATACCTTAATTTCGGTTCTTATTTAGGAGTAGCAATCGTGCTGCTTGTTATCGGTATTCTGTTATTTATGTTAAGTACACCAAAAATAAATGAAATGAGGCTGATTGCAGAGAAAAATGTCAGTGCGGCACTGCTCCTCGGCGGTAAGGTCGTCGGCTTGGCAATAGTATTAGGAGCAGCAGCTGAATATTCTGTTTCACTGGTAGATATGGCTATTTGGGGAGCAATCGGAATTGTAGCACAGATTGTCGTTTTCGTATTGGCAGAGGTAGTTACAATCCGCTTCAGTATCAGCAATGCTATTAAAGAAGATAATCGGGCAGTGGGCGTCATGCTGTTTTCATTATCTCTTGCAATTGGCTGGATCGTGGCAAAATGCCTGTCCTATTAATGAGGGAGCTGTAAAATGAAAAAACTGACGTATTTTATTGATAAAGGCAACGGAAACTATGAGCCATTTTATGAGTATGATGTTCGGGATGTTGGTGTAGATGAGCTGTATGCAAGGCAATTATGCACATACCTCATCATGAGAGGCCAGCAATATGAGCTTGTATGCAATGAGATGTCAGGCAATGAGGAAATTCTCGTCATCCAGGACAGAGGCAGAAATGTCACCGTGCTTGATGAAAAGAACTACAGAGGCAAAGGCATCTATATCGAGTTCAGAAAGCATCGTGAAGCAGATAATTATCAATTGTTAGCTTCCATTCCTATCGCAAGCCACTTTGATGTGATTCGCTTTTTACTGAAGGATATCATTGATATTCCCAATGTTGGCCAAATGGAGGTAACTTCAACAGAAATCGATGAAGACAGAGGCGTATACGTCCTGTATGTAAAGGATTTGGAGGAGGAATAGAATGGATCGCCACATAGAAAACAGAAGGCGCTTCTATTCCCAGATAGACAGCTTCTGGGCAGATCTTTACGGGGAGGAGTATGCCCTTTATGATGTGCATATGCTGTCACAGGAAGAAGTGGAAAAGATACGCCAAGTCAGTGAATATACTGGGCGAATATTCTTTAAAACATGGGAGCTTTTAAAGGAAGTGCCAGACCGGACATTGCGGGAAATGGGCTTTCCAGAAGAAGCCTTCTCTTTCTTGCGTCTGGAGACAATGGCAATAAGAAGTGTTATTTCCAGACTTGATTTAATCCCATATCAAGACAGCTATAAATGCATTGAAATTAACGCAGACACACCAACCTTTATTAAAGAGCTGTTTTCCATAAACGGCAAAGTATGCTCAGAGTTTGCCGTAACAAATCCGAATGCAGGCTTGGAACAGGCATTAAAGAAGGCTGTCCGCACTGCGATCGAGGAAGCGGCAGAAGCAATTGGCAAGGATAGGCCAACGATTGCCTTTACTGCCCATGACGACAATATCGAAGATAAAGAAACAAGCCTGTACTTGCTGAACATTTCAGAAACAACCGGCACATACATACCGCTGCATAAGCTCCAGATTGAAAAGGGGAAGGGGCTGTTTGACGAGGCTGGAAATCAAATTGACATCCTGTACAGACAAACCTTTCCAATTGAAAATCTTATTCTTGATGAAGATGAAGAAGAAAATAAAATTGGCATCTGGCTGTTAGAGCTTGTTGAGGAAGGGAAGCTGTCCATCATCAATCCACCATCTGCCTTCCTGCTGCAAAACAAAGCAGTTCAGGCAGTTATTTGGAATCTGCATGAACAAAGACATCCATTTTATACAGATGAAGAGCATCACTGGATCGAGTCCTATTTTCTGCCAACCTACCTCGAGGCTGAACCCTTCATAGAGCGGAATATGGATTTTGTGAAGAAGCCAGCCTTTGGCAGAGAAGGAGATACTGTTGAAATATATAAAGGGAGCGGCAGGCTCGCACTTGCAGATACCCAGAAGTCCTATACCGACTTTCTCCCTGTCTATCAGCAGTACATCGAGCATCCAAAAGCATCAATACTGACAGAAAAAGGCCGACAAGAAGGGAGCCTTCTTATCGGCAGCTTCCTTCTTAATGGAAAGCCCTCAGCCATCGGACTTCGGGCTGGAGGTACTATTACGAATAATTTATCTTATTATCTTCCGGTTGGGGTTAGGGAATAAAAGAAAAAAGGAAATCAGAAGGAGATCTGATTCCTTTTTTTGTTTTGCTTTTTAAATATAATTTCTTTTTTATTTTTACTTGAATGTTAGCAATCAGTGACCTGCATTATCTGTAAAGTGCCCGTCACCATCATTCATAGAAATATACAAATTTCATGAGTCAGCTGAAGTTCCTGAATATCCTACTGAAAACCCATTAATGGTGTCGTAGTAAGTCCTTAATAAAAATCCCAGCTATTTTTGTGATTGAGCTGGGATTTTACGTTTTTTTGTGTGTAAATGAAAAATTTAAGAATGTTGGGCTAAGTCGATGCATTTCTTCGCTTCTAATAGTTAGTTATTTTTTAACCCAGCTGCATAAAGAGGACCGTTGACTGTAATGGTTGTCAGGATACGAGCCATTTCTTGGGGAGATTCCTTCCTGCCGCTATGCAACCACTGTTGCACTACTCCAATCAATGCCGTTCCCATGTAGGATGCCAAGTATTGCCCTGGAACAAGGAAATTTTCTTCTTTTACAAGAGAGCTTGGATTGTTTCCATAAAGTGAATTCCAGATAAATTCTCTCAGTCTTGTCTGAAATGATAAATCACCTTTTGGACCTAATAAAGCTTTCATAATAGCACTATTACTGTTTAAATATTCAAATAATGCAACAGTAAGAGGAAATGGTGGCACAACTGGAGCATCCGCCTCAAGTGAAGCAATAACACTGGGGAAGTTTTGCTTTGCAATACTGGACATTTCCTCCATGATTTCTTCTTCACATTTTGCCATTAAGTCAAATTTATCTTGATAATGGGCATAAAATGTTCCTCTGTTAATTTTTGCTTTAGTTGTTATATCTTTAACTGTAATGGCTTCAAAACCTTTTTCGGTTATTAACTCTATCAATGCGTCTAGAATAGATTCCTTCGTTCGAGTGACTCTTAAATCAGTTTTACCTTCAGACATCTCAGGTTCCTCCTTTGTTGTTATCCAACACAATTTATAAAGGTGTTCTTTATCCAACATATACTATTTATTTGCTTATTGAAGGAAGTACATTTCATCCATATAATTTAGAAGATAATAAACAACACGTTGTTCGTTTATTATACTTATCTTTTTGGAGGAGTTCAAATATGTTTAAAAACAAACTATTACTGTTATCACCATTCATTACATTGGTCATAATATTTATATTTTTATTAACATTATTTCCATCGGTCCAACCAGTACCTAAAAATCTGCCGATAGCAATTGTGAATGAGGATGCTGGAGTGAAGATACCAGATCAATCAGAAATGAATGTGGGCAAAACAATAGTGGAAATGATTAAAGAAAATTCACAGACAACTTCAGACCAAGAAGACCCTGCAGTCAAATGGATTGAAGTAAGTAGTCTTAAGGAAGTTCAAAAAGGATTAGATAACCAGGAATATTATGCAGCCATGGTTATTCCGAAAGATTTTAGTGCTAACCAGGCTTCTTTACAAACAGCAGCACCTGCTTCACCATCTGAACTTCAAATCTTTATTAATCAAGGTATGAATACAATGGCATCAACATTGGCAGGGCAAATTTTGAACGGTGTAGTGGACAATATAAACAGCAATGTTCGTACACAACTACTAAATGGACTAGAAAAACAAGGAACAGCAATAAGCATACAACAAGCTGAAGCCCTGGCAACACCTATCACTTCAAAAGTTACTAATGTTAATGAAACTGGTACTAAAAGTGCTAATGGCAATGCACCTGTTTCTTTATTCCAGCCTCTTTGGATGGCAAGCTTAGCGAGTGCTGCCATTATTTTTATTTCACTTAAAAAGGCAACCATAACTAGTCGAAAAGAAAGTTTAGTAGTGAGATCAGTGCAGGTTTTTATTGGAGCAATTATCACACTGGTCGTAGGATTTGGATTAACTTGGCTGGCAGATGGAATGGTAGGACTTCATATTCCTGATTTTTTGAGTACAGCTTTATTTTTATCGATAACATCCTTTAGCTATTTTCTAATGATTTCAGCTGTCCTTTCCATTATGGGACTAAGAGGTATGCCTATTTTTATCTTAATGCTATTCTTTGGTGCACCATTACTGGCAATGGCTCCAGAAATGATGTCACCATTCTATCAAAACTGGGTCTATTCTTGGTTACCGATGCGATTTATGGTAGAAGGCTTACGAGAACTACTATTCTTTGATAAAGGTTTAACTTGGGATTCTGTTTCTACCCTTGTTTGGATTGGAGTTGTAGGCTTTGTCGTCATCTTAGCTTCTGCGTTAAAATTCAAAGCAACAAATAAGCAAACCCAAAATTAAAAATTAGAAAAAATCCCAGCTTATCAGAAGTAGGGTTATGGTCAAATGAAAGAGGTATTTTCATTCTAGACAATCAACCGTTTTGAACTGCGATGCATATAATTTATCTATGTCGGTTTTTAGGTGAGTGTAATGAAGCTGGAGGACAAAACCTTAGATTGTCGTTTATTAAGGGAAATACAACGGGATATTGATATTGTGATTGCTTCGTTGCTTTTAACTGGGCAAATAACCGTTAGCCGAATTTACTTTGGTCCAGGTTACTTTGGTTTTACAGTCGGCGGGCCAATTACAGGTGGATCTAGGCTAGAAGCGAAAAAGGGCAATCAGTTTGCTGATATTTCATTAGATGTTATTGATATTATCTTAGCCATTCTGTTGATAAAGGACGAAATTAATCTTGTTGGTCTGTTTATCTCATCAGATGCGAGATTTTCTTTAAGTATCAGCGGACCCATTTTTGGAAGGGAAAAGGTAGTTCCGGTTCTTCCATACTTAAAAAAGAATCAAAGGGAATTCAGAAATATTGTCAATACCAGCTTTCGTCTCGATACACAGCTAGTGGATAAACTTAAAAAAGCTAGTGAGGTGTTCTAAATGAGTTTAACAGATTTGCCTGTCATTAAAGGAACGAGCAGTACAGGGAAGTTTCTAATCGCATTATCTCTCGTGATTTTTATTTTCTTTTTTACTCAAGATAAGGAAATGGATAAATAAATACTTTCAAACGCTAAACAGCAAAGCTGCTTAGCGTTTTTTGTTGTCGTTAAATGGCGAAAATTCTAATAAATAATAGAAAAATAACAAATCCACCCAAATAAATCGTTTACATTTCTGTTGACAAATGTTGAAAACGTTTTATAATGGTAAACAAAGGTAACTTAGTATACAAGTAGACAAGTAAATAAGTATACAGGTTAAAATTCAATTCCTTGGGGTGATTAATATGAATGCAACAATTATTGAAGAGTTAAAGCAAAATGCAGTTGATCTTAGAAAAACGGCACTGACGATGATTCATAAGGCACAATCAGGGCATCCTGGAGGTTCATTTTCGGCGGCTGATATTATTGCGGCACTGTATTTTAAGGAAATGAACATCGATCCAAACAATCCTAATTGGGAAGATAGAGACCGTTTCGTTTTATCAAAAGGGCATGTTTGTCCAATTCAATACTCGGCTTTAGCGCTAAGAGGGTTTGTTGAGTATGACACCATTTATACACTTCGCCAAATGGGGTCTCCATTCCAAGGTCATCCGGATATGAAGAAGTGTCCAGGAATTGATATTTCTACAGGCTCTTTAGGTCAAGGTCTTTCATGTGCAGTCGGAATGGCGTTGGCAGGAAAAAGAGACGAAAAAGAATATAGAGTGTTTGCAATGGTTGGTGATGGCGAATGTCAGGAAGGACAGATTTGGGAAGCTGCACAAAGCGCCGTTAAATATGAATTAGATAACTTAGTAGTTTTTGTGGATGATAATGGACTGCAAATTGATGGTCCAACAGAAGAAATTATGCCGAACCAAGATCTTGAGCTGAAGTTTAAGTCCTTTGGTTTTGAAACAACAAGAATAGACGGCCACTCAATGGAGGAAATTGTTGCAGCACTAGACAGCGCAAGAAACTCTAAGAATAACAAACCGAAATGTATTGTTTGTAACACTGTAAAGGGAAAAGGTGTTTCCTTTATGGAACATTCGGTAACTTGGCACGGAATTGCTCCTAATGATGAAGAATACCAAAAAGCATTGGCAGAATTAGAGGGAGGGCTAAAATAATGAGTGAAAACAAAGTGTTACAAAAGAAAGCAACAAGAGAAGCCTTTGGTGATGAAATTGTCCGTCTTGGCGGATTAAATAAAGATATTTACGTTGTAGATATTGATATCGGTAAGTCTTGTAAAACAACAGAATTTGCCAATAAGTTCCCGAAACAGCATGTTAATGTCGGGATTGCTGAACAAAATGGCGCTGGATTAGCAGCAGGTCTAGCGACTACAGGCAAAATTCCTTTTGTAAGCACTTACGCGGTCTTCGGCTCGATGAGAATGGCAGAACAAATTAGACAGGAAATTTGTTACCCGAACTTGAATGTGAAAATTGCTTGTTCACATGGCGGTCTGACGCCAGCAAACGACGGTGCGAGCCATCAAGCGATTGAAGATATGGGTGTTTTGCGAACAATCCCTAACATGACCGTTGTGATGGGTGCTGATTATCATTCCACAAGAAAGTTGGTGGCGCAAGCTGCTGAGAAATATGGTCCTGTCTATCTTCGTTTTACACGAGATACGATGCCATTCATTTACGATGAGAATGAAGAGTTTATTATCGGCAAAGCGAAGCGATTAAAGGAAGGCCATGATATCGCCATTATTGCAAATGGAGATACTGTCTATCTTGCCTTGGAAGCGGCGAAGCAATTAGAAAGTAAAGGTATCTCTGTGAAACTGCTGGATATGCATACGATTAAGCCATTAGATAGAGACGCAGTTGTAGAGTGTGTGAATATCGGCAAAATCATCACTGTAGAGGATCACAATATTATCAATGGATTAGGCAGCGCTGTATGTGAGGTCGTTGCAGAAGAAGGAAGAGGGAAAGTGCGCAGAATCGGTGTTCAAGACCAGTTTGGGCAATCTGCTCCATATGAAAAATTATTAGAGCTGAACGGCATAACAATAGAAAATATCGTAAACACAGCGCAAGAATTGCTTCAATAATACTATTAAAGGGAGAGAATACTATGTTTAAATTAGATAATAGAGTTGCGATTGTAACAGGAAGCGGTTCGAAAAAGGGAATTGGACGCACGATTGCTTTAACACTTGCGAAACAAGGTGCCATTGTCGTAGTTGCTGATTTAAATGAAGAAGGAATCGAAGACACAGTTAATGCCATTAAAACACAAGGTGGAGAGGCATTTGGTGTGCTGTTGAATGTTACCAGCCAAGAATCCAATGATGCGATGGTTCAAAAAGTCTTAGATAAGTATGGCCGCATAGATATCTTAATTAACAATGCTGGAATCTCTCAAAAAGTAACAGTTGAAGACATGACAATTGAGGATATTACAAAAGTATTTAACGTAAATATGTTTGGATTATTCTTATGTACACAAGCAGTCCTAGACACAATGAAAAAACAAAATTTCGGCAGGATCATCAGTCTGTCTTCCGTGTCAGCAAAACGAGGCGGCGGTGTGTTCGGGGGAGCTCATTACTCTGCATCAAAAGCGGCTGTTCTAGGATTTTCGAAAAACTTAGCTCGTGAAGTGGCACAGCACGGAATCACAGTCAACTGTGTTGCTCCTGGTCTTGTAAACACAGATATTTGGAAGTCACTTCCGGAAGAACAGGCAGCTAAAGTAATTGATGGAATTCCAATGGGCAGACCTGGTGAAACAGAGGAAGTGGCTGCAGCCATTGCGTTTTTAGCAACGGAAGAGGCATCCTATATCACTGGGGAAGAAATAGATATTAACGGCGGATCACATATGGACTAATTAACCACTTTCTAAAAATAAATCATAGCCTTAGATAAAAGAAGCTTCGGCTATGATTTATTTTACTTTTATTGCGCTTACATATTTTTATTTTATATAATAACCTTATAGTATAATAGGTTATCTAATAATATTAACGCAGAGAGAAGTGGTTATTATTAATTTTAATCCAGTTTCCAGCAAAAAATTGTATATGCAAATATATCAGCAAATCTTATCAGAGATTGAGTCAGGAACTTTTAAAGTAGGAGATAAGCTGCCTGCAGAAAGAGAATTATGTGAGCAGTTTGGTGTCAGCCGTGCTCCAGTTCGTCAGGCACTGAGTGCATTGGAGTTAAATGGATTCATTTATTCCCGCCAAGGCGAAGGCGTTTATGTAAAAAGCAATCAAAACCAAGCTAACAATTCCCACGATCCTATCTCATTTGATTCTGTTTCTCCAGAAGAAATAGTAGAGGTTAGAATGAATATCGAGCCTTTAATCATTAAGTTTGCCGCACAGCGTGCTACAGATGAGGAAATTGCTGTGCTCAGGGAAACAATAAACAAGATGGAAGAGGAAACAAAGTCAGGTGTTTACGTTCCGGAAACAGACGAAGCACTTCACTATAATATTGCAAAAGCCTCTCATAATGAATTGTTCATCAATATTATGGCAGCAATCATTAATGCGATGAAGAAACAGGAAATGTGGCAGTTCATACGTGATCGTACTGTAACAAGACCAGATTATTTGGAAGTAAATTTAAATGAACATAAACAAATCATCGAGGCTATAGAAAAACGAGATGAAAAAAAAGCGACAGACATTATGACTAACCATATGCAAAACTTATATGACCGTTATTGGAAATGATGAGCTGCTTTTATTACATAATTTGTTGAGATAGCCTAAACAGGATTGCTTAGGAATGGCTTTAGGCGCTCTCAACATATTATTTAATAGTAACTGCTTTATTTTTTTAGTGTACTTAGCATACAAGAAGATAAGTATACAAATGTTAAGTAAAAAAGAAAGCGTATTCAAATATAATGCTAGACTGATAGATTCATTGTAGTGAAGTTCGAACCAATAAAAAGGCTGAGGTGAATAATATGCCATTACTTTACGTATCTGTTGGGGTAATAATATTAATCTTTTTAATTATGAAGCTGAAATTAAATACCTTCTTCTCACTGATTATTGTCTCTTTTATCGTTGCCCTGCTTTTAGGGATACCTTTAGAAGAGATTGGACTAATTGTTGAAAATGGATTAGGCAGTACATTAGGACATATAGCGTTAATCTTTGGACTTGGTGCTATGCTAGGTAAATTAATCGCTGATGCTGGCGGAGCAAACCGGATTGCGATGACGCTTATCAATAAGTTCGGAAAAAATAAAATTCATTGGGCGGTTGTTATTGCTTCCTTTATCGTCGGTATCGCCTTGTTTTATGAAGTAGCCTTTGTGTTAATCGTACCGATTATATTCACAATCGCAAAAGAAGTGAAAATCTCGATTGTTAAATTGATTTTGCATATGAGTGCGGCTTTGCTGATCACACACAGTTTTTTGCCGCCGCATCCAGGTATTACGACGGTTGCGAACGGACTTGGCGCAGATGTTGGGACTGTTCTTTTATACGGGCTGATTATTTCGATTCCTTGTGTGATTATCGCAGGAGTCATCTATCCGAATATTGCTAAAAGAATCGTGCCAAGTGCCTTTGAAAAGGTTACCCCAGACGGAGTTTTTAAGGAAGAGAAATCTTTTAAATTAGAAGAAACACCAGGCTTTGGCATCAGTGTATTTACAGCGATGCTGCCAGTAATTCTGCTGGCAATTGCTGCTGTTATTAAAATTATTGAAGAAGCACTGAATTATCATGACGGCCTTATTTTTAAGGTGCTGCAATTTCTTGGTGAGCCTTCCACTGCAATGATTATTTCGCTGTTAGTTGCGATTTATACAATGGGCATAAAAAGAAACATTGCTATGGTGGATTTAATGAAATCCTGTACGAAATCTATTAATTCGATTGGGATGATGCTGCTAATTATCGGCGGAGGCGGTGCCTTTAAACAAGTCATCATTGAAGGCGGTGTTGGCGAATATATCGCAGAACTATTTGAAGGCTCTGCATTATCACCAGTTTTATTTGCGTGGATTGTGGCTGCGATATTAAGAATAGCTCTTGGGTCTGGAACGGTTGCGGCCATCTCCACAGTTGGTTTAGTCACACCAATGCTTGCAATGCACCCAGAAGTTAATTTAGCGCTCGTAACTTTGGCAATAGGCTGCGGCAGCACGATTTGTTCTCACGTTAATGATGCTGCGTTTTGGATCGTGAAGGAATATTCGGGCATGACGCTGAAAGAAACATTTGGAACATATACCGTTCTTTCCACAATTTCTTCTGTTATTGGCTTGGTTTGCACGCTGATTTTAGACTTATTTGTATAAACTATAATTAGGAGGTTTTATGATGAAAATAGCAATTGGATGTGACCATGGCGGCGATGATTTAAGACCTGTTATCGCGGAATATTTACAAGAATTAGGGCATGATGTAATAGAGTATTCACCTAAGTCAGGAGAAAGCACAGACTACCCTCAATATGGCAAAATGGTTGCAGAGGATGTTGTGGCAAATAAAGTAGATGCAGGTATTTTAATTTGTGGAACGGGTGTGGGCATATCGATTGCTGCCAATAAGGTCAAAGGCATCCGAGCAGTAGTCTGCAGTGAACCGGCAA
This sequence comes from Niallia sp. FSL R7-0271, assembly GCF_038005785.1. Taxonomy (NCBI): domain Bacteria; kingdom Bacillati; phylum Bacillota; class Bacilli; order Caryophanales; family Bacillaceae; genus Niallia; species Niallia sp. FSL R7-0271. The sequence continues at coordinate 3,614,960 of NZ_JBBOTZ010000001.1, read as the reverse complement.
CAGCAAGGCTATCAAAACAGCATAATAATACGAATATTTTAGCGTTTGGCGGAAGAATAGTCGGCAGTGTTTTAGCAAAAGAAATTGTAAAGGCTTGGTTAGATGCAGAATTCGAGGGAGGCAGACATGCAAGAAGAATTGGCATGATTGCTGATATCGAAGAAGAATTCCTATGCTAAGAAGTATTGGAGGAAGTTACTATGAAGAAGCTCGCAGTCATTACGAGCGGCGGTGATTCACCAGGCATGAATGCTGCCCTGTTTGGAGTCGTAAAGGAAGCAGCACGCCATGAAATACAAGTTTTTGGCTGTGTAAATGGCTATATTGGCATCATAAAGGAAGAGTTTATGCTGTTAACTGAATCAGAGCTGTTTAAAGTCATTGATATTGGCGGAACCATTCTCGGTACGCAACGCTTTCCCGAGTTTGCAGACAAAGACATCCAAACAAAAGCAGTAGATATCTTAAGGAAGCATGAAATAGACGGGCTTGTTGTAATTGGCGGAGACGGCAGTTATCAAGGCGCTAAAGCCTTGTCCCAATTGGGCTTCCCTGTTGCTGCCATACCTGGCACGATAGATAATGATATTGCCCTTACGGATATCACACTTGGCTTTCACACTGCTGTAGAAAATGCCGTTGATGCCATTGATAAAATAAAAACATCAGCAGCAAGCCATAAGCATATTTTTGGTATAGAAGTAATGGGCCGTGAAGCCTCTGATATCGCCATCTGGGCCGGCCTGGCAACAGCTGCTGACGGCATCATCGGCACAAGCGAAGACTGGAACTTAGAAAAAGTGCTAGAAGGAATGAGAAGTTCTGCTGGAAAAAGCCAAATTTATATTTTGGCGGAGGGTGCGATTAGTGCAGAAAAGTTTAAAGCAGAAATCGAAAGTCATTCCGAATTTAAAATCCATCCACTAGTGCTTGGTCATATTCAACGAGGCGGAAAACCTTCTGTTACCGATCGTATCATGGGCATTAAATTCGGTGAAAAAAGTGTGGAAACATTGCTTGCAGGCAAAAGCGGCATATGCCTTGCTGTTCACGCTAATGCTATAGTTGAATTGGAATTAGGGAAGGTGCTTTCTAGTACAAATAAAGAGCCGTTTTTGCCTTATTAAATTTGTAAAGATTTTTTAGAAAGCTGCTGATGGCAGCTTTTTTTGCTATTATCATTGTATATTATCATTAACAGAAAATGAAAAACGAAATATACGAGGTACATAAATGTACGAATTTGAACAGGAATCCAGAAAAAAAGCGAAAGGTTCTAACACTTATATAGTCTTATTTGTTATATCTTTTTTTGTAAATCTTCTTTTTTTCCTAATAGAAGGAAATATCATTCGCAGCTTATTCAGTTTTGTATTTTTCCTGCTAGTACTTGTGTTTGGACTGCGAAAGAAATTATGGGCGCTGATTATTATTAAATATACAGTTTGGCTTCATTTAGTCGCTCTTGTTCTGTTAGCTGTCGGTGCTATCTTTAAATAAAAGGAAGGAAGATACAAATCAGTCTTCCTTCCTTTTCTATGTAGCATCCTTCTTCATTAATGCCGCAATATTTAAGACAATAAACAATAAGACAATGATTACACCTGCCGCATTCATTGTATGATGGCCAATTACTTTATAAGTAATGGCGGCAAGAAATAAAAATAAAGAAATAACATTTAACCACTTAGTATTCATCTAACGCTCCCTTTTACAAATATATCCATATATTTATTTTACCATAAAAATACATATATGTGTGTTGAATACTAAATATTACTTAATTGGTGGTTTCTCGCTTTTTAAATAGGTTTGGCAGTAAAATTCCGAGCCCGATAAGCAAGGCAATCACACTAAGAGTAAGCAAGGGTCCGCCATGTTCTTCAAGTAAATCGTGAAAATTTGCTGCTGAAGTGTTTTGAGTGGTACATAAGATGGCTATAAACATATAACGGGTAGAAAATAATAGCACAGAAGACAGGATACATGCAGCACTGATGATCGTTGTTTTCATAGAGCCTCCATTTAGTGTAATAGGGTAAAAAATCAAAGCAGCCTTGTGGAGGCTGCTAAAGGTTCCTTATATGCTTGTCTTTGGATGTTTTATTTTATAAACGATGGATGCCATAATATTGGCAAGGAAGAATAGAGCATTTCCTTGATTATGGCTGTGCAGCACTAATTCACCTGCATTCATCTCGTCGTACATTTCTCCCTGTGTTTTGCCTTTTGCTTTGTACTTACGTTCTTCTTCCTTTAATGCTACGAGAAAGCGGTATTGAACTGGCAGCATTACAATGGAAAGCAGCACATAAATACCAATCACGGTGAAGAAAATAGTGGAGTACATTTCAGTTACCTCCTTTACAGTAAAATGGGAATTTTCCGTTACTTGTAAATATTATAACACTAAATGTAATTTATTTCCTCTTGAATACTGGTTTTCATTTCACATTCGTTAACGTACTAACATAAAAGTTCCTTACAAGACAAAAACTATGCCAAATTTCATTTTTTCAAGGGAGAATACCATGGATTTACTGATTACGATTATTTTACTGTTATTATCCTTGCTGATATCTAATATTATCAGTCACTACATACCTTCCATTCCAACGGCGCTCACTCAAATTGCGTTTGGAATGCTGTTAGCTTTCTTTTTTGAGGATATCTCCTTTGAAATAGAAACAGAATGGTTTCTGCTGCTGTTTGTAGCACCGCTTCTTTATAATGACGGACGGTATTTTCCTAGAGAGGAGCTGTGGAATATGAGGGCGCCGATTTTCGGAAATGCGATTATCCTTGTTATCCTGACAGCAATCGGCGGCGGTTATTTCATTCATTGGATGATACCGGTCATACCTCTCGCTGCAGCATTTGCACTTGCAGCCATCCTGTCACCGACAGATCCTGTCGCTGTTAATGGAATTGCCAAACGCATTCACATTCCAGCTGGCGTGCTTCATCTTGTCAGAGGAGAATCGCTGATTAATGATGCCTCTGGCTTAGTTGCCTTTAACTATGCTGTTGCGGCAGTTGTGACAGGTTATTTCTCCTTGCATGAGGCAACTCTTGATTTTGTATATAAATTTATATTAGGAGCTTTGCTTGGAGCGGCGTTGGCGTTGCTAATCACATGGGTGCGATTTATTTTACGCAAACAAGGAATTAATGATGTTACTTTTCATTCCTTGCTGCATATCATTACTCCGTTCATCATTTTCATCGTGACAGAGGATTTGCTTCACGCATCTGGCGTAATCGCTGTCGTTGTTGGCGGGATTGTTCATTCATTAGTAAGGGAAAGGCGCGAATCTGCAAGCCCTGAAGAACAGGTGCTGACAGAAAATATTTGGTCGCTTATTCTGTTTACATTAAATGGAGTTGTGTTCTTACTGTTAGGCTTGAACATTCCATCCTCGATGAGAGAGACCGTTTCAGATCCAAGTATCGGCAATTGGCTCGTTATCGGCTATTGTCTCGCCATCGGCCTTGTTATATTAGGCATTCGTTTTGTTTGGGCATATGTGTTTGCTCATTTTGAATATCGTTATTTGAACAAGGGTGCTAAAAAACCAGATATAAAAAATGCCTTGTTCGTCTGTTTAACAGGTGTGCGCGGTGCTGTGACAATGGCAGGGATATTATCGATTCCCTACTTTTTAGACAGCGGAGATCCTTTCCCAGCAAGGTCCTTGCTCTTGTTTTTAGCAGCAGGAGTTATTCTGTTTACATTAATTGTAGCAACCGTGTTTCTTCCAGTCTTAAGTAAAGGAGAAGATATGGAGGATGCAGAAGGAGAAAAGGATTTGTCTCCATTTAAGCAGAGACTGCTAGAGAAAGCTGTCGACCAGATCAGGTCTGTAGTCAATGAGGAAAATAAGACAGCCGCTTACGAGCTAATCGGAGAATACCGGCGCCGAATTCGTGAACTGGCAAGAGACCAAGGCAAGAAGATTTCGGCAACAGATGTGGAATTGGATGTGAAAACGGAAATCCGCATCAAGGCAGTCAAAGCAGAAAGAAGATATATCCAGTCACTAATGGATAAGAACAAAATCGATGAAGAGCTTTTCTGTACATTTGAGAGGTCGCTTGAATACAGGGAAGAGGCATTAGCTGGCAGTTTGCAGTCTGGTACCCTTTATCTTGTCGGAAGAATGCTGAGAAAGTGGAAAAAGGTAAGAAAGTTTTATCGTAAAGATAAGGAATTGGCGATTGCCAAGCTGGAGAAAGGCAAGGATGTTCAGCTGCAGGCCATGCAGGCAGCAATCGATTTCCTAAAGGACTATGCAGAGGAAATGGAAGAGCTCAAACAGCAGATTCATGCAGTTATCCTTGATTACAAGCTCATGATGGAAAGACTGCGAACATCATCGCGAAATTATGACGAAATACAGGAAGAGCAGAAGGAAGAGCTTCGTATAAAGGTGCTTGATGTAGAAAGAGCAGAAATTCAAAGTATGTATGAAAGTGGAGAGATTAACAGGGACCAGGTAAAGGAGCTTAGACGATTTATTAATTACGTCGAAAGTGCCGCTTTACATGAGCATGCAGAATAAAGACTAACGGCAGCCTATTTTTTACAGGCTGCTGTTTATTTTTCGGAAACAAGAAAGCGGTTTCTGTTATAATGAGAGGAAATACTGCAGGCGAAGGGAGGATTGGCATGCTGTCTGGGAGACAAAGGGGAATCTTGCTGCTGCTGAGCAGACATAAGGAACCGGTTACGGCTGAATGGATAGCGAAAGAGCTGAGTGTGAGCGACAGAACGATTCGCAAGGAATTGAAGAATATGCAGGGTGACTGCAAACAACTTGGAGTGAGCATCAGCCCTATTAAGGGAAAAGGCTACTGTCTACATATATTAGACCATGAAGTGTTCCAGCAGGAAATCAATCCGATTCTGACGGAAGCCGATTCAGGAGGCTATGATTTTTCTGACCAAAAGACAAGGGTGCATTTTCTCTTGAAACATCTTTTGCTGCAGGAGGGTTATGTAAAGCTGGAGCAGTTTGAGAGAGAAATGTATGTTTCGAAATCAACTATTCAAAAGGATCTTCGGCATGTTCGGGAAATGCTTGGTAAATATAAGCTGTCACTGCTAGTTAAGCCTCACTATGGTGTAAATGTCGCTGGGAGTGAATACAGAAAGCGATTATGCTTCGCCAACTACAGGCTGATGGAAGACTCTTCTAAAAACAATAGCAGGTTATCAGAGAAAGCCTTTGCTGACCAAATAAAAAGAATCATTATTAATAAAGTAAATGTTCATAAAATTGAAATTTCTGATGTTGCCTTAGGTAATCTGACAAATCATATTGTGATTGCTTGCAAACGGATGGAACAAGGCTTTGCGATGGGAGAGCTGGAGCATACAATCGGGGAGGCGCATCCCTTCGAGAAAAAAGTAGCGTTAGAAATTATTGGAGAGGTAGAAGCGCTAGCAGGCTTCTCGTTTCCTAGTGCGGAGCTTGAATATATAATTATCCACTTGATGGGCACGAAGCTTCTGCATGAAAATGCGCTGACAGAGTATCGCGAATTTGATGAGACACGAGAAATTGTCAGCTGTATGGTAACAAGGCTGAAAGAGGAGCTCAATTGGGATTTCACATCAGACCGGGAGTTTTTACATGCTTTGGCGCTCCATATTAGGCCTGCCATTAACCGGCTGCGCTTTGAAATGAATATTCGCAATCCGCTCGTTAATGATATTAAAGTGAAATACCCAAGTGCCTTTGAAGGAGCCATCATTGCCAGCAAATGTTTGGAAGACTGGCTGTCCGTTAAAGTGGAAGAAGATGAAATCGGCTATATTGCCCTTCATATCGGTGTTGCACTTGAGCGTATGAAAAGAAAAGCCAGGAAGCAAAAGCGTGTTATTCTTGTATGTGCTTCAGGTGTGGGAAGTGCAAAGCTGCTGTCCTACAGGCTGCAGGAGCAGTTTAGCAGAGAGCTGGAAATTGTGGAATGCATTAATTACTATAAGCTGGCAGACTATGATCTTTCTGCAATTGACCTTGTTATCAGCACGATTCCGATAGCGGAAAGGTTAGCAGCACCTGTGCAAGTTGTCAGCAACTTTCTTGAAGCAGACGATATAAAAGGAATAAAAAAGCGGCTTACCTCAACAGAGAAGGCTACTAAAGACAGTTATCTTGCTGAAGACCATGTGTTTATCGGTAAACAGCTGGAAACGAAGGAAGCTGTTATCGAATTTTTGAGCAATATCCTTTATGAACAAGGTCTTGTTTCCAAACAGTATGGAAGGCTTGTGCTCGAGCGGGAAGGAATTGCCTCCACTAGCTTTGGCAATTTGGTTGCAATCCCTCATCCGACCATGCCGGAAACAAAAGATACATTCTGGACTGTTTGCACATTAGCAAAGCCGATAAGCTGGAATGAAAATCAGATGGTTCAGGTTGTCTGCTTGTTAAATATAAGCAAGGACGCAAAGGGAGATTTAGAGGAAATGTATGAGCAGCTCATTTCCATCATTGAAGATAAAAAGGTGATACAGCAAGTAATCAAGGCAAAGTCCAAAACGGAAGTCATCGAGTTATTTCAAACAGAAACAGTAAGAAGCTAATTGTTTGTGCAATTAGCTTCTTTTTATTTCATGTAGAGATTTCCGCTTCTAAGCGGAAAATGCAAATATGATAAATTAAGCGCTTTCATTATACAATGAGGAAGTAGAGAAATTCCTTATAAGGGGGACAAAAAAAGTGAAGACAGTCATGCTCGTGTGTGCTGCGGGAATGAGCACAAGTTTGCTTGTGACGAAGATGCGCCGGGCAGCTCACGCAAAAGGCTTGGATATCACCATCTTTGCCGTATCTGCAACAGAGATAGATGATGTCCTTGAGACCAGAAAGGTTGATGCCTTGCTGCTCGGCCCGCAAGTGAAGTTCAGAAGGGAAGAAATAGAAGCAAGGTTGCAAGGAGAGAATATTCTGCTTGATGAAATCAACATCCAGCATTATGGCATGATGGATGGAGAAAAAGTACTGCAGCAAGCACTGAGTCTTGTAGGAAGCTAGTATTTTCATAAAACTTAGAAGAAACGAGGGGAGAACATGCAGAAATTTATTGAGAACCTGGAAAGCAAGATGGGTCCACTTGCAATGAAGCTTGATGGAAACAGGTATATTACGGCAATTAAAGACGGATTTTTTGGTGTTATGTCCCTATTGATTATCGGTTCGATCTTTTTGCTGCTTGGCAATATTCCAATCGGGGGCTATGCCGAATTCATGAGTTCCCTGTTAGGGGAAGATTGGGCATCCTACTTTACTGTTCCTTATGATGTGACAATGAATGTGATGACAGTGTATGTCATCATTGCAATGGCAAGAAGTCTTTCGCGCACATATAAGCTCGATGGCATTGCCTGTATCAGCATTGTTGTCGTAGCATTCCTCATTCTAACACCGATGTTAGAGCTGAAAGACGGCGGATTAGGTATCCCTGTAACTAATCTTGGCGCAAGCGGCTTATTCCTAGGGATGATTGTTGCGATTGCAGCTGTTGAAATCGTCCGTTATATCGATAAAAAAGGCTGGAAAATCAAGATGCCTGATTCTGTTCCTGAAAATGTGGCCAGATCCTTTTCAGCACTTATTCCAGCATTGTTTGTTATTATCGTCTTCAATCTTGTCCGCATCATCTTTTCATTAACACCATTTGGGACAGTTCAAGCCTTCATTTATCATTATCTTCAAGTTCCACTCCTGTATTTAGGAGACACATTGCCGGCGACTTTAATTGTTACCGTCTTTGAAGGAGTTCTATGGAGCTTTGGTATTCACGGTTCCAATGTTGTCAGCGGTATTATGAAGCCAATCTGGCTTGCTTTAACAGCAGACAATGCAGCTGCGTTCAGTGCAGGTGAAGCCATTCCGCATATTATCAACTTCCAGTTTTACGCGAACTTCATGAAGGTCGGCGGCTTTGGAGGCACACTTGGACTTGCTATTATTTTGTTATTGTTCGCTAAATCAAAGCAGTATAAAACATTAGGCAAGCTGGCGATTGGACCTGGGATTTTCGGTATTAACGAACCGCTTATTTTCGGGATTCCGATTGTTTTAAACCCAATTATGATGATTCCGTTTATTTTAAATCCGCTGATTTTGGCAACAGTTGCATACTTTGCAATGGCATCTGGAATCGTGCCGCTGACAAATGGCACGAATATCCCTTGGACGACACCGCCGATTATTGCCGGCTTTCTCGTCAGCGGCTGGAAAGGCGCATTACTTAACGTCGTGCAAATCGGTATTTCTATCCTTCTGTACTATCCATTCTTCAAATCTGTCGACAGAATAGCATTGCAGAATGAGAAGGAGCAAGAAAAAACAGAAATCTCCAATGATGGCGGAGTTAACTTCAACTAATGAAATGCCAAATAAAAGGCAGGAAAAGGACGTGATATAGAAATGGCAGAGGATGCAATGGAGCTGACAGGCTTTACAATTATCAGCAATGTGGGAATGGCAAAAAGCCTCGTCATGGAAGCTCTCTATGCAGCGAAAAAAGGAGAATATGAGCTGGCAGAACAGAAACTGAAAGAATCTCAAAACTTTTTCCTCATCAGCCACAAGACACATAGCGCATTGATTCAAAGGGAAGCAAACGGCGAAAGCCTGCCGTTTTCCCTCCTCTTCATGCACGCAGAAGACCAGCTTATGAGCGCTGAGACAACTTATGAGCTGGTCAAAGAAATGATTGATATGTATAAACGATTAGAAGTAATAGAAAAAGGCAGTGTCAACAGCTGACACTGCCTTTTTTATGCGCGAAAACTCCTAATTATTGTCGCGAGCGTAATCAGGCCCTCCTCGAGCTCCTCAAAGGAAGCGTACGAATAAGACAGGCGGATATGGCTGTTGAAGTTGCCGTAAAGTGTGCCTGGATTAATGAGAATACCGTGCTGAAGGGCTTTTTTAAACAGCAGCTGCAGCGGGATTTCCTTTATTAGTGACAGCCATATATAAAAGCCGCCTGCCGGCTTTTCCCAAACAGCAAGATCTGCGAAATAGGTGGACAGAAGCTTCTGTACAAAATCCCGTCTAACCTTCAGTTCATGCCGCATTTTCTCTATATGCATGTCATATTGGCCATTTGTTAAAAGCTTTGCGACAGCAAACTGGGAGAGTGTACTCGAGCCGTAATCTGTTTGCATCTTAATGTCTGCGAGCCTTTCAATGACAGGCTCTGGGGCTGCGATAAATCCGATGCGAAGTCCTGGCCCTAACACCTTCGACATGCTGCCTACATACAAAACATTGCCATGTTTATCAAGTGCCTTTAAGGGAGGCGGCGGTGGTGAGTCAAACCATAAATCACCGTAAACATCATCTTCCAAAATAGGCATTCGTTCTTTAGCACATGCCTCCAGCAGCTCCATCCGTTTCGTTTCTGCCATGCAGTAACCTGTTGGGTTATGAAAGGTAGGCGTCGTATACAGCAGTGCCGTATTATGCTGCCGTTTTGCCCGGCTAATCGCCGAGAAGGACAGCTCACCGTTAAGTGGAACCATCCGTATTCCTGCAGATGGAAACACCATAATGGAATTTAAATAAGACGGTGATTCTGTCAAAATGGCAGAATTTTGGTCGAGCAGGCCGACTGAAATCAGCTGCAATGCCTGAATGGCTCCAGAAACAATCATTATGGAATTTGGTGTCGTGCCAATCCCCTTTTTTTGCAAATAGTCACTTACAGCCTTTCTTAAGAGAAAGCTGCCTTTTCCTTCTGGATAGCTTAATGACAAAGCAGCTGTTTCTGCGAAGGCCTGCTGAATCATCGCAGTCGGCAGAAGGCTTGGAGACAGCTCACCTGTTCCAAGTCTAATGATATTAGGGGAGAATTCTGCTTTGTTTATCTCTTGAATCATTTGAATATTAGGCAGATGAGTTCCTGATTGAACATAAGTTTTCCAGTCGGCACGTGATCCTGCTGTAAGCGAACTCCATGTATTTTGACAAACGACTGTGCCTCGTCCGACTTGTGATTCAATCCAGCCATCTGCCTTCAGCTCCTCTAACGCATACACAACCGTGCTTCTGTTGACCTGGAAATTGTCAGCTAACTCTCGTTGGGGAGGCAGCTTGTAGCCAACAGGCCAGTTCCCTGAAATAATCTGTTTTTGAATAAATTCGTAAATTTGCTGATAGAGAGGAAGAGCACCCTGCTTGCTTGGCTTCCAGTGATTATCCATACTTGTTCTCCTGTTTTTGTCTCATTATATAAAATGGTTGGGGAGATTACCAACCAATTGGTTGGAGACAAGGACGAAGTGTTGCCGTAAACTGATGGATATTAACGATTTGGAGGGAATATCATGCTAGAAGCAGCTATTCATGGAATGTTATTAGCACTAGGGCTCATCCTGCCTTTAGGTGTGCAAAATATATTTATTTTTAACCAAGGAGCAGGCCACAGGAAGTTCCGCAGCAGTTTGCCTGCCATTTTGACAGCAAGCATTTGTGACACCTTGTTGATTTTGCTTGCAGTATTAGGAGTATCGTTGTTTTTATTTCAATTCATTTGGCTGAAAAACCTCCTCTTTATAGCAGGGGCATGCTTCCTTATCTATATGGGCTATGCAATATGGAAAAGCAAGCCGAAGACAGACGGCGGCCACACACTTACACCTGGTAAGCAAGTCGGCTTTGCCATGTCCGTTTCGCTGTTGAATCCACATGCAATTATGGATACAGTCGGAGTAATCGGCACAAGCTCGCTTATCTACAGCGGCACAGAAAAGCAGCTGTTTACTCTAGCCTGCATCGCCGTATCTTGGGTTTGGTTTTTCTGCTTGGCAATTGCCGGAAGAATGCTAGGCAAAGCAGATAAGTCAGGAAAGCTGCTTGTTCTGCTCAACAAAGCTTCCGCTCTCGTTATGTGGGCAATGGCAATTGTGATGGTCAAACAGCTTCTATAACAACCCTTCATGTTTAAAACCCCTCCTTTAGTGATAACAATAGGAATAATACATAAAGGAGGAATTTTACAGATGAAGTGGAGAATGCTAGGATTGCCAATACTAGCAGTTGCCATCATTATGGGCAGTTGTACTGCAAATAACGATAATGAAACAGACCATAATCATACAGATGAAGAACATACACATACAGGCACTGCTGAACTGCCAGAAGGATTAGAGCTTGCCGCTGAACCAAAATTCATTGACGGCAGCCAAGTGACCATCCTCGCTGATCATATGAAGGGCATGAAAGATGCTGAAGGAACGGTGCTAAGCTCCTATGATACGATTGCATATGAAGTATCCTATACTCCTGTTGGCGGAGGCGAAATGGTGCATAACCACAAATGGGTCGTGCAGGAGGAAATAAAAGACGCCGGCAACGAAAAGCTTGCCCCAGGAACAGAAGTAACCCTAGAAGCGGACCATATGGAAGGTATGAAAGGCGCAGAAGCAGTGATCGATGCAGCGGTAGAAACTACTGTTTACATGGTCGACTATACACCAGCAAACGGTGGAGAAAAAGTGACGAATCATAAGTGGCTGACAGAGGATGAACTCGAGGCTAGATAGTGAGGGAAGGAAGCTTGTTATAAGGACAGGCTTCTTTTTTTCTTAACTGTAAAAATATAGGTCAGCTAACAAATAAGCTCAGCTGTTGTTAAGCTTATCCATTTATTAGTCTATTAAACGAACATAACTAAGATAACATCCTTCTCACCAATCATTTTTATAATAAAAGAAATATTGAAATACTGCGGCAATAAGGGGTTATCGTATTTAGCATAGCTATTATAAGTAAGATTTATAGTAGTGCATTTATGCTTAAACTTAGTTCGCGTGAATTTTTTCATGATTTTTACCTCTTCTTATATGTAAAAAAGCTTACATTTGGTTCTGCCATAATATCACTAATAACTGAAAGAAGTAGAGGTGTATTCAGAATAGGGTAACTCCATTTTTTGTGTTGTTAACTAAATGCTTACTTCAAAAGCCGATCTTCCTCCAAAAATGTGCAAACAGTCTAGAAATCTTGTGTAAATTTTACATTTTCTCCAATGCTTTTCAAAAACAACTCTTATATTATTAACACATATTAAAGTATGTGAGGTTTATTAACAACTATTGTCACTTTTTATAACGGATGGAAAGGAGCATTTGTCAGACTGTAAAAGGGCTCTTTATAACTTAAATTTTCATAATAATCATAATATTCAAGTTGTTGGATCACTTATTTAAAAGGAGATGATGGAACATGTCTACAAACTTGGCAAGTCAACCAATTGCAGAAGCAACACTTCCAAATGGGGGAGATGTAGATGAATCATTAAGACCGAAATCGGTTGAAGAAAGAAGTGTCGGTAAGCTTTCGTACATGTTCATGTGGATTGGTGATGGCGTTAATTTAGGGAATATGACCTTAGGTGCAAGCTTGATTGTCGCTGGAGCAGCAACGCTGAATCTTATGCAAACATTCGTAGCTGCGATTATTGCGATTGGAATTATATCTATATTTTTTACATTGAATGACCGGCTCGGTTATAAAACGGGAGTTCCTTATGTTATGCAGCTGCGGATGTCTTTTGGGATCAAGGGTTCTGCCATTACAGCTTTATTGCGTGGAGTTCCTGCCATCATCTGGTTTGGCTTCCAAAGCTGGCTTGGCGGTACAGCTTTGAATGAGATTGCGAAAATAGTGACAGGCGGTGCTTTTGATAATACGGTTATCTGCTTTGTAGTGATACAGCTAGTGCAAATTGTTCTTTCTTTATATGGATTCCACGCAATTAAATGGGTCGAGATTTTAGCATCTGTTGTTATCATGCTGGGACTTGTTTATGTGTTTTATCTTCTTATGGCATCACACCGCGAAATTATTGCAGAAAGATGGGTTCATTCTGAAGGGACATGGGGGCTGCCATTCTTTGCATTCATCATGGTGTTCCTCGGCAACTATGCAGCCATTTTCCTAAGTGCAGCAGATTACTCTCGTGAGTTGAAATCAGGTGTCAGCAGCACAAAGCGCGGCTTCTTATACTTCTCACCAATCTTCATTGCTTATGGTTTTGTTCTTACAATCGGTGCGATGCTTGCATCAGCAACAGGTATCTCAAATCCGGTCAAAGCATTTGCAGTAGTGGTTGATAATCCTTATATAACGGCAGCTGTTTCGGCATTTATTGTGATTGGTGCTATTGCTGTAAATATGGTAGCGAACATCATTCCGCCAACATATGTGATTACCATGCTGACAAAAGCGAAATACAAAGTTGCTGTCATCATTACTGGCCTGCTTGCATTTGGTTCATTCCCATGGGTGCTTGTCCAAGATGATTCAGCAGCCGGCTTGAACACATTTGTGTTAATCTACTCCGCCTTTTTAGGTCCAATTGTTGCCATCTTGCTCGTAGAATATTATCTATTGCGAAGACAAACGGTGAATGTTGCTGATTTATATGACGAAACCGGCCCGTTTGCAGGCTTCAATCCTTGTGCAATTATTGCGATGCTGCTCGGTGCAGGTGCTGCATTTATTGAAGTAGATCTCGGCTGGATTGTTGGAGTTATTGTTGGCGGATTGTCGTACTTCCTGTTGATGAAATATACCTTTAAAGATTCGGTCTTCAAGAAAGGAACAATATTCGAGCGGTAATGGTATAAACATATGAGAAAAAAGGAGAGATAGTAATGTTTGATATGCTGATTAAGAACGGAAAGGTTGTTTTTCCTGATAAAGTACAGACAACAAATATCGGAGTTAAAGACGGCAGGATTGTGGCGATTGGTGCTGAGTTAGCAGGAGCAGACTCTGTTATTGATGCAGCTGGACAGTATGTTTTTCCAGGCATGATTGATGTGCATGTTCATTTCAGTGATCCTGGCCGTGATTATTGGGAAGGCTTTTGCACAGGCTCACAAATGATGGCAGCTGGCGGTGTGACAACCTTCTTTGATATGCCACTAAACGGCATTCCTTCTACTGTAAACAAAGAAGCTCTTTACTTGAAAAGTGACAGAGGAAAGGCAGAATCTTACACAGATTTCGCCTTATGGGGCGGACTTGTTCCTGGCAATGAAGAGGATTTAGCAGAGCTTGCAGAAGAGGGCGTGATTGGCTTTAAGGCATTCCTGTCTACAACAGGCAATAAGGAATTCGAAAATGTCGATGATATCACCTTGCTGAATGGAATGAAGATTATCGCCGGCTTAGGGAAGGTGCTTGCGCTTCACTCTGAAAGCGGTCCGATTACAGACTGGCTTGCTGCCCGTAAGATAGAGGCAGGACATGTAACAGCAGATGATTACTTAGAAACACGTCCGGTTGCTGCCGAAGCAGAAGCAGTACAGCGTGCTTTGTATTATGCAGAAGTAACTGGCTGTCCCTTGCATTTTGTTCATATCAGCTCACATGAGGCAATCACAAAGATTGAAGAGGCAAAGAAAAAAGGCATGGATGTTACCGTCGAAACATGCCCGCATTATTTGCTGTTTAACCATGAAGCACTGCGTGAGTACGGTCCTGTTGCTAAATGTGCTCCGCCTTTGCGCAAACAAGACGAACAGGAAAAGCTCATCAAACTCCTGATCGACCAGAAATTTGATATGATTTCCTCCGATCACTCCCCATGTACAAGTGATTTGAAGGACTCGGCTGTATATAATATTTTTCAAGCATGGGGCGGCATTAGCGGCGGCCAGTTTTCCTTCTTGTCGATGATGGAATTAGCGTTAAAATACGAGATTCCGTTTGAACAAATCGCCAATATCACAGCCTTAAATCCAGCCGAACGATTTGGACTGAAAGCAAAAGGTAAAATTGCTGAAGGCTATGACGCTGACTTTATCCTTGTGTCTACAGATGAACCATTTACTGTGAGTGAAGATAACTTCTTTGCGAAAAATAAAATCAGCTTATATATAGGCCATACTTTTCCTTGCAGAATAAACAGCACGATTAATCGAGGCAAACTTCTATTTCATGATGGAAGGATTCAGGCAGCTGGCCCTGAAGGAGAATGGATTAAACCAGTACAACAAATAGAAATCAAATCCTAAACCAAAAGTGTTTAGGGTTTTTTCTATGTTAGTTAATGGTATAATTTACCTTAAGAGATTATGTACGAGGAGGAAAACAGAGTGGATGCCAGAATACAAGCATTGGTAGATTATACGAAAGAGAAGCTTAGTTTAGGAAACTATTATCTTTACTCCTGTGACCTTGATAGAAAAGTAACAAATCAGAACAAAACAGTGTACTCATTGGAAATGGAATGGCTGCCTGAGCATATTAAAGCATATGATGAGGAGGACGAGGTTCCAGAAGGGACAGCTTCTGTCAGTATTTACATGGATTCAAGGAAGTTTAACAGTATAATCTTTGTCGGCGGTAAATCTTTTTTGAACAAGCCTATTCTACATGTAAAAGATAAAGCGGGGATTATCGATTGGCTAGAGGCGGAAACAGGTTTGACTTATGAGAAGGATTTTGTATTTTGGAAGGAAGAGGAGGATAGGCTTTCTTTTAAAAGAATCATCAATGGTGTGCAAATTTCACCAATAGAGTGGATAGATATCGAGTTTGATGAAGATGGCAGCCTTGTGTTTTTCAGTATGTATGGGGATTTTATAAACAAACTCCCTGTAAAAGAAGAGATATACACACTTGACCTTCACAAAGCAGAGCATATTGCGAAACAACAATTTCAACAATGGGATTTTCCTTTAGATGAGCAAAAGCAAATTATTTCTCTCTATGGATTAGAAGAGATTTATATCCGCAATGACCTTAGCGGAACATTCCCTATGGGGCTAACCCTGAATTCAAAGGATATCGATTATGTAATGGAATGGGATGAGCCTATACATAAACCTTTCACACGGAAGCCAGTTGAATTTACGAGGGAAATAACACTAGAACAGGCTTTAGCATGTGAACCGCATCCGGAAACCTTCCCACTAACGGATGGAGACATTCAAATGTGCGTAAAAGAGGTGCGAAGTTTCTTGCAACAGGTGTATCCACATGATTCAGGAAATTGGAGAATGACTAATATTCACCGTCATTATGACTTTATTGACGTGAAGCTTGTCCAAACAGACATATCTAAAAATATCTTTAAGAGAAAACTACTAATCATGCTGGATGGCAGCAGCTTCAAAGCATTTAATTATATGGATAATGAACCTATGTTTGAAAGATTTTCAGAGTATAAAAAGCCGAGGGAAATCAAAATTTCCCAAGAGGAAGCATATGAAGCAATAAAGGATTACCTCATTTTGAAGCCATGCTATGTTTACGACAAAGAAAAAGAAGAATACGTCTTATGCGGATTCCTTGACTGCCACCATTATGTAGACGGAGAAACAGGCAAAGTCGGACTCTTAAATGACCTGTGAGAATATAAAAAAGGGCTGCTAGATAGCAGCCCTTTATAATTAGAATTTTGCAGCAGCAGTTGCAGCTTTAGAAACACCAGCAGCAATGATTTCTGCAGCTTGATCTGGGTTTTGGTTGTGTCCTTCAATGATAATTGTTTCAGGATTTTGTACGCCCCAGAATGCAAGGATTGTTTTTACATAACGAACTGCTAATTCAACAGAAGCAGCAGGTCCTTCAGAGTAAACGCCGCCAGCAGCGTTCAATAGCATAACTTTCTTATCGCCAACAAGGCCTTCTGGACCTTCAGCAGTGTAACGGAAAGTTTTGCCTGCTTGGCTCAAGTAGTCAAGGTATGTGTGCAATACTGCAGGCACAGTGAAGTTCCACAATGGGAAACCGAATACTACTTTATCAGCAGCAAGGAATTGATCCAAGTATTTAGTTACTAGGTCAGATGCAGCTTTTTCGCCTTCTGTTAATTCCATTCCTCTAGCAAGCTTGAACATACCGTTGATTTTGTCGTTGTCCAAGTAAGGAAGGTTTTCTTGGAAAAGATCCAATTCAGTGATTGTGTCTTCTGGATGAGTTTCTTTGTAGCTTTGCAAGAAAGCATCATATAACTGAACGCTCACTGCTTGATCAGCTGGACGTGAGTTTGCTTTTATAAATAATACGTTTGCCATTCTTAAACACCTCTATTTTAAATTTTATATATTTCTAGCAGTTATAGTTAAACGCTTATCGTTTAAACAACATGTGTTGCTTACTTTATGATAGAATATAATTATACTAGTAGCAATCGTCATTATTTTTAATATGTAGCCTAAACAACATAAGTCGAAAAATGTCGTTTAGTTCAATATATAGAACATTTTTTTACATATGGAGGTGGGGAAAATGGAAACGACCACAACAAAAAGCGACCCAAGAGTACTTAGAACGAGACAGCTTATTTTGGATGCCTTTACTGTTTTAATCCAGGAGAAGGATTTCAAAGACATAACCGTCAAGGATATCACGGAAAAAGCAACCATCAACAGAGCAACCTTTTATGCACATTTCCTCGATAAATATGAGCTGTTGGATCTGACATTACTTGATGGTTTCAGAGAAACACTGCATCAGCGTCTTTCTTGTCATGCCGTCTTCAACGAAAATTCACTGAGCAGCCTATTTTACGTGATGTGCCAATACCATCAAGAATTAAGCGGCCAATGTGCCAAAAACTATGAATCTCTCGGCGACCACTTTCAGAATAAGATGATTGAGGCAGTTTACGATGTCATCCTTCATCTTCTGGAGCATGAGACAAATCCGAAGGACGAGCATATCGCAATAGCCACCTCATTAAGCTGGGGCATTTACGGAGCGAGTTACACTTGGAATAAAGAAGGCAGAAAAAGATCTGTAGAAGAGCTTATTGAGCAGGTTGTACCGATGTGGACAAGCGGTTTAGAGCATTATTTTAAGGGATAAGTTAAAACAGAAAAAACACCGTCAATTCGGATGATATTGGCGGTGTTTTTTCTTCTATCTTAAATTAGGAATTTAGTTTTTTCTAAGTACATCTTTACATAGAAGAGAAGATATCCTGTTTTTGTTCCTTCACCATAGCTGCATACTGTTCATTTCCAAGCAGTTCAAAAATAAAAAGCGACTTTCTGTATGCCTCTTTGACAGCATCCAAGTCCTCATCCAATTCTTCTAAGCATTCTCCCCGCTGGAAATACAGCTGGCCAGCCATTGAGATATCTTCCTTTTGTTTAGTAAGAGTGATGCCGCTGTCGGCATGCTCTAAGGACCGTATAAATTCTTTTTGCAGAAAGAATAACTTCGAAATATTATAATGAAGCTTAATTTGGAATTTATGCTGCTGTTTCAAAAATTCTTGATAAGAAAGGATTTTTTTATATTGCCGCAGGCTTTTCTGAAACAGGCTGTTTTCTGCATAGATGATAGCGATGCTGTTTTGAATACGGAAATCAATGAAGTCTTGCCCGAAAAGGGGATGATCATCATCGAGAAGATTCTCCAGTTCCTTGATAGCGATTCGATAATCGTATTTTTGCAGATAATAACCAGACACAATATGCACCCACGCTATCAGCTGTTCGAATTTATAGCCGAGATTTCTGTTTCCTTGCTTTCGTTCACTTTGACAAATTTCATAGGCTTCTTTATAATTTTTTTGTTTCATTAAATCTTCCAGAAGCTCTTCTGTTTCTTTAATATAATCCTCGGCATCATTTAAGAGAATTTTATATAAATATTCTAGCGTTACCTTCAAGCGAATAGAGATAATATACAGAATATCCACACTTGGATAGCCCCTGCCAGCTTCAATGCCGCTGATTGTCGCCTGTGTACAGATTCCGTCTGCAAGCTGTGTTTGTGAAAGCTTATTCAGTTTCCGCAGCCGCTTAACCTCTTCCCCAAGTGCTTTAGCGTTCAACTCTACCATCATTCTCACCATTTTATAAAAATTTTTATATTTTTTGAGGGAAATCCAGCTTTTCTGCCTCTCATTATAGCATATCCGTTGAGACAAGCTCTCATCATAAACGCACCGATTCTTCAGCCAAAGTATACTGGAAAAAAAGCGAAAGATGAGGGTGATCTTATGAAAAAACTATTTGCAGCCATTTTGTTGTTTGGTCTATTGATCTCACCATTTGGAAACATAACTCAATCCTTAGACACTTCAGTCGTTAAGGCAGCCGGACTGCCATTTGAGCATTGATAAGTTTTGCAGATATTCACCATGAGTCGCTAATCTCATTCTAAATAGGAGGTTCAACCATATGCTGTCATTGGGAAAAAAGGTCAAATATAAAGGGAGAAAATACCGAATTATACATATCTATAACTCTGGTTTCCTGGAAATAAAGGATCTTCAGCAAAACAGCTATACGGTAGAGCTTGTCAGACGGTCAGAAATTGAGCTGGTTGGTGGAACAGAATAATAGATAGTGAGCTGCTAATTTGCGGCTCTTTTTTTATGCAGTTTTGGTATCATTCGCTAAACAATGATGTTATTAATATTTCAATTATGGATTGTTTAGTTTCGTAAAAGAATTACTGGCAATTGAACCTTATGCGTATAAAGGGGACTATACAGCCGTGATTAATTGGATTTTTATGATGCACCGTAATAAACTTGCATATTATGAAAAAAGGCATACTAGCTGCCAACAAATGAAAACAAAGGGAAATAAAGCCAAACAAAGTTTGGTATCATTTTTCTTTCCCCATATGCTTCTTCCGATAATTCAATGGCGAAATGTCATAAGTCTTTTTAAAAGCACTGGAAAAATAAGGACCATAGCTAAAGCCGCACTGCTCTGCAACAGACTGAATTGGATAATCTGTTTTAAGGAGCAGAATTCGGGCTTGCTCTAGGCGGTACGTATTTAAGTATTCCAGTGCCGTGACTTTATAGAATCTTTTCATATACTTTGCAATCGTATTTTCATGAATATTAAATTCCTTTGCCAGAATCGTGTTCGTAATTGGTTTGTGATAATGATCGCGTATATATTGGGCAACTTTTTCAGAGATGATGTAGCCGCTGTCCTTTGCCATGCCTTGCGATTCTAATAGATTGATAAGAGAGAAGAAGCTGATCTGAATATCCCAGAAAGACAAATCTTTATTTTCCTTCGTGGTGGCCGCTAACAGCTGGTCTATTTTTTTATAAATTTCTTCATAATCAACTAGAGTGCATTGTTTTTGCAGGTGCAGTGTGTAGCTGTGATTATGAAAATGCAATGCTGGGATGGGAATCGTTGATTCTAGCTTCACAGGTTGAATTTCTTCTGTATAGTAGCTGTTTGTATAGAAATGCAGCCAATAAAACTCTGTCTCCTCATCTGTCGGAATGGTGGAGAAATGGTGTTTGAAGGGCAGTAAGAGCAGCATCTCATTCTTATTAACTATAAATTCTTTCTTATTCTCCGTTAAATACAGCCGGCCTTTCTTCACAAGAATAATATCAAAATACTCCAATTCGCTTCTGTCCGGATGGCTTGTTCCTTTTTCATATAACGTTATATTGCCTTCAATAAAGATAGGAAAGGGCGGTACAGCGATTGAAACTATTTCCATCCAACTCACCTCTTTCTCTAAAAAAATTTTGTAAATCGAGTGAAATATCTTAAAAAATGATTAGAATCCTTTATGTTCAATGACAATTTATTTTGTTATATTTTAGTGGCGATATTAAAAGTTAGCGCTTTCAACTTATTATACCTTCAAAAACACCGTTACGGGATAGGAAATTACCACAGTATTTTAAATAAAGGAGGTATTTTTTATGGAGAATAACCATTTTACATTAGAAATTTCACCGAGTGGAAATTTAACAAATTTAGTTTTAACAGAAGATACACATCAAATGAATTGGGTCATTGACTCAAACTATCTTACGCAAACAGGATATGAAGAAAAAGATAAATTATTTGGGAGCTTTTCACTGACAGTTGACGGTATGAAGCTTACTAGTGCAGATACAGCCCCAACAATTATAAGAGAAGCGGCCCAAGCTTTAGTCACATACACCTTTGAACAGATAGAAGTCATCATGAAGTACGATTTAAAGCAAGCTGAAGACAATCTTGTCTGGAATATAACGATGAAAAACCTGGAAGCGAAGGAAGTGAATATTTCCGATTTTGCCATCTGGTCTTCCTTTTCTTACGTGATGTTCCGCAAGAATGACCTTAATCAGCAAACCAATCATTCTGCGGCTGTATTTACTTCTATCTCTGCCGATTATTCGAAGCTGGCATGTATTCGCAGAAGTAATGAAGCCCCGCATTTAGGTATGTTTCAAACAAAAGGACAAACATTATCGGTAGGAACATACTGTGCGTATAATAATCTCTTTTTTGAAAGCGTTTCTCCATCTCTTGATGGTCTGCTTTTTCACCAATTAATCTTGGCAGGCGGATATCCAGATAGTTTTGAGAATGCCGATTGGTTATACAACAAAACTGACTTTGCGCTGTCTGGCTTAAGTGAGAAGGAATGGGAATACAAGCTGCAATCATTTGAAAGTCAGCAGGACTTCTATCAAATTGGCCAAGAGCAGCACGGCCATCCTGTTTTTAACTTTGAGCCCCTTGCGATAGCAGGTAAATATTATTATTTTTCGGTACAGCTGCCTGACAACAAGTATTTAACAGATGCCTATATCGAGTATTTGGACCGGAATGGCAACCGAAAGAAAGAAAATATTGTCGGTAAAATTAAACGCATGAAACAAACATACGCTGGGAAGCTGCTGTTCACTGTACCTGGCGAACATAAAATTACGATTGAAATAGATGACCAGTCTTTTGACAGCATTATCTTAAATGTAATGGAGCCAATCAAAACCATCATTGAAAATCGCTCCCGCTATATTAGCGATGTGTTATTTAATGGAGCAGACAGCGAAAATCCTTACAGCTATTCGCCGCTATCTAATCAAGGTGAGTCATTAGGAAAATTAAGCTTAGTATTGAAAAATAACCTGCTTGGTAAAGTGAATGCGAAAGAAGTACAGCAAGTAGAAGCAAGCTGTGTTCATTATATTCGTGAAAAATGGTTCGAAAACGGTGAGTTTACAAAGCCTGTTTACCTTTATGGCGACTTCTATCGCTGCATGGATTTCGAATATATAGCCCATGTTTTCTATCTTCTTTCCCAGTTCGATCAAGATATTTTGCAGCTGAATGAGCCAGATACCTATTTATCTTGGGCTGCCGACGTGTTCTCTTTAAGAGTAAACCCTGATCTCCACAATACGCCAAGAGGAAAAGAAGAAGCGCAAATGTTAGGGGTGTTTTTCTTATACATTGACGAATTAATGGCAGAGCTGAAAAATCGCGGACTAACAGAAAAATATGAAGAAATCAGCGCACTATGGTCTAACATAGCACAGACTGTAGCTAAAGACAGCTCGACATATAAAGCGGCCGTCACAGAGCATTTCTATGATAATGCCGGATTTGGACCAGCTGCAGGAGCGTTGGCAAGCACAAAACATCATAACGCTGCAAAACGATATGGAGAATTAGTGCTTGCGAATATTGGCTTTTCTAATGACTTCCGCGCCCAAAGCCCTGACCGCTGGTGGGAGGCATTATCTTATATGATTCATTCCCTTTGGGGAGGAGTTACAGCAGCTGCCTGCTTGAAAGTTTACGAGGAATTACAGGATATCCGCTACTTAAAAGCGGCATACCGGGCAACAATCGGGATTCTTTACTGCTATGACACGAATGCAAAAGCAACAGATACGAAACTAACTACTGGAGAGGCTGCTTCCACTTACAGCATTGCTGGTCCTCATATAAACAGGCCAGACCTGTCTCGCAATCGCTTTGGTCAATCAACCTTCTTCCGAGATGGCGGTATATTTACCCGCTTATTTACAAAAGAAGAAGAGACAGCGGATTGGGATATGGGGGAAGAGCTGGTTGCCTATTTAGACGGATTCGGCAAGAAGACATTCTTATATGAGGAAGACGGTAAAATCGCTGTTGTGAATGGTTCTATTGAAGATACAGAGGATGGACTGTTAATCACAAGCTATGCCCCATACCCGTCTGAATATTATTTTTATGAAAAAGACTTACACTTCGTTTCAGAAAACGGCCGATTAATGCCGCAAGTTTTGTTAGTAGATGGACAGTTCAAAGCGAAAGAACAATTACTGACTAGGGAGTGAGTGAGATGGAACAAAGCAGCACAGCTAAACAGTTACCAGAAAATAATATCGATGATAATAATTCAAAAATGCCCCTAAAACGCGTGTTAGCTTATGCAAGTACAGATACAGCCGGAAATTTGCTTTATTGTACGCTTACTAGTTTTATCATGTATTTTTATACCGATGTCTTTGGGATTTCTATTGCAGCAACAGGAACAATATTGCTGGTTGCCCGGATATTCGATGCATTAGATGCACCTATCTGGGGATTAATCATCGACCATACGAACACAAAACACGGAAAGAACCGCCCGTATTGGCTCTGGCTGGCCGTTCCTTTTGGTGTCATGTTCTTTTTAACATTTTTAGCTCCAGACTTATCGGGAAATGCGAAGGTAATTTACGCTTTAATCACCTATATTCTAATGGGGATTGTCTACACAGGAATTGCCACACCAATTACAGCAATTTTGCCGAACTTAACAAATAACTCCAATGAGCGTGTGCGCTTAAATTCATGGAGAAGCAATGGCGGCATGATCGGTTATTTAATTACTGCGTCCTTCACTCTGCCGCTTGTAGCCTTTTTTGGAAACGGAAACGATAAACTAGGCTTCCAAGTAACGGTTGGAATTTACGCTGTTATAGCAATTGCTTTAATGCTGTTCGCCTTCGCAGGAACAAAGGAAATCAATACAAAAACAATCAAATCCATCCCAATTCGCCAAAGCTTCAGAGCAGTTAAAGGAAATTGGCCATGGATAACATTAGTGCTTGCCTTCATCTTTTATTGGTTAGGCAACACATCAAGAACATCGACATTAATCTATTACTCCCAGTACAATTTGGATCAAAAATCTTTAGCATCCATACTAAATGGATTGGTCGTTTTCCAAATGATTTCAATCACGATTATTCCATTTATCGTCAAGAAATTTTTGAAAACGCACACACAAATCTTAGGCTTTGCTGTAGCAGCAATCGGTCAAATAATTATTGCCTTCGCAGGAGCAAGTACGTCAATGATTATCTTTGGCTGGGTTATTGCTTCACTAGGAACAGGAATCGCCGTTACCTTGCCGTTTGCCATGCTGTCTGACACAGTTGACTATGGCGAATGGAAAACAGGTATCCGTGCCAGCGGCTTCCTAACAGCAATCGGCAGCTCCTTCTGTATCAAAATCGGAGCAGGCTTAGGAAGCTTTATTCCATCCATCATTATGGATAAAGCAGGCTATGTAGCCAACGCCACTCAAACAGCTTCCTCACTTGCAGCAATTAAGTTCTGCTTCACATGGCTGCCGGCAATCTTCTTTATAGTTGGAGCAGTAATTATGCTTAATTATAAAAAGTATGAGAAGAATGAGGAGAAGGTTCGGAATGAGTTGTTGTTGAAGCGGTAAATAGAATAATAGTAGGAGCTTAAGTAGAACAGCGATGTTTTTACTTAGGCTCTTTTTTCTGTTTCCGTAGTCATAACTATGTTTAGGTTCATTGAGAGTATCGTAATCCCTTCATAGAAAATAGGGAGCGCATAGGTGGAGAATTAGTGATAGAATAACCTAGTTTTCTTATAATAAAGTTTCTGGGAAATAATTGCTGGTATGTTTTTTTAAAAAAGTGGAACCTTTTCGATATTAAATACATCCTACACTTGAAAAACAAAATGAACAAAACAATAAGGAGAGGAACTCTTGGATAAGAAGGAAGTATTGGAAGTATGGATAGATAAATATGCGCAACGTCTCGTTAGGCTTGCCTATACATATGTAAGAGATTATTTAAAGGCGGAAGACCAAGTACAAGAAGCGTTTATTAAGGCGTTTCATTCGATGGATCAATTAAAGAATAAAGAAGAGCCTTTTTCTTGGCTTGCACGAATTGTTATTAACGAATGTAAGAGTACTTATAGAAAATCTTTACGGGAGGTTATATCGGATTTTATTCCTGAAAGAAAGCAGGAAAGCAGTGAGGATGTATATCTTCAAAGCGTGAAGGAAGAAGAGATACATAATGCCGTCAATGAACTACCGAAGCACTATAGTCTACCAATAACGCTTTTTTATTTTGAAGAGCTGGCCATTCAGGAAATTTCTCAAATTTTAAATCTTAATATAGGTACAGTAAAATCCAGACTTGCTCGTGGTCGGCAATTATTAAGCAGGAAAATCAAGGAGGATGGATATGGAGGAAAAAGAGTTAAGATCAGCAAAAATGCACTTTAATCATAAGGTGAACATGGAGAAGTTTAAAAGAGAAACATTTGAGAAATTAGATCAAAGTAAACAAAAGAAGCTAGAGGTTAAACGAAAGAAAAAATATCCTATGTGGATGATGGCTGTTGCTGCTTCAATAATAATTATTGGTACAGCAATAAATTTCGGAGGTACATATATTGCCGATGCCGCAGAGACATTAATCAACCAACTATTTGGTTCCAAAGAACAGTTTGAAGAAGCTTATCCTAATGAGAGCAGTGAAGAGATTGACATCTTTGAGCAGACCTTAGCGATAGCGAAAGAAAATTTAACAGAAGAAGAGTTTAACCAATATACTCAATTATTAAAAGAACAGACTGAGATTTTTACTAAGGTAGAAAAAGAAGATAGAGAGTATCCTAATGAGGAAGAAGAAAAGAAACTAGACAAAATTCAAGCATCGATGCGAACTTATGAAAATAAAATTATACCAATACAAGCCAAACAGCTGGCAAGCTTCGATTTTATTCACCCAACATTTATACCTGAAGGCTATAAACAAGTCGGTGAAAACTACGATTTAGATAATTTAAAAGAAGAACCAGTTTTTTCAATAGAATATAGCAATGGAAAGTCAGATTTTTGGATACAACAAATAAAAATTGGTCAAAAAGTTGATATGGAATCAAAGGAAGCCTGTTTTTTCGAAAAATCGGAATCATATTCTTTAAATGGATATCATTTTGATTATGTTCCCTCTAAAGTGGATTGGCCGTTGAATGGTATGCGGGTCAGTTTCCCAGAAGAAGGGTACAAAGTCATAGTCCTCGCGCATGACTTGTCAAAAGAAGAATTGGAAAAAGTGTCTCTATCTATGATAGAAAAGTAATGGAGATTCGAAGACTAATTGATATTTAAAGGTTGGAAGCGACTGTGAAATAGAAGCAGTCGTTTTTTCATTTTTGAAGCAGCTGAGCAGTTTGAAAATATAAAGCTCCTGACATATAGCTATTCTTCCTCTTAATGCAATACTGTACGCATTCATAATCTATTGGAGTATTGCTACTGCTCATAGTATTATCATGCTTCTAAAATCAGCATCAGGTCTATTGTATTTTACTAAAACTCCAGTTAATTTAAGCCAGCATAAAAACTACTACCCCCTAAACTTCTCCTGTTTCCTTCTGCAATAATCAACAAACTCTCCCCAGCTTTCACCATTAAGGATAGTCGGTTGCTTTGTTTTAATTCTCCACATCCCGCTGCCAGGATTATTTCGTTTAGCCTCCAGTATCCCTTCGTGACAATACTTTCTGATTACTTCTGGAGGTAACTGCAAAATTTTAGCTGCATGTGTCACTTTTATATAATCTGGTAAAGGAACATCCGGTTCTAATTTTCCGTGTGAATTAATAGTACTAGCTTTCATTTTTTCATTAAAATTAAGCTTCATTTCATTCACCCTTTTCTTACTGCTAATTTTAATTCTCTATTTCTATAAGTCTCTTAAACTCCTAAAAATTTGTCTTTATAAGGCTCAACTTATTTTTTTGCGTTTATACATAATCTATTATCTTAAACTTCCATTTTTTCTCCTGTAAGGAATTGGTGGCAGATGTGGAAAAGCAATAAGCAAAACACAATCAATTTTCATGACCAACTCTCTTTTTTTATCTTTATGTCATCAGGAGCCCTTTTATATGAATTTCTATATACACTATTATATTAATACAATTTCACAGCAGGAATATTTCAAAAAAGAAACAGCTTATTTTAGAATTGAAACTGCTCTTTCATCCGTTTCTGAAATCCAGAAAATTCACCTCCATATGAATATCGAAAGTCTCAAATCATGAGCATCCTTAAGTAAATATTATCAACCATAGAATTAGCTGTAACTCTGCAGCTGTTAAAACTATCAATTTCCAATCCAACTTTTCCACTCCTTGTCCCGCACACCGGAAAAAATAAACTGGCATATTCCAAAATGGTGGCACATAGCAATATTATTGGGCTTTCGTCGGAGAGATAAGCTCCTTTTTTAGAGATTCAAATGAAAGCGTATACTTGCTTGCGAGAGTCTTTAAAAAAGACAAGTATGGCACCAAGCACAGAAGGCCCAAGAAATAGACATATGGGAAGGGGTTCACGGATGAAGAAGCTTTTATCTGTAATTTTAGCTGCTGTTTTATTGTTTGCGCTGGCTGCCTGTTCGGGGGGCGGCGGAGGCGGTGAGGATGAAAAGGGCTTTGTTGGTGTCAGCATGCCTACGAAATCATCTGAGCGCTGGATTAGTGATGGTAAGTATATGAAGGAAGAGTTTGAGAAGAAAGGCTATAAGGTTGATCTTCAATATGCAGAGGATGTTGTGGAAAACCAGGTTTCCCAGATTGAAAACATGATTACAAAGGGTGTAAATGTGCTTGTTATTGCAGCAATTGACGGCGAGGCGCTGACAAATGTTTTAGAAAAGGCGCATAAGCAGGAAATTAAAGTAATTGCCTATGACCGTTTGATTAAAAAGAGTGAGTATGTCGATTATTATGCTACATTTGATAACTTCCAGGTTGGTGTGCTGCAAGGCAGCTATATAGAAGAGCAGCTTGGCTTGAAGGATGGCGAAGGCCCATTTAATGTGGAGCTGTTTGGCGGTTCTCCTGATGATAATAATGCGTATTTCTTCTTTGATGGGGCGATGTCTATCTTACAGCCTTATATTGATTCAGGCAAGCTTGTTGTTCAAAGCGGACAGACGAAGTTTGAGCAAGGTGCAACATTAAGATGGGATGGAGCGACAGCTCAAGCACGGATGGATAACTTGTTGAGTGCTCATTATACGAAGGAAAATGTGGATGCAGTCTTGTCTCCGTATGACGGGATCAGCATCGGTATTATCGCGTCCTTAAAAGGTGTCGGCTATGGTACAGCAGATAAGCCGCTGCCAGTCGTGACTGGACAGGATGCAGAATTGGCGTCTGTTAAGTCCATCATTGCAGGCGAGCAAACACAAACCGTCTTTAAGGATACGAGAGAGTTAGCGAAGAAAGCAGTTGAAATGTCAGAGGCTGTTTTGAATGGTGAAGAAGCGGAAGTCAATGATACAGAAACATATGATAATGGCGTTAAGGTTGTTCCTGCTTATCTATTAGAGCCAGTGTCAGTTGATAAGGAAAACTATCAAGAAATTGTTATCGACAGCGGCTATTATGATGAGTCTGAATTGAACAACTAAAATTATTTCGGCAGTTCCTCTTCATTAAAGGGGAACTGCCGAAAGTAAAAAAGGGGGAGGACAGCATGGGGAGTATTCTCGAAATGAGAAATATTACGAAGGAATTTCCCGGCGTCAAGGCGCTTGATGATGTGAACTTGAAGGTTGAAGCAGGCGAGATTCACGCATTATGCGGCGAAAATGGAGCGGGAAAATCAACGCTCATGAAGGTGCTGAGCGGTGTGTATCCTCATGGCACATATGCAGGAGATATTCTCTTTCAAGATGATGTCTGTATGTTTAAAGACATAAAGAGCAGTGAAAGCTTAGGGATTGTTATCATTCACCAAGAGCTTGCGCTGATACCAGAGCTGTCGATTGCAGAAAATATTTTCTTAGGAAATGAACAGGCGAAAGCTGGTGTTATCAATTGGAATGAGACCGTAGTAAAAGCAAGAGAGCTATTGAAGAAGGTCGGCCTGTCTGAAAATCCGAATACACTCATATCACAAATTGGTGTCGGCAAGCAGCAGCTTGTGGAGATTGCTAAAGCTCTGTCGAAGGATGTTAAGCTGTTGATTTTGGACGAACCTACAGCGGCGCTAAATGAAGAAGAAAGCGAAAATTTGCTGCAGCTGCTGCTTTCCTTTAAGAAAGAAGGTATGACGAGCATCATGATTTCCCATAAATTGAACGAAGTCTCAAAGGTTGCTGACAGCATTACTATCATCAGGGATGGAAGGACAATTGAGACATTGAAATGGGAGGAAGTTTCAGAGGACAGAATCATTAAAGGCATGGTCGGCAGGGAGCTGACGAACCGCTATCCAGACAGAACGCCGAAGATTGGCGAAACTATTCTTGAGGTGAAGGATTGGGAAGTGCTGCAAAGTGACAGGAAAGTCATCGACAAGATTAATATGCATATTAAAAAAGGTGAAATCGTCGGGATTGCTGGGGTAATGGGCTCTGGAAGGACCGAATTTGCAATGAGCATTTTCGGCAGGTCGTTCGGCACGAAAATCTCTGGCCAGCTTTATAAGGATGGCAAAGAAATCACTCTCAAAAATGTTCCAGAAGCTATTGAGAATGGACTGGCTTACGTGACAGAAGATCGAAAGAATTATGGACTTATTTTAATAGAAGATATTAAACAAAATATATCGCTGCCTAACTTAAAAAAGCTTTCAAAATTCACGGTTGTGAATGAGCAAGTGGAAGTGAAAGAAGCGGAAAACTATCGAAGGAAGATGAATATTAAAACACCGTCGATTCTGCAAAAGACAGGGAATTTAAGTGGCGGCAATCAGCAGAAGGTTGTGTTAAGCAAGTGGATTTATGCAGAGCCAGATATCCTCATCCTCGACGAACCGACAAGAGGGATTGATGTTGGCGCGAAATATGAGATTTATACAATCATTAACCAGCTTGCCGAAGAAGGCAAAGGCATTCTTCTTATTTCCTCGGAGATGCCAGAGCTGTTAGGAATGTGTGACAGAATTTATGTGATGAACGAAGGCAGGATAAAGGGAGAGCTAGAAGCAGCGGAAGCGACACAGGAAAGCATCATGAAATATATCACAAGCTGATATTTTCCTATAGTAGGGAAGGGGGAATTAAGGTGAATACACCGTTGGAAGATTATCGAAATAAAGGCTCTGTGTTATCACTGATTCAGAGTAATTTACGCCAATATGGAATGTTTACCGCATTAGTGCTTATTATGATATTGTTTCAAGTTTTAACAGAGGGAATTCTGCTGCGGCCGCTGAATATCACCAATCTGATTTTGCAGAACAGCTATATTCTCGTCCTTGCAATTGGGATGGTCCTTGTTATTATTACAGGCCATATCGATTTGTCAGTCGGTTCTGTTGCTGCCTTTGTTGGCGCCATTTCTGGAATATTAATTATCAACCATGATATGCCCGTCTTTTTGGCCGTTATTCTTTCCTTATTAGTAGGCGCAGTAATCGGTGCATGGCAAGGCTTCTGGGTTGCATATGTCAAGATTCCCGCCTTTATCGTCACACTTGCAGGGATGCTTCTGTTCAGAGGCTTGACGATGCTTGTCCTTAAAGGCAAGTCAGTTGCGCCATATCCACAGTCTTTCCAGGATATCAGCTCAGGCTTTATTCCTGATATTTTTGGCGGCAGCACCTTGCATATGCTCACAATCGTCGCGGGCATTGTCTTTTCAATTATTTATTTGCTGCTTGAAGTACGAAATCGCCGAACACAGCTTCGTTATGATTTTGAAGTTTCTTCAAAAGGACTGTTTATCACGAAAATAGCCGCTGTGATTGTTCTGATTAATGTGTTCACATATGTGTTAGCAACATATGAAGGGATACCAATGATTCTAATTATCCTGATTGCTTTAGTTGCTATCTACAGCTTTGTGATGAAGAAAACTGTAATGGGCAGACATATTTATGCGATCGGCGGCAACGAAAAGGCTGCAAGTCTTTCTGGAATCAAAACAAAGAAAGCTACTTTCTGGGTGTTTGTGAATATGGGTGTTCTTGCTGCACTGTCTGGCTTGATTTTCGCAGCAAGGCTTAACGCTGCAACACCAAAAGCCGGGAACCTGTTCGAGCTGGATGCAATCGCAGCCTGCTTCATCGGCGGTGCGTCCGCATATGGCGGAATCGGCACAGTCGGCGGGGCCATTGTCGGCGGTCTTGTTATGGGTGTAATGAATAATGGTATGTCCATCATCGGCCTTGGGATCGACTGGCAGCAGGCCATTAAAGGACTTGTGCTGCTGATTGCGGTTGCTTTTGATATTTATAATAAGAATAAATTAGCATCGTAAATGCTTAAAACCCAAGCTCTAGTAGAGCTCGGGTTTTTGCTTTTATGAGTGATTATGCAAAGTCCTCTAACACTATTTTTCCTATTGTTTTTCCAGACTCGACTAAAGCATGTGCCTTCCTAATATTTTCAGCATGAATAGGAGACAATGTCTTCTTTAATGTTGTTTTAATAACACCTATATCAATTAGCTCACTCAATTGGTTTAAAAGCTGTTGCTGTTTCTCCATATCTTCTGTTTCATACATAGATCGTGTGAACATAAACTCCCAAACAAATGTAGCACTTTTATTTTTTAACACATTTAAATCAAGAGGCTGGGCATTTTCTACATTGGAACAAATCATTCCTTGTGGTTTAATGGCATCTGCCATGGCTAGCCAATGCTGGTCGGTATTATACAAGCATAGAATGAAATCAACATTTTCCATGCCATGCTGTTTCAATTGTTCCTGAAAGGAATGATGATGGTTCATAACAAAGTCTGCTCCCAGTTCTTTGACCCAATCGCTTGTACTTTGACGAGAGGCGGTGGCAATGACAGTAAGACCGGCCCATTTAGCAAGCTGAATCGCGATAGAACCAACTCCGCCAGCTCCGCCGATTATTAAAATGGTCTTTTGTTTGTTGTTTGCCTTGTCACTAGCTTCAATGGCTAATCTGTCGAATAAAGCTTCCCATGCTGTAATCGAGGTAAGCGGCAATGCTGCCGATTCGGCAAAAGTTAATGTGTGCGGTTTTTTGCCGACAATCCTTTCATCCACTAAATGGAATTCGCTGTAAGTTCCTGGACGGATAAGGCTACCGGAATAATAGACTTCATCACCGACTTGGAAATCGTGACAATCTTCTCCTGTTTCAACGACCACGCCACTTGCGTCCCAGCCAAGAATCTTTGGCTGTTCTTCTGTTTTTGATTTTGGGGAGCGCACCTTTACATCAACAGGATTTATCGATACAGCCTTGACCTTAACAAGCAAATCCCTTCCTGTTGCACGAGGCTTCGGCAGCTCTACATCAAACAAACTTTCTTCATCCTCAATAGGCAAATATTTTAATAGTCCAACAGCTTTCATACTAATGACAACTCCTTTAATCTTTGTTAATTGAAATTATAGGATGATAATCAAAATAATGTAAGAAGGCACATTTATGTTGTATAGTATCATTAATGTTACTAACTGTGAGGTGAGCTTTTATGCGAAACAGAAAAAGCGGGTATGGATGTCCAGAAGGATGTCCTGTCGAATCAACTCTTGATGTGATAGGGGGAAAGTGGAAGGGAGTAATTCTTTATTACCTCCTAGAAGATAAAAAACGATTTAATGAATTGCGGCGCCTGATGCCGGGAATTACTCAGAGAATCTTATCCCTCCAGCTAAGCGAGCTTGAAAAAGATGGAATTATTCACCGTGAGGTTTTTCCAGAGGTTCCTCCAAGAGTGGAATATTCCATGACAGAGTTTGGCAGAACATTAGAGCCAATTATCACCCAAATGAAGGACTGGGGCGATAAATACAAATCAAGAATCGAAAGCGTCAAAGAATAATAAAAGCGGGCAGAAAACCCCGCCCCCATCACTCCGGCAATACTTCCTCATAAAGAATCCGCGCCGTGATATCCTGTTCATAATTCCCAAAGCTTCTGCCGTAAAGAGTCAGGCCGCCAACTGTGCCTTCATCTGTGACAGCAAACTTCAACTTGATGTCAGGATGGTCTTGCAAACCGACATCCTCAATGGTTACATCAGAAATGCGGCAGCCATCAATAAATGTACCGCTTTTATTGATGCGCAAGAGCTTTAACAGCCCATACTGATTCAAGTGAGGCGGCCACCAGCTTGGGGTGCAGGCGCCTTTCGTTCCGCCGAAATCTCCTGGTGAATTCCAATAGCCCAGCTCAACATTATTTAAAGAAAAGAAGATATCAGAAGGCCAGTCATTATTATAGAAGGGTGCTTCTGAGCTGATTTCAAAAATGAATTGGATTTCTTTGAACTGTTGATTTTTCTTTAAATAGTTAGGAATTCGGTATTCTAGATAGCCTTTCTTCAGCCAGACGATTTCGGCATGAATATGGTCAGGGTCGGCAAAGTAGCGGGGGTTGTCAAACTCGCCGATAATGCTGTCCTTTGTCGCAAGGCCGCAGGTTGGATCTGCGGCATAATCACAGTAATGACCGACCTTTATTTCGTATTCGTAAAAGTTCTCCACCCCCTTGTCCTGCAGCTCGATTGTGAGGATATCTTCATTTAAATAACAGATTTTCTGGATTCCATGCTTGCCCCCTGCAGTTGTTATGTCAATCAGCCCGCTTTCCTCAAGCTTTTTTATATGCATTGTTACCGCTCCGTTCGAGAGCTGGAGTTTTTGGGCGATGTCGTTTAAATTTAAACTTTGATTTCTTTGCAAAAGGGTTAAGATTTCAAGGCGGATTTCAGAGCTTAACGCTTTGTAAATATTTAAGCCAGACCGGAGATCTTTTATATGTATCATCGATATTACCTTCTTTCTAAATAGTAAGCAGGCTTGTTATTTGCCTGCCCGTTTTTGTTCATATTGAGTAAATGTTTTTAAGCTGATCCACATCATATAAAATGCCGGCACACTTGCGCCAAAGAGAATAATGCTTCCTGGAAAGGTAATAAACAGATAGACGATGACAAGGAGTCCGCCGACCAGCTTTAATCCTGCTAGCGGCATCGCCAAGGTGAACAGCAGCGCATTTTTAATGATATGAAGTCCTTTCAGCTCGTAATGAACATAAATAGAGAAGAAATGGAGAATGCTGCAGGCATACAGTAAAGCGATAAATAACACTGGAAAATAGAGATACTGCAAGAAAGGAATGGACGTATGCTGAAGCGCTAGTAAATCAGCATATAGAACAAGTCCGCCAAAGCTGAGCAGCATACCTAGCAGATTGCTTTTCATAAATTCCTGCTTAAAAACAGACAAAAAAGTCGCAAAAATCGGCATGTCTGTTTCGCCAAGGAGCCATTTCCGTGTCACTGCAAACAAGCTGACAGTGGCAGGGAAGACACCGAATATTACTAGACCCAGCAAAGAAAATACCATCCATAATAGATGAATATATAAAAAGCGCAGAATCGAGTTGGAGATAGAATAGATAGAATCAATGAGCACAGCTCTTTTCATAGAAGACACTCCTTTTCTTTTAATAAAATATAAAATAAGCAGCTGCTTCTCTTTCATGTTTATGTGAAGGAATCTATAAAAATATAAAAAAACGGAAAAATCCTCCTATTTTCCTTTGCATAAGGAAAGAATATGTCAATTTGTAAGGGAGTAAAGGGAATTTCCCTTAAAATATTCCAAGTGATTACCGACTATTTTCACTTTATGACAGCGTTTTCCTAGACCATCTTCTTAATTATGAAAACGCATACATTTTTAAAGGGATGGCTTAATACTATGTAAATGTGTAAAACATTTTATGTTCTTTTAAAATAAACTGTTTTCCTAACAAGCTAAGAGGAGGAAAAAGGATGAAAAAGGGTCTTTTAGGAATGCTGGCTATCATTCTAGTAAGCTCCATGTTTTTAGCAGGCTGTAATAAGGGCAGTTCGGATAAAGGCTATTCGAACAGTGGAAAGGGAACAAAGATTGAATTGTGGACCTTCAACGAGCTTCATGAACAATATTATGAGCATATGGCGGAAAAGTGGAATGAAGAAAATCCTGATGATCAAATCAGCATCAAGGCCACTACATACCCATATGAGGATTTGCATAACAAGCTGCTTGTTGCCTTGCAGTCAGGGAAAGGTGCCCCGGATATTTCTGATGTGGAAATCTCTAAATTCGGCAACTTCCTGAAAGGTGAACCGCAAATCCTGCCTTTAGATGATGTAATTGACCCAGAAAGAGAAAATATCGTGCAATCACGTCTTGATATTTACGCCAAAGACGGCAAGACATATGGAATTGACTTTCATGTCGGCGCTGCCGTTATTTATTACAATAAAGAAATTTTGGATAAAGCCGGAGTCAATCCAGATGACATAAAAACATGGGCTGATTACAAGGAAGCTGGCAAAACAGTCCTTGAGAAAACTGGCATTCCGATGACGACACTTGATATTGAAGATCAATGGTCGTTCTGGCCGCAGGTTGCTCAGCTTGAAGGAAAAGACGATCTTTTGAAGGAGAATGGCGAGGTTAACCTGACAGATCCGCGCATTGTGGAGGTGCTTCAATATGAACAGGATCTTGTTAAAGAAGGAATTGCGATTCCATCTCCAGGAAATGACCATCATTCTGAGGAATATTACGGCTTCATGAATAATGGCGGAGCAGCCTCTGTGTGGATGCCGATGTGGTATATGGGCAGATTCACTGATTATATGCCTGATTTGAAAGGGAAAATCGTCATCAAGCCAATGCCTGCTTGGTCTGAAGGAGCACCGCGTTCAGCAGGGATGGGCGGTACAGGCACTGTTGTGACAAACCAGTCTAAA
Source organism: Niallia sp. FSL R7-0271 (assembly GCF_038005785.1). Taxonomy (NCBI): domain Bacteria; kingdom Bacillati; phylum Bacillota; class Bacilli; order Caryophanales; family Bacillaceae; genus Niallia; species Niallia sp. FSL R7-0271. The sequence goes on along the minus strand of NZ_JBBOTZ010000001.1, from coordinate 3,579,187 downwards.
GATCCAGATGTAGCGAAGAAATTCCTTGCTTATGCAAAGCTGTCGAAGGAAGGCAATATCGAAATCTGGAAGCAGCTTGGCTTTGACCCGATTCGTTCTGATGTATGGGATTTGCCGGAAGTCAATGAAGAGAATAAATTCACAGAATACTTCGGTCCCAATATTTTCGGCACATTGCTGGAAGTGAAGAATGAAATTGAAGGTGTCAATATTGGCGAAAGAACACCAGACGTCTCAAATGCTGTTAAGACAACGATTTTATTCCAGTCATTAGTCGAAATGAAAGATCCGAAGCAAGCGCTGGAGGAAGCAGCAAACCAGATTAAATAAATCATCTTCAGGAGGCTTTGCCTTTGCCTCCTGATTCTAAAGGGGGGATCTTTACATGGAAGCAAGCAGCAGACAGGGCGGGAGGAAACAGAAGAAAAGAAGTCTCCTTTATTCTCAAAATGCAGCACCTTACTTTTTCATCTTTCCTTTCATTCTGTCTTTTTTCATCTTTTTTGCGTATCCCGTTGTCACGACGATTATCATGAGCTTTCAGGAAGTGCTGCCAGGGCAGACGACCTTTATCGGCTTAGACAACTATAAGGAATTATGGAATCCAACCTTTCTGACAGCCATCCGCAACAGCACTGTTTATACAATTTTGACATTAATTATCTTAATCCCAGTGCCGCTGATTCTTGCTGTGTTCCTTAATTCGAAGCTGATGTTTGCGAAGAACTTCTTTCGGTCTGTTACGTTCATTCCAGCACTCACATCTGTCGTTGTTGCAGGGATGATCTTCCGCTTAATCTTTGGCGGACAAGAGGGTGCATTGCTGAACTCTATTTTGATTAACTTTGGGATGGAGCCGAAAGCATGGCTGAACCATGGGGGCACAAGCATGTTTGTTCTTGTTGTGCTGGCAACATGGAAATGGATGGGCATCAATATCCTTTATTTCCTGGCAGGACTGCAAAATATCCCGCGGGAGTTGTATGAGTCGGCAGAGGTGGACGGTGCTTCAACATCACGGAAATTCTGGCATATTACCTTACCGCTGTTAAAGCCAATCAGTATTTATGTGTTTACCATCAGTATTTACGGCGGTTTCTCGATGTTTGCTGAAAGCTATATGCTTTATGGAAGCAACAGGTCGCCTAATAATATCGGGCTGACAATTGTCGGCTATTTATACCAAAAAGGCATCGAGCAAAATAATCTCGGCTTCGGTTCTGCAGTCGGCATCGCTTTGCTTGTGATTACGCTGATTATTACGTTAATTCAGCTTAAATTCTTTGGAATGTTCAAAAAGGAGGAACAAGGATGAAAACGAAGAAAAAGCTGAAGCTGTCGTCCATCCTATTGATCCTGCTCTTTGTGGCAATCGGTATTTTCGCCTTATTTCCGCTGTTTGCGATTACACTCGGCTCCTTGAAGCCGTCAACAGAAATTATGAGATACGGGCTCAATTTAAAGCTGCAGGCAGACCTGTTATCATTCGATAACTATTCTTATTTGTTCAACGGGGAAACAGACTATTTCATTTGGTATAAAAACAGCATAATCATCACCATTGCATCCACACTATCCTGCCTGCTTTTAACAAGCATGGTCGGCTACGGTCTTGCTGTCTATGACTTCAAGTTTAAGAACCTTGTGTTTGGACTCGTTTTAATTGTGATGATGATTCCTGTTGAAATCATTATGCTTCCATTATATAAGCTCACGATGAGCCTTGGCTTAATGGACACATTAGTCGGCGCCTTTCTGCCGTTTGTGGTTGCACCGATTCCAATTTTCTTCTTCCGCCAGTATGCGAGTGGGCTGCCTCGTGATTTGCTTGATGCAGCAAGGGTCGATGGCTGCACCGAAATCGGCATTTACTTCCGGGTGATGATGCCGTTAATGACACCAGCCTTTTCCTCGATGGCAATCCTGCAGGCATTAGGAAGCTGGAACAACTTCCTCTGGCCGTTGATTGTTTTACGATCAAGCGAAAATTTAACATTGCCGATCGGCTTATCTACATTGCTAACACCATACGGCAATAACTATGATGTGCTGATTGCCGGGTCTGTGATGGCGATATTCCCAGTGCTGATTCTGTATATTTTCTTCCAGCGCTACTTTATTGAAGGGATGACTGCCGGCGGTGTGAAGGGTTAACTTAAAAAAATGTGAAGGGAAGAAAGATATATGTACAAAAAAGCGAAGATGATTTTAGAAAAAGATTTTAAAATAGCTGAAGTCGATAACCGAATATATGGCTCCTTTATTGAGCATCTTGGCAGAGCCGTTTATGGGGGGATATTTGAGCCAGGTCATCCTGAAGCAGATGAAAAGGGGTTCCGCAAAGACGTAACAGGATTAATAAAAGAGCTGCAAGTGCCGCTAATCCGCTATCCTGGCGGCAACTTCGTATCAGGCTACAATTGGGAGGACGGTGTCGGGCCTGTTGAAAGCAGACCAAGCCGCCTTGAGCTTGCATGGCGTACAACAGAACCGAATGTCGTCGGCACAAATGAGTTCATGGAGTGGGCGAAGCAGGTTAATGCGGAGGTGAATATGGCCGTCAATCTTGGCACAAGAGGGATAGATGCAGCCAGAAACCTTGTCGAGTACTGCAATCATGACAGCGGCTCGTACTATAGTGATTTGCGCATAAGCCACGGCTATCGAGAGCCTCATAAAATTAAAACATGGTGTCTTGGCAATGAAATGGACGGTCCATGGCAAATCGGGCATAAAACAGCGGCAGAATATGGGCGCATTGCTCAAGAAGCGGCAAAGGTCATGAAATGGGTAGACCCGAATATTGAGCTTGTCGCCTGCGGCAGCTCAAACCGAAACATGCCGACATTTGCAGAATGGGAAGCAACGGTTTTGGATCATACGTATGACCATGTCGAATATATTTCCCTACACCAGTACTATGGCAACCATGATAATGACATCAGCAACTACTTGGCTCTGTCTCTGGAAATGGATGATTTTATTTCATCTGTCATCTCGATTGCAGATTATATTAAAGCAAAAAAACGGAGCAAAAAGAAAATCCATCTGTCCTTTGATGAGTGGAATGTATGGTATCACTCTAGAGAAGCAGATAAGCTGATTGAACCGTGGACAGTCGCACCGCCGCAGCTTGAGGATATTTATAATTTTGAGGATGCGCTGCTTGTCGGCTGTATGCTGATTACGATGCTAAAGCATGCCGACAGAGTAAAGATAGCCTGCCTTGCACAGCTTGTGAATGTCATTGCGCCAATCATGACAGAAGAGAATGGGCCTGCGTGGAAGCAGACAATTTTCTATCCATATATGCATGCGTCCGTTTACGGCAGAGGTGTTGCCTTAAATCCAGTTATCTCCAGCCCTAAATATGACAGCAAGGACTTCACCGATGTGCCAACATTAGAATCAACAGCAGTATATAATGAGGAAAACGAAGAACTGACAATCTTTGCTGTCAACAGAGATCTTCAAGAAGGCTTGCTGCTTGAATGCGATCTGCGCAGCTTTGAAGGCTATAAAGTTATCGAGCATATTGTGTTAGAGAATGACGATATTAAACAAACGAATTCTGCTACAGCTGAAGCAGTGAAACCACATACTAATGGAGATGCTGCCATAAGCGGAGGACAGCTGGCTGCGATGCTGCCGAAGCTGTCATGGAACGTCATCCGCCTCGTAAAAGCATAATGGATAACAGCCATGCTAAATTTTTAGCATGGCTGTTTATGTAGAAGAAACTTAAATGTAAAAGTTAAGTAGCACAGGCCCCACCTACGCCTTATGCCATTGATAGCCACTCATGCTATCCACGCTATCTTTATCATAATGGACAAATATGAACAGAATACGGACATACTGTAAAAGGTATGTTAAAAAAATATGTCAACTATGTCTTTTTGTTCGAAAAACAATATATTCTGCCTGAAGCAGCAAAGCGATAAAGAAAATAGGGAAGGAGATAGCTACTAACCTTCTGTGCCAATCTAGATTTCGCTTCAGCAAGCCTCCAGAAAAAAGCATTTCTATTAATGAAAACAAGAATTGCATGTTCACTCAACTCCTTTTTCTTAGTTTGCAATCTTCTGAAGCCGTTATACATAGCCCATAAAAAAAAGCCCGAAACTCCGGGCTGTTATTTCAAGGCAAGAAGCGCCTGTTTACATGATTGGAAGAAACGAATATTCAAGTCATTGCCGTTCGTATAAGTAATCGTATCCTGTGCCATCTTAACCTGCACACCGCTGATAATCAGCTCTGTGCCCATTAAGCCAAGAATATCATTGATCATTTTGAGACCATTATGTACAACTTCATCATATTTCAATAAACCTTGCAAGTCGATAATGAAATAATCTTCCTTAGAATTGCCGACATATGTTGATATATCCTGAACAAGCTGTTCAAACCGATCCATTGTTAAATCGCCAATAAGCGGTAAAATAGATGTTTTTTCGTTAATGGAAATAATAGGAGTAGAAAGACTCGCTATTTGCTCCAAATATTGGTTGATAAGCTGCTCTGATTCTTTTCTGTCAGTAATATCTTTTTGAATGCCAACAAAAAAGAGCTTACTGTCGTCTCCAATGCGAATGGGAGAAAGCTCAAGCTCATTCCAGAACATTTCACCGTTTTTGCGATAGTTACGCAGCTGAACAACAATATGTTCTTCATTTCTGATCGCATCCCGCAATGCTGTTACTGATCCTTGCTTTTTATCATTTCCTTGTAAGAACCGGCAGTTTTTGCCGAGAATGTCTATTGCCGCATACCCTGTCAACCGTTCGAATCCTCTATTTACATAAATGATGGGGTTATCCAGTAAGCTTGGGTCTGTGATGACAATACCGGTTCCAACTCTTTCCACTGCTTCTCTGATAAAGCTGTCTCTAAACATGTCAGGATACTGATTTGATTGGATGTTATTCCCCTCCTCGAAAGTTAAATTCCATTTAATAATAACCATTATAACAAAATGGAAAAGACAATAACATCACAGACTCTTATAGATATGTTAAAATGACAAATGCAAGCAATATGTCACATTATTTTCCATTATTTTTAAAAATTATAAAATAGTGCTAAAAAACCTTTGCAATACTAAGGAAAAGTGTTACTATAATTGTACGTTATTAAGAACATTTTGTTAAGTAAAAATTAAAGTGTACATATTATTATTTTTTAGATAGAGAGAGAAGATTGGAGAGGTTAAAATGAAACAAGTAAAAAAAGCGATCATTCCAGCAGCAGGATTAGGAACAAGATTCCTGCCAGCAACAAAAGCAATGCCAAAGGAAATGCTGCCAATTGTTGATAAACCGACAATTCAGTATATCGTTGAAGAAGCAATCGCTTCTGGCATTGAAGACATCATCATCGTAACAGGAAAAGGCAAAAGAGCAATTGAAGATCATTTCGACTATGCTCATGAGCTGGAGCAAAATTTGCTTGAGAAGAAGAAGTTTGATCTTTTGGAGAAAGTTCAATACTCCTCCAATCTTGCTGATATCCACTATATTCGTCAAAAAGAGCCGAAAGGACTTGGCCATGCTGTTTGGTGTGCGAAAAGCTTTATCGGCAACGAGCCATTTGCTGTCCTGCTTGGTGATGATATCGTTCAAAGTGACACACCTTGCTTGAAGCAGCTGATTGACCAGTATGAAGAAACACTTTCACCTGTCATCGGCGTACAGACTGTTCCAGACAGTGAAACAGACCGTTACGGCATTGTTGACCCTATCGAGCAAGAAGGCAGACGCTATCAAGTAAAGAACTTTATTGAAAAGCCGAAGCGCGGAACAGCACCATCTAACCTGGCTATTATGGGCAGATACGTGCTGACACCAGAAATTTTCATGTTCTTAGAAAAGCAGCAAACAGGAGCTGGCGGTGAAATTCAGCTGACAGACGCTATCCAAGAGCTGAACCAAATTCAACGAGTATTTGCTTACGACTTTGCAGGCAGCCGCTATGATGTTGGTGAGAAGCTTGGCTTTGTGAAGACAACATTGGAATTTGCTCTGCAACAGGACGAAATGAAGCAAGAGCTGATTGATTATATGAAGCAATTGATGAAAAAGCATGATAATGCAGAAATCAAAATTCTTTAATTAGAGCTAAGAACAGGGCATAATGGATGTCCTGTTCTTTTTTGTTCTATAACGCTATTATTCCATAATTTTACTGTATAATAATTACAGTAGAAAGGTGGAGGGAAATGAGTAAGGATACAAAGCAAAATGAAAAGAAGGATTTCACTGATTCAAGCTGGTTTATTTTTGTAGTTGTTTTGGTGGCGGGTCTTATTAATGTTTTTATTATTAAATAAAAGACGAGGGAGTCGCATCTTCGTCTTTTTTTACAACAAAAAAAGACAGACGGAAGATTAGCCTCCGTCTGTCTTGTCGATTATTTCGCTTTTGTGACTGTTTTTTCTGTCACTTTGCTAGTGTTCCCAGCTTTGTCTTTTGCTGTTACAGCAAGCACTGTTTTTTCTTTTTGCTTTTTAATTTTAATCGAGTAGTTGCCTTTTTTATCTGCTTTCCCACTGGCAATAGCTTTTTTATTTACTGTGATAGTAACAGTTGCATTAGCTTCTGTGCTGCCTTTTACCTGTGTTGTAGCAGTTGTGACATTGTTAACCTTTGGAGCCTTTGGCGCTGTTTTATCAGCAACCGTGATCGTTTTGGCTTTGCTGACATTGCCAGCTTTATCCTTCGCTGTGATGCTCAGCTTCGTGCCGGCCTTTTGCTTTTTGATGGCGATAGAATAAGCGCCTTTGCTGTCAGCTTTTCCACTCGCAACTGTCTTTTTGCCGTCTTTAATGGTGATAGAAGCATTTGCTTCTGCTTTACCAGTTATTTTTGTGCTGTTATCGCCGACTGTGCCGCTGACGGAAGGTGCGCCAGGTGCTGTTTTATCAGCTACCGTAATGGTTTTAGCTTTGCTGACATTGCCAGCTTTATCTTTTGCTGTAATGCTCAGCTTCGTGCCAGCCTTTTGTTTTTTAATGGTGATAGCGTAAGCACCTTTGCTGTTCGCTTTCCCGCTGGCAACAGCTTTTTTGCCATCTTTAATTTCAATGGAAGCATTTGCTTCTGCTTTGCCTTCAATTTTTGTGCTCTTGTCACTGATTGTGCCAGTCACAGAAGGAGCAGCTGGCGGTGTGCTGTCGCCAACAGTGATAGTCGCAGCTTTGCTTGTCAGCTTCGCACCGTCTGTTGCTGTAATACTTAGCTTCGTGCCCATTTTTTGTTTAGCAATCTTAATAGAGAACTTACCTTTGCTGTCCGCTTTGCCTGTGCCGATTGATTTTTTACCAGCTTTAACGGTAATCGCTGCGAATTCCTCTGCTGTTCCTGTCACCTTCTTATCATTGTCACCAACTTTATTAACTTTCGGTGCATTAGGTGCTGTTGTGTCTTCAAGGACAGCTGTGCGGATCGTTGCTTTTGCTGGTGTTCCATTTACTGTCTTTTCAAATGTTACTTCCAAAATGCTGTCTGTTTTTTGCAGCGGAATTTCGATAGCGTAATTGCCATTTTTGTCTGCTGTTGCTTTTTTCACGTCCTTGCCGATTTTTACACTAACAGCAGTGCCGCTTTCAGCTGTGCCTTTAAGAGCATAGCTGCTGTTGTAAACATCAGCGACAGTTGCTTTCAGCAATGCTGTGCTGTATGCCCCGTAAACATCGAGTCTGCCCCAGCCGGAAACATAATCATAGCCTGGTGGGAGGCTGTCTCCTTCTTCGTAAATAATTTCGCCGTCCTCTGTGATTACTTCTACTATATCTTCAAACTTGTACGGGTTGTCCTGCTCTTCAAAAGCAATGTTTTTTGCTGTTTCTGTCAGGATTTTTTCGACTTGCACAGGCTTCAAGCTGCTGTTTAATGACAGAAGCAATCCTGCAGCTGCGGCAACATGCGGTGTTGCCATTGATGTACCGCTGTAGTAAGTAACATTACCGTTTGGCACTAGGCTTGGGATATTAGTGCCTGGTGCGACTAAATCAGTGCCGATACCATAGTTGGAATAATCGGAAACAATATCCATGTCATTAGTAGCGCCGACAGATGTAGCATACTTGCTTGATGCAGGATAGCCGACTTCTTCCATACCGTCATTTCCTGTCGCAGCAACGATAGTTACATTATGGTTGTACGCATACTGCATCATATATTCCAATGTTCTGCTGTAAGGTCCGCCAAGGCTCATGTTAATGACTTTAGCACCTTTATCAACAGCATATTTAATTCCTTTAGCAATTTGTTCTGTATCACCTGAGCCGCTTGCGTCCAGAACTTTTACAGGAAGAATCTTCGCATTAGCATGAACACCAGAAATCGAATAGCCGTTATCCATACCTGCTGCGATAATGCCGCTCACATGTGTTCCGTGACCGTTATCGTCAAGGGCATTATTATTGTTGCCAATATAGTTATAGCCTTCAGAAGCTAATACATTGCTGCTTAAGTCAGCAAGTGTGCTGTCCACACCTGTATCTACAACAGCAATTACCGTTTCACTGGGCTTAGCTGCTGACAGCAAGGAATGAAGGGGACCGAACTGAATATCTGCACCGCTTGTTCCTTGTGTTTGGCCAGTGTTAGATAAAGACCATTGGTATGGATTAGAGACGTCATTTGTTGTCTTACCTAATGCTTTATATGTTTGAATTTGTTCTACATATTCAACTGCCGATGATTTTTTGACAGAGTTCACAATGCTGTTCTTTTGCTGTGTCGAATAGCTGTTGTCTTTTACTTCACTGCCAAGGTCGATTACATATAAATCATCAGCGATTTTATCTGAGTTATTTAAACCTTGGATTGTTTCACTTTGAGCTGCTTGTGCGCTTTTCTTGAAAGTTGATAGGCTTTTGCCTGATTTCAGTTTGACGATATACTTGTTGGAAGTATTCTTGTTAGAAATAGCTGTTGTAGAAGCTCCCAATTTATTAAATACAGTTGAGAGTGTTTTATCTTCTAAGTTGCTGATGTTGATTTTTGCTTCCGTCTTTTTCAGCTGTTCCTTCAATGTCTCAGGTGCAGCATCATAAGCATATTTGTACAAGCTGTTGATTGCTTTCACGTCTGCGCTTGTAAAGGTGTAAGTAGAGCTTGTGCCGTTTTTAAGCAATTCCGTGTAAATTGGCTTAAGCTGACGCAAGTTCTTTAACACATCACTGCGCATGCCTTCATCAAAAACGATTTTTGCACTTAAGAAAGGTGCCACCTTGTAGTATAAAGAAGACAGCTTTTTGCCTTCATCTGTTTGCGATAAAATCGAATCTCTGATTTCACGCAAGTCCTTCAAGATAGACAAACCATCCTTCTGCTCGCTAGTGCTCAATTCAACAGGGCATTCTTCCGCTGTTTCTGTTGAAGGCTCAAGCACTTCGCCTTTCACATTCAGTGTAAAGGAAGTATCAGCTTCGATAGGCTCTGCTTCTTCCGTTTCTTCACCTTCTGGTAATTCTTCTTCTGCTAGCTTCTCTTCTGAGACCTCTTCTTCTAAGACCTCTTCTTCATATGGATAATACTCAACCTTCACATAGTAAGAGCCAATCCATGCTAACGGAAAATGAATAACCGCTGGCGATTCGATAAAGCTGTAGCCTTGATACTGATCAAATGTGTTTTCAGCATTTGCATTTTCAAGACTAGAGTAAACGGAAACATTCATTTCCTCTGTTGAATCTAATGTGAATTCATAGTGCGAAAAGTTCTTAATGTCTTCTGCAGTCGGCGTGAATTTAAACCATTTAACATACTCTCCGTCTGCGAAGCTATCTTCAATTAGCTTCCCGCTAACTCCAGTGTCTGCTTCATCTGCAGTCGAGGCTGCCGCTGCTGGAAGTGCTGTCCAATTGCTGACAACTAAAACAAAGGCTAGTAAAAAAGTAAAGATCGAACCAATGCGTTTTTTGCTTTTCATCACGTTCCCCCTAGGAAAATTAATAGATTACAAATCTATTAAAGCATGTTTTTGGGAGAAGTGTTAATAATATCTAGTAAAAATGGAAAAATTATTCAGTTATTCCTATTTGTTAAAAAAGTTCGTAGGCATTAAGTCTGGAAATAGGAAATGACAGAAATTTTCTACTATTTATGGTAAAATAAACATTATCTGTAAATAGGAGGAGAAGAAATGAACAAAAAACTGATTCTGCCAATCCTCACACTCGTGCTGGAGGCAGTTGCCACCTTCCTCGTCGCTTCGTTTTTTTCAATTCGCTTTATTGAAGTAATGTTTTTTACTGGACTTGTGTTTACACTGATTATTTTTACCTTTTCCAGCAGCGGCGGAGCATGGACAAGATTTATCGACAGCCAGACAAGTGCACAAACAGGCATTATGCTCGAAAAAGAGCCGTTTTATTTACGAATGAATCTTTCCCTTATCACATCTGCTGTGTATACAGCAATCGGACTTATTCTGTTTATCTTATTAATCGCAAAGGTGATTCCGCCTGCTTAACTTGTAATTAAAAGCCCTCAATTGGGCTTTTTTATAGTTTGCCTGTCTAAAAAACTGTTTTTCTTCTATATATAAGGTAAGAAAGGAGAGATGATGATGGCAAGAGGATTTGATTGTGCAACAAAGCTCAACACTAAATCAGCGAGTGCCTTAAAGAAAGAAGGATTTGACTATACGGCCCGCTATCTTGGGAACAGCTGGAAGACATTTGATAAAACAGAAGCAGAAGCCATCAGCAAGGCCGGCTTAAAGCTGATCAGCATCTTTCAGAAAAGCGCCGACAGAGCAGCCTATTTTACAGAGGCACAAGGCAAGGCTGATGGACTGGAGGCGGTGAAAGCGGCAAAGGCAGTCGGCCAGCCACCGGGAACAGCGATTTATTTCGCAGTTGACTTTGATGCCAGAAGCAGTGCTATGCCAAACATTCTAGCTTATTTCAATGGAGTCAACAAAACATTCGAAACGTATAAGCTCGGCATTTACGGGTCCTATGCCGTCATGCTTGCAGTAAAGGGCAAGGCCGATTATTACTGGCAGACATATGCCTGGTCGAATGGCAGGATTGCTGACTTCATTCATATGCACCAATATGAAAACAATATTAAAGTCGCAGGGGTGCTGATAGACAGAAATGATGTTCGCAAAGAACCAGGGCACTGGAGTTCGACAGGAAAAAGCTCCGCCACTAAAAGCTTTGAGGTGAAAACAGAAACAGCTGCCTATTTAACAGCAGCAGATGCAAAGCTTGGCAAGCACAAAAAAGGGATTGTAAAGACTGGAAGCTACTATATTTTCAATGAATCAGCAGGAATGGTTAATGTCACGAAACAACAGGGAGTGCCAGGCTCATGGATTAACCCAAAAGCAAGTGGCTCAACAGAATACCATACTGTTGCAAAAGGAGACAGTCTTTCAAAGATTGCCCAACAATATGGCATAACCCTCGCCAATCTCCAAAATCTAAACCCGCAGATTAAGAATATCCATCTTATTTATCCAAACCAAAAAATTAAAGTAAAGTAGGGCAATGCTGCTCCCTAATTCTGAAGGGGGCTTATTTTTTTGTGAAATTTTTTCCAAGTAAGGCGAACAGCAATACATTTTCCCTCTGTTTTTAGTATGATAGAAGTAGATAAATAACAAGGAGGCGATATGGTTGGAGAATAAGCAAGAAGAACTTCAAGTGACGATGAATGCTGCCGGAAAACATTTCTCAGAGGAGAAGTTCTGGGGAAAGCTCGCGAAGTTTGCCAAAAAGGCAGGCGCATCTGTCGTGTATGCAGTGCTGCTCTTGTATTTCACATTAAAGAAGCCAGAAGTGCCGGTTAAAGCGAAAACCACGATAATCGGGGCCTTAGGCTATTTCATTCTTCCCATTGATTTAATTCCAGATATGGCAGTCGGAATCGGATTTACAGATGACCTCGGAGCGTTAGGAATTGCACTGATTCAAGTAGCGATGTATATAGATGAAGATACAAAGCAAAAAGCAAAGCAGAAATTAGCAGACTGGTTTGGAGGCAATGTCAGCACAAAAGAGATTGACGCTAAAATCGGCGGTTAACGATAGGTGCTAAGAAAGTTGTATGAACAGTGAAAGTAAATTATGGGTATTTCGACTGGTGTAAAATGAACCTTTTGGCATATGAAAACAGCTTTTTTCTTTTTTACAATAAAAGGATATTAGGTAATATATCGGATAATGAGGCTTTACATGTTCGAAATCCTTTGTGAAAAAGAGAGGAGAGTTTCGTGAAAATACTAGATGCTTCCAGTTTACAAGATACAATGGAACAGAGGGCGAAGCATTATGATAAGCTTCGCGACCAGTTTACCGCACTACGAAAGGCCTTTCAGGAAATCATTGATTTAGACGACTTCGAAGGAAGAGGCGCCGAAGCAATCAAAGCCTTTTACCAAGGCCAAATCGAAGTAGTCGAAGCATGGCAGCGCCTGTTTGACAGACAAATCGCCTTTTTTGAAAGCGTCGGCGGCAAGCTCAGCGACAAGGATTTAGACGGCAACACAAGAGTAGAGACAGCCTTTCTGGAAGAAGATCTTGTCCAGAAAGAACGCCAAGCAGATGAAATGATAACCGAGCAGCGCCGCGCACTCGAAAACATCTTTCGGGATATCGATGATCTCGTCTCATTAGATGCCTTTTCCCGAGATAAATTCGATGATTTAATGATGGACGCAAGCAAAAAGCGCACAAAAACAATCGAAGCAGTCGAAGATACAGATCAAGAACTAAAAGAAGAATATCTGACCTCAGAAGGGGAAGAAGCCTATGCCATTCAGCTGTTCAGTGCCTTGCTTGGCGCAACAAAACAAGGCAGCAGCATCTCCCCCATCCATTTCGACGCAGATGCCTATCAAGCAAGCGACATCTACAAGCTGAAAGGAGAGGCAGAAGCCGCCACCTTAAGCTACATTACATACAAAAAAGAAGAACAACAAGCAAGAGAAATCGCCGAACAGCCCACATCCGAAAAAGTATGGGGCGGCATCAAAAGCTTCGTCGGCGAATTCACTGGCTATTATGATTACAAGCGCGCAGTCGAAGGCGTCGATCCCGTCACAGGCGAAAAGATGTCAACCGCACAGCGCTTAGCAGCAGGAGGTATGGCATTAGCCGGCTTCATTCCAGTCGTCGGCTGGGCAGGCAGAGCCGTCAAAGGCGGCAAAGGCATCTATTCGGCAACAAAAGGAATCAGCGCCGCCGAAAATGCCATGAGCACCTACAAAAACGTAAAAGCCTTCAGCACCCTAGAAAAAACCGAAATGGGCATCTACGGTCTCCTTTCCGCCAACGGCCTGTCCGAATACGTAACCGGCAAAGACATGTTCGGAAACGAACTCACAGACCAGCAGCGCCAAGCAAGCCTAACCCAAAGCATCTTCGCAGGCCTACCATTTGTGCCAGGTATGGCGAAAGAAGCAAACCGACTCGGCCAACAAGCCTTGAACTCCACCGTGCAGATTGGCAAGCAAGGAGCGGATGTTTCAAGAGCGTTTATGGATGATCTTGGACGTAGTCTTAATACTTCTCCTAATGCAGCGTTTGCGGGTGGGGTTGGTAATATGAGTTCCTACTTGAAAGCTGAGAGCAGGGCTGATGTTGGGAAGGTTAGTGGGGATAAGGAAGAGTATTTGAGTATGTTGAGTGGGCGTGCTAGTGGTGTTGTGGATAAGGGTACGGATAATTATAGGCAAATAGACTTTACAAGAGGTTTTGACGTAGACCCTAAATACAGTACTTATGAACAAAGGGTAAAAACTACCCCTGTTAACAAAGGTGAATGGAGTAACGAACGAGCAGAATCGTTATTTATCTCCGATAAGACCGGTGAAATAAAAAAATACCTTGATGAAGCTGGTGTTGATGGAGTTGAGTATAAAAACGGAATGCCAGACTTTTCTCCATTTTCCAAAGGTGAAATTAAATTAGAAAATATGACTAATGATAGAAAATCAAACTTTTCGACTGCTGATGAAGAATTGGCTAAAAAGTGGAGTACACCAGAACAAAAATGGACAGCAGAAGATATAGCTGATTGGCGAGAAGATAATAAATATACTTGGCATGAACTTAACGACTTGGAAACAATACAATTGGTGCCAAGTAAAATCAATAGTGTTTTTAAACATTTGGGTGGAGTTGGAGAATATAATATAAAAGTTAAGTTAGGAGAGTAATTAGGATGGCTATAATCAATGATGAATTATTTGGAAAGCTTGAATATAAAAACAATTTTTGGAGAGGAAAAACAACCATTAGAATGTTTGATTTGGAAAGAGAAATACTTTTAAGTGTTGATGCACATGAAAACGCTGATTTTTCAAATGTGCAAAGAGAAGCATTTATTAACTTTAATCAAGAAATGAATAACATAATACATGAGGCTGAAAAGCAAGTCTACGATTACTATATTGAGAACTATGAAGAGTATAGAGAGATGTTAGGTAATGAATCAGAAGCAGATAAATTTGCACCAAAGATTGATTCTATCTCAGATTTAAAAGGAATAGTAAAGCCAGTTGAATTAATTGTAAGAAGAGTAAGAAAGAATGGAAAAAGAAGATTAGGTTTACTTTGTGATGTTTCCTGGGATATTGACAATGGGATGGGAATAAAAATCGAAGATGAAATGGTAGAAGAAGTAGGTTATCAAGATATTGTATTATAACTTTCGAAATATTCTGGACGATAAAGTTGACCTTGAATGGAAGTGAGTTCCTTCAAGGTTTTTTCCATAATTAATAGATGAGAGGTAATTTAAAAAGACTGTATGAAATTCATAACTCATGAAGGTTGTACCATCATGGAGTATCGGTTTAATACTTGGATAGTAAAAAAAGTATGATAATTAGGCGAGATGACATTTTACATGGCAGGGGTAGTTATGACAGGGAATGGCTAAAAAACTAACGAGAATGACAAAGCTCGTGGCGATAAAAGGTAGGTTACGTAAGAAGGTAACTAGTTTAGCGTCAAGGCAGACAAAAATTGGGTTGTGTTTTTACAAGAGACGGTTGTATAATACTCGCTATTCGTTTAAAAAGCGTTACACAAATTACAATTTATGTAACGGGAGGGTGAAAAGTTGAACGTTGTTGGGTATATACGAGTCTCCACTCAAGGGCAGGCAAGAGATGGATATAGCTTGAAATATCAAGAAGAGGAAATTAAAGCATATTGTAAGGAACAAGGCTTAAACTTGATTCATATTTTTAGAGACGAAGGAATTAGTGGCGCAAAACTAAATGAAGAAGCATTAGAAATTGACAGGGTGGGCTTACAGGAGATGTTGGCTCACCTTTCGTCTGTCCAAATTGATTATGTGGTGGTGCTCAACACAAGCCGATTATGGCGGTCAGATATTGTGAAGGTGCTGATTCAACGAGAGCTGAAAAAATATGGTTGTGACATTAAAAGTATTGAACAACCCTTTTACAGTATCCATAAGAAAGACCCTAACGACTTTTTGGTGAATGGCTTAATGGAATTGTTAGACCAATACCAACGGCTTGAGATAGCACTAAAACTAACGAAAGGCAGAAATAAAAAGGCGAAGGAAGGTGGATATGCAGGGGGAAGGGCAACATTTGGCTATACAAAGCTAAAGGGTGAAAAGGAATTAAAGATACATAACGAGCATGCAGAAGTAGTAAAACGGTTATTTGAGTTAAAAGAGCTACATAAGAAATGGTCACTGTCTAGGTTGGCAGAAGCATTGAATGAAGAAGGGTATCAAACAACGCAAGGGAAAGCATTTACGAAAGTACAAGTGAAGCGAATATTAGACCGAGAAAGTTTTTATCAAGGGATCTATACCTACGGACAAATACAAGCAAATGGCAAACATGAAGCAATAATTTAAAAGGTTACTTAAAAAAGCGACTCATTTTCTTATAAGTTCTTCTGTAAGGTTGAAAATGGATAGGCTTTCGTACCAATGCGCACCGATAGGTGAACGCTCGAACTAAGGTTGCCGGCATTTTCATTCAATAATTGACAACTGAATAGGAGGATGAACGATGAATGAAAAGCAGAAACATATTTATGTGGGTGTAGACTTGCATAAACAGCATCATGTGGCAGTGATCATAAATTGTTGGCAGGAGAAGTTAACTGAATTAACATTAGAAAATAAACCATCTGCTTTCTCCACGTTTTTACTAGATATTGATAAACTGATGGAAGAAGGATTAACGCCTGTATTTGGCTTAGAAGATGTGGGTGGTTACGGTCGAGCGCTGGCACAATATCTAACGGACCATGGACAAGTTGTAAAAGAGGTTAACCCAGCACTTTCGTACGCTGAACGAAAAAGCCATGTGACCGTACAAAAAAGTGATAGCTGGGATGCGGAATGTGTGGCTAGAATATTGGTAAGACAACTTAGCCAATTGCCTGAAGCTAAACCACATGATTTATTTTGGTCGATACAACAATTGGTCACTAGAAGAAATGCATTGGTGAAAGCTCAAGGTGCTTTAAAAAACCAACTGCATATTCAATTGAGCCATCATTATCCAAGCTATAAGAAGTTTTTCTCCGAGGTGGATGGGAAAACAGCTTTAGCATTTTGGGAACGATACCCATCACCGTCTTGTTTAGAAGGTGTGAGTATAAAACAATTGACCACCTTCTTATTAGAAGTGAGCCATAATACTTGTTCGGTGAAAAAAGCGAATGAAATATTGAAGCTAGTAATAGAAGATGGGAACACAACAAAAGAACATCAAGAAACGCGAGACTTTCTAGTAAGAAGCATCGTTCGAGACATCACGTTTAAAAAGAAGGAAATGAACTATGTGGAAGGCGAATTAAAAGAGTTAATGAGCTTACTAGACTTTCAACTAGACTCCATGCCAGGCATTGACCTCGTAACAGCTTCCGCTTTAATTGCGGAGATTGGTGACGTTAGACGTTTTCCAAATGCCAACAAATTAGCACGGTTCGCGGGCATAGCGCCTGTGTACATTGGCTCTGGTGGGAAAGGTAAGGAACGAAAAAGCAAGCAGGGAAACAGGGCATTACACGCGTTATTCTACAACTTGGCAGTTCAGCAAGTGCAAGTAGCAAAAGGAAGTAAGCTACCACGGAACCCGGTTTTTCATGCTTACTACCAACGTAAACTTAAAGAAGGCAAGACAAAAGGACAAGCGTTGGTTTGTATTATGAGAAGGCTTGTGAATATTATTTATGGCATGATGAAGCATAAAACTGCTTATGAACTGCCCATAATTAACAATCAAGAAAGAGTTTCATAGGGGTATAAATGGTTGTCTAGCTTTTAAGATTACAACATAGGGTACGGGTAATGGTAATATAGTCAACGAAGTTAAAGAAATTGATTTTGGAAAGCACATAATAAAAGGTGAAAATGGTAAGAAACAACTACTCCCAAATACTAAGTACGTAACCAATGATAACTACAAATATACTACCGATGAACTGGGACGTATTGTAAATGTAGATGCTCCCGAACTTGTATTGAAAAAGGCTAATAGAAATAAATACGCTCAGGCAAATGTAGGGGGAAGAGACAGATTACCAGATGATGATGGCGGACATTTAATAGGAGCACAATTTAATGGTCCTCCTGATATTGATAATCTTGTACCACAAAATAGTCAAATTAATAGGAGGGGTGGAGTTTGGTACGAAATGGAGACTGAATGGGCCAATGCATTGAAAGAGGTACCACCCAAGAAAGTCTCTGTTAGTATTGAACCGATCTATTCTAATAATTCAATGCGACCAGATTCCTTTATGGTCGAATATGAAATTGAAGGCCAATTTCCAGTGATTCGCGAGATTGCAAATAAATCAGGAGGCTGATATTGATGAGTTTTGAAACAGAATTAAACGAGTTATATAAAGAAATTGCACAACAGGTTAACGATATGATTCCAACTGAATGGGATAATTTCTATTTTAATGGTGAAGTTAAGGAAGGAGAAGGAGGAGTTTTCTTCTTTTTTACGCCAAAAGGTGAGGAACAACACATTTTTTCACATTATATTCCAAAATTATATAGTGTAGATAAGAGGGCTTATAATAAAGAACTACATAAATTATTTCAACTTACTGTTGAACTCCAAAAAGTTTTTACTGATAATGACCAAGAATCTTGGTTTTCAGTGACATTAATATTGAATGATACAGGTAAATTAAACGTACATTTTGATTATACAAATTGGCATGAAAGTGAATTTGGTCCAACAGATAGAATTAAGTATTTTGAATATAAATATATAAGTCAAAACAAAGAACAGCTAGATTTTGATTTATTAGAGAGAATGAAGGAATTTGAAGCAAAGTAAACTATAAAGCACTTGGTTGCCTTTTAGGCAACAGGTGCTTTTGTTTTTGGTGAAGTAAGAACAACATGAATGAGACCAGTTTGAAATTCAAAGCTCATGAAGGTAGTACCATAATGGAGTATTGATTTAATATTTGGATTTTGCGAGAAGCACGATAACCAGACGAGATGACATTTTATATGGCAGGGGTAGTTATGACAGGGAATGGCTAAAAAACTAACGAGAATGACAAAGCTCGTGGCGATAAAAGGTAGGTTACGTAAGAAGGTAACTAGTTTAGCAACAGGGCAGACAAAAATTGTGTTGTATTTTTACAAGAGACGGTCGTATAATACTCGCTATTCGTTAAAAAGCGTTACGAAAATAAAAATTATGTAACGGGAGGGTGAGTATTTGAACGTTTTAGGGTATTTACGAGTCTCAACAAAGGTCAAGCAAGAGATGGATACAGCTTGAAATATCAAGAAGACGAAATTAAAGCGTACTGTAAGGAACAAGGTTGGAAATTGATTCATATTTTTAGAGATGAAAGAATTAGTGGCGCCAAATTGAATGACGAAGTATTTGAAATAGACAGGGGGGCTTACAGGAGATGTTGGCTCACCTTTCGTTTGTCCATATTGATTATGTGGTAGTGCTCAATACAAGACGATTATGGCGCTCAGATATTGTGAAGGTGCTGATACAACGAGAGCTGAAGAAATATGACTGTGACATTAAAAGCATTGAACAACCTATGTACAGTATCCATAAGAAAGACCCCAATGACTTTTTGGTAAATGGCTTAATGGAGTTATTAGACCAATATCAACGGGAGGTATTTATGATGGGAAAGTAAGTAGTTGGTTACATACGAGTTTACAAGCACATGATGAGTATAGTTTAGCCAATCAAGTAGAAGAGAGTGAACGTTACTGTAACAAAAATAATTTAGAACTACTTCGTGTGTATGAAGATAGAGATTAAGCGGAGCGACTGTTGATGAGGAGGGATTAACAGTTGAAAGTGATGGACTACAAGAACTATTGTCCGATATGGCGTATAAACAAGTAAGCTATGTTGTTGTGTTGGATACATCACGATTCTGGCGCTCTAATATGGCGAAAGTATTGATACAAAAATATGCTGAACTATTAGAAAAATTCTTAGAAAAGTAAGGGTGATTATTTTGGTAATGAAGGATGCTATGAGCAAATATTTTAATTTAAGAAAAGAATATTTTGATAAAGGGTTAGATTTTTTATTTAAAATGCCATATAACGAAGAAGTTGATTCATTTATATATCAAGGTGAAATGGATGATGAAGAAGAAATTTCATGGAAACCTATTGAAAAAGATAATAAGAATGATTTAACGACGATTGAGGAAAGATTTGAAATTAAACTGCACACTTCAATTGATGACTATTTTAATTCTTATTGGTTTGCTGATTTAGATGGATTTATTGGTAATCATTATATTAAGTTAGAACCTGTATTACCAAATATTGAATTGGATTCCTTCGAAAGTGTTTTAGAAGGATATAAAAACAATCATAATAAGCTTGATAAGACTCCAATAGGTATAGAGGGGAACGGTTTGATAGTTGTTTTAGATAATGTAAGTGGTAAGGTTGAATTGGAAGATTTTGAACGAGGTACGTTCGAAGTGATTTCGGATAGTCTAGATGAGTTAATTTCTAGTTTAAAGTTACAAAAATAATATACTAAGAACATTTATATGAAAAAAATGTAGGATATGAAGTGTGTAGCCCAAGTGTTAGATACTATTGGACTGCAGTTTTTTATAGAAAGATGTATATATGGTAACATAAAATTAAGCTAAGACCTACAAAATTTATGCTACATAAAAAACATATGAACTTAAAGCACTTCTTTGTGATCTGACCCAAAAAAGTTAGACAATATATTTAGGCAGTTTCCAAGATCTGAGTTCGGTATTCTACTGGACTCAGCTTGTTTAGTTTTGCCTCGAGTTATATGCTCTATATACTTATCAACACTAAAAATTAAACCAGAAATCATCCAATCCTGCTTTATCAAATGAATATATGACTGTTTTGGAAGGGAATGAAATAAAAGCAGTATTAAACGAAATCGAGTAAATACTTATAAAGACTCTAAGTAAACTTAATCTGTACAGAAAGCCAAACATGGAATGAGGCACTTGGAAGCAAATAGATTCAGTAACAGAAGCACGTATAATTGATAGAGTGAAAGAGCAAGAGGGTCAGTATAAAAAAGCTGGAAGAGGAGTGATTTCGTGGAAGACTGGGATTATCATGAAATATTTGAGGCAATTAATGAAGAATATAATGATTATTTAAAATTAAATAGGGGACATGAATATGCAATAGCAAGAACTGTTAATGAGTATATAAATCTTGGAAAGATAGAAGATTTTATTGTTGATACTGCTGTAGGTGAAATATTGTTATCCAAAAATAAGGTCTTTATTGGTTATGTTGAAGGTATAACAAAGAGATTAAGTATGTTTAAAGATTTAGATGTTACAAACGAACTGACACAAGAAGAAATTGCAAACTTGACTAATAGGATAGAGACAGTATTGGATGGTCTAAGTAAGGCTGAAATAGATTATAACCCTTATTCCGAGTAGTATTTACTAAATAAGAAAATTTTTAAACTATGATTATTAAAATACTTAACTATAAAGTACTTGATTTCTCTTTTAGGAAATCAGGTTTTTTTATGAGAAGCTAGAGTTATAGTAAACATTTCTATAAATTAACCGGCTATTATGATTACAAGCGCGCAGTCGAAGGCGTCGATCCCGTCACAGGCGAAAAGATGTCAACCGCACAGCGCTTAGCAGCAGGCGGTATGGTATTAGCCGGCTTTATCCCAGTCGTCGGCTGGGCAGGCAGAGCAGTTAAAGGCGGAAAAGGCATCTATTCAGCCGCAAAAGGAATCAGCGCCGCCGAAAATGCCATGAGCACCTACAAAAACGTAAATGTCTTCAGCACCCTAGAAAAAACCGAAATGGGCATCTACGGCCTCCTTTCCGCCAACGGCCTGTCCGAATACGTAACCGGCAAAGACATGTTCGGAAACGAACTCACAGACCAGCAGCGCCAAGCAAGCCTAACCCAAAGTATTTTCGCCGGCCTACCATTTGTGCCAGGTCTGGCGAAAGAAGCCAACCGACTTGGCCAACAAGCCTTGAACTCCACCGTGCAGATTGGCAAGCAAGGAGCGGATGTTTCAAGAGCGTTTATGGATGATCTTGGACGTAGTCTAAATACTTCTCCTAATGCAGCGTTTGCAGGTGGAGTTGGCAATATGAGTTCCTACTTGAAAGCTGAGAGCAGGGCTGATGTTGGGAAGGTTAGTGGGGATAAGGAAAGTTATTTGAATAGATTGAGTGGGCGTGTAGTGGGATTAAGAATAAAGAATAAAGAAGTTGTAAAAGAAGGTGGTGCAGATCATGTAATAGGCATATCTGGCACGACCACTCATGTTAAGGAGATAAGGATTCTCATTATGATAAAATAAAGGAGCAAATTCATGAGCGTTATAAACATTTTGTGGAGAATAAAAAACAAAATATACCACAGACGAGTAATGAGTTGCTACCAAATGAGTTGAATCATGGTTACCTAATGAAATAGGCGACAATATAACGGGGCATCACATGCCATTCAATAAATATATGCTGGTATTAAAACTAAAGATAGTTATGCTATGTTCTTAGAACATCCTCATCCAGGACAAGGTGGTAGACATAGAAGAACATTTACTTATGGGTTGAGTAAAACAACAAGGAAAGAGGACTTCGATTTATATATGTCTTTGAAACCACGAGACACCTTAGCATTCGATATTAATGATTTAAGACGGATTCTTAAAGAAGATGGTTTATATAACCAAGAAACTAGAAAGAAGATTGAAGAATATATTAATTACTATAGAACGTATGAACATAATGATGTGAAGATATTTGATGAGCTTGAGTAATTGTGAGAGACGGAAGGGGAGGAAAACACAATGGCTACTTTTAAGGAAGAGATTTCTATTTTACATAAGATGCGTTTTCTTGAAAATGATGGAGATGATATTGAAGTTTTTGAAAATATTCTCAATGAATTATCAAAGCATGGAACGAATGAAATAATCCCTGAACTGTGTACTATTTTTGAAGATGATATCGCGGAACCATCAGCAGGTGATTATCTTATTGAAACCATTTTTTATATTGCCAAGAATAATGGTCTAGAAGAAGGGCTTAATAAATTAGCCATCAGCATACCAAGAATGTTACCTCATGCAGAGTTTTGGGCCGAAAGAATTCATCTGACAATTTTAAATTCAAAGGACTTAGTGGAACCTTATATTAAGGCATTAGAAAATGTTAATAGCCCAACAACAAAAAAAAGATTAATGACATTCTTGTTACTATAAGAGAAGAGGATCAAGATTTATATTTAGAAAAAGTTAATTTCATCTTAGCAAGATTAAGTTAGAAAAAGGAACAATACTAAGACATAATAGAAGTTAAAAATAATTATTGAAACAATAGGGAGATAATATAATGGAATTACCAAAAATCATTTTGGGTATACCTGGAAATTGGGAAACTAGAAGTGAATTTATAGAGGCTATGGCTAGAAAAGGTAATGGTTATGTATATATGGGTAATCATATTGGAAGCCTCAAAGCTCCAGGGGAATTCTTTGATGTAGAAATAAGTGAGTTTAACCCCTATGTAGCTGAAGCTTTTGAAATAGCAGGAAATGGATCATTTGATAAAGAAGACATAATCAGTCTGGAAAATCATAAAAGTATTGTTTATATTTTTGGAGAAGGAGGTTCTTTAGAAAAGGTTATAAAAATTATGGAGGTTGCTAGTGCAGTATTACATGCTGGTGGAGTGGCAGTAAATGTTGAATCTTCTGGAAGAGCTCGCACAAAAGCGGATTGGTTGGAAATAACGATGAGCAAAGATATTACAAGAATATTTACAGCGTTTGTTCAAATGTCTCGTGAAAACAATACATTCTACACTACTGGTATGCAGAGTTTCGGATACCCAGATGTTATTACAACTTCAGATACTATAACCGGTATAGAAGTCGAGACATTGTTTAGAGTATTTTGTTTATATAATCTTATAGAAAGACCGAAGATTACTAGTGGTGAAACATTTAGCTTGGATTCTGATTCCCCTATATACTTATTGAGGCAAGAAAGCTGTACAATATTTGAGGAAGATGACCTATTTTATAATCCATATGGGATGTGGAATCTAGTTTCTCACCAATGACCAAAAAATTAACACTCAAATACTTCAGCACTTGCTTGTATGATACAGCAAGTGCTTTTAACATTACTGACTTTTCTTTTTTTGAGGTGTAATATGGATTTTAACCCTGAATAGCAAGTTTGAGCATATAAGGGAAATAAAAGATGGATAATCCAGATAGTTTCAAAGACTAACTAATGAAATTTTTCAAGGAATGGAAGGTGATTGAGTATGGAACTAGAAATGAATAGACTCTATAGAGAGATAGCTGAAACGGTTAATGGTTTAATTCCGGAAGAGTGGGCTAAGTGTTATTTTTATGCTCAAATATCAGAAACTGGTGGAGGAACTTATTTTTTCTATAATACCCCTGATAGTGAGCAAGTGTATAATTACAGCTTACAAATTCCTTGTAAATATGACATCGATGAAGAGGAATTCGAGAAGAAAGAAGATATTTTGTATAAATTGAGTAAGAAACTAAGGAATGCTTTTAAGGATAATCAGCAAGAACTTTGGTACTCTTTTACAATGTCCCTAAAGAATAATGGTGAATTTAAGATACATTACGATTATACAAATTGGTTCGATACGGACTATAGTTTTAGTGACCAAATGATTATTTGGAAAAATAAGTACTTAGGCAATGTACCAGAAGAAAATAGTAAAGCTTTAATTAATAAGTATCGTATCTTCAAGACTTTCCGAATAATCCTATCTAACAATACGGTCTCTATTAGGCAGTGGAAACAGATATAGCCTTGGGGGAATAATTTATAAAAGGATATAATCATATTTCGAAAGATGAGTGTTACTAATTACGTTTAGTTGGGAGTGACATCATGGGAAATCCAGGTGTTATGTCGTTATGGATAGGTAATTTTAAAACAAAAAATAATCTAAAAGAATATATTGAAATTAAGCTTGATGAAGTTGGAGATAGAATTCAATCGGAATTTATGAACGATTTTGGTATGGATTTTACTAGCTATAACCAAGATCTTTTAGAAATCTCTTTTAGAGCGGTTCCAACTGCATCGTTGACTACCCTTTTAAGTGGATCTTCTTATGAATCTGTAATTTTATTGCAATTTGTTGAACATTATGGGGAAGTATTTTCAGAAACCTATGATTCTGTCATTAAATTATAGGAATTCGAATACGAAGGGAATATCAATAAAGTTAAATTTAAGGATGGAAATTTAACTTATTTAGGTTCCGTTTATTATGAGGAGTAAGATAATTCAGGTAGATTGGAAATTTGCTGATTATATAAAAGGAGAATGTCTAAAAATATAAAAAATATCTAAAGTCTGTGCCACATGAATGGGCAGATTCTCCGTAATTAATAGACTAGGAAGTGTTGAATATATAACAAAGTGCTTAAGTTCATTTAATGCAATTGATGCCGTAGGTGAGCTAACAAATCAGAAAGGATAAGTAAAGTAATGGATCGATTAAAAAATGTAAAGCTTGAATATAATCCTTCAGCCGAACAGTAATAGTAGTTGGATAGTAAATAACATGAACCTTTTCTTTTAGAATAATAAAAAGGAATGATTTTATTGGATAAAATAGCTTTTCTTAAACAATATAGAAAGAGTATTGAGTTTGTATCTGACAAAGACTTGCTGCATATAGAAAACGGAAAAATACCGGGAAAATGGCTAGAGATCTTTCGAGAAGCAGATAAATTTATTCAAAAGGATAAATTAATAGCTTTATGGAAAAGTGTTTGTGAGAAGGAATTAAGCAATACAATTTCATACATAAAAGAAAATTTAGTGGAACTTGAATTAATTATAGACAATGGAAAATATGCAGTACTTTACAGTATTAAAAGTGAAGATGAAGAAATTCACTATTATGAAGGCGGTATTTCAACCAAGTCAGTACTAAATGATTGGGTAGCATTCCCAGAAGTGATTAAGGCGTTTTATGAAGAGTTACATAATGGCTTCTATTATTTCGCAAGTAGTGCTATGGGACTTGTGCCATTTGAGCATGTTACTCGTTTTGATGAGTATGAATGGGGAATACTTGAGGAATTAGATGAACCATTAAGGATTAATATGGAAAAGACTTATGGTTTTTTTCAGAGTGGCATGGGAGGCTATGTTGCTATAGATTTAGACAACAATAATGATGACATAGCAACACTGTGGTTTACTAATGATCAGCCAGAATATAATGTGAGTTTTTGGGACGTTGTTGATGAATGGATTGTGATTGGGATGCAAGATAATTAAAAAAGCTTCCTAATAATTTAATTTAATTGCATTGTAGATTTTTGTTTAAGGGGTCAGCATACAAAACAAATGAATTCTATTTTCAATATTTACAGTGAATATAATAGAGACCGTTGTTACTACTGAAATAGTATTCTCTGTAATCAATAAATCAGATGAAAGATATCCAGTTGGCAGAGATGCTTTGGATAAGTGCTGGCTTTGGGTAGAATCTGGGGCAGTAACAGGAGATGAGCTGTATGAGCTTATTGATAATGCTGACTATACAGGCATCTCGGAATATATGGAGGAAGAAGAAAACTTAAACATTGCTTTGATATGGTCTCTGTTAGTTGATACTGTTGCTTATACAGCATGGGCAGCCTACAAACGAGAAGAAGTAAAATATTTACCGCAATCACTGGAAGGCTTTGCCGCTGATAGTATCACAATTATTTTAAACAGTGCGGTTGAAAATGATTTAATGTTAATAGAAGAGGCTGGGCAAATGAAACTAGCTCTAACTGCTACCAACTTGCACTGACACAGATAAAGTAGATAGACAAGATTTCTTAAAGCTAATCTTCGGTTAATAGACTATAAAAGAAAGATAGCTACAGAACGGAGGAGACAAATGTGGAGCGGCAGGAGAGCCTTATATAAATAAGGGAATGGAGTTTGAATATATACAAAAGGATAACATAACATTTCAATTAATTGTTAGAGACCCTGCCTCAGCACCTGCAGACTTTGAACTCAATGAAAATGAAACTACGAAAATCTTGTAAAAAGAGAGAAAATCAGTAGTTTATATTATCTTAATCAGTATGCAAAGTATAAAGGCCATACCTTTCCAATCTGGGAGATGAAAGAAAATCAATTATTACTAGGCGAAGGAGATTTCTTTATTGCTAAGGAAGTGGGCTTTCTGCCATCTGAACTGCCTTGGGAAAGAGGGTGTATAAGAAGTGGGTTTTGAGGAATGATGTGGAGGATGTTTGAGAGGAGAGAACACTGCTTGAATAAGTCACATAGTAACCCATGCTAAAGTATTGGTTTCGCTCTAGCCTTAAGTTTATGATTCTCTTACGCAAAAAAAAGACCTTACCTAGAAGGTAAGGCTTAAAAGTTATTAAGAACTTCCTTATTGTATAGGAAGAAACTATGTCTGTCATATGAAAATTTTAACAAATATGACTAGTTTTTATTAGAAAAACTAGTCGTTTAGGCTGGGAAAAATTTTTATTAAATCTATATTATTATTTGACGATATATAAGTGTAAGTTCCCCCATCACACAAATAGTACCCCAACCCTAAACTATTGTGTTGATGTGGAGTTTCTTTTCTAGCCTTAAGAGCCCGATGTCCAATGGTGCTTTTAGGGTCTTTTTATGTTTAAGGGTAAATAATGTAAAGCTTTATAAACAGTTGTTTGTCTTCTCTGTAATAGATGTTAACAAGATGTAATGAGCTGTTAATGGAAAAACTATCATTATACTGTTAATATATCCATATATCTTTCCAATCAGACAAAGGCAAACCATCTTGAAAAAATGGGACGCAAAGTCACAGGTCTAAGGAAATCTATGATGGCTGGACTACCTCGATTGAAAATCATCAAGGGAGTGCTAACATGTTTTTCAAAGCAATTATTTGCCTATGTAAACGTAGGCATAAGTTCAGTTACTATACTGACAAGTGTGTACGATGTGGAAAGAAAAGAAAGTTCGAAAACTAACCTTATTGTCCTTCTCATTTTGAGAAGGGCTTTTTGTTTTATATAATTTGGAATTACTTACCTCTTTACCATTATAGATTCTGGTAATATAATACCAATTATAGGTCTTATTTCCTATCTGAGGTATCTTGTTATACTCACACACTCACACACCGACAGATACCTTGGTTCTTTTAACCATACAACACAGTAAAGCCCGTATCTCATTGATAAGGGCTCTCTGTGTTAGGAAGAAGATTCATCTTGATAAAGCCTTCGAAAGGACTCCCTCTTAAAATGAGAAACATTAGGTTTTGACTCGGAATGCTGCAACAGTTCTGTATATACCTCAAACGGCTTTTCATCCAAGTTATCAATTAAATCGTCGAGATTTTCCTTCACGATTACAGCAAACGTAACATCAGTATGCTCCTTGAATTCAACTAAACTGACACCAATATGCTCTAACACTTCTGTATCCTCTTCACCAAGTGGCTCTGCGATAATTGCCTGCACTTTTATTAGATTATCAGATGCCTCAAACTCTTCTGGGTTAGCTTTATATACTGCTTCTAAGAAAGGATAATCTGATAACCGGGTTTTCCTCTTGCAGTCTTCTATAACAAGAAAGCCAATTACATAATTCCATCCATCTGTTTTTGTTTGCATAAGTCTAAAGATTTCGAAGTCTTTCATTCTTAGTTCGCCAATTAGGTATACTTCTGGCATTTTCAATATGTCACGCCTTCTTTCTTCGTTAATATAGGTATAAGCTAATTAGAAGGGAAACTATTTACCCTTATCAATCGTAATAAAGCTACAGACTTCTATAGATTTGCTAATAAAGCTCGAAAGGTTACTTTTGGCAAAAATAATGTGGGTTGCATATCAACGCTGCTGAGTTTCTTTTCCTTAAGGTCATTATATATGCATAAATACCGAAAGGAAATGATATCCAATGAACATCCAAGTATTTATAGTAAATGCTTTTACAAAAAACAAATCAGGAGGCAATCCCGCAGGAGTTGTAGTGGATGGAGATGGACTGAGTGCAGAAGACATGCAGTACATTGCTTCTGAAATGGGTCTGTCTGAAACAGCCTTTATTCAAAGTTCTTCTGCAGCAGACTATAAAATTAAATACTTTACACCGGTGTCTGAGGTGGACTTATGCGGCCATGCAACAATTGCTTCTTTTGCGTTATTAGTGCAAAGAAAGGCTGTCAGCAAAAACAATTTTACAATTGAAACGAAAGCAGGCATCCTGCCAGTTCGGATAGAAGGGGAGAAGGTTTTTCTAACACAAAATAATCCTCAATTTGGGCAGGAGCTGGACAAAAAGGAATTGCCGAGTCACTGCATATAAATGAGGCGGATATCATGACAACTCTTCCTATTAAGATAGTCTCAACAGGATTAAAGGATATCATAATTCCAGTCAAAAATAATCAAGTGCTTCAAACGCTTCAACCAGATTTTAATAGAATGAAAGAAATAAGCGCCAAGCTGGAAGTAGTCGGTTATCATGTCTTTACTTTAGATACAGATTCTGGAGTTGATGCCTTCTGCCGTAATTTTGCACCGCTATATGACATCAATGAGGAAAGCGCAACAGGCACGGCAAGTGGAGCGTTAACAGGCTATCTTTATAAACATAATGTAGTGAAGCCAGGCGCCACAAGCCTTATTTTTGAACAAGGACATGCGATGAATGCCCCATCAGAAATTATCTCTCATGTTAAGGTTGATGCTAATAATAATGTGGAAGCATTGGAGGTTGGGGGAGAGGGCATCTATATCTCCTCTAAATGGATAGAATTATCATAAGAAAAAGGAGGGAGCAATCTCCCTCCTTAAGCAATAAATTCTTTCGGATACATTGTCTGGAAGTGATTCAACAAGGACGGTAAATGCTTCTGAAACTCAAAGCAGATTTGCTGCCCAGCAGGGTACGGATAGATCGTCTTGTTGCAGAAGGCACATACATCCTTTTCTTTGAAGATATGCATCACATTCAAAGGGAAAGGTCTTTTCTTATTTCCTACCAAAAATTGATATAAATGATCATTAATGCGAAAGTTTATCTGATAGCCATCAAAGGAGCTCAAGTGGCTGATTTTAACATCTTTATATGATAAGCCTCTGACATTCAGCATAAGTTCATCTCCGTTCGTTATTATATGTCATACTTATTTTCACTATAACACCCAAGGAAAGCGCATTCAATTATTCTGTTCCGAAACATTATCTTTGCGCAACTGAAAGGTATTTTCATCTAGGAGATAGAATAACAAATTTATGAGAAAATAATCGATTGAATTAAGGAGTGTGAAGAGAATGACAGCTAACATCAGTACAAGGGGAAGAGTATTAGGTATCGCTTATAATGTTATCCCAACAGCAGATATGGAAAGAGCTGCTGAGTGGTGGACGGAAAACTTCGGCTTTAATGCAAGACATCATCAAGAAGATTCCGTCAGTTTATTCCGGGATGACCGACCTATCCTGCATCTTTTACAAAGTGATGACATGTCTCGTGCCCACTTTCGTGTCGAAGGCAGAAAACGCTGGATCATCACCTTCTTCACCGACGATATTGAATTCCTTCATAAAAGGCTGTTAGCAAAAGGAGTACTAGTGAGCGAAATCAGCAATGAAGGACATAATGGAAACTTTTTCACATTAGAGGACTTGGACGGGAATTTGTTTGATGTTTGGGAGCATCGGGAGGTTGAGTTGGTTTATTAAATGTAAGAAAAAAACGCCGTTTAATAAGCGGCGTTTTGACTAATTATAACTTGAATCTTTCCATTGTATCATTAAGTTCCTTAGACATCTCATTCAGCTCATTTATCAAACTGCCCACTTGTTCATTAGTTGCAGTTTGATTTTGAGAAGCAGAGGCTACAGCATTAACATGGTCAACATTTTCACTTGCAATAGCGGCCAATTCATCAGCAGAGGCTGTGATTTCCTCAACACTAGCAGACAGTTCCTCAGATGTAGCAGAGATATCTTGAATCTGAGCGACGATATTTTCGATAGAAGCTAAAATGTTTTTAAAGGCTAAACCAGCATTATTAGCTGCAAATAAGCTGCTTTCCATCTCACTTTTACTTTTAATAGTTGAAGTGACTGCTGTTTCTGTATCATGTTTAACTACTGCAATCAAATCAGCAATTTCCTCTGCAGATGCTTTAGAGTTCTCTGCAAGCTTTCTAACCTCTGTTGCAACCACAGCAAATCCTTTCCCATGTTCGCCAGCTCTTGCAGCTTCAATTGTCGCATTAAGAGCAAGCAGGTTCGTCTGCTCTGCAATATTAGTGATAACCTCTGATATTGCTCCAATTCTATTTGTTCTTTCTCCGAGACCTTCCATAACGGAAACTGTTTCCGTAACAGTACTATTTAAGCCCTTTAACTCATCCAAAGTTTCTTGAATAACTTTATTACCTTCACTTGCTGCGTCATTAACACGGACTGAGTAGTCGGCAACTGAAGAGGAGGAGCTTGCAATAAGCTCAATACCTTTTGCACCTTCAGACATCGTTGCAGCCATGTCATTAGCTGTATTCTTTTGAAGCATGGAACCGATAGATACTTGTTCAAAAGACTCAAGAATTCCACCTGATTGGGCCTCCAAATCCTGTCTTGCACCAAGCAGCTGACTTGAAGTGTTCAACAATCTTCCTTCTGTTGTTTTAATGCGGTCAATCATGCCTACTAAGTTTGCGACCATCATATTCACAGCATTAGCAAGCTGCGAGAATTCATCCTGACTATTGATAGAAAGTGGTTCTCCAGATAAATCATTATTACTAATTTGAGTAAGTCTTCCTTCAATTACTTTGATTGGTTTTACGACAGTGTAAATCATCCATGCAGCCACAGCTAACACAATCACTGCAGTTAAAACAGCCATTACCATAAATACATTCTTCTGGGCATGATTTTCCGAGATGATGCTATCACTTGTTTTCAATAATTGCCCATCGACTGTATCCTTTATCTTATCCCAAGCATCCATAGCATCTGACGACCACACTTGGCAATATTGCTCCATTAATGGTATTGCCGCATCAAAACCCCCTTCATCGTAAGCAGGAATAACTTGATCTGTAATGAGGTTCTCCCATTTTGCCGTTTTCGCAACAGCATCAGCAAAATCTGCATTATCCCCTAATATTTCTTTCATTTCATCCATTAACAAGTCAGCTTCCTCTGTTTTCTGAGCAAACTGCGTTTTATATTTTTCATTTCCATATAACACATAACCACGAGCGATAATAACACGTTCCGCAACATTTTCCTCCAGGTTATTTGCCAAAGAAACAAGTCTATAATCTGTATCAATTAATGTTGCCATCTGATTATCAGCACGATCATTTCCCCAATAACCAACAACAGCAAACCCAATAATAAACAATAATATCGCACCGAACCCAATAAACACTTTTCTTCTAATTCCCATTTTTGCCCCTCGCAATAACTTTAATTTATATTTTTTGATGTAAAGAATTTTGAAACTGAAATATATAGTTGGAAATGTTCTTATCAAATAATGAAAGAACGATTGAGTATGTTAAATATTTATATGATTGAAGCCCTTTGTTTCACCTCGCTTTTTAATTGGACAGGAAATGATAATAACACAACAGTGACTATATACCCAAGTAATTAGGACTATAAACCTAAAATAAAACATTTTTAAGAACGAATTATTAAGGAGTAATAGAACGTAGTAAAATAATAATTATAATTGAAAATTGAAGACGTTAATCAGGAACTAGATATAGCTTATTTTGAAGTGTTGTTGAAGTGACAGCTTGCGCTTTATATTTAAATAGATAAAGAAAAAAGAATTTATATGTGTTTAATAGTCTCTCTTAGTCATTATTCCATTATTGATTACTCCCTCCAATAAGGACACAAAATCCACCCCAAAATTGTAATTGTGTATCCGCTTACACGTTGGTAAGATAAGAGCATAGAAACGAGGTGATGAAAGTTCATGAATAAGCGTCAATGTGAAATTATTGAAATTCTGCTGGGAGAGAGGAGGTTTGTGACGGCCTCTGAGTTGGCGGAGCGGCTGGCTGTTTCACGGAAGACGATTTATCGTGATATGCAGGATATTGGGAATCATTGCTCTGCTTATCGGCTCACGAAGAAAGAGAATAATGGTTATTTGCTGGAGATATTGGAAGAAGAGGAGTCAGCACTTTCTGATCAGTTCGAGCATCCTAATGAGCGGCGTTTAGATTTGTTGTTATTTCTCCTTTCGATTGCCCCATGCAAGACTTCTATTCAGAAAATCTCGGAGCGCTATTTTGTCAGTCAGAGCTCTATCTTGAATGATTTTAAGCATATTGAGAAGAAGCTTGTGCCATATGGCATCCGCTTATCTCGGACGAATGAGGGAACCTTCATCAGTGGTGATCAATTCTCTCTGTATAGGCTGATGGCTGTTATTATTGAAAGCTATTTAACGCAGATTGGCGATCCGTTTTGTCAGTATGATATTCCCGATTCCATTAAGGACATTCAGGTGAAGAATGGGAGATTAGCAGAAATAAAGCAGATTCTCCATGAGTTTCAGGAGGAACAGGACTTGCTTTTAGATCAGCCCTATTATTTAACCTTGTTTTGCTCCCTTTTATCCATTATTGAAAAGCAAGCGCATCATCTCCAGCTGTTTCCTAATGAGGAAATCATCTATGAACAGATTGACGACAGCTCTGCCATCTATCCAATGGTTCGTTCTTTAGCTGAAAAGCTTGAAAAGCAATTTTCCTTCCAATTAAAGCATTATGAAATGCTGAATCTCTACTATATTTTAAAGGCTTATAAGCTTAACTCCCGATTTCTGCTTAACCAGCAGTCTGAAGTATTGTTGAATAACCAGGTTATTGCTCTCGCAGACCAGCTTATTTCCAGAGTCTCGAGAAACAGCGGCTACCGGTTTACAGAGGACAGAGAGCTGCGGGAAAGATTGACGATGCATCTTCACTCTATGGTTTATCGCCTTAATCACCAGATTTATATTATTAATCCAATCTTGAAATCAATTAAAACGAATTTCTCTAATATTTTTCAGCTTGTTCGATTTTCGGCAAATGAATTAATGGAAGAAGGTATCTATGATAAGCATCTGACAGATGAAGAAATTGGTTATATTACGCTGTATTTTCAAATTTCCTATGATGATCGCTTTGTGAACCAGATTCCGATTTTAATTGAATGTACGAGTGGAGTTGGCACGTCTCATATGCTGAGCGAAAAAATCAGGAAAAACTTTCCGAATATTCACATTAATAAAATCATCGCTCAAGAGCGCATTAAGCAGTCTGATTATGAGGATGTTGAGCTGGTCATTTCCACAGTGAAAACACACAGCATCAGCGACAAGCCGACAATCCTGGTCAGCCCGATATTAAATGAAGATGATAAATACAAGATTGATCAGTTTATTAAGGATTACTACAAAAATCAAGTAATCATCTATAACAGATGATGGCTATAAAGAATTAAATAGGAGGATCAAAATGGATGTGAAAATGGATGACTTAGACTTTACAAAAGTTGTGACAGAGGAGTTAATTAATCTCGATTTACAGGCGACAACTAAGCTTGGTGTTATTGCTGAATTAACCCACCTGTTATTTGTAAACGGTTGCGTAACAGATGAAGAAGCATTTATAGAAGATGTCCTTTTTCGTGAAAATGCCGGGCCGACTGGCTTGGAAAAGGGGATTGCCATTCCTCACGGTAAGTCAGACTTTGTTCAAAAAACATCAATTGCCATCGGCAGGACAAATAAGGAGATAGAGTGGGAGTCGCTGGACGGGGGGCCGATTAATATTATTATCTTATTTGCTGTCAAGAATAGCGACAAGACAACAACTCATATTAAGCTCCTGCAGAAGGTTGCTGTCTTGCTTGCTGATGAGGAGAAAATTGAAAAGTTCCAGTCCCTTAAGACAAGAAAAGAATTCATTGAGATCTTTGCTGAAAACAACTGACAGGAGGAATATCTTATGAACATTGTTGGAATCTCTGCTTGTACCTCTGGAATTGCTCATACGTATATTGCGAAGGAAAAGCTGATTAAGGCAGGACAGGAGTTTGGCCATAAAGTCAGGATTGAGACACAAGGAACAATCGGGATTGAGGATGAGCTGACAGCGGATGAAATAAAAGCAGCTGATCTTGTCATCATTGCCGCAGATATAAAGGTGAGCGGAAAGGAGCGTTTTAAGGGCAAAAGAATTGTGGAGGTGCCGACACATATTGCTATTAAAGCACCTAAGCAGCTATACAAAAAGATTGAAGCTGAATTAAACAAAAACCAGTGAAGGGGTCTTTTATATGCTGAAAAAACTGCAAATTAAAAAGCATGCGTTAACTGCAATTTCCTATATGCTGCCATTAGTAGTGGCTTCAGGTTTACTAATTGCGATCGGGAATCTGACAGGCGGGACTGTTATTGAAAACTATCAAGAAGCCTTCTCGATTCCATCTGCTCTTGTGTCATTAGGTGTACTAGGAATGGGCCTGCTTGCTCCGGTCATTGCCGGGGCGATTGCCTACTCGATTGCTGATCGTCCAGGTATTGCACCAGGCTTGCTGATGGGGTTGATTGCTAATGCGATTGGTGCTGGCTTCTTAGGAGGCATGCTTGGCGGTTTTATTGTCGGTTACTTTGTACTCTTCTTAAAGAATAACTTGAAGGTGCCAAGATGGGCGGAAGGGCTTATGCCAATGATGATTATTCCTCTCATCTCCAGTCTCGTTGTCGGGCTTCTCATGTTCTTTGTACTTGGGGTGCCGATTGTGTGGGCGACAGATGGCTTAACATCGTTCTTGACGAGCATGCAAGGCTCGATGAGGTTTGTGTTTGGGGCAATCTTAGGCGGCATGGCAGCATTTGATTTCGGCGGTCCTGTCAATAAAGTAGCCTCCCTCTTTGCCGACGGCTTGCTGCTTGAAGGCATATATGAACCAGAAGCCGTTAAAATACTCGCATCTATGGTGCCGCCATTCGGTGTTGCTATCTCATGGGTATTATCAAAAGCATTAAAGAAAAAGAAATATACGAAATCAGAGGAAGATAATATTAAAATTGCCTTTCCAATGGGTGTTTGTATGATCACTGAAGGTGTTATTCCTATTGCTGCTGTTGATATCGTAAGAGTAGTTGTTTCCTGTACACTCGGTGCAGCAGTTGGCGGCGGTTTCTCCATGCTTTGGGGTGTAGGCTCACCTGTCCCATCTGGCGGCATGTTCATCGTACCAGCCATGAATCATCCGTTTCTATTCTGTCTGGCGTTACTGATTGGTTCTGTTGTAACAGGCTTGATGCTGTTCTTCTGGAAGAAGGAGCCTGTCGAGAAAGCGGAGGAAACAACAGAGGAAGAAAATATGGACTTATCTGATGTAAAAATCTCATTTTAATCAGGAGGGAAGAGGCTTATGTATGTTTCCATGAAAGGCATGCTTGCACGTGCCAACAAAGGAAAATACGCTGTGATGGCTATCAATTGCTTCAATTTAGAGACAGCAAAGGCCGTCATATTAGCAGCTCAAGAATTAAGAGCGCCTGTTATCATTGATCTTCTGCAAGACCATTTACAAGCACATCTTGGCAGTAAATTGCTGACACAGCCGATTATCGAAATGGCACGCGACGCAAGTGTTGAGGTTGCAATTAATCTCGACCATGGCAAGGATGTAGGCTTTGTGAAAAGATGCTTAAGAGACGGCTTTTCAAGTGTGATGATGGATGCGTCTGCTTATCCGCTTGAACAGAATATTGAGATTACCAAAAAGATGGTTGAGTTTGCTCAAACCTATGATGCCAGTGTGGAAGGCGAGATTGGCAATATCGGCTCTGTTTCCCGCAATAATCTCACTAATGATGATATGTACACAGACCCGGATGCAGCTATTGAGTATGCAAGACGAACAGGAATTGATGCTTTAGCGATTTCTTATGGCTCAAGTCATGGCGACTATCCAGACGGCTATGTGCCGCCATTCCGCTTTGATATAGTCGAGAAAATTAAAGCAGAAACAAATATACCCCTTGTCTTACATGGCGGCTCAGGCTGCGGAGAAGCAAATATTAAAAAGTCAATTGCCCTTGGCATCAATAAAATCAATGTTGGTTCTGATTTCATGAAGGCTCAAGTCAACAGTATTCAAGAATACTTAAAGGAAAATGAGACTGTCGATTATGTTCGCCTTATCCAAGGTACAGTCGATGCTGGCAAGGAAATGGTTAAATATTATATGGATTTATCTGAGTCAACAGGCAAGTCTTTATAAAAATCTAATCGAAATGGGGAGAGACAATGTTAGTAAACATGAAGCAATTATTAGAAGTGGCACAGGAGCACCAATTTGCGGTAGGAGCCTTTAATGTAGCGGACAGTAATTTCTTAAGAGTGGTTGTCGAAGAGGCAGAGAAAAACAACTCACCAGCTATTATCGCCGTGCACCCGACAGAGCTAGATTTCACAAAGGATGATTTCTTTCACTATGTGCTTGCCCGGATCAAAAACAGTCATGTGCCATTTGTGCTTCATCTTGATCATGGCGATAGTGTGGAAAGTATTATGAGAGCCATCCACGTCGGCTTCAGCTCTGTCATGATTGACGGTTCGCTTCTACCTCTTGAAGAAAATATCAGAGTTACAAAGCAAATCGTTGATATCGCCCATCCTCTTGGCGTGTCAGTAGAAGGAGAGCTAGGAACAATTGGCAATACAGGCACAACAATTGAAGGTGGCGTAACTGAGGTTATTTACACAAGACCAGAAGATGCGAGGGAATTCGTTGAAAGCACTGGTGTTGACACATTAGCAGTCGCAATCGGCACTTGTCACGGTATTTATCCAAAAGACATGAAGCCACAGCTGCGCATGGATATTTTGCGCCAAATCAAAGAAGTTGTTGATATCCCGCTAGTTTTACATGGCGGCTCTGCCAACCCAGATGAGGAGATTGCCGAGGCAGTCAAAATCGGCATTCAGAAGGTTAATATCTCCTCTGATTATAAATATGCTTTCTACAAAAAGTGTCGTGAAATACTTGCTGAAACAGAGCTGTGGGATCCAAATGCTATTTATCCTGATTGCATTGACGCTGCAAAAGAGGTTGTTCAATATAAAATGAATCTGTTCCAGTCAGTGGATAAAGCAGATGTGTATAGACGGGAGAATGTGCGGGCTTGGAGAACGGCACAGCTGTAAAAAGTTATAGTAAGGCTTGAATAGAGCAATGGATATTTGTGAAAATAATCACATAAAAGATGGTACTAAAAGCAGGAGATAATCTCCTGCTTTTTTTCATTAAACACTAAGCGAAACAGCTATTTTTATTAGTTGTAGACACATTGGGGTAGGGAACTTGCAGCAACATCTTATAAAGAATTTATCATGACTGGATGAAATCTTAATCCAGTATTTGAGAAGAGATAGTGGAAAGTAATAAAAAAAATCTCCTTTCCTTATGGAAGGGAGAGAAAGTTAATGATGAATGATTATTATGCTAAAAAGAACCTTAAGCAGGTTTAAGTATAGTGAGAATCTTTCTAATTTCCTCTATGGACATACCTATCTCCTTAGCATATGAAATCAATTCTATCCAATCTGTATCTAGCTCTTGATTGTCTATCATAGAATGTAACATATGAACTCCTGTATAGGTATTTTGTCGCATTTTTAATATTACTTTAAATAGTTACTTAGATAAAGAAAAAAAGTTCGACAATTTTCTACAGAAGCATAGTACTATAGTAGCTAGTGTCATCTTTGGTAGCTCAGTTAATAAATATATAATTTATCGAAATCGACTTTAGTTTTTTAATTTAATAGAATTAAATTAAGATAAATATACAAAAATGTTATAATTTGTATTAATGCAATATTCTTTTCTTAATAATAGGCGTAGGAGGCGGTAAGTTGAGAAAAATGAAATCTTATAAGATATATATAATTATTTTTGCGCTTCTTTTGTTGTGGATATGGCTGCTTTTCTACATGCTTAATGAAATAATTGGAGGAATAACTGGAGTTATAGTGGCTTGTATTGGAACACTATTAACATGCTACATAGTGAAGGAAAGAATAGACCGGCGAAACTTTATGCTTTTTTTAGAAGCGTCTAAAGTAAGATTGGAAGTTCTTGAGGAGTTAATTTATACATGTGAAAATACTTTAGATGAAATTGCTAAGAAATCTCCTGTAAGGAATACTGATATACAACAATCTGTGCAGCATTTTTATCATAAGCTATTAAGATCTGATTTAGAAATTGTATATAAATATATGGAGTATGACTCCATTGTTAAGGTGACAAATAAATTAACATCACTTAAAGAATTAACTGAAAAAAGTTCCTTTAATGAAGTAGACGGAACTGCTGCTGTAGAAGATATTAAAGCAGTCTATCTTATATTAAATACAAATAAAAATAGCGTAGAGGAAATAGTGAAGATAAAAATGAATTAAAAGTTTTATGGTTACTTGCTGCTAATGGTCAATACTTCTTTTCTCGATCCTAATATTTATGTAGCTGACAATATTTAAAGGAACGATGAAAATCTCCCTCACCCCCAACATACAATGAATTAACAATATAATTGAGGTGATGGGGGATGAAGAAACTCAGCCGTCTCGGGGAGCTTTGGTGGCAAGGCATGACGTTAGAACATGTGTCGCATAAAGCAATTGTCAGGCCTTATTTAGCGTTTCTGTTTGTTACGTTAGTGTTTGAACTGTTTTTAGCTGTTCTTCTTATTTTTGCCTGTTTTATCTTCTATACAAACCATTACTGGCCGTCTGCCCCGTTTTATATTGGTGCTGCTGTGCTTGCTTTGCTGATGGGCATCACGATATCCTCCCTATTTGTTATTCTCCAGCGGAAAAAATGGAGAAAACAATAAAAAATCTCACTTCAATATCTTTCTCTTCTTGAAAATATTTAGTATCAAATAGCATATTGATTCATCTAGATGCACGGCAAGTAACCCTCTGCTTCTAATCATATACATGAAAAATTCTCTATCCAGAACATTTAACTAAAAGCAGCTAATAACAAAGCGTTATTAGCTGCTTTATTCATTTATGTAAATTAGTCCAAGCTAACCAGTTTATCAGCCGTTAAAAATGGGAATCAATCAGGGATTGTGCTCTTTCATTTTAGAAAGGGCTTAACACTAAATAACGTTCTTGGAAATCAGGCATATAATATAAAATATTTTCATGTTCATGAACTGATGGTTTGTTGAAATAAAAAAATAAAAAATGGAGCGATAATATGGCTGACAATAAAGAGGACTTCAAGACATTATTGCTGAGTGTGTACAATAAAGGCAATGAGGGTGCTACAGTGAAGGAATTGATGAGCCTGTTAGAGTCTGAATTGGCAAAGCTGAATACCAATGTAGGCCGCCGGTAAGCTTACCTGCTAAAAGGGAGCTCTATGTGTTTTTTTAACGGCATTTGCCTATGCCCAGGATGTATCTTATGTTATTCATGCATATATGGTGCAAAGATTTTTGAGGAAAAGTCCTAATTTTATTAGGGCTTTTTATTTTGTTCAAGAGTTAGAGTATGCTTGTTTGCTTGAAATGTTTACAGTGTTAGAAATAAATTGTTTTTTTCAGCGTAGGACAGCTGCTAAGATTGTAATTTAACTACATGAGAAGGAGTAATGGAATGCTGTCAGATCAAAGAAGAGAAATGCTCACTGCGTTAAAAGAGGTAGTCATTCCTGTTTTAAGGCGACAAGGCTTTAAAGGTTCTCTTAACCATTTCAGAAGAAGGAATAAAAACAATATTGATTTAATTACCTTCCAATTCAATAAATGGGGAGGTTCATTTATTGTGGAGTTAGCTGTTTGTCCTAAAGAGGGAACAACCATGATTTGGGGAAAAGAGATTCTGCCTAATAAGGTTACAGCTCATCATATGAATAATCGGTACAGACTGGGAAGTAAATCAATAGATCAAGATGGCATTTGGTTTGATTATGAAAATGCCGTAACAAAGGAAGATTATCAAAAAGTGGCAGAAAGGATGCTGAAGCTGCTTAACACGGCAGATGTAGGTTGGCTATCTTCCTTATTTAAGCGATTTTTTCCAAGCTAATCTCCCTTTGTATAATGCATTTATTGTAAAATAGTTACTTTTCTTACTCAGTATGGGTTTCTAGTAAAAAAGCAACAAAAATATTTTATTTTAGAAAAATATTTTTGTTTCTAATCCCTTTTTCTGCAAGTATAATAAATTGAAAACTAAAAATAGAGATAGTAGGGGGAACCAATGAAGCGTTTACTTTGTTTGTTTACAGCTATTTTACTGGCTTTAAGCCTTCTGCCTGTAACTTCGTTTGCAATGGAATCTAATGATAAGGATTTCGAAGCATTTTTAGAAGAAATCGGCTGGGAAAAGCAGGATTATATCGATTACTTAGAAAGCAAAGATTGGTATTTGGAAGATTTCGAATCTGCTGATGAGCTGGGCACACCATTAACAGAAGAATCTATCGAGCCAATTTTGACAGACTATGATCTAACAAGAGAAGAGTTAAATGAGCTTCTTGCTGATTATGGTGATATTGAAGTGGGACAAGACGTTCTTGATAGCGAATACCTTCTTTTCGCTGAAGAGGTTTATGATTATGTTGGCTACTATTTAGATGATACTTATGGCACACTTATCAATGATGAGAACCTGCAAGAGCTTGTAGAAAGATACGGCTTTGCATCTGCTGATGAATTAGAAGAGTATCTTCAGCAGTTTGATGAGTCTATCGATCACTATGAATTTATCGAAGACCTTGACTCTACTGTAGATTATTACATGAATGGTGGAGCAGATTTAGAAGCAGAGATTGACGAGCTGTTCCTATCCATGGACCTGACAGAAGAAGAAATGGACAGATTGCTTGAGCATTTTATAACAATTTATGAAGAAAACCCTGATTTTGAGGATCAACTATATACATTGAGCGAAAGAATGATGGCATTTGGTGAATTCGATTCTGCAGATGACCTGACAGCAGAGCAAATTGCTGAGCTATTGGATATCT
The DNA here is from genome assembly GCF_038005785.1 of Niallia sp. FSL R7-0271. Classification (NCBI taxonomy): domain Bacteria; kingdom Bacillati; phylum Bacillota; class Bacilli; order Caryophanales; family Bacillaceae; genus Niallia; species Niallia sp. FSL R7-0271. The sequence goes on along the minus strand of NZ_JBBOTZ010000001.1, from coordinate 3,537,566 downwards.
CGAACGACATGCTGGATATTTTGCAGCTTGATGTGAAGTATTATCTTGTTAAAGATGGTGTGAAAAAACCATTATCTGTACAAAGCATGATGACGATGACGTCAACAGATGGTGCAGACTTGCTGATTGAGCTTTACAATAAACAAGGTGATTTCCTGGCAGATATCATTCTAACGAATGAAATGTTCGGTTCTGAAATAATCAAAGAGACTGGTAAAGACCTTCAAGAAGCAGAACAAATCGTAAAAGAAATTCCAGTAAAAACAGCTACTAAAGCGGTTGAAAAGACTGTAAAAGGCGGAAAGCTGCCAAACACTGCTTCTGACTACTTGCAAAATACAATCATTGGACTTGTGATTGTGCTTGCTGGTGTTGTGTTGTTTAGACGTGTTTGGGTGAAAGGACAATAAAAAATGCGGGCAGCCAATAAAAACAGAAGAGGAAATAGCCGTAAGCAATGGATTCTTCTTTCATTGACTGCTGCTGTCATTATAGTTGGAGTCTGGTTTACCAGCTCCAACTTTTATCCTTTTTTAAAGGGCTATTTCCTTTATAAGACAGAGCAAGTGAAAGCAGATGATTTGCCGAAGGAAGAAGAGGAGAAAACGGAAGCTCCTCCGGCAGTGGAGGAAGAGCCGGAAGAACCACCAGATGAGACTCCGCTTTATGCAGAAATGCCAACAGTAGGGGACTATATGGGGGATTTGCTTATTCCGAAGCTAGAGGCGACTCTTCCAATCATTCATGGCACAGATGAAGATGAGCTGGAAAAGGGTGTTGGTCATTTTGCAGGCAGTGTTATGCCTGGTGAAGAGGACAATACGGTGCTTTCCGGCCATCGAGATACTGTGTTTAGAAGACTTGGGGAAGTTGGCAAAGGTGATCTTCTAACAGTGAAGACAGCTGCTGGGGAATTTACGTATAAAGTGAAACGGGTCAGAATTGTTGATAAGGATGATAGAACGGTTATCGTTCCAAAACCGAAAGCAACATTAACTGTCACAACCTGCTATCCGTTTAACTATATCGGAGATGCTCCGAAACGGTATATTTTAGTTGCTGATTTAGTAGATAAGCAGCTGAACAGCTGATGAAAAAAAGAAGCTCCAGCCATGGAAGCTTCTTTTTTTTCTGCAGTTAGCTTTAATCAAACGTTTGTTTAACTAGCAAAAAACAGCGTCCTGAAGCGGTTTTCACCTTCAGAGACGCCGTTTTTATTATTTTACTTTTATGGTTCGATAAGAACTCTTATTGCCTGCTTTATCTTTCGCATACAGCTTCAAGGAAGTGCCTTTTTTCTGTTTGCGCAATTTCACTTTGTATGTTCCATTTGAGCTGACAGTCGCTTTTCCTAAATATTTGCTGCCTCTGTACACATAAACGGTAGCTCCTTTTTCTGCACTGCCAGAAATACTTGTTGATTTCGATGTGACCGTTTTAGCACTAGGTGCGCCTGGTGCTGTTTTGTCGGCAACTTTAATAGAAACAGAATTACTCTTATTATGGGCAGCATCCTCAGCATACACCGTTAAATACGTGCCTGCCTTTTGCTTCGCTATTTTGATTTTATAGGCTCCCTTGCTGTCGGCTGTTGCTGTGCCAATTGTTGTGCTGCCTCTTTTTACATACACTTTTGCTTTTGCTTCTGTCTTGCCTGTCACATATGTTGTCGCATCACTGATCGAGCTAACACTTGGCTTTGTTGGTGCTATTTTATCGACAACAGTGACAGATGTGTCACCGCTCTTATTGCCAGCTTTGTCTGTTGCATTCACAACCAGCTTTGTGCTTGCCTTTTGCTTCGTAATTGTTATTTTAAAAGCACCTTTACTGTCAGCTGTTGTTTTTCCAATAGTTGAATAGCCTGATCGAACTTGAACAGTCGAACCTGCTTCAGCAGTTCCAGTGACGTTTGTGGAAGAATCACTGACAGTGTTAACCTTCGGCTTGGATGGTGCTGTTTTATCCTTCACGGTAACAGCTGCCTCTGCACTGCGGCTGCCAGCTGTATCAATTGAATAGACGGCTAGTTTTGTACCAGCCTTTTGCTTCGGAATCGTGATTTGGAACGTCCCGTTGCTGCTTGCTGCGCCGCTGCCGATTGTTGTTCCATTTGCTGTAATAAAGATGGTTGTGTATGGGTCGGCAATCCCGCTTAAAGCAGTATCACTGTCACCTATTGCATACACAGTCGGAGTTGTCGGCACATCTGTGCCGCTGCTGTTTGTCAGCATTGTATACGTAATATCGGCACCCTTCGTTGATGGTACAGAAAAGTCTTCTGGTGAGCTTAATCCTTTTACAACAGCACCGCCGCCTTTTAAAGACAAAGTTGTTGTCCCGCTGTACAGCTTCTCTTTAAGGGAATCAAAAGCGGAAACGCCTTTAAAGCCGTACGGACCAGAATCCTTCTTCAAGACAAGTGCTGCCCGGAAATTCGTCATAAATTGTCCGAATGTTAGTTTAGGATCAATATATTTATGAATGATGTTCTCGACTGCTTTGTAATTGCTGTTTGTGTCTGCGATAATTTCCTTAAAGATGCTGTCCCCTTGGCCAGCCTGGTATTTCAAATATTGCAGGAACAAGTAGGAAAGGGAGTAATTCGCTAACGTGTCCCCGTAATAATCCCAATTCAGTAAGGACTGCCCTGATGTGATGCTTGTGCTGTAATTATAATAATCAATCCTGCTTTGCAGGATATCCTTTGAATAGATTTGTTCGGCTGCCATCGCCAACCCTTCATCAAGCCATGTGTCCAGCTGTGTAGATCCTTGGATAAACACATTTTGGTTAAAGCTGACCATATGCTGAAATTCATGGGCAAGTGTCATATAAGCCTCAGACACATCGATATCGCCTGCGTCATACATGAGCGGGTACGTATCAATATAGAAAATCTCTGACTTATTTGAGTTTGTATCATTATATAAATCGACAGGCGAGAAATAGCCAGCAACATAGCCGCCGCTACCAGTAAACCCATCCTTAATATCATAGGCAAGGATGTTAACCTTTCCGTCATTATTAACATCTGATTCCTTCCCGAAATTTGTTGCCACAGAAAGGTGAATAGAATCATCGAATTCCTTGCCGAGCTGTGCAGCCGCATCTGCCGTAATTTCATTGTTATTTACCCACACATCTGCGTAGGTGCCACTGTACAGAAGCTTTGCAGTCAGCTGGTAATCTTCATTTGTCTCAATATTTGTTACCCAAAATGCTTTGCTGTCGCCCTCATCATAGGAGGCGATTACAGAATTGGTGCTTTTAGTCGTTACTTTGTCCGCATCTTCTGGCTCGAACGGAACGACATAATCAAGCATATAGGCTTCTTTTTCCATGTTTTTGTTGAACGTATATTCGTCATTGTTAATCTCTAATGACCCAGTATTTTCGCTTTGATAAGCATTGGTAGATTCATTGCTGATTAAGCTGTAATAGCTTGTCCCGCTGCTTATGTTTAAAGCAGTTCCTGTGTAAAATGGGTTTGCTACCTTGAAATAAGTTGTATCAGAATAATATAAATCAGACTGGCTTTTCGAGGTGCCAAGACGCAAGTATATGTAGGCACTGTTTTTATAAAGTGACTTTGGAAGCGTTATTCCAAGCTTCATGTTTCCGAAAGAGGAAGACATATCGTTTGAAATGCCGCCGATATAGTCAAGGGCCCCATTATTGTCTGTGTAAAATTCTATATCCAAAAAAGCATCCTTATTTGTGCTGTCATTTTGAACAGCCAGCAGCAAATTCATCGCTTCATCTGCGGTTTCAGAGGAAGAGGTGCCAATATAGGTAACTGTATTGGTACTGCCGACACTGTCGGTCAAGCTTCCCGCCACAGCACCGTCCCTGATAAGCGGATAATCCTCCACATTGTCAAAGTTAAGATGCTTGCTTATATCAAGCCGAGGTACCAAACTTGTGTTTAAGTTTGTATTAACGCTAGCTGCCTTTAAAGATACATTCTCCTCTTGGGCAAAAGTACTTAAAGGTATAGAAAAGAGTAATAGAAAAGCAGAAAATCCAGAAATTATTTTCCCCACAAGTGTTCATCCTTCCCGAAAAAAGTAGCCCGGCTTATCGGCATAGACCCTTGGCCGATAACCCGTCAGCTGGACATCATGTCCTTATATGAATCTCTTTTTTTAATGATATCGGCTTTATATCGGTAGTGTTTTAGCAGGATGAAATAGTAAATGATTCCATTCGTTACGCTGATACCCTCGAAATTTGTCGAACGAAAGTTCAGAGAAAAATTTACAAGGTATCCGTATTTTTTTAATTGTTTTAAACCTTGTATTAGCAGGAGGTTAAGGATTGCATTAAAAACTAGAGTGGTTTTTTTAAAAAGGAATAATGAGTATAATGGATTATTTATTTACCATATTATTACTGGTGTTAAGTTGATTTACCTATTACAATAAGTGAGGAAATTTAGGGGATTGAATATTTTGTATGAGAATACAGCTTTTTCTTTATTTTCAATATATAGATAGAAAAAAGGGGAGACTTAACAGTGAATTGTGTAAAGTGCGGGCATCCTAATGATAGGGATGCTAGATTCTGTGAATCATGCGGAGCAAATCTGCAGACAGAAACCGGGACACACCCAAATCCAGTATTGTCCAAAGAGGAAGCAGCTGCAGCGGCTTCAACAACAGCTGGACAGACAGGAAGCAGTCAAGCATATATAGAGAAAACGAAGACTGTTTCCAAGCAATACTTTTCATACTTTTTAACAGCATTAAAAAATCCTGTTCAAGCAGCAGCAAATACAGGGAAAGAGAATTTCATCAATGGAATCATTACAATTGTTTTATTTGCTTTGATGATTCCGCTTATGAGTTATTTTGCATTAAAGAGTGCATTTAGCAGCTATAACAGTGGCTGGTTTTCGCCAGATATCAGCTTCGGTGCTGTTGTAATTAAACCATTATTTATTTTATTAATTATACTTGCATTAGTAGTACTAATTATCTTCGGAGCGGTCAAGCTTGGTAAATCTTCTGCCGGCTTTCTTGATGTACTAGCGAGATTTGGTACATTCTTAGTAGTTCCAGCCTCATTTTTTGTGATTGCACTAATTATTTCCTTAATTGGTTCTTATTCTTTTGTATTCTTCCTGTTGTTGGGATTAACGGCATTCTCCTTTGTGATTCCATTGATTATTTACAGCTATAAAAAGCAGAGTAACGGTGGATTGGATGCATTCTACAGCATTCTTTTATCCTATATTGCGATTGCGATTGTATTTATGATCATTAGTGATGCAGCATTGGAAAACATCGAGGAAATGCTCGATATGATGAATCCATTTGGTTTTTAACATAAAGAGAGAATTTAGGGGGCCTGTCGTATTTCAGGCCTCTTATTAAAATATGGGGGAAGAGAAAAATGAAATTTTGTAAAAATTGCGGTACGGAAAGAAAGGCAGGCCAGAATTTCTGTAATTCATGTGGACAGCCATTTGAAGCTGCACAAACCGGCAAAACGGTCCAAGCTCCTTCCAGCAATGCTAATCATCAAACAGCAGAAGCTAAGAGAGAGCCAATGTCCAAAAAAAATAAAATCATCATCCTTTCAGCTGCGCTGGCTGTGGTAATTCTGTTTGGTGCGCATAAGTTCATTGCTAGTCTATATACACCAGAAAAGACAATAGAAGCATTTGAACAAGCTGTCAAAAGCAAGGATGTAAAAGAGGCGAAGAAGGTTATTTCCTTTGAGCAATTTGATGGTGACTTCAAAGAGGAAGACATTAAAAGCTACTTAGCTTATCTGAAAGACTATCAATCCGAAATATCCAGCTCCTTTTCCTATGAAGGTGTCACAGCCGGGGCGACCGTTACAGATAACAGCAGCAATGAAATTGTGCGTCTTGTAAAGGGAGATAAGAAATTCGGCCTTTACCAGCAATACAAAATCGAGGCAATTCCATTTGAGCTAACTGTAAGTGCCAATTTGGACGGAGCAGAAGTAGAATATAGAGACAGCAAGCAGAAGGTGGACGAAGATCTGACCATAAAGGATGTACTGCCAGGTGACACGGAGCTTGCAGGCAGTTATAAAGGCGACTATGCCTCTTTATCACACACAGAAAAGCTCGACTTTGATGATGCTTATGCTAATGTACTGGATATCTATCTTGATTTTGAAGGGGAATATGTAGATATTTATTCTAATATTGATGACAGTATCCTGTTTGTGAATGGAAAGAGTACTGGCAAAAAGGTTGCAGATGTATATGATTTCGGTCCAATTCCTACAGACGGTTCTATCAGTCTTCATGCAGAGTATGAAACAAAGGACGGCGTAATGAAAACTGCTGCTCAAAAAGTTATTAACACGAACTATATTGATTTAGAATTTACGGAGGATACACCAGAAGAAACAGAAGAGGCTTTGAACTCATTCATGGAAGATTATTACTATGCTAGTGTTTCTGCTATGAATGCAGGGGAATTCTCCTTTGTGAGTCCGTATTTAGATCCGAATGGCAAAGCGTACACAGAGTCGAAAGATTATGTAAAGTATATTTACGAAAAGGGCATTACAGAAGAAGTTGTCTCTGTCGAGGTGACAGATTATGAAAAAACAGACGAAGGCTATGTTGTTGATACAGAAGATGTGTATGACATTACTTATGAAGATGGAACAACAAAAAGGCAGGAGTACAAATCCTCCTATAAAGTGAATAAGCTTGAAGATGGTGCGTTGGAAATAAATGAGCTTATCAGCACAGAAGACAAATAAATAGAAAAAGGAAGAACCGCTAAAAAAGGTTCTTCCTTTTTTTACCCTGATCTTCTCGTCCGTCCAGCTTTAGCCTTTTTCCGTGCCATTCGCAGAAAACCATACCGAATAACCCTGTACAGCACATAAACACCGAAAAACAGCAAAAATCCGTAAATCCCAACGACTGCATCCTGAAACTCCATATTGCCGCGGCCGGTGATGCCTTGTTGTATTTCAATCGCAAAAACGAGTACTAATATGAGTGTGAAGGTATAAATGAAGGAGATGCTCGTGATGCTCCATTTTGCAAGCAGTTTGAAAACGGCATGAACCGCGAAAAAGGAGAGGATGCCAATGATGCCAATAATCCATAGATGCAAGTCTTTATCACTAGCCTGCCAGCCGAAATGGGCCGCAGCCTGCATGATAATATCATGTATTTCATTGACAATCCCGGCGATGAATCGAATAATCTCTGCCATATCTTCCTCCTGTAACAACTTTTATTCTTCATTAATACCCGATTTTCTTATTGTTGGCAAGAGATTATGTGCTGACAGGAAAATCACCGCTCAATGCTTTCACACACATCCAGGTTCTGTACATCTGTTTGTCGAGAATATGAGCCGATTCCTTAACCTCCAGCTTCCTGCCATTTTGGAAAACAATCATTGTACTTTTATTGCTGACAGAGGATGCTCCTGAAATGAGGTTAACATGGGAGAAAAAAATCCAGTGGCAGTCCATTTGGCTTGGCGATTGTGTCGGGAAAGCGTAGATGTTTTTTTGCGGATTGATGGGAATGGGGATTTTCTTTTTAATGCCGGTCAGAAAGGAAACAGCACAGCGCCGTCCGTCATATTCAGCCCCGCCGAAAAGGGAGGCCTGTTTGATCAGCTCAAGCGGAGTTTTCTTTACATAATATTCTTCTGTTCCTTCAAGGACAATCGTGCTGTACTCCAGATTATAGGCAGGTTTCAAGGCGAGGGTTTTTTCGCTTATTTCATAATCATCATAGAAATTAGCCATTGCGATGCACTCCTTTTTTAGTAGGTGAAAAGGGAGGTTTGCATGCAGTTAATCTTAAGAAGGGAAAAATTTTTTGCGAGAGGTATTGTCTGTTGTTTCTTGGATACAGTAAAAATTACAGGGATTTAGAGAGAATATAAATGGGGAGGGGAAAGGAGTTAGTAAGCTAAATTTGCTCCTTGTACTCTTTTTCTGCTTGAATGAACAGAAAACTAGGATTGATGCCCAATTCCTTGCATAGCTTATATAGAGTAAAGGATTTTGGAATAGATGTGCCGCGTTCAATCCTGCCGATGAAATTGGGGCTCATGCTTGTCCGTTCGCCGAGCTGTTCAAGGGATAAACCCTTCTTCATTCTTGCATAGCGGATTTGTTTTCCTAATGAACTTGCAAAAAATTTTTCATTAATCATGTCAAACCTTCTTTTAGCATTATTATCCATTAAAAAAGAAGGCGTTTCCACAACCAAGAGTTTGCTTTTTTACATTTATAGTAAATGATTGTAAAAAAAAGTTTGAACGCTCCTCTTTCTCTGGTTTTCCTATTATGGCAGGTTTCAAGGCGTGCGTCTAAAGCATTTTGAATCATTCTTTTAAAAAAAGTTTGGATGTGTTAAATCGTTTTGAAGGGAAAACTGAAATAGAGGGCGAAATATTTAGTAGAGCAATACTTTTTTAAAATTCTTGAAAGGGTGATTTTTATTGTTATTCAACCTGCAAAACTAACCAGTCTAGCAAAAGAGTGTTTGGAAAACTTCGAATCAAAAAAAGATTTATCCTATGTTGTGAAATCTTCTATGCCAATTTTGTACTTTGGCAATATCAAAAAATATTTTGAATCCCCGATCCGTATCATTACAGTCGGTTTGAATCCTTCCAAGAAGGAGTTCCCTGACCCAGACCCTTTCCTTCGTTTTCAGTCAATGAAAAAAGATCATTTTTATGATTTTAATCAGCAATATTTGGCTGCCCTAAATGAATACTTCCAAGATAAGCCATACAAAGAATGGTTTGATCCAGCCTATGAGCCGTTATTGAACGGTCTTGATGCCAGCTTCTACGGCAATATGGTAAACACGGCCATCCATACAGACATCTGTTCCTCCCTTGCGACGAATCAGACATGGGAATCGCTCAGCAGAAGTGAACAGAAAAACCTTGAATCAAGCGGTGTTCCAGCTTGGCACAAGCTTGTTGATTATTTGGAGCCAGATATTATTCTATTATCTGTTTCCGGCGGCCATCTTTCCAAAATTGCCTTTGAGACAGTCAATGATTGGGAGACCGTTTATACAACACAAATGGACCGCCCATATTTGGTAAACAGCAAGAAGGTTGTGTTAAGCAGCGGCAAGCAGTCATCGATTTATTTCGGCAGAGCAGCAGAATTGCCGTTTGGTTTCATCTCCAGTGAGACGAAGTACTTAATAGGCAGACATCTTAAAAAGCTGTCAGATAAACCGGAATATACTCCTGACTTTAATCAAGCTTATATGTACTCTGCTATGGACCTCGACCAAAACGACGGCGAGATTTTTGGATAAACGGAAAGTAAGCCTCCATTTATTGGAGGCTTATTTTTTATTCTTTATTCTTCTTTTCATCAGACTCGTTGTTGTCTTCTTTAATATTCTTTACCTGTTCTTCAACTTTCTTGTCATCAAGTGGACGGTCCACTGTTTTGTCTTTTAAATCATTCGGTTTAACCATTTTGGACAGCCTCCTTTAGTGTTGTACTTTATATATAGACGCTGTGAATTTTTTTAAACCATGAATTATTTTAAGAGTTGTAATAGTTTGATGGATAAAGAGAGGGAGTTCATTAAAAGCAACAGGAAAAACTTTAAGTTACTGTAAAGAATTAGTGTTATTTCTGCTAATTAAATTCCATTATTATCTTTGCTTTTCTAATTGTTAGTATAATGAACGAAAGAGGAGCTACCCTAATGTACAACATAGCGGAGGGACAAACAAAGACATGATTAATCCTTTAATAAGTATTATCATACCTGTTTATAATGTAGAAGCATATATAACGAGATGTTTGGATTCACTCAAAAATCAAACGTATAAACATATAGAAATAGTAGTGATAAATGACGGTTCGACTGATAACTCTTTAAGCATTGTAGAGGAAATCGGCAAAACAGAAAATAGAATCCGTATCTATAACAAAGAAAATGGCGGTCAAGCGAGCGCTAGAAACTTAGGGATAAGTATCGCAAAAGGCGAATACTTCCTGTTTGTGGACAGCGATGATTATTTGGACAATAATGCCGTTCAAGCATGTGTGGATATAGTCAACAGCCAACAATGTGACTTGATTGTGTTTGACTATTACAAAGTGAATAAACAAGGCCAGAAACAGCATATTCATCTTGGCACAGAACTGCATACCTGCAGTGCCGGACCTTGCAATAAACTGTTTAGCAGAAAGTTATGGGAGAACTATCGTTTTCCTGAGGGCTATTGGTATGAAGATCTCGGGATTGTCCCAGTGGTTGTTGCGAATGCTAGTAATATAGCAAAAATTGATCAAGCCCTCTATTTTTATGATGTTTCTAGAGAGACTTCTCAAACGAACACAATTAATCCTTTAAAACTGAACGATAAGATTTATATGGTTGAAAATGTGTATAAGGAATTAGAAAGACAAGGGAAGCTTAATAAGAATCTAAATAAGGTTGAATATTTGTTTATCGACCATCTCTTGAATGGATTATTATTTAAACTCATGTACGTAGAAGATACGACTGTAAGAATGAATATAGCCGTGAATATAAAGACAACAATGGACCGCTACTTCCCTAAATGGGAAGCTTCCGTAAAGCATAACAATAAAGGGATAAAAAAATTAATGAAAAGAATTGTAATTCATCAATACTTAAAGGGTCAGTTTCTCCTAGGCGATGTTTTATTAAAGTACCCGAAACAGCTTAAAAAGAAGATTGTGTAAAAAAGCTAACTAACTTAACTGTATGGATAAACGAGGTGTTTCTTTGAAAAGGGTTTTAATATCAGCATATTTAAACAACAACTTAGGAGATGATTTATTCGTTAAAGTTTTATGTGAGAGATACCCTCAAACACAATTCTATATTTATGAAAATAAAGAGAAGCTTAGTGCTTTCACAGGAATAAAAAACTTACATGTGATTTATCCGAATATCCTTTATAAGGTGATTGATAAGATTCCTAATAAACTATTCAGCAAATCCTTTATTAGAACGATGCTTGGTTTAACGATGGACGCACATGTATATATTGGCGGCTCTCTTTTTATCGAAAAAGAGAATTGGCAAACGAAGATAAAAAAGGATAAAGCGAAGCTATTAAATAATAAGTCTAATTTTTTGTTAGGCTGCAATTTTGGGCCATATGAAAATAGCGGCTTTTTTGAAAGCTATCAACATATCTTCTCAAACTATGATGATGTTTGCTTTAGAGATAATCAATCATATGAGTTGTTTAAAGAGCTTCCCAATGTCCGCTTAGCACAAGATGTTGTGTTTAATTTGGATTATCAAACACAAGGAATTCAGGTGGAGAAAAGGGTTGGTATTTCACTGATAGATGTGAGTAACCGGGAAAACCTAGCACCATTTAAAGCGGCTTATTTACAGAAGATGAAAGAAATTTGTGAATCATTTATTAACAATGATTATCAAGTCACGTTATTTTCCTTTTGTAAATATGAAGGTGATGAAAAAGCAATCGCTGAGCTGCTGCAAGTAATGGACGATAAATACAAGCCTAACATCAAAGTAGTTAACTATGAAAATGATTTAGATACAGCATTGGCGGAGCTTCATAAAGTCGAAATAATGTATGCCACAAGATTTCACGCGATGATTCTTGGGTTGTTATTTAAGAAAAAAGTGTTTCCGATAATTTACAGCAAAAAAATGACCAATGTGTTACACGATATAAATTTTGAAGGAAAATACAGTGAAATCAAGGATATTGGCAAGCTTGATATTACAGAACTTGCGCAGGTAGAGTATCGAGAACTGGATATGGAGCATATTATCAAGGATTCTAACCTGCAGTTTCTACAGCTGGATAAATACTTGTTGAATGACTGGAAATAAAAAGGAGTAAATATGAAAGCCAAAAGAAGTCTGATCAATTTAGCCTTAGGGTTAATAAGTCAGTTACTAATCATAGCACTAGGCATTTTAATTCCGCGTTTACTTTTGGTGAACTTTGGTTCTGAGGTAAATGGATTATTATCTTCTGTTGGGCAAATTATTATTTATATGTCCCTATTAGAAGCAGGGGTAGGAGCTGCCTCCTTACAAGCATTATATAAACAAGTGGCAGGTGCAAATCGGGAAAATATAAATTCTATCCTGTCAGCTACATCAAGCTACTATAAAAAAACGGGTATTTACTATTTTATCTGTATTATCCTGCTTTCCGTTTTCTATCCGCTTTTTATTGATTCATCCATCGATAAAATGACGATTATGTTTGTAATTCTCGTTACGGGTATGGGCGGAGCTATTAATTTCTATTTTCAAGGAACCTTTAAAGCTTTTTTAATTGCAGAAGGAAAAAGCTATGTCGATACATCAATCACAACACTTATTAATATTGTGATAAGTGGATTAAAGATTTTATTTATCCTTAAAGGCTATAATCTTATTGCGATTCAATCGACACATTTTGTGTTAATGATTGTGCAAATTATCATTTATCAAATCTATATTAATAGGAATTATCAATGGCTAGATTTAAAGGTTAAACCAGATTTTGACGCCATTTCGCAAAAAAAATCAGTGATGGTTCACCAAATATCTTCTCTAATCTTTAACAATACGGATGTCCTTATTCTGACTATCTTTACGAATTTAAAGGTTGTAAGTGTCTATGTGCTTTATAATATGCTGTTTTCTGTATTAGATAAAGTCATCAGCACCGTCAACAGCAGTGTCACATTTGCACTCGGACAAACCTTTCATGAAGGCAAAGATAAGTTCTTAAAACTATTTAATGCTTACGAAGTTTGTTTCATGTCCTTTGTGTTCTCCTTATTTACGGTCGCCTATATATTCATCTTGCCATTTATGGAGCTGTATACGAGCGGAATTAAGGATATAAACTATATTGATTTTTGGATACCGACCTTATTTGTCATCATTAAATTATTAGTGAATGCGCGAGCAACCTCTAATAATGTCATAAATATTGCAGGGCATTTCAAGAAGACACAAAGCCGGGCGATATTGGAATGTACGATTAATCTAGTCTGCTCCATCACGCTTGTTCAGTTTTTAGGAATATATGGTGTGCTGCTTGGCACAATCGCAGCATTATTATATCGCTCTATCGATATCGTCCTTTATGCGAACAAAAAGATACTGGAAAGAAATGCGTGGATGACAATAAGAAGATGGCTGACAAATATTGTGATATTCTCAATCATCGTAACTGCAGCCAAAGCGATGAGCATTCATCCAACTTCTTATGTAACGACAATTCTTAGCGCCGTTATTTTATTAGGATTAACGATTGTGATATTTGCTTCTGTTAATGCTGTTATCGACAGAGAGGCTTTTAAATATACAAAAGATATTATCGTTAAACTTATTAATCAACAAAAACGCAAAAAATCTATCTCTACATAAGAGAGGAGGATGTTTATGAATTCGGAGCATGAACTAAAACAAACTGGCACTGTGATTACTGACTTTTTCCATACCAATCAGCAAGAAATGAGCACTATAGTGGATATAGCACAACTTCAAAAGTTTTTAAGTGAAAAACTAGCTGACTCTGCCGAACAAAAGGATTATATAGAGAATTTTAACGAAGTGTTACTTGCACTGTTAAAAGGAAAGCTGTCTGCAGAAGTGTTTCTTTTCTATTTAGAAGCGCAATTTTTTCTAGATGAAGCAGCTGCTAAACAAATATGCACTTATATAACGAGGTTTCAGGCTTATAAAGAAAGCTCGCTGCATGATGAAATTACGTTCCCAAACCAATCAGCACCGAAAGTGAATGTTATTATTACTACGTATAATAGAGAAAGATTTCTAGAACAAGTAATTGATAGTATTCTAAAGCAAGATTATCCAAATATTGAGTTAATCATCATAGACGATAACTCCCAGGACGGAACAAGCTCTTTAATGGAGAAGAAATATGCTAGTACGTCCAATGTCATTTATATGAGAAATAACAAGAATGAAGGACCAGGCACAAACCGTTTGAAAGCCTTTGTTACACATGCTGACGGCGAGTATATTTTCTTTTTAGATGATGACGATTATCTGATTGATTCGAATTATATAAGCAAAGCAGTCCATTTTCATGAACAGCATCCAGAAGTTTCATTTGTGGCAGCTAATGTATTCTTAGATAAAACGAACAAATCCGAATTAAAACTTTCAGACCTTAAGCTAAACACCATCGTCAAAAAATATGATTATTTTATTAACTTTGAAAAAAAAGGCTACCCGAAGCCAGCATCCACATTAACAACTGTTTTTAAGCGGTCTGCGCTCATTGAGATGGACATTGTAAACATGAAAATGGTCAATGATTCTGCTATCTATTTAAGATCCCTGCTCGTTGGCGATGCCGGCTTTCTTGATACAGTCGCAGGTGTGTATCGAATTCACGGCAATAATATCACCTTTAACTTAAAGAGTGACTTTATCATTGAAAATTTAAACGAAAAAAAGACAATCAAAAATATGGCTGTTAATGACTTCAACTACAATGCCAAAGAAGTAGAGGACTGGTTGGGAAACAGTGTGTACGTTACAGTTATGTACTTCTTAAAATATTCCGCTAAAAACGCAAATGATTATTTTGTGATGTTAAATTGGACAAAGGAAAACTGCAGAAGTATTTATAAAAAGATGCGATATGCAGCGCTGAAAATTGTCATTAAAAGACGGCTGTCCAGACTTCGTAATCTGGGCAGGAAAGCTGTCGTGCAGAAAAGTTAACAAGGAAGGGTGAGTCCGGTTTTATTGGGCTCATCTTTTTTGTTTAGAGAAATACTACTATCAGTTTATTAAAGTGAATAACCCATTTTTTATGATCATTCTGTGACTTGAAAGGAAAGAGGGATATCTATCAAGAATTGACGATAAGAAAGGAGGGAGGATGATGAACTTCCCTGGAAGTGAGAGTGATTATTTATATGAGCCATTATATGTATGTGTATTGTTACTATTGTTAGGATTAATCTTTTTTGGCATATTATTATATTGTGTTCTAAATATAAAATTCCATATACTAGGCTATGTTTTGCTTACTATATCATTTGTCACTTATTTGCTCGTCGGCATCTATATGGTGGGTAAAGGTTATTACTATGATACAGACCCGAGAGAAGGTCATATTTTTAGAGAATATGGATTTTTAGAGCTGATTCTATTAACATACCCATACATTTTCCTAACTCTTGCCTGTTGTATAGGTCAAAAAAAATCAGCTAAATAAAAAACAGCACTCCTTAATGTTAAGGAGTGCTGTTTTCTATATTTAACGGTTTGCTGTTGTAGTAGTGTCCTTTTTGTCTGGGCGTTCCTTGCCGATGCCAAAAGCGAAGAAGCTGATGACAACTAAGAGCAGGAAGATGATTCCGACAACAAGAGAGACTTGTGTGTCTTTATTGAAGGCCATGCCGACAAGGACGATTAATAGAAATACGATAGTTGCATAATTTGTTACAGGTGCAAATGGCATTTTAAATGGATGGCTGCCCATTTCGGCTGCTTTCGCTTTTCTGAAACGAATTTGGCTGATTAAGATGACAAACCATGGCACCATTCCTGGCAAGACACTTGCACTATAAACGTAAACAAAGATGCCCTTTGGTGCGATATAGCTTAAGATAACACCAACTAATAATCCGACCATAACGCCGATTGTGCTGAATAATGGTACGCCATTTGAAGTTAGTTTTCCAAAAAAGGCTGGTGCTTGCTTGTTCATTGCTAATGTATAAAGCATGCGTCCTGCACTGTAAATACCGCTGTTGCAGCCTGACATGGCAGCAGTGATAACAACAAAGTTAATAATACCAGCAGCAGCTGTGATACCGACTTTAGCAAATGTTGCTACAAACGGGCTGCCGACAGAGCTGAGCTGATCCCATGGATACACTGTAACAATAACGAAAATCGCGCCAATATAGAAAATAAGAATGCGCCAGATAATGCTGTTGATTGACTTTGTTAGTGTTTTCTTTGGATCTTTTGCTTCTCCAGCAGTGATCCCAATCAATTCAACTCCTTGATAGGCACCGATAACAAGAGAAAGGGCAAAGAAAAATCCTGTGAAGCCGCCTGAGAAGAAGCCGCCGTGTGCCCATAGATTTGATAAGCCGACAGCTTGTCCGCCGTTTCCAAATCCGAAGAAGATAATGCCTAAGCCTGCTACAATTAAGAGCACGATTGTAACAATTTTAATCATGGCAAACCAAAATTCAAATTCTCCGAAGGATTTTACAGATACTAAGTTAGCAGCACCTAGTATTGCCATGGCGATTAATCCTGGAATCCATGGCGGTAAATCAGGGAACCAGTAGTTCATATATTCTCCGACAGCGATGATTTCTGACATGCCGACAATTACCCACTGGAACCAGTTGCTCCAAGCAGTCATATAGCCTGCAAGCGGGTGGATGTATTTATGGCCGAATGTGGCGAAGGAACCTGTGCTAGGCTCTAGATAAAGCATTTCTCCCATTGCCCGCATGATAAAGAATACGAACATTCCAGCAATTGCGTATGCAAGCAAAACGGATGGGCCTGTCCAGCCGATTGTACTGGAAGAGCCTAGGAACAGTCCGACTCCGATTGTTCCGCCTAATGCAATCATTTGGATATGACGTGATTCTAAGCCTTGGGAAAGCTTGTTGTTGTTTGACATTTATATCCCCTCTTTCACGATTTAGCAGCCGTAATTTTCAAAATATGATAATGCTCATGGAGTAGGTTTCCGGCAACGAAATGATGAAGTTGGAATAAAACCAATCTCATTTCTTGCAGTTTTATTAAAAAGCATCTTTCAGCTGGTTATCTATAATTCTTGATTCAACTTAACTATCATAATAAATTTTTCCTAAGAATACAATTGTATTTCTGGAGAGTACAATAAGAAAGGGTTTTCATGAACAGGAATTCTTTATTTTGCAATAGTGTGTGAATAATGAGACAGCGTTTGAGACCGCAAGCTACAAGGGTAGAAGAAAAATAAAGCTATATAACAATAAAAAAATGATCTTTTTGCGATTTCTGCAAATTTTTTGACAAAAGACACATAATCTAGCCGTAAAAAAACAATCATAAATTTTTACCAATTCCACCAATCAGATGGTAGAATAAGAGAAAAGAATGTTCATCATAAAGAACGTGTTAATACTATTATGTTGCATGGGAGCAATGGATATGATGGGGAGACCTCCAAATATGAAAAGAACTGGACAAGTTGTGTTGGTGTTAGTTTCGGTCCTATTTACGTTGTATCAGAAGATAGCAGACCATGAGCCTTTCTTTACAATCGACTTCTTCATTTTTACGGCCATTGCATGGTTTGTCGGCTATCATATTGACTTAGGCAGCTATTTTGAGCAAAAAGCCCGTTCGAGTGAGACCAGCTACAGGCTGCTAGTTGATTCCCTGCCAGAGCCGGTGTTTATTCATCACAAGAACAAAATTATCTATGTGAATAAGGCAGCAGTTCTAATGATGGGGGCGAACTCTCCTAGTGAGCTGATTGGCAGGTCCTTCGGAGAATTTATTGCACCTGAATACAAGGAACGCTGGGAAATGCGGATGAGTCTTGTCAAAACAGAGAAGAAGCCGCTCCACAATATTGAATATAAAATGATGCGATTCGACAAATCAGTGTTTTATTTTGAAGTCAGCTGTCTGTCGATTGCCTTTGACGGCAAGGATGCCGTTCTTTCCCTCGGCACAGATATTACAGAGCGCAAAGAGCAGACGAACCAATATGTGCAGAAGTCAGAGAAAATGGCGCTGCTCGGGCAAATGTCTGCAGGAATTGCCCACGAAATCCGCAATCCTCTTACTTCCATCAAAGGATTTATTCAGCTGTTAAAGTCTGATGATAAGCAGAATGAATATTTGGATATAGTTCTATCCGAAATAGAGCGAATAAATACGATTGTCGGAGAGTTTTTGTTTCTTTCTAAACCGACTGCAGACGTTTATAAAAAGAAAAATATTAAAGATATTATTAAAGATGTTGTCACCTTTATCAATGCTCAGTCCAATTTGTATAATACACAAATTTACACGAAGATGGATGAAGACATCCCGATGATTTTTTGTGAAGAAAACCGTTTGAAGCAAGTATTCCTTAACCTTCTGCAAAACTCGATCGAAGCAATGCCAAACGGGGGAATTATTGCGATAACAGTAGAAGCGCTAGAAGAAGACAAGATATCGATTCAAATTGTCGACCAAGGGATTGGCATTGAAGAAGAGAGACTTGCGACACTCGGCGAACCTTTCTATACAACAAAGGAGAAGGGGACAGGACTTGGATTAATGACCTGCTTCAAGATAATTGAAGAGGGCCATCACGGCCAATTAAACATTAAAAGTAGGGTAGGTAGTGGGACGACTGTGGAAATAGTGCTGCCAAGCCTTACACAGGAAATGTTAGGAGGGTGCGGCAACTCCAAATTTGCCCAATGAAAAGAGCAGGCTATCGTAAACTAGCCTGCTCTTTTTATACGGGTTATTTATTAAACTTATCTTTCATTTTATCCTTTAACTTTTCACCCATATCTCTTTCTTTGTCTCGGACTTTCTCATTTCTTTGCGCCTTTTTCGCAGCATCGATAGCTTTGTCTTTGTATTGGTCAAAGTTACTCATTTCTATCATCCTCCTTAAAAGGTTATAAAGTATATATAGACCTTC
Source organism: Niallia sp. FSL R7-0271 (assembly GCF_038005785.1). NCBI lineage: Bacteria > Bacillati > Bacillota > Bacilli > Caryophanales > Bacillaceae > Niallia > Niallia sp. FSL R7-0271. The sequence continues at coordinate 3,518,892 of NZ_JBBOTZ010000001.1, read as the reverse complement.
TGACAGAAGATAAACTGCCAATAATAGGTAAAGGTTTTAAAGCGCGTTGTTTATTACTTTTTTATAGTATAGGACAGATAATAGTCCAAAGATGGAATAGAGAAGCGTGTAGACGACCATAACAGTAAGCATTGGTGTCCATGCTGTTCCGAAAAAGAACCAGCCTGATTGGACAGCAAAATAACTGTGAGCAAGACCAATCACAAGGGGAATTCCGAAGCTGAACAGCTGCTTGCCTTGAATTCCTCTGAGCAGATCACCCTTCGTATAGCCAAGCTTTCTTAAAATCGTGTAGTTATGCTTTTCCTCTTCGCCTTCATCCATCTGTTTAAAGTAAAGAATACAGCCGGAAGTGATAAGGAAGGTCAAACCTAGAAATCCGACGATAAACATAGTCAGTCCCATATTAGACTTGTTGTTAGTGGCCATATCGAGACGGGAAAGGCTGAATTCCTGCTCCTCTAATTTAAGGTCATGGTAAATGTCATTCGCTTTTTCAATCTCCGCGTTTTTGTTAATATCAACTCCGAAATAAGTGCTTGAAGCTAACTGCAGCTTGTCATTTTTGTTGCTGTTAAGCTGAGCAAATACCTTTTCGTCGACAATCGTTGTCGGCATCCCGCCAGCTGTGTACTTATAGGATATAACTGGCACGTCATCTAAACCAATGAGGTGCAGCGGGATTGCTTCGTCCTTTGTTTCAAGCGTTATATCTCCAGTGTTTTTCATCGGCATAAATTCTTTTAATGCACCATCATAGTTTGTGAATAATGCTTCATCCTCCTCTAAATCGACCCCTTTCACACTGTTTTCGCTTACAACAGCAAGTGTCGTCATATTCGGGTCGAAATTAAGATTGTTGAAATCCGCCTTTAAAATTTTGCCGATATTAATATCAGCCATTATTACGTCAATCTTTGTTTCGTCATATGCTATCTTATTTTTGGTTAATTGTTCTGTAAACAACGCAGCTTCCTCACTCGATCCGAATGAAAAATTAGCGGGGATGCTAGTCTCTGCATTTTTCTCAGCAGAATAGTAGGAGATATAGCATAACGACAGCAAGGCAATCGCAAGCGCTGATACAGTTGTGATAATGGTTAACAGAAGCGAATTGGATTTCATCTTGAACATGATGCTCGATAAAGACAGGACCTCATTAATGTTTAAATAGCCGTTCTTGCTTTTGCGGACAAGATTGAACAGAAAGCTGACAGACCCTTTATAGAAGAGATAGGTGCCAAGTATAACAGACCCTAATATAAAGGCCATCGCACCAAACAATGCATTCATTGTCTGAAAATCGCCATCAAACAGCTTTGACGAAACATAATAGCCTGAGATGATTCCTGCTATCCCGATAATCCCGATAATAATCTCCATGACGGACATTTTTTTAACTCTGCCTTCTGCAGATGATGTTACTCTGAACAAGTTTAAGATTGTTTGTCTTTTAATGAAGATGTAATTCATCAGCATAATGAAGATATAGATGACTGCAAACACAAGAATTGTCTGAACTAATGCCTCATTTGAAAAATGAAGTTTTGCAATTCCTTTTACGCCAGTTATCTTAAATAAAACTAAGATAATTAGCTTTGAAAAGGAAAAGCCGATGAAGGTACCGATGAAAAGCGCTCCAAAGTATAACAGGAAGTTCTCCATTCCTAGAAGCCAAAAGATTTTTTCCTTTGTCATGCCAATCAGCTGGAACAGTCCGATTTCCTTGCTGCGTCTTTTAATGAAAATCATATTCGCATAAAAAAGAAAAATGGAGACGATAACGACTAACAAGATAGAGGCAACTTTAATGGCAGCACCGCCTTTAATCGTTCCTTCCACCGAATCCATAGACGGATCATATTGAAGGGTGACAAAAGCGAAATACAAGCAGACACTGAAAATCAAGGCAAATACATACAAGTAATAATGCTTGATGTTTTTGACAAGGTTGCGAAAAATGAGCTGATTAATGTTCATATTGCACCCCGCTCAAAATTCCTTGTGTCTTCATGATATCCTGGAAGAAATGCTGCCTGTCCTGCTCTCCCTTATTTAACTGTGTGTAAATTTGTCCATCTTTAATGAAAATGACCCTGCTGCAATAGCTCGCAGCAAGTGGATCATGTGTAACCATCAAAATGGTTGCGGCAAGTGTTTCGTTCAAGCTGCTCAGCTTGTTCAAAAGATCAGAAGCTGATTTACTGTCCAATGCACCAGTCGGCTCATCAGCAAAGATGATGCTCGGATCATGGATAAAAGCTCTGGCTGCAGATGTACGCTGCTTCTGGCCGCCGGAAATCTCATTTGGATATTTATCCTTTAGCTCAAATATGCCGAGCTCATTGGCGATTTTTGTAAAACGGTTTTCTGCTTCCTTTCTTGGTGTTTTCGTGATAGACAGGGGAAGAAGGATATTCTCCTTCACTGTCAGTGTGTCGAGCAGGTTATAATCTTGAAAGATGAAGCCGAGGTTGTTTTTACGGAACTGAGCAAGCTGCTTCTCCCTCATCCCGGTTATTTCACTGCCTTCAATTTTAATGGTTCCGTTGCTTACTTTATCTATGGAAGACAGCACATTAAGCAATGTTGTTTTTCCAGAACCAGAAGCTCCCATAATGCTGACAAACTCGCCTTTTTGAACAGACAGGCTGACACCTCTGAGTACCTCTTGTTTATTAAATTTGTTTCCATAGCTTTTTTGAATTTGATTTGCTTCTAATATCATCAAATTAAGTCACTCTCCTAACCACTTGTTTATATCTACATTATAGGCACCTCGAACTGTCTCATCCTTCGAATCAGCGAACAAAATAGAAGAAGCATGTGACAGTTTTGTCACATGCTTGCATTGCTTAACAAATGGACAAAGTCATTCTTTCTTGGAAAGGTCAAGGTGAATGCTGTTCCTTTTTGCGGCAAGGAATCGACTTCCATTGTAATATGGAGGGTATCTGCTGCCTTTTTGGCAAGGTATAATCCCATGCCTGTCGCATGCTGGTTTTGATGGTTAGCTGTAGATGTGAAGCCTTTATCAAAAATACGCGGCAAATCCTTTTTCTCCATGCCGATTCCAAAATCACGGATTTGCAGTATAATCTGCTCGTCTTTCCTGCTGCTTGTAATGACAATATCTGCTTTTTCGCTGTATTTAACGGCATTTGTCAGCAGCTGTCTGATAATAAATGCCAGCCATTTACTGTCTGTCAGCACTGCAGTTTCTGAAAGCTCAACCTCAAAACCAATTCCTTTCTGGATACACCATGTCTGCAATGTGCGAATTTCATCGTACAAAATATCCTGTAAAGATATTTTTTCCACATACAAATCATTTTGCATGAAAGGCAAGCGTTTTGAATGAAGCTGCTGGTCAAGAAGATGATGTATCCGCAGCCATTCATATGTTAAATTGCCTCGCATTTCTTTATCGTCAATCCGGTCAATTAGAAGTCGCAATGTTGTCATAGGTGTCTTTACTTCATGAATCCAAGAGAGGAGGTCGTCTTTTTCTTGCTCTAATGCGACTATATTTGTGAGCAGCTCTTCTTTTAACAACAAGGTTTGTTGTCTCAGACTTTCGGCGACAATTTCCTCGAATGGACTTTCAGGAACAGCGATACCTGATAAATCAAGATTATCGTCCCGCTCGGTCAAAGTCTTATAAAAAGCTGTTTCCTTTTGATATCTCCAAAACAAATACAGCAGGCAAAACAGCAAAGACAAAAATACAGTATATAGAACTGATGTGAAGGCAATTGTATCATCAAGTGCTGCCACAACCAGATTCAATGCTAGGAGAAACAAAATAAATAAAAGCCAGCTTTGTTTTTCTTTAATAAATTTCCAAATCATAGCTCGTCCTCTTCAATGGCAATATAGCCTTGGCCGACTTTCGTCTCAATAAACTTTCCGATTCCAATCTCCTCAAGCCGTTTGCGAAGCCGGTTAACATTCACTGTAAGGGTATTATCGCTTATAAAGCGGCTGTCATTCCAAAGATGTTCAATGAGCGTGTCTCGGCTGACAATTTTATTCTTTTGCTCAACAAGCAATTTTAAGATAAAAGCTTCATTCTTTGTCAGTTCGATTGTGCCATTTTCATTAGCTACAGTGTTTGTTTCATAATCGAGGGTTGCACCGCACCAAGTCTTCTTTTCCGTCTGTTCTAGGCTGTAATTGTACACACGGCGGAGAATTGCTTGGATTTTAGCGATTAGCACCTCGAAATGGAAGGGCTTCTGGACAAAATCATCAGCTCCAAGCTGCATCGACATGACCATATCAGTCGGATGATCTCGTGAGGACAGGAAAATAATCGGCACCTTTGATTGAGAGCGAATCATGCGGCACCAATGAAATCCGTCGAACTTCGGAAGCTGGATGTCTATGATAACGAGATCAGGCTTTACTGTCGTAAAGTCCTGCATTACCTTAGAAAAGTCAGTTATCCCATATACTTCATAAGACCACTGGCTGAGCCGGTCCTTTACTTCAGCAAAAAGGGTTGCGTCATCTTCAATTAATAATATTTTGAACAAAAAATCACCGCACTTAAAAAATTGGTTATATTTGTATTATAAACATCGATTGAACTAATGTGTAGTGATGTTTAGTATTTCCTTGCTTAAGTGATACTAAGAGTATTACGCGGGAAGGGAGTTCTACGATTGTTAAACAGAGCAGAATCATTAGAAAGCATTATCGACATTATCCCTATGATGAAAATGGCTATCCCGTTAGACTTGTCGATTGCCATTTGTGATAAAGAAAAGTTTGTCGCCTATTTTCCTGGAGATGCAATCGACTTGAAAATTAAAGTAAACCAGCTGCTTTCACGAGAGGAACCTCTTGCCATTGCTCTTCGGGATAAAAAAGCGTTCAAGTCCTCCGTTCCAGCAAATTTTTATGGGTTTGAATTTATCGGCACAGCAACGCCGATTGTTAATACAAAGGGAGAGGTGATTGGCGGGATTGCTGTGCAAGTGCGCAGACAGACTGAACTGCGGGAGATTGTCAATCAAATGCTCGCTTCTTTATTGCAGGCAAACAAACAAATTGGCATGATTACAGACAGCTCTGGATCTTTGGCTAATTTCTCACAGGAACTTCTTGGGCAATCAAAACAAGCAGAAGGAGAGGTGAATAAATCGACAGAGGTGTTGTCACTTATTAAGCGGGTTGCGGATCAGACAAATTTGCTTGGTCTTAATGCAGCAATCGAGGCGGCCAGAGCAGGCGAAAAGGGGAAGGGCTTTGAAGTTGTCGCAAATGAAATTAGAAAGTTTTCCCGAGATACTGTTCAATCAACCCAGCAAATCCACGCTACAATGGAACAGATAAAGGCGGCGACAAGCAGAATGAATCGTTCGATTGAGAAGATAGCATCTATTGGGGAGTCACAGGCAAATTCCATTAAGCAAACATGTGCATTTATGGAGGAAATTCAGGAAATGGCAGTAAGACTGAATCAATTCGCCGATGAATTGTAGAGAATGATTTCTTCCTATTTAGGTGTGTGTTATAGTAGCAATAGCAAGTCAAAAATGCAATGGAGGAAAACAAAATGTCAGAACAAGAAAAGAAAAAAGTAAGCTTAAAGGATGCAATGAAGCAGCAGCTTGCCAATAAAAAGCAACAATCTCAGCAAGGCCCAAATCTTAACGGCAATACAAAAATGCAAAAGATGAACAGCCAGCAAACGAAAAAAACGAACAACCAGCGAAGAAGAATGGGCGTCTAATGAACGGCCAAAACAGAAAAGACATCACCTCCGGGCTAACGGTTGAAATCGTCTTAAAAGCAGATCAAAAAACAGGAAAGAGAACCGTTGGAGTAGTTAAAGATATTCTCACAAATTCCTCTTTCCATCCACATGGAATAAAAGTAAGGCTAACAGATGGGAAAGTCGGACGAGTGCAGGCCATTCGCTGATTTCCCTTTTTTTTATATCGAGGTAATTAGTACGATATTTTGTTCTTCTGCTAGTACAAGCATTATGAATAAGTAAATGGGAATTAAAATGCTGATTGGTCTGCTGACATCGGTTTCAACTCCTTATTGTTTGTTTTGGAAATAGCTGAAATGTTGTAAAAATTTGAGCACTTTACCAATGGCTTTGGTCTTGAATATTAATCGGGTTGCTTTTAATTATGCAGCATTATTTTATCATGTGATTTGCATTCCAGAAGGTTTTGTTCAATGTTTCGCAAAGAGGTTTGTGAATTGAAAACGCTGTCAAGAAAGTGGGCAGTTGCAGTATAATTAATTGTGAAGGAAAAATGAAGAGAACTATTAAACTAAGATCTTGGAATAAGAAAAACCTTACTATTTATACTATTCCTGCTGCTGCAGCAAAACCGAATCATAAATCCAAAAAATAATGGCACCAGCTAAAACCATTAAATAAAACTCCAGGAAATTAAAAGGATTTTGATGCATAGTCATTAACAAGACAGCATTAGTAATCGCAGAGCCAATCAGATAGATGAGAAGATATTTAATACTGAAGCTTTTAGGCTTTTGGTTCAGCTTAATTTGCAGCGGTGTAGCGATAAACAAATAAAAGAAAAAGATAATAAGAGAAAAAATGATAAGTTCCATAAAAGAAAAATAAGTTGACCGTAATAAAATAAAAACAAGACTAAGCGTTATTGCCGATAGAAGAGAGCAGATGAATGACCTGCCGATAAGATCAGAGTCGATATAAACCTTTTCCATATTAAAACACCTCGATAGGACTGTGTGATAGATTTACAATAAACAAAAAATTCCCCATTATTAGTATATGTTTGTATTCTTTCTTATGTAAGATACTTTCTTCCTAGATACAAATGGCACAACTTTTCGAAAAATAGTTTTCAACCTTTCCTTAAATAAGCTAAAATAATAGTAGTGGATGTAAATAAATGGAGTAATATACTAGAAGATTACCATTTTAGGAGGAACTCACCCGTGTTTAAAAAAATCGCGTCTGATGCATTAGGTTTAAGTGATGTAGGAAGTGTTATTCACCCTTCTGATTATGATAAAGTAGATGCTGATGATTATATCCTTCATGAGGATAATGAAAAAATTTACTTTTTGATTAAATCAAAGACAGATGAATATTGCTTTACAAACAGGGCGTTAGTCCATCTTGACGGTACGAGTGCAATCAGCAAAAAGAGAAGCTTGAAAAGATATTCGTATAAAGAGCATGCGATTTCTGATGTGTCGATGGAAACAGCAGGCACGATTGATCTCGATGTGGAAATTAAGTTTTCGATGGGATCTGTTCCATTCAGCATTGATATACATAAAAACCATATTGAAGCTATCAAGGATTTATATAAAGCATTAATCCGAATCAGTGAACTGACACAGGAAAACGAAATTTCTTTGGAATTTGCGAAGGAAAGTCTGCAAATTACGTCTAGTACATTAGTGCGTGCTTCAATAGAGGGAGATGTTTCCGAGCATTTCCGCAACATTAATGATCAAGTTTTTAACTGGCTCATGAACAGCCGTAAGAAATACAATGTAAAAGATTTCGGCTTCGTATTTGAAAAATATATTAATAATTAATAAACTAGCAGGCATCTTCATAGGAAGATGTCTTTTTGTCTAGTGAAAATCTCAAAAAAAAGATATTCAAACTTTGAACTATTTTATTTAATTTTCAAGACTTTTTAGCATATAATGACCTTATCAACTAAAACGAAAAAGTAAAAGGGGACTAAATGGGACAGCATCCAAAAATAACACATCGCAATAATGTTAAAGTTAGTGGGAACGGCTCCAAAACAATGATCTTTGCCCATGGGTTTGGGTGTGACCAAAATATGTGGCGCTGGACAGCCAGTGCTTTTGAACAAGACTATCAAGTTGTCCTGTTTGACTATGTCGGTTCTGGCAAATCTGACATCTCCCAATATGATCAAGAGAAATATGAAAGCTTGCACGGCTATGTACAGGACGTTCTCGACATTTGCGATGAGCTGCAGCTCGAGGATGCTATTTTTGTTGGCCATTCTGTCAGTTCCATTATCGGCTTGCTGGCATCCTTGGAAAGACCGCAATGCTTTAGCAATCTGATCATGATTGGTCCTTCACCATGCTATTTGAACAAGCCGCCATACTATGGAGGGTTTGAGGAGGAAGAGCTTCACGGATTGATTGATTTGCTCGACAAAAACTATATCGGCTGGGCGAAAGGTTTTGCTGCGATGGTCATGGCGAATGAAGACCAGCCTTCTCTTGCAGAAGAGCTGATGATCAGCATTTGTTCGACAGATCCAGTTATTGCCCGTCAGTTTGCGATTGCTACGTTTTTCTCTGATTATCGCCAAGAACTTGCGAAAGCTTCTGTGCCATCCCTTATTATTCAATGTTCAGATGATGTGGTTGCGCCAAAAGCAGTCGGTGAATATATGCATCAAAATATGCGTGACAGTCTTATAAGAGTAATTGATGCAGCTGGACACTGCCCTCATCTGAGCCATCCGGACCAAACGGTTGAATTAATGAGAGAATATTTAGGCACCCTTGATTAAGGGAAAGGAGCTGGTGATGTATGGATAGACAACTGGATGAAGCACCATGCGGCTTTCTAATGCTTTCAGATAACGGGAATATTCTGTCCGTCAACAGAACCTTGCTGGAGCTGTTAGGGTTTGACCGTCATGACTTGATTAATAAGCATATGAATCAGTTATTGACGAAGCCCTCAAGGATCTTTTGCCAGCTTTATTTTTTTCCGCTAATTCGTCATGAAAATAAAATTGAAGAAATGCACTTTTCTCTGCAGAAAAAAGGCGGCGAGGAGATTCCTGCCTTGATTTTTGCAAATAGACATAAGAAAGAAGGCGTCTTTGTCATTGAATGTGTGCTTGTTCCGATGCATCAACGACTTGAGTTTGAAAGTGAGATTTTGAAGGCAAGAAACATTGCTGCTGCAGCCTTGAAGGAAGCGGCTGAAACAAACAAAGAGCTTGAAAAGGTTCTTTGTGAATTGCAAGCTAAACAAAAGGAGCTTATTCAACTCAATAAACAAAAGGAACAATATCAGGAGCGAATCAAAAGGGAGCTGGATTTGGCTAAAAACATTCAGGGCATTTCCTTATCCACTCCTTTCAGTAATGAGGAGATAAGCATTTCTGCTTATTACCAGTCATCAAACGAGCTGTCTGGTGATATGTACAGCTTTTATCAAATTTCTCCAGGCAAGTATGGATTTATCATTCTTGATGTTATGGGGCATGGGATTTCGTCTGCCTTGATTTCCATGTCGCTCAGGTCACTGTTTCAGCTGTTGATTATGAAAGGCGCTACCGCTGAGGAAATTATGGCAGAGCTTGATACACAGCTTCATCTTCTGTTTCGCAATGGTGATGGCATAAAGCATTATTGTACAGCGATCTTTTTAACCATTGACACGAATACAAAGGAGATAGAATACATAAATGCAGGTCACCCTCCGGCGTTGTGGATTGGGAGAGACACAGAAATCACGGAATTTAAATCAACAATTCCGCCAATCGGCATATTTGAGGATTTAACATTCCGAAAAAGCAGCTTTGCTTATCAAGAGGGCGGCAGACTGTTCTTATATACAGACGGTGTAACAGAAGCCATTTCTGCTAACACGCTTAATTTATTGGTGAAAGAACAAGAGCCTATTCACGCTATTAAGGAAAAAATTGTCCATTTTTTAAAGCTCGATGAGGAGATAGGAATAAAGGTAGATGATCGCTGCTTTTTGCTTATTGAGGTGTAGAGGTAAGCTAAAAAGCAGCTTGTTCTTTTTTTACTTTTTTAAAGAGAAGGCAGCCATTGGGCTGTTTTTTTCGATATAATGGTCCTATTTGATGCATCGAAAGGGGAATTATATGAATAAAAAATATCCAGTGGCATTGTGGACATTGGTAATTGGCGCATTTGCAATCGGCATGACAGAGTTTGTTATCATGGGCTTGCTGCCAGAAGTGGCAAGGGATGTTAACTCTTCTATTGCTGCAGCAGGACAGCTTATTACTGGCTATGCCCTTGGTGTGGCAGTCGGCGGGCCTATTCTTGTCCTTATAACCTATAAAATGTCACAAAAGAACTTATTAATGTTGTTAATGATAATATTTATTCTCGGAAACTTAATGTCAACAATTGCGTCAAGCTACGGTGTACTTATGGCTTCCCGTTTGCTGACGTCATTGGCACACGGCTCGTTCTTTGGAGTAGGAGCAATTATGGCCGCAAGTCTTGTAGAGCATTCTCGCCGTGCCAGCGCAATGGCATTGATGTTCACAGGATTGACAGTTGCTAATGTAATCGGTGTGCCATTCGGTACATTTGTTGGCCAGCAGCTCGGCTGGCGGAGCAGCTTCCTCATTATCGCAGTCATTGGCTTTATTACACTTATTGGAATATATATGCTTGTGCCAAAGCCGAAAGAGCAGAAAAAGGCGGACTTAAGAAAAGAGCTTGCTGTCCTCAAGAACAATCAGTTATGGCTGGCTTTGTTGATTGCAATGTTCTGCTTTGGCAGTGTGTTCACATTGTTCACATACATCACACCAATTTTAACAGATGTAACAGGCTTCCCATCTGCAGCAGTATCGTGGATACTCGTCGTGTTCGGGCTTGGAGTTACAGTTGGCAATATCGTGGGCGGAAAATTGGCAGACTGGAATATTAATTTATCCTTGCAGTATATATTGGTTATCTTCATCCTGTACTTCTTTGTTCTGTATCTGCTGCAATTCTCCACAATATTGATGATTCCAGGCATATTCCTGTTCGGCGTCCTTGCCTTTTCCATGGTGCCAATGCTCCAGTTCCGCATACTCGGGCTGTCAGCAGAAGCACCAACAATTGCAAGCACGCTAAATCAATCGGCAATGAATCTCGGCAATGCCGGCGGTGCATTTGCAGGAGGCTTGTCGGTTACTTATTTGCCACTTCAAGATCTTGTTCTGGTGGCACCAATCATTACAGTAGTCGGATTTGTCTTGCTGTTTGTTCAGCTTAGAGCTGTGAAGACGAAGACAGCATAATGGAAAAAAGACTTCTTCCTATTGGGAAGAAGCCTTTTTTTATTCACCAGCAAGCGGAAGGAGAATGCGAATGTTATGAAGGGAAAAAGAGAGTTTGCCTCTGAATTGATTTTTGGCAGCATAGGTACAGAAAATCCATTAACAGAAAGAGAACAAGAGATTTTAGCTCTCGTGGCTGCAGGAAAAACTGTCCAAGAAATTTCCTCGACCTTGTATCTTTCTTCCGGCACTATCCGCAACTATATTTCTGAAGTATTAAATAAATTAGAAGTCAAAAACAGAATTGAAGCAATTTCAAAGGCGCAAAATAATGGCTGGATATAAACCAATTTATTACTTTTATTTACTGTCCATCTTTTAAGGCAGCTTTTTATGCTGCCTCCTCACCTCTTTATACCTATCCGACTACCAATTTATAAAACTCCCATTAAATATAATTTTTTGACAAAAACATACATATTTTCTCATATTTCTCCAAAATCTATGAGTATATCGTACTATTTTTGGTAGGTGCTTCAAAAGAATTATTAACAAATTTCGGGTAATATTGCATAATTATAGAGGGTTTATCGCTAAGACTATTTTATCAGACGAATCTTTTTAGGAGGTGTCTTGGATTAAGAAGTTTTTACCCGTAACATTTATGGCTTTAGCATTCGGAATTTCGGGGTTATTTATTCCGGCTAGTCATGATGCAGAAGCAGCAACTGCTGCAAAATGGTCTGTTAGCTACTATAACAATACGAGCATGTCAGGAACTCCTGTCGTAAAAGAGGAGATTTCCCAGAATGAGCTCGGCTTGAAAGTAGAGAACGGCACTAATTCTCCGGCAACCGGAGTGAACAGCGACAACTTTTCTGCTGTTTATCAGTCCGACCAAGTGATGCCTGCAGGGAAGTATATCCTGCGGACAAGGGCAGATGACGGCATTAGAGTTTATGTGGATGGCAAGAAGGTTGTGGATGACTGGACTGCAAGCAGCTATTGGAAAAGTGAGAAGTCCAAAGTGATTACAGTCGCAGACATTAGCGGTCAATCCAACAAACAGCTTCACCGCATAAAGGTAGAATACTATGATAAGACTGGCGGCAGCGGCCTTGAGGTTTATCTTCATCCATATGAGGATGAAACAGAGGATTCCAGCTGGCTAGGACTCTATTATTCTAATAAATCGTTTTCTGGCACTCCCGCATTAGTGGAAGGCGGAGCGACAGCTGGCACTAAGCTAGATCAGCTCCTGAAAGACTGGGGGCGTGAAAGCCCTGCGGACGGCCTGCCTGCAGACAACTTCACTGCAACTTATTTAAAGAAGTTGGCTGGTGGCAAGGATTATTTTGTCCAATCTTATGCAGATGATCAGATTGAAGTGAAAATTGGGAGTCAGACAGTAATCAAGCAAAACTACAACTCATCCGGCGCTATTAATACAGGTGTCGCAACAAATGTTGGCTCTGGAGAACAGACGATGAAGGTAAATTACCTTGAAGCGACTGGCAGAGCGAGATTTGCTGCTGAAGCAGTCGAATTTGGCGACTGGATCGGCTGGTACTATGACAATACCTCTTTAAGCGGAACTCCGAAGAGACAGAATGTTATTCAAGGAAACGGCAAGTCCCTCAAGGTGGAAAACGGTTCAGGATCCCCGATAGAAGGCATTGGCAAGGATAACTTCTCTGTGAGATATTCAACAGCTCAGCATATAAAGGCCGGCAAGTATATCTTGCGAACTCGTGCTGATGACGGCATGCGGATTTATATTGACGGCAAATTGGCTGTAGACAGCTGGAAATCAAGCAGCTATTGGAAAAGTGAACAAGCGCATATGATCGAAATAAAGGACAAGAGCACAAGTGATGCTTCTAAGAAGGATGTCCATGAAATTACGATCGAGTATTATGAGAAAACAGGCGGCAGCGGCCTTGAATTTTACTTGAATACTATTCAACAAGAGGCTGCAGCTAATAAATGGTTTGGCTTATATTATAACAATACCTCTTTAAGCGGGCTTGCTTCTGTTATTGAGGGAGGCGCTACTGCTGGAACAAAGCAGAGCCAGCTTTTCCATAACTGGGATAAGAACAAGCCGTATCCAAACATCAATGAGGATAATTTCACAGCAAGCTACTATAAGCTTCTTGATGGCAGCAAGGATTATTATATCCAGACATATGCCGATGACAGAATTCGTGCAAAGGCAAATGGCAACACCGTCATCAATCGCTGGAGCAACTCCTCTGGAATAATGGATACAGGAATTATTACGGATCTTGCATCCGGCAATAATCTGCTTCAAGTCGATTATATGGAAGCAGGCGGCAGAGCAAGAGTAGCGGGAGACGCAGTGCCGCTGGGCAACTGGATTGCCTGGTATTACAACAATACGAATTTAAGCGGCTTCCCGGCAGCACAAAATACAATTTCAAGTGACGGCACTTCCTTGAAGGTAGAGAACGGATATGGTTCACCTGTTAGTGCGGTTGGCGGCGATTATTTCTCCGCAAGCTATTCAACTGCCCAAAGAATTAAGGCAGGCGACTATATTTTACGTACAAGAGCTGACGACGGAATGCGTGTTTATATTGACGGCAAGCTTGCAGTCGACAGCTGGAAGTCAAGCAGCTACTGGAAGAGCGAACAGACTCATGTCATCTCTGTAAAGGATCATACAACAGGGAATGCAGACCATAAAGATATTCACACCATACGAATTGAGTATCATGAGGAGACAAAAAGCAGCGGATTGGAATTTTATCTGCAGCCTGCGAGTGATGAGCTTGAAAAGGACAGCTGGCTAGAGCTTTACTACAATAATACGAGTCAGTCTGGAACACTGGTAAAAGCAGTCGGCGGTGCTACTGCAGGCACTAAGGTGAAGGAGCTTCTTCATAATTGGGGAACAGGCAAGCCTTATACAGAAGTGAATGCAGACAACTTCTCTGCTAAGTTCATGAAGCTCATTGAGGGCGGCAAGGACTATGTTATTCAAACATATGCAGATGACGGAGTAAGAGCAACGGTTGATGACAAGACTGTCATTAACCGCTGGAGCAATTCTTCCGGAAAATCAGATTTTGGAACAATCACAGGTTTAAGCACTGGAAATCACCGTTTGACTGTTGATTACTATGAAAGTACCAACAATGCAGGAATCGCAGCAACTGTGGCACCATTCGGAAACTGGATTGCATCCTATTATAACAATACATCTCTGACTGGTATGCCTAAGTCTGTCAAGACTGTTTCTGGAAATGGACAAAGTCTGAAGGTGGAAAATGGCACAGGCTCACCAACTGCAGGGATTAATGCAGACAACTTCTCTGTAAGCTACAAGACAGCACAAAGGATAACTGCTGGTTCGTATATTTTGCGCACAAGAGCAGATGATGGAATTCGTGTTTATCTTGACGGCAATCTTGTTGTGGACAGATGGAAATCAAGCAGCTATTGGAAGAGTGAAACAACTGATATTATTCAAGTTAATGATCGCACTTCAGCTTCTGCTTCTGACAAAAATGTTCATACCATTGAAATTCAATACTATGATCAGACAGGCGGCAGCGGTCTTGAGTTCTATTTGCAAAACGCAGATAAGGAAGTTGAGAAGGACAGCTGGTTCGGTCAATTCTACCCGAACAGCACATTGTCTGGAAATTATGTAAATATAGCAGGCGGAGCGACATCCGGCAATAAGCTTGATACCATTCGCTATAATTGGGGTACGGGGCAGTCCATCTCAGGCCTTTCTGCAGATAACTTCTCTGCTCGCTTCAGAAAACTGATTGCAGGCGGACAAGATTACTTTGCACAGGCGTTTGCTGATGACGGCATCCGCATGAGCCTTGATGGCAGCAAGTTTATCGATAAGTGGACGAACTCTTCAGGAGACATCTACCGTGCAACATTGCCGAAGGTCTCTAGCGGTAATCATACCGTTACTGCTGAATACTATGAAAATACCGGAAAAGCATCTCTGTTTGCTGATGTAGTCCCATTTGGAAACTGGATTGTCTATTATTATGACAATATGGAAACATCTGGTGCTCCTGTGAATGCGAAAGTGCTCAATCCGAACAGCAACAACGGCTTTACAGAAGATTTCGGCTATGATGCGCCGATGGCAAATGTGCCTGCTAATAACTATTCAGCACGTTATGTTACGGCGAAGCGCCTGACTGCTGGCGATTATTATATCAACACAATTGCTGACGACGGAGTGCAAGTGCTTGTCGACGGCAAAGTTGTGATCGACAGATGGAGTGCTGGCAACAGCAAAAATGATGCAGTTAAGCTTTCTGTCAAGAATGGGGCAGAAGGAGATATTCACTGGATTGAGGTTAGATATCTTGAACAGACAGGCAAATCGAATATTGACTTTACGATTACCCCATTCAATGAGAACAGCTTAATCAATAAGGATACTTGGACAGTTCAATATTATCCGAACGTCATTAATCCAAGCAGTCCTGTATCTTCCACAGGACTTGTGGAAGTCGATCAGGAATCTGACGTGAACTTCAATTGGGGTTCAGGCTCGCCTGCTAAGAGTATTCCAAATGATAACTTCTCAGCAGTTATGAGCAAGCAAGTCTACTTCTCTAAGAGCACGAACTATGACTTCACTGTTAATGCAGATGACGGTGTCATTCTGCTTGTCGATGGAAAGACTATCATCGATTCATGGGTAGCGAAGAAGGGCGAGCGAGAAGTAAAAGCGAAGTACATGGACAAAGGATACCACACTGTAACAATCAAGTATTTCGAGAGCACTGGCAACGCAAATCTCAGCCTTGATATTAGCGAATCGGTGAAGCAAGAAGTAATTAAAACATACAGTGACTTTTCTCTTACCCTTGACCAAATGACGACAATCCAGAGCAATTCCGCTCCAAAAACAGACAAACGCTATGACATCTACTTGCGTGAAGATGCTTTTTATACGAAAAGCAATGGCAGATTAGCTGTTGAGGGCGGCTGGAATATTCGTACAGGTCCGGGGGCGAACTACAGTGCACATGATCTTCGCTTCCAAGCAGGAGACAGTGATTTCACAGTCCTTAGCACAGTAAAGGGCACGGACGGCATGAACTGGATGAAGCTTGGCGGATGGGTTCCGCCTTCCATAGCGGATCTGAAGTATTATATCAACCCATCTAACTTCCAGGGAACGCTGAAAGCACAGCTGCAATTCGCTAAGCTTTCTGATCCGGGAACAATCAATGTGACTGAAGTAAACGAGAAGGTTCTTACCGGAAAAGGTATTCTTGCTGGAAAAGCGAGCAGCTACCAAAAAGCTGCAGAGCAGTATGGCGTTAACGCCGTTTACTTGATGGCACACTCCTTCTTGGAAACAGGAAACGGAACGAGCCAGCTTGCAAAAGGCGTCACATACAATGGCAAGACAGTGTACAATATGTACGGAATTGGCGCAACAGACAATAATGCCGTTTCAGGCGGAGCAGCTTTCGCGTACAGCGCAGGCTGGTTTACACCAGAAGCAGCTATTATTGGCGGTGCTGAATTTGTGCGAAAAGACTATATTGACAGAGGTCAAGATACTATATATGAAATGAGATGGAATCCTGTCGGAGCAGCTGCAAATGGATATGCTACACACCAATATGCAACAGATATTGGCTGGGCATCTAAGCAAACATCCAGCATGTATAATATTTATAATATACTAGAGTCATATAGTATTACCCTTGACATACCAAGATATAAATAAGAGGAAAAGCCGCCGATAAATTTGGCGGCTTCTTCTTTTGGTTGCATTTCCCAGCATTAGTCTGAAAAACCGGCTAAAGACAGTGACAGCAAGGTTTTTATCCTGTGCTTCCGTGTTGGACTTTGTCGAATATTCTTCGTTTTTGTAAAAATTCAGTTTGCAAAAGTCCAATCTTCGGATATAATTTCTATATAACATTTATATTCATCTCGTATAATAGCAGGGATATGGCCTGCGAGTTTCTACCAGATAACCGGAAATTATCTGACTACGAGTAAGCTATTAATAATAGGATGCTATTTTCTTTAGGGAATAGTGTCATTAATTCTGCTGGAGAACAGCACGCTTACTCTTTTTTAAGTAAACGTGCTGTTCTCCTTTTTATTTTTCAGGGGGATGAACGCAATGAAGCTACTAACAGACAAAATTGAAAGAGAAGGCATTGTGCTCGACAGCAATGTGCTTAAAGTAGACTCTTTCATCAATCATCAAATGGATCCACAGCTTATGAATGAGATTGGCTTAGAGTTCGCAAGAAGGTTTAAAGACGCAGGAGTCACAAGAATCCTAACGATTGAATCTTCCGGCATTGCACCTGCTATTATGGCGGGCCTAGCGATGAATGTTCCCGTCATTTTTGCGAGAAAAAGAAAATCTTTGACGTTAACAAGCGATTTATATACATCGACTGTTTATTCTTTTACAAAGCAGGAATCCAATGAGATTACTGTATCGAAAAAATATCTTTTAAAGGAAGACCGTGTCTTAATTATTGATGACTTCCTTGCAAACGGACAGGCAGCAATCGGTCTGGCAGATTTAGTAGAACAAGCTGGCGCTGAGGTGAGCGGTATCGGTATTTTGATTGAAAAGTCCTTCCAGCCTGGTGCTGATGAGATTCTTAAAAAAGGATATCGTTTGGAGTCATTGGCAAGAATCGCTTCCCTGCAAGAAGGAAAAGTGAAGTTTGCTGCAGACAGAGAAGTGCAAAGCATCTATTCAGGAGGTTACTAATTATATGGGCAAGGAATCTTTAAAGACATGGTCAATAGGCTTTCAACACGTTCTGGCAATGTATGCCGGAGCAGTGCTAGTTCCATTGATTGTTGGCGGAGCGCTGAATTTAACATTTGAACAATTAACCTATTTAGTATCAATTGATTTGCTGACATGCGGTATCGCTACATTGCTGCAAGTTTGGAAAAATAAATTCTTCGGGATTGGTCTTCCAGTCATGCTTGGCTGTACATTTACAGCAGTAGGACCGATGATTGCAATTGGTGCAAATCATGGAGTAACTGCTATATACGGAGCGATTATCGTTTCAGGAGCTATCATTATTATTATTTCTTCCTTCTTTAGTAAGCTAGTTAAATATTTCCCGCCTGTTGTGACAGGCTCTGTCGTAACCATCATTGGTTTAACATTGATTCCTGTCGCTATTAAGGATATGGCAGGCGGCGAAGGCAGTGCAGACTTCGGTGATCCGAAAAACCTGCTGTTGTCTTTCGGTGTGTTAGTGTTTATCCTGTTGCTAAACAAATATGCAAAAGGCTTTATTAAAACTATCTCCATTTTAATTGGATTAATCGTTGGAACAATTGTTGCAGCGTTCATGGGCTTAGTCAACTTTGCTGAAGTTGGGGAAGCTTCCTGGGTTCACGGCTTAAAGCCATTCTATTTCGGAATGCCGACATTTAATTTTTCAGCTATCTTAACAATGACACTTGTAGCAATTGTCAGCCTTATTGAATCGACTGGTGTATATTTAGCTCTTAGCGATATCACAAAAACAAAGGTATCAGAAAAGGACCTTGCAAGAGGATATCGTTCTGAAGGGATTGCCAGCGTAATTGGCGGTGTGTTCAACTCCTTCCCATACACAGCTTACTCACAAAACGTCGGGCTTGTACAGCTGACAGGAGTAAAAACAAAAAGCGCGATTTTCTCTGCTGGTATTATCCTTGTTATCCTAGGCTTCCTGCCTAAAGTAGCAGCAGTCACAACCCTAATCCCAACAGCAGTGCTGGGGGGAGCATCGTTAGCGATGTTCGGTATGGTTTGTGCATACGGTATTAAAATGCTGGGACAAGTTGATTTCAACCAGCAAGGAAACCTGCTTGTTGTCGCATGCTCAGTCGGATTAGGTCTTGGTGTGACAGTAGTGCCAGATATCTTCAAAGAAATGCCTGAAACAATCCGCATTCTGACAGAAAGCGGCATTGTAGCAGGAAGTGTTACAGCTATTGTGCTGAACATCTTGTTTAATCTATTGCCAAACAGAAAACCAGCAGTTAAAGCAGAAGAAAAGACTGCATGATTTAAGGAGCCCCTTCATTAATTTGAGGGGTTTTTTGTTTGTTTATAAAAAAAGGATATTAAATAAAAGAAAATTAGTAGAAAATCTTAGTTATCTAGTTCCGAAGATTTTCAATTGTATAACTTAATCATTGCTTAAAATCGCCCATTTGCTGTTAGGAAAGTCAAATATCCAATTTGCATTACTTATCGTGTTATAACCTATTATTAGTTGGATTGGCTGTTCCATATGCTCAATAAAATGGGACAAATCCGTAGCAGCCACTAATTGCTTTTGAAAAACATGCCCTCCTATTTCAATGGCTTCCATATAATAAATAGGGATTTCTGTATTTGTTTCACTTAGACCTGATGCTAATGCTTTGCCATCTATTTCTTGAAACATTTCTGGATAGCTATTGATAAGTGAACTATCAACAACATTAATATTAGCTCCTGTATCCCATAAAGCATGAACTTTCATACCATTAAGAATTCCTTCTATAAAGGGAAGAGAATTATCAGCTTTTATATGGTGAAAAAGAATATCTTCTCCTTCTTCCAAAGGTGAATCAATAACTATTTGAGATTGATCGAAGCGAAAATAGCATTTATGTTCTAAGAAAAAATCTATTCCTAGTATATTGGTGAATGTTCCCGTTTCATCCTTGATTGATGCTACTTCAAAATCCACTTTGCTAATCGGACCGACTCTTATTGAAGAAACACTAATAGATTCTATTTGATGTTCGGAAAAGGCTCCTATATAATCATTGGCCTCATTTTTTTGATAAGATGCTAAACTATCATCTTCTAACATGATAGTTTGATTGGAGCCTGTATCTAGCTGAAAGCGGTGTTCTTTTCCATCTATACTAGCTTTTACAAATAAAGTCTCAAAGTCGCTTATTTCCTCATCTTTAATCACTAATAGGTTAATACTATTCAAATAATCTCCTCCTAATCTTCAAAAGTATATTTTATCATAATTTATCCATTTTTCTCCAAAAGCTTAAGGTTTGCTCTCCGAAAGGCATAGTGCTTAGTTGATAAAGGTGCTCAAAAATAATCAGACAAATAGAAAAAAACAATAAAACAAGACTAACATTTGACATCTCCACTGATTTAATTCTATAATTCAAATTCTCTCCAATAAAAGGGGGGATAAACAATTGTTTGAATCACAAAACTATATAAATCTTGTGAATTTACTATACTTTTTTGAAGAATAGAACTTTTGTTTATTTGCTTAAAAGCAGTGACATTCCTGCTCCTTTCCAGTATCATAAAAAATTGTGTACTATGTGCGAATCTATTATTCAACATTTGTGAATAACATCCAGGAGGGAAAGGGAAATGTCTATTTTAATAGGAATAATTGGGCTGCTTTTAACATTGGGCTTGTCATATCTTCTGTCAAATGATAAAAAGGCCGTTAACTTTAAAGCGATTCTTATTATGATTGTTATGCAATTATTAATAACTGTTGTGATGTTCAAGACAACTTTTGGCTTGAAGATTATTGAAGCTACTTCTAATGGTGTGTCGAAAGTACTTAGCTTTGGTTATGAGGGAGTCGACTTCGTTACAGGCGGTCTTGTTGATGAAGGAGTAAGTGTATTTTTCCTTAATGTACTGATGCTGATTATCTTTACATCCACATTATTGTCTGTGCTGACTCATATTAGAGTTCTGCCATTGGCTATCAAATATATCGGCGGAGCATTGGCGAAGCTTACTGGTCTTTCTAAGGTTGTAACTTTCAACAGCATTAACTCTATTTTCTTTGGACAGTCAGAAACTATTTTAGCGATTAAATCGCATTTGGATAAAATGAATGACAACAAGCTGTTCGTTGTATCGACTTCTGCAATGGCAAGTGTATCTGCTTCTATCATGGGTTCATATATGAATATGATTCCTGCGAAGTATGTATTGATTGCCATGCTGCTTAATGCGTTGTCTGCCCTTATCATTTCTACATTGTTCTGCCCGATCAAAAAGGAAGAGGACGAGGAAATCAACATTAAAGAGGTTTCTACAACGAATTCTATTTTCGGAGCAATCTCTGCAGGAGCTCTTGATGGTGGACGAGTTGCTTTAATTGTTGCGGCAATGCTTGTTGCTTATGTAGGTTTACTGGCACTAATCAACTCTTTCTTTTCAGCAATCTTCGGTATTGGCTTTACAGGAATTCTAGGCTATATCTTTGCGCCAATCGCTTGGATTATGGGTATACCAGGCCATGAAATCCTTGATGCAGGTTCTGTTATGGGTACGAAGCTTGCGGCTAACGAATTCGTTGCGATGCTGCAGTTCCAAGAAATGATTCCAAATCTGTCTGAGAAGACGGTCGGTATTGTTTCCACATTCCTAGTATCATTTGCTAACTTTTCTTCCATTGGTATTATCTCTGGGTCCATCCAGGCAATCAATGGTGAAAAAGCGGATGTTGTTGCTAAATTTGGTTTAAAAATGCTGCTTGCAGCAACTCTATCATCTGTTCTAACTGCAACAATAGTTGGGTTATTTATATAATGTTTAAAAGGCTGGTGCCAAACACCAGTCTTTTTTTTATTATTATATTGATTTTTCTGAAAAATAGCTTACGATAAAGGAAGGCGGAATTTATTTCGGATATAGAAATAAGGCTGAAATTATCGGAGGTGGAACAAAGTGATAGAATTATTGAAGGAACTGACAGCACTGCACGGACCATGCGGTTTTGAAGACGATGTTGCGGCATTTATTGCAGCACGCCTGCGCGGCACTGTTGATACAATTGAAGTGGACGGTGCTGGTAATTTAATAGTCACGAAAAAGGGCAGCAAGCCAGGACCCAAAATTGTCGTTGCTGCACATATGGATGAAGTAGGCTTTATTGTCAAAAAAGTAGAAGACAATGGTTTGATTCGCTT
Source organism: Niallia sp. FSL R7-0271 (assembly GCF_038005785.1). Taxonomy (NCBI): domain Bacteria; kingdom Bacillati; phylum Bacillota; class Bacilli; order Caryophanales; family Bacillaceae; genus Niallia; species Niallia sp. FSL R7-0271. The sequence goes on along the minus strand of NZ_JBBOTZ010000001.1, from coordinate 3,496,924 downwards.
TGAGAAATTAGGTGGCCATGATGACAGAGTCCTTCTTTCGCAGCGAGTACAAATCAAAACTGGCAGAGGTCTGCGTTCAGGGGTTATTGGCACCATATCTGCTCATATGGTGAAGTTTGATGATGTGCAGAAGGTTCGTTCTCATAAACAGCAATACATAGACGCAGGTGTTACAAGCAAAAAAGAGGCAGCGGAACTGGGGATTGAAGTGGGTGATTCGATTGTTTGGCAGCCTCATTTCGACCTGTTAACAGATAAAAGAATCAGCGGCAAAGCTTTTGATGACAGAGCAGGCTGTGCCGTGCTAATTAAAGCGCTTGAGGAACTTGATGCAACTGATTTTGCAGGAGAAATTATCGGCGCCTTTACTGTTCAGGAGGAAGTCGGCTTAAGGGGAGCAAGGGTTGTTAGCCATCAGACGGATGCTGATGTGGCAATTGCTCTTGATACGACAGCAGTCAGTGATACTCCTGAGGAAATGATGGATAAAACACTTGCCTTAGGTGCTGGCACCGGTATTAAAATTATGGATTTTAGCTTGATTTCTAACAGGAAGGTAAAAGAGCAGCTCCAGTCACTGGCAAAAGAACACAGCATTCCTTATCAGCTTGAAGTGTTTCCTGGAATTGGAACAGATGCAGGAGAATTAAGCCTTGCGGGTAAGGGGATACCGACAGGAGTGCTCTCTATTCCTTCCAGATATGCACATTCTCCAAATGAAGTGATTGATATAAAGGATTTAGAAGCGACAAAGGATCTCTTGAAGGTATTTATTCTTCATATGAGAACAGCTAGTGAATATAAATTTATGATTTAACACTTGAGGATGGCTCCCGAGCCGTCCTTTTTACATTTGCTGGGCAAGAATTTTACGCAGCTTTTCTACCGCACCTTTTTTCCAAGCCTTCACTGCTGACTTGCTGACATGCTCTTTTGCAGCAATTTCAGCTATTGTCAACTGCTGGATGGAAAAATAGCTGACCCACTTTGCTTCTTTTGCAGTAAGTGTACTGCACAATGTTTGAATATAGTGCTCATCTAGAGTCAGCATGTGACTTCCAGCCGTTTCCCAAAATGCCTCCTCAGGGTATACAGTCTGCTGTTCCTCTTTAGAACGGCGTTTCAGTTCATCGAGAAATCTTCCTCTCATATACATATACAAATAAGAGTGAAACTTTCCTTTATCTTCTTTATAGTTCTGCCATGCTTCCCAGATGCTGATAAGGCCAATTTGCACAAACTCTTCTTTATTTTTATAGATAGATAGTTTTTTCAGCAAATGGTGAATCATCGGTGTATACTGTTCGGTTAACAATTGATAGTCTTTGTCATTCAACAGAAAATCCCTTTCGAAAAAGCGCTTTTTCTTGTTAGTTTCCTAGGTGCTTTCAATATATAAGAAATATTAACAGGCTGCGAATAGTGGAAATCTATTTTAGACAAAAGAAGTGGGTGTGAAAACTAGGTAATTGCCATGATAGCTGTTGTTTGCCTTAGGCGATAGGGTTAGTTCATACAACCTTTACAAAGATGACGAATTAGCTTTACAAGCCACTGCTAAAATGAAGGAAAAAGATTGCAATCGGGTTTATAGACAATAAAAAGATGAGGGAGTTTCGATCGAATGGAGATTACAGTAGCAGGAACAGGGTATGTAGGATTAGTGACTGGCGTATGTTTGGCAGAAGCAGGCCATGTAGTGACATGTGTTGATCCCATTCAGGATAAGATTGATTTATTGAATAAAGGCATCTCTCCTATTTATGAGCCGCAGCTAGATGAGCTGATCGTCAGAAATAAGGATGCTGGCAGCCTGTTTTTTACAACAGACCATAAATCAGCATATGCAAATTCAAGTGTCATCATCATCGGTGTCGGTACACCAGAAAACGAGGATGGCTCTGCTAATCTTACGTTCTTATACAATGTGGCCAGACAAATAGCCGAAAATGTACAAAGAGACTGTTTAGTAGTGATTAAATCGACTGTTCCAATCGGTACAAACGATAAGGTCGAAGCATTTATAAAAGAGCATGTGAAGCGTGATATAAACGTTGAGGTAGCCGCAAATCCGGAGTTTTTGGCACAAGGCACTGCTGTCAGAGACACACTTCATGCATCGCGAATCGTTATCGGTACAGAATCAGAGAATGCAAGACAGCTCTTAACACAAATTTACCAGCCGTTCCAGCAGCCAATTCTTAATATGGGACGCCGCAGTGCGGAAATGGTCAAGTATGCGTCCAATGACTTTCTGGCACTTAAAATCTCCTTTGTGAACGATATTGCCAATCTATGTGAGGCAGTTGGTGCTAATATTGATGATGTTACGAAAGGGATGAGCATGGACAGCCGGATTGGGGACAAATTTCTGCAGGCTGGTATTGGTTACGGTGGCTCATGCTTCCCGAAGGATACGAAGGCGCTGCACTGGCTGTCTGAGGAAGAAGGCTATGTTCTTCGCACTGTGAAGGCAGCGATTGAGGTTAATGAAAAGCAGAAGTTTAAGCTCATCAAAAAGGCAAGGAAAGACTTTGCCAGTTTTGCTGGCTTGAAGGTGGCTGTTTTAGGTGTCACTTTTAAGCCGGGAACAGATGATTTGCGAGAAGCTCCGTCTATTCCGAATGTTCGCTTGCTTTTGAACGAAGGCGCATCTGTGCATGTCTATGATCCGGTAGGAGAACAGAATTTCAAAAAAATCTACCCGACCGAAGTGGCTTTTGCATCAACCATAGAAGAAGCGTTGCAGGATGCAGATATTTGCTTTGTGTTTACAGAGTGGCCGGAAATCAAGAATGCTCCTTTAACTTTGTTTACAGAAAATATGAAAACGCCGTACGTATACGACGGCAGGAACTGCTATGCACTTGCGGAGGCAGAAGAAGCTGGAGTCCATTACCACTCCATCGGCCGTCCGTCTGTGAATGAAAAGGTTTTGCAAAAAATTTAATAAAATAAAAGGTGGAAAATGAAGCAAAGATTAGGATTCGAGATTCTTTTGCTTCATTTTCTTTTTTGTTTTCTCCACAATCATCTTTCCCCATTTTTTTAAAGCAGTGCCATTCATCAGTCCCCAAATAATTACAGGTGCCATGACGTTTAAGGCAAGCACGGTGTAGACAATCACCCAGATGAACCACTTGGCATTGAGGACATATTCGTAAATCCATGTATGATATAAATTCATTGGCAAATACTCCTTAATAAGTAAAATTCTATTATAGCAATTGGAACTATATTCTATTTAATCAACAAAAGCAGTCATAATTATACATTTTTCAACAAAAAGAATAGAGAAGCATACAGTTGGTTATGAAGGATAAAAGAAGCTGTGAATGATACGCAGATTAAAGGATGATGAATAATGGTAGCAAATAATACACCTCAGCGAGATTTCACCTATTCACTAACCTATAACAGTTCCATCATTAAGGAGCTTCTTGGCGGCAGTGCCGATTTTATTGAACGGAAAGTAACCTTTTTAGAAAAAAAGGATGTTCATGCTGCTTGTTTTTATATTGACGGTCTAGTAAATACGCAAATTATTGAAAAGATAGTGCAATCCCTGATGTTTGAAGGAAATGAGGTCATTATCCGCAATGACTTGGATACTCGTGATATTGAGAGGCTCTTAGAAGAGCATGTTCTTATGAACACTAACTTCATTGAAACGACAGAGCTTGAGAGTGCTATAAAATCGATTTTATCTGGTGACACAGTGCTGCTTGTTGAAGGCTGCAACAAAGCCTTTCAAGTGCCGACAAAAGGCTGGGCGCAAAGAGGAGTATCAGAGCCTCAGGCAGAGCAAGTTGTGCGCGGTCCGCGGGATGGCTTCACAGAAAGCATTCGAGTTAACACTGCTCTTGTGAGAAGAAGGATACGAGATACAGGCTTTCGTCTCGAAGAGCTGAATGCAGGGAAACGTACAAAAACAGACATCAATATTGCCTATATAAATGGAATTGTTAAAAAAGGGCTTGTCGATGAAGTGAAGGAACGTCTGAATAGAATTGATATTGATGGCATATTAGAAAGCGGTTATATTGAGGAGCTGATAAGGGACGCACCATTATCTCCTTTCACGACCATCATGAGCACCGAACGTCCTGATAAGGTCGCTTCCTCGCTTCTAGAGGGCAGGGTGGCGATTTTTGTTGATAATACACCCTTTGTTCTTGTTGTACCAACTTATTTCTGGGAGTTCCTGCAGGCGAGCGATGATTATTATTTAGGTTTCATGGCAGGAAGCTTTTTTCGAATTGTCCGCTATACAGCCTTTATTCTCAGCTTAACATTGACGTCGATTTATGTGATGCTTGTCAGCTTTCATCAAGAGATGATTCCAACCCCTCTCGCGTTAACAATCGCTTCAGGGCGTGAGGTTGTCCCCTTTCCTGTCTTGCTGGAAGCGTTGTTGATGGAGCTGACCTTTGAGCTGATGCGGGAAGCTGGTTTGCGCATGCCAAAACCAGTCGGCTCGGCTGTGAGCATCGTTGGTTCTCTTGTTATTGGGCAAGCAGCTGTTCAGGCCGGCATCGTGTCACCATTTATGGTCATTATCGTGGCGACAACCGGGATATCCTCTTTTGTAATTCCGAACTACTCAGCCTCTTATTCAATCCGGCTGATACGATTTCCGTTGTTAATTGCATCAGGTACATTAGGATTGCTTGGCTTTGCATCAATGTTTGCACTTATAGCAATTCACGCCTTAAGCATCCGCTCATTTGGCGAATCCTACTTAGCACCAGCAACGCCTTTTCAGCCGCAGGACCAGAAGGATACTATTTTCCGCATGCCATGGTGGGCAATGAAGAAGCGCCCTCAATTAGCAGACAATGATACTTCTAAGATTGGGGAAAGCCAGCTGCCTCAGCCTCCAAAAGGAGATGAGCATGGAGAAAGCACCCATACGAAGGCAGAGGAAACCTCTGAGCGGAAGGAGCCGGAGAGCAATGCCGAACAGCAGTCAGAAACGAAAGAGGACAGCGGTGGGACAGGCATTAAACAGCTGAAGAGACGAAAGTCACCAAAAGGAAAAGGGGATGAGAAATGATGAAAAAAACCATCCTTTTTCATGCGTTGCTGTCTGTTGTTCTTTTGCTTGGGGCATGCTCGGGCAAGCGGGAAATTAGCGATTTAGCTTTAGTGATGGCAGTTGGCCTTGATAAAGGAGAAAAGGAAGGGACAGTTAAGGTAACAGCCCAAGTAGCCAGACCTGCAGATGCCCGGGGCCAGACAGGAGCACCATCAGGTCAATCAGGAGAGCCAGTTTGGACGGTGGAAACAGAAGGCTCATCGATTTTTGAAGCAATCCGTCAAATGTCGAGCATGTCATCACGAAGGGTTTTTTGGGCTCATAACTTTATTATTGTCATTAATGAGGAGGTAGCGAAGGAAGGAATCGGGGATGTTATCGATTTCTTCACACGTAACCCTGAACTAAGAATGAGAACATGGGTAACTGTAACACCAGAGAAAGCGAATGAAGTCATTTCTACCGTTACAAGTCTTGAAGTAATCCCAGGCGAAGCGCTTGCAAAGCTGTTTCGCTACACAACCATATCTAATCAGGCGCCGAGAACAGTGATTATGGACTTGTTAAGTGCTTATTTAAGTGAGTCGACAGAGCCGCTGCTTGCGAGGGTTGCCTTTGAAACGAGTAAAATTGACAATAAAGCACCTGATAAAGGAGCACAAACGAAGCAGGTCGTCTTAGCAGGGGCCGGTATTTTTAAAGGGGATAAGCTTGTGGGAACATTGAAGCCAGAAGAGTTGAGAGGGCTGGTTTTGTTCAGAGAAAAGCTCGATTCAGGTGTGGCAGTAGTGAGCTGTCCTGATGATCCAAATACGCCTCTAAGTGTGGAGTTAACAAATCAATCCTTTAACGTGAAGCCAAAATATAAGGATGGTGACATCAGCTATGATGCGTCCTTTAAAGCGCATATCCGCGTTGTGGAAGCAGGCTGTTCTCTTGACCTGTCTAATAAAAAGCATGTAAAGAAGCTCGAAGACAATGTGGAAAAAGAGCTGACAAGTCAAATAAAGACAACAGTGGATAAAATCCAAAAAGATTACGGAGCAGATGTATTGGAACTAGGGAAGGTTTTTCAAAACGAATATCCATATGAGTGGAAGCATTATGCTAATTCTTGGGATGAAGTATTTCCAACTGTAAAGATAAATTTAAAGGTTAGTGCAAAAGTAGAGAGCGGATCCCTGCTTTATAAGCCGACAACATCAGGCAAAAAGGAGAAAAAGGAAGAATGAAAGTACAAATAACAAATGGCATGTTCATGGCATTGATTATTAATATGCTTTATGCGAAGTCAATTGGACTGACACAAGGCATTATGGCAAGGGAAGTGGGTGGAGATATATGGATATCCACGATATTTTCTTCGATTCAGGGCATTGTCATTATGGCAATTGTGATTTTTGCGATTAAGCGGCTCCCGAATGGAGATATGATTGATCAGTATGGACAGATACTAGGAAAATGGATTGGCAAAGGGGTCGCAGCCCTTGTATTTTTGTTTTTCTTAGGTGCATATGGCACGATAATGGCTACTTTCGTTTACCATTTGAAAGATTATTTTTTGCCTGAAGCTCATACTATTTTGTTCATTGTTGCTGCCTTTCTAATTGGGTCATATGCCATTCATTTTGGCATAGAAGTAATTGCAAGAATGGCGCTTATCGGTGTTTTCTCTGTGATGGCGTTGAATATTTTGCTTCTGGCAGGATCGATTAGTGAATTTGATATTAAAGAGCTGCAGCCAACCTTTGACTCCGGCTTCTTCTCAACATTATGGGCAAGCAGGCATCATGATGCAGACTGGGCAATGGCGACAATGATGGCTTGTATGATTCTTCCCCTTGTCAGAGATAGTGCGACATGGATTCGATCAAGTACGTCTGGGTTGATTTTCAGCGGTGTCATCATCGTCATGTGGCCGATTTTAGAGGTTGGTGTTCTGTCGCCAGAAGTTGCTGCACAGTATATTGTGTCTTGTATGCAAATGGCCAGAAGTGCCGAAATCGGTCTATTTTTGCACCGTTATGAAATGATTATGATTGCCTTTTTCGCGCTGTCCATTTTAACACAAATTATGATGACGTTTTTATGCTCCTCTATAGCTGTTCAAAAAATCATCGGCTTAAAGGATTATCGTCCTGTAATCATTCCTGTTGGTCTTGTTCTAAGTGCCTTTAGCTATTGGATGATAGGCAGTCATCATCGGGCAATGGGCATCATTGAGAAGGAATGGGTTCTTGTCAGCCTCAGCATTGCCATAGGACTGCCTGGGATGCTGTTTGTATTAGGAGCGATATTTAAGAAAAAGCTTAAAAAGAAAGAGGATGCAAAAACAGTCTAGGATAAAAAGGATGAAATTTAGTGGAAAAATCATTTGCTGCAGGCTGCTTTTGGGGCACCATTATATCAATACCAATTTGGATTCTTGTCATTTGGCTCATCATTAAGCTGTTGTTTTAGCCTTGTTGCTTAAAGGCTTATCCTTTTATGTTTTTTATGTAAAATACATCGTTTAACAGCATATAGTTAAGAAAGAGAGGAGGAAGCATAGAGATAACGTACATAAAAAAGAAGAATAAAATGGGGAGGAGATAAGGTTGAGTGAAGTGTTTATCCCAAAAACGATGATTAATGGCAAGGTAGTCATCTGGACATATGTCGAACATCTTCAGAGTGCTGTAGAGTGGTATTCTTATATTTTAGAGCTGGAACCTACAGAAAGACATGATGCCGCCTATTTCTTTACCATAAATGAATATACAAAATTGGCCTTATGCAACCGTTATTTGAGAAATCCAATAAACCAGCTTCCAGTCAATGATTGCCTTGATTTGCAAGCTGATGACATCTTTGCGGCACATGAGCAGCTAAAAGAAAAGGGTGTGCTGGTCGGTCCTGTTGACAATCCATTCCCCACATACTATGAGTTTTATTTTGTAGACATAGAAAATAACAAAATTAGAATCCATGGCTTTGCTTGAATTATTGAAAGCGTTTTAAATATTTAAATGTTGATTCTTATAACGGTACGGGCACCAAATTAGGCGGGCAGCATACAGTAAAGCATAAAAACTGAAAGGGGATTATGCATGTATTATCCGCCTATTAATCCATACAATGTTGCAAATGAACAAGATCCATATCGTTTAAACCAAATCGGAGGAGGATCTTTCTTTCCTATTCCTGGTGGTCCTCCGAGCGGTCCGCCGCCATTTTCTCCAGGAGGACCTTCCTTCCAGCCGGATTTTGGGGGACCTTCTTTCCAGCCAGATTTTGGAGGAGGTTCAGGAGGCGACCAATATGGTCCTCCATCAGGACCGCCGCCTACCTTTACACCGCAGCTTCAGGGACCACAAGGACCACAGCTATATGCAGTTGATCCTGGTTCTATGAGAAGATGCAGATTCCGCTACACTTATGTGTGGCTGCGCAATGGCAACTCATTCTGGTTCTATCCTACTTATATCGGCAGAACTTCTGTTGCTGGATGGCGCTGGAGAAATAACCGCTGGGTGTATTACGGAACAGATGCAGACCGCATTTCTTCCTTCCAATGTACGTAAATTAGTTCCGGCCTTCGTGAATCAGCAGATTTTCCTGCTTTTTGCGAAGGCTATTTTCAAGTTCATAGCCTTTAATTGCTGCTTCTAAAGCCAAGCGGCTCGTTGGCTCAGTAAACCCATCGCCAAGGAGACTCCGTAATTTCTCCAGCCTGTGATACAAGGTTTGCCTGACGATAAACAGCCTTTCTGCCGCCATCTTTCTGGAGCCGTTGCACTCAAAGTACACGGCCAATGTTTTGAGGAGCTCGCTGTTATTCACCTTATCATATTCAATAATTCCCCCTATATAATCCTCGATATAGCGCTGTAATGCCCCTGTTTTCTGAAGGGGGAGCAACAGCCGGTATATGCCGAGATTGTCGAAAAAAGGGCTGATTATTTCGGCCTGTTTTCGTAAATGCAGGACGTCATTTGCCTCTTCATAAGCCTTTGTCACAAGCTCAAGGCTCGAGTAAGACGAGCTTATTCCAAATAATTGACCATTCAAAAGCTTAGCACACAGCTGAGTCAGCTTTACACGGAGCTTTTCCCATTGGCCATTAGTATTTACATTACTGGGACTAGAGAAGATGATACAAATAATTTCATGTGGATGAACTGAAATGATAGGAGAATATCCTTCCTTTTGCAATAATGTCCGCAGCATCATCGCCGTATGCGTGTTTTGAAAATCCGCTTTGCTGTTCATGAAGCTAAGCTGGTTTTGATGTGTTGGAATACACAGAAGTCGGTAAGCTGCATTTGCATAATAGGTAGGCAAGATAGAATGAAAACGATTAAAGTCGACAGAGTCGTTGGACAAGCAGGAGCGAATGAAATCCTCTTCTAAACAATGCTTTTTTTCTGCTAATTCTTTATAGCGCAGAGTCACTTGTGATATGGCAGTTGCCGCTCGGTCAAGTACAAGTGTGGAGAAATCATGATGGATTTGATCAGCTTCCATTAAGACGATATAGCCCCACACCTGGTCAAACATCCGAACTGCTGCTGAAAGAAGGATGTCATCATTATGCTCCATATATGGCCGATTCTCTAAGTCTAGTTCCTTTATAAAAAACGCAGCTTCCTTTTTATTAACTGGATAATATTGAATAGAGTCTGGTGAGAGAAAGCAGACTGGCTTGTGAAAATACTGGTAAACAGCCTGCAATATTTTCATGATGCCGTTAGGCTGCAAGGAAAGGGAGTGAAATTCCGTTGACAGCCGGTCAAGGTCAGTCAGCATTTCGTGGTGACTATTAATGATTGCAGTATGCAAATCCTGCGTGATTTCGACAAATTTGACTGTTTCTTCAAACACAATAACAGGATAATCATGCATCTCTGCAAGTGCCAGTGCATCTTGTGCAATCCCAAGTATGGAGGAGCCAAGCTCGATACATATGCAAGCAGTATTCAGCTTAATCAGCTTTTCTATATAAGCTAACTGACTTTTTTGACCGTGCTGCAGATTCATGCCTGTCGTTAAAATCAGCTCCTCGCCGTTTACAAATTCCTCTGCATTATTGACTTCTAATATATGAGACCACTTTACGGGACGGTTTATTCCTTTCCTCCCTGCAAGCACCTTTGCAGAATGAAATGGCTTGCGCTGCAAAACATCCTCAACTGTCAGCATCATCTTCATCACTTTAGCCCCCACTTTTGTTAAATGATTTAGCTTACTATGTTACATGATGTTAAATGACAATTATTTAAATAATCTGTAAATTAGATACTATCTTAAAAAATGGCTTGCCGTCAATCCAATTGGAGGGGCACAGGCACAAAGAAAGGGGTTATTAAAATGGATCAGCTGCGAACTGCTTCATGGACTGAAAAGGATCAAGGGAATGTTTGGCATCATATCTCTCCATATGTGGAGGAAAAGCCGGCAATGATAACAGCTAAAGGAGAGGGAGCATGGCTGACTGACCATGAAGGGAACAGGTATATGGACGGTATGTCAGGGCTTTGGTGTGTGAATATCGGATACGGCAGGGAGGAGCTCGCCCAAGCAGCATTTGAGCAGATGAAGGAGCTTTGCTATGCCCCGTTAACACAGAGCCACTTGCCTGCTATACAGCTTGCAGAAAAAATCAATGAATGGCTGGAAGGCGAATATATGATTTTCTATTCAAACAGCGGTTCAGAAGCAAATGAGGTAGCTTTTAAAATCAGCCGCCAATATCACCAGCAAAATGGGAATTCAGGCCGCTATAAGTTCATTTCCCGGCATCGAGCTTATCATGGCAGCTCCATGGGAGCGTTAGCTGCAACAGGACAGGCATTGCGGAAATATAAATATGAGCCTTTAGCGTCTGGCTTCCTGCACGTAGCACCTCCCGATCCGTACCGCCGACCTAACGGCATGACAGCAAAAGAGCATAGTAATTTAAGGGCAGAGGAATTGGAACAGAAAATTATCTGGGAGCAGAAGGAAACCATCGCCGCTGTTATTATGGAGCCGTTAATTACAGGCGGCGGCATTCTTATTCCAGATAAAGTGTATATCGAAAAGGTGCAAGAGATATGCGAGAAATATGGTGTCCTTCTCATCATTGATGAGGTGATTTGCGGGTTTGGACGAACAGGGAAAAAATTCGGTCATCAGCATTTTGGAATAAAACCGGATATTGTGACGATGGCCAAGGGGCTGACAAGTGCCTATCTGCCTTTATCTGTGACCGCCGTAAAAAAGGAAATCTTTGAGAAGTTCAAAGGAACTGAAGAGAATGTCCATTTTCGCCATATCAATACATTTGGCGGAAATCCATCCGCCTGTGCTGTCGCTTTGAAAAACCTTGAAATTATCGAGGCGGAGAATCTGGTAGACAGATCAGCAGAAAAAGGCTCCTTTCTTCTCAAGGAGCTGCTGCCCCTTGCCGAGACTCACCCGAACATTGGGGATGTCCGCGGATTAGGAATGATTGTCGGCATCGAGCTTGTTGCTAATAAACAAAGCAAAGAGCCAGCACCGTCTGCTTTTGCTGCCAACATTGTTCAAGCGTGCCGGCAGGAAGGACTAATTATTGGGAAGAATGGCGACACTGTCGACGGCTACAATAATGTGCTGACCATTTGTCCGCCCTTATCAAGTACAGATGCAGATCTCATGTATTTGATTGGGACATTGAAGAAAGTATTGGCTGAGAATATTTGTAAGTAGATTGTAAGATTATCTGCCATTAATAATATTAATGAATAACGGATGCCATCATGGGGGAATTTGCCTTATTCCATTGGTATTACTGGCATGAAGCAAGATAAGAGCTTGTTCTCCTGTTCGTAATGAAGCTAAACTTGATTGAATACTATATAGACTAACAAATAATTACCAATTATAATTTATGAAACTATTCCTTAAATTGTAAGCTTTCCTTCCACCAATGAATCTTCGTCCTAGACTTACCATAAAACTCCGAGTAACAAGAATACCCAATAGATCAATAGGAAGTAAATCCTTCCCTAAATATAAGGAGGTTTCTATGAGTCTCATTTCAAAAGTAAATTTATCCGCTAATTTTTTAGAAGCAGCACCGCCTCTTTCAGCACAGGAGGCAACAGAAGAAGCGAACCGCTGTCTTTACTGTTATGATGCGCCGTGTATTACTGCATGTCCTACAGGAATTAATATTCCGTCTTTTATTAAAAAAATCGCGTCAGGAAATATGAAAGGGTCTGCTAAAACAATTATGACAGCCAATCCTGTTGGTGCCAGCTGTGCAAGAGTATGTCCGACAGAGGAATTGTGTGAAGGAGCTTGCGTGTTGAACTCCTCTACAAAGCCAATCATGATTGGCAGTCTCCAGCGTTATGCGACAGATTGGGCAATAAAGAATAAGCAAGTAATGTTTAAGGCAGGCATAAGCAATGGCAAAAGGATAGCGATTGTCGGGGGAGGACCTGCTGGCCTGTCTGCGGCAAGAGAGCTTGCACTGCTTGGCTACAAGGTGACCATCTTTGAAGCAGAGAAGGAGGCAGGCGGGCTGAACACTTATGGAATTGTCTCGTTCCGCCTTCCGAAGGAAATTTCCTATTGGGAAGTGGAGCAGGTGAAGAGTCTTGATGTGGAAATCCGCACAAATACAAGAGTAGGCACTGATATTTCTGCGAGTGCTCTTCTCGAAAACTATGATTCTGTTCTCTTGGCAATAGGGATGGCGAATGTCCCTGACTTGAATATAGCTGGTGAGGACCTGGATGGTGTGTATGATGCCATTGAATTCGTGAAGGAAACAAAGACAAAGCCCATTACGAATCACTTAGTCGGAAAGAAAGTAGCAGTTATCGGGGCAGGAAACACAGCGATTGATGCTGCTACTTGTTCTGTCCGCCTCGGAGCAGAGCAAGTTCAGATTGTATATCGTCGGACAGCAGCGGAAATGACCGCCTATCGATTTGAATACGAATTTGCTAAACAAGATGGAGTAGAGTTTAAGTGGCTGACAGCTCCTCAAACGATTATCAGCGATGAGGCTGGCAACGTAACAGCTCTGGAGTGTGTGAAAATGGAGCTTGGCGAGCCTGACGAGGATGGCCGCTCTAAGCCCGCAGCTGTCTGTGGTTCGGAATTCAAGCTTGATGTTGACGTCGTAATAAAGGCGATTGGGCAATCACGTCATTTGCCCCTGATTGAGCAATTTGAACTTGATCATGATGGCGGAGTCATTTCTATTAATTTAAATTCTTATCAAACTTCTAACGAAAAGGTATTTGCATGCGGAGATGCGATTTTTGGCAAAGGACAGGGAGAGGCAATGGTTGTGTCTGCTGCACAGCAAGGGAAGGAAAGTGCTTATGCGATTCACAGGAAATTGACTCAAGAAACAGCAGAGACAGCTTAAATAAGCATGCCTTTTTACTAAAACTAGGAGGTCGTTTATGGCAGACTTGAGCATTAATTTAGCAGGCATTAAATCACCTAATCCGTTCTGGCTTGCGTCCGCTCCCCCAACTAATTCAGGCTATCAAGTGCAGCGTGCGTTTGAAGCTGGCTGGGGAGGAGCTGTCTGGAAAACACTCGGTGACCCGATATTAAATGTATCCTCGAGATTTGCTGCAGTCAGCTTTAATGGGCAAAGAGTGGCAGGCTTTAACAATATTGAGCTCATTACAGACCGACCATTAGAAGTAAACTTGAAGGAAATTTATGAAACGAAAAAAAGATTCCCAAATCATGCGATTATAGCAAGCTTGATGGTGGAACCGCAGCAGGATAAATGGCATGAAATTGTGAAACGAGTGGAGGCTGTCGGCGTTGACGGGCTTGAACTGAACTTCGGCTGTCCTCACGGTATGGCAGAACGGGGGATGGGAGCCGCTTCAGGCCAAGTGCCTGAACTGGTTGAAAAGCAGACATACTGGGCGAAGGAAGTTGCCACAACACCTGTTATTGTCAAGCTTACTCCAAATATTACAGACATTACCGCAACAGCTGAAGCAGCTGTTCGTGGCGGCGCCGATTCCATCAGTATGATTAATACCATTAACAGCTTGGCAGGTGTTGATATTGACACATGGGAAACAATTCCCCATGTTGCTGGGAAAGGCGCCCATGGCGGCTATTGCGGACCAGCCGTCAAGCCAATCGCCCTTCATATGGTTGGAGAATGTGCCCGCAACCCGTATATCAATGTGCCGATTTCCGGTATTGGGGGGATATCGAGCTGGCGAGATACAGTCGAATTCATGCTGATGGGTGCCACTGGTGTGCAAGTTTGCACGGCCGCCATGCACCACGGATTCCGAATTGTCGAGGATATGATAGAAGGGCTCGACTTCTACTTAGAGGAAAAGGGACTGTCATCTGTCATGGATTTAGTCGGAAAGTCAGTGCCGAAGTATTCTGACTGGGGCGACTTGGATCTCAACTACAGCGTTGTTGCCAAAATCAATAATGATGTTTGTATCAATTGCAATAAATGCCATATCGCTTGTGAAGATACTTCTCACCAATGCATTGATATGCTAAAGGACGCAAGCGGCATGAGCTATTTAAAAGTGAGAGAGGAAGATTGTGTCGGTTGCAATCTATGTTCTATTGTATGTCCTGTGGAAGGGGCGATTGATATGGTTCAGATGCAAAATGGACTTCCGCCAATGACTTGGAACGAGCGCCAAGGCGCATTAGGTGCATTAGCAAATTCTGTTCGTCCATAAAAAACTACGAGGAGCGGTGATCGATGAGAAAAATCATTAAAAATGGAATAATCGTGACAGCAGCAGATACGTATCAGGCAGATCTATGTATAGAAAATGGCATAATCGCCCAAATTGGCAGTCAATTGGATGAAACCGGGGCAGAGATTATTGATGCAGCTGGCTCGTATATTTTTCCAGGGGGAATTGACCCGCATACCCATTTAGATATGCCATTCGGAGGCACTGTCACAAAGGATGATTTTGAAACAGGAACAATGGCGGCAGCCTTCGGCGGAACAACAACAGTTATCGACTTTTGTCTGACTACAAAAGGTAAGCCTTTAAAGGCTGCAGTGGAAGCATGGCATGCAAAAGCAAAGGAAAAAGCGGTCATAGACTATGGCTTTCATCTTCAAATTGTGGAAGCAAATGAAGCTGCCTTGAACGAGCTGCCTGCGATGATTAATGAGGAAGGAATTACTTCCTTAAAGGTGTTCATGGCATATAAAAACCAGTTTCAAGCAGATGACGAGACTCTTTTTCGAACATTGCTTGCAGCCAAGGAATTGGGCGCATTAGTGATGGTTCATGCTGAAAACGGCGATGTAATCGACTATTTAGTGAAAAAAGCATTGCAAGAAGGCAATACAGCACCTATTTATCATGCCTTAACAAGGCCGCCGGAAGCAGAGGGAGAAGCGACTGGCAGGGCAGCAGCATTAACAGGGCTGGCAAAATCACAGCTGTATGTTGTGCATGTAAGCTGTGCCGAGGCGGCAGAAAAAATCGCAGCCGCAAGAAATAGCGGAATTGATATTTGGGGAGAAACATGTCCCCAGTATTTAGTGCTCGATCAATCCTATTTAGAGAAGCCTGATTTTGAAGGTGCGAAATATGTTTGGTCACCGCCGCTTCGAGAAAAGCATAATCAGGAAATTCTGTGGAATGCCTTAAAAACAGGTCAGCTCCAGACTCTCGGCTCTGACCAATGCTCTTTTGACTTTAAAGGACAGAAGGATTTAGGCAAAGATGATTTCTCTAAAATCCCGAATGGCGGTCCCATTATTGAGGACCGTGTCAGTATTTTATACTCAGAGGGTGTTGTTGGTGGACGGATATCTCTTAACCAGTTTGTGGATATCATGTCAACAAAAGCAGCAAAGCTGTTTGGTCTTTATCCGCAAAAGGGGACAATCGCCGTCGGTTCTGACGCAGATTTAGTCATTTTTGATCCTGATGTAAAGCGGGTTATCTCTGCAGAAACACATCATATGGCTGTCGACTATAATCCTTTTGAAGGTATGGAAGTAACAGGTGAGCCTGTGTCTGTTTTGTCCAGAGGAGAGTTTGTCATTAAGGATAAACTGTTTACAGGTCAAGCTGGGGCAGGGCAATTCATTAAACGGGCAAAATATGGAGAAGCAAAGAAAATCTCCGCAGGCAGCACGATTACGATTTAAAAGACAGAATAGGCTGATATAAAATCAGCCTGCTTTGTAATTTAAATATTTTCAATATTCAAATAAGTTTAGGCGGGTGAAGATAGGTATGGAAAAGAAAAGCAATTATTTACGATCACCTGATTTATTGCCGATTGCTTCAAGTGAACGGAATATTGGTCCGTTTGGATTTGCCGTCATCTGGGTCGGTATGGCCATCGTGCTGGCAGCTTTTGCAATTGGAGGAGGCGCAATTATACACCTGCCCCTTGGCCTGGTGATAATGGCAACACTTCTTGGGTCTGTGGCAATTGGAGTATTAATGACCATCATCGGTGATATTGGAGTTGAGCATGGCCTTTCCTTTCCTGTCTATATGCGGGCGCCGTTTGGAACAATCGGAACTCATATTCCATCGATTGTCCGCGGCATCACTGCCGCATGCTGGTTTGGGATTAACACCTATTTTGGCTCGACAGCAATCAATGCCATTTTGAATCTATTATTTGGTTTTGATAATTGGTTTATTTGTTTCTTGCTGTTTGCAGCATTCCAGCTGATTAATACTTCTCTTGGCATCAAGTCAATCGAACGCTTTGCCGATTTGGCTGCCCCTATTATTATCTTAATTTCCTGCTGGATGTATATTGCTTTGTCTGACAAAGCGGTAGAGCAGGGAAAGAATATCTGGACATGGGTGGAAAGTCCAGTCACAGGGGGAGCAGCATTTACTGCCTTTATGGTTGTCGTTATGAGCAATATGGGTTTTTGGGCTACCCTTGCAGCCGATATGCCAACACTTTCCCGCTATTTCCGGGCACCGAAAAAGGAACGAAATTGGTTTAAAAGAAACAAAACACAGCTGTTGGGCAGCATTATCATCATGCCAATTGTGAATACCTTTATGATCATTATTGGTGCTGTTTCCTATATGGCTGTAGCTAACTCCGATCCTGTTGTCGCCCTTCAGGAAACGGCAAGCGGAATTACATTAGGTGTTCTAATGCTTATGATTGTGCTTGCACAGTGGTCAACTAATACATCGGCCAATGTTATACCGGCTGCGACCATCTTTTCTAATGTGGGCGGACCGAAAATGCCCTTCTGGGTGGGAGTTGTCCTTGCTGGCATCATCGGCATGCTCGCCCAGCCTTGGAGTTTGTTTACTGTTCTTAACAGTGCTCTGCTTGTAATTGGCGGGATTCTTACTAGCATTGTCGGCATCTTGTTCGCCGATTATTATTTGCTTCGTAAAAGGAGAGTGAATGTGCAGGACTTATATGAAAAAGACGGCCAGTTCCGCTATTTGAAAGGTTTTAATCTGGCAGGCTTCATTTCCTGGATTGTAGGTGGAGTCATCGCCAACATGCTGTCTGCTTATTCCTCTATTGTCGGCTTTGTGGTTGGTGCTGGGCTTTATTATATTTTAGCAAAATATTGGTGGTTCAAAAAATATCCGCAGGCAGAAATGGTTGATCCAGATGACAGCCAGTATTTAGGAATAACGGCAGGCCGCGATTGGGCAGTAGAGGGAGCAGACATAGAGGCAGAAGTTATTACAGATGCTGCTGCTGAAAGAGTGTAAAAGGAGGGTTCGATTTATGTCAGATTATGAGCAGTTCCTGCAAGAGAGAGAGCAGATGGATATCCTCTTGGAAAAAGGGTATAAAATCGCCAAAGTAACAGAGAACTTAGATGGAGCGTTTGTAGATTTTGCAAAACGAGATGCTAAGGAAGAAGAGGCAGAGATGGAAACAGTGCATCTATCAACAGCGAATGCTCGGAAATATTTTGCTGTAAAGCTGATAGAGCAGCAAGCAGTAAACTTTGCTAAATAAGTTAAAGAAGTGGAGGAGTTAGCATGGAAGGGCAAAAGCTGTTGATTAATGGCAAGAGATTGCAAGATTCATTAGAGAGATTTGCAGACTTTGGCAGAACAAAGAACAATGGAGTAACAAGGCTGTCTCTATCAGAGGAGGACCGGCAAGCAAGGGATTATTTTTACGATTGTTGTGAAGAGCTTGGCATGGCAGTGACAGTTGATGATCTAGGCAATATGTATGCGACTCTTCCCGGCCAAGAGGCTAAGCCGCCGATAGCAATCGGCTCCCATCTCGATACGGTTAAAAAAGGCGGACGTTTTGACGGTGTCCTCGGTGTTGCCGCAGGCCTTGAGGTTGTGCGCACACTTGTTGAAAACAATGTAAAACCTGCTGTTCCGATAACGGTCATCAACTTTACTAACGAAGAGGGAGCAAGGTTTGAACCATCAATGATGGCATCAGGCATTCTATCCGGCAAATTTGAGAAAGATACCATGCTGAAAAAAACAGATACAGCTGGTATTACCTTTCAGGAGGCATTAAACAAAATCGAGTATGCAGGGCTAAAAGAGTCCCGTTTAAAGGAAGCAGCGGCATTTTTAGAATTGCATATTGAACAAGGACCAGTGCTTGAGCGTGAGAACTTGTCGATTGGCATTGTGGAGTGTGTTGTCGGGATGGTCTGTTATGAAATAGAAGTGACAGGTGAGTCGGACCATGCGGGAACAACACCAATGGATATGAGAAAAGATGCCTTATTTGCAAGTCATAATATTATCGCAGAGATACGAACAAGGCTCGGAGCTTTAGCAGATGACCTTGTATACACAATTGGAAGAATGAATATCTCCCCAAATATACACACCGTCATCCCGAATAAAGTTGTCTTCACTTTAGAAGCCAGACATAAGGAACCAGCTGTCATTCGTGAAGTGGAGAATATTATTGGGAGTCTTACAGAGGTCTCTGCTTTAGAAGGCTGTGCAATGAAGGCAGAGAAGCAGTGGGACCGGACGACTGTCTGGTTTGATGAAGCTATTCTAGCTGTGATGGAAAACGCCGTTAAACAGCTTGGATATTCGTATCGAAAAATGGCAAGCGGCGCAGGTCATGATGCCCAATTTATCGCCAGCTACATTCCGACAGCAATGCTGTTTGTGCCGAGCATTAATGGAAAAAGCCATTGCGAAGCAGAGCTGACATTATGGGAGGATTGTGAAAGAGGAGTTAACCTGCTGTTGGAGACAGTGCTGGAATTGTTGAAGAAATAGGGTAGTACTCACAAGGAAGAATCATGCATTGGTTCTTCTTTTTCTTATCCATTTAGCAAGTATTTCACTAGTGAAAAAGATGACTAATCCCGAATTCAGCAGAAATAGGGAATTGACTAGCGGCCCTTTTCCACAGGTTTCGTAAAAGCCGTTAATAAGTAAAAAAATTCCCCAATAAATAAAAGCAGAATAGCTTGCTATATTTATACTTACCCTGTCGAAATTTTTATTTTCTTTAAAAAACATCAGACCAACTCCTTTTATCTTATTTTACCATTTAGAATTGTGGTTTCTATTAAATGAATGCACGTAAATATGGAAATTTTCGTAACAACCAAAAAAACTGACCTATTGAAGCGGTCAGTTTTTTTGTGTTTTTTTATCTTCTCCGAACTTTACGGGCTAAAAAGGTTCCTAGAGATTGAATCACTTGGACAAGAATAATAAGGACGATCACTGTTATTACCATAACGAATGTGTCAAAACGCTGATAGCCATATGTTAACGCAAGGCTGCCGACACCGCCGCCGCCGACTGTTCCGGCCATTGCAGTCGCACCAAGCAAGCCGATTGCTGCCGTTGTAATCGAGAGGATGAGCGAACCGAAGGCCTCTGGCAGCAGAAAATACCAGATAACTTGAAAGGGAGTTGCTCCCATTGATTCAGCAGCTTCTAAAATACCAGGGTTCACTTCTAAGATGGAATTCTCAACAAGTCTGGCTATGTATGGTGCAATATAAATAATCAGCGGCACAATCGCTGCTTCTGTCCCAATCGTCGTTTGGACGACAAATCTGGTAAAGGGAATGATGGCAATCAGCAGGATAATAAATGGCAGGGAGCGGATAATATTTATGATCGGATTCAGGATATTATACAAGAGCCTGTTTTCCAAGACCCCGCCTTTTCTTGTTACAACAAGCAGGATACCGAGCGGTCCTCCAATCAAGGTACCTATTAAAAGCGACCATCCTACCATATATAAAGTTTCGACGATTGCCTGCATAAATAAATCTGTCGTTATAAATGTATCAAACATTATTCAGCCACCTCCTTCACTTGTATTCCTTGTTCTTTTAAATAAGAAAGTGCTGTTATAATCTGTTCGTCTTCGCCACTCAGTGTGACAGTCATTGTGCTGATCAAATGCTCCTGAATTTCGACCGTGTTGGCAAACAATATTCTCGGACTTACTCCAAAGCGAGTAACTAATTCAAAAAGAAATGGCTGTGCCATTTCACTTCCGAGAAACTCTAGCTTAACTAATCTGCTGCCAGGCTCGTTTTTGTATTTGCCTTTCATGCTTGCAGGAAGATCATGCTGAACAATCGTGCTCACAAAGCTTTTGGTAGTGTGATGAGCAGGATTGGAGAATACGTCAAGAACAGTGCCTTGTTCAATAATCTCTCCTTGTTCCATAACGGCAACCTTATTGCAGATTTCCTGAATGACAGCCATTTCATGGGTAATAATCATAACCGTAATATTATATTCTTCATTAATTCGCTTTAACAGCCGGAGGATTGACCTTGTCGTTTGCGGGTCTAAAGCGGATGTTGCCTCATCGCATAACAGGACAGAAGGATTGGTGGCAAGTGCTCTTGCAATGCCGACACGCTGTTTCTGTCCGCCCGATAATTCATTAGGATAAGCTTTCTCCTTGTCTGCCAGGCCGACAAACTCAAGAAGCTCCATAACCCGCTTGCGGATCTCTCCCTTTTTTCTTTTTTGCAGAATAAGAGGTATTGCTATATTGTCAAACACACTCTTTGATTCTAATAAGTTAAAATGCTGAAAAACCATGCCAATTTGCTTCTTTGCTGTCCGCAGCTGTTTACTGTTAAGGTCTAGCAGAGATTGACCGCCAACGATTACCTCTCCTTTAGTCGGCTGCTCCAGCAGATTAACAAGGCGGATGAGCGTGCTTTTGCCAGCACCGCTAAAGCCGATGACACCAAAGATATCTCCTGTTTCCACCTTAAGATTTATATTTTTTAATGCCTGCACTTCGTTGTCTTTTTGTATAAATGTTTTATAAACGTTTTTTAACTCAATCATGGGCAATCCTTTCATTAAAACTTACTATAATCTTTGCTGCATTAATAATAATGAAATACTGGCGGGAATACAATATTTAATAATCATAATAGTAAAAACCAGCTGTTCTTTATAAAGAAATAATTTATTTGCCTTTACAAAGGTTATGATAAGGATTTCACGAATGGTTCACTTAATTTTTTGTCGATTTATTAATAAAATAAATTGACGCTGCAATATAGAGATGTTAATATGTTCTTAGTTAAGAACAACTGAAAGAAAAATATAGAACAGTTTCTTTTTCCTATTTTTTTGGTTGAAACGTTCTTTTTAAAGAACAAACAAACGATACGTTTTCTATAAAACAAAAAAGAGAGAGTTGGTGAATTCATATGTCATTATTAGTACAAAGAGAACAAGGTAGAATGTCGATTTTTAGTATGCCAGGTGTAAAAAAAACATATATGAGGCCGCGGATCATTGCGTTGATTCCTGCTCATAATGAGGAAAATTCGATTCGAGATTGCCTTGCTGGCTTAAGAGATCAAACATTGCCAAAAGGTGTAGACCTTGATGTTTATGTTATTGCTGATAATTGTTCTGATCGCACAGAGGAGAGAGCCATTGCAGCAGGTGAGGAATTCAATCTGAACTTAAAGGTCATCGTGACAGACGGAAACAAGCTCCGTAAAGTTGGTGCGTTGAATTCTGGTTGGAAGCTGTTATACGGCGATTTGCTAGATATTTACGATAAAGAGCTGACAGACTCGCAAATCATCTATAAACAAAGCATTAAAGGCGTGCTTGGAATGGATGCAGACAGCAGGCTTGCTCCTAATTGCTTAAAGCATTTATGGGAAGGCCTGATGAGCGCACGAAATATTGGCGGCGTTATGGCCAAGTATACGATGCGCATGCCTAAGAAGAAAAGCTTACTGAGCAAGGACGATGTTTTCTATGAAGAAAAGATTGCAAACGGAGAATATGGCGGACCGATGGCAAGATGGTGGACACATCAGCAGAAGCAGGATATGGCGAGCTGGCTCCTTGATCTTCAATACCATGGCGGAAGCACTTATGTTCTTGGCGGTCAGGCAACATTGTTCAGACCTGAAGCTTTGCAGGAGGTTGTGAATGATAATAAACTTGATGGACCGTGGCAAAATGACAGTGATGTAGAGGATATGCTGCTTACTTGGCAGCTGCAGAAATCCGGCTGGAAAACGTTAATCAGCCCTGAAGGACGCTGCTTTGTTGATGCGATGCGTTCTTATCATACCTTCCGGGAGCAGCGGAATAAATGGAATTCAGGAACGGTGGACTTGCTGACAAATAAAGATTTGAGTGTGAAGACAAGACATAAGGGGAAAATTTGGCGAAATCAGGTTAAGCTCTTTTCCGACTTGCTTATTCGTGTGATGTTTATCGTCTTGCTAGCGCTCGCCCTTGCAACAGACCAGTATTATTGGTCATGGATATGGCTGACACCTATTGCCCTTGCATCTGTGTTAAATATAATTCTTGCGATAAAAACACCGATGTATCGACCGATAGATGTGGTGATGGCAGGGTTATTGATAAGTCCCGAAATGTATTTATGGGTTAACTTAATGACATTTGGCCAAGTATGGCTCGGTAAGCTTTCCGCCAACAAGAAGGACGGCTGGGCAAACCAATATGCAGCAGAATCAGGGAAAACAAAAAGTAAACTGGCACAAGGTATTTTATTAAGTATACTTGGCGTAGCGTTAATTGCTTACTTATGCTACGATAAACGCGATTTCTTAACGAGCGCTTCTGTGCAAGCAAATGTTGAACCGTACTTGATGGGAGGCTGGGTTGTGCTGACTTATTTGACAGTCATTAAATCTGCAATGATGGTTTATCAAATTTGGACACTGCGCGGCAGACATACAGCCTGATGAAAGTTTAATATTTTAGTAGAGATAGAGTATAATGCTCTATCTTTTTTTTGTTTTGGGAGGAAAGTACGATTAATTTTTAGTTTAGTAGAAATTTTCAGAATAATATTGACAGGTGTTAGCGTGGGTATTATTATAACGTTATATAACGTTATATAACAAATAGATGAAAAACAACTGTTGGAGAATACAGGATTACTCGTTTTAATTGTAAGGAGCTTTATATGTATCAGTTGAAATATTAGCTGATAAGCAAGGACAGTTAAATAGCCGTAAATTTTTCTGAAGAGTTATTTGAATATTTAGTCTTATTACCGAGTTAGATAAAACTATTATTTAAATGGGGGAGAAATGAATGAAGAAAAGGCTCTTTAAAGCAATGACAACATTAATGATGGCAGGAACAACTATTTTGGCTTTAGCAGCATGTGGATCTTCATCGGCTACTAGTTCAAGCGGCGCTGTCGACAGTCTGGAAGACCTGCAGAAAAAAGGAAAGATTGTCGTAGGCACAATGGCTGCAACCCCGCCATATGAATACCATCTTGTCGAGAATGGAGAGGACAAAATTGTCGGGTCGGACATTAAACTACTTGATGAGGTAGCAAAAGATTTAGGGGTCGAGTACGAGATTAAGGATATGGACTTTGACGGGCTGCTTGTCGCACTGCAAAGCGGAAAGATTGACATGATTATTTCGGCGATGAGCCCGACAGAGGAAAGAGAAAAGAATGCTGACTTTACAGATGTTTACTATAAAGGGCGCAATGTGATGATGGTCAGGAAGGGAGATTTGGACAAGTACAAGTCTGAAGAGGATTTTGCAGATAAGAAGATAGGAGCAATTAAAACTTCCGTTCAGCAAGCTATTTTAGAAAGTGAACTGCCAGATGCAACCCTAAAGCTTCTTGGGAAATCTACTGAACTGTCGCTTGATTTAGCTAACAAGAAAGTCGATGCGGTGCTTGTTGACATTCCGACAGCAACGCTCCTTGCTAAAGCAAACAGCAGCATTGTCGCAAGTCAAGTTTACTATGAAGATCCTTCTGCTGGTGCAGCCATTGCCATGCCGAATGGCACAAATGAGGAAATTATGAATGCTATCAATGGAACAATTGAAAGAATTAAGCCAGATTATGAGAAATGGCTGAAAGATGCCATGGATGGTGTAGAGCTCGAAGACTGATTGTTTAGTAGTTATAGCTAATAAGCATGGCTGGCAGCTTCCCCTTATTGGGCTGTGAGCTGCCTTCTCTAAATATTGTATGTGAGACAGTTTTGGGATAAGGGGTGACACAATGAACTTTTCATTTTTCGGGGATTACTATCAGTTCTTTTTAACTGGGGCATACATCACTATTATCCTGGCTGTCATTGCCGTGATATTGGGAAGCATCTTTGGAGTTGGTCTGACACTGCTAAGGCGGTCAAGATTTACTGTTTTAAGGTGGATTGGCGATATATATGTCGAGTTTATCAGGGGTACACCGCTGCTTGCACAAATTTACATCATTTACATAGGGGTGCCGCTGTTGTTCGTCGGCTATGACATTCCTGATCTGGCAGTAGGCGCCATTGCTTTATCACTTAATGCAGCAGCATATATTTCAGAAACTATTCGCTCCGGAATTGATGCAGTAAACATTGGGCAAATGGAGGCAGCAAGAAGCCTTGGTATGAGTCAGAGACAAGCAATGTTTGACATCATTCTTCCACAAGCATTCAAGAATATTTTGCCAGCACTTGGAAATCAGTTTATCGGCAGCATTAAGGACTCGTCTATCGTGTCTATTATCGGTGTTGCAGAGCTAATGTACAAAACAACGATTGTCAGAGGAAATACGGCATTAGGATTAGAGCCAATCATCATTGCCTCTATTGGCTATTTAATCATGACTTTTACATTGTCGAGACTGTTGGCAGTGGTTGAAAGGAGACTGAAAACAAGTGATAGGCGTTAAAAACTTGCATAAAAGCTATGGGAAAAGTGAAGTGCTCAAAGGCATTGATGTAACCATCCAAAAGGGGGAGGTTGTCGTCATTATCGGTCCTTCCGGTTCTGGAAAAAGCACGTTACTGCGCTGTTTAAATCTTCTTGAAATACCGACAAGCGGTCATATTTATGTGAATGAGCAGGACATCACATCGAAGGATACCAATATTGATAAAGTCAGGGAGAAGATGGGGATGGTCTTTCAGCAATTCAATCTTTTCCCTCATAAAACCGTTTGTCAAAACATCTGCCATGCACCTGTCCGTGTAAAGGGATTGAAGACAGGAGCGGCAAAGGACTTGGCAATCGGACTGTTAAAAAAAGTTGGACTTTTGGAGAAAATGGATGTTTACCCATCCTCTCTTTCAGGCGGGCAGCAGCAACGGATTGCCATTGCCCGGGCTTTGGCGATGCAGCCGGAAGTGATGCTGTTTGATGAGCCGACATCAGCACTTGATCCAGAGATGGTCGGAGAGGTTCTTGCCGTCATGAAGGATCTTGCAAAGGAAGGAATGACAATGGTTGTTGTAACACATGAAATGGGCTTTGCCAAAGAGGTCGGAGACAGGATTTTATTTATCGATCAAGGAAAAATCCTTGAGGAAAATAACCCGCAAGATTTCTTTGCGAAGCCTGAGCATCCAAGAACCATCGATTTTCTATCAAAAGTTCTTTAAATGAGGTGGGATTTATGCTGAAAGTAATCGGAATAGGCGATAATGTCGTCGATAAATATGAACATACTCAAACGATGTATCCCGGGGGCAACGCGCTCAACTTTGCCGTATATGCACAGCGGTTTGGCGCAGCAGCAGCCTTCTTAGGAGCTTTTGGAACAGATAAAGAAGCAGACCATGTTCAAGCAAGCATTAAGGAAATTGGATTAGATGTTTCCCGAAGCAAAGTGTATGAAGGGGAAAATGGCTGTGCCAGAGTAACGCTAGTGGATGGAGACAGGGTGTTTATTGGCAGCAATCGCTGCGGCGTTCTCCGGGAATACGGCTTGAACCTGACAGACGAAGATTATCGTTATATAAGCACATTTGATTTAGTGCATACAGGGCTTTACGGTTTCGCAGAAAAGGAATTATCGAAAATAAAAGCACTGGGAGTGCCAATCGGCTTTGATTTTTCGTCTGATTTCACCAAAGAACAGGTCAATCAGATTGCACCCCAAATAGATTTTGCCTATTATTCCTGCAGTCATATGAAATTAGACCATATTTTAAACTTAATGACCAAAACAATCGATTTAGGATGCGAGCTTGTATTATGCACACTGGGTGAAAAGGGAGCTTTGCTTTTTGATGGAGCAAGATTTTATATGCAGGAGCCAAAGCTTGTAAAAGCTGTCGATACGATGGGGGCAGGAGATTCATTTATCACCTCCTTCATTATCCATTATTTAAATGGAAAAGGGCAGGAAGGCAGGGATGCTGCGATTAAGAAAAGCTTGCAGACAGCCGCTGATTTCGCTTCAAACCAATGCTTAGTAGACGGCTCCTTCGGATACGGCAAGGTATATGAAACGGTATAACTATACAAGGAGGGTATAAAGGATGTCTTTTATAAGAAGAGACCAAGTAGCAGGTATGAATATTCATTATATGCGTTACTCGCTCGACTCCTTTTTGGATGCACAAGTTGCAGCAGGAATCCAATCTATCGAATTCTGGACGGGAGTTCCCCATTATTATTTAGATCCGACGGTCTATTCTGACTGCAAGGTTCTTAAGAAAAAGCTAGTAGAAAGAGGCTTGCAGCTCGTCTGTTTCACTCCGGAAAACTGTATGTACCAATACCAGTTCGCGGCAACAAAGCCGGAAATCTTTGAAAAAAGCTTTGAATATTTCTCTAATGGCATTAAAGCAGCTGCTGAGCTGGGCTGTGAAATCATGCAGTGCAATTCAGGCTGGGGCTATCTTGATGAAGATCGAGAGGAAGCGTGGAAGCGATCCAGTGAAATGCTGTCTAGACTCACCGCAACGGCTGAAAGGGAAGGTGTCACTTTGGCGCTCGAAAGCTTGCGGCCAGAAGAATCCAATCTTGTTATTACGGTGAATGATGCGAAAAGAATGTTTGATGAAATTAATCATCCACATATGAAGATTCTGGTAGACACAACTGCAATGGGTGTTGCAGGGGAAACATTGCAAGACTGGTTCGATGTCTTTGGGGCGAACATCATCCATACTCATTTTGTTGACGGCAATCCTTATGGCCATTTGATTTGGGGAGATGGTCATCATAACCTCGGCGAATTTCTGGCCACGCTGAAGCAATACGGCTATACAGGCTATTTAGGCCAAGAAATTACTGACTCCAGATATTTCACAAATCCTGGTGAACATGACAAGCGCAATATGAAGGCATTTGAACCTTATTTCAGCAATTGAAAAATGGGAATTCGGCAGCATTGCTGCCTGTCACAATATATATCAAAACTTTAGGAGGAATGAAAAAATGGAATTGAATAGAATTATCTCAGCTATTAAGGAACAACAACCCGAAATTAAAAGTGTATTCTTCGTTGGGTGCGGTGCATCCAAAGCGGAGCTGTATCCGGCCAAATACTTTTTAGAAGGAAATGCAAGACAGCTTAGAACAAGTCTTTATACTGCTAATGAATTTAACTTTGCTACACCTGTTTCGGTTGATGACACAAGCATTGTTATTACATGCTCACTAGGAGGAGCTACTCCGGAAACAGTCGAAGCAACTTCTCTTGCTAAGGAAAGAGGAGCACATGTCATTGCCGTTACACATGTGGAAGATTCAGCTATTACATCAGATGCTGAATATGTTGTGTACCATGGCTTTCATGAGAGCTATGCAGCTAAAATGGAAAAAATGACAAAAGTATTAGGTTTGGCAACAGAAATATTGAATCAATTTGAAGGATATGAGCATTACGAAAAAATGCTCGATGGCTTTGATAAAATTTATGGCTTAATAAACAATGCAGTAGCTTCTGTTGTTCCACAAGCTAGAAATTTTGCTGATGCGTATAAGGATGATGAAGTCATCTATGTAATGAGCAGCGGTGCCACACATGAGGTAGCTTATTCCTTCTCGATTTGCTTGCTGATGGAAATGCAATGGATTAATTCAGGCACATTCCATGACGGAGAGTTCTTCCACGGCCCATTCGAAGTGGTGGATAAAGACGTGCCATTCCTTTTGCTGATGAATGACGGCAGAACAAGAAGCATGGATGCGAGAGCATTAGAATTCCTCCAGCGCTTTGATGCAAAAACAACGGTTGTGGATGCGAAAGACTTTGGCCTTGGCTCCGCGATTTCAAGCGAAGTAGTCGACTACTTTAATCCAATGTTGATTTCTGGAGTCATCCGAGTTTATGCAGAGCAGCTGGCAATCGTCCGCAATCATCCACTTACAAAAAGAAGATATATGTGGAAATTGGAATATTAATAGGAAGAAACAAACTAAGGCTGGCATCAAGAGATGCCAGCCTATTGTTGGTCAAAGGGGCTTGAAATCGTAAAGCTGACATGATTTGTGTGATAGTAAAGAATAGACATATAAATAGCCACCTGTTCATCATTATACGCAATCTTTTCTAGTTCATATAAAGGATCACTTATACCGCAGCTTAAAGCCTCAGCTTCTTCAAAACTCGCAAAGACTACATTCAGAATCTTATTGTTACGGGCAGGAGCAACATCATATTTATCCCTTAAAATGCCGTGCATGGAAACATCCTCTGAAATATGCTGATCCAAATCAGGAAACAGATCGAGAGAATAAGTCGAAATTTCATAAGACAGAGGCTCCTTATCACGGTACAGAATTCTTCTCAGCTCCAGCACATTACAGCCGATTGGAATATTCAGCTTCTCAGAAATATCTTTAGATGCCTCTTTAATCGTATAAGAAAGCAGCTTGTAATGCGGTGTATTTCCCGATGACACCATATATTCTGAATAGCCATTCACAGAAACAAGCTCTCTCTTCAGCTTTGGCCGCTTCACAAAAGTCCCCTTGCCTTGCTGCCTCACAAGCAGACCTTCCTCAACCAAATCCAGCACTGCTTTACGGACAGTAATTCTGCTGACATTATAAGCCTCACAAAGCTCCGTTTCTGTCGGCAGCTTTTCACCTTGCAAATATACCCCGCGATTAATGTTCTCCGTTATGGCCTGCTTCAACTGTAAATAGAGCGGGATAGAACTGTCGCTGTTTAGCATCGAGTTGTCCTCCTTTCATAAGTTATTTTAAAAATATTATAGCAGATTCGAGGGAGGGGCAGTGTGGTTAGTGTTTGCTGAGAGAATATAGAAGCTTTTTCCTAATTAATGATGTTAAGATAACCACAAATTTACTATATGGAGCAAATTTCCATTGTTGTAGTTCTGCCAAACCAACCACTGGTTTTAATAGAACAAAAAAAGAGAAAGATATAAAAAGACATAAGAATAAGGAGGGTTACGCATGTGGTCTGCAGCGATGTGGGGCGGTATTTCTGGCTCGGCTGTTTTATTAGGTGCTTTAGCTGCACTATTACTGCCGATTAAAAAGAGGATAATAGGCTTTATAATGGCATTCGGTACAGGAGTGTTAATTGGTGCTTCTACATATGAGCTCCTTGGTGATGCGGTGGAAAGCGGAGGTTTGCTGCCGACAGGTATAGGATTTTTGGCTGGGGCAGTTGTCTTTTTTGTATTGGATTTGCTTGTATCGCGAAATGGTGCGAAGGACAGGAAAAGGTCTTCTGGTGACAAAGAGGGCAATCAATCAGGGCTGGCAATTTTTATTGGGACAGTTATGGATGCGATTCCTGAGTCGATTATGATTGGGGCCAGTTTAATAGGACAAAACAGTGTGAGTGCTTTGCTTGTGATCGCCATCTTTATCAGTAATATTCCAGAAGGACTTTCTAGTACAACTGGGCTGCTGAAAAGCAACTATTCTAAAAAGAAGATTCTCGTACTGTGGATCAGTGTGCTAGTAATCTCAACAGCGAGCTCCTTCTGCGGCTATGTTTTCCTTGATCATGCTTCAGAAGAATTAATGGCTGGAATAGGTGCGTTTGCTGGCGGGGGAATTATTGCCATGGTAGGCTCGACGATGATGCCTGAAGCATATGAAGAAGGTGGATCTGTTACAGGATTAATTACTGCCTTAGGGCTGCTGACTTCTCTCATTCTTGATTATTTTTCATGATTATTGCTTATCGCAACCCAGTCACTGCTAATGGATATTATGGTAAAATATAAGAAAAATAATCCACAAGGATGGTGCTTTAATAATGCAGTTAGGATGGATCGGTTTAGGAAATATGGGTGTGCCAATCTCCTTAAATCTGTTGAAGGCAGGTTACAGTGTGACAGTTTTTAACAGAACAGCATCAAAGGCAAGTGAGCTGATTGAAGCTGGAGCAATACTAGCACAATCCCTTGAAGAGCTTGTGCAAAGCAGTGATGTTATTTTCACGATGGTTTCTGATGATGAAGCAGTTAAGGATTTATATTTTTCAAAAGGACTGCTGGATTCAGCAAAGAAGGGACAGGTTTTCATTGATATGAGCACGGTTGCACCATCTACGTCGCAGCAGGTCTATGCAGCGGCGAAGGAGAAGGGAATCGGCTTTGTAGATGCTCCTGTGTCTGGAAGTGTTGCTCCTGCAAAGGAAGGCAAATTGCTTGTGCTTGCAGGTGGCGAAGAGGAAACTTTTAACTCGGTGAAGGAATTGTTTGAGCCGATGTGCAAAATGTCCATTTACTTGGGAGAAAGCGGATCTGGCAGCAATGCGAAGCTTGCAATCAACCTGCTTCTTGGCATTACTGTGCAAGGAATTGCTGAATCTGTACTGTTTGCCGAAAAACAAGGAATTCAAATAGAAGACATGCTCACAATCATTAATGAGAGTGCAGTAGGAACGGCGATTTCTAAAATGAAAACACCAGCCATTCTAAAGGATGAGTATCCGGCTGCCTTTGCATTGAAGCATATGGCAAAGGATTTGCGTCTTGCTAAGGAAACAGGAGAATTAAATGCGATTGGAAATTCTGCCTATCATACATACAAGGATGCCCTTGATGGCGAGCTTGGAGAGATGGATGTTATGGCAGTGATTAAAGAGCTCCGCAGTAAAAAGTAAGAGAAATATACATAGAAAACTGCTCTGTTAAATAGAGTGGTTTTTTTTTGTATGTATCAAAAGACTTGCTTTTTCATTCTTATGAAATCAAAATAAAACTAGGAAAGATGGCAGGGTTTTCATTTTAGCTGTACAACTATGAAGCAAGTGGTGATAAAGATGAAGGATATTATATTTAGATTGTTGGACTTTATTAATAATCATAAAACGAGGGATACGAATTATTTCATTGCATTGAAATTGCTAGGCGATGTTTATAAGATTCCAGATATGAATATAAGTGCATTGGCAGATTCCTGCTTTACTTCACCTGCTGCTGTTACGAGGTTTTGCCGCAGGATTGGCTACAAGAACTTTCAGGAATTTAAGGATTATGCCAAAATAAGTGTGATGGATGCGTCACCAGCTTTCCAGTCGCAGAAAGTGGATAATCCAGAGCAGATTGGCGAAGTCCTGCAAAAAGTGCTTTATGAAAAGATTGTCGGCTGGCTGAAGGCATCAGAGAATATTATTGATGTCGAAAAGGTGCAGGGCATTATGGAATGCATTCACCATGCTAATAAGGTTTCTTTTTATGGCACACAGCTGTCTCAAGCAATGGCACAGGATTTTCAATTCAGGCTTGTAAGATTAGGAAAATTTGTAAGCGCTTATTCAGATGTGCAGGAACAAAAGACAGATATGGACGACTTAGATGAAAATTCCGTTGCGATTGTTGCAAGTCCGTCGGGAAGATTTGTTAAAGGCAATGAGGAATTAATGACAAAGCTGACAAAAACGAAGGCGAAAATCATCCTAATAACACATAATCAGGATGAAGACCTTTTAGAAAATGCTGATATTGTTTATTATTTAAATGGTGACACTCATGACAAAACAGGATTTTCCTCAGAAAGATTTTCGCTAATGTACTTTTTTGATTTTGCCATCGCTTACTATCAGCAGCTTTTCTATAAACAATAAGCTGTTAACAATTCGATAACTCATAAAAATAGGAGTCATGCCTTTATTTTAAAAGGCAGGCTCTTTTTTATTTGAGGATTATTTTATGGAAATTTTGGAAAATGTGTTATGATAAGCAAAACTCAAAATTGAAAGAGCAAGGAAGATGATTAGGTGGTCAAATTAAATAAAAGGAACAAAAGGCTGATGCTGCTTGCTTCCATCTGTTTTATTTTTATCATGACAATGTTTCCAAATCGTTATTTAGGTATCGGAATTGAACCAGGCGGGCATAACTTTGTTCCGTTTTTGATGATAAAGGAAATGTTTGTTGAGCGGTCCGTTTTTACTTTCATCGTTAACAACATTGGCAATATCGCCTTGTTTATGCCATTCGGCTTTTTTCTGCCGCTTGCTTTACCGAGATTTAACCAATTTATCTTATGTACGGCAGTTGGCTGCTGCTTATCGGCAGCGATTGAATCCATCCAATGGTTTATGGAATACAGATGGAGCGATGTGGATGATCTTATTTTAAACACGGTGGGCACAATGGCCGGTTTTGGTCTATATAAAGCAGTAAAAAAAGCAGCAGACAGTATTTCAATTTCTGTATAGGCAGGCACGTATTTACGTGTCTGCTTTTTTTATTTGCTGCAAATATAACGGCTCGTACAGTTTTCTTGCAAAACGTTCTATTATACTAGTAATAATCCGTTTACGGTAGTACTAATATAGTGTAATATTTGCATTATATGACAAATAAAAAACAACATTTGGCGGACGAGCTATATACGTCCAAAGCAAGCTTTAAAAAATATGTTTCTCTTTTATGATCGGCAATTTTCACAGAAGGGAGGGGCGCCATGTGGGCAATAACTTTATTCAGCAATACATATATATGAAGAGTAAAAAAGGGCTCGGGGAAGGAATAGACAGAGCCATATTCACTCCTGAGCTTGATGAGGACTTTATTGAAAAGTATCTTCAACCTCTTTCCAGTTTAGAGATACAGAAGGATAATAAGCATAAGGATAACTATCCTCCTTCTTTTCTGCTTATCCAGCCTGAAACAGGACAACTTGTCATCGGCCAACAGCTGCTTAATGCTCAGTCTAATATACTATCGGCGCATTATTTTATCATTCCTGGTGCGAGTAAGGATGAGTGGGTTAAAAATCCTGAAAAACTGTTTCATGCCCAGTTTGCAAATGGGACGGAAGTGGATGATGAGGAATCATTGGCAGAATTAGCGGATATTCCCTGCAAAAAGACGGAAAATATATATAGAAAAAAGCAGGAGCTGTTTTACAGCCTGAAAATCGATGAAAGCATCTTTAAAAAACTGTTGTTGGCTTGTTTAGCTGCAACAGAAAGCGGAAAAACCGTATATATATCCCTAGATGTACCTATTCTTGAGCATAGTAGGCATGCAATGACTTTATTAGAACTGCTGTACATACATTTGCCATATGCTGCGAGGGCAGTATTGGGGGCTGTATCGTTCAAGGAAGCTGCAGCAAAGCAAAAATATGTTCATTTGATGTTTGTGGAGCCAGGGAGCATTCGATTAAGAAATCATGTATTCGAAAATCAGTTTGTTTTTGATTTTACAACGAAAAGAATAAGTGGTGTGGATATGGAAGGACAAAAACATGAATACCTCGATTTTGCATATGATGCCCTGCAGACAGCTTCAAGACTGGATGATTTTTTCCTATTTGCAGAAAGGGCACTGAAAGGTTTAAAGCTGGCTGATCAACTGAATATCAGCTATTATAATCGATTATGTGCCATCTATTTGCTGGAGGAAACCGCTTATGATGGTTATGAACGGGATAAGCTAGGTATTTTGCAGCTTCTATTGGCATTGCTTCAAAAAAACCATAAAGAAAAACCAGAAATAATCGACATAACAGGGAAGATTCTGCACAGGGAAAGGCTCCAAAAAGACCCGGCGATTGCAAAAGAGTATATGAAGGCTGTGTTTGCGATCAACCAAATAACTCGTCAGGTCGAAGCGGTGGAGTTTACGGTAAGAACACTTGCTTATTTCAATGATGAGCAGCTTGCTCATGAGATTTGGACATTATTGCAGAAATACCCACTTTTATATAAGCAGGTTCTTCTCTTTATGGATGATATTAAAGGGTCCTATCAAGAGGTCCTATTTCTTCATGTAGACGATAAACTCAGTCAGCGGCACTCGCTTGAATTATTCCTAGCCAATTTGGCAGATCTTTTGCATGCGCATTCTTTCTTTATTGATGATAAGGAATTTGTTAAGCGTGTTAAAAAACGGTTCCTGCTTGAAGTGAAAAAAAGCAGCAAGCCCTTCTTTGTTGCAGAAGAATTATTTGTCTTTTTAACAGAACAGCACATACATCCTGACTTTATAGAGGTAGTAATGCCAGATATAAAGCTGGAGCTTTTGAAGCTGGCTCAATTGGAGCGCTTGCAGCTGGAGGATGTCCGCATTTTTGGAGTGCTGTTTCTTTCACCTCAAGGGCAAAGGGATGCTGCCCTTTACAAAAAGGGTGTGGAAGGGGAAATCTTTAGACTGCTCAGTGCGCTATATAAAGCATTTTTTGAGCAGATAGATCATATTTACAGCATAACAGAGCTTGTTGATGGTTATCTTGTAGATGATGCAAAGCAAGCTGGAAAAAATATGATGAAAGAAGCAGGTCTGTTTGAACCATATGAAAGACTTGTCCTTTTCTTCCAAAGACGTGACGGGAAGGTAGAACATGACAAGCTGTTTGCTTTTCTTGCTATTTATGGTACTGGTGTGCAGATGCTCGAGTATATTAGATGGTCATACAAGAAATATGGAATGCAGGATATTGGCTATGTTCGGGCACTCAAAGGCTATCTAGCCGGAGACCGTAATTCAATCTGGAAGGATAAAGACTATCAGCGTAAGTTAAAGGCAATAAGATCACAGTCTTTTAAGAAGCTTCTAAAGGAAGTAAAGAGGAAACGTTCAAGCAAGGTCTCGCTATTATTGGGTAAATACGGATTTTTGCTAGTTCTGATAGCTATCCTTGCCGCAGGCGGTTTTCTGTTAAAATGAGGCAGCAATTCATCAAGAATTGCTGCTTTTTTTAATTTGCTGTATAGCTAAATGATTTCTTATGTTAAAATAATAGAAAATTGTAAATTTTCATTATAAAAGGGTAACCCTGCCCAATACATACATAACAGGAGGCACTATGCTAAATCACGATCCGCTTTACAATCCATATCCATCAAAAAGAAACACCATTTATGCGAAGAAAGGAATGGTTGCAACATCCCAGCCCCTTGCTGCACAAGCAGGAATTGATATTCTAAAAAAAGGCGGGAATGCAGTAGATGCGGCAATAGCTACTGCAGCAGCCTTAACTGTCGTTGAACCTACTTCAAACGGCATTGGCGGGGACGCCTTTGCAATTGTTTGGATTAATAATAAGCTTCATGGCTTAAATGCCAGCGGCCCTGCTCCAAGTGCAATCTCGATTGATGCTGTGAAAGAGGCAGGTCATGAAAAGATGCCTAAGTATGGCTTAACTCCAGTAACGGTGCCTGGCGCACCTGCAGCTTGGGTTGAATTATCTAAGAAGTTCGGTAAGCTGCCATTAACAGAGGTGCTAAAACCGGCGATTGCTTATGCAGAAGAAGGCTATCCTGTATCGGCGACATTAGGCCACTTTTGGGAGAAAGCACATCAAGCATTTTCTAAAGCCTGTACAGATGATGTTTTTCAAAATTGGTTTGAAACCTTTGCCCCAAATGGCACACCGCCAAAAATCGGCGATATATGGAAGTCTGAGTATCACGGCAAAACACTGCGCGCTATCGCCGAGACGAATGGCGAGGCTTTCTACAAAGGGGAAATTGCTGATAAAATTGATGCATTTTCTAAAAAATACGGCGGCTATATTAGGAAGGAAGACTTGGCAGCTTATGCTCCTGAATGGGTCGACCCGATTTCTGTCCACTATAAAGGTTATGATGTTTGGGAAATACCACCTAACGGCCAAGGACTGATTGCCTTGATGGCGCTTAACACGCTGAAGGAGGATCAGTTCTCTGCAAAGGATGCAGTTGAAACATATCATCTTCAAATTGAAGCAATGAAGCTTGCTTTCACAGATGGTCTTAAATATATCACTGAGGAAGATAAAATGAGTGTTAAAACTGCAGAGCTTCTGTCTGATGAATATGCCAAGGCTAGACGCAGCCTTATTGGTGAAACGGCCATTGAGCCAATGCCAGGTAATCCGCCAAAAGGAGGAACAGTCTATTTAGCAGCAGCAGATGAAGAAGGCAATATGGTTTCCTTTATTCAAAGCAACTATATGGGATTTGGGTCTGGTGTAGTTGTGCCCGAAACAGGCATAGCCCTGCAGAACAGAGGCCATGGCTTCAGTCTTGATCCTGAGCATGATAATGCGCTCGTTCCTGGCAAAAAAACATATCATACAATTATTCCTGGATTTATCACAAAGGATAATGAAGCGGTCGGCCCATTTGGTGTAATGGGTGGCTTCATGCAGCCTCAAGGTCATCTGCAAGTAGCGATGAACTTGATTGACTTCTCTCTAAATCCACAATCTGCATTGGATGCTCCACGCTGGCAGTGGGTGGAGAAAAAGGTCGTTCATATTGAGCCGTCCTTCCCTGAGCATATTGCTCACGCATTAGCAAGAAAAGGCCACGAAGTGCAATGGGCTCTTGATTCTGGTTCGTTCGGAAGAGGCCAGATTATTGTTCGTCAGAAAAACGGTGTTCTTGCAGGCGGAACAGAGTCGAGAACAGATGGCTGTGTAGCTTCTTGGTAAGGAAAAAGCTTCCTCTTATGGAAGCTTTTTTTATGTGAATCGCCTGTTTTTCATGTTCTTTTAATGTTTATTTGCTATTATCAAACATATTTTGACTAAGAAAGAGAGAATGATATGAAGAAAAAAATTCTGATAACAATCGGCTGTATCCTTGCCGTGCTTGTGTTAGGAATTGGCGGATATGCGGCTTATCTTTATCATTATGTGGAAAAAACGGCAGATAAGATGTACCAGCCAATCGATGATGAGGAGCAATCTGCGGCAAAGAAAAGGGAAGAAAATTTGTCCAACAGTAAGCCAATTTCTATTGCATTAATGGGTGTGGACGAAAGAGAAGGGGATGTAGGGCGCTCTGATACGCTTATGGTATTGACAGTCAACCCGCAAGCGAAAAAAATGCAGATAGTTAGCATCCCAAGGGACACAAAAACAGAAATTATCGGTGCAGATAAAACAACAAAAATCAATGCAGCTTATGCCTACGGCGGTGTGAAGATGGCTCTTGATACGGTAGAGAATTTCACTGGCATTGATATTGATTATTATGCACAAGTAAATATGGAAGCTTTAAGTGATCTTGTTGATGCAGTCGGTGGAATTACAGTCAATAATGAACTGGACTGGATTGATGAAGGCTACTATAAAAAAGGTTATCATTATGCAGAAGGCAACATCCAATTGGATGGTGCGAAGGCACTTGGATTTGTACGTATGCGCCATCTTGATCCAAACGGAGATTTCGGCAGAAAT
The DNA here is from genome assembly GCF_038005785.1 of Niallia sp. FSL R7-0271. NCBI lineage: Bacteria > Bacillati > Bacillota > Bacilli > Caryophanales > Bacillaceae > Niallia > Niallia sp. FSL R7-0271. Next base: position 3,459,076 of record NZ_JBBOTZ010000001.1, on the reverse strand, counting down.
GAACGCCAGCGGAAGGTGCTGACAGCTATCATTGACAAGGCAGCAAGCATTTCTTCTGTCTCTAAGTTCGATGATATCTTAAATGTGCTTGGCAGCAATGTGAAAACAAACATGACTTTTGACGAAATGATGGATATTCAAAAGAACTATCGCAATGCAAGAAATAATATAGAACAGTATGAAGTTGCTGGAACAGGTGATACTTCCACTGGAACGTATTACTTGCTTGTTTCTGATGAGGAAAAGCAAAAGGTTCACGATATGCTTGCTGGTAACTTGGAATAAGAGCGGGAAACCGCTCTTTTTTTATACCTTCCAAGCATATTAATTTGAAGACTGAACTCCCTGTTAAAGGGCAATATAAGGCAGACTGAAGTATCATTGGTGTTATTATCCAATCCTGCTGTGAGCTTCTAGGCAGGGGATAGCCTGTGCAATCTGTTAAAATAGGATTGTATCTTATAAAACACATAAACCGAATTTAATGAAAATACATGCATCGGGTAACAGCTTTTTGGATTTAAAACCTCATCGAGTTTTTAAGATGAAAAGAGGTGTGCTTTAAGGAACGTAAATATGTGTACTTTAGCACAATGTTTTGGTAATCCAACAACTTAAATTGCCCGCATCCAAAAAGGAGGATTATATATGTTGTATATAAATGGAGAATGGTGTGAAGCGCTAGGCGGTGAAACATATCCTGTTCATAATCCGGCCACAGGAGAGCTGATTAAAGAAACAGCAAAAGGCGGAAAGGAAGATGCACAAATAGCTATTGGCGCTGCTAAAGAGGCGCTTAGTGCGTGGTCGAAGCTGACAGCAAAAGACAGGTATGTATATTTGAAAAAAGCGGCTGATTTACTTCGTGACCGTGTTGATCCATTAGCAAACACCATTACAACAGAGATGGGAAAACCTCTTGCAGAAAGCAGAGGAGAAGTGCAGCTTGCAGCAGAATACCTTGATTGGTATGCAGAGGAAGGAAAACGCATATATGGCGACACAGTTCCTTCCAGCTCTCCAACGAAGAGGATTCTTGTATTAAGGCAGCCAATTGGTGTCGTTGGCGCTATTACTCCTTGGAATTTTCCGATAGCGATGATACTAAGAAAGGTTGCCCCAGCTCTTGCAGCAGGCTGTACGGTAGTAATTAAACCGGCAGAGTCCACGCCGCTGACTGCCATTGAAGTCATGAAGGCTTTTCATGATGCTGGTTTGCCGAAAGGCGTATTAAATCTTGTTCACGGCATGCCGAAGGAAATTGGAGATGCGATGATGGAAAGCCCAGATGTTCGCAAGATAACATTTACTGGTTCAACTAAGGTAGGTAAAGAGCTTGCGAAGCGCGCGGCAGATACAATGAAAAAAATCTCGATGGAACTTGGCGGTCATGCTCCATTCCTTATCTTTGAAGATGCAGATTTGGAGAAGGCAGCAGACGGTGTGATTGCAAGTAAATTCCGCAATGCAGGCCAAACTTGTGTATGTACAAACCGTGTTTATGTACAGAAGAGCATCAGTGAAAAATTCGCTCAAATACTGACAGAGAAAATGACAGCACTGGTTGTTGGAAATGGGCTTGAGGACGGCATCACAATCGGGCCGCTCATCAATGAAAATGCGGTTAAAAAAACAGCTGAGCATGTTGAGGATTCTATCAAAAAAGGAGCGAAGCTGCTTACAGGCGGGAAAAAACCGGAAGGAGACCAATTCAAAAATGGTTTCTTCTATGAACCGACTATCCTAGCACATGCCACACATGATATGAAAATTGCTTCGGAAGAAACGTTTGGGCCGGTTGCTCCACTCTTTGATTTCGAAACAGAAGAGGAAGCAGTAGCATTAGCCAATAATACAGTCTATGGCCTTGCTGCTTATTTTTACACTAATGACGTTTCGCGAATCTTCCGCGTGTCTGAATCGTTGGAGTATGGCATCATTGGCATTAATGATCCGCTGCCAACAGTTGCACAAGCACCGTTTGGCGGCGTTAAGGAATCTGGTGTTGGCCGTGAAGGCGGTAAGTATGGAATTGAGGACTATTTAGAGTATAAATACTTGTCTCTTGAATTAAATATTTAAGTTTCAGGCTGATTACAAACAACTGCTTTAAGGTATTCACTCCTTCAAGCAGTTGTTTTTTTGTGGATACAGTTTAGCCTTTAACAAATACTAAGAAGGAGCAATGCTTAAATGACTTAGGAAAGGGTGAATATGGATGGGTGTAGAATGGAATCCAGCTCGAAGTGCACTTGTTATTGTCGATGTGCAAAACGACTACTGTCATAAAGAAGGAAGCTTGGCAAAGCAAGGCTTGGACGTCTCAATGGCGGAACAGATGATGCCAAATCTTCATAGAATGATACGTGCATGCAAGGAAAAGAACGTGCCGGTAATCTACATTCAGACAATTCATGAGGACAGTACAGACTCAAAGACTTGGGTAAAGCGATTAAAGGGTAAAAGCCAAACAGATCTTTGCCGCAAAGACACATGGGGTGCTGAATTCTTCCAATTAACTCCAGACGAAAAAGAGGATGTTATTGTGGTGAAGCATCGTTATAGTGCTTTTATCAACACAAGATTTGATTCTGTCCTCCGCGCCATGGAAATTGAAACATTGCTTATGGCAGGTGTCAGCACAAATATATGTGTGGAATCAACTGCCAGAGACGGCTTTATGCTTGATTATGATGTGCTTCTATTGTCTGATTGTACAGGCGCTTTCACCCGTGAAGCGTATGATATGTCATTAAAGACAATAAACCAGTTTTTTGGTACTGTAACTAGCTCTGAAGAAATTCTGAAAAGCTTAGATGTAAAGGTGCCAGTAGGACAGGCGTAGTCTTTTTTGAAATGTTCAAGCATACAATAAAAATAAGCACGAAAAACCCACAAAGGAAATATCCTTTGTGGGTTAAAATAGTTTCAGATTTTAGATTTTGAATTGGTTCACAACTGTCATCAGTTCTTCAGCCATGCCAGCTAATACTTGTGCGGAAGCCTTGATTTCTTCCATTGAAGCTAATTGCTCCTCAGTCGATGAAGCAACTTCCTCTGTATTATTGCCATTTACTTTTGATAATGTGGCAATTTCATCAGCAGAGGCTGTTACTTCTTTTACATAAGAAGCGATGCGCTGAATCGTTTCTGCCACCGCGCTGATTTTAGGTGTAACCATTTTTGTGCTGTTCAAAATCTCACCAAATGTAGCAGCAGTTTCTGTTGAGATTTTCACACCATTTTCTGCTTGTGACTTCGCATCATTTAATAGTTCAACTGATTCAGCAGTATCCTTTTGAATGCCGCTCAACAGTCTGGAAATATCCTTTGCTGATACTTGTGATTGTTCTGCAAGCTTGCGCACTTCATCTGCAACAACAGCAAAGCCTTTGCCGTTCTCTCCGGCTCTTGCAGCTTCAATAGCCGCATTCAATGCAAGCAGGTTTGTCTGTTCAGCAATATTGCTGATAATATCAATGATCGAACCGATTTCCTTAGACCTTTCAGAAAGAGAAGCGATAACACTATTGGAACGATTAACAGACTGAAAGATGGATTCCATTTGAGCCAAGGAGCTGCTGATAGAATTTGACCCCTTTTCTGCATTGCTAGAAGCTGTTTTGGAAAGCTCTGAGACAACATCTGTATCCTTCTCAATTTTAAGAATACCATTAAGGATGCCAGACAGAGAGCTGGAGTTATCGTTTGTTTTAGCAATTGTAATGTCTGTGCTGCTAGCAATCTGCTGAATGGAGGATGTGATGTTTTCCGCTGCCCGTGTTGACTGGTCGGCACTTGCATTCAGCTGTTCTGCACTTGAAGCAACATGGTCTGCATTGCTGGCAATTTTCGTAATCATGTCTTTTAAGCTGTCTTGCATTTGTGTAAATGATTCATTCAAGTGATAAATTTCATCTTTATTTTTAAGCAACAGCGGTTCTGTGTTTAAATCTCCGTCTGCGACTTGCTGCATTTTTCTTTGCAGCTTGCTGATTGGTTTTGTAATAAAGAGCGACTGGAACACACCTGCAGCAATAGCAATGACAGTTGCTGCAATGCTGACAATCAAGATGATAAGGGAACGGTTTTGCGCATCTTGTTGAGCTTCAGCTATTTTTGGTTCCATAATCTCGTTATTTAGCCATGTTATTAAGGAGGTGGTTCTGTCTAACATATTATTTGAAAGAGGTGTAATTGTTTCTAAGCCTTCAGCAATAGCTGCCTCTTTATTGGTGGACGGGCTTGACAGGCTGTTCATAACAGAGTTTGCATTTTGGAAGAATTCCTCATTCAGTTTTTGGATTTCATCGAGTCTGTCTTTTGTTTCTTTAAGTGTTGCGAGCTTTTTGCCTTTTTCAACAAGATTTTTAATATTGCTGTTTGCTCCATTTAGCTGGCTTTTAAATTCTGGTGTTTCATAAAGCATAAAGCCTCTGTAGCTTGCTACTTGCTGCGCTGTATTAGTTTTGATTTCATCACTGATAGTGCGCAGCTCAGCAACAGTGTTAATAAGATATTCAAAAGAATCTTCTGTTTTTTTGGAGCTGCTGTAAGAGTAATAGGAAGCAATGGTAAAAATGAGGGAAATGATAATAAAGCTTCCGATAAGTTTTTGTTTAATGCTGATGTTCATTACCTGTCCTTCTCCTTTAAGAAAAATAAGTTGTAGAAACGAAAACAAAGCACCGTATGTAAAGGGATAAAATTAGATCAAAAGGCGCTGTTCCTTTTCTTATGTGGGTTCTTTCTATATCGGCAAGAAAAATGGAATTTAAAGTATATTGATGAAAATACAAAAAACTTTTTTAATGCTTTAGTAGGAGTGATTTTTGCTTAAAGAGGGTATAGGGAAGGTAGAGAGGGGGAGTGGGCTAAGATGACTCGAGATATCACGCTCTACTACTTTGAGCCAAATGGCTTTATTCCTAATCATCCTAGATTTCCAGTCCTGCATTATAAGCGGGTGTTAAAAAATAGTGAACATAATATAGGGAAGATATTCCAATCTCATAACTGGAGAAACAGCTGGGTGGATGGAGTTTTCTCATACCATCATTATCACAGTAATGCCCATGAGGTGCTTGGGATAATGAAGGGTTCTGCTTTGGTGCAAATTGGCGGGGAACAAGGGAGCAAGCTTGTTCTTCATGCAGGTGATGTTCTGCTGCTACCTGCTGGAACTGGCCATAAGAAGCTGTCCGGGACTCTGGATTTGCAAGTCATTGGTGCATATCCTAACGGACAGGATTATAATACAAGAAGGGATACGGAGGAGGATTACCGTGCTGCTATTGCAGAAATAGAAAACGCTCCATTTCCCGAAGAAGATCCCATATTTGGTAAGCGAGGACCGCTGATTGAAATATGGACGAAAACTAAGGAGTAAATACCTAAATTAGTAAAGGGAAAACGATGGCTTCTGCCCCGGATTGCCCTTTACATATATACATATTTTAGGTAATGTTAAGACAGGTAAAAATATTAATTAAAGGTGGGAATCTGGCAATATGGTTTATCAAGATATAGTAGCAAAATGGGCTAGTTTTGAAGATTTAGAGCCAAATTTAAAAGCGCAATTGCTGGAATTGCAAAAATCTGAAAAACTGCTCGAGGATAGCTTTTACAAGCATTTAGAATTTGGCACTGGCGGAATGCGCGGCGAACTTGGCCCCGGCATCAACCGCATGAACATCTATACAGTGCGTAAAGCTGCCCAAGGATTGGGAAAATACATACTAGAACAAGGCAAAGAGGCGATGGAGCGCGGTGTGGCAGTAGCATATGACTCCCGTCACCAATCACCAGAATTTGCGTTGGAAGTTGCAAAAGTAGTGGGCAAGCTTGGTATCAAATCCTATGTATTCGAAGAGCTCCGCCCAACACCTGAGCTATCATTTGCAGTGCGCCACCTTAATACATTTGCTGGTGTCGTTATCACTGCAAGCCATAATCCGCCTGAATATAATGGCTTTAAAGCATATGGGGAAGATGGTGGGCAGCTGCCTCCGGAAGCCGCAGATGTGATTATTAAATATGTAAACGCAGTAGAAGATGAGCTTACAATCGAAGTGCTCGAAGAGTCTGAGCTATTAGAAAAAGGCTTATTGACATATATCGGAGCTGACGTTGATGCAGCTTATGTGGAACAGCTGAAAACTATTCAGCTTAACAAGCTTCCAGAAGCGGAAGATTTGAAAATCGTCTTCACACCGCTGCACGGTACGGCGAATAAGCCTGTGCGCGCAGGACTACATGCATTTGGCTTCGGCAATGTAACAGTTGTTAAGGAGCAAGAGCTGCCAGATGCAAACTTCTCTACAGTAAAATCTCCAAACCCGGAAGAGCATGCTGCATTTGAAATTGCTATCCGTTATGGAAAAGAAATTGATGCAGATATTCTTTTAGGAACAGATCCAGATGCAGACCGCCTTGGTGTTGCTGTGAAGGACTTAACAGGAGAATATACAGTTCTTACTGGTAACCAATTAGGAGCGTTAATGCTTGAGTACTTGCTGTCAGAGAAAAAAGCAAAAGGTATTCTGCCTGAAAACGGTATTGTTATTAAAACAATCGTAACATCTGAAATTGGAAGAACAATTGCAGAAGCATATGGTATTCCAACATTAGATACATTGACTGGCTTCAAATTCATTGGAGAAAAAATCAAAGAATTTGAACAAACTAATCAGCATACTTTCCTATTTGGATATGAGGAAAGCTATGGTTACTTGATTGGTGATTTCGTACGCGATAAAGATGCTGTGCAGTCAGCAATCTTTGCGGCAGAAGTTGCGGCGTATTACAAAGCAAAAGGCATGACATTGTTTGAAGGCTTGCTTGCAATCTTTGAAAAATACGGCTTCTACCAAGAAGGACTTGAATCTCTAACTCTTAAAGGAAAAGATGGCGCGGAGCAAATCTCTTACATTATGGATACATTCCGTCAAGATCCTATTTCTGAAGTGAGCGGGCTGCAAGTTGTTGCAATCGAAGATTATCAGACAAGCAAACGTACGGAGAATGTGAAGGAAATCCTAATCGATCTTCCAAAATCCAATGTTATTAAATACTATTTAGAAGACGGCTCATGGTTCTGCCTGCGTCCATCAGGAACGGAACCAAAAGCTAAATTCTATTTCAGTGTTACTAGCTCTTCTCTTGAAGAAAGCCAAGGGAAGCTGGCTCAGCTGAAAGCTGGCGTTATGGATAAAGTCCAAGCAGTAATCGCATCTTACGAGCAATAATAGAAGAAGCGGATAAAGCATTTATGCTTTATCCGTTTTTTTATATAAATTACCGAAAGATAAAATTTGCCCATAAAAACCTTTGATAATGTTAATTTTTCTAAAAGGAAACATGAGTTTTCTAACTGCTAACTTCTATTCCTATTAGGCTTACTGATTTTTCAATATTCTCCTCTTTTAGTATGATAAGCTTGCTAGGAAGAAAGGGGTGATCCATTGATAAATCAGGTCACATTAGTAGGGAGATTGACCCGTGATCCTGAACTGAAGCTAACACAAGGAGGTACTTCTGTCACTAATATTTTGCTTGCAGTTCAGCGAAACTATCGCAATCAAGCAGGTGAGTACGAAGCAGATTTCATTCCGTGCATTTTCTGGAACAAAGCAGCAGAAAATATCGTCCATTACTGCGGCAAAGGCTTTATGATAGCCTTAATCGGGAGAATCCAGACGAGAAACTATGAAAATGAAGAAGGAAAAAGAGTTTATGTGACGGAAGTGGTTGCAGAATATGTTCGGTTTTTGGAACCGAAAAATCAAGAGCAGCTCATTCCAACATGATGCCAAGACAATGAAGCGAAAAAGGAGGTGGCAAATGGATGAACAGCAGTGAAAATATGTCCGACTTGCTGTCCGCTTTAATTTCCATGCAAGCTAAAACACTAAAAAAAATGGAACAGCAAAATGTTCGGATTCGCCAATTAGAATATGTAATACAAGAGGAATTCTCCAAAACACAACGCTCCTTGCCTACACTCTAAAAAGCATATATTCCCAAAAAAGAAGTAGATTTCTCCCTCCCGTTTAAAGGTCGTTTTAAACAAAAACCTTCTTAAAGAGAATCAATCAAATCCCCATACCAACCCCAAATTTAAAGAGCGTCCAAAAAGAGACGCTCTTTTCTGTTATACAGATATAATGCTAAAGTAAATCTGTTCGTTTATTCTAAATTGTAAAAATCTTTATTGATAAGCACTAGAATTATATGGTAGATTAGTATGGTTGGTATTTAGTGAATCGAATTATATATAAAAATAGTAATTAACAGAACGGGAGGAATTTTATGAGAATATGGAAGGCAACCTTTGCCCAATTGCTCAGCCTCATTTTCTTGCTTGTGCTTGCTGCATTTCCTCTTGTTTTGTTCAGTGGGAACAGTGGAGAAATTGTATTTAATGTTTCTGGAGTTTTTGCCATCATAAAAGTTTTTTTCATAGGATTGTTTAGCGGAGATTCCTATTATTTTACCCAAGGAGATCGGTCTGTTTTTATCTTTACTGTTATTGGGGACAGTTTTGCCGATTCTTTTTATTATTTAATAATTGCTGGTATCAGTGTGCTTGCACTGACTTTTCTGCTCGGAATATGGTTTTGGAAGGTGAACGAACGCTTTTTTGGCAAGGTAATCAGCCTGCTAGGTATATTGCCTGATTTTATCCTTATATTGCTGCTGCAGCTGTTCGTAACCATTGTATATAAAAACTTTGGTATTAAGCTTGCTAAAGTGGCTTCCTTTGATTCGAATGATACAGCAGTTCTGCTGCCAATTATCACTTTGATTATTATTCCGCTGTTGTATGCCGTTAAAGCGTTAAATGAAAAAACAAAGGATGTGCTGACACAGGATTATATTCTTACAGCGATTGCTAAAGGGGTTAAGAAAAAGGATATTTACTTGTACCATGTTACAGCGAATGTGACCCCTTATTTAAAAGCAGATTTGCATAAAATTTTGGCAATTATGATCAGCAATTTATTCATTGTAGAATATATCTTTAACCTGAACGGAATAACGGCCTTGTTCTTTCAGACACAAGCTTATTTTGGCTATCAGTATAATTTGGTCATATTTTGCCTGGTAGCTTTGTTCTTGTTATATGGAGCAGTTTTTTTCCTGCTGTACATGCTTATTATTTTTATGGAAAGGATCTTGAAGTATGACTAAGAAATGGAATGTAAAGCTTGTCACAGGTCTGTTCCTATTAGCAGTGTTTGTGCTGATTGGTTTGTTCGGTTCTTATATTGCTCCATATCCTGCTGATTATAAGGTGAAGGTAGGATACATGGAGACAGATAATGGAAAAGAATTTGTTGCTCCGCCATTAGAACCATCAGAGCAATATTTATTTGGAACAGATAAATGGGGGAAGGATATATTATCCCTTATTCTTCATGGTGCTAAATATACAGTGTTTACGGTGTTAATTGTTGCTGCAGTCCGGCTTTTTGCAGGAGGAATTGCTGGTGTATTTGGCGGATTGGCTGCAAACGGAAGAAAAAGAAGCAAGCATGGACGAATAACACTATTAACAAGTATTCCGCCTGTTATCATCATTTATTTCATTATGCTCGGAATCAATATAAACCCAAGTCTGTCAACATTCTCTCTTATTATGATACAAGGAGTGCTAATGGCAGCACTTGGAGTGCCAGGTGTGTATAATGTTGTTTATTCAAAAACAGCCGAAATTAAAGAAAATCTTTTTATTATGGCTTCCGTCACACTTGGCGGGAACAAAAGCCATATTTTAAAAAAACATATCCTGCCTATTTTAAAAGGGGATTTTATCATTCTGTATTTGAATGAAACCATTCAGGTGCTGCATTTAATGGGACAGTTGGCGATATTTAATTTGTTTTTTGGTGGAACTGTGTTTCAGCCTGATTTCTCTACTTATATCTCTATGACAAATGAATGGTCTGGGCTGATTGGGCAGTCTCGTGCGTTTCTATCTTATACACAGTGGATTCTTATATATCCTTTACTAGCTTTTATGCTATTTCTATTTTCGTTCTATTTAATCTCCCAAGGCTTAAGTGAACAAAGCAGAAAAAGCCACCGGAAGAATCCCTATATCTAATAGTAGAAATGATAGTTTATCCTGATAGAAACAAGGGAAAAGAATCCTATAATAATTAGGAGGGAATACACCATGAAGAAAATTAGGAAGGCTATCATACCAGCAGCAGGACTTGGAACTAGATTTTTGCCTGCTACAAAAGCAATGCCAAAGGAAATGCTTCCTATCGTAGACAAGCCGACTATCCAGTACATAGTAGAGGAAGCGGTCGCTTCTGGAATTGAGGACATTATTATTGTCACTGGTAAAGGAAAAAGATCAATCGAGGATCATTTTGACAGTGCCAATGATTTGGAATGGAATCTTGAAGCAAAAGGCAAAGATGATTTGCTGAATAAAGTCCGATTTGCCTCTAATTTGGCTGATATCCATTATATCCGTCAAAAGGAGCCTAAAGGGTTGGGGCATGCAGTTTGGTGTGCAAGGAATTTCATTGGGGATGAACCTTTTGCCGTGCTCCTTGGAGACGACATTGTGCAGAGTGATGTTCCTTGCTTAAAGCAGCTGATTAATCAATTTGAGGAAACTCAGTCCTCCATCATTGGAGTTCAGCAAGTTCCAGAAGAAGAAACAGACCGATATGGCATTGTTGATCCTGGAGAGAAAGCAGGCAGAAGATATCAAGTGAAGAATTTCGTTGAGAAGCCGGAGAAAGGGACTGCGCCATCGAATTTGGCGATTTTAGGCAGATATATCCTGACACCGGAAATTTTTATGTTTTTAGAGAACCAAAAAACAGGTGCAGGCGGAGAAATACAGTTGACTGACGCTATTCAGCAGCTGAATCAAATACAGCGCGTCTTTGCTTATGATTTTGAAGGAGACAGATATGATGTCGGTGAAAAGCTTGGCTTTGTAAAAACGACCATTGATTTTGCACTTCAGAATGAAGAAATTAAAGATGAGGTTTATAAGTTTTTACATGACAGGATAGAGAAAACAAAGGGTAATAAGGCAAATGTGGAGCAATATGGATAAGAAGCACAGATAACGTTCTTTACGGCAAACATTTCATTATATGGAATGTTTGTCTTTATGTACATAAACTGTGCCATGCATGTTGCATATCCATAAGAGGTGTTTTTAAAAGATTGTTCAGAAAAGTAGTGTATAAACTATTTTAAATCTGGTTTTTGATTGGAAAGAAAAGCACTTACTTGTTTGCTAGTAAGTCCTAAGCGTTTGGCTTCAAGCACCAATTCAACCCACTCGCTATCTAGCTCTGCTGGATCTATCGTTTCTAGTTCTTTTACTGGTAACAAATTTAACACCGTAATAAAACCTCCTTATATTCTCATAAGGTGACCCAGCCATCATAGCAGTATGAGCTGCCTTAGATCTGTAGCTTTGCGTCCCATCTTTTCAGATGGTTTGCCTTTATCTTGGATAATTTGTTTTGTTGCTGTCTTAAGTTCAAGCATATTGCTAGTTTGAAAAGTCTTTTAAAAACACATGTATATTTTATCACTTTTTATTCACATATTAAAAGTTTTTAGTGAGGTAAAGTTTCGACAAAATCCAACAAAATGACTAGTTTCAGCAAAGAACCATGGGGATAATTGTAACATGCCTTAAATTTTTATATAATGAAGCTACACTATGCAAGGCAGGAGACATTACGAGATGGACAAGAAGTGGATGGGAAACATTGAGGTGAATGTTCTTCATACAAATGAAGCGATTGCCGCAATGACAGATAAATTAAAGGCATATGATAAAGCAAATGTATTTTTCCTGAACGATCATTGTTATAACTTAGCCCAGAAGGATAACGAATACTTAAACCTTCTTAACAGCAGTGAATTTTTGCTGAATGACGGAATCGGGATCGAAATTGGCGCTAAAATGTTTGGCTTTTCTTTTAAGGAGAACTTGAACGGCACAGACTTTATTCCGGCTTTGTTTAATAAGCTTAAAAGTCATAAAGATAGACAATATAATGTATATTTACTCGGAGCAAAGCCTGGTGTTGCTGAGGCGGCTCTGCATAGATTACAGCAGCAGTTCCCTCATTTGAACTTTGTTGGAGAACAGCACGGCTATTTTGATTCCGGCAGTGTAGCTGATGTTATTGCGGATATTAATGACAAGCAAACAGACATCCTTCTAGTAGGATTAGGAATGCCTATACAGGAAAAATGGATTGCTGAAAACAGGGAAAGGTTAAATTGCACGCTGGCATTTGCAGTCGGGGCATTTTTAGACTTTTCGTCAGGCAATGTTACAAGAGCCCCGGCTTTTTTTCGCAAGCTGCGTCTTGAATGGCTTTATCGAATGCTGAAAGAGCCGAAGAGATTATGGAAGCGTAACTTAGTCGGTCATGTGGAATTTTTTTATTATGTTTTAAAAAACAGAAAAAGAAAAATGCCGGCAGCTGGCTGACGAAAAAGGGGGGATGATGACATCCTTCCTTTTTTTCTAGGGAAATTCACACCTGTACAAAGTATGAAATAAGGAAAATTTGCCAATGAAAATTTTTTTCTAAATAGTCATGTGATAAAATGACAATATACGGGTATTAATAGATTGTGAGAAAAATTATGTATATAAAGGAGATTTAATATGATTCTAGTAGTAGGCGGAGCCGGCTATATCGGCAGTCATCTAGTAAAAGAACTAGTTGAAAAGGAAGAAGTCATCGTACTCGATAACCTGGCGACAGGCCATCAGGAATCTGTGGATGAAAGAGCAGTATTCATTAAAGGAGATTTAGGAAAAGAAGAAGATTTGGAGCCGATTTTTTCTAAATATCCAATTAAAGCAGTTATGCATTTTGCTGCGTTCAGCTTAGTCGGCGAATCAGTGCAAGACCCATATAAATACTATGAAAATAATGTTGCCAATACTTTAACATTGTTGAAGACAATGCTTAAATATAATGTTAAAAATTTCATTTTTTCATCAACAGCAGCTACATACGGTATTCCAGAAGATGAAATTATTTTAGAAAGCTCTAAAACCTCCCCAATCAATCCTTATGGAAAATCAAAGCTGATGGTAGAACAAATCTTAGCTGATTTTCATGCAGCATACGGATTGAACTATGTGGTTCTTCGCTACTTTAATGCAGCAGGTGCCCATGAGTCAGGAGCTATCGGTGAACAGCATGATCCGGAAACACATTTGATTCCGATTATCCTGCAGCATTTATTAGGACAAAGAGAGTCTATTTCTGTTTTTGGAACAGATTATCCGACAGAAGATGGCACATGTATCCGTGACTATATCCATGTAACAGATTTAGCAGCTGCCCATATTAAAGCAGTGGAGGCTCTTTTAGATGGCAGCAAACAGGCGGAAACATATAATCTGGGAAATGGTGTTGGCTATTCCGTTAAAGAAGTCATTGAAACATGTGAAAAGGTGACAGGCAAACAAGCTAATGTTGTTTTGGCTGAAAGACGAGCAGGAGACCCTGCAAGACTCATTGCCTCATCAAACAAAATCTATGAAGATCTTGGCTGGAAGGCAGAAAGAGGCTTAGAGACTATTATCGAAAGTGCTTGGGACTGGCATAAAAAAGCATGATGTTTGCTTTGGCGGAGGAATGCAGCTTGCATTTCTTCGCTTTTTTTACAGAATGAAACATATGGAAAAAGGAGCGATAATATGAAAGTCAACAAAGTGCATCATATAGCAATTATTTGCAGTGATTATCAAATTTCTAAATCATTTTATGTGGATATTTTAAAATTCAAACCAATTAGAGAAGTCTTTCGGGAAGAGCGTAATTCATATAAACTCGACCTTATGGTTAACGATGTTTATCAGCTAGAGCTATTCTCTTTTCCCAATCCTAAGAAAAGGCCGAGTTTTCCGGAAGCAGCAGGCTTGCGTCATATCGCATTTGAAGTGGATGACATTGCTGAAACAGTTTCCTATTTACAAAGTCAATCTATTGAAGTAGAAGATATTCGTGTAGATGAATTTACAGATAAAAAATTTACATTTTTTGCAGATCCAGATGGGCTGCCAATCGAAATTTATGAAAAGTGACAGCTTTCGCCCATTTTATTTTCCGCCCTTAAATTTAGAAAGAATACTTAATGTGTGCAAGATGAACTGCTTGTCCTGAGTAGTTAATAGTCTCCAGCTTCCTGCTTTTATTTTCATTTAGTATCATCCTTTCCTATTGGAAGTTTGTTTTCATATACTACTTATACCGCATTCGGACAAATAAGAAACAACAAAAATATCAACAAATGCTGACATTTTATTTCCCGAGAAATTTCGGGGAATTTCCTTATTCCAGCATGTTCTGCATTATTTCGTCAAAAAACCGACTAAAGGGAGCTTTAGTCGGTTTTTGCTGTAGACATTTTCAGGGGGGCGTTTAGAAGGAGGATGTTAATTTTTGATAGCTCCAATTAATATTTTCTACTATATATAGAAAAAAACGACTGAAGACAGCTTCAGTCGTTTAGCCATTCTATTATTAATGCAGCGACTTTTTCGCTGGACTGTCCTGTGGAATATTCGTTCCAGCGTTTATGGAATGTATCTATGCGATTTAAGTCATACTCATTTTTTGCCAGGATGTCTGCGAGCTCTGCTGTCGTATAGGCGACAGGACCTGGTACGAGTTTGTCATAGTCTGTCCAAAAACCTCTGTCCTTTGCATATTCTTCGAGATCATATGGGAAGAATATCATTGGTCTTCTCAAGAAAGAGTACTCGAATGGGATAGAAGAGTAATCCGTAATGAGCAGGTCGGTAATGAGAAGCAGTTCATTAATATAAGGATATTCTGAAACATCATAGACAGCAGCATCCATTTCAGGCAAGTGTGCCTTTTCTTTAATAGATGGGTGAAGTCTAATTAAGATGACAATGTCCTCACCAAGCCTGTTTTTCAATTGCTTTATGTCGAGGTTTGAATTTGTAATGCCATTATTTTCGCCTCTGAAGGTTGGAGCATATAATAGAATTCTTTTATTTTCAAACTGAGGGTACTCGCTATATATTTTTGTTATTGTTTCCTTTTTGCGTGTTTCGTCAAAAAAGATATCTGTGCGAGGTATTCCGGTATGCATTATTTGCCGTTCTTGAATTGAGAATGCTTCATGAAAAATATGATCCATCTCATGTGAGCCGGTAATTACATATTGAAACTGGCTGTATACATCCTTAAATCGCTGATTAGCTTTGCTTGTCCGATTTTGAATACTCGAATCCTTCAATCCGAAGGTTTTGATGGCACCGGCAGCATGCCAAATTTGAAGCACCTTAACATTTGGCTTGAATGTAATGCTTGAGAGGAAGCCGAAATAATTATCAAGAATAACTACTTTTGCAGTCGCAAGATGCCGAATTCCTGCCAAAAAGGCTTTAGGCTTTCGTGGTGTAAATTCAAGCACTTGACCAATTTGTTTTTCCTCGAGCATTTCTTTCGTTTGTGCTGTTGCTGCCAGAAAAATACAGCGTTTGTCGTCAGCAGTTTTCTTAAGTTCTTCATATATATGCATGCTGTTTTCAGGGAAAGACACACAAAAAACTATTTTCTTTTGTTGCGGGAATAGGCTGCTAATCCGAAACAACAAAGAAAATAGCGTTAAATACAAGGAAATCGCAAATTCCCTTATCATATTACTTTACCTTGAATAGGTCCTTCTTGATTTTAGAAGTAGAGATACCGACAGTTCTAGGCAGGTAAACAACTTCGCAATAATCTTTCAAGAAGTCGAACTTACCTTCCCAGTCATCGCCCATTACGAATACATCGATGTTATGGTCAACAACGTCTCTAACCTTTTGATCCCAATCATGTTCAGGGATAACTTCATCCACATAACGGATTGCTTCCAAAATCATTTTTCTGTTTTCATAGCTATGGTATGCTTTTTTATCTTTAATTGCATTGAATTCATCGCTGGACAGGGCAACTGTTAAATGATCCCCAAGTTCTTTTGCTCTTTTCAAAATATTAATATGACCCCAGTGCAATAAATCGAAGGTGCCATAAGTGATTACTTTTTTCATTTGTATCCTCCTAAATGTGAAGTTCCTTGTGCTTCTTATAATAACGGCTAGTCATTCTGTTATTTTATTTAGCAGTGTTAGTCAATGTGCATGGATTTTTGTCCAAGCGTTTTCTCATAATTACCTTAAATTTATGATTTATTGTTTCCCAATTACCTTATTTTAAAACCTTTCCCCCATTATGACAAGTATTTCTATATTAATCGCCAGCTGCTTTCATAAAATTGAAAAATTGCTGAAAAAAATGTCATCTAAACATATTTTCTGTCAAACAGTGTCATAAAGGCAAAGGGAAGGAGATAAGCAGCATATGCTTATCTCCTTCTAAGGTTAGTTTACTTTTAAATGGTCTTTTAGTTCCGTCTGGATGTTAGTTTTTTCTGCATCATCCACAATTAAATACCAAACGCCGTCAATTGTCTGGCCTGTGCCATTAATCGTTAATTGCTCGATGTTGCCGGCAGCTTGTTTATAATTCTTTTGGATATCTACCATTTCATCAAATGTAAGGTTTGTCTTAATGTTTTTGCTTAACGCAGCAAAGATATCATCGAAGTTAGTAAGCGAGTTTAAACTTGCCCCTTCCTTCAACACTGCTTGGATGATCATGCGCTGTCTCAGCTGGCGTCCGAAGTCTCCGCGAGGGTCTTCATAACGCATACGAGAGAATTTAAGTGCTTTTTCACCGTCAAGGGTAACCTGTCCTTCAGGGAAATGAACACCCTCATACGTGAAATCAAGGTCGTTATTAACAGTAACTCCGCCAACAGAATCTACAATATCTTTAAAACCTTCCATATTGATTTGCATATAATAATCAATTGGGATGTCCAGGAAGTTCTCAACAGTATCCATAGACATGGCAACACCGCCAAATGCATAAGCGTGATTGATTTTATCTGTTGTTCCGTGTCCGACAATTTCTGTCCGTGTATCGCGAGGGATGCTGAGCATTTTTACAGATTTCTTCTCTGGATTAACGGTCATGACAATCATCGTATCTGATCTACCGCTGTCTCCGTCGCGTTCATCGACGCCGAGCATCAATACTGAAAAAGGCTCCTGCTGCTCTAAACTTAACGTTTCTGTTCGTTTTGTTGTTTCCCTGTCAACAGGCTCGTGCATTGAGTTCACGGCATTTGATAGGGAATTATAAACCGTATATACATAAGCACCGATACCTATTAAAAGGATCAGCAGTATAATGCCAGTGATTCGCAGCCACTTTCGTTTCTTCTTTTTAGGTTTTTCCGACCTCATATTGGCTATACCTCCATATCTTGACAAATATTGATAAAACTACTTTTAAGATAGCAGAAATACGCGGGTTTGAATACAAATTTCAACAAATTATTATATTAATATTCGTTTCTGAATCAGCAATTATGCCTAGTAACATAGAAGTACTCCAATCAGATGTATTTGTACATATGTATCAGAACAAACATTTTTCTGTATACTAATTAATAATTGAAACAAAATAGAAACTTTTGCCCTGCTGTAATCGGTGGACAATAAATAGTATTGCATATAAAATAGAGGTAAGATAGGAATAATTTGGAGGTAAATAAATGTCTAAAGTAAGAAAAGCGATAATACCAGCTGCAGGTCTTGGAACTAGATTTTTACCAGCTACAAAAGCGATGCCAAAGGAAATGCTACCAATCGTAGACAAACCGACTATCCAATATATTGTTGAAGAAGCAATTGCTTCTGGAATTGAAGACATCATCATTGTTACTGGAAAAGGGAAAAGAGCGATTGAGGACCATTTTGATAACGCTTGGGAATTAGAAGAAAACCTAGTTGCGAAAGAGAAGTTCGACCTTCTTAAAAAAGTGAAAGAATCATCTAATGTTGATATTCACTATATTCGTCAAAAAGAGCCGAAAGGTTTAGGTCATG
Source organism: Niallia sp. FSL R7-0271 (assembly GCF_038005785.1). Taxonomy (NCBI): domain Bacteria; kingdom Bacillati; phylum Bacillota; class Bacilli; order Caryophanales; family Bacillaceae; genus Niallia; species Niallia sp. FSL R7-0271. The sequence goes on along the minus strand of NZ_JBBOTZ010000001.1, from coordinate 3,441,084 downwards.
CTGTATGGTGTGCGAGAAACTTTATCGGTGATGAACCATTTGCAGTCTTGTTAGGCGATGATATTGTCGATAGTGAAGATCCATGTTTAGGTCAGCTTATGTCCCAATATGACCAAACATTATCATCCGTAATCGGTGTTCAAGTTGTTCCTGATTCAGAGACACACCGATATGGTATTGTTGATCCGATTGACGACTCTGGAAGAAGACACCAAGTGAAAAAGTTCGTAGAGAAGCCAAAGCAAGGTACTGCTCCATCTAATTTAGCGATTATTGGCCGCTATATTTTCACTCCGGAAATTTTCCGATTCCTTGAAGAGCAAGAAGTAGGTGCAGGCGGAGAAATCCAGCTGACAGATGCGATCGAAAAGCTTAACCAAATCCAACGAGTGTTCGCTTACGAATTTGAAGGAAATCGTTATGATGTCGGTGAGCAGTTAGGTTTCATTCAGACAACAATCGAGCTTGCTTTAAAACGTGATGATATTAAAGACAAGTTGGAAGTGTACTTAAAAGACTTAGTTGAAAAATTGCAGGATGAGCCTGTAAACAATAAATAATAAGCTTTATAAAAGAGGGTGAAAACCCTCTTTTTTTTATTGCCAGTATTAGGATGATTTACCTGTGATATTCATACTAGATACTATTAACATACACCCTCTTTTCATAGATAATATAAGTATATAAAACTACTAAAATGATGAGGTGTATGATTATAGAAAAGTTACTAGGCAAGAAGACTTATGTTTTGTTGTTTTTTTCTATTGTTGGTCTTTGGTTTATTTGCCCTGAACAAAAAAAGGCAGCAGAAGCAGCCTGGTCAGGGAATTTCTATAATAATTCCAGCCTGTCAGGAGAAGGCATAGCTGCACAGTTTCAAAATCTTCATCTGAACTGGGGCTATGATAAGCCGATGACTGGTGTTGGGACGAATAATTTTTCCGCATCATTTACACAGACCATTAATGTCCAAGATAGTCAGAAGGATTATTTTCTGCAAGCATTTGCTGATGATGGTGTCAGGATGTATCTGGATAATAAATTATATATAGATGGTTGGAGCACCTCTGGCCAAACCTTTTCTACACCTATGAAAAATATGACAGCAGGAGCCCATAATGTAACTGCAGAGTATGTGGAGGCAGGAGGAAAGTCTATCCTGTTTGCTGATGTGCTGCCTTTTGACAGTTGGGTCGGCTATTTCTACAATAATACAACTAAAAAAGGTGCACCTGAAGATGCCTTTCATTTCACATCTTCAGAGTCAGACCTCGCATTTAATTATGGCTATAATGCACCAGGTGCAAAAAATATTGGTGCAAATAATTTTTCGATGAAGCTGTACACCTATAAAAACCTTGCCGCAGGGCAGTATGTGATCAGCACAAAATCTGATGATGAAATCCAAGTTTTTATAGATAATAAAAAAATCCTTGAAAAGAAAAGTCCGGGAGAAGAAAAAATCCTAATTAATGTGGCTGATTCTGCCCAAGGAAGCGCGCATGCAATCAGAATTGAATATGTGGAAAAAACGGGCAAAAGCTATTTAGATTTCTCCATTAAACCTGTTAAGGAAGAGTTGACTGCCAACTCGTGGTTAGGTGCCTATTTTAACGGAACAACTGCAGCTGGAACAGGAAATGTGTATGGAGGAATCAGCAATGTGTTTTTCAACTGGAAAACTAATGCTCCAAACTCGAAAACTAGTAAAGATAATTTTTCTGCTTCTTATTATATGCTGCTGAATGCAGGTAATTACTTTGTTCATACAATTGCAGACGATGGCATTAGTGCAGCAGTCAATGGACAGTCTTTATTCAATCGCTGGACTTCATCTTCAGGTAAAGAGAATAAAGCAGCAATAACAAATCTGCAATCATCTAATAATGTTTTGCAAATTAATTATTTGGAAAAAATAAGCAATGCTTTTGTGAGTGCAGATGCCCTTCCGTTTGGACAGTGGCTTGGTTATTATTATGCAAACACTGGATTAAAAGGAGTGCCTGCGAACAAGAAAAGTATAAAGGGAGACGGAAATGGTGCTTTCAGCTTTGATGTTGGCACTGGAAGTCCTGCATCCGGCGTTCCAGCTGACAATTATACAGCACAGTTCATTACTGCGATGAAGCTGTCAGCAGGAGATTATGTTATTCGTGCAATGGCAGATGACGGAATCCGTGTTTATGTAGATGATAAGCTGGTGTTAGACAAGTGGGGCAGCAGCTCAGCAGAAAATGCAATGAAAATCAGCATTAGTGATCTGGAAGCATCAGATGCCGCTAAAAGGGATGTTCATTGGATTAAAGTTCAATACTTGGAGAAAAGCGGGAAGTCAAAGCTAAGCTTTGATATCAAACCATTGGAGCAAACTGTTACTTCAAGTGATTGGCTGAATATATTTTATCCAACAAAGAGTCTATCTGGAAATGGTATAGTTGTCGGCGGAAAGAATGCAAAGCAAACGGTCAAGCTTATTCAATATAAATGGAATAAGAGTGCGCCACTTGCTGGAATTCCCGCAGATGGTTTTTCTGCATCCTTCCTGAAAAAGATCACAGGAAATCAGGATTATTTTGTTTCAACGTTTGCAGATGACGGCATTCGTGTCAAAGTAGACAATCAAGCTATTATCGACCGCTGGAAAAATTCAGGCGGCGTGTATAATAACGGATTGATCACAGGTTTAAGCTCTGGCGATCATCTAATCCAGACAGATTACTATGATAATGGCAGCAGTGCCTATGCTTTTGCAGATGTACAGCCATTAGGCAACTGGATTGCGTACTATTATAATAATATGACATTGGCAGGAGCTCCAGTGAATTCAAAGGTTGTAAATAACAGCAACAGTTTAGCACTTACCCAAGATTTTGGAACAAATGCACCTGCATCAACAGTGAAAGCAGATGGCTTCTCAGCAAAGTATGTGACAGCAAAACGAATCGAAGCAGGAGAATATATCATCCGCGGGCTGTCTGATGATGGGGTTCAGATTTTTGTTGATGGTCAATTAGTCATTGATCAGTGGAGTAACGGATCTTACCGTGAGAAGGCTACAAAAGTTAAGATTGCCGATACGAAGGACGGCAATATCCACTGGATTGAAGTGCGGTATTACGACAATAAGAGTGCTGCGAAATTCCAGCTATCCTTTGTGCCGTACTCAGAAGATAATTTAGTTCATGATTCTGGCTGGTATGCAGAGTATTATCCGAAGATTATCGGTGAGGATGAGATTCCTGTCTATACATTGACAGACAGTGTAAAACCAGTCATTGTCGGGGGCAAGGATTCAATTGCAAAGGTAACAGATGTTTACTTTGACTGGGGTTCAGGATCACCATCCGGCTTGAGTGCAGATAAGTTTTCGGCTGTTTACCGGAAAAATGTTTATATTGCAGAAGACGGTTTATATAATTTCACAATCCTTGCTGATGATGGTGTCATCTTAGAGATAGATGGTGAAAAAGTAATAGATTCATGGCAAAGCAGTGCTGGCAAGCGGGAAGTTTCGGGCTACAGCCTTGCAAAGGGTGAGCATAAATTTGTTCTTAAATATTACGAGAACACTGGAAATGCCTCAGTGAAGTTTGAAATGAAGAAAGCAAAAGCTGTATTTACAGCATATGACTATTTATCTTATTCATTAGATGATGCGGTTACAATTCAGGCGAGCAAATATGCTCAAACAGATAAAAAGTATAAAGCATATATGAGAGAAGATGCGTTCTCCTATATTAGCAGCTATAGTAATTACGGACTTATTACAAGCGGCAGCTGGAATGTCCGAGGAGGTCCAAGCCTGACTGATTGGGTAATCGGCAAATTTACAACTGGTGATAAAGTGACTATTTTGTCAAAGGTAGCGGACGATTCCGGGATGGACTGGTATGAAGTAGATTTCTATAAATATTATGATGAAACTGCTGCAGCCACATCTGATGTGCCTGCACAATATAGGCTGTCCTATCACACATGGGTCAACGCAGGTCCTGTGGACATTAAATACTATTTAAATCCAGAGAACTTTATGAATGATGAAAAGCAAAAGCTTCAATTCCTGAAGCTGTCTGAAAGTGCGAACTTAAATGAGACCGAAGTAAACGAAAAAATTCTGAATGGCAAAGGAATTTTCGTCGGAAAGGCGAGTTCCTTCATAGATGCTGGCAAGCAGTATGGAATCAATGAAATATATTTGATTTCTCATGCTATGCTTGAAACAGGAAACGGAACCTCTGAGCTTGCTACAGGCGTAACCGTTTCGAGCGTGGACGGCAAAGCAGTAACACCAAAAACTGTTTATAATATGTATGGAATCGCAGCATACGATGATTCACCGACTAAGAGCGGATCAGAATATGCTTACAAACAAGGCTGGACAACGCCGGAAAAAGCAATCGTCGGCGGAGCAGAGTTTATCGGCAAAAATTATATAAATAATGCCACATACAAACAAGACACGCTCTATAAGATGAGATGGAATTCCGACAATCCAGGAGTTCACCAATATGCTACAGATGTAGGCTGGGCAAGCAAACAAGTAAACAGAATGAAATCATTATATGATTTGCTTGATTCCTACGAGATGTATTTTGAAGTTCCGATCTATAAATGATAAAGATGCCAGCACTATAATAACAGTGCTGGTTCCTTTTAAATATATGAGATTGTAAATTTTGCTGGTAACACTCATTGTTTATAGGCTTAAACTATTAACTGATTTTGCTTAATGGTATCCATAAAAAGTTTTAACTATATAGTGTAAAAATTACCAAAAGTGTATTTATTCTATGAAAATAAGAAATTATACCTATTGTTTCGCCTCTAAAGGTCTTAACAAATGTCGAATTATCATAGATAATGTAATTATATGAAACTAATAAAAAGAGGTGTATGACGATAGAAAGTGTATTTTTTAGAAAAAAGTTTCTTCCTTTATTTTTGTTTTTGGTCTTAGGATTATTATTAATAAATCCTGAGCAGAAGGAGGCAGAGGGAACCGATTGGTCGGGAAATTTTTATAATAATAAGACAATGGCTGGTAATCCGATTGTTTCCAATACTGCTAACCTGCGTTTCAATTGGAAAAAGACCAGCCCAGTGAATGGAATAGGGGTTAACGATTTTTCTGCGAAGTTTGAAAAAAATATAACAGTATCAAATAACAATCGAAATTACTTTCTCCACGCTTATGCAGATGATGGAATCAGGATGTATCTTGATAATAATCTGTATATTGACAACTGGAATCAATCATCAGGACAATATCTATCAAAAGTAATAACAAACTTGCAAAGTGGAACACATCTTGCTAGAACAGAGTATTATGAAGGTGGAGGCAACGCTGTTCTTTTTGCCGATGCGATACCTTTTAATACCTGGATTGGCTATTTTTATAATAATAAAGAACGGAAAGGTAGCCCGGAGGATGCATTCATTTTTTCTCCAACGGGAGGTAAAGACCTGTCCTTTAATTATGGCACTAACAAGCCTAATGCAAAAAATATTGGGAAAGATAACTTCTCTATAAAGCTATTTACCTATAAAGACCTTCCAGCTGGACAATACATTATTAGTATGGGTTCAGATGATGGTGCTGAACTTTACATAGATGACAAGAAAGTCTTGAATAAGACAAAAATAGGAGAAGATAAAATTCTTGTCAATATCTCAGACGGTGCTCAAGGACGTGTTCACAGTTTCCGAATTGAATATGTTGAAAAAACGGGAAAGAGCTACTTAGACTTTTCTATTAAACCATTTAAGGGAGAGCTTTCAACAGGTAACTGGTTGAGTGCTTATTATAACAGTACTAATTTAACTGGAACTGGGAATATATTTGGTGGAAACAGCAGCTCAACAAAAATAAACAATATCTTCTATAATTGGGGAACTGCAGCACCAAATGCTAAGACGAACAGCAATAACTTCTCAGCTTCCTACTATAAGCTTTTAGAAAAAGGGAATTACTTTGTACACACAATTGCGGATGATGGCATTAGTGCATCAGTGAATGGACAGTCCTTGTTTAACCGCTGGTCCTCTTCGTCAGGGAAGGAAAGTAAAGCGGTGGTTACTGGTCTGCAGTCTGCAGAAAATATATTGCAAGTTAATTACCTTGAAAAATCAGGCAAGGCATTTGTAAGTGCTGATGCGCTGCCTTTCGGCCAGTGGATTGGCTACTATTATGCTAATAATAATTTAAAGGGATATCCGGTAAACAAGCAGATAATTAAAGGTAACCAAAATGGTGCATTTAGTTTTGATGTAGGATATAATGCCCCAATTTCAGGTGTTCCAAAGAATAATTATTCTGCTCAATTTATCACTGCAATGAAATTGACTGCAGGGGAATATATGATTAATTCCATTGCAGATGATGGAATAAGGGTTTATATTGATGATAAGTTAGTATTGGATAGATGGGGAAGCGGCAATTCTTCAAAGGATACAGTTAAATTCAATATTAGTGATCTTAATAATGTCTCTGATGCATCTGAAAAGGATGTACATTGGATTAAGGTTCAGTATTTGGAGAAAGGCGGCAAATCAAAACTGAACTTTGATATAAAATCATTAAGCCAATCATTAACGACAAACAGCTGGCTGAATATCTTCTATCCAAATAAGAACGTATCTGGCAGTGGAAAAGTTAAAGGAACAACAAGTACCGTTCAAAATGTTTGGAAGAAAAATGCCCCAATGGCAGGGATTCCGGCAAACGGATTCTCCGCTTCTTTCTTGAAGAAAATTGCGGGCAATAAGGATTATTTTGTTTCAACATACGCAGATGACGGTATTCGTGTAAAGGTTGATGGAAATACAATTATAAATCGTTGGAAGAATTCCAGCGGCTCTTATGATAAAGGATTAATCACAAACTTAAATGCAAACCAGCACATTATTCAGGCAGATTACTATGATAACAGCAGCAATGCTTATGTATTTGCAGATGTACAGCCATTAGGAAATTGGATTGCCTACTATTATAATAATAAAAATCTTTCAGGTGTCCCTGTTACAGCTAAAGCTGTTAATAATTCAAACAGCATGACATTAACTCAGGATTTCGGGAAGAATGCTCCCGCCTCAGGTGTTAATAAAGATGGATTCTCAGCAAGGTATATCACTGCTAAAAGATTGGATGCAGGAGAGTATGTGATTCGCGGACTATCAGATGATGGTGTCAGGGTCTATATAGATGGGCAATTAGTGATTGACCAATGGCAAAATGGAAGTTATAGAGAAAAGGCAACTAAGGTTTCAATTCCTAATACTAAAAACGGAAATATCCATTGGATTGAAGTGAGGTATTATGATAACAAAAGCACGGCTAAGTTCCAATTTTCACTTGTTCCATATAAAGATGGGAGTTTAGTGGATAGTTCAGGTTGGTATGCTGAATATTATCCAAGAATTATTGGTGCAAATGAAAATCCTACTGCTGCCCTTACCGACAAGGAAAAACCAGTTATAATCGGCGGGGAAAATTCACTTAATAAAATTACAGATATTAACTTTAACTGGAAAAAGGGCACACCTGATCAAGCATTAGGAACGGATAAATTCTCAGCCATTTATAAAAAGACTATTAATATCTCTGAAAACACCAACTATAATTTCACTGTAACTGCAGATGATGGTGTTGTGTTAGAGATTGATGGTGAAAAAGTGATAGATTCATGGAAAAGCAGTTCAGGAGGCAAAAGAGAAGTTATAGGCCATTATCTGCCTAAAGGAAATCATACTTTTGTCTTAAAGTATTATGAAAATACAGGAAATGCTTCCATTAAATTCGAGATGAAAAAATCAAAGGCGGTCTTCACGACGTATAATTATTTGCCTTACTCTTTAAATGATACAGTAAACAAGCAAGTAAGTTTAAAGGCACAAACAGACAAAAAATATAAGGCGTACATAAGGGAAGATTACTTTTCTTATATAAGCAGTTATAGTAATTACGGGCTGATTGCTAATAATAAAACGAATGTACGAGGAGGAACTAGTGTCAATGACTGGGTGATTGGGACATTCTCCAAAGGTGACAAGGTCACTATACTTTCAAAAAAAGCAAAAGACAGCAGTGGCAAGTATTGGTATGAGGTAGATTTCTATAAATATTATGACGAGATAGCTGCGGCAACATCTGAGATGCCAGCAAGGTACAAGTTGGCCTACCACACATGGGTAAACGCTGGTCCATCAGATGTCAAATATTATTTAGATCCAAATAATTTTATAAAAGATGACAAGCAAAAACTGCAATTCTTGCTGTTGTCAACGAGTGCAAGCATAAGTGAAAAAGAAGTGAATGATAAAATTCTGAAGGGTAAAGGAATATTGACTGGAAAAGCTGAATCCTTTGTTGAAGCAGGCAAGAAATATGGTGTCAATGAGATATACTTAATATCCCATGCATTATTAGAAACTGGAAATGGTACATCAAAACTAGCGACAGGAGTAAAGGTATCTAATGTTGACGGAAAAGCAGTGACACCAAAAACAGTTTACAATATGTATGGAATTGGAGCATATGACTCATCTGCGCTTAAGAGTGGATCTGAACATGCGTATAAGAAAGGTTGGACCACCCCAGAAAAAGCAATTATCGGAGGAGCAGAGTTCATAGGCAAAAACTATATCAACAACTCAACATACAAACAGGATACTCTTTATAAAATGAGATGGAACACTAGCAAACCTGGTACCCATCAATACGCTACAGATATCGGTTGGGCAAGCAAACAGGTCAGCAGGATGAAATCCCTATATGACATGCTTGATTCTTATCGCATGTACCTTGAAATACCAAGATACAAATAAAAAACTTAGTAAAATCCAGCTCAAAGTTTATTGTGCTGGATTTTCACTTTTTAATCATAAGGAAGTTTGTAAATATGCTAAAACTCTAACCTTGTTGTAAAGGACGAGTTCTAAATACGAATTACCTCTAGTATTTTAATTAAGTTTGAAATCCAAACACGTAACCTATATAATGTTTGATAGATTGTAAAGTACCGTTATTATGTACTGAATGTTTGAGAGGAGTATCATTGAATGAGTGAATCGGGATTTGTCCATAAGCAGGCAAACAAGGTTGTTATTGATAACGATAAACTATATATAAAGTTTTGTTTTAATCATGAATTGTTAGAGGAAAAACAGTTTAGGCTGGGTCTTATAAAAAGAGGCTCAGAAGTTCTGACAGCAAGTGCTGTACATACTGTTGAGATAAATGAAGAAACTGGAATTTATGAGTCGACTATTAGCTTAACAGAGAACAAGCAGGTAATAAGTGAAGAAGGAACATGGGACCTGTATTTGCTAGTAGAGGATGAAGAGACCCTATCTGAAAAAAAATATCGAATAAAAAGCAATAAAGCAGCCTTAGAGCTTAACTACTTTTTATATGATGATATTGGGACAATGTTTTATGCCTATACAACTAATAAGGGAAATGTTTCTTTTAAAACAGTTGTAAAACGGATAATTGCCAATATAGAAGAAGCACATTTGACAAGTGGCAGTCTTGTACATATTAGCGGTTATGGGTTTATGCCTGCGCAAAATATTCGGACTGAGCCTATCGAAAAAAGGTTGATTATCACAAATAATGTCAATGATGAGTTGTACACCGTTCCGCTTGCAAATAAACATAGAAATGATTTGCAAGAAATGTATGGTGGAAGCACACATAATTACGAAACAATAGGTTTCGAAGGGGAAATAGATTTAAACCAGTATTTAACTAATGTGGAAGCTATTTATTACCGATTTTACTTAGAGCTTACTTTTGAGGAAAATGGGGAAAAGGTTAAGGTCTTAAGTCCTCGACTCAAGTTTGTGACCTTTAATCCTAAATATAAAAGACAGAGAACCAAACTTGCGTCAATATATGGAAAGAAACGGGTATTGTTGAAATCTACTGCAAAAAAGAATTTTCTGTCTGTAAAAGTAGCTGACTATAATGCTAAACAAGAGTTTAAAGCAAAAGTAAAGGGAAACCTGGTGCGCATAAAAAGAAGCAGCAAAGCAAAGAAACTCTTTAAATTAGCATTTGCTTTACTAGGCATGCTGCCGGCTCAGAAAAAAACTGTTATTTTTGAAAGCTTCTTAGGTAAGCAGTATAGTGACAGTCCAAGGGCTATATACGAATACTTAAAACAAAATCATCCAGAATTCAAGCTGTACTGGAGTGTTGATAAAAGATTTATACAGAACTTTGAAGATCGTGGATTGAATATAGTGCCAAGATTCTCTGTTAAATGGCTGTTTCGAATGTCTCGATCTCAATATTGGGTAAGTAACAGCCGTTTGCCGCTCTGGATTCCAAAGCCTAAAAATACAACCTACTTGCAAACATGGCACGGCACACCACTTAAACGACTTGCTGCAGATATGGAAGAAGTTCATATGCCTGGCACTAATAAAGAAAAGTATAAAAGAAACTTTCTTAAGGAATCTAGCAACTGGGATTATCTTGTTTCACCAAATGCTTATTCCAGTGAAATTTTCGCCAGAGCATTTGAATTTGACCGCAAGATGATTGAATCAGGATATCCTCGTAATGATGCTTTAATTAATGATAACAGAGAAGAAAATATACTTGCTTTAAAAGAGAGATTCGCTTTACCGCTTGATAAAAAAATCGTCCTGTATGCACCGACATGGAGAGATGATCAGTTCTATGGAAAAGGAAAATATAAATTCGACTTAGAACTGGATCTAGACCAATTAAGAGAAGAACTTGGGGATGATTATATTGTCGTGTTAAGGATGCACTATTTAGTGGCAGAGAATTTCGACCTTACGCCATATGTAGGTTTTGCATATGATTTCTCAAACTATGAGGATATTAGGGAATTGTACCTTATTTCTGATTTATTGATAACTGATTATTCTTCCGTTTTCTTTGATTACGGAAACTTAAAAAGACCGATGATTTTTTACGTATACGATATTGAAACATATCGGGACAAGCTGAGAGGATTTTATTTTGACTTTGAGAAAAAAGCGCCTGGTCCGCTGGCTAAAACTACCGATGAAGTGATTCACTATATTAAATTAGCGGAAAAAGAACCTCTTAACGAAAAATTTGAAGAGTTTTACAACACGTTTTGTTATTTGGAGGATGGCGATGCTTCTAAGAGAGTGGTTGAAGAAGTGTTCCTCAAGTAGTTTGTACTGCTAGTGGCACTAGATAAGCCCAGTCAGTTCCAATTTACGGCGTATGAGAGAAGGGTTAGGTAATATGGTTTCGATGTTTAAAGTGTTAAAAGAGCAATATGATAATTTCCATCTAATTACTAGGTTGGCTGCATATGAACTGAAAAGCGCTAACTATAATAACTACTTAGGAAGCCTGTGGGAGCTGTTAAACCCTGCAATCCAAATTTCTATTTATTGGTTCCTTTTCGGTTTTGTTCAGGAAAGGGACCAAGTACAGATTCCGGGAGGGGGAAAATATGATTTCTTTCCATGGATGCTTGCCGGAATAACAATATGGTTTTTCATATATCCGTCAATTACGCATGGTTCCAAATCAATATATTCTAGATTGAGGATGGTATCCCGGATGAATTTTCCGTTAAGTGTGATTCCATCATACGTCATATTATCCAAGCTTTTACCGCAGTTAATGCTTATGCTTGTAACAATCATATTATTTCAATTTATGGGGATACCAATTAGTATCTACTATCTTCAAATTCCTTACTTTTTGGTGGCAACAATTCTATTTTTATTTGCGTTATCATTAGTTACATCTACAATATCAACTATTGTAAGAGATTTTCAAATGTTGATTCAATCATTGATGAGAGTGCTGCTTTTCATTACACCAATTTTATGGCCGTTAAGGAACTTTGGAGAGACTTTTAATTTTATCATGAAGCTTAATCCTTTTTATTATCTAATAGAAGGATTCCGTTATTCCCTTTTAGGTGAAGGGTGGTTCCTTGTCGAACATGCTGGGCTAACATTTTATTTTTGGGTAGTTTTAATAATCCTGCTGTTACTTGGGTCCTATTTGCATGTAAGGTTCCGCAAGCATTTTATAGATTTCTTATAATGGGTGTGATTACATGAATAAATCTGTTGTAGTAAAAAACTTAAGCAAAAGATATAAACTATACAGCAGCAATAAAGAAAAACTGATGGATATGTTCCTTCCCAAAAATTACGGTGAGCCTTTTTATGCACTAAGAAATGTTAGTTTTGAGGCTGACCATGGGGATGTCATCGGATTTGTTGGGGTTAATGGCTCTGGCAAATCCACTTTATCAAATATAATAGCAGGTATTGTTCCTGAAACATCTGGAGAAGTAATCATAGATGGCCAAGCCTCATTAATAGCGGTAGCAGCAGGTTTAAACAATCAGCTGACTGGCAGGGAAAACATTGAATTAAAGTGCTTAATGTTGGGCTTTACTAAGCAAGAAATTAAGGAATTAGAACCTGAAATTATCGAGTTTGCTGAACTTGGAAAGTTTATCGATCAACCTGTAAAATCATATTCTAGTGGGATGAAATCGAGATTAGGATTTGGAATCTCAGTAAATACGAACCCAGATGTTTTAATTATAGATGAAGCTTTATCAGTTGGAGATAAAGCATTCGCCGAAAAATGTCTGGCTAAAATGGATGAATTTAAACAACGAGGAAAAACGATGTTTTTTGTCAGCCACTCAATTGGTCAAATGAAACAGTTTTGCCAGAAAGGTGTATGGCTTGAAAATGGGCAGCTTAGAATGATGGGTGATATTAAGGAAGTAATTCCTGCTTATGAGGAATTCTTAGCCGAATATAAAAAAATGACTCCAGAACAAAAAAAGGCATTTCGGGAACAGGGCTTTAAAGACCAGGGCAATCTGGAATATGCTTAAGTAGATTTGTTTTTTAGACAAAATATTAGAACCACAATTAACTTATTCTTTTACATTCTAAAAGATAAAATATTTGTGAATTGGAGAAGGTTATTATGAATAAACAAACACCTGTATTCGTATTTAAATCGTTGAACGTAGTTAGAGGGGGACTAACTAAGGCAGTATTGACAAGAGCAAATACACTCATTAAGCATTTTGAAGAAGTTATTTTCTTAACCTTGGCATTTCAGGCTGATTATAAAGAAATTATCGAGGAATTATATAATTCTGGTAAGCTGGACCAACGTGTAAAGGTTCTAAACTTTTTTGATGATGCTACTTCTAATGTAGAAGGAGAATTAAAGGTTGGTCCTGAATCCAGTGAAGTAAAAGAAGAAGGATTTTATGAGTTTATTGATAAGGATCAAGAACTACCGTCATATCGCTATTATAAAAATGGCAAATACGTAAAGTATAAGAGGTTTGATAGTGACGGCAAGCTGCTTTTTGTTGATTATATGAATGAAGCTCGAAACAGGACACAAAGAGATGAGTATGACAAAGAAGGTTTTTTAGTTTGTTCCCAGTTTATGGATTTAAATTCAAACATTCCGAGACTTAAAAGTTATTTTGCAAGAAATGGAGAATCTTATGTATCCGTGTGGATGGATGAGAAAACTAAAAAAGAAGGCAGAACCCTTCTTTACGGAGAACAATATAAAGAATACAGCAGTCTGTATAAATTGTACACTAAGTGGGTGGATGATAAGCTTTTAACAATAACTAACCCTGTAGTGTTTTCTGATTCACGGTTCTCAGATGGATTAGTATTAGATTTGAAGACAAAAGGCATAAAAAAGGTCGCTGTTCTTCATAATAATCACTTTGCAATGCCTTATAACAATAAAGCAGAAATTAAAAAAACATGGGCTACTTTCTTTAAAGGCATAGCAAAATTTGATCGTGTAGTATTCCTTACTCATGATCAAAAAAGTGATGTTAGTGCTGCATACGGTGATTTGCCGTCTTATCGTGTAATTCCTCATGCTGTACCTGAAGCAAAAGAGGAAGAAAGCCAGGTTACATACGACCCCCATTTGGCGGTTTGTTTAGCAAGATTTGAAACACAAAAAAGATTGGATGAAGCAATTAAATCATTCAAGTATGTTGTCAGAAAAATTCCAGATGCAAAATTGCATATATATGGTTTCGGACCACAAAAAACTAAATTAGAAGGCTTAATTGAATCACTTGGTCTGAAGGAAAATGTTAAATTGAAGGCATTTACTTCTAATCCAACCCTTACATATAAGAAGGCAGCATGCTCTATTCTTACTTCAGATTATGAAGGTTTTGGGATGATTATTACAGAAAGTATGGCCGCTGGAACACCTGTTGTCTCATACGATTGTAAGTATGGACCAAAAGACATTATCCGGGATGGAATCGATGGGTATGTAGTACCTCGAGGCAAACAGCGTAAGCTTGCACAAAGGATTATTAAGATCTTTAAAGACCAGGAACATCGGAACATTCTTGCAGGAAAATCATTGGAAGTGAAAGAACGTTTCAGTTATAAAAACTTTGAAAAACAATGGATTGATATCATTAAGGAATAAGTGTTATCTTTAATGTTTTTTATAACTATTTAAGGGGGGATTAGTCTGTATCATACAGACTAATCCCCCCTTTTTCTTTTTGGCTATGATAAAGGTAAAGGTTGATTTAAAATACAAATGGCCCCTATTGTTTAAGTACATTAGTTTACAATCAGTTCATTTATTACAGGAATGCTACCACGTTAGTGCTGAAGCAAAAACAAAAACGTATTAATCCTCCTTAGATTTATACCCCTATTAGTATTTATAGGTCAGCTATTTCTGCCTCTATAAGCAACTTAAACAAAAAAGAGTTAATCCTACTTGGATAAACTCTTCCTAGATATTGTTGCCAATACTATGTGGCTTATTAAACACTCAATTTTTATTTAATTTTTGATTCTTGCCGACAATCCAAGCTAAAGATAAAATTGAAACAGTTACTACTATTGCTGTTAACATAAATATAACCACCTTTATTTCCTTTTAATTACATTATAACATACTCAAAATCAGTCATTGTTCAATGCCCCTTTTTATTAAATCTTGGTTTGCTAAAAAATGCTGCAAGAAGGATAAAGAATAACGAAAGTAAAATACCTGTAGCTCCCTTTTCAAAATATAAACAAATAGGAATGCTTATTGTTGCATGCATAAACATCAATTTCATCATTCCATCACCCCATATTCAGTGTTTTTATTTTATACGTTTAATTGCTAAAAAAGATTCTAAATATGTATAATTTTGTATTTTATTATTCGAAAAACCTGCCACATTAGTTTACTTGTAACATTTCACAAACAAAAAACACCTCACGAAAAGTCAACCCTAACCATTAACATAGCCTTCTTTTTTAATCAGTTTTGTAACTTAAATAACTCATGTTTGTTTGTATATGTTAAGAAGGCGGTAATTCTAAGTTTATAATTTATGTCTTTTTTAGTAGTTGTAGTAAAACGATATATGAAAATTTCCCAGCATCCAAATGTAACTATTTACGATAATTTACATATATACTTCAAAAAGGACAATCATAAGAAAAAAGTAATTTAAAAAATATTGTTTGAAACTTTTTTTTGGAAAGTTCGTCTATACTATAGATAAGTAAATTAAAGTACCAAAAAATATTTAAATATTGTATTATTATTGTAAAATGGACGAAAAATTTAAGTTTAAGTTAAAAGAGAATATGCTATAATGATTGTTGTGTTATATACAGGGAAAAGACGGATGCCATAAAAGATTCTTATCTGGGCATCGGGGAGGATCTTATGATTTATATAATGCTTGTCACATGTTTTTTTGGATCCATCATACTTACTCCTTTAGTGAAAAAGCTGGCATTTAAATTAGGAGCAGTTGATAAACCAGAACAACGTAAAGTTCATCAAAAAATTATGCCCCGAATGGGCGGTTTAGCCATATATATCAGCTTTATTATCGGAGCTTTAATCATTAATCCGAATAAGGACTATCATTTTCCAGTTTTAATCGGGAGCACTATCATTATCATCACAGGAATATTAGATGATATTTATAATCTGTCTGCCAAGATTAAATTTCTAACACAAACATTGGCAGCGGTAGTTGTTGTTGTGTGGGGCGGTGTGCAGGTTGAATTTATCAACCTGCCGTTCGGAGGCCAAATTGAGTTTGGTTTGCTCGATATACCAATTACTATCCTTTGGATTGTTGGAATTACGAATGCGATTAATTTAATTGATGGTTTGGATGGACTAGCTGCAGGTGTTTCCTCCATCGCCTTGTTCACTATCACAGGGATGGCGATGATTATGGGCAACGGCTATGTTATTGCAATTTCGTCGATTGTGCTTGCAAGTACATTAGGTTTTTTGTTCTTTAATTTTTATCCGGCAAAAATCTTTATGGGTGATACAGGTGCATTATTCCTCGGCTATATTATCGCTGTTATGTCCTTACTTGGCTTTAAGAACGTTACATTGATTTCTTTCGTCATTCCAGTGATTATCTTAGGTGTGCCGATTTCAGATACATTTTTTGCCATCATTCGCAGGCTTATTAACAAGCAGCCTTTATCCGCACCTGATAAATCCCACCTGCATCATTGTCTGCTTAATATCGGTTTTACACATAGACAAACGGTTATCGTTATCTATGCAATGGCAACATTCTTCGGATTGGTTGCCGTCATCTTCTCACAGGCGAAGGTATGGGGAGCTATTCTCCTTATTGCGACAGTTCTGCTGATTATAGAGTTATTTGTCGAAAAGATAGGTCTTGTCGGAAAGAATTATAAACCTATCCTTAAATTCATTAATGATATACGATATGCAGCTGATAAAGATCGTTAGAATAGATTCCTAAAAGTTATACAAGGTTATTTCATCAGGCAGCTTTTTCAAAAATGAGTTCGGTATTGTACCGTACTCATTTTCTTTTTGCCTTCATCCATCTGGTAATATAATATTCCATATATTTTTCAAGTTCTGGTTTAAGCTATTCTACATTTTCAAATTCCTTATAGTTAAGGAATTTCTTGTTTCATAATTCCGAAGAAATTCTTAATCACTGAATTATTGTAACAGTTTCCTTTACGAGATATAATTTGTTTTGTTTAATTCTTTTTTTTTTGAAGGGTGTGACTATATTGTTTCATCTGATAATGCCAGTCTTTATCTGAATGCATCAATAGTATATGCTCTTCTGGTAAACGTTCAAGTGCTTTCTCTAACATCTCCGAAACAAGTGAATAGGTTGGTCTAAAGCCGATTGTATAAGTAATACTTCTCCCTTAAATAAATCTAGTACAGGTGATAAATAGAGCTTCTCGCCATATAATTTAAACTTCGTAATATCCGTACCCACTCCTGATTCGGTGCATCGGCTGTTAATTGACGATATAAATGGTTCGCTGCAATTTTCCCTACAATACCTTTATAAGATTTATATATTTTTATCTGTACTAAACATTCTAAACCAAGTTCTTTCATGATACGTTGAACCTTTTAATGATTCACTTTTTGCCAACGATTCGTTAGCCCATCACGTATACGACGATAACCGTAAAGACCTTCATGTTCCTCATAGATGGTCTTTACCTCCGCTTTCAAGTCACTATCTGGATTTGGTCGATTGATTTTTTACTAAATCATAATATGTGCTACGTGGAATATTAGCGAGCTTTACGAGTTCCTTCACCGAGTTTATATACCTAAATTGTAGATTACTAGTGCTTTGTCTTTTTTTGGTGATTTTTTCTTGTTTTGTAATAAGGCATTCAACTTATTTAAATACTCATTTTCCATTACTAGTTGTAATACATGCCTCAGGTGCCTCTACTGATCCTTTAGCTGGTGTTTGTTTTGGTTTATTTAATGATTT
The DNA here is from genome assembly GCF_038005785.1 of Niallia sp. FSL R7-0271. Taxonomy (NCBI): domain Bacteria; kingdom Bacillati; phylum Bacillota; class Bacilli; order Caryophanales; family Bacillaceae; genus Niallia; species Niallia sp. FSL R7-0271. The sequence continues at coordinate 3,423,256 of NZ_JBBOTZ010000001.1, read as the reverse complement.
CTTTTTCACGGATGGACCCCCCTTTTCTTTCAGTTTAAGGGCTTCTATACCGTCAACCTACATTTTTCTCTGCCAATTATATACCATTGTATAACTAGAGATTTTAAAGAGAGCTGCAGTATCCATTAGTGACGCACCAGAACGAACCATATAGTTTAGTACTTCTAGTTTAAAAACTGACAGAACAGTTTGTACAGGTGTTTATGGACCTTCTTCTCCATGTAATTCATATAATTTTAACCACTATTGGAACCGTGCTCTGGCAATACCAATTTGTTTTGTATATTCATTTTGAGAGATTACTTTCGGGTTATAGCCGTGGATAATATTTAATTTTATATCACTTGTATATTTAGACATAAAAAAACCACACCTCCAATTGTTAGACAGTGTCTAACAATTGGAAATGCAGTTCATAAGGTAAACTTTTGTTGTATTTACCTTTTACAGATCATCATCTGTAACGGTCTCAAGGACCAGCATATAATCTTCTTCATCATCCATTAGCAATGAATCATGTTCCGACCACAGCGGCCTTTCGAGCGCATAATTAATTAATGACCAAACTGATTTAATCATCGATGTTTCCCTCGTTCGTGATAGTTTTTATGGCATCAATAGTATTTACAAAAACTAGCCATTTTATAGGGGAAACAATAAAAAAGACGATGGGAGGCTTGTCCCATCGTCCTTTTTATGACATTTAATTAGTTGTCGTTGTATCTGTTGTGGATTCATTATATGTCGAATCCGTCGTTGATGTGCCAGTGCTGTCCGTCGTTCCAGTAGTGCTGTCTGTAGAAGTATCAGAAGAACCAGTAGTATCCGTTGTTGTGTCATCACTGCTGTTTATGTCATCTTTAATTCCTAGATGCTCCTGCAGGATTGCTTTCGTTTCTTCCAATGCTGTTGGGTCTAACTGGTACACATAAGCACCATCTACGTTGCCGTCAGAGCCAGTTAAAGTCAAGCTTTCCACCTGCAGGCCGTTTTCAGCTGTCGCATATGCCAGAAGGGACTGAATATTGCTGAATGAAAGGTCTGTTGTCATGTTATCGCCGACAGCCTCCATTAGCTTGGAATACTTTGTGATAGCTTGAGCGGAAACAGCTTTATCCATAATTGCCTTCATAATCAATTGCTGGCGTTTCCCGCGTTCAATGTCATTGTCGATTTTTCGTGTTCTAGCTAGTGCTAACGCTTCTTCACCATTAAGAGTCTGTAAGCCTTTTTCTAAATGAATAGCATTTTCACCTTTTTGGTCTTTCGAGTTTTGCTCTGTAAATGTTACAGGAACGTCAACTTCAATGCCGCCAAGTGCTTCAACAACATCCATGAAAGCATCAAAGTTCATTTTTGCGTAATAATCTACAGGTACATCCAATAAGTTCTCTACTGTTTCAATGGTCGATGTTACACCGCCAAAGTAATGGGCATGTGTGATTTTGTCGTTATAGCCTCTTTCAGGGATATAAACATAGGAATCACGGGGAATGCTCAATAGCTTGACTGATTTTTCTTTTTCATTCAATGTTGCAAGCATTAATGCATCTGAACGGGATCTCGTCGTTCCAGATGATGACGAACGTTTTTCACTGTCATCGACACCGATAAACAGAATCGATATATCATCTATATCAGGGTCTACTGCCGCATCACGGAGAGAAGATTCTCTGTCAATCGGCTGGTAGGAGTCTTCTACCACTGATTTTGCCTTTGTATAGAGGAATGCGCCATAGCCAATGCCACTTGCGGCAATCACCAGTAATGGTACTAGAATGAAGGTTAGGATTTTCTTTCTCTTTCGCTTCTTTTTATTATGGTTTACATAAGATTCTCTATTTGATGCCATTGGTTTCTCCTTTAAAGTGTTGATTTTAGAAACTATTTATAGCCATTATTCTTATCTTACTATCTCATCTCATATTAATAACTAGTGTTTTATTTCTTATTAAGGAATAATTTAATAAGAAAAGGGAAAATATTCATATGAGGGATTCGAGATAGACAGCTTCTTTTTCTGTTAGTATGCCCTGGCCATTCGTTAATTCTGTCATCCAATCCTTGTATGATTCAATATTTTCTGTTTCAACATACACATCAATCTCTACTGCCTCTAAATAGTGGATTTCCTTCAATTGATAAGGGGAGGATCTTAATTCATTTTCTATTTTTCCGAGGAAAGTATAGTCGATAGTAACACCTATTACTGTCATTAATTTTCTCTCTACAACACCAGTTGCTGTGATGCCTTCAGAGGCTGATTTTCCGTATGCACGGATAAGACCGCCGGCACCAAGCTTAATTCCCCCAAAGTAGCGTGTTACGACAACTGCTGTATCTTTCAGCTTCCTTTTTTTCAGCACTTCTAAAATCGGGACTCCGGCTGTACCGCTTGGCTCTCCATCGTCATTTGCCTTTTGAATTTGGTCATTTTCACCGATTAAATAAGCTGAACAGTTATGGGTTGCATCTTTATGCTTTTTTTTAATATCTATAATAAACGCTTGTGCTTCTTCTTCACTAGTAGCTCTGCAGACATGTGCGATGAAGCGCGATTTCTGTATGATGATCTCATGTTCTCCATAGCCTTTTACAGTATGGTAGCAAGGAAGCATTCAAATCGCTCCTTTCTAATAAAAAACTCATAAAATGTTTGTTATAACGAACGAATAAGAATATAATATTTTATAGCCTTATTTCATTATAATTCGACATTCTTCATTCTTCAATTGTTGATGTGTTTGTAACAGAATTTTAATATTAGTCCGATATCTCCATGTTATAATAAGTAAAACTCCATGCCCAAAAAGTCCCTTGCAAAAAAAGCGGATTTAACGTGATTTAAACGTAAATACAGAACTGCCACGGATTGGCTGTATTGACGTAAGATGGCAGAATAGGGCAAAGGACATTTGTATATGATAAAATAAAATCCTTAAAATTTTCTTAAATAGGTAATTAGTTTCACTCTTATCGGGTAATATATATGTCGAAATAACGATTTTATAATATTTAACCATGAAATTATACATATTTTCTACTTTCACGCTAAAATAAGATTTGATACAGGAAGGGTTTTCAGCCTTTTTGGAGGAATTATATAATATGATAATAAGGAAATTTGATACGAAAACACTAGATTTCATATTAGAAAAAATGGTTGAGACTGTCAGCTCCAGCAAGGATGAAATATTTCGCATTGGAGAACAGTGTCGAAAGGATTATGAGAAGCTGACAGAAGAGCTAAAAGAAATAAGAAATCTAGTCCTGCAAACAATTGAAGAAGGAGATAAGCTCGAGGCGCAATCCCGCTTTGCAAGGAAACGCTTGTCAGAAGTAAGCAAGCATTTCAATGAGTACTCCGAGCTTGAAGTGCGTGAGGCGTATGAAAAGGCGCACAGCCTGCAAATGGACCTCAGCATGAACAGACATCTGGAAAAACAATATCGTGAAAGGCGCGACGATATTGAGAGAAGGCTCATTGGGCTTGACGAGACAATTGAAAGGGCCGATCATCTTGTCACCCAAATTACCGTTGTAATGAAATACTTAATCAGTGATTTGAAGCAGGTAGGGGAAGTCCTTGAGGATGCAAAACAAAAGCAGGACTTTGGCCTAAAAATAATCGGAGCCCAGGAAGAGGAGCGAAAGCGGCTTTCAAGGGAAATTCATGACGGTCCCGCTCAAATGATGGCAAACGTTATGATGCGCTCTGATCTAATTGAAAGAATATATAAGGAACATGGTGCACAAGAAGCATTTGAAGAGATTAAAAATCTTAAGCTGATGGTCCGCAGTGCTCTGTATGAAGTGAGACGAATCATCTATGACCTTCGCCCGATGGCTTTGGATGATTTAGGTCTTGTTCCTACATTAAAAAAATATTTAAAGACAACAGAAGAGTATTATCAAACAGCTAGTATCAGCTTTTCAACAATAGGCAAGGAAATAAGGCTGCCAGGCAAATATGAAGTAGCATTATTCCGGCTTATTCAAGAATCCGTTCAGAATGCGTTGAAGCATGCAGAAGCAAAGACAATCCTTGTAAAAATAGAGATGAGACGCGATCAAGTAATCGTAGTCATCAAGGATGACGGCAAAGGGTTTGATAAGACGGTTAAAAAGCAAGAATCCTTTGGGTTAATTGGGATGAGAGAGAGAGTAGAGCTGCTTGAAGGGGAATTATCAATTGACTCTAAAATTGGATCAGGAACACTTGTTATGATTAATGTTCCAATAAAAACTACTTAAATTGATAGTGTGAGAATAGGGGAGGCGAAGCAATTGGCTACAACGAAAATAGTTATTATAGATGATCATCAATTGTTCAGGGAAGGTGTTAAACGTATCTTGGATTTCGAATCAAGCTTTGAAGTTGTCGCAGAAGGCGATGACGGTTCACAAGCGATCCAGCTTGTAGAAGAATATCAGCCTGATGTAACAATCATGGATATTAACATGCCGACAACAAATGGTGTGGAAGCGACAAGACAGCTTTTGGAGAAGTTTCCAGAAACAAAAGTCATTATCCTTTCCATTCATGATGATGAAAACTATGTAACACATGCACTAAAAACAGGAGCAAGCGGCTATCTATTAAAAGAGATGGATGCAGATGCACTTGTAGAAGCAGTTAAAGTAGTGGCGGACGGCGGGTCATACTTGCATCCGAAAGTTACGCATAACCTTGTAAATGAATACCGCAGATTGGCAATGGAAGAGTCAGGCGGCGGAGAGCATTATGTACAAACAGTTGAAATAAGAAGACCGCTACATCTGTTAACACGCCGTGAGTGTGAAGTATTGCAGCTTCTTGCAGACGGTAAGAGCAACAGAGGTATAGGTGAAGCATTATTTATCAGTGAAAAAACGGTAAAAAACCATGTCAGCAATATCCTGCAAAAAATGAACGTAAACGACCGGACACAAGCAGTTGTCGTAGCGATCAAAAACGGCTGGGTAGAAGTGCGCTAAAAGAGTTTCCCTCTATTGGGAAGCTTTTTTTTTTTTGCAAAAATGTCGATTTTTGTCCAAAGAAGTAGAAAAATTCATATTTTTGTAAAAAAGTCGACGGAATTAGGATAAAATACCTATGTGCAACAGCGGTTAGATAGTGCAGAATATTCATAAATAAAGGGATAGGAGTGCTTGAGATGAGCGGAGTAAATATTCTTTCAAATGCCGAGCTGGTAAAAGCATATCGCCTGGCAATCTCACTTGATTTGGAAGTCGAATTTATCGCCATACTTTTTGAAGAATTGAATCGCAGAGAATTGAAATACTGACATTATGTCTTTCTATATATGATAAACGTCTGCTATAAACTACCTTTTTTGTCTACAATAATAAAATTAGCCTATATTTGATGCAAATATTTTATTTTTTAGTTAAAATATACATCATACAATTGTATAGATAAGGAAGGTATTACACAAAAATGAAAACAGCTATTGTAACAGATAGTACTGCTTATATAACAAAAGAAGTAAAAGACAAATATGATATACATATGATTCCGTTAACGGTTGTGTTCGGAAATGAAATTTACGAAGAAGAGGTAGATTTGGAGGCTGGTCAATTTTACGAAGAAGTAAAAACAAAACCGCTTCCGACTACCTCTCAGCCGTCGATTGGGAAGTTTGCTGAACTATTTGAGCGCCTTTCACATGATTACGATGAAGTAATCAGCATCCATCTATCAAGCGGCATCAGCGGGACTTACCAAGGTGCAATAACTGCTGGCACTATGGTTGATAACATCAATGTTTTTGCATTTGATACAGAAATCAGCTGCATGGTTCAAGGTTTCTATGCAATAGAAGCTGCCAAGCTTTCCAAGGCTGGCAAAACTGCTGCAGAAATTATTCCTATACTTGAAGAGCTTAAAAAGACAAGCCATGCTTATTTCATGGTGGATGATTTAGCTCATTTGCAGCGCGGCGGACGCTTGTCCAGTGCACAAGCATTGATTGGCAGCCTACTTCAAGTAAAACCGCTATTGCATTTCGAAGACAAGGTCATTGTTCCTTTCGAAAAGATTCGTACAAGAAAAAAAGCGATGAAGCGCATTGTCGATCTTCTTGCAGAAGCAACTAATGGCGAAGAGTACCAGGCAGTCATCATCCATGCAAACCGAGAAGAGGAAGCGATTGAATGGAAAAGGGAGCTTTCAGAAACATACCCTAATATTGAGTTTTCCATCAGCTACTTCGGTGCAGTTATCGGCACTCATCTTGGCGAAGGGTCCATGGGCCTTGGCTGGATGAAAAAACTATAAAACGTTCAAGATCCTGTCTATTAATAGAGACAGGATTTTTATTTTGTTAGGAGGAATTAAAGCATGCATAAAGAATAATGAATAAGTAAAATAAAATGAATAAGGAGGCGCACATAATGCTTTTTAGCATTTCCCCACAGAACGAGCTCATTCCTGTCCTCGCTCCTCGGCCTGATTTAATGCGTATTACAGACCTTCCTCTCCAAACTCCTCATCCACTAGACACTAATTTCTGCTACAGTAAAAATCTCCAAGCAACCTTAGAAGGTAAAAAACTGCTTTTTGAGGAAATTTCCATTTCATTAGAAGAAATCCAAGAACACTACCTGAAAGGCTATTGTGCCTATCATCCTGGCATTAGAAGAAATAGCAATAAGCTCATTTGCGCACGATGCGGAAATAAGCGCCAAGAGCTTTTTGCTTCCTACCAATGTGCCCGGTGCAAGAGGGCCTGTGCTTATTGCCGCAATTGTGTGATGATGGGCAGAATATCTGAATGTAGCCCGCTGATTAGCTGGACAGGTCCAGCAACCGTTATAACTCCTTGCACATTAGAATGGCAGGGTAGCCTTTCTCCAGGACAGCAGCATGCCTCCAGCAAAATAGTGGAAGCTGTCGAACGAAACAGTGAAATTCTTGTGTGGGCAGTTTGAATAGCCAATAACGAAAACATAAATTTATATATTAAAAATTCCAAGCAATTTCTATGTTATCACCATGAATATATATTTGATTAATTAACTTTTGAATAACTGCTTGTCTTGTGGAAAAATCAGACGTATATAAATCTAAGATATAACCATCTAGATCTTCTTTCGTTAGTACATTTTGCAATTGTAATTCTTGTCTGGCTTTCTTTTCGAGAATCTCATGTTTCTCTTTTTCAAGGCCTTGGATACGTTCATCAAGTTTTCCTTTATTTAACCGTCCTATTTCATATAAATCAAGGATTCGATTTTCTCTTTCGTCAATGTTTCTCAATGCCTTATCATAATCAATTAATTCTGCTTTTGCTTGAACAATACTTTTGTTTTCAATTAAATTTTCAATTTCCCTTATAATTAAGGATTCCAACTTTGAGTAATTCCATGTTTTATTAATGCATTTTTCATCATACTCTGATGGAAACCTTTTAGCACGGCATATATAATAACGATAAACTCTATTTTCATACCTACCTTTAGATTGATAAGTTAAATAAGATTCACCACATTTACCACAAGTTATTAGTCCTGATAATAAACTGGCTTTAGCTTTGTTAGCATTTTTTCCTCTATGTCTGCTAAGAAGTAATTGCACCCTGTCATATTGTTCTTCTGATATTATTGGTTGGTGTTTACCTTTATAATGCTGTCCTGCAAAACTAACATATCCACAGTAAAGCTTGTTCCGTAAAATGTCGTTATACCTTCTAAAGCGCCAGACAGGGTACCCTTGCTCTTTTAAATCTTTTTGGACCTTAGTTATTGAATGATATCTTTCATATAGATTAAAGGCTTGTTGAATGTGTTTAGCTTCATCATCTTTGATAACTAACTGACCATTTTCTCTTAAGTATCCAGCAGGATCGTAATCACCACCCATACCTCTAAGACCTTCTTCAGCTCGTTTAATATGTCCCATTCTCATTCGTTCTGCAATAGTTTCTCTTTCTAGTTGAGCAAACACAGATAATATTCCAATCATGGCTTTACCGAATGGTGTGGAAGTATCAAGCGTTTCAGTAATTGATACAAAATCAACATTGTTTTTCAAGAAGTGCTCCTCAATTAATTCTAACGTGTCTCTTTGAGATCGTGATAAGCGGTCTAATTTATACACCACTACAACATCAATATTCTTCAATTCAGTTATCATTCTTTTCAATGCTGGTCGTTCAATATTTGAACCACTAAATCCTGGATCTATAAATGTGTCATAAATATCCCAACCTTTAGCTTTACAATATGCTTGGATTCTCTCCAACTGAGATTCAATACTATAATTTTCTACTTGTTCTTGAGTACTTACACGAATGTATATAGCTGCTTTCATTTCAAAAACTCCTTTCTAATAAAAAAAGGTAAGTATCAACTCACCTAAAATTAAAAGTTTAATACAACTTTTTTTAGTTTTCCGATAATGCGAATGTTCTTCTTTTCATCTAATACAATTGGTGCATATTTTGGATTTTCACTTTGAAGGATTATACTTTCACCTGTTTTGTAAACTCTTTTTAAAACAGCTTCATCATCTATAGCAACGGCTGCAATTTCTCCATTTTCAACATCATTCTGTCTTCTTATTAGTAATAAATCATTATCAAGAATTCGCGCGTTGATCATACTGTCACCTTTAGCTCTTAGATAAAAATATTCACCACCATTTAGCCATTCTTCTGGTGTAGCTTCGTAAGATTCAATTTCTTCATAAACTAAAGTACCATAACCACATGAAATTTTACCCACTACAGGGAGTTTCACTATAGAATCGTAGTCAACTTGTCCTTCATTTTCAGTTCCGCTAGTCTTAAAACTAGGGTCTATTTCAGATTTATGAACTCCAAATGCATCAGAAAGTTTTTCTACGTTTCCTGGATTAATAAGTGTTTTGCAATTTATGTAGTCAGAAAGTGTACTTTTTGAAATACCTGACTTTTCACTAGTCCTCAATTGAGTCCAACCTTTTGTTTTCATTAATCTCTTTATGTTTTCAGATATTTCTTTTTTTAAAGGTAAATCTCTATCTAACAACATGTCCGCCTCCTCGTATTTATTATTATTATATCCGAAAAAAATATGGAAAGTAAATAATGATTCCGAAAAAAATCGTAAAAAATAGCATATTTTATTCCTAATAGATTAGAATGTTTATAGAAAATCCGATTTTTTTCGGTTGACATTCCGAAAATACTCGGATATAGTATAAGCAAGCCGAGGGGAACAAGGAGGTGACAAGATGTTAAAGATCACTTTAAAGGCAGCTAGAGTAAACGCAGGTTTAAAACTAACAGAAGCAGCTGATCTCTTTGGTATCAATAAAGATACGCTATCTAAATATGAGAAAGATTCTACAAATGTACCCCGAAAATTTCTTATAAGCATTGAAGATGTGTATCAAATTCCATTAGACCATATTTTTTTTGGACAACAATCCGAATTTTTTCGGAAATCCAAAACTGCATAAGGAAGATGGAAAAGATAGGAGGTTGTTTAATGATTGTTGTTACAGAAATGAAAGTTGGCAATCATAAAGTTTCAGTACCTGAAGGCTTATCCGAATTACTAAATGATTCTTGGGTAGTAAAGGGGAAGCGAAATTCAGTTGTAAATGAGGAATACGATAGGGTGGTCGAATATAAAAACGGCCACTTTGTAACAAAACTCATTAAGAAAGTTGAGGTTAAGCAATCTGTTAGGTCAGCAGTTTAATAGATAAGGAGGTGAGTTAAATGACCAACTTTCAAAAAGCGAAAATGCTACTACAATTCGCTGGAGAAATGCTATTGAGGAATCGTCCACATATTGCTAACTGGGCTACTAAGGAAAGCGAAAAGTATCTTGATTTACATGAGAAAGGAGAAACAAAATGAGCCAATTAGTTTTTATAGATAGAAAAAGAGTAGTCACAGACAGTCTTACAGTCGCTGAAGTATTTGGAAAAGAACATAAAAACGTTAAGCGAGACATACTTAATCAAGTGGAAAAAATAGCTTTGACAGATGAGGTTGATTTTATTGGGCTCAACTTTGAGCGCATTGATTATGTAGATGGAAAGGGAAGAAAACAAGAAAAAATATTATTAACTGAAGATGCTTTTACCTTAATCGCCATGTCGTATGTAACTCCTGAAGCAATGAAGTTCAAAATAAAATTCATTCAAGAATTTAAAGCGATGAGAGAAGAACTACAAAAACCAAAAGTACTTACAGATCATCAGCAAAGAATTGAGTTGTTGAAACTGTCATTAGAACATGAAGAAAAGTTTGTAGAATATGACGGCAGATTATCTAAGCTAGAAGACAACGTAAGAATCGATTCATTCGAACAGGATGCCTTGCAGAAGCAGATTAAGAAGCGTGTGTACAAAGTATTTGAAACAGCCAATCCGAATGGCTTAGACCTAAAGAAATTGTTTCCATGCATCCACAGAAACTTTAGAGATGCTTTTGGAGTACCGACCTATCGTGATTTACGGAAGTTAGATTATGAAGAAGCAGTGTCATGGGTTAGTACATGGAGACCATTAATCTGAAAGGAGAGAAGTAATTGAAAAATCTAGAAAAAGTAATTGCCGCACTAAAAGAAGTAGTAACAATGCTTGAAAGTGGTGTTACTGACAATAACAAATGGTACAAAGTAACTGTCAAAGATGAAGATGGAGAACGTCAGGAATTCATTAATCGTGAGGAAAGATTAGAATCTTTAATGGACATTTCTTTGAACGAAATTGAAGCTGCGATTGAAATGATAGAAAAACCCTCAAACACTGCTGTAACAGTGAATGAGGATGATGATTTTAGCATTGCTGATGTAAGTGGTATTCAGGTTGAACCTAGAGAATTCCAACAAATACTAAATAACGCACCTGTAGTTGAAGAAATCGGCAAACCAGAATCGATTAAACATTCTTCCTTTTCCAAGGTAGACGACGAAAGTCAATCCTCGATAAGAAATTGACAATATCTTTTCTGCCGCTATATGTCGGAATACCCCTAGAGTTTTGCGCCATCAAAATTATAGGAATACCCAGAGGGAAGTGCTGAGCGTAGCTACTTCTAACACTTTCTTTATCGGGGCTAGTAAGGACATATGGTTTAACGATAACAACTGCAAACGTAACACCTTGTTCTTTAACTAGAGCGTAATCCATCAATTCCACCTCCTTCCAAATGCCTAAATTCGACAGCAGTGGACAAAATACCTTTTATTAGGAGAGTGATCTAAATGAAAATCAAACCAGCTGAATGGCTTCAACTAAGCACGAATGAAAAGCAAAGCTTATTGAAGGGAGCTAAAAAATAATGGCCAGTGAAATAGAAACTAGTTATCTATGTGAAGTATGTAAGAAAAGGGAACACACTCAGCTTTGTGATTACGCAGTAGATTCAGTGATAACAAGCAATTTTGATGTTTTAACAAATACTTGTGATAAAAAACTTTGTCGTGAGTGCGCAGTTAACATCTGGGCAGAATGCGATGTATGTCCAGAACATGCAGGTGAAGTAAAAGAGAGATTGTCTAAGCCTAAATAGCCTTTCCTTTTATCCACAATGCAGAAATTGTTGAAAGGTTTTAGTTCTAATTGAAGGAGGTGATACATATGCGAAAAGTTGAAGATTATCCAATTGAAGATGTTTTTGGAGATGAAATTTGCGAAGGGGATACTTACTTTGTATTCGGTAAGGATACTGTACTTCAATCCAATGTAAAACAATACTTAATCGAAAAACAGCAAGTGCAGTGTTATGAGGCGGTATAAAAAAAGACCCACGCGCCAACGTGAGTCACAGAACAAATGAAAAGTTATAGTCAAAACAATCATATTGTAAAAATTAATAAAAATCAACAGGGGGAGGACAAATGCCTTATTTTGATGCCAAAGATAGAACAGTTTTTAGCCCTGTGAATGATAAGCTTGAGCCACTTTTTAAGTTTCTAGAGCAACACCAAAAATCCTTAAGTGGCAGTAACTTTTATGATGATCTTGTTGAATTATATGAATATCTGGACCAAGTCCTAAAGGAGCCGAAAATATTGGATGTTTCCACTTTAAAGGAGAATGATATTGTTCGCTATTATAACTTTGACAATGGAAAATTCCTCATCGATGAAGGGATAGTCAAAAGTGACAATATTTATAAAGACGGTATAGAAGTCCATGGTGATGGATGGAAACAGTATGTAGGCAAATGGTTTATAAGCGAAGTTATAAGAAACAATCAAACAATTTATAAACAGGAGGAAAAATAATGAATGCATTGCAAAAGTTCGAATTGATGGAAGTTGAGGATATTGAGTCTTTGGAGTCAACAGAAAGTAAATTTGAAATCACTGATTTGGATAGCCTTAACTGGGTATTCCGCAAATTGGCTGCATTGAAAACTAAAGAAAAAGAAATTAAGCAGCTGGCCAATGTTGAACGGGACCGCATTTCCCAGTGGGAGCAAGGCGAATTGTCTTCTATCACAAATAGCACAAGCTTCTTTGAAGCATTAATACAAAAATATCATTCTGGGAAACTTGCAGAAGATCCTAAAGCTAAAACAATCAGTACTCCTTATGGGAAGTCCAAAACAAGAGCAAGTAAAGAAGCAGCTGAGAAAGCTGATGAAGAAAAATTGCTCGATTATGTTCTAGAAAATGGTCTTGATGAATTCGTAAAACAGTCTGTGAAATGGGCAGATGTTAAAAAGACATTCAAGATTGTGGATATCAGTGGTGAAAAGGTAGTTGTGGATGACAATGGGCAGATTGTTCCTGGCGTTTCAGTAAAGCCGGCATCCGTTAGTTATAGTGTGGAGGTTTAAGTATGGGTGCTTATGATGAACCTACAAAAGAATGTCCATATTGCAAAAACGATATGTATGCCGATTTTGTAGATGTTGGTGTAGGAATGGTGCAGTGTGGTCCATATCATTGTAATAATTGCAACGCTAGTGAGATAGGTCCCGAATTGCACGATTGGTATTACAAGGACAGAGAAGGAGAAACAATATACCTTACAGCAAAAACAAAATATTACGAATGGGCGAAAAAGAAAATGAAATTTATTGGAGGTCCAGTTTTAAAACCAGGTCATCCATTCACTGAAACAGAACTGAAAACAGGCTATTACCAAGGAAAAATATCTCCTTATGCAAATACAGTTGCCGGTCATCTTGTAGACCATAAAGAAGCAAAAGAAGCATACCGAATTGGTCTGTTAGATGAAAAGAAGGGAGTAAGTTAATGCAAACAACAAACGGTGCCCAAATAAGTAAAAGTAAAAAAGCAAAAATCATTATTTATTCAAAGCCAGGCAATGGAAAAACAACAGTTGCAGGTTTATTAAAAGGTAAAACACTAGTGCTTGATATTGACGGGACTAGTCAAGTTCTATCTGGTTATTCAAATGTAGATGTTGCAGTTATTGACGGTACAAAGCCGCATGACAGCATTCTGGAATTCTTTGGACATGCCAAGGCAAACATCAATAATTACGACAACATTTTTATTGATAATCTAACACACTATCAAAAATTATGGTTGCTTAAAAAAGGCGAAAACACTAAAAGTGGTATGCCTGAATTAAAGGACTATGCATTGCTGGATAACCATTTGTTGAAGTTGGTTGAGACATTTAACACTTTAGATGCAAATATCATTTTCACAGCTTGGGAAACAACCCGAGAAATTACTGAGGAAAATGGTACTAAATACAATCAGTTTATTCCTGATATCCGAGACAAAATTGTAAATCATATAATGGGCATTTCTCATGTAGTGGCCCAATTAGTAAAAAAAGCAGACGGTACACGAGGATTTATGCTGGAAGGTAATCAAAGCGTATTTGCTAAGAACCATTTAGATGATCGTAAAGGTTGTCTTCAAAACGAATTACTTATGCAATCCACAAATGAAAACACAGGGGGAAATAAATAATGTCATTTTTCAAAATGGAAGAAGTAGAAGAAGTAAAAGGGTTCCAATTACCAAAGCCAGGTAAATATGAAGCAGTAATTATCAACGCAGTTTCTAAGCTAACACAAGCTAAAAAAGATATGTTAGTTGTCGATTTTGAAATCCGTTCAGATGTTCCGCAAGAATCACAAGGTGCAAAGATTCTGTACAACAATTTCACCTTTGAACACCCAACAGCTCAAGGTATCGTGAAATCTTTATGCAAAGCTGCTGGATTTGCAAATAACCATGTATTCACTTCTTGTGAAGATATGGCAAAACAACTGATTGGTAAGAATTTAGAAATTGGAGTAAAACACGAAAAAGGCAATGATGGAAACAACTATGCAAAAGCAAGCTATTACAATCCATCAACAGCAAATCCGCCAGCACAAGTAGGTCCAGCAATTCAAATCGGAGATGAAGATCTACCATTCTAAGAAACTGAATAGAGAAGTTGGTATTGTACTAGCTTCTCTTTTTTATACCCAAAAACAGAGAAAAAACGTTAATCGGAGGGCGCGATGAAAGAAAATCCATACAATTTTAACGAAATCCCTGCCGAACTAAAAGCCCTGCCTCAATGGATTTTATGGAAGTCGGAAAAGAAAAACGGAAGATACACAAAAGTTCCTTGTCAAGTAAATGGAGAAATGGCACAAGCCAATAACCGGAGTACCTGGAGTACTTTTGCAACAGCAGTAAAGTTTTATCTTGAAGGAGATTATGACGGGATTGGATTTGTTTTTAGCCGTCAGGATAACTATATCGGAATTGATATTGATAAGTGTGTTGTGGAAGGCAGGCCTAATGCTTTTGCAACAGAGATTATCGACACTTTAGATAGTTATACAGAATTTTCACCATCGGAAAAAGGTATTCACATCATTATCAAAGGTAACCTTCCACAATCTGTTTTAGGTACTGGGAGGAAGAATACAAAGCATGGATTAGAAATTTATTCATACGGTCGGTATTTTACCTTTACAGGTAACAGAGAAAATTCAAACGAGATATATGATCGTACAGATGAACTTGCAGAAGTATTTGAACAGTACTTTGATGATTCGGATATTCAAGGAAGAGTGAACCTTGCAGAGTTTGAGAAAGACGAAATTAAGATATCCAATGAAACACTTTGGGAAAGGATATTCCGTTCGAAAAATGGTGATGAAATACGTAGCCTATACAACGGAAACCTAATAAATGATGACCATTCCGCAAGTGATTTAGCACTATGTAATCACCTAGCATTCTGGACTGGAAAATCAGCAACACGTATGGATGCTATGTTCAGAGAAACTGGTCTTATGCGTGATAAGTGGGATGTTATCCACTTTAGAGAAACAAATGAAACATACGGTGAAAGAACAATCGGTACTGCTATTTCTTCCACTTCTACAACGATTCTAGACAACAGGGAGCAATTCGAAGAATTTTCCTTTGAATTCAGTACCGGGGAAACAGAAGAAGTTGAGGAAGTGAAGCCGAAAAAGAAATTCAGATTAACTGAATTAGGAAATGCAGAACGGATTGCTTATGAATATGGCCACGTAATCAAATACGTTTCAGATATGGGCTGGCTTATATGGGACGGTAAACGGTGGAAAATTGATAACAAAAAAGAGATTGAAAGAATAACAGCAAAAGTACTTCGCGGTCTCTATAAATCAGAAGATGAATCTGAAACAAAATGGGCTAGAATGTGCGAACGAAGAAACATAAGAATGAACAGTATAAAAGACTTGATGCCACTTGTTCCAGCTGAACGGGAAGATTTCGACCGACATAAATTCTTATTCAATGTTGAGAATGGAATTATTGATTTGAAAACAGGTAAGTTGCAGCAACATGATCGTGAACTAGGGTTAACCAAAATCACAAATGTAGAGTTTGATGAAACGGCAAACTGTCCGACTTGGATTACATTCTTAGAACAAATCTTTATGGGTGATAAAGGGTTAGTCGACTATATGCAACGACTTGTAGGTTACTCATTAACTGGAGATATATCAGAGCAATCAATGTATTTCTTAGTTGGTGGTGGATCTAACGGAAAATCCACCTTTGTAAATACAGTAAAAAAGTTGATGGGCGATTATGGTTCGCAAACGAAATCAGATACTTTCATCAAGAAAAAAGATACTGGAGCAAATAACGATATTGCCAGATTGGTAAATGCTCGTTTCGTTTCAGCCGTAGAGTCAGAAGAAGGTGAAAAGTTACAGGAATCACTTGTAAAAACAATTACAGGTGGAGAACCAATATTAGCACGGTTTTTAAGACAAGAGTACTTCGAGTTTATCCCAGAATTTAAAGTGTTTTTTACAACAAACCATAAACCAATAATCGGTGGTGTTGATGAAGGGATATGGAGACGTGTAAAGATTATTCCTTTCACTTTGAATTTAAAACCGCATGAGCGTGATAAGAAGCTTGAGGAAAAGTTGTCCTTTGAAATGCCAGGTATTTTAAACTGGGCGATTGAAGGCTGCTTAAAGTGGCAGCGTGAAGGATTGATTGAACCTCAAATTGTGGTGGATGCTACAGGAAACTATAAAGAAGAAATGGATATATTAGCTCCTTTCTTAGGTGAAGTTTGCTACATTGATGAACCTAAAAATGAAGCATTAAAAATTGAAGCAAAAGAATTGTATTCAGTTTATGACAATTGGTGCTTTAAATCAGGAGAAAGAACATTAGGGAATAGATCGTTTTATCGAATGTTAGAAACGAAAGGCTTTGGAAAGATGAAGGGAGCCGGAAATAAAACGTTTTTGACAGGAATTACCTTAAAAGAACGGATGCCAGTTACTAAAGGTGTTATCGAAAACCAACAAAATAGCTTTTTTAAGGTCACTCAATAACTATTTTGTTAGTTTAATAACTTTTAATAACTTTCTAGAAAGTCAGTTGTATCAAGGGTTTAAGTTAACTTTTATTGTTATTTAGTTATTTTAGTTATTGGGTTTTCAATTAATTTAAAAAATAAAAAAATAAATATATATATTAGGAGCAGTAATACCCAATCACTAATAACAAAAATAACTTTTAGCTTGAAACCCTTGGGGCTGTAAGGTTTGAAGAGATTTTCTTTAATAACTTTTAGTTAATAAAGGCATAAAATGAGGATTTTTAATAACTGCTTAGTAACGAGGTGAGTAGATTGCAAGTTTTAAGAATTCTAAGTCTGATTTGGAAATCGGGAGCAAACATTTATTTAGATAATACGGATAACCGTATTGCGATAAAACAGCAGGAATTAATTCCTAAGGAAGTGATGCAAGCAGCTGAACAGAACTTTCAGCAAATTGATGATTGGTTTAAGTCTTGGAAGGGTGAAAGCGCAGATAAAATTACGATTCGTAAAGCTTTACACGTATTTTGCGGATGGGAACAAAATGAAAAGCTTAATAAATGGCTATGTGATGATACAGATTCTCTTTTTTTACTTCACGATTGGACTGTTGTTTTAGCAAAAAATAATTGGATCAATATTTATGATGACTTTAGAAATTACGAAAATACAGAATCAAACCGTATGGCGAGAGAATTTTATGAACGAGCCATCAAGTATACGAAGTCAAAATAAAAGAACTCTACTATTCAGCAGAGTTCGAGTATTTCTTTAATAAATCTTCTAGTGCTTCATCGAGAAGTTTACTCATCGGGATCTTTGTTTCGTCTGATAAATTTTTCAACGCATCATAAAGTTCAATCTTTACAGCATTAGATAATGGTTTTCTGTTTTTTAACCCTCTTTTTTCAGTCATGGATTTAATCACCTCTTAAGTCAAGTTTACTACAACAATTAATTACTATCAATTACTGTTAGTTGGTGGTAACTACATGTAGTTTTTGGTATAATTATAGTAACAGATAAACGGGGTGATTATTGTGGGTGAAACTAAAATTTGTAGTAAATGCGGTTCGGAAAAACCTTTAAACAGAGATTATTTTCGCTTGTCAAAAGGTAGTAAAGACGGATTCAGACCTGAATGTAAAGAGTGTTCTAAGCAAAGATCGAAAAAATATCGTGAAGCAAACAAAGAAAAAATTAGAGAATACGGAAGAGAATACTATAAAAGAAATACAGAAAAGGTTAAGGAATACGCAAAGAAATCCAGAGAAAATAATGTTGAATCAAACAGACGAATGCAAAAAAGAGTGGGAAGAAAAAAACAAAGAAAAAAGAAGCCAATATCATAAAGAGTGGTATCAAAAAAATAAGAAACGCAAAAGAGCAAACGAAAGAAAGCTCTATTTGAAAAGCGAAAAGTACAGAAAATATAAATCGGAATTACGCAAAATAAGACATCACAGAAAAAGAAGTGCGGTTTCAAACTTTACTCTAATTGAATGGGAAAAATGTAAAACCTTTTTCGATAATGAGTGTTGTTATTGTGGGGGTAAGAGTCAGGAATTACAACAAGATCACTTTATTCAAGTAGCGAAAAATGGAGAGTATACAAAAACTAATATTGTTCCTGCTTGCAGTTCATGTAATTCAAGTAAAAATGATAGAGATTTTTTTGAATGGTTTAAACAACAAAAATATTATTCTCTCGAAAGAGAAATAAAGATTCTTAGTTATCTAGGGAGAGAGATAAATGATTCATTATCATTATACGGATGCAGAGATAAATAAAATTCTGAAAACCTTAACGATAATATGCGATACAAGGGAAAACGTAAATGGTCACATATTAGCGTATTTACGGCAGAAAGACGTGCCAATTAAAATTCAAAAATTAAATGTTGGTGATTATTCCGCTTTAATCCCTAAAAACGATGAATTAGGGATTAAGCGTGATATTTATCTGGATAGTGCTGTAGAAAGAAAAGCACATATTGATGAAATTACAGGGAATTTGCAAAAGGATACGCAAACAGCATTTGAAAATGAATTAATTCGGTCAAAGGACATTCCCTTTACTTTAATTGTGGAGGACCTACGCGGCTATGAAAAAATGCTTAAAGGTGATTATCGTTCAAAATATAATCCATTGGCTTTACTCGGCAGGCTGAACACATTCAAAGCAAAATACAATTTCGAAATTGTTTATCTGGACCAGAGATTCAGTGGGAATTGGATATATCATCATTTTTATTATCAAGCCAAACATTATCTTAAGACAGGTATATTTTAATTCTTATGCCTAAAGGTGGACAAACATGACTAATGAACAAAAAAAGGATGAACTTAAAAGCGAGTTAATCCAGTTGAACTATTTTAAAACTCCAGATGGAAAACAGTTGTATGAACTGTCCGTTGAGGAGCTTGAAACCATATTGAAGGAAGTGAAAAAGCATGAAGGAGTTTTATGAAATTAAGAAGCAACTGCGTGATCTTATAGACAATGGGCCAACTGATGAATCAGAAATGTTTCTAAGAAAATTACATGATTTTATTGTGCAGCAGGATAAAACACTTAGAGAGACAAAGAGAAACAGTCGTTTCAAAAGATATATAGAAGTAGGATTAGAAAACTTAGAGCTCCATGATAAAGTACGGAAGCTCGAGGAAGAAAATAAAACAATTAAACAAGCCTATGAGGGTTTAACAAAAGCATTATAATCAAAAATCTTAAAATAAGGGAGCTAATAAAATGGCAAAAGTACAACTTAATCAAAAGGAACAACATTATGCAGATACTCGTGAAGAAGCAGAAGAAATTGTTACAACAGCCAAAGAAAACAATAATCTTCAAATGCATAAAATCTCAGAGAAGTACAACAAGTTCGGACAGTACTTCCTAATCGATTTAACATACGCTTTTCAAACTCCTAAAGAAGTCATGGAGAGCAAACCACAAAAGGATGATGCTCCAGAAGGGCAAATGAGCATAGATGACCATGAAGGCATTCCTTATTCTGTGGATGGCCAAGGTAATGTTTCCGTCGCAGATGAAGCAAACAATGGCTAAACGAAAGCCAAAATGGACTCTCCTTTTCCGATTGGAGGAGGGGAGACCAGTTTATTTATACGAACCGTTGCAAAAGTATGAACTGCAGAGTCGAATGAGGAATGGATGGAGGATTATACGTGAGCGAAGATATTATTAATAAACCATCCCATTATCATAAAAATGAAATTGATGTAAATGGGTATCTGGAGAAACATTTTCCTAAAGAAGGTTCTTACACAGTTGCAGAAGGGTTTTATATCGCAAATGTTCTTAAGTATACAAGCAGATATAAAAATAAGAATGGCGTAGAAGATTTAAAGAAAGATAGGTTTTATATTGATAAATTAATTGAATTGGAATCTAAGGGGGAAAAACAAGATGAACTTAGCTAAGTTATTTGAAACACAAAAGGTGCTCAGGGATAGAATCGGTTATGAAGGTGAAGATCGTCTTGAAAAGTTAGTTCTAGCGCTTCAAGTTGAAATTGGCGAATGTGCGAATGAATGGCGCGGTTTTAAGTTTTGGAGTAAAGACCAGGAGCCGAGAACTAACATAAACACTTGTGGACATTGTAACCGCCTAGGTAAGGAAAGTTGCATTGGATGTTATGGGAAATTATATAAAAACTTACTCCTTGAAGAATATGTAGACGGATTACATTTTGTATTGGAATTAGGATTGGAACATGGAATTGATGAATTGATTAATGGGTTAGCGCTGGAAATTATAAATTGCTCCACTATTACTCAACAATTTTCATTGTTAATGAGCACTGATTGGGATATATACGAAGAAGGGCATGGTGGATATTATCACGAAGGACTTGAATTGTATATTGGTTTAGGTGATATGCTTGGCTTCACATGGGAGCAAATAGAACAGGCTTACTTTGAAAAGAACAAAGTGAATCACGAACGTCAAAATTCTGGATATTAAGGAGCTGCTCATTATGAAAATACAAACGTTAATGAAAAAACATAAAAAAGAAGAATTAGCTTCCATGTTGTTAGCAGCACAAAGCAAACTAGATAAATTAAACCAAGGAGTCTTATTCCATACAGATAGTGACATCAATCATACTTCTTTGATTGTGGATGGCGAACCTGTACAAGATATGACCGCAATTCGCATATTTGCTCATCGATCATCAGGAGTAGAAGTTTCGTACGAAAGCCTAAATTCAAATAATGAATATAACCGTAACTGGGTGTATGGGGAAGATGCGAATCTTACTCGTGTCTATAAAGAATATAGAAGGTTAAAAAATGCTGAAGATACTAATTTGCAAAAGGTTTAATATGCAATACTTTCTTCTAGGTTTTTGGTCCGGTCAGGCATTTCTGTTTGTGGTTATTTATTTAGGATTCAGACATCAAGAGAAGAAGCAGAGTAGATAACAATTGTACGGTAAGGAGTGGAGAAATGAAAACTGTGGCATGGTTTAGCGGTGGTGTAAGTAGTTTCATTTCAATTTATCTATTTAAAGATGAAATTGACGAAATTTATTACCTAGATGTACAAGAACAACATCCAGATACTTATCGATTTTTAACAGATTGTGAAAAAGTGCTAGGTCGCGAAATTATAATTCTTAAAAATGAAAAGACCAATAGTGCGATGGATATTATGAAACAACGTCGTTATATAAATGGCCCATCTGGAGCACCTTGTACAAGTGAGTTGAAACGAAAAGTACGTCAACGGTGGGAACAAACGCAAGAAGATATATTACGTTATGTATGGGGTTATGACAGCGAAGAAAAACATCGTGCTGAACGGCTATTAAAAACAACACCAGAGCATGAGCATGTATTCCCGTTAATTAATGCCATGCTGACAAAAGATGAAGTACATGGCTTACTAGAGCGTCTAGGCATTAAACGTCCTATTATGTACGAATTGGGTTTCAGAAATAATAATTGTGTTGGATGTGTTAAAGGTGGAATGGGCTACTGGAACAAGATACGCAAACATTTCCCAGAACGATTTAAAGAAATGGCAGATTTAGAACGTGAAATTGGCGCATCGTGTATTAAGGGTTGTTTTTTAGATGAACTAGATCCAGAACGAGGACGAATAGAAGATGAAATTATGGGCGAATGTGGGATATTATGCGAAATTGCTTATAGCGAAACGTGTGATTGATATACTGCGCCAAACGAAACTAATATGTGGAAAGGAAAGTTGATTATATGAAAAATACACTAGGTGATTTAAACAACCATTTATTTGCACAGTTAGAACGTTTAAGCGATGAGGATCTAGAAGGTGAAAAGTTATCCGAAGAGATTGAACGTGCTAAAGCTGTTACTACCGTAGCAAACCAAATCATTTCTAACGGTACTTTAGTGCTTCAAGCTCAAAAGTTTCATACAGAATATCAGTCAAAGGATATCCCTAAAACAAGAATGCTGGAGGGATAACCAATGGTTAGATTATTTACTGGAGAACAAGAAAAATTCCTTAGGGATAATACTTGGGGTAAATCTAATCAAGAATTAGCTGAATTAATCAACTTGCTGGAGATAGAGTATGTATATCTTGTGGGGCAGAATGGGCAGATGCAAAAGTTTTAGTTAAAGATGATGAATAAAAAAAGACAGGATTTCTCCCATCTCTTAATTAATCAGCAAATTAATTATACCACTAAATGGGGGGAGTCATGTTGAATCAATTGTCCTTTGTGCTTCCTGAAATAGATAGAAAAGCCACACAATTAGCTGTGGAAGGCGAATTAGAGAAATATCGACTATTTAAGTACTTGGAGTTTGAGGAAAGAGAAGCGAGCATTACAGCTAGTTCAGAACCAAGATACCATGGTCCAACTAATGAAACGAGTGACCAGACTTCTAACATTGCTACATACAACGCAGATCAACAAGCATATAGAAAAAACTTTTGTAATCGAGTAGAAAGAGCTGTAGCAAGGTTGCCTAAGATGGAACGATTTCTAATTGAGGAACGTTATATGACGAATGAATCGGAGTATTTAACAGACCACAATGTATATTGCTTTAAGTTCCAACCACCAATTAGCCATGTAACGTATAACAAAATACGTTGGAAAGCTTTTTATCGGTTAGCACTTAACTTAAATATCGCTGTAACAAAAGACGAGTAGCTTTCAATTTATTTTAAAAATTATAGAAAAATTATTTAACAAAGCTTTAAGATATTAGGTTTTACACATGTTATATTTATATCATCAAGAAAATATTTAAAAGAACAATATGTGATGGCGGAATAGGTAGACGCTTAGAATGTTTTAAACACATTCGACAATTCGGTAAGGTTAACTTTGCTTTTGCCCACTCAAATATCTGTTACTTAGAGGCGCAACCGAATGAGATGTTAACTATGTAAGGTGCAAATCCTTACTCACATATTGATTATTAAAAAGGAAACGTTCCTAGCTTTATAGGAGCGTTTTTCTATGTTTGTGACTATTTAGTCGAAAGATTAAATAAAACGCGAAATACGCCAATTCTGGCAGTCTGACAGACTAATAAGAAGGTGATGATATGAAACTTAAAGATCATCTTAAAACAGAACAATTAAAGCAGCTTGGAAAGATGGGGAAGAAAAAGAAAAGAAAGAAACAGCAGCCTAAGGAAGAAAAGGTTGATTGGATTAACATTATGGGCATGGACAGGGGTAGATATAGTCGTGGCCGTGGTGGAGCTATTAGAAGAAAGTAATGTCGCTATTTGACGAAATATAAAGATTGTCCACTTATTTCCTTTCTCTGATAATTAGGAGGAAAGGGGAGATTAAATGAGCGATAATATTTTCAAAGGAATAAAATTAAATGTTAAACCTATTGTACCACCAACCTTTGAACCACCAACTATTAGTCCAGAACTAGAAGCAGCATTGGAAGAGCAGTGGGAAGAAAAGGAGTTGGAAAAACAAAGAGTGATAGATTATCAGAATGAGTCTTTGGAATTGTTGAGAAGCATTAATGAAAATACAAAAGGTTTAGATGTTGTTGTTGAATTACTCAAAACAAATAATAAACAACAGGAAGAAGTATTAGGATTGATCACCGAGATACTTGCTATTAGTACAGGTGATACAGAGGAAGTTGTTGAAAGTAAATATAGAAGTGTTATGAATAAAATAACATCAACAGTTGAAGATGTAGAAACCATACAAACTCTATTAGGATTCGCAAAAACAATATACTTTTTAGCAACTAACAGTTAGGCACCTATTTTAGGTGTCTTTTTATTTTTGAGAAAGAAGGAGTGTATCAAAATGAAATTAACTAAACAACATTTAACTAATACTTTTAAGGGAGCACGTGAAAATGGTGCTTCTTTTGTTTTTGTAGGAATAGAAGCAGAAGGAATCCAAGAAGTAATTGCAGTTCCGAAAGTATCTTTTGATGCTAAAGAAAAGTTCTATAACAATGCATACAGTGATGAACTTGTCCATGTTATGAATAGCAAAGTAAAAGTGTTTGGTCTCACGTATGGAGAAGCCGAATCTATAACTGAATTGGTTTAATGATTTCAATTGGAGAAAGAAGGGTGAAGAAAATGAAAGTTAATCTAGGACTTGATTCTGAAGCAGCAATCAAAGAATTTACTCGTAATGTTTCTGAAATTATAAGTAAACATTTAACTGTTGATGGAGTGAAGAAAGTACCTCTTCTAAGTATTGAACTGGATGAAGAGAATGGAGTACCAAAAGTATTCTACAAAGGTGAAGAGATTAAACTCAAACGAGAGATATCATTTCATTGGGAATCAACTACTGACTATAATGTTGGTGGACTAACATATTTGATTGAACATGTTGAACCTGGTTGCATCGTTAACAGAATAGAGCGTAGAGTGAAAGGTCACGCGTGTGACTGAATATAAAACCAAGGAACAAAAGAGTAAGTTCTATAAGTCGAGAAGTTGGGAGTCTCTGAGGTTAAAAGCTTTAGAACGTGATAACTATGAATGTGTATGGTGTCGAGATGAAGGAAAGGTCACAACTAAAGAGCATGTTACGTTGGAGGTCGACCATATTGCAGAAATAGAAACCAATCCGGAGTTAGCAGAGGAACTAAATAACTTGCGTACTTTATGTAAACATCACCATAATTTACGGCATAATCGATTTGGTTTTAATAAGATGCCTAATAAATGGGCAAAGGATGAACGGTGGTAGTGAACGTAAAAAGTCACCATAATAAATGGTGACTTTTCCTTTGCCGTTAAGGCTTTGAAATTTTTTAGGACCGCAGTTGAGTTGTACTCAAAGGGCATTATTTATTATACTTCTCAATTACTTCTTTGATAGCTTGTTCGACTAATCTCGCTTGAGGTATCATTGTTTCTTCTGAAATCTTTTTTAGTTGTTCAATTAGCTCTTCATCGAGAGTAAACGTAATTCTTTTTTTCATTAGGTTTCCTCCTAGCAATAATAAGATAATAACATACTTATATTGTAAGTGCAATACTTTTATTGTACAATATATATATGGTTAAGTATTGCATTGGAGATGAGGTAAATGCCATTAACATTAGAACAAAAGGAACAAATTAAAAAATTACGATTAAGTGGTAATGGCTATGTTGCTATAGCTAATGAGTTGAAAGTAAAAAGAGATCAAGTAAGGAGCTTTTGTAGATTAAATAATTTAGATGGAGAAAGAGGAAAAAGAAATACAAAGGAAAAGATTTTTTTAATTACCTGTAACAATTGCGGAAACACAAAAAGGATGAATAGTACTAAAGCCAAGTTTTGCAGTGACAGTTGTAGGAGAAAATACAACGGGAAACATCGAGGGCATGACCAAACATGTAAGCAATGTGGAAAAGTATTTAAAGAGTATATAAAACGCAGCCATTGTTCTATTGAATGCAGAACGAAACATGAATTAGAGCAACGAAAAGAACGAAATCTTTTGAGCGATATGAATCGAAAAGATAAAGAGATTGTTAGATTAGTAAACACTCTTAATCTTATAAGTAGCAGGATTAGGTTTTGTTCCTATTGTGGTAATCAATACATACTCAAAAAGAATGAAACTGGTTTTAAATATTGTAGCGAAGAGTGCAAGTGTGAGGGTTATAAAAAGAACAGAAGAATTAACAATAGAAAACGAAGAATCAATAAAGATAAACGTCTGAATAAGAATGGGAAAATAAATTATTCAATTACATTGGATAAGTTATACGAAAGAGACAAAGGTGTTTGTCATCTCTGTAATGAATATGTTGATTACAATGACTTTATTGTTACTAATGAAGATTACTTCATTGCCGGAAATCGCTACCCATCTATTGACCATGTGATTCCAATTGCTAACGGAGGATTACATCAATGGGACAACGTGAAGTTAGCGCATAGGCAATGTAATTCCATTAAACAAGATAAAGTCATTGAATCGTGAAAAAGATATAGCCCCCCATCTCAGGATGGAGGGTTTATTTTGTTGGCGGGGACCGGTAGGAGGCCCTAACCGTCTAAAAATATTTAAAAAACAAGTCCTTCACATTAGGGGTGTAGGGGGGAGGGGGTAGTATGGATAAAATAAACCTAGATGAATTAAGAAAGCAATTATTATTACGAATTGATAATGATGATTTGCTGGAAGTAAAAAAAATAAATGATTTAATTCGGCTACATGAATTAGATGCAGAATGTGATACAGTGATTGATCGCGATGGAGTAAGTATAACTATTGAAAATGGGAAGCAAAAATTCATAAAGAGCCATCCCAGTATGAATGAGAAAATGAAAATAAATGCTCAGAAGATTGCTCTTGAGAAATCCATTAAATTTAAACTGAAAACACCGCCTGCTCCTCCTCCTGCACCAACTGTGGATGGCCAACAAAAGCGTGGTAGTTTAATTTGATTACTTATAGCTACGTTGAAGAGTATATTCGCCAGTGGAGAAATGGCGATATCACTTTAAACAAAAGACGTATTAAGTTAATTGAGTTGATTGAACGTGACATACTTACTTCTGAGGATATGTATTTTGATGAGGAACAAATCGAAAGCTATATTCAGTTCACAGAAAAGTATTATTTCCCACTTACATTGACACAGAAATTTAAAACCTGTTTTATCTTTTTGTATTACAATGATGGTTCTTTAGTATTTGATGAACATTTAGATTACGAAGGTCGCGGCGGTGGGAAAACAGGTCGTATTTCTACACTAGCGAATTATTTCATTAGTGAGCTACATGGTATAAATAATTACAATGTATCTGTTGTTGCAAACAGTGAAAAGCAAGCGAAGATGTCATTTACAGAAGTGTTTAACACGATTGATAAAGATGACAGATTGAAATCTCACTTTCGCCATAAGAAGGCTTTAATTGAATCTAGAATCACGAAATCTGAGTTTCAATATCATACTTCTAATGCAAATACCAAAGATGGATTGCGTGATGGTTGTGTAATTTTTGAAGAAATTCACCAGTATGAAAACTCGTCCACAGTTGATGTCTTTACATCGGGTCTAGGTAAGGTGCGGAATCCAAGAATATTTTATGTCGGTTCGGATGGATATGTCCGCGAAGGATTCTTGGATAAGTTATTAGAAAGAGCGGATAATCTGTTAAATGGATCAGTAAGTATTCGTGACGATGGATTATTTCCTTTCATGTGTTGTTTGGATGAAGAGGAAGAAATGCATAATAAAGAAATGTGGCAAAAGGCAAATTCGCAATTTCATCCACCATTAACGAGTTATGCAAAAACACTGTTAAGAACGGTAGTGAAACAGTATAACAAATTGGAACATAATCCTGATGGTTATGAAGAGTTTGTTACAAAACGGATGAATTTGCCAAAAGTGGATTTGGAAAAGAGTGTAACGTCTTGGTCGAAAATCAAAGCAACTAATCAATCATATAATTTAGATGAGTTAAAAAAACGTGAATGTATTGGGTCATTAGACTATGCTTCAGTTCGAGACTTTGTATCAGCGGGATTGTTTTTTAAAAAGAATGACATTCTCTTTATACCTAAGGAATTAACTCACTCATATGTATGCAAGCCATTTGCTGATAAACATTATGCCTATAGCAAGAATAAGTCTGAGAATAATAATAAGAAAGACCATCGGAAATTCGCTCCAATTCGTGAGTGGGAAAATGATGGTCTTTTGACTGTCTTAGACATTGAGACTATGGATCCGCATTTAGTAGTTAGGTGGTTTGTAACAAAACGAGAAGAGGGTTGGAACATTAAAAAAATTATCGGAGATAACTTCAAGATGGATGTTCTTAAACCAATCTTTGAGGAATGTGGTTTTGAGGTTGAAGTTATACGAAATCCAGATGCTGCTAGTGGGTTATTAGCTCCACGGATAGAAATTGCTTTTGAAAATGAGCAAGTTGTTTTCGGGGATAATCCATTAATGCGTTGGTATATAAACAATGTACTTGTTAAGCGGCTTCCTAACGGTAACAAAGTATATCGTAAAAAAGAAGAAGTTAAACGGAAAACGGATGGTTTTATGATGTTTCTATATGCAGTGTGGGCTTCAAGAGATTTAGAGGATTACGATGTTTCAGATGCATTAGACGTTTTAAGTGCATTGAACTTTTAGGGAGGGGGTGATTATGTAAATGGGTTGGATAAGTAATGTATTAAAGCGTAATAGCGAATTGGAATGGCTATATGATTTGGACTTTGCAAATGAAACCACTCACCGCGCCTATTTAAAAAAGATGGCGTTAGAAACATGTATAAATTTTATTGGCAGAACCATTAGTCAATCTGAGTTTAGGTTCATGAAAAATAAAAAGCGCGAGTTTAATAATTGGGAT
Source organism: Niallia sp. FSL R7-0271 (assembly GCF_038005785.1). Taxonomy (NCBI): domain Bacteria; kingdom Bacillati; phylum Bacillota; class Bacilli; order Caryophanales; family Bacillaceae; genus Niallia; species Niallia sp. FSL R7-0271. The sequence goes on along the minus strand of NZ_JBBOTZ010000001.1, from coordinate 3,394,640 downwards.
TATCTATTAAATGTTAGACCTAATACTGATCAAAGTGCTGCAGACTTCTGGCAGAAATTTATCCATACATTGATTTATGAAAATGAAGTATTAGTAATAAAGACTGATACGGATGATTTTTTGATTGCGGATAGTTTTTATCGTGAAGAATATGCTGTTTTTCCAGACAAGTTTAGTGATGTAACAGTCAAAGATTATACATTTCAACGGTCATTTAACATGGATGAGGTTATTTACATTACTTACAATAATGAAAAATTAACTAAATATATGGATGCAATGTTTGATGATTATGCTAATTTGTTTAGCAGAATGTTAGAAGTCAGCCTTCGGAAAAACCAAATCCGTGGAACTGTGGGGGTTGATGCAACACAGGCACTGGATGAGGACAAACAAACTAAACTACAGAATTTTATCGATAAACTTTTTAGTTCTTTTAAAAATAACTCAGTTGCCTTGGTTCCAAAGTTGAAGGGTTTTGATTATAACGAAGTCTATAGCGGAGAGAATAACGGTCAATCTGTGGAGGAACTAACAAAGTTAAAGAGATCTTTAATTGACGATGTTTCAAATATTTTAGGTATACCCAATGCTTTAATTCATGGAGACCTAGCTGAATATGAAACAAGTATAAAAGCATATGTAAGATTTTGCATTGGCCCTTTTCTAAAGAAAATTAAAAACGAACTTAATGCGAAGTTATTAGAAAAAGACGACTATCTCAAGGGAGACAGAGTTGAAGTATTTGGACTTACAGAAAGAGACGTAATTGAGCAAGCGGAAGCAGTTGATAAGCTTGTTGCTTCTGGCGCATTCAATAGAAATGAGGTGAGGGAGTTGTTTGGTATGGAACGTTCAGATAATCCTGAACTAGACGAGTTTGTTATTACGAAAAATTACCAAGGCATAGGTGCAGTTGAAGGAGGTGAGAAAGAATGAAACATAAAATAAAGGGAGACATTATCAGTTGGAATTCCAGTATTTATGATTTCAATTATAAAATGAGATCCATTAAAGAAGACGAGGATATCGAGCTTGAAATTAACAGTTATGGTGGAGATGTCTTTATGGGCATTGATATTATGAACACTCTTCGGGGACATAAAGGCAACGTTACTGTAACAATTACTGGAATTGCTGCTAGTGCTGCATCCGTAATTGTAATGGGTGCCGATGTTATTCGCGCTTACAGCAACACTCAATTAATGCTGCATAACGCTTGGACTTATGCTATGGGTAATGCAAAGAAGCTAAGAAAAGTAGCTGACGATTTAGAAAGTATAAATGAGTCTGTATTAGCTTCTTATACCCACAGAATTGACGCCAGCACAGCGAAAAAGTTATTGGATAATGAAACATACCTGTCAGCAACAAAAGCTCTAGAAAGTGGCTTAATTGATGAAATTGTGGACTCTGTTCCCGAAGAGGTAGAATCAACCATCTTCGAGAATAAAGCCAAGGAATTCAATAATAAGATTGTGGTTTTACAAGGGAATCAAAACCCACAATCAACATCAGCATTAACTGATGAACAAATGCAAAAAATTATTGATTCAGTAACAAATAATTTAAAAGCGAATATTGAACCACCATCAAATGAACCCCCGATTCCTGCAGTTGCGCAGAAACGTAAAGGGTTCATTTTTTAATTAATTGAAACTGGGAGGAATAAAAGAATGCCAATTAAATTAAACAATCATACTGAGGGTTATGAAAATGCAAAACAGAAATATGCAGAGGTTGTGAAGAATGAAGCTTCTACACCAGAGCAAATTGAAACAGCATGGAATGAAATGCAGGCGGAGCTAGTAAATTCCCTGAAAAACCAAATTACTGCTCAAATCTCTATTGAAAATGCGGATCGTAGTGTATTGGCAGCTCGTGGAGCAAATGTTTTAACATCCACAGAAATCAAGTTCTTTAATGAAGTTGTTCAGTCAGATGGATTCACTTCTGATGTTATTTTGCCAGAAACAACGGTAGACCGAATTTTTGAGGATTTAACTACAGATCATCCATTATTGGCAGAAATTAACCTGCAAAACGCTGGTCTTCTTACTCGTATTATTAAATCAGAAACAGAAGGTGCTGCTGTTTGGGGTAAAGTCTTTGGAGAAATCAAAGGCCAGCTAGATGCAACATTTACTGAAGAAAATATTTCACAATCCAAACTAACTGCGTTTGTTGTACTTCCAAAAGACCTGGAGAAGTTTGGCCCAGCGTGGGTTGAAGCTTATGTTCGCGCTCAAATTAAAGAAACATTTGCAGTTGCTTTGGAAAAAGCCTTTATTAATGGTGCAGGTCCGGCTAAAGATGAACCAATTGGTTTAATTAGGGATTTAGAAGCTTCAGTTAGTCCAACAGAAGGACATGCTAAAAAATCCATTAAAGACACTTTAACTTTTGCTACTCCAGAGGTAACGGTAAAAGAATTATCAGCACTTATGAAAAACCTATCAACAAAATCAAATGGTAAAGCAGTTAATGTTACTGGAAAAGTGGTGTTGGTTGTAAACCCTGTTGACGCTTGGGATGTAAAAGCACTATACACATTCTTAAATGCAAATGGAGTATACGTAACAGTGCTGCCATTTAACTTGCGTATTGTGGAATCTGTCTTCCAAACTCAAGGTGAATTACTGGCTTTTGTAAACAGCCGTTATGATGCATATACAGGCGGCGGAGTTGAAATTAAAAAATTCGACCAAACATTAGCTATAGAAGATTGCAACCTTTTCACAGCAAAGCAATTTGCATTTGGAAAAGCTGATGACAATAAAGCAGCAGCTATTTATACATTGAATGTAGCTACAACAGAACCTGCAGGAGCATAAGGGGTTGATTTGATTGGGGCTGGAAGTCAAGGAAGAACTACTCCAAGAATTTAAAGACAGAATGCATATTACAAATAGCATGGAGGACAGCAACCTAAAAAGATTGTTGTCCTTTTCTGTTTCAGCCATTAAAAATAGCTGTGGTGAATTTGATATTTACGGAAATGAGGAGACGGACAATAGAGCAAAGGAGTTAGTTTTTGAACGAACCAGATATGTCTATAACGATGCTTTGGAGTATTTCGAGAACAACTTTCTAAGTCAAATAACCGGTCTTGCACTTTCTCTTATACCGGAGGAGAGTGATCCAGATGCAGCCGTTTAAATACACACCACCTCGTGCTAATACCGGTGATTTACGTACACCAATAAGGTTTTATCAATATGCTCCCAATAATGGCCCAGAGCCAGGAGAGGGAGAAGACAAACTTTTATATACAGCTTGGGCAAAAGTGGATAATGTGTGGATGAAAGATTTAGAGCTTGCTAAGTCGAATGGTACTTTATCTGATCTAACCATTACTATCCGTAATCCACAGGCTGGTTACATCCCTACCAATAAGCATTATATGGATATTGATGCCCCTGAATATGTAGGGAAACGATACAACGTTAAACAAGTACAGCCTGACTTGCAGAACACTGGGTTCATAACGATTGTAGGTGAACTTAATGGGAGTTAGTGTTACAGGGAATAGCCAACTTGAAAGGGAATTGATGAGACGACTTGGTTCACAAAGGACACAACAAATTGTGGATAGAGCCTTATTGGCTGGCGCAAATGTATTTGTTAGGGAACTAAAACAACAATTCGAGACTTTTAAAGATACTGGTGAATCCATTGAGGAAATAACGATATCTCAGCCTATGACAGTTGGTGGAGCAAGGACAGTTAAAATCCATTGGAAGGGACCGAAGGGGAGATATAGGATAATCCATTTGAATGAATGGGGAACAGTAAAAAATCCAAATACGCGAGGAAAAGGTGCCATTGCAAGAGCGATGAGGAATGCAGAGAATGCATACCGAGAAACAGTAAAACGAGAATTGAGGCGAGGTCTCTAATGGATGTCCTAGCTAAAATTTATAACGCTCTTATTGCAGATGCATTCATTGCTGAACAAGCATCTAGAAGGATTAAGTATTACGAGTATCCAGAGAGCGGGAATGTAGAAGAACCCTATATTATTATTGATCCACTAGACGTTCCTGAGCCATCTGATTTCGCTGATGACACATGGCTAACATATGATTGTCTTTATCAAATTGAGGTTTGGACAAAAAACAGGACAACCACTAGACAAATAGGAGAACGAGTTCATCAAGTTCTGTGGAAGCTTGGTTTTAGACAGAATGGTGGACTATCTGAATATGATTCAGGAATTTTCCGTGAAGCCAGACGTTTCCGTGGAAAGTTATACAGAGAAGATTTTGACACAATTGCAGTGTCAGTTTCACTAAATAAAGAGGAGTGATTAATTTGGCAGAAGAAAAAAGCTATCGTTCATCTACCGGTGTTGACGAATTTTATTATGGAGAAGTAGGCGATGGTATTGTAGCGTCATATATCGAAAGAGTAAAATTCTTACAAAATATCAGTGTTGAAATGCCACAGGAAATACAAAAAGCATATGGAGATAATAAAACAGCCGAAATGGCAGTTTCAAGTGGTGATATCACTGTTACAGCAGCCTTCCATAGAATTCCAACTGAGGATAAGCAACGAATTTTGGGCTTGGAGGTAGTTGATGGACTGACATCTATGGGAAGTGAAGATTATTCACCATATGTGGCTGTTGTATTCGCCAAGACATTTGAAGATGGATCTCGTGAGTATGTTGGTTTACCAAAAGGGATATTTACACGCCCTAACATTGAAGGGCAAACAAAAGAAGATAGTGCAGAATTTACTTCCGAAGAAATCGAAGCTCAATTTATGGATCGTGAAGTTACTGGTTTCACAAAAGAGAAATCTGTTATTTTTGCAACAGATAAAAAAGGTTCTACAACAAATCGTGATGCTTTGTTTATGAAAATTTTTGGCAAAGCATATCCAACTGAAACAACAGTACCGGAAGGAGCGTAATGTAAATGGCTAGATCTAAAAAAGAAGAAGTAAAAGATTACTTGGAAATACAGCAGGCAGAAGAACCAAAGGAAACTACAAACAATGAGTTAGTTGAAGAAATCAAAGAGGAGGAAAAACCTAAAAAGGGATATGTAGTTGTCCATGACTTTAGAGATTTAAAGGACAATAACACGATTTATATAAAAGGTGATATTTATCCAAGACGAGCTGATGCTGTTGTGGAAGAAGACAGAATCAATGAATTAGCATCAACTAAAAATAATATTAGGAAAGTACTTATTAAAGAGCAGGATTAATTCCTGTTCTTTTTATTTTGGAGGGATACTAAATGGCAAATTTAAAGCGAAATATGATTGAGCTAGTCAAAGAAGTTAAAGAAGGGGAATTAGTAACAGAAAAGTTCCTTACTCCTGTATTTATCCCTTTCTCTGTTGTATATGAAGCTATTGATATGACAGAGGAAATTGATAAGAGTGAAAAAGAAAAAACGGCAACTTCAGAGAAAGAATTATTTGATAAGTTATTAAACTTTGTTGCTACAAGAATTTATAACAATCAATTTACCAAAGAGCAGCTGTTTAATGGTCTTCATGCGCCAGACGCTATCCAAACACTACAAGAACAAATTATGTTTGTAGCAGAAGGAAGGCAGACAGATGAAACAAAAAAGTTCTTGGCGAAGAAACGTTAACGGATGAGGACTTTTCACCAGCCAAGCAAAAAGAATATATGGACACACTCGTCCTTGATTTGATAAAGGATGGAAAAGATATCAACGAAGTTTTGAATATGCCATTTCATTTTATGTTGGAGTTATTAGCTGAGAAGAATAAACCAAAACAAACAAAATCCTTAATTGCCGCATTTGGAGGTTAAGGATTTTTCGTATTTTTAAGAAGGGAGGTAAAATATGGAACGTATTGAAGGTTTAACGATTGGTCTTGACCTTGAAACCACTGCCCTAAATAGGGGATTAACAGGTTTAAGGGATAGATTAAGGACAGTAGCTAGTGAAATGAGAGCAAACCTTTCAGCCTTCGACCGAGGAGATCGTTCTATTGCATCTTATGAAACTCGAATTAATGGTTTAAATCGAAGATTAGAAGTGCAGAGAGAAGTTACAAGATCTGCTCGACAAGAATACGAAAGAATGGTTCAGGAGCATGGAGAAGGCTCAAGGCAAGCCGAAAGAGCAGCAAGGTCTTACAACAATGAAGTGGCCAACTTAAATAACCTAAGTAGACAACTAATTAATACACGGGAAGAGCTAGTGAATCTTAGAGAAGAACAAAGGATAGCTACTTCCAATTGGACTATAATGGGTGAGGCTATTGGTGAAACTGGAACACGCTTAACAAAAGTCGGGGATAAGATGAAGTCAATTGGCCAATCCCTTACTATGCATATTACTGCACCACTTGCAGGAATAGGTGTAGTAGCTGCAAAAACATCCATTGAGTTCGAAGCGCAAATGTCACGAGTTGGAGCAATATCAGGCGCAACCTCAGAACAGATGGAACAATTAAAACAATCAGCTTTAGACTTAGGTGCCTCCACAAGCAAATCAGCTAGTGAAATTGCTGTAGGACAAGAAAATTTAGCTGCAATGGGTTTCACTGTGAATGAAATCCTAGGAGCGATGCCTGGTGTTATATCTGCAGCTGAGGCATCCGGTTCAGATATGGCTCAAACATCAGATGTTATGGCAGCTGCATTAAATATATTCGGATTAGAGGCTTCTGAAGCAACAAGAGTTGCTGATATCTTAGCTCAAACAGCAAATCAATCGGCTGCGGATATAACAGACATGCAATATGCCTTAAAGTATGCAGGACCACCTGCAGAAGCTTTAGGTGTTAGTCTAGAGGAACTTTCTGCATCAGTAGGTATTATGACTGACGCAGGAATGGAAGGTGAACAGGCTGGTACAACTTTACGAGCTGCACTCCTTTCGCTATTGAGTCCATCAGAAGAAAACAGCAAAATGATGGACAAGATGGGGATTGCTGTTACAGATGCTAATAACGATTTTGTCGGCTTATCTAACCTTGTAAAAAACTTATCTGAGTCCATGGAAGGTCAAACAGACACGCAAAAGGCTGCTACACTAGCAAGTTTAGTTGGAACTGAAGCTGTTTCTGGAATGCTTTCGTTAATGAAAGCAGGACCAAAGGAAATCGATAAAATGACCAAGTCTTTAGAAAATAGTGAAGGAGCATCTGCAAAAGCAGCTGCTCAAATGAAGGATAACTTAAAAGGAGCATTAGACGAACTAGGTGGAGCTTTCGAAACTGCTGGAATTACTATTGGTAGTATACTAACTCCTTATATAAAGAGTTTAGCAGGAATAATTCAAGGATTAGTTCAACGCTTCCTTGATGCATCACCAGCTGTTCAAAAAATGACTGTAGGTATTGCTGCATTTGCAGCTGCAATTGGTCCATTACTGCTAATAGGTGGAGGGTTAATTGGTTTCTTAGGCAATGCAGCCACTGGACTTGCTACACTATTTCCTAAGATTGCTCAAGCAGGAGGCTTGTTGAAGTGGTTGAAATTAGGGTTCTCTGCTTTGATGGGTCCTATAGGTATAGCAATAGGAGTACTAACCTTATTAGGTACAGGGTTTGTATTGTTATATAAAAACTCGGAAACTTTTAGGAACGGAGTACAGAATTTACTATTAAAGCTTAAGGAACTAGCACAGAGTGCATTGACAGCTTTACAACCAGCTATTCAAGCAGTTGTCGGTTTCTTTAAAGAACAATTAGCACTTATCCAACAATTTTGGCAAGAAAACGGTACTGTTATTATGGCAGCACTAACTAATATAGGTAATTTTATTAAAAATACTTTTAATAACGTCATTCTCCCTGTAATCCAATTTGTAATGCCGTTAATTTTTTCGATTATAAAAACAATCTGGAACAATATTAAAGGGGTAATATCTGGAGCACTAAATATCATCATGGGAGCAATTAAGGTTTTCGCAGGTCTTTTTACTGGAGATTTCTCGAAAATGTGGGAAGGTATCAAGCAAGTTTTTAAAGGTGCCGTTGAATTTGTGTGGAATTTTGTGCAGCTTACCTTCTTTGGAAAGTTGTTAAAAGGGGTAGGTGGCTTTGTAAAATCATTTGGTTCTAGTTTAAAAGGCGGCTGGGACAATGCCATTGGTGGAATAAAAACTTTTGCAGGAAATGCGAAATCCTGGATAAGAGGATTGAAAGATGATGCATTAGCAAGATTTGATGAATTGGTTGCTGGTGCTAAAGCTTTACCAGGAAAGATGGGTGCTGGAATAAAAAGCATGGCAGGTAAAGCTGCAGATGGTGTTAAAGAATTGGCTAATAAAATGGCTTCCACACTCGGAAAAGGTGTTAATGGAATCATCACCGGCGTTAACTGGGTTCTAGATAAATTAGGTGTAAGTAAGAAGCTTAAGGAATGGGAAGTTCCTCAGTATGCCAATGGCACAAGTGGGCATCCTGGAGGGCTAGCTGTTGTAGGTGATGGTAAGGGTTCAAATGCTGGAAGCGAACTTATTAAAACACCTGATGGAAAACAATTTCTATCTCCTTCTAGTCCATCATTGGTGAATTTGCCAAAAGGAACTGAAGTTATTCCAGCGAGCATAACTAAGCAATTGATCCCGCATTATGCTTGGGGAACTATTGGAAAAGCTTATAAAAAAGTTAAAGATACAGCTTTAAACATTTGGGATTATGCTACAAATCCTAGCAAGCTATTGTCTAAAGCACTTGAAAATTTAGGGGTCAATGCTCCAAACGGAACCAGTTTAACAGCTAGTTTGGCTAAAGGCGGATTCAACAAAGTAAAAAGTGGTGCCGTTGATTACCTTAAAGACAAACTAAAGAATGCTTTTAGTTTTGGAAAAGGGACAAGTGCAGATGTTAAGAAGTGGGTCAGCGAAGCAATCGGTATTGCTGGCGTACCTTCTAGTTGGTCAGGACCACTTGCAACAATTGCGATGAAAGAATCGGGTGGTAATCCTAACGCGATAAACTTATGGGATAGTAACGCCAAAGCTGGCATTCCATCAAAAGGACTAATGCAGACCATTGAACCAACATTCAACGCATACAAGAAAAGTGGGCACGGTAATATCCTAAACCCTGTAGATAATATTTTAGCTGCTATCGGCTACATTAAGGCTCGATATGGCGATGTAATGAATGTGCCAGGTATTAAATCAATGGCAAGTGGTGGAGCCTATAAAGGTTATGCCACAGGTGGATTAATCAAATCATCTGGACTTTATCGATTAGCAGAGGAAGGCTGGCCAGAATTCGTTATTCCTACTGATCCACGAAGAAGAACAGATGCTATGAAGCTTTTAGCGTTAGCTGGAAAAGAAATTCAAGGGAATAAACGTCCTAGTCAATTGCCGAATGTAGGTGGCAGCAACAGCGGAGATTCCGAAATGAAACAATTACTAAATGCTATGGTACAACAAAATGAATATCTGCAAAAAGCAAATGAACTGTTAATGGCTTTATTGCAGAAAAACACAAATATCTTCTTAGGAAGACAAAAGGTTGGTTCAGAAATGGACCAAGAGCAAGCATTACGAACACTGATGGAAGAAAGGGGGGTGCTTTACTGATGTTTTATGGGATTGAATTTGATGGTAAACACAGCTATAAAGATTTTGGTTTAACTATTTCTAATCAAAACATCGGAAACCCATCAAAAGTAAAGATTCAGGAAAGCATACCTTTCTCAAATGTTAAGTATGATTTTAGCGAAATCTATGGTGAGCAAGGATATGATGAGCGTACTTTGTCTTATACATTTAACGTTGCCTACCGAGATAAGGCTCCAGACTTTTATATATATCAAACGGAAGTACTAAGATGGCTTATGACACCAAATAGAAAAACAGTATTAAAGGATGATCGAATTCCTGGATATTATTTTTTGGCTGAAGTGGTGACAGGTCCAGATAATGAGTTCAAGTTTGTTGGTGGTTCATTAACAGTCAATTTTACTGCATACCCATTTAAAATTGCTGAGATGAGAGAAGGAAACGATATATGGGATACCTTCAATTTCTTATTAGATTATGCACAAGATACAAACTTCAATGTTGTAGGGGTATTGGAAACGAACCTTTATAATGCGGGAGTCAAGAAGGTTTATCCTAAAATAATCGCATCTTCTGAAATGCAGATTGTATTAGGTAACAGGACATACACAATTCCATCTGGAACAACTGAGTCATATGATTTTTCCTTAATACCGGGAGAAAATAAAATCAAAATTCTTGGTACAGGCTCAATTTCCTTTGAGTTTTATAAGGAGTTGATTTAATGTACAAAGTTACAATCATTAATGATGGAGAAGAGACGGTTATACATCATCCAGACTTTAATGGAATCAAAGCTGTAACGGGTGATGTGAGAATTGGAATAAACGCTGCTTCTGGTTTTACATTTAGCATTCTACCAAATAATCCAGGATACAACCTTATACGCCCACTCAAAACTTTGATTAATGTCCAGAATGTGAAAACTGGAAATATGGAGTTTGAGGGGCGTATTGTTATGCCTACAGAGACCATGAGTGATGCTGGTGTATTTGCAAAGAGTTTTATTTGCGAGGGAGAACTAAGTTATTTTAATGATTCTGTGCAACGTTTTACTAGGTTGTCCACAAATCCAACTGCACGAACTATACTTGCGAGGATACTTATGAACCATAATCGCTATGTAGCAAGTGACGCATATGATAAGACCTTCCAATTAGGGAACGTAACTGTAGAAGATTCAACTGTAGCTTTAAATTCTTTTATTGAATACGACGGTACTTTAGAAACGATAAAAACAAAATTATTGGATTTATTGGGTGGAGAATTACAGATAAGAAAGGAAAACGGTGTTCGTTACTTAGATTACGTAGATAGAATTGGCGAAACAAAACCAACAGAAATAAGGTTAGCAAAGAATTTGAAAAGTATTCAAAAGGAAGTTGACCCTTCAACTGTCATAACAAGATTAGTCCCACTTGGTAAGGCGAGAGAATCTACTGACGCTGATTCAGAGGACAGCCAGCCTCGAGTAACAATTGCAGAAGTTAATGATGGATTAGAATACATCGAGGACTCAAAAGCAAAGGAAGCTTTTAGCATTATTGTTAAAACTCAAGTATGGGACGATGTTGAAGTTCCAGAGGTACTGATGGCAAGGGGAAAGAGTTTTCTAAATAAAAACAACCGGGTACAAACGAAGTATTCAATAACAGCATTAGATCTAGCTTTAATAAATTTAGATGCAGATAGTTTTGAAGTAGGGAATTACTATCCAGTAATAAACCCTGTAATGGGGATTAATGAGTCTTTAAGAGTTATAGAAAAGAACATCAACATCATTAATCCAAATCAAAACAGTTTAACAATTGGGGATACCTTTAAGACGGCATCTAAATATTTAAGTGATGCCAAAAAGTCGCAAAAAACCATACAGCAGTTAACCAATACTATTAGCCAGCAGAGCACGCAAATAAGTACAATATCAAATGATTTGTCCACAACAAAACAGGAATTATCCACAACTAAGCAAACATTAGAAAGTTACCAGAGTACAACAGGAACTAATTTATCTGAGGTAAGTAATCAAGTATCATCCTTGCTTGGTGTTGTGGAGGACTTACAACAAGCGATAACAGCTATCGAAAGTGTTGTTTCTGTGGAACAAATCCAATTAATGCAGCAAGGTATTAGCAATAATGCTAACGGTATAACAACTATAAATGAGCAATTGGTTATCATTAATCAAGCTCTTGAAGAATTAAATCAACGAGTAACTAACTTAGAAAGCCCACCAACGGAAGGAGAAACTGTTTAATGGCCGATACTATTTATGATGAAATTATAAAATATGCAACTTTAGTAAAATATGCACAATACGGAAGCGAAGTCAGAGAAGCCATTGCAAAATCGTTAGAATTAAGCGGGAAAATTTCCGAAGAAGCTATAACTGTAATCAATGAATTGATAACAAAGAATCCTCAACCCTCAGAAATTGTGGATGCACGTATAAATTATAAAGGAGTACCATTCGATACTCTGAGAAAATTATTAATAGCAGAACAATTAAAGGTGGTAGGTATAATGGAACAATTAGATGGAACTGCCAAAATAAATGAACTAACTTCCCCACAATATTTAGCGCACAAGGGGAGTTCTTTTTTATATCCAGAGAATACATTAGAAGCTTTCAAAATGAGCAAAATGAATGGTTCTTTGTTTATTGAATTAGATATTAGGCAAGACAGATCTGGAGCTTTGTGTGTACTTCATGATGAAGATGTAATACGAGTTACCGGCATTAATCATAAGGGTTCAGACAAGATTAAGTATCTAAACACTCCGTATGTACGGTCAATGAAAGTGGAAGGATTGCTTCCTAATTACCCAGCACAACCTATCCCTTATTTGGAAGAAGTTTTTCAGACATTCGGAAATAAAATAAATTATGCGATCGAATCGAAAGACAGAAGAAGTGCAGCTGCCATTGCAGATTTAGCTGAAGCATATAAACTGCAGGACCATGTGCTTATACAGTCCTTTAATCAGGCAGAACTTATTGCAATAAAGGATAGGGGATTTGAATTATTGTTACTAAGCGATAACGTATCTGACCCAGCAACTTTATTGGCAAATAACATTGAATATGTTGGCTGCAGTACAAACGTTTCAGATTTGTATATTAACTTATTGAAAAATGCAGGTATTAAGGTATTTGTTTACACAGTAAATCATCAGTACTTAGTTAAGAAATATTTAGATTTAGGGGTATTCGGTATCTTTAGTGATGATCCTTTTTACATTTCGAATAACTATCCAACAAGGGAGGATGCTCCCTTTTCGGAAATAGTATTCAGCAGTGGTTTTATTCCTCACTATAATTCTTATAGGGGAGGATTTACAGGCGATCATAAATGGGGATTCCTAGAACAAAGTGAAGATAGAGACTTTGTTTTACAGGGGTGGACAGGTGAATTGCCAGATTCCTTCACATTAACATTCAATGCAAGCTTTATTGAACGTAATAACGGATGGGGTAGTCTTGCAATCTGTACACCTATTGATTACTTCGATGACAACAAATCAAACTTATCAAACGGTTATCATCTTTTGTTCAGTCCTGCAGGTATATACATTTATAAGATTGTGGGTGGAGCAAGTACTAAATTGGCAAGTTCATCAAATATTGACAATATGACTGATGGAGCTACTAAATATTTCACCGTTATTGTAAATGCTACATCAATTACATTTAAAACTAATGATGCAACCATTACGGTTAATGATTCACAATTCCGTAATGGTTTTTTACATTTCGGCAGAAAATGGGGAACAGTTTCCTTCCAAAATGTTCTGATTTCATAAGAAAGGTGAGGGGAATATGGCTGAATTATATGATTTTTACTCAGGTGTAGATGAAATACATTTATTTAGGCGGGCTAATACACCAGAGGACCCGTTTATCCCAATTACACAGGAACTAACAGTCAAATACAACAAAGTGAAATTACTTGAAATACCTGATTATGGTACGAAAGTATCTATAGAAAGTAAGGACGGTCAAGTTTTAAAAGAAGTGGATATTACTGATCTAACTAAGCTAGCTGAAAATGAATATCGAGTTAATTATTCAACTGGCGATATAGCGTTATTCAGTCCTTTTTTAGGGCTCTTTTTTATTACCTTTAAGGAGGTGAATCCGTTTGTATATAGAGATAAAAGGGGGATGGGAAAATGCCAACACAGGAGGTAACACCATTGGAAAAACAAGTTGAAAATCATGAGGAAAGGATAAAGGTTCTCGAGGAACGCCAAAAAGAACAGGAGAAATTGAACCAAGACATCAGAAATAAACTAACTGAGACGGAAAACACAGTATTAAAAGAGTCTGGAAAGCAACAAGAAATGACCCAAAAGCTTTTAGACCATGTTTTAAAGAATGATACTTTCTCACGTAAATCAGCTGACAGTAGAAAACGATACACTCAACAACAAATATGGAAGTTCCTCGGAATCCTAGCCGGTAGTGGTGGGGTTCTTTATTTATTATTTGAAAACATTTTTAAATAGGAGTGGTTATGTTGGATAAAGGTACGTTAATTAGAACTATCGTTTTATTTATAGCTTTGGTAAACCAATTCTTAGTGAGTTTTGGTCTTTACGAAATACCTGGAACGAGTGAAGACTGGACAATTTTCCTGACAAATGGATTCACTGTTGCCACTGCTGCTATTGCATGGTTTAAAAACAACTATGTGACAGCTAAAGGTAAACAACAAAAAGAAGTGCTCAAAGTAAACAATTTAACAAACGCAAAATGAGGTGCCTTCCACAAGGTGCCTTTTTTATTTGGAGGTGACAGCAGTGTTAAAGAAAATCAAATGGTTCTTCAGCAAGGTTGATCCAAAAGAGCAAGACATTTTATTAAACGAAAAATACTAAGGAGGAATTAATAATGAGTGTTGAAATCTTAAAAGAGAAAGCAATTAAACGAATGGGCGCAGGCATGAAAGCTCTTGTCCTAACTAAAGTATTAGAAATTATCGAACAGGCTTATAAAGAGGGTATCTATGTTTTAATTACCGATGGGTACCGTTCTAAAGCTGAACAGGATGCTTTATATGCACAAGGTAGAACGAAGCCAGGAAAGATTGTAACCAATGCTAAAGGTGGTCAATCTAATCACAACTTCGGTATTGCTGTTGATTTCTGCTTGACGAATGAAAAAGGGACAATTGCTAATTATACTGTTAATAGCAATTGGAGACGTGTGGCTGCCATTGCGAAATCAAAAGGTTTTGAATGGGGTGGAGACTGGAAAGGATTTGTGGATAATCCACACCTTGAATACACAGGCAAGATTACTGTGGAGCCAGAAGAAACGAAGGTTGAGTCTGTCATTGTAACTACGCCAAATAAGCCGGACACAGATGGAGATACGAATATCAAGAAGCTACAAACCTTCCTAAATGGGTACACAAAGAAAGCGAACTTCACTAAGCTTGTTGTGGATGGATATAAGGGTCCTAAAACAAAGACAGCTGCTATTCGAGTGTTCCAGTACTTTTCTGATGTAACTATTGATGGGGTATTCGGTAAGAAATCGAAAGCAGCTGCTCCAACACTTAAAAAGGGAACTACATGGAGCAAGTGGACAAGGCTTATTCAAGGAATGCTTTACTATAATGGCTTTAATCCTCAAGGGATTGATGGAGTATTCGGCAATGACACTTTAGCTGCAGTGAAGGCTTTCCAGAAAGCAAATGGTCTTGTTGCCGATGGAATTGTTGGTCCTGCAACCTTTGTTAAGTTTTTTGAATAAAATATATTTTTTGAAGCAAAATGATTATGAAGGTCATGCTCCTTCTCTCTAACTGCCTTACTCTTCGGAGTAGGGCCTTTTTTTATGTTATAATCCAATTATTATTCAAAGCGAGGACGAGTAATTATGGAATTTGAAGAAGGTTGTGAAGGGATAGCTTGTAAAGTCAGAGGGGCTCATAAGTTGCTACCGTTTAAGCCATGGGATAAGCCTGAAGAAATACATTGGTATTGCGAACACCATTATAAGCAGGCTAAGTCCTATGATGAAAAGGAGAAAGAAGCATTCCTGGAATACTACGCAGATCCAAGAAAAAGAGAATGGCTACCAGATAAATCTTTGAAGCTTTATAACCAATATGCAAAGAAATAGCCCAACTCGTTTGAGAAGGGCTATTATTATTTATTGAAGATTGTCTATGGCATATTGCGCTTCTTCTGCAGTGAATTTTTCACCATAGTCAGAAACTAATTGGTCATAAATAGCTGAATCAGACATATCCATTGATTCTGCATATGATTTAGCTTTTTTTAATGCAATTGCATTCCAATCAATATTATCAAGATTATCAATCGCGTATTGAGCAGCTTCTGCTGGAAAACCTTCTCCATACTCTGATGTTAATTGATCATATACTCCTGCCTTTGACAAATTCATAGTAGTAACATAGTCTTCAGCTTTGTTTAAAGCTGATTTATATTCTCTCGGCACGCTATTTTCTTTCGCTTCTTCAGCAGCTTTTTCTTCGGCTTCTTTTTTAGCCTTCTCTTCAGCTTCTTTTGCTGCTTTCTCTTCAGCAGCTTTTTCTTTTTCGGCTTCCTCAGCAGCAGCCTTTTCTTCAGCTGCTTTCTTCTCAGCTTCTTCTTTTTCAGCAGCTTCTTTTTCACTATTATCGTTGGTTGAAGCTACAGCTTCACTTGTTTTTTCCTTTTCTGGTGAAGCGTCTTGATTTGTGTCGTCTTCACCACCCGTTGCAATCGAACCTACAATTATAACTGCAAGTAACCATACCCACCATTTTTTATAAAATGGTTTTTTTACCTTTTCTTTCTTTGTCAAAATAGTTCCCCCTAATTTATGTATTTTCTATTTGCGAATTAATTCTACTGTGTATGTTATTTTTTTACTATAGTTTCGACAAAAGTAGACAAGGGTTATTTGTCATCCTTCCACTTATAAAGGTCTTCCACAGTTACACCGAGTATTCTAGATAATTTAAACGCTTGGGGTATTGAAGGGTATGTTCTTCCTGTACACCAATTAGATAAGGTGTTTCTTGATATTTCCATGTGTTTTTGTATATATTCACGTTTGTATGGAGACTCTTTTATAATTTCCCCTAAATTAATTTTTATTGAGTTATTGTTTTCCAATTTACATCACCACTAATAACCATTCGACAATGCTGCTATTTTACCTTTCACAAAGTAAATGTATTTTTTGCACAAGAAACTTGTGATAGACAGGCATTAATAGAGAAAAAGCCCATATAGTATATCAACTAGACACTACAATGTAGTCTACTAAGTAACTTTAGGAGGGAAATTAATGGATCCTTTTACTTTTGGTACGATACTTATTGGCTCAGCTGGTGGATCTCTTTTAGTGGTAACTGCACTAGAAAAAATGAATATCACAATTAACGAAGGTATGGTTAAGTTTGTTTTAGAGACAGTTAAATTCGGCGGTATCCTGTGGTTTATTAACCATATTAGTAAGATTTTCTTCTAAGTAGAATACATTGCAGTCTACTATGCAGTGTTCTATGTATCTGTCACCATGTGAATTTGACAATGTAGTATGCAAAGATTGATAGATTGGTATTTAAGATTTGTACATTGTACTTCTTTTTGAGAGCGACTGATATGTTTATCAACATATCTCTTTTCTTCGCTGTTTCTTAGCTCAACAAAGATTGAAAGGAGTTTTTTTAAAATGAGTGGTTTTAATCGAATTATTGAGTCCATATTTCAAGGATACACAGAAAGTAAAACATTTATTGATAAGCAGCATGAGCGCAAGTTCAATGAATTAGGTTATACACCGTTTTTGTTTAGTGATAAATACTTAAAGGAGTTATACCTCGAAATGGAAGCTCCAGAAGATTATGAAAGGCTGATTAATTATATGGACCGTTTTGACCTATATGGAAATGGATATAAATTTTGCGACCAATTGTACATCCACACTAAGGATGATTATGAGAAGTTGAAAAAGAAAAAAGATAAAAATGATGATTGGTTGAATTGGGTTTAAGGAGTTGAGGATAATGAAATATTATTGTTCGATGTTTCCAGAGGACTTTTTAGAAGTTGATAAATCTGATTCGGGAGACGATAGCATTTATATTGGCTGTAAGGTTTGTGAGGAAGAAACAGGTTATTTTGTAAACCTTGAATTGGATAAAGCGGAAGAATTGGCGGATTTAATAAAATCTATAGTTTCCGAAATCAGAAAGGGAGGAAGAACATGATTGAACTTTTCGCAATTCCATTAGCTATAGCTGGTGCTGCACTGTTGCCTAAAAGACAAATGAAAGATGAGGATAAAATAAAACAAATATTTATCAACAGACGAGTAGGAATCAAATCAGGAGAAACAATCAAATACCCCAAACTAATCCGCAAACATACCGACTCTAAATCTTATTCCACCTACTTATACTCCTTACCTTTAGGTATCCCATCAGAAGCATTTGAAGGCTTATTACCAGTATTAAAAGACGGTCTTAATAAAGAGGTTGATTATGAATTTGACGGTCTATTAAAGCTACGTGTTTATCATGAAGAACTGCCAGAAAGATGGAACTATAATGAATCTCTTGTACGAAAAGGAACATGGGAAGTTCCAATTGGGAAAAACCATACTGGAATCCTTTATCACGATTTTGAAAAGTACTGCCACTTATTAAATGGTGGAGTAACCCGTTTCGGCAAAACAGTGTTTATGAAAGGTATACTCAATACTTTAATAATGAACAACCCGGATGATATTGAAATTTACATTCTAGATCTTAAAGCAGGTTTGGAGTTCTACAAATATAAAAAGCTTTTCCCTAATCAAGTTAAAGAAGTAGCCTGTGATGTTTTTGAGTCAGCTGAGGTACTAATGAAACTAACTGAGGAGTTAAAAGAAAAGGAAACAATGTTCAGGGAGAAAGGATATACAAATATTATTGATACACCAATAAAGAAGCGTACTTTTATCTTTGTGGATGAAGGTGCGGAACTATCACCAAACATTGTCAAAGACAGAGCTTCAAAGAAGTATGCTGAGTTTTGCCAGGCAGCATTATCTGAGATTGCTCGAATTGGTGGCGGTATAGGATATAGACTTATCTATGCTACTCAGTACCCTACAAAAGAAGCAGTGCCTATGCAGGTAAAGATGAACATAGTGGCTCGAATTTCATTTATCTGTGCTGCAAGGACTGGAAGTATGGTGCTCTTAGATGATGTGGGGGCTGAAGATTTACCTTCAATACCAGGAAGGGCCATTTACCTTGTGGAAAAGAAAAGGACTGTTCAGGTGCCTTATATTGACGATGGTATGATTCTTAAAATGATGGAGGATAACAATGATTTCAACACAAAGCCGAATAGAAAAATTATTGATGACGATAGACACATTGGGCGTAGTGAAAATAAAACATCTACAAAAGATTCATGACTTAAAAAGCTATAGGAACGCATGTAGAGTTGTTCAGCAGTTAAGGCCATATATTCATGAGGCCTTCCACAATCGAGAAAAGATTATCTATTTAAATAAAGCAGGAAGGGAACTAATAGGTGCCACCAAGGAAGTGAAAAAAACTTCTCAGATAGATCATGACTTGTTAAGAAATGAAGTTTATTTACATTTTGATTGCCCGATAGACTGGCAATCGGAGTTTATTACTGAAATTGAAATGGAGGTAGTTCCTACACTAGAAATGAAAATTAACGGTTTAAAGCCTGCAACCAAAAGAAGAATTGTAAGTGATGCAGCATTTATAAGGAATGGATACATCCATTTAATTGAAGTGGATAATACAAGGGACATGGCAGACAACAAAAAGAAAATAAATCGATATGAAGAATTAATGCCAATGATAAAAGATGTAGTTCCAGTGCTATTGTTTTTTACAACGACCGAGGATAGAAAAAGAAAGTTGGAGACTTGGTGCAAAGGAAAGGGGTTTAGATTTCAAGTTAAAACATTTATGGAATTATAAAAAAAATTTATGTTTTCATTAACGGCAGTTTGTGGTGCAGGGAAAACGGAAGTTTTATTTAAAGGAATAGAAAAAGCCCTCAGCACACAAAAAAGAGTGTGTATTGCCACTCCAAGAACAGATGTCGTCCTTGAACTGACACCGAGGCTGCAGCGAGCCTTTCCAACAATCAACGTAATCCCTTTGTATGGTGACAGCGGCAACAAGCTGAAGCACAGCTCACTGTTTATCAGCACAACGCATCAGTTATATCGCTTTGAGCAAGCTTTTGACCTCATTATTCTTGATGAAATGGACGCATTTCCATACTCTGCTGATGAAACATTGCAGCATGCCATAAATAAAGCGAGAAAAAGTAAATCAACATTGGTGTATTTAACAGCAACTCCTAATAAAAGCTGGCAGCGTAAATGCAAACATAAAAAGATAGCGTATGTAAAAATCCCGGCACGTTATCACAGGCACCCATTGCCTGTTCCTCGCTTTATATGGTGCGGCAATTGGGAAAAGCTCCTAAATCAAGGCAAGCTGCCCCAAAGGCTGCTTGTATGGTTAAAGGAGCGGCTAAGCAAGGGCAAACAAATTCTCTTATTTTTGCCGAAGATAGCGCAATTAGAAAAAGCAAAGACTATTTTGGGACAGTTGGACAGCAAGGTGGAATCAGTTTTTGCTGCCGATCCGCACAGAATAGACAAGGTGAAAAAAATGCGAAACAAGGAAATAAATCTGCTGATTACTACGACTATATTGGAAAGAGGTGTTACTTTTCCAAATATAGATGTTGCTGTATTAGGTGCAGAAAATGATGTGTTCACCGATAGTGCTCTTATTCAAATTGCCGGGAGAGCTGGAAGAAGCAGCGAGCATCCAGACGGAGATGTGGTGTTTTTTCATCATGGGAAAACATGGAGTATGGTCGAGGCAAAGAATCAAATCGAAAACAGTAATAAGGAAGCTGCCCAAACAGGCATGCTTCTGCTTAGGTAAGGAGGAATAAAGTGCATTGTACATTTTGTTTAACTTCCCTAAGACCTGTCTTAAACTGGACTAGTTTATTTGCTGAGCAAAAAAGCGAATTGCTTTGTGAAGAATGCAAAAGTAAATTAGAGTTCATTACAGGAAGTCGGTGTTCTATTTGCAGTCGGCCTTTCTCTCGCATTGATTCAGAATATATAAGGGGCAGCTTGTGTCTTGATTGCTATAAGTGGGAACAAGATCCTCAATGGAAAGGAGTGCTGGATGGCAATACCTCTATTTTTGTGTATAATGACTTTTTAAAAGAAATCATTGCCCTTTTTAAATACAGAGGAGATCATAAAGTAGCAGGAGCGTTCGCTGCATACTTTCCCAAAAAAACTGCAAGAGGAAGAGTGGTATCACCTATACCGTTAAGTGAGGAAAGACTGTATGAGCGAGGCTTTAATCAATCAGAGGCAATTCTTGCATATACTCATTTAGGCTACAAGCAGCTGTTATCTCGCGTTCATGGTGATAAACAGTCGAAAATCAGCAGACAGGAAAGATTGGAAAATACTGCTGTGTTTTCTGCGGCAAATATTGAGGGCTGCCATGCTCAACATGTGCTGCTCGTTGACGATATATATACTACAGGTGCAACGGTAAGGCAGGCGGCTAAAGTGTTGAAAAATGCAGGAGCCAATACTGTCATTTCGTTCACTGTTGCGAGATGACAATTACTATGGGAGGAAAAGAGAAAATGGCTGAATTAGCGAACTGCCCTAAATGTGGGGACATTTATGTAGTAAATAATCTTAGGGATATTTGCCCTAAGTGCTATAAGCAAGAAGAAGCGGATTATGAAAAAGTGTATCAATTCATTCGCAAAAAGCAAAACAGAACAGCACCGATGGAACAAGTTGTGGCAAATACAGGAGTCGAAAAATCGTTAATATATAAATGGATTAAAAAAGGACGCATTAAGCTGTCCCAATTTCCTAACTTAGGTTATCCATGTGCAAAATGCGGCACACAAATCAGAGAAGGAAAGCTTTGCACGAGCTGTCTGTCGAACTTGCAAGGAGATATTAAAAGCATGGAAGCAGAAGAGGAACGAAAAAAACAGGCAAAATCAGCCACTTACTTTATTGGTAAATAGTAGATAAACCTTAGCTCTTGGGCTGTACGTGACAGCCCAGATGCATACTTCGTTACCTTCTCTGTAGAATCTCCTAGACCAATCCTCACGACTTATTCATCAATATAGGAAAATACTCTTGGTGTTCCTGTTTTAAATTAGTCTTTTTGGCGCATTTTAAGAAAAAGCGAAGGAAATGTTTAAATAAAACGCTAATCATCCGATACTAGAGGTAGAGCTTTTCTGTACGGAAAAAAAGAAAGCGAGGAATAAACATGAAAATTAATAATTACGGAACACAAGGAATTAATCCATATAAAAAACAAGTAAGTAAAATAGATCAAGTAAAAACAGAAGCAGTTAAGGGGACAGACAAAATTGAAATCTCCTCTGCTGCTAAAGAACTTCAGCAAGTGACTCAAGTGTCACAAGCAAGAACTGAAAAAATTGAAGCATTAAAAAAACAAATTCAAAATGGCACATATGAAGTTCGTTCAGAGGATATTGCAAACAGCATTGTCAATTTCTATACGAAGAATAATCAAGCTAACTAATACTAAAAGGAGGGTCTCTAATGTCTGCGTCCTTATTGATTGAAGTGCTGGAAAAGCTCGTTAACTCTCATGCAAGCCTGTATGAAGTGGCGAAGAACAAAACAGAGATCATAAAGAAGGGGGATATAGAGTCCCTTCAGCAAGTAATGAAAGATGAGCAAGCGCATATCATGAGCATTCAAAAGCTGGAAGCGGCACGAGTAGAAGTTTGCCGAAAAATTGTTAAGACCGTTCATAATCCTACTATTTCTGATTGTTTAGAACTGATGGAGCCAGAACCTGCGAAACAGGCGGGCGAGGCAGCGGATAAACTGCGAAGCATTATTGGAGAGTTAAAAGATGCGAATACGTTAAATCAGCAGCTGTTAAGACAATCGATGCAATTTGTGAATGTATCATTAAGCTTGTTAAAACCAACCAAACAAAGCCTTAATTACGGTAAGCCGGTAAATGGAAATTCTGTTCACACAGGCAACATCGGAAAAACATCAAGCAGTCTTTTAAATATGAAGGCATAATGGAGGAGAAGTCATGGGATCAACCTTTATGGGACTTGAAACAGCAAGACGAGGGCTGGTAGCGCAGCAAAGTGCCCTATATACAACAGGTAATAATATTTCAAATGCTAATACTCTAGGCTACACTCGTCAAAGAGTTGACTTAGAGCAATCACAAAGCTTTCCTGGAGTCGGACAGAATGCGCCGAGAATTGCAGGACAATTAGGTACAGGTGTTACAGCAGGATCTGTCAGCAGAATCAGAGACAGCTTCCTTGATACACAATACCGCTCTGAGTCAAGCAAGCTGGGATATTGGGAAAACCGTACTACAGCAATGAGCAATCTTGAGACAATCATGAATGAACCTTCTGAGTCCGGGCTGTCTTCTTCGATGGATTCTTTCTGGGAATCATTGCAGGATTTGGCAACAGATCCACAGAATTCTGGAGCACGTGCCGTTGTGCGTCAACGCGGTATTGCCGTATCAGAAACATTCAATTACTTGCATAAAACAGTATCAGCTGAAAAGAGCGATGCGAAAAACGAGCTTGGTGTTGCAGAAAAAGCAATTAATACTATTCTTACTCAGTTAGACCAAGTTAATAAACAAATCGGCAGTGTAGAACCAAACGGATACTTGCCAAACGATTTATATGATCAGCGAGACAGCTTGCTGGACGAGCTTTCTTCTTATACGAATATTAAAGTATCGTATGAAGCTTCTGGAGGCAATGCATTAGCACAAGCTGAAGGTAAAGCTGTTGTTACATTAGTTGATGATAAAGGCAACGCCTTGGGTACTTTAGTTGATAAAAATGGATATAACACAATCAAAGTTAACAGCAATGCTGATGACAGTGCTGTAACAAGCATAACCATCGGAGATTCAGAGATTAATATTAATGACTTTGAATCTACTGGGAAATTAAAGAGTATCGTAGAAGCATATGGCTATGAAGATGCAGATGGCAATTTGAAGGGCATATATAATGATATGTTGACAGAGTTAGATAACCTTGCTTATACATTTGCAACGAAGTTTAATGAGGTTCACCAAGAAGGGATGAGCCCGAACGAAATTGAAGCAGGCGAAAACCAGTCGATCTCCTTCTTTGCTGATTCTGAAAGTGCAGATGGAGCCATTACAGATCGCAGTGGATTTGCAAGCAGAATCTCGATTTCTTCGAGCATTGAAAGCAGCTTAGATAATATTGCGAATGCTTCACCTGGAACAGATCCTTCGCAAGCAACACTGGGTGATGCAACATATGTGAGCAAATTGGCTGACATCATTAACCAGAAGTATGATTACGGCAACAATTCAGAGATGTCTAACTTCCGCAACTACTATGAAGGGGTTATCGGAAGTATGGCAGTTAGCGCACAGGAAGCAGAGAAGATGACTTCAAATGCAACGACTTTGCAGCAGACTGTTGAGAACAAACGGATGAGTACAAGTGCTGTTTCACTGGATGAAGAAATGACAAATATGATTCAATTCCAACAGGCTTACAATGCGGCAGCAAGAATGATTTCATTATCAGATGAACTTTTAGATACGATAATAAACGGCATGGGTGTCGGAGGGAGATAGGTGATTAAGCAATGCGCGTAACACAATCAATGCTTTCAGCAAACAGTTTGCGTAATATCAGCAACAGCTACAATAAGCTGAACCAATTATCGAACCAAGTAGCAACAGGGAAAAAAATCACAAAACCGTCAGATGATCCAGTTGTAGCGATGAAGGGTATGTACTACCGCTCCAGCCTGTCAGAGGTAGAGCAGTATAAACGCAACCTGTCAGAGCTGTACCTGTGGATGGATAACTCAGAGGCAGCAATGGACCAAGCAAGCTCAGGGCTAGACCGGGTAAGAGAATTGCTTGTTCAAGGGAAAACAGATACGAACGGTGTGGATGAAAGAGGCGCTATCGCTGAAGAAATTAACCAGATTAAAGAAGACTTGGTAAATGTAGCGAACACGAAAGTAAACGGAAAATATCTTTTCCACGGTACTGATATTTCTAATCCACCAGTAACTGCAGGAGATCCGCCGCAAGTTGCAGCGAATATTGCCGACGGATCAATTGACAGTTATACAGTGGAAGTTTCAAGCGGCGTTTCAATGAAAGCGAACGTGAATCCAGCAACCTTCAACCAAGAAATGTTTGATGTTGTACAGGAAATTCAAGACAAAATGGAAAACAATGATACAACAGGATTAGATGAATTGCTGACAAGACTTGATTCTGTCATGAATTCCTTGTCTAGCGAAAAGTCTGAGCTTGGTGCAAGATATAACCGCTTAGAAATGGTTGAGTCAAGAATTGACGCACAAGAAGTGCTTGCTAACAAAGTTCTTTCAGATAATGAAGATGTTGATATGGAAGTAGCAATCACAAACTTGTCTGTTCAGGAAAGTGTTCATAACGCTTCATTGAGCGTAGGAGCAAGAATTATTCAGACATCATTAATTGACTTTTTAAGATAATATAACTGACTTGGCTGGAAGCTTCGTTTTAAGACATTCCTAATCACTAGGCAAACGGCTCATTTCGCCTCAGTATTGTATAAACACTTGAAGCTATTCTGTAATGAATAGCTTTTTTTTATAGAAAGGAGAGAAATATTCATGCAAATACCACAGCTGCGGATTGATTCAACACCTGCTAAGCTTGGACTTACAACAGTCCAGCCGCAAGTTCAAATGGAGCAAAAGCCTGCTGATTTGTATATTGAGCAGCCAAAGGCAGAGCTGATTATTGATAAAAAAGCTGCTACTTTGACAATCGACCAAACAGAGGCAAGAGCCTATGAAGGTATGAAAACACGAGAAAGATTCATTGATGATTATGTCCAAAAAGGCCGCCAAGAATGGCTTAAAGGAATTGCAAGACGCATAAAAGACGGACAGCAGCTTGCAGCAATTGAAAATAAAGGTAATCCTATTCCGCAAATTGCCAAAAGAAACAGCGAAGGACCGCCGAAGCAGTTTGGTCTAGGCTGGATACCGCCAGCAAACAGTGTCAAAATCCAATATGATCCAGGCTATGTGAAAACATCCTTTGAAACATATGAACCAATTATTGATGTTAACCAAAATAAGCCACTAATCGACTATACACCTGGAAAAGTTATAACAGAATTAGTTCAATATCCAAGTTTAGAGATTCATTTTGAAAATTTAAAGTCCAATGGGGTAAACTATCAACAATCAAAATAAAAGGACTGATGTAATTGAAAATTAATACAAAGTTTCATGGAGAAAAAGAAATAACCGACAAGGAAATCATTCATTTTCCAAAAGGAATTCCTGCATTTGAAGAAGAACAACAATTCGTCATCCTGCCGATTGATGACCAAGAGCATATATTCATCCTTCAGTCTGTCACAAACGAAAATCTTGGTTTTGTTGTTGCAAACCCTTTCGTTTTTTTCAAGGAATATGAGTTTGAACTAGCAGAATCTACGACAAGCTTTTTAGAGCTAGAGTCAGATAGGGATGTTCTTATCTTTACCATTTTGACAGTCCAGGATCCTTTTGCAAAAACAACCGCTAATTTGCAGGCGCCGATTATTCTTAACATAAAAAACAATCAAGCCCAGCAAGTAATTCTAAATTTGCCTGAATACAAAACAAAGCACAGCATTTTTTCACAACAACAATCAGAAGCGGTAAAGGGGTGAGAAGATGCTCGTACTATCCAGAAAAGTCGGCGAAGTAATCAAAATAGGCAATGACATCGAATTAACAGTCGTGTCAGTCAGCGGAGATCAAGTAAAGATAGGAATCAATGCACCTAAACAAGTCGAAATACATCGCAAAGAAGTATTCGATCAAATTTATAATGAAAATAAAGCAGCATCTGTTGACATCAGCAGTGTGTTAAATGTCTTCAAAAAAAATAAATAAAAAAGTATAAAAAACATTAAACAAAAAATTCTCCTGCCGATATATAAAGTAGAGAGGGGAAGGGCGGCCGACCTTCCCTAATCCTAAAAGAAGTTCACAAGGATGTGGACAGACAATTCAAGGAGGAGAAATTTACAATGAGAATCAATCACAATATCGCTGCATTAAACACATACCGTCAATTGAGCTCTGCAACAACTGCTCAATCTAAATCAATGGAGAAATTATCTTCAGGTCAACGTATCAACCGTGCTGGTGACGATGCTGCTGGTCTAGCAATCTCTGAAAAAATGCGTGGACAAATCCGCGGTTTGGATCAAGCATCTCGTAACTCACAAGATGGTATCTCTCTAATCCAAACAGCTGAAGGTGCATTGAACGAAACACATGCAATCCTTCAACGTATGCGTGAGCTAGCTGTACAAGGTGGTAACGATACAAACACTACTGATGATCGTGATCAAATCCAAACAGAGATTGATCAATTAACAAAAGAAATCGATCGTATTGCTGATACAACTGAATTTAATACGCAAAACCTATTAAAAGGATCTTTCTCTGCTACACTTCAAGTAGGGGCAAATGATGGGCAAGTAATCAACTTCTCTATTAGCGGAATGGGCGCTTCTAGCTTGGGTGTTTCTGGTTCAATCAGCGTAGGGACGAACGCAGAAGCAAGTGGTTCCATCTCGCTACTCGATGCTGCTATTACTTCTGTTTCAACACAACGTTCGAACTTAGGTGCATTGCAAAACCGTCTAGAGCATACAATCACTAACTTGGATACATCTTCTGAGAACTTGACTGCTGCTGAATCTCGTGTTCGTGACGTAGACATGGCGAAAGAAATGATGAACCAAACAAAGAACTCTATCCTTGCTCAAGCAGCTCAATCAATGCTTGCACAAGCAAACCAACAACCACAAGGCGTACTTCAATTACTTCAATAATTGGTTGCGGACTTTTGGGAAAGGACTGCCTGGTTTTTAGGCGGTCCTTTTTTATGTCTTATGAATACTTTCCAGTTGAGTGGCGGTGAATCAATTTTTTATACATAGGAATTGTATTTTAAATAGATTCTTCAGATGGGAAAATTTACAGGTGACATACTGCTAAATAATAAAATCTCCTGCCGATATATAAAGTAGAGCGGGGAAGGGCTGCAGAACTTCCTTAATCTATACAATAATTTCGTCCACAAGGATGTGGACACCAATTTCAAGGAGGAAATTTAACAATGAGAATCAATCATAATATCGCTGCATTAAACACATACCGTCAATTGAGCTCTGCAACAACTGCTCAATCTAAATCAATGGAGAAATTGTCTTCAGGTCAACGTATCAACCGTGCTGGTGATGACGCTGCTGGTCTTGCAATCTCTGAAAAAATGCGTGGTCAAATTCGCGGTTTGGATCAAGCATCTCGTAACTCACAAGATGGTATCTCTTTAATCCAAACGGCTGAAGGCGCATTGAACGAAACACATGCAATCCTGCAACGTATGCGTGAGTTGGCTGTACAAGGTGGTAACGATACTAACACTTCTGATGACAGAACACAAATCCAAACAGAATTAGATCAATTGACAAAAGAAATCGATCGTATCGCTGATACGACTGAGTTCAACACACAGAATCTATTAAAAGGCTCATTCTCTGCAACACTACAAGTTGGAGCTAATGATGGACAAACTATCAGCTTCTCAATCTCTGAAATGACTAGTGCTGGATTATCTGTTGGATCACTTAGCGTGACTTCAAACTCAGCTGCAAGCTCATCTATCTCAAAATTAGATGAAGCAATCAAAACAGTATCAACTCAACGTTCAAACCTTGGTGCACTACAAAACCGCCTAGAGCACACAATCAATAACTTGGATACTTCATCTGAGAACTTGACTGCTGCTGAATCTCGCGTACGTGACGTAGACATGGCGAAAGAAATGATGAACCAAACAAAGAACTCAATTCTTGCTCAAGCAGCTCAATCAATGCTTGCTCAAGCTAATCAACAGCCACAAGGTGTACTACAATTGCTTCAGTAATTTTATTTAAATATGTAAAAAGAGGAAGCCTATTTTAGGCAGTCCTCTTTTTACATATTGTGTGCCCTAAAGCTTTGTTAACCTGATTTAGCCAAGAACAATTTCTAACAAATTCACATTTATATTTGAAGGGTTTAGTCGAGAGTTTAAAGTTTATATAGTAGTTTTTACAATTCTTGTTTTTGGTAGAATCTACAAGTTGAATAAAAAATGGCACTTCCGATATATATAGTAGAGAGGGGAGGAGCATTGGTCTTCTCTACTCTCAAAAAACAATACGTCCACAGGGATGTGGAGACAAATTTCAAGGAGGAAGAATTACAATGAGAATTAACCACAATATCGCTGCATTAAACACATATCGTCAATTGAGTTCTGCAAGTACAGCTCAATCTAAATCAATGGAGAAATTGTCTTCAGGTCAACGTATCAACCGTGCTGGTGACGATGCTGCTGGTCTAGCAATCTCTGAAAAAATGCGTGGACAAATCCGCGGTTTAGATCAAGCATCTCGTAACTCACAAGATGGTATCTCTCTAATCCAAACAGCTGAAGGTGCATTGAACGAGACGCATGCAATCCTTCAACGTATGCGTGAGCTGGCTGTTCAAGGTGGTAACGATACGAATACTTCTGATGACAGAGCGCAAATTAAAACAGAAATCGACCAATTAACAAAGGAAATCGACCGTATTGCTGATACAACTGAATTCAATACGCAAAACCTGTTAAAAGGTTCTTTCTCTGCAACGCTTCAAGTAGGAGCTAACGATGGACAAACTATCAACTTCTCTATCAGTGCAATGGGTGCTTCTGGTCTAGGTATCTCAGGTACAATCAGTGTTGGTACAAATGCACAAGCAAGTTCTTCTATCTCTAAATTAGATGAAGCAATTAAAACCGTTTCAACACAACGTTCAAACCTTGGTGCATTACAAAACCGCCTAGAGCATACAATCACTAACTTGGATACATCTTCTGAGAACTTGACTGCTGCTGAATCTCGTGTTCGTGACGTAGACATGGCGAAAGAAATGATGAACCAAACAAAGAACTCTATCCTTGCTCAAGCAGCTCAATCAATGCTTGCTCAAGCAAACCAACAACCGCAAGGCGTACTGCAATTGCTTCAATAATTTGTTTGATCATTTTTGAAAAAGAGGATTGCCAATATTGGGCAGTCCTCTTTTTATCTATCATTTCCTTGTTGGATTACTAATCCGAATAAATAAGCATTATAAGGCTATTAAAAAGGAATATTTCATCTTATTGTTGTATGAAAAATAGTACACATGTAAATAATACAATTGAAGATATCGTAAATTTGATCTGTAAAATCTCATTGTATTTTTCTCCTTGTCCGAAGGCGTTTTTTGTTTTTATAGTGAAAAATATAAGGAATAGCGTAAAAAAGCTATTAAATATGCAGTTTTTATGTTCTCCCTCAAGTTAATAAATCCGTTTAAAATTTAATTATTAAATAATGTAAAAAACAAGTTAAACAAAAAACTGTCTGTCCGATATATAAATTAGAGAGGGGAAGGGCGGCCGACCTTCCCTAATCCTAAAAAAGAAGTCCATAAGGATGTGGACATATAATTCAAGGAGGAGAAATTTACAATGAGAATCAATCATAATATCGCTGCATTAAACACATACCGTCAATTGAGCTCTGCAACAAACGCTCAATCTAAATCAATGGAGAAATTATCTTCAGGTCAACGTATCAATCGTGCTGGTGATGACGCTGCTGGTCTAGCAATCTCTGAAAAAATGCGTGGGCAAATCCGCGGTTTGGATCAAGCATCTCGTAACTCACAAGATGGTATCTCTTTAATCCAAACAGCTGAAGGTGCATTGAACGAAACACATGCAATCCTTCAACGTATGCGTGAACTAGCTGTACAAGGTGGTAACGACACGAACACTACTGATGATCGTGATCAAATCCAAACAGAGATTGATCAATTAACAAAAGAAATCGATCGTATTGCTGATACAACTGAATTTAATACGCAAAACCTATTAAAAGGATCTTTCTCTGCTACACTTCAAGTAGGGGCAAATGATGGGCAAGTAATCAACTTCTCTATTAGCGGAATGGGCGCTTCTAGCTTGGGTGTTTCTGGTTCAATCAGCGTAGGGACGAACGCAGAAGCAAGTGGTTCCATCTCGCTACTCGATGCTGCTATTACTTCTGTTTCAACACAACGTTCAAACTTAGGTGCATTGCAAAACCGTCTAGAGCATACAATCACTAACTTGGATACATCTTCTGAGAACTTGTCTGCTGCTGAATCTCGTGTTCGTGACGTAGACATGGCAAAAGAAATGATGAACCAAACAAAGAACTCTATCCTTGCTCAAGCAGCTCAATCAATGCTTGCTCAAGCAAACCAACAGCCACAAGGCGTACTTCAATTACTTCAATAATAAAATATTTTTAGTAGTTCTATCGAAATATCGTGCTTCGTATTACTAAAGCACGATATTTTTATTAGCAGTACTAATCTTTAGGAGGAATAACTATGGATACAAAAGTATCATTATGTATGATTGTTAAAAATGAAGAAAGTGTGTTGGACCGTTGCCTATCTTCTGTCGCTCATCTTGTAGATGAAGTGATAATTGTTGATACAGGCTCAACAGATCGGACGAAGGAAATAGCAAGCGAGTATACATCTAAAGTATTTGATTTTGATTGGGTTAACGACTTCTCCGCTGCCAGAAATTATGCAGCTGAACAGGCTACAGGTGATTGGATTTTAGTACTTGATGCAGATGAATATATTGATGAGGAAAATTATCAGGAATTTATAAATGGAATAAAAGAAGATAACGACAAATATGACACTTATGGCGTGAAGATATTAAATTTCACTGGTCTATACGGGGAGAAACTAATACAAAATTATCATGACCGTCTGTATAAGAACAATGGACAAATAGCTTACTATCGGGCTATCCATGAGCAATTAAAGAGCATTGATGGAAAATCTTTAAATGGAAGTATCGCAAAGCTTTTGGTATTCCATTCTGGTTACTTGAATCAGACTGTGGCGGAAAAAGGGAAAAATGAGCGTAATAAAGAGCTTATTGATAAAGAAATGCAGGAAAGCAATAATGCATTTGACTATTTCAACCTAGGAAATGAGTATTATTCGTTAGGAAAATATGAAAAGGCATTAAAAGCATATACGAATGCTTATAATTTAAAAAGAAGCTATGAATTATCATGGGTTGCTTCCACTGTTACTCAAATAATAAGTGCCTTAATTCAGTTAAAGAGATACAATGACGCAATTAATGTTATCGATGATTCCCTACAGTTATATCCTGGTTCATTTGAATTAGTATACTTAAAAGGTGAAATAAGTTATCTCAGGGGCCAAAATGACGATGCCAAATTTTACTTTGAAGAAATTGTCAATAACAGTGAAAAGTATGGTCATACAATATTGAGACCTGATTTAAAAGACCAAATGCCGCATAGAAGGCTTGGGGATATATACAATTATGAAAAAATATATGATAAAGCAATTTATCATTATATGAGTGTACTGAATATAAATAAGTTAGATAGTGACAGTATTAAAAAGATTATCTTTATTTTAAATAAATTCCATACTGAAGATGAAATTATACAATTCATTGAAAGAAATAATCTAATTAATAAAAAAAATTTAAGTTATTATATGTCTGGGTGTTTTAATATTGGGAAACCAAATATAATTCAGCCGTTTTTAAAATATAATAATGAGGATAAACTGTTAGAGAAAATATTCAAACTTAAAAATTACTGTTTAACTGGAACCGGAAATCTAGAAGAGTTTAATGACATGTTAAATCTAAAAGTAGTTGAGAGTTTAAATAAGAAACAAATGCTAAACATTATTGATTTATTCTTATTAAGAAATAGGCTTTTAGAGGGAAATCATTCACCTTTGCTTGTTGCCGCCTTTGAGAAAGACGAGCATATAAATATGTTGGTTAAATTATTGAATAACTTAACAGGTGATACATTAGATGAAACAGAATTATTTCTAGGTGCCCTTCAGATTCTTATGGACTATAAAAAATATGATATGGTATCCGATTTATTAAAAAATAAGCATTTACTAACAGAATCTGCACTAGCTAAGGCAGCAGCTATTCTTTATGAAAATGATTTCAAAGGGGAAGCCCTTCAGCTTTATAATGAATGTGACTGGGATGTTTATACTGAACAAGATTTCTTGAATATTATAATTGGCTTATTTGAGACTGGAAATAATCAAAATGCAATAGAATTTACTAAATATGCTAATCTGCTGTTTGAGAATGATTTTAGATTCTATAAAATACTGCTTGAAAACCCAATTGAAGACCAACTGTTTAATATAACGATAAAAAATGCTTTAAAGACTTTTAAAGGAAGCATTTATATGGAAAAGTATTTGTTATAAAAAGGCTTATTCAAAAGGGGTGAAAAAATGATTATTGATATTGTGCTAGTGTATGCTGCTGGTCGGGGTGGTTTAGAAGATGTAATTACTTCGGTTAGCCAAGGTTTGGCAAAACGTGGACATAGGGTAAGAGTGATACAATCTTACCCATCTCAAAATTTACAATGGGAAGAATCGCTTCCAGAATTTCACTATTATGGTATGAAAAACAATTTAAATAGTGAAACAATACAATCTCTAGCATTTGGGTATGAGAACTTACTGATGGATATAGGAAAGCCTGACCTTGTATTGGCAACACATGCACCAAGCTTAAGTTATATTTGTAGAAGTGCTCTTGCTGATGTACCGGGGAAAACTTGCCCAGTAATATCTTGGTTGCACGCCCCTCCAGAATACTTTGGAAATGCTGACTTGCTTAAATATAGTGATGCGCATTTTGCAATATCAT
Source organism: Niallia sp. FSL R7-0271 (assembly GCF_038005785.1). Classification (NCBI taxonomy): domain Bacteria; kingdom Bacillati; phylum Bacillota; class Bacilli; order Caryophanales; family Bacillaceae; genus Niallia; species Niallia sp. FSL R7-0271. The sequence continues at coordinate 3,361,133 of NZ_JBBOTZ010000001.1, read as the reverse complement.
CTCAAATTGAAAAAAGTATTGAAAAAAATGTTTTTCCTGGGCACCCATTATTCTATATAGGTAATCCTGTAAAAATAAATAATAATCTAATATATAGAAGTAAAGATAAATTAGAACTGATTTTCATAGGTAGAATACATCAACATGATAAAAGATTGGATATTTTATTACGTGGGTTACAGTTTCTTGATGGCGATTGGCGCTTAAGGCTAATAGGTGAAGGTCCTGATGAAGCCCAAATTAAAGAGCTATCAACTGAGTTGGGTATTAATTCTAATATTGAATGGCTAGGTTGGCAAGAAAATCCATGGGAGACAATTGATGAAGCATCTTTGTTGGTACTGTCTTCGGATTACGAAGGATTTGGTTTAGTTCTTGTTGAGGCGCTATCTAGAGGAATTCCGGTAGTTTCAACCAGCTGTAGTGGTCCTTTAGATATTGTAGAAGATGGAAAAAACGGTTGGTTATACCCAATTGGTGATTATAAGGCATTAGGAAGTATTCTAAATGATATTATAAGTGGGAAAAAGATTTTGCCTACTCCAGAAACATGCGTTAATTCTGTAAAGAGATTTGATACTGAAGAGGTTATAAATAATATTCAGATTGTTGTGGACATCTATAAAAATAATGAAGTTAGTAACAATGTTAATAATAATTATTTAGCCAAGGACAATTATTATCAATTTTCTACAAGTATTAAGAACATATTAACAAAAACTATACAGGGGATAGAATATCTAGGTACAACACGTAACTGTGTAGATCATACTTTATTAGAAAAACTCTTCACCTCGAGTTTTCTAAATGTATTAAATATAGACAAAAATGAATTAAATGTTGAAGATGAAAACATTAAGGCATTTGTATGTTATCCAAAAGTGGAATATATAAATTATCATTTTTCTAAAGCAAGGGTTAAGTTCCTGCTAATTAATAAAGGAATAAGCCAAAATGAGCCAGTACATGAAAAATTAAAATACCATGCTAAGTTAGTAAACGATGAGGGTGTTTGGAAAATTGACGGACTTGAGCTGTTAGAGCAGTCAACATCAGTGGTTAAAAATACTATTGAAAATACTAAGAAAAAAATATTATTAGTAAAAACTAACAATTTTGGCTCGAATACACTGGCATTGTATAAGAACGTTCCAGCGAAATTTAAGGAAGACTATGATATAGAACTGATAAATCAAAGTACGAGTGAAGATTATATAAATAAAGTTAAAAATGCTGATGTATTAGTGCTCACGGAGGCAAATGTTACAGTAGATAAAAATTATACAAGCACTAACCAAATTATCGTGGAGCTTTGGCATGGATTTCCATTTAAAGTCATGGGATATGCTGATAAAAATGAAAGTAATCTTAATTTTGTCTCAGACAGGTGGAAGCAAATAGATTATATGGTTTCCTACTCAACTTTATATAACCAATTAATGTATGAGTGCCTACACATGGATCCTGATATTGTACAAATTACAGGAATGCCTAGAAATGACTTGTTGCTTAATTCAGTTAGTAACAACAAGGATATCTTAGAAAGGATATTTTCATTAGATACCTCAGGAAAAAGTATTGCATTTTTTATGCCTACTTACAGAAAAGTTATGTTTAATGACAGACAGGAAACTAGTCTAGTTAGAGAGAATTTATTTGGACTGAAGAATTTTAGTTATGAAGAGCTTAACATTTTTTTAAAACAAAATAATATTGAACTCTTTATTAAGTTACATCCGATAGAAGAGAGAATGTATCAGGATCAACTGATTGGCAATTTTGAACATCTTCATATTATTACAGATTCTATCCTTTTTGAAAATAATCTGGACCTATATGAGCTATTAGGAGCTACTGATATATTATTGACAGATTATTCTTCCGTATTTTTTGATTACTTATTGTTAAATAAACCTTTAATGTTTTTACCTGTAGATAAGGAAGAATATAGTGATAATAGAGGGTTCATTTTATCTGATTATGAACGCTGGACTCCTGGTCCCAAAATTTATAATCAGCAGGATTTACAAGTGAATATGCTGCAAAATCTTTCGAATCCAGAACTATACAAATCCAATAGAGAAGAAATACGTGATTTAGTGCATCAATATACAACGAATGATTCATCTAAAAGAGTATGGGAGTTTATTCAGAAGATTAGCAGTGGAGAAAATGTACTAGCACAAAGAATGGAATTATAATGAAAATTTCTTTAGCGATAATTGTAAAAAACGAAGAAGAAACAATAAAAAAATGTATAGCAAATGCTCAAAAGATTATTGACGAAATAGTAGTTGTTGATACTGGCTCAACAGACAGCACGCTAGAGATTCTAAAAAAGCAGTCTCGTGTGAAGCTTACTCAATTTGAGTGGGAAAATGATTTCTCAAAAGCCCGTAATTATGCGATCGACCAATGTACAGGCGATTATATACTAGTATTGGACGCAGACGAGTATATAACATTCGGCAAAAGAAATGAACTGGAAAAAGTCATGAAGCAAAATCAAATCGGCAAAATTAAAATTGTCAGCAAGTTCAAGAAAGATGGAGAGGAGTTCGAAGCAAGCTCCTATATATCCAGATTTTTTCCGAATTCTGTCCGCTATAAGGGAGCAATCCACGAGCAGCTGGATTCAACCCTCCCAAGAGTGGATATGAAGCTGACTGTTTCTCACAGCGGTTATTTCGATAAGGATAAAAGTGCAAGAAATATTCCTATCCTGCTTCAGGAACTTGAGAAACATCCAAAAGATGCTTATTTCCATTATCAACTTGGAAAAGAGTACCGGTTAAGCAAGTCTTTTAATAAATCTTGGGACCATCTGCAGAAGGCATATGAACTAGTGAAACAGCATGATGCTTTCTATAACCAGCTTATATTAGAGCTGTTACAGACAGGGAAAGAGCTTGTCAACAAAGAAACAATCATTGTCATTCGTGAAAATGAACAAAGCTTAAACAATGTCACTGATTTTCACTTTTATAAGGGACTTTTCTATTTGGATTATTGTTTAAACAATTTAAATGAAGCTATTCACTTACTTCCAAAAATAGAGGCCAGCTTTACAGCATGTCTGAATATCAGCAAGAAGAAGCATACAGAATATTTAAGCGGAACAGGCAGCTTTTTGGCACTGTATAACTTAGGTGTTTATCATGAGGCAATCGGCAGCATCGTGAAGGCGAAAAGATATTATATGGAGTCTGCAAGACTTGGCTATGAACCTGCCAAGATAAGACTTGCAGCAATTTAATTAATTCAGGTAAGGCTGTTCGGCAATAAATCCGAACTGCCTTTTTCATTGTATTAAAAGCGGAAAAAAGCAGCCGATATAACAGAAGTAGTATATATTTTTTAGGGGGAAATGCCAATGATAGAAAAGTATACTTCAAATAGCGTCTATACAGCTCAGCAACCCAAGAGTAATGAGAATAGTGTGACAAAGGTGAGCGAACCAGCTGCTAATCCGCTCATAGAGGGGGATAAGCCTGTTGATCCTGCAAGCAAGGAAAAAGAGAGAAAAGATCTGGAAAGCTTGATTAACAGCATGAATGAATTTATTCAGCCTGCACACACATCTCTTAAATTCCAGCTTCACGATAAGTTGGAAGAGTACTATGTACAAGTCATTAATGATGACACAAAAGAGGTAATCAGAGAAATACCCTCAGAAAAAATGCTCGATATATATGCTGCGATGAAAGAGTATTTGGGCTTAATGGTAGACGAGAAAATTTGATTCATACTAATGACAGCAGCTCTTTGTTTTAATAGGCAAGGCTGCTGTCATCCCTAAAAAAGCATAGGCATATCCTCTTAACTAATTCTTTCTCCTAGCAGATTCAATATAGGTAAAAAGTAAGATATCTCAATAAAATGTTAAAGGCTGAAAAAGACTCGCCGATAATAATAGTAATCAATGATTATATTTAAAAAAAGCATTAGCTTTATTAGTTTAAATATAAAAAAAGTACGAGGTGAGGAATTTGGTTTTAAGAATAGGCGGACTCGCAAGCGGCATGGATATAGACTCCTTAGTAGAACAGCTAATGACTGCGGAAAGAGTACCTTTAGACAAATTAAATCAAAAGAAAACATATACAGAGTGGCAGCGAGACGACTATCGCGAAATGAACACCTTGTTGCTGTCATTGGATACATTGTTATCTGATGGATTGCAAAAGCAATCAACATTTATTAAGAAAACAATCAATTCATCTAATTCAGATGCATTGTCTGTTAAGAACGTAACATCTACGACTGATTTTTCGGGATCAATTGAAATAGAGAAGTTGGCTACGGCTGCTTCAATAAGAAGTAACGGTGCTACAGCTATTACTGATTCAACTGCAACATTGCGCAGTGCTGGGATTACTGACACAAAACTGACTATTTCTGCGATTGATGCTAACGGGGTTATGTCAAGCAAGGATATTGAAATTACAGATACAGACACGATGGACAGCTTAGTTGCTAAAATCAATCAGCAGTCAGGTGTAACAGCATTTTTTGATCCTACTTCTAAACAAATCTCATTTACTGCGAAAAATACAGGAGCAGTGGCAGATGGCCGTGAAATCATACTAAGTGGAGATCAGGATGGAACCGCTGGCTCTCTACTAACAAAATTGAATGTAGCATCTGACAATACTGGGACAAATGGAACAGCAGGTTCAAACGCTAAATTCACATACAACGGAATCACAACAGAAAGATCATCCAACACCTTCCGAATCAACGGTGTAGAACTAACACTCAAACAAGTAACAGAAGCCGGCAAGCCGATAACATTCTCATCAACAGCTGATGTTGATTCTATTTACGACTCCGTTAAAGGCTTCGTTGACAAATACAACGAAATAATCGAAAAAATCAGCGATAAAATCGGTGAGACGAAGTACAGAGATTATACTCCTTTGACTGATGCTCAAAAGGAAGAGATGACAGAGGATGAGATTAAGAAGTGGGAAGAGAAGGCGAAGAGCGGGACATTAAAGAATGATCAGATTCTTTCTAATGTGTTGAATAGAATGCGTTCTAGTCTTGGTTCTATCGTAAACACAGGCGGTGCTTTCTCAAGACTTTCTGATATTGGCATCACAACGACTAACAACTATTTAGAAGGCGGTAAGCTTGTAATCGATGAAGACAAGCTAAAGGAAGCAATTACGGCCGATCCTAATAGTGTTTATAAGCTATTCCAAAACAGCAGTGCTACTGGTACAGCTGATCAAGGGTTTGCACAGAAGGTCAGAGCCAACTTGAAAGTAGCAATGGACGATATCAAGACGAAGGCTGGTTCTTCTTCAAGTGTTAATAACACATTTACATTAGGAAAACTGTTGAATCAATACAGTTCAAGAATTTCAGATTTTGAAGATAGATTAACGACAATTGAAAATAGATACTGGGCAAGATTTACGGCAATGGAGACAGCTATCAATAAAGCGAACAGCCAGTCTGGTTATTTGACAAGCATGTTCAGCCAATAAAAAGGAGTAATATAAATGGCAACTACTAATCCGTATCAATCATACAAACAGAATTCAGTTAATACAGCTTCACCAGGCGAGTTAACGCTTATGCTTTATAATGGCTGCCTGAAATTCATCGGTTTAGCCAAAAATGCCATCCAAAATAATGATATTGCGACGAGAAACTTAAATATTCAAAAGGCGCAGAACATTATCCAAGAACTGATGGTGACATTGAATATGGAAATTCCAATTTCTAAAAACTTTATGTCTTTATATGATTTCATGAACCGTCAGCTGATTAAAGCTAATATTGTGAGTGACATCAAAATTCTGGAGGATGTAGAATTTCTGTTGACAGAATTCCGAGATACATGGAAAGAGGCTATCCAGATTAACCGTCAAAAACAATATGCTTCTGGCGGGCAAGTTTAATGGAAGCAATCAAGCAATGCTATGCAGTTACTGCAGAGCTGATTGACCACTTAAAGGGTGAACCAGAAAAGGATACTGATAAAATCAATAACCTTCTTAATAAAAGGCAGGCGACGCTTACGCTTTTAAAAACACCTGAAACAGAAGTGGAGAAGAAGCTGGGTCAAGCCCTTCTTCAGCAGGATAAGGAGCTGTTAGGGCTCCTTGAAGCGGAAAAGAAAAACATTCAGCAAGATATTAAAGAATTAAAGCATAAAAAAGCTTCTAATCAGAAGTATGTCAATCCGTATCAGTCTCTGCAAACAGATGGCATTTATTATGATAAAAGAAAATAACATCACAAAAACCATTCACTTTTTAAAGTGAATGGTTTTTATTTTATTTAGATCACTCTCGAAAGCTCATGATGCTTCTTATCATTAACGACATTTTCACCGATCAAGGCGATGGGATCGTAAGGCTTGCTCGATTTAATGACAGAATAGGCATCGATTTCTACATTGGATGAAACGACTGCGCGTTCAACAACTGCATTTTCCCCAACAACTGCTCCTGGCAGAAGTACAGAGTCTTTAATGACAGCGCCTTTCCCAATCGTTACTCCATGGAAGATGACAGAGTTTTCTACTGTTCCGTAGATTTCACATGCTTCGCTGATTAATGAATGCTTCACAGCTGAAGAGTCATCAAGATATACTGGCGGATGGGATTGTTCTACAGTGTAGACATTCCATTCCTTATCTTTTAAGAAGATATTGGATTCTTTTTCAAGCAGATCCATATTGGCTTCCCAGTAGCTGTCGATTGTGCCGACATCTTTCCAGTAGCCTTTGAATTGGTATGCGTGGAGTTTTAAATTGTCATGCAGCATTGCGGGGATAATGTCTTTTCCAAAATCCTTGCAGCTGTCTTGATTGTTTTCTTCTTTTTCCAAGTAAGCTTTGAGGGTTTTCCATTTGAAGATGTATACACCCATAGAAGCTAGGTTTGACTTTGGATCTTCTGGCTTTTCTTCGAATTCACTGATGCGATTGCCTGAAGATTCTGTATTCATAATACCGAAACGGCTTGCTTCTTCCCACGGTACTTCTGTAACAGAAATCGTTGCATCAGCATTTGTCTCGATATGCTGTTTCAGCATTAGATCATAATCCATTTTATAGATATGGTCGCCAGAAATAATCAAAACATGCTCTGGGTCATACTGTTCAATGAAGGGAGTGTTCTGATAAATGGCATGTGCAGTTCCTTCATACCAGCGTTCTTCCGTATCGCATTGGTACGGAGGCAGGATGGAAAGACCGCCGTCTCTTCTGTTAAGATCCCATTCTTTTCCATCTCCAATATAATTTTGCAATACATGAGGCTGGTATTGTGTCAGCACGCCAACTGTATCAATGCCAGAATTCCGGCAATTGCTTAAAGTGAAGTCGATGATTCGGTATTTTCCACCGAACGGTACTGCTGGTTTCGCTAGATGATCTGTCAGTTTCTTTAATCTCGTTCCTCTTCCACCGGCTAAAAGCATGGCGATACATTGTTTTTTCATGATAACCCTCCTGTATTCGTTTTCAGATTGATGTTTAGATGAAGTATTATAAGCGGTCATCTTCCCATAATTTGTAGTAGTACTCATGCTCTTCTTCAGCTTCAATGCTGTTATGCTGTTCCTCTGGAAGTTCAGTTAATACTTTCGAGTTGTTCAATGTTGTTTTCCTCCTTGGCCATTCATATAGACGTAATTCTATTAGATTTTAATTACTTTAACAATTAAAATAATTAGATGTTTTCTGTCAACTACCGACAAAATTCGAATATTTATTTATATTTTGAAGAGGTACAGTTCTTTTTTTTGAGAAGTTATTGGCTTGTTTCATGTAGTTTTTAATTACCCCAGCTATTTTTTTTTAAAACCAAGTTATATCAAAAAAATTGTAAAAGATTGTTCTAAAATAGAATTTAGTCCAAAAGCAGGATACGAAAAGCTAGTAAAGACTATGTTTATTTATGGAGAAGAACATGTCCGCCATGCTTGCGTCTGCTTGAAATGAAAAAGTGTGAATAAAAAAAGGGATATTTAGAAAAATGGCAGTTGCTATATTGATAAAGATTCTCTTGAAAAATTTGTCTAAAAAAGCAGATGAAAAATTTGCCGTAAACTTTTTTAAAAAACAGCCAGTTTTTTATTTGTTCACAAATTTGTCGAATTTTCTAAAAGTTTTTGCAGGAATGTGGAAGGGTAAACGAGAAATATAATGTATAGTCAAAAAGTTCATTACTCGCATAGTTTTAAAGCTGCGAGGGGAACAATAAGACTTGCACTGGAATACAAAAGGAGGAGTAACTTATGAATTTCAACATTAGAGGAGAAAACATTGAGGTAACTCCAGCAATAAGAGAATATGTAGAAAAGAAAATCTCTAAATTGGAAAGATATTTTTCCGAGACGCCAGATGCAAATGTCAATGTGAATTTAAAAACCTACAATGATAAGACTGCAAAGGTGGAAGTAACAATACCGATGTCCCAGCTGGTGCTTAGAGCAGAAGAAGATCACTTGGACATGTATGCAGCAATTGATTTGATTGTTGATAAATTGGAACGTCAAATCAGAAAACATAAAACGAAAGTGAACCGCAAGCAGCGTGAAAAAGGCAATCTGAACACTTTATTCGGTGCAGATGAGCCTAGTGCAGCAGCACTTCAGGAAGAAGAGGACGAGATGGAAATTGTCCGCCAGAAGCGTTTTAATTTAAAACCGATGGACAGTGAGGAAGCCATTTTACAAATGGATCTTCTGGGGCACAGCTTCTTTGTTTACACTGATGCGGAAACTAACTCAACAAATATCGTTTATAAAAGAAAAGACGGCAAGTATGGGCTTATTGAAGCAAAATAAACGTATAGCAGCAAGAAGGAAACCTGCAGGATATAACTGCAGGTTTTTTCTGTTTAAATACAAAGCTTTTTTAAAATCGCAGTATTTTGCGATAATATTATGGCAATTACTTGAATACTCCTGCAATCAAGAGGAGTGTTTGATATAATGAGCGAAAGTATTATAGATAAATATTAGATAATAAGTGTGGGTCCAGAATATCTTCTTACTAGGTGTCAATTTCATTTTCAAGGGGTGTGAGCGGCAATGAAAAGGTCTGTAATGGAAGCAAACTTGTTTTGTACACACTGCAATAATGAAAGTCTTCATGATGTTGTTTATATAAATGAAGAAATAACGAGTGTCAAATGTCATTCCTGTTTATATGAAGCAGGCATGAAGGTTAATATCATGAGGGAATTCTACAAGGAACTGTTTGAGCATATCGCAACAAAGCCGAGTAGAATTACTGAAGAATATAAACAGGATTTGAGCCGATTTATCGCTAGACTCCCAATAAGGGTGATCAGCAAGCCATACCGGTTCATGCGCTACTTAAATGAATCGAGAAAGGTTATGAAGTACTATAAAAAATGTTGATTTTTTTAATATAATGAATTTTGCTTTTAGGACAAAGTCATATTTATAACCCCTTCTAGTCTATTCCATCTTTCCTTCAGACGAAAGTTGTCACTCTATTGCGGAAATGGTAATATATATAGGAAAATACTAGTGCAGCTACATATATTTAATGGTATCCTTTTTATAGGGTGTTTACAAAACAGTCACTTCATTTTCATGAGATTTTAATGAACAATGAATATGCTATAGTTGCTTAAATAAACTAGCTTTTATGCTATTGATATAATAACCAAATGATAGTTTTTAAATAGAATCTCTCATTACAATAATAAAGGAGCGTTTTTTAATGCTTGGTATTTTAAATAAGGTTTTTGATCAGAATAAGCGCGATATAAAGAAACTTACAAAGATTGCAGAAAAGGTAGAGCTTTTGGCGAGTGAAACGGCAGCATTAAGCGATGAGCAGCTAAAAGCAAAAACAGAAGAGTTTAAAGCGCGCTACCAAAAAGGTGAAACGCTCGATGATATGCTTGTTGAGGCTTTTGCAGTTGTGAGGGAAGCTGCAAAACGTGTGCTTGGATTATACCCGTATCCTGTACAGTTAATGGGGGGAGCTTCCCTTCATGACGGAAACATCTCTGAGATGAAGACAGGGGAAGGTAAAACTTTAACTGCGACAATGCCTGTTTACTTGAATGCACTTTCCGGCAAAGGCGTTCATGTTGTAACAGTCAATGAATACTTGGCGTCACGTGATGCTGCTGAGATGGGACAGCTGTATGAGTTTCTTGGCTTAACTGTCGGCTTGAACTTAAACGGTTTATCAAGAGATGAAAAGCAGGCAGCATATAATGCTGATATTACGTATGGAACAAATAATGAATTCGGCTTTGATTATCTTCGCGATAACATGGTCCTTTACAATGAGCAAAAGGTTCAAAAACCTTTATACTATGCTGTTATCGATGAAGTTGACTCCATTCTGATAGATGAAGCGAGAACACCGTTGATTATCTCCGGATCTGCTCAGAAGTCGACACAGCTGTATGTGCGGGCAAATGTTTTTGTGAGCAGTCTAAAGGTAGAGAAAGACTATACTTACGATGAAAAAACGAAGGGTGTTCAGCTTACAGAAGAAGGGATGAGCAAGGCAGAGCGAGTTTTCCAAATTGAAAACCTGTTTGATGTCAGCAATGTAGCAATTAACCACCATATCACACAAGCCCTTAAAGCACATGCGAGCATGCATAAGGATGTTGATTATGTTGTGCAGGACGGCGAAATTGTCATCGTTGACCAATTCACAGGCCGTCTTATGAAGGGCCGCCGATACAGTGACGGACTTCACCAGGCAATTGAAGCTAAGGAAAATCTTGAAATCCAGAATGAAAGCATGACACTTGCGACAATCACATTCCAAAACTACTTCCGCATGTATGAAAAGCTTGCCGGGATGACTGGTACTGCAAAAACTGAGGAAGAGGAATTCCGCAATATTTATAATATGAGTGTTGTTGTCATCCCTACAAACAGAGATATCATCCGTGATGACCGCGCTGATTTGATATATGCAACAATGGACGGCAAGTTCAGAGCTGTTGTGGAGGATATTGCAGAAAGACATAAAAATGGACAGCCTGTTCTAGTTGGTACAGTTGCGATTGAGACATCTGAAATCATCTCGAAGTATCTTTCTAAAAAAGGCATTCCTCATAACGTCTTGAATGCGAAGAACCATGAAAGAGAAGCGGAAATCATCGCTACTGCCGGTGAAAAGGGCGCTGTTACAATCGCAACTAACATGGCAGGACGCGGTACGGATATTAAATTAGGAGAAGGAATCAAGGATGTCGGCGGTTTGGCTGTAATCGGTACAGAACGCCATGAAAGCCGACGGATTGACAACCAGCTGCGTGGACGTTCCGGACGTCAAGGGGATCCTGGTGTTACTCAATTCTACCTTTCTATGGAAGATGAATTGATGCGACGTTTCGGATCTGACGGAATGAAGGCAATGATGTCAAAACTAGGCATGGATGATTCCCAGCCTATCCAAAGTAAAATGGTTTCAAGGGCTGTTGAATCAGCTCAAAAACGAGTGGAAGGAAACAACTTCGACTCACGGAAACAGCTTCTTCAATATGATGATGTATTACGCCAGCAAAGGGAAATTATCTATGCACAGCGTAATGAAGTGCTGACAAGTGAAAATCTTCGTACCATTGTAGAAGCGATGATTAAATCATCCTTAGAACGCCATGTGGCGGCACATACACCGGACAGTGAAGATCAGGAAAACTGGGATCTGCAGGCAGTCCTTGATTATGCCAACGGAAATCTGCTTCAAGAAGGTGAATTGGAGCTAAATGATATTCGCGGCAAAGATGGCGATGAAATCGTTGAAACAATCATGGAAAAGGTATTGCGCCACTATGATGAGAAAGAAGAGAAGCTTACAGCAGAACAAATGCGAGAATTCGAAAAAGTTATCGTGCTCCGTGCTGTTGACAGCAAATGGATTGACCATATCGACCAAATGGATCAGCTGCGTCAAGGTATCCATCTTCGTGCATATGGACAAATCGATCCGCTTCGCGAGTACCAATCAGAAGGATTTGCGATGTTTGAACAAATGGTCTTATCCATTGAAGAGGATGTTGCTAAGTACATCATGAAAGCGGAAATCCGTGAAAACCTTCAAAGGGAAGAAGTAATGAAGGGACAAGCAGTTAATCCGAAAGAAGAGGGCGAAAAGAAGCCAAAGAAAAAGCCGGTTATGAAAAAGCTTGATGTTGGCCGAAACGCTCCTTGTTTCTGCGGCAGCGGCAAAAAGTATAAAAATTGCCACGGAGCTAATTTATAATAAATGAAAGGACCTGCCTCTCCTGTTGCTTTGAGGCAGGTCTTTCTTAGTCAAAGGAATTGTATATCTTCATGAAGATTGGAAATGCTTGAATACAGAGTCAAGTTTAAGCAAAACACCTTTCGGAAAGGAAAGCATGCAATTTTTCTTGAAAAGCCATATAATACTAGAAGGAAGCAGCAAGTGTATGCTGTTTTGAACTATAATTTTTAAAAAGGGTGACAGATAAATGGAATTAGCAGATATTCGCAACGAATTAGAGAAGATAAATGTAACACTAGAAAACTTTAGGGGGTCTCTTTGACTTAGATAACAAAGAGGCACGAATTGCTCATTTGGAAGATGAAATGCTGCATCCTGACTTCTGGAATGACCAGCAGGCGGCACAGACAGTTATCTCTGAAAGCAATGGTTTAAAAGACCAGGTTAATGAATTTTATCAGCTGACAGAAACATTTGAAAACCTGGAACTTACTTATGAATTGGTTAAAGAAGAAGATGACGCTGAATTGCGCAGTGAATTGGAAGAAGAACTGGTTGATTTAGTGAGTAGCTTAAGCCAGTTTGAGCTGAATTTGCTGTTAAGTGAGCCTTATGATAAAAACAATGCTATTTTAGAGCTGCACCCAGGTGCAGGCGGAACAGAATCACAAGACTGGGGCAGTATGCTTTTGCGCATGTACACACGCTGGGCAGAGAAAAGAGGCTTCAAAGTGGAAACTTTGGATTATCTGCCAGGTGATGAAGCTGGGATTAAAAGTGTAACGTTAGCGATTAAAGGTCATAATGCTTTCGGTTATTTAAAAGCAGAAAAAGGTGTACACAGACTTGTCCGCATCTCGCCATTTGACTCATCTGGACGCCGCCATACGAGCTTCGTATCTTGTGAAGTTATGCCAGAATTCAATGATGAGATTGAAATTGAAATCCGTACAGAGGATTTGAAGGTTGATACGTACCGAGCAAGTGGTGCTGGTGGACAGCATATTAATACAACAGACTCCGCTGTTCGTATTACACATATCCCGACAGGAGTAGTCGTGTCTTGTCAAACAGAGCGCTCTCAGATTAAAAACAGGGAGACTGCTATGAAAATGCTAAAAGCAAAGCTATACCAGAAAAAGATCGAAGAACAGGAAGAGAAGCTTGCAGAAATTCGCGGCGAGCAAAAGGATATCGGTTGGGGCAGCCAAATTCGTTCCTACGTATTCCATCCATACTCTCTTGTCAAAGATCACCGTACAAACACAGAAGTAGGTAACACACAATCCGTTATGGACGGAGACATCGACCTCTTCATAAATGCATACTTGCGTTCAAAGCTAAGCATTGCAGAATAACATTTACGCCATCACAACAAGTGATGGCGTTTTTTGTGTTTAAGAATACTCGCAATAGGTAATTAATTATGAAGTGATTATTTAATTTTGGTAAAGTTTTGCCAAGTATGCATTTGGGCAAGGAATTGTAACGTATAATTTTTTTAAGTCAATATGTTGGTAAGGAGGGCATGAAGTTGCCGTGAAAATATTCCAAATTCTTAATTAATTTACTTTTTAAGGGAAAAGTGAAACTTTTTGCTGTAAATTTCGTTTATAGGTATATTAATGGAATTATTTAGAGATTCTTATAGTAATTGGTTATTTTAAGAAAAGAGGTTATGAAATGAAAGAGGCTGTATTAACGATTGCTGTTCCTTGTTATAACGAAGAGGAAGTATTCGAGCATACATATTTTCAACTAAAAAAGGTACTTACTTCCCTAATTTCCGAAGGTCTTGTAAGTTCCAAGAGCCAATTGCTCTTCATCGATGATGGGAGCAAGGATTCCACATGGGAAAAAATCGAGAGTGCGACACATTTTGATAAGCTTGTAAGCGGGTTAAAACTGTCGCGAAACTTCGGTCACCAGCGGGCATTGCTTGCAGGGCTTGAGGAAGCTGTTCAATTTTCTGATTGCGTTATTAGCATTGACGCAGATCTGCAGGATGATACTAGTGTGATTAGAGAATTTGTGCTGAAGTACTTGAGCGGCTGTGAAATTGTGTATGGTGTGAGAAGCAAAAGGGAAACAGATACCTTTTTCAAACGAAGTACAGCACAAGGCTTTTACCGCCTGATGGAGAAAATGGGATTATCGCTAGTATATAACCATGCCGATTATCGTCTGTTAAGCAAAAGGGCGCTGACAGAGATGCTTAAGTTTAAGGAATCTAATCTGTTTTTAAGAGGGGTAGTTCCCTTGCTTGGTTTTAAGACGGCGAAGGTATACTATGAGCGCAAAGCCCGAGAGGCTGGAGAATCAAAATACCCAATTGCAAAAATGCTTGCATTTGCTTTAGACGGTATCACATCCTTCAGTGTTAAACCGATTCGCTTTATCACTTTAATAGGTTTTTTATCGTCTATTATCAGCATAATGGCAGGAGGCTATGTGCTTGTGCAAAAAATTATCGGTGAAACAGAATCTGGATGGGCGTCCTTAATGATTTCTCTATGGCTGATTGGTGGCCTTTTATTGATGAGCATTGGTCTCATAGGGGAGTATATCGGAAAAATTTACGAGGAAGTTAAACAGCGTCCACGTTATATCATCGAGGATAATTTGTGCAGAAACAAACAAGCTAATGCTGTTAAATCGAAGGTGCATGTGTAATGCTGCGCTCTTCTTTCATACGGTTTTTGCTCGTTGGGCTGATTAACACAGCAGTTGGGCTATCGATTATGTATGCCTGTCTGCTGCTGTTCCATTTCAGCTATTGGAGCTCAACCTTTATCGGCAACTTAGTAGGTGCAGCTGTAAGCTATATGCTTAATAAAAATCTTACCTTTCAAAGTAATGCTAGATTCGTAGGAAGCAGTATTCGGTTTGCTATTGTTATACTGGCATCCTATTTCATTTCCTATAAGCTAGGATTGGTGCTAGTGGAGGAAACCGTTGGTAAATCACCGCTGCTTGTGGAATATGTAGAAGTGATAGCGGTCCTTTTTGGAAGCGGAATGTACACGATTTTAAATTATTTTGGGCAGAAGTATCTTGTGTTTTCACCTAAATATCAACAAGTTCCTGGGAGTGTTAAATGATTAACGTAACAGAAAAAAGTAAGCAGGAAAAAATCTTCCTAGCAGTGGCATTATTAATTGTTTTTTTATGGGTATTACCCTATTTTATCCTGAACGGACAGGCGCATATGCGTATGCATGATAATCTTGATTCTAATCTCGGCTGGTATGAAGTCCTGAAAAACAGCGGCAATATGTTTGCTCCTGTTAATACACCAATGGAGCAGATAATGAACGGTGAGTTTTCTCGGGATACGTACTATTCCGAATACTATGGGATGGTATTTCTTTTCAACATATTGCCGCCTGTAGTCGCATATGGATTGAGTCAGGCGATTACCCGTTTTTTTGCCTTTTTAGGAATGTATCTTCTCCTGAAAAAACATGTATTTAAAAATTCAAATCCATACTTAATTACAATCGGTGCAGCGTTGACTTTCGCACTAACGCCTTACTGGCCATCAGGTATGCTGAGCATACTCGGAATGCCGTTAGCATTATGGAGCTTCCTTAATATTAGGAAGGGCGAGCGCAATTGGAAGAACTATTTAGTGCTGACACTTCTGCCGGTTTTCTCCACCTTTGTAATCGGCTTTTTTTACTTTCTAACATTTGTCGGTTTACTATGGTTGTACGATCTCTTTAAAACGAAGAAATGGAATTTCGTTTTCTTATTATCCATCGTATATATGCTAGCAATCTATTTAGTTATTGATTATCGATTAGTTATCTCTATGATAGCACCTGCTTCTAGTGAGTTAACAAACAGAGATGTCTTTTATCAGTCCAAGCTTGATATATTCCAGACATTGCGTCTTCTTGTAAAGAACTATGTGATTAGCCATAATCAAGACAGGACCATCTCCCAATTCATTATTATGCCGCTCACTATTCTTTGTTTAATATGGGTGCTTATGAAAAAGCAGGCGAAAGACAACCGGTTATTCCTTTTCTTGCATATACTAAACCTCGTCCTATCTACTTGGTATGCATTTTGGTTTTTTGAAGGATGGCAGCCGCTGAAGGAGCGTGTCAGCCTTTTGACAAGCTTTAACTTCGGGCGATTCCATTACTTGCGGCCAATGATTATTTATGTGCTTTTTGCTTTGTCACTGAAAATGATTTGGGACAAAGGTGGGCGCTTAAAATATGTAGTGTATGCATTAATTGCTGCACAGCTGTTTGTATTAATACCTAACAATGAAGAAATCAAATATAAAAATCAGCCAAGCTATGCACAATATTTTGCGGAAGATGAGTTTAAAGAAATAAAGGAATACATAAACAAGCCATTGGACTCTTTCAGAGTTGTAAGTATAGGGATGCACCCTAATGTTGCCCAGTACAATGGCTTTTATACCCTTGATTCATATAGCAATATTTATCCATTAAGCTATAAAGAAGAATTCAGGAAAATCATTGAGCCTGAGCTTAACAAGAATAAGGCGCTAAGGGAATATTATGATTACTGGGGCGGACGCTGTTACATATTTGTTGACGAGCTCGGTAAAAAATATCAGTTTTCTAAGCATTCTAAAAAAAGTATTAAGAATTTAAGCTTAAATACAAATCAGCTGCAAAAAATGGGCGGTCAATATATCTTATCAGCACTGCCAATTGAAAATGCAAAAGATAATAATTTAACGTTTGAGAAATCATTTGAAACAAAAACAGGCTATTGGAAGATATATCTTTATGAAGTGAATGGATAAGCATCCATTCACTTTTTTAGTATAAATAGTTGATCGCAAAAATATATATATTTCTGGAGGTGTTTATGGAGATATTAACGGCTATTATCATGGGTATAGTAGAAGGATTGACGGAGTTCGCTCCTGTTTCGTCAACAGGTCATTTAATTTTAGCAGGTCATTTGTTGGACTTTACAGGCAGCAGTGCTAAAACCTTTGAAATTATTATTCAGCTTGGCAGCATTCTTGCCGTGATTTTTGTATTTTGGAAAAGGATTTTAAGCATATTAGGATTGAAGAGGTTTCAGGACTCTGAAAGTATAGGAACGCTCAGCTTTTTTCACATAGCAGTCGGCATTATTCCCTTCGGTGTTGGTGGTGTGCTGCTTTATGATTTCATTAAAGATGTACTTTTTCGTCCAGCGACAGTGGTTATTACCTTAATTATTGGAGGGTTGCTGATGCTGGCAGCTGAAAAGTTCAAGCCAACTGCAACGGCGAAAACACTCGATCAAGTTACATACAGACAAGCATTGACTGTTGGTTTTTTTCAATGCTTTGCATTAGTGCCGGGTTTTTCCCGTTCTGGAGCAACCCTTTCAGGCGGATTGCTTGCTGGAATGAATCATAAAACAGCCTCAGAATTTACATTTATTATGGCAGTTCCTATTATGTTTGCCGCATCAGCAAAGGATTTGCTTGAAAGCTGGAACAGTTTAGGAGTACAGGACATTCCCGTATTTGCAGCAGGCTTTGTGACAGCATTTATGGTCGCGCTGATTGCTATTAAATTCTTCCTGCGCTTAATTAATAAAATTAAATTGGTGCCTTTTGCTTTTTATCGTTTTGGACTGGCCATTGTATTTTGGATTTTTATTTTATAAGGTTACTAGTTTTAAAAAGCTATCCTAGCAAAACAAGGATAGCTTTTTTTACTTCTCGCAGCCTTTACAAGTAACCTTTTTATCCCTTTACCACGCTAATTAGTCACCATTTACACCCCTGTGTTTGAATGATATACTCTCTGCTTGGGAAAACCTATAGAGAGCATTTTTCATAGAATTTACATACTGCTAATGCTCGCTGAAATTTACCATAAAAAAGAATTTATCATTCGAAGAGGTGTCGCATTTTGCGGGAATATATTTATGTATTAATCGGGTCTGCTATTGTAGCATTATCATTTAACTTGTTTTTATTGCCTAATAATATAGCTTCAGGCGGTGTCAGCGGCATAAGCACCATTACTGCCAGCTTGTTTCATTGGGAGCCGGCTTTTGTACAATGGGCATTTAATATCCCTTTGTTTATTGCAGGAGTGATTTTGCTTGGAAAAAACTTTGGGATAAAAACACTTGTAGGCACTTTGTTTTTACCATTTGTCGTTTTTTTGTCAAAAGACATGGAGCCTTGGACAACCCAGCCACTGCTTGCTGCATTATATGGCGGTATCGGAATCGGCCTTGGAATTGGAATTGTTTTTAAAGGTAAAGCATCAACAGGCGGGACAGACCTTGCTGCGCAAATTATCACTAAATATACCGGTATGTCATTAGGGAAAAGTGTTGCCTTAATCGATGGAGTAATTGTCATCACGGCTGCGGCTGTATTTAGTATTGAACAAGGTTTATATGCATTGCTTGCTCTGTTTGTTACAAGCAAAACGATTGATATTGTTCAAGTTGGATTCGGAAGCAGCAAAATGGCGTTGATTATAACAGACAAGCAAGAGGAAGTAAGAGAAGGAATTCTGACAAAAATCGACAGAGGCGTCACAAAGCTTACTGCTCACGGAGGATACACTGATTTTGAGCGTCCTATCTTAATGTGTGTCGTTGATCAAGCTCAATTCACTAAGTTGAAGCTTCTTGTTCAAACAATCGATCCTTCTGCATTCGTTATTGTCATGGATGCATCTGAGGTGCATGGAAGAGGATTCAGCGCGAAAAAAGCATAAGAAGCAACCGCCCATTTTTTGAAAAGGGCGGTTTTTTTATTAATTATGTTGAGCTTCTGTAAGATTTGTAACAGAAGCTAAAAATGTAACCGTTTTATAAATAATGTCGAAGGGTAATGAATGGAAATTATTATGAAAATAATTCCATAAAACGTAATTATTTTTAGGTATATAAGCCTAATTTAATGAAAAAAATAAAAAAAAAAGGGGAATATGGTCGAATTGTAGTACTATTATAATAGTAAATAAAGGTAAGACAAGATAATAATAGTACTTTTTGCGATGTTTGAAAAGAAAATGTAATAATTTTATCCGTTAAATTACTGTCCTATAATGTTATAATAATGTAAGTAATTAGAAGGAAAGCTTTTATTTTTAAAAAAGCTGTCTCTTTCCGTCGGTTTGTAAATGTCGAATTTTGGTGGTTAACGGAAGTCAGAAAAGTTCTGGATGTATAGCATAAATATAAATAGCAATTCGCAGATGTGATTCGTCTACCATGTTTGCCTTAGACGCATTGCACTTTTCTCATGTTCTTACAAATAAAATTCAGGTGTGATAATAGATGATTGAAATGAAAAATGTAATAAAGAAATATGCCAATGGCGTTATTGCAGCCAATGGGATAGATGTAAAAATAGCTCAAGGTGAGTTTGTATATGTAGTTGGACCGAGTGGTGCCGGAAAATCAACATTCATTAAAATGATGCATCGCGAGGAAAAACCGACACAAGGAACAATCTTGATAAACGGTGTAAACTTAGCAAAATTGAAAAACAGCAAGGTTCCTTTGCTGCGAAGAAATATGGGAGTCGTCTTTCAGGACTTTAAGCTTTTGCCGACATTGACTGTATTTGAAAATGTGGCATTTGCATTGGAAGTAATTGAAGAAAACCCTAAATCAATTAAAAAACGTGTGATGGACACTTTAGGACTAGTAGGGTTGAAGCATAAAGCAAGAATGCTGCCTACTGAACTATCAGGCGGAGAGCAGCAGCGTGTATCCATTGCCCGCTCGATTGTAAACTCCCCAAAGCTTGTCATTGCCGATGAGCCAACTGGGAATCTTGACCCTGAAACCTCTTGGGAAATCATGAATATTTTTGAGGAAATCAACAATCGGGGAACTACCGTTGTGATGGCTACCCACAATAAGGAAATTGTTAATACGATTAGACATCGTGTAATCGCCATCGAAGGTGGAAGAATTGTTCGTGACGAGCAGAGAGGTGATTACGGATATGAAGGCTAGAACAGTAAAAAGACATGCTAGAGAAAGTTTTAAAAGTTTATGGAGAAACGGATGGATGACATTCGCTTCGATAAGTTCTGTGGCGATAACGCTAATTTTGGTTGGTGTGTTTTTCGTCATTATGATGAATTTGAACGAGGTTGCCACAACAATAGAAGAGAACGTGGAAATTCGTGTTCATATTGATCAGACAGCTTCAAAAGATGATCAGGCTGCCTTAGAGGATAAGATTAAGGGCATATCAGATGTCGACAGCGTAACATTCTCTACGAAACAGCAGGAATTAGACAACTTGATTGAAAGCTTCGGTGACGATGGGGATGCTTATGAGCTGTTTCAGCAGGATAACCCATTAAGTGATGTGTTTGTTGTTAAAACAAAAAATCCAAATGACACAAAAAAAGTCGCACAGCAAATTGAGAAGTTTGAAAATGCGGCAACTGTAAAATACGGACAAGGTACGGTCGACAGGCTGTTCAAGGTCATTAATGTCAGCAGGAACGTCGGGATTGTCCTAATTGCGGGGCTTCTGTTTACAGCAATGTTCCTAATCTCCAACACAATTAAAATCACCATTGTTGCCAGACGTAAAGAGATAGAAATTATGAGACTTGTCGGTGCAACTAACTGGTTCATCCGCTGGCCGTTCTTCTTGGAAGGTATGTGGCTTGGCGTCATTGGTTCGATTATTCCAATCGGCATTGTATCGGTCATTTATTATTATGCATATGAATACTTGAATCCGAGATTGGCAGGCAACTACATCCAAATACTTGATTATACGCCATTTGTTTATCAAGTGGGAGCATTGCTATTGCTAATGGGTGCATTGATCGGTATATGGGGAAGTGTCATGAGTATTCGCAAATTCTTGAAGGTGTAAGGTGAAAACAGGAAGAAGTAGTCCCTTCTTCCTGTGAAACACAATATACTGCTACTTAATAGCCTGGATAAAAGGCCAGGCTATTAAATTGGCGTTATTTTCAATGGTATAGTACTAAAATACTAGTTTACAAGTAGTTAAACCTACGTATCTATTTTTTTAGAGGGGAAGGCATGAGAGCTTGAAAAATACAATAGTTAAATGGACAGTCGTTACTACTTTAGGCATTGGTGGTATTGTTGCTCAAGGACCTTTTTCTACGGCAAATGCAGCAAGCGTAAGCGATCTTAACAAGCAAAAAGAGGAGATCGAAAGCAAGCAGCAAGATGTAGAAAGTGAAAAGAACAACAAAAACGAAGAACTAGACAGCATACATGATGAACAGGCATCGGTTGAAGAAGAGCTGGAGAGATTAAACACAGCGATTTCTACTACACAAGTTAACATTATTGAGAAAAAAGAACAGATTGAAACAACAAAAGATGATGTGGCAAAGCTGGAGAAACAAATTAAAGCAACACAAAAAAGAATTGATGAAAGAAATGAAGTGCTGAAAGACAGAGCAAGAGCTATGCAGGAAACTGGCGGTGCAGTCAGCTACATGGATGTGCTTATGGGCGCTCAAAGCATCAGTGATTTAATTGACCGTGTCGGTGCTGTGGCAACAATTGTGGAAGCAGACCGCGCTATCTTAAAGGAGCAGGAAGCAGATAAAAAGCTTCTGGAAGATTCAAAGGCTGAGTTAAAAGAAAAACTAAGCTCACTGGAAACAATGCTAAGTGAGTTGGAAGACATGAAGGCAGATTTGGATTCCAAAAAGAAAGAAAAAGATAAAGTGATGGCACAGCTTGAAGAGGAAGAGGGTCATGTCCATGCAGAAATGCTTTCACTTGAAGAAGAAGAAGCAATCTTGGCAGACCAAAAGGTAGCAATGGAAAAAGCAATTGAGCTGGAAAAACAGCGTCAAGCGGAAGCTGCAAGAAAAGCAGAGGAAGAAAGAAAGAAACAAGAAGCTGCAGAAGCGGCGGCAGCAGCAGAAGCAGCAGCTGCTAAAGCAAAGGCAGCACAGTCGAGCAGCTCAAGTTCTAAATCTAGCTCAAGTTCTAGTTCTAGTTCTAGTTCAAAATCAAGCTCAAGCTCAAGCAGTTCAAGTTCATCTTCTGCAGCATCAACACCTGGTGTATCTTCAGGAAACTGGACAAAACCAGCTAATGGAGTGCTTACTTCTGGCTTAGGTCAACGCTGGGGAACTTTCCATGCGGGAATTGACTTAGCAGCAACAGGTGATAATGTTGCAATTGTTGCAGCAGCAGACGGTGTTGTTATTCGTTCTTACACATCAAGCAGTTATGGTGAAGCGATATTTGTTGCACACTCTATTAATGGCCAACAGTACACAACTGTTTATGCTCATATGAAATCAGGAAGCAGAAAAGTTAGTGCAGGTCAGGTTGTCTCAAAAGGCCAGCGTATCGGTACAATGGGTAATACTGGTGATTCCCAAGGACAGCATTTGCATTTTGAATTGCATAAAGGCGAATGGAATGCAGCTAAATCCAACGCAATCAACCCGATTGGTATTGTTCCAATCTAATAGATTAAAAAAGCTTGTCCACAATATGGACAAGCTTTTTTGTTTTTCCATAAGCGGTCGTAAGGATGTATCCAGATATTACTATGCTATAATAAAGATATGAGTTTTTTAAAGAGGAGCAATGAAAATGAGCGGCAATGATAATAAAGATAATGAAGAGTTGAACCCAATAAGCGGTGCTGGTGCAATCCTTGATGAGGAGACATTATTTATTGTTTCCCAAACATTTAAAGCTTTATCAGATCCGACAAGAATTAAGATTCTCCATCTATTGTCAGAAAAGCAGCATTCTGTTAATGAAATAGCAGAAAGACTGCAGATGCTTCAGTCGACAGTTTCTCATCAGCTGCGGTTTTTGAAAAACCTTCGCCTTGTTAAATATCGCAGGGAAGGAACAACTATGATATACTCTTGCGATGATGAGCATGTTATGAGTGTTTTAAAGCAGATGATTGACCATGCAAGACATCATTAATATGGATATAGAACAGCAGCAGCCAGACTCGTTTGGCTGCTGCTGTTCTATACCCATATTGGAA
Organism: Niallia sp. FSL R7-0271; assembly: GCF_038005785.1. Classification (NCBI taxonomy): domain Bacteria; kingdom Bacillati; phylum Bacillota; class Bacilli; order Caryophanales; family Bacillaceae; genus Niallia; species Niallia sp. FSL R7-0271. Next base: position 3,337,920 of record NZ_JBBOTZ010000001.1, on the reverse strand, counting down.
ATAACATTGACACTTTCGAGCCTGCTTACATATAATATGAATATATGAGTAATTGTTCATATAATGATTTTCTCGATAATTAAGTGATATTAAATAAATCAATCCTTTTCTGACAGGAAAGAATTTCATTTAAGACAATTAATGAAAGAGGGGAAAACCATGGAGGAAGGAAAACAGCTGCAAAGGAAAGACTTTATATTAGAAGGGCTAGACTGTGCGAATTGTGCCATGAAAATTGAGCGGGGTGTTGCCACGATAGAGGGTGTGAATGAATGCCAAGTCAATTTTGCGACACAGACATTGTCCTTACAGTTCAGTGACGAAGAAGGCCCGATAATCGCAAAAGCGGAAAAGGCAATAAAACGGTTGGAACCGCATGTAAAATTAAAAGAAAAAACAGCGGGGGAAAATCGGCAAACAAACAAGCATGATCATGCTCATCTTCAGCATGGTCACAGTCATAGTCACAGCCATGGACATTCACATGACCATGGAAGCAAGAGCATGCAAAGAATGATAACACGGCTTGTAATCGGGACGATAATCGCTCTTTTTGCTTATTTTCTTCCGCTGGATGGTGTTATAAAGCTGTCTGCCTTTGTTGTTGCCTATCTTATTATTGGCGGAGACATTGTATGGCGGGCTTGTACAAATATCGTCCGCGGCCAAGTATTTGATGAGCATTTCTTAATGGCCATTGCCACGATAGGAGCATTTGCAATTCAAGAATATCCAGAGGGCGTTGCTGTCATGCTGTTTTATCAAGTCGGCGAGCTGTTCCAGGGAGCTGCTGTAAACCGTTCACGTAAGTCGATTAGCAGCTTAATGAATATCAGACCAGATTATGCCAATGTGATGAAAGGGGAGACCCTTGAAAAGGTGTCTCCAGAAGAGGTGACAATCGGTGATATTATCGTTATCAAGCCTGGAGAGAAGATACCGCTTGACGGTATTGTCGTTGAGGGTAAATCAAGCGTTGATACTTCGGCATTGACAGGGGAGTCCATGCCAAGAGATGTAGAGCCGGGACATGATATACTCAGCGGCTTCATCAATAAAAATGGAGTGCTCACTGTCAAGGTAACGAAGGAATATAGTCAGTCTACTGTTGCGAAAATTTTGGAACTTGTTCAAAATGCCAGCAGCAGAAAAGCGCCGACAGAAAACTTCATCACGAAATTTGCTCGTTACTATACACCGGTTGTGGTAATCATTGCAGCATTATTAGCTGTAGTGCCTCCTCTATTTTTGGAGGGTGCTGTATTTTCTGATTGGCTGTATCGTGCCTTGATTTTCTTAGTTATCTCTTGTCCATGTGCGCTCGTTGTTTCTATTCCTCTTGGCTTTTTCGGCGGAATAGGTGCTGCATCTAAAGCGGGAATTCTTGTAAAAGGCAGCAACTATTTGGAGGCCTTGAATGATGTTAAGTATGCGGTGTTTGATAAGACAGGTACCCTTACGAAGGGAGTATTTGAAGTAGTGTCTGTGCATCCTGCTAACGGTTATTCAGACCAAGATGTTCTGCGGAATGCGGCAAGTGCAGAGATTCATTCTAACCATCCGATTGCCGAATCAATCAGAAAGGCTTATGGGGGCGCAGTTTCAGAAGCAGATGTAAATGATTATGAGGAAATCCCAGGCTACGGAATCATTGCAGCTGTTAATGGTTTAAAAGTATTAGCTGGTAACTACAAGCTGATGGTGAAGGAAGGAATTGATTTCGAGTTAAGAGAAGAGATTGGAACAATTGTCTATGTAGCAGCAAATAAGGAGTTTATTGGCTCACTTGTCATATCCGACCAATTGAAGGAGGATGCCAAGCAGGCTATTGCAGCATTGAAGCAAGCTGGCATTAAAAAAACGGTCATGCTTACAGGGGATGCTGCTGCGGTGGGCGCAAGTGTTGCTAAGTCTCTGAATATAGACGTTGTGCATGCAGAGCTCCTTCCACAGGATAAGGTAGAAGAGATAGAAAAACTGGATAAAAGAAAATCTCCAAAAGAGAAGATCTTATTTGTAGGAGACGGGATTAACGATACACCTGTATTAGCGCGGGCAGATGTAGGCATGGCGATGGGCGGCTTAGGTTCAGATGCAGCCATTGAAGCAGCTGATATAGTCATTATGACAGATGAACCTTCAAAAATTGCCTCTGCCATTTCCATTGCTAAAAAAACGCGCAAGATTGTTTGGCAAAATATTGTGTTTGCGTTAGGAGTTAAAGCGCTATTCCTTTTGCTTGGGGCCTTTGGAGTTGCTACAATGTGGGAAGCGGTGTTTTCAGATGTTGGAGTTACCTTAATTGCTGTGCTGAATGCAATGAGAGTCTTATCTATAAAAAATCTTCCATGAAAATAGTCAGCCACTGTCTTTTAGACAGTGGCTCTTTTTATGCTACATTACATTTGGAGGTGTACCATGCTCTGCCGGCGGTGCAGGCTTTAATTTTGGAGCAGGACCGAATGGAGGTACGTCCTTTACGTATTGGAATGTGCCCATACCATCCATACTTGGACCAGATGCCCATCTTCCTTTGCTGCTTTCGTCTCCCATCGAATGGTTCAAGAATAAATAAGAAACCTCTCTTTTTTCCAATTCCTTCGGGAACGTGCTTGGAACAACAACCCCTTCTTGCTGTTCTAGTTCATAAATAGCAGCAAGCCATTGATTTTGATGCATAGTGTCCCTTGCGATAAGGTAGGAAAGCATATCTTTAATACCTCTGTCATCTGTTTGTTCAAAAATTCTTACTGCCTGCAATCTTCCTTGTGATTCAGCATGCAGGTTAGAACGCATATCTGCAAGCAGATTGCCGCTCGCAATGATATAGCCGCTGTTCCAAGGCACTCCGTTGCTGTCTTTTGGAGTTGCTGATAAGCCGGATACGATAGCGTGCTGTGGGTCCATCCCGCCGATAATTGCCGCTAACGCAGGATTAGTAGCAGCTGCAGACTCCAGTTCGGTTACAGGTGCATCATCTAAGAGACGGGCAACCATTGTGGACAATAGCTCAATATGACCTATTTCCTCCGTACCTGTATCTAACAGTAAATCTCTGTATTTTGCATGTCCTCTTGTACCCCATGCTTGAAATAAATATTGATTCATAACAGACATTTCTCCAAATTGGCCGCCGATTAGTTCTTGAATTCTTCTAGCGAAAAGTGGATCTGGTTTTTCTGGCTTTGCTTGGTATGCTAGTTCTTTTATATGATAAAACATTTTAGGCATTCCTCCCTTTCGTCTGTATAGGTTATTCAACTAGGGAAAATAGGTGCACTTTAAATAGCGTACAGCAAAAGCTGTCATCATAACTTGTCTGCTCTCGGCATATAGATTCAGTAAGGCTATTCTCATGAAGAAGGAAGAGAGGACGATCTTAGATGAATCGAAAATTGCTGGTGATATGCATGACAAGCTCCCTCATAGTTGGAGCCGGCGGCACTTATATTGGAATGAATATATGGGAAGAGAATAAAACGAAGTCTGATTCAGCAGCAAGCAGCAATGCGACAGCCTTATCGAAGGTTGACAAAGCGTATAACCTGATCTTAAACAATTATGTGGAAAAAGTAGATAAGGCTGAATTAGAGGAGGGTGCAATTAAGGGCATGCTTTCTACCCTTGATGATCCGTATTCTGTTTATATGGACAAGGACAGCGCAAAACAGTTTGAACAAGCTCTTGATTCCTCTTTTGAAGGCATTGGTGCTGAAATAAGCGCAGAAGACGATAAGGTTATTATTGTGTCGCCAATAAAGGATTCTCCTGCAGAAAAGGCTGGTATTAAAGCAAATGATGAAATTGTTAAGGTGGACGGAGAAAGTGTACAAGGCTTTGATCTGTATGATGTGACGCAAAAGATTAGGGGAGAAAAAGGCACGAAGGTAGAATTGGAGATTGTCAGACAAGGGCTGGAAAAGCCGCTGCAAATAGCCGTTGTCCGTGATGAGGTTCCGCAAATTACGGTTCATTCCTCTGTTAAAAGAGAGGGTGGAGAAAATATCGGTTATATTGAAATTACCTCCTTTTCACAGGAGACAGCTTCTGAATTTCATAAGGCATTACAGGAGCAAGAGCAGCAAGGAATTGCCGGCTTGATATTAGATGTCAGAGGCAACCCAGGGGGACTGCTTACAAGTGTGAATGAGATACTAGGAGAGTTTGTGACTTCAGACAAGCCTTATGTGCAAATTGAGCATCGAGATGGAGAGACCGAACAATTCTACTCTGACTTAAAACAAAAGAAGGATTATCCAGTTGTTCTGCTTGTAGATAATGGAAGTGCCTCAGCATCAGAAATAATGGCTGGTGCTATGAAAGAAGCGGAAAACTACACACTTATTGGTGAAAAGACGTTCGGTAAGGGGACAGTTCAGCAAGCTGTGCCAATGGAGGATGGAAGCAAAATTAAATTAACTTTATTCAAATGGCTCACACCTGATGGGAATTGGATTCATAAAAAAGGGATAGAACCAAACTTGGAAGTGGAGAAATCGGCTTTATATAAAACTCATCCACTTCAAATAGAAAAGACGTTGAAGCGGGAAATGAACACCGAGCAAGTCAAGTATGCGCAGGAGATTTTAACAAGTCTTGGCTATCGGACAGACAGGCAGGATGGTTATTTCAGCAGCCAGACAGAAATTGCTGTGAAGGCCTTTCAAGGAAGCAATAATTTGACAGAAACAGGAACGATTGACGCAAATACAGCCGAAAAGATGCAGCAGGCAGTCAGAACGGAAATGCAAAAAGATGAAAACGATATGCAGCTGCAAACAGCTTTGCGATATATCGTGAATTAGAGAAAGCACACCTTAAAGAAGGTGTGCTTTTTCGTGTTGTTTACTTATTTAAAATGCTGTCCTCCAGCACGAGTGTTTTATCGCCATAGACCTTCGTAATATGCCTTTCTCCCCAATTACATAGTGCATCAAGAATACTTTGCAGACTTTGACCATATTCACTCAGCTCGTATTCTACCTTAGGTGGAATTTGCTGATAAATGATTCGGTTAATAATGCCGTCCTCTTCTAATTCACGAAGCTGTTGTGTTAACATTTTTTGGGTAATATTAGGCATTAATCGCTTTAGTTCGCTTGTCCGTTTTTTGCCATGTGTAAGATGGCATAGGATTACACATTTCCACTTGCCGCCGATTACCTCAAGGGTTGCCTCAACAGAAATATTGTATTTCTTCTTTTCCATGCTGTAACCTCCAGATGATATTATAGGCACTAAAAAGTACCTATAGTACTTTGCGGTGCCTATATCACAAAAAAGTACGTACTTTTCAAAGATATCTATATGATTCATAATAACATTTGCCGGCCGAAAAGCAAGCTGATAAAAATTCATTCCACTAGTGGATCATTATATATCAAGCATCAAGAAGGAGGACATATGAGTAATCGTAAGAATGGAAGCGTGTATGCCTTGCTTGCATTGGCAGTCAGTGCTTTCGCAATTGGTACAACAGAATTTATTAGTGTCGGTCTTCTGCCTTTAATTTCAGCAGACTTGAATGTCAGCATTACTGCAGCAGGATTGACAGTATCCATTTACGCTCTTGGTGTTACAATCGGTGCGCCAGTTTTGACGTCCATCACCTCAAGAGTTTCCAGAAAAACATTATTATTATGGATTATGATCGTATTTATTATTGGTAACAGCATTGCTGCAGCAGCGAGCAGCCTTACTGTCTTGTTAATAGCAAGAATAATCTCTGCATTATCACATGGTATCTTCATGTCAATCGGCTCAACGATTGCAGCAGACCTTGTCAGCAAGGATAAAAGAGCAAGTGCTATTTCAATTATGTTCACAGGACTTACAGTAGCAACCATAACTGGTGTGCCAATTGGAACATTTATCGGCCAGCAATTCGGCTGGCGATTAGCATTTGTTGCAATAGTGCTTGTTGGTATTATCGCATTTATTGCCAATAGCATTCTTGTCCCGAAGAATCTTTCTAAGGCCAAGCCTTCTACGTTTAAAGATCAGCTTTCGTTAGTGACTAAGAGCAGATTGCTGCTTTTGTTCATTATCACAGCATTAGGCTATGGGGGGACATTTGTTGTCTTTACGTATCTTTCACCGCTTCTTCATGAAATCACTGGTTTCAAGGAAAGCACAGTTGCAGGCATCCTGCTTTTATATGGAATGGCCATCGCAGCAGGGAATATGATTGGAGGCAGGCTTTCTAATAAAAAGCCGCTCACAGCTCTGTTTTACATGTTTATAGCACAAGCTATCATCCTATTTTTGCTTATCTTTGCCTTGCCGTATAAAGGTGCAGGCCTTGCGATGATTATATTAATGGGTCTGTTGGCGTTTATGAATGTGCCTGGACTGCAAGTTTATGTTGTGATGCTTGCAGAGCGGTATGTGCCTGGAGCAGTTGATGTCGCCTCTGCTGTTAATATCGCTGCCTTCAATGCAGGTATCGCGATTGGTTCTTATTTAGGTGGAGTTGTTACTAACTCATTAGGTTTAATTCATACAGCTTGGGTCGGCGGAATAATGGTAGCAGCCGCAGTACTGCTGACTGGCTGGAGCTTAGTGTTAGAGAAAAAAGCAAATAAAAAGGAATGGGGTAAATAATATGAAACATTTACAAGATACAGTCGCATTAGCAAATGGAGTAAAAATGCCATGGCTCGGATTAGGAGTATTTCAAGTTGAGGATGGAGCAACCGTTGTAGAATCTGTTCGTGCCGCGATTAAAAACGGGTACCGCAGCATTGATACGGCAGCTATTTACCAAAATGAAGCAGGTGTCGGCCAAGGAATCAAGGAGGGAATCGAGCTTGCTGGAATTAGCCGGGAAGATCTCTTCATTACATCGAAAGTCTGGAATGATGACCTTGGTTATGAAAAAACATTGGCCGCATTTGAGGCTAGCTTAGAGAAGTTAGGTCTTGATTACTTGGATTTATATTTAATTCATTGGCCAAAGGCTGGAAAGTACAAGGAAGCATGGAGAGCGCTAGAAACTCTTTATAAGAATAAAAAAGTTAAGGCAATCGGTGTCAGCAACTTTCAGGTTCACCATCTTGAAGATTTAATGAAGGACGCAGAAATAATGCCGATGATCAATCAAGTCGAGTTGCATCCAAAACTTACACAAACAGAAGTAAGAGCCTTCTGCCAAAGTCACGGTATCCAAGTGGAAGCATGGTCGCCATTAATGCAAGGTCAGCTCCTGGATCATGAGCTGTTAAAAAGCATTGGGGCAAAGTACAATAAATCTGTAGCACAAGTTATCATCCGTTGGGACTTGCAAAATGGGATTATCACAATCCCTAAATCTATTAAAGAGCATCGAATTATTGAAAATGCTGATGTGTTTGACTTCATATTGACTGATAAAGAAATGGAGAAAATCACTGAATTGAACGAAAATCTGCGTGTAGGTCCAGATCCAGATAATTTTGATTTTTAATACGAAAAAGGTCTGCTTCCACTATGGGAGCAGGCCTTTATTGATTAGCTAGTGGTAAAAGGCTTTAAATTTAATATCACCATCTATTCTTATCATGTACGTACCAACAAGGTTGTAAGGATAACTTTTAAGTTAATTCATCAATTTACCTATACATGTACGTACGAATATATGGTAGAATGTACGTGTCATCAAGTTTACCATAGAAAAAGATAATCAGTTGGAAAGGGGATAGGTGAATGAAGCTGGCGATCGCAAGCGACCATGGCGGCTTTCATTTAAAGGAGGCTGTTAAGGCCTACTTGGAGGGTAGTGGTATGACAGTTCTCGATTTTGGCTGCACGAGCACAGATAGTGTTGATTTTCCTGGTTATGCGAAAACAGTAGGAGATGCTATTAATTGTAAAGAAGTTGATTTAGGAATTCTCTGTTGCGGTACAGGAATTGGGATGAGCATTGCCGCTAATAAAATCAAAGGTATTCGTGCTGCTGCAGTAGGAGATGTATTCACAGCAAAAGCGACAAGAGAGCATAATGACAGCAATGTTCTCTGTCTTGGCGAGCGTGTAACCGGTGAAGGATTAGCGTTGACGATAGTAGAAACATGGCTGAATGCTGAGTTTTTAGGAGGCAGGCATGCCCAAAGGGTCAATGCTATCGGTGAACTGGAGGCAGGGCTATAATTTAAGGGATAACTCTGAAAAATCTGCCAGAAAAAATCCCCTAAAAAGACAAGTTTTTTTCCATTGCTCTCATAATCCTATATAATACCATTATATGAAATTAAAAACGCATGCAATTAATTAGGGGGTAAAATGCTTTGAAAGTTGGAGTAATTGTCTTTGGGAGTTTGCCTGCAGGGGTCAAACAAATAGTGTATAAGTTGCAGCTTCATTTAACTCCTAAGCACGAATTGGTTGGAATGGAGATAGAAAAGGGAACGGGAACAGCAAGATATAAGGAGCTTAACATAAACAGCGACTCTCCTTACTTGAGCGATTCAATGCTTATGATGTCTGCATATCCTGAAGATGATAAATGGGAAGAAATTTTTTCTGCAGTAGATACTGCTGTTGTCATTGGAAATGCAGAGGCGAAAGAAAAATGGACAAGCTATTTGGCTGACCATTCTTCCGTACGCTCTTTATTTGTTCCGGTGTCAATTTTTAATGATATAGAAGGTTCTGAAACCACGCTTGGTTATGATACAGCGGTGAACAGCATCGTCGATAATATTCTTAGAGTGAAGGATACAATTAACTCCTTGAAATATGACAATCCGCGGTTATTCGGTTTTTCTATAGATGGAAGCCCCTCCATTAAAATGCTGGAGGACATTTCGAGTGCAGGAGACGGGCATTTCTTTGCTCCTGAATTTGAAGCAGATGAAATGGACGCACTAAAGGAACGCATCGAAGCAAGCTTTACAGAATGGAACACTTCTTCTGTCCTTGTATATAGTGCTGCTGCACATGCTTCAGCAATAGAACAAGTTGTTGACCATCTGAAAGTAGATTTTAAATATACGGAAATCGATGAGGCACTTTGTATGGGGACAAACCCGACAGCAGCTGACCGAATTTTAGCTAACAGACTGACAGGCGGGATTCTTTCTTGGTTAGAGCAAAAGCAAGAAACAGGCCAATTGGCTGTACAAACGGACGAAATTGCATTTATAAAGAAATAATAAAAACCTGATAAAGGACTGGTATAGATGAGCGAATTGACGAAGACAAATATTGAACAAATGGCGGTCAATACTATTAGAACACTTTCCATTGATGCCATCGAGAAATCCAACTCTGGCCACCCAGGAATGCCGATGGGTGCAGCACCGATGGCGTATGCGCTTTGGGCAAAGGAAATGAATCATAACCCTGCCAATCCTGAATGGTTTAACCGTGACCGCTTCGTCTTATCTGCAGGACATGGCTCTATGCTGTTATACAGCCTGCTTCACCTGTTCAACTACGGAGTGAGCATCGACGACTTGAAGAACTTCCGTCAATGGGGAAGCAAAACACCTGGACATCCAGAATTCGGCCACACTCCTGGAGTGGAAGCAACAACAGGTCCGCTTGGACAAGGGATTGCGATGGCAGTAGGTATGGCAATGGCAGAAAGACATCTTGCTGAGACATACAATAAAGGCGACTATCAAGTTGTTGATCATTATACATACAGCATCTGCGGCGACGGTGATTTAATGGAGGGGGTTTCAGCAGAAGCAGCATCCCTTGCAGCACATCTAAAGCTTGGAAGATTGGTTGTTCTATATGATTCCAATGATATTTCTCTTGACGGTGATCTTCATCTTTCCTTCTCAGAAAGTGTGCAAAAGCGTTTTGAAGCATATGGCTGGGAGGTTCTTCGTGTTGAGGATGGCAATGATATCGCGGCAATTCAAGCAGCTATTGCACAAGCGAAGAAATCAGATGTGCCGACATTGATTGAAGTTAAGACAGTTATTGGCTACGGTTCGCCGAATAAAGGCGGTAAATCAGCTTCCCACGGTGCACCGCTTGGAGCTGACGAAACATTGCTTGCAAAGCAAGCTTACAGCTGGGAATATGAAGAAGCATTCCATGTGCCTACTGAGGTTGCTGAGCACTATGCAGGTTTAGCTGCTGAAGGTCAGACAAAGGAAAATGAGTGGAATAAAATGTATGAAGCTTATAAAGCGGAATATCCGGAGCTTGCAACTCAGCTGGAAACAGCAATTAAAGGGGAAGTGCCAGCGAATCTTCAAGAAAGCTTGCCTGATTTCGAAGCTGGAAGCGCAATGGCAACAAGAGATTCTTCTGGAAAGAGCATTCAAGCAGCGGCAAAAGCAATTCCAGCATTCATCGGCGGTTCAGCTGACTTGGCAGGCTCTAATAAAACGCTGATCGGTCATGAAAAGAACTTTGGTCTGGATGGCTATGCAGCTAAAAATATTTGGTTTGGCGTACGTGAATTTGCGATGGGTGCAGCTATTAATGGTATGGCATTGCATGGCGGTGTGAAGGTGTTTGGAGCGACATTCTTTGTTTTCTCTGACTATCTGCGTCCTGCTATCCGTCTTGCAGCATTAATGAAGCTTCCTGTCACATATGTTTTCACACATGACAGTATTGCTGTCGGTGAAGACGGACCAACGCATGAGCCGGTTGAGCAGCTTGCTTCCTTGCGTGCAATGCCAGGTCTGTCTGTCATTCGTCCTGCTGATGCTAAGGAAACAGCAGCCGCATGGCAAATTGCCTTGGAAAGCAAGGATACTCCAACTGCATTAGTGCTGACTCGCCAAAACTTGCCTACATTGGATTTAACTAAGGCTGAGGCATTTAATGGCGTAAGTAAAGGAGCTTATACCGTTTCTGCCGCAAAAGGGGAGACGCAAGGTTTGCTGCTTGCGAGCGGATCTGAAGTGTCTCTAGCCATTCAAGCACAAGCAGAACTTGAAGCAGACGGAATTTCTGTAGGTGTTGTCAGCATGCCAAGCTGGGACTTGTTCGAAAAGCAGTCTCAAAGCTATAAAGACAGCGTGCTTCCAGACAGCATTCAAGCTCGTGTAGCAATCGAAGCAGGTGCTTCATTAGGATGGAGAGAGTATATCGGTGCTAAAGGAGAGCATATTACAATCGATCATTTCGGTGCATCTGCTCCAGCTGATAAGCTTTTCCAAGAATACGGCTTCACAGTAGAGAATGTGAAGGCGAAAATGAAAGCAGCTATAGAAGCTGCGAAATAACAATAGAAGCCTGCCGTTTCTGGCAGGCTTTATTTATTGGTTTTGATTATTCTTATATGAAATTATCTCTCCTGGGCTTTCTATTAGTTTGCTAGTAGAATATAATAGATTTATATTATGAGGAATATCACGTTCTTGTGCATATAGTAATTTCAACTAGTTTTAAAAAAAGGTGGGACTCTTCATGTGGCAAGATTGGCTAATTGAATTATTAAAGGGGTTTGGAAAACTATTTCTTCATCCTTTGTTTTATCTTTCCTTTTTGTTAGCAGCCTATTTAGGTGTCTCAAGGGTGACGAAGGAGCGAAAGGATTTCACCATCAGGGCATTGAATGCTTATTTTGAGCTGAAACAGCTTCTGCCTGTTGGCGTCATTATAGGATTGTGCCTATCGATAATATCGATTGGATTAGTTCTCGTAGTGCCGATGGAAATGGTTATCTATACAGGCATCTTCACTCTGCTTCTAAGCTTAATTTGGAAGACACGTTTGCTTTCTTCCGTGTATACTGTTGGTCTTGGAATATTGGCAAGCATCGCTTCTCTGTATATGGGATGGGATTTCTTCCTCTTTTCTGAGAGCGTAATTGGCGGAGATACATATATCTTTCCAACTGCTGTTGCGGTGTTAGGCTTGCTGCTTGCAGCAGAGGGCTTGCTGATTCAGAAGAATGGCAGCAAAGGAACATCACCTCGCCTGACAAAAAGCAGCAGGGGACAAGCAATCGGCATCCATTTGTCAGAAAGAGCTTGGCTTGTGCCATTGTTTCTGTTTCTCCCGGAAGGAGTGCTGTCTATTCCTATTGAAGGATGGCCGGTCTTTACTGTTGGTGATCAAACATACTCCATCATCCTTGTGCCGTTTTTGCTAGGATTCAGACAAGCTGTACAAGCAGTACATCCTACAGTTGCAGTGCGAGCAGTCGGCAAAAGGGTGTTCTGGCTCGGCCTGTTTATTGCAATAAGTGCGGCAGCTGCTTATTATTTCCCTCTTGCGGCTATAGGTAGTGTTATTGTGGCTATTATCGGCCGTGAATGGATTACGGCAGGTCAAAAAGCGAAGGAAAAAAATAAAGGCTTTTATTTCACGAAAAAAAATAATGGCATCATGATTTTAGGTGTTGTTCCTGACTCTCCAGCAGATAAGATGGGTCTTAAAATCGGTGAAATTATCACAAAAGTAAACAGCATTCCAGTGCAGGACGAAATTCAGCTTTACACTGCACTGCAAAAAAACTCAGCTCATTGCAAAATGGAAGTTCTCGATACAAACCATGAGGTTCGTTTTACTCAGAGGGCATTGTACGAAGGAGATTATCATAAGCTTGGCATTCTGATGATTCAGGATGAAAAGGCGAAAGGCAATCAAGCAGTATAAAGTGTTAAACCCAAAATTTCAACGGAATTGCGTGAAAAATAACCGGAATAAAATAAGTAAATAATAGAGAATATTGAGGTATAACCGCTTAGTAATTTATATAAGCGGTTATATTTTTTTAAGGGTTGATTATTATATGAACAAAGAACCACAAGAACTAATAGTTTTTTGTAACCCATATAATGGAGAAAGTTTTGATAGCTTTCTGTCACGATTGAGTGAAAAGAACCTCTATGATGGAACATCTTATCTGTATGGATATGCTGGTTTAAATAAAAATAAAAATATCGGAAATGTAAATAAGAGATTAATGACTTAAGTTTTGGTATACTTTCAAGGCTAACTGGGGTCAGTGAAGAGATTTTACTTAATTTAACATATCATCGAGAAATTTTAGGTAGTATTACTCAAACTGATGTTTCGATAATATTAAATTATTTTAAAAAAAGGGGCTTACACAGCAAGGTAGAAAAAAATATTGTCCAAAGTGTCTGGAAGAAAAGACATTCTTTAAAAAAGAATGGGAGCTAGTTTGCTATCAAGTTTGTTGGTTACATAGACAAAGAGACAGGCAATATTAAGAACTTTTTCCCATCTATTGAATAAAGAATGAGGTGTTATTGATTATGACTGAATTAACAAAAGAGGAACAAAGGAAACTCATCAGATTTTTTTATGCACATATGGGGATTGGCCGATTTTTGACCATATTAGAACAGTATTCTAAGGGATGGGGATACGGAGACGAATACGCACAATATGTTTTTGCGAGTTATTACGAAGATTGGGAAGAAGATTATTTCGGTGAAGAAGGTATAGCCTACTATATCGATGCTCCAGCTGTAGATGAAGACACGGAAATAATACTAGATTACCAAACTTTTTATCAGTATCTAAAAGATGACTGCGAAGATTATCTTCAGAAACGCCCTGAGGACAGAGAGAAAGTACAGGAATATCTCCAAAAAATTAAAGGAAAATTTAATATCGAAGACTAGACTCGTAGGGGGTTCCTCCGAGTATTTATACACGTTTTTCATAAATATTCAGAAGATCCCTTTACGTCTTGTCCTATTCACCAATAAATAAGGTTGAAGGTGTACTAATGAATACTCAAGAATATAGAAAGCTAGTTAACCTTTTTTATATACATATGGGTGATGCTAAATTCCTGAGGACACTAAGAGCATACTCTGAAGGTCAAGGATATGGAGATGAATATGCACGATTTGTTTTTGCGAACTATTATGAAGAGTGGGAAGAAGATTATTTCGGAGAAGAAGGTATCGCTTATTACATCGACAATCCAGTTGTAGACGAAGATGCTGAAGTAATATTAGATTACCAAACGTTTTACCAATTTTTATTAGAAGATTGTGAACTGTATATGCGAAGACACCCTAATGATTCAAAAGAGGTAAATGACTACCTTGAAAAGATAAAAGAAAAATACAACATACAAGAATAAACTCGGAGGGAATATCCTTCGAGTTTTTATCCGATTGCAGGTATGTAAGAAGTACTTAACCATAGGGGACACTCTAACGGAGAATAGAAAAGGAGAGAGTTAAAATGTCGGAACTAACAGAAATGGAAGAAAAGAAACTAATTAAGTATTATTATTTTCTTATGGGAGACGGTAGGTTCTTAAATATTTTACATCACTATTCCATAGAGTGGGGTTATGGAGATGAATACGCTTGGTATGTATTTGCTAGTATTTATGAAGATTGGGAAGAAGATTATTTCGGGACAGAGGGAGTGAGATATTACCTCGATTATCCTGCTGTAGAAAAAGATATAGAAATTACATTAGATTATGAGACATTTTATCGTTACTTATTAGAAGATTGTGAGGAGTATCTGCAAAAACGTCCAAAAGATAGGGAATGGGTAACCGAGTACCTTCAGATGATCAAAGAGAAATTTAAAATAAAAGGATGAACTTGAGTGAGTTTTTTAAATTATTAATATCTTAATTTTTCTTAAATATCATTTCTAAAAAACTGCTTAAATATATTTAATACTCGTTTGGTTAAACGAGTTTTTTTGTTGCAAAGTTATGTTAGAAACCACCAAAAAATGAAATGTTTTTTGGACAAATAAAAATAATATTGCTAGTATTCCCTAATTAAAGGGGGCTAATTAAAAAGATATTGGTAGAAGCGACAGCTTTTGCATTAAAATCTGGAAAAGATTCAATTGATGAGATTGATTTAAATTTAGCTTATAACCGTGTTAAAGTTTCAGCGAGAAGATTTGCAACTAATCCTTTTATGCATGATCAATTTCATCTTTTAAGTGCACTCCAAGATGAAGAAAACAGGTTAAAAAGAGAACGATTAAAAATAAAATAAACCCTATAAAAAAATGAGCTAATGATGCTCTTTTTTATAGGATTTTATTTGTGAAAATATGTAATATGGGAAGCAATTAACGGAATATATTGACTAGATGAGTAACATTATTGGACTAGGTATAGGTTTAAAAATATTCCGGGAACATTTTGTGTTTTACAATAAACATAGGTAAAAAAGATTCCTGTAAATAGCAGGGATCTTTTTTTTGCGGAAAAGCCTCATTTCTCCTAATACAAATGCCGGTACCAGAATAGTACAAGCTAACATATTATAAGGTGAATGGCAAAATTAATAACAAGGAGTGAATGGTAATGGACAGAGGTACACTCATTCGTACATTAGTGTTGGCAATCGCATTGGTCAACCAAGTCCTAGTTTCCTTTGGTTTATACGAAATTCCTGGGACAAGTGAGGATTGGACAAACTACCTGACTAACGCATTTACAGTTATAGCAGCTGCAATTGCTTGGTTTAAGAATAACTATGTAACTGCAAAAGGGAAAATGCAGAAGGAAGTTTTGAAGGCAAGTAATCTTACGAACGCGAAATAAAGGATAGAGCACCGTGATGGTGCTCTTCTTCTGTTTAATTGAGTTTTGACTTCTTTTGAGCGTATTAATTTTTTATTTAAAGTGATTATTTTATAATAGAACAGAAAGACTAGGAAGGAATTCCAAAGTACTCGATGAAAAGAGGTCAAAACAATGAAAATAGAGGTATGGTCAGATTTTGTATGTCCATTTTGTTATATAGGCAAGCGCCGTTTAGAGGAAGCTATTGCTCAGTTTCCTGGTAAAGATCAAGTAGAGGTTGAGTTCAAAAGCTTTGAATTAGACCCAAATGCAAAACCTTACTCCGGCACAGGAATCAATGAAGCGCTGGCAAAAAAATACGGCATGAGCATTGAGGAAGCAAAACGAGCAAATGAAGGAATTGGCAGCCAGGCTGCTGGTGTCGGTTTGCAATTTAACTTTGATGATATGAAGCCAACAAATACATTTGACGCTCATCGCCTGGCGAAGTTTGCGGCAACTGTCGGCAAAGAAAAGGAAATGACAGAAAAGCTGTTAGCTTCTTACTTTACAGAATCAAAGCTGATAAGCGACCATGACGTATTAGTAGAAATTGCTCAATCTGCAGGTATAGAAAAAGCAGAAACTTTAGCTGTTTTAAATGACTCTACAAAATATGCAAATGATGTCAGAATTGATGAAGCTTTAGCACAGCAAATGGGAGTGACTGGAGTTCCGTTTTTTGTTATTAATCAAAAGTATTCTATCTCAGGCGCACAGCCGACTGAAACATTCAAACGTGCTCTTCAGCAAGTTTGGGAAGAAGAAGGAAACGCACCTAAACTGCAAGACCTTTCAGGAGGAAATGCAGGAGCAGCTTGCACAGATGATAACTGTGAAATTCCTGAAAAATAATAGACCTAAAGTTATCTAACAACGAAGGGAGCAATATTTGCTCCCTTCGTTGTTTTTTATTGAAGGATGCACTTTGCTTGTAAAAGATAACAGTGTGGCTTGAAGTCTGAATTTCTGGGACTCAAACCATTATTTTTTAGATAACCGATAGTTTTCAAGAGCCTAATATGCCTCGCCCTAAAAAGCCCTAAAGGTTATTGATAAATCCGATTAATTACTATAAAGACTTGGAAGAATATACTCACCAAAGAACAGCCAGTTTTGTTTCTTTTATAGTGTTTAAATTGTGTTTACATAAAAAAGTAATTGACATGTAAGCATCTTCTAATTTAAAATTACATGCATGTGCAATTATAAGTAGTGCAACTATTTTTTGTGGAAAGGATACCGATATGTCAGATAAGTATATGGATAATAAAGAGTTAGGCTTGATACTTTCGAGGACTTATTTAGCTTTTAAAAGAGCAGCTACCCGTCAGATGAGCAGCTTTGGACTGACACCAGAACAGTTTTCTGTGCTGAGCGAATTAAGCAAGACGGAGGGAGTTTCCCAAAAGCGGCTGGCAGAGCTGACAGAAAGAGACCAGACAACAGTTGGTAAGATTCTGGATAAGCTTATAAAAAAAGAGCTTGTAAGTCGTTCTGCAGATCCGTCTGACAGGAGAGCGGTCCGGTTAAATATCACAAGAAAGGGTCTCGATTTGCATGCGCAAATATGGCCAGAGCTCGAGCAGCTTGAAAACCAGACATATAAAGGTCTTAAGGAATCGGAAGTTGAGAGCTTCATCCACATATTAAATAAAATGTATGATAATCTTTCGTAATTTTTTTAAGAATATACATGCATGTGCAACTTTTTTTGTGAACAGTAGTAAAGGGGAGTAGGAATGAAGATTTTACAAGGTTTTAAAAATATGATGAAAATTCCACAGACAAAAATTGGTTTAGTATTTGCTATTTTTGTGCCTGTGTTCTTTATGATCGTCTGGATGACTGGATATAATCATGCAACAGAAAGACTGGATGAGCTTAATGTTGGCATTGTTAACGAAGATGGAGCGGCAAGCAAAGCGTTAGAAGAACAAATTGCCAAAAGCAGCCCTTTCCATATTGTGACCAATTCGGGATTTGAAAAAGCGAAGGAGCAGCTTGATAAAGGCAATTATGCAATGCTTATCGTTATTCCTGCCAAATTCGCAGAGGAAATGGGCAGTGGCAATGGGGAACTGACTTTCTATGTTAATGAGGCAAACTCTCAAGTAGCTGTGTCTATGATGGAAAAAGCAGCATCCGAAATCAGTGCAAATATAGGTGTTCATAGCGGTGTTAAAGCAGATATTGTGAAAACAAACGAGGTTCATAATTTCGCAGCATCTATGCTTCCGATGATTTTTGGCTTTATCACCTATATAGCTGTAATGACGATGAATATCCAATTTAATCTTGTTTCTCAAATCATGAAAAAACATAACTCAAAATGGCAAATTTTCTGGAGCAGGCAGCTGTTGCTGGTCATCGTAGCGCTCGTTGTTCCGACAATCATTGTCAGCCTTGCGGTCAGCTTTCAAGATGTGGCTGCGCCATACTGGAAGTTATGGCTGTTCCATGTGTTAACAGCAGCAGCATGCATCAGCTTCACACAAATGAGTTTCAGCTTATTTGGCAATGCAGGACCGCTCTTTAATGTAGCGATGGTTCCATTGCAGTTAATGACAGCAGGCAATATTATTCCAGCAAATATGCTTGCACCGTTTTACCAGCATTTCGGTGCCTTCTTGCCTGCTTCTAATGGGGTGCAAGGATTCACGAAGTTGATTTATACAGGAGATTCAGTATCATCATTCGCAGTGAACCTTGTGCTTATACTGATTGTGACATTTGCTATCACGGTTATCAGACTGGCAGCACAAAAAGAAAAAGCAGTTAATCCTGCAGTATCTGCAAAGCAATTAGCTCATTAAAAAAAAAAGGAAAATCCATCATTTTCGATGGATTTTCCTTTTTTAGTATAGCTGTCGACTTTCAGTTAGCCTTAATACCTCCTGTGCTTTAACAGGCTTGGAGAATAAGAAACCTTGAATGCTGTAGCAACCCATTTCTTGCAGCAAATGAAGCTGTTCCTTCAGTTCGACACCTTCTGCTACAAGGTTGAGATTCAGGTTATTAGCTAAAGTGATAATGGTATGGACGATGGCGTTATTCGTTTCTGTCCCAAGATTTTGAACAAATTCTCTCGGGATTTTCAGGGCATCAATCGGCAGCTCCGTTAAATAGGACAAGGAGGAATGACCTGTGCCGAAATCATCTATTGAAATTCGGACACCCAATTCTTTCAGCCTGTGCATGGTGGCCACTGTTTTTTCAATTTGGTTCATGGCGATCGCTTCTGTAATTTCGATAATTAAGTAGTTTGGATCAAAGCCTGATTCAGCTACTGAAGCAGCAATGAAATCAACAAGGTCACTTGATTGAAATTGTTTCGGTGAAATATTAATCGATACTTGAATTAAATTCCCGCTGTCATGCCAAACTCTGCCTTGTCTGCACGCTTCTTTTATAATCCATTCTCCAATCGGAATGATTAAGTTCGTTTCTTCTGCAAGATCAATAAAATGAAATGGTGTCAGCAATCCTAATTTAGGATGCTCCCATCTGATTAACGCCTCTGCACCGTATATAAGATCTTCCTGAGTATCCACTTGCGGCTGATAATAAAGGACGAACTCATCATTTTGAATAGCGTGATGCAAATCCTGTTCTAGTCTTAAGTGATTTTCAGACACACCCTCCATACCGGGCTTATAGAAATTATATTGATTTTTTCCATTTTTTTTTGAGTAATACATCGCAATATCTGCTTGTTTCATCATGGTGACAGCGCTTTTTTCAGTTCCTTCTGATAAAGAAATGCCCATGCTTGGAGTTGTAACAACATAATTTTCCTTAATGAAGTAAGCGGGTGTTAATGCTTTCATCATTTGTTCAAGCAGCTCTATGATTTCGTCCTCTGTCCTACGGTTTTTTAACAAAATCGTAAATTCATCACCGCCCAATCTGGCGAGTATGTCACCAGGGTGGATGACAGAGTTCAGCCTTGTTGAGATTGATACAAGCAATTCATCACCAGCATCATGCCCTAACGAGTCATTAATCACTTTAAAACGGTCGAAATCAATGAAAATAACAGCCATTAAGCCTGATTTTGTTGATTTAATCCCTTTTCGCAGCGACTCTTCAAAATAAGCTCTGTTTGCTAATCCGGTCAGTGAATCATGATAAGCTAAAAACTGGATTCGTTCATTGCTTGCAATAGCGTTTGTAATATCTTTTGAGATGACAAATACGCCGGCAACTTCCATGTTTATATACATTGGAATGAAGGTTATATAATAAAAATATCTTTTGCCAAAATCATCCCGATAATCCACTTCAAAGCTTTGATGCAGGCCTTGAAGAGCGATATGAAAGCTTTTCTCAACAACCTGTCTTTTTTCTTTGAATATATGAAAAAAGGAAGCTCCTAAAAAGGATTCTATAGGTTCATAAGCCATCCTGACAAAAGCGTTGTTTATTTCAATAATATTGCCTTGTAAATCAAGTGTCATTGCAGCATCTGGATGAAACTTGAACAAGGACATGAATTTTTGATTGTCTGTGCTCGCAGTTTTAAGCAGCCTTTTATAATTTGCCAAAATGATAATCTGTCTTGCCATGATAAGGAAAACGGATAAGAGGCCTCCAATTGCCAAAACAGGATGATGATGATCGACGATAATAATAAAACATATAAAAAATAAGAGGGCAGAATATGGAATAAATATTTGTAAAAAATCGTATCTCCGTCTTTTGGTCATAGCTGCTGCTGGAGTCCTTTTTGCAGCAATGCTCGCTAATGCGATAATCAGCAAAGATAAAATAAATAAAGGGTCAAAATAGCTTCCCGTATTGTATTTAGTGACAAACAGCAAATACATATAGCCCGTATCTGCGGCAATTTGCACGAGTATTCCTATTAAAATTACCGTTAAATTTGTTCTGAGTGGCAGCTCTTTAATGGAAAATAGGATTAATAAGGCTCCAATCAATAAGGCAAGATCACCTAATGGGTATCCGATTGCTGTAGCCAGAAAAATTCCTGTATAACCTTCTGTTTTCAGCAAAGGTTCAAGAAGGAAGTAGTAGCTTAAACAGAATGCAACAATCATTACAATCATTAATTCAAAAATTAGCTGAACACTGCGGAGCAAGGTTCTTTGCATGCTGAAGTAACGGAGGAAACCAGTTAAATAAAAGAAAATCTGCAGCATGTAGAAGATGTCGCTGTAATCTGGGAATGGAACCGTTTGACGCAAAATACTTTCCTGATACAACCAAATCAGCTCTGCGATAAAGTACGTAAATGTGCCGCTGGCAAGCCAAAACCAAAGAATTTTTTCAGGTGTGCTGCTTTTTCGATAAGAAAAGAACAACACAGCAGAGGAAATGAGCGCACCTGCAGCCGATAAAATATTACTGCTCAGCACAGTTATGTGACTGTCTGTTCCAAACAGCAAAACACCATAATAGATTAATATATAGCTGACAATAATAAAAACTCCGATACCGATTCTGTATGTAACTTTCAACTTGCTCATCCTTTTTCCTCACGACTATTAATTGGGTATTTTGTCTCATTATAAACGAAAATATAGGTTATTCCCACAGAATAAGGAAATTAATTAGCTGGTACTATTTTCTAAAGGTGCATGGCTTACTTTTAGGAAAAGCGTTTTTTTTAGAGAAACCTGTCCTTTTTGCGCAATATATGAACATTTGCCTAAAAAATGCATATATATTAATTGACGTATTGTTGATATACATTTAAAATCTTTCCTAAGGGAAACTTTTTTAAATGGAGTAAACAAACGTTAAATTGCCAATTAGCTGAATGCTTAAAAAACTTCAATAAAGGGGAATGACAATGCCGGATAATTTACTGCTAGCTTTTGGGTTAACCTTATTAGCTGGTCTTGCAACAGGTATCGGAAGTTTGCTTGCATTACTTACTTCCAGAACGAATACTAAATTCCTGTCATGGATGCTTGGATTTTCTGCAGGTGTAATGATTTATGTTTCGATGATTGAGATTTTTGTAAAAGCGAAGGATTCACTCGTCAGTTATTTAGGGGAACAGCAGGGGAATTGGCTCACTGTCGGTGGTTTTTTTGCAGGGATTTTACTGATAGCATTAATTGATAAGTTTGTACCAGAACAGGGGAATCCACATGAATTGAAGAAGGTTGAAGATTTGTCATCTCCTAAGAAAACGACAGACGCAGCTCTGTTGAAAATGGGGACATTTACAGCGCTTGCCATCGCAATTCATAACTTTCCGGAAGGTATTGCTACATTTACTGCTGCCTTGCAGGATCCAGCACTTGGAGTTGCCATCGCTATCGCAATAGCCATTCACAATATTCCTGAGGGAATTGCCGTTTCCGTACCAATCTATTTTGCAACAGGAGACAGAAAAAAGGCATTCAAATTATCCTTTTTATCTGGTCTTGCAGAGCCGGTCGGCGCTGTCGTGGCATTCTTGATTTTGATGCCATTTTTGAATGATCTTATGTTTGGTTTAATATTTGCAGCAGTTGCAGGAATCATGGTTTTCATATCTTTGGATGAATTATTGCCTGCCGCAAAGAAATATGACGAAGGCCACTTGTCG
The DNA here is from genome assembly GCF_038005785.1 of Niallia sp. FSL R7-0271. NCBI lineage: Bacteria > Bacillati > Bacillota > Bacilli > Caryophanales > Bacillaceae > Niallia > Niallia sp. FSL R7-0271. Next base: position 3,315,874 of record NZ_JBBOTZ010000001.1, on the reverse strand, counting down.
ATTTACGGTCTAGTTACGGGTATGGCTGTTATGGCAGTCAGCTTGCTGCTAGTTATTTAAGATTCATAGCAGCAAGGTGCTACCTTATTTTAAAAGCTTTTTATTTTCGATTTCCATTTTTTTAACTTCAAGCTTCATTTTATCTGTTTCCAGCAAAAAATTCTCATGCCTCAACTTCTCAAGGGTGATTTCATCTTGGATCATCTTTCGTTTTAATTTGAGTTTATCCTTTGAGTGTTCTGTAACAATGGCGATAATAGGAATGGCGAATACCATGATTACTGCGACTAGTCCTGTCATTATGAACCTCCTTCTAGAAATTGTCTTATCATTGATTATACGATAAACCCCTTGTGGATGTTTCAGAAGATTCGATATTTGTTTGATAATCTAATGAAAAAAGAGGAGTTAATGGAAATTCCTCTTTTTTTGTATTACGATGGAGACAAGCATTCTTACCAATTAACGGGGTGAAAGCAATGAATGAAAAAGCAGCAGTAGGTGAAAAGGCGGCAGTTGATTATGTTAAAGATGGCATGGTAGTTGGTTTAGGTACAGGTTCAACAGTCTACTATACAATCTTAAAAATAGGCGAAATGGTCCGAAAAGGGCTGAAGATTACAGGTGTGGCGACTTCTGTCCAAACAGAAAAACTGGCCAAAGAGCAAGGTATACCGCTTCTGTCTTTAGATGAGGTAAAAACGATTGATGTAGCGATTGATGGAGCGGACGAAATAAATCATTATTTTCACGCGATTAAAGGCGGAGGCGGAGCTTTGCTGAGAGAGAAAATAATTGCAAAGGCTTCCAAACAGTTTGTAGTGGTTGCTGATTCCAAAAAAGTGGTGCAAAGCTTAGGGGAATTTCCGCTTCCTGTTGAAATAGTTCCGTTTGGAGCTAGTAAAACAGAAGGGTATATTCAAAGCTTTGGCTGTCAAACCGCATTAAGAATGCAAGGGGACAGTCCTTATGTTACCGATAACGGCAACTATATCATTGATTGCCGATTCGGTGAAATAAAAGACCCGGAACAGCTGGAAAAAGAATTGAATAACATAACAGGTGTTGTTGAAAACGGCCTGTTTGTCGATATGGTCAAGCATGTAATTACAATCGGCGAGGATAAACAGGCAATCCTTTTGGACAAGCTGGAATAATCTATTATACGAAGTAAGAAATGTCTGCTTCCAACCAAAACCTTTAACTTTGTTAGAGGTTTTTTCCTGCTGTCTAAGAATGTTCATAAAATCCTCACAATATCTCCGTTTTTTTTACTTTATTAAAGTTTCCATTTCATTTTGTAAGTTATATCATCGTTACATGGATAATTTATAAAAGGAAAAATGGTCAGAAGTGCTTCCGTATTTATTTGGGAAAGGCTTCTGATGGATAAGCGAAAGGGAGAGAATTCTATGTCATTACGAGAAGATGCTTTAAGAATGCATCAAGAAAAACAAGGTAAATTGGAAGTGAACGCAAAGGTAGAGGTGAAGAATGCACAGGATTTGAGTTTAGCATATTCACCAGGTGTGGCAGAACCTTGCAAGGTAATCCATGAGCAGCCTGAGACGGTTTATGATTATACAATGAAAGGAAACATGGTTGGTGTTGTAACAAACGGCACTGCAGTTCTTGGTTTGGGCAATATCGGAGCAGCTGCTTCTTTGCCTGTAATGGAAGGGAAAGCTATTCTTTTTAAAAGTTTTGCAGGAGTGGATGCATTCCCGATTGCTCTAGACACTACAGATCCAGATAAGGTCGTGGAGACAGTCTCGTTAATGGCTGCCGGCTTTGGCGGAATCAACCTGGAGGATATTGCAGCACCACAATGCTTCGAAATCGAAGAGCGTCTTAAGCAGAAATTGGACATTCCTGTATTTCATGATGACCAGCATGGAACAGCAATTGTCACAGTTGCCGGACTGCTGAATGCCTTAAAAATTGTTAAGAAGGAATGGAAAGATATTAAGATTGTTTTAAATGGAGCAGGAGCTGCAGGGATTGCTATTACAAAGCTGCTTTACTCATACGGGGTTACAAATATGATCATGTGTGACACAAAAGGGGCAATTTACACAGGTCGTCCTGAAGGGATGAATGCAGTGAAGGAATCTGTTGCTGCTTATACAAATATAAACAAAGAATCTGGTTCTTTAAGTGATGTGATAAAAGGCGCAGATGTATTCATTGGCGTATCAGTTGCTGGTGCATTAACAAGTGAGATGGTTTCAACAATGAATAAGGATGCTATTATTTTCGCGATGGCAAACCCGGTTCCAGAAATTACTCCAGCTGAGGCGAAGTCTGCAGGAGCTGCCGTTGTCGGAACTGGAAGATCTGACTTCCCGAACCAGGTGAATAATGTGCTAGCATTCCCGGGAATTTTCCGTGGAGCATTAGATGTGCGTGCGACAGATATTAACGAGGAAATGAAGCGAGCTGCAGTTGGTGCAATTGCTGATTTGATTGAAGAGTCCGAATTAAATCCAGATTATGTTATCCCAAGTCCATTCGATCCGCGTGTTGCCCCTGCAGTAGCTGCAGCGGTAGCTAGTGCCGCGATGGACACAAAGGTAGCAAGAATTACAGTTGATCCTCAGCAAGTGTTAAACAGAACTGCTGAGCTGACAAGCATCGGCAATTAATAATGAAAGGCTGCAGCATGAGCTGCAGCCTTTTTGTTTAGGAAGATTGGCCTTCCAGAACAGGGTTTGCTTCTTGGAGAGCTTTTTCTTTTTTCGGTTTCATACTGAAAAGCAGATTTAAAAGGATGGCAACAAGACTTCCGGAAATAATGCCGTCACTGACGATGATGCGCAAGAAGGAAGGAAGTTGGGCAAATAAGTCAGGAACAGCAGTGGCGCCAAGACCGATCGAAACAGAGCAAGCCATTATTAGCAGATTTGCTTGTTTGCTGAAGTCAACAGTACTGAGCATTTTGATACCTGATGAAACAACCATTCCGAACATCACGACTGTTGCTCCGCCAAGAACGGGTGTCGGAATGACGGTTGCAAATGCCGCTATTTTTGGAATCAAACCAAGAAATACTAGGATACCGCCAGCTGCAACTACTACATTTTTGGTCTTTACCTTGGACAGCTGTACAAGGCCGACGTTTTGAGCAAAGGTATTATATGGGAAGGCATTCAAAATCCCTCCGAGTGTGATGGCAACACCTTCTGCCCGATACCCTCTAGTCAAGTCTTTGTCAGACAGCGGCTTTTCACATATTTTGCTGAGGGCGAAGAAAACGCCTGTGGATTCAATGACAATAACAATTCCAACCACCAGCATCGTTAAAATCGGACCGATTTCAAATGTAGGTGTCCCGAAATAGAAAACACTCGGCAAACGGAACCAGCTTGCTTCTGCAACTGGAGAAAAGTCGACTTTTCCCATGAAGGCAGCTGCGGCTGTTCCAACGATAATACCTGCTAATACAGATAGTGACTGAACAAAGCCTTTTGAAAAACGGCTTAAAATAAGAATGAAAAGCAATACACTAAAGGATAAGGCGAGATTCTCGATAGAACCGAAGTCCGGACTTGCAGCTCCGCCTCCCATGTTTTTTATTCCTGATGGTATTAGCGATAACCCGATGATTGTCACGACTGTTCCGATGACAACAGGCGGGAAAAGCTTCGCAATTTTGCTGAAGAGCGGTGCGCAAATGATGATGAACAAACCTGTTACGATAATGGCTCCATATATGGCAGTAATGCCATAGTTAGTGCCGATAGAAATCATCGGCGTGACGGCAACGAAGGAGCTCCCTAATACTACAGGGAGTCCAATCCCTAAATACTTGTTTTTCCATGCTTGTAATAGTGTGGCGATACCGCATGTAAGCAAATCAATTGCGACTAAGTACGCAAGCTGTTCTGCTGTCAGCTCTAAGGCTCTCCCGACTAATAATGGCACGAGGATAGCTCCTGCATACATCGCCAGCACATGCTGAAGACCTAAGGAAAAAATTTTCCCGTTGTTCAGTTTTGTTTTTGTCATCATTATCACTCTCTCATACTTAATGTTAATTAATCTAACATGTTAGGTTATATTAATTAACATATTAAAGAGTGGGTAAAAATAAGTCATTGGTTATAATGTACAAAATATTTAGAAAATATAGTTTACTTTACACCTGCAGTTGGCTGCTGTACCTGCAAAATCGATTTAATTCGAAATGCCAAGCGTAAATGGAAGGTTGTATCTGCGTCTTTCAGGCTTCTTCCTAAAAGCTCTTCGCATTTCTCCAACCGGTAAATAACAGTATTGCGATGAACAAATAGCCTTTTCGCTGTTTCTGATATTTGACAATGTGTTTCCAAATAAACAGACAATGTATGAAGCAGAATTTGGGCATCTTCTTCCTGCTGCTTATTCGACAGCCCTTGAAAGATATGATCACAAAACTCCTGTAAATCCTTCTCTGGGATAATTCGCAGCATTTCCGAAACATCCTTCGGACGGTGCACTTGAATAAACTGTGATTTTGCTGACAGCAAACCTGTATGATAAGCACTCAATGCCTCTTTATAAGCATTCTGCATATTAACGAGCTGGTGACTGATGTTGCTGAGCCCAAATGACATCGTTTTTTTGAAGATTTTTTCTATATTACCTTGAAGATCTTTTAAATAGTCGATTGCCTGTGAACGGAATTCTACATTAGAATCGCCGGCTTCCATGATGAGAATACAATGATCTCCTTTTACAAACAGCTGCGTGAGAAAAGGTGCCTTTATTATTTCTGTCTCGAGGAATTCATACAGATAATCTGTTTCAAGCTGGTGCTGTGCGAATGTTTTATGGACATTGCTTTGATCAACCTTGCCAAGAATCATCAGAGAGGGGAGCTCGTTTGTTAAGGAAAACTCTTTGGCTCTGCTGGTGATTTCTTCTTTTGAAGTTATTCGTCCTTCTACCATGTTTAAAAAGAACTCATTGCGTGCTCTTCTGGCATATTGTCTTTCCGTGTTTTCCCGCATAAGTTCAAAGGTGAGGACATTTGTAGCCTGTTCAATTGTCAAAAGTAAATTTTTATCGTGAATAGGCAGGCTGCCAAGCGCAATCAAAAATGCTGGTTTGCCGATAGGTGTATGGATTGGAAATGCCGCAAATACTTCTTCTGTATATCTGGAAGAAAAGCATGTACAGGAAGTGCTGTTTAAAAACAGGCGGAAATCCTCTGCATATAAATTCATGATCATTTCACTGATTGGGTGTTTCGAATGGGAAGAAGCATGGATTTGGAAATGCTGATCAAGCAGAATGACCCTCTGACCAATCATATTAGATAAATCGTCAAGCAATTTTTTTATGCCTTTGCCTTTTAAAATATGCTGTGTAAATTTCCTATGCGTTTCAAAAGCAGTCAGTAAATCAGACGTTCGTTCATTTAGCATATATTGCAGTGTAGTATTGACAATTTCTCCAAGCGATTTCTCCAGCGGGATTTGTAAGACGGGAAATTGATGGGTATCAGCATATTGGATAACTTCTTCCGGAATACTTTCTAAGAAGCGGTGTGTTTTTATACCCAATCCGGCGCATTTTTGTTTATGCATAGATTGAACGAGCCCCAACAGCAGTGCGGAATCCTCCTTCAAGTGGTAGGCAGTCGTGACGAGAAAATCATTTTCAAACAGGAAGTCGATGATGTCTGGCGCATCCATCATGGTGACATTTTTAATTTCCCTACCTAAACCGTTTTTTCCAGCAAGGATTTCAATGTCATGAAATGCAGGTTTATTAAGAAGATCAATCAGTTTCATATTAGCCTCCTTCTGATATGCCGTTTTATTTCTTTTTATTATAACGGCAACTTAGTTAATTTGCACAAAAAATTTAGATAATTCTAACATAGTCTCTAATGAATTCAGGAAATATCGTCTTTATCATTAATTAATAAAAACTAACTTGCAGGCGATAAAGTTAAAAACTTGGTAGGAAGGCTAGGAGGAAGTGAGGCATAATGATGAAAACATCCATTCAAGTGAACGAACAAGAAATAGACAGCTGGCTTCAATGGCTGTCTGAATATGGGCAAACGGAAGATGGTGGAGTAACGCGCCTCCTTTATGATGAGAATTGGGCAAAAGCACAAGGAGCCTTAAAGATCAGGATGGAGCAAATTGGCTTATCTGCACAATTTGATGGGGTCGGAAACTTATTCGGCAAGCTTGAAGGCACAGATGAATCAGCAAAATCGATATTGACTGGCTCTCATATCGATACGGTCGTCAATGGCGGCAAATATGACGGCGGATATGGAATTATTGCAAGTTGCTTGGCCGTTAATTATCTTGCTGGGAAATATGGAAAACCGCTGAAAACGATAGAAGTAGTATCTTTATGCGAGGAGGAAGGAAGCCGTTTTCCGCTGGCTTTTTGGGGATCAGGGTCAATCACTGGCAGGTATCAAAAGGACGAAAGCTTGACACTTTTTGATACGGCGGATATTTCTATGGCTCAAGCCCTTAATAAAATTCCGTTTATCCCGGAAAGTGATAGTCTCAAACGAACGGATATTGGCTGCTTCATAGAATTGCATATTGAACAAGGTGCGGTTTTGGAAAAAGAAGAAAAATCAATTGGAGTAGTATCCCATATTGTCGGCCAGCGCCGCTTTACGATAAAGATTACAGGTGAAAGCAATCATGCAGGTACAACACCGATGATGTACAGAAAAGACAGCCTGCATATTGCGTCACAGCTAATTCTTCATGCAATGGACAGGGCTAGTGCTGTTGACAGTTTAGTAGCAACGGTCGGAAGTATTACGGCCTCTCCGAATGTGCCGAATGTTATCCCTAAGGAAGTAGTGTTTACATTGGATGTTCGTCATCATGAAGAAGAAGCAATCCAGCAATATTGTGAGAGTCTATTTGCATTCTTTCATGAAAAATGTGATGAAAAAGGGCTTCAGATTGAGATAGACCAATGGCTGGATGTAAAGCCGGTAGCCATGAACAGCGAATTACAGCTGCAAGCAGAAGAAGTGCTGCAGGACACCGGTCTTCCATACAAAACAATGACAAGCGGTGCTGGTCATGATGCACAGGTATTTGGACCCTACTGTCCGACAGCTTTGCTGTTTGTGCCGAGTACAAATGGAATCAGCCATTCTCCAGATGAGTTTACCAATCTTCAAGACTTGAAAAATGGCGTTACCGTATTAATAGAGTTGCTGCATAAGCTGGCTTACTAATAGAAAGGGAGAGATGATAATGTTTGGCGAACTCAATACACCATTAAGAACCATCATGACCCCAGGTCCAGTCGAAGTGGACCCTAGGGTGCTTCGGGCAATGTCCAATCCTATTCTAGGACAATTTGACCCTGCCTTTACGGACATTATGAACAATGTGATGAAAATGCTCCAACAACTTTTCAAGACAAATAATGAATGGGCATTTCCAATTGACGGTACATCCCGATCTGGACTTGAGGCAGTACTGGCAAGTGTGATCGAGCCTGGCGATAAAGTGCTTATCCCGATTTACGGCCGGTTTGGTCATTTGCTGACAGAAATCGCAGAAAGATATGGTGCTGAAATCCATTTGCTTCATCGGGACTGGGGCACGGTTTTTGATCCAGAAGAAGTAATTGCGGAAATGAAGAAGGTGAAACCGAAGATTGTTGCGATGGTCCATGGCGAAACTTCTACCGGCTGCATGCAGCCGTTAGCAGAAATAGGCAAGGCATGCAGGGAAGAGGATGTCCTGTTTATTGTTGATGCAGTTGCAACGATTGGCGGCACAGATGTTCAGACAGATAACTGGTATATTGATGCTATAATCGGAGGAAACCAGAAATGCTTATCTGTCCCGTCAGGAAATGCACCAATTACGTATAATGAGCGGGTGGAACGCATCCTTAATCAACGTAAAAAGGTCGAGCGAGGCATTGCGACAGAACAAGAATTAGCAGAAAGAAAGGCATTTTCTGCGATTCGCACTAATTATTTCGACTTGGCCCAGCTTCAAGATTACTGGGGACCAAGAAGGCTTAACCACCATACAGAGGCTACATCTATGCTGTATGCACTTCATGAAGGCTTGAGAATTGTCCTTGAAGAAGGATTAGAGCAAAGATTCAAGCGCCATAAACTTCATGAGAAAGCATTAATTGCCGGAATTGAAGGAATGGGCTTAGAACTGTTCGGAGACGCAGGCTCGAAGCTGCCAACAGTAACATGTATCAAGATTCCTGAAGGCATTGAGGCAGAATCAGTCAGAAGCATGATGCTTAATGATTTCGGAGTAGAAATTGCAAGTTCATTCGGTCCTCTGCACGGGAAAATTTGGAGAATCGGAACGATGGGCTACAGCTGCCGAAAAGAAAATGTCTTGTTTGCATTGGCAAGCCTTGAAGCAGCCTTAATCAGACATGGAGCAAAAATCTCAGCAGGAGAAGGAATTCAAGCTTCACTAAATGCATATGAGAAAGAAAAATCATTCATAAATTCGTAATATTTTTCTAAAAAATTGACAATAATGAATCTATTGATTATCATGTTAAAAAATAACGAAACAATAAAAAGGATTAGTAAACGGTGCGGCTATTAGAAGAGAGGGTCTTTTATGCTGAAAGGGACCTATAGCACGGCCTTTGAACCTGCCTTTTTCGTTCTGCATAAGCTGCAGCGGTGTTAAACCGTTATCATGTTTGAGTGTAAAGCCTTGCTTTAAATTAGGGTGGTACCGCCGATTTTCGGTCCCTAATAAAGCAGGGCTTTTTGTGTTTTAAAAAAAGGGAGTGACAAGATGAAGGGCAATTTTGTAGAAAAAATTACTAATATGGAAGATGATTTTGCGAAATGGTATACCGATGTAGTAACAAAAGCAGAGCTGGTTGATTATTCGAGCGTACGCGGATCAATGATCATCAGGCCATATGGCTTTGCTATATGGGAAAATATTAAAAATGAATTGGATTTGCGCATTAAGGAAACAGGCCATGAGAATGTATATATGCCACTTTTTATTCCAGAAAGCCTCCTTCAAAAAGAAAAGGACCATATTGAAGGCTTTGCTCCTGAAGTGGCTTGGGTGACGCATGGAGGAGAAGAAGAGCTTGCAGAAAGATTATGTGTCCGTCCAACCTCTGAAGTGCTGTTCGGGGAGCATTATAAAGATATTATCCATTCTTATCGTGATTTGCCAAAGCTATATAATCAATGGGCAAATGTTGTTAGATGGGAAAAAACAACGAGACCATTTTTGCGCACATTAGAATTCCTCTGGCAGGAAGGACATACTTGTCATGAAACAGAAGCAGATGCAGAAAAAGAAACAGTACAAATGCTTCATGTTTATGCAGCGATATGTGAGGAGATATTAGCCATTCCAGTCGTTAAAGGGAAGAAAACAGAAAAGGAAAAATTTGCTGGAGCAAAATACACATATACAATTGAAAGTCTGATGCATGACGGCAAGGCATTGCAATCAGGCACATCTCATAATTTAGGCGATCATTTTGCCAAGGCATTCGGAATCCAATTTACGGACCGAAACGGTGCTCAAAGCTATGTACAGCAAACCTCCTGGGGATTTACAACGAGAATTATCGGAGCAATGATTATGGTGCATGGTGATGACAGAGGGTTAGTTGTGCCTCCAAGGATTGCTCCAACTCAAGTGATGATTATTCCGATTGCTCAGCATAAAGAAGGTGTGCTTGATTTTACCTATCAGCTAAAAGATAAGCTAGCAGGCAGTTTCCGAACAGGCTTGGATGCAAGTGATAAAAAGCCAGGCTGGAAATTCAACGAGTATGAAATGAAAGGAATTCCTGTCCGCCTTGAAGTTGGCCCAAAGGATATCGAGCAAAAACAAGTCGTGCTTGTCAGGAGAGATACAGGCGAAAAGCTGGCGGTGCCAATGGAAGGCTTGGAGAAAACATTGGAAGACTTGCTTTCAGATATTCAGAAAAACCTGCTCGCAAAAGCAAGCGAGCATCGCGAAGCTAACACCCATCAAGCTCTTGATTTTGAAGCATTTAAGAACCAAGCAAACCAACCAAAAACCGGCTTTATAAAAGCGATGTGGTGTGGTGACAGAGCGTGCGAGGATTTAATCAAGGAAGAAACTGGAGCAACTTCGAGATGCATGCCTTTCGAACAAGAAAAAATCAGTGATACATGTGTATGCTGCGGCAAAAAAGCAGATGCACTTGTTTATTGGGCAAAAGCTTATTAATAAGGAAAAAGCCGAAGGAGAGTATCCTTCGGCTTAAGTTAGTCTACCTTAAAATTACAAACGTTTTCATTATTCGCTATTTTTACCATATAGATAGGAATATAGTAGTGTACCCGAAGTATTGACCACCATGTATTATTTGTTAACATTAATAGTGGGAGAAATAAAGCGTTATTATGGCATGCTTCACTCTCAAAAAAGGTGAAGTGCCATATGGGAAAATAGATTGCCTTTAGTCCTTGCTGGTTGATGACAGGACATCAGGCAGTGGAGGGGTATCGGATGAGAAAATGGGCTGTGATTGGCATAATGGCCCTGTTTCTGGCTGGCTGCAGCTCGGAAACATATGAAAACGACATGAAGGCAGCAAAAACAGCAATTGAGAGCGGGGACTTAAAAAAAGCTCTGCTGTCACTAGAACTCGCACTTGAGCAGAAGCCAAAGGATGAAACAGCACAGAATCTACATAAAAGAGTGGCTGGATTAATGGATATTAAATCTGCCATTGATAACGGCAACTGGAGTGACGCCTTATCAAAAGCAAGCCAGCTTGCAGAAGATGGCAGGGTGGATAAGGACCTAGATACACTGTTAGACAAATATTTGGTGGCAGCAGAAGCCAATGCAAATGAATAGGAGAGGAACCAATCTATAGGCAGGTTGGTTTTCATTCAGAAAGGCGTATTTTCTTTGGAAAAAGCGTCTTTTTTATTTTTTTTGAATGGTTAGTTAGAAATTATCAGATGAATTTTTCAAAACTAATAGTTTTCCTAACGATTTTAGGAGCCGAGACTACTAAAAGATAATATAGTTTAAAATTTAGGTTCTGACGGCAGCTTTGCACATTCAGAACCTAAATTATTTCAATCATTCATCCTTCGGGTTCCCTACAAAAGCCTCTGGAATCATCGTAAATCCTTCAATCACCGTATCTTCTTCTACTTCAATCATTAAATAGCGTTTGCCGCTGAATTCTACTTGTTTAACATAGCGTAAATCTGGCGGGCTGATAGCGATATTAGCAATTTTCGTACTGATTTTAATAGATTTAGAGGTGAATTTAGGCAAAATATTGCTTGCTTTGAGCTCGTATTTGTCATCATCGATAATCTTTTTAAAGGCAAATTCGACTTTTTCTGTGCTTATATCTTCTACTCCGCTCATCTTCAAGACTTGTTCCACGTCTTTAGAGTCCAATTTAGGCGGTTCTTCTTCTTCATTTTCTGTAATCATGCGGTTTATCTCTTCATAAACGTTCGAGAGGGTGGAGGTATTTAATTGGTCACCAGTTACATCTTTTATGATTTCTTCGAACACAATTTTATCATCTTGTGCTGTCATAATTTCTTCTCCGTTTAAAACCTCTTCAATAAATGCATAGTCAGGTTCATGAACCTTGCCAGCTGCATAGAGGATATGGTTAACATCCGCTGCATTGTCTGTAAAGCATGGGAAAAGGAAGCCGCCCATTGGAGCATGAAGATTAATGATTGGATCTAATACGATATTGTATTTAAATTCTCTATCAACATAATCGAACAACAGCTCTTTTTTAGGATCTTGTGTGTTATTGATGCTGCATAAAATAAACGAATGAGAGAAAACAGTATCCCGTTCATTTTCCTCCGACTCTTCACTGCGGCGTTTCATCGGCTTTATATACTCTCCGCGAATGAAAGTGACAACAATATCTTTTTCATATTGTCTGATTGCGAGCATTTTTTCTACAATCTTTAACATTTGGTCTTTCCAATCATCGACCTCACTGCTTAGCAGTCCTTGATGGAGAATAAGCTGGCTGCTGTTCTCAGCATCTCTCTTAAATTTGAGTTCAAAGAGCTTTTCATCCATTTGACCTGCGAGCATTTTTTTAAAATTATTTAAAAACAGCTCTTGCTGATCTTGATCAAGCATAGCGAATGGCTGGCTTTGGGAATGAAAAATTTCGCTTGATTCTTTCATGATATAGACATTAAAAATATCAGAGATTTTCAATTTATCATTGTTTATCTTGAATTGTTTTCGTATGTTTCCTACGTCTTTCTTGTTCATGATTTTTATACACTCCTAAGCTATCACGATTGGCTATTTTGGCAAAACAATTTTAGTCATTCATTTATATTAACATATTTAATTAATAGAATATAAGGGAGGAAAAAGGTCGTATTATAGAGAATATTTGAAAGGATATTGTAGATTTACGTAGTTTTACAAACTTTTAACAACAGGTTAATACAGTATATCTACAATATAGGAGAATCGTTGACAAAATATGCGATAAATGTCGTGTTAACGATAAAAAAAGGAGGAAATTTTAGAATGAAAGATAGGAATCAAATGGCTGTACTGGCAAGTATTTTTTCAACATTAGCATTATTGGTATCTATAATTCTACCAACAAGTACATATGCTGCTGAATCAAATGATAATTATTCCTTAACGATTATGCATATGAATGATACACATGCACACGCAGACCTTATGCCAAATATGGTTACGGCAATTAAAGAGGTTCGAGCTGCAGATCCAAATGCACTACTATTTAACGCAGGAGATGTTTTTTCAGGAACATTATATTTCAATCAGTTTAAAGGCCAAGCAGATTTAGCACTACTAAATTTAATGGATATTGATGCAATGATTTTTGGAAATCATGAATTTGACTTAGGTTCAGGGGAAAATGGCCATAAGTCCTTATCTGAATTTGTTTCAAAAGCAAATTTTCCTTTTTTAAGTGCTAACGTAGATTTCTCTGGTGATGCGTATATGGCAAGCAAAACAAATAATTCTTATACAGAATCTCCTGAAGATGGAATTGTTTATAACGGTATGGTTAAAGAAGTAAATGGAGAAAAAGTTGGTATCTTTGGATTAACAACAGAGGACACAGCGAATATTTCCAGTCCTGTTAATGTGAAATTCCAAAACTATATAGAGAAAGCAAAAGAAGCAGTTGCAGCATTTGAAAGTAAGGGAATTAATAAAATTATTGCTGTAACACATATTGGTTATGACAGTAATCCAGAAATGGGCAATGACTTACAATTAGCTAAATATGTTGATGGAATTGACGTTATTGTGGGTGGACATTCTCATACACAATTGAATGAGCCTGTAGTTATTACAGCGGATGAAGCTGGTGCTGCAAAGGATCCAACTGTAATTGTACAAGCATACCAGTATTCTACATTGCTGGGAGAATTAAAGGTAGACTTTGATGAAAATGGGATAGTTGTCGGTCAAGCTGGTCAATTAATTGATGTTGCATCAAAAGCAGCAGATGCAGAAGCGGCAGCTGTACTGGCGCCATATAAAGCGGAAATTGATAGTTTAACAAATCAAGAAACAGGGGCAGTTGCCAAAAAACCTTTATTAAACCCACGTTTAACAGACAGTGAAGTTAGTGTGCGGGCAAATGAAACAGAACTTGGAAATCTTGTAACAGATGCTATGCTTGCAAAAGCGAAAGAAAAAAATGAAAATGTTGTCATTGCCATGCAAAATGGGGGCGGAATCCGCGCTGCAATTGATGAAGGACCTATTACTACAGGCGAAGTTATTGCCGTATTGCCATTTGGGAACGATCCTGCATTTGTCCAGCTGACAGGTGAGGAAATTAAACAAATTTTAGAATATAGTGTGCGTTTAGCGCCAGCGGAAAGCGGCGGATTCCTCCATGTATCTGGAATGAAATTTACGTATGACAGCACAAAAGAAGCTGGTTCTCGCGTAGTTTCGATGCAAGTAAAAGTAAATGAACAGTATGAAGACATTAAGGCAGACCAAACGTACTTAGTAACTACAAACAACTTTACCGCAAAAGGCGGAGATGGTTATGAAGTATTTGCTAAAGCCTATCAAGAAGGCCGAGTTCAAGATATGGGTGCAATCGATTGGGAGCAGCTACGCGATTATATGGTTGATAACTTAAATGGAGAAGTAGATCCTCAATTGGAAGGACGTATCATTGATACACTAGGAAAAGCAGTGGAACCAGAAACACCGGTTGATGAAGACGACGGTAATCAAGACGATGACAATGGACCAGAAACACCAGTTAACGATGGTGATGATAATTCAGATGATGATAATGGTTCAGAGACTCCAGTTACAGACGACAATAGCGATAATGGTGATGACATTCCAGCAAAAGATGATGGCAAGACTGATGACAGTGCAGACAATGGAGCAGCACCAGGTTCTGACAATAATCAAAACCAAAATGTAACTCCAGACAAAACATCAGACGATAAAGCAACGTCTGGAAATACAGCTGGAAATGCACTTCCGAATACTGCTACAAACAATTATACGATGCTGTTAGTCGGTGGACTGCTGTTTGTGGTTGGTATTGGAGTACTGGTTTATAGAAAAGTAAGACATGCTTAAAGAGTGATAAAAAGAGACCTAGTAGATTGCTTCTACTAGGTCTCTTCTATTATTAATCTTAGACTGTTTGATTTTTGTTCTGCTTTTCTAACTCTTGCTCATTGCTTTCGTGCAAATGTTTCGTTGCTGGCCAGAAGGCAGCTTTTTTGCATAGTGCAGTGATGCTAGGAACTAAAAATGGACGAACTACAAACGTGTCGAGAAGCACGCCAATAGCTGTGATTGTTCCGAAATGAACCAATATTTGAATTGGCAATGTTGTTAAGACCATAAAGGTTGCGGCTAAGATAACCCCTGCTGAAGTAATGACTCCGCCGGATTCTGCAACCCCTTCTTTAATCGCCTGGCTAAGAGGCATTTCTTTACTTTTCTTCCAAATGCTCGAAATCATGAAAATATTATAATCTTCCCCGAGTGCCACAATAAAGACAAAGGCGTAAAGCGGAATAAGTCCTTGGATTGCCTCTACTCCAAAACCGTAGTGAAGAATAACCCAACCTAAGCCTAATGCGCTGAAATAAGACAACAGCACTGTTGCAATTAAATAAATTGTAGCAGTGATTGAACGTAAGTAGGCAAGCAGAAGGACGGCAATCATAGCAACAATTACTGGAATGACAAGACGTGCATCACTGTCAGTCGTTTCCTTCGTATCAAGCTGTTCTGCTGTTATGCCCCCAATCCAGACTTTCTCACTGCTTTCAGTGATGCCATTGTCAGAAAGAGTTTTTTCAACCGCTGCACGCAAGTCAGGGAGCTCTTCCATTGCTTCATTAGAATAAGGGTTTGTGTTTAATTCAACAGAGTATTTAAACAAGCCCGAATCATTTTTTGCTTGTTCTCCTTCTGAAACATTTGCAACAAATGGAAGGTCATTTAATACATCTTCAACAGGAATATCACTACCTTCTATTTGGACAACAACCTCTGCAGGAGCTAGTTCACCAGCTGAGAAATGCTCAGAAATAATCGTGAATCCTTCCCTTGATGGCATATCGTCAGGGAAAGAGGATAATGTGTCATAAGTGGATTCCATCTTTAATGACAGTAAAGCAAAAACACCTAAAAATACTGTTGTAATAATGGTTACTTTCCATGGATGATTTACAGCAATTTTGCCGATGAATTCGCCAAGAGAACGAGACTTTTTCTTCTTCTTTACTGGTTTTGCTTTTTCCATCTCTGGTGTTTTAGGCATGAATGGGAAGAAAGAAACTCTTCCGAAAATAGCCAAAATTGCTGGCACAAGTGTTAAGCTTGCGACCATCATGATTAAAATGGAAAGACTGAAAGGCACAGCAAAGCGCTGTATCGAACCATATTCTGCGAGCAAAAGAATAATCAGGGAGAACACAACGGTCAATCCGCTCATTGCAACTGCTCCACCTGAACGGCGCAGGGCATTTGCCATGGCGATTTCCTTCTTCGTTTCCACTTTTAGCAAGCTTCGGTATTTGCTTATGAGGAACAAGCAATAATCAGTTCCAGCACCAAAGAGAAGAACCGTCATGATTGCGATGCTTTGTGAATCGAATTCAATCCAGCCAGCTTTGCCCATTCCGCCTAATACAGGACTAATTACTAAATAAGCTATCCCAACTCCAATCAGCGGGATGATTGCTAATATCGGAGAACGATAGATAACTAAAAGACAAATAAGCACAATAACGACTGTACCAATCAGCAAGGACAAGTCGCCTTGGCTGAATAGTGCGGCTGCATCAACAGCAATCCCCACAGGACCTGTAGTTCTGGCAGACAGTGTATCTTCATCATTTATATCTGCTTTAAAAGGATCTGTGCTGAAAATGTCAGACGCTGCAGTTTGTAGCTCTTCCAGACTTTTTTCCAGCTCTGCTGTTGTTGTAGACTTCTCGAACAATACGGGAAGGACAATGGTTGTTTCATCCTCTGATACTTGCTGCTGAACTGCTTCAATCGGCAGCTGGTGAAGTGGGATAACACTTTGCTGGTGGACAACCGGTTCCTCCGTTAATTTACCTGCCAGCTCTTGAATTTGCGTTAAATCATCATTTGAGAGGCCGGTATCTCGATGAAAGGTAATCAGGGCCGGTGTTCCTTGTTCATTTGGAAATTCTTTATTAATAATAGCTTCTGCTTCTTGAGAAGGTGAATCTTCAGGCAAGTTTGCAGCATTCTCATTTTTTTGTGAGCTTGCTTGCGGCAGTGTTAAGCTTAGGACAAGGACAAGACAGATCCAGGCAAACAGTGTAATCCATCTTCCTTTTTTCCCTGAAACAAATCGGAAAACGGTAGGGATAAAATTTTTCACTTTTTCTAGCTCCTTTATCATTGTTATTATGATGAACTTATCAATTGATAAGCTGGAAGAAAAATAATAGCTTATCAACTGATAAGGGAATCAAAAAAATATAATGCTGCTCTTGTTAGAATAAGAAACAGCAATGAATATAGGGTTAAGCAATACCGCTTAAAAATATTTGGACAATGAGCTTAGCTTTTTTATCTATGATAGCTTTTTGCTCAGTCTCTGATAAGCGTTTCATATATTCAGGCAAAAGAGCAGACTTTATCATATTCAATAATAGAAGAGATACTTCAAAGCTGCTGCTGTCTATCTTTTCAAATGATCCAATTTCCTTATTAGCGACAGCTTCCTCAAACATTCTCATAATAGGTGCAAGAAAGCCTTTTTGCCAATGGGAGTTAATGGTTTTTTTGACATCTTCCGGCATTTCATGATGAAGATCATGAAACATTTGCATTAAATCTTCTTCGTAATTCTGCATGAAATAGCTGGCTAGATGAAAGATGCGCTGCTTAATATCTGGATAATCGGCGGCTATTTTGTAAAGATAGTTTTCTGTCTGAAGAATGGAAGCTTTCAGAACCTCAATGTAAATCTCTTGTTTATTTTGGAAGTGATGGTATAAAGCAGGCTGAGTAATGCCACAGGCTGCTGCAATTTTCCTTGTGCTTACAGCACGATAACCAAGCTCCATAAATAAGGTAGTCGCTGCCTTAATAATCAAATGATGTGTATCCATTGTCTGTGACTGCAGCTCTTCGTGATCCCTTTTCATTTTGTTTCCTTTCTATTACCCAATAAAATGATTTATCACTCGATAAGTATAAGAGAAATTTAAAAAATATGCAATTGTGAACAATAGGTGAACAAGTTTGTGAAATGCTGAACAAATCAAAGAGAACCTATTGCAGTTTGATTGGAAAGTGATTAAGATATGCTTGTAAGTAAAAATTATTGGTTCTAAAGGGATAAATATCCAAGTTCTTTGTGGTTATCCTTTAAAAGATAAACCGGGTCATAAAGCTGACAATTCGGTTTTTCTTTTAAAGTTAACTTGTGAAATTATTCACAAAATATATTTGTTTCGAAAAAGGAAAAATTCTGGAGGGATTAAAAGATGTCAACTGTCGAAAAGGATGTAAAGCTAAAGCAGGAAGCTGCAGATGTGCAGGCAATTATTGATGAGATTGCTGAGAAAGGCAAACAGGCGCTGGATGAATTTTATAAGCTTAATCAGGCTCAGGTTGATCATATAGTCAAGGAAATGGCATTGGCAGGACTCGATAAGCATATGTACTTGGCAAAGCTTGCAGTTGAAGAAACTGGAAGAGGGATTTATGAGGATAAGATTACGAAAAATATTTTTGCCACTGAATATATTTATCACAGTTTAAAATATGACAAAACGGTCGGAATAATCAGTGAGGATGATGCGGCCGGAATCTTTGAAATTGCTGACCCAATCGGTGTTATTGCAGGTGTCACACCTGTGACAAACCCAACTTCCACAACGATGTTTAAAGCCATTATTGCTATTAAGACACGCAATCCGATAGTCTTTGCATTCCACCCATCTGCACAGCGCTGCAGCAGTGAAGCAGCAAAAATTTTAAGGGATGCAGCAGTTAAAGCAGGTGCACCTGAAAATTGCATCCAATGGATTGAAAAACCATCCATTGAAACGACAAAGGCATTAATGAATCATCCAGGAATTTCTATGATATTAGCAACAGGCGGACCAGGCATGGTTAAGTCCGCATACAGCTGCGGAAAACCAGCTTTAGGTGTTGGAGCTGGGAATGTACCTTGCTATATAGAGAAAACAGCTAAAGTAAAACGAGCAGTCAATGATTTAATCTTATCCAAAACTTTCGACAATGGAATGATTTGTGCATCTGAACAGGCGGTTATCGTCGATCAGGAAATTTATGAGGAAGTGAAAGGTCAGCTTATCCAAAATGGCTGCCACTTCTTAAATCCAGAAGAGCAAAAAAAGGTAGAAAACCTAGTTATCAATGTAAATACATGTGCAGTAAACCCGGATATTGTTGGCAAGCCTGCCTATGAAATTGCAGCAATGGCTGGAGTGCAAGTTCATAAAGATACAAAAATTTTAATCGCTGAACTGGAAGGAGTCGGACCAGCATATCCTCTTTCCCGAGAAAAACTAAGTCCTGTCCTTGCATGCTATAAAGCTGAATCAACAGAAGAGGGACTGAAGCGAGCTGAAGAGATGCTTGAGTTCGGCGGATTAGGGCATTCTGCTGTCATTCATTCAGAGGATGAAGATGTAACGAAAGAGTTTGCCTTAAGAATGAAGGCATGCCGCATTATCTGCAATGCGCCATCTTCCCAAGGAGCAATCGGGGATATATACAATGCGTTTATGCCGTCCTTAACGCTGGGATGCGGATCATATGGGAAAAACTCAGTTGCCACTAATGTAACAGATGTGCATTTATTGAATGTAAAAAAACTTGCTAAAAGGAATGTGAATATGCAGTGGTTTAAAATTCCGCCAAAGATATATTTTGAAAAAAATGCTGTTCAGTATTTACAAAAAATGAAGGATATCTCACGTGTCTTTATCGTAACAGACCCCTATATGGTCAAATTTGGCTATGTGGATAAGGTGCTTCATCATTTAAGACAAAGATCAGACCTTGTTCAAGTCGAAGTATTCTCTGATGTTGAACCAGATCCATCTTTAGATACTGTTGTCAGAGGAACGGAAATGATGGCTAAATTCCAGCCTGACTGCATCATTGCATTAGGCGGAGGTTCACCGATGGATGCGGCTAAAGGAATGTGGCTGTTCTATGAACATCCCGATGAGGATTTCTTCGGACTTAAGCAGAAATTCCTTGATATAAGAAAAAGAGTTTACAAGTATCCAAGTCTTGAAGGCAAATCAAAATTTGTAGCGATACCGACAACATCTGGAACAGGCTCTGAGGTCACGTCCTTTGCCGTTATTACAGACAAAGAAAATAATATTAAATATCCGCTGGCAGATTATGAGTTAACACCAGATGTTGCCATCGTTGACCCGCAATTTGTAATGACAGTTCCTCCTGCTGTTACAGCAGATACAGGCATGGATGTACTGACACATGCGGTAGAGGCTTATGTTTCCAATATGGCTAATGACTACACAGATGGATTGGCTGTTAAGGCGGTGCAATTAATTTTTGAATACTTGCCAAGAGCTTATCGCAACGGATCTGACGAGGAAGCGCGTGAAAAGGTTCATAATGCCTCTACCATTGCGGGCATGGCGTTTGCAAATGCATTTTTAGGAATAAACCACAGCCTAGCCCATAAGCTGGGGGCAGAGTTCCACATTGCCCATGGCCGTTCAAATGCGATACTAATGCCGCATGTTATTCGCTATAATGCGGAAAAACCAAAAAAATTCACAGCATTTCCTAAATATGAGTATTTCAAGGCAGATGAGCGCTATGCTGAATTGGCAAGAATACTTGGGCTTCCTGCCAACACAACAGAACAAGGAGTAGACAGCTTTGTTAAAGCAGTCATCCGTTTGGCAAAAGAGCTCCATATCCCAATGAGCATTGCTGCTAATGGAGTTGATGCAAAAGCCTTTGAAGAAAAGGTGGACTATTTGGCAGATCGAGCCTTTGAAGATCAATGTACAACAGCAAATCCTAAGCTGCCATTAGTTGCAGACTTGGCCGATATTTATCGAAAAGCGTATAAAGGAGTATAAGTAAAGACAAAAGACCACAGCTTATCTGTGGTCTTTTGTTATGCCTGCCTATCTATTATTTTAGTAGAAGCTGATTTACGCAAATCCAAATAGTCATCCTCAATACGGACAAGAGGTAAATGGGGCTCATTTGGATGAATAAAGATAATCTCCGCTGTTTGCTCTGTATTTAGTTTCACCTTTTTAAAGAGCTGCTTTCGCATAAGATACGAAACAAAAGGAATGACGATTGCGGGATTGATGGCATTTCCATGGGCCTCATCAATTAGCTCATTGATGGCCTCGAAATATGTCTTTTTCTTTTGATGCCACGTACTTGAGCACATACTATTAAAGATGTCGGCAACGGAAATAATTTGAATCATAAATGGTATATCCTTTTCTTGCCGGTTAAGTGGGTATCCTTTGCCATTTATTTTTTCATGATGAAGCAGAGCTGTTCTTGAGATGATGATATCTAATGAGTTAATCGAGAATAGAATACTTTTTCCTAAAGTCGTATGTTTTTGGATTTCTTTATATTCTGAATGAGTCAGCTTTGTCTTCTTATTAAGAATTTCATCTTTGATTAGGAGCATTCCAATATCGTGAAATAAACCCATTTGGCTTAGTAAGTGACAGTTTCTATTAGAATAGCCTAGTATTTGTCCAATGAGCGCGGAAATAATGCCGACATTGATACTGTGCTTGTAGATAGAGTTGCTGGTATGCGTATCATCGAGAATAAAGTCTAGAATGGTAATGTCATGTAAGGCAAGGTCGATAAGAATCCTATAGTCAGAGAGTAACTCCTCAAGACCTTCTTCACTTTTGTTGATTAATGAGGCAAAAGTTTCTTCCACTTGTGTAAAAATAGCAAAGTAAGCTTGTTCAGCAGACAAAGCCTCACTAGTTTCGGAAATAGAAGTCAAACTAGAAACATCAACTTTGTGGTTTAAAAGAAGATCAATATGGGTATCTTCCAAAACAGCGCCTTTTTTTAGCAGCAAAAGACCTTCGATGGAATTTGAAAAGATATCTTCTTTTAATTGGGTTCCGATATATTGTGCTTTTATTTTTTCAATATCCATATTGATTCCTCCTCATAGTAAATCACGAAGCATTTAGCAGTGTATGAAATGGGAAACGGGGTAAATATTTGTATATACATTATGTAGTAAATTTTACCTTACAAAACGGGGAAGTGGAATAGACTATTTCCCTAGCATGTATACGACATTGTTCCTAATTTCCTTCCATAATAGGAGGATAATGCCTTTCGTGATTGACCTCTACTAATCAAGTAGATATATTTACACTTAAATAAAAAGTTTCTAATTTTGAAGGTCTGCAAGTGTTTGTAACTAAAGTGAGGTGCAACTATGTATAAAGAGGATTGGACACAAGGGATGAATACTAGACAAAGTGGATTATCAAGATATGAATATCATGTAAATATTCTGAGGAAAGAGTTAATGCAATGTCGGACAATTAAAATTCCGTATAAGAATATATCTATAAGCCATCATGAATTGGCGGAATGGATCATAGAAGAACTTACTCCGCAAGAATTGAATGAAATAATTGTGATGGTGAGCAATGCCAAAAAAAGATCTTCGTCCGTGAAGCCTCTTTTTCAAGTAATTGCCACTGGACTGATAAAAAACTAAAGACAGGTCTTTTGGAAAAATAGTTCCACATAACCTACCTGTTTGATATAAAGCTGCAAGCTGCATTCTAGGGATTCCCTTTCTAATAGTTTGGTCAATAGCTTAATAAAGCTGCCATTTGATTCATTGATAGTCAAGCTGCTTTGCTGTTAGATACTGCCCATATATAGTACAATTGCTATTGGTTATATCCTTCCACATAGTGAATGCACAGGCTGCTATGAAACTGGCGGAATTAAAAGCTTGTTATTTTGAGAGATTGAACTGTCGCTTACCTTTAGGAGGAGAATTACGTGTCTGACTGCAAAAAAGAATTATATAATTATTTAAATGAACAGATAGAAAGTATGGCAGAGGAATGGCTAAAGACGTTAAGTACAAATAAATCAGCATTCTACAGGATTGAAGAGGGCCAGCCGATTAAAGAGGAGCTGGTTAACAGCTATCATACGCTTGTAAAGAATGTACTGCATGTCTTTCATTCGGAGGAAACTGTTTATAAAGCAAGTATTTCGGAGTGGGCTGTAAAGGTCGCCAAACAAAGATCTCAGGACGCTGTACCGATACTAGAGTCGATTGAACAGCTGACATGCGTCAAATCTATCTTAATTAAATATATTCAGAAATTCGCAGAGGAGTCTCAAGAGAATTTCAGTATCAGCAACATGTTCAATTGGTTGCGTTTAACAAATTATGCCTTTGATATTTTTACAAATATTTTTATAGAATACTACGATAAATTTAAGCATCAGCAGCTTTCTGCACAGCAGGAGACCATCTATGAACTGAGCAGCCCTGTCATCCCGATTACAAAGGGAATTGGAGTGCTGCCGTTGTTAGGGGATATCGATACGCAAAGAGCTAATATTATTATGGAAACTACATTGAAGCAGTGTAATAATAATAATATGGAAAAGCTGTTCATTGACTTATCTGGCGTACCAATTATTGATACAATGGTAGCACAGCAAATTTTTCATGTTATCCATGCTTTAAACCTGATTGGTGTTACAGCTTACCTTTCAGGCCTGCGTCCAGAAGTGGCACAGACTGCGATTCAGCTCGGTGTAGACTTCAGCAGGATTCCAATCTTTAATAATCTTGCCAGTGCTTTATCCAGACTTGGCATTACGGTTATTGAAGGATAATAACGCTCAAGCAAAAAAGAGGTGTATCAATATAAGATGATCTATTTAGCTGCACTTATTTTTCCCGGATTATTAGTTATGCTTTTTACAAGGGTGGCTTACAATCGAGTAGTTGCTTTAGTGCTTACGGTTGCGTTGATCGCTGCCTCCGCGTATAAGGGATATACGAATTCCTTTTTGCTGATTGTGATTGATGCATTTTCCCTGACTGTGGGGTTTTGGCTTAGCGGCAGACTGAAAAAACAGAGTGCTAAAGCCGCTGAATAAATAATGAAAAGAATGACCTTCTTTAAACAGGTGAATGTTTCCTTCGCGGAGAATCATCCTAAGGAAGGGCATTCTTTTTTTATTTAAAAAACAACAAAAAATAAAAAAAGGGGAATATTCGTTCGCATATTATTGGTTTGAATAGGGAAGTTTGTGGTAGAATGGTGATATATCAAATCTTAAATTTGGATAGTTTATAAGATGTGTCTTAAATAGATTTTTGAATTACATTTACATATACAGCCCCTATTAATCATTAGGAAAATCAATGAAACCTATAGTACAGAAGGAAGAAACAGGAGGATTACAGTGACCCAAGAATTCGAATTAGTTTCTAAATATTCCCCTGATGGGGACCAGCCCGAGGCAATTAAACAGCTCGTTTCTGGAATAAATTCGGGCAAAAAAATCCAAACGCTCCTTGGTGCAACAGGGACAGGAAAAACATTTACTGTCAGCAATGTTATTAAGGAAGTAAAAAAGCCGACATTGATCATTGCACATAACAAGACATTGGCAGGTCAGCTTTACAGTGAATTCAAGGAGTTTTTTCCGAACAATGCGGTTGAGTATTTTGTCAGCTATTATGATTATTATCAGCCTGAAGCATATGTGCCGAGCACAGATACTTTCATAGAAAAGGATGCCAGCATAAACGATGAGATTGATAAGCTTCGTCACTCAGCGACTGCCTCGCTGTTTGAGAGGGAAGATGTCATCATCATTGCTAGTGTTTCCTGCATCTATGGCTTAGGTTCTCCTGAAGAGTATAAGGAAATGGTGGTGTCTCTGAGAGCAGGTATGGAGATTGAACGCAATCAGCTCCTTCGCAGGCTCGTTGATATCCAGTATGACCGTAATGACATTGACTTTAAGCGGGGAACGTTCCGCGTAAGGGGAGATGTCGTCGAAATCTTCCCAGCATCCCGTGACGAGCGCTGCATTAGAGTGGAGTTTTTTGGAGATGAAATCGATCGCATCCGTGAAGTGGATGCATTGACAGGAGAGATTTTTGGAGAAAGAAATCATGTTTCCATTTTCCCAGCTTCCCACTTCGTTACACGAGAAGAGAAAATGAGAATAGCAATAGAAAATATTGAAAAAGAGCTGGAAGAGCAGCTTGAAAAGCTCCGGGAGGACAATAAGCTGTTAGAGGCACAGCGACTTGAACAACGCTGCAGATATGATTTGGAAATGATGAGGGAAATGGGCTTCTGTTCGGGAATTGAAAACTACTCCCGTCATTTAACATTAAGACCTCCAGGCTCGACACCATATACATTATTAGACTTCTTTCCGAAGGACTTCTTGCTAGTTATTGACGAGTCCCATGTTACATTGCCGCAAATCAGAGGGATGTATAACGGAGACCAAGCGCGCAAAGGTGTGCTTGTTGAACATGGATTCCGACTGCCGTCAGCCATGGACAACAGGCCATTAAAGTTTGGTGAATTCGAGGAGCATATCAATCAGATGATTTGTGTTTCAGCAACTCCTGGACCATATGAGCTGGAGCATACTCCGGAAATGATTGAGCAGATTATCAGACCGACTGGCTTGCTTGATCCGACGATTGATATCCGACCGATTGAAGGACAGATAGATGATCTGATTAGTGAAATTCAGGAACGCATTAAAAAGAACGAAAGGGTACTTGTAACTACCTTAACGAAAAAAATGTCCGAAGACTTGACGGATTATTTGAAGGAAATCGGCATAAAGGTTCAATATCTCCATTCTGAGGTAAAGACCTTAGAGCGGATTGAAATTATCCGGGAGCTTCGTTTAGGCAAATATGATGTACTTGTCGGAATCAACCTGTTGCGGGAAGGACTGGACATACCGGAAGTATCTCTTGTTACTATTCTGGATGCAGATAAAGAGGGCTTCCTCCGTTCTGAGCGTTCATTGATTCAAACAATCGGCCGTGCGGCGAGAAATTCGAATGGCCATGTCATTATGTATGCAGATAAAATGACAAACTCGATGGAAATAGCGATAAATGAAACAAAACGGCGCCGCGCTATCCAAGAAGAATATAATGAAAAGCACGGCATTACGCCACAGACGATCCAAAAAGGAATCAGAGCCACAATAAGAGCAACACAGGCGGCAGAGGAGCCGGAAGAGTATACAGCATCTGCTAAGCTGGAAAAGTTGACGAAAAAAGACAAAGAAGCAATGATTGCACAAATGGAAGCAGAAATGAAGGAAGCTGCAAAAGCTCTCAACTTCGAAAGAGCTGCAGAACTCCGCGATTTGCTGCTTGAGCTTAAGGCAGAGGGGTGAAGGCTGAAATGGCAAAAGATAAATTGATTGTTAAAGGTGCAAGGGCACATAATCTGAAAAATATTGATATTACTATACCAAGAGATAAGCTTGTTGTAATCACAGGACTGTCAGGCTCAGGGAAATCCTCTCTTGCTTTTGATACTATCTATGCAGAAGGACAAAGGCGCTATGTTGAGTCTTTATCAGCATATGCACGCCAATTCCTTGGGCAGATGGATAAACCGGATGTTGATTCAATTGAAGGTTTGTCTCCTGCCATTTCCATTGACCAAAAGACAACGAGCCGAAATCCGCGGTCGACTGTCGGCACGGTTACAGAAATATACGACTATTTGCGGTTGCTGTATGCCAGAATCGGCAGGCCGGTTTGTCCGGAGCACGGGGTTGAAATCACTTCGCAAACAATAGAACAAATGGTTGACCGCATATTGGAATACCCTGAGAGAACCCGACTTCAAGTGCTTGCACCTGTCATTTCCGGCAGAAAAGGGGCACATGTGAAAGTGCTGGAGGATATTAAGAAGCAAGGTTATGTTCGTGTCAGAATAGATGGAGAAATGCATGAGCTGAGCGATGATATTGAGCTTGAGAAGAATAAAAAGCACAATATTGAAGTGGTAATTGACCGCCTTGTCGTTAAAGAAGGGATCTCTCAGCGTCTTGCTGATTCCCTTGAATCTGCTCTTCAGTTTGGCGGCGGAAAAGTAATTATTGACGTGATTGGAGAGGAAGAGCTCCTGTTCAGCGAGCATCATGCCTGCCCAATCTGCGGTTTTTCCATCGGAGAGCTGGAACCGAGATTATTCTCCTTCAACAGTCCGTTTGGGGCATGTCCTGAATGTGACGGTCTTGGATCGAGGTTAGAGGTGGATGTTGAACTGGTTATTCCTAATCCGAATCTCACATTAAAGGAAAACGCGATAGCACCATGGGAATCTATCAGTTCCCAATATTATCCGCAGCTTTTGGAAAGTATCTGCAACCATTATGGCATTGACATGAATATACCTGTTAAAGATATTCCGAAACCAATGCTGGATAAAATTCTTTACGGCTCAGGCAAAGAAAAAATCCATTTCCGTTATGAAAATGATTTTGGCCAAGTAAGGGAAAATGATATCCAGTTTGAAGGTGTTATTCGCAATGTGGAAAGACGATATAAGGAAACAAGCTCCGATTTCATCCGGGAACAAATGGAGAAGTATATGGGGCAGCAAGATTGTCCGACTTGTAAAGGCTACCGTTTAAAAAGGGAAGCTCAGGCAGTATTTGTGAACGGCTTGCACATCGGCCAAGTGACGGAAAAATCCGTCCTTGAAGGGAAGAACTTCTTCGAAAATCTTACTTTAACACAAAAGGAACAACAAATAGCCAATCTAATTCTGCGGGAAATCTCAGAGCGTCTTGGTTTCCTTAATAATGTTGGTTTGGATTACTTGACACTTAGCAGAGCTGCAGGAACTTTATCCGGCGGAGAAGCGCAGCGAATCAGACTTGCTACGCAAATCGGTTCACGGCTGACTGGCGTACTTTATATACTAGATGAACCGTCTATTGGGCTACATCAAAGAGATAATGACAAATTGATTGATACATTGAAGCATATGAGGGACATCGGAAATACGCTAATTGTTGTAGAGCATGATGAAGATACAATGATGGAAGCAGATTATTTAATCGATGTCGGTCCGGGAGCAGGGGTTCACGGCGGACAAATAATTTCAACGGGAACTCCACAGGAAGTAATGGAAGATGATAATTCCATAACCGGTCAATATTTATCAGGTAAAAAGTTTATTCCACTGCCGCTTGAGCGCAGAAAAAATGACGGCAGGGTTCTGGAAATTATCGGAGCAAAAGAAAACAATCTCAAAAATGTCAGTGTGAAAATACCGCTAGGGGTGTTTACAGCAGTCACAGGCGTTTCCGGATCGGGAAAAAGCACGCTCGTAAACGAAATTCTTCATAAAAGCCTTGCCCAAAAATTGAACAGGGCAAAGGCAAAACCGGGTGAGCATAAAGAAATAAAAGGAATTGAGCAGCTTGAAAAGGTAATTGATATCGACCAATCTCCTATCGGCCGCACACCTAGATCCAATCCTGCCACATATACTGGCGTATTCGATGATATCCGGGATGTTTATGCTACAACGAATGAAGCGAAAGTTCGCGGTTATAAAAAGGGCAGATTCAGCTTCAATGTTAAAGGCGGAAGATGCGAGGCTTGCCGCGGAGATGGAATCATCAAGATTGAAATGCACTTCCTGCCAGATGTGTACGTCCCATGTGAAGTCTGTCATGGAAAACGATATAACAGGGAAACGCTAGAAGTGCAGTACAAAGGGAAAAATATTTCCGATGTGCTTGACATGACAGTCGAGGATGCTGTTTCCTTCTTTGAAAATATCCCGAAAATTCACCGCAAGCTGCAAACGATTGTCGATGTAGGGTTAGGATATATCAAATTAGGACAGCCAGCAACAACACTGTCAGGCGGTGAAGCTCAAAGGGTTAAGCTTGCTTCTGAGTTGCACAAAAGATCATCGGGTAAAACCTTCTATATATTGGATGAGCCGACAACAGGCTTGCATGTTGATGATATATCAAGGCTGCTAGGTGTCCTGCAGCGTCTTGTCGACAATGGAGATACTGTGCTTGTAATTGAGCATAATCTTGACGTTATTAAAGCGACAGATTATATTATCGATCTTGGTCCAGAAGGAGGAGACAAAGGCGGCACTATTTTGGGAAGCGGCACACCAGAAAAGATCGCTGAGCTTGAAGGCTCCTATACAGGAAAGTATTTAAAACCAATTCTGGAAAGAGACCGTCTGCGTATGAAGCAAAGCATTAAAGATGCAGAGGAAATAACAACAGGATAAGGCATCCTGCCCTACCGGCTTTTGGATATTACTCCAGAGGCCGGTTTTTTAATACTTAACTTCCAGGTGGACATTATTCTTAATTTTATATAATGCTCATACGATAGAAAGAAATGCTCAATTCCCAGCTTAGATGAAACTTTAAGATTGTTTCATTCGTAATAATAGGAAAGGGAAGAACAAGAGGTATCACAGCTTTCCTTAGTTTTACATTTACTTAACGTTCTAAACAGAAATACACAGACAGAAAAAAGCAGCTGCATTTATAGCTATGCTTAAAGTTTTACTCAAGTAGGGAAACATATACCACTTAGGGATAGAATGGAGGCAATATTAATGGCGGATGAAAAAAGAAGAATACTGCAGCTTTTAGAGGAAGGCAAGCTGACAATTGATGAGGCGTTGTCGCTAATAGAAAAGGCAGAGGAAGCAGATTTAGCTAAAACACTAAAAACCGACGATGAGAGTTTTGATGAGTCTGTATTTCAGGAAAAGAAAAAAGAACCATATCAGCAATCGGCATTTAAATTCCAGTCAGCTAAAGATAAACTGTTTGATTTTGTAGATACTGCCGTAAAGAAGGTTAAGGAAGTGGATCTCGATCAGTTAAATATTACGAGACATGAAGAAGTATCGCATATTTTTCAGTTTACAGAGGTATTCCCGAAAAATATCGATGTTGACATTCCAAACGGTGAAGTAGAGCTTATTCCTTGGGATCAGCAGGAGATTCGGATTGAATGCAAAGCGAAAATCTACAGGGTCGATTCCAGTGAGCAGGCGAAGGATTTATTTTTAAAAGAGGTAAAAGTAAAGGCGAAAGAAGATGCTCTAGAGATAAAGGTGAACCATAAATGGATGAAGCTGCAGACGAAGCTATATGTTCCAAAAAATACGTACCACATCGCAAAAGTAAGACTGTTTACCGGATCCATTAAAACATATGATCTTTTCGCAGATCAGGTTTATGCGAAAACAGCAAACGGGAAAATTACAATAAATGCCGGGCAAAGTGAAAAGCTGGAAGCAGATTCAGCAAACGGCGGTATAGTAATTGAAAACAGTGTGATTCAAGAGCTGGACGGGGAAACATTGAATGGAGCTATAAAGGCTGAAGGCTTTTTCAAAAAAGTTGATCTTCAATCCTTTAATGGCAATATCCTTTGCATCGACCATTCGGAAGAAATTGAGGTGCTTGAGTTAAAAGGGACAACAGGCAGCATTGAAGTTCAGCTTCCAGAGGAGCTTGCCGTAACAGGTAGCTTAAAGACTAATTTTGGCGGATTTAATGTTGAACTTGAGGGTATACAAATAATAGAAGAAAAAAATGATGTGCTCCAAAAAGTGATGGAATTTCAGTCTATTCAATCGTTGGATAAACGAACAAGAATAGAAGCGAACACAAAAACAGGTTCCATCAAAATTAAGAAACGGGAGCAACAGTAATCTTCGAAAGGAGATAAAATGAAGAAATTGATGCGCTCAACAAATAATCGGAAACTGGCAGGAGTAATCGGCGGACTTGCAGAAAGTATCAATATTAATGCAAATCTGTTGCGAGGAATCTTTCTTCTAGCACTGATTCCAACTGGCTTTTCGCTAGTGCTGATTTATTTGATTATGACATTTGTTCTTCCAAATGAGGTGTAGGAAAATATGAAGTGGTTGTTAGGTATTGTTATAAATGCCGTGTTTTTTATTGCATTGGCGGGTTTGTTCAAAGATTCTTTCTATCTGTCAGGCATAGGAGCTGCAATTGGGGCTAGTATCATTTTGTCATTGCTTAATATTGTGGTGAAGCCTATCCTGATTTTATTGACACTCCCTGTAACAATACTTTCGTTAGGTTTGTTTTTATTTGTGATCAATGCGATCACACTCTCATTAACAGATCGTCTAATGGGAGACAGCTTTGAAATTTCAAGCTTTGGCATGAGCCTTCTAGCGAGCATTCTGCTTTCCCTGTTTAATATTATTATTCAGAACACGATGCTTAAAAGTGGCGAGAAAAAAAGCTGAAAGCAACGAAAAAGGCGGTGCTTATGCACCGGCCTTTTTTTGTTTTTTAGTATTTGTAAAAGGCTTGTGAAAAACGATAATTAACATAGTCAGAATCTAGCATAAATTTAAAGAATAATGCTAAAATAAGATGATGCGAAAATGTATTTAATATAACAGCATTGAACCTTTGAAGGAGGAACCCCATTGGCTAAGGTATTAATAAAAGAAGTAATGGAAGAGTTTGATTTAGAACTAATCAGCGGTGAAGAAGGAATTAATAGACCGATTACGGTAAGCGATATATCTAGACCTGGACTGGAGCTTGCAGGTTATTTTGATTATTATCCTGCAGAAAGGGTGCAGCTTCTTGGCAAAACGGAGCTTACGTTTGCGGAAAAGCTAAGTGAAGAAGAGCGGGAAACAAGACTTACAAGACTGTGTAATGACATCACGCCGGGAATTATTATTACAAGAAATAAAGAGGTTCCGGCTGAACTAATTGAAGCATCGGAAAGAAATGCGGTGCCTGTTATGCGTTCAAAACAAAAAACATCTTTATTCTCAAGCAGACTGACTAATTTCTTAGAGCGCAAGCTTGCACCGACTACTGCCGTTCATGGCGTACTCGTTGACATCTATGGTGTGGGCGTACTGATAACTGGAAAAAGCGGTGTTGGTAAAAGTGAAACAGCTCTGGAACTTGTTAAAAGAGGGCATCGCCTAGTAGCTGATGACTGTGTTGAAATCCGCCAGGAGGATGAAGGTGTAATTGTTGGAAGATCACCTGAGTTAATTGAGCATCTTCTAGAAATCCGCGGACTTGGTATCATTAATGTTATGACATTGTTTGGGGCTGGAGCAGTGCGAAGCGACAAAAAGATCTCCATCGTTATGTCACTTGAGCTGTGGGAACAGAACAAGCAGTATGACCGTTTAGGCTTGGATGAAGAGAAGATGAAAATCATTGATACAGATGTGACAAAGCTGACAATTCCTGTACGTCCTGGACGAAACTTGGCAGTTATCATTGAGGTTGCTGCGATGAATTTCCGCCTGAAACGAATGGGTGTTAATGCTGCACAGCAATTTACGAATAAGCTTGCAAACGTGATATCTCACGAAAATGAATGATAGCCTAATAGAGATAAATACACAGGGGAAAGGTGAGGAATAATAGTGGAGAATATACAGCCAATTGATCCTATTGCATTTTCAATAGGAGGCCTTGATGTCCGGTGGTATGGAGTAATCATCGGTACCGGACTCGTTCTGGCTTTGATTTTGGCCATTCGCGAAGGAAGCAGAAGAGGGCTTGGGAAGGATGATTTCCCTGACCTAATGCTATGGGCCATTCCAATTTCTATCATATCAGCACGTATTTATTATGTTATTTTTGAATGGGACTACTATAGTAACCATTTAGGCGATATACCGAAAATTTGGAATGGCGGTATTGCTATTCACGGTGCATTGATTGGAGCAGTTGTTACCACATACATATTTACAAAGAAAAGAGGCATTTCTTTCTGGAAAATGGCGGATATTGCAGCTCCAAGTATTATTTTAGGTCAAGCAATTGGCCGCTGGGGCAATTTTATGAACCAGGAAGCTCATGGTGGGGAAGTCAGCAGATCATTTTTAGAAGGACTTCATTTACCTCCATTCATTATTGATCAAATGTATATCAATGGTACGTATTACCATCCGACATTTTTGTATGAATCGCTATGGAATATCGTTGGATTTATCATTTTAATTGTTTTAAGAAGAGTTAACTTGCGAAGAGGCGAAATCTTCTTAAGCTATGTTATTTGGTATTCAATCGGCCGCTTCTTTATTGAAGGTATGAGAACAGACAGCTTAATGGTTGGCGACCTTAGAATGGCACAGCTTATTTCCCTGGCGCTCATTGTGTTGTCGGCACTTGTCGTTGTTTACAGAAGAAAATCAGGATTGGCAAGCGAGCGTTATTTGGAGAATAGTAATTAGAAGTGAAGAAAGGAAGATAAGATGAACGGAAAAATTAATACACTGTTGTTTGATTTAGATGGAACACTTATCGACACAAATGAACTAATTATATCCTCCTTTTTGCATACATTGGATTTCTACTATCCTGGCAAATACATTCGTGAGGATGTTATTCCTTTCATGGGTCCAACGTTAATGGAAACGTTCGGAAGTATTGATGCCAAGAGAGCAGAAGAGATGGCAGCTAAATACAGGGCGTATAATTTAGAAAACCATGATAGAATCGTGACAATATTTGAAGGTGTTTATGACACGATAAAGATTTTAAAGGAAAACGGCTATAAGATTGCGATTGTGACCACAAAGCTGTCTGATGTAGTTGATATGGGACTAAAATTGACGAAGCTGGATGAGTTTTTTGATGTGATTGTCGCACTTGACCATGTAACAAAAGCGAAGCCGGACCCAGAGCCTGTTTTAATGGCTTTGGAGAAGCTCGGTTCTTCTCCTGAAGAAGCAATTATGGTAGGTGACAATTCTCATGATATTCTGGCAGGGAAAAATGCCGGAACAAAAACGGCAGGGGTAGCATGGACATTAAAGGGAAGAGAGTTCTTGGCATCATTGGAGCCTGATTATCTTTTGGATAATATGAGAGATTTGCTCTCTATCGTTGAAGTGGAAGTAAAATGAGAAAAACGACGCGCTATCCGGTGAGCGGGCCGAACTCTTTATGGCATGTCTATAAGACAGTCCCTTTTCTGAAGGTAATTAAGAACTTTATCGTCATCCAGCTTGCTAGATACACTCCTTTTTTGAAAATGAAGAATTGGATGTATCGAAAATTATTGAAAATGACAGTTGGCAAAGAAACTTCCTTTGCCTTGATGGTTATGCTGGATATCATGTACCCGGAAAAGATAAAAGTGGGCAAAAATACGGTCATCGGTTATAACACCACGATTTTGGCACATGAGTATTTGATTGAGGAGTACCGGCTTGGCGAAGTCATTATTGGTGATGAAGTCATGATTGGTGCGAACACGACGATACTCCCCGGCGTGGAGATCGGCTCTCATGCTGTTGTTTCAGCAGGTACACTTGTACATAAAGATGTTCCTGCCGGCAGCTTTGTCGGCGGCAATCCGATGCAAATCATCTATACAGCAGAAGAGATGGAGCAACGGAAACAAAATAGTCCAAGCTATGTAGTAGAAGAATAAGGCAGGGCGACTCTAATGATGAGTCTTATTTCAAAGATATTGGCTAACCGTCATGTTGTTTTGAAAAAGAATCATATGCTAGAGTTGCCTTTTTTATAAGCGGAAAAGTCAGAAAAAACGGCTTTTTTACTTGACCAAAAAGAAATGGAAGAGTAAACTACAAATAACCTTTAATTTGTTAGCATATTAGCGAACTAAAGCATTCGGAATATTCTTCTTTATGAGGTGTATATAATGAGCAGCTTATTTATGTTTGAAAAGCCGTTAGGCATGAGAGACAGCTTACCTGAAATTTATGAAACGAAATATATGATAAAACAAAAAATGGATAAAGAGATTAAGCAATGGGGCTATCAATTCATTGAAACACCAACATTGGAATACTACGAAACAGTCGGTGCAGCCTCAGCCATTTTAGATCAGCAGCTTTTTAAACTGTTGGACCAGCAAGGGCATACATTAGTGCTGCGACCGGACATGACAGCACCGATTGCGAGGGTGGCTGCTTCAAAGCTGCTGAATGAAGACTTGCCGTTGCGCCTTGCGTATAACGCTTCGGTTTTCCGAGCACAGCAAAGAGAGGGCGGCAGACCGGCAGAGTTTGAACAGATTGGTGTTGAGTATATCGGCGACAAGACTGTAAGTGCAGATGGTGAAGGTATTGCCCTGATGATTTCTTCATTAGAAAAGGCAGGTCTGAAAAAATATCAACTGTCTGTCGGCCATGTTGGCTTTGTTCAAGCGTTCTTTGAACAAATTCTCGGAACGAAGGAAAGAGCCGATGCGTTGACTAAATACTTATATGAAAAGAATTATGTTGGCTATCGTCAGCATGTCGCAAGTCTTTCCTTATCCAGCATTGATAAGCAAAGACTGAATGACTTTCTCAAGCTGAGGGGTGGAGAGGAAATTATCCCGCTTGCATACGATTTAATCGAAAATGGCAGTGGAAGCAAAGCGATTGATGACTTAAAGCAGCTATGGGAAATTCTTGTAGACTATGAAGTGGAGAATCAAGTGAAGTTTGATTTGACGCTTGTCAGTCATATGAGCTATTACACGGGTATCCTTTATGAGGCTTATGCAGAAGGAGTCGGGTTTCCGATCGGAAGCGGAGGCAGATATGATCTACTTCTTGCCAAGTTCGGCAAAAACACCGGTGCTACCGGATTTGCTATCCGCATGGATCACTTGCTCGAGGCTTTAGGCAGCCTTGTTAACAAAAGCGATATTCACTGCATTCTGTTTAGTGCGGACAGAAGAAAAGAAGCATTTGAATTAGCTAAACAAAAAAGAGCAGACGGTCTTAAAGTAATTACCCAAGATATAAATGGTGTCGGCAATGTGGATGCATGTACTAAGCAGTATGACGAAATTACTTTGCTTGTCGGGAAAGCAGGAATGGAGGTTGTCAAATGAACGATGTTTTAACAATTGCCATGCCAAAGGGCAGAATTTTTGAAGAAGCAGCAAAGCTGTTGCGGGAAGCAGGCTTCCAGCTTCCTCAGGAATTTGACGACTCCAGAAAGCTGATCATCGACGTGGAGGAAGAAAATTTTAGGTTCATTTTGTCGAAACCAATGGATGTTCCGACATATGTTGAACATGGTGTAGCTGATTTGGGCATTGCGGGCAAGGACGTTATGCTCGAAGAGGAAAGAGATGTTTATGAGCTTTTAGATTTGCAAATAAGTGCCTGTTATTTGGCAGTGGCAGGCTTGCCGAATACGGAATTAAATGAAATTGCCCCAAGAATTGCAACGAAATATCCGAATGTGGCAGCAGCCTATTTTCGGGAACAAGGCTCACAAGTAGAAATCATTAAACTAAATGGCTCCATTGAGCTTGCTCCAATCATTGGCTTGTCAGACCGAATCGTCGATATCGTATCCACTGGCAAAACACTTGTGGAAAATGGGCTTGTCGAGTACGAGAAAATTGTTGATATCACCTCCCGTCTTATTGTCAATCCAGCAAGCTACCGGATGAAGGATAAGAGAATAAGCGAGTTAGTTGATCGTGTCAGCAGGGTAGTGAAAGCAACAGTGCAAAACTAGTATTTTTGGAGGGGAGACCCGAAGGTGAAAATAGTAAATGGTGTAGACAGTTCCTATTTAAAGCGCTCAGTTGACGCAGGAACAGAGGAACAGCGACAGATTGTAAAAGACATAATAGCTACAGTGAAAAGCGAAGGCGATAGCGCATTAAAGGAGTATACACTCCAATTCGATAAAGCAGATTTATCTAACCTCCGAGTCAGCACAGAGGAATTAGAGGCTGCGTATGAAGATGTTGACAAAGACATGGTCCAGATCATCCAAGAGGCCGCCGAAAATATTCGTGCATATCATCAAAACCAGCTTAAAACATCTTGGATGATAACAAAGGAAGACGGCACCATTCTCGGTCAGAAAATAACATCTTTGGATTCTGTTGGTGTTTACGTTCCCGGCGGAACAGCAGCATATCCATCCTCTGTACTGATGAATGTTGTTCCTGCCCAAGTTGCCGGAGTCGACAGAATCGTGATGGTATCACCTCCAAATGCAGACGGCAAACTGCCAAGTGCAGTTTTAGTAGCTGCTCATATTGCCGGTGTGAAAGAGATTTATAAGGCAGGCGGAGCACAAGCAGTTGCTGCACTTGCGTATGGTACAGAAACGATTAAAAGTGTTGATAAAATTGTGGGACCTGGCAATATTTTTGTCGCATTAGCTAAACGAGAAGTATATGGCGATGTTGATATCGATATGATTGCAGGACCGAGTGAGATTGCTGTTCTTGCAGATGATACAGCAAATGCAAATGAAGTAGCTGCAGACTTATTATCACAGGCAGAGCATGATACAAGAGCATCTGCAGTGTTAGTGACAACCTCTCGTAAGCTTGCTGAACAAGTAGCAGCAGAAGTGGAAGAGCAGCTAAGTGACTTGCCGCGCAAGGAAATAGCTGAAAAATCAATCAATGATTATGGCTTAATTGTATTAACAGATACAATGGATCAAGCGATTGAATCTATTAATGCTATTGCCCCAGAGCATTTAGAAATTATCACAGACAATGCCTTTGAATTGCTTGGCAGAATCAAGCATGCAGGCGCTATTTTTATCGGCCGTTACAGTTCAGAGCCGGTTGGAGATTATTTTGCCGGTACAAACCATGTGTTGCCAACAAATGGAACGGCTAGGTTCTCCAGTCCGTTGAATGTCGACGATTTCCAGAAGAAATCCAGCATTATTTCATACAGTGAAAAAGCATTTGAACAAAATGGACATAAAATAGCTGCCTTTGCCCGTCTGGAAGGCTTAGAAGCGCATGCCAGAGCAATCGAAGCAAGAAATAAAAACAGGTAGCATCTTTTACAGGAGGGTTAAAAATGGGAAGAACAGCAGCGGTAAGCAGGAAAACAGGAGAAACAAATATCCAATTGTCCTACAATATTGATGGCGAAGGCATCTCCGAAATTGATTCAGGTGTACCTTTTATGAACCATATGCTTGATCTTTTTACGAAGCATGGCCAATTTAACTTGACCGTTCAGGCTAATGGAGACATAGAGGTCGATGATCACCACACAACAGAAGATATCGGCATATGCCTTGGGTTGGCACTAAAGGATGCACTTGGCGACAAGAAGGGCATTAAACGTTACGGTAACAGCTTTGTGCCGATGGATGAGACATTGGCTCAAGTAGTTGTCGATTTAAGCAATCGCCCGCATCTGGAGTTTCGGGCAGAATTCCCAAGCAATAAGGTAGGTACATTCGATACAGAGCTTGTCCATGAATTTCTGTGGAAGTTTGCATTAGAAGCACGTATCAATCTGCATGTTATCCTTCACTATGGCCAAAATACGCATCACATGATTGAAGCAATCTTTAAGGCGTTGGCAAGAGCCCTTGATGAGGCGACAACCATTGATCCTAGAGTAAAAGGAATTCCATCTACGAAAGGAATGCTGTAAATGCTTGGAATCATCGATTATGGCATGGGCAACTTATTTAGTGTGAGCAAAGCACTGGAAAGATTGGACATCCCTTACTTTATTTCTGAGGACAAAGAAAAGCTGATGGAAGCAGATGCTTTAATTCTTCCTGGTGTAGGGGCGTTTAAGGATGCGATGGTGAAGCTGAACGAAACTGGCCTGTCTGACATGATCCGTGAATATGCGAAAAGTGATAAACCGCTGCTCGGCATATGCCTTGGCATGCAGCTGCTTTTTGAAGAAAGTGAGGAGCATGGCCATGCAGAAGGATTGCACTTACTGCCAGGGAAAATCGTTCGTTTTCCAGGGGAATCGGCAGAAGGTGTGAAGTATAAAGTGCCTCATATGGGCTGGAATCGTCTCCATTTCAAAAAGAATTCTGATGCTACAACAGGTCTAGAAGATGACTATGTTTATTTTGTTCATTCTTATTATGCAGAAACAGATGATGAAATCATTATCGCCAGCAGTGAGTATGACAAGGAAGTACCAGCAGTTGTCGGAAAAGGCAATGTGTATGGCATGCAGTTCCACCCAGAAAAAAGCAGCAAGCTTGGGATGGAATTATTGAGCGGCTTTACGAAGCTTATAAAGAAAGGATGAACAATATGAGCTTTACCTTATATCCTGCCATTGATATGAGAGGCGGCAAGTGTGTCCGTCTCCTTCAAGGAGATTACGATAAGGAAACTGTTTACGGCGATTCTCCCTTTGATATGGCCAAAAGCTTCGCAGACCAAGGAGCAAAATGGATACATATGGTCGATTTGGATGGAGCAAAAGACGGCAAAAGAGTGAATGATTCCTTTGTAATAGAAACAGCAAAAAAACTTGGTGTTTCTGTGCAAATCGGCGGAGGGATTCGTACTGAGGAGGATATTGTTCATTATTTGGATAATGGGGTTACACGTGTCATTATCGGCAGCATTGCTATCTCCAATCCTGATTTCGCAATAGAGATGATAAAGAAATACGGCAGTGCCATCGCCCTTGGCATTGATGCAAAAAATGGCTTTGTCGCCACACATGGCTGGATTGAAACCTCTGAAATAAGAACAGTTGATTTAGGGAAAAGATTTGCCGATGCAGGTGCTGAAACCTTTATTTTTACAGACATTGCTACAGATGGAATGCTCAGTGGTCCTAATTTACTAGCAGTCAAAGAATTGGCGGCAGTGACGAAGAAGGATGTTATTGCTTCTGGAGGAGTCAGCAGCTTGGAGGATTTAGTTGCCCTAAAGCAATATTCCAAGGACGGTGTCGCTGGAGCAATTATCGGCAAAGCATTATATGAAGGGCGCTTTACATTGCGAGATGCGCTTAATGAGGTGGAAAGATAATGCTGACGAAAAGAATCATTCCATGCCTGGATGTTAAGGACGGGCGTGTCGTAAAGGGTGTGCAATTCGTGCAATTGCGAGATGCTGGCGATCCTGTTGAGCTTGCTCGGTTTTATGATGAACAGGGAGCAGACGAGCTGGTATTTCTCGACATTTCAGCATCACATGAAGGCCGCAAGACGATGGTTGAGGTGGTTAAGGAAGTTGCTTCTGAGCTTGCAATTCCCTTCACTGTCGGCGGAGGAATTAACTCTCTTGATGATATGAAAAGGACTTTGCGTGCAGGAGCTGATAAGGTTTCACTGAACACAGCAGCTGTTACAAATCCCAGCCTTATCAAAGAAGGAGCAAACTTTTTCGGTTCTCAATGCATCGTTGTTGCCATCGATGCAAAATATGATCAAGAATTGGGAACATGGAGAGTATACACACATGGCGGACGCACCCCTGTTGATAAAGATGTTATTTCATGGGCGAAAGAAGCGGTAGAGCTTGGAGCAGGCGAGATATTGCTGACGAGCATGGATTCAGATGGAGAGAAAAAGGGATTCGACTTAGCCTTAACGAAAGCCGTAAGTGATGCGGTTTCTGTTCCTGTTATTGCTTCTGGCGGTGCCGGTGATGCAGAGGATTTTCTTGATGTGTTCCAAGAAGCAAATGCAGATGCAGCACTTGCTGCTAGTATTTTCCATTATAAAGAAACCTCCGTGCATGAAGTCAAAGGATATTTACATGAAAGAGGAGTGCTTGTGAGATGACAGTAGACGAGCTGAAGTTTGATGAAAAAGGACTAATACCAGCAATTGTTCAAGATGCCGCAACAAAAGAAGTGTTAACTTTGGCATACATGAATAAAGAATCTTTGGAAAAATCATTAGCAACAGGAGAAACATGGTTTTACAGCAGATCAAGGAATGAGCTTTGGCATAAAGGAGCAACAAGCGGAAACACACAGCAAATTGCCGAAATTAAATTTGACTGTGACAAAGATGCCCTTGTAGTGCTAGTTAAACCAAATGGGCCTGCTTGCCATAATGGAACGGTTAGCTGCTTTGCTGAAAGTTTATATCAAAATAAGGAAGCCGCGATTGAGGAATTGGCAAACTATCAAATTTTGAAAGACTTGGAAGCTGTTATTCAAGAAAGAGAATTAAATCGTCCTGAAGGAGCATACACGACTTACCTGTTTGAAAAAGGGGTCGACAAGATCCTGAAGAAAGTCGGTGAAGAGGCAGCTGAGGTTATCATTGCAGCCAAAAACCGTGATACAGAGGAACTCAAATGGGAAGCGTCTGATCTTCTCTACCATCTGTTTGTATTGCTGAGGGAACAAAATCTTCCTTTTGCCGAAATACTGAAGGTTTTGGAAAATCGTCATCAAGAGAAATAATCATACAACTGTCTGATGGATTTTGAGCACTCAGCTTTATTCCTGAGGGCAGTTTTTTGTATGTTAGAATAATAATTGCTTCGGTATCATGGAAAGAAACATAGAAGTGTCATATTTCCAGTTATGTATATGTATTTTCTAGAAACAGCCTTCTCCGCATCCTTTGAAGTATGGTATACTACATAAGTTGAAGCAAAAGAATTGCTCTACGTGAGTTTAAATAGATTGTGGAGGATTATATGAATAAAGACTCAAATACTTTACAACCAATGGGTAAACTTATTACATTTAATCCTACAGGCGAATATTATTTTTCCAAAGGCATTAAAGCATATCATCAAAGAGATTATAATAAATCATTGAAATATTTGCAAAGAGCGATGCAGCTTGACCCAGGAGAACCGACAATTCTTTGTCAGCTTGCGATTGTTTATGCAGATATTGGAGAATATCAAAAATCCAATGAACTGCTTCATCTGATTATTGAAGAACTGGATGAAGAAATGGTGGAATGTTATTATTTCCTTGCAAATAATTATGCGCATTTAGGATTTTTCAAAGATGCTTATTATCACGCGAAATTATATTTAAAGCTGGAACCGGACGGAGAGTTCCGGGAAGATACAGAGGATTTGCTTGAGGTGCTAACATTAGAGTCTGATGATCTGGAAGAAGAGGAGCCTTATGAAGAGGAAGACCTAATCACCAGGCAGGAACAGGCAAGAGAACTTCTGGAATCAGGCAATTTCAACAGAGCTGTTGAAATGCTGAATAAAGTGATTTCTGATTACCCCGAATACTGGTCTGCTTATAATAACCTGGCACTGGCTTACTTTTATCTAGGTGAAGTAAAAAAGGCGAATGGCATTTTAGAGGATGTGCTCGAAAAGAATGCTGGAAATCTGCACGCCTTATGCAATAAGCTAGTATTTGCTTATTATGAAGGCAATAGTGAGAATATCAGTCAGCTTACGGAGATTTTGAAGAAAATCAAACCGATTTCTGTCGACCATCAATTTAAGCTTGGCACGACTTTTGCTCTTGTAGGGGAATATGAAGCAGCTTATTTCCTACTGAGAAAGCTGCAAAAACAAGGTTATACAGAAGATGCTACTTTTTATTATTGGCTGTCTGCCTCCGCTTACTTTGTCGGCAGGACGAAATTTGCACAAACGGTGTGGGCAAAAGTCCTTGAGCTGAATCCGGAAAAAGCGGGACATGAACCTTGGAAAGAAAAAGAAGACAGAGTTAACGGCTTCGAAGATCATATGCCTTCCATTTTAAAGAGATATTCCAGCATACACCAAGAGGAAAGACTGTTTGCTGTGTTCCTTACTTCCATTTCGAAAAATAAGGATGCAATCCTTTCTTCGGAACAAATGAAAGACAACAGTACGTTCACTTCATTAGAGAACGAGTATCTTTCATTTGTAAAGACAGGTGCAAGCACTAATACTATCCTGCTGAATGCACACAATATTGCTGAGATTATTTACAGCAAGCACCGCCCGATTGGAACGATTGAGGCTGGCCTTTATTTAATGTGGTTTTCTGTTTTCATTCAAATCTTTCAAGCAGGTGAGAAAATGGATAACAGCAGTGCTTTGGCAGCGGCAATGGATTATATTTGGAGCAAGTACAGAAATGAAAAGACTTCCCAAAAAGAAATGGCAAGCCTTTACGGTCTGTCTACAGCAACGTTGCAAAAATATATTAAAATCATTAAAAAATATAATGATTGATAAAGAGAATTCCGCCATTGGAGAGACAATGGTGGAAGTTTTTCTTTTGTGAGCAAATATTTGGACTAAAGAGACTGTGTCTAATAGGATAGTATTAGATGGTAATACTACAAAGAGTGAGCTAGTATTTAAAGCGTGCGGTCCTGACGCGTGCGTTAATGAATATAGAGTGTTTAGATAAAGGAGTGTTTAAAAGTGGCGGAAGAAAAAATTTATGACGTAATTATTATTGGTGCCGGTCCAGCTGGTATGACAGCAGCTGTTTATACTTCCCGTGCCAACCTTTCCACATTGATGATTGAAAGAGGTATTCCAGGCGGACAAATGGCAAATACAGAAGAAGTAGAAAACTTCCCTGGATTTGAAAGCATTCTTGGCCCGGACCTTTCTAATAAAATGTTCAACCATGCAAAAAAATTCGGTGCAGAATATGCATATGGCGATATTAAGGAAATTATTGACGGGAAAGAATATAAAACAGTCAAAGCAGGTTCAAAGGAATATAAAGCAAGATCCATTATCATTTCGACTGGTGCTGAATACAAAAAAGTCGGTGTTCCTGGCGAAAAAGAATTGGGCGGCCGCGGAGTTTCCTATTGTGCAGTTTGTGACGGTGCATTCTTTAAAGAAAAAAGGCTGTTCGTCATCGGCGGAGGAGATTCAGCTGTAGAAGAGGGCGTTTATTTAACACGTTTTGCTTCACAAGTAACAATTGTTCATCGCCGCGATGAATTAAGAGCACAAAAAATTCTGCAAGACAGAGCGTTTGCTAACGATAAAGTTGATTTCATCTGGAATCACACAATTAAAGCAATTAATGAAAAAGACGGAAAAGTCGGCAGTGTAACACTTGTTTCTACAACGGACGGCACAGAGCAGGAACTTGCTGCTGACGGTGTGTTCATCTATATCGGAATGGTGCCTCTGTCTAAACCGTTTGAGAACTTAGGCATTACGAACGAAAATGGTTATATCGAAACAAATGACCGTATGGAAACGAAAGTACCAGGTATTTTCGCGGCAGGAGACATTCGTGAAAAAACACTTCGTCAAATCGTTACAGCTACGGGAGACGGCAGTATCGCTGCTCAAGCTGCACAGCATTATGTGGAAGAGCTTGCTGAATCATTACAACAAAAGGCGTAATGAAAAAGCTTTCAAAGTGTTACTCTCTTTTAATTGTACTGTAACAGTAG
The DNA here is from genome assembly GCF_038005785.1 of Niallia sp. FSL R7-0271. NCBI lineage: Bacteria > Bacillati > Bacillota > Bacilli > Caryophanales > Bacillaceae > Niallia > Niallia sp. FSL R7-0271. The sequence goes on along the minus strand of NZ_JBBOTZ010000001.1, from coordinate 3,272,174 downwards.
TGAAATATAATTCGGGTAACATAATAATAGAAATTGACCCCCTTTTAAGATATATATTTTGGTGCATAGGCATAACGCCTATGCTTTTTTTTTGCGCTTTATTTAAAGAGAAATAGCAGAACTTATTTGAAGAAGGCATTTTATTGTGGGTGTTTCACAATAATAGTATAATATAAGAACTAAGCAGTAGTTTCATGCTACATAGAGATTACAGAATGTTTGAGGTGATAATAGTGCAGCGTGTGACGAACTGCCTGTTACTGAAGGATAATAAGGTGCTCCTTTTGCAAAAGCCAAGAAGAGGCTGGTGGGTTGCTCCAGGCGGTAAGATGGAGCCAGGGGAGTCTGTAAGAGACTCATGCATCAGAGAATTCCGAGAAGAAACAGGTATATACTTAAGAAATCCCAATATTAAAGGAATATTCACGTTCATTATCAAGGATGGCGACAAAATAACTTCTGAATGGATGATGTTCACCTTCTTCTCCACAAACGCTGACGGAGTTCATGTGGATGAGTCTGAAGAAGGAAAAATAGTTTGGCATGATATTGAAAATATCAAAAATCTGCCGATGGCAGAAGGAGACTATCACATCTTGGATTATATGATTCACGGCAATGGAATTATATATGGAACATTCACATATACGCCTGATTTTGAACTGATTAGCTACCGGTTGGATCCAAGCTAAAACATTAAAGGGGGAATGAGCATGGGTGCGAGTGTGGTGAACGAGCCGCAAGTTGTTATTATTACAGGTATGTCTGGGGCTGGTAAAACAGTGGCCATACAAAGCTTTGAGGACTTAGGGTTTTTCTGTGTAGACAACTTGCCGCCTACTCTTTTGCCAAAGTTTCTTGAACTTATGAAGGAATCAGAGAATAAGATGAATAAGGTTGCCCTTGTGATGGATTTGCGGGGCAGAGAGTTTTTTGACAATTTATTCAGTGCATTGGATGATTTGGCAAAATCCTGGGTAGTGCCGAAAGTGCTCTTTCTGGATGCAGATGACAGCACTTTAGTCAGAAGATATAAGGAAACAAGAAGATCGCATCCTCTTGCACCCTCAGGCCTTCCCCTTGAAGGAATTGAAATGGAGCGAGAATTGCTTGAGGAGCTAAAAGGCAGAGCACAAATCATTTACAATACATCGAAAAGCTCTCCAAGAGAATTGCGAGAAAAAATATTAATGGAGTTTTCAGCGAATAAAGATACGATTTTTACGGTGAATGTCATGAGCTTCGGCTTTAAGCATGGCATCCCGATTGATGCTGATTTAGTATTTGATGTTCGTTTCTTACCAAACCCTCATTACGTTGAGCATATGAGACCAAAAACAGGATTAGATGCTGATGTGTCCAGCTATGTATTGAAATGGACAGAAACAGGCCAATTTCTTGAAAAAGTCATTGATCTGCTTACCTTTATGCTTCCGCAGTATAAAAGGGAAGGGAAGTCCCAACTCGTTGTAGCAATTGGCTGCACTGGCGGCCAGCATCGTTCTGTTGCCTTATCGGAGTATATTGGCAAACATTTCGAAGGTGATTATCATGTCGAAATAACTCATCGTGACATGGAGAGGAGAAAGGACCAAAAAGCATGAATGAAGTGGAGCATCCGAGAATTGTAATTATCGGTGGCGGCACCGGCTTGTCTGTCCTTGTGAGAGGATTAAAGAAGTATCCTTTGGACATTACAGCTATTGTCACTGTTGCAGATGATGGAGGAAGTTCGGGCCGGCTGCGTGATGATTTGGACATTCCTGCACCAGGTGATATTAGAAATGTACTGGCTGCATTATCCGATGTCGAACCGTTGGTGGAGGAAATGTTTCAGCACCGGTTTTCGAACAGCAAGGATTTAAATGGACACTCTTTAGGCAACTTGATTATTGCAGCGATGACATCGATTACTGGTAATTTCACCTATGCCATTCAGGAAATGAGCAAAGTGCTTAATGTGCGCGGAAAAGTATTGCCGGCTACAAGCCACAGTGTAGTTTTAAATGCAAGAATGGAAGATGGTTCAATCGTTACAGGTGAGTCAAGAATTCCCGAGAGCGGGAAGAAAATAAAAGAGGTGTTTTTAACACCGGAACATGCGACGCCGCTGCCTGAAGCAATTCAGGCAATCCGTCATGCAGACTTGATTGTGATTGGACCGGGAAGTCTTTATACGAGCATCCTTCCAAATCTTGTTGTGCCTGAAATAAGCAGGGAAATCATGACAGCAGCTGCAAAGAAAGTTTATATTTGCAACATCATGACACAAGCCGGCGAAACTCTTGATTACTCAGCGAGCGATCATGTTAAGGCTATTTATGAGCATATGCCAGAGCCTTTTTTAAACACAATATTGGTAAATAAAGAAAATATCCCAGCGAACGTTCTGGAACGGTATAATGAAGAGAAAGCAAAACCTGTCTTTTTTGATACAGAGAAATTAGAGAAGCTTGGACTAGAAGTCATTCTTGGAGAAATTATCAGCCTGGAGGAAAAGGTCATCCGCCATAACACGTTGGAAGTGGCGAAAATCCTCTATTCTATGCTTGATCCAGAACTGAAAGCCGATCAATAACAGGGAATAGGGTTTGCGTTTTAAAATGGGGGTGAAGGTATGTCTTTCGCTTCAGAGACGAAAAAAGAATTAACGACTATTGAAGTTAAAGATTGCTGCGGCAGGGCAGAGCTGTCTGCCCTGATCCAGATGAATGGCACTTTATCCTTTTCCAACCAAAAGCTGGTGGTGGACATTCAGACAGAAAATGCCGCGATTGCAAGAAGAATATATACACTCATCAAAAAGTATTTCGACATACCTGTCGAGCTGTTGGTGAGAAAGAAGATGCGACTCAAAAAAAACAATGTGTATATTGTAAGACTTTCCACGAAAGCGAAGGAAATTTTGGAAAGCTTGAGCATTTTAACAGAGGGCTTTATGTTTACACATGAAATTGCAGAAGACCTTGTTAAGAAAAAATGCTGCAAACGCTCCTATTTGAGAGGGGCCTTTCTTGCGGGAGGCTCTGTCAATAACCCGGAAACATCCTCCTATCATTTGGAAATAACATCACTTTACAAAGAGCATATTGTTGCATTGAGCAATCTGATGAATACTTTCGATTTAAACAGCAAAGTGCTGGAGAGAAAGAAAGGCTTCATCACATATTTGAAAGAAGCGGAAAAAATTACAGAATTCCTAAATATCATCGGTGCTCACGGAGCTTTGCTTCGCTTTGAGGATATCCGGATTGTCAGGGATATGAGAAATTCTGTTAACAGGCTTGTTAACTGTGAGACTGCCAACCTGAACAAAACAATTGGCGCCGCATTGAGACAGGTGGAAAATATCCGCTTTATTGAACGGACGGTTGGACTTCAAGTGCTCCCAGACAGGCTGCGTGAAATTGCCGAGCTGAGAGTAGCTTATCAGGATGTGACTTTAAAGGAGCTTGGCGAAATGGTTTCCTCCGGGAATATCAGTAAATCCGGTATTAACCACAGGCTGAGAAAAATAGATGAAATTGCTGATGCGCTACGCAGAGGAGAACAAGTATAATAAGTATAGAGGGATAATATATCTTAAAACTTTAAGTTGTAAGGGTATATTATCCTCCTTGTATATTTTAAATCGGGGAGGAGATTTCAGGTGGTAGAAAGAGATATTAAAGTAACATTGAAATCAGGCTTACAAGCAAGACCTGCAGCGATATTTGTTCAAGAAGCGACAAACTATGTTTCTGAAGTTTATATTGAGAAAGAAGGAAGAAGAGTAAACGCGAAGAGTATCATGGGAATTATGGGCCTGGCGATACACTCAGGTGCGGACATTAAACTTATTATTGATGGCAGCGATGAATTGGAAGCGCTTAAAACATTAGAAAAATTATTATAAAAACACCTCGCGCTTTATTGCGAGGTGTTCCTTTTTTTATTATTTATCTTTTTTGTCTGACAGTTCATTGCGAGTGATAATATTGTCAATTAAACCATACTCTTTCGCTCTTTCTGCTGTCATGAAATTATCACGCTCTGTGTCTTTTGCGATAATATCGATTGGCTGGCCAGTACGCTCTGCAAGGATACCATTCAGCTTGTCACGCAAGAACAGGATGCGTTTTGCAGCAATTTCGATTTCTGTAGCTTGACCTTGTGCTCCGCCAAGTGGCTGATGAATCATAACTTCAGCGTTTGGAAGGGCATAACGTTTGCCTTTTTCACCAGCTGCAAGCAAGAAAGCACCCATAGAAGCAGCCATACCGATGCAGATTGTTTGTACATTCGGCTTGATGAACTGCATTGTGTCATAAATAGCCATCCCGGCAGTAATGCTACCGCCAGGGCTGTTAATGTATAGGGAAACGTCCTTTTCAGGATTTTCAGCATCTAGGAACAAGAGCTGTGAAACGATAGAGTTAGCAACATTATCGTCAATCGCACTTCCAAGCATGATGATGCGGTCTTTTAACAGACGGGAATAAATATCATAAGCGCGTTCCCCTCTATTCGTTTGTTCGATAACTGTAGGGATTAAGTTCATAAAAAAATCCTCCTTTAAAAATAAATTTTGCTTTATAAGTATGTGTTTCTTCAGTAGTGAAATAAATTCATTACTGTATGTAATCCTAATGATACACGGATGGTCAATTAAGGTCAAACGTTTACGTTCGGATAAGGCAAAATATCCTTCGACACTTTATGTCACTGTCATTCCATTCATGTTTTTACAATAAGATTTTATCCTTACCATGATACCCAGACTGGATATTTTTAAACAATTATTCCTTGCATTAAAGCGAAACATATCATATAATCAAAACGTTCTTTAAAAAATTCTGCCCTCGTGGTGTAATGGATAGCACGCAAGATTCCGGTTCTTGAAATAGGGGTTCGATTCCCTTCGAGGGCGCTATTTGAAAAAAAGACTGTTGACAATCTCTTTATGGGCTTTTCGACAGTCTTTTTTTGTTTGAATTCCTTTGAGAGTGAGGATATAGAATTCCGCTCCTATTACGGGGACAAGCTATCTAACCATTTCTAAATCTTTATCCTTTTTTGCTGCTGTTCCTGTTTATATAGAATGAAAGCAATGAAAACGTGATGAAATTCACATGCGGACCATCTTCGAATTTTCGTCAAATTTCTTGAAAAATGGACGTTTATAAGTTGAATTTGCTATTCGCTGGTGATAGAATGAGTTTGTAGCAGGAAATGATTTTTTTTGGAGATTGTGGGACATAATATGTCTATGCGGGACTTCAAATGACCACTGTAAGTGAAGGGGCACCAAGAATGAATTCATTTATCGAGATTCAAAAAAGATTATTGCCTGATTTACTCGTAATTATGCAAAAAAGATATTACATTCTTCATCACATCAGCAATATGCAGCCTGTCGGCAGAAGAAGCTTGGCGGGAAGCCTTGGATTGACGGAACGAGTGCTCAGGAGCGAAGTGGAGTTCTTAAAAGATCAGAAGCTTATACATATTACGAACATTGGCATGACACTCACTCCAATTGGCGAAGAAACTTTGGAAAGTCTTTCTAGTGTAATGAGGGAAGTAACGGGTATTAACGAAATGGAGAAAGAGCTTGAAAAGAAGCTGCATATCAAAAGGGTGATTATTGTAGCTGGAGACAGCGATCATTCTCCATGGTTGAAAAAAGAACTGGGACTTGCAACAGCTAATAGTATGAAATCACTATTAAAAGGCAATAATATCATCGCAGTTAATGGTGGAACCACGATGGCTGCAGTGGCAGAGATGCTTACGCCTAACATAGTGGACGGTGAATGGCTGTTTGTTCCGGCGCGTGGCGGCATTGGGGAAGATGTTAAAAACCAGGCCAATACGATCTGTTCCATGATGGCTGATCGCACAGACAGCAAGCATCGTGTCCTGTATGCTCCTGATGAAGTGAGCAAGGAGATGTACAAAAGCATTGTCAAAGATGCCCGCATCAATGAAGTTTTACAGTTGATTAAATCAGCTAGCCTGCTTATTCATGGAATTGGAGATGCCATTACAATGGCAGAACGCCGCAGTACAAGTGCAAGTGACCTGGAAAAAATCGTGCAGGCAAATGCTGTCGGTGAAGCATTTGGTTATTACTTTAATGAAGACGGAGAGGTTGTCCATAAGGTTCAGACGATCGGCCTTAGACTTGAAAATCTTTCTACTGTTCCAAATGTAATCGCAGTTGCCGGAGGATCGTCAAAATCAAAGGCTATTAGAGCCTATTTAAAAAAAGCGCCACCCTCTACCATTCTGATCACAGATGAAGGAGCGGCAAAAAACTTGATATAATGGGAAATCCCTTTATATATAATTATCTCTAAATTTAGAGGAGGAAATAATAATGACAGTAAAAGTTGGTATTAACGGATTTGGACGTATCGGACGTTTAGCATTCAGAAAAATCATGGAAAACCCAGAATTGGAAGTAGTGGCTATCAATGATTTAACTGATACTAAAATGCTGGCACATCTTTTAAAATATGATTCATCTCAAGGTACTTTCCAAGGTGAAATCGAAGTACACGAAGGTTACTTCCTAGTAAACGGTAAAAAAGTAGTAACTACTGCTGAAAGAAACCCAGCTGACCTTAAATGGGGCGAGCTTAACGTAGATACAGTTATCGAATCTACTGGTTTCTTCACAACTAAAGAAAGTGCTGAAGCTCATATCCAAGCTGGCGCTAAAAACGTTGTTATCTCTGCACCTGCAACTGGTGAAATGAAAACAATCGTTTACAACGTAAACCATGACATTCTTGATGGTACTGAAACAGTTATCTCTGGTGCTTCTTGTACTACAAACTGCCTAGCTCCAATGGCAAAAGCACTTCAAGACAACTTCGGTATCGTTGAAGGACTAATGACAACTATCCATGCTTACACTGGAGATCAAAACACTCTTGACGCTCCACATCCAAAAGGTGACTTCCGCCGCGCTCGTGCTGCTGCAGAAAACATCATCCCTAACTCAACTGGTGCTGCTAAAGCTATCGGTCTAGTATTGCCAGAACTTAACGGTAAATTAGACGGAGCTGCACAACGTGTACCTGTTAAAACTGGTTCATTAACTGAGCTTGTAACAGTTCTTGACAAAAAAGTAACAGTTGAAGAAGTTAACGCAGCAATGAAAGCAGCTGCTGACGAGTCTTACGGTTACACTGAAGACGAAATCGTTTCTTCTGACATCATCGGAATCAGCTATGGTTCATTGTTCGATGCAACTCAAACTAAAGTTATGACAGTTGGCGACAAGCAATTGGTTAAAACTGTTGCTTGGTATGACAACGAAATGTCTTACACAAACCAACTTGTAAGAACAGTTAAACACTTTGCACAATTAGCTACAAAATAATTTTGTTAAGCTAAAGCCCTTAATCAAACAGCGGAAACAGCTTTGTTTCCGCTCTTTTAAAAATAGCTTTGCAATCTTTAGTGGATACGGATTAAAAGCTTAAAATAATGCAAGTGGAGGGTCTCATTTAATGAACAAGAAAACGATTCGCGATATCGATTTAAAAGGCAAAAAAGTATTTGTTCGTGTTGACTTCAACGTTCCGATGAAGGATCAAAAAATCACGGATGAAACAAGAATTCAAGCAGCACTACCAACTATTAACGAGTTAGTAGAAAAAGGTGCTATCGTAATTTTAGCAAGTCACTTAGGCCGTCCAAATGGTGAAGTGGTAGAAGAATTGCGTTTAACTCCAGTTGCTGCACGTCTTTCTGAGCTACTTGGCAAAAATGTTGTAAAAACAGATGAGTCTTATGGTGAAGCTGTTAAAGCTGAAATCAGCAAGCTGTCTGAAGGCGATGTGCTATTGCTTGAAAACGTACGTTTCAATGCTGGTGAAGAGAAAAACGATGCAGAACTAGCAAAAAGCTATGCTGAACTAGCTGATGTATTTGTAAACGATGCATTTGGTGCAGCACACCGTGCACATGCTTCAACTGAAGGTATTGCACACCATATCCCAGCTGTATCTGGTCTATTAATGGAAAAAGAGCTTGATGTATTAGGAAAAGCACTTTCAAATCCAGACCGTCCATTCACAGCTATCGTCGGTGGAGCTAAAGTAAAAGACAAAATCGGCGTAATCGATAACCTTCTTGATAAAGTAGATAACTTGATCATCGGTGGCGGATTAGCTTATACATTCGTAAAAGCACTTGGCCATGAAATCGGATTGTCTCTTCTTGAAGAAGATAAAATCGAACTAGCGAAATCTTATATGGAAAAAGCGAAAGAAAAAGGTGTTAAATTCTACATGCCTGTAGATGTAACAGTTGCAGACGACTTCTCTAACGATGCTAACACACAAACTGTTTCCATCGAAGAAATCCCTTCTGATTGGGAAGCGTTGGACATCGGTCCAAAAACAAGAGAAATCTATGCAGATGTTATCAAAAACTCTAAATTGGTTATCTGGAACGGACCAATGGGTGTGTTTGAATTAGATACATTTGCTAAAGGAACAAAAGCAGTAGCAACAGCTCTTGCTGAATCACAAGATACATACTCTGTCATCGGTGGTGGAGATTCTGCAGCAGCAGTTGAGAAGTTTGACCTTGCAAACAAAATGAGCCATATTTCAACAGGTGGCGGTGCTTCGTTGGAATTCATGGAAGGCAAAGAACTTCCAGGTGTAGTAGCTCTTAACGATAAATAATAATTAACCAAGCATGAAAGGATGTTATACATGCGCAAACCTATTATCGCTGGAAACTGGAAGATGAACAAAACACTTCCTGAAGCAGTGGACTTTATCCAAGAAATTAAAGAATCAATTCCTTCTAGTGAACAGGTTGATGCAGTAGTTGTCGCTCCTGCTCTATTCATCGGTCAATTAGTAGAATTGACTGACGGCACAGAAGTGAAAATTGGTGCACAAAACATGCACTTCGAAAAAAATGGAGCTTTCACAGGTGAAATCAGCCCTGTAGCTTTGGAAAACATCGGTGCTAAATACGTTGTCCTTGGACACTCTGAACGCCGTGAGTTCTTCAATGAAACAGACGAAGCTGTTAACAAAAAAACGATTGCAGCATTTGAAAACAACTTAACTCCAATCGTTTGCTGTGGTGAAACGCTTGAGCAAAGAGAAAACGGCGAAACAAACGAATTCGTTGCTTCTCAAGTTTCAAAAGCTCTAGCTGGTCTTACAGATGAGCAAGCTAAAGCAACAGTTGTAGCTTATGAGCCAATCTGGGCAATCGGAACAGGCAAATCTTCTACATCAGCTGATGCTAATGAAGTTTGCGCACATATCCGTAAAACAGTAAGCGAACAGTTTTCTCCAGAAGTGGCAGAAAGCATCCGCATTCAATACGGCGGCAGCGTTAAGCCTGAGAACATCAAAGAATATATGGCACAGCCTGATATCGATGGTGCTCTTGTAGGAGGAGCTAGCTTAGAAGCACAAAGCTTCCTGCAATTATTGGAGGAAGGTAAGGCATGAGTAAATCTCCTGTAGCATTGATCATTTTGGATGGCTTTGCATTGAGAGACGAACGTATGGGAAATGCTGTTGCTCAAGCAAAAAAGCCAAACTTTGATAAATACTGGAATCAATATCCTCACACAACACTTGTTGCGAGCGGTGAAGATGTAGGTCTTCCAGAAGGACAAATGGGTAACTCTGAAGTTGGCCATTTGAACATTGGAGCAGGACGTATTGTTTACCAAAGCTTGACAAGAGTGAATGTGGCAATCAGAGAAGGTCAGTTCGCTAAGAACGAAACTTTCGTAAATGCCATCAAGCATGTGAAGGAAAAAGGCAAGAATCTTCATCTGTTCGGTCTTTTATCAGATGGAGGAGTTCACAGCCATATTGAACATATGTATGCCCTTCTTCGCCTTGCAAAAGACGAGGGTGTAAAAAATGTATATATTCACGGAATTCTAGACGGCCGAGACGTCGGTCAAAAGACTGCGGAAAAATACATTATGGCTACACAAGAAAAAATAGAAGAATACGGTGTAGGTGAATTTGCGACAATCTCAGGACGCTACTATTCTATGGATAGAGATAAGCGCTGGGACCGTGTTGAAAAATCCTACCGTGCAATGGCCTATGGTGAAGGACCTAGCTACTCCAACCCATTGGATGTTGTAGAAGATAACTACAGAAACGGTATCTTTGACGAATTCGTACTTCCGTCTGTTATTACTAAAGAAGACGGTAAGCCGGTTGCAACCATTCAAGACGAAGATGCAGTAATTTTCTATAACTTCCGTCCAGACCGTGCAATCCAAATCTCTAATGTATTCACAAATGAGGACTTCCGTTCATTCGATCGCGGAGAAAATCATCCGAAAGATTTATATTTCGTATGCTTAACTCATTTCAGTGAAACAGTAAAAGGGTATGTTGCTTTCAAGCCAACAAACTTGGATAACACATTAGGTGAAGTTATTTCCCAAAATGGATTAACTCAGCTCCGCATTGCGGAAACGGAAAAATACCCACACGTAACGTTCTTCATGAGCGGTGGACGTGAAGCGGAATTCCCTGGTGAAAAGCGTATTTTGATCAACTCTCCTAAAGTTGCAACATACGACTTGCAGCCAGAAATGAGCGCTTATGAAGTGACAGATGCACTTCTAAAAGAGATTGAAGCAGATAATTTTGATGCTATCATCTTAAACTTTGCAAACCCTGATATGGTTGGGCACTCCGGAATGCTTGAACCTACTATCAAGGCTATCGAGACTGTTGATGAATGCTTAGGCAAAATCATCACACTGATTGAAGAAAAAGGCGGCAAAGCTATCATTACAGCAGACCATGGTAACTCAGATGAAGTGGTAACACTTGATGGAAAACCAATGACTGCACATACAACAAACCCTGTGCCTGTCATTGTGACAGTGCCTGGTGTCGAGCTTCAAGAAGGAAAGCTTGGAGATTTGGCTCCAACTATGCTTGAGTTATTAGGACTTGAACAACCAGCAGAAATGACTGGTACATCTATCATTAAAAAATAATTGATTTATTAAAAGGAGAGAATTTATTATGCCATACATTCAACATGTATATGCTCGCGAAGTATTAGACTCACGCGGTAACCCAACAGTAGAAGTAGAAGTTTTAACAGAATCAGGTTTCTTCGGTCGTGCACTTGTTCCATCTGGTGCATCAACTGGTGAATACGAAGCAGTAGAATTGCGTGACGGCGACAAATCACGCTACCTTGGCAAAGGTGTTCTTAAAGCAGTAGAAAACGTAAACGAAGTTATCGCTGAAGCTATCATCGGTATGGACGTTACTGACCAAGCTGGAATCGACAGAACTATGATCGAGCTTGACGGAACTGAAAACAAAGGTAAATTAGGTGCTAACGCTATCCTTGGTGTATCTATGGCTGCAGCTCACGCTGCTTCTGAAGTTGTTGGTCTTCCATTGTACCGTTACCTTGGCGGATTCAATGCTAAGCAATTGCCAACTCCAATGATGAACATCATCAACGGTGGTTCTCACGCTGACAACAACGTGGACTTCCAAGAGTTCATGATCTTGCCAGTAGGTGCTCCAACATTCAAAGAAGCATTGCGTTATGGTGCTGAAGTGTTCCATGCACTTAAATCAGTTCTATCTGCAAAAGGCTTGAACACAGCTGTAGGTGACGAAGGTGGATTCGCTCCAAACCTTGGTTCAAACCGTGAAGCTCTTGAAGTTATCATCGAAGCAATCAAAAAAGCTGGCTATGAGCCTGGTAAAGACATCTTGCTTGGAATGGACGTTGCTTCTTCTGAGTTCTACAACAAAGAAACTGGTAAATACGATCTTGCTGGAGAAGGCCGCACTGGCTTAACTTCTGAAGAGCTAGTATCTTTCTACGAAGAGCTAGTTAACGAATTCCCAATCATCTCTATTGAAGATGGTCTTGACGAAAACGACTGGGAAGGTCACAAATTGTTGACTGACCGCATCGGTTCTAAAGTACAATTGGTTGGTGACGATCTATTCGTTACAAACACTAAAAAATTGGCTGAAGGTATCGAAAAAGGAATTGCTAACTCAATCCTTATCAAAGTTAACCAAATCGGTACTTTGACTGAAACTTTCGAAGCTATCGAAATGGCTAAACGTGCAGGTTACACTGCAGTAGTATCTCACCGTTCTGGTGAAACAGAAGATGCAACAATCGCTGACATCGCTGTTGCTACTAACGCTGGCCAAATCAAAACTGGTTCACTTTCTCGTACAGACCGTATTGCTAAGTACAACCAACTTCTTCGCATCGAAGACGAGCTTGGCGACCTAGCTGTATACGATGGTCTTAAATCTTTCTACAACCTTACTAAATAAGGTTTGAACTTCAAGCACCTGACATTTTTGTGTCAGGTGCTTTTTTGTTGCCACAACTTGGATAAAACCGTTGTAATGCTATTGTGGGACAAGATAAATTATGGTACATTAAGAGTAATGTATGTTCGTTTTAATGGAGGTGCTTGTATGTTACACACAATCTTATTAACATTACTGATTATTGTTGCTCTTGCTCTTATTGTAGTAGTGCTTCTGCAATCAGGAAAAAGTGCAGGTCTATCCGGGGCCATTTCAGGTGGGGCAGAACAGCTTTTCGGTAAACAAAAAGCTCGCGGTTTAGACTTAATACTTCATAATACAACAATCGTACTGTCAATTTTGTTCTTTGCTTTAACGATTGCAGTCAGCTATTTCGATATTTAATAGCTGAACGGTATAGATGAAAAACCTGGCCGGATGCGGTCAGGTTTTTTTTCTGCAAGAGGGGCTTTGGAATCTTTTTGCTGGATTCTTATCCTTTTTTCTGCCTAAAATAGGATGAGATTTACTAAAAAGAAAATCAGCTATACATATGTTAATCCGATGGAAATGGGAAAAGATAAGGCAAGGAGTGTTTTTAAAATGAAATTAGTGGAACAAAAGCCGTTGTATTTTGAAGGAAGTAATAAACGTGCTGTATTGCTGCTGCACGGCTTCACAGGCAACACATCAGATGTAAGAATGCTTGGACGCTATTTGAATACTAAAGGATACAGCTGCTATATTCCGTTGTATAAAGGCCATGGAGTGCCGCCAGAGGACCTTGTGCAGTATGGGCCAGAAGATTGGTGGAAAGATGTTCAGGCAGGCTATAATTTCTTGAAAGAAAAAGGTTATGAAGAAATTGCAGTGGGCGGACTTTCTCTAGGCGGGGTATTTTCTCTTAAGTTAGGTTACACTGTACCTGTAAAGGGTATCGTAACAATGTGTTCTCCAATGTATATTAAAAGCGAAGAAGTCATGTATGAGGGCGTCCTTGAATATGCTCGTAACTATAAGGTTAGGGAAGGAAAATCGGAGGAAGTCATTGAACAAGAAATGGCAGAATTCGCCCCGATGAATACGTTAAAAGAGCTGCAAGGCTTGATTGCAGATGTCCGTCAATCAGTGGATTTAATTTATTCCCCTGTTTTTGTTATACAAGCAAGACATGACCACATGATTAATACAGATAGTGCAAATATTATCTATAATGAAGTGGAAAGTGATGATAAAGAGATCAAATGGTATGAGAATTCTGGCCATGTTATTACACATGATAAAGAAAAGGACGAGGTTTTTGAGGACTTCTACCAGTTTATTGATCGATTAGATTGGATTAATTAATTAAAAGGAGGTTGTTTGTTTGGATATAATTCAAGAGCATATAGAAAAGCTGCTGCATTATATGAAGGACGAGGCGTATAAGCCCCTGACAGTACAGGAGCTGGAGGAAGCGTTTGGAATTGAGGATTCTTCTAACTTTAAGGAGTTCGTCAAGGCATTAGTGCAGATGGAAGAAAAAGGGTTGGTTGTAAGAACGAGAAGCAATCGTTACGGTCTGCCTGAAAAGATGAATTTAGTGAAAGGGAAGATATCCGGCCATGCAAAGGGTTTTGCCTTTGTTATTCCAGAGGAGCCTGGTCTAGACGATATCTTTATCCCGCCAAATGAAGTGAAGACAGCGATGAATGGCGATATCGTGCTTGCCCGTGTCACTTCAGAAAGCTCTGGTCAAAGACGGGAAGGAACCATCGTCCGTATTCTGGAACGAGGTGTGCAGCAAATTGTCGGTACATATTCCGAAAGCAAGAATTTTGGGTTTGTTATTCCCGATGATAAAAAAATTGCCACAGATGTGTTCATTCCTAAAGGCAGCACAAAGGGTGCTGTAGAAGGCCATAAAGTAGTTGTAAACTTAACTGCTTATCCAGAAGGAAGAAAGAATGCAGAAGGGGAGATTATCAAGATACTGGGCCATAAAAATGATCCTGGTGTGGATATTCTATCTGTTATTCATAAGCATGGACTGCCGCTTGCTTTTCCTGACGAAGTGATGGCACAGGCTGACAGTGTTCCAGATGAAATTGATGAAAGTGAAATCAAAAACAGACGTGATTTAAGGGATCAGCAGATTGTCACAATTGATGGTGCTGATGCAAAGGACTTGGACGATGCGGTAACCGTTACAAGGCTGGAAAATGGCAACTACAAGCTTGGGGTTCACATTGCAGACGTTTCTTATTATGTGACGGAAGATTCACCAATTGATGTAGAGGCACAAGACAGAGGCACAAGTGTTTATTTAGTAGACCGAGTTATTCCAATGATTCCACATCGCCTGTCAAATGGGATTTGCTCTTTAAATCCAAAAGTAAATCGTCTGACATTGTCTTGTGAAATGGAAATCAGCCCGAGCGGTGAAGTGGTTAGCCATGAGATATTCCAAAGTGTCATTAAGACAACAGAACGAATGACTTATGCCGATGTTAACTCAATCTTAAATGACAAAGATGAAGAGCTGCGAGAAAGATATGCTGAGCTTGTTCCAATGTTTGAGAGAATGGAAGAGCTTGCGCAGATTCTTCGCACAAAACGGATGGGCCGAGGAGCAATCGACTTTGATTTCAAAGAATCAAAGGTTCTTGTTGAAGAAAATGGAAAGCCAAAGGATGTTGTCCTTCGTGAACGTTCTGTTGCAGAACGCCTTATTGAAGAGTTCATGCTTGTTGCCAATGAAACAGTAGCAGAACATTTCCACTGGCTGCAAGTACCGTTTATTTATCGTATTCACGAAGACCCGAAAGAAGAAAAGCTGCGCAGGTTTTTTGAGTTTATTACAAACTTCGGCTATATCGTGAAAGGTACTGCGAATGAAGTTCATCCGAGAGCTCTTCAGGAAATTATTGAAGAGGTGCAAGGCACACCAGAAGAAATGGTTATTTCAACTGTTATGCTCCGCTCCATGCAGCAGGCAAAATATTATCCAGAAAGTCTAGGGCATTTCGGGTTGTCAACAGAGTTCTATACGCACTTCACGTCTCCAATCAGACGCTATCCCGATTTAATTGTGCACAGACTTATTCGCACATATCTAGTAGAAGGTGATATTAGCGCTCCTACTCAAGAGAAATGGAACAGCAAGCTGACAGACATAGCAGAGCATTCGTCCAATATGGAAAGACGCTCTGTTGAAGCAGAACGTGAGACTGACGAACTCAAAAAAGCAGAATATATGCTGGATAAAATCGGCGAAGAATATGACGGCATTATCAGCTCTGTCACAAACTTTGGAATGTTTGTGGAGCTTAAGAATACAATTGAAGGTCTTGTACATGTCAGCTATATGACAGACGACTATTATCGCTATGATGAACGCCATTTTGCGATGATTGGTGAAAGAACAGGCAAAGTATTCCGTATTGGTGATGAGATCACAGTTCGTGTTGTTAATGTTAATAAAGAAGAGCGTGCCATTGACTTCGAAATTGTCGGCATGAAAGGAACTCGCCGCAGAGATCCGAAAAAAGAGGGCAAAGTATTTTCAACTGGCAGCACATCTCGCGCGCCACGGAAAGGAAAGTCTGGGGCCGGCAAAGATGGACGCAATGGCAATGGCAATGGCAGCAACGGGGAAGGAAAACGCAAGGGCAAAAAAGAAAGAAAGTTTTATGAAAATGCCCCAAAAGCAAAAAGAAAGAAAAAGAAACGCTAAAATGTTTTTGAGAAAGGGAAGCATATCTTGCTTCCCTTTGATAAACTTCATCAAAATTGTCCGAACAGAGATAATTTGATACAATTAGGTTATAAAGGTAGGGGATTTTAATGCCAAAAGGTGAAGGGAAAGTAGTCGCTCAAAACAAAAAAGCGAACCACGATTATTTTATTGAGGAAACATATGAAGCAGGCATCGTGCTGCAAGGAACAGAGATTAAGGCAATCCGTGCTGGCAGGGTTAACCTGAAGGAATCATATGCCCGTGTTCATAACGGTGAAGTATTTTTGTATGGCATGCATATAAGCCCATATGAACAAGGAAACCGTTATAATCATGAGCCGCTGAGAACACGCAAGCTGCTGCTTCACAAAAAGCAGATAAACCAGCTGATTGGCGACACGAAGGAAATCGGTTATGCATTAGTTCCATTGAAGCTTTATATGAAAAACGGCTTTGCCAAGGTTTTAATCGGGCTCGGTAAGGGTAAGAAAAACTATGACAAGCGTGAGACATTAAAGCGCAAAGAAGCAAACCGCAGCATCGAGCGTGCCTTAAGAGATAGACAAAAAATGTAATCCAAAAACTTACAATTGAAATCTAGGATGTTTATGTTATAATAAATTATGTCGTTAAGACAAGCATAACTTAAAGCTCCTATTTTTGAGCTTCCTAACGTTAACGCAAATAGCGTGAATCCAGTGATGTAACAATCACTAGATTTTATCCTTATGGGGACGTTACGGATTCGACAGGGATAGTTCGAGCTTAGGTTGCGAGTCGAGGGGATCGGCCTCGTTAAAACGTCAAAGCCTATAACTGGCAAACAACAAAACAACTTCGCTTTAGCTGCTTAATAGCGCTTAGCGGTTCCTCCCTCCATCGCCCATGTGGTAGGGTAAGGGACTCACTTTAAGTGGGCTACGCCGGATTCCACCGTCTGAGGAAGAAGGAAGAGAACAACCAGGCTAGCTCATCGGACGCCCGTCAGCAGGCATAAGAATGAGCGAATCGCGAATATGTTGACTACACTCGTAGAAGCTTAAGTGCCGATGTTTCTGGACGTGGGTTCGACTCCCACCGTCTCCACCAAATACATATGTTTGGTGGTTTTTTACTACTTTATAACGTAAAGCATAAAATTTCCGTTTGGAAACTTTATGCTTTATTTTTTTTTTTAGGAAATTTTATGCTTTATTCCCCATTAACCACAGAATGACTTTATACTAGAACTATAAAAATTAATGAACATGTGAATTCGTCGAGAGCAAGGTTCAGAGATGGGTCTTTTTATTATGATTGCACCAAGTATCATCTTAGAGGTTCTAGCAGGATTTTTTATTTCTATCTATACTTTTCCGGTGTTTTTACTAAACAGGACAATAAAATCGTCAACTTATTCACTCGGTTGTAAGAAATATTGAATCTAAATCCAAATTTTCAGATTCCGTTTACAATAATGGAAACGGGATGGTAGAATAAATAGATAAACTGTTAAAATTAAACAATTTAATTACTATGGGGGACAACTGTAGATGCTCGAAACAAAGATTGGATCCAATTTCCTGAATCTTTTTTACCATGAAATCCAAAATCATGAAGTACATGATTCTAGCTCAAAATTGAACCTTTTTACATTAAAAATAGAAAACAATCAGTTTACATATCATCAACTTGTGAAAAACTTAACCCATTGTATTGTGCCGTTTTGCTTATCTAATAAGGAATTAGAAGAGTTTAAGAATAATTATGGTATTTATGTAATGGCGGTTGAAAAATTAAGGGATTACGAATCAAATGATGGGGAATTAGGTGAGATTTTATTATTCTGCCTCTTAGAGTCAAATTTAAATGCTCCGAAAATAATGACTAAAATGGAATTGAAAACATCTACAAATGATTATGTTAAAGGTTCAGACGGCGTACACTTATTAAAATTAGACGAACAAAATTATCAACTAATTTTTGGAGAATCCAAGTTAAATGCGGATTTACAGAAGGGTTTATATGAAGCCTTTAAATCGATAAATGATTTTATCACACGTAAGAATAATAATATAAATCATGAAATTGGCTTGATTAATACTCATCTTCAGCGAGAAGGTGTTAGTGATGAAATGTATAAATTTCTAAAAAAAATTATTATTCCTAGTGCAACGGATGAGGAAATAAATAAGGATAACGCATTTGGGATCTTTGTTGGATTTGATTTGAAATTAGACCCAGAGTTAACGAAATTATCGAATTTAGAATTTAGAACAAAGGTAAGACAACAGATTAAAGAAACAGTACAAAATGAAATAAAATACATTCAAAAAAAAATTAAGGATTATAAATTATTTGGATATACATTTTATGTTTATACTATCCCATTTATTAACCTAGACGAAACTCGAAAAAGAGTTATAAAAAATTTAAAGGTGGCTCAAAATGATTTTTGATCGGTTGGCGGAAGATATTTTTCAGGATGATTATTTTAAAAATTTATACAATAAAATGTCCAAAAAGATAGCGAATGAAATTTTCTTAAACCCATCTCAGAAAACAATTACAAACAAGGAGTTTGTCCATCTCTTGCGATTTGCCGATATCTTGTCAAACTCTAACAAACCAGAAGCAAGGAATCTAGCTTATAAAATTGTATCTTTATTGAGTTCTGCTTATGAGGAAGACCCAATTTATAGAACATACTCCACTGCTGTTCTAACCAAATTAGGTAATTTTCCTGCTATGGATTATTTAAAGTTTGAAGTGGAGTTGCCATTTGATAGAAGTTTAGAAAAGGGATTAAAAGAAGTTAGGCAGAGGGTTAAAGGAACTGAAAATAAGTATTTTACTGATTCACAATATGATCTTTTTTCACAATTAAAGGAGTCTAATTTTCACAGTTTTGCTGGTCCGACATCCATGGGCAAATCTTTTATAATGAAGGCATTTATTCATGAAATAATCACTGCACGCAAAACAGGTAATTTTGTGATTGTTGTTCCTACACGAGCATTAATTAATCAGTTTTCCATCGATATAAAACAGGAGTTATCCAGTGTTCTAGAAAGTGAGAAATATAAAGTATTAACTAATTCTACGCTATCGGAAATCACAGTATCTAATGATAATAAGTACATATTTATTCTGACCCCAGAAAGATTATTAAATTACTTATCAGAAAAGGATAGTCCAGAAATTCATTACCTGTTAGTGGATGAAGCACATAAATTAACTGCTGAAGACGATTATCGTAGCGTCACATTATATCTCGCCATTCAGAGGACATTAAAGAAATTTAGTTCAGTAAATGTTTATTTTGCATCTCCTAATGTTTCAAACCCGGAGATATTTTTAGAGTTGTTTAATATAAAAGAAGGACTGTCTTATCGAACCAAGGAAGCTCCTGTAGGGCAAAATTTATTTTTTGTTGATTTGGTAAACAAAAGTGTAAAGCAATTTAGTGAATTCGAGGAATATGATTTCTTTCCCGATTTGTTTAAGAATGTATCATCAGGACTAGAGGTTATATATAAATTAGCGGCTAATCATTCTAATATTATTTACTGCAATTCGATTGCAGATACCGTAGAAAATGCTAGGAGATTTAAAGACTTTTTCATTAAAAATAATATACAGATGACATATGAAGAAAGAAAAGAGCTAAAGAAAGCCATTCACAATATAAAGGAACTTATCCATAATGATTTTTATCTTATTGAATGCTTGCAGTATGGTATCGCGTATCATTTTGGGAGTTTGCCACAAATCGTTAGAGATAATATAGAAAAATTGTTTAAACAAGGTATAATTAAACATCTTTTTTGTACATCAACTTTACTTGAAGGTGTGAATTTACCGGCAAAGAACGTGTTTATATTGAAAAATAAAAAAGGACTTCGAAATATATCTAAGATTGATTTTTGGAACTTGGCAGGCCGAGCGGGAAGGCTTAACGTTGAGTTATCTGGTAATATTTTTTGTATTCGAGATGATATAAAAGATTGGAAAAAAATTGATTTTCTTAACAGTAAAGATGATATTAAACTAAAAACAAGTGTTAACGTTAAAATTGAGAAAAAACTGAAAGATATTGAACAAGCACTGCAAAACAAACAAATAAAAAAGGGATCACATGATGAAAAAGAGTTAATTAAATTTATTGCAAACATTATAAGTATCGATACTCTTGAATTGAAGAATGGATACAAAAGTCCAATCATTGATAAACTTATAAATGAAAATAAATATGAGATTATTAACTATGCTCAAAAGATTATTAAAAAAAATAAAATTCCAGAGGAAGTTCTAAAGAAAAATCAGTTCATAAGCATTGTGCAGCAGAATAAGGTTTATGAATATATAAAGAAGAATAGATACCGATCAGATATTATAAAATTCCCAAGTGTCGTGAATTTTGATAACTGTCTAAAAATCCTAGAACTTTTCTACGATCTGTATGACTGGTCACAATCAGAAAAAAACTTAAAACACTTCAAATCTATGAGGTATTATGCTCAATTGATGAACAACTGGATTAATGGTTACAGTTTAAATTGGCTAATAAATCAAACACTAAAATTCAAACATAAAAACAAATTAGACATAAGGTACTATCAAAAAGGTGAACAAATAATTGAAACTTTTAATAGTGGAAACCAACGCCATGTTAATTACGAAATTAACTCACTGATTGGCGATGTAGAGCATGTATTACGATTCACATTTGAAAAATATTTTAATAATTATTACTCTTTACTAAATGAGGTAGTTGGAGAAAATCAAGCAGGAGTCAATTGGGCCAATTTTCTTGAGTTCGGTACCCAAGATACTATTGTAATCACGTTACAGAATATTGGTTTTTCTAGGCATACATCAAATTATTTAGTGAGTGAACATAAAAATTGTTTAATCACAAAAAATGGTAAATTAATTGACATAAATAAGAATAGATTAATGGAAAATTTGAATCCCGATTCAGCTGCTTATGATGAAATAAATTCAATAATTGCTTACTTATAATAGCGAAAGTGTATTAGTTATATAATAGAAAACACATCTATTCGATGCAGATGTGTTTTCTTTGGATCTATGCTGCTCATTAATTTTTATGAATAAATTATTTTCCTGATATAATCTAACAGCCGATAAGGTGGAATATTTCTATTAACTGTAAAACTGAAATTCTCCAAGATTTTTCGTTGGTGTTTATCCATATTTTCTTGTTGAAATTTATACGCATCTTTCTCAGATGGAAGTCTAAGATAATATTCAATTTTTTCAAATAGAAATAAGAAAATTTTGATTTCTTCTTATCAGAAATGGTTATTCCTGAAGTTAGATTCTTAACTGTTAAAATTTTTTCATATTGCTCTTCATTCATTTTAGAATTATTTTTCGCTCCTGCTCTAGTCTTTTTCTATTTTTATAAAAATCAACGTGAAGTCTATAGTTCTATATTCAGCATCTAATAGTGCAATACATTTCCTAATCTTAAATTCCAATTGTTTAAAATGCGTAATTTTAACCTAACAACATTTCCCTCTTTTTGATATAACAAAAAAACAGTCCAGTAATGCGCTACTTTATTTCTTCAACAATTTTAACCTGTTAAACTACGTTTGGATATCAACTCCATTTTACAATAAAAAATTTACAGTAATCTGTCCTGTCAGGGAGTTTGCAAGAGAAACGTTAAAAAGTAGTTGCAGATCTCTGAAAATTCCCTTCTAAAAATACCTATCTGTCTTTTTTATTTATAATAAACGTAAAATACATTAACGGAGGAAAACTATGCGCCATATGGACATCTATTGTGATGAATCAGGAAACAGTGGAGGAAATTACCTAGATCCTCAACAACCGGTTTATGTATTAGCTGGTTGGTCTATTGAAAAAAATCAGCGGTTCCGAGCCGACAAAATTATAGAACGGTATACCCAAACGTATTTTCCAGACAAGCGGGAACTGAAGGGAACTGAGATCTTAAAGAGCAATGAAGGTCAAAGGATAACCAACGAATTGTTTAAGGATTTAGGAAAAGTTGGATGCATGCCGTTCTTTATAATCGCAGAAAAACGATATTGTGTAGCAGGAAAAATCGTTGAAGCATTTTTCGATTCGGAAAACAATGAAAAAGTTCTACCGGTCTTTTCTTGGATGAACGGCATCAAAAAAGACATTGCCGAACTCATTTATAACATATCTAACCAATCCATAGAACAATTTGCTGAAATGCATAAAAATCCTTCAATTGAAACCGTTAAACAAGCACAGTTATCTTTAATGAATGAATTGAAAGATAGCGGAAATGAAAAGTTAGCTGATGTGATTGACGGATCATCCAAATATATTGAGGATATCCTTTGGGAAGAAACCTACAGCCAAATCGCTATGGCTAGAAAAGCCATGCATAGCCTGAATCTACCTACATTTATTTCATTTATTCAGTTAGTTGAGAAAGCAACACGTGCTGCTGGATATAAAGCACGATTGTTTCACGATGAAACCAAACAGTTTCAAGAAGCTTACCCCGAAGTATTTAGTTTATATAAGAACGCTCCGAATGCAGAATTTATCCTTGAAAACGGAATGTCAATTATTATGGGATTTCGCTCAATTAAATACTTCAAAATGCTAAAATCGGTTGAAACCCCAATGATACAAGCGGCGGACCTTTTAGCGAGTTTTATTAATAAATTTGCGTCAAGTATAGTTTTGGACAAAAAAATTACTCCTGAAATGAAGAAAATGGGTGAAACTATAGTGGGTTCATCTTTAATTAGTATGGAGATGCACGAGCTTCTTCAATTATCTGACATAATTGGTTCAGTAGAATTTCAACGGGATTTGTTTAATAAAGTGACAGGTTTAAATCTTAATAAACCAACTATTCCTAAAATAAATATTGACAAGTATCTAACTGGAAAATAAAAATGTAAAACTCCTGAAAAAGTGGTTCAGGAGTTTTTTTGAGTTCTCTACTTAATTGTGAAATCCATTATGAAAAGCATTTGTTAACGAAAAGAAATGACACCCAACAAATAGAAATGAGCAAAGGCAAGCAGTAAACTTGTCTTTGCTCATTATGTACGTTTTCCTCTTCTTTTTGAAATGCTTTCATATCTCTCTGCTGTGACTTCAGATTGTAGATAATCATCATTTAAGATTTTTAAAAATCTACGGGAATCCTTTGGTGTTAGGTTTATTTTTCAAGTATGTTGATTTAATAACATTCTTGGGTTTGGCTTTTATAAAGATTTCGGCTGAAATAGCACTTTCCGGACAGCCCCGTTATGGTTTTTATACAAATTTGATTGATTTTCAATAAGATCAGTTTTCCGTAAACGGACCATATTGTTGAGTAACTCGTATGTTACGTAGTAGACTCATACTATGCAATAAATCTCTTTAGTTTTAAAGTGACATTGTGGAACAATGTACTTAAAGAACGAAGCAGGTTAGTTAAATAGTAAATAATTATTTTGAAAACTATTTTGCGTTTGCTGACTTCAAATACAATAATTATAAATGAGGTGTGTAGTAGTGGTGAAAAGAAAATCAGGTATAGAAATTTTCTCTACTTCTGAGAACCAAGGGGAAATTTCAATAAAATTAGATTTCAAATTTCCGAAACCTTTTATGACATATGCTATCTGGAACATAAAAAAAGTAACTGAAGACGATAAAAAACATCTTGAGTTCTATGGTCCGGTTCAGATACCCCCAGGTGAAAAAGGATTATATGTATTATATGATAAAAATGACACTGTTCTGTATGTCGGAATTAATAACGAGGGTACTTGGAGTTCTTTAAATACCCGTCTAAATGACCATATCATAAATTCCAGATTTAAAGATTATATTTACCGGATTGATACATATTTAATAGATGAGCAAGAGAAAAGGGAAACAATGGAGTTCCTTCTTATAAATACATTGTTTCCTATTTTCAATAAGGATAAAACTCTTTATAAAACCAGAGAAGAAGAGTATGTAAAGAAGCCCTGTATATATAATGAAAATAAACTTTCAGATTTTGAAAAGGAGGCAAAATTATTTAATGTATCCCCTGCCTACTTTTTAATACAACATTACTGGAATATGAAATATGAAGACATGTCAGCTCCAGATGACGTTTGGAATTGGATACAGCGATATAGTAAAGAATGGGTAGATTATATAGCAGAAGAAAATAAAATCAGTCAAATTAATGTATTTAATCAGGCTTATAAATATCTAAACTTAGTAGAGTATCCTGGTGATGAATATGATGTACCGTTTGAAGAATTAGAAAATAATATATTTAGTGATTTTATGGATTGGTTAAGGCCCGATGATGAGAACTAAACTTTTTAATACATAGATTAAATTTACTTTGTTATATAGCTATTCATAATTCCTAATGAATTAACGGGAGCCTATATTTAGGAGGTAAAACAAACAAAACAAACTCAATTGCTGCACAGTACAATGATACTATGCAATAGAATAAGGATATTCCACAATCGGGCGCAATTGTGGAACAACATAGTTAGAAAATGATCAAACTTTTTTAAAAAATCAAATTTAAATCTGCCGAATGAGAATCCTTTTAGATCAATCTTTTTTTCAAAATGGATTCTTTTTATTTATCGTAAAATACTGATGTAAAGTATTTCTGATCAAACTTTATTTCAAAGCAATAGTAGAAGATATTTCAAACTAGAAGTGAAAGGATGAAAAAATGGATTACTTATATATTGATGAAAAAGGGCCGCAAGAAACAATTAGGATAACGACTCCCTATGATGGAGAGAAGAAAATTAAGTTAGGAAATGATAGCATGTATGTTTATGTTGCTGACTTAATCAAGATAAAAGAGGAATGTCTCCATGAAATTGAAGAGAAATATGAAATGTTGGAAAGAAATTACATGTCTTCTAGAAATTTTCTTGACAATAAAAAAGAATTAAAAGGAAAAGATATTTTGGGCAAGAATTTCAAGTATGGTATAGCTAGTCTAAAAGGTCGTGAATTAGATTTTTATAATTCCTTGTTTGATCTACTCCTTGAAAATCAAGTTGATAATTTATTATTTTCAATTAATAAAATGTCTCTAGTTGCAGACAATAGATTGTCAGATTGGATTCTTAAAATAGAAGAAAAAAGGTTCATACAATCGGCGAAGCTTTTAAAATATTCTCTTGTAAAATATTTGGAGATTGAAGCTAGTAATAGTGTGATTCAATCTTTTTTTGATTCGAATAAGGGAAATAAAGAAGTTCTTACAGAAATTCAAAAAGACATGATAGCATTCGTTGAAAAGAACAAGCATATCCAGAGAATGAAGGTTCAAATACAGAATTATAAGGAGATAATTCAAGCAATTAAAAAAACCAAGCATTTAATTCAAGAAACTCCTTTTGCTGTAGTCTCATTTGATTGGAACAAGGTGTCTTTTAACCTTGACTTGTGGATTACAGAAATGGACCTTATTAATAAAATTAATATGCAGTCGGCAGAACTTATTCTTGATGAAGGGATCCCCTTAGAACCGTTCAAGAAATTAAATTTTCCATCAATAAAAGAAAATGAAGATTCTGCTACTCATGTTGGACTTCGAATTTCTGATGTTTTGGTCGTAATTGCAGGAAAATATATTTCAAAATTAGCAATTGAAGTCAGGTATGATAAAAATAATCCAGAAAAAAGGAAACTTTTGTCTAGTGATTGGTTTCAATTAAATGAAGAGCAATTTGATTTATTGAAAAAGATGAATAAATATTTTTTTCCTAATGATTCAACCTACTGTTTTGTTGTTGATACGTATTTTGATGATGCACTTCTATTTGAAACTTATTTTAGATATATAAGTTCTTATGAAACTTTTAATGATTATAAGGAACATTTAGAAGCACATGTAGACCAATATTTTAAATATTTAGCAGGGAAACTTAGGTCCAAATATGAACTAGCATTAGAAAACGATATAGTAACGAGAAAGGTATATGGGAGTACGCTTTCTGGTATTAAAGCTGGAATTGTTCGTCCTATATGATCAAACTAGTACCAGGGTTATTAAATAATGAAATATACAATTGAAGAATTAGCAGATAATGTGTATCACCATAAAACAAACCAATATTTCGATTAAATTTTCAGCAAACGGGCGCGATTCTGCAGCAAGAATTGCGCCTTTCTTCATGAATAGGGCCAGATTATTGAACAAGTAATAATAGAAATATTTAATTTTTTTCAGGATTATAAAATTATTATTTTTTTTGTCGATTTTTTGTTAATATGGAGTAAAATGCTTATTTAAAAAAGGGGAGGTATTATTTTTGCTGAAAAAAGTTGTTATAGAAGGTTTATTTGGATATTTAACTTACCCAATAGATTTTTCTACCAAAGATAGTAATGTAATTTTGTTACATGGTCCCAATGGATCAGGAAAAACGACAATATTTGAAATGATAAAGGGGATTAGTAATCTAGATTTTGGCGTTTTTTTTAGCACTCCATTTACTAAATTTACTATAGAAACTTATAAATCCTCATTGTGTATTAGTAAAAAAGATAATGCATTAATTATCAATGATGAGTTTGAGATACAGATGATTGAAGAAATCCGTTTACTTGAAGATGTTAAAACAAAATCCTTTATGAAAGTAACAGAGATTTTAGAAGCTTTTGGGGCCAATAGAGTCGGGCCAAGAGAATTCGAATACGAAGGAGAAGTATACTATTATAAGGAATTAATTGATTTACTTAACAAAAAGGTTGTTATAAGTAATATACCTGAATGTGTAAGTACGTTTTCTCAAGAATTAAATATTTTATATATAAGCGCTGAGAGGTTATTTGATAATCAATTAAGAAAAGTTGTTAAACATACACAAATTTTAAAAGATATAATAAAAAATCATGAAAATAAATATGCTATTCTTTCAAAAGATTTGGATGCAAAGTTTCCAAAAAAGATAATAACTAAATCTAGAACACTAATAGATGAAATAGATTCCGTAGACATTGCTAATAGGCTTCAAAATTTATCCATAAAGAGAAACCAATTATCAAGCAAAGGAATTTTAACAGATGATGATACTAATGTGATACCAGTTGATGAAATAAAAAGTGATGATATATTTGGCAACAGTTATTTAAATCAATTTTTATATTATTATATTTTAGATAATGAAGAAAAATTAGATGTATTTAATAATTTACTAAGTAAAATTGATACATATGAGAAAATAATAAATGATTATTTTACTAATAAGGAAATACAAATTAATAAAAAGGATGGCTATTCATTTAAGTTGACAAAAGGATTACTTAAAGAAGAAGCAGTTCCCCTTAAAAATTTGTCTTCTGGGGAACAACATATTTTAGTATTATTTTTTGAATTGATTTTTAATGCAGACAAAAAACGAATTATTTTAATTGATGAGCCTGAATTGTCACTTCATGTTTCGTGGCAAATTAACTTGGTTGATATTCTTATTGATATTACTAATTTGAGTGATGATTTTTTGGTGCTTGCAACACATTCTCCTTCAATTTTGAGAAACCATAGAGATAAAGTTTTACCGGTGGGTTATGAAAATGAAACAATTTAAACCTGACCAACTTGAATTAGAAGATCATATTGCTGAATTAGAATTTTATTTATATAGCCAAAAAAGAGTTCTTATAGTTGAGGGGAAATCTGATCTTCTATTTTTTAATGTTTTATTGACTACAACAAACAATGAGGTTATTCCTTTTGTAATTGGAGAAAAAAGCAAAAATAGTAGTAGAGAAGAGATTATTAAGTTGTTTGATTATTTTCCATTAATTCAGAATCATCCAAATGTATTAGGAATTGTTGATAAGGATTTAAATGAACTGAAACCCCTAGGTTATAAAAATCTTAAACAAACAGAATTTTACGATTTAGATTGTTATTATATTTTTGGAGCAAATTTCTTGAGTTTTATTATTGAATTGGTTTGTCATGATAAAATCATAAAAAAACTAGGATTTAATCCAGGAAAGGATATTGAATATTTTCGAGAATTTCTATTAATATCTTTGTTGCCACTTACTAAAATGAGATTTATTAATAGTCAATTAAAGATTCCATTTAATAATATTTTAAAGAAATCTCCTATTAAAGATAGAAAAGAGAGGCATAAAAAATTATCAAAGTTTTTAAACGATAAATTCTCTGTAGAAATAAATTCTTTCCATAAGTACTTAACTGATTCAGGTAACAATAAGGGACTAACTTTGGAAAATTTAATTCAAGAAATTGAAAATGTAGACATCGAAAGTAAAAGGCAAGTTACTAATGGCCATGATTTGATATCAATAATTACAGCAATTATCAAAACAAATAGAAATGATTTTGACGATGTTAAGACAGAGGAATCTTTAAGGCTGTCGATGAATATTAATACATTCGACGAATTTGAATTAACAAAAAGTGTTAAGGAATGGATTTTACATATACCTACTGCTCAAGAGAAGGTTTCTTCATGATTGTTTTTTATAATTTCATGTCCTTCTAGTTTCTAAACAAAGATGTAAATTAGGAATTTTATTCAATCTGATAACATGGTTTATTCTACATACGAGCGCGATTGTGGAAGATCATTAGTCTAATTCCTCGGTAAAAATGCAGAGGAATTAGACTTTTTTATCTCTCAAAATCCTTAACATTGTAAATCTGCGGTTTTCTTGACATTCCTCAAATAGTAAACCTGTTGGTGAAAAGTGGTAAATATTGTGATAATCGGCGGTAAAAAACATGGCAGAAGTGATGCATTCTATGTTGATTGGATTATAGTTGGGTATCCTACTAATGTACGGCTATTGTGGAAACAGGGCAAAAAATCCACCTAACGGTTTACAGCGTAGAGGTGGATTTTTTATGTACTCTGTTAAAGTTCGTTCGCCCTGATGGGACTTTATTTAAAATTAGACTTTATATAAAAAGCGATTTATCAATTAACGGATAAATCGCTTTTTTTCTTTCCTTCATTTTTTGTTATTACTTCAAGAAACTTATGTAATGCTTCTAATTCTTCGTCGTTTAATTTACCTGCTGCCTTCATTACTTTATTTAAACTTATCATATCAGTAAAACTGGTTTTCTGAGAAAAGAACTGTTCAAGCGTTATTCCAAATACCTGACAGATATCAATTAAAATATCTACTGAGATAGGTTGTTTTCCCTGCTCTAATTTTGATAAATAAGGCTGAGAAATTTGGATTCTTTGGGCAAGCTCCACTGATGTTATATTATTTTCTTTTCTTAGTGTGCGTATACGATTTCCAATGTCTTCAATAGTAAGCATATCTCCCCTCCTATCGCAGTTGTTAAAATCAGACTACAACTCCATATTATTAGTAAGCAATATTTTTTCAGTTTTATAACGAATAGTAATAATTATTATTGGATATTATTACTATTAGTGATATACAAGGAGGTTTGTTTAGTGGCTCTATATTCAGCGAAGGTTCGTATTAGAGGGACTCGCCCATTTATCTTCAACCGCTTCACAGAAGAATCAATTTCTCTCCCCCATGAAAAGAAGGAGCGACAAGGAGTCGCAGGGAAGAATCCTGAAGAATGGAAAAAGACATTTAACGCAACTGCTGATGGTCAGTTATTTATAAGTGGTAGCTATATTCATCGCTGTCTTATTAATGCTGCAAAATTTACTAAAAGAGGTTTCCAATCACAATTGGCAGCTACCCTTGAAACTGTTGACGATTATATTCATTTCACTAATAGGTTTCTGCCAAGACTTGAACTCAATTACACGAAATCCTAGCCATGATGTCTACATCGATGTAAGAAGTCTAAAAATACAAAGAACATCTGGAAGACATATTAGTTATCATTTAGCTTTATCAAAAGGGTGGGAACTAGAATTTTCTATCATCTGGGAAGCTACCGTTGTAGGTAAAGAACTTATGGAGTCAGTTTGTTATGATGCTGGATTGCTTGTGGGAATTGGTGATAACAGAGTGAACGGTTTTGGAAGGTTTGATGTTTTAGAATTTAAAGCAGAGAGATTGTCCAGTCAAAGTGCCTAAATCTAGGCTTCCTTATGTTGTCTGGTATCAGAATATTAGGCCAGCAGTTTTAAAGCGAGACAACTATAGGTGTACAAGTTGCTCGAAATTAGTAAGCCACGATAAATGTCATATAGATCACATTATTAGTGGAAGGTTTGGAAGCAATCGGCTTTCTAATCTTAGAACTCTCTGTATATCATTCATTAAGACACTGCAATAGACATAGAGGACTCACAGCAAATGCGATTAGAGATGGATTAATTCCTCCTGACTGGAGGCAACAAACGTGGGAGGATTAAAACATTCGAAACAAGGTGGAGAGGCCTACCTCTTCTCCCTTGTATGATCAAGTCGTGCTGCTTGGTCACTGATGAGAACATGGCACATTTAGTAAGTGGGGTACGATACCGCTCGGCAATGCTTGGCTAGGTTCGGTTTGGTATGGAGGTTGTGTAATAATACCACCTTCTGCTTAAAAATCAGGAGGTAGTACCTTAAATATGAAAATATGAGAAGGGGTGTCTTGGGGTGGAAACTAAGAAAGATACCATCGATATTATAAAGAAAACGATTGAAGACTCTGTTTTCTGTTATGCGAACAAAGCTGGCCAAGGATTTATTCAAAAATCAAAATGTAAATGTTACTTGGCTGGAGAATTAAGTTGTGAAGCTTATAAGGAGACAATTGAATTCTATAATTTATATAGGAAGCTAGAAAAGCAAGGTTTGTCTAGAAAAGGTATTTTGGCTGAGGTGAAAAAATATTATCAATGGGATACAACGTCTTGGATTCAATATAATCTGAAGGAATGATACTTTCAGAGTTCCATGCAAACCGGAAGAAATGGCTTGAAAAATGTGTTGATGTTGTTTCATCATTATAAAATTTAGATAGAAGTGTGGTTATTTTGACCAATCAATTGAGTGAAAGAAGTATCTTATATAATTTAAAGCCAATAGGTGTGGGAACTAAATATGTAGAAAGCCTGACCAGTTACATAATGAGAATTGCATATGAACATAACATTACTATTGGTTGTTTAATTAAAAAATTAATAGCCCCCCAAGTTAATAAAGAATATTTGTTAAGAAGTATTACATATGGGGGTAATCGCTTTTATGATGGAGCTAAAACCATTAACGGCTATATGGAAAACGCAGAAGATTTAGTAAAGGTAGTGGAAACATTAACATCTAGAAGTGATCTATTCGGTCTAACTTTGAATAACTTAAAAGATTTTATCCCATTACGAAATCTTTTAAAAGAAAAACTTTCATGGTGTCCGGAGTGTGTTAAAATTTGGCAATCTAATTCAATTGTTTACTATCCTCTAATTTGGCACATGAAAACAGTAAAAGTTTGCATAGAACATAATTGTTACCTCATAGAAGAGTGCCAAGTTTGTCATAAAAAAGTAGATATACTACGCAGGCAAATGATATGCGGATATTGTCCAAATTGTTTTGCTTCATTATCTGTTAATGCAAATTGTGAAAGACCTGAAAAATTTGAGTTAACGTGGCAAACGTTTGTAATTCAAAATATTAAAGACATATTAACATTAGAAAAGAGATCAATCTCTTCAAATAGTCTTTCAGGTCAAGTAATAAGCCAATTAAATTTAATCAATGAAGAATATTTTGCCGGAAACGTATCAAACTTCTCCAAGTTCCTTACCATTCCTAAAACCACGTTACGCTGCTGGTTATCTCGTGAAAATTTTCCAACCCTCGAAACCCTACTCTTAATTTGTTTTAAATTAAATAAAAATATATTAGATTTACTATTCGAAAGAAAAAACACATGTGGTAGGATATTTCAAATTGACAATCCGTTGATTGTTGATAAAGGAAAAAAGTCTCGCAAACCACTTAACTTAGTTGATATTGATAAACAACTTAAAGAGCTTTTAATAAGCGAACCAGCAATATCTATGAGTTCAGCTGCAAATCAAATTGGTCATGATAAGCGCGTTCTTTATAGAAACTTTCCTGATCAGTGTAAGCAGATCTCAGCAAGATATAGGGAATTTGTAGTTAATAAATCAAATCAAAGAATTGAAACGATAAAAGAAGAAATTAATAATGCCTTTCTTTTTTTAACAAAGGAGGGCGTTTACCCAAGTCGTAGGAAAATGGAACAAACGGTAAATAAAAATGGATTGCTAAAAGAAAAAGTACTTCAAGACTATTGGAAAACTCTATTAACTAAGAATGGATTTACAGAATAAATCTGAGGATATTTTCAAATCCAGTATGGACTGTTTTAAGATATTATTCAATTTCTAACTGGGAAGAACAAACTCAAGAGGAATTTTTCCATACTATTAAAACTCATTACAAAAAAAAGGAGGATATTTTCATGATGAATCTAGAAGAATTTGACCAATGGGCAAAAAGACTTGATTTTAATGAAGAGGATATAAAAGAAATACAACGAATTAGAAATTCTCCACCATCTAGAAGAGTTGGCGGTGGGAAAAACAATGTATCCGGAAAGTTTAGTAGTAGAAAAATGGGAGTTACGATACAGTTTGAAAGTCAAAAGGTTGAATTACCCGCAATTTATATGATGGAATTTGATGATAATGTTCTTGAATATTACGATCAACCTCCTTCATTGAAGGTGATTTATTTTCAAAGTAAAAATGGGAAAGAGAGGAAAATGGCTTATCTGTACACTCCAGACTTTTTTGTGATTGAAAAAAGTAGAGCCTATTGGGTTGAGTGGAAAACAGAAGAACAATTAATTAAGTTGTCACAAGAAAGGCCCGATAGGTATTTTAAAGAAGATGGGCAATGGATGTTTGCTCCGGGAATATATTATGCAAAAGAACTAAATTTAGAATTCTTAGTCAGTTCATCAGCAGATATTAATTGGAAGCTTCAAAGGAATCTTACTTTTCTGGAAGACTACATTGTAAATGAATATGCTTCTGAAAATCAAACGATTTCGCGGATTAAAGAAATTATTTTATCATCTCCCGGTTTGACATTGCTCGAACTGATTCAGTATGCGGATGACCAATATTCTCTCGATGATATTTATGCTTTAATCGCTAAAAAGATTATATATATCGATTTATACGATTCAGTAATAACTGAACCAGAGAGTGTAAAGGTTTTTTTAAATAAAGAACAAAGCAAAGTATTTTCGATTGTAGCAAAATCCAAAAATCAAGATAGGAAAACAAATCAAATTGAATTGAAAAGTGGTAATAGGATTTTATGGGGAGAAAAAACGTGGAGCATTCTAAATTATGACTACGGTAATAAAGAGATTTTTTTATATTCAAATGATGATCAAAACCCTGTAACCTTACCAATTCATATTTTTGAAGGATATATTACAGATGGATATATCAAAGGAATTGATGTTGAGAGTGAAATTGATAGTAGCATTTATAAGATAATCTCTCAAGCAACTGAATCTGATTTATCAATTGCAAATGAAAGATATGATGTTGTAGTTAAGTATCTAAACGGAGAAAAAATTGAAATTGAAAATGTTACAGATAGAACAATAAGGAACTGGGTTAAAAAGTATCGAGATGCGGAAGTGTTGCACGGAAACGGTTATATTGGTTTATTGCCGTCTATTAAAAAAAGAGGAAATCGTAAAACAAGAATTCAACCTGAAACCTTAGATTTAATGATAGAGATGATCGAAGGTAGTTATGAGACGATTAAATTAAAGACAGCAAGAGCGGTTTATGGTGAATTTGTTGTTAAGTGTGAAGAGAGAGATCTTGATCCCGTTTCATACGCAACGTTTTGCGAAGCAATAAAAAAACGCAGTGTATATGAAACGAAATTGAATAGGGAAGGAAGCCGGGCTGCATATAAACATGAAGAATTTTATTGGGAATTGGAACTTACTACCCCAAGGCATGGGGAACGAGTTTTTGAAACTGCCCATATTGACCATACTGAATTGGATATAGAGTTAGTTATTAATAAGAACGAAACTATCAGGCCGTGGTGTACTTTTATGGTTGATGCTTTTTCAAGAAGAATACTTGCCTTTTATTTAACATTCGAACCACCATCCTACCGCTCTTGTAAGATGGTGCTTAGGGAATGCGTTAAAAAATATAACCGACTGCCAAATTATATAGTGGTTGATGGAGGGAAGGAATTTAGAAGTATTTATTTTGAATCCCTTCTTGCTTTATACGGGGTCCATAAGAAGGAGCGGCCAGCAGCAAAAGCAAGATTCGGTAATGTCGTTGAGCGTTTATTTGGTATGGCAAATAAGCTATTCATTCATAATTTAATAGGTAATACACAAATTATGAAAAATGTTCGTCAAGTTACCAAATCTGTAAACCCAAAAAATCATGCTGTTTGGACAATGGAAAGTTTGTATGAAAGACTTGAAGTCTGGATTAATGAGGTTTATGACAATTTAGAAAATCCATCGTTAAATCAAACTGCAAAAGAAGCTTTTAAGGAATCATTAGAAATGTCCGGAAACCGTCCTAATACGTATATTCCTTATGATGAAACTTTTATTTTAATGACCCTACCATCAGTATCTGGAAAAACTAGAAAAGTTCATCCGGGTAAGGGGATAAAGTTAACTTATTCATATTATTGGTGTGCAAAATTTAGAGATCCAAAAGTCGAAAATTCTCAAGTAGAGGTAAGGTATGCCCCTTTTAATATCGGTGTAGCATATGCATTAATAAATAATACTTGGGAGCAATGCCTATCCGAAGAATATTCAATCTTCAATGGAAAAACGGAAAAGCAACTTAAAGTAATAGCCGAAGAGTTTAGACAAAAGAAGAAACTTCGTTCAACTAATGGCGTAATCACCGCGAAGATGATTGGTAAATTTATTTTGGATTCTGAAAATATTGAAGAAGGGCTTGCTTCGGAAAAGTATAAACCGATAGAAACTAAACCAGCTTTAAAGGTTGTTGACAATAATGCTACAAAAAACGTGGTTAATATCAACTTAGAAGAATCAGAAGAAGATGAAGATGAATTAGAGATTTACGGGGAGTTAATATAATGAAAAGTGAAAACGATAAAAGGTTATTTCCTGAAGAGCTTTTGGAAAAATCAAAGGAAGAACGTGTAGAATTCTTTAAAAACTATACTGTGGGACATCCAAAGATGGGGTTAGTATTAAAGGAATTAAAAAAAGAAATATATACAGGGGATTGCAACGTTATATTAGTTGTGGGACCATCTGGGGATGGAAAATCTAGATTATTTGAAAGAACACTAAATTCGGTCTATCTGGATATGGCGGAACAAATGGAAGTTGACAAAAGTATTATCCCTATTACTGGAATTGAACTTCCAAATCCGGATTTAGGTAAATTTAATTGGAAGGATTTTTATTATCGGGTTCTTACGGGACTAAATGAGCCATTAATTAATCATAAGATCGATTATCAAAAATTTCGCAGCCTAGTTCCAAAGGAAAAAATAAGTACAAGAAAAGCTGAAACAGCATCAGAACTAAGAAGATCAATAGAGAAGGCTTTTTATTATAGGAAGACAAAGGCTTTGTTAATTGATGAGGCTCAACATTTTTTCAAGATTGTAAATGGAAGAAATGCTGATATCTGGACAGGGGTTGGTATTACAAGACAATTTAACTCATTGAAGTCACTTGCAAATATGGCTAACACCAAAATAGTTTTATTCGGAACTTATGCCTTAAATGCTGTAATAAATCTTGACGGACAGTTATCAAGAAGGGTAAAAGAAGTTCACTTTCCAAGGTATGACTATAGGAATAAAAAAGAGAAGAAAATGTTTAGAAGTGTATTAGTAACTTTTCAAAAATTGTTACCTGTCCATGAAGAGCCTAATCTCACTGAGTATGAAGAATTTATTTATGAAAACTGTGTGGGATGTGCAGGAATCTTAAAAGATTGGCTACAGAGATGCCTTTCATATGCGATTGAAAATGATGAGAATACCATTACGTTTGATAATTTGAAAAAGAATGCTTTACAAACTCAGAAATTGCTAACATTAGCTGAGGAAGCATTAACTGGCGAATCGATTTTTACTGAAAAAGAAGAAGATAGAGATCAGTTAAAATCTCTTTTAGGTACTAAGAAAGAAGAAAAGGTAGAAAAACCTACAAAACAAAAAAGAAATTCCCTTCCCGGAAACCGAAATCCTGAGAGGGATGTTGTAGGTCAATAATGATTTAAAAAACAAAATAATTGAGTGGCTTGAACTTTAAGCTGCTCAATTTTTTTCTTTTCAAAATACAGGGGGTTCAATCATGAATTATTTAATTGATAGAGTTAGAGAAAACGAGAGTAAACTTGACAATTTATTATCTTCCAGAAGTTACTTATATAATTTAGAACCGATAGGCATTGGAACACCTTATGTTGAATCACTTACTAGCTATATTTCTCGATTGGCATTTGCTCATTGTGTTCCAGTAGGAAAACTACTTAATCAAGAAATTGCTAAAGAACTATCCATTGATTGGTTGAAAAAAGTATTTAGAGAAAGTGTTTTTGCAAGTTCGTACTATATAAATAGTGGTAATCATGTGGCTTTAGACTTTGTAGATAGCATAAACCCCTTAACAAGTAGAAATGATTTAATAAATCTTACTTTAATTTCTTGGAGAGGGATTATTCAAAAAGGTATCACACGAACAAAAAAGTGTTGGTGTAAACTTTGTTTAAATGAGTGGCGGGAGGATGGAGACCCTATCTATGAGCCTTTGTACTGGTATATTAATCTAACAGAAAGTTGTTTTAAACATAATGTTTCACTAAGTTCGGTTTGCCCGCATTGTTGCAAAGCAGTACCTATTATTAAAACGAATATCATTCTAGGTTACTGTAGTAATTGTATGGGGTGGTTAGGGGAAGATCCAATTTATAGAGTCGAAGAAAAAATAGATGTTAATTGGATAAAATCAGTTAATAATAATGTTGGTAAACTTTTATCAAATTCTTCAAGTTTGACGAATTATCCAATTAAAACAGTGTTAACAAACATCGTTGGGTACTTGATAGATATGTTTTCAAATGGAAACAGGTCAGAGTTTGCAAAAGAATTTGGGTTTGATCCCGGAACCGTTGCGAGATGGAAAAGGGGAGATACGTTTATTCCATTTCAAACTTTATTAAAGTTCTCGTATTATCTTAACATGGATATAATTGAGTTGCTAAGTATAGAATTGAAAAGAACAACATTACTAGAAGATATAAATTGTGAGGCAAAATCATTGTTTTACCAAGAGAAACCCTATAACCAACATAATGTGAACAAATTGAGAGCTGCATTAGAGAACGAAATTATTAACAATGAGAAGACTCCTAGAAGCTTGGCTGCTGTATTAACTTCTTTAAGTCTATCTGAATATGGTGCTTATACTTATGCTAGAGATCTCTGTGAAATTATTACTTCTAGATATAAAGACCACAGAACAAAGCTAAGAGTTAATCGTATAGGAGACATTGAGAATGAAATACGAGAAATTAAATCAGCTATTATTCAAAACGGAGAAGATTTAACATTAAATAATTTTAGAAAAAGATATGATAAAAAGGTTTATAATAAAGAAATGGAATTTCTAGTTCAAAGAATAATAATGGAATAGTAGTATTTAAAATTCTGGAGTATGAGAAAAGAATTCAAGGAAAAGTAAGGTGATTATATGTTTTGTTGTATCAACTGTTTTGATGATGAATATATAATTGAGTCTATAAAAAGCGAAAAAGAGTGTGGAGATTGTAATTACTGTATGAGCTGTGATTTACCTGTCATTGATGTAGCAGCAATGGGCGAATTCATTCGTGCATCTCTTTCAAGGGCTTATGTAAATGCAACAACAGATGATATCCCATACCATTTACACCGAGCTTCAGCGGAAAGAATTAAGGATGTTTTACGTTATTCAGAATGTATTTTTTCAGCAGAAATAGACAATAACGATATATGTGAAAAGCTTATGGAGGATTTGTTTGAATACAGTGGACCATCAGGGCGAGATATTTCTCAAGGAGCTATTGATGAGTGGGAAAATGGAGATGCAGAAGTTGTTCTTAGAGATGGATTTTATGCCCCAGATAATAATCGATTTGCCTATACGTGGGATGGATTCAAAGAAACCGTTAAACATGGGAATCGCTTTTTTGATTTAAATAGAAATAATTCCAGAGAAAGTATGTTATCGATATTTGATGTTTTCTTTGAACTCATGGAAGTAGAACTCGAGACAGGATCGTTAATTTGGAGAGCGCGTTCTAAATCAGAAGGACCGTTTGAGAGTATGAGGGAGCGAACTTTAGAGTGTGGACCTCCACCAGCCAACTATGCTAAATCTTTTCGTATGAATCCTGCTGGTATCTCATATTTCTACGGGGCTGAAGATAAGGATACCTGCATGAAAGAAATCAGAGCTGTCGAAACGGAAAATGTGGTATTTGGGCAATTTCGCACTAAATGTAGTCTGAAACTTATTGATCTAAGTAGGGTTCCCAAGATGCCTTCTATCTCTATATTTTCTTCTCACTATGATCATGACATGAATTGGGCAAGGGATTTCTTATTATTATTTTGCACTGAAATATCAAAGCCAGTTGATGAAGGGGTTGCTCCTATAGAATATATACCAACCCAAATTCTATCAGAGTATATTAGATTGAAAGGCTATAATGGTGTTTGTTATCATAGCAGTCTTACTAAAAGGTATAATTACACCTTATTCTGTGGAAGAGAAAGAACAGGTTCCTTTCATTCCGGCTTTTATAGAGTAGATCCTTTAGTACCTGATTTTATGGAATGGTTAGAGTTATTTCAATACGAGTATGTTAAAGCTCAATGTTAATAAAAAAATCACTCTTAAATAAGCAGAAGAATGCAATGGATTTACAATAACGTAAAAATAGAAATAAGAAGCTTTTTTATTGAGAAGAAGAATAGCGACGGTGTTAAGAAGTGGCTTTTTTTATTTGTAAGGCTCTGTTAAACTAAATTGTTGATTTTTGTATAATTAGGTTGAGGTGAAATTAAAATGAACCAAGAAGTACAAGAATACGATTATAGTGATGATGAAACCTTAGAAAAAGCAATTGAACTGATTAGAAAAGGGTATACGCAGGCAGAGTTACGAGGAAAGTTTAATTTGTCAGATGATGATATGGCGTTGATTGATTTTGTTATTAACGAGTTTTAATTGTTCGCGAATAACAAGTATCAACAACAAACGATAACAGAGCCATTTGTAAAAATTGAATAAACCATAAAATTTCCTAGAACAAAAAAATAAAGCATAAGCTTTCCTAGAAATATTTAAAGGGAGCTATTCTACTCAATTCCTTAAAAATATTAATGAAAAGAAGTGTGGAAATTTTCACGAAAAGTGCCTTGAAGCCAAGTGGCTCTAAGCGTGGAAAGGTTATGCTTTATTAGGTGGAAAGGTTATGGTTTACGTCACATACTTAGAGATATGAAGCATCAAATTCCCGGTTGGGGGTTTGGTGCTTTTTTATTTATGCTGCTGTCTTGCTTCTAAAAATAAACCGAGAAATATACATATAAATTGATTAACAATAATTGTAATTGTTATATTGTTAAATAAAGGGAATAAAAGGAGGAACGTCATTCACTTCCATAAAAGGAGGACTTTCATAATGAAAACTTTTGAGGTGATTTTCTCTTTAGTTGCGGTACTGATTTTGGCTGCTTGTAATAACTCATCCACAGAATCAAGCAATTCAGCAGATAAACAAGCTGAACATAACAGCAGTTCTCAAACAGCAAATGGTGAGGCACCTAAAGAAAATACTGGTACAAATAAAACGGAAAAAAACACAGCTGCTAATGATACTGCAGAGAGTCAAAAGGAAGTGTATCTCAAGAAATTAAATGATACAAAAAAAGAAATGGATGAACGGCGGAACAATCCAGAAGATGACTCAACATATGCCATGAAAAAGGTTGAAGGTGACAGATATGACACGTGGGATGGCTTAGTAAATGAAATTTATGGTGTCTTACAGAAGCAACTGCCTTCTGACGAAATGGAGCAGTTGAGAAATGAACAGCGTAAGTGGATTGAATACAGAGATAGTACTGCAAAAGAGGCTTCTTTAAAATATGAAGGCGGTACGATGGAAGAGTTGGAATACGTGGCTGTGCTAGGAAATCTTACGGAAGAAAGATGCTTTGAATTAGTGGAGAAGTATATGCAGTAATAAGATTATTATGTGAATGAAAGGGAGAGGCCTATTATTCGTTAATAGGTCTTTTCTCAATATGAACATATTTATAGGAATATGCTTTTAATTGCGGAAATAAATAGATATAAAGTAAAATACATGAAAATAGAATGAGGTATAAGAGGAGGGGCCATATGGGGCTTACGATAAGCGAGGTTGCTGAAAAAACAGGAATATCTCCGCACACACTGCGTTTTTATGAAAAAGAAGGACTTGTTCCTGCTGTTAATAGAGATCATAATGGAATTCGAATTTATGAGGATTATCACTTAGAGTGGCTAAGCTTTATGGTGTGTTTGCGTGCAACGAATATGCCGCTGAGTGAAATGAAGAAATATGTGGAATTAACACAGTATGGCAAGGACTCTATTAGGGAAAGAAAAGAAATGATGCTTAAGCATAAGAAAAAAGTAGAAGAACAGCTGCAAGAAACTTATAGCTATCTGGAGAAAATAAATTATAAATTAGCTTTTTATGATATTCATGAAAAAGATTTAAAGATACTGCCATAATAAAAGGGCACTGCGTAAAAGAGTAGTGCCCATAAAAACTTACAGACTAAGATCCTTCATATTATTATCATCATAGCGATTTCCATAGACCGTATTTTTGGGATTTATACTGTCAAGACGTACTAAATCTTGAGGAGTTAATTCGACTTCTAAAGCGCCGACATTTTCCTCTAAGTATTTTTGACGCTTTGTCCCAGGGATTGGCAGGGCACCATTTGCAATTGTCCAAGCGATAGCTAATTGAGAAGGTGTAACATTCTTTTCTTTAGCCATATTCTGAATTTCACTGACTATATCAAGATTTTTTTGGAAGTTCTCTCCTTGGAACCGCGGCATAAATCTGCGCAAATCATCATCGCCAAAATCTTTGAAATTACTTATTTCTCCGGTTATAAATCCTCTGCTTAATGGACTGTAAGCTACATGTGTAATTCCTAGATCTCTTACAACAGGTAAGATTTCCTCCTCAATATCTCTGCTCCACAAGGAGTATTCTGTTTGTAATGCAGAAATAGGATGTATGTTGTGTGCCCGTTTTATGGTATCAACTGATGCTTCGGATAATCCAATTGCTCGAACTTTTCCTGCCGTAACTAAATCGGACATTGCGCCGATTGTCTCTTCAATCGGAACATTTGGATCGACACGATGTTGATAATAAAGGTCAATATAGTCAATATTTAATCGGCGCAGACTGTCTTCAACAGCTTTTTGGATATAATCAGGGTGACCGACGATTTTTTCATAATTTGTTGTATAAGCAAACTTAGTAGCAACAATTGCTTTATCTCGTTTACCTTGCAAAGCCTTGCCGAGCAAACTTTCATTATGACCATTTCCATAAACATCTGCCGTATCTAATAATGTCACACCCAATTCCATTGCAGTATGAATCGTTCTAATTGATTCCTCATCATTTGTCTGACCATATATTCCTGGTGACATCCCCATCAACCCTAGGCCAATGGATGATACTTCCAACTCACTATTTCCAAGTCTTCTTACTTTCATGTTCT
Source organism: Niallia sp. FSL R7-0271 (assembly GCF_038005785.1). NCBI lineage: Bacteria > Bacillati > Bacillota > Bacilli > Caryophanales > Bacillaceae > Niallia > Niallia sp. FSL R7-0271. The sequence goes on along the minus strand of NZ_JBBOTZ010000001.1, from coordinate 3,230,369 downwards.
TCACTCCAATAATAGATTTTTTTGTACTTTTTAATCATATGACTTAGAGTTTTCTTGAGGTCAAGCAAAAATTTATGTTCACGATTTTCCCGCTTATCATCCTTGATTTAGAGTTTAATGTAATATTTAGTTTAAAATTACACTTCATTTTTTGAGTTTGAGCTTAATTTTAGTTAAAGTAGCTTTAACGAAATTGATATAATGAACATAGATTTTTTCTCTTGGCGTCTTTGGCTAATTGATTGTCGTTCCCTGCTAATTACAGTAAGACAATATAAAAGTAAAATGAAATAACTATCCCGTTAACAGAATTAGCTGTAATGTGCTGATAGATAGAGAGGTGTAAATAAATATGACTGCAAATACTCGTATTAGAATACCGGATGGACTTTGGACTGGATTAAAAAAACTAGGATTTAATGCGCAGGATTTAGTTCGAAAAGCAAAAATGCCGCTGACTGTAATCAGTGAATCAGTTGTCACTGTTGAACAATATTATGCATTATGGCAAGCATATTCCGATATGATCGGTGATAGTGAAGCTGGCATGTTGCAGCTTCCGACAGTATTTGAAACAACACAGTATCCCCCATCTGTACTGGCTGCTTACCATGCCCGTGATTATCGGGATGCGCTTAACAGAATGGCGCGTTACAAAGAAATGTGCCCTCCTGAAAAATTACGCATTGTGGAACAAGATACAAATTGTGTAATTGAACTGAAATGGTTGGAAACCGAGCAAGCAGGACCAGCCCTGCTTGTCGGAACAACACTTGCGTTTTTACTGGAACTAGGACGAAGAGGCACCGGATATCCTATAAAAGCGAGCTTAGTAGAATTTACACATTCTTTTGGTCAAGTCCAAGCACTGGAAGATTATTTTGGTTGCCCGATCCATATCGGAGCAAAACATAATAGACTGATATTGCAAAGAGAAGATCTTGATCGTCCTTTTACTTCCTATAATGCTGAATTACTGCAGATACTAACACCAGTATTGGAGCAAACATTGGAGGAGCAGCGCCACAGTCACTCAATAACGGAGATAGTTAAGTGGATTTTAAAACGCAATTTAACAGGAGAACGACTTGACATACAAGATGTTGCAAGTGAGTTGGGCATGAGCGAACGTACCTTACAGCGACGGCTTACTGATGAAAAAACCAGCTTTAAGGATCTCTTAAAGGAAGTCCGTCATGAACAGGCACGACAGTACTTGGCTGATCCTGACCTAGATATTAAAGAAGTCGCTTTTCTCGTTGGATATAAAGACCATAGCTCGTTCTATCGTGCCTTCCGTTGTTGGGAAGGTGACACTCCTTTAAATTGGCGTACTGAACATGCACTTATAGACGAACGACAAGGATAACCTACTTAAAGGAGAAATGTATCTTGGAAATGGAATTAGTAAATAAAACCGCTTTAGTTACAGGCTCAACAAAAGGAATCGGGAAAGCAATAGCAAAAGAATTGGCTAAAGAAGGAGTTAATGTTCTCATCAATGGCCGCAACTATGACGAGGTAGAACGAACTGTACAGGAAATTAAATCAGAATTCCCGTTAACTTCCCCTCAAAATGCTGCAGCTGATATTGTCGATGTGCAACAAAGAGAGGAACTATTTAGGAAATATCCTAATGTCGATATTTTAGTTAACAATATGGGGATATACGAAATCATGCAATACGAAGATGTTACAGATGAAGTCTGGCAAAAATACTTTGAAACGAATGTATTAGCTGCAAATGGGCTTTGTAAACATTATCTTCCAAAAATGCTGAATAAAAATGATGGCCGAATCATTTTTATTGCTAGTGAAGAAGCCGTAATGCCTTCTGGACAAATGCCTCAGTATTGTATGACAAAATCAATGCTGCTATCATTAGCAAAAAGCTTGTCTTTTCTAACAAAAGGTACAGAAGTTACAGTCAATACCATTATGCCTGGACCAACACTTTCTGAGAATGTGCAAGCCATAATTGAGGGTATTTACAGTGATGAAAACATGACCTTTACAGAAAAAGAAACACAATTTATGGTCACTAATTTGCCTCAATCAGAAATACAGCGATTTATCAGACCGATTGAAATAGGACGATTAGCCACATTCCTATGCAGTCCCTATGCATCTGCATTTAGAGGATCACCAATCCGTATGGATGGCGGAATGGTTCCGACCATTTTTTAAACAAAAGAGCTGCCGTTTGGCGGCTCTTTTTTGCTAGATTTACATTTTTTAAGGGCAAAGGAAGCCTAGAACAAAACCTTCCGAAAAAGGAGGTCTTTGAGTTTATTAGATTTCGTGGTTTCAGTACGGATTATACCTATCAACAAAACACGCAAAAGCTGACCTAAGATCATCAGCTAAATACTCGTCTTCTTCTGTGGTTTTTCGTTCCTGACTGAGAGTTTCCATTAATTCCAGAGTGTCTCGATAAATTTGTTGATCGTGTTCGTCCGTTATTTCGGCTATCTTTTGGCCATAGTCATATTGGTAAAAACCATCATATACTTCACTGTTTGCTGCAGCTAAGGCAATCTTTCGTTGGAAGCAAGCTGTGCAAATGCCACAAGGAGTATTTGCAGCCGCTAATGCTGTTTTTCTTTTCATTCTCAAACATTCATTTGTATTTTTAATTTGTAATTTATGCTCTTTAGGCATTTCTTTGAGGATAGCTACCCTTGTTTTATGCAAGAGGGGTGTCTCAATCTGCATATCTGCAGAAATGCATTGATAAAGTGCATTCAGCAGTTGATATGTTTTCGGATGAGCAGTCTTAGCTAGGTTTAGAGAATCTGCATCTATCTTTTGGCTTTGATAATAATATACTTTTGTTCCGCCGTTAAAATAGGCTTTGGCAGCAGCTATCGCCAATACTAAGGAAATGGCCGCAGGAGTAGTTTTGGATTTTCTTTTGTTGAGTAATTTAATATCTATATTTATTATTTCGCTCGAATCGGATGCTGTCTTTCTTAAAAAAGCAGCTAGTTTCTGCTGTTTTGTTTTTTCATTATTTTTGTTGGGAATGCGTATATAATCACATACTAACTGGTGATTTATGCCGGCAATTGATTCGATATCATCATAGAACAATGCAATGTTTTGATAGGCTGGCAATGACAATAAAAATCCTTCTTCCGTATCTGGCGGAATGTTATTTGTAAATTGAAGTGACACATGCGTGTCTGTCATCCAGGAAAAAAACGCTTCTGCCGCAGCTTTTTCCTTCTCCCAAACAGAATAATGAAAAACGGGAATGGAAATGGAAAGATCTTTTTGACCTTTTTTTATCTCGGGCGCAAATAAGAATAGACTGGTTGTAATCGTAATAATGTCTAGAAATTTCGTGCTGGTATCATCATAGTCAAAATACATTCCGTGAAGCAGTTCTTTATGTAAATGAGGCAATACATTGTTTACATTCATACAAAAACTCCTGTTATCTTGTCAAAATGAAAATAGCAATATATTAAATTATAGCATTTAATGAGCGTACAGGAGAATTTTAAATATGGAGGGCAGCTGACGTAATTAATTATAACTCGCGGGCTGCACTTACCTTTGAAGTAAACTTCCGAATTTGTCCAAGTCTTTCAAAGTTTTCGGCAAAGTTCGGAGCGTTTACTTTTATTAACCCTTCATTAAAGTCTTTTTTGAAGTGAAAAACTCCAGATGGAAGCATTGCGATTAGATGGATTTGATTCCATGCGGGATAATCAGCCTTATGGAATATTACTTCTGCCGTTTCAAGGGCGATAAATTCCTTGCACCACTTTTTTGATTGGATAATATGCTCCATAGCAGGGCCATTATTTTGAATCATTATTTCTTTAAATTCTGCTAGATAATCGGGTTGAACATGAACGTATTCAACGATATGTATGAAGCCGTTCTTTTCGTTAGAAGGGAGGAAGGAGCCTGGTGTTGGCAGCATGTTTTCTTGTCTGATTAACAGTGTATGATAGTCCTTGAAAATATTTTGGAAATGTTCATATTGCTTCCCATCTGCTGCTTTCATCATCACAAGGACATTCCATAGCTGACTCTTTTCTTCAGTGGAGAAAGTCAGTTTCCGCCGGTAAATTCTATTGAATAAGAACTGACTATTATATTGATGGAAGTATGTATGCAGTTTACTGATAAGTTCCTTAGATTCCTTTTTCGTTGCTGTGTATGTTTCAACGTAATACAAGTTAGACACCTTCTCTTCAAATTATTTACAACAAACGTATCATAAATGAGAATTGTTTTCAATTAGAAGAGGAAGTCTGTATAAAGAAAAGATAGAGCACTACCTCTATCTTTTCTTTTCAATATTCTAGATCATACCGCCATTAACACGGATTGTTTGTCCTGTAATCCAGCGGGATTCGTCACTTACTAAAAAGGCTAATGCATCGGCGATATCGTTTGTTTCTCCGAATCTTCCGAAGGCGTTGTTTCCTTTTAATGCCTGCAATTGTTCGGGAGTTTTTCCTTCCAAGAATAGTTCTGTTGTTGTCGGACCTGGGGCGATTGTATTTATCGTTATATTCTTTGGTCCGAATTCTCTGGCCAGCTGTCTGCTGATTTGTTCAACAGCCCCTTTAGTAGCTGCATAAATGCTGTAGCCTGGGAACATTACTCCTGCAACAGAAGTAGAGAAATTAACGATTCGTCCGTTCGGTGCCATATGCTTAAAGGCTTGTTGGCAGGCGAAATAGGTGCCTTTAACATTAATCGCAAAATGTTGGTCAAATTGTTCCTCTGTCACTTCACTGATTGGAATGGTATGCATGATACCTGCATTATTCACAAGGATATCGACCTTGCCGAAATGGCTAATGGTCGTTTCAAATAAATACTCTATTTCCTTAAGGCTGCTCACATCTGCTTTAACAGCTATCGCCTGGCCACCCTTTTCCATGATAGATGAGGTCACTGCCTCTGCTGCTTGTGGGCTGTTAGCATAATTAACAACAACCTTAGCTCCCAGTTCTGCTAATTTTATTGCACTTTGAGCGCCTATTCCTCTTGATGCGCCTGTAATTATTGCGACTTTATCCTGTAAGTTTGTCATCATTTTATTCCTCCAAGCTCTATTTTCCTCTAAATTATAAATAAAGTTACGAATAACGAGATAGCTGAATCGTCTATTATTTTTGCCTATTTCTCCAAATAAACGTTAAAATATATAAAAAAGGCGGTGAATGGCATGAAAGACAGGCAGCAGCAGTTAGTGACTTTAATTGAAAAACATACAAATAGGGATGGGACATTTGATGCGGAAATTGATACATTGAGCTTTATCCGCTCATCGACTTTATCAGAGCCTCTTCATTCCTTGTTCGAGCCGTCTGTCTGCTTTATTGCCCAAGGCTCAAAAATCGTGATGCTGGAGGATGACATCTTTCATTATGACCCCAATCACTACCTTATTGCCTCTGTCCATCTGCCGATAACAGGGAAAATCATGAAGGCGACGAGTGACAGCCCCTATCTAGGAGTCAAACTCCGCTTCACAACAGAAGAGATTCTCGATGTTATTAAGATGAAGCAAGATCACTCATTTCCCGCACAAAGAGCCATCATGGTGAATAAGACAACATCCAATATACTCGATGCAGTTATCAGGCTGATAGGCTTGCTTGATACGCCCCAAGACATTTCAGCACTGGCACCTCTTTATAAAAAAGAAATTCTTTATAGAATTTGGAATAATGAAGACGGAGATCAAATGAGAGAGTTTGCAGTAATGGGAAGTCAAGCGCAGGCAATCAAAGAGGTAATCCGCATAATCAATGAGGAATATAACCAGCCGCTGCGGATAGATATGCTTGCAAAAATAGCTAAAATGAGTGTTTCCTCTTTCCATCATTATTTTAAACAAGTGACAGCAATGAGCCCATTAAAGTATCAAAAGATGATTCGGCTGCAGGAAGCACGGAAGCTTTTGTTATCTGAACCGATGGAAGCAGGTGAAGCGGCTTTTCAAGTCGGCTATGAAAGTCCATCCCAATTCAGCAGAGAATACAGCAGAATGTTTGGAGCTCCTCCAGTCAGTGATATAAAAAGATTTCGTGAATCAATTAACAGGCAGTAATGTAGGGGTCTAGGCTTAAATTTGAAACAGCTGCCCAAAAAGCTTGAATGAGTAGTATATAATATAACCATAAATACAATTATGAGGTTGGTAAACTAATGATTCGGACCATTGCGGATATTGCTAAAATCGCCGGAGTCGCCAAAAGCACGGTATCCCGCTACCTGAATGGAGGCTCTGTCGGAGAGGCAACAAGGAAGAAGATTGAAAAGGCAATTCAAGAGACTGGCTACACGCCAAACCCTTTTGCTCAAAGTTTAAAAGCAAAAAAGACAAATATCATTGGCACGATTGTTCCAAGGCTGGATTCTTTTGCGTCATCACAGACGTTGATTGGAATCGATGAGCGCTTGAAAGAACTGAACTATCAGATGTTAATATCCAATACGAGCCAAGATTTAAACAGGGAAATTGAGAGTATATACAGCCTGGCAAACCAGAAGATGGCGGGTATTATCTTGCTTGCGACCGTGATTACGGACAGGCATCTTCAAGCAATAGCTGATATTAATATTCCAGTCTTACTGATTGGTCAAGAGCATGAAGAGATTCATAGTGTTATTCATGATGATTATCATGCCGGTATGGCAATAGGGCAATATGTGCTGGAAAAGGGGCATCGCAACATTGCTTACTTAGGAGTGACAGAGCTTGATATTGCTGTTGGAATAAAACGAAAACAAGGCTTTACAAAAGCATTGGAGGGGAAGGAAGATATTGATGTCCATTATTATGAGACAGAATTTAATATTCCTGCTGCCCAAGCTGCCGCCATGGAAATCTTAAGAAATTCCAACCAGAGTATTGTCGTTTGTGCTACAGACAATATTGCCCTTGGCTGTCTGAAGGCAGCATACAAACTGGGGATAGCTGTACCAGATACTTTGTCTGTTACTGGCTTTGGCGGTTATGATGTCACGGAAGCCATTCATCCTGGCATTACAACAGCAAAATTTCATTATAAAGAAGCAGGGAAAAAGGCCGCAGTTAATATGGTGGAGCTAGTACATGAGCGGCCAGTAGAAATACTGACAACAATGAATTTTGAAATAATTAAAAGAGAAAGCGTTGACACAATCTAGCATGATGAATTATAATTCTAATGAAACCGATTCCAATTAAATTTATAATCGGTTTCGTTAGAATCATATTTTTTTAGCTTTTATTTGGAACCGGTTCCTTAAACGGTTTTACTTTTTGAGTAATTTTGGAACCGGTTCTATATTGCCGGATATAATAGGGAGGAACGTAAAATGAACCATAAAAAAATCGCAGAAGAAATTCTCGCGGCAATCGGCGGAAAAGAGAATGTGTCTGCAGCAGCTCACTGTGCAACACGGCTTCGTTTAGTACTGCATGATGAATCAGCAGTTAATCAAGATGTGCTTGATAAGATGGATGTGGTGAAGGGAACATTCTCTACAGGCGGTCAATATCAAATTATTTTAGGATCAGGCACTGTTAATGAAGTGTATAAGCATTTTGCAGGGATGACAGGTCTTTCAGAAATGTCGACGAAGGAAGTAAATGAGGCTGGAGCAAAGAAGCTTAATCCGATTCAGCGATTTGTGAAAATGCTGTCTGATATCTTTGTGCCGATTATTCCAGCTATTGTTGCCGGCGGTTTACTAATGGGACTAAATAATGTCCTGACTGCTCAAGATTTATTTATAGAGAGCAAATCATTGGTTGATGCATATCCAAACATGGCAGATTTAGCTGCACTTATTAATACTTTTGCAAACGCTGCCTTTGTATTTCTGCCAATTCTGATTGGCTTTTCTGCTACCCAGCGGTTTGGCGGAAATCCTTATCTCGGAGCAGCACTTGGTATGCTGATGGTTCATCCGGATTTGCTGAATGGCTATAATTATGCAGATGCCATGCTGAAAAATGAAGTGCCTGTCTGGAATATATTCGGTTTGGAGATTGAGAAGGTAGCTTACCAAGGAACAGTGCTGCCTGTACTAGCAGCATCGTTTATTTTGGCTAAGATTGAAACATATCTCAGAAGGATTGTGCCCTCGGCTTTGGATAACTTATTGACACCGCTTTTATCTATTTTTATTACTGGTTTTTTGACATTTACGTTAGTCGGCCCGTTAACAAGAACGGCTGGAAATCTTCTTACTGATGGCATTGTCTGGATGTATGACACAACAGGAGTAATCGGCGGGTTAATTTTCGGCCTCTTGTATGCACCGATCGTTATCACTGGCATGCATCACAGCTTTATTGCTGTTGAAACTCAACTGTTAGCAGATATCGCAAAAACAGGCGGCTCCTTCTTGTTTGCGATTGCTACCATGTCTAACATCGCTCAAGGTGCAGCAACATTGGCTGTCTTGAAGCTAACAAAGGATGCAAAAGTTAAGGGAACAGCTTCTGCTGCGGGCATCTCTGCATTGCTTGGTATTACAGAGCCGGCGATGTTTGGGGTAAACCTGAAATTAAGGTATCCGTTTATTGGTGCTATCGTAGGGTCTGCAGTTGGTTCTGGTTTTGTTACTTTGTTTAAAGTGAAGGCAGTCGCATTAGGTGCTGCTGGATTGCCTGGCATCATCTCCATTCGTCCAGATAAAATTGTGCCTTATATTATTGGAATGGCAGTCGCATTTGTAGTCGGATTTACGGTAACCATCGTATTGGCGAAAAGAGCGGCTAAAAAGGAAGCGAGTGTAAAAAAAGAAGGCATCGTTGCATAAAAAATCGATAAGCATAGGAGGGGACTCTTGTCTCCTTTCTTTTTAGGGAGTGAAGCATCAATGAATTGGAGCAGAGAACAACGGTACAGAAGATGGGAGGATGCCTCAAAGACAGAACGGAGGAAACTTGAAAATCTCGTCAAGCAGTGTAACTGGAGACAAACCTTTCATATTCAGCCTGTGACAGGGCTTCTCAATGATCCAAACGGTTTCTCCTATTATAATGGTGAATATCATTTGTTCTATCAATGGTTTCCCCTTGGCCCTGTTCATGGATTAAAAAACTGGTATCATACTAAATCAAAGGACCTCGTTCACTGGGAAAATGTCGGCGTTGCGCTTGAGCCGACAAATGAGTTTGACAGTCACGGTGTTTACTCAGGCAGCGGAATCGAGCATAACGGCGAATTATTCCTTATGTATACTGGAAACAACCGTGACGAGAACTGGGTAAGACATCCTTATCAGATACTAGCTGTCATGAATAAGGAGGGACAAATTAAAAAGCTTGAAAAACCAGTGATTCCTGCAGTTCCTAACGGGTATACGGATCATTACCGTGATCCTAAGGTTTGGAAAGATAATGATTGTTTTTTTGCTGTGATTGGAGCACAGCGTAAAAACGAGACAGGTACAATTATGCTGTATCGTTCGCAGAATTTGCTGGAATGGGACTTAGAAGGCGAAGTAGATATAGGCCTTAATGAATTCGGATATATGTGGGAGTGTCCGGATTATTTCGAATTAGATAATCATGGTGTGCTGCTGTTTTGTCCACAGGGCTTGGAGAGAGACAGAGACAGCTATCATAATATTTATCAATCAGGCTATGTGCTCGGCAGCAGGCTGAATGTTCAAGAGCGGACGCTTGTGCACAGTGGGTTTCATGAATTAGACAGAGGGTTTGACTTTTATGCACCACAGACAATGGAAGCACCTGACGGCAGAAGAATATTAGTAGGGTGGATGGGTCTGCCTGAAATAGAGTATCCGACAGACAGTAACGGCTGGGCCCATTGTTTAACATTGCCGCGCGAACTGACTGTTAAGAACGGGCGACTATGGCAAAATCCAGTTAAGGAATTGGAGCTGCTTAGAGGGGAAGAAACAGAAGCTCATATAACAATAGATAACGAGACGAAGGGGATAGAAGGATTTGCTGGTGATGTCTATGAATTATCTGCAGAGTTTTCCAATTTTACGGCAGAGCAGTTCGGTATAGAGCTTCGAGCTAGTGACAAGGAGAAAACAGTCCTGAAATATGACACGCAGGAGAAAAAAGTGATTTTTGACAGAAGCGAGTCTGGGCAAGCAGCAGGCATACAATATGGAGCGGTCCGAAAATGTTTAGTAGAAACAGACAAAATTTCCTTCCGAATATTTGTGGATGTTTCTTCTGTTGAGGTATTTGTGAACGACGGAGCAGAAGTGTTCACTGCAAGAATATTCCCAGATCAAAACAGTCAGGATATCCGTTTTTTTGCGTATAACGGGAAAACAGACATACAGGCTGTAAAATATAAATTAACTAGCAAAGAAAGAGCCAGTTCATGATGACTGGCTCTTTTCTGCGATATTTTTCACCATCAGCACGTGAGCGATGCCATCTTCCATAAATACATCGGAAGAAGTTTCGTAGCCTAGCTTATTATAAAAGCCCTCTGCGTGTGTTTGGCCATGCAGCTTTACCTTTAAATCTCCTCGGTCTGCGGCGATTTCTTCAAGCTTGGCAATAATAACTTTCCCAAGACCAAATTTACGGTATTCCTGTAAGATACAGATTCTTTCTAGTTTGCCGTAGCCTTCAACCGATCTAACCCGTCCAGTGCCGACTGGCTCATTATGATAATAAACAAGAATATGCTCACATTTACCATCAAGTTTATCGAATTCATCGTATTCGTCGTCTAACGGAACACCCTGTTCCTCCACAAATACTGTCCTTCTTATATGTAATGCCTGCTCTAGTTCGTCTGTTGTTGTAATTTTTTTTGCTTCCATCGCTATTCATTCCTTTCTGGATTTATTATGAGAAACAAGTCATAATTTATTTATCATCTTTAAACAGTGTATAGGAAAAATATATTGTTGTAAATACAACAATTATTGGAGGTTTATTATTTTTATGAAGGAAATTCTTCGTGAAGTTGGCATGATTGCCAGAGCACTTGATTCTATCAGCAATATTGAATTTAAGGAATACGATTTGACGAAGGGCCAATATTTATACCTTGTCCGAATATACGAGAATCCGGGAATCATTCAAGAAAAGCTGGCAGAAATGATAAAAGTTGACCGCACGACTGCAGCCAGAGCTATTAAAAAGCTTGAAATGAACGGCTTTATAGAAAAAAGACAGGATGAGACAAATAAAAAAAACAAGCTGCTGTTTCCTACAGAAAAAGGAATGGAGGTATATCCTTTTCTAAAAAGGGAGGCAGATCATTCAGACAAAACTGCACTTGCTGGATTGTCTCATGAACAAACAGAGGTTCTTTATGAACTCCTGAAAAAGGTCAGAGAAAATATTGAGGTAGATTGGGAGAACGTCAAAAAAGGAAATCGACGAGGCTACTAAATTTAACTTATAAAGCAAATAAAAAAAGAATTAACGTTATTTCGTGACAGGTTAATTCTTTTTTTATGAGATATTCATTAGCGGTTTCTCGGCGGAGGACCTTGCAGTCTTCCTGTACTGTTATTGCTGTTGTTTGTTTCTTTCATCAGTCTGTCTAAATGCTTTATTGCTTCATCAAATTCTGGTCTTGTTATTTGTCTAGTAGCCAATAAGGAACATAGCATTGCGTAGGCAATCGGGTTTGTATTAACCTCAACATTTACATAAACATCTACATCTGAGTTTCCGCTTTCCCCAATTTGCGCCGCATTCGCATCAAGCTCTGTATGACCGTTGTTGCGAAACTCATAGTTCATGTTATCTCTGCCTCTTGGCTTGCGGTTTGGATACATGATTACCCCTCCTTTACTGCGAAAGAACGAGAATGGGCTTGACCATTCTCGTCTCACAATTATTAATCTTCGTCTTGATCTTGGCTGTTGTCTTGATCGTTGTCCTGATCCTGATCAGAATCAGCATTCGCTTTTGAACGAGAACGAACGCGAGCTTTTGAATCAGATTCAACATCAATGCAAAGATCAATTTTTGCATTGCCAGAACGGCTGACTTTAGCGACATTCGTATTTTTGTCGATGTTTTTTAAATCATTGTCGTTGTCTACATTTGTGTCTGATTTTAAGCGATTGTCACTTTCGAAATCCACATTCGCATCAGAGCGGCTGTCACTGTCACCAGAACGAGATTTGGATTTATTGCTTTGGTCATTATCCCCTTCACCTGGATACCATACTTTGCTCATAAGAAATCCTCCTTTTTCATTATTCACTTATCATTTTATTCAAGTAATAAAGAATGACATGGGTAGCTGTAGGAGGACAAGCATGGATTTTATGTTAAAAAACCGCATCCCAATAAGGAGGCGGCTAGGTTATCCAGGATAGTATATAGTCATGCTGAGCTTTGTCAGCTTATCTCCTGAGTTATGATACGTATGAGGTTTGTCTGCATTAAACTGGATGGAGTCACCGGCAGATATTAAGTAATCATTGTCATTTACCCGAACTGTCAGCTCTCCATCAAAAACGGTAATATACTCTACCGTACCTTCCTGATGTGCCTCGGCACTTAAATAGCCGCCCTTTTTGATTTCTACTGAGTAAATCTCAAAGCGTTTATCTTCTTCAAATGGAAAGTAAGGATAGATGTTGTACTTGCCATCATCCTCTGATAGGACTTGCACTTCGTCTCTTTTTACAACCTTTGCTTCAGGCTGCTGGTGCTGAATAAGAGAGGTGAAGGAGATTTTCAAGCCATTGGCGATTTTCCAAATAGTATTAAGTGTTGGACTAGATTCCCCTCTTTCAATCTGGCCAATCATCGTTTTGCTTACTCCGGTCAAGTCTGCGGTTTTTTCAAGACTAAGCTTTTTCTTTTCCCGAATCGCTTTTAAGTTTTTTGCCAAAATAAGCTGAATTTCTTCCATAAAAAACACTCCTGTCATATGTACAATATAGCGACCATATTGTACAATAAAACGTAAATCGTTATATTGTCTAATATGAACATTATAACATACATATAAAGGGGGAGAAAAAGTATGCCGTTGTTATCGTTTTTGCTGTACGTGACTGTAACTAGTTTTACTCCTGGCCCTAATAATATAATGGCAATGGCTTTTGCCAACAAATATGGGCTGAAGAAAACCATTGGCTTCTGTGCAGGTGTAAGTGCCGGTTTCTTTGTGATTATGCTTATCTGCAGCTATTTTAATTTAATGCTGAAAAGCTTTATGCCTAAGATTGAGTTTGTAATGACGATACTTGGTGCAGTCTATATGTTGTATCTAGCCTATAAAATTGTTTCCAGCAAGGATAATGGAGGTGAAAAGGAAGAAGACAAGAATAACAGCTTCCTGGCAGGAATGCTGCTGCAGTTCATTAACCCAAAAGGGATACTGTACGGGATAACGGTCATCGCAACATTTATTCTTCCATACTATCAATCTCAGCTTAGTTTGCTGCTGTTTGCTGTGATACTTGCTTTTGTTGGGTTTTTAAGCACATTCAGCTGGAGTTTGTTTGGCAGCATGTTTCAAAGGTTCTTGTCCAAATATAAGAGCCAGTTCAATATCGTGATGGCATTGCTGCTTGTTTACAGTGCTATTTCCATCTTTTTTTAAAAGAGAACGCTTTGCAGCGTTCTCTAGTCTTCTGACATTGTAATAACAACTTTTCCCTTGGCGTGACCTTCTGCAAAATACCGAAATGCTTCAGGTACTTCGCTCAGCTTAAATTGTTTATCAATAATCGGTTGCAGCTTTTCCTCTTCAAGAAGCTCCTTGAGTAAATGCAAATCTTCCTGGTTTGCCCGCTGCAGCATATTGCCCAGCTTTTTACTGCTTGTGACGGAAAGACAAGGACCAAGCATCATGGCTTCACTCATCTGTTTCCCTTGGCCGCCGACCATAATATATCTACCATGGTCCTTCAATGCCCGCATATAAGAAAGAATTGGCTGATATCCATTTACTGCAAGGATAAGATCATATTTGTCGGAGCTTTGAGTAAAATCTTCCTTGTTATAATCAATAACATGATCCGCACCAATTGCTTGGAGTATCTCCACATTTCCAGTGCTGCATACACCTGTAACTTCTGCACCAAATGCTTTGGCGATTTGCACAGCAAAGGTGCCTACACCGCCAGATGCCCCATTAATTAACACCTTTTGCCCTGGCTGAATTACTCCCTTATGTCGCAACGCCTGTAATGCGGTCGTTCCTGCCATCGGAACAGCTGCAGCCTCCGCAAAGGAGATATTTGCTGGCTTATGTACCAATGCTTTGACTGAAACTGAGACATATTCTGCAAAGCCGCCCCAACCACTTTGAGAAAGATCGCCGAATACTTCATCTCCCTTCTTAAATTGTGTAACTCCCATGCCAACAGCTTCCACAATCCCTGCAATATCTCCCCCAGGAATCGTATATTTTGGTTTAAACAAACCGAAGGCGAAGCGGGCAAGAAAGGGAGTGCCACTCAGTAAAACAAGATTGCCGTAATTGAGAGAGGCAGCTTGAATCTTTACAAGCACTTCCCCTTCCTTAGGAACAGCTCGTTCTACTTCTAATAATTGGAGACTATCTGGTGTACCATATTTGTTTGAAACAATGGCTTTCATTCATTTCCCTCCCTTAGACATAATCAATTAAAGATATGAACAGGATTGGAAGGAAAGACACAAAAAAACCGCATCTTTTAGATAGATGCAGTTTGTTAGCCTTCAATCAACCAAATATATTTCATCTCCAACATGAATTTTTCCTGTTTTAATTACAGAAGCATAGATGCCAAAATTATTTTTTCTTTCCTTATAAACGGTTTTAAGAAGAGAAGGAGCTTTTTCTGAACTGTCAGGGTCCACTGTAATAATCATGCATCTTTCACAATGCCTGTTCAATCTCAGTACGACCTCTGAGCCGATTTTTATCTGTTTGCCGAACCAGCTTTCTTCAATGAACGGAATCTTGTCCTTCAAAGAAAGTACAAGATTAGGACGGAAGCGGCGCTGATCAACTGATTCTCCCCATAGCTCATGGAGTTTATCAAGGGAGGCGTCTGTCACAAGCTGAATATGCTCCTCTTCAATGGCTCCTAGTGGGACATTCTCAGGTGTATAGGATAAAAAAGAAACCTTTCGTTTGGATTTCTCCTCCAGTTCAGAGAGAAGAGCTGGGTCTCCCCATTCCAACACTTTTCCTTCAGGTGTTGTTATTTCCACTTTTGGGTACTCTTGAGTCGATTCCACGCCTGCAAATTTGGCTGCATAACGGACCATCTCTGGAAATTGCGTGATGGTTAAATATTTGTCGTTTCTTGTGTCATCTCTAAAAGTGTGACTCCTGTCCCCATACAAGCCGTATTCCATCACATTTGTTGCTTGTACACTTTCGCCACGAAAGGATTTGACAGGATGACGGACAATTTCTTCAATATGACCTATTAACATGGACTTAACCTCCATTTAAGAATTTTTATCCTAAAAGCCTGTTATTATGTCTTATTCGCCGACTGGATTATTTGGTCCTGGCAGGTGTAATTGATAGAAAGCAAGATCCAGCCATCTATCGAATTTAAAACCAGCTTTCTCAATCGTGCCTGAGTGGACAAAACCGAAATGCTCATGCAATGCTATGCTTTTATCGTTCGCTGCATCTATACCCGCAATCAATGTGGCATATTCCTTTTCAGTAGCAATTGAGATAATCTCCTTCAATAGTGCTGCGCCAATACCCTTTCTTCGATAATTATTGTCAACATATACCGAATGTTCGATAGAGTACTTATAAGCAGGCCAAGCTCGGAATGGTCCAAAGGTTGCGAAACCAACTGCCTTATCGTCAAGTTCATACACAATCACCGGATAGCCGTCTTTCATCTTTTGTTCGTACCATATGCGTCTGTTTTCTAAAGTATCTGGTTTATATGTATACACTGCAGTTGTATTAAGGATTGCATCATTATAGATGTTTAGAATCTGGGGCAAATCCTTTTCTTGAATAGGTCTTATCACGATTTGTTACCCTCCTGTATTAAGCTATTAAAAAGTTTATTTCATTAACTATAACAAAAAAACAGGATTATAAGAAAAAAAGTTAGTTGCAGGTCTTTTTATTCAGGAGTTTATAACTAGCTTAAGGGAATTTTAAGATTTCTCTTCTATAGTAAGTCCTATAACAAACCGACAATAAAAAGATTAGGGGAAATTACTGTGAAAAAGATATCTACAAAAATTATTATATTATCATTAATTAATTCGATGTTTGTGGCAGCGATCAATGTTTGTGCCTCACTCTTTATGAGCAGCAGCCAAGGAAGCAATACAGAGGGAACAGGTGCTGAGCAAGCGCAAAGCGGGCTGCTTGGCCATTTGCCGCCAACGCAAGTACTCATAGGACTTGCCGTTTCTATCGTGCTTGGTGTTATCTTGTCTTACTTCTTAGGGAAATTGATTTCGAAGCCAATTGTCCAACTGACAGAAATAGCCCAAAAAACATCAGAGCTTGAATTGAGTGAGGATGAAAGTATTTTTGGCCGTACACTTGCATCAAAGGATGAAACCGGAGAAATGGCAAGAGCCCTGCTTGAAACCAGAAATTCGCTAAAGTCAATGGCAACTCAATTGAAGTATGTTTCGTCAACAGTTGCAGCTCATTCGAGCAGTCTTACGAAAAACACAGAGGAAAATGCGAGAAATATTAATCAAGTAGTGGCAACTATTGAAGAAATTGCAGTTGGAAACAATAGTCAAGCTCAAACAATAAGTGAAGTGAACTCGACATTGCTTGAGGTGGTCGGTCTGATGGAAACTATAACGACGGAGGCTTCTGCAGGTGCCGATAAGGCAGCAGCATCCATTGATTCGATTGTCGAAGGTCAAAACACTGTTGAACTGCAAGGCAATAAGATGGATGAAAATATCTCTGTGTCAGCAGAAGCAACATCCTCTATCCATGAATTAAGCACAATGATTGGACAAGTTGGCAATTTCGTAGCAGTCATTAGGAATATTGCGGAACAGACGAACTTGCTTGCACTGAATGCAGCCATTGAAGCAGCAAGAGCAGGAGAAGCTGGCAGAGGGTTTGGTGTAGTAGCCGAGGAAATCAGAAATCTAGCCGAGGAATCCTCAAGAGCAGCGAAGGAAATTACAGGTATTATTCATGATACAACAGAAAAAACAAACGAAGCTGTTTCACATATTAATAAAGCACATACTTTAATTGATGAGCAAAAAGATGCATTAAAGATAACGGAAGAAGCATTCACTAACATTAAAATCACCTATGACGGGATTGTTCATAACTTCAAGCAGACAGCTGCTCATATAAATTCAATAAATAGCAAATCGAGAGGTATTTCAGAGCAAATCCAGCAGATGACGGACACAGCCGAGGAATTTGCTGCTAATACAGAAGAAATATCTGCTTCAGGTCAAGAACAGCTAGCATCCACAGAGCTGATTGCTGCCTCTTCAAAAGACTTGCAAATGCTCGCAGAAGAATTAACTGCAGAGGTAAATAAATTTAAAGTTAAGAGTAAAGACAAATAATGATTAGAGCGGCTCCTAAAAGCCGTTCTTTTATATTGTACATAAATTGTTACTATTAATAACCATTATTAAAAAAGTGACTTAAACGGAAACTATGTTAGAAAGCAGCTTCATTTTGCCGTAAAAAAACTTCCTTTAATTTCTAATGGGAATTATTTGTTAATAATACTTGATAAGTAAGCAATATCTTACCAAGAATGAGGAAGTGTCCGTTTGGGGAAAATACTTCGCGTAGCGAAGTTGTTGTAATTGACATGAAAAACTAACAGGCTTATTATTGTTATGATAAATAACTAAGGTAATAAAAAGTAACTCATATAACCAATCAATGGTTTTAGATATGGAGGTTTAAGTGATGGAATCAATGACATTTGTGTTGTTTGGTGCGACAGGTGATCTTGCGAAGAGAAAAATATATCCTGCACTTTTCAATTTATATTTAGACAATAAGCTGCCGCAGGCCATCTCCGTTTTCGGATTAGGAAGAAAAGAATTCACGGATGCTACTTTCCAAGAGCATGTGCGAAACTCAATCGAAACTTTTTCGAGAAGAAAAGCTGCGGACGAAGAACAATTGGAGGCATTTATTGAAAGCTTCCGTTACAGCATCCTGGATGCAACGAAAATAGAGGATTATCAAACACTGTTGGAAAAGGTGGAAAAGCGGGAAGCTGAACGGAACATACCACAAAATCGCATGTTCTATCTGTCTGTTGGGCCAGAGTTCTTTGATCTCATCGCCTTAAACCTGAAGGAAAGCGGTTTGGGTAATACGGCTGGATGGAAGAAATTGATTATTGAAAAGCCATTCGGTCATGACCTTGCGTCAGCTAGAGAGTTGAATGAGAGATTGAGTAAAGCATTCCAAGAGGAAGAAATCTATCGCATTGACCATTATTTAGGGAAGCCTATGGTTCAAAATCTTGAAGCATTGGAATTTGCGAATCCTGTTTTGCAGGCATTATGGAATAAACAGCATATTGCAAATGTCCAAATAACAGCAAGTGAGATGGTAGGAGTAGAAGAAAGGGCTGGCTATTACGATCATGTCGGTGCTCTTCGTGATATGGTGCAAAACCATATGCTGCAAATGCTGATGATGACTGCTATGCATACTCCAGAAAAGGTAGGTCCAGAGCAAATTCGTGCAGAGAAGCGAAAAGTAATGGAAGCTCTTCGTCCAGTCAAGGGAGAGGATATTGCCGAAAATATTGTCAGGGGACAATACAGCAGTGGCGAAGTGAATGGCCAAGCTTCTGTGAGCTATCGAGATGAGCCGAATATTAAAGAAAATTCTCATACAGATACATTTATAGCAGCGCGGATTTGGATTGACAATGAGATGTGGGAAGGGGTCCCATTCTATATTAGAACAGGGAAGAAGATGCAGGAAAAATCAACCCGTATTGTCATTGAATTCAAGGATACCCTTAAAAATCTCTATGAAGAGAAAAAGGATCAAGTTGCACCTAATCTGTTGATTATTGAAATCAGCCCGAATGAAAATATTAAATTAACACTTAACAGCAAGAGCCCATTCGAAAATGGAAAAATGGATCAGGTTGAAATTGATCTCTCAGATGTTCCAAAAGACGTTCCAGAGGCATATGAACGGTTGATTTTTGATGCAATTAAGGGAGATTCTACTTTCTTTGCTCATTGGAATGAAGTGGAATTATCTTGGGAATGGGTACAGCCGATTTTAGATGCATTTGAACAAAATGAGGTTCCGCTTCATTTCTATCCAGCTGGCTCAAATGGACCAGAAGCATCTGATAAACTGCTTGCCGAAAATGGATATAAATGGTGGTTGGACAGCAAGCCGGAAAGCTTAAGTAAATTAGTTTCGATGACATAACATAGCGGCATTGGAATTGGAACATGATATAGGTATTATCAACTGTCTCACATTGTTCGTATAAGGTTTCAAACATTGCCAATATGTTAGGCTTCGTAATAATACATTTTTTTCACAGTTAATCAGGAGGGGTTTAATAATGAAAGTTGGTTTAATTGGTTTAGGGAAGATGGGTCTAAATTTAGGGAAAAATTTATTGGATAATAAACATCAAGTTTCAGCCTTCGATTTAAATCCAAGCGCTGTATCCGAAATGAAGGAATATGGTGCGGATGGAACGACTAGCTTAACAGAGCTTGTTCAATCATTGGAAACACCGAGAGTGCTTTGGATTATGGTACCTCATAATGTGGTCGATTCTGTAATAGGTGAGATGGCTCCATTATTAGCTAAAGGAGATATTGTAATTGAGGCTGGAAATTCCCATTACAAAGAATCAATCCGCAGATATAATGAGCTGAAGGAATTTGGTGTGCACTTTATGGATGTTGGTACATCCGGCGGTATGGCAGGAGCAAGAAACGGCGCATGCTACATGATTGGCGGCGATCAAGCTGCATGGGATGTAGTTGAACCGATATTCCGTGATACTGCTGTTGAAAATGGCTATTTCTTTGCTGGTAAAGCCGGCAGCGGACACTTCTTGAAAATGGTCCATAATGGAATTGAATACGGCATGATGGCAGCTATCGGAGAAGGATTTGAAGTACTGGAGAAAAGTGAATTCGACTACGATTATGAAAAGGTTGCAAAGGTTTGGAACAACGGTTCTGTTATTCGCTCATGGCTGATGGAATTGACAGAGAATGCATTCTCTAAAGATGCTAAATTAGATGAGATTAAAGGGATTATGCATTCTTCAGGAGAAGGAAAATGGACAGTTGAAACAGCACTTGATTTACAAGCAGCAACTCCTGTTATTGCCATGTCGCTTCTAATGCGCTACCGTTCACTTGAGAACGATACATTTACAGGTAAAGTTGTAGCGGCACTTCGCAATGAGTTCGGCGGGCATGCGGTCGAAAAGAAATAAGAAAAAGTTTAAACCTTTAAGCAGGCCTGCTTAAGGGTTTTTTTTACATGAGCACGTTTTAAGTATATCCCTGCAAATCAGTTTATAATAATAGAAGCAAATAAAAGTTGATCGGAGGAGCAGGGAGATTGAGATTAAGTGTATTAGATCAATCCGTGATCAGCAGTGGGTCGACAGCTCATACTGCCTTAAAGAATACAGCAGCATTAGCACAAATAACGGAAGAACTAGGATTTGAACGTTTTTGGGTGGCAGAGCATCATAATGCGAACGGCATTGCAGGCACCTCACCAGAAGTGCTGATTTCCCATCTAGCCGCAAAGACAAAGCGCATTAAAGTAGGCTCAGGCGGTGTACTGCTGCCCCAATACAGTCCTTATAAAGTAGCAGAGAACTTTAAGGTGCTCGAAGCTTTGTATCCAAATCGTATCGATTTAGGAATTGGCAGGTCCCCAGGAGGATCTCCTGAGACACGGCTAGCCTTAACGGATGGCATTCGGAAAAGCTTAAATGAATTCCCAAGGCAAGTGCAGGATTTGCAGAAATTCATTGTCGGAAATCAACAGGATAAGCATACTGTTACTGCTTACCCTGTTCATGAAAGCTTTCCTGAAATGTGGATGCTTGGAGTGTCCCATCGCGGTGCAAGACTAGCAGCAGAACTGGGGTTAGCTTTTACCTTTGGTCATTTCATTGCACCATTGAATGGAAGAAGGGCAATGGATTATTATTACAAATATTTCCAGCCGTCTGTTCATGCAAGCAAGCCGAAAGCCAATATTTGCACTTTTGTTATATGTGCAGATACTACTGAAAAAGCAGAACAAATGGCTGCGAGTCTAGATTTATGGCTGCTGGCACTTGGTAAAGGGGAAGCGAATGCAGAAATTCTCAGTCCGGAACAGGTTAACCGCAAAGTTCTGTCACCAGACGATAAAAAAGCGATAAAGGAAAATCGCCGGAGAATGATTATCGGTACTAAAGAAACTGTTCGGTCAGAGCTTCTTCGTCTTAGTGAGCTTTATAACACAGAGGAATTTATGGTTTTGACTAATGTTTACGAGTTTGAAGATAAGGTGAGATCTTATGAACTGTTGGCAGAAATAGACTTTTAAGGGAGTAAAAAACCTGAAAGAAAAATTTTTTCAGGTTTTTTCTGTCTGTAAGAAGAAAAAGTTGACATTATTTTCTAGAGTGTTATAATAATTTTATCTTGAAGTAGAGATATGTTATGTTGAGATATCTCGCTGAGTAATTATGAATGATAACCGTTATTTACATTTACATAGTTAAAGGTAGTAACGAAATAACTTTTGGAGGGTAATCAAAATGAGTATTTTAGAAACAATTAAAAACCGCCGTTCTTATTATGCAATCAGCAAAGAACAGGTTGTATCTGATGAAAAAATTCAACAAATTGTGAATGAAGCAGTACTTCATACTCCTTCTTCTTTCAATTCTCAAAGCACAAGAGTGGTTGTTCTTTTGAACGATAATCATGATAAAGTTTGGGATATTACAGCAGCAGAGCTAAAGAAAATTGTACCTGCAGAGAACTTTGCATCAACAGAAGAAAAGCTGAACAGCTTTAAGGCTGGCTACGGAACAGTATTGTTCTTCGAAGACCAAGAAGTTATTGAAGGCTTGCAAAAAGCATTTGAATTGTATGCAGAAAACTTCCCAGTATGGGCAAACCAAACAAATGCAATGCATCAATTAGTAATTTGGACAGCGCTTGAAGAGGTTGGATTTGGTGCATCCTTGCAGCACTACAACCCATTGATTGACGAAGCTGTTGCAGCAGAGTGGAATATACCTTCTACATGGAAGCTTATCGCTCAAATGCCATTCGGTAAACCAACTGCACAACCAGGTGAAAAAGAATTCAAGCCATTAGAAGATCGTGTGAAATTCTACAAATAATAAAAGAAGAGTGTGCAGAGTCTCTGCACACTTTTTTGCTTCTTACTTTAAGATGATATCGGGTGATGAATGAAAAAAGAGGTCCAATTCTCGTCAGACTTACAATAAATAGTGCCGCCGATTTTTTCAATAATTTGTTTACATACGAATAAGCCAATCCCTGTCCCAAGCTCTTTTGTTGTGTAGAACGGTTCGAAAATAGTCTTTGTGTTTTCCTCTTCAATCATCGGGCCATTATTGGAAATAACAAAGATTACTTCTTTAGCATTCTTTGTGGTGCTTATCCTTAATTCTCTGCTGGAGGACCTTTGCTTTAATGCATCAATTGAATTCATTATCAGGTTGAGCAACACCTGTTTTAATTCGTCTTTAAACGTATAAAGGAAGAGCGGCTTCGCTTTATCGATTGTCAGATTAATTTTGTTATCAACTGTGCTCGCATAGCAAAGCTGCTTTAAATTATCAAAAAGCAGATCAATCGCAACATTCTCCTTCCCTTTTTTAACGATTTCCGTTTTGGAGGTATGAAGAAATTGTGTAATTCTGAAATTCAATTCGTTCAGTTCATGTTGAATAATATCCAAGTATTTTAAATCAGGGTATTCGTCGCGCAAGATTTTATTGAACCCGATTATGGCTGTAAGGGGGTTTCTAAATTCATGAACAAAGCTGGAGGAAATTTGTCCAAGAATCGCAAGCTTATCCATATGGTTTTCATTGATATATTTAGTTTTCGTATGCAGTTCCCGATTTTTTAGCTGGGTGTACCTTTTCACTGCATGATAGCAGAAAGAATCAAATAGACTGTTTAGATTGTTGACGAAAGATTCTAATTCATGGTGCGGCAGCTGTGCCTGAAAGCAATATTTAATCAGAATGCTTCTGCCTGTATTTACGTTAAAGATGAAATCGCCAATATTAATGCCGGCTTCAAGCCGTTGTTTGCCAACCTTATAGGCAAACTCTTGGAGCTCAGCTTCGGAATAAGTATCTGACAATGCCTTTATGAGAAGTCCATACATCGTCACAGCATTTTTCTCAATTTCCGCCTTATGAGGATCATCGTTTTCAATGACGGACATATTAATCCATTCATTGATAAATGTAGACTGGTGTTCTATTAGAAATAACATAAGCTTATTTTGTTGGTCGTTTATT
The DNA here is from genome assembly GCF_038005785.1 of Niallia sp. FSL R7-0271. Taxonomy (NCBI): domain Bacteria; kingdom Bacillati; phylum Bacillota; class Bacilli; order Caryophanales; family Bacillaceae; genus Niallia; species Niallia sp. FSL R7-0271. The sequence goes on along the minus strand of NZ_JBBOTZ010000001.1, from coordinate 3,206,921 downwards.
AGCAAAACAAACCCTCACTTTGCTTTTTTTTAAGGATAATGATTGTTTTAAGTAACTTATTCGACGCACCAAAAGAAATACCTTTTTGAAATTCTTTTTGCGTTCTTCTAAATGATTAGTGGAATAATTTAGAAGGGAAAAAGCGGTTTTTTCTAGTAATATTGATGCATAATATTCTTGCAATAGAAAACGTTATCATCTATAATAGGTTTAGTAAGGATTGTTACTGTTAGGCAGGCAAAACCTGAATCAACTAAACTTATGGAGCAAAGCAGTTTATCTATGAGTTTATTTGGTTCGGGTTTTTTTATGATAAAATTCGAAGGAAAAGTGATTAGAATGAAAATTTTAAAAGTATTTAATAATAACGTCGCTTTGACTAGAGACCTTAATTCTACGGAAATGGTAGTGATGGGCAAGGGACTTGCATTTCAGAAAAAGGTCGGAGATGAAATAGATGAAGAGAAAGTGCAAAAGGTATTTGTCTCGCCTTCGGAAAACTTCGCGGCCAAGCTTTCTGAGCTTTTAAATGAAATTCCTTATGAGATTATGTCACTTTCAAAAGACATTATTGAGCTTGCAGAGAGGGAATTGCATACAGAGCTGAACGATTCGTTGTATTTATCGTTATCGGATCATATCCACTTTGCCATTACGAGAATTAAAAATGACATCCCCATCAAAAACGCATTAATGTGGGAAGTGAAGAAGTTTTATAAAGCCGAATATCATGTTGCCCGCATTGCTCTTGGACTGATTAAGGAAAGAACAGGTATGGAGCTCCCGGAAGATGAGGTTGCCTCCATCGCACTGCATATCTTTAATGCAAGGCAAGATAATACTGGCTTGGAAGAAACCGTAACGATGACAAATATCGTTAAAGATGTGACGAATATCGTTAAATATCATTATGGAATAGACTTTAATGAGGAATCAGTCAATTACAGCCGGTTCGTTACACATTTGCGCTATTTTGCCTACCGTATGCTGCGCGGAGAAATAAATGATGAGCATAATGACGCTCTTTATAACCAAGTCAAAAGACAATATGCCGAAGCATATAAATGTACAATGAAGGTTGCCGATTACTTGGAAAAGGAATATTCCATGAAAATGACGAAGGATGAGCTTGCCTACTTCATGATTCATATCCACCGAGTGTCAATAAGAGAGAAAAAGATTTAACAGCAAAAGGACCACTGTTTCTGTACAGTGGTCCCTTTCTGCTTTTTAGCCTTGTTGATTTAATTTCGAATCGGTAATTTTTTCTTTGCTCATGAACAGGATAAACACAAATGACAGCAGCAGGGGAACAAAGGTCCACAGGAAAGTTGTGCTGATTGAGTCTGCGAGTACATCTGTAATCTGCTTCAGAATATCTGCAGGGATATGTGCTCTTGCTTCAGGTGAGAGAATACTTCCGCTTTCTGCGCTGCCTGCTCCTTCCTGCATTGCTGCCGGAAGTCCGTCTGTAAAGCTGTTTCTTTGAATTACTCCGAAAACAGTAATTCCCAGTGTCATGCCAAGTGACCGGAGAAAATTGCTTGTCGAGCTGGCAATTCCGCGCTGCTGCGGTAAAGCTTTCTGCAGCGCAGCCATCCCAAGCACCGAGAATGACGGTCCTACTCCAAGTCCAATTACCATCATATAGATAGTAACAGCTAAGCGTGGTGTGCTTGGTTCAAGGGTGCTTAACAAATATGTTCCGACAGCCATGATGATTCCGGAAGTAAGCATGATGGATCGATAGCTGAATTTATTGGCAAGTGATCCGCCAAGTGCTGCTGCAATACTTGATGTTACCATCATTGGCAAAAGAAGCAGCCCTGAGTTGGTAGCCGTTCCACCAGTTACTCCTTGGATATAAAGGGGGATATAGATAGTTGAGACCATAAATACACCGCCGTAAAACATGCCTGTTAATACAGTTGTTGTATAAAGACGTTCTTTAAATAAGTTGAATGGCAAAATCGGATCTTTCGCCAATCTTTCCACTACAAGAAAGATGATAAAGCAGACAGCAGATAGACAAAACAGGGAAATGATTTGCCATGAAATCCATGAATAGGATTCTCCGCCTAGTTCCAGTCCAAACATTAAAGCTATTGTAAAGCCGAGCAAAAATATGAATCCGAACCAATCAATGAATTGTTTCGTATGTGTTTTAGATTCTTTATAAAAAATAACGATTAATGCTAATGCGATAATTCCGATTGGAATGTTAATAAAGAAGATCCAGCGCCAATCGAATTGCTCTGTAATAAAGGATCCTAATAAAGGACCGGCGATGCTCGATAACCCAAAGACAGCTCCGAAAATACCGCTCATTTTACCGCGGACCTCACGAGGCACGACATCCCAGATAATAGTGAAAGCGATAGGCATCAAGGCGCTTCCGCCAATTCCTTGAATTGCCCTGTAAATACATAGCTGTATCATCGAGTCTGCCATTCCGCAAAGGACAGAGCCAGCTAGAAATAGGAGAATTCCAAATACAAAAAACTTCTTTCTGCCATACATATCTGATAATTTCCCGAATATCGGCATACCTGCCATCTCTGCAACTAAATAAGCGGAAGTAACCCAAACATATTTATCCATTCCGCCTAAGTCACCGATAATGGAACCCATGCTAGTGGCTACGATTGTGTTGTCAAGAGACGCAACAAAAATACCAAGCATTAAAGCAATCATAACAGGAACTAATTTTGTCTGATTAGAAGACATACAGTATAACCCTCTTTTCTTATTTAACAGTGTTAAATGAACAATATGCAGTTTAACATGGTTAAATAGGTTAGTAAAGAATTATTGCCACAAATAATATACAATATAAGTATAAGAGGTGACTTTCATGACGAGAAAAAATGTCAGCAAAGAAACGATAACAGATGCGGCCCTTGAGCTGCTTCATGAAAACGGCTTATCGCATGTGACGATGCGAAATGTTGCAGCTAAGCTGAAAATAAAGGCCCCAGCCTTATATTGGTATATAAAAAATAAACAGGAGCTATTGCAGCTGCTTGCTGAATACATATCAAGCCAATTTGAATTTCCGGAAGAATGCAAAAGCTGGGAGGAAGAAATTGAGTTATTCTCCCTTGAATTAAGGAGAGTATTATTGTCTGTTCCCGATGGAGCAGAAATAATGATGGATACATTGCCTGTAACAAGGCAGCGGTTGCTGCTGATTGACAGGACATTCGCCATTTTTCACCGAGCAGGCTTGCAAGAGGACAAAATTTTTCAGGCCGTTAACAATATCAATACATATGTGACGGCATACGTACTCGACGAGCAAAAACAGCAAAGACTGCTTGAAGAAATTGGATTTGAAGCAATCCAAGAGAAGTTCTCCCAAGCTATTGCCGAAATTTCAAAAGAAGAAGCTCCATATATTTATCACCATTTCCTTTCGCCAAATGAAGGTTTGAAGTCAAAGGATGACTTCCTATTAAGTTTACGGGTGATGATAAAAGGACTGCAGCAGATACAATAGGAAGAAAGAGAACTACAGAAGGGTGCCATCTTGGCATCTTTTTTTTGTCTATTTTCAAATAATGAAAATGATTACATTTTATTTTTTAAATGTATAGACAAATAGTATTAAATGATTATAATAATAAATGTAAGCGGTTTTTGAAAACGATTTAGTGAAATAGAATATATAAAAGATAAAGGAGCATGATCGATATGAAAAAGATATTACTAGCTTGCAGTGCAGGAATGTCTACTAGTTTACTAGTTACAAAGATGGAAGAACATGCAAAATCAGTTGGAGAAGATGCAAAAATTTGGGCTGTCGGTCAGGACAAAGCTAAGCAAGATATGGCTGAAGCAGATGTAGTTTTGATTGGGCCGCAAATGAGCTTCTTGAAGGGTGAACTTCAAAAAGCAGCAGATCAATATGGAATTAAAGTAGATGTTATCGACATGATGGCATATGGCTTGGCAGACGGTAAAAAAGCGTATGAACAAGCACTTGCTTTAATGGGTGATAAGTAATGGAAAAGATTGATGTTAATACATTAACGGCAGAACAAATCAATTTCATGCTTATCCTTCACAGCGGCAATGCAAGAAGCAAAATCATTGAAGCACTCCGTGAGTATCGTTCTGGTAACCCGGAAGCAGCAGACGAGCTGCTTGTACAGGCAGAGGCAGATTTAAGTGTTGCTCATGAAATTCACTTTAAGCTTGTTCAGCAGGAGGCATCTGGAAACAAGGTGGAATTCGCTCTTCTTCTAATGCATGCAGAAGACCATTTAATGTCTACGCTTTCCATGAAGGAGCTTGTTAAGGAATTGCTGGAAATTTTTAAAGAAAAGAAATTATAAACATTACTGTATATCCAAAGGGGGAGAATCCTGTGTTTGAAAAATTAAGCAAATATTTGGTGCCAATAGCAGGGAAATTAAATAACAACCGTTATTTAACTGTTCTGCGTGACGCATTTATGCTGTCATTTCCGTTGACAATTTTCGGTTCCATTTTTGTCGTACTGACAAACCTGCCATTCTTGAAAAAATTCATGAGTGCTGATTCTATTGCAACCTTCCAATCATTATTTGGAATTGCCAACTCTGCAACAATGGGCATCATGTCTGTGTTCGTCGTGTTTGGTATCGGTTATTACCTGTCCAAAAGCTATAATGTGGAGGCTGTGTTTGGCGGTGCAATCGCACTTGTTTCTTTCTTATTATTAACGCCATTCGTCGTTCAGCCTGAGACAGGTGATGCTATTTCCGGGGTTATTCCTGTCGATCGCCTCGGTGCGAAGGGCATGTTCCTTGGTATGATTACAGCATTTATTGCCGGTGAAATTTATCGTACAATCGTGCAAAAGAATATCACAATTAAGATGCCTCCTGGTGTACCGCCAGCAGTGGCAAAATCGTTTGCAGCATTGATTCCTGCCGTTCTTACATTGACTTTCTTCTTGCTTGTGAATGTTATTGTAACAGCAGCTTTCGATACAAATCTGCATGATGTTATTTATAAAGCAATTCAAGCACCGCTTGTAGGCTTGGGCAGCGGCATCATTCCGACACTTATTGCCGTATTCTTCATTCAGATTCTATGGTTCTTTGGTCTTCATGGTCAAATTATCATCAACTCTGTAATGGATCCAATTTGGAACACACTTCAAGTGGAAAACTTGACTGCATATACGAGCGGACAAGAAATCCCTCATATCATTTCAAAACCGTTCATGGAGATTTATACAGTCGGCATGGGTGGTACAGGTATGACACTTGCAGTAGTATTTGCAATCCTTGTATTCATGAAGAGCAAGCAGATGAAGCAAGTAGCAAAACTTGGACTTGGACCTGGTATTTTCAACGTAAATGAACCGATTATCTTCGGTTTGCCAATAGTTATGAACCCATTGATTGTAGTGCCTTGGATTATTTCGCCAATGATTGTTACATTAGTAACCTATTTTGCAATGTCAACTGGAATTGTTCCGCCGCCTACTGGCGTTACCGTGCCATGGACTGTGCCATTCTTCATCAACGGCATCATGGCTACTAACTCCCTTGCAGGAGGACTGATGCAGCTTGTCAATATGGCGATTGTATTTGCAATCTGGTTCCCATTCCTGAAAGTCATTGACCGTGTCAATGTGAAGAAGGAAGAAGAAGAAATGAATAAAGCATCTTAATATAACTCAATTGTAGAAGGGAGGAAGCAGAGTATTGGCTTTAGCGGCAGCAAAGCGCAGTATTCCTGCTTTTTCCTATAAGCAATACATCTTAGATAGGTTTTTGAAAGGGGAATTACGCAATGACTGTAAATAATGAAGTGAAATATCGTTTTCCAGATAATTTTTGGTGGGGATCTGCTGCATCTGCAACACAAACAGAGGGAGCAGCTAATGTTGACGGAAAAGGACAAAATATATGGGATTACTGGTACGAACAACAGCCAGAACGTTTTTTTGATGGAGTTGGGCCATCAGATACATCACAATTTTATGTAAAGTATAAGGAAGATATTAAACTAATGAAGGAAATTGGCCATAACTCCTTCCGCATGTCTATTTCTTGGTCAAGGCTTTTCCCAGAGGGTAAAGGAGAAATAAACCCGAAAGCAGTAGAATTCTACAATAATGTTATTAATGAATTCATTGAAAATGGCGTAGAGCCATTTGTCGGCTTGTTTCACTTCGATATGCCAATGGAACTGCAGAAAATCGGAGGTTGGGCAAACAGAGAAGTGGTTGATGCATATGTAGCTTATACTGGCACTTGCTTCGAGCTGTTTGGGGACCGTGTGAAAAAATGGTTTACTCATAATGAACCAATCGTTCCAGTAGAAGGCGGTTATTTGTATGACTTCCACTATCCAAATGAAGTAGACTTTAAGAAGGCTGTCCAAGTCGGCTATCATACAATACTTGCAAGTGCAAAAGCAATTCAAGCCTATAAAAAACAAGGACAAGATGGAAAAATTGGTATCGTTCTAAACTTAACACCATCATATCCGCGCAGCCAAAATCCGGCAGATGTAAAAGCCTCTGTGCTTGCTGATGCTTTCTTTAACAGATCGTTTCTTGATCCGTCTGTGAAAGGGGAATTCCCGCAGGAGCTTGTTGATATTCTTAAAGAGGAAGGCTTTATGCCTGAAATAGAGGATGGAGATTTGGAAATCATCCGCAACAATACAGTCGACTTGCTTGGTGTCAATTACTACCAGCCAAGACGAGTGAAAGCAAAAGAGCATCTTCCAAATCCAGAAGCTCCGTTTATGCCAGATCGCTATTTTGATAACTATGTGATGCCAGGCAGAAAAATGAATCCTCACCGCGGCTGGGAAATCTATGAAAAAGGAATATATGATATTCTTATTAATTTGAAAGATAACTACGGCAATATTGAATGCTTTATCTCAGAAAATGGGATGGGTGTTGAAGGAGAAGAAAAGTTCCGTGATCCTAATGGAATCATTCAGGATGATTACCGGATTGAATTCATTTCAGGCCATCTTAAATGGGTTCATCAAGCAATCGAGGAAGGTTCTAACGTAAAAGGATATCATCTATGGACATTCATGGATAACTGGTCTTGGACAAATGCTTACAAGAACAGATATGGCTTTGTGTCTGTTAATCTTGAAAAAGACGGAGAACGCACAATTAAAAAGAGTGGACAATGGTTTAAAACAGTCGCAGAAAATAACGGCTTCTAATATGGTTGAGTAGCAAAGCCCCAGTCGAATTAAACATTCGACTGGGGCTTTTTAGCTTTAAGCCTAAAATCCAAACAGGTGTATTATGTCATAAATGGAAGTTCTTTTAATCTTATTGACCGGTATTAAAATATAACATGTTAAAGTGATTAATTTATATCCAGCCTTGGTCTAATTTAATATGACTTATTTGTGAAATCAAGCTTACGAAACATTATGACCTTTTTGTGAACGCAAAGGATTTGGGTAGGGAGAGAAAGAAACTATTTGATATGAAAGAGTCAATAAGGAAATGGAAAAAAGCTATTAAAGTATTTCTTCTAATTAAAGTAACAAATAATTTTATAGGAGTTACTGATACTATTGAAAATAAGGCATACCGTGGAATCAATACATTGGTATCTAGTATGCCTAATTGGGTGGCAAACGGAAATTGCAAAAACGTTAACGATGGTTATTCCCATTTAATTTTTAATAAAATATAGTTTATTGGAAGGATTTGCATGGTGGGAAAATCTCCTTGGTATTTAAGAAAAAAATTTCTATATTGCATTTGCATTCTTACGCCACCAATTGGCTATATTGTATTGGTGACAAATTTAAAAAAACTTAAACAAGAGGAAAAAATTAATCTTCTAACCATATCTACTATTATGATGTCTATATGGGTATTGAAATTTTTGCCTAAAAATATTGAGTTATATGTTTGTAGTTTTATCCTAGCTATATTATTTGGAAATGATATTTTAGAGCGATTTAAAGGGAAAAAATAATAGAATGCACAATGAAGTAAAAAAGGCCCCTTGAAGCAGAAAGTTTGCGGAGAAGCGGTGCTTATCCGCGGAAAGCGAGCGTAGACTTCGGAGAACTCTCAACCGCTTTAAAATAAAAATAACTTAAAAACACTAGGTTTGTCGGCAGTCAGAAGTGATTTCACATAGAAATCACTTTTTTATTTTGCATTCTAGGAAACTTTCTCTCTATTGACGGTTAACTTCATAACGTTTTATAATTAAGTTATCGTTTAAGTTAAACAAAATGATAACGCATACATAAAATCGCGAAAATAAAATGGAGGAATGCCTGATGAAATTCGATATGCCCTTGGATGCACTGAATCAATACAAAGGAATAAATCCAAAGCCAGCTGATTTTGATGCTTATTGGAACTTAGGCCTGCAAGAATTAAATGAGCACTCGTTAGAATACGAGTTAATCCCAGCTGCATTCGAAAGCAGGGTGGCAGAATGTTATCATTTATACTTTACAGGTATCAATGGTGCGAAAGTGCATTGCCAGCTTGTCCGACCAAAAGGGCAAACAGAGAAAGGTCCTGGTTTGCTTTGGTTTCATGGCTATCATGTGAACAGCGGTGACTGGATTGATAAAATCGGCTATGCTGCTGAAGGCTATACGATTCTGGCGATGGATTGCCGCGGACAAGGCGGGCTTTCTGAAGATACTCTTCAAGTAAAGGGCACAACATTAAAAGGGCATATCATCAGAGGGATAGACGAAGAGGATACAGCCAAACTGTATTACCGCAATGTTTATTTAGATACGGTTCAGGCAGCTAGAATTTTGTTTGCGATGGAGAAGGTTGATGAATCAAGAGTTGGCGCTTACGGTGCCTCACAAGGCGGAGCCCTGGCGGTTGCTTGTTCAAGTCTTGAGCCTCGAATCAGGAAAACAGCTGCTGTCTACCCGTTTCTTTCCGACTTTAAAAGGGCATGGGAGCTTGATATAGCGAGTTCTGCTTATGAAGAAATTCATTATTACTTCAAATTTATTGATCCTAATCATGAGCGGGAGGAAGCGGTATTCGAAAAATTAGGGTATATAGATATCCAGCATCTTGCTGACAGAATCAAGGCGGATGTATTGTGGGCAACAGGGATGGAGGATGAGATTTGTCCGCCTTCTACGCAATTTGCAGCCTACAATAAAATTCAATCAGATAAGAAGATGCTGATCTATTTTGAGTATGGCCATGAGTATATAAGGACATTAGGAGACAAAGTACATGCCTTTTTTGCGGATATGTAGTCTGCATGATTTGCTTTTGGATGTAGAAAATGCGAATCTTATAGTATAGTATTTCCATGAATGTATTATGTTGTTAGAACTATTTTATATCGGAGGAATTTTTGTGAGAAGCAATGTTACGATGCGTGACATCGCCAATAAATTAGGTGTCAGCAGTGTGACTGTCTCCAAAGCGCTAAATGATAAAGATGGGGTCAGTGAAGAATTAAAAGAGAAAATAAAGCAATTGGCAGATGAGATGGGCTACCGTTTTAATACACATGCAAAGTCAATCAAGGATGGGCTGTCTTACAATTTAGGTATTGTCATTCCAGAGCGCTTCACAGGGAAGACACAATCATTCTATCTGCAATTTTATCAAATGTTGACAAGAATCCTTGATGGCTATCATTACTCTGGCATCCTTTATATTTTGGGTCAGGAGGATGAGGACCAGCTAGTATTGCCGCGAATCTACAGTGAGAAAAAGGTCGACGGCTTCATTATTCTTGGGCAGATCGGCAACGATTATGTGAAAGAGATACAGAAGATTGACAGTCCTGTAATCTTTTTAGACTTTTACACAGATCAAAACGAAATTGATTCTGTGCTGACAGACAATTTCTTCGGCGGTTTTGAATTAACGAATTACCTTGTGGAAAACGGCCACAAAAAAATTGCCTATGTCGGCAACATATATGCGACTAGCAGCATACAAGACAGATTTCTAGGCTACTACAAGTCGCTGTTAGAGCATCGAATTGAATTGAGGCAGGATTATATTATTAATGATCGTGATGAGCGAGGCAGATATATTGATATAAGCTTTCCTGATGACATGCCGACAGCGTTTGTATGCAATAATGATGAGATTGCCTATAATCTGATTAACAACCTGCAAAAAAACGGCTATCAAGTACCGGATGACTGCTCAGTTGTCGGCTTTGATAATTCGATTTACGCTGCTTTAACGGAGCCGCTGCTCACAACGGTTGAGGTAAATATTAAAGAAATGTCAAAGGCTGCTGTAAAAATAATAATGGAAAAGCTTCATAATCCTAATGAAAAATACGGCAGAACCTTAATTAATGGCAAGATTATTCATCGCAATTCAGTGAAAAGCCTTAAGTAAACAAAAAGAGGGGAGTCTGTAAGCTATCGCTTATAAACCCCCTCTTTTTGTTATGCTTCCACCGATTCAGGTGCTTGGCATTGCAAATAGTGATATAGTGCTCCAAGCAGGTTAGCATCATTTTTAAATTGGCAGGACTCAATGATTGGTCTAATTTTTGCAGCCTGCACAGATTCGAGCAGAAGATCGATTTTTTTGTAGATTTGCTCAATCAAATCATCTCTATTGCTGATGGCTCCGCCGAGGATAATCTTTTCTGGATCGTACACATACTGGATATTATAAATACCTTGCGCCAAGCGGAGATAAAATTCATCAATTTCTTCTAGGCAAATCTCATCCCCTTCTGCAGCTTTCTCGAAGATTAATTTTCCATTCAGTTCACTTGGCTTCATGCCTTTGCGTTTGGCGACATTTTTAACTAAAGCGCCTGTGGCAGCTAGCTGGCTCCATGTTTGGAAGGCTGTTTTTCCGTCTTCCTTTACTACTTGCAGCACCATATAGCCTATTTCTCCGCCATGGAGATTGGCGCCTTTATGAATGCGGCGGTTTTTAATAATCGCTCCGCCTATCCCTGTGCCAATGATTGTAAACAGCACATTTTCGTTTTCCTTTGCCGCACCCTTCCAGACTTCTCCTAATGCAGCGCAATTCGCATCATTTTCCAGCTCAACAGGAAGTCCTGTCGCCTCACTGAAAATGGTTTTAAAATTAGGTCCGTGAATACAGGGAAGTGCGCTGGAACCGCCGATAATGCCTGTATCGCTTTCGACTCCACCTGGACAGCTGAAGGCAATCCCTGCAACGTGATGCTTTACCTTGTTCTCCAGCACTGTCTCAATGATTGTTTCCTGGAACAGGCTGAAATCTGAGTCGGAAACTGGCAGTTCGCCTTTTTCGATAAATTCGCCATCGTCCTTCATAACAGCGAATTTAATCATACTGCCTCCAACGTCGAAAACCATATAATTCGTCATGTGATGTCCTCCTAAAAATCGAGTTGTTTATTTTAAGCTTCAGTCAAGATAAACAAGCAGGAAGCAAAGTCGCTAGGCTTCTCCCGCTGCCAGTAGTCTTGTGCACGGTCAGTATAATCCTCGGAAAGCAGAATGCCGACATTCATGAGCTCATCCCCATAATGCTGTGTGTTTCTGCCTTCAATGGAATATAGTTTGTCAGGATCAAGTCCTGTCAGCTTAAGCCTGTGATAACGTTCGTTTGGCTTAGCGAGGATTTTATAATAGCCGACAATTGCTTTTTTCTTATCGTTTGCGACAACCATCCAAGATACCTCGTTGGAATCAAACGGTGATAATATACGGTGGAAATTTCCCTTTTGGATAAAGTCTCTGTGTTCTTTCATGAAAGCAGTCTGCTGTTTGACTTTTTCTTTCTCTTCATCGTTAAGCTTGGTTATGTCCAATTCGTAACCAAATGTGCCAAAGTAAGCGACATTCGCCCGTGTGTCCAATGGTGTCATCCGTCCAACTTGGTGGTTTGGAACAGTAGACACATGGCTGCCAATGGAAGAGAGCGGATAGACGAAGCTTGTGCCATACTGAATTTTTAAACGCTCGACAGCGTCTGTATTATCGCTCGCCCAAGCTTGCGGTGCGTAATAAAGCAAACCGGGATCAAATCGGGCGCCTCCGCCGGCACAAGATTCAAACAGGATTTTTGGGTATTTCGCCAGAAGCATCTCGTACAGTTTGTATACACCAAGGATGTAGCGATGGCTCACTTCTCCTTGCTGATCAATTGGCAGGTTAGTTGAGTAGGCTTCTGTCATGTATCTGTTCATATCCCATTTGATATAGCTAATTTCAGCATTTTCAATTATCTCATCCATGAGTTTGAAAATATGCTGCACCACTTCATCTCTGCTGAAATCTAGAATAAATTGGTTGCGCCCATGTGAAGACATGCGGCCAGGTGTTGCAATAATCCAGTCAGGATGTTCTTTAAACAGCTTAGTATCTTTACATACCATTTCTGGTTCGAACCATAAACCGAATTTCATTCCCAGTAGGTTAATTTTCTCAGACAATCCTTTAATACCGCCGGGAAGCTTCTGATCATTTGCAAACCAGTCACCAAGAGAGGAGGTATCGTCATTCCTGTTGCCAAACCAGCCATCATCAAGGACAAACAGCTCAATACCCAACTTTTGGGCTGTTTCAGCTATAGAAAGAATCTTTTCTTCATTGAAATCAAAATAAGTAGCTTCCCAATTGTTAATAAGAATAGGTCTGGCACGATCCCGCCAATAACCTCTCGCCAGACGCTCGCGATATAACTGATGAAATGTTTGGCTCATTCCATTTAAGCCTTCATCTGTATATACCATAATACATTCTGGTGTCTGGAATGTTTCGCCAGGATTAAGCTTCCAGCTGAATTGGAACGGATTAATGCCCATCATAATACGGGAAACTCCATATGTATCAACCTCTGCTTGTGCAAGGAAATTACCGCTGTAACAAAGGCTGAAACCATAAACATCCCCTGTATGCTCTGTCGTGTCGAAGCGCTTAAATGCGGCAAAGGGATTATGGGCATGACTGCTTGCACCTCTTGAGCTGTACACCGATTGAATCCCGGGGGATAAAGGACGGATTTCCATATGTGCCTCTCTTGCCCATGCACCTGCAAGACTAATCATCTCGAATTGGTCATCAGGCAAATCGACAGATGCACTCATCGCTGAATCGAGAAAGAAGGGACTGCCAGATGTATTATGGAACCTCGCACTTCTGCAAATAACATTGCGATCACGAAATATCGTATAGCTGAGGATGAGACTTGCCTGAAGCACGCTGTCGTAAAGAGTTATTTCTAATGTGTCTGCTTCGGCTTCTGCCTCTGTATACACAGCAGGGAGGTTTTCAAGTGCTGGTTTACCTTTGATAAGCTTATAGCTTTCATAACAAAAGTTTGTTACCTTGCTGCCGATGTTATCTGTGATCATATGGGCTGGCTGCCTGTAGTCAGTTGTTCCAAAGCTCGGATATTCCTGCTTAATATGCTCGAAGGAGGAAGTATGATCATGTTCAAATAAATTGCAGGATGGCCGTATCTCCCTTTCAATTAAATGCCTAAAAGACGCACGGTGACGAATTCTTTTTCCATAATACAAATGCTCAAGCTGGTTGGATTTCTCTAGCACTCTGAAAATATAGCTGATTTTGTCGTTACACAAATGAAATTCCTTCGTTTCTAGATTTACATGGATTGCCATTATCACTGCACCTCGCCATTTGGAATGAAAACCCTTACAACATTATATGTTTGATTGTATCAATTATAAATATGGAAGACAATAAGTATTTGAATTAATTTAAGTAATCGGTAATCTTATAGAAAGTATCATTAACTTAACTGTAGAAATTGGCTTAAGTGTATAGATAATCTCCTATATATAAAAGCTTTTTTGTTATAGGTATAAATACGCATGTTGGCGAAGTACGAGGGTTGTACTGACTATTTTAGGTTACTAAACTAATTTAATTACTTAATAAGTTTAAAAATTTTAGGTAAAATACTTTAAAAATATATTGATAATTTTGAATTAAGAAGTTAATATGTAATTGTAGTTGAAAAGGCTTACATAACTTTATTTGTAAGTTAAATAACTGACAAAAAGTAGTTACATGATGGTTAAAGTATTGCGTTTTTTAAGATAAAGAAAAAGGGGGGAGTGATTTAGCAAGCAAGAATTGCAGTTGGTGATTTTATCAAATGGAAGGTGAAGCAAATGAATAAATCGAGAACTTTATTGTTTTACTTATTTATTTTGCCATGGCTGATCGGCTTTTTCGTCTTTACGGCTGGCCCGATGGTGTATTCCCTATACATGTCCTTTACTGATTACTCAGGACTTGGGGCAGCGAATTGGGTCGGATTAGAAAACTATAAAAAGCTGTTTACTGAAGATCCGCTGTTTTGGCAGTCATTATGGAATACCTTCTTTTATACAATTGTCGGCGTTCCTCTTGGTTTAGTTGTCGGTTACATGCTTGCTGTCTTGCTGAACACAAAGGTGAGATTTATGGGGGTATTCCGGACAATCTTTTATTTACCTTCCTTAGTGCCAACAGTTGCCAGCTCGTTGCTATGGATATTAATCTTTCAGCCGGATTTCGGTATTGCGAACAGCATCCTGTCCTTTTTTCATTTGCCGACATCAAATTGGCTGTTAAGTGAAAGCATGGTAAAGCCCACACTGATTATTATGAGCTTATGGGGTGCTGGCGGCGGTATGGTTATTTATCTCGCAGGACTTCAAAGTGTTCCCGCATCTCTGTATGAAGCAGCCGAACTGGATGGGGCAGGTAAATTCCATAAGTTCTGGAATATTACCATCCCGATGACTTCTAATGTTATCTTCTTCAATCTGATTATGGGGCTGATTGGTTCTTTTCAGATATTCACACAAGCCTATGTTGTCAGCAGCGGCAATGGCGGACCAAACTATAAATCTCTGTTTTATGTATTCTATTTATACCAGGATGCCTTTAAGTTCTTTAAGATGGGGTATGCGTCTGCACTCGCCTGGATTTTATTCATTATCATTCTTATCTTCACATTAATTCAGTTTAAAGTATTTGGGAAAAAGGTGTATTACGAATACGATGAATAAGGAAAGTGAGGGGCAGTTATGGAAATAACACCTGCGAAGCCGACTGCTGCAATGAAAGCAAAGAAACTGCGCAGCATGAAGAAAGGAAGAAAAGCGGAAAAGGCACTTACTTACTTTTTACTTATTGCACTTTCTATTCTCTTTTTATTCCCTTTTTTGTGGCTGATTGGAACTTCTGTAAAACCGGAAAATGAAGCAATGGCATTTCCACCGACATTGCTGCCAAAGGAATGGGATTTAGCGAACTATAAAGAAGTATTTACATTAGTGGACTTTGGGCAGTATTACATGAACTCTATTATTGTCACTGTATGTGTAGTTATTGGGACAGTTGTTTCTTCTACAATCGTCGCATACGGTTTTGCAAGGATAAAAGGGAAAGGACGGAATTTCTGGTTTGTGCTTTTGCTTGGAACAATGATGCTTCCGCCACAAGTAACGATGATTCCTGTCTATATGATTTTTTCTAAGCTGGGGTGGGTTAATACGTTCCTGCCGCTAATTGTTCCATCTTTCTTTGGTAGCGCTTACTTCATCTTTTTACTGCGTCAATTTTTTAAGACAATCCCAAAGGAGCTAGAAGAGAGTGCCTATCTCGATGGCTGTGGTCCTTTCGGTATTTTCTGGAGAATTATCGTTCCGTTATCAGTTCCTTCTATTATTACTGTCGCTTTGTTGAGCTTTATGTGGACGTGGAATGACTTTCTTAATCCATTAATCTATTTAAATGATGATTCCAAATATACGCTTGCACTGGGAATTCTGCAATTTAAAGGGGCTCTCTTAATTCAATGGGGACCGATGATGGCAGCGAGCGTCTTTATTATCTTACCGCTTATTATCATTTTCTTTGTTGGTCAAAAGTACTTTGTCCAAGGAATTGCTACAACAGGCGGAAAGGGCTAATCTATGGTATCACTTGGATAAATGAATCTCATTTATCCGTTATCCATACAAAAACATTACCTAAGGGGGTAAATCACGTGAGAAAGAAAAAGAAATTAAGTGCTTTACTGTTAACTTTTGTATTAGCTCTATCTGCATTTTTAGCAGGCTGTTCTGGCTCAGATTCTGAGTCTGCTAGCGGGGAATCAGGAGATGTAACACTGCGCATTCTCGTATGGAATAATAATCCAGAAGGAACAAAGCTGGAAGGGGAAATTTTTAAGGAATTTGAAAAAGAGAACCCTGGAATTAAAGTAAAGCAAGTCTATGCACCATATGATAAATTCAATGATAAATTCCTGACAATGTCTGCTGGCGGCGATCAGCCTGATTTAGTTTGGCTTCAGCCTTCTGCATTCGGTCAATTTGTGGGTAAAGATGTGTTGATGGATTTATCTGATAAAGAAATCAATGAAGAAGAGTATATGCCAAATGTTCTTTCACTAGGCCAAGTGGATGGAAAACAGTATGCACTTATTCGTGATGCATCTGCCTTCATGCTTGGATACAACAAGGATATGTTTGATGCTGCTGGTCTTGAATATCCTAAGGATGACTGGACATGGGATGATTTCCTTGCAGCAGCTCAAAAGCTGACAGTCGAGAAAAACGGCAAAACAGTTCAGTTCGGTATGGAAAACTTCTATACAAATGAATTGCTTGTTGAAAATGGCGGAGGTTTTGTCAGCCAGGATGGCAAGGAAGTTATCGTTGATTCGCCTGAATCTATTGAGGCAATTAAATTTGGGGCAGACTTGATCAATAAATATCATGTGCAGCCAACTTCTGCTCAAAGCCAAGGTTTATCCAATATGTTCCTCGCTGGTCAAGCAGCAATGAAAATGATGGGACCATGGGATTGGTCTGATACATCGAAAAACGCTAACTTCAAATGGGATGTTGTTCCACTTCCGGCAGGAAAAGCAGGAAATGTAGCAGCGGCTTCTTATCTTCCAATCGGAATTGGCTCAAAGACGAAGCATCCTGACGAAGCATATAAGCTTCTTGAATTCTTGACTACTGGAAAAGGTCAAGACCTGCAGGTAGACACAATATCAGCAGTGCCTGTCGTAAAAAGGAATGCAGATAAAATTGAGTCAATGGCAAATGCGCCTGAAAATGCGAAAGCATTGTCAACAATTTTAGCAGAAGGCAGAACGGTTATGAACGCTCCTTACATTCCTGAGTATGCTGAAATTGTAAGTAAAATCCAGCCTGTCATTGATAACATCAATCTTAATGGCAGCAAGGATGCAGAGAAACGGCTGAAGGAAGTAGCAGATCAAATCCGCAAAGAATATGGCTTGAAATAACAATAAAGAGGCTGTCTGGAAATGCTTTGACCTAATACGGGAAACCTTGTATTGGTCGGCCTGGTTTCAGGCAGCCTTTTTTTATAAGGAGGGAGTATCTTGTATAAAAGCCGATTCATCGACAGCAAGTTTTTTTCTTTTATGGACATTACATACCGTTTAGTCAGGGCAAGTTTATTATTTTGGTTTTATGCAGGAAAAGGCTTTTTTGTATGCGGATTGATTTCTTCCACATCCACATTACTGGCGGTTATTGATGAGATATTCAAAGGAAACGGCACTTCTGTGCGCAAGCTGTTTCAAGAGATCAGCCCTAAATATGCCAACAATAAAAGACTGTCTGCGATTATGTTTGGTTTATTTATCTATATCGGAACCTTCATCATTCTGCCGTTTCCACAAACAATTGACTCGTTTGCGGCAGCAGTCCTTAAATTTGTGTGCATATATGCTTTTTTGCTATCCATTATTTTCTTTACTTACTTAGCTTGGAATTTAGTGCACCTGCAATTGCCAATAAAGAGCACTGTGCTGGTCAGTCTTTTTCTAGTTGTGAAGAAACCCTTTCGTTCCTTTATCTTGCTTTTAGTGATTTTAATTATCTATTTGTTGATTTATGTTAATTTCATTTTTTTCCTATTCTTCGCTCCTGCCATCTACGGGACGTGTGCGAGATTTATATTTGCATTTAAATGGAAGAAAAAGAAAGCAGAGGTTGCTGTGTAATTTGGTCTATTAAAAAAATGATAGATTTTATTTGGAGGACATACATAGAAAGCAAGTAACGCTAATATGATTATTCGGTAATGTTTGTTTTAAGGGAGGGAGCTAAAAAATACATGATGCTGTAAAGGAAAAAAAGATAGAAGGGGGAGCCGACTAGATGCATAGTCTGCGATGGATATGGGGGTTTCTACATACTTATCGTCTTAAGATAGCTATCGGCCTTTTTTGCGCAGTCATCGTATCAGCTTTAAGTGTGTTAAACCCTTATTTGGCTGGGAAGATGGTGGATGATGTTATGTATGGCAAGCAGCTTCATTTGCTGTGGCCGATACTTGGTATCATGATTGCTGGAACATTTATTAGGACGATAATCCGCTATACGTATCAGATGATTTTTGAGAATGTTTCACAAAATGTTATTTACAATATACGAGAACAATTGTATGACCGCCTGCACAGATTGGATTTCAGCTTTTACGACCGTACTAAAACAGGCGATATTATGGCAAGAATGACAGGGGATATGGAAGCGGTCAGGCATTTCACAGCATGGACGATTTACATGATTTTTGAAAACGCCACCATTTTACTGTTTGCAGTTGCCTTTATGTTTTATATACATCCGCCCTTGGCGCTTACTCTCCTGATTGTAACACCAGTGATTGGCTTCTTCGCTTTCAGGCTGACAAGGGATGTCCGGCCGACCTTTACGGAGATTCGCAACCAGTTTGCGAAATTAAATTCAGTCGTTCAAGAGAATATCAGTGGAAACAGGGTAGTAAAGGCTTTTGCGAAAGAAGATTATGAAATCGCTAAATTTTCGATTGCCAATGAAGGATTTAAAGATAAGAACTTAAAATCATCAAAAATTTGGGAAAAATACTTGCCGATTTTGGATTCCTTGGCTGGTGTGCTGACAGTGCTGATGATTTTTGCCGGTGGTGTGATGGTTATTAAAGGCACACTCACATTTGGAGAGCTAGTAATGTTTAATTCATTCATATGGGCGTTAAGCAACCCAATGAAAATGGCTGGCTGGCTGCTAAATGATGTACAGCGCTTTATAGCATCTGCCGAAAAGGTGGAGGATCTCCTAGAGACAAAGCCAAAAATAGCCAGTCTCGATAACGTTGTTCCAATTGGCGACTATAAAGGCGTCGTGGAGTTTAATAAGGTGTCCTTTAGCTATGGTGAGGAACCCATCTTGAAGGATATCAGCTT
Source organism: Niallia sp. FSL R7-0271 (assembly GCF_038005785.1). Taxonomy (NCBI): domain Bacteria; kingdom Bacillati; phylum Bacillota; class Bacilli; order Caryophanales; family Bacillaceae; genus Niallia; species Niallia sp. FSL R7-0271. Next base: position 3,187,729 of record NZ_JBBOTZ010000001.1, on the reverse strand, counting down.
TAAAGTGAAGCCAGGTCAAACACTAGCCATCATTGGACCGACAGGAGCAGGCAAGTCAACAATGGTTAATTTGCTTAGCCGCTTTTATGATGCGACAAGCGGTGAGGTCAAGATTGACGGCAGAAATGTGAAGGACTGGGAGCTGCAGCAGCTCCGCACAGGAATGGCAATGGTTATGCAAGATATCTTCCTGTTTTCTGATACGATTGAAGGCAATATTGCTTACGGTGATCCCAATACATCTAATGAAGCAGTTAAACTTGCTGCAAAATTAGCAGATGCCCATGATTTTATTAAAGATTTGCCAGAAGGCTATGACACCATTGTCGGGGAAAGAGGTGTCGGACTGTCTGGCGGACAAAGGCAGCGGATTGCACTGGCAAGAGCTATCTTAAAAGATCCGTCCATCCTGATTCTTGATGATACAACATCAAGCCTTGACATGGAAACAGAGCACCGAATTCAGCAAACATTGAAATCTATTCAAAAAAACAAAACATGCTTTATCATTGCCCATAGAATTTCTTCTGTAAAAGATGCAGATCAAATACTGGTGATGAATAATGGCGCAATTATGGAGCGAGGCACACATGATGAACTCCTGCGAAAGAAGGGTTATTACTTTAATGTGTATAAAAATCAATATGGAAACTTCGAACAAAAGCACAGAGATGAGGATGTGATCTAGTGGCACGGAATAAGTTCGATGTGGATGAGGAGTTAGAAACACCGTTTAGTTTTGCTCATCTAAAGCGCTTGTTTGGTTATATAAAGCCATATAAGAAAAAAATCATCGTCACGATTCTTATCATGCTTGTGGCAAGCGGTGCTAATCTAATTGGTCCTTATCTCATCAAGCAGGCAATCGATAAAGAAATTCCAGAAGGGAATATCGGCGGACTGTCGCTGCTTGCAGGTATATATTTAGGAGCGCTGATTATCACAGGAATTTGTATGAAGTACCGGATCAGGATGATGGCCCAGATTGGTCAGGATGTTATTAAGACCATTCGCAAGGACTTGTTTACACATATACAATCACTGTCCTTTTCCTTTTATGATAATCGTCCCCACGGAAAAATATTGGTGCGGGTCGTCAATTATGTGAATTCACTTAGTGATCTTCTTTCTAATGGGCTTATCAACTTGATTACGGATATATTTAGCTTGATTGTCATTATCGGGTTTATGTTTGCCATCGACGTACGTTTGGCTATTTATGCAATGGTTGGTTTCCCTCTGTTAGCCATTGTTATCTTTTTTATAAAAAATGCTCAACGCAAGGCTTGGCAGGACTTAAGCAATAAACAGTCTAATATGAACGCCTATATCCATGAAAGCATCAATGGCATGAAGGTAACCCAAGCATTCGCAAGGGAGGAAGAGAACAAGAAAATCTTTGAAGATGTATCTAAAGGCTACAAAAAGTCATGGATGAAAGCTGTCTATATTCAGTTTCTTCTTTGGCCATCGATTGAAAACATCTCTGTTTTGACAGTATCTTTCATCTATGTTGCAGGGATTTCAATGATTGGGCAAGGAGTAACCGTCGGTGCTTTAGTAGCGTTCGTCGGGTATATTTGGATGTTCTGGACGCCGATCTCCAATATCGGCAACTTCTATAATGCAATCATTAATGCAATGGCTTATTTGGAGCGAATTTTTGAAATGATGGATGAAAAGCCGACAGTGCGCAATAATCCAGATGGAAAAGTGCTTCAGCAAATTAACGGAAAAGTCGAGTTTGAGCATGTTGAGTTTGGTTATGAAGGAGAGGAAAGGGTTTTGAAGGATGTGCATTTCAGGGCTGAGCCTGGAGAGACGATTGCGCTTGTCGGGGCGACAGGATCTGGGAAAACATCCATTGTTAGTTTAATCAGCCGCTTCTATGACTTGAATGGAGGCAAAATTAAAATAGACGGGGTGGATATCAGCACAGTAACAATCCCTTCACTCAGAAGGCAAATGGGCATTATGCTTCAGGATCCGTTTATCTTTTCGGGAACAATTATGGATAATATCCGCTACGGACGTCTCGATGCAAGCGATGAGGAAGTAATAGAAGCAGCAAAAGCGGTTCAGGCCGATGCTTTCATTATGACATTAAAGGATGGCTATGAAACAGAGGTAAATGAGCGAGGAACAAGGCTTTCTGCAGGACAAAGGCAGCTTATTTCCTTTGCAAGAGCACTGCTGGCAGACCCAAGAATTTTAATATTAGATGAAGCAACTTCTTCCATTGATACAGAAACAGAGCTTGCTCTCCAAAAAGGCTTAGGAACACTGCTTGCAAAAAGAACGTCCTTCATTATTGCTCACCGCCTTTCTACCATTCAAAGTGCAACAAGAATTTTGTTCATTGATAAGGGACGAATTGCAGAGGAAGGCACACATGATGAATTAATGGAAAGAAAAGGACAATATTGGCATCTTTATACGTCTCAGCATACATCTTTGGAAGTAGGATGAAACTTAAATGTCTATTCTAATTTATATAAAGTATAGACATTTATTTTGAACCCTTTATAATATAATTGTAAGCGTTTCTAATTTGATGATCTAAAACTTTGTGGGAAGCTGTCACATTTGTGGCAGATTCTCACATAAGCATGGCTAAAAAAAACGAATAGGTTGGGTGATTAGAAATGAAGTACAGAAAACTAGGAAACTCTGGCTTAAGAGTAAGTGAAATTGGACTAGGCAGCTGGCTTACATATGGAAGCGCAGTGGAAAAGGAGCAGTCCATAGCTTGTATTCACAGGGCATATGATCTTGGCATCAACTTTTTCGATACGGCAAATGCTTATAATAAGGGAGCTGCAGAAACAGTCCTTGGGGAAGCATTGAAAGATTATTCCCGCTCAAGCTACGTGCTGGCAACAAAGGTTTTCTTCCCGATGGGAGATGGTCCGAATGACAGGGGACTGTCGAGAAAGCATATTATGGAGCAATGTGATGCAAGCTTGAAGAGATTAGGTGTAGACTATATAGATTTGTATCAATTCCATCGCTTTGACTCGGAAACGCCGGTAGAGGAGAGCTTAAGAGCACTCGATGATCTAACTGCACAAGGAAAGATTCTTTATGCAGGTGTAAGCGAATGGACGGCAGCGCAAATAACCGATGCAGCACATATTGCCAAAGAGAAGAATTTAAGACCGCTCATCTCTAATCAGCCAATCTACAATATGATGGTCCGCTATATTGAGAAAGAAGTGATTCCTGTCAGTGAGAAGGAGGGAATTGGCCAAGTTGTATTCTCCCCGCTTGCACAAGGTATTTTAACAGGAAAATACAAGCCGAACGAGCAAGTGCCATCTGAAAGCCGTGCAGCAAATGAAGAAACAAATAAATGGATTACAAGCTACTTGAATGACGAAGTGCTGACACGTGTTCAGAAACTTTCAGCCATTGCGAATGGTCTAGGCGTGGAATTATCACAGCTTGCATTAGCATGGGTGTTAAGACAGCCTAATGTCAGCTCAGCCATTATAGGGGCAAGCAGACCTGGACAGGTAGAAGAAAATGTGAAGGCATCCGGCCTAGAGTTAAACGCTTCTGTTTTAGAGGAAATAGAAGCAGTGTTGGAAGAAATCAATACTTTTGTGCCAATCTGGTAAGTTAGCAGTTTCATATAAAAATAACTAGTAGGAAGAGGAGAGGTTAATATGACAAAGAAATCTGTTATTCCTGAAGGCTTTTTATGGGGTGGAGCGGTGACAAGCTTCCAGACAGAAGGTGCATGGGATGAGGGCGGAAAAGGTCCTTCCATTGTTGATGCAAGACCTGTGAAAGAGGGGCAGTCTGATTGGAAAACTGCAGTTGATTTTTATCACCGCTATAAGGAGGATATTGCTCTTTTTAAAGAAATGGGCTTTAATGCATATCGTACAAGCATTTCATGGGCAAGGATTTTCCCTGATGGAGAAGGAGAGCCGAACGAGGAAGGCTTGCAATTCTATGATGATTTATTTGATGAAATGATTGCAAACGGCATTCAGCCTGTTATTACTTTATATCATTTTGATCTTCCTCTAAAACTTGCACAAAAATACAACGGGTTTGCATCAAGAAAGGTTGTTGACCTGTTCGAAAAATATGCACGCACAGTCTTTGCCCGTTATGGGGAAAAGGTCAAATATTGGCTTACATTTAATGAGCAGAATCTTGTATTAACAAATCTTCAATTTTGGGGCGTTTCTACTGATGAAGCAGACAATGAAGAGGCGTTGCGCTATCAAGTTACACATAATTCCTTTATTGCACATGCAAAAGCAGTCAAAGCACTGCATGAACTTGTGCCAGGTGGTCAAATGGCAGGAATGGTCACGTATATGACGACATACCCGAACAGCTGTCTTCCAGAAGACGTTATTGCCAACATGAAAGCAAAAGAACTGCTGGTTGATTTCTATCTAGATGTGTTTGCAAACGGTGAATACCCAAGCTATGTGACAAGCAATCTTGAGCGAAAAGGCATTATGCCTCATTTTGAAGAAGGCGATGCAGAACTTCTTAAAGAAAATACTGTTGATTATATTAGTATCAGCTATTATCAAAGTCAGACTGTCAGCAGTGAGAAAGTCAAAGAGGATGCAATCATTTCAGGTATCACGCCTAACCCGAACTTAAGGGCGAATGAATGGGGCTGGGCGATCGACCCTATTGGTTTTAGAGTTAGTCTGAAGGATATGTACGCGCGATACAGGCTGCCGATTTTTATTACAGAAAACGGGATTGGCGTTAGAGAAGAATTGAATGAGCAAAACACAGTTGAAGATGATTACCGCATCGATTATTTGCGAGAACATATTAAACAGATGAAGCTAGCGATGGAAGAAGGAGTGGAAGTGTTCGGCTACCTGACATGGGGCTCGACAGACTTAATAAGCTCAGGCGGACAATTCGAGAAGCGCTATGGTTTTATATTCGTCAACAGAGGAGAGACAGATTTAAGAGACTTAAAACGCTACAAAAAGAAGAGCTTCAACTGGTACAAAGAAGTTATTGCAGCAAACGGCGAAAATCTGGAGGAATCAGAAACAGTCTCATTATCATAATGTAGTTGATGAATGGTTGGAAGAATAGTTGGACAGAAATAAGAAAGATGCCCTTTACTAGAATTTCTTACAGGAGGATTTACGCTGCTCGGGAGCAGTGAATCCCTGCAGCGTATCCCTTACATGTGTTTTCGCCATTCTGGACTATAAAGCCATCTTTCAAAAAAACACTGGGATAGCTAACAATTTCAAACCAATAAATTTATAATATAACTATCTATTTTTTAAGGTGGTTCCATCATGAACAAGTACGAAGCAATCTCAGCAGAAATGAAGAAAAGAATTAAAGAGTCCTACTATGCTTTCGATCAGCCAATTCCTGATGAAATAACTCTTTCGAAAGAGTTTTCCTGCAGCAGGATGACGATGAAAAGAGCGCTTGACACATTGGTCCTTGAAGGGCTTCTTTACCGGAAAAGAGGACATGGCACATTTATTGTCAAATCAGCCATTCAAGACAGCCGCGTAAATGTATTGAGCAATGAGGTCACAGGTTTGTCCAGACTGATGGAGGGGCAGCAGGTGACAAGCAAGGTCATTAAGTTTGAAGTTGGTTTTCCATCAGAAGACGTTGCTGAACATCTTGCTATCGACCTGAAAACACCTGTTTACTATTTGATTCGGTTAAGGCTTGTAAACGGGGAGCCTTACGTTATGGAGATAACGTATATGCCGACAACCCTTATTACAGGCATTACGGATGAGATATTGGACGGTTCCATTTATGAGCATATCACGAAAAGCTTAGGTCTCACGATTGCCGGCTCACATCGTAAGATAAGGGCATGCAAGTCCAATGAGTTAGATCAAGCTCATCTTGTATGTATGAAGGATGACCCTATCTTGGAAGTAGAGCATGTGGGTTTTTTAAACAATGGAGTTCCGTTCGAGTATTCCTTTTCAAGGCATCGATATGATAAGTTTGAGGTAACAACAGTAAATATTAAGCGCTGAAATATTTAAAAGGCTTTGGAGGTTTCCGGCCTTTTTTTTGTGCCATAATAAAATAAAAATTTTAAGATTTTTTTCAAAATACCTATTTACATTAACGCTGCGTAAACCTTTAAGATGAAATAGTCAGGAGGAGATGCTTAGTGGAATACACGATTAAAAGCTTAAGTCAAATAGCTGGAATCAGCACCAGAACATTAAGGTATTATGATGAAATTGGTCTGCTTAAGCCGGCAAGGGTCAATTCATCAGGCTACCGTATATATGGAAAAAAAGAGGTAGAGCTGCTTCAACAAATCTTGATTTATCGAGAGCTTGAAGTCAGTTTAGAGGATATTAAACAAATTATTTCTTCCCCTTCCTTTGATATTAAAGGAGCGTTAGAGGAACATAGGGCGAATCTCCTGGCAAAACGAAACCGTATAGATATGATTATTCAAAATGTCGACAAAACGTTAGAAGAGACGAAAGGAAGAGTTAGAATGAGCGATAAAGACAGGTTTGAAGGTTTAAAGCAAAAAATGGTCGAAGAAAACGAACAGAAGTATGGCGAAGAGCTTCGACAAAAGTATGGGGAGGACACAATCGATCAGTCTAACAAGAAATTGCTGAAGATGACAGAAGCCGAATTCACAGAAGCAGAAAGGCTTGGGGAAGAGGTGTTGGAAAGATTAAAAGAAGCAATGAAAACAGGAAATCCACAAAGTGCGGCAGCACAAAGGACTGCAGAGCTTCATAAGCGCTGGCTCACGTTTTATTGGAATTCCTACAGCAAAGAAGCTCATGCTAATCTTGCTAGAATGTATGTGGACGATGAGCGGTTTACTGCCTATTACGATAAGGTTGAACAAGGTGCGGCTGTTTTTTTAAGAGATGCTATTCTCCACTATACTAGCTTATGAGGGGTAAACGAAAAGACCAGCGTGATTGAGGTATTTCAATCATCTGGTCTTTTTATACTTTTGTTAAGTAGGATGCCAGACTCAGCCAGTTTTCTTCCACAAGCTTTGAAAGCTCCTGGTGGTTTCCGTTTTCGAGGCAGGCAATTATTTCGTTATGTTGGCGGATGGATGAAAGACCGTCCACCTTATTAAATTTAAGCAACTCAAGTCTTCTAATTTTCGGAAGAAGGCGCTCAAGCGCCATTTCAATCTCTGGATTATTGGATGCATGCAATAGCACAGAGTGAAATTGATCGTCTTTTTTAATTGCTTCATATTTATCTTCTTTCATTATTGCTTTTTCAAAATCTTCATTTAAGGTGATTAGTTCCTTGCAGTGTGCTTCCGTTAAATAAGGCAGTGCGAGTTTTGCAGCTAAAGCATTTAAGGCTGCAACGACTGTAAAGGCATGTTTAGCCTGTTCAATGTCAATCAAGCTAACCTTTGTTTCTGAACCAGGAGAAGATATGACTAGTCCCTCATCCTCCAATCTTTTCAACGCTTCTCTTACTGGTGTCCTGCTGACGCCGAATTGTTCAGCAAGAAGCTTGTCGCTGATCTTTTCGCCAGGGGCGAGTTCGAGATGAATTACGGCCTGCTTTAACTGTTGGTATACTTGATCTCTTAAGGAAATTCTGCTGATTTGAGAAATATTTTTCATACAAACAATATATCATAATTTTCAATTTGACACATAATAGGGTCAAGTAAACTTTAGTTAAATAAGTGCATGTAAAAGAAATTGAAATGCTGACACCAGTTGCTTTACAGAACAGCAACTTTATCTAGGAGACATATGCGATGAACATGGTAGTTTGTGTTTGTTGCGAAATTGCTTGTGATTGTTCATAATCTGCTCTTTTTTATCTCATACTAATTATGCATCACTATATCATTAGCATGGGAGGCAAAATCATGGCGAAGGAAAAAAAGACAAAAACAAATAATCAATGGGCTGCAGCTAATGCAGAAGTTACAAGTAAAAGAGAAGAAAAAACAGCTACTGATAACCAGTGGGCGTCTACTAACAAAAAATCAGTAGAATAGCAAAAAAAGAATGCAGCGGCTTTTTAGCCATTGCATTCTTTATTTTTATTGCTGCTGTAAGGCAGTTAATCTTTCAATATCATCAGGATCACCGAAAACACGTGAACCAGTATCAAGCTGCTCAATCGCTTTCATATCTTCATCAGTTAAAGTAAAGTCGAACAGATTGGCATTTTCAATAATGCGATGCTCATGAACAGACTTCGGAATGATGATTGTATCTCTTTGAAGATGCCATCTTAGCATAACTTGCGCTGTTGATTTTCCGTATTTATCTCCGATACCTTGCAATGTCGGATTTTCAAAAAGTCCATCTCTGCCTTGAGCTAACGGTGCCCATGCTTCATGTGCAATCCCATGCTTTTCCATATATTCGCGTAATTCTTTTTGCTGGAATAAAGGATGTGTTTCAATCTGATTCAGCATCGGTGTAATTCTTGCCGTTTCTGCAAGCTTTTCAAGATGGTGAATTTGGAAGTTACACACGCCGATGGCCTTCACAAGTCCTTCCTCGTACAAATCCTCCATTGCCCGCCATGTTTCGGCATAGTTTGGAGCAGCCCAGTGAATAAGATAAAGATCAAGATATTCAAGCTGCATTTCTTGCAATGATCGGCGCAGTGCTTGTTTCGTTTCTTCATAGCCAAAGTCGCTCAGCCATACCTTTGTTGTAATGAATAATTCCTCCCTCGGCACATCAACTGCTTGTAGTGCATTGCCAACGAAGCTTTCGTTTTCATACCGGGTTGCCGTATCAATGGAACGGTAGCCGTTTTTAATCGCAGCTTTCACTGCATTTTCACATTCTGCAGGATCTTTCACAAGAAAGACTCCTAAGCCTAAATAAGGGATTTCTACACCATTGCTAAGTTTTTTTGTACTGCTAAGTGTTAATGACAATCTTATCAGCTCCTCTAAAGGTTTAAATTGGCCATGTTAAAAGCCCTTACATATTTAAAGAGTATAGCTTGTACCAGATTTTTTCAATGAATATGTATTAAGTTGACTTAGAAAAAATGCAAAAAGCCCTTAACAAATAAATGTTAAGGGCTTTTATGAGAGAAATTAATTATTTTACTGCTTCAGGAACAGCTAAGCCAAGTCCTTCTGCAATGCGTGTTCCGTATTCTGGATCTGCTTTGTAGAAGTGTCCGATTTGACGAAGTTTGATTTCTTCTAATTCTACTGGTTTCATTGCACCAACAATGTTTTCTACCAATCTAGCACGCTCTTCTTCTGATAATAAGCGGTATAAATCGCCAGCTTGTGTGTAATGGTCATTGTGATCATATGCAACACTGTCAGCTACTCCAGAAACTGCGAATGAAGATGTTTTGTCCTCGGCAGATTCTTTAGGACCGCTGAAGCTGTTTGGCTCATAATATACAGAGCCTCCGCCATTGCCGTCAAAGCGCATTTGACCATCACGTTGATAGTTATTCACAGGGCTTTGCGGACGGTTGATTGGAAGTGCATTGTGGTTAACACCAACACGGTAGCGGTGTGCATCAGCATATGCAAACAGACGGCCTTGAAGCATTTTATCTGGTGATGCTTCAACTCCTGGTACGAATGTTCCAGGTGAGAATGTTGCTTGCTCAACCTCAGCAAAATAGTTTTCTGGGTTGCGGTTAAGCACCATGCGACCAACTTCAATTAATGGATAGTCTTTTTGAGACCATACTTTTGTTACATCAAATGGATCGAAGCGGTATGTGTTAGCATCTTCAACAGGCATGATTTGTACATATAATGTCCAAGCAGGGAAGTCGCCAGCTTCAATAGCATTGAATAAATCTTCTGTATGATAATCTGGGTTTTCACCAGCTAATTTTGCTGCAGTTGCAACATCAAGATTTTTCACACCTTGCTCTGTCTTGAAGTGATATTTCACCCAAACAGCTTCGCCTTCTTTGTTTACCCATTTAAAGGTATGGCTTCCGAAACCATGCATATGGCGAAGTGTTGCAGGGATACCGCGGTCAGACATCAAGATTGAAACTTGGTGCAGTGATTCTGGTGAATGAGACCAGAAATCCCAAACTGCAGTAGGGTTTTTCAAATGTGTTTTTGGATCTCTTTTTTGTGTATGAATAAAGTCAGGGAACTTGATTGCATCACGGATAAAGAATACAGGCGTATTGTTACCAACGATATCATAGTTACCTTCTTCTGTATAAAACTTAACAGCGAAACCGCGTGGGTCACGAACTGTATCAGCAGAACCTAGCTCACCTGCAACTGTAGAGAAGCGAATGAACATTGGAGTTCTTTTACCTACTTCATTAAGGAAGTTAGCTTTTGTATATTTTGTTAAGTCATTTGTCACTTCGAAGTAGCCGTGTGCGCCAGCTCCTTTTGCGTGAACAACACGCTCAGGTACACGTTCTCTGTTAAAATGAGCTAATTTCTCAAGCAAATGAACATCTTGGATTAATGTTGGTCCGCGGTCGCCAGCAGTCATAGAGTTTTGGTTGTCTCCTACTGGTGCACCCCAGCTAGTAGTTAGTTTATTGTTTGACATATAATCACCTCGTAATTTGTTGGTTCTTTATCTTATGTACATAATAATATCATCTATAATTAAAAAATCAATACTATTTTATAATTATTATAAATAACTTTTTTTGAATGATAGAATGCTAAAATGAAAGATTCTTGTAATGATAAGAAAGGAAGGGGTTACACAGCAGAGAAAATAGAACAGCTATTACAGGGAATTGAATGATAAAGGAGAAAATTTTACAACGATTGAGAAAGAGGCAGTTCTTTTCATCATCATCCAATCAATCATATGTATGCATGCAGACAATAGAATATTCAGAAGAATAAACTAGGATTAGCCCTATAATTATTTTATAATGAGTAGTAGAATACGACGTGAAAAATATTTTGCTGTCACGAAAATAGTAGGAGGCATCATCTTGGAAAACAATCGGGTACCATTAAGGGAAAAAAGTGTAGTTTTCATTGGCTTTATGGGCGTTGGCAAAACAAGTATAGGGAAGATAGTTGCCAAAAAGCTTTATCGCGACTTTTTGGATGTAGATCATGTTATTGAAGAAGAGTATGGCATGCCTGTTTCAAAAATCTTCGAACAGGTTGGAGAAAAAGCATTCAGAGAAAAAGAAAAGCAAGTGGTGACAGAGCTGAGCAAAAAAAAGCTCCTTGTTCTTTCACTTGGCGGCGGTTCCTTCTTGCAGGAAGAAATTAAGCAGGCTTGCTTAGACAACTGTATTGTTATCCATCTAGACCTATCTTGGGATTCTTGGAAGGATCGAATTAATCTTATCATTGACAGCAGACCTGTCCTTAAGGATAAATCGCTTGATGATATGGAGGAGCTGTTCAACAGCAGGAAACAAATTTATGCTGACCACCATTCGAAGGTAGATACAGACAGCAAGGATATGGAAGAAATTGCAGATTATATTGTTGATTCTTTAAAATATGCTTGGGATTTATATGAACCAAGGTAATTAAAACGAAGATCAACAATAACAATAGAGGTGCATAAATGGTTAGACCGTTAAAAATTAGAGCTGTTACAATCGGTGAAGGCATACCCAAAATCTGTGTTTCATTAGTTGGTGAAACAGCAAGCCAGCTTAAGAAAGAAGCAGAATTTTTGATGAGCGAAGGAGTCGATGTAATTGAATGGCGCGTTGACTTTTTTGAAAATGGAGACGATGTAAACGAAGTACTTCGTACGCTCACATATATTAGAAATTGGATCGGTGATACGCCTCTTGTTTTTACCTTCCGAAGCAAGAAGGAAGGCGGCGAAAGAGAGATTGAGCGGGAAGCTTATAGTATGATAAATAAAGCGGCAGCAAGTTCAGGAGCTGCTGATTTAATAGATGTGGAGCTGTTTGGGCAAGAAGAAGATGTAGTGGAGCTTATTAAGTTTGCTCATGACCACCAAGTTGCGGTCATCCTTTCCAATCATGATTTTGGTCAGACACCGGCGAAAGAAGAAATCATTGCCCGGCTGAAAAAGGCACAGGAATTGGGCGGGGACCTGCCTAAGATTGCACTCATGCCGCAAAGCATGCAAGATGTGATTACACTGTTGGATGCAGTAAATACGATGAAAGAGAAATATGCGGACAGACCAATCATAGCTATGTCAATGGGAGGACAAGGAGCTATAAGCCGTATTGCCGGCGAAGCTTTTGGTTCGGCTCTTACATTTGGCGCCGCCAAAAAAGCCTCTGCTCCTGGACAAATACCGATCGGGAAATTAAAACAAGCAATGGCTATCTTGCATGACAGCATATGACAACATAGAGAATCTGTTAAGGATTCTCCTTTTTTTATAATCTAATTTCAGAAAGGGACCTGATATGAACGAAAAAGACATTGAATTGTATGAAGTGGAAGAAATCATAAAAAAGAGTAAAGAGTTTTTTGAAACAAAACAAACATTAGATGTTAGCTTCCGAATAAACCAGCTTAAAAAATTACGGCAGGCTATTCTTGATAATGAAGGAAAGCTTATAGATGCTTTGCAATCAGATTTAGGCAAGCATCCATTTGAGTCCTATGCAACAGAAATAGGCTTTGTATTGCAAAGCATCACCTATACGATAAAAAACTTATCAAAATGGACAAAAATAAAAAAAGTAAGCTCGCCAATAGTGCTTTTTCCAGCCAAAAGCTATATCCGTCACGAGCCGTATGGCACAGTGCTGATTATTGGTCCCTTCAACTATCCGTTTCAGCTTCTGATTGAACCGCTCATTGGCGCAATCGCAGCAGGAAACTGTGCTGTCTTAAAACCGTCCGAACTAGTACCTGCTGTATCAAAGACTGTAACAGAAATGATTTCAGCCATATTTGATCCAAGTTTTGTGTGTATAGTCGAAGGAGGAGTAGAAACGAACAAGGCACTCCTTCAAGGGAAATTCGATTATATATTTTTTACGGGAAGTCCAGCTGTTGGGAAGCTTGTTATGAAGGCAGCCGCAGAAAACCTCGTTCCTGTAACGTTAGAATTAGGAGGCAAAAGTCCGGCAATTGTTGATGAAACGGCAGATATAAAGATGGCTGCTGACAAGATTATATGGGGAAAGACAGTCAATGCAGGACAAACCTGTGTCGCTCCAGATTATGTGTTAGCACATGAACGTATAAAGGATGAACTTATCGAGGAAATGAAAAAGACGATAACTCGTTTTTATGGAGAATCAGTTGAAAGAAGTGAGCATTTCGGAAGAATTGTTAATATGAGGCATTTTGCGCGGCTTCAGCAAATTATGAAAGCGGAAGAAGGAAGCATTGTGCATGGCGGTGGCGGGAAGGAAGACGAAAGGTTCCTTGAGCCAACAATAATAAGTGCTGACTGGGATTCACCTTCCATGCAGGATGAAATCTTTGGACCAATCTTGCCGATTATCGGCTATTCAGAAAAAAGGGCAGCAGTAAAAAAGGTAACAAGCATGCCAAAGGCTCTCGCGATGTATATTTTCACACAAAATAAGATGGAGGAAGAGTATTGGCTAAACACTGTCCCATCTGGCGGTGTCAGCATAAATGATACACTGACACATTTGGCAAATCCTAATTTGCCGTTCGGAGGCGTTGGAACCTCAGGTATTGGTTCCTATCATGGTATCTACAGCTTTGAGGCTTTTTCCCATAAGAGAAGTGTTTTAAAAAGGGGAAAAAGCTTAAAGATGACAGACCTCTTTCCTCCATATACAGATCAGCAGCTCAAGCTTGTCCGACGGTTTTTGAAATGATGGTTTTTCTCCATAAAATTGTAAAATATAAAAAAGACTTTTTAAAACAGGAGGACTTTCGTTGGAAATTGATTTATTCGAGGAAGCTTCAGCCTTTATTCAATTATGCTACTCTGAATGGGAGCAAAATGATCGGATTGAAGGTAGATTGGCAGAAATAAAATCGCAAATTTTATCCCAAGGATACTATGAGCATACATATGAAGAACTGGCATATGGTGCAATGCTTGCCTGGAGAAACAGCAATCGCTGTATCGGCAGATTATTTTGGAAGAATCTCCATGTAATCGATAGGAGATCTGTACGATCGGAAGAGGAAATGATTAATTCATTGTTTGAACATATGGAGTATGCAACTAATGGGGGAAAAATAAGGCCGACTATCACTGTATTTCCGCAAGAGAAAGCAGGCGAGTCTTTCCATATTTTGAATCATCAATTGCTTCGTTATGCTGGCTATAATACAAAATATGGAATAGTAGGAGATCCTGATTCCATCTCCTTTACAGAATACTGTGAGACACTTGGCTGGAAAGGGCAGGGAACGAATTTTGATATATTGCCGCTCGTCGTGCAAATCAATCAAAATAAACCGAAGCTGGTTGAAATCCCGGCAGAGCTTGTATTACAAGTGCCCATCTGCCATCCGGAATATAGCTGGTTCGCCGACTTAGAGCTGCAGTGGTATGCTGTGCCGATCATTTCGAGCATGAGGCTGGAGATTGGCGGCATTTCTTATACTGCAGCCCCATTTAACGGCTGGTATATGGGAACAGAAATCGGCGCAAGAAACCTTGCTGATGAAAACCGTTATAATATGCTTCCAGCTATTGGGGAAGCAATGGGACTTCAAACGAAAAAGTCTGCCTCTTTATGGAAAGACAAGGCGCTTGTCGAATTGAATATTGCCGTTTTGGAATCATTTCGGCAATTAGGTGTGACCATTGTTGATCATCATACAGCGGCACAGCAGTTTAAAATATTTGAAGGCAAGGAGGAGGAGGCAGGCCGGGATATAACTGGAAATTGGGCTTGGCTGATTCCGCCTCTGTCTCCTGCTGCGACGCACATCTTTCATAAACGCTATAACAATGAAATAAAAAAGCCTAATTTCTTCAACAGGCGAAAAAATTAGGCATTGTTCGTTATTCTCCTTTAAAGGAAGTAACACCAAAAGTTTGGGTATAATCGTAGCCATTAAAATATATGTCTAAGTCGTGAAAGTATCGATGGAGGCTGCGCATAGCATCTCGATTGTCGTTTGCTGCTACAAGGTTTGCCGCTTCTTTAATAAGGTCTAAATCAGCAGAGATTTGACTGTTATTAATGACCATATTCTCAGCTTGGGACAGTATGCTTTCTGCCGCTTCTTTTTGTTCTGTATAATCCGCTGTCTCAAGTTTACCCCAGCCTAGTGTTTCATTATAGAAATCATGCCAATCAGAGATAAAGTCATGGCCGCTTGAGCCGTCAGCCAATGTAACGATGCTTTCATCCATTGGTTCATGGACTGGTTCTGTGCTCATATCTTCTGACCCTGCCGACTGAGAAGAAGCTGCATTCACGGCAGGCTTTTCACTCTTTGATTCTAAAGGTTTATCTTTTTCTAAGAATATCAAGACAGCGAAAACGACGGAGGCAGTCAATCCCCCAATTCCAATCACTATCCCGATAAGCCAGATAATCATTTTTTTCCATTGCAATCTAAATCAACCCCTTATGTTGATGTTTCGTTATGTCTTGTCTATCATTTCGCTAATAGAGTGGAAAATCCTTCATAAGAAAGGTAAATATGCTAAAAAACCAAATTTATTAGGAGAATTTCATTCCTTCACCAACAAGCAGCTGCTGAATAGAAAGGCAATAGAGTGGAAATAGTATAGAAAAAGGAGCATGAGGAAAAAGGAGTGTTAGCTTGTCTGCAGAGGATATGAATATGCCGCTTTTTATTAAGAGTCAGCTTAAAGCAGATTTGCATTCTCTATTAGCAAATCTCCATAGCCTGTATGACTCCATTGGTGAACGAGATTGCTGTGTTTTAAATGACTTTGAGAAAATGAACAAGCAGTTTAAAAGCATTCACAGCTTCGCAGCCTCTTACTATTTGCAATCCTATTTGGAGCCGTTCACAGATTATATGGAGATGCTTACGGCATCTGCCCAGCAATTTTCGGAGAAGCGGCATGGTGCGCTGATTGCTATGAAAAGAAAGGATAATTTAGAGGATTTCGTCCATTCCGGGATTACCTTAAATGCACAACTGTCTTCCAACCTACTTGAAGCCATTTTCTATCCAGGGAACCCGCTACATGATGGCGGTGTATTGATTGATAAAGATATGATTGTGTCGGCTGCTAATATTTTTCCTACGTCTCAATTTTATAATGGGAAAGATAAACTCGGTACAAGACATAGAGCAGCTATCGGCATAACTGAGCAGACAGATGCATTGGTTATCGTTGTTTCAGAAGAAACAGGGAGAATCTCCTTCTCCATTGACGGTCAGCTCTTTCCTGTCCAAACAAGTACCTTTATGTAGTGATGAAAAGCTTGAAGCGTTTTGTTCAAGCTTTTTTTGCTGTGCTTTTAGCATGTTAGGCAGCAGTTCGGAGCAAGATTAACAGTCCGATAAAGAAAAAGAAGATGGTCATGTAATAAAGAGTACGAAATCCTCGGTTGGAAATATTGACAGGTGTTCTTCCATCCATCGGGACCAATCGTTTGCCGATATGACTAAATATTCTTGCATAAATCCAATAAAGGCTGTAAGAATCCCAAAAATCCCAGCCATTTCTAAAACGGATAAAGCCGAAGTATTCCAGCACAATTTCAAGGCTGAAGGTCCAGGTAATTAAGACAAAATAGAAGCGGAATGTATCTCCCTTCGGTTCAAATCGAATTAGAAATGTAATAAACAGCCCGAAATTTATTACGACAGCTGGCAGAATATAGCTGACGGGAAGTGCATAGCGGTAAAAGCCATTAAAATAAAAGAATAAACAAAGCAGGATGGAAAGCACCGCATGAATGAGAAGGGTTGTTTTATAGTACTGGAACTTTTTCCAAAGCACGAGTGTACATCCTGCTGCCCCTGACAGAATTGCCGCACACAGTATATACCAATTTATGTCCACATTTTTCTCTCCTTCATAACGATAAGGATTCTGTTTTAGCTTTTGCAAAAACAGAAAAAAATATGTTTCATTAAGCCTGCTTGTATTTCTCTTTTAGGAAAGCGATGGAAAGAGCAGATGAATTCCCAAACAGGAAAAAAACGGCTATAATTCCCTTATGTGAAAGCGTTTAAATAATAGGAGAGGTGACAGGCAATATGGCATTGATTAAATGTGATTTTTTCTCTGAAAGCTTGCAATTGAGCACTTCGATGACAGTAATTCTGCCGCAGGAAACAAACGCACAAATTGGCATGAAAAATACTGTCAGCGGGAATAAGCACCAGACACTCTATTTACTTCACGGGCTGAGTGATGACCACACGATATGGACAAGAAGGACATCTATTGAGCGCTATGCGGCACCCCTTGGCTTAGCAGTAGTTATGCCGCAGGTTGACAGAAGTTTTTATACAAATATGGCTTACGGCAACAAATATTGGACTTTTTTGACAGAGGAGCTGCCTATGGTCGCAAGGTCTTTTTTTCCTTTATCAGAAGCAAGGGAAGATAATTTTGTGGCAGGCCTGTCGATGGGCGGCTATGGAGCATTCAAATGGGCTCTGAATAAGCCCGATAGTTTTATCGCAGCAGCCAGCCTTTCAGGTGCAATGGATGTAGAAACACTTCAAGATAGATCAGAAGGTGGCCTTTATCAGCTTATCTTTGGAGAAAACAGCATTAGAGGGACAGAGCATGATCTATTTTCTCTTGTAGAGAAGGTAAAGGATCAGAACGTGAAACCTTCCCTTTACCAATGCTGCGGTACAGAGGACTTTCTATTTGAAGATAATAAGCGGTTTAAGCAGGCTTGTGAACATACTGCATTTGACTATACGTATGAATTCTCTCCAGGAGAACATGAATGGGGATATTGGGATAAAAAAATTCAGGATGTGCTTGAGTGGCTTCCTTTAAGGAAATGACAATACAGCTGGAGGTTGATCCTCCAGCTGTATATCATAGTTCTTGCTTTAGTAAATCGATGAGATCAGTGTAGCTGTCAGGCATAGTCTGTTTAAAACGTTCAGAGAAAGCAGCTGCTGTGGTAAGCACATGAATGCTTTCTAGCGGATGCTTTCCGACAGCGCTCTCTGCTGAAAGCATTACACCATTTGTGCCGTCTAAAACAGCTTGGAATACATCTGTTACTTCTGCTCTTGTAGGAACAGCATTTTCTGTCATAGACTGAAGCATTTGTGTAGCAGTCACAACGAATTTTCCGCTTTTATTACATTCAGCAAGTATCGCTTTTTGCAAGAGAGGTATCCAATAATAAGGAAGCTCCACACCTAAGTCACCCCTTGCCAGCATGATAGCATCTGCTGCTTCACAAATATCAATAAAGCTGGATACTGCCTCTAATGTCTCAATTTTTGCCATCAGCTTTGGCGGAGTGTTGGTGAATGTTTTTATATATTCTCTTATTTCCTGTAAATGATTTGCTTTTCGAATAAAGGAGCATGCGATAATATCTATATCATGCTTTAACAGAAACTCAATATCCCCTTTGTCTTTTTCTGTAATAGCAGGTAACGACAGGGATGTTCCTGGAACGTTGACACCTTTTCGAGATGCGATGCTTCCCCCTGCTTTAACAATCGTTTTGGCGGTGCTTTCCCCTGTTTCAACAACATGAAGCTCTACCTCACCATCATTAATAAGGACTCTGCTTCCAACCTTTATATCTTGGATAAACCCCTTGTAATCAACACTTGCCTGTGTGTTATCTCCATCTATTTCATCAACGGTCAGCATGAAGCTGTCCCCATCCTTCAACAATACCTTATCTCCCGTTATTTTTCCTAAGCGGATTTTCGGCCCTTGCAAATCTCCTAGTATCTTGATGGCAATTCCTGTTGTCTTGCTTATGCTTCGAACCGCTTCTATAACAGCGAGATGATCTGTTTGGCTGCCATGTGACATGTTTAACCTAATAATAGTCATTCCTTTTTCGACAAGCCCTTGGAGGATTTCTTCTTTGCTGCTTGCAGGTCCAATGGTGCAGACTTTATCAATCATAGGTGATGCCTCCTTAAAAAATTTTTACAGATAGTATAACCTGATCTGAATTTATAAGTCCCCGTGTTGAAAAAGAGCAACTCCCCATGAGTGAGCAGCAGCCGATTAGAGGTTTTTTTGAAATTGCGTATTCTATGTATGAAAATACAGAGAATGTTAACAGTAACACTTCTTAATTCAAAGGCTAGGCTCGTTCGTTTGCTTACTGCCAGCTTGATTTATATTGTTCCATTCTTAGAATTTGAAACTGAACAATGGGGAAAGGGGCTGATTGCACATTAGTTGTGCAGGAACTTGATGTGTTATTTTATTCAACGTACAACTTCAGTGCTCCTCATTAAATGGCACAAGACATTTCTATTTTTATGATTGCTATTAAAGCGGCTGAAATGGGTAGTGCTTATTGGCCCTGCTTTTTTTCTGGCTTATTTCAGCGATGATAATGATGTTATCTGTTCTAACTCCCCAAAGATCATCATTGCCAATGAATTCAAACCCAAGCAGTCGTAAAAGGCTCTCCAAGCTTTCTTTATTCTCTGTTGCCTGCTGATTTACATGAGTATCGATCAGTTTGACATTGTCCTCCATAATCTTATAAAAACTGAAGTTGACTAGGTAAATTGTAGTGTACATGCTCCAAGCTCCTCAATGATGGACTAAGTAAACTCTAATCATTATATATATATATTTTGGAGAGGAAATCTCAATATTGAAATGGATCATCCCATGCAGACTCATAATCTCTGCATAACTTTGACATTAAAAATGTGTTCTTGAAAGAAAACGGAAAAATTGGGCAGACTGCATGTTATAATGACAATCGATTATAGGAAAGAAAAAGGAGGAGAAAGATTGGCCAATAAAACGCATGAATTATTAAATGGCTGGACGCTTCTAGCGGACAGATCCTACAAAATGTTCGCAAATCAGAATTCTTATGTCCTGCTGGATGAAGAAAATGATGTAGTAATGCAATTTTCTGTCACAGACCAGGAGTTTGAAGTAGTTTCTTCCAATTGGAACCTGAATTTTAAGATTATACCTGCATTTAAGACAGTTAAGATTTTAAATATTCCATCTGAAGAATAACAGCTGTATAGAAGTGTTAAGCTAGCCGGAAAATGATTAGGCTAGTTTTTTTATGGAATAAAAAAGGGGAATTTATTATATTGCTAAAAAAATTTAGTGATTTTGTCTTGAAAGGAGTAAGCTGTGAATGAAGAGGTTTACAAATAATGTAAAATATAAATTGTCGATAAATTGGTAGTTTTGTAGAGGTAACAATGACAAATTATAGGAAAAATTAATCATTTTAATCAAAATAATACAAATTATCTAATATTTTTACAGAATTCTAGTGTGAATTTTACAATATTAAGATATCTTTAATTGGTAAGGCAATTTATGGACCAAGGAGGATATAGATGAAGGGGAAACAAAGTTTTAAAATTTTGTCAATATTGCTAATTTTCACTTTAGTTATACCGAACTTCTTAGGCAATTTTACTCCAAGTGTTTCTGCTGCAAGCCAAACGGCTGATGACTTATTTATTTCTGAATACATAGAAGGCAGCTCAAACAATAAAGCAATTGAAATTTTTAATGGGACTGGCAGTGAAGTAGATCTTGCCAGCTATAGTCTGGTACTTTATGCCAATGGTAAGACAGAACCTAATACAACATTAAAGCTTGAAGGGAAGCTTGCAGATGGAGATGTGTATGTTATCACACATAGCTCTGCCAGCGCCGCAATAAAGGAAAAGGCTGATATTCAGCATGGTGTCGTCAACTTTAATGGTGACGATGTAATTGAGCTCAAAAAAAATGATGCAGTCATCGATGTGTTTGGCACTGTTGGTGTGCAAGAAAAATGGGGAGATGGTGCTGCTGAAAACCATACTCTTATTCGCAAAAGCTCTGTAACGAAAGGAAGCATTGGAAGTGAGAGCTTTGATCCAGCATTAGAATGGGATATCTATGATATTGATCATTTTGCTGATCTTGGCAAGCATACTTTTGGAGATACAGACAATGGAAGTGAAAACCCAGGACAAGAGGAAGAGGAAACTCCTTCCACTCCAACAGACAAAATCTCTATTTCTGATGCACGAGCAAAAAATGGACAAGTTGTAACAGTTGAAGGTGTTGTAACTGCTGATAATGAAGGAATCGGCGGCGGCAAGCTATCAACATATATTCAAGATGATACAGCAGGTATCAATCTATATGCAAATAATGCTGGCAGTTTCCCGGCCCTAAAAGAGGGACAAAAAGTAAAAGTAACAGGAAAAGTCACAGAATATAACAAATTGCTGGAAATAGCACCAAATGCTGATGGAATTGAAATCATATCAGAAGGAAACGCAGTACCAGCACCAATTGAATTTTCACTAGAAAACATGGCAGATGCTAGTCTTGCTGAGCAAAAAGAAGGCCAGTTAGTTAAGTTTAAAGGGTATGTACAATCCATTCCTGCCACTCCAGCTGGAGGGGGCTATAATGTTTCCGTAATTGATGAGAACTTTAATGGAACAACATTGCGAGTAATGGAAGGAACACAGGCTATATCTGCTATTGAAGCAGGAAAATGGTATGAGTTTACAGGTGTATTGAGTCAATATAATACTTACCAAGTGTTGCCAAGAAAGGCATCTGACGTAACATTGCTTGCTGAGCAGCCTGATGCACCAACTTCAGCAGGAGAATATGAATCTACTGTTAGCAGTGTAGTAGACGGAGATACTATTCATCTTGAATCACCAGTTCTTGGGGCGACAAAGGTGCGTTACGTGAATATTGATACACCGGAAACGTATCATACTCCAAAAAATGCTGCTGATGAAAGTCAGCTAGAGCATG
The DNA here is from genome assembly GCF_038005785.1 of Niallia sp. FSL R7-0271. Taxonomy (NCBI): domain Bacteria; kingdom Bacillati; phylum Bacillota; class Bacilli; order Caryophanales; family Bacillaceae; genus Niallia; species Niallia sp. FSL R7-0271. Next base: position 3,165,932 of record NZ_JBBOTZ010000001.1, on the reverse strand, counting down.
GACAAGAAGCAAAGGCATATTTAAATTCCCTATTAAAACCAGGTGATAAAGTAATCGTTAAGGTCGGAGAAGAGGCAACAGATGACTATGGAAGACTGCTTGCTCAAATCATCCGCAAGAGCGATAACTTGAATACAAACTTGGAAATGGTTAAACAAGGGTATGCATCGACTTACTTCATTTGGCCAATCGGAGAGGAAGCTGAATATAATCAGTTTCAATCTGCGGTAAAAGAAGCAAAGGACAATGGCAAAGGTATCTGGAATGCAGAGAATCCTCTAGAAGAATTGCCATTTGAATTCCGGGCAAGAGAGCAAGGTAAAGGATTAACGAGATATGTCGGAAATTCTGAGACAAAGGAATATGTGGAGCCTTCTAAATTTGCAGAGGTGCCTGTTGAAAAACGCATCTTCTTTGCAAGTGCAGAAGAAGCAGAAACAAATGGCTATAAAGCTAAAAATCAAGGAAGCAAGGAAAATATTAAACTGCAGCTTTTAAGCGTTAATGATTTGCATGGGAAGATCAGCGAAGAATATGCAGATGGTTCAAACACAATTGGCAGAATGGATTATTTAGCAGCATATTTACGTGAACGAGAAGCTGAAAATCCTAATACACTGCTTGTACATGCTGGTGATATGGTAGGCGGTAGTCCTCCTGTATCTGCATTGCTGCAAGATGAGCCAACTGTAGAAATTATGGAATCATTAGGGTTCGATGTTGGGACAGTCGGAAACCATGAGTTCGATGAAGGTGTGGACGAAATGCTGCGCCTCATTAATGGCGGAGAGCATCCAAACGGAACGGAAAACTATGATGGCATTAATTTCCCAATGGTAGCGGCAAATGTAGAATACAAGGATACAGGTAAGCTAGTGCTTGATCCATACACAATTAAGGAAGTTGAAGGCGTGAAAGTTGGATTTATCGGTGTTGCAACGACTGATACGCCAAATATGATTATCAGTAAAGGAAATGAAAATATTCGCTTCACAGATGAAACAGCAGCAATCAACAAATTCGTACCAGAGCTGCAAAATCAAGGTGTTGAAGCAATCATCGTCCTTGCTCACGTTCCTGGCAATCAATCAGGTGACAGTGCGACAGGTGATATTGCTAATATTGCGAAAAACGTAGACGATGCAGTCGATGTTCTATTTGCAGCCCATAATCATGTGAAGATTGATGCAGTTGTTGATAATAAGCTGATTGTTCAAGCTGGAGAATATGGCAAAGCATTCGCAGATGTAGAGCTTGAAATTGACCCAGCAACTGGTGATATCGTTAAAAAATCTGCTGATATTGTTGATGTAGTGCAGGCGGGTGTCACACCTGATCCAGAGGTTTCTGCAATCTTAAACAAGTATTCGGAGGAAGTTGGTCCGAAGCTGAATGAGGTAATTGGAGAAGCAGCAACGATTATGGAAGGTGGCTATGCTACAAAAGGTGCAGTTGGCGATAATGCGCTCGGAAACTTGATTGCAGACGGCATGCTTACTGCAATGGATAGTGACTTTGCGCTGATGAACGGCGGCGGCATTCGTGATGACTTAAATGCTGGTGACATTACTTGGAATGAATTGTTCAATATTCAGCCATTTGGCAATACTTTAGTTAAGCTGGAAATAAGTGGTGATGACTTACGGGAAATTTTGAACAGCCAATTCAGCAGCTATGGTCCTGATGTCAGTATTGGCGGCTTCTCCTATACATGGGACAGCAAGCAAGGATCATTTGGTAAAGTTGTTGATATCTTCTTGCCAAATGGAGAAAAAATTGATCCAGATGGCAAATACACAATAACAGTGAATAACTATATGTACCCACATAGCAGCGATAAGTATTTGCTTGCTAAGCTTGGTGAAAACCCTGTTCAAGGGGGAGAAGACCTGCAAGCGACTGTTGATTATGTGAAAAGCTTCAATGGTCCGATTTCTTACAATACGGGAAGAATCTCAGAAGTGAATGCTACTGATGGTCCAACAGGCAATATTTCAGCACAGCTATTAGGTGTAAATGACCTACACGGTAAAATAGATGTTACTGGAACAGTAGATGGCGTTAATTATGGTTATGCTTCTTACTTGGCAACCTATTTAAAACAGCATGAAGCAGAAAATGAAAACACATTACTTGTTCATGCAGGCGATATGATTGGCGGCAGCTCACCAGTTTCTGCATTGCTTCAAGATGAGCCGACAGTTGAGATAATGGAAGCATTAGGCTTTGATGTCGGAACTGTTGGGAACCATGAGTTTGACGAAGGTGTGGACGAGATGCTCCGCATGATTAATGGCGGCGAGCACCCGAATGGCACTGCCGGTTATGACGGCATGAACTTCCCAATTGTTGCAGCAAATGTGGAATATAAGGATACAGGTAAGCTTGTGCTTGATCCATATACAATTAAAGATGTGGATGGCGTAAAAGTAGGCTTTATCGGTGTGGCAAATATTGATACACCAAGCCAGATTATTGCAAAAGGAAATGAAAATGTTCGTTTCACAGATGAAATAGAAGCGATCAATAAATATGTTCCTGAGCTTCAAAAGCAAGGAATAGAGGCAATTGTAGTGGTTACTCATGTTCCTGGAAATCAAGATGCAAACAGTGGAGAAATTACAGGAACTATCGCTGATATCGCGAACAAAGTGGATGATGCGGTTGATGTTATCTTTGCAGCACATAATCATGTGAAAATAAACGGTTTAGTTGATAATAAGCTGATTGTTCAAGCATGGGAATATGGCAAGGCGTTTTCTGATATTGATTTAGAAATCGATCCAGTTACGAAGGACATTGTGAAGAAATCTGCTGAAATAGTAGATGTGAAACAAGAGGGAGTTACACCAGATGCAAAAGTGCAAGCAATTCTTGATAAATATCAAGACATAGTTGGCCCTAAGCTGAAGGAAGTTGTTGGAGTAGCGGCAACGGATATTTTAGGTGGTTACGCTTCTAAAGGGGAAGTCGGTGACAATGCACTTGGTAACTTAATTGCTGATGGCATGGTAGCAGCAATGGACAGTGATTTTGCTTTAATGAACGGCGGAGGAATTCGTGATGACTTGCTTCAAGGTGAAATCACATGGGAGGAATTGTTTAATATTCAACCATTCGGTAACACGTTAGTTAAATTAGAGCTGACAGGTGCTGAATTAAAAGAAGTGCTTAATACTCAATTCAGCTCATACGGTCCAGATGTAAGCATTGCAGGCTTTAAGTATACGTGGGATGCATCACTTGGTGAATTTGGAGAAGTAGTTGATTTAATGCTGCCAGACGGCTCAAAATTAGACTTGTCTAAAACATATACAGTTGTTGTTAATAACTATATGTACCCACATACTACGGACAAATACCGTTTAACTGAATTCGGTGAAAATCCTGTACAAGGACCGGATGATCTGCAGGCGACAGTAGATTTTGTTAAGTCATTTACAGAGCCGATTTCATACAGTGCAGAAAAACGAATTTCTGAAATCACTGATGAAGACACAGAAACACCAGGTGAGAATCCAGAAACACCAGGTGAAAGTCCAGAAACACCAGGTGAAAGTCCAGAAACACCAGGTGAGAATCCAGAAACACCAGGTGAGAATCCAGAAACACCAGGTGAAAATCCAGAAACACCAGGTGAGAGTCCAGAAACACCAGGTGAAAATCCAGAAACACCAGGTGAGAGTCCAGAAACACCAGGTGAGAATCCAGAAACACCAGGTGAGAATCCAGAAACACCAGGTGAGAATCCAGAACCAGGTGAAAATCCAGAAACGCCTGATAAAGAGACAAATCCAACACCTGTGCTGCCGAATACAGCAACAATGGACTATAATTATCTTCTGATTGGGTGTATGATGCTAGTAGTAGGAAGTGTTGTACTATTCGTAAAAAGAAGAAAGGCGTAAGCTGATAATGAAAAAATTGAAATGGTTTGCCCTCCTGCTTATAGTAGGAGGAGCGGTTTTTCTCGGATTGGGAGCATGGAATATAGCTGAAACAAAGGTGAAAACAGAGCAATCATTATCAAAGGCAGAAGCTGTGGTTAAAGAGAAAAAGGACGATTGGGTGGATGAGGAGCAGGATAATCGTTTCGTGCCTCCTACAGGGGAATCGGTCGGCATTCTGGAGATACCAAAAATCGAAGGGAACTTGCCGATTGTAGAAGGAACAGATCCGGATGATTTGGAAAAAGGTGTCGGACACTTTAAGGGCAGCTATTATCCGAACGAAAATGGTCAAATTGTCTTATCAGGACATCGTGATACGGTGTTCAGAAGGGCTGGTGAATTAGAACTCGGTGATGAGCTGAGAGTGGTGCTTCCATATGGAAGCTTCTCCTATGAAATCACGTCCACAAAGATTGTTGAAGCAGATGATCAGACTATTATTACGTTGGATAATACGAAAGAAGAGCTCGTCTTGACCACTTGCTATCCTTTCAGCTTTGTTGGCAATGCGCCGCAGCGCTATATTATTTATGCGAAAAAGGTGTGAAAAAAAGCAAACTCGTCCGCCGAGTTTGCTTTTTTCTTATGGATTAGTAGACCACATACCAGAAGTCTTAATAAATACACGAGAGTTAAGCTTTAATTGTGCAACCATGTATTCAGCCAAATCTTCTGGCTGCATTACTTTTTCTGGATTTCCGTCTGTCAGGTTTGTATCGATGGCAAGATCTGTAGCCACTGTGCTTGGTGTTAACGCCGTTACACGGATATTATGCTTGCGCACTTCCATCATTAACGATTCAGTCAATCCCAATACAGCAAACTTAGAAGCACTGTATGCACTTGTAACAGGTGCGCCCTTTTGTCCAGCTGTTGAGGAAATATTAATGATATCTCCAGCTTTTCTGTCAATCATTCCTGGAAGCACCGCTCTTGTTACATAGTAAGTACCCATTAGATTTACCTTAATGATATTCTCCCATTCTTCAGCAGATAGGTCGAGGAAGCCGCCGAATTTAGCAGTGCCAGCGTTGTTAATTAAGATATCTATTTGCTTTAACTCAAGATTGATACTGTTTACAGCATCAATAACAGATTGGTTGTCAGATACATCTGCTGTTGCAATTGCAACAGATACACCATACTGCTTTACTTCTTCTGCAACTTTTTTTAAATTGCCTTCTGTTAACCCAATTAATCCTAGGTTTACGCCTTCCTGTGCAAGTGCAATAGCAGTCGCACGTCCGATGCCTCTGCCAGCACCTGTAATTAATGCCGTTTTTCCTTTAAGTGATTGCATAATTTATTTACTCCTTTATCAAGTTAGTTAAGTCTACAAGAGACAGACTAAATAAAGCCAAAGCCAATATACTATATAATGGAACCATTATACAATCAATTGGCTTTGGCTTATAAGGCAGCCTATATAAGTTTATTCCAAATTGGCATGTTTACCATACATTGTATTGGAATCAAGATTTCTTACTTCCATATATTTCAGGATGACACTGTCCAGTGTAAGCAGCATAAGCTGTTCAAATAAGGAGCCCATTGGCTGAATTGTTTTAAAGTCACTGTTTGTTTTATCCTTTGGTGATCCAGGCAGTTTAATCGCTGCATCAGCAATTTTGCCGATTGTGGATTCTGGAAAAATCGTCACAGCGATGACATTGCCGCCAATACTTTTCGCTTTTTCAGCAATCGAAATAAGGCCCTTCGTTTCACCTGATCCAGTGCCGATGATCAACAAGTCTTCCTTTTCGAAGTTGGCAGTTACAGTTTCACCGACTACATATGCATCAATGCCCATATGCATCATTCGCATTGCAAAGGATTTAAGCATAAAACCAGAGCGGCCTGCTCCTGCAACAAATACCTTTTTGGCTGACAAAATTGCCTCAACTAGAGAGTCAGTCTGCTCAGTGGAAACATGTGTGGAGGCTTCTTTCAGCTCAGCTAAAACAGCCTCCAAGTATCCGCTTGTGTTCATAGTCTGTTACCCTTGAAGGATCAATTCTTTAAACTTAGCAGCAGTCTCTTGTAAGTTATCTTGGCCTGTGATGCCGCCGCCGACAATAATTAAATCAGGCTGTGCTGCAATAACCTCAGGAAGAGTATCTAACTTAATTCCGCCTGCAACAGCTGTTTTTGCATTTTTTACGACACTTTTAATTGCTTTCAAGTCTTCAAAAGAGTTTTTGCCGACTGCTTGCAAATCATAGCCAGTGTGTACACAAATATAGTCTACACCGAGCTCATCTAGTTCTTTAGCACGTGCTTTAATATCTTTTACAGCAATCATATCAACGAGGATTTGTTTGTTTTGCTTTTTCGCTTCAGCTACAGCACCCTTGATGGATTCATCTTCTGCAACGGCAAGAATTGTTACGATGTCAGCTCCTGCAGCAGCAGCTTGACTTACTTCATAACCAGCAGCGTCCATGATTTTTAAATCAGCAAGAACTGTCACGTTTGGGAATGCATCTTTCAGTTCTTTAACAGCGCGAAGACCTTCGTTTATAACAACCGGTGTTCCGATTTCAACAACGTCAACATGATCTGCTACTTGAGATACTACTTCAATTGCTTGCGGGATATTTACTAAATCTAATGCTAATTGTAATTTCATTTTAAACACTCCTTTTTTGATTGGGGCTTTTTATTATTTGCCTAACAAAGCCGCCTTGATTCCTATTTCTTGTACAATGTCGATTATACGGCTTATAATTTTAATACGTAAGTACGCACTTTATTTATATATAGTGTCTAAAAGTATACTAAGTATGGGAAAAGGAATGGAGGAGTGTCTATGAGCCGCATGGAAGATAAGGTCTTCAATTGTGAGAAAGAGCTGACTTTAGGTATTATCGGCGGAAAGTGGAAAATGCTGATTTTATGGCATCTCGGCAAAGAGGGGACGAAAAGATTTGGTGAGTTAAAGGCATTAATGCCAGGTATTACACAAAGAATGCTTGTAAACCAGCTTCGTGAACTAGAGGAAGATCTTATTGTAAAAAGAGTCGTTTATCCAGTCGTTCCGCCGAAGGTTGAATATTCCCTTACGAAAGAAGGGGAAAGCTTAATGCCTATCCTCGACAGCATGTACAATTGGGGTAAAAATTATATAGAAACTGTTCTGGACAGTCCGCCTGAAATCAGGGATATAAGTACAAACTAATTCATATAAAGAAAGGGTGCATCTTATGGATGCACCCTTTTATTTACGCTTATTCACGACTGCAATCGTGCAGCGGGAAATCGATATGAGTTTGCCTTCTTCATCCTGAATTTTTATTTCATATACCATGCTGCTTTTTCCTTGATGGATGACAGATGCGATTGCTGTAACGATTCCGTCTTTTTTGGAGCGGATATGATTAGCATTAATTTCCTGGCCAAAGACAGCTGTGCTTTCTAAATCGACAAGACTTGCAGCACCTAAGCTTGCAACCGTTTCTGCTAAGGCAACAGAAGCGCCGCCGTGCAAGTAGCCAAAAGGCTGTCTTGTTCTTTCATCAACAGGCATTGTGGCAATGCATGTTCCATCTTCTTTTACTTCTGTTATTTCAATTCCCAGTCTTTCCATAAGTGTGTTTTCATTAGTGAATTTCATATGCATTAGCCCCTTCATTTTGAGGTCATTATAGCATAGTCTCTATGCAATGAGAAAAAATAAAAGAATAAAAAGAAACTGATTGACATAAAAACAAGGAGAAAGTTAAAATGTTTAATAGTTAAGTAGTTGAACTATTATTTGGGGGTGAAAGCAATCAGCAGCAAAAAAATTAAAGATGTCGTCGATAGGTATGTGGACATCAATTTCTCTGTAAACCGGAAATTGGATAATCTCATTAGAATGGAAATCGGAGATGTTCTCACTTGTGAACAGCACTACACAATGCGCCACATTAACCAAGTGAAGGTTTGTACATCTTCTGAGCTGGCTGCAGTGTTCGGTGTTAATAAAAGTGCGATTACATCTATTATTAATAGACTTTTTGAAAAAGAATGGATTGAACGCACAAGGGATAAAAAAGATCGAAGAGTCATTTATTTGACATTAACAGAAAAAGGAAATGCGATTTTTACGAAAATGGAAGAAAGAATACATCGCTTAGTGGAGAGTCTTATCAATAAATTTGATGATCAGGAAATTTCAGGCTTTTTAGCAACGTTTGAAAAGCTGGACAAATTAATAGAAGAAAATAAAGATACGAAGACGGAGGTCAAAGAGTGAATAGCATTCTCAAAGGAAAATGGATTGTTCTTGTTCTGTGGATAGCAGCTATTGTCGGGCTGTTTATGATTGCTCCGAATATGGGGGATCTTGTCAGAGAGAAAGGGCAGGTAAGTGTGCCAGATACTTTTTCCTCTGCAAAAGCAACAGAAATCATGGATGAGATTCAAAGCCAAGAGAACCAAGGTGATCAGTCGTCAGTTGCACTTGTTTTTCATAGCAGCAAGAAATTGACTGCAGAGGAAAAGGCAGAAACTGAGAAGGCTGTTAAAAAGCTAGAAGCAGACAAGGAAAAGCTTGGCATCACAGAAATTCTCTCCTCTTTCACAGATGAAAGTCTTAAAGACCAGCTCGTCTCTGACGATGGCAAAACCATTCTTGTATCACTAAAGGTCAGCTGGAATGACCGAGAAGCAGAAGAAGTCAGTAAGGCATTATATGACGAATTAGAAGAGTTTAAAGTAGATCATTATTATACAAGTAATTGGATGATTGACCAAGACTTAACAACAAGCTCAGAGGAAGGCTTAAAAAAGACAGAAGGTATAACGGTCGTATTTATACTTGCTGTACTTTTAATAGTATTCCGTTCGGTTATAGCGCCGTTCATACCGCTTATAACAGTCGGATTGAGCTATTTGGCTTCCCAGTCAATCGTATCTATCCTTGTTGATAAATTCGATTTCCCTATCTCTAATTACACACAAATCTTCCTTGTTGCCGTTCTATTTGGTATCGGTACAGATTACTGCATTCTTTTATTAAGCAGATTTAAGGAAGAGATGATGCATAGCGAAAGTATTGCAGAAGCTATTGTTGAGACATATCGAAATGCAGGAAGAACAGTGCTGTTCAGCGGAATAGCAGTTATGATCGGGTTTGCTGCTATCGGTTTCTCTCAGTTTAAGCTGTATCAATCAGCGTCAGCAGTTGCTGTTGGTGTAGCATTATTATTAGTAGCGTTATTTACAGTCGTACCTGCCATTATGGTGCTGCTCGGGAAGAAGATCTTTTGGCCTTCAAAAGGCAGTGCAGAGCATGGTGACAGTAAAATCTGGGAGATTGCCGGCCGCTTCTCCATCAAGCGCCCTATTATTGCACTTGCCATTGTTGCTGCAATCACTGTTCCATTCCTTGTTACATATGATGGAACACTTTCCTTTAACTCATTGGATGAAATCGGCGACGATGCACCGTCCATCAAAGCTTTCAACGCAATTGCTGACAGCTTTGGTCCAGGTGAATCGATGACAACAACCATTACCATTAAAAATGATGAAGAAATGGATTCTATTGAATATCTAGGCTTGGCAGAAAACATCAGCAAGGAATTAGAGAAAGTAGACCTTGTTAAAGATGTCCGCTCTGTCACAAGACCTACAGGAGAACCAATCGAAGATTTGTATATTTCCAAGCAGGCTGAAACATTAGAAGAAGGCCTTGGCGAAGGAAAGGACGGCATTGATCAAATCAGCGATGGCTTGCATGAAGCAGGCGATCAGCTGTCAAAATCAGGACCGCAGCTAAGCACTGCTACAAGCGGCATTAATGATTTGATTAAAGGTACTGATGAAATTAAAACCAACTTAGGTACCATACAGACCAACCTAGCTAAAATTGAGGATGGCATTCGTCAAGGTACTGCTGGGTCTGATGATATTAAGGCAGGTCTGGAGGCAGCGAAGTCTGGAGCGGAGCAGCTGCTGGCTGGACAAAAGCAGCTTTTGACGGGATATGAGGATGTTGGAACGAACCTAGGAATACTACTTACAAAATATAAAGAAATAGAGGATGGAATAAAAGAGCTATCCGATGGTCTAAGTAATATTAAGGGAGGATACTTTGATTATCTAGAGGCTAATTATCAAAAAATTGGTGAGGATGGTGTTAAGCAAGGACTTGGAGACGATAATTTATATAAAGAAATAAGGAAGGGTATTGAGAAAGCTCAAAAAGGAGTCCCTTTATTATACAGTGGTATTACAGAGCTAAACGGGAACTTGGTTAAGCTACAAGGTGGAATAAATTCTGCTAACGGAGAGTTGGAAAAAGCCATCAGTGGTCAGGCAGGTTTAACCACAGGACTAGAACAGCTCATCGCAGGCATCGAACAACAACAAGCCGGCTTAAACCAATTAGCTGACGGCCAAGGACAAATTGTCGATAATATGCCGAAGCTGACAGGCGGACTTACAAGCATTAGTGATGGACAGAAGCAGCTGCTTGATGGATTTGGTGACATTAACGGACAGCTTGGCGATTTGACTGAGGGCTTGAATCAAAGTGCTGACGGGCTTGATCAAGTGTCAGACGGCTTGAACTCAGCAACAGATTATTTATCTGGTTTATCCAAAAATGACCAAAATCAATTTTATTTGCCTGAGGAGGTGCTAGAAAGTGATGACTTCCAAGGGGCTTTAGATGCTTACTTATCTAAAAATAATAAAATTATGACAATGGATGTAGTCTTTTCAGCGAACCCTTATTCTAATGAAGCAATCAACCAAATTGACGATATAAAGGATACGGTGGAAAGAGCAACTACGGGAACGAAATTAGAAAATGCAGAAGTGGCAGTTGGGGGAATTACCAGCACCAATGCGGATTTGCGCACAATGTCTAATCAGGATTACTCGAAAACGGTGCTGTGGATGCTTGTAGGAATTGGAATCGTCCTCATTTTCTTATTCCGTTCCATCATCATGCCGGCATATATTATCGGTTCACTTATTTTGACATTCTATACAGCGATGGGAATCAATGAAGCGATTTACGTCAATCTGTTAGGATACACGGGAATAAGCTGGGCTGTTCCGTTCTTCGGATTTGTTATTCTTGTCGCACTTGGAGTGGACTATAGTATCTTCTTAATGGATCGCTTCAATGAATACAGAGATTTATCGATTGGAGAAGCAATGCTTGAAGCAATGAAGAAAATGGGGACTGTCATTATCTCAGCAGCAGTCATTTTAGGTGGGACGTTTGCAGCGATGATGCCATCTGGCATGCTGTCACTGCTGCAAATAGCAAGCATTGTATTAGTTGGCTTGTTCCTGTATGCATTGATTATCCTGCCGCTATTTATCCCTGTTATGGTCAAGAATTTCGGTGAAGCAAACTGGTGGCCATTTAAACGGCCAAATAATGAGTAAAAAAAAACGGGAATCATCTGATTCCCGTTTTTTTTTATTAGGATGATGCTTTATTTGCGTTAAGCTTGCTGTTTCTGTAGCCGTATCCGATATAGATAACTAGTCCGATTGTCAGCCATACAGCAAATCCTTTCCATGTAAATGAGCTTAGCTGAAGCATAAGGTATACACAGAAAACAATGGCCAAGCCTGGGATAAGCGGAACAAACGGTGTTCTAAAGCCTCTCTTTAAATCAGGCTGTTTGACTCTCAATACGATGACTCCTAGTGAAACTGCTGAAAATGCGAATAATGTACCGATATTTGTAAGCTCTGCTAGCTGGTTAAGTGGGACAAGCCCTGCGAAAATAGCAACTAAAGCAGAAGTGACCCATGTGCTGACAATTGGCACTTGGCTCTTTGGGCTGACTTTTTGCAAAGGTTTCGGTAATAGACCGTCTTTGCTGATTGCATAGAACAAACGAGTTTGCCCAAACATCATTACCATTAAAACGGTTGTAATACCAATGATGGCACCTAGTGAAATGAGACCGGCAGCCCAGTTTTGATTTATAAAAGCCAATGCGAATGCTACTGGATCTTTAACGTCAAGCTGTGCGAAAGGCACAATTCCAGTCAAAATAAGGGATACAATAATATATAGAACTGTACAGATAGCTAATGCAGATATGATTCCGATCGGCAAGTTCCGCTGCGGATTCTTTACTTCTTCAGCTGCTGTGGAAACTGCGTCAAAACCGAAGTATGCAAACACAACAACTGCTGCACCTGTGGCGACACCTTGGAAACCGAATGGCATAAACGGTGCCCAGTTATCTGGTTTTACGTACCAAACCCCAACTGCGATAAATAATAGAACAACAGCAATCTTGATGACAACCATCACGATGTTCAGCTTCGATGATTCTTTAATCCCTCTCGTTAATACGAGTGTAATAATAAATACGATTACTATGGCAGGGATATCAATATACGTGCCTGCTGCAGGATTATAAGCACTTGTCATGAAGGTCGGCAAATGGATGCCAAATCCTGCAAGCAAGCCTTGGAAATATCCGGACCATCCGCTTGCAACCGCAGCCGATGCGAGTCCGTATTCTAGCACTAAGTCCCAGCCGAGTATCCATGCAATAACCTCTCCAAAAGCTACATAACTATATGTGTATGCACTGCCTGATTCTGGTATCATCGATGCAAACTCAGAGTAGCACAAAGCTGCGAATGTACATGCAAGCCCAGCGATAATAAATGAAAGTATAAGTGCAGGTCCGGCATACTTTGCTGCTGCTACACCTGTCAGAACAAATATCCCTGTTCCAACAATTGCGCCGACACCTAGCATGGTTAAGTCAAATGCGCCAAGTACACGATTTAACGAAGTAGCTGAGCTAGTGGAAACAGCTTTTTTACGAAAAATGTTCATAAGAACCTCCTGATGTCGAAATAGATCGAAAAATATCTAAAGTTGAAACTTTTGTCCAGTTTACTAGGATTTTAATAAACTGTAAAGAAGAAATTTTCAAAAAAATATAAACATTATTGCTTGAAAATGCTGAGTTTGACAGCTTTGTGAAAAAACAACCACTATTTACCAAACAGTAGGAGAAAAGGACAAGTGTTGAAAGGGGGTTGTCCTGATGAATGATTCGAATTTCCTCCCATCCTTAATAAATTACACTTGTTATTTTGTGCAACTAAATTGATAATAAGATATAGGAAAGTTTTTAAAGTTAAAAAATTTTTGGATAACGCTGGAAGAAATTTCATGTTTGAAGTGATTAACTTGAATCGCTTATTTTATTGGTGTCAGGAGTCTTTTTATGGGTGAGTACAAAAATATCTTTGCTAACAAGGATATAAAGAGATTCTTTATTCTTGTTTTGTTTGCTGTCATCCTCTATGCAGTGAGCAGTATGATTAACTTAATATTATTTACGTTCATCTTTGCTTTTTTGATGGATCGATTTGTCGAGTTATTTTCCAAAAGACTTCCTATAAAGCGGAGCATTATTGCCATCGCATTATATATCATTGTCATAGGTGCGCTAGTGTACGGAATTTCCGCCTATTTGCCAGTCTTTATTGAAGAAATTAAACAATTGGTGCGCAATATAATCCGTTTTTACATGAGACCGAATGATAATCCGGTTATCAACTACATGATAGAGACAATTAGCCGTTATCAGGTCCTTAATTATTTAGAGCAGGGCTTTTCCTTCGTTCTCGGTTATTTTACGAATATCGGTAAACTTGGTCTGCAGCTGTTTTTGGCTATTATTTTAAGCTTGTTTTACTTATTGGAGAAAGACCGGCTCAAGCAGTTTTCTCATAAGTTCAATGAAAGCAAGATTGCTCCGATTTATCGTGAATTGAGTTATTTTGGGAGTAAATTTGCTGGAACCTTTGGCAAGGTAATTGAGGCACAATTCATTATTGCTTTAGTAAACTGTGGCTTGACGACGATTTCCTTATACTTTCTAGGTTTCCCGCAGCTGTTTGGCATTGCCATGATGATCTTCATATTAGGGCTTATTCCTGTTGCGGGCGTCATTATTTCGTTGATTCCATTATGTATCATTGCGTTTTCGATAGGCGGTATTGCGAAGGTAGTAACAGTCATTATTATTGTAATGGTAGTGCATGCAATTGAAGCATATATACTTAATCCGAAGCTTATGTCCTCAAAAACTGACTTACCTGTATTTTTTACCTTTATTGTCCTGATTTTTTCAGAGCATTTCTTTGGGGTATGGGGACTGATTGTAGGTATCCCAATTTTTATTTTCTTATTGGATATTTTAGAGGTTAAGGATAAAAATAGGATTTAATATAAGGACAGGTGCATTTATTGCACTTGTTTTTTTGTAGTTAATCTTTCTTTTTTTTGCACATTCGTTGGTACTTAACTAGATAGGAATCAAGCAGCTGGCTTGTCCTGATTGTATTTGGACTTGAAAAGCCTTCGCTTGAAGCAATTTGGACCAACTCATCCCTTAAATGGTCTATCATTCGCAGCAATTCCTTGATGTCTTCCGTTTCCTTCGAAATGTTTGGCATTTTTGGCAGGCTCCTTGGATTTGAACTTACTTTTTGCATGTTAACAAAATAAGGGAGAAATAAAAAGTATTTTCCTGCCAGTATTCCATAAAATGAAGGAAATTAGTTCTTTTATACTGATTGGTTTTTATATGAAAAAAGAGAAAGCTTAAAAGCTTTCTCTTTTAGAAGAATACAAGAATGATGATAACCGCTATAAGGATGCGGTAAATGGCAAATGGCACTAATTTAACTCTGTTTATTAATTTTAAGAAGAATCTAATGGAAATCAATGCGAATATAAATGCGCTGATAAAGCCTGCGATGAAAAACGGCAGAACATCTCCAGTTATGTATTCCCAGTTCTTCAATAGTGATAAAAAGCTTGCTCCTGCCATGATTGGAACTGCCATGATGAAGGTGAAGTCTGCTGCAGCGCGGTGGCTTAAGCCCATCAGCACTCCCCCTGATATAGTAGATCCAGAGCGGGAAAAACCAGGCCATAAAGCGATACACTGGAACAAGCCGATGAAGAATGCCTGTTTATTAGTGATTTGATCGACAGTTTCTGCTGTGATTTTTTTCTTTTTTTGTACATAATCAGCAATAATCATTAAAACAGCTCCAGCAATCAATGCGTAAACGACTGTGCGAATGCCAAAGAGCTTCGAATCGATATAGTCTTCAAAAAGGAAGCCAAGAACTGCAGCAGGCAGTAAACCGATAATAATTTGTACAAGACTTAATTTAGGTCCTTCGATTTTTTTGCCGTTAATATCTTTTTTCAGGCCAAGTAAATTCATAAAACGACCCCAGAAAAGAATGACAACAGCTAAAATAGACCCTAATTGAATAACCACCTTGAAAGTATTGGCAACCTGAGGGTTAAACAATTCTCCAGATTTAAGCAGCAAATCATCCACGATGATCATATGACCTGTTGAGGAAACAGGTGCAAATTCTGTTAGTCCTTCCACAATCCCTAAGATGATGGCGACAACTATTTCCCATAAAACGTCCAAACTATCCACTCCTAATGCTTTATATGTAATTAATAATCTATTGATTTTATGCGCATGTCCTATCTATCATAACAAATTTATTTGAAAAGAAAAACTCCCATTTCTATAGGCATCTACCCTCTTTTCCATAAGCCATAGGAACTAAACTAAGTCCACCAATATATTAACGGGAAAAAAACCAAAAGGGTTTCACATTATTTGGTTTTTACAATAAAATAGGAGAATATGAACAGATAGAGAGGAATAAGAAGATGAGAATAGTACATCAAGGGGCAATTGCTATCGGTGATGCTTTTATAGATTATTTGTCTATTAATGAGAACAACGACAATTATGAAAAGCGGCTTGGAGGAGCTTCTGTGAACCTGGCAGTCCATTTAAGCAGATTCGGTATTCCAAGCTTTTATGTGACAAAGCTCGGAATTGAACAAGATAGCCAGTTTGTACAGGAACAATTGGCTAAGGAAAATATTAAGCTTGATTATAGTGTGCTGTCGAACGGAAAGCTGCTTCCAAGTGTCTACATTCATTTAGATCAAAATGGGGACAGGCATTTCCACTCCTATGAAAATAAGACACCTGATGATGTCCTGTCAGTTGATGATATTAAAGAGGAAGCCTTCTTGAATAAATTGCTGTTCTATTTTGGCTCGGGAACCTTATTTCATGAAGCGGCAAAGGAGGCAACAGTAAAAGCAATTATGACAGCAAAAAATCATGGTGCTTACATTAGCTTTGATGCCAATATCCGCTTGAAAAGATGGGAGAGCGAAGAGCATTGCCGAAGCACTATTCTGTCTTTACTGCCGATTGTTGACATTGTTAAGTTTTCAGAGGAAGAGCTTCTTTTCTTACTAGAGGAAAAAAGTCTTGATGCGGCATTGAGTAGAGTAAAAGAAATGAATATTCCCCTTTTATTTGTGACAGCAGGAAAAGCCGGGTCATATGCTGTTTTTCAAGGGCAAGTGCAGCATGTTAAGAGCAAAGCAGTACAGGCAGTTGATACGACAGGGGCAGGAGATGCCTTTATGGGGGCAGTGTTATACTGTATTTATACAGATGGTTTTCCTGCCAACATTCAAAAGGCTGCTGATTATGCCTGCAATGGGAACATAATGGGTGCATTAATTGCCAAGGAACCAGGAGCATTGCCTAACATTGGAGGCTACAGCAATATTGCCGAAAAATTTTTTACTAATCCTCATAAAAACCAGCTCTTCTAATAAAGAGCTGGTTTTTTATGTTAGAAATTATTCCATTGAATGTGAAATTAGTTAGAAGATTTTGTATAATACAACTATTATGTGAGCAGTTATTTAATGGGGGGAAGAATCATGACAAATATTTTACTGTCTTTAAGTGAGGGTTTTACGAAAGAGAAGCGAAAGCTCGAGGAGGAATTAGGCAAGCTTGGTGTTTCGGTAACAAGTATTACAACAAAAAAGGAAAGTATAACAGATTACCTGCATGATGCAGAAATTATTGTGACTGGGGTAGAGCGGATTGATCGAGACACGATAGCAAATGCTCCAAATCTCAAATATATTTCCAAGTTTGGGACTGGTGTTGATAATATTGACTTGGCTGCTGCATCAGAACGAGACATTATGGTTACAAATACTCCCGGTCAAAATGCATCTTCTGTTGCAGACCTTGCAATAGGTTTGATGCTGTCTGTTTCAAGGAATTTAACAAAATCAAATGAAATAGTTAAAAACGGCAATTGGCTGCTGCATATGGGCAATGAAATTGAAGGAAAGCGGCTTGGAATCATTGGATTTGGAGAAATTGGCAAAAAAGTTGCCAAGCGGGCAACAGGTTTCGATATGGATATAGTCGCATTTGCAAATTACCAAGATGAAAAAGAAGCAAAAAGGCTTGGTGTGCAATTTGTCAGTCTGGAAGAACTGCTAGCCACATCTGATTATGTAGTAATCAGCACTAGTCTAAAAAAATCAACTTATCATTTAATAAATGAAACGAGACTTTCCTTAATGAAAAGCTCTGCTTATTTAATCAATATTGCTAGAGGAGATTTAATCGATGAAAAGGCGCTTATCGCCTGTTTAAAAGCTAACAAGATAAAAGGAGCTGCATTAGATGTTTTTAGCAAGGAACCGCCTGTGCTTGAATTAGTTGAGCTTGATAATGTTATCTGTTCTAGTCATATAGGCGGGGCTACAGAGGAATGTTCAGCGAGAATAGGAGATATGGTGCTAGGAAATATTAAAAGCTACTTACGAAAAGGAGAAATACAACATAAAGTGACAATAAACGACTAAAAAGAATATTTTTTATAAATAATTTATTCAGAAAAATTTAGTTTTTTGCTATAATGAATAGGTAATTTGATTTATATGAATATTTTCATAAATAGCCCAAAAGGAGTAGTATTCATGAAAAGCAAAAAGTCTAAATTTTTCAAAAAGAAAGAAGGTGGCACTAAAGTAACAGCTAGCATACGAAACTGGAAAAAAGGAATTAATACTGTGTTTGCAAGACTGGGGAAAAATAGAAAGACAAAGACTAAGTTCGTATCTATACGAAAAAAGCTTATATTCTCCTTTCTCACTATTCTCCTAGTTCCCAGCTTAATTATTTCCATTGTTTCCTATGTAATAGCAAAAGATAAAATTGAACAAAATCTAATTGTTTCCTCACATGAAAGTGTCAAGTTTATTCATAATGAAATTGCATCTATAACAACTAAGAAAGAGCAGGATGCAACCTTTATGGCGAATGCAATTGATGATTCAATGCTCGACGGAGACAGAAATGAAATAAGAAGAATATTCACCCAATACTTAGGACAGAACCAAGATGTTCTTAATGTTTACTATGTTAGGGAAGATGGCGAAGTATACATAAATGCAAATCAGGAAGTGCCAGATGGAATAGATTTTCTCGATCAAACCTGGTATAAGGAAGCTGTTAATTCAGACGGGAATGTTGTGATGCTCCAGCCGAGGGAGGATGAGCGAACAGGGAATTCGATTGTTACGTTCTCTAAGGTCACGTATGACAAGAAAGGTGCCATTGCAATCGATTTAAAGATCAGTTCTTTAAAGGATATGATCAGAGGCTCGAAAATCGGTGAACAAGGATATATGCTGCTTCTGGATGCACAAGGAAACTATATTTATCATCCTAATTCAAATACTGGTGCAAAGGATAATTCACAGTGGATTCAGGAAATGTATAAAGAGAAGGAAGGCGAAGTGGCCTTTACTGACGAACAGCAGGAGAGGTTAGCAATTTATGAGTCTGATGAAAAAACAGGCTGGAAGATTGCTGGCGTTATGGATCAATCGGAGATAGGAAAGGCGTCTTCGACTATTTTTTCAACAACAACGATTGTGCTGATTGCGGCAATTATAATTGGCGGCGCACTTATTTTCTATATTATCCGCTCTATTATTATGCCATTGAAGCTGTTGGCTAAAAGTGCAGAACGAATTTCCGCCGGTGATTTAACAGAAGATATTTCGATTAAAGCAAAGGACGAAATTGGTTTGCTTGCCAAAGGCTTTACAAGCATGCAGAGTCACTTGCGAGATGTTGTTACAAGTCTGAATCATTCGATGGAGCAGGTGACTGCCTCTTCTGAACAATTGGTGGCAAGTGCTGGTCAAACGACAGCTGCTTCTAATCAGGTGACTACATCTGTGCAGCAAATTGCTCATGATGCAGAGAACATTACGACAAGTATTGGGCAAAACTCTACTTCGTTAGAGGAAGTTCTTCAAGATGTAATGAAGATTGCAGATAAATCAACTGCTGTCGCAGCTCTTTCCAAGGATGCACATCATTTGGCTGAAGAAGGGGGAGCATTTGTTGAGAAAAACTTGAAACAAATGCAGTTTATTCACCAGTCTATTAAGCAATCAAATAAAGTGATTGAGGAATTAAATAACCGCTCCAAGGAAATCGGCAAAATCATTCAAGTTATTGGCTCCATTGCTGATCAAACTAATTTACTGGCTTTAAATGCGGCCATTGAATCAGCAAGAGCCGGAGAGCACGGCAAAGGTTTCTCCGTTGTTGCCAATGAAGTTCGCAAGCTTGCAGAACAATCGCAGGAGTCTGCTAAGCTTATCTCTGCCCTTATTGCTGACATTCAAAAAGATACAGATCAATCGGTTGTCATCATGGGAGAAGTATCAAAAAATGCTGAAGCAGGATTATCCATCTCAGAAGCTACATCTGACAAGTTTGCCCAAATTATACAAAGCACAAAAGAAATGGGTCCGGAAATGGAAGACGTATCTGGGGCTGCACAGCAAATGTCTGCAGGCCTACAAGAGGTTTCCTCCTCAGCCAATGATATTGCCACAATTGCACTTGGCAATGCAGCAGGTGCCCAAGAGGTGGCAGCCGCTTCAGAAGAGCAGCTTGCCAGCATGGAAGAAATTAATTCCTCTGCTAAAGCTTTGACAAAAATGGCAGAAGAGCTGCTTGTGATTGTTAATAAATTTAAAGTGTAAGACAAAAACCCGCCGGCAAAGCGGGTTTTTTTGTGCAAGATTGCTGTTCTTCTATATTAATTGACATCAAAAATACCCTTTCCTATAATTAGTTAGCCTGCCTAATGAAAGGAAGAATTGTCGCTTTGTTTATAAATAGGAACAGACAGGTTGAAAGGTTTTCTTTAAAAGATAAAGGAAATGATAGTACAAAGTAAATGTATGAAAAGAGCAAGAGATATAGCAGTTAATAATAAGTTTATTGAGTTGCTAAATGAGGTATACAGTGAAGCTGTCGAGAGATTATAGCAACAATGAAGGAAGATTGGAGGGAAATGGATGAAGAAGCTGCTGCTAGGATTAAAACCGTATAAGATAGGGGTTGCGATCGTACTGTTATTAACACTGTTCAGAGTACTGGCAGAACTGTTTTTGCCGACAATTATGGCTGATATAGTCGATAATGGAATTGTAAAGGACAACCGCCCTCTAATGCTGCAACTAGGCGGATTGATGATTGCAGTCGCTGCCTTTGGCACGGTATGTGCTTGTTTTTCAAGCTATTACTCCTCTAAAGTTGGATCATCTTTTGCAAAGGACTTAAGAAGAAAGATGTTTTATAAGGTAGAGAGCTTCGGAATAGAGGAAGCAAATCAAGTAGGAATTTCCTCGCTAATCAACAGAACAACAAACGACGTAAGTCAAGTGCAGCAAGTAACGATGATGATATTAAGAATGGTTGTGTTAGCGCCAATGATGTGTATCGGCGGGATTGTAATGGCAATAACAAAAAATGCGAAGCTGTCCTTGATATTCCTAGTGGCCATCCCGGTACTCGCACTTACTATCTATCTTGTTATAAAAAAGGGCATCCCATTATTTAAGGTGATGCAAAAAAAGCTTGATAACCTTAACGGTGTGCTTCGAGAAAATTTAACTGGTGTTCGTGTAATTCGCTCCTTTAATAAAGAGGAGTTTGAACAGAAACGTTTTCGTCATGCTAACGAAGATTTGACCACTACTGCTTTAAAGGTCAATAAAATTATGGCGATTACCATGCCGATTATGATGATTGTTCTTAATTTATCTACAGTTGCTATTATTTGGTTCGGTTCTATTCAGGTAGACCAAGGAAATATGCAGGTCGGTGACATCATGGCGTTTGTCCAATATGGAATGCAAATTATGTTTTCTCTTATGATGGTCAGCATGATATTTGTAATGATGCCTCGTGCTTCTGCTTCTGCAGAGCGTATCAATGAGGTACTTGAAATTTCGCCAGTAATGAAGGATAACGAAACAAACAGTCAAATGCTACGCAGAGGAGATGTAGAATTTCGGAATGTGAGTTTCTCTTATCCCTTGGCAGAAAAGCCAGTGCTTGAGCATCTTTCGTTTCAAATGAGACCTGGAACGACAACTGCCATTATTGGCGGGACAGGCTCAGGGAAATCCACAATCCTTCATTTAATAGCAAGATTTTACGATGTGAATAAAGGTGAAATACTTGTAGATGGAATGAATATAAAGGAGTATGCTCAAGGCGATCTGCGCCAGCTAATCGGTTATGTGCCGCAAAAAGCTGTCCTTTTTACAGGGACAATTGCCGATAATATCCGATTTGGAAAGGAAGATGCTACAGAGGCAGAAATACGGAAAGCTTTGGAGATTTCCCAATCGAAGGAGTTTGTCGATGAGCTGGAGAAGGGCATCTATTCAGAACTTTCACAAGGAGGCGCAAATCTTTCAGGCGGACAAAAGCAGCGTCTGTCCATTGCGAGAGCACTTGTAAGAAAGCCGCGCATTTACTTGTTTGATGACAGCTTTTCCGCCCTTGATTATCGAACAGATGCTAATTTAAGAAAAGCGTTGAATAAGGAAATTACGGATGCAAATGTTGTAATCGTTGCACAAAGGGTCAGCACCATTAAAGATGCAGATACTATTATCGTCTTAGACGAAGGAAAGATTGCAGGGATTGGCACACATGAGCAATTACTGGCAAGCTGCAGTGTGTATCAAGAAATCGTGAAGTCACAAGGTGTAGTGGAGGAGACAGTATGAGTGGACATAATAATCAAAGCAAGCATCCTTCACCTATTCCCTCAAGAGGACATGGTGGCCCAAGAATGCCTGTTCAAAAAGCTAAGGATGCAAAAGGGACGCTAAAACGGCTTGCTCGTTATCTTGGTACCTATAAAATCCAGCTTTTATTTGTGATTGCCGCTGCGATCCTAAGCACTGTTTTTTCCATTTTCAGCCCGAAAATATTAGCTGAAGCAATTGATACGCTTTTTAATGGGCTGATGAATAAAATGAACGGTGTACCAGGGGCAGAAATAGATTTTGCTGCAATCGGACAGGTCCTTGTCTGGCTTATTCTTTTATATATTATAAGTGCGTTGTTTATGTATATACAGCAGATCATTATGGTTAATATTTCGCAAAAGACAATCTTCCAGCTTCGCCAAGAGGTGCACGAAAAGCTGGAAAGACTTCCGCTTAAATATTTTGACAGAACACCACATGGTGAAACATTGAGCCGAGCCATTAATGATATTGATAATATTAATAATACGCTGCAGCAAAGTGTCACTCAATTGATTACATCTGTCATTACATTTGTCGGTGTTATTATTATGATGCTTACGATCAGTCCTGTTCTTGCCATTGTATGCTTTTTAACTATTCCCTTAAGCATACTAGCGACAGTAAAAATCGCTAAGCGCTCACAAGTGCAATTTCGGAGCCAGCAAGCAACACTCGGTGCGTTAAATGGGCATATCGAGGAGATGTTTACCGGGCATCAGATTGTTAAGGCATTCGGCCATGAGGAAAAAGCGATGGAGGAATTCGACAGCATTAATGACAGGCTGTATGAATCCAGCTGGAGATCTCAGTTTATTTCTGGGCTTATTATGCCATTGATGCAATTCATCAATAATTTAGGCTATGTATTTGTTGTTGTTATCGGGGCGATTTTTGTTTCGGCAGGCAGAATTACTGTCGGGGACGTGCAAGCATTTATTCAATATGCAAGACAATTTTCACAGCCGATTCAGCAGCTTTCTAATATTTCAAATATCATTCAATCGACGATTGCTTCTGCTGAGAGGGTGTTTGAGCTGCTCGATGAAGAAGAGGAGCCGAAAGATACCAGCAGAGTGAAGGTTATAGAGCAGCCGCAGGGCGCAGTAGACTTCGATGCAGTTTACTTCAGCTATAAAGAAGAAGAGGAGCTTATTAAAGATTTAACGATTCAAATTAAACCGGGTCAGAAAGTGGCAATTGTTGGTCCGACAGGTGCTGGAAAAACTACATTGATTAACTTGCTGATGAGATTTTATGATATTGACAGCGGGGTTATTAAGATTGATGGTGTTGATATTTCAACAATGGATCGAGGAGCTTTACGAAGTATGTTTGGCATGGTTTTGCAAGACACATGGCTGTTTAAAGGGACGATTCGCGACAATATAGCGTATGGTAAGCAAGGTGCGACAGATGAGGAAATAACAAGAGCTGCAATGCTTGCAAATGCCGAGCATTTCATCCGCACATTGCCTGAAGGCTATGACACAGTCATTAATGAAGATGGTTCGAATATTTCCGGGGGACAAAAGCAGCTGCTTACAATTGCAAGGGCACTGCTGGCAAACCCAAGCCTGCTGATTCTAGATGAGGCAACGAGCAGTGTTGACACTCGAACGGAAGCACAAATTCAAGAGGCAATGGCAGAGCTAATGAAAAATCGAACCAGCTTCGTCATTGCACACAGGCTTTCAACAATTAAGGATGCAGACATCATCCTTGTCATGAAACACGGGCAAGTGATTGAACAGGGCAATCATGAAGAATTACTTCAGCAAAAAGGTTTTTATGCAGATTTGTATTACAGTCAATTTTCAGAAGCGACTGCTTAATGTCAGCAAGAAAAAGAGCGGAGAACTGTCCGCTCTTTTTTTGTGTTAATCCCACTCTAAGACTTTAGTCCGAGCAAAGATAATACTAAAGATTGTTCACCAAAAAGCTGTTAGTATATATGATAAAGATAGGAAAATGCTTCATTTATTGGATATATTCCTATTGATATAAATGAACCATTTTTTCAATAAATGGAAACTTTTTGCATATGTTAGTCGTTATACAATAAAACGGTTTTTTGGTGGAGGTAAAGAATGGATGAGCATATTGTTTATTTAATACTAAGTGATACTGGCACCTTGTTTACACGGTGCATTAAGCTTTTTACAAAAAAACCGCATAACCATGCCTCTATTTCTTTTGACTCCCAGTTGATTGAGGTTTACAGCTTTGGACGAAAGAAGCCGAATAATCCGTTTATAGGCGGATTTGTCAGAGAAGATATAAGGGATGACTTCTTTAGAAATGCGTGTTGCGCGATTTACAGCATTCGCGTCACAAAAGAGCAGCTTGATAAGATGAAGGAGATTATTCAGCAGATTGAAAAAGAAAAGCATTGTTACCGCTACAATTTGCTCGGTTTATTCTTTATTATGTTAAACATTCCTTTTCCGCGTAAAAACGCGTATTTTTGCTCACAGTTTGTTGCTTCCGTTCTTCATGAAAGCGGAGCTTTGTATTGGAATAAGCACCCATCATTAGTAACGCCGTATGACTTGCTTGATGATTATAAAATGGAGCATATATATGAAGGGAAACTGCAACATTATTTTCATTTGCAGCCTATCTCTTCCTTTTAAGTTATTTTCATTTTTCTTTTGCACTTATTCATATTTCCTAGCCATCAAATGATGGTTATTTTTTTGCTCTCTTTTATAAAAATGCGGTTAACAAGCAGACTTTTGGTGAAAATATAGTTGAAAGTAAATATGTTTTGACAAATAACTTCACGATATAATATGATAGCTTTTGTCTGACAAGACATATCGGAATTAGGAGGATTTTTGCATGAAGAAATTTAGTTTACTGCTATGCTTATTATTAAGTTTAACTATAGCATTGGCTGCATGTGGCAGCAATGCAGAAAAAGAAGATTCAAATGCTGACAGCAGCAGTGAGGATCTTCTTGAAAAAGTGAAAAGTGATGGAAAGCTTGTCGTTGGTACAGAAGGTACATATGCTCCGTTTACTTTTCATGATGAAAAAACAGGCGACTTAACTGGATTTGACGTGGAGATTGCTAAAGAAGTGGGCAAGCGTCTTGGTGTCGACGTAGAATTTAAAGAAACACAATGGGATGCAATCTTTGCAGGTCTTGATGCAAAACGCTTTGATATGATTGCAAACCAAGTTGGGATTAATGATGAGAGAAAAGAAAAATACCTATTCTCTGATCCATATATTTCTTCAACTGCTGTTTTAGTTACAAAGTCTGATTCAGACATTAAGAGTTTTGAGGATCTTAAAGGGAAGAAATCAGCTCAGTCCTTAACAAGCAACTATGCGAAAACAGCAGAGTCATACGGTGCTGAACTTGTCGGTATTGATGGCTTTAACCAAGCGGTTGAATTGCTAAACTCTAACCGTGTTGATGCAACAGTTAATGATAAGCTATCCTTCTTAGATTACAAAAAACAAAAGCCTGATGTAGATATCGTGATTGCTGATACAGCAGATGATGTTGCACAAAGTGGCTTAATGTTCAGAAAAGGCAGCGATTCTTTAGTGGATGAAGTCAATAAAGCACTTCAAGATATGATCGATGATGGCACATACACAAAAATATCTGAGAAATGGTTCGGGGAAGATGTTCTTAAATAATATCTTCACAGATCCGGAGCAGCTCCAACGATATACGGATATAGCAACAAGTTCCCTTCTGCCTTTGCTGAAGGGGGCCTTTTTGTATTCGTTGCCTTTAGCCATTGCGTCATTTATCATCGGTCTTATACTCGCAGTAGTAACCGCGTTAGCACGGTTATCAAGCATAAAGATTTTTCAAATTATTGCTCGTATATATGTTTCCATCATTAGGGGGACGCCATTATTAGTACAGCTGTTTATCATTTTTTACGGTCTTCCAAATTTAAGTGAGGATCTTACCATCGATCCAGTGCCGGCAGCAATTATCGGCTTTTCTTTGAATGTCGGGGCTTATGCGTCAGAAATTGTCCGTGCCTCCATTTCCAGTATTCCTAAGGGACAATGGGAAGCAGGGTACTCGATTGGGATGACATATACACAAAATTTAAAAAGAGTTATCCTTCCACAAGCAGCACGAGTATCACTGCCGCCGTTATCTAATACTTTCATCAGCTTGGTGAAGGATACATCGCTTGCTGCCCTAATTCTAGTGACAGAAATGTTCCGGAAAGCACAGGAGATTGCAAGCACCAACTACGAGTTTTTATTATTGTATTCAGAAGTAGCTCTGCTTTATTGGTTGATATGTTTCCCATTATCCATCGTTCAGCAAAGGCTGGAAGATCGATTCAGCAGGCATTTACTTAAATAGGCACGCACTTTTGCGCAGGAAGGAGGATGCCATATGATTAACATTAAAGGTTTGTCCAAAAGCTTTGGAGAGCTGGAAGTATTGAAGGATATCAACTTGGATGTTGATAAAGGGAAAGTAATTGTTGTAATCGGACCATCAGGATCAGGGAAAACGACAATGCTTCGCTGTTTAAATTTGCTTGAAACACCTTCAGGAGGAACGATTGGCATCAGTAATAAAAGCATCGATTTTTCTCAAAAGGTTTCCAAAAGAGAAGTGACAGAGTTTCGAAAATTAACAGGCATGGTCTTTCAAGGCTATAACTTATTCCCGCATAAGACTGCATTGCAAAATGTGATGGAAGGACCTGTTATCGTCAAAAAAGAAGACAAAGAAAAAGCAAGGAAGAAAGCGGAACTGCTTCTTGCAAAAGTTGGCTTGGCTGATAAGCTTGATTTTTATCCATTTCAGCTGTCTGGAGGACAGCAGCAGCGTGTAGGCATCGCAAGAGCGCTGGCAATGGAGCCGGAAGTAATGCTCTTTGACGAGCCAACATCAGCACTTGACCCAGAGCTTGTCGGTGAGGTTTTAAAGGTAATGAAGGATCTTGCCAAAGAAGGGATGACGATGATTGTCGTCACACATGAAATGAAATTTGCCAGAGAAGCAGCAGACGAAGTCCTGTTTATGGACGGCGGTTATATTGTGGAAAAAGGAACTCCAGAGGAGTTTTTCTCTGCTCCTAAGGAAGCAAGGACGAAAAAATTTCTGCAGTTGCTGCAATAAAAAAAAGAGGTATTCGGCTAAAAAATCCTTAGGGGGGATGATGGCCTAATACCTCTTTAACAAAAGGGGGAATTACACTTTGTAATAACATTGTGGTCCCTTTTTTTTGTTTTTATACATGAAATTAAAAAAAAATTAATCTCCACGTATTTTTTGATGGATGACCTCATCTTCCAGCAGGTTGATGAAGGAAAGTACAATTCCTGCAATTAGTGCAGCGACCGTGTACACGGAGATATCTGTTGCAGCATAGAAGATCAGCGTGCTGATAAATGTCCAAAGCATGCAATATTGAACACTAGTGAGTCTTTTTAGTTTTTCCAAAGAGTAACCTCCTTACATACAGCTCCCTAAGTAAATACAATCTGTATAATATATGGCTTGACTTGTATGTTTAGAAGCGGAGACAGGACAAACCTTATAAAGGAAAAGGTAAGATGCTTGCCCTTTTTCAGCTGAAAAGGGGATAAGCCCTCACTTTTCGTCAGAAAAAGCATATCTAATAAGTATAAAGAATAGCTTGTATCATCTTTTCCGAAAGAAATACAGCGCTTTTCTTTATACCGTAACCCCATAACCTCCTCTCACTTTTGACCATTATGTGGAATGCACATAATGGTCCTTTTTTTATATGTTATAGTATAAAAGTTTTGAATTATTTCAAAGGAAAAGCAAAAAGGATGACTGGTATACTAATTTCGTGCTATATTTACCTAAAATAATTAGGTATAATATCCTATAAAAACAATAGTTAGGGCGGTTGTATATGAAAAAGAAAAATTTGTTTCATAGTTTACGAACAAAAATAGCTTTTATAATAGTGTTGGCTACAATAATAAGCACGCCTATTTCCATACAACTAAATGAAATGCTTAGAGAGGCAGGAATCTTTGCGCCAGAATTAGGCATGATTATTAATACAGTTATTAACTTAGTATTCACTACGTTAATTGCTTCTTTCTTTACGCGAAGAATTATTATTAAGCCTATTAAAAGTTTGCTTGCTGCGACTAAGGAAATACGCCAAGGACATCTTGATAATACTCTGCAAAAAAAATCTAACGATGAAATCGGACAGCTCACAGATGAATTTGTCTTAATGAAGGACTCTATTAAGGCAATGGTTGATAAGGTAAATGAAACAGCAGACATGGTTAATTCCTCTGCAGAAATATTGACTGCTAATGCAGTTGAAACAAGCCATGTATCGGAACAAATTTCTGCAGCGATTCAAAGTGTTGCAGTTGGATCAGAGGAACAGACAAGGGGAATGGAGAGTGTAGCAGACGCTGTCGCTGTTGTTAACAATGAAATAAGAGATATCGCAAAAAACACAGAAGCGATGGTTACATCTACTAATGAAACAGTGCAGGGGGCTAAAGAAGGACAAGCCGTTGTGGATAGCACCGTTCAGCAAATGAGTTTAATACAAAATTCAGTGAAAGAGTCGAACACAACCATTGAACTTCTGCAGGAACGTTCCCAAGAAATTGGCCAATTCTTGAAGGTCATCACAGAAATTGCTGATCAGACAAATTTGCTTGCTCTTAATGCTGCTATTGAGGCAGCAAGAGCAGGAGAAGCTGGAAAAGGCTTTGCCGTTGTTGCAGAAGAGGTCAGAAAGCTTGCAGAACAATCAAATCAGTCAGCTAAACAAATTGCTGTATTAGTTAATGAAATTCAAAAAGATACTCTCACATCTGTGAAAACAATGAGAAGAGTGACAGATGAAGTTAAAGACGGAATCAATATTACCAACAACACGAAGGAAAAATTCAATATGATTTCAAGCAGCATGGAGAATATGAGTGCACAGATGGAAAATATCCTTGATGCAGCGAAAAACATCAATGCCAGCATTGTTGAAGTCGCAGGTTCTGTCGATCAAGTTACTAGCATTGCCAAAGAAAACAGCCAAAACTCCATGAATGTATCCGCATCATCACAAGAACAGCTGGCTGCAATTGAAGAAATTACAGTGTCCACTCAATCACTTGCAAAAATTGCAGATGAATTAGTGGAAGTGACGCAAATATATCGTAAGTAACTCAGTAACTCTCTTTATTTGTTGGTGAAAAGGAGCAGTTAGTTTAATTGGGGTAACTTCTACTTCAATTAGTGAGACTGAGTCTCACACAAGCAGCGAGTGATTTCTGTTGCTCATAAGCGAGATATCTACTACTTTAAAGGTGTTTGCCAACAGTCTCTGTAAGAAGCTTTTTCTAAGCTTCTTTTTTTATTGGAAAGATTTTTGGGGGTAACAAACATTAAATTTTGATTAAATGCTTGTCGAAAGTTGTTATTTGCTGCAATTACAAATATAATGAAGAATTGTACAAACTATTAATGAGCTTATCTTGTTTTTTTGACATTTTAAAACCTTAAAGTTTCACATATTCGAGGAGTAATGAAATATGACCCCAAACAGAAATACTTCAAAAATAGATTTTACACTTGTACTTATATTAATGTTGTTAAGCTTGGCAAGTCTTATTGCCATATACAGTGCCGATTCAAGTTTTGTAATTAAACAGGTTGTCTTTTATGTTATTGGAACTGGAATTATAGCTGGGATTATGCAGCTGGATTCTGATCAGCTTAAGAAACTATCCTGGTATTTGTATGGCATTGGAATTGTCTTATTATTGCTGCTGATTGTTGCGCCAAGCAGTATTGCCCGTGAAATAAACGGAGCAAAAAGCTGGTTCACGCTTCCGGGCTTTTCCTTGCAGCCATCAGAGTTTGTTAAAGTATTTTTAATCCTGATTTTATCGAAAGTTATTGTAGACCATCAGGAAAAGCATCTGGTTAAAACTTTGCAGACGGATTTCTTATTGCTGTTGAAAATAGGTGGTATTACGTTTGCTCCATTGCTGCTCGTCATGCAGCAGCCGGATTTAGGTACGTCTCTTGTACTTATTGCTATTATGGTTGGGATGATTTTCATTTCAGGCATCACATGGAAGATAATAGCTCCCATTTTTATTGGCGGAGTAACGCTTGCTACATCGATTTTATATATGGTTATATGGCATCCTGAGTGGCTGGAGAAATACTTAGGAGTGAAGGAGTATCAGTTCGGACGGATATACTCTTGGATTGATCCTTATAACTACCAAAGTTCAACAGGTTATCATTTAACCCAATCCTTGCTTGCGATCGGATCAGGTCAAACAACAGGAAAGGGAATAGGTACAAATGAAGTAGTGCTTCCCGAAAACCACACTGATTTTATCTTTAGTGTAGTCGGAGAAGAATTTGGCTTTATTGGCGCAAGCATTATCATCAGCTTGTTTTTCCTGCTCATTTACCATATTACGAAGGTTGCACTTGAAACAAAAAATTCCTTTTATACATGCATATGTGTTGGGGTTATCAGCATGGTGACATTCCACGTGTTCCAAAATATCGGGATGACTGTTGGTGTTTTGCCAATCACAGGTATTCCTTTGCCGTTCATCAGCTACGGAGGAAGTTCTTTGCTTGGAAATATGCTAGCAATCGGGCTAATTTTCTCCATTCGATACCATTATAAAAAATATATGTTTTCAAGTGATGAATAACGTCATTAAAAAAAGATGTCCTTTGATAAGCAGCGCTCCTGATCCATGGGAGCTTGCTAATCTTAGGACATCTTTTTTTCTAGTACAGACTCAGGTTCTATTATTTTTTTATGAGGGGGAAAAATAATAGTGAGCTGCTAGTGCGGTTTAATCAAGATTGATAATCATTATCAATTGATTTAAATTTATAATAAAATATAATGAACATAATGTCAAATCAAAAAATGGGGAGGGAGCAATAATAGTGGATAAGGAATTTCTCGAGAAATTTGATTCATTACTGTCAAAATACACCGAGCTGCTTTTGGGAGAGGGAAATGACCACTTAAAGAAAGAAGTGGAAATTTGGATGCTTTACAACCAGATGGCGAAATCAATGCCGAGTTTAGTGAAGCATTGGAATGGTCAATTTCCTGAGGCGAAACAGCAGGTGGTCGATATCATTAGTGAAATAAAAAATTTAAATGATAATCAAAAGCAAAATAAAAATTAAATCATATGATGCTAGTAGGAGGACAACTATTCCTAGTCCTGTGCCTACTAGCATTTTTTTATTATTGCAAACTGCTGCCATAAGGAAATTGTGACTCATATCCTTTAAACTGCTGATAAGCTTGCTGCAATTTTTGCTGATCGGCTGATTCCAGCTTATACCAGCCTTCACGAAACATGAGATCATACAGCTCTCTCTGCATGTTTTGCGTTTCAGTGAAAATGCTGAGCAAATCATCGTACAGTTTCTCATTGCTTGCCTCATTAAGCGCTGTAGAATAGGATGCAGTCATGTATTTTTCGGTTGCCAGCAAATCATTGATGAAATCCCTGTCATTCATTTGTGGAGTTTTGGCTACTTGTGTTTCTGGATTTTGGACTTTTTGCTGATTCATGCTCTACCTCCGTTCACTGCTGTTGCAGTCCTTGTAGACTGCTTTGGTTAGATTCATTTAAATGAGCTAAGATTTTCTCATAATGCTGTTGATGCATTTGCCCGCATTTTTCTGCCTGTAACTTAATGTTTTGATCCTGGATATTTTGAGCAAAGAAATGGGCCTTTTTCATCGCAAGGAGATTCCAGGAAAGCATATCTGCCAAGTACAAGGAATCTTTAACTGTCACCATCTCAGGCGGCTCCATCATAACCCCTTGATTTTGGCTCATGCTGCTCATTGATTGCTGTTGCATGATAAAACCTCCAATATCTTGTAAAAGTTTATATAAAGAATGAAAGCTAGTTGTTATTTTTTATACTGATTGTTTTGACTGTTCCTTTTGCCGCCGCCGTCATTTTCTACTGTTGGGCCAGCATCTCCCTTTACACTAGCTGCACTAACTCCGCCTTTAGAAGGGTTTTTTTTCATCTTAGCCATAATTGTCACCTCCTTGCTAATATCCTTAGGATGGCCTATTTGAACAGAATTAAAGGTTAAACTTTTTTCCTGTAAGCTAATTTCCGCATATGGTTATTGTGAAGTTTATCATTGTTTTTTATTGTAGATAGGAAGGGATTTACTAAATTTGCATATGAATATAAATAAAAGGAGGAAAAATGAATGTACAGTATAAAGAAAGCGGCTGTCATTGGCTCCGGAATCATGGGGTCGGCTATTGCTGCGCATTTGGCTAATGTCGGGATCTCTACATTGCTCCTTGATAAGGTCCCGGATAGCCTGTTGGATGAAGAAAAAACGGCTGATTTGTCTCTTGCTGACAAGAAGGTTCGCAACCGTTTAGCTGCACAAGCGCTTGAACGGATCCGTTTAAGCAAACCGAGCATGCTTACTTCGGCATCTAACGAGCAGCTTTTAGAAATTGGCAATATGGAAGATGATTTCGAAGCCCTGAAAGAGGCTGATTGGATTATTGAGGCAATCACAGAAGACATAAATGCTAAGAAATCCCTTTTCTGCAAAGTAGATGCAGTGAGAAGACAGGGAGCAATCATTAGCAGTAATACATCAGGAATTTCGATTACTGAGATGAAAGAAGGCTTATCAGAGGATTTCCAAACACATTTTTTAGGAACCCATTTTTTCAACCCGCCCCGGTATATATTGCTGCTTGAATTTATTCCAACAAATAAAACCTCCTCTGAAGTAATTTCCTATATGAAAACATTTGCTGAAACTGTCTTAGGAAGAGTAGTTGTTGAAGCAAAGGACACACCTAATTTTATTGCAAACCGCATTGGGGCACATGCCTTTCTTACAACATTAGATGCTATGGTTCAAATGGATTTGACCATAAGTGAAGTAGATAGGCTGACAGGGCCATTTATTGGCAGGACAAAAAGCGCCACTTTCCAAACACTCGATATGGTCGGATTAGATACTTTTTTCCATACTGTTAAAAATGTGCGCAACAGGACAGAAGACACGATGGAAAAAGAGCAGTATAAGGTTCCTGTCTTCTTGCTGGAGATGCTTAATCACAAGATGCTTGGTAGGAAAACAAAGCAAGGCTTTTATAAAAAAACAAAAGAAAAAATGCTCGTGCTTGATTATCATACAATGCAATATGTAGAGGAACAAATCCCAAGACGAAGCAAAAGCCGCGAAAAGCTGAAAGAGCTTATTTATGACAGCAGCCCAACAGGCGTTTTTTTATGGAAAACTGTTATGCCGTATCTGCTTTATTCTGGTGAGCATGCACTGGAGATTGCGGAAAACATTTTTCAAATTGATTTAGCAATTAAAACAGGCTTCAATTTCAAACAAGGTCCTTTTGAAACATGGGATGAGATTGGCTTAACGGAATCCCTCGAAAAACTTAAGGGTGAGAACCAAAAGCTGCCAGAATGGATAGAAGACATGATTAAAAATGGGTTTACAAGCTTTTATAAGAGTGTCGATGGGAAGCGCTCCTACTACCATAATGGCAAATATGAACCAATACCGCTGACAAACGATCAATATCGGCTAGAGCATAAAAGGCAAAGCGGAAAAGTGATAGCAGGTAATAAAGCAGCAAGCATAGTTAATATGGACGATGGTGTCCTGCTATTGGAAATGCACAGTCAAAATAATATTATCGGTATGGATATGATAAAGATGCTAAATAAGGCTGTAACGATTGCAGAGAGCACAGACAGCATAAAAGGTCTTGTAATTGGAAGCAGCGGAAAGAACTTCAGTGCAGGAGCAAATTTGGCTATGATGCTGCTTGAAGGGCAAAATCAGGATTATTTAGAATTAGAAATTGTGGTGAAAGAGTTTCAGGAAGCTCTAAAGCGTATCAAATACTGTAAGAAGCCAGTTGTTGCAGCGAGCCATCGCAAAACATTAGGCGGC
This sequence comes from Niallia sp. FSL R7-0271, assembly GCF_038005785.1. NCBI lineage: Bacteria > Bacillati > Bacillota > Bacilli > Caryophanales > Bacillaceae > Niallia > Niallia sp. FSL R7-0271. The sequence continues at coordinate 3,132,015 of NZ_JBBOTZ010000001.1, read as the reverse complement.
GGTGCGGAAATCTGTCTTGCTGCTGCCAAAATTCATGCATCGATTGAAACATATATCGGTCTTGTTGAAATAAGCGCAGGGCTGATTCCAGGCGGAGGAGGCACAAAGGAGCTGTACTTGAACTTGCTGGATGAACAAGATGGTATCGATCACAGTCATTTAATCACAGCTGCAGCGAAGGCTTTTGAAGCAATATTGACTAGCAATGTATCCACTTCAGCAGAGGAAGGGAAAACAATTGGCTTTTTAAGCAGCCAAGATAGTATTACTTTTAACAGTCTTAATGTTATGGAGGAAGCTAAGCAAACAGTAATCAAACTGTTTGAGAAAGGTTATGAACCACCTGTTGTTAAGAAAATACCAGTGGCCGGCAAGGAAGGCTTCCACCTTTTGCAAAAGAAGGTGCAGGATTTTGCTAGCAAAGGCGCTATCACAAAGCATGGGGAAATTATTGCAGCTAAACTTGCTTATGTCCTGACTGGAGGCGATGTGCCTATTCAGACAGAAGTGGAGGAAGATTATTTGCTTGGCTTGGAAAGGCAGGCATTCATTGACTTACTGAAGGAGAGGGAGACACTTCGCAGAATGCTGTACTTATTGACTGCAGGCAAACCGCTGCCATTGTGACTAAGAAAGAAGGAGTGGAGAAATGATGAAAAAAGGCGCAAGTTTTCTTCTTGAAGATACGAGCTGGAAAGATGTATACACACCAGAGGATTTTTCGGAAGAACATGAACTTGTTGGAGAAATGACGAGTGATTTTGTCCGAAATGCTGTTATGCCACATCTTGACAGTATGGAGAAACATGATTTTAAAAAGGTGCTTGAATTAATGAAGGAAGCTGGCGAACTAGGTTTGTTAGGAGCTGATGTTCCTGAGATGTTTGGCGGTTCAGGTCTTGATAAGATTAGCTCTGCCATTATTTCCGAGAAAATGTCCATAGCCGGCGGTTTTTCCATTACACATGGAGCTCATGTCGGAATCGGATCTTTGCCCCTGATTTTATTCGGAAATGTTCAGCAAAAGCAGAAATATTTGCCTTCCTTAGCTACAGGCGAAAAAGTTGCGTCCTATTGCTTAACAGAACCAACTGCCGGTTCTGATGCCCTCGGAATAAAAACAACTGCCGTATTGAATGAAGAAGGCACGCACTATATATTAAAAGGTCAGAAGCAATGGATTACTAATGCCGGGATTGCAGACATCTTTACTGTGTATGCCAAGGTAGATGGCAAAGACTATTCAGCTTTTATTGTGGAACGTGAATTTCCTGGTGTATCTATTGGACAGGAAGAAAATAAACTAGGCATTAGAAGCTCCTCTACTTGTTCTGTCATCCTCGATAATGTCCTTGTACCAAAGGAGAATCTGCTCGGGGAAAAAGGCAAGGGTCATTTAATTGCCCTTAATGTTTTGAATCTTGGCAGATTTAAACTAGGTATGGGAGCAATTGGCGCAAGTAAGGAAGCATTGAAAGTAACTATACCTTATATTAATAATCGTCAGCAATTTCAAACCCCCATTTCACGTTTTCCCTTAACAAAAGCAAAAGTTGCTACAATGGCAGCACTCCTTTATGCTTCTGAAAGCTCTGTTTACCGGACTGCTGGTTTATTGTCTGAAGCTCTTGATCCATTGGAGGGGACAGAAGATTGGAAAATCCCCGCCAAGCTTGTCAATGAATACAGTATGGAATGCAGCCTCAATAAAATCTTTGCGTCTGAAGCTTTGGATAAAATCGTTGATGAATGTCTGCAGCTTCATGGCGGTAACGGGTTTATGGAGGAGTATGCGATTTCAAGAATGTATCGTGATTCCAGAATAAACCGCATTTTTGAAGGAACAAATGAAATTAACCTGTTGGCAGTGACAGGTAACTATTTAAGAAGAGCACTGAAAGGGGAAGTTCCGTTAATAGCTGCAGCAAAAGCAGTTGAAAAGGAAATGTTCACCTTTATCCCAAGTGAGCCTGATGACAGCCTTCTTTCCCAGGAAAAACTGCTTGTGACAAATGGTAAAAAAGCAGTGAGCATGCTGTTAGGCTTACTGGCGAAAAAATTTATGATGGAAGCAGACCAGCAGCAAGAGGTGCTTGCTCATATTGCGACAATGATTTCCCACTTATATGCAATGGAATCCTGTATTTTACGGACCGAGAAGGCTATAGCCAAATCAAATACAGAAGAAAAACAAAAGGTTCTATATACAGAAATATATTGCCAGGAGGCTTTCCAAATCATTCATAATGAAGCAACTAATACTCTTTCATATATGGAGTCTGGTGATGATTTGCGCTTTGCGTTATCGATCTTAAAAAAATATACTAGATTCCTGCCGAAGCCGCTGATTGCGTTAAAGCGTGAAGCTGCCGAAAGTGTTATTAAAGCCAATGAGTACGTCGTATAAGTTCGAGAAAGAGGAGAAACCTGAATTGCGGCAGGTTTTTCCTCTTTTTTACTTTATAATAAAGATATATTTATTAGACATTGTTATGAATTTGTCCTAATTTATGATAATATTCAATTATATGTTCAAAAAAATACATAAGTAAGTAAGGTGATCATATGGAACTTACATATTATTGGTATCCTAAATGCAGTACTTGCCGCAAGGCCAAAAAATGGCTGGATGATAACGGGGTAAGTTACAAAGACGTACATATAGTTGAAAATCCTCCTTCACGCTCTACGCTTGAAGACCTATATAAAAACAGCGGTTTGGAATTAAAGAAATTCTTTAATACTAGCGGACAGCGTTATCGCGATCTTGGCTTGAAGGATAAAATGAAGGATATGTCAAATTCAGAGCTTTTAGATATACTGGCTTCTGATGGCATGCTGATCAAACGTCCTCTCACAACTGATGGAAAAAAGGTTACGTTAGGGTTTAAGGAAGAGGATTTTAAAGAAAGCTGGACATAATTGTGCCGCTTGAAGGATATTAATCTATTTGGAGGGATATTGCATGAGTGCACCGAAAGATTTGCGTTATTCAGAAGAACATGAATGGGTAAAAGTTGAAGGAGAAAATGTGCGTATTGGAATTACACATTTTGCTCAATCAGAATTGGGAGATATCGTGTTTGTTGAGCTTCCAGAAGTTGGAGACGAAGTAACAAAGAACGAGCCTTTCGGCAGCGTAGAATCTGTTAAGACAGTTTCTGAACTATATGCGCCAATCAGCGGCAAAGTAGTAGAAGTAAACGAAGATTTAAGTGATAATCCTGAATACGTAAATGAATCTCCATATGAAAAAGCTTGGATGGTTATTATTGAGCCGTCTAATATTGCCGATGCAGAGCAATTAATGACAGCAGAACAATATGATAAAATGACAAACGAAGATTGATGTTAAAGAAGCACCGTTTTGGTGCTTCTTTTCGTTTCAAATGCCGATAACTTTTACTCCAATTAGCAATATGTTAAAGTATTACATAATATAACTTGCAAGATGCGGGGATACTAGCTGCAAAAATAATACTTCAGGTGATTATAATGGAAAAAATTATTATTGTCGAAGGTACATCAGATAAGCGGAAAGTAAAGGATATTGTAAGAGAACCAGTAGATATTATTTGTACGAATGGCACAATCGGGATTTCGAAATTAGATGATCTTATTGAAGACTTATTTGACAAGGATGTTTATATTCTTGTTGATGCAGATGCATCTGGAGAAAAAATCAGAAAGCTCTTCAGAAAGGAATTGCCAGAAGCAGAGCATATATATATTGATAAAATGTATCGGGAAGTTGCAAGTGCGCCTGAACATCATATTGCGGCTGCATTGCTGCAGGCGAATATAGATATCTACCCTAAATTTTTAGATATGAGGATGAGATAGTCATGATTGAATGCACAGAAGACGGACTGCGGTCTGCTTTAAAGGAGCGGGAAAGGGAGCCGTTCTTTCTTTACTTATACACACCGATGTGCGGAACATGCATGGTGGCGAGCAAAATGCTTACTGTTGTTGAAGCAATGCACAATAATGTATCGATAGGGAAAATGGATTTGAACTATGCACCTCAGTTAGCAGAGGAGTATAAAATAGAAAGTGTACCCTGCCTGTTAATTTTTCAGGAGGGACAATTAACAGAAAAAATCTACCGTTTCGAATCAGTGCCACATTTATTAGAGAAAATGTCTTCCTAACAAGTATTCCATTCGACAAGATTTTTTGTATTTCCCGGGAAATGGTGAAACATGTCTAAAAGTATTTAGGTGTTTTTAGAGGGAATAATGGGAGAAAACAGAATTACCTACTATATGAAAATATAGAGGGTGTGAAGCAATGGGGCATATTTTCAATCAGTTAGTGAAAAATTTGAATCAAAGTCATGTCATAAAACCGCTGCTTAGAAGAGAAGCTTTTATTATTAAGGTTGAAAGCGGAGAAAGCAGCTTTTATTTAGAATTAAAGAATGGTGTTTTTACCGTACTGCCTACTGCTGATAACCACACTATTTTATTAAAAGGCAGCCGAAACTCCATTGAAGACGTTTTTGAAGGCAGAGTGCTGCTCCGACGTGCGAAGAAAGAGCAGGATGTGGAAGTTCATTCATCTTTGAGAAAACTGTTGCTATTAGAATCACTGTTTCACCTAGTGAATGTTAATGAACAAGCTTGGTGTAAAAGCTGCTCTTAACCAAAAACTTCCTTAATTTAAAGGAAGTTTTTATTTTGAAATAATGTTAATTAATTGTAAGTGTTTCCGAGGATTATCGTCGAGTAAGTCTTTTGAGTGGGATATTGACAGTATTTTTAGAAAAGTTAACCATATATATTATTGTTAGAAAATATTACAATAAATAAACATATAATTCAGAAAAAACACTATATTAGGAACTTAAAAAAAATGATTGACACCTTCTGTTTTCCCATGTTACATTACGACTATCAAATTTATTCAGCAAACTTATTATAACTATATATTCTATACTCTTATCGAGAGAGGTGGAGGGATGTGCCCTATGAAGCCCGGCAACCGTCAAAGTATGACATGGTGCCAATTCACACAAAGCAATTGCTTTGACAGATGAGAGGAAGGTTAAATCATAATGCCTTTCTGCTCATTTTATATAAGCAGGAAGGCTTTTTTTGTACCCAAAGTATGGATTAGACAATTCCGTAAAACACTATTTACGATAATAAGTAGATGGAACTTTTGATAAGACAGCAAAGTAGGTGAGTAAGACATGATTAATATTCAAAAGGTCAAAAAAATATATCCTTCGAAAAAAGGAAAAGTGACTGCAGTAGACAGTGTAGACTTAACGATAGATAAAGGAGAAATCTTTGGAGTTATCGGTTACAGCGGCGCAGGAAAAAGTACATTAATCCGCATGCTTAACGGTCTTGAAATTCCTTCAGAGGGCACAGTTTCTGTTGCAGGATATGAGGTTTCCAAAATAAAGGGCAGCAAGCTGAGACAGGCTCGTCAGGAAATCAGCATGATATTCCAACATTTTAATCTCCTCTGGTCCCGTACAGTTAAACAGAATATCAGCTTTCCGTTAGAAATTGCTGGTGTAGGAAAAGCAGAGCGTGAGAAAAAGGTATTGGAGCTGATTAAGCTTGTCGGTCTTGAAGGCAGAGAGGATGCTTATCCATCCCAATTGAGCGGTGGGCAAAAGCAGCGTGTCGGCATTGCGAGAGCACTTGCAAGTGATCCGAAGGTTCTGCTTTGTGATGAAGCAACATCCGCTCTTGATCCGCAAACGACAGATGCGATCTTGGATTTGCTTGTAGATATCAATAAACGATTAGGTCTTACGATTGTGCTGATTACGCATGAAATGCATGTTATCCGCAAAATTTGTCATCGTGTCGCAGTGATGGAAGGCGGCCGAGTGGTAGAAACAGGACCTGTCATCGATGTGTTCAAGCAGCCGGAACAAAACATTACAAAAAGATTTGTACAGCAAGTAATCGAGCCGGATGATGCTAAAGATACTATCGAGCATCTTGTTGCGAACTATTCAACAGGTAAAATCATCATGCTTGGATTTGTTGGCGAAAGCGCAGAAAAGCCGATTATTACACAGCTGATTCGTTCATTTGAAATAACAGTAAACATCATTCAAGGAAAAATTTCACCAACTCAAAATGGTTCATACGGAACATTGTATATCCATTTGGATGGTCAAGAAGAAGAAGTTGGCAAAGCACTGCAATTTCTTCAATCACAAGAAATTAGTGTGGAGGTGATTGAAGGATGACACAATTATTTCCGAATGTAGATTGGGAGAAAATGTGGACAGCAACAGTAGAAACGCTCTACATGACTGGATACTCAATCGTTATCACATTTGTATTAGGGTTAGTTTTAGGGATTACATTGTTTTTGACAGCGAAAGGGAATATGTGGAGCAATGTGGTCATCAATAAAATCATCAGTGCTATCGTTAATATTTTTCGCTCTATTCCGTTCATCATTTTAATCGTTTTGCTTATTCCATTCACTAAGTTGCTAGTCGGCAGCATGATAGGAGCAGATGCTGCCCTGCCAGCATTGATTATCGGCGCAGCACCATTCTATGCAAGACTTGTTGAAATTGGTTTGAGAGAAGTGGACAAGGGTGTAATTGAAGCAGCTAAGGCTATGGGAGCAAAACCGATGACAATTATCGCAAAGGTCTTAATCCCAGAATCATTGCCAGCATTAGTTTCCGGGATTACTGTAACGGCCATTGCCCTTGTTGGTTCTACTGCAATGGCAGGTGTTATCGGTGCAGGCGGATTAGGAAATCTTGCTTATCTGGAAGGGTTCCAGCGAAGCAGATCTGATGTAACTTTGATTGCGACAATTATCATCTTGATTATCGTGTTCGTCATCCAATTTATTGGTGACATAATCACATCGAAAATTGATAAAAGATAATGTTATTTTCTTGATTTTCTTTCCTGCTGTATATGTGGGCGGAAATCATGCAAGATAAATAAAAAAACAAAAAGAGGGGTAAAACGCATGAAGAAATTATTATCATTACTATTTGCACTAGCTTTAGTGTTGGCTTTAGCGGCTTGCGGTACATCTAAAGATGAAGATTCATCATCAGGCAGCGACGATAAAAAAGAATTAGTAGTTGGAGCTTCAAACGTTCCGCATGCTGAAATTTTGGAAAAAGCAAAACCAATCCTGGCTGACAAAGGTATTGACTTAAAAATTGAAGTATTCCAAGACTATATCTTGCCAAACAAAGCTTTAGAATCTAAAGAATTAGATGCAAACTATTTCCAACATATTCCTTACCTTGAAAATCAAATTAAAGAAAACGGCTATGACTTTGTCAGCGCTGGAGCAATCCACATTGAACCTATGGCTGTTTACTCTAAAAAATACAAAAGCTTAGATGAACTTCCAGATGGAGGAACAGTAATTTTCTCTAACTCTGTGGCAGAACAAGGCCGTGTGCTTTCACTATTGGAAAAAGGCGGTTTAATCAAGCTTAAAGATGGCGTAGATAAAGTAAGCGCAACGGTTGACGATATTGCAGAAAACCCAAAAAATATTAAATTCAAACCTGATTATGAGCCATCATTGTTGCCGCAAATCTTCAACAACAACGAAGGTGACGCTGTTGTAATCAATGCTAACTATGCATTGGACACTGGCCTAAACCCAGTTGAAGATTCCATTGAAATTGAAGGCAGCGAGTCTCCATATGCAAACATCATCACAGTTCGCAAAGAAGACGAAAATAAAGAAGAAATTAAAACACTTGTTGAAGTATTACAATCTAAAGAAATTCAAGATTTCATCAACGAAGAATATAAAGGTGCAGTTATCCCTGTATCTGAATAATACGCAGAAACGCTCTTATCTCTAAAGAGCGTTTCTTTATTTTAAGGAATAAGAATTACTTCATTTATCAATACTAAGTTTGCGATTCACATTGCAATTTAGTGCTAACTTTTGAAAAATGGAGGCTATGATTGATGGATATGCAAACACATGGTTCAATAGGAAATGCAATTCACCACTATAAAGAAGGATTAGGAACATTTACGAAAAAAATGCCTGAGCTTGCTGAATTATTTAATGCATATACGGAGAAATGCTTCCAAGAAGGACATTTATCGCAAAAGGAAAAGCAGCTTATCGCATTAGGAATTAGCTTGTATTCTCAAGATGAATACTGCATTATCTATCACGTAAAAGGCTGCATCGACCAAGGCGCTACAGAAGCAGAAATCCTCGAAGCAATTGGCGTCACTGCTGCTTTCGGAGGCGGAGCTGTTATGAGTCAGGCTGTTACATTGGTGCAAGAAGCAATGGCAGAATTTACATCAATCCAGCAATAAGCATGAAGATACGCAGGAAGTAAGGAGCCGGGGGTTAGCGTTAAGCGTCTTCCGGCTCCTTCTTCATGATGTGTTTTTTTGGAATATATAATAAGGAAGGAAATTGTTTTTACTACTCAAGTTTGACAGTGGAAAAATGACAATAATTCCCTCCAGTGTACTACAGCAAAATGAAAAAATCGCCATATTTTAAAAAATACATAATATTTGGTATTATTATGTGTAATGAACAAATAAGTTTGGGGCTACAAAGGTTGCCATTAGATTTTATTTGTTATAAGATTAGAATGATAATAAATTGATAATGAAGTTTCGACAATTTTGTGAACAAAACTTCTTTTACTGTGGAGGTATTAAATAATGGGTCAATCTAAATTAGTAATTAATGACTTACATGTAGCAATTGATGAGAAAGAAATTATCAAGGGTTTAAACCTTGAGGTTAAAGGCGGAGAAATCCATGCAATCATGGGACCAAATGGTACAGGTAAATCAACTCTTTCTTCTGCAATCATGGGACATCCTAAGTATGAAGTAACAAGCGGAAGTGTTCAGCTTGATGACGAAGATGTATTGGAAATGGAAGTAGACGAACGCGCCCGTGCTGGCCTTTTCTTGGCAATGCAATACCCAAGTGAAATCAGCGGTGTCACAAATGCTGACTTCTTGCGTTCTGCCCTAAACAGCAGATTAGGAGAAGGAAACGAAATTTCATTGATGAAATTCATCCGTAAAATGGACAGCAATATGGAATTCTTGGAAATGGATCAAGATATGGCACAAAGATATTTGAATGAAGGTTTCTCTGGCGGTGAAAAGAAACGTAATGAGATTCTTCAATTGATGATGCTTGAGCCGAAAATTGCAATCTTGGATGAAATCGATTCTGGTTTGGATATCGATGCATTGAAAGTCGTTTCTAAAGGTATCAACCAAATGCGCGGCGAAGACTTCGGTTGCTTAATTATTACGCATTACCAAAGATTATTGAACTACATTACACCTGATTTTGTCCATGTTATGATGCAAGGCCGCATCGTTAAGTCTGGCGGACCTGAACTAGCTGCACGCCTTGAAGCAGAAGGTTACGATTGGATTAAGCAAGAGCTTGGCATTGAAGACGAAACAGTTGAACAAGAAGCGTAATAGTTAGGAGGACCCGACCATGACAACGGAAATTAAATTACCATTTGATCAGGAATACATCACTTCCTTTTCAAAAGATATGGGTGAACCAGCTTGGTTAACAGAATTGCGTGTGAAAGCATTGGAATTGGCTGAAGACTTGCCGATGCCAAAGCCGGACAAAACAAACATCAAGAACTGGAACTTCACTCAAATAGATAAACATATCGTGAGCAGCCAGGACTTCGACAGTGTAAACGACCTTCCAGAAGAAGCAAAAGCATTGATCGACCTGGAAAACAATAAAACTCTTTATATACAACGCAACAACCGCCCTACTTTTATAGCTGTTTCTAACGAGCTTAAGGAAAAAGGCGTAATCTTTACAGATATTTTCACAGCAGCTAGAGAACACGGTGACCTGTTGCAAAAATATTTCATGAAGGATGCAGTGAAGATTGATGAGCATAAATTAACTGCCTTGCATGCAGCATTGATGAACGGCGGAGTATTCCTGTATATTCCGAAAAATGTCGTGGTTGAAGAACCGATTCAATCAATCTTCCTTCATGATGATGAGGAAACAAACTTGTTTAACCATGTATTGGTTGTGGCAGAAGATAATAGCTCTGTTGTTTATGTGGAAAACTATCTTTCTGTTGCAGAGCCGAAAGAAGCAGTTTTCAACATCATTACAGAGGTTGTAGCAAATGCTAATTCAAGAGTGCAATACGGTGCTGTAGACAACTTGGCAACAGGTGTTACAACATATGTTAACAGACGTGGAGTAGCTAATCGTGATGCGAAGATTGAATGGGCATTAGGCTTCATGAACGATGGAAACACAATCAGTGAAAACACAACAAACCTAATGGGCGATGGTTCATTTGGTGATACGAAATCAGTTGTTGTTGGCCGCGGTGAGCAAAAGCAAAACTTTACAACGAAGGTTGTACACTTCGGTAAAAGCTCAGAAGGCTATATCTTAAAACATGGTGTTATGAAGGATAGTGCTTCTTCTATCTTCAACGGTATCGGAAAAATCGAGCATGGTGCTACAAAAGCTAATGCCGAGCAAGAATCACGTGTCCTTATGCTAAGTGAAAAGGCTCGTGGTGATGCAAACCCGATCCTGCTTATTGATGAAGATGATGTAACAGCAGGGCATGCTGCTTCTGTCGGAAGAGTAGATCCACTGCAGCTTTACTACTTGATGAGCCGCGGTATTCCAAAACATGAGGCAGAAAGACTTGTTATTCATGGCTTCTTGGCTCCTGTAGTGGAACAGCTTCCAATTGAAGGGGTTAAAAAGCAATTGGTTGAGGTAATTGAAAGGAAAGTAAAATAATGAATATCAAAGATGTTCGTCCATACTTCCCAATATTAAACCAAGAAGTCAACGGTCATCCTTTGGTGTATTTAGACAGTGCTGCAACCTCGCAAAAGCCGGTGCAAGTAATTGAAGCATTAGAAAAGTATTACAGAGAATATAATTCCAACGTCCATCGTGGTGTCCATACACTTGGGACAAGAGCTACTGATGGTTATGAAGGAGCAAGAGAAAAGGTCAAGAACTTTATCAATGCGACATCTACAGAGGAAATTATTTTCACGAGAGGTACGACTACTGCCCTTAATACGGTTGCACAAAGTTATGCGATGGAAAACCTAAAGGAGGGTGACGAAATTGTCATCTCTCCGATGGAGCATCACAGTAATATCATTCCATGGCAGCAAGTGGCCAAAAGAACAGGAGCTGTTCTAAAGTACTTGCCACTTCAAGCGGATGGCACGATCAGTTTAGCCGACGTGGAGGAAACAATTACAGATTCAACTAAGCTTGTTTCTGTGACATATGTGTCCAATGTTCTTGGCATCATCAACCCAGTGAAGGAAATAGGGGCAATTGCTCACAAACATGGTGCTGTGCTTGTCGTAGATGCTGCTCAAGCTGCTCCTCACTTAAAGGTGGATGTTCAAGATATTGACTGTGACTTTCTCGGCTTCTCTGGCCATAAGATGTGCGGTCCGACAGGGATCGGTGTTTTATATGGCAAAAAGCATTTGCTTGAGAACATGGAACCAATCGAATTTGGCGGCGAGATGATTGATTTTGTCGGCTTGTATGAATCTTCATGGAAGGAGCTTCCATGGAAGTTTGAAGCAGGCACGCCAATCATTGCTGGCGCAATTGGTCTAGGAGCAGCAATTGACTTTTTAGAAGAGATTGGTCTTGATAATATTACAGAGCATGAGCATAAACTTGCTGCATACGCAATGGAGAGAATGTCTACAGTAGAGGGTCTGACAATATACGGTCCAAAAAGTGCCGAAAACAGAGCAGGTGTCATTACATTTAATATTGAGGATGTCCATCCTCATGATGTGGCGACAGTGCTTGATGCAGAAGGTATTGCTGTAAGGGCAGGCCACCACTGTGCACAGCCGTTGATGAAATGGCTGAACGTTTCTGCAACAGCAAGGGCGAGCTTCTACCTCTATAATTCCGAAGATGATATTGATAAGTTTGTTGACGGAATTGTTAAAACAAAGGAGTATTTCAGCGATGTCTTTTAATAATTTAGATACACTTTACAGAAGTGTCATTATGGATCACTATAAAAATCCCCGGAATAAAGGGATTTTAGAAGGCAGTCTGACGGTTAACATGAATAATCCGACATGCGGTGACCGAATCCTGCTGACACTGCAAGTGGAGGACGGCATTGTTAAAGACGCAAAGTTTGATGGGGAAGGCTGTTCCATCAGCATGTCATCAGCTTCAATGATGACACAAGCGATTAAAGGAAAAAAAGTAGAAGAAGCATTTGAGCTTTCTAATACTTTCTCCGAAATGATGCAGGGAAAAGACTATAGTGAAGATATAGATTTAGGGGATATTGAAGCGCTTCAGGGCGTCTGCAAATTCCCGGCTAGGATTAAATGTGCAACACTGGCATGGAAAGCGATGGAAAAGGGCTTCAACGAAGGTCTTAACTAATTGCAGTCTTTTTAGTCCCATCTTAGGAGTTGCATTAGAATGGAGGAAAACGAAATGGCAAAAAAAGCACCCGATATTGGGGATTATAAATATGGATTTTCAGACAAAGACGTTTCCATCTTTCGTTCTAAGCGTGGATTAACGAAAGAAATCGTTGAAGAAATTTCAAAAATGAAGGAAGAGCCGCAGTGGATGCTTGACTTCCGCTTGAAGTCTCTAGAGCATTTCTACAATATGCCAATGCCTCAATGGGGCGGAGATTTGGCTTCATTGAATTTTGATGAAATCACTTATTACGTAAAACCATCTGAAAAGACAGAACGTTCTTGGGATGAAGTTCCAGAAGAAATCAAGCAAACTTTCGATAAGCTTGGTATTCCAGAAGCGGAACAGAAATATCTTGCAGGTGTTTCTGCTCAGTATGAATCTGAAGTTGTTTACCACAACATGCAAGAAGACTTGGAGAATATGGGAATTGTCTTTAAGGATACAGACTCAGCATTGAAAGAAAATGAAGATATCTTCCGTGAGCACTGGGCAACTGTAATTCCTCCAACTGACAATAAGTTTGCTGCATTGAATTCAGCTGTATGGTCTGGTGGTTCCTTCATCTATGTACCAAAAGGAATCAAAGTAGATACGCCGCTGCAAGCGTATTTCCGTATTAACTCAGAAAATATGGGTCAATTCGAAAGAACATTGATCATCGTTGATGAAGGGGCACATGTTCATTATGTAGAGGGCTGTACAGCTCCTGTATATACAACAAACTCTCTTCACAGTGCAGTAGTAGAAATAATCATCAAAAAAGATGCTTATTGCCGTTATACTACAATCCAAAACTGGGCAAACAACGTATACAACCTTGTTACAAAAAGAGCTGTATGTGATGCAAATGCTACAATGGAATGGATTGACGGTAACATCGGAAGTAAATTGACAATGAAATATCCTGCTGTCATCTTGAAAGGTGAAGGAGCAAGAGGAATGACATTGTCTATCGCACTTGCAGGTAAAGGTCAGCACCAAGATGCTGGTGCAAAAATGATTCACTTAGCACCAAACACTTCGTCAACAATTGTTTCAAAATCTATTTCGAAACAAGGCGGAAAAGTAACATACCGCGGTATTGTACACTTTGGCCGTAAAGCAGACGGAGCACGTGCTAATATCGAGTGTGACACATTAATAATGGATAATAAATCTACATCAGATACTATCCCTTACAATGAAATATTAAATGATAATATTTCACTTGAGCATGAAGCGAAGGTTTCTAAAGTTTCAGAAGAGCAGTTATTCTACTTGATGAGCAGAGGTATCTCAGAAGAGGAAGCTACTGAAATGATCGTAATGGGCTTCATTGAGCCATTCACTAAAGAGCTACCAATGGAATATGCCGTTGAGATGAACCGCCTAATCAAGTTTGAAATGGAAGGGTCTATCGGTTAATGTAAAAAAATTCGTATCTAGTTTAGATACGAATTTTTTTTATAAAAAGCAAAGTTACGATTGAGTATGTTAAGATAATAATATTAGAAACCTGTATAAACAGAAAATTAAAAGCGGTAAATAGGTCATTAGCTCTAGGAACTTTTACCGTTTTCGTACATAATGTTAGTAGAGGTGGTCATTTGATTCAGATTGGTTTAACTGGATGGGGCGACCATGATTCTTTGTATGGCTCCCATGTTTCTCCGCGAAATAAACTGCAGGAATATGCAAGCTATTTCCCGACAGTTGAAGTAGACTCTTCTTTTTATGCTATACAGCCAATAAAGAATGCGCAAAGATGGACAGCTACAACACCAGAGGCTTTTCAATTTATTGTAAAGGCATATCAGGGCATGACTGGCCATCAAAGAGGAGAGCTTCCATTTGCAACGAAGGAAGAAATGTTTGATGCGTTTATTGAATCTATTTCACCATTTATTGAAAATAATAAGCTGAGTATGGTGCTTTTCCAATTTCCTCCATGGTTTGACTGCACAAAGGCGCATGTGGATTATTTAAGGGTATGCAAAGCGAAGATGAAGGACATCCCTTGTGCACTAGAATTTCGACATCAATCATGGTTTGATGAGAAATTTAGAGAGCAAACACTTGCCTTTATGCAGGAAGAAAATTGGATTCATAGCATCTGTGATGAACCCCAGGTAATGCCAGGATCCATTCCTGCTATCCTAGAAACTGTCCGAACCGATAAGGTGCTTATCCGTTTCCATGGCAGGAACTACTACGGCTGGGCACAAAAAAACAATCCAAACTGGAGAGAGGTTCGGTATCTTTACAGATATAATCAGAAGGAATTAGAGGAATGGGCAGAGAATATTAAACGATTACAGAAGCAATGTGAACATGTTTATGTTCTTTTCAACAATAATTCTGGCGGGGATGCTGCAGACAATGCACTGCAGTTAATGAAAATACTTGGCATTGAATATAGAAATCTTGCACCTAGACAACTGGATTTGTTTTAACATCTTAGTTCTAGAATCTTTTAATACGATAGGCAGGCGAAACAATGGAAAATATCCATATATATCATACTAATGATTTGCACAGTCATTTTGAGAACTGGCCTAGAATCAAGGAGCTTTTCCAAAAAAGAAAAAACTGGCATACAGAGGCAGGCGATTCTGTATTCTTATTTGATATTGGTGACCATTTAGATTTATCTCATCCATACACTGAGGCAACACAAGGAAAAGCGAATGCTACACTGCTGGAGATAGAACAGTTCGATGCAGTAACAATCGGTAATAATGAAGGAATCACACTGCCCTATCATGCACTAGATCAACTTTATCAAGATGCTTCCTACGATGTGATTGTAGCCAATCTCTTTCATAAAAATGGGAGTAGGCCAGATTGGTGCATCCCACATAAGATATATGAAACGAATAAAGGGACACGAATTGGTGTTATTGGTTTGACTGCCTATTTTCACACTTTATATGAATTGCTTGGCTGGAAGCTGACACTTCCTTTTCAGGCTTTAGAGGAACAGCTTGGTTTGTTAAAAGATAAAACAGACATCATTATCGTCTTGTCGCATTTAGGAATTAATGATGACGAGCAGATGGCTGAAAACTATCCGGAAATTGATATAATTTTAGGAGCACATACACACCATATCTTTCATCAAGGAAAACTCATTAATAACTGCCTGTTAGGAGCTGCTGGTAAATATGGACAATTTGCTGGACATATTGAAATAAAATATGATCCTCATGCAAAAAAAGTGCTGGCAAAACAGGCAGAGGTATATGAAACAAGCAAGCTGCCTCCAGCAGAAAACGAAGCGGAATATATTGAGAATCTTTATTTAGAAGGCAAAAAAGCACTTTCTGAGGAAGTGATCTCACTGTCTAAGCAGCTTACGAAACAGGAAACAGCGGGCCTTTTATGTGAGGCAGTGCTTGCATGGTGCAATGCAGATGTAGCTATCCTTAATGAAGGTTTGATTCTTGACGATCTAAACAAGGGCCCGGTCAGCTATTTTGACCTTTTAAGCATCTGTCCACATCCTATCAATCCTTGTAATGTTACTTTGTCAGGAGCAGAATTGAAAGAAGTTCTCACAGATATGAAGCAGCCTTCATGGGAAACCCTTCATGTAAAAGGACTAGGGTTTAGAGGAACATTAATGGGCAAAATGATTTCAAGGGGTGTACAGACAAAAACCAATGGTGAAGTTATTACCTATTGGATAGGCGGCAAAGAACTTGATCCGAAAGCAGAATATATTGTAGCAATACCGGATATGTTCACATTCGGCGATTTCTTTCCATCTATATATCGCGCACCAGAAAAACAGTATTTTTTGCCTGAGTTTATGAGAAATATTTTGGCAGAAGCTTTGCAGAGAATGGCCGTTTAGCTGTTAAAAATGGACTTCTTGTAATACACGCCTCTTTCTTTCGCTGAATAGTATATAAGGAAAAAGAGAGGGGTGACATGTCATGGTGGAAGTTTATCCTATTGTGATAGAGGAGCAGACATTCATAGCAGTAAGCGTCCAGCTGCCCAAGACAAACCTGCTTGTAGTAAAAAATGATAAAGGGTATATCATGTGCGGAGCGTTGGATGTTGGTTTATTAAATGAAAAATTAAAGGATCGAAAAGTAATTGCCGGGAGGGCTGTCGGTGTAAAGACAATCGAGCAGCTGCTTGATGCCCCGCTGGAATCGATAACTTATGAAGCAGAAAACCTTGGTATTCATAAGGGTATGATAGGTAAGGAAGCATTACTAAAGATGGTGTAGCAGATTGTGCAAGCTTTTTATTAAATCTAAAAGGATGGGAAAACCATTCCCTCCTTTTTATGTCTTTTATGTAATCATGGCACATATTTTCTTATATCAAGTTGACAATAGGAGCTAGTATGGAATGAGATTAGTAAGAACAAAATACCTTTCAGAAGGAGCAATATTAGCGAAACCAATACATAATGAACAGGGAAATATTCTCGTCAACAACGGCGTGAGGCTTGATAAACAATTAATAGAACGATTAGTGCAGTTAGGCGTTGCTTATTTATATATAGATGATAAATTAACCGATGATATCTATCCGGTTGCTCCGATCTCTGATCGGTTAAAGAGAGAGGCAATGCAGACAATTGAAACAAGCTTTAAGGAACTGAAGGGTTCCAGCAGTAAGGAAAAATCCTTCATCATGGAAAAATCAGCTCCTGCTTTTAAGCAGCTTATTGACAAAGTCCTTGAGGAACTAAAAGGACATCAAGAACTGTTTTCTATTATGAGCGATGTGTTTTTGTATGACAATTATATTTTTTCACACAGCTTGAATGTCACTCTTTATTCTTTAGCGTTAGGAATGGAGTTAAAGCTGCCAAGGAAGCAGCTCGAGACTCTCGGTCTTGGTGCGATTCTGCATGATGTCGGCAAGATGGATATTCCATTGGAGATTTTGCTCAAACCTGGAAAGCTGACGTTAGATGAATTTACGGAAATTAAAAAGCATGCAAATGCTGGATTTGATATGCTTAGGAAAGTCCATAATATGCCTTTAATTGTAGCGCACTGTGCTTATCAACATCATGAAAGACTGAATGGATCAGGCTATCCGAGAGGAATTACAGGGGAAGAAATTCATCTGTTCGGCAAGGTCATTGCTGTTGCAGATGTTTTTGATGCGATAACTTCCAATCGTGTTTACAGACAGGCAATGCTTCCGCATGAGGCGTTGGAAGTGCTGTATACAGGGATCGATACACTCTTTGACGCGAAAATTGTCGAAGCATTCCGCAATGCCGTCATTCTTTACCCAAATGGAGTAAGTGTTATGTTAAGCAGCGGGGAAAAAGGCATTGTTTCAAGGCAGAACAAAGGATTTAATGAACGTCCTGTCATCCGCGTTATTGAAAAGAATGGAACAGCAATACAACCATATGATCTTGATTTAAAGGAAAACCTTGCAATTACAATTATTGATTGTGAGGCTTTAGGGTAAGCAAAATATCGAATATTCACATGTGGTTTAGCCTTCTACATGTCCCTCTTTCTGCATATACATTAGCATGGGAAGGAGGGATATTTTTTTGCGGAAATTTTATTTTCGTCAAAGGATGACTCGGAAAAAACCGTTGACCTTTCAGCAGACTCTTGTAATTACAGCAGTGTTTTTTATCTTCTCCACCATATTGAGCCTCTGGATTATCAATAATGGCTTAAAGCCTACGCTGGCCTATTATGCACAGTCACAGACAAAGAAGCTGGCAACTTTGGTGATTAATGATGCACTTAAAAGCGAGACAGGAGAAGAAGAGAATAATTTAATGATAGATGGCAATAATTTTGTATTCAATACGGCACAAGTTGTAAAAAAACAACAAGAAATTACGAGCTTAGTACAGGACAACATAAACAGGATGGAAAAGGGCGATATTCCTGCAGCAGCAGAGTTAACGGATATTAAATTAGATAAAGATTTAACTGCAAGAGATGAAGGAATAGTTTATAATGTCCCGATCGGCCAAGCAACAAATAATGCACTGCTCGCAAATCTTGGTCCTGATGTACCAATTAAATTTAATGTTGTCGGCAGTGTTAAATCAGATTTAAAGACAGAGACAGAGAATGTCGGCATTAATTATGTTGTAGTAAAAGCATTCGTGGAGTTAAAGGTAGACATTCAAATTATTATCCCGTTTGCAACAGAGCTGACGACTGTCAAACAAGATATATTAATTGCGATGGCAGGATTTGAAGGAGATGTGCCTGAGTTTTATAATGGAAGCGGGAGCAGTATTCCTGCTGTAGAATTACCGGCAGATAATAAAGAATGAATATTGGCTCAAGGTCCTTTTAAAAGCAGCGGGACACATGAGCCAATATTCTATTTTTTTGCTTTTAATTTAATTCTTTCTTGCCTTTCCCACACTTTTAAATGGGAGAACGGGTCGTAAGACCATTCTGTCTTGCCGTTATCCTTATACATGCCATAGTGCAAATGAGGCGGGAACTTTCCAGAAGTTCCTGGAGGTCCATAGCCTGAACTGCCGACACCGCCGATAAGCATTCCCGGTTCGACAATCATGCCATTATGCACATCCTTCGCAAAACCGCTTAGATGGGCAAAATAATGATAATTGTTATTGATATCGCGGATTCCAATTCTCCAGCCGCCATATCTGTTCCAGCCCTTCATTTCTATGATGCCATAAGATGTTGCCCTGACAGGAACACTGTAGTCGGCAAAAATATCTGTTCCCTCATGTATTCGTTTTCCGCCCCATCCTCGTGCATCTCCCCAAGTACTCCGATAACTGTAATTACTTCTTAACGGAACTGGAAATGCATGATCGTCGAGGTTTAAGCGGCCGAAATGCCGGTAAATGGCAGCTTTACCCATAATAATGCTTACTGTTTTATCTCGTTTGTAATAATCCCAAAGTCCAATTCGGAAGTTATCTTCATCAACGCCAAATTTAAGAATATGATTGGCAAATGTAAATAGCACATCCTCGTCATTTAAAGAGTCTGCTTTTCCATCCCCATTGCCATCGACACCAAGTCCTCCGAAAAAAGCAATGCTTTTAGGATTTGTATCATCACTGTCTGGATTTATGATGCCAGCCCATGTTTCTTTTGGGAAATAGATGCCGATCAAGCCGGTCGCTTTAGGAAGATCCCTACGTGAAGCTCGTATATTTCGTTCATATTGGTCAACTGCAGCTATATAATACCATGGCAGCTGTGTTACCGCTTCAATCTTTTCATACAGCTCCATCCTTTTATAATATGTATCATCAACAGAGGATTTATTTTCCGCTGCATGAGATACAATATTAGGCGCCAAAAATGCAAGCAAGACAGCTAAGAAACATATTTTTCGCATCAAATCCCTCCTTCCTAAAACTAGTCGTTTTATTTTGTGTGCAACCAGCAAAATAAATGAATATCAATAAATGGTAATAACCAGCTTGTAGGTGAGATTTGGTTATGTTAAAGTGACATTGGAACAATAACAAGCCTAGTATTTGTGTATAAGATACATCTAAATCATTGTGACATGTGTTGTAGTATAGCTGAGCTTTGCAGCATTTTTAAGCTTCTGGCGACACTTGTTTACAAACAGTTGTCTCTTTTTTCGAAATACAAAGAAAAGAGAGGACTAGAAGATACGAGTTCTAAAAAAGGATCACTAGGAGATGAATCGAAATGGCAGAAAGAAAAGACGAATACCAACGAAAACCAGAATGGCTGAAAATCAAACTTAACACGAATGAAAACTACACTGGTTTAAAAAAAATGATGCGAGAAAAAAAGCTGCATACAGTATGTGAAGAAGCAAGATGTCCGAATATTCATGAATGCTGGGCTGTGAGACGAACAGCTACCTTCATGATTTTAGGAGATATTTGTACAAGAGCATGCCGATTCTGTGCAGTTAAAACAGGTTTGCCGACAGAGCTTGACTGGCAAGAGCCGGAAAGAGTTGCTGATTCTGTTTTTAGTATGAACTTAAAGCACGTTGTTATCACAGCTGTCGCAAGAGACGATTTGAAGGATGGCGGTGCAGCTGTTTTTGCTGAAACGGTACGGGCAATCCGCAGGAAAAATCCATTTACTAGCATAGAGGTCCTTCCGTCTGATATGGGAGGAATAGAGGAGAATCTGCGCCAATTAATGGATGCGAAGCCTGATATTATGAACCATAATATTGAGACAGTAGAGCGCCTGACGCCAAGAGTACGTGCACGTGCTAAATATCAAAGATCGCTTGAGTTTTTGAGAAGAGCAAAAGAAATGTATCCTGAGATTCCTACAAAATCAAGCTTGATGATTGGATTAGGGGAAACGAAGGAAGAAATCATTCAAACGATGGATGATTTGCGAGCAAACAACGTTGATATCATGACAATAGGACAATACTTGCAGCCAACAGCAAAGCATCTTAAAGTACAAAAGTATTATCATCCAGATGAATTTAAGGAACTAAAGAAAATTGCTTTAAGCAAAGGCTTCAGTCACTGTGAAGCAGGTCCGCTTGTCCGTTCTTCGTATCATGCGGATGAACAAGTCAGTGAGGCAAAGAAAAACCAAATGCTTTCAGGACAAAAGAAAGAAGCATAATGTAAAGGAACAGAGTAAATCTTGCTGCTATTTAGGAAGCATAGTTTACTCTGTTTTTGTTTTTCCTGAATAATCAGTTATAAATGGAGGGCCTTTCCTATTTCTTGTCATAATTATTATAATTTTTCCTTGCCAGCACTATGTAAATTGTCTATTGTCGGGTTATAATGAAATGGTGAGATATAGTACCTATTAGGTTATATGCACGTTTATCTTAAATAGGACTTATTTAGGATTACATATAAAGTCATACATATATACATATGAAAAAGGAAGCTTCAAAAAAGTGGGGTGAAGGTTTTGGTTTGCATAAATAATCATTGTTATGAACTTATTGAAGAACGAAAAGAGGGCTTCAATGAGGAGGCATTTAAAGGAAGATACAGTGATATTTTAACAAAGTATGATTATATTGTCGGTGATTGGGGCTATGGTCAGCTTAGACTCAGAGGATTTTTTGATGACCAAAATCAGAAATCCAGCTTTGATACAAAAATCAGTACGTTAACAGAATATTTGTATGAATATTGCAATTTCGGATGTCCTTATTTTGTCGTTAAGAAAATAAAAAAACAATAATGTAAGTACAGTGCTGACTCTTTTTGCAGCACTTCTTCATAAATAAGGAAAACGTTTACTAATAAAAATAAATGTTTTTTTTAGAGCTGTTTTGCTATTACTTATCAGGTTTGCTGTATGAGAGGAAATGAAGAGATGGTCCATGTGTATGTCAACAAAATAAAAAGCTTAACGAACTGGGGGAAGATTATTTTTCCTGCCAGTAAATTAAAATATTATCCTCCTCAATTTATTTTGAGGGATCCTGTGGAGCAAAACGTAAGTGCGGCCCTTCATAAAGGAAATGAAGTGGCTGTAATTGTCTTTTCCATCCATAACTTGGCCATCTTAAAACGGGAAATGGACAGCGCAGCATCCCAAAGATTATGGGAGCAAGTGAGAGAAGCATTCCATACCGTTATTAGAGAAGAAATACCTTCTGACCAAATTGCAGCAGTCCGTGCCTATTATCAGGATGGAATTGCCTTATTCTTGAAGATTGATCACAAGATGGACACTGTTCCTAACATAGATTTTACGATTCAGTTAATATTGGAAAAGCTGCAAACAAAAGTTTGGAGATCTCTGCAGCAGTCGGTACAGCCGATTTTTTGCACAGGCTATATATTTATTGACAGGCAAATCGACCAATTAAGGGATGCTATTTATCTTGCTTATCAGCAGGCTTTATCAATGGCCCAAAAAGGCTTAACGTCCGAATTTAATGAAATGTCATTTGCGTTAGGGAAAATTGTAGCAAATAAAGATATTCGCTTGTTAGCACAGCCGATATTGGATGTGGAAACAAATAAGGTTAAAGCATGTGAAATGCTGACAAGAGGACCTGTCGGCACATCGCTTGAAAATCCCCTCCAACTGTTTTCTGTTGCACGGCAAACCAACCATCTTTATGACCTTGAAATGGTCGTATTGGAAAAAGCGCTTGAACAAATAAAATTAACTACCTGGAAGTTCGATATTTTTATTAATTTTACACCGTTAACATTAGGTAATCAGCATTTTGTGAAAGACTTGAAAAAGCTGATGAACAAATATAAAGAGATATCTCCAAACAGGATTACCATTGAGGTGACAGAACGGGATTCAATTGAGGGATTAGAATACTTCATTTCTAACTTGAAGCTTTTGCGCCTAATTGGATTCAGAGTGGCTATAGATGATACAGGAGCAGGCTATGCAAGCTTGAACTCGATAAGTGAAATCATGCCTGATATCATTAAAATAGACCGTTCTGTCATCCAGAATATTGACAAAAATTCTGTCAAAGAATCGATGCTTAAAGGCTTGCTGCTAATAGCTAAGGAAGTAGGTTCAATAGTTGTAGCAGAAGGGATTGAAAGTGCGGAAGAAGCGCTTGTTCTCTCAAGAAATAAGGTTGATTTGGCACAAGGCTATTTTTATGCGAGGCCGACAAGCTTAAGCAATAATCTGCAAACGATTGTGTGAGGTTTTGTCTATACTAAAAAAAATTGAAGGAGGCATTCAAATGTATTTTGTGGATCGGGAAAAAATCGGGCAGCAATTACAATATTTACAGCAATTGGTTCAGATGTTTAAAGAACAGGATTCGTTTGAATCCAAACTTGAGAAATTGGCATTAGAAAGACTTGCACATATGATGATTGAGGCAATGCTTGATGTCGGCAACAGTATGATTGACGGTTTTATCATGCGAGATCCAGGCAGCTATGAGGATATTATGGAAATTCTTACTGACGAAAAAGTACTTTCAGTTAGCGTTGCAGGTGAAATTAAAGAGCTGCTAGGTTTGAGAAAAACACTGGTGCATGATTATACGAATATCTCTCATGAGATTGTCAGGGAAGCATTGGAGAAGGGAATACCTTCTGTTGAATCCTTCTCGTTATCTGTTAAAAACTACTTGATTAATGAACTCGGTCCAGTTACTGCCTTCAAAAACTAGCATGATAAATGGAATAGAAAGGGCTTTTATATTCATGATAAACTATAAAGGATACTTAATCGACCTAGATGGGACTATGTATAAAGGGACAGAAGTAATTCAAGAAGCGGCTGAATTTGTCAAACGCTTAATTGCCCTTGGTATCCCATATTTATATGTGACGAACAACTCGACAAAAACACCAGAGCAAGTAGCCCAAAAGTTAAGAGATTTCCACATACCTGCAAAAAAAGAGGAAGTGTTTACTTCCGCTATGGCTGCAGCTGGATATATATACGAACAGAACAAATCAGCAAGTGTTTATATGATAGGTGAAGAAGGCTTGCGCCATGCACTTACAGAAAAAGACATTCAAATACTGGCTAACCATGAAGAGGCTGATTATGTAGTAGCAGGCATGGACCAGCAAATCACGTATGAAAAGCTGGCGCAGGCATGTCTTGCTGTCCGCAGCGGAGCTAAATACATTATCACAAACGGTGATACAGCTTTGCCGACGGAGAGGGGACTTCTTCCTGGAAACGGTGCCCTTACATCAGTCATAACAGTTTCAACAAACACAGCCCCACTTAATATGGGCAAGCCAGAGGCAATCATCGTAGAACAAGCATTGAAACTGCTTGGCGTAAATAAGAATGAGGCTATTATGGTAGGCGATAATTATCATACCGATATATTAGCTGGGGTAAATGCAGGAATTGATACATTGTTAGTTCATTCTGGTGTCACAACAGTAGAGCATTTAGCCACTTATGAGCAAAAACCTACATATTCCGTTAACAGTCTTTCTGAGTGGGAATAACAAAAAAGGAAGAAGCACTTAGTGTGTTCTTCCTTTTTTATTTTCATCTATTTTTCACCCCTGACACTATGTGCCAGCCTGCTTGATGCTGCCGCAGCAATAGCACCAACTATATCATCTAAAAAAGTATGACATTTCCCTGTCGATTTATCATTAAGCTTCTTAAGGATGCCAGGTTTTAATTTATCTACATATCCGTAATTAGTAAATCCGATTGAGCCATATACATTTACGATGGAAAAGCTCAGTACTTCGTCAACGCCGTAAAGACTTTCATCACTTTCGATAATGGCTTGAAGCGGTGCCTCGAGCATTTTCTTTTCTGCAAGCACATCTAATTGTATGCCAGTTAACAAGGCATTTTGTACTTCCCTTTTGGACAATACACGCTCTACATTATGGATACATTCAGCCATTTCTAAATTCTCGTGATATTTTTCCTGTAATAAATAAACTAGTTCTCCAATATCTTCTATGGTAACTCCGCGCTCGTGAAGCCATTTTCTCGCTGTTTTTTCTGTAATATCTGACATATTATCACCTTTTCTAATTGTATTCACTATCTAAACACAGTGGTCATCATTGCTTACTATGCCAATATTGGCTGTACGCTTTACCGAGCATTGCGTAAAAGGCAGGCTGTGATAATAGCTGTATACTTGTTAGTATATGTAGGACTTCTATAAAGGTATGTGTCATTCTTTACTGAAAATTTCTTTAGCAACAGGTTATAAAAGAAAAAACTCAAGATTATCACTTAAAGACATATATTTTTCTTATAAGGTGTTTTGCAGATTCGTTCTTTGAAAAGG
This sequence comes from Niallia sp. FSL R7-0271, assembly GCF_038005785.1. NCBI lineage: Bacteria > Bacillati > Bacillota > Bacilli > Caryophanales > Bacillaceae > Niallia > Niallia sp. FSL R7-0271. Next base: position 3,106,863 of record NZ_JBBOTZ010000001.1, on the reverse strand, counting down.
AGGAGTATGATGATTCGGAAAATCTTACACAGTCATTATGGCGTAGAGGTCACAGATGAAATGAGGTTTGGTCACTATGAAGCCTGCAGAAAGGATGGCAAGCTGTATACGCTTATACCAGTAGACAACAAAGAGGATGAAGAGATATTAGAGCTTCATGAGCTTGTAAATCATATGACAAATTTGGGTGATTACAGAGTTGGGACATTTCTGGAATCAAAGGATGGCAATATTAGAGAAGAGGTGGAAGGACAGGCGTACTGTATTATGCTGAATGAGCATGTTCAGCCTTTTCAATCAAAGCAATTAGGAAGGAAATTAGGAAAGTTTCATTATCGGGGCAGATCGGTCCAATTTGGTGTCGAGAAAATTTCGCGAATGGGACAATGGAAAGGTTTGTGGGAAAAGAGGATTGACCAGATGGAGGCCTTTTGGAATACAAAGATGTACCAGGAACCTGAAAGCGAATTTGATAAACTGTTTCTCGAGGCATTTCCATATTATATGGGAGTTTCTGAAAATGCGATTCAGTATTTGGTCGATACAGAGCTTGATGATGAACCTTCACCGATTGACAGCGGGACGATTTGTCATAACCGTTTCATGAAATCAACATGGATGGGAGAGTATTATGTAAAGAATCCATTTGATTGGGTATTCGATCATTGCGGCAGAGATTTAGCAGAATGGACAAGAGAAAGATATTTTCTTAATATTAAAACCTATTATCGGGATGTTCGAAATTTTTACAATGACTATCAAAGCATTGCACCATTAAGCCCGTTTTCCTGGAGGCTGATCTATGCGAGATTGCTGTTTCCTCTTCATTTTGTGGAGTGTGTCGAAAATTATTATTCAAGCTCAAGTGAGGCACAACGGCATTATTTAGAGGATCAATTAAAGAAATATTTAAATCAGTCTAAGGATTCAGAGGAGTTCCTGCGCGTTTTTTTTGAGATGGTTGAAGCACCTGTCAAAAAATCAAAAATCCCCACATTAAGCTGGCTTTATTAACCTTCCGTTTTATACAATTACCCTTTCCCCGGCTCGCTTTCTAGCCGGGTATTCTTGTCCAAAATAGTTCCCCTTTTTCTTACAAATTACTTTATAATAGAAAAAACAGTAAAATGACAAAAATAAGAGTTGAATAAATTTTCAAAGAATATATAATTCACCTCTTGTAAAAAATCAGATCTAACACTATAATGTCTACTATACAAAGACAGTTGTTTTTTTAAAGAGAACATCTTAGGGGGAATAGCAAATTGGAGACAATATCAATTGGACTGCTTGGATTGGGCACTGTCGGCACAGGTGTTGTAAAAATCATAGAAAATCACCAAGATAAAATCATGCACCAAATCGGCTGTCCCGTCAAAGTAAAAAAGATACTTGTAAAAAATATAGATAAAGACCGGGATGTATCCATTGCAACTGACATGTTAACAACAAATCCAGATGAGATTCTGAATGATCCAGAAATAGATGTGATTATTGAAGTGATGGGCGGCGTAGAGGAGACAAAAGAAAGGCTGCTCCAAGCCCTTAAAAATCGCAAGCACGTTGTAACAGCTAACAAGGATTTAATGGCTGTTTACGGGGCGCGCCTCTTACAAGTTGCCTCAGAAAATAATTGTGATTTATTCTACGAAGCAAGCGTTGCTGGCGGGATTCCTATCATTCGAGGACTTGTCGATGGCCTAGCATCAGACCACATTACGAAACTGATGGGAATCGTGAATGGAACGACAAACTTTATTTTGACAAAAATGACTAAGCAAGGAAAAGCGTACGACGAAGTCTTGGAAGAAGCACAACGACTCGGATTCGCCGAAAGCGATCCGACATCTGACGTGGAAGGTCTTGATGCAGCTCGGAAAATGACGATATTGGCTACATTAGGCTTTTCTATGAACATCAGCCTTGAAGATGTGAAGGTTGAGGGGATTACTCAGGTCACGGAAGAAGACATTCAGTATGGCAAGCAGCTTGGCTATACGATGAAATTGATTGGTTTTGCCCATAGACAGGACGGAAAAGTAGAAGTGAGCGTACAGCCAGCCTTCTTAATTGACAGTCACCCGCTAGCGGCAGTCAACAATGAATTTAATGCTGTTTATGTATACGGTGAAGCAGTAGGAGAAACGATGTTTTACGGGCCTGGTGCCGGCAGCATGCCGACAGCAACTGCAGTCGTTTCTGATTTAGTGAATGTCCTAAAAAACATGAGATTGGGTGTAAACGGAAAAACCGCTATTACACCACAATTTAAAAAGAACTTGAAGAAACCGGACGAAATGTACTCCAAATACTTCCTTCGTCTGCAAGTAGAAGATGCAGTAGGTGTATTTGCTGAAATTACATCAATCTTCTCCAAAAATGGTGTGAGCTTTGAAAAGATTCTGCAATTGCCTGTAAAAGAAAAAGGCATGGCAGAAATAGTCTTAATTACGCATCATGCATCCTTGTTAAACTATGAAAATATACTAATTCAATTAAGAGACTTATCATCTGTCCGTACAGTAAAAAGCTCTTACCGTGTAGAAGGAGGAACTAAGTAATGAGATGGAAAGGCCTGCTTGAAGAATATAAAAATTATTTGCCAATTAACGATAACACACCAAGTCTGACTTTAAATGAGGGTAACACTCCTTTAATAAAGCTTGAACAGCTTTCAGAGGAATGGGGAGTAGAGCTGTATGTAAAAACAGAAGGTACAAACCCGACTGGTTCATTTAAAGACAGAGGCATGGTGATGGCTGTCGCTAAAGCTAAGGAGGAAGGCAATTCCACTGTTATTTGCGCCTCTACTGGAAATACATCGGCTGCAGCTGCAGCATATGCAGCTCGTGCAGGCATGCGCTGTATCGTTGTAATTCCAGAAGGTAAAATTGCGATGGGTAAACTAGCTCAAGCTGTTATGTACGGTGCTGAGATTATATCGATTGAAGGAAACTTTGACCAAGCATTGCAAATGGTTCGGAAAATCAGCGAAACAGAACCAGTTGCGCTAGTGAATTCTGTCAATCCATACAGATTAGAAGGCCAGAAAACAGCTGCATTTGAAGTTTGTGACCAGCTTGGCACAGCACCTGATATCTTGGCAATTCCAGTCGGAAATGCAGGCAATATTAGCGCCTACTGGAAAGGCTTTAAGGAATATAACGAAGCAAAACAAACAGGACTGCCAAAGATTCATGGATTTGAAGCAGCAGGAGCAGCAGCAATCGTCCATAATCGTGTGTTTGAAAATCCGGAAACAATCGCAACAGCAATTCGCATTGGAAATCCGGCGAGCTGGAAGTTGGCTGTACAAGCCCAGCAGGAATCAGAAGGTATTATTGATGAAGTAACAGATGAAGAAATCATCGCTGCTTACCGTACGATTGCAGCTAAAGAAGGCGTATTTGCAGAACCTGGTTCTTGTGCTTCTATCGCTGGAGTTTACAAGCATTTGCAAAGCGGTAAGATTGCTAAAGGCAGCAAGATCGTTGCTGTACTGACAGGAAATGGCTTAAAAGATCCGAACACAGCTATAGATGTAAGTCCAATTAAGCCTGTTGTTCTGCCGAACGATGAAAAGGCAGTGGCGGCTCATATTAAGGGAGTCGTTCATATATGATGGAAAGTGAGATGCTTCAAATCAAGGTTCCAGCAAGTACGGCAAATCTTGGACCGGGATTTGACAGCCTTGGCATGGCTCTGAGCCTATATTTGATTGTGGAAGCTTCTCCAGCAGAAAAATGGGAGGTAATACCGCTCTCAGAAAAATTGAAGACTTTTCCGTCAGATGAAAGCAACTTTATCATCGCAACAGCTATACAAGTAGCCAAAAGCTACAATAAAGAATTGCCGCCTTGCAGGGTAAGCGTTTCAAGCGAAATTCCGCTGGCTAGAGGTCTCGGTTCTAGTGCGTCGGCAATTGTTGCTGCAATAGAGCTTGCCGATTCCTTAGGTGAGCTTCAATTGACAGAGGAAGAGAAATTTACCATCGCAACCAATATGGAAGGGCATCCGGATAATGTCGGTGCAAGCATATTTGGCGGCCTTGTGGTTGGATGTCAGCTTGGAAGCGAGGCAGATGTGGAAGTAATCCATTCAGTAGAATTGGAATTGCTGGCCGTTATACCGAATGAAGAGCTTCTTACGAAATCAGCAAGAGATGTGCTCCCTAAATCGATGCCATTTGCAGAAGCAGTTGCAGCAGGTGCTGTTTCCAATCTTCTTGTGGCCGCATTGCTGACAGGCAACAACAAGCTTGCCGGCAAGATGATGGCGCTGGACAAATATCATCAGCCGTATCGAAAGGAGCTTGTCCCGCATCTGGAGATAATAGAACAGCATGCTCAGAAATTAGGGGCATACGGTGTCGCCTTAAGCGGTGCAGGTCCAACAGTCTTATGTTTCATTGAAACAGGGAAGACAGAAGCGGTTGCCGCTGGACTGAAGGAGCTTTTGCCTGATATGAATTATCTTCCCGTGCAAATTGATAAGAATGGTGTGGAAGTAAAAGGGAAAGCATACAGCAATATATAAAAAGGGCAGCCATTGGCTGCCCTTTTTAGCTATTAAAGTTTGTATTAGAATACTTGCTCTACTTCATATACCCCTGGAACTTCTTCCAAAAGAGCGCGCTCAATACCAGCTTTTAGCGTGATTGTCGAACTTGGGCAGCTTCCGCAAGCTCCAAGCAAACGCAATTTTACGATGCCGTCTTCCACATCTACCAATTCACAATCCCCACCATCTCTAAGAAGGAATGGGCGTAATTTATCTAGTACTTCCTGTACTTGTTCTCTCATTTCTAATTCTGCCATTCATATCGACTCCTTTCCTATAATTTATTATAATCACATTAAAGAGAAAAATCTATTCTAGAAACATGAAAACACCTAAACATTATTTCATATTGCATTGTCTCTTCCTGAGACAATAATGTCAACACTTCAATGAGTGAATTAAACAGGAAAGAGAGGAAGAAAAATGAAAAGAGAATTAGAAATAAGCATTTACGGTGCAGAACAAATTTGTGCGAGCTGTGTGAATCTCCCTTCTTCAAAGGATACATATGAGTGGCTGCAGGCTGCTCTTAAAAGGAAATTCCCTGATCAAGATTTCAAGATTCATTATTATGATATCTTTGAAGCTAATTATGATGAGGATAAAAACGCCTTTTGTAAAAGGGTCATTGAAGAAGATTTATTCTATCCAGTTGTCGTAATTGACGATGAAATAATTGGTGAAGGCAATCCGAAGCTGAAACGGATTTATGAGGAGTTTGAAAGGTACGGATACAATAGCGCACAATAATCCAAAGAAAACAGGCTGAAGAGATGTTGTCTCGTCAGCCTCAAAAGGTTCAAAGCCTCATCGCTTCAGCCGCGATTTTTGGGCTGAATGAAGTAACTTTTTTTTTTATTTTTATCTTTCCATAATACCCCGTGCTTTAAAATTCTCGGAATACGGCCAGTCAATGCAGTGTTGGCAATAAGCCCAAATCCATGCTTTTTTCCAAGTGAGCCCAGCACCCCTTTCAGTTTCAGCGTTGGAAAGGAAGGAAGTCTCTCTCCTTTCCAACGGGCAATCAAAACGGCAGCTATTTGCACAGCCTGTTTTTCTGCGAGCTGGGCGCTCGGTGGCAGGCCAAGACTCGCGCAGTCTCCAACTACAAATACTTTGTCATCATCAGGCAAGTGATGATGATCGGTGAGAAGTATTCGCCCTTTTTTATCTTTGTCTGCCGCAAGATCTAGAACTATTTTGTTCGGCTTGACGCCAGCAGTCCAAACAATGCAGTCAAAGGGATAAGGCTCTCCATTATTGTATACCGTATTCTCTTCAATTAAGGTAATAGTGGAATTTTTGATTATTTCCACATTTCGTTCTCCAAACCACTTCTCCACATAATCGCTTACCTTCGAAGGATATGATGAAAGGATTGTATCTCCCCGGTCAAACAAGGTAACATGCAAATCTTGGCGGCTCTCCGCAATTTCAGAGGCGAGCTCCACCCCGCTTAAGCCTCCGCCGATGATAGCAACCCTTGATTCCTCCGCCAATAGGTTAAGCTCTGAGTAAGTCATCTGTGAGCGGCTTCTCGTTTGAATGCTGTGTGTAAACTTATCGGCTCCTGTTATGCCATGATAGTTATCCTCGCAGCCTAAGCCAATAACTAAATCATCGTAAACGATGCTTTCTCCATTAACGAGATTCACTTTATGTGATGGTAAATCAATACTTGCTACTTCTGCATTTAGAATGGAAACTTGGGGATGTTTAGGAAAGGGAATCCTAATATGCTCATCTGTGACGGTGCCTGCGGCTAAAGCATAGTATTCTGTCTTTAAAAAATGGTAAGGGGCTCTATCAATAAGGATAACCATTATGTTATATGGCAGATTAGAAATTAGGCGGGACAACAGCATCATGCCGCCATAGCCGCCTCCAAGTATAATTAGTTTTTTCATAAAACCTCCCTAAAAAGGACATTCATATTGTATTTGAACAAAGGTTGTTAATATATACAACTTTTTCGAAGCATTTTATCCTTAACTATTTTTAAGTATATTATGAGGATTAGGCGGTTTATTCTTAATTGAAGAAGAAATAACAAACATACTGTTAAGCTTGATAAATAAAATAAAAAAAGTTAGTATATGTGTTATTGAAGAGGTGATTATATTGTTTAAACCGATTATTGAATTTTGTTTAAGCAATCTAGCATCCGGGGCAGAACCGGCAAAGCTCCAATTAGAGCAGGATGATAAACTGGATGTAATAGATTATGGCTGTTTAGGCATGTGCGGACAGTGCGGGGAATCTTTATTTGCCCTTGTAGACGGAGAAATGGTGACAGGTGAAACACCTGAAGAGCTTGTTCAGAATGTGTACAAGCATATAGAAGAAAATCCGATGTTTTAAATAGAAGGAACACAGACAAAGCAGGCGAAACTCGCCTGCTTTTAAGCTTTTTGCAGCTCTCTGATTTTTAGCCAGCCATCTTTTGCGAGACTGATAATATTTTTTTCAATCGTTTTGCTTTGCTGTTCGATTACTTTTGAGAAATACTTAACAGCTTGTTCTGTTTTTGTTGTTCTTCTGCAAAGCTCACCTGCTAAATATAGTGTCTTTATTTCAGAAACTTGAGTTCCTCTGAAGTCTCCGGTTGAATAAGACAGCTCGTATTCAGATAACGCCAGCTTCATGAAGCGAGTTTCCTCGTTTACGTCCTCCAGCATTCGATAAAGCCATGCCAGTCTTATGTATAAACCAGCTATCAAAATATGCTTCTCATGTCTTAGAATCCCAGCATATGCAGCAAGTTTATATGTTTTTACACTGTCTCTTATCGTTCTGCTTTCTCCAAAGTTTTGCGGATTCCATTGGCTTGAAATCTTTTCTGTTAAGATTGCTTTTTCTGCTTCATTTAAACGGACCTCTGCTTGATCTGCGAACGCAAAACCGCAGGCAGGACAGACATTGACGTAATAAAGAAGCGGATTATGTTCTTCATAAAATGGAAAAAAGTCAGAATCAAACCCTTTTGCTTTAATAAATCGGGAACGCAGCTTCTTTGTTGTAAAAGAGGTGGTACATAATGGACATAGACAATTTTTATCATAAAGAGGTTCAATGGTGGTCATTTTCTCATACCTCTCCAAAAATAATTTAGTTAATTTATACTACTATTATACATAACATTAAGGAGAATTACCTATTAAAGTAACGATTATTTAAAAAATTAATAATATTATCAAATAACAGTTGTCATGCTTCTGCAATTAATTGGTATATATTTGGTGAGTTGCACAAGTTGAGTAGTTTTGTCGCGAGGTATATAATATAAGGAAGAAGAAACATCAGAAAGGGAGGATTTATTATGACAGAAGAAGTACTTCATATTACAGATGCGGCAGCATTGCAAATTAAAGAAATGATGAAAGACAACGAAGAGGAAGGCTCTTATCTTAGGGTTGCAATCAGAGGAGGAGGCTGCAGCGGACTTTCTTACGGAATGGGCTTTGCACCTGAAAAAGAAGAAAATGATTATGTAACAGAGCAGCACGGTATTCAAGTGCTTGTTGATAAGAATGACACAGCCATCTTAAAAGGCACAAAAATTGATTATAAACAATCTTTAATGGGCGGCGGTTTCACAATCGACAACCCGAACGCCATCGCATCTTGCGGATGCGGTTCCTCTTTCCGCACAGCAGTTAACGCAGGTACGCCTGAAGAGTGCTAAACAAAAACTGCCTTTTCCGAATGGAAGAGGCAGTTTTTTTCTCTTTTAAATCTCCTCTTAAAATATGTAAAATACCTAAAAAAGAGTGCAGAAAAAGATAAATAGGCGGCTGTTAACCAAATTATACTAGTGAAAAACCGGTATTTTATAGCAATTTTTGTTAATTTACTAGGTAAATGGCTTCTCTTTTAAACTATTTGTGAATAATTGTTTCCATTTTGGGAAATGAATAGTTTTGGAGGAGTTGAAAAATATGACAAGTAAAAAAATTTTTAGAAGGGTCGGAATGACCTTACTTTTCATTGCAGCACTACTAACAACATTTCAATCCATTTCAGGAGTACAAGCGAGCTCATTCCATCTTTCAGACAGTAATGAAACAGAGGATGATTCTTATTTAGATCATACATTTAAAAAGATTGGATTTGGAATTAAGAATTTGAAGGAAGCTTTTGCAGCAAGCACACAAATATCTTCTAGTACAGAGGTAACAGGCAATCCGCCTTTGCTTGAAGAAAGAGATTGGTCCCAATATCCAAAGAAACAAGTTGTGGCTACTGGTTATACGGCTGGCTTTGAATCAACAGGAAAAAACCCTAGTCATCCGTCATTTGGCATCACCTATTCTGGTGTAAAGGTGAAGCGTGATTTATACAGCACGATTGCTGCAGATATAAGTGTATTCCCAATCGGGACCGTGCTATTTATCCCAGGCTATGGATTTGGAGTTGTTGCAGACACTGGCTCTGCCATCAAAGGGAATAAGCTTGATTTATACTATGAAACAGTAGACGACGTATATAGCCAATGGGGCAAGAAAACAGTAGACGTATACATAGTGGAAATGGGCAAAGGGAAACTGACAGAGAAAACATTAACAGCGTTTAATGAAGCGAAATCTATGCAGGTTTTCCGCCAGCAATACACAAGTGCAGAAAGCAAATAAAAAAAAGTTCCACAGGAGATTTCTCCGTGGAACTTTTTTTAGTGAAAAATTAAATCGAGAATGAGTGTTAAAGCTATCCCGGTAAGTCCTCCAAAGAAAACCTCAATCGGCTTATGTCCGAGGAGCTCTTTCAACTGCTTTCTCTTTTGCTGTTCAGGCTTTTGCTGCCAGCCCTTAGCATCATCTACAAATTTATTGAAATCATCCACCAGCTGATTCAGCACTATTGCTTGTTCCCCAGCCTGCCGTCTAACACCAGTTGCATCGAACATAGTAATGATCGCAAAGATAGCTGACACGGCGAAAATCGGGGAATCAGCGCCAGTTTCTAAGGCAACGCCTGTTGAGAGTGCTGTTACTGCAGCTGAATGAGAACTTGGCATGCCTCCTGTGCTTGTAAGCAAGGACCAGTCAATTTTTTTTGTAACAAAAAAAGTAATTGGGACCTTAACAAACTGAGCGAAGAAAATTGCTGCAAGACTTGCTAAAAAAGGAAAATTGATAAGCAGATCCAAAAAAATCACCTCAAGGTTATGTATTCTCTCTAAAATAAAACACTACCCGTATTGCAGCAAATTAAATCTTTTTGAAAAGCAAGTCCTTCCAATCCAATAATAAAAGTCAATAATTATGGAAATAGTGTTAATTGAAAGATATTGCTTTCTCTTATTATAACATAACCAAATTACTGGAGTTCTACTTAAAAAGCAATATTATCTTGGGAAGAAAACTAATTAGCTATACGAAATATCCTCGCAGTCCGCTATAATAGAAAAGAAGCAGCAACAGAATGGAGGAAGAAAAATATATGTTTAACTTTAAACAAGAATGGAACTTTACAGATAAATTAGAATGTATAGTAATTGGATTGTTTGAAAAGTCTATTAAACTGGAAGGTAAATTAGCAGAGCTTGATGAAGTCTTTGGAGGAGAATTAACTAATCTGCTGAAGGAAAACGATCTGTCTGCAAAGAAAAAACACATACATATTGTGCATACATTCGGTAAAATTGGCGCAAAAAGAATTGTTTTTGCTGGGTTAGGAAAACAAAAGGAGCTTACCTTCCATGAAGTGCAGGAAATTTATGGAGCTGTATTTCAAGAGCTTTCTAAAGCTAAGTATCAGCAAGCAGCCGTTTTTGTAGAATCCTTTGTGACGGAAACTCTAGATGCTCTTGAAAATTCCCATGCATTAGCAGAAGCATTAGCATTGTCTACATACGAGTTTGAAGGCTATAAGCAAAAATCCAATGAGCCAGAGAAAAAGATTGAGGAAGTAATTCTCTACAGCGCAACAGACGAAGAAGAAGTACGTGCTGCTGCAATTGTAGGCTATACATACGGAAAGGGAACAAACTCTGCGAGAACACTTGTCAACCTGCCTGGTAACATGCTGACAGCTACTGATATGGCTGAGTATGCAAAGCAGCTTGGAGAAAAATACAGCTTTGAGGTTGAGATTCTGGAGAAGGAGGATATGCTCAAGCTTGGAATGGGAGCTATTCTTGCAGTGAATCAAGGCTCGACCGAACCGCCAAAAATGATTGTCCTTAAGTATCAGGGCAAAGAAGAATGGACAGATGTAATCGGTCTTGTAGGAAAAGGAGTCACCTTTGATACGGGCGGTTATTCTATTAAGCCGAAGGACGGGATTGTCGGCATGAAAACAGATATGGGCGGTGCGGCTGCTGTTCTTGGCGCAATGGAAATCATTGGAGAGCTTAAGCCAGAACAAAATGTAGTTGCTGTCATTGCTTCAACAGATAATATGATCAGCGGTTCTGCTTTTAAGCCAGATGACGTTATCACTTCGATGAGCGGCAAAACTATTGAAGTATTAAATACAGACGCAGAGGGCCGTCTCGTGCTTGCTGATGCTGTCACATATGCGAAGCAACACGGTGCAGGTTATTTAGTGGATGTAGCAACATTAACTGGCGGTGTGATTGTTGCACTAGGTATGGAAACAACTGGTGCAATGACAAATGATGAAGCTCTGTTTGAACAAGTGCTAGAAGCATCTTATGAAGCAGGAGAGCCTATTTGGAGACTGCCGATATTTGAAAGCCATAAGAAAAGAGTCAGAAACAGCCCGGTTGCTGATTTGAACAATTCTCCTGGACGAGAAGGACATGCCATTGTGGCAGGTGCTTTTATTGGTGAGTTTGCGGAAGGAACACCATGGGTACATCTTGATATTGCCGGTACTTCTTATACAAATAACAGCTCAGAACTGCAGAAAGCAGGAGCAACAGGTGTTATGACAAGAACATTAGCGCTATTGGTTGAAAGATTTAATCAAGAGGGATAAAAAATATTAAAAGAGCTGCATCCAAAGGGATGCAGCTTTTTAGCATTTTAACAATCATCATCAACTGGAGTGCAATGGTTGAGTAGCCAATCCTCCATTGGGAAAGGCATAGATTTATTGGCAACTAACGATGCATGCCCGCCTTCAAACAGGATGAATGTCTTGTCTTCACTTCCCACAAGATCCATGATCGGCTCGCACAATTCACTCGGAACAAGGGGATCATATTTGGTTGAAAAAACAAGCAGGTTGCAAGTAATATTCCGAAAATCAACAGGAATTCCGTTAACTTCTAAACCGCCTTCAACAATCTTGTTATCGCGGACATAGTCGTTCATGAGCTGGTTAAAGGCTTTGCCAGGGAGCGGGATATGATCAAGCGTCCATTTGTTCATCCGCAGCCATTTTTCCCGGTATTTTGGATCATCACTGCGGTTTAATAATGCCAGATAGTGACTGTATGATACAGGAGCAACGATAAGCCTTGTTCCGTATTTAATGAAATCAGGCGGTACCATTCCAATGGTATCAATAAAATCATCGACTTTCACTTCCCCGTTGCGCAAGGCTTTCTGCCATTTGTCAAAGATAGGAAATTGGGAGAAGTCAATCGGAGATACAGCTAAAATAAGGTTTTTTATTTTTTGATCGGTAATAGCTGCAAAAACGGTTGCCAATGTCCCTCCAAGGCAAAAGCCAATAACTGTCATCTCGTTTGTGCAAGCATGGCGCAGTGCTCTTGTGTATGCTTTTTCAATATACTTCGTAATATAGTCATCAATTGTAGTATTGCGATCTTCGAAACCTGGAGTGCCAAAGTCAATTAAATAGGTGTCATATCCGGCATTTGTAAATGCCTCAATCAGACTGAGTGATGGAGCTAAATCTAAAATATATGCTTTGTTAACGACAGAATATATCAAGAAAATCGGTTCTTTAAACTTTCTATGTTTAGAAGGATAATACCAGAGGGTTGCTTTGTTTTTCTTCCAGATTGGATATTTCTCAGAGAGGCCGACAGGTATTTCATCCTCCGAAAGTGCATCCAAAAAATGAGAGAATCGTTTTAAAACCATATCAGTTCACCTTGTAAGGATCAACAGAAGGTGTTTCCGTTATAATCAGCTGCTCTTTTTGTTCGGCCATTTTTTGTTTAACTTGCAGCATCTCTTGTTGAAGTGTGGCAATCTCCTCTTCTTGTTTGGCAATTTCTTCACTTAAGCTTGCAGATAGTGGAGCATCCATTGATTCATGATTGCTTAATGCAATCTTTGCGACAAGCTCTTTCATTTCATGAAGCATTTTTGTAATTTGATAAAGCTGGTCGTCAATATTGTCGATTTTTTCTTCTGATTGCAGGATAAGCTGTGTGGCATTAGACAGGTCTGTCTTAGTAGGCAAATTTAAAACAGCAGCTGTTTGTTCTGTATATTGTTGAAGTTTTTTTATCTTTTTTGTAAGGGCATTTGTTTGTGTTTTTGCGACATTGATTAATGAATAATGGTTGAGCTGATTTTGAATCATATTGTTAATTTGAAACTGAAGGAAGGTTCCTCCCTTTTTGAGTAAATCATATACATCTAATGTAACCTGACCCATTTGTTAACATCCTTTCTTTTTCAAATCAGATTTGTCACACCTTTGCAAAGCTTAGAGCATGGATGACAAACCGCCATCTATGGCAATAGTCTGTCCTGTTATATAATCCGAACCTATGCCTGCCAATAATAGTGTCAACCCTTTTAAGTCACTGGAATGGCCGACTCTATGTGCTGGAATCTTCATCAATAGCTGTTTTTCATGTTTCTCTAATACAGAAGTGATTTTTGTTGGGAAAAAGCCCGGAGCAATTGCATTGACTTGGATATTATACGGAGCTAGTTTTACTGCTAGTTCTTTAGTTAGAGTTATAATCGCACCTTTGCTCGTATTATAGGCAATTGCATCTAAGAAAAGAGGGTGTGTGCCGAAGTTAGCTGTAACAGAGGAGATGTTGATAATTTTTCCGCTTTTTTGCTGCAGCATTTTTTTGGCAGCAGCTTGGGAAAACAAAAAGGTTCCTTTAACATTTACATCCATCACTTTGTCCCATTTATCTTCCGGATAATCTAATGTAGGTGCTATCCAGGAAGTGCCGCTGTTGTTAACAAGAATGTCTATGGAGCCAAACTGTTCTTCAGTTTTTGCGATAACCTGATCGATATCCTTTTGATTGGAAACATCACAAGAAAGTGCCAATGCCTGTATACCTTTTTCTTTAAGAAACTCGACTGTTTCACTGCTGTTGCTTAGCTTTCTTGAGCAAATAACAATGTTGGCACCTGCTTCGCCTAATGCAGCGGCCATCTCTTTACCTAACCCTCGTCCCCCGCCTGTTACAATAGCTGTTTTGCCTGTTAGATCAAACAACTCATTCATCTCTATGCCCTTGCCTCCTGTAGTTCAAGTTTTTTCCCTATAGTATAAACAAGCAGTGGGTGAAAGGTGCGAAAAATAATGATAATCCCCAAGCCTATTAAGGGAGAATTTTTACAGGGAAGGCGGCTGCCCAGTCCAAAAGAGGGACAGATGCATATGTAATAGAGTATACTGCTACAAATAAAGAAGAGGAGGCAATGCGTGCATATGTATGGATATAGATATCGTCCTCAAGATTCAAGAATTTTCTTTGGAGCACCATTAGTTGGTGGATTAATAGGTGGATTAGTAGGAGGAGCAGTCGGAGGTGCGCTAGTTAGACCAAGACCTTATTTTTATGGACCGCCAGTCCCTTATGGACCGGTTCCATATGGTCCAGCTCCGTACGGCCCATACCCTTATTATTAAAAGTATTTTCCCGCATTATTTGTATGCGGGAGTTTTTTTTTTATTATTCACTCCAGCGCAGCTTCAATGTTAAATAACAGCATGGAGGAGCATTCTTATTGTCAAAATCAAGTGTGATTCCATCCGGATTATATTTAATTTTTGGGAGGTTTTTTATTCCGCTAGTGCGAAGTAATTCATTTACAGCGCTGGAATTGGAGGCTTGAGCTGCTTGCATAACTCTTCTTGCATAATCTCTTGATTGGAATCTTGTTATAAGTGTATTTGCATCTGTTAACAGGGCCATGCTGCTTTGCGCACTTTTAACAAACTGATCTGGCTTTACTTCCGGAAGCTGACGAATGGGATAAGGATAATGCAAATATGGGTGAATGGGAATTGGCTGATAAGGATAAACACGATGAGAAGGTCTTAACATATTATTCACTCCAATCGGTTTCTGTTAGTGGCTACTTTATCGTATTCCTATCCAGTTTTTCATATGTACACTTTAGGCACTTTTATGTCCTTTGGCGTAATAAAAAAAGCACTAGGCGAAACGAAAAAGCCGCTTCGCGCTAATGCATAAATTCATTACTTGTTGCGGTGCTCCACTAAATCAATCGCTCCTAATACAATATGTGCTAAGCCAAAGCCAAACACCGTATTGGAAACCATAGAGTCGATTTTGCGGTTCTGCTTCATTACAAGGCCAGCTGTAGTTACTGCAGTACCTAAAACAGTCGGAATTAAACCTTCACGAATATTTTCCATTTAGCTTCACCCCAGTTATAATTTGCCCCTTCTTGTAGGACAATAATAGTATGTGCTTAAACCTCCTTTATTAAGCCCTGTATTGGATTGGTACATATTGTTTTTAAAGCTTCATTAAAATTGTTCATACTTTGTGTATTAACCAATATGTAAGGAAAAAATAGAGAGGAGTAAGCTTTTAGAAAGATGGATTTTTGCTTAATAAGGCATTTCCTAATACAATAAGAGCTATATCTTTATTACCAATGTTTAGCATAAGGAGTTATTAAAGGAATTAGATGAATACATATCTGACTAGTTACTTTCCGCTTTTTTCTATCAGTTTTTTTAGCTTATCTTTTGCAATCCGCATCCAGTCAACAGTGATTGACCTTTTTAAAAGGCTGGGGATGTATGAGGGTTTGTTGGAATTTTTCTCAGAGACAGGGATTAGGCTTGCATTGCTGCTGTTTTTTTGCGTGTTTATTTTTATGGCGTTATCTGCACTTAAACTGATTGCAGACACTTTAAATGGGTTATCGTTATTGTTTTTTTCCATTGATTCAAAAGGGGACAGCTTAATCAAAACAAGGAAAGGAAGCTTCATTTATTTTTGCGGCAGTATTCTCTCCTTGTTCGGTGTATACAGCTATATTATCCTTCTTGCTATCTTTGTCGTGACGACACTTGTTTACTTTGTTTATTTCGTTAACTCTGCAAGCGGCAGTCTGAATTTTAGCGGAATCATTTTTTATATTTTCTTTCAAGTATTAACATGGGCTGTCATGATTACAGGATTTCTGTTATTATGTATCAAGCTATATAACGCTATCATTGGCAGCTTGCCAATCTAAAAAAGCACCTGTCCATTTTTTGAACAGGTGCTTTTTTATGGTATCAATATCTTTTTCCAAATAGAAAGATGGGGAGCATTGCTTTCAATGCTTTTCAAATTGGTTGGGGCATCCTTTCCGACCCAAACACCAACAGTTAAATCATTAGATAAACCGACCATCCAATAATCTTTATAATCATTCGTAGTACCAGTTTTTCCTCCCAGATAAGGAGCTTGAAAATTTGCCTTCTTTGCTGTTCCGGATGTCACTGTGTGTTTTAGCAAGGTTCTCATCTTGTCATTCGTCGCTTTATTCCAGACCGTTTCCTCTGCTTCCTTCCATTCATAAAGCAGATTGCCGTCAGCATCTGTTACGGACGTGATGGCATGTGAGCTTTTAAAGCTGCCGTTATTTCCAAAGACAGTATAAGCATTCGTCATCTCAAGCGGAGACATACCAACTGTGAATCCACCGATAGCGGAGGACAGATGAACATCCTCTTCTGTCACCTTTTTAAAAGGAAAATGAGCTAAATAGCTGAAAGCAGTTTTTAGTCCAATACTATCTGCAAGCCTGACAGCAGGTGTATTATAGGAATGAATAAAAGCTTGATCTAATGTGACATTTCCATAGTCTTGACCACTGTAATTTTGCGGGCAATAACCGTCTTTGCAAAAAGCATCCGCATTAACGGTGGATTTAACTCCTTTACCTGTTTCCTGCAGATAAGGTCCATACACAAGAAGCGGCTTGATAGCAGAACCGGGCTGGCGATATGCTTGATAGCTCCGGTTAAACTCATATTTTTTATAGTTCTTCCCGCCAACAAGTGCGCCTATTGTATGGCTCTTGTGATCGATGACAACTGCTGCTGCTTCTACATCTGCTGTTATCAGGGAGCTTTTCACTGCTTTTACCGCTTTCTCCTGCAAGCTGCGGTCCATTCCTGTATGAATAATAACGCCACTTTCAAGGAGCTTCTGAACTTCGGCATCCAGCTCTTTGCTGAGAATTTCCTTTTCCTTGTCATTTGCTTTTGTTATTTTTTTAGCATAACCTTTTTCTTCAGAAACGAGTGCTCGTAATTCATCCTCCACATATGAGACATAGTCTGGATAAAGATCTGTTTTCTTTTGCACGTGAAGTGTTATTTTTTCATTTGTCATCTTTTTAGCTTCACTGCTGGATATTTTACCCTCTTTTTCCATTAAGGATATTAACCGTTCTTGTCTCTTTTTTGTTTGTTCAAAATGTTTAAGCGGATCATATATAGTTGGATTATTAGGAATGCTTGCCAAAAAAGACAGTTCTGCTTTGGACAAGTCACTCGATTTGCTGCTGAAGTAATAATTCGCTGCTGCTTCAATGCCATACATATTATTGGCAAAATAAACGGCATTAATATATTGAGTAAGAATTTCTGATTTTGACCACTTTCTTTCAAGCTCATAAGCGTAAAGAAGCTCTTTTAGTTTTCGATTGTAGGTTTTATCGTAAGATTGAAACATATTCCGGGCTAACTGCTGGGTAATAGTACTCCCGCCTTGTTCAATAGTATCTGATTCAGCATTGGTCAAGAGAGCCCTCCCGATTGCCGGCAGATCAAAGCCAGCATGTTCATAAAAATGCTGATCCTCTGATAAGATGAACAAATCTTTCACATATTGGGGGATTTCTTCATTTATCAAGTTTTTTCGTATCCCTGCTTGCGGGCTGATTTCTGATATACTTCTTCCACTATTATCCAAAATGTAGCTGGATTGAGCGAGTGTCATGGAAGAGACTGGTATATTGTCGTCCAAAAATTGATGGAAGCTGACATATTTCTTTTTTTCTGCTGCTGTAAAATAAAGAACAGCTACTAAAGCAATTAGCATTATTACTATAAAGGAAACCCCAAGTTTTTTTCGCATTAATTTTCCCTCATTACTTAAAATCCGTTAATAAAAGCATAAAGGATTTTTTATAAATATGCATGAAGTATTTTGCTGAAAAAAAGGGCAAAATATTACCATAATAGTAAACAAAAAAATAAATAGAAAATTTTAAAGCTTCGCGAATATTCTGTTATAATATAAGAAAAGGTTTTTAGGATAGATGGATCGGAGATTTACTTAGAGAAAGAAGGTGAAAAAATGGAGAAGCAGCAACAATATTTATTTATAGATTTTGAGTTTACCATGCCAGAAAAAAATGCTAAGTATAAAGGTTTTCAACCTGAAATAATTGAAGTGGGCATCGTCGCCGTCGTTAATGACAAGATAAGAGAAACCTTTTCTGCCTATGTGGCTCCAAGCAAGTTTCCCATTCTTTCAGAGCGATGCAAATCCTTCCTGCACATACATCAGGAACAAGTCGATAACGGAATTCCATTTCACGGTTTGCTCGATAAAATCAAGGAGATGGGCAGCGGTTTCTCAAATACAGTTGTAACATGGGGTAATATGGACATGAAGGTGCTCAGGAATAATTGCACTATGGCAGGTGCGTCATTTCCTCTTGCTTGCAGTGAAATGGATTTGTCGATGGAATATAAGCGGTTTTTCGGAGACCAAAATCAGATAGGATTATGGAAAGCAGTGCGGGAATACGGGAGCGAAGGGACAGGAAGACATCACCGCGCCTTAGATGATGCGCTGACAACCTATGACATATTTAAGTTTGTTGAAAAGGACAAAAGGTATTTAGGAAAGACGGAAACGACAACGATTGGCGATTTAATTGATCTATCTAAGTTTTATAATAAATTTGCATGAAAAAAGGATTGACAGCTAAGCTTGTTCTACTAGTTGCCACCCTTTTATTTTTTTGCCTAAAAAGGATTCCTCCCATATAAGGAAGAAATCCCGAAAAAAATTAAGCTTTTGTAATTGCCCGGCGGTACTCCTGCTCCAGTATGTCAAGATTGCTTAAGCTCCTTGCTGCAAATGGGGAATTGTCTTTACTCAGTTCATCCTTCATTTTCGAGACAGCCTGCAAAAGGGATGTCCCGTATTCTGGAGTCTCCTCCTCATATGGCTTTACCATCGGTTTGGGAGTATTCATCTGTTCTCTGTATGAGAGGGCTTTTCGCTCATGAAAAAAGACATTTTCTGCCTGCTTCGGATTATGTAAATCACCTTGCATAGGGTGCTTAAGAACAGCTAATACCCGCACCAAGTAGCTGTTGCTGCGTATATCTGTAATTTCGCCGATATATTTGCCTGTTTTGTATATGGCAGTAACCTTTGTGCCAATTGTTAGCTCTTCCACATCATTCGCCTCCAAAAACATTCTTTCTTAAATAGTACCATAATAAATCACTATGTTAGAAACAGGGAAACAGCATAATTTAAACAATTCTACAAATAATACTCCTATTATCGGTATTGGAGGAGTTCGTAAATGAAAAAAATCATGCCTATGTTAGCATTGCTTCTTTTAATGGCAGGCTGTGCGGAAGGAGAAGCAACAAAGGTAGATGTGGAAATGTTCAATGATGTCGGCGATTCTTTAGGCAGTATTAATTTGGAGGAGCAGTCTGCAGGAGTGATGCTTACAGTCAACTTAAAGGGGTTGACACCTGGAGTACATGGCCTACACATACATGAGGTAGGAAAATGTGAGGCTCCTACATTTCAAAGTGCAGGAAATCACTTTAATCCTGAGGATAAGGAGCATGGTCTGCTCCATCCAAAAGGAGCACATGCAGGAGACCTTCCCAATCTAATTGTTGAGGATGACGGAACTGTCAAAGCTGAGCTGTTGGCACCGCAAGTCACATTAAGGGACGGCAAGAATTCATTATTTAAACCGAAAGGAACATCCATTGTCATCACTGACCAGGCAGATGATGGAATGACACAGCCGGCAGGTAATTCGGGGGAACGAGTTTATTGCGGCGAAGTCAAAAGATAGCAAAAAGAAGCATGAAACCAGTTGGTTTGCATGCTTCTTTTCTTTTATTAGAAGAAAGTATCGTACAGTAAAAAAAGATTTAAAAGGACAATAACTGCTGCGATCAGCCAAGAGATAATCGTAATTGCTTTCGAGTTTTGCAGGCTGCCCATAATCCGTTTGCTGCTTGTAAACATAATTAACGGGATTAATGCGAAGCCAATTCCAAATGAAAGGATAACCTGGCTTAATACTAATGCTGATGTAGGATTTACTCCTGATGCAATAATAATAATGGGCGGAATAATCGTAATCAGCCTTCTGACATAGATGGGAATTCGAAATTGAATGAAGCCTTGCATAATGACATCTCCGGACATAGTACCAACAGACGAGCTGGACAGGCCGGCAATCAAAAGGCCGAGACCGAACAGAATAGCTGAAGCTGGACTTACAAGCTGCTCGAAATGCTGAAAGGCAACATCCAAGTCATTTACGATAAAGCCATTTGCATGGAATAAGGCACTTGCGACAATAAGCATAGCCGCATTAATAAATCCTGCAATCAGCATGGCAATAAGGATATCAAAAAACTCAAAGCGGAAAATCATTTTCTTCTCTTTTTCTGTTGTACCGACAATCCGTTTTTGCGTTAAGGCAGAGTGCAGATAAATCGCGTGGGGCATAACCGTTGCTCCGAGTATTCCAGCTGCAAGCAGTACACTATCTGTTCCTTGGAATTGTGGTGTAAACAAACCGTGCAGCACAGAATGGAGCTCTGGTTTTGCGAAGAACATTTGCACAATAAAGGATAAGACAACTATAAACAGCATTGCTGTTATCCCAGCCTCAAGCGATCTGTAGCCTCGTCTTTGCAGCTCCAGTATGGCAAAGCTGCCGATTGCAGCGATAATGCTTGATTCAAGCATCGGAATGCCAAACAGTAAGTAAATGCCGAGTGCAGCACCAATAAATTCAGCTAAATCGGTAGCAATGATAACTATTTCACCTTGAATCCATAAACCGATGCTGACAGGCTTAGGAAATTCCTCCCGGGCGACCTCAGCTAGATTTTTTCCTGTAGCAATCCCTAATTTTGCAGACAGTGACTGAATAATTAAGGCCATAATATTTGAAAACAAGATAACCCATAATAATAAATAACCATATTGAGAACCTGCAGCTATGTTTGTTGCGAAATTTCCTGGATCGATATAAGCAATTGCAGCAATAAAGGCAGGACCAAGAAACGGCAGGAACTTTCTTAGCCCTCCAGGACCATGTAATACAGAACCTGCGTGAGAAGCCTCTTTACTTTTATCCATATGTTCACCTGATTTCTGTTGATTTTTCCTAAGTGATAAAATGTTTCCTTTGCGCAACTTTCCTTTAGGATATTCCTCGATTTCTATTTTGTCAATGAATCTGCAATAAAATGTATAGAGTAAATAAATTGACCTATTGGTTCTCTGTATCGTAAAAATTAGGACCGCAAAAAAATAGCCCTTTTTAGCTGTTATCGTGTTAACTGCGTATATTTTGTGATAGAATATGGACAGCAAAATAGGAGTGAAAAGGTGAAAGTATGAACAATCAAGAAGTTAATCTAGAGCTTGTAAAACTGCTGAATGAATGGGATCCCTTCAAGCTTGGGGAAGGGAATTATGATACGGAAATAGCCGATTGCGTCTATGCCGTCCATGAGCTGGACAATAGGGAAGAGCTTGCAGCAGAAATCCAAAAAATTTATGAGTTTTCTTTTGAGGAATTCATACCAATGGATGAGTGTCTTTCTATATCGACAAAGCTGCTGTTAACAAAAGATAACGGCTCTTGCTCCCTGTAATTTGCAATAAAAAAGTACTGTATAATCTGGAGGGATAAAGATGAAGTTGACGGAAAAAGAAATTGAAGTGGCAGAAATTTTAGAAAAAAACGCCCGTATTACAGATGAAGACATAGCTAAAATGATTGAAGAGGACCTTCAGACAACGAAAGAAATTGTCGCAAAGCTTGAAGATTTGAAAGTAGTTGTCCGCTATACAAGTATTGTTGACTGGTCAAAGGTTGAAGGACATGAAGGCGTTACAGCAATGATTGATGTTAAAGTAACTCCAAAACGGGGAGTTGGATTTGATGAAGTAGCCCAAAGAATTTATCGTTTCCAAGAAGTGAAATCGCTGTATTTAATGTCAGGGACATATGATCTGTCTGTGATTATTGAAGGGAAATCGATGAATGATGTGGCAAGATTTGTTTCGGAAAAGCTGTCCACTTTGGATTCTGTTCTTTCCACAACAACCCATTTTATTCTAAAGCAGTATAAACATGATGGAACAATTTTTGAACCGAATAATGATGATAAAAGGATAGTGGTGTCACCGTGATGAATCAAACGAAAAGCTATATCGCCGACAAAGTAGCAGAAATGAAGCCTTCCGGGATAAGACGATTTTTTGATTTGGCTTCCAATATGGAAGGGGTCATCTCACTTGGAGTCGGTGAACCTGACTTTGTTACATCATGGTCAGCAAGGGAAGCTGCTATTCTTTCCTTAGAGCAAGGCTATACTTCCTATACGGCAAATCCAGGAATGCTTGAGCTGCGCGAGGAAATATCGTCTTACATGAACAGAAGATTCCAGGTCGCTTATAATCCGAATTCAGAGATTATTGTAACAGTTGGTGCGAGCCAGGCGATTGATATTGCGTTGCGGGCGATTCTAAATCCAGATGAGGAAGTGATCGTGCTTGAACCTTGTTTTGTTGCGTATGCACCGCTAGTTACACTTGCAGGCGGTGTGCCGGTACCTGTTCAGACGTTAAAAGAACATGAGTTCAAGGTTCTGCCAGAGCAGCTGGAGGAAGTGATTACAGATAAGACAAAAGCAATCATGATATGCTCCCCGAGCAATCCGACAGGCTCCCTATTGTCTGCAGCAGAATTAGCAGCAATCGCAGACGTTGCTAAGAAGCATGACCTGCTTATAATTTCTGATGAGATATATGCAGAGCTGTGCTATGACGAGGAATATACAAGTATGAGCGCCCTAAACGGCATGTGGGAGAGAACATTGCTCATATCCGGATTCTCAAAAGGGTTCGCGATGACGGGCTGGAGACTTGGTTTTGTTTGCGCACCGGAAGAATTGACGCAGGCTATGCTTAAAATCCATCAATACAGCTTAATGTGTGCTCCGACAATGGCGCAATTTGCCGGACTTGAAGCGTTGAGATCAGGCAGCAACGATGTCGAGGAAATGAAGAAGAGCTATCGAAGAAGACGTAATTTCGTTGTACAGTCATTAAACGAAATGGGGCTGACTTGTCATATTCCAGGTGGAGCTTTTTATGCATTCCCTGATATTACATCAACTGGGCTGACATCAGAACAATTCGCTGAAAAGCTGCTGATGGAAGAAAAGGTAGCGGTTGTGCCGGGAAATGTGTTTGGCGAGAGCGGGGAAGGCCATATCCGCTGTTCTTATGCATCTTCCTTAGAACAGCTGCAAGAAGCTTTAAAGAGAATGAAGGCTTTTACAGAAAGATACAGTAAGTAAACAAGGACCGTTTTTAAAACGGTCCTTTCGTTTGGAAAAAATCAGTCAGCATTTATTTAAAAAATTTGCAAAAACTTTAACTGACAAAGCACAATTCAGAGATAATAATAAATACTTTTGTATTAAGGTCTGTTTTGTGATATAATTTTATAATGCATATTAAAGGAAAAATGAATATAAAAACTAGGAGTGTTCTCATGTCAGATAAAATCGAAGTTGGAAGCATAATTACAGGAAAGGTAACAGGCATTCAGCCATACGGCGCTTTCGTTTCTTTAGACGAAAACTTGCAAGGCCTTGTTCATATTTCAGAAGTAACACACGGCTATGTTAAAGATATTAATGAATTTCTTAAAGTAGGCGACGAAGTAAAAGTTAAGGTTCTTTCTGTTGATGATAATGCTGGAAAAATCGGCTTGTCTATCCGCGCTACAGAAGAAGCGCCAGCAGCACCTGCTGATGCTGAAAAAGCTAAAAAGCCTCGTGCTAAACGCCAAGCTGCACCAGTTAAAGTAGATGCAGACAGCAGCCAAGGTTTCAATACGCTTAAAGACAAATTGCAAGAGTGGATTGACCAGTCTAACCGCAATGACCTAATTAAGAAATAATAAAAGAAGCAGGATGCCATAAGCATCCTGCTTTTTTTTATTGAAAAATCTTATTTAGCAGATCTTGGTTCAGGTTCACGAGAAACTTCGGCACTTGGTTTAAACAACAATCCTAAGTTAATCAAACCGGCAATCCCAACTAATCCGTAAATGATTCTGGATAATGCTGATTCTTGACCGCCAAAGATTGCTGCTACTAAATCAAATTGAAAAAATCCAATTAGTCCCCAATTTATTGCTCCAATAATCGTTAACACTAAAGCTGTTCTTTGAATACCACTCATGATTGTTTCCTCCTTGTATTGGATTCCCTATTATCATGATGCAAAGAGAATATATTTATGCATTTCTTTGTCTGCATTTTTTCCTTTTTTGGGGCATTATAAAGTTTGGTAAGCAACTATAAAAAAATCCAGTTCTTATCTTTTGATTTTCGAATTACTTTAGTAAATAATAAATAGTGTCCTCCTGCTGGTTTCTAGTATTGGGAAGCAAAAGGAGCATTAATATTTATAATAGGAGGAAAAGGGAACATGAATAATTTTACATTCTATAACCCGACAAAACTGATCTTTGGGAAAGGCCAACTATCCCAGCTTGCAGATCAACTGGCTCCATACGGAAATAAAGTCCTTCTTGTATATGGTGGAGGTAGTATTAAACGCAGCGGTTTATACGATCAAGTTATTGAGCTTTTAAAAGAAAATAATAAAGAAGTGTTTGAACTTTCAGGAGTTGAACCAAACCCTCGCTTAACTACAGTTCAAAGAGGTGTGGATATCTGTAAGACAGAGGGAATTGATTTCCTTTTAGCAGTAGGTGGAGGAAGTGTCATCGATTGCACGAAAGCAATTTCTGTCGGAGCAAAATATGACGGTGATCCTTGGGATATCGTAACAAGAAAAGCAATACCAAGTGATGCTGTACCATTTGGAACTGTATTAACATTAGCAGCTACAGGCTCTGAAATGAATTCAGGCTCTGTTATTACTAATTGGGAAACGCAAGAAAAATACGGCTGGGGAAGCCCACTTACATTCCCTGTTTTCTCTATCCTCGATCCAGAGAATACATACACAGTACCTAAAAATCAGACAATTTATGGAATTGTAGACATGATGTCTCATGTACTTGAGCATTATTTCCATTTGGAAGAAAATACACAATTCCAAGACTATATGTGTGAGTCCTTGCTTAAGACAGTAATGGAAACAGGTTCAAAACTTGTTAACGACTTAGAGAATTATGAATATCGTTCCACAATCCTGTACTCCGGTACAATGGCATTAAACGGAATGCTTAACATGGGCTACCAGGGAGACTGGGCAACTCACAATATTGAGCATGCTGTATCAGCAGTTTATGACATTCCGCACGGAGGGGGACTTGCTATTCTATTCCCTAACTGGATGAAGCATAACTTAAGTGTAAAACCTTCAAGATTCAAGCAGCTTGCTGTTCGGGTATTTGGGGTTGATCCAGAAGGTAAAACAGATGAAGAAGCTGGATTGGAAGGCATTGAGAAGCTTAGAGAATTCTGGAACAGCATCGGAGCACCTTCAAGGCTGGCAGACTATGATATTGATGACAGCAAGCTTGAGCTGATGGTGGACAGAGCAATGGCAAGAGGAGAATTCGGACGCTTCAATTTATTGAAGGCGGATGATGTTCGCTCCATTTACAAAGCTTCCTTGTAAGCAGAGTTTATTATAAAAAAATTACTAAGTCCCAGCTATGTTAATAGTTGGGACTTAGTAGGTAATAGTGACTAAAAGAAGAATAACCGAAAAAAACTCAAGTTGTATCCGCTTTCAAAACAATCTCATTCTTGATTAGTTTGGACACTTTCGATAAAGTGAAAGAGGATACAAAAATAAATATAATGGAGGATCATTCATGACACACGTTCGTTTTGATTACTCAAAGGCATTAAGCTTTTTTGGAGAACATGAAATTACATACCTATCTGATGCAGTTAAAGTGGCTCATCATTCCCTACATGAAAAAACAGGAGCTGGAAGCGACTTTTTAGGCTGGATTGATCTTCCTGTTGATTACGATAAAGAAGAATTTTCCCGTATCTTAAAAGCATCACAAAAAATCCAAAACGATTCTGAAGTATTGCTTGTTATCGGAATCGGCGGATCTTATCTTGGAGCACGTGCAGCAATCGAGATGCTGAACCACAGCTTCCACAATGCTTTGTCTAAGGATAAAAGAAAAACTCCGCAAATCATCTTTATCGGTAAAGACATCAGCTCAACATATATGAGCGATGTTATCGATTTCTTAGGTGACAAAGATTTCTCAATCAATGTTATCTCTAAATCAGGCACAACAACAGAGCCTGCTATCGCATTCCGTATTTTCCGCAAGCTTTTGGAACAAAAATACGGAGCAGAAGAAGCTAAATCAAGAATTTATGCAACAACTGATAAAGCGCGCGGTGCACTAAAAACACTTGCTACTGAAGAAGGCTTTGAAACTTTTGTTATTCCTGATGATGTCGGCGGTCGTTACTCTGTTCTTACAGCAGTAGGCTTGCTTCCAATCGCTGTAAGCGGTGCAGACATTGAAGCAATGATGAAAGGTGCAGCAGCTGCTCGTGAAGACTTCAGCTCATCTGAACTTAGTGAAAATGCTGCATACCAATATGCTGCAGTTCGCAACGTGCTTTACAATAAAGGCAAAACAATTGAAATGCTTATCAACTATGAGCCAGGACTTCAATACTTCTCTGAATGGTGGAAGCAGCTTTTCGGCGAGAGCGAAGGAAAAGACCAAAAAGGTATTTATCCATCTTCCGCTAACTTCTCAACTGACTTGCACTCATTAGGGCAATATGTTCAAGAAGGACGTCGCGATATTTTCGAAACAGTTGTTAAAGTGGACAAGCCTCGTCATGAATTAACAATTGAAGCAGAAGAAAACGATCTTGACGGCTTGAACTATCTTGCTGGCAAAACAGTTGACTTTGTAAACAACAAAGCATTTGAAGGTACGCTTCTTGCACATACAGACGGCGGTGTGCCGAATCTGATTGTGACAATTCCTGAAATGGATGAATATACTTTCGGTTACTTAGTGTATTTCTTCGAGAAAGCTTGCGCTATCAGCGGATACCTTCTTGGTGTAAATCCATTTGATCAGCCGGGAGTAGAAGCTTATAAAGTTAACATGTTTGCATTGCTTGGTAAACCAGGTTTTGAAGAGAAAAAAGCGGAACTTGAAAGCCGTTTGAAATAAGAGTAAAAAAGGGCAATCCGAAATGGATTGCCCTTTCTCATTTTATAAATCTATCATTTCATGTTTTTAGGAGGAGATTTAAGGATAAATAACTACTAGGTTACATAAGTGTTAAGGAGGGATACTATGCTAGTAGAACAAGAACAAACATTAGTAAGGGCATTGCAAGAATGTATGATAGTCTGCAATCATTGCCTGAATGAATGTCTCGCTGAAGATAAATCAAGCATGATGATAGACTGCATACGAACAGACCGAGAATGCTTGGAATTCTGTGGATATCTAGAACAGGCTATTATCCGTCAATCTCCATATGCTAAAGAACTTGCTAAAATCTGTATGCAAGTTTGTGAGGATTGTGCACAGGAATGCCAAAAACATGACCATAAGCATTGTCAGTATTGTGCTGAAGTTTGCTTGCAATGTATGGAAGCATGTAAAACCTATTTAAACAACTAATATTAATAAACAAAAAAACAGCGCTAAATATGGCAAGCGCTGTTTTTTTATGCATTTATGAGCCGGCAATCAAGATCAGCTCATCCTTTTCTTCTACTATAAAGGAGGCACCAGGTTTAATGTAGGATTGGCTGCCTCTTTTAACTCCTAACAAGAGTTTGTCCTCTAAAAGAAGATACGAACTGAGGGCAGCAAAATTCAGCTGCTCGTCGTTTTTCCATTCGCCCAAAGAAACAATTTGCAATCTCTTGTCCTTGAAGTTCCCCAGTAAATCGAGAAAGGCAATCATTGTTTCTTGCGAATTGAGACTGCTGTGCATGACAAAGCTCGACAGGCGATTGGTTTGAATAATCTCATCTGCACCTGCTCTGTGTGCATTAGTCACTTGCTCAGCAGTCAATATCTCAATGATGCAAGGAACCTCTGGATTCAGTCCTTTTATTGCAAGCAGTGTCAAAATCGAATTCATATCGGCGTTCATTTCATCTTTGCTTTGGTCAGAGGTGATGATTACCTTGTTAGCCTGTGAGATATTTGCCCGCAGGAGTGTTTCATCAATATTTGGATTGCCTTGGATAAAATGAAGCGATTCTGGCAGCGGGTTTTTTGGGAGCGATTCATCAATAAGAGTGAGTAGTGATCTCTTCCCATCCTTGATGATTGTATTAATCAATGCCTTCGAACGCTCATTCCAGCCGATAATCACGATATGACTATGTCCTCTGAAAGTTGATTTCCCTTCTATAAAGGCATTTTGTCTGGCGACTGCTGCTGTTGCCAAAGTTACTAAATAAGTCGATAAAAACCCTGCACCAGTCAATATGAGCAGCATGCCGGCAATTCTTCCTACAATGGTGCTTGGAGCGTAATCACCATAACCAACAGTGGAGGCTGTGATAATAGCCCACCAAACCCCCTCAAAAAAAGTCGGAAAGGTTTTTGGCTCCACTATGGTGATGATTAATCCAAAAAATAGGATAATACTTGCTGCGATTGACAAAATCCTCACACTGATAGGCAGGCGCAGAAAAGCGGTTAGTACGGTATTCGGCAATATATTTCACCTCATCATCATGTGTATAAAACCATTATGGACATATAAAAAACCTTTCATAATGAAATGAAAGATTTTTATATGTTCACTTATGTGAGGTTATTTGATAATGCCTTTTAATTTTTTCAATCCAGTCCTGCAATTCTTCATGTCCTTCAAGATTGGAAAGCATACCTTGAATAATTGGACTTCTTGGGGCATCTGTTTTGATTTCTGACTCTAGAACATCAAGGGTAACTTCAATCGTTTCCTTGTTAGGATAGCTTTCTGTAAGCTTGCGAATTTGATTAAGGATATCCAGGGATTTTTCTGTAGCATCTGCCATAAAATCGATTTTTGGCTTATGCATTAATTTGTAAAGATTCGCTTCAGTGAATATTGGCTTCTCTTCCATAATACCTGCTGCAATGGAGTCCATTCTTCTCCATAAATATTCGGAAACATCTTTAGCATTCCTGTCAATCTGATCATGAAGAAGAAGTCTTAAGAAGGACTGCAGCAACCCTTCGTACATGATTTGCAAATCTAAATGAAAGCGGCTCGTTTTTTCTCCATATAATTCGAGCAGATATGCTAGAGAAAACTCTCTGATATCTGTTTGCATCTGCATAATTAAATGCTTGATGGAATCATTAAGGGGAATCGCCTGCTCACGGGTTTGCATAATAATGAAATCCTTATGCTTCAAAGCATGTTCAAAAAAAGCTGCTGTCTGTTCGACCAGCTTTTCTTTTGCAGTGATGTCTTCTAGCCTAATGCTGTCAAAAAGCTGTACTAATTCCTTGTAATAATAATCAAGAATGGCAAATAATAAAGAATCCTTTGACTTGAAATATATATAGAAAGCACCTTTAGATATTCCGCAATCATTTGCTATTTCTTGAATGGAAGTGGAGGAATATCCTTTTTGCGCGAAAAGTTTCAGCGCAGAGTCTATGATCTTTTTTTCTTTCTCTTTCAATGGAAGCGCCTCCTATTTTTTTATAAGGAAGAGTTGAAAATAGTTATTTTTTAGCGAAATAAACTCTTATAGAGATTTTACTATTAAACCACACAACTTAAAATATGTAAAAAAAAAGCTAATAATTTGTCTTGGGAACCAGTAAAATTAGTTATTTGTACAAATACCTATCTTCCGATATGATAATAATTATCACTTATTGCTCATGTAAGGTAATGCTAAAGAAAAATGGGTAAATTAATTACTTGACGCTATTTTCTTATATATATATACTTACTTACATATAGTAAGTGGTTTGATAAAAATATTTGATTGGAACAAATTAAGATAGATGAAATTTAAAGGAGACTTAAATATGAAAAAAGAAGTGATTGATCTTCTTCAAGATAAAATGAAAATGATTCCGTTTAAGGAAGATAAAAAAATATGCCTTGTCGGGCCAGTCAAGCTGCCTGTTCAGCTTGAAGATCAAGTTGTAACTTTCCAATGGTACACATGGCTGCCAATAGAAGAGCAGCAGTCAAAAGAGGAGCTGTTAAACAGCTTGCCTTCGATGCATCTTGCAGACTTGCAGCAATCATCGGTTTTAGTATACGGCGATTTTGAGCAGACAGAAGATACGCTTATCCGCATGCACAGCATTTGTCATACAGGTGATATTTTCGGTAGCAAGCGCTGTGACTGCGGATTCCAGCTGCATCAGTCAATGAAGATGATTGTTGAACACGGCAGTGGTGCCCTCTTTTACCTTGCCAACCATGAAGGCAGAGGAATTGGTCTGTTCACAAAGTCATTAGCTTATTTGCTGCAGCAGGAAGGATTGGATACAGTAGAGGCAAACCATGCTCTTGATTTTGCTGATGACACAAGAAGCTATGAAGAGCCGATCAGTGTCCTGCAAGCATTGCGCACAAAGCCTGTTAAACTAATTACGAACAATCCTAAAAAGCTGGAAGCATTGAAGAAGATTGGATTAACTGCAAGTGAGAATGTTCCGTTATGGGGAGACAGATCAGCGTTCAACGAGAAGTATTTGGACACGAAAGTGCAGAAATCTGGACATATACCATTGCAAGAAGAGATTGTGACAATTTGAGGAGTAAACGATGATGAGAAATGATCATGATTTTATGAAAATGGCATTGGACCTTGCAGAAACAGCGAAGGGAAAAACAAATCCAAACCCAGTAGTTGGTGCGGTATTAGTGAAGGATGGCGTCATAGTAGGCTCCGGTTTGCACAGAAAGGCTGGAGAACCGCATGCAGAGGTACATGCATTTAATATGGCAGGAGAACATGCTAAAGGGGCTACACTATATGTTACGCTGGAGCCTTGCTCCCACTATGGAAAAACACCGCCATGTGCGAATTTAGTCAAAGAT
This sequence comes from Niallia sp. FSL R7-0271, assembly GCF_038005785.1. Taxonomy (NCBI): domain Bacteria; kingdom Bacillati; phylum Bacillota; class Bacilli; order Caryophanales; family Bacillaceae; genus Niallia; species Niallia sp. FSL R7-0271. Next base: position 3,075,822 of record NZ_JBBOTZ010000001.1, on the reverse strand, counting down.
TCTGGAGTGAAAAGAGTTGTAGTGGCAGCTCAAGATCCGAATCCTCATGTTGCTGGTAAGGGGATTGGCATCATAAAAGAAGCGGGGATCGAAGTAGAAGTTGGTGTGCTTGAGGAAGAAGCAAAAAAACTCAATGAGCGTTTTATGCATAATATGATTACTCAAACTCCATTTGTTGTATCAAAGGTTGCGATGACTTTAGACGGAAAAATCGCTGCCTATACAGGGCACAGCCAATGGATTACAGGGGAAGAGGCTCGGAAGGAAGTGCATTACCTTCGCAATGAGGTAGATGCTATCCTAGTTGGAGTAGGTACAGTATTAGCAGATAATCCGAAATTAACGACTCGATTAGACCAACCATCTAAAAATCCAATCAGGATTATTTTGGATAGCAAGCTGCGAACACCGCTCGATGCAAATGTGGCAGATTGCTCTGAGGCACAAACGATTATTTTGACTGGTCTTGCCGAGGATGACAAGAAGGCTGAAGGTTTAAAACAGAAGGGCGTTCAAATTATTCAAGTTCCATATACAAACGGGAAAATGGACCTTCAAGCTGCATTGAAAAGGCTGTATGAAGCAGGAGTAACAGATATTCTGCTCGAAGGCGGCAGTGAAGTAAATGCGAGCTTTATGAGAGAGAGACTTATTCAAAAATACATTGTTTATATTGCGCCGAAAATCTTAGGTGGAAAATCATCTTTTACACCATTTAGAGGCGAGGATGTAGATACGATAGATGAAGCTGTTCAGCTAAGGTTTGAAACAGTGGAGAAGGTAGGCGAAGACTTAAAAGTCTACGCATATCCTGCTAAAGTTTAAGGGAAGAGGATGGGGAAATGACAGTTCTGAATGCAGAAGTTTGTATTGTTGGTGCAGGTCCCGGCGGTGCAATGCTTGCTTATTTGCTTAGCAAGGCCGGGGTTTCCACAATCCTGCTGGAGCGGCATCATGATGTAGATAAAGAATTTCGTGGAGAGCATTTAAATGAGGAAGGAGAACAAGTCCTCATAGACGCAGGTCTTTTTGCTAAGCTGAAGGAAAAAGGCATACTCTGCATGACTCATGTTGATTATATTGCAGACGGCAAAGTGGTTAAAAGAATACTTCCCCATTCAGAAACAGGCCATACTGGCATTCATGTTCCGCAAAAGCATTTATTGAAGCTGCTGTTGGAGGAATCATCGAAAGAGGCTGCCTTCAGGCTGGAAATGGACAGTGTTGTGAAAGAGCTCATTCAGAATGAAACAGGAGAGTATTCAGGCGTCGTCGCCTGGATTAATGGCATAGAAACAACGGTGAACAGCAAGATAATTGTCGGTGCTGACGGCAGGTTTTCAACGATAAGAAAGCAGGGGCGCTTTCCTGTTGAAGCGATCAAGCATGGTTATGATTTGCTGTGGGCAAAAATTCCGGCTCCATCTGGCTGGGAGCCAGCGATTAAAATGGCTCTTGTTAACGGCAGTCAGGTTGCTCTGTTTACCCAATATGGAGGTTATATTCAGATCGGCTGGAATATTGAGGAGGGAAGCTTCTCAAAAATCCGGAAAGGATCATTTGAGCACTTTATCGACAATCTTCTGTCTGCTTTTCCTGAGTTGGAGGAAACTGTCCGCACTCATATTAAGGCATGGAAGGATTTTGTCCTGTTGAAGGTGGAAAGCTCTAAAAGCAGCACGTGGATCAATAATAATGTAGTGCTCTTAGGCGATGCAGCCCACACAATGAGCCCAACCGGCGCATTTGGACTCAACAGTTCCTTAAAGGATGCAGAAAAACTTGCAGAAGTGCTGAAACAAATTTTACTCTATCACGAATCACCAGCGCTATTAGAGACCTACGAAGCAATTCGGAAAACAGAGGTAGAAAAAGTCCAAGCAGAACAGCTTTACAGAGAATCTACTTTTAAGGATCATTTTCCAAAAGCAACGGCAATTGGCGTTAGTAATTAATTGGAAGGATGCAATAGATGAAGTTCGGTTTTGACATTGATGATACATTAATAAATTTAAGAGAGCATGCCTTTCATTTATATAATAAGAAACTGCAAAAGGAAGTGCATCTCGATTATTTTCATGCACTGAAGACCGTGGAAATACATGAGCCCTTTGGCCTTAATGCTGATGAAGGGAAGAACATGTGGACCACTTTAAGCGAAGAAATTTATTTCACAGATTGTCCGCCATATCCGAATGCAGTTGAATTTCTGCAAAGGCTGACAAATAGCGGACATGAAGTGTATTATATTACCGCACGTAATAAGGAATTTGCAGAACGGACGAAGGAATGGATGAAGACTAAAGGCTTTCCAGTTAAGGATGAGCAGTTCTTCTGCGGTATGGCTGATCATGAAAAAATCGATGTTATTTCAAGCCTGGACCTTGATTTCTATATGGATGATAAGCCAGCGGTGCTAAACACACTGGCACAAACAGGAGTTCACTTGTTAGTAAAAGATCAATCATACAATAAAGATCTTTCTTATGACAGGGTTCATAGCTGGGCTGAGGTTTGGGATTTTCTTAATTTAAATGAGGAAAAAAAATAAAAGCAGGGAGAATGTATCCCTGCTTTTTTGTATGGAGATAATCTGCAAGCTACAGCTTCATTCCCATTCTGCTCTTGTATCTTTTAATTAATATTTGGCAATCTACGCTGACGACACCTTCGATAGCATATAGCTTGTCTGTAAGGAATAGCTCCATTTCCTGATTATCAGCAAATAATCCGTGCATATGCAGTTTACTGGGGCCAGTCATATGATAGAGACTGCCTACAGCAGCATTGTCTGCTAATAGTTTGGCTACTTCTTCGAGATGCTTCGGTTCTACATCAATATTGAAGAAAGCAGAAACTGTTTTGCCGATTTTTTCTGGATTTATTACAGCCGTGAACTTTTCAATAATGCCATTTTCGATCATTGCATTAATCCGCATCTGTACAGCTACCCTTGAGATCCCGACTTCTTTGCCGATATCGGTGTAGGAAATCCTGCCGTTATCATGCAATAAAGACAAGATTAAATGATCAATCTGATCTAGTTTGTTAGGTGCAAGATCATGTCCATTTGTCATAAGATATGTTCCTTTCTCCTTTTAACTGTTTAGATGTGGAACAACAAGACCACCATAAAGGAAGGCAAGAATGATTACAAAAGCTGGGTGAACTTTGAATTTTTGCAGTAAGGCAAATGCGATTACAGCGATTGCTGCTGTTTGAATCCAGCCTAATGAAATATAGGAGTCTTGCAGCATTTCAAAAGTAAGGATTATCATCAATGCGGCAATAACAGGCTGAACCAACAGTGTCATCCCTTTCACTATTTTCGAATCGCGGTGCTTGCTCATCACATTGGCAAGGAAAATGAGCGCTGCAGCAGATGGAATGACCGTCGCTGCCAGTGCAGCAATAAAGCCCCACCAGCCACCGATGCCAAACCCGACATAAGCAGCAATTTTTGTAGCGATTGGACCAGGCAGGGCGTTTCCAAGTGCGAGCATATTGGAAAACTCCGCATTTGACAGCCAATTGTACCGGTTAACAATCTCTTCATACATGAGTGGAATAGAGGCAGGACCGCCGCCATATCCAAATATATTTGATAACAAAAAGCTTAAAAAGATGCTGATTAATACCATGTTTACATGCCTCTTTCTTTTTTATGTAGAATACGATCTTTAAGATTGAAATGAAATGCTCCGTAAATCAAGAAGATTAATACAACAATAGCTGGGTGAAGGGAAATGTATTGAAGCAGGAACAGACATAACAGTGTTAGTGCTGCACCAACATAGATACCTAAGCCTTTGACTGCTTTTTCTGCAAACTCATAGGCCATCATGCCAAGCATTACTGCAATAACAGGAATAACAGCAGACACCATGCTTGTGATGACAGCAGAATGGCTGACAACGTTAATAAAGGAAATTAGCACAACCATTGCCAGGCATGTCGGCAGAATATGGGCGAGCACAGAAACGATAGCTCCTGAAATACCTTTTTGGCGGTAGCCTAAATAGGCGGCCATTTTTGTAGCGATTGGTCCAGGCAAAGTATTAGCAATCGCCAATATTTCCCCAAACTCTTCATTATCAAGCCACTTGAATTTATTTACTGCTTCATAGCGAATAAGCGGTATAACAGAAGGACCACCTCCAAATCCTAATAATCCAGACCGGCCCATCGCGATGATGAGTTCTTTATAGATCATCTTTATTTCTCCTTTCGTAATTAGACACTATGTAATTGAAAAAACCTTTATTATTATCTTTTCGTAAATATAATACCATAATTTATTTTATATGAATCGTAAAATGTTAAAAAATATAACAATATGAAATTATATTTTTGTGCAGGGGTACTTCAAAAAGAAATTGAATCTTGTTGCGAACTATAATACAATAGTAAAAATAATTTCAAAAAGGCATGAAATGCCAATTCTCCATTTGCTTGATTGGAACTAAATCTTCGTGCATTTACTCTTCCATACGATTTCTATATATTTCCCGTAAATCATTTTAATTATGGAACTTAACGTACAAAAGCATTTGCAAAAATTTAGCAAAGTGAAACTACCAAAAAGAAATAAGGGGGAAAATGCACATGAGCAGCAAATTTGAAAAAAGATTGAGAATAGCAGCAAAACGGGAAAAGGCAGACTTAGTTATTAAGCATGCATCTATAGTCAATGTGTTTACTGGAGAACTGATGAAGGGTGATCTAGCTGTATCTGATGATACTATTGCCGGGATAGGCCAGTATGAAGGAAAGCAAACAATAGATGCAAAAGGAAAATTCATCATTCCTGGACTGATAGACGGTCATGTTCATATTGAAAGCAGCATGCTCGCACCGCAGGAATTTGCAAAGGTCCTCATGCTCCATGGTGTTACAACAGCGATAACTGACCCACATGAAATAGCGAATGTTGCCGGGACAAAGGGAATTCAATACATGCTTGACCAGTCGGAAGGATTGCCACTTGATATTCGTGTCATGCTGCCCTCCTGTGTGCCAGCCGTGCCGAATGACAGTAATGGTGCAGCACTGTACGCTGATGATCTGGCTCCTTTTTTTAAACATGAGCGTGTTTTAGGCCTAGCAGAGGTAATGGACTTTCCGTCTGTCCAAAACACCAGTGCAGATATGGTCAAAAAGCTTATTCTGACAAAAGAGAATAACGGGGTAATAGATGGCCATGCTGCCGGCATTGAGCGTGAGAGCCTAAATGTTTACAGTGCTGCAGGAATTCGCAATGATCATGAAGCTACAACAGAGCAGGAAGGGAAAGACAGACTGGATTTAGGTCTTTATTTAATGATTAGGGAAGGAACAGTTGCTAAAGACTTAAAAGCATTGCTGCCTGTTGTGACAGAAAGAAATGCACGCAGATGTCTTTTTGTAACAGATGATAAGCTGATTGACGATCTTTTGCATGAGGGCAGTGTTGACCATTGTATTCGTTTAGCAATAAAAGAAGGACTGGACCCAATCACAGCCATTCAAATGGCTACGATTAATACGGCTGAATGTTATAAGCAAGATAGAATCGGTGCAGTGTCACCAGGCTATAAGGCAGACTTCCTGATTGTAGACAGCCTGGAGGAGCTTACGATAGAGCATGTATATAAAGAAGGCAAGTGTATTGTGGAAAACGGCAAGCTGAAAACAGAGCAGTTTAAGAAACAGGGCTATGAAGATACCAGCCTGCCTGGCTTGAATTATGCTCCATTTAATACTAGTGAGCTACAATTGCCGCTCCAATCAGATATTTGCAATGTTATTGGCATTATTCCTAACAGCATTGTAACAGAGCATTTGATAGAAAAGGTTAGTGTGGAAAATGGTATTTTTCAGCCATCTGTCGAGCAGGATTTGCTAAAACTGGTTGTTGTGGAGAGACATCATCGGACTGGCAATATTGGGCGGGGCATTGTAAAGGGATTTGGTTTCAAAAAAGGAGCGATTGCAACAACCATATCCCATGATTCTCACAATATTGTCGCAGTTGGAACAAATGATGAAGATATCCAGCTTGCGATAGAAGAGTTGAAAAATATTAATGGAGGCATAACAGCAATAGCAGAAGGACAATTAATCGCAGCCTTGCCATTGCCGATAGCTGGCCTTATCTCAGACCAAAGCTATGAAACACTGTATGACCAAATGAACACACTTAATGAACAAGTGAAGCAATTAGGAGGATCAAGCAACTTTAATCCATTCCTGACATTATCCTTCCTATCATTATCTGTCATTCCTACATTGAAATTAACAGATAAAGGCTTATTCGACTTCAGCAGTTTTTCATATACAACAATTGAAGCAACGAAATGACTCTATAGAGAAACGAACATGTTAACGATGTTCGTTTTTTTCTTGTCTGCAAACAAAAAAAGATCCGGCTTAAATAGCCGGACCAAAAAAATATATTTTAAGAGGGGAAACTCTTAACATAAATTTATTCTACTTGGTAATTATGAATAAATAATGAACAAACCATTAAAAAATAAAAAATATTAGTTATTAATTCAGACCCCTCATTTAAAAGAATAGAAAAAATAAAAGTTTTTAAATAATAAGTATATAGTCCTATAAATAACAGAAATCGCTAGGACGATATATTTGGTAAGAAGCACCATTACAAGTTTCAAGTAGGTAAAGATGTTTATTTAATAAAAAAATGGGTCATATTAATAATAAATACAGACATAATGAAAGCGTTTTCGTATATAATGGATATAAGCTAATCATTAACTCTGGTCTCACTTACTGATAAGGGGTGGATGGCATGGAAGAACAAGCGAATTTTTTTAATGGATTGAAATGGGGCATCTTATTGAGCGTACCACTGTGGATTTCCTTTTTTGGATGGGTTAAGCTAATTTATCATTTTGTTTAGAAATAAATAAAAAAGGGCTTCGGGGTTTCCGAAGTCCTTTTTGTTTCTGATTAAGCCAGTATTATAGGCGGATCAATTCCAAGTACAGGTTGTCCATCTACAGTTAGCCAGATATAATAATGGTCAATTTCTTTACCGATAATTTTTTCGATTTTAGCAATAACCTTTTCCTGAACATCAAAAGTAATCTTAGCAGTTTGTTCACCAAGAGGAATATTCTTCATCCCTAATAAGTCAGCAATTTGTCTTGCTTGATCATAGGTTACTTCTACATATTTATCGTATTCTGGCAAATAAGCTGCTTCTGCAGGCTTTACTTGCAAGGAAACGATTAAAATGACAGCCAATAAGCTCCAAACTAGTTTTTTCATAATAGTCTCTCCCTCATGTTAATAGTTTTCTATTTTATCTTGTAATGCTATAAAAGCATCAACTACTTGTGGATGATACATTGTACCTCTGTTTTTTAGAATTTCCTCAAAGGCTTCCTTTTTTGATTTGCCTTTTTTATAGACCCTATCTGTTGTCATTGCATCAAAGGAGTCAACGACAGCAATTATAGCTGCTTCAACTGTAATTTCGTCACCCTTTAAACCCTTAGGATATCCTTTACCGTCATACCTTTCATGATGCTGTTCAACTATTAAACCTATTTCGCCTAGTAATGGAATTCTCGTTTCTTCTAACAGCTCACGACCAAAAGTTGTATGTAGTTTCATGATTTCCCATTCATCATCTGTGAGTTTACTAGGTTTTTGCAATATATTTAAAGGTACTTTAACTTTGCCAAGATCATGAAAAAAGGAAGCAAGGTTTAGGCGGGCAATTTGTTTTGTGTTAAGATCAAGCACTTCACCAACGAGCATCGAATAGTCCTTAATTCTCTCACAATGATCTCTTGTGTACCCGTCTTTTTCTTCTATAGAAATAGTCAGCTCTAATAAGTCTTTAGAAAGTTGGCTATAGTGGTGAAACACTGGCTGACTTGTCACATAAATAAACTCTGTTTCTTCTTTAGCATGGAAAATAGTATATTCCTTGATTGGGCTCTCAAAAAAGGACTGTCCGGGTATAAGCTCGATAGATACTTCATCTCTTTGATATACTAGTTTGCCAGAAACAATAAAAAAATACTCCAGTCCTTCCCAGCCCTCTTCTGGACCCATCGCCCAGCTAGAACCTGGCTGCAGTTTATGGTGAATAACTTCCGTTCCGTCACCTGCTGCAATTAATGAAAGCTGCAAGCCTTTAAAATATACTGTTTCAATAAACTCTCCTTCATTTAATATACCCACACTATTTCCCTCTCTCTTTTTACAATAGAAGCTAATTTGCTAGACTCTAAGATTATACCTTATTTTATCTAAAATATAGTTTAATTGTAATAGGTAAAAGTTATTAAATTAGGTCTAAATGAGTAGTTTTTCTAATGGAAACAGAGTAAAAATTATACAAATTAATGATAGCAAACTATAATAGGAAAAAATAGAGTAATTTTCTTTATTTTTACTAGAAGCAAGGACTCATTCTTGACAGACAGTAATTAATAATAGTATGATTATCTCGAATTCAAGATAAAATAGCTTGTATAAAAATTTTACCGGCGAAGTTTGCCATGAATGGAGGAATAGCATGTTAACAATTGATCCAAGCACGCTTTCTGCGAAAGAGGTGTATAAGTTCTTTATCGGCAGCATTATTCCGAGACCAATCGCGTTTGTTACTTCTAAAGGAAGCGGCGGTGTTATTAATGGTGCACCGTTCAGCTTCTTTAATATCGTATCTTCCAATCCTCCAATCTTATCTGTTGCAGTTCAAAGAAATGGCGGTAATGAAAAAGATACAGCTAAAAATATTAAGGAGTACAGCGAATTTGTCATCCATGTTTGTGACGAGGATAATATTGCAGCAATTAATGAAACTGCTGCAAATCTTCCGCCGGACGAAAGTGAGATAGAACTTGCTGGACTGTCGGTTGCTGAAAGTTCTGTTATTTCAGTGCCTGGAATTAAGGAAGCGAAAGTCCGGATTGAGTGTAAATTAGAGGGAATTGTAGAGATTAAGGATGATAATGGGATACCTACTTGCGATTTAATACTGGGCCGTGCTGTTTGCTTCCATATTGAAGATCAATTATATGAAAATGGAAGAATCGATCCGAAGCTTTTAAAGCCTGTCAGCAGGCTTGCGGGAAATGATTATAGCAAGCTGGGTGAAATGTTTACAATCAACAGACCAAAATAAAGCAGGGCTTATTAAGCCTCATGACTAGGAGACGAAGATGAAGCATATTTTTAAAAAAGGAACAAATGAACAGTTGCCAACCTTATTACTATTGCATGGAACTGGAGGAACGGAGAATGATTTATTGCCACTGGCAGAGCTGATTAGTCCACAATCATCTGTGCTCAGTGTACGAGGGAATGTGTTGGAGAACGGAATGCCTCGGTTCTTCCGCCGACTAGCTGAAGGCGTTTTTGATATTGAAGACCTAAAGGAGCGTACAAAGGAGCTGCATGACTTTTTAGACAGCAGCGCAGAACAGTACGGCTTTGATCGTCGCAATATTATTGCAATAGGTTATTCAAATGGTGCAAATATCGCAGCAAGCATTTTGTTTCATTACGCCAAAGGCTTGAAGGGAGCGATTTTGCATCACCCGATGGTGCCGTTAAGAGGTATCGCATTGCCTGAACTTACTGATGTGCCTGTCTTTATTTCAGCGGGCACAAATGACCCAATCTGCCCTCGAAGTGAATCAGAGGAACTGACAACTCTTTTAGAAGGAGCAGGAGCAAATGTTACGGTTCATTGGGAGAATTATGGCCATCAATTGACGCGAACAGAAGTTGATGCTGCAGCTGCTTGGTTTAACACAATAAAATAAAGAGGTGTTAAGGATGATTAAAATATTTACGAAAGCAGATGGTCATTCTGCAAGCAATGACTGGGTAGAAAGTCATTTCAGCTTTTCCTTTGGTAATTATTACGACCCGGAGAATGTTAATTTTGGCCCTATGCGTGTATTAAATGATGATACCATTCAGCCGGATAAAGGGTTCGGTATCCATCCGCACAGAGAGGCTGAGGTTGTTTCTATCGCCATTGATGGACAATTGAAACATGAGGACAGCTTAGGAAACAGTGGAGTTATCGAATTTGGACAGGTGCAGCGCATGACGGCTGGAACAGGAATTCTTCATTCTGAAGTGAATCCATCCACAACAGAACCAGGCAGATTTCTGCAGCTTTGGTTCTTTCCTGAGACGAAACAGCTGCCTCCTTCCTATGAAGATGTAATATATGATGTGAGTAAATTATCTAATAACTTATTGCCAGTAGTTGCTCCAACAGCAAGTGAAGGTGTGGCGATGATTCATCAAGATGCGACGATTTATTTATCAAAGCTTGAGCAGGGGAAAAGTCTTGAGTTCAGCCAGGAAGATGGCAGGAGAATTCTTGTGTATGTGATAGAAGGCAGAGTTCTTCTTAACAATGAACATCTGCTTGGAAAACAAGAATCAGCCCGTATCACGGATGTTTCTGAGTTACAGTTAGCAGCTTCAAAAGACTGTTTCTTTATGCTGATTGATTTGCCGGGAGGGGAATAAGATGCTGATGATCAGACATGCTATTGGCAGCAGGCTGTTTCTGCAGACAGAGGATTACTCGGTTCTGCCCCAAGGGGATAACTGGGTCATTACGGCAGCTGCAAATAAAGAAGAGCTTGAGAACTTGATTGCCTTCAAAGAGGAATTAAATTTATTTATCGTTGGAAAAAACGAAAAAACTTGGTATTATTCTTCAGATGCCAGCATCAAAATAGTAGATTCCGACAAAGTGCAAGTAACTGCAGATCATAAAACGGTTTATCCCGTATAAAGAAGAAACCCAAATGCGATTGGGCATTTGGGTTTCTTCTTCTTTTTAAATTTGATATACTTTTAATATTAGTTGTTGTTATTGTTAGTGGAGTTGCCGCCTTTACGGCCAATTTCTTGGTAAAATTCTTTATCATGATTTTCGGAAGTGGCTTCTCCGCCTTTTTTGCCGATTTCTTGATAGAATTCTTTATCATGATTATCGGAAGTAGCTTCTCCGCCTTTTTTCCCGATTTCTTGATAGAATTCTTTATCATGATTATCAGAAGTAGCTTCTCCGCCCTTTTTCCCGATTTCTTGATAGAATTCCTTATCATGATTCTTGGAAGTGGCTTCTCCGCCTTTTTGTCCAATTTCTTGGTAAAATTCCTTATCGTGATTTTTAGAAGTTGCTTGTCCACCTTTTTTACCTGCTTCTTCTCGACTCATTTTGTTGTTGTTTGCCATGATTATCACTCCTTAGAAATTTTAGTTATTAAATTGTACATTGGTTATATAGCCGATTTCACTTCATATAAACATTTTTGTCGGATTTTTTGCCGAGGAAAAGTTTGGTAATACTAATCAGCACTTATAAAACCGATAATATAGACATATACGTTTTTAGATAGCTTACAAAAAAGGGGATATGATTAAATACATGATTACAACAGATAAATTCATGGAAGTAGTTTCGAAGGCAGAACAGCTCGGCTGTAAGGTCGTTTATGACGCGGACAAGAAAATCAGCTTTAATGCTAATATGTATATTACAGTTCCATTCTTAATTACATTGGAGAATACATATGCACTTGCACACGAGATTGGCCATGTAATGGATTATGTGAATGGCGATTTAGATTATGATAAATGGTTAAATGATTGGTCGTACAGAGTAAACGCAGAAATGAGCGCATGGGTGAATGCTTATAAGCTCCTTAATGAGCTTGGTGTTTCTTTAGACCATTGGCAAGCACATGTCGACAGTAAATTAAGAAATTATTTTATCTTACCTGAGGTTATTTAGAAAAGTAAGGCTCTATGCATGCAAAACAGCATGCATAGAGCCTTTTTTGTATTTCTAAATATTGTTAATAAGTTAAGGATTAATTAAGAATTGTTCGCTAAAATCAGGCTATTCCATTCGGAAGTGACGAACGAAACGTCACGAGCTACTAGAAAGGATGAGTGATTTTCATGACGAACGAGAAAGTAAAATATTCGATTGTAATTCCCGTGTTTAATGAGGAGGAAGTCATTGAACATACGTATGAGCGGATTAAGACAGTGATGAAGAATGCAGATGGAAATTATGAGCTATTGTTTATCAATGACGGAAGCAGAGACCGGTCTGTAGAAATATTATTGAATTTAAGTGAGCAGGACAACAGGATTAAAATCGTTGATTTCTCCAGAAACTTCGGCCACCAAATCGCCATAACTGCTGGAATGGATTATGCGTTAGGAGATGCTATTGTCATAATTGATGCAGATCTTCAGGATCCTCCTGAGCTTATTCTAGAAATGATTCAAAAATGGAAAGAAGGCTATGATGTCGTCTACGCGAAGCGTACTGCCAGAAAAGGAGAGACCTTTTTTAAGAAACAGACAGCCTCGGCCTTTTACAGGACATTAAGGGCAATGACAGAAATTGAAATACCGATTGATACAGGAGATTTCCGATTAATTGACCGCAAGGTGTGTAATCAAATGAAGAATATTCATGAAAAAAACCGCTTTGTCAGAGGGCTTGTCAGTTGGGTTGGCTTTAAACAGAGTGCTGTTGAATATGAAAGAGATGAGAGATTTGCTGGTGAAACAAAATATCCTTTAAAAAGAATGCTTAAATTATCTTTGGACGGAATAACGTCTTTCTCTTATAAACCATTAAAGCTGGCCAATTATTTAGGTGCTTCCTTGTCGGTGATTGGATTTGTTTACATGCTGATTGTGCTTTATCAAAAACTGTTTACAACAACTACTGTTACTGGCTGGTCTTCTATTATTGTCATTCAGCTATTCTTTAGTGGAATTACGCTTATGATGCTTGGTGTAATCGGTGAATATATTGGCCGTATTTATGACGAAGCAAAAGACAGACCGCTTTATATTGTGAAAGACATTTACCAGCATGAATCAGCGGCGAAATCATATGTGATGAAATGACTAGGAAGTGGCTTGTTTTTTTAAAGTTCGGAATTGTTGGTTCGTTAAATACAATCATTGACTTTGTTGTTTATGCGCTTTTGACTAGCGTTGGAGCAAATTATCTTCTATCGCAAATACTTTCCTATTCATGTGGACTATTAAACAGTTACTTTGTAAACAGAACATGGACATTTAAACAAAAAGATAAGGCAAGCATGAAGGAGTTTATTCGTTTCCTTGCGGTCAATGCTGCCACATTATCGTTAACATTGATATTGCTCGATTTTTTATATACAAAGCAGGGCTTAAATTTGCTGTTGAGCAAATTTTTAGTAACAGCGATAGGAACAGTCTTCAACTTTATTGGAACGAAGATGCTCGTTTTTACGAAGGCAAACACAAATTAATTTATAAAAAAATTATTATAAGAATGGAGTAAGATATGAAAAATTGGACTAAAGGAAGAGTCGACATCCTTTTAATAGCTATATTGCTGTTTTCGGCCGGTTTAAATTTCTATAATTTGCAGAATGCTGGCACGAATTCGTATTATTCTGTAGCTGTGAAAAGCATGTTGACTAGCTTCCATAACTTTTTCTTTGTTTCCTTTGATCCTGCTGGATTTATAACCGTTGATAAACCTCCAGTAGCTTTATGGATTCAAGCGATTTTTGCTAAGATCTTCGGCTTCAATGACTTTGTGCTTCTTTTGCCAGAGGCACTTGCTGGTGTCGTTTCTGTCTGGTTGTTATATATCATGATTAAGCCGAAATTCGGCAGACCGGCAGCACTGATTGCCAGTTTGGTTTTAGCTTGCTCGCCAATTTTTGTAGCAGTTGTCAGAACTAATAATGTAGACAGTATCTTGATTGTTACACTGATGATAGCAGCATGGGCATTGATGAAAGCAGTCGAAAAGCAGAAGCTTGGCTGGCTATTATTAAGCTTTGCTCTTGTGGGCGTCGGCTTTAATGTGAAAATGCTGCAGGCATATATGGTGTTGCCGGCATTTGCTTTCTATTATTTCTTTGCAACGAGAGAATTGAAAATCTGGAAAAAGCTGATGCACTTAGCAGCATCCACTGTTTTGCTAGTTGTTATCTCCTTGTCATGGGCACTTGCAGTTGATTTGACCCCAAAAAGTGAAAGGCCGTATATGGGCGGAAGTGAAACGAACTCTGTACTAGAGCTTGCTTTTGGCTATAATGGCTTATCAAGATTAACTGGTCAAGATTCTGGCATGGGAGGCGGAGGGAATGCTCAAGCACCGCAGACTCAGACTTCGACTGATGAAACTAGTACTAGTACTTCAGATTCCAGCAATACTAGTGAGGAAGCTCCTACTACTATGCCTAATGGTGGACAGCAAGGAGATGGAGGCAGCTCCAGCCAATCTGGCATGTTTAACACTGGTGAAGCAGGCCCGCTGCGATTATTCCAAAGCGAGCTGTCTGGACAAATTAGCTGGCTGCTGCCATTCGTGGTCTTTGCCATTATTGGTTTAGTCTTGTCTTTCTTAAAGACGAGAAAGTATACAATACAGCACCATTTTGCAGCATTTTGGTTTTTCTGGCTAGCACCTATGTTTGTTTTCTTCAGCATCGCGCTATTTTACCATCATTATTATTTAAGTATGATGGGGCCTGCAATTGCCGCACTTGTCGGTATCGGTTTTACGACATTATGGAACTTTTATAAAGAAGAGAATGGCTGGGAGAGCTGGCTGCTGCCTGTTGGAATATTAATTACTTTCTGCTTTGAAGCGCTGATTGTCTATCAGAACAGCTCTTCTGTATCCATTGTATGGATGTGGGTTGCTATTATTTTAGGGGTTGTACTGTTTATGCTGTTAATAGCAGGCAAATCAAGTGCATCCATAAAGGAGACAATAGCAGTTATCAGCATATTGGCATTATTAGTACTGCCGATTTATTGGACTGCTATAACGATTACAAAGACTGGCAATGAATCTACACCAACTGCAGGTCCGACAAGTGGAATGGGCGGACCAGGCGGCGGAGGTGGAGGCATGCGTGCCTTCGATGGTGGTAATATGGAGCAAGGTTCCATTCCAAATGAAATGCCAAGTGATTCTAATGAGGCTCCAACTGGTTTCCCGGGAGCTTCTGAGAATAATGCCAGCAGTGGTTTTACAGGCGGACCAGGCGGCGGGGGCGATATGGACAGTATCGATTCTGGCTTAATGTCGTATCTTGAAGACAATTACAATGGCGAAAAATTCTTCTTGGCAGTACAAAGAGCCCAATCGGCATATTCTATTATGCTGAACACAGACTATGCAGTAATGGCAATGGGCGGCTTTGGCGGATCAGATCCGGCACCGACAGTAGATGAGCTGGAGGAGATGGCTGAAGCAGGAGAAATCAAGTATTTCTTAGTATCTGGTCAAGGAATGGGTGGCAATAGTGAAGTGACAGAGTGGATTCAAGAAAACTGTGTTGAGGTACCTAGCAGCGAGTATTCATCTGATACTAGCACTACTGACAGCTCTGCTACTGATTTATCTAATATGAGAGGCATGGGGCAAACCTTGTACGAGTATCAACAAAAATAGTATGGTAGAAAAGAAGCGGTCCGCAGATGCGAATCGCTTCTCTTTCAAGCTGGCACAAAAACATTCGTGAGAGTATTTATTTATATAGAGGCTTATGTTTTAATAATGCTAATGAATCAAGCAATTGTCAGATTTAAAAGCCAAAGGAGATTGAAACAATGAAGATACTAGTTGTGGAGGATAATAAACCTTTATTAGAATCCATAAAGGGGATATTGGAGAAGGAGTATTCTGTTGATACAGCAGATAATGGAGAAGACGGCTTGTTTTATGCACAGCAAAATATCTATGATTTGATCGTGCTCGATGTCATGCTTCCTTATATTAACGGTTTTGACATTGTTCAAACCTTGCGTAAAGAAAAAGTCAATACACCTGTTTTATTCTTAACAGCAAAGGATTCACTTGAGGATCGGGTAAAAGGGCTGGAATTTGGCGGCGACGATTATTTAGTAAAGCCTTTCCAGGCTCCTGAGCTTGAAGCAAGAATCAAGGCTCTCTTGAGAAGGAGCGGGGCATTAGATATTGATGAAGGGCTTAAGTATGAAGAAATCGTGCTGACAGGCAAGGAAAATGATGTGCTTGTTAAAGGAATGCCAATCAAGTTAACAGTCAAACAATATGAGCTGCTTGAGTATTTAATTCAAAATACTGGGAAAATCCTCACGAAGGAACAAATATTTGATCGGATATGGGGATTCGATTCTGATACGACGATTGCAATTGTGGAAGTGTTCATCCACCAACTGCGTAAAAAATTAGAAGAATTCGCATATCATAAAGATATTCAAACAGTCCGAGGTGTTGGCTATATTTTAAAAAGAGTATAAGGGGATAAATAATGTTCCAAAAAACAAGAATTAAACTAACCTTCCTTAACTCGCTTGTATTTATCTTATTAATGGTAGTCCTCGGTGTGATGATTTATCATTATACCGAAAAGCAAATATATAAGGATATTAATCAGTCCTTGGAAGAAACGGCGGAAACGATCAGCCATTTTGAACAAAGAGATGGAAGGGGACCAATGCAAGAGCCGCCCCGGCAAATCTCTGTTATTAAGTGGACAGACGATAAGGAAATTGATGTTATTTCCCAAGACATCATGAATTATGCGAGTGAATTCGAGAATTTCTATCCAGAGCAATACGATAAGATTGTAGAGAAGCAGACAGTCAGCGGCTACAGTTATAACACGATTGCTGTTAAAGTAACAATGGAGGATGGATCAAAGGAAATAATTCAATTTATCCGCAGCATTGATCCAGAAAAATCAATGCTGAACCGATTGATTATTATTATGACAGTAGGTGTGCTGGCAGGAAGCATCTTCGCCATAATGGCTGGTTATTTCCTTGCTGGAAGAGCTCTTGTACCGATTCAAAAATCATGGGAATCTCAGCAGCAATTCGTATCAGATGCCTCCCATGAGCTGAGAACACCTTTAGCAGTCATCCAAACAAGAACAGACCTGCTCTTCCAAGAGCCTGATGCCACCATTCAAGAAAAGGCTATAGATATTTCAGTCATTTCAAAGGAAACACGACGATTGAACAAGCTCGTCACAAATTTGCTGACACTTGCCAGAAGCGACTCAAATCAAATGGAAATATCGAAGCAAGAATTTGCCTTGAATCTCCTCATCCAGGAAGTGATTGACCAGTATGCCGATATCGCAGAGTTTCAAGGAAAAAGAATTTATACTGATACAAGGTCACCTATCAAGCTGATCGGTGACAAGGAACGTATTCACCAACTGCTTGTCATCCTAGTGGATAACAGCATGAAATTCACAGGTGAGGGAGGCACGATTGCTATAAATGCCACAGCTAAAACTCACACTGTTGAATTAGAGGTGAAAGATAACGGAATTGGCATCCCAAAACAAGATATACCAAAAGTCTTCAACCGGTTTTATCAAGTGGAGCAATCAAGGACAGATATGGAAGGCACTGGATTAGGCTTGTCTATTGCTAAGTGGATTATAGAAAAGCATTCAGGCACTATTAAGGTTGACAGTGAGCTGGAAAAAGGGACGAAATTTGAAATTACCTTCCCAAAGCTTGGCCAGTAGCCAAAAAAACATCCTCCGAAATTTAAGGGAGGATGTTTTTTTCATTCGCCTAGATCTTTCGCAGTAAAGCCTTGTTTTTTCAGTAATGGTCCTAGACTTGGGTAATAGGGCTGCTTATAAAAGTTTGCCACCCTGTTTGTCCAGTTAGCTTGTTCACTGCCCCGTTCTTGCAAGTATTGCTTAAAAATATCGTTATATTCTTTTAATGAACCGATTTGATCACTGTTATAAGTTTCCTTATGAACATAGCTTTCTTTAGGAAGTCGTGGTTTAACACCAGGATCTTCAGATGGGAAGCCAATACTTAAACCAGAGATAGGCAATACATATTTAGGAAGCTGTAAATACTCGACAACTTCTGGTGCATTTCTTCTTATTCCGCCAATAGGAACAGTCCCTAACCCTAAGGATTCAGCAGCTGTTATCGCATTTGCCAAGGCAATTCCAGCATCTGTTGCTCCAACAAGAAGCAAGTCTGATTGATCAGCAGCACCAAAAGCAGTGTTTTCCAGGTTGGCTGCAAGCTCTGTCCGGTAGAAATCCATGCAGAATACTAAAAATATTGGTGCCTCCTTAATATGCTGCTGATTTCCGCAAAGCTCTGCTAATCTTTCCTTCCTTGCTGTATCCTCTACCAGTATAACAGTAACCTGCTGTCCATTCGCCCATGAAGGGGCAGCTTGCGCTGAATCCAAAATAGCCTCAACCATTTCTTTAGGAACTGGTTTGTTTTCGTATTTTCGATAAGAACGATGCTGTTTTAAAGTCTCTATTACCTGATTCATTATCTATTACCTCCCGTAAGTTTATAAGGTGTATTGTAGCACAATTCGTTTTAAATACTTACTCACTTGCTTGCTAGAAAATAACAAAGGCTAAAGGAGTAACCCCTTTAGCCTTTGTTTATTAAAGCAGTGATTCAGCGCCATCAATATAAATTTCTGTTCCAGTGATATGGCTGGAGGCATCTGAGCTCAGGAACTGAACTAAATCAGCTACCTGTTTTGGCTCACCTGACTTTTGTGCAAGCGGCTGACTTCCTTCAGGATATTCTACCGGTATGGCAATTTCCTTTAATTTTTCTTCCTCTCGGAACGTGTTTTCTTCAATATTTGTATCAATTGCACCAGGGCAAATGATATTTACTCTTATTTTATATTTAGCCAGCTCCAATGCTGCCATTTTGCCAAAAGCAACCTGACCAGCTTTAGAAGTACTATATGCTGACATACCAAAGCTTGAATAAGTTCGGTTGCCGTTAATGCTGCTAGTAATAATAATACTTCCGCCATTTTGTTTCATATGAGGAACAGCATATTTTAATGTAAGGAAGGTTCCTTTAAGATTGGTTTCCATAGTCATGTCCCAATCCTCTGGAGAGAGATGTTCAATTGGGGAGACCTTCCCGTTAATTCCAGCATTAGCAAAAACAATATCAAGCTTACCCCATTTTTTAATGACATAATCAAATGCTGTACTCATGGAACAGGCATCAGAAATATTTGCTTCTAAAATGATTGCTTCTCCGCCAAGTTCTTTTATTTCCTTATCAACAGATTCTAAGTTTTCAGGAATTAAATCGAGCAATGCTACTTTAACTCCACTTTTAACTAGAGAGATAGCGGCTGCATGGCCAATCCCTGATGCCGCACCTGTAATTATTGCTACCTTATTTGACATGTCACTCATAATAACTCCTCCTGTATGGTTGTTCTGTTTAAATACATAAGAAATAATGCAGCTAGCAAGTTATTTTTCTAATAACCTTTTTTGGTGAAATTAAAACCAATGCAGATTATGCCTGTTTTCTGTAAAATAATAGATAATGGAGAGGAGAGATGATGTTGAAAGCAATGCTAGTTCATTCATATGGTGATGCGTCTGTATTCCGTGAATCAGAAATGGATAGACCCACTATTAAAAAAGGTTATGTACTTATTAAAGTAATGGCATCAAGTGTAAATCCTATTGATGTAAAAATTAGAGCAGGAGCAGTTCCTGCCGCTTCCCCAGAGCTACCAGCAGTTCTTCATGGCGATGTAGCAGGTGTTATAGAGGAAGTAGGAGAGGGTGTTGACAACTTTAAAGCAGGAGATGAAGTATTTGGCTGTGCTGGCGGCTTTAAAGGAACAGGTGGTGCGTTAGCTGAATATATGCTCGCAGACGCCCGGTTATTAGCACATAAACCAAAAAACATCACCATGAAGCAAGCTGCTGTTTTGCCATTAGTAAGCATTACCGCTTGGGATGCCCTTTTTGAAAAAGGGAATATTTCTGCGGGACAAAAAGTGTTGATTCATGGTGGAACAGGCGGTGTTGGTCATGTTGCCATTCAGCTAGCAAAATGGAAGGGAGCAGAGGTTTATACAACTGTTTCCTCAAATGAAAAAGCAAAAATAGCAAAATCATTAGGAGCAGATACAGTAATTAACTACAAGGAAGAATCTATTAGTGAGTATGTTGAAAAATATACACAAGGCAACGGATTTCAAACTGTTTTTGACACGGTTGGCGGAACGAATTTAGATAAATCATTCCAAGCAGCAGCCATACATGGTACAGTTCTTGCCATTGCTGCAAGATCAACACATGACCTTTCACCGATGCACGCCAAAGGTCTATCCTTGCATGTTACGTTTATGCTGTTGAAAATAATAGATGAATCATCAAGGAAGGAGCATGGAGCTATCCTTCAAAAAATTGCCGAGATTGTGGCGAACGGGGAGCTTAATCCGCTTGTGGATGAAGAGGAATTCTCCTTTACAGAAGCAGACAAGGCACATGAATATTTGGAAGCAGGAAAGGCAATAGGTAAAGTTTCATTAACTAACAGCTGGAACTGATTAAAAAGCAACATGGCTAAAGGTAATCTTAAAGCCATATTGCTTTTTTTCTTTCAGAAAAAAACGAGACTTTTTACTCAAAAGAGACATTTCATAGTAAAATAAGAAGAAAACTTATATTGGGGAAACACCACTCATCATGATAACAAATACTACATCCTTGATTACAGCAGTATTGCTATTTAAGTGTAATCATATGAATATACATCAGGCGGTATCGGACAGGAGGGATTTAAGATGGAATTTATTTTATTGATGATGGTAGCGATGATACCACTCATCATTTCCCTGACTGTCCTGTTTTTTTCAAAAACGAGACTTGCTGTAACCCTATCCCTATTTTTGGGGATGTTATCTTTTTGGCAAATGGATGTTGCAACACTGTATGCAGAAAATGTACTTCCCCTCAAATGGATAGATAGTCTGTTTCGCTTTTTTAGGGGCGGCTCTATTTTTATTATGCCAATAATGTACTATTTCTCCTATTACTTAGTGTGGAAAAATAGGGAGTTGAAAAAATACAGATGGCTTTTAAATAAAGGAATTCTGACTTTTTTTATTCTCTATACGTTAGTTGTCTATATTGTTAACTTTACTGACTTTGGGATTGTGTCATATACATGGAAAGATGCTAAGCTGTTAGCACCATCACACTTGCTGCCGGTGTATGGCGTAGGTAATCTGCTATTCATGTTAAACATAGTTATCGGCTATCTTAATACATTTCTGTTGCTGTTTATTACGACAAAGGTTCGTGACATTGGTGATAAAAGATTCTATATAAAGTTGGTAGCGGCTGCTCTTCTTATATTCATTAACGGCAACTTAAGCGGTTTTGCTTTTATTCCGTTATATTACTCTAGTTTCAATTCTATTTTTGCTGCAATTATATTATTTATTGGCTTTTTTCAAATGCAATCATTCAAGATAAATGCAATGAACGGAGAATTGCGGAAGCAGAGTGAACAGCTTGAAACAATTATGAATATAAACCCGAATTATCTTCTAGTAATAGATGGAAATACAATCATTAAAATAAATGATTCATTATGTAAGTTATTGAAAAAGACCGAAATTGATTTGCTTGGCGAATCAATTTCGACTATTTTGCAAGAAATCAGTATGGAAACAGTAAAGCCACAAAATTACATTGATGTTAATGGGAAGGTTCATTATATACTGTGGGACAGGAAAGAACTTTATTATAATAACGAAAATAAACGCACTATTTATTTTGGAATGGATATAACAGAGCAAAAGAGAAGCGAACAGTTGATCATCTCTTCTGAAAAGCTGAAGGTTGTTGGAGAAATGGCTGCAAGTGTTGCTCATGAAATCAGAAACCCATTAACGACAATAAGAGGCTTTATCCAGCTTTTAAAAGAAAAAAGTGATAAAACTGGCTTTGAAGATATTCTTCTGGAAGAAATAGACCGAATTAATCAGGTATTAAAGGAATTACTTATTCTTGGCAAGCCTGAAGCTAAAGCAGCTGTAAGAGCTGAATTATTAACCATTCTTCCGAGTGTCGAATTGCAAAATATTAAGCTTTTGTTCCAGGCATTGGCTATTGAACAGAATAAGGAAATTATTGTAGTAAACAGACAAGAAAAAAATGCGTTTATATCTATGGAGAAATCGCATTTCAAGCAGGTAATCATCAATGTATTAAAAAATAGTCTGGAAGCTATCCATGGTGGAAGCGGGAAAGTCAAGATGATCATTGATAGTAAATCTGATATGGTTCGCATCCGAATAATAGATAATGGAGAAGGCATCAACAAAGAGCTTCTCAGTCAAATATGGGAACCGTATTATACAAGTAAAGAAAAAGGCAACGGTATCGGTTTAACGGTGTGTAATCGACTCTTGCAGGAAAATAACGGGCAAATGTCCGTGAAAAGCAAGGAAGGCTGGGGAACATGTGTGATGATTACCCTTCCTATTATAAGCTGATAAAAAGAGGAAAGACATTTATGTTTTTCCTCTTTTTATCTATGTTAAAGTATTGGAATAACATATTTCTCCTGTGTATAAAAAACCAAGAAATAAACAAAATACTATAGTATTTTAAATTACAGGAGGAAATGACATGACAAATAATCGTCCAAATCCAGATAACAGAGCAGATAATGTAGAGAAACTACAAGATATGATTGAAAATACATTAGATAATATTGATAAGTCTGAAGAGACAATGGCATTTGCTTCCTCAGAAGAAAGAGCTAACATAGAAGCTAAAAACAAAAGAAGAGAAGAATCAATCAATGCATTCAGAGAAGAAGTAAAAGACGAAGCTGCAAATCGTGAAAACGGCTATCAATAAGCATTCCTTTTGACCTCTAATCTTTTAGAGGTCAAATTTGTTTTTTGTATCATCAGAAGGAATTTGCTAAATGAAAGAGAATATTAGTGAATATTCAGGGAAGAAGGAGTGGGATCATGATTAAATCAATGTACCCTTATTTCGTTTTTAATGGGAATGGTAATGAAGCAGTGGAATTTTATAAAAATGCACTAAATGCTGAGGTAATAAGTATGCAGCTTTTTGGTGACATGCCTCCAAATCCTGAAATGCCAATTCCAGAAGAAGCTAAAGACCGTGTGTTAAATGCACAGCTGAAGGTAGGCGATACGGACTTAATGCTTTCTGACACATTTCCAGGAATGCCATACACAATAGGCACGAATGTTACTACCGCAATCATTTTGGAAAATATTGAGGACACAAAGAAAGTATTTGCTGCCTTACAAGAAGGCGGCAAAGTAAAAATGCCCCTGCAAGAAACATTTTGGAGCCCTTTGTATGGACAACTCGAGGATAAATATGGATTCGAATGGCAAGTATCAACAGAAGGGAAACTTACAAACAGTTAAGCATTGCTTAAAAGACATCAGCAGACAGGCTGATGTCTTTTTTTAATCCTTGGCTGTCCAATTTCCATCTTTATCTTTATGGTACTTGTTCTTAACAGCACTCCAAGCAACTTTAAACGCTGTTTCTTCTTTTTTATATTCATCTAAGGAAGCATTGAACGCTTCTTTAAAAATTTCCTGAGCATGAAAAGGCAGGTTATTGCGTACTGATTCTGGCAGATCTTTCACATCGTTGTAAGGCATGTTATTCCTCCTGCTATCCTTTTATTAATGTTTCTGCACCATCGACATAAATTTCAGTTCCTGTCAGATGAGAGGCTTCATCAGATGCTAAGAACAGGAATAGATTTGCTACTTCTTCTGGTTTGCCTGCATCTGACTTTAGCGGGATTGCCTCTTCCGGAATGCCAAATGGAAACTGTATCTCATCAGGATGATTGGATTCTTTAATGGATTCCAAAATATTCGTATCAATAGTACCTGGACAAATGGCATTTACCCGAATTTTATATGGTGCCAACTCAATTGCAGCCATTTTAGCAAATGCTGCAATTGCTGCCTTGGATGTACTGTAAGCGGAAAAACCTTTTTGAGCAAATCGGCGGTTACCACTAACAGAGCTAATAACAGTAATGGTTCCTCCGTTATTTTTCATATAAGGAATTGCCTGCTTAACAGTCTCGAATGTTCCGACGACATTGTTATTGATTGTATTAGCCCAATCTTTTGTGGAAAAATCCTCGATTGGAGACAATGTTCCGACAATCCCAGCATTTGCAAGAAGGGTAGTAATTTCTCCCCATTTATTAAAGGTTTCTTCCATTGCGTTTGCCACTTGCTCTTCATCAGTTATATCGACTTGAAAGAAGATTGCCTCGCCGCCTAGCTCTGCAATCTCGTTTGTGGCCGTGATGCCTCTTTCTTGATTCATATCGAGTATGCTGATTTTTGCTCCTTCTCTTGCTAAACGAATGGCAGAGGCCTTACCAATACCAGAAGCCCCCCCTGTTATGACAGCTACTTTGTTTTCCATACGCTTCATTTCCTGTCACCCCTATTTCCTACTAGTTTTAAATATTATCCTTTTCCACTTACCCTTTTCAGGAAGGAATATGCATGAAAAAACCCCTTCTCTAATTTAGAGAAGGGGTTCATTTCTTATGAAAGGCGGTTGCTGTAATCCTCAAACTTAAATTGTCTTACGACTTTAATGCCTTCTTCGTCATTGTAAGATACGATAGAAGGGAGATTTACACCATTAAACATATGATTTTTTACCATTGTATAATGAGCCATATCACAGAAAACAATTTTATCGCCAGGCTTTAATGGCTCTTTAAAGGAGTAGTCACCGATGACATCTCCAGATAGGCAAGTCATTCCACCTAGTCTGTATGTGTACTCATATTCACCAGGCATACCAGCACCGATGATATTAGGTCTGTATGGCATTTCCAGAACATCAGGCATATGGCAAGTAGCTGATGTATCAAGAATAGCCAAGTCCATTCCGTTTTTCATAACATCAAGAACTGTACTTACCAGATAACCTGTATTTAGAGCAATTGCTTCACCAGGCTCTAGATAGACTTCAACATCATATTTCTCTTTCAAATACAGAATGCATTCAATCAATGTTTCGATATCATAATCTGGTCTTGTAATATGATGACCGCCGCCTAGGTTCAGCCACTTAACCTTTTTAATATGTTCGCCAAACTTCTCATCAACTACTTTAAGGGTTCTCTTTAAAGTGTCAGAGTTTTGCTCACACATTGTATGGAAGTGAAGGCCATCGATTTCATCAAGCCGATCAGCATCGAAGTTATCCAATGTAACACCGAATCTAGAGTACGGTGCACAAGGATTATAAAGTTCTGTTTCAATCTCAGAGTACTCTGGATTAATACGAATTCCGACATCAATTTTTTTGTCAGCATTTCTTACTTTATCTTTAAAACGGTCCCATTGTGCAAAAGAATTGAAGACAATATGGTCCGTGTATAACATCAGTTCATCGAACTCGCTGTCCACATATGCTGGTGCATATGAATGAACTTCTTTTCCCATCTTTTCAAAACCTAATCTAGCTTCAAACAAAGAGCTTGAAGTTACTCCTGTAAGGTACTTTGAAACAAGTGGAAATACAGAATGCATAGAAAATCCTTTTAATGCAAGAAGAATCTTAGCACCAGTTCTTTCCTGAACATAGTTCAATGTCTCCAAGTTTTTCTTAAGCAGACGCTCGTCCACTACATAACTAGGAGATGGTACTTTATCAAATTCAATGTTTTTCATTGCTTTCCTCTCAATCTATAAGAGTTGGAGTGAAGTTCTCCTGCCATGGCAATCCGTGTTTGTTCAATGCATCCATGAATGGATCTGGATCGAATTCTTCCACATTGTATACGCCTGGCTTTTTCCATTGTCCTTTAATGATAAGCATAGCACCGATCATCGCCGGAACACCTGTTGTATATGAAATTGCTTGTGAGCCAACCTCTCTGTAACATTCTTGGTGGTCACATACATTGTATACATAATATGTTTTTGGCTTGCCGTCTTTAATACCTTGGATAATGCAGCCAATATTTGTTTTACCTTTAGTTCTAGGTCCAAGTGAAGCAGGATCTGGAAGCAATTCTTTCAAGAACTGCAACGGAATGATCTCTTTGCCTTCATAATTAATAGGCTCGATAGATGTCATACCAACATTTTCAAGAACTTTTAGGTGGTTCAAGTAATTGTCAGAGAATGTCATCCAGAATCTGATTCTTTTCACACCTTTAATGTTTACAGCTAAAGACTCTAATTCTTCATGGTATAGAAGATAGATGTTTTTAGGTCCGATTTCTGCCAAGTCATACTCTCTCTTTTCAGAAAGAGGTGCAGTTTCTACCCACTCGCCATTTTCGAAATAGCGGCCGTTTGCAGTGATTTCGCGAATATTAATTTCAGGGTTGAAGTTAGTCGCGAACGGATAACCATGATCTCCACCATTAGCATCCACGATATCGATATAGTGGATTTCATCGAAATGATGTTTTTGTGCATAAGCAGTAAATACACCAGTAACACCTGGATCAAAACCGCTGCCTAATAGTGCTGTTAGTCCAGCTTCTTCGAATTTTTGCTTATAATCCCACTGCCATTTATACTCAAACTTAGCTGTTTCTGGCGGCTCATAGTTAGCTGTATCAAGGTAGTGAACACCAGTTGCAAGACATGCATCCATGATTGTTAAGTCTTGGTATGGCAATGCCACGTTAATAACTACATCTGGCTTGAAGCTGTTGATCAACTCAATTACTTCTTCTGTTTTATCTGCATCGACTTGGGCAATAGAAACCTTCGTTTTGCCGCCGTCTAATTTATTTTTAAGCGCTTCACATTTTGAAAGTGTTCTGCTTGCAATACAAATCTCTTCGAATACATCAGGTACTTGACAGCATTTATGTGCAACAACACTTGCTACACCGCCAGCACCAATAATTAATGCTTTACCCAAAATGAAAAACCTCCTTTAACTTATTGAAAAAATTCAATAAGCATGATTATACAGAATGTGCGACAAATAATCCATAAAATCCGACAAAATATAATTTTTTTTTACACTGTATTTTTTAGAATTTTTCGATATAAAAATATTATACAAGGAAAGGTTTGGAAGAAAAATATATCGATTTAAAATGAGAGGGAAAAGAACGTAAAAAAGACATTTGCCATTGATGACAAATGTCTTCTGAATTTATGTATGTTGGTGGAGACTATCGGGATCGAACCGACGACCTCTTGCATGCCATGCAAGCGCTCTCCCAGCTGAGCTAAGCCCCCGTTTGGTTGATGATAAATTATATTATACATATTTTCAGAAATATTGCAATAACTAAACTAAAAAACAATAAATGGATGGAGATACCTCTCCACCCATTTGGTCAATATAATCAATTTAAGCTTTCTATTTCAATTTCCCTGACGCCATTAATACCGGAAATTTCTTTATAGAATTCTGTTAACTCTCTTTTTTGATCAACTATTAAAATTAAGTTGATAGAATGTTCACCGGTTTCTAAGTCTTTTATGCGCAGGTTTTTAATGCCTGCTTTCAATTCTCTTATGGCTGCAATAATAGTTGCAACATCTTCCTTTTCCGTTGCTTTGAGCTTAACTTTTATTTCTTTTTCTCTTAGCTGTCTAGGACCGATAAGGCTCATAAGGAAAGGAACAAACTTTACGCTCACTAATAAAAGGGTTACACCTGCGATAGCTTCTATGTAATAACCGGCCCCAACTGCAATTCCAATTCCACCGGCACCCCAAATTAGTGCTGCTGTCGTCAGCCCGGAGATACTGTCATTCCCTCTTCTCAATATTACACCAGCTCCTAAAAAGCCGATACCGGAAACAATTTGTGCAGGAAGGCGAAGGGGGTCCATTGTAATATTTACAAACTCGCTCCCGGGAAACTTATATGCTGCCTCTATAGAAACAATAGTGAGCAGGCAGCTCACAATACTGATAACAAGACTTGTCTTTAAGCCAACAGGCTTCCTTTTTATTTCTCTTTCTAAACCGATAATCAAGCCAAGTCCTGTTGAGATCCCTAATTTAACTAAGAAGTCGATGTCGATAAGCATAATACCTCCTGTAATCTGGTTGTTATATAATTATGTGGCTTAAAGCTCTTTTATTTATGTTTTTAGTCCGCTTGTATTTTTTATCAATAAAACACAATTGATACTTAAGTTTTTTAGCGGATTTTCCTTTCTCTCTATTTTGTAGCGTATATAACCATTATTAAGAGGTTGAAAACATGAGGTTTCCGATTATCATATGTAATGGAGACGGAGGATAATTTTCTTTATCTTCATATATGTAACCTGTTTTTGCAATCATTATATCGGCATTTTTTAATTAGTATTTCTTATTATTAAAAATAACTTAACAAATGGTGTGTTTATTTTAAGATATAGGAAGGAACTAGAGCCTGGGATAAAATTTGGTTTTCTTACGAATAAAAACTTAAAAAATGTATTGCTAATTAAAAATATACATGGTATATTATTTCTCGTCCTCAACAAGGGAATTTAGATGAAACAAAAAAGTTCTAAAAAGTTGTTGACATGAAGATTGCTTTCATGGTAAATTGATAAAGTCGCTTCTGAAGCAAGCGATTAAATGAAACAGATTGCTCTTTGAAAACTGAACAAACAAAACGTCAACAATAATCGTTTTTATAACTTGCGTTATAAAGATGAAAACAAAGTAACAAAAAGCTAGAGTTTAGCAAATGAGCTAATCTTACTCTTTATCGGAGAGTTTGATCCTGGCTCAGGACGAACGCTGGCGGCGTGCCTAATACATGCAAGTCGAGCGGACTTAAAAAGCTTGCTTTTTAAGTTAGCGGCGGACGGGTGAGTAACACGTGGGCAACCTGCCTGTAAGACTGGGATAACTTCGGGAAACCGGAGCTAATACCGGATAATCCTTTTCTACTCATGTAGAAAAGCTGAAAGACGGTTTACGCTGTCACTTACAGATGGGCCCGCGGCGCATTAGCTAGTTGGTGAGGTAACGGCTCACCAAGGCGACGATGCGTAGCCGACCTGAGAGGGTGATCGGCCACACTGGGACTGAGACACGGCCCAGACTCCTACGGGAGGCAGCAGTAGGGAATCTTCCGCAATGGACGAAAGTCTGACGGAGCAACGCCGCGTGAGTGATGAAGGTTTTCGGATCGTAAAACTCTGTTGTTAGGGAAGAACAAGTACGAGAGTAACTGCTCGTACCTTGACGGTACCTAACCAGAAAGCCACGGCTAACTACGTGCCAGCAGCCGCGGTAATACGTAGGTGGCAAGCGTTGTCCGGAATTATTGGGCGTAAAGCGCGCGCAGGCGGTCCTTTAAGTCTGATGTGAAAGCCCACGGCTCAACCGTGGAGGGTCATTGGAAACTGGGGGACTTGAGTGCAGAAGAGAAGAGTGGAATTCCACGTGTAGCGGTGAAATGCGTAGAGATGTGGAGGAACACCAGTGGCGAAGGCGACTCTTTGGTCTGTAACTGACGCTGAGGCGCGAAAGCGTGGGGAGCAAACAGGATTAGATACCCTGGTAGTCCACGCCGTAAACGATGAGTGCTAAGTGTTAGAGGGTTTCCGCCCTTTAGTGCTGCAGCAAACGCATTAAGCACTCCGCCTGGGGAGTACGGCCGCAAGGCTGAAACTCAAAGGAATTGACGGGGGCCCGCACAAGCGGTGGAGCATGTGGTTTAATTCGAAGCAACGCGAAGAACCTTACCAGGTCTTGACATCTCCTGACAATCCTAGAGATAGGACGTTCCCCTTCGGGGGACAGGATGACAGGTGGTGCATGGTTGTCGTCAGCTCGTGTCGTGAGATGTTGGGTTAAGTCCCGCAACGAGCGCAACCCTTGATCTTAGTTGCCAGCATTTAGTTGGGCACTCTAAGGTGACTGCCGGTGACAAACCGGAGGAAGGTGGGGATGACGTCAAATCATCATGCCCCTTATGACCTGGGCTACACACGTGCTACAATGGATGGTACAAAGGGCAGCAAAACCGCGAGGTCGAGCCAATCCCATAAAACCATTCTCAGTTCGGATTGTAGGCTGCAACTCGCCTACATGAAGCTGGAATCGCTAGTAATCGCGGATCAGCATGCCGCGGTGAATACGTTCCCGGGCCTTGTACACACCGCCCGTCACACCACGAGAGTTTGTAACACCCGAAGTCGGTGGGGTAACCTTTTAGGAGCCAGCCGCCTAAGGTGGGATAGATGATTGGGGTGAAGTCGTAACAAGGTAGCCGTATCGGAAGGTGCGGCTGGATCACCTCCTTTCTAAGGAAAAATGGAATTCGTTCCATTCACAGATTGTTGATGATTTTGTTGTTCAGTTTTGAGGGAGCAATTCCTCAAAACATCAGGGTAATGATTAACATCATTAGCCGAATTTGTTCCTTGAAAACTAGATTATGAATAGTAAGAACCAAGAAAGAAACCGAGTAATCGCCATCTTAGATTCTCTATTATTAGTAGAATTTTAGGGTAAAGAGAAACGAGCAGGTCGAGGAAGCGACTAAACGAGCACCGGAGCGTACGACAGTACGTGAGGAGCGGAGTGAGGGAGCTGACGAAGAGATGCGAAGTTTATCTTTAGCCGAATAAGTTAAGTTAGAAAGGGCGCACGGTGGATGCCTTGGCACTAGGAGCCGATGAAGGACGGTACTAACACCGATATGCTTCGGGGAGCTGTAAGTAAGCTTTGATCCGGAGATTTCCGAATGGGGGAACCCACTATCCGTAATGGGATAGTATCGTTACTTGAATACATAGAGTAACAGAAGGCAGACCCGGGGAACTGAAACATCTAAGTACCCGGAGGAAGAGAAAGCAAACGCGATTCCCTGAGTAGCGGCGAGCGAAACGGGATTAGCCCAAACCAAGAGGCTTGCCTCTTGGGGTTGTAGGACACTCTACATGGAGTTACAAAGGAACGGGGTAGATGAATAGGTCTGGAAAGGCCAGTCATAGAAGGTAAAAACCCTGTAGTCGAAACTTCGTTCCCTCCTGAGTGGATCCTGAGTACGGCGGGACACGTGAAATCCCGTCGGAAGCAGGGAGGACCATCTCCCAAGGCTAAATACTCCCTAGTGACCGATAGTGAACCAGTACCGTGAGGGAAAGGTGAAAAGCACCCCGGAAGGGGAGTGAAATAGATCCTGAAACCGTGTGCCTACAAGTAGTTAGAGCCCATTAATGGGTGATAGCGTGCCTTTTGTAGAATGAACCGGCGAGTTACGATTACATGCGAGGTTAAGTTGAAGAGACGGAGCCGCAGCGAAAGCGAGTCTGAATAGGGCGTAATAGTATGTGGTCGTAGACCCGAAACCAGGTGATCTACCCATGTCCAGGGTGAAGTCCAGGTAACACTGGATGGAGGCCCGAACCCACGCACGTTGAAAAGTGCGGGGATGAGGTGTGGGTAGCGGAGAAATTCCAATCGAACTTGGAGATAGCTGGTTCTCTCCGAAATAGCTTTAGGGCTAGCCTCAAGGTAAGAGTATTGGAGGTAGAGCACTGTTTGGACTAGGGGCCCCCATCGGGTTACCGAATTCAGACAAACTCCGAATGCCAAATACTTATCCTTGGGAGTCAGACTGCGAGTGATAAGATCCGTAGTCAAGAGGGAAACAGCCCAGACCACCAGCTAAGGTCCCAAAGTATACGTTAAGTGGAAAAGGATGTGGAGTTGCTTAGACAACCAGGATGTTGGCTTAGAAGCAGCCACCATTTAAAGAGTGCGTAATAGCTCACTGGTCGAGTGACTCTGCGCCGAAAATGTACCGGGGCTAAACGTATCACCGAAGCTGTGGATTGACATCTAGTGATGTCAGTGGTAGGAGAGCGTTCTAAGGGCGTTGAAGCTAGACCGTAAGGACTGGTGGAGCGCTTAGAAGTGAGAATGCCGGTATGAGTAGCGAAAGATGAGTGAGAATCTCATCCACCGAATGCCTAAGGTTTCCTGAGGAAGGCTCGTCCACTCAGGGTTAGTCGGGACCTAAGCCGAGGCTGAAGAGCGTAGGCGATGGACAACAGGTTGATATTCCTGTACCACCTTATGAATCGTTTGAGCGATGGGGGGACGCAGGAGGATAGGGTAAGCGTGCTGTTGGATTAGCACGTCCAAGCAGTTAGGCTGGTAATGAGGCAAATCCCATTACCGTGAAGGCGGAGCTGTGACGGCGAGGGAAATATAGTACCGAAGTTCCTGATTCCACACTGCCAAGAAAAGCCTCTAGCGAGATTCAAGGTGCCCGTACCGCAAACCGACACAGGTAGGCGAGGAGAGAATCCTAAGGTGAGCGAGAGAACTCTCGTTAAGGAACTCGGCAAAATGACCCCGTAACTTCGGGAGAAGGGGTGCTCTTTTGGGTGCAAGCCCGAGAGAGCCGCAGTGAATAGGCCCAGGCGACTGTTTAGCAAAAACACAGGTCTCTGCGAAGCCGTAAGGCGAAGTATAGGGGCTGACACCTGCCCGGTGCTGGAAGGTTAAGAGGAGGGGTTAGCGTTCGCGCGAAGCTCTGAATTGAAGCCCCAGTAAACGGCGGCCGTAACTATAACGGTCCTAAGGTAGCGAAATTCCTTGTCGGGTAAGTTCCGACCCGCACGAAAGGTGTAACGATCTGGGCACTGTCTCAACGAGAGACTCGGTGAAATTATAGTACCTGTGAAGATGCAGGTTACCCGCGACAGGACGGAAAGACCCCGTGGAGCTTTACTGTAGCCTGATATTGAATTTTGGTACAGCTTGTACAGGATAGGTAGGAGCCTTGGAAGCCGGAGCGCCAGCTTCGGTGGAGGCATTGGTGGGATACTACCCTGGCTGTATTGACATTCTAACCCGCACCCCTTATCGGGGTGGGAGACAGTGTCAGGTGGGCAGTTTGACTGGGGCGGTCGCCTCCTAAAAAGTAACGGAGGCGCCCAAAGGTTCCCTCAGAATGGTTGGAAATCATTCGTAGAGTGTAAAGGCACAAGGGAGCTTGACTGCGAGACCTACAAGTCGAGCAGGGACGAAAGTCGGGCTTAGTGATCCGGTGGTTCCGCATGGAAGGGCCATCGCTCAACGGATAAAAGCTACCCCGGGGATAACAGGCTTATCTCCCCCAAGAGTCCACATCGACGGGGAGGTTTGGCACCTCGATGTCGGCTCATCGCATCCTGGGGCTGTAGTCGGTCCCAAGGGTTGGGCTGTTCGCCCATTAAAGCGGTACGCGAGCTGGGTTCAGAACGTCGTGAGACAGTTCGGTCCCTATCCGTCGTGGGCGTAGGAAATTTGAGAGGAGCTGTCCTTAGTACGAGAGGACCGGGATGGACGCACCGCTGGTGTACCAGTTGTCTTGCCAAAGGCATAGCTGGGTAGCTATGTGCGGAAGGGATAAGTGCTGAAAGCATCTAAGCATGAAGCCCCCCTCAAGATGAGATTTCCCATAGCGTAAGCTAGTAAGATCCCTGAAAGATGATCAGGTTGATAGGTTTGAGGTGGAAGCGTGGTGACACGTGGAGCTGACAAATACTAATAGATCGAGGACTTAACTAATAAATGATTACTCATTCTTTCTTCTTACAACATAATCTAGTTTTCAGGGAATAAATTCTCTGAAAAAAACTTTGAAAAAAGTGTTGCAAAAACTAATTAGATAGGTTATAATAATACTTGTCTTTTAAAAAAAAGTCTGGTGGCGATAGCGAGAAGGTCACACCCGTTCCCATACCGAACACGGAAGTTAAGCTTCTCAGCGCCGATGGTAGTTGGAGGTTCTCCTCCTGTGAGAGTAGGACGTCGCCAGGCATACAATGGAGGATTAGCTCAGCTGGGAGAGCATCTGCCTTACAAGCAGAGGGTCGGCGGTTCGATCCCGTCATCCTCCACCATAATACGCCGATGTAGCTCAATTGGTAGAGCAACTGACTTGTAATCAGTAGGTTGGGGGTTCAAGTCCTCTCGTCGGCACCATTCTTTGTAAAACGAGATGAGTCATTAGCTCAGTTGGTAGAGCATCTGACTTTTAATCAGAGGGTCGCAGGTTCGAATCCTGCATGACTCACCATTATGCGGGTGTGGCGGAATTGGCAGACGCACTAGACTTAGGATCTAGCGCCGCAAGGCGTGGGGGTTCGACTCCCTTCACCCGCACCATTTAATTTAATACACAAGCGGAAGTAGTTCAGTGGTAGAACACCACCTTGCCAAGGTGGGGGTCGCGAGTTCGAACCTCGTCTTCCGCTCCATTTTTAAAAAAACAATGCCGGGGTGGCGGAACTGGCAGACGCACAGGACTTAAAATCCTGCGGTAGGTGACTACCGTACCGGTTCGATTCCGGTCCTCGGCACCATTGTTACTTTAAAAATTAGCGCCCGTAGCTCAATTGGATAGAGCGTCTGACTACGGATCAGAAGGTTATGGGTTCGACTCCTTTCGGGCGCGCCATATACGGGAAGTAGCTCAGCTTGGTAGAGCACTTGGTTTGGGACCAAGGGGTCGCAGGTTCGAATCCTGTCTTCCCGACCATGTATGTTACTCCATAAAAATTGGGGCCTTAGCTCAGCTGGGAGAGCGCCTGCCTTGCACGCAGGAGGTCAGCGGTTCGATCCCGCTAGGCTCCACCAATTTTAATTAATACTGAATAATGGCGGCGTAGCTCAGCTGGCTAGAGCGTACGGTTCATACCCGTGAGGTCGGGGGTTCGATCCCCTCTGCCGCTACCATATTATTTAGGAACTTGTTTGGACCTTTAGCTCAGTTGGTTAGAGCAGACGGCTCATAACCGTCCGGTCGTAGGTTCGAGTCCTACAAGGTCCACCATCATATCGAGGAGGAATACCCAAGTCCGGCTGAAGGGATCGGTCTTGAAAACCGACAGGCGGGTCAAACCGCGCAGGGGTTCGAATCCCCTTTCCTCCTCCATTTTTGAAGTATTTGAATATTATTATCGCGGGGTGGAGCAGTCTGGTAGCTCGTCGGGCTCATAACCCGAAGGTCGCAGGTTCAAATCCTGTCCCCGCAATCTGGTCCGGTAGTTCAGTTGGTTAGAATGCCTGCCTGTCACGCAGGAGGTCGCGGGTTCGAGTCCCGTCCGGACCGCCATTTTTCAAAAAAAGTATAAAGGCTCAGTAGCTCAGTCGGTAGAGCAAAGGACTGAAAATCCTTGTGTCGGCGGTTCGATTCCGTCCTGAGCCACCATTAATATCATGATTATAATAGATTAACATGATGGCGGTTGTGGCGAAGTGGTTAACGCATCGGATTGTGGCTCCGACATTCGTGGGTTCGATTCCCATCAGTCGCCCCATATTTTAAATTTAATAACGCGGGTGTAGTTTAATGGTAAAACCTCAGCCTTCCAAGCTGATGTCGTGAGTTCGATTCTCATCACCCGCTCCAATATATGGGCCTATAGCTCAGCTGGTTAGAGCGCACGCCTGATAAGCGTGAGGTCGATGGTTCGAGTCCATTTAGGCCCACCATATTATTGTTCCGCAGTAGCTCAGTGGTAGAGCACTCGGCTGTTAACCGAGCGGTCGTAGGTTCGAATCCTACCTGCGGAGCCATTTTTTTGGGGAAGTACTCAAGAGGCTGAAGAGGCGCCCCTGCTAAGGGTGTAGGTCGCGTAAGCGGCGCGAGGGTTCAAATCCCTCCTTCTCCGCCAGACGGCCCATTGGTCAAGCGGTTAAGACACCGCCCTTTCACGGCGGTAACACGGGTTCGAATCCCGTATGGGTCATACTTACAATAGAAAGAGCTGTTGGTATATTGCCAACAGCTCTTTCTATTGTTTTTTTTAGCTTATGCCTGTGGATAACTCAAAAAGATAGACTTTATTTTATAAAAGTCTAGGCTTATATCAGCATAGATAGACATAAGCTATTTAGTGCTAAAAGTTACCCTTCTTTATATCTTCCTCAAGCTTGTCCCTGTCTGTCATCAGCTTTTGACCAGGATTATTCAGGTCAAAATCAGAGAACATTCCTGTGTGAGGACCTCGGAAAATATCTGCGGCTAGAATCTTCTTGTCTGGTGCATCAAAATAGGGACTAGGATCTTTTTGATTTTGTTCTAAAAGATATTCTTCTTCGCTTTTACTCATCAGCAAATCCCTCCTTTATTTCTTACTTTAATATCCTTTCTTAAATGAATGTAAACTATGTTATAAAAATCCACTGCTATTTTTCGGAGAGCAAACATAAAAAGTTATTTATTGTCATAAAATTTTAAAAAAACTTAAAAAGGATTTAGATTAATGTTAATAGAATATTACATTTAAATGAATAATTTTATCCTTTTTCGAATTGCTTCCCCTTTTTAATCATATAGTTTTAAAACTAGCAAAAAAGGGAAAACGGTTTGTACAAATTATATTTTTTTTGCAGTCGAATCAAATCAATAGTCATAGAAAGTAGGATGAATGTGGAGACAGTATTCCCAACTGAATTTCAGCAGCATTTATTTCATGAAGGCAATCTATTTGAAAGCTATCAATTGTTTGGATCTCATGTAAAGGAAGAGAACGGAGAAATTTGTACGGTATTTTGTGTGTGGGCACCGAATGCTAAGACTGTTCGTTTAGTAGGAGATTTCAATAATTGGCAAGGTGAACAGTATGACCTTCAAAGAATAAATAAAGAAGGAATATGGCATATCAGTATTTCCAAAGATTTGACCGGAGCTTTATATAAGTATGAAATCACTGGTCAGGATGGGAGGAAGCACTTGAAGGCTGATCCTTTTGCCTTTTATTCGGAAGTGAGGCCGAACACCGCATCTATCGTCTATTCATTGGAAGGTTACAAATGGAATGATGCAAGATGGATTCAAAGAAAGAAGAAAAAAAATTTTTTGAAAGAGCCGGTTTCTATTTATGAAGTACATCTAGGATCTTGGAAACTGAAAGAAGACGGATCTCTTTATACATACCGAGAATTAGCAGATGAGCTTATCCCTTATGTAATCGAGCTTGGATTTACCCATATAGAAATACTGCCAATAGTAGAACATCCTTTAGATATTTCCTGGGGATATCAAGGCACTGGGTATTACTCTGCGACGAGTAGATTTGGCGAGCCGAAGGATTTTATGTATTTTGTGGATCAATGTCATCAGAATGGGCTGGGAGTTCTGTTAGATTGGGCTCCAGGACATTTTTGCAAGGATGCTCATGGCTTATATCAATTTGACGGCTCCAGCCAATTTGACTACCCGAATGCTAATGACAGGGAAAATCTTGTATGGGGAACAGCAAACTTTGATTTAGGAAGAATGGAAGTACATAGCTTTTTAATTTCCAACGCGATCTTTTGGATGGATTATTTTCATGTTGATGGTTTTAGGGTTGATGCAGTTTCTAATATTATTTACTGGCCAAACTCTGGCGAGAATTCGCTTAACCCATTTGGAGTTGAATTCTTAAGAAAGCTAAACACAACCGTCTGTCAATATGATCCTACCGTTCTGATGTTTGCAGAGGATTCAAGCGATCTACCCCAAGTTACTGCTCCAGTACATTATGGAGGTCTAGGATTTCATTATAAATGGAATATGGGTTGGATGAATGATTTACTGTCATATATGGAAACAGACTCAGCCAATAGAAAACATGAGCACAATAAAATTACTTTTTCTTTGCTCTATGCTTTTTCGGAGAATTTTGCTTTACCTCTTTCCCATGATGAAGTTGTTCATGGAAAAAAATCGCTCCTAAATAAAATGCCTGGTGATTATTGGCAAAAATTTGCGCAGTTCCGTTTATTAATCGGATATATGATGACACACCCAGGAAAGAAACTATTATTTATGGGAGCAGAGCTTGCACAGTTTTCAGAGTGGAAGGATAAAGAACAGCTTGATTGGATGCTGATGGATTATGAAATGCATGAAAAGGCAAATGTATTTTTCAAAGAAGTGCTGAAGCTGTATAAACGCTCTAAACCCCTGTATGAATTGGATCATCTCCACGAAGGATTTGATTGGATTGATGCTAACAACCATGAACAATCTGTTTTCTCCTTTATTAGACAAGGAGAAAAGGAGGAAGATTTCCTAGTAGTTATCTGCAACTTTACTTATCAAACTTATGAGAATTATTTAATTGGCGTACCAAAGGCTGGCAGCTATAGAGAGATATTGAACAGCGATGATGAGAGGTTTGGAGGAGCCAACTATATAAATAAAAAAATGATAAAGGCCAATGAGACTTCGTTCCACGGAAAGCCATATTCCGTTCCAGTGACGATTCCAGCTTTTAGCATCATCATATTACGGCCTGTTCAACATCGGAAGGGGAGAAAAGAGAATGGGAAAGAAACGGTGCGTCGCAATGCTATTAGCGGGAGGAAAGGGAAGTAGACTTTACTCTTTGACAAAAAAGCTGGCAAAGCCAGCCATTCCATTCGGAGGTAAGTATCGTATTATTGATTTTACTTTGAGTAATTGCTCCAATTCAGGAATTGAAACAGTAGGTGTGCTGACACAATATCAACCTCTTGTGTTAAATTCCTATATCGGAATTGGCAGTGCCTGGGATTTGGATAGGGTAAATGGAGGTGTCACTGTGCTGCCTCCATACAGCGAATCATCAGAGGTGAAATGGTATACAGGCACAGCCAGTGCCATTTACCAAAATCAAAATTATCTCTCTCAATATGATCCAGAATATGTGCTGATTCTTTCAGGTGACCACATATACAAGATGAATTATGAATGGATGTTAGACTATCATATTCAGAAGCAGGCAGATGCTTCTATTTCTGTTATAGAGGTGCCATGGAGTGAGGCAAGCAGGTTCGGTATCATGAACACGAATGAAGAGATGGATATCATTGAGTTTGAAGAAAAACCAAAAAAGCCGAAGAACAATCTCGCTTCCATGGGCATTTACATCTTTAAGTGGAAAGTGCTGAAGGAATTGCTGGAAGAGGATGATAAAAACAGCCATTCAACCCATGACTTCGGAAAAGATATTATACCGATGCTGATTGAGAAGAAACGGAAAGTAGTCGCTTACCCATTCAAAGGCTATTGGAAGGATGTTGGTACAGTCCAAAGCTTGTGGGAAGCCAATATGGACTTGTTAGATAATTCTAGTGAACTGAATATATCAGATTATAATTGGAGAATTTACACAGTTAATCCTAACCATCCGCCCCAATATATTTCTAGTGATGCAATAGTTAAAGAGTCATTAATAAATGAAGGCTGCACGATTAGTGGCAATATTGAAAAATCCATTGTTTTTCAAGGTGTAAATGTAGGAACAGGTTCAATCGTCCGAAGCTCTGTTATTATGCCCGATGCTCGGATTGGCGAAAATACTTATATCGAAAAGGCAATCGTTCCGTCAGATATCGAGATACCGGATGGAATGGTTATTAAGCCAAAAGAAGGTAATAACGACGTTGTGCTCGTAACAGAAGAAATGGTTAGTGCGTTTATATCCTGATTAACAACAGAGACTAGGGAGGGGTTTTTAGTGTTAAGAACAATGCTAGGGGTAATTGATGCTACAACATATCAACATGATTTGGAGGAATTAATTTCACATAGGACACTCGCTGCCTTACCAATTGGAGGGAGATATAGGCTTATTGATTTCGTCCTTTCTAATATGGTTAATTCAGGAATAGGCAGTGTCGCTATCTTTCCAAAGTACCAATACCGATCATTAATGGATCATCTTGGGTCCGGGAAAAATTGGGACTTAGACAGAAAAAGAGACGGATTATTTTTCTTTCCAGCATCCATTACGGATGGAGATAGTGAAGGAATAGGATCTTTTAATCAGTTTGCCGCAAATATGGATTATTTTTATCGAAGCAAACAGGAATATGCTTTAGTAGCAAATTGCTTTACTGTTTTTAACATGGACTTTAACCCCGTCCTAATACGCCATCTTACCTCTGGCTGTGATATCACTGAAATCACCAACAATGGAGATTCATTAGAAATATATTTAATCAAGAAATCTCTATTAATAGACTTAATCTTAACAAGAGATATTACAGGCTATACATGCATGAAGGATGTCATGCTTGACCTCAATCATGAATATAAAATCTGCCACTATGAATTCAACGGTTATGCGGAAAAAATCGACTCTATTTCTGCTTATTTTGAAGTAAGTAAAGAAATATTGCGTGCAGAAACGTGGAATCAGCTTTTCATTAAGGAAAGGCCAATCTTTACAAAGGTGAAGGATGAACCACCTACCCGCTATACGAGTACAGGAGAAGTGAAAAACTCAATGATCGCTAATGGCTGCATTATTGAAGGAGATGTAGAAAACAGCATTATTTCTAGGGCTGTGAAAATTGGCAAAGGTTCACGCCTTAAAAACTGCATCATCATGCAAAAATGCTCTATTGGGGATGATTGTGTATTAGAAAATGTAATTTTAGATAAAGATGTTATGGTAGGAAATGAAACGGTTATGACAGGCAGCAAAAATACACCATTTGTCGTTAGAAAAGGGACAGTGCAAGGAGCGTTGATGAATTCGTGAAAGTAATGTTTGCAGTATCAGAATGTGTACCATTTATCAAATCTGGAGGACTGGCTGATGTTGCCGGTTCTCTTCCGAAAGAGCTTGTGAAACAAGGAACAGAGGTAACGATCATTATGCCAAAGTATCGGGACATTCCCGAGAAGTTACTAAAAGACTTGGAGAAGGTAATGGACTTCCGTGTGCAGGTAGGGTGGAGAAATCAATACTGCGGCATCGAAAAGCTCGAGCAAGACGGCATCACTTTTTATTTTATAGACAATGAATACTACTTTAAAAGGCCGGGGCTATACGGCTATTTCGATGATGGAGAAAGGTTCTCATTCTTTAACAGGGCTGTCTTAGAAAGCCTCTCCTATCTATCTTATTATCCAGATATTATCCATTGTCATGATTGGCATACGGCAATGATTCCGTTCCTGCTGAATGTGGATTATAAATGGAGACGAGAATACAGTCAGATTAAGACAGTATTTACTATACATAATCTTCAGTTCCAAGGGATTATGCCAAGAGGGGCCCTTGGAGATATGCTGAACTTAAATGATGATTACTTTACAACAGATCAGCTAGAGTTTTATGGAAATGTCAACTTTATGAAGGCCGCCTTAATTGCTTCTGACAAAATAACAACTGTCAGCCCAACATATATGAATGAAATACAAACAGACTATTACGGAGAAAAGCTCAACCAGCTTTTACATTTAAGGCAGAGTGACTTAAATGGTATCATCAATGGAATAGACGAAGAAGTATACAATCCTGCAACAGATGATGTCATTATTCAAAAATACTCGAATACAAATATTAGTGGAAAGGTCCAAAATAAACTTGAAGTCCAAAAGCTGTTTGGATTAAAAGAGGATGCGTCCATTCCAATGATATCAATGATAACGAGGCTGACCAGCCAAAAAGGGCTTGAGTTAGTACGGCATGTCTTCCATGAAATCATGGAGGAGGATGTGCAATTTCTTGTGCTGGGCACAGGAGATGCTGAATTTGAGAATTTCTTTAGAGAAATGGAGTTCAAATATCCCGATAAATGCAAAGCATATATTGGTTTTGATGAAAGCTTGGCACATAAGATATATGCCGGTGCAGACCTGTTCCTTATGCCATCCAAGTTTGAACCATGTGGGCTAGGCCAGCTGATTGCATTGCAGTACGGGAATATCCCAATTGTCAGGGAGACAGGGGGATTAAATGACACAGTGTTTTCATACAATGAACTTACTAATAGCGGAAATGGTTTTAGTTTCACTAACTTCAATGCTCACGACATGCTCTATACTATCCGAAGAGCCCTGCAATTCTATCATGACAAAGACGTATGGAGCACTATTGTCAAAAATGCAATGACAATGGACAATAGCTGGGCACAGTCAGCATTTAAATATAACCAACTATATGCTGAGCTTATCTCAAGGAGTGAAACACATGTTTTCTAACAAAGAAAATTTTAAGACTTATTTTTTGCAAAAGCTTGAGATGACTTACGGCAAACCGTTTGAAGATTGTACCAGCAGCGACCACTTCCAGACATTAGGACATATGATCAGGGAGTATGTTAGCGGAGATTGGATTAATACAAATGAGCTTTACCGCAGAAATAAAGGAAAACAAGTGTATTACTTATCAATAGAATTCTTATTGGGCAGATTACTGCACCATAATTTAATTAACTTAGGAATTGATAAAGTAGTGGAAGAGGGGCTTTCTGAATTAGGAATCGACCTGCTAGACGTAGAAGAAATTGAATGTGATGCAGGTCTTGGCAATGGAGGGCTGGGAAGGCTTGCTGCATGCTTCCTAGATTCATTGGCAACCTTGAATCTTCCCGGCCACGGCTTTGGAATCCGTTACAAGCATGGATTATTTGAGCAGAGAATTGTCGATGGATATCAATTAGAACTGCCAGAGCAATGGTTAAAGCAAGGGCAGGTTTGGGAAGTCCGGA
Source organism: Niallia sp. FSL R7-0271 (assembly GCF_038005785.1). Taxonomy (NCBI): domain Bacteria; kingdom Bacillati; phylum Bacillota; class Bacilli; order Caryophanales; family Bacillaceae; genus Niallia; species Niallia sp. FSL R7-0271. The sequence goes on along the minus strand of NZ_JBBOTZ010000001.1, from coordinate 3,033,509 downwards.
AAGAGGATCTAGCTGTAGATATTTCCTTTTGGGGCAATATTGATTCGTTTGAAAAGGATGGAAGACTGCAGTTTCGGCATTTAAATGCTGAAACTGTAACGGCTGTCCCTCACGATATCCCTGTTATCGGTTATAGCAGCAGTACCGTTAATACGCTGAGGCTATGGAATGCAGAGCCTGCGTCACTGCTCGCTAAGGATGTTGGGGACATCATGAAATACAAAAGAGAAACAGAAGCGATTTCAGAGTTTCTTTATCCTGATGATGCACATGATGAAGGTAAAATATTGCGCTTGAAACAGCAATATTTTTTAGTTTCTTCGAGCCTGCAGTCTATCATCAAGGATTACAAACAGCAATATAAAGACATAAAAGAGTTTCATGAGCATGTAAGCATCCATATAAATGATACACATCCTGTATTGGCAATCCCGGAATTAATGAGGATATTGCTTGATAAAGAAGGGCTTAGCTGGGAAGAGGCTTGGACCATAACAACAGGAGCTATTTCCTATACAAATCATACAACCCTTTCTGAGGCATTGGAAAAATGGCCGATTTCTATTTTTCAGCCGTTGTTGCCTAGAATCTATATGATTATTGATGAGATAAATGAACGTTTTTGCAAACAGCTATGGGAGCTATATCCAGGAGATTTCGGCCGGATTGAGAATATGGCTATCATCGCCCATGGTATGGTTAAGATGGCGCACTTAGCTTTAGTAGGAAGCCATAGTGTTAATGGCGTGGCAGAAATTCATACAGAGATTTTGAAAAAGAGGGAAATGGCTGCTTTCTATCAAATCTTCCCTGAAAAATTCAACAATAAAACAAATGGAATAACCCATAGACGCTGGCTGATTAAATCCAATCCTAAGCTTGCAGATCTTATCAGTGATACAATCGGTACAGAGTGGGTTCAAACCCCTTCGAGCCTTGAGAAGCTGTTAGAATACAAGCACGACTCTGTTTTTTTAGAGCAGCTTGACGCAGTAAAACAGGAAAATAAACGGAAATTAGCACGTATCATCAAGGAGAATAATGGAATTATAGTTGACCCGCAATCTATTTTTGATATTCAAGTAAAAAGACTGCATGCATACAAGCGGCAGTTATTGAATGTCCTGCATATCATGCATCTATATAACCGCATTAAAGAGAATCCATCCTTACCTATTACTCCTAGGACATTTGTATTTGGCGCGAAGGCTTCACCAGGCTATTATTATGCGAAGAAAATCATCAAGCTCATCAATTCAGTCGCCGATAAAATCAATCAAGATAAAGCAATTGAAGACAAGATAAAGGTTGTGTTTTTAGAGAATTACCGTGTTTCCCTTGCAGAGCATATTTTTCCTGCTGCAGATGTAAGTGAACAGATTTCTACTGCAAGCAAAGAGGCATCTGGTACCGGAAATATGAAATTTATGATAAACGGAGCTTTGACTGTTGGAACACTTGATGGTGCTAATATTGAGATGAGGGATTTAGTTGGCGATGACAATATTTTTATATTCGGCATGAATGCAGACCAAGTGCTAGAATTATATAAAAATGGAGGATACAAGTCGGCTGAATATTATCATCATGATAAGCGAATTCATCAAGTTGTTGACCAGCTGAAGAATGGCCATTTATCAACAAATCTCAATGAATTTGAACCAATTGTCGACTCCTTATTAACGGAGAATGACCAGTACTTCCTGCTAAAAGATTTTCACTCCTATGCCTGTATTCAAGATGAGGTAGACAAAGCTTATAAGAATAAACAGCAATGGCTGGAGAAATGTACAGTCAACATTGCAAAAGCGGGACATTTTTCGAGTGACCGCACAATTAAAGAATATGCGGCTGAAATTTGGAATATTAAAGCCTTAAAATAAGGGGAAGGGCGATTGTCACTTAGCTAGCTGACAATCGCTTTTTTTTTAGTTCTTATCATCTGTATAACTGTCTCTATTTTTGTAGGGAACATCACCAAATGGAGCGTCTGTTCCAGCATCATTGAGGGTATCTTCATACTCCTTCTCTTCATCTGAACGGTAAACTTCGCGCTTTTGGGCAGTTATATTACTTGCCGTAAAGGATTCATAGTCTTCTGGAAAGCCGCCGTTTTGTTCATTGTCAGAATAAAGGCTGTCATAATCTTCATAATCACCTTTTAAGTCTGCAGGGGTTTCGGATGTTCCGTAACGGGCAACTTCTTGAAAGCTATCTTGATAGTCACGGATTTCAGCAGTATCGCTGTGTCGGAAAACATTGCCGTGTGCAGGCTCTAATATATCTTCCTCTACAGGCCGGTCCATATTTAACTCCCGATCACTGTATTCAATTAATGTTGTGGCAGTAGGCATTGCTTCCAACCGTTCATATGGAATCTCTTTTCCGGAAACTTCACAAATACCATATGTTCCATCTTGGATCGCTTTTAAAGCAGAATTAATATTATCTAGCTCAGCTTGGTCATGCTCTTCTAACGCTAGGTCACGGCCTCGTTCAAATAATTCTGTTCCCATATCGGCCGGATGATTGTCATATGTCGATAACTCTCCGACAGAGTCTTGCATTGTTTCTTCCTCTTTACCATCTAATCTATTTGTTAATTGTTCTTTTCTATCTTCCAATTGCTTTTGTAACGATGCTAATTGTTCTTTTGTAAGCATGATCTCACATCCTTAAGAAATTAATTTATGCATGTCCCAATGTCCATACTGTACCGTTCCCGCCTTAAGCCCACTTAAAACATGTAAGTAAAAGTGCTCCATTGTGTAAAGAATAATAAACATAAAAGAAGTAGTTATTTAGCTATCCAAATATAACAAACCAGGATTCGGAAATATAGGATAACATCATTGACATAATAGGAAATGGAGGTGTATCTTAAAATAAGTCAAATTGAACATTTGTGAGCATATGAATAGATATTATCGCAGTTCAGTTCAAGGTCAGAGCTATAAACCAATATGGAATGGCTGATCTTATAGGGGGATTTACAAGGTAATGAAAGAAAGTAAAGGACTTCTGTTAGAAGGCAGTGCAGTAAAAGCGTCCACTTCTATTTTAAGAAGCAAGGTGATTAAGTTAGAGCAGAGAAGGGATTTTTTATCTTTTTATGCTCAGAATAATAAATATAAAGGAAAACGATTTTTTTGGAAAAGCCCTGATGGTACTTCCATATACGCTGGAATTGGCATTTGCAAAACAATTCAATCCAGCAAGCAAGAGCATACTTATGAAGTGATTGAAAAAAAATGGCATGAGCTACTTGAGAACAGTGAAATAAATAATCCATTTAACACTGCAGGGGTTGGCCCGGTTCTGTTCGGCGGTTTTGCGTTTGATCCTTTGAAGGAACGGACAGATTTGTGGGAAAACTTTCAAAACGCGCATTTTTACTTGCCATCCATCATGTTTAGTGAAATAGATGGCGAGCAATACCTTACAGTTAACCAGTTCGGAGATTCTGATCAAGTAAATGAGAGACTGAAAGTGTGTTTACAGAAAATGCCAAAAAGCAATGAATCTTTCTCAAGCGAAACACTGACAAATAAGCTGCTCGACTGTACAGAAATTAATGGTATTGAATGGAAGAAGATGGTAGAAGAGGTAGTTCAGGAACTGGGACAATCGTTAAAAAAGGTTGTACTGGCAAGGGAAAGCCGCTTAAGTTTTGAAAAGGTAATTTCCGTTGAATCTGTCCTCCAAAATTTATTGAACAGACAAAAAAACAGCTATGTGTTTGCATTAGAATCAGGGGAAGATTGTTTTATCGGTGCTTCACCAGAAAGACTTGTCAAAAAATCAGGTAAACAAGTCTTTTCCGTATGCTTAGCAGGATCTATTGCAAGAGGAAGCAGTGCAGAAGAAGATGAAGCACTCGGCTTAGAACTGCTGAATGACCCGAAAAACAGGATGGAGCATGATTATGTTGTGCAAATGATAAAAGGGGCGATGGAAAAGGTGTGCAGCACTTTTGATATCCCAGCAGAGCCTAGCCTCATAAAGATGAGAGATATTCAACATTTATTTACTCCAGTTACAGGAAGTTTAAAAAATTCAGCTTCTATATTTTCACTTATAGAATTATTACATCCGACACCTGCATTAGGCGGTTATCCGCAAAAGCAGGCTATTGAAAAAATCCGCGAGGCGGAATTTTTGGATAGAGGGCTTTACGGAGCTCCAATAGGCTGGATGGATTATCAAGGTAATGGCGAGTTTGCCGTGAGTATCCGCTCTGCTCTTATTCAAAACAAGGAAGCTTCATTGTTTGCGGGTTGCGGTGTAGTAAAAGATTCTGATGCGGAATCAGAGTTCAAGGAAACGGCAATAAAATTCAAACCGATGCTTTCTGCACTAGGAGGTAAGTTAGGATGAACCATCAAGAAAACTTAACTGCTTATTTACAGTCATTCGTAAATGAGCTGGTCCGAAACGGGATTAAAAATGCTGTTATTAGTCCCGGTTCTCGTTCAACGCCGATTGCTTTGTTAATGGCTGAGCATACTCATGTAAATGTCCATGTTCATGTGGATGAACGGTCTGCTGCTTTTTATGCTTTAGGGATGGCAAAAGCCTTAAAGGAGCCCACTGTTTTAGTTTGCACTTCCGGTACGGCGGCTGCAAACTATTTTCCTGCTATTGTGGAGGCAAAAATCTCAAGAATACCGCTGATTGTCTTAACGGCGGACAGACCTCATGAGCTGAGGGATGTCGGTGCACCTCAGGCAATAGATCAAATAAACTTGTATGGAAACCAAGTAAAATGGTTTATAGAAATGTCTCCGCCTGATGCAGCTCCAGAAATGCTGCGTTATGTTAAAACCGTCAGTGCAAGGGCTGTTGCCGCAGCAACAAAGGAACCTAAAGGTCCAGTCCATTTGAACCTTCCATTTCGCGAACCGCTCATCCCAGATTTTAATCAGTTAGAGAAGTATGAAGCGGATGATCCATATTTACAAATCATTAATGGGGAACTAACTGTTTCAGATGAATATGTAAAAGGACTTGCAGCAAGGCTTACAGGCTTTTCTAAAGGAATTATTGTTTGCGGAGAAATGAACGATGGGAATTTTTCGGAGGCAATATTGGAGTTAGCAAAAGCACTCGATTTCCCTATCCTCGCTGATCCATTATCACAGCTTCGATCCATGGAGGATCCCGATAATCTGATTGTCGACACATATGATGTTTTTTTACGGAACGAGGATGTAAAGCAAGCATTAGTTCCTGAGGTTATCATTCGTTTTGGAAGCATGCCTGTCAGCAAGCCCCTCACTATATATATGAGGGAATTAGAAGCTCTGCAAATAGTAGTCGACGGCGGTGCTGGTTTCAGAGATCCTAATCAGCTGACAGCTGAAATGGTTTATTGTGATGAAACAACATTCTGCAGGAAACTGATTGAACATGTCGAGCACAGTAAGGGAAACCACAGACAGCTTTGGACCAGTCTCAATGAGAAAACAAAACAAGAAATAAGTCAGGTAGCAGATATAACTGAACTAAGTGAAGCGAAGCTATTTCATTTGTTAGCAGATCTTATCCCTGACAATTCTGTATTGTTTGTAGGCAACAGTATGCCTATCAGAGATTTGGATACATTCTTTCATAAACAAGCAAAGAATATTTCTATTTATGCGAACAGAGGGGCTAATGGAATTGATGGTACTGTGTCTACAGCTCTTGGTGTGGGAGCAGCCAAAAGAAAGCCGTTGTATTTAGTGCTGGGGGATTTAACTTTCTTCCATGACATGAATGGTCTTATTGCAGCAAAGCAATTTGACGTGCCGATTACGATAATACTCATTAACAATAACGGTGGAGGAATATTCTCCTTCTTGCCCCAAGCTCAGCATCCAAAGCATTTTGAACTATTATTTGGAACACCGTTAGATTTAAATTTTGAACATCTTATTAACTTGTACGGTGGACAATACAGTGTTGTGGAGAATTGGGATCACTTACGAGCTTTATGTACGGATGCAGAGTCGAATTTTAGCATCCGATTATTTGAAATAAAGACAAATAGAGACGAAAACTTGAAGGAGCATCGTCAGATTATGGCGAAAGTTTCCCAGGAAATACAACATTTTTTGAGAGATGAAGGCAAATGAATATAGTTGTCGATAATATCTCCTACCATGTAGAAGTTTACGGTTCAGGTGAGCCATTATTGCTGCTGCATGGCTTTACAGGGGATTCTAGTACTTGGCAGCAGTTTATCCCTGTTTTTGAAAAGAACCACCAGATTATCATGATGGACATTATTGGACATGGCCAAACTGCATCACCTGATGAACAGCAGCCTTACAAGATAGAATATGCTGCTAAAGCAATCAAAAAGCTACTTGATACGTTAGAAGTTGATTCAACAAATCTTTTAGGATATTCCATGGGTGGGCGGCTTGCCCTAACATTTGCATTCATCTATCCTGACATGGTCAGAAATTTAGTGCTGGAAAGTGCGACACCTGGTCTGAAAACAGAAGAGGAAAGAAGAGAAAGACGGATAATGGATGAGCAATTAGGAAACTATATTTTAAAAGAAGGAGTTAACAAGTTTGTGAACAAATGGGAAAATATTCCCCTATTTGCCACACAGACTCGTTTAAGCAAGGACGTAAAAGAAAAAATTAGAAGCCAAAGGCTTATGAATAATCCAGTAGGTCTTGCCAAAAGCCTTGAACAAATGGGGACCGGCTCTCAGCCTTCCTGGTGGGAAAGGTTAGGAGAGCTGAAGTGTCCAACATTGCTGTTAACAGGAAAGCTGGATGAAAAGTTTTGCAGGATCGCTGGTGAGATGCAAAAACAAAACGAAAACTTCGAGTGGATTAACGTGGATGATGCAGGGCATGCAATTCATGTGGAGAAACCTGAAATTTTTGGTACAATAGTAAGTGAGTTTTTGTCGAACAGCAGTTGAGGACTTCATAAAAGTTCGGCAAAATAAAAGGAGGAAATATAAATGGCAGTAGAATGGGTTGCTGTGCGCAATTACGATGAAATTATCTATGAAACATACAATGGCATTGCGAAAATTACGATTAATCGCCCGCATGTACATAATGCCTTTACACCAAAAACGGTAAATGAATTAATTGATGCTTTTGCAAGAGCAAGAGATGACAGCAGTGTTGGTGTTATTATCTTGACTGGTGCAGGAGAAAAAGCTTTCTGCTCAGGCGGAGACCAAAAAGTAAGAGGACATGGCGGCTATGTGGGAGAAGACCAGATTCCTCGTTTGAATGTTCTGGACCTGCAAAGATTAATTCGTGTAATTCCTAAACCGGTTATCGCAATGGTTAAAGGCTATGCAATCGGTGGCGGCCATGTACTGCATGTAGTCTGTGATTTAACAATCGCAGCAGACAATGCTGTATTTGGACAAACTGGACCAAACGTAGGAAGCTTTGACGCAGGTTACGGTTCTGGCTATTTAGCTCGCATTGTCGGACACAAAAAAGCAAAAGAAATCTGGTTCTTATGCAGACAATACAATGCTCAGGAAGCATTGGATATGGGGCTTGTAAACACTGTTGTTCCATTGGAGCAAGTGGAAGAAGAGACAATCAAATGGTGTGAGGAAATCCTAGAAAAGAGCCCGACTGCTTTACGTTTCTTGAAAGCGGCGTTTAACGCAGACACAGACGGACTTGCAGGGATTCAGCAATTTGCTGGAGATGCAACGCTTCTATACTACACAACGGATGAAGCAAAAGAAGGACGCGATTCCTTTAAGGAAAAACGCAAGCCAGACTTTGGCCAATTCCCACGTTTTCCTTGATTTTCAAATAACGGGATAAACCAAAAAAGGGTGACTTCTAGCATCTTTTCCACTCTATTAGTGGAGAAGATGGGGGTCACCCTGTTTTGATTACAAAAAACAAATGCTGTTAACTAAAAAGGAGAGAATCATATGGAAGAATTGCTTCCTAATTTCCTGAAGAACCGAGCTTCTTTAACACCTGACAAAGAGGCAATTGTCTACAAAAATACTTCATTGACCTTTCAGGAGCTGTATGAAAAAGCATATTACACAGCAGGAGTATTAACTGCAAAAGGGATTACGAAAGGGGACTATGTCGCTTTTTTAGTGAAAAACGATCTTCGCACTGTAATCGCTCTTCTTTCTCTTCATTTGCTGGGAGCAAGAGCCGTGCTCTTAAACAATCGCCTTACAGCAAATGAACTGCTGTATCAAATCAAAGACTCCAAATCACATTCTCTTATTGCAGACAATGATTTTCATACAAAGACAGAGGAATTGGTCTGTGCATTACCCTCTTTAAATGTGATGTTTAATCAAGAGCTGGAAAATGGTCCATTTCAGCAGCCTGTTGTTCAGGAAACAGTAAATTTAGCAGATACATGTACCATCATGTATACCTCTGGGACGACAGGCTTTCCTAAAGGTGTTATCCAAACATACGGAAATCATTGGTGGAGCGCTGTCGGCAATGTGTTAAATGCGGGGATGACCGAAAAGGATGTTTGGCTTTGTACTGTGCCTGTCTTCCATATTAGCGGATACTCTATATTAATAAGAAGTCTGCTATATGGAATGAAAATTGTCCTGCACGAGTCTTTTGATGAACAGCAAGTTCTGACTGATTTGCAGAAGGAAAAAATAACAATTATGTCTGTTGTGACAGCAATGCTCCAAAAAATAGAAAAGGCAGCAACGAGCCCGTTTCCAGAGTATTTCCGTTACATGCTTCTTGGAGGTGGGCCGGCATCTATTGAGTTAATTTCAAGCTGTATGAAAAAGGGAATTCCAGTGTATTACTCTTATGGCATGACTGAAACCTCTTCCCAAATTGTAACATTACCGCCTCAAGATGCTGCAAGGAAGATTGGCTCTGCAGGCAAGCCTTTGTTTCCTGCTCAGTTGAAAATCGTCGATGATGATGGAAATGAATTAGGAGCTGGAGAAGCTGGCGAAATTGTTGTATATGGTCCTAATGTGTCTAAAGGATATTTGAATAAAGGAGCTCATTCAGCTGATGGCTGGTTTCACACTGGCGATATAGGGTATAAAGATACAGAAGGCTTCCTGTATGTACTTGATCGCCGTTCAGACCTGATTATTTCTGGCGGAGAGAATATTTATCCAGCAGAATTAGAATCGGTAATTTCCTCTATAGAAGGAATTAAAGAAGCTGGGGTTGTCGGAATGGATAACCAAAAATGGGGACAAGTTCCCGCAGCCTTTATTGTATGTGAGGAAGGAACGGACTTGACTGAAAGTTATGTGTTGGAAGAATGCAGAAGGAAATTAGCTTCCTATAAGCTACCGAAAGAAATTCGTTTCATAGAAGCGCTTCCGAGGAATGCCTCAAAAAAAATTGTCAGAAAAACATTAAGAGAGTGGCTGTAATAGCCAAGACTAATATATTTTAGGGGGCTTTGTCATGGGGCTTGATTTATATCATGGAGAGCTGTATTGGCCACATACATTAAAAGATATTCCTTCCTATCCTCGTTTGGAGGAGGATGTTTTTTGTGATGTACTTATCATTGGCGGTGGAATGTCTGGAGCTATAGCAGCGAATATCTTAGCAAATGAAGATTTAGAGATTGTACTTGCAGATAAAAGGAAAATAGGGCATGGAAGTTCTGCAGCAAATACAGGACTTCTACAATACTCCAACGATATGATGCTCCATGAATTTGCTCAAACAATCGGAGAGGAAAAAGCAGTAAGATTTTACGAACTGTGTTTTGAGGCAATGAAAGATTTAAAAGACATTGCCAGTTCTCTAACAGAAGATGTTCAATTCAAAGAAAGAAAAAGTTTATATTATGCAAGCAGTCAAACAGATGCAGATAAGTTGAAAACAGAGTATGCGATGTTGAAAAAACACGGTTTTCCTGTTGAATATTTAGATGATAATCAAATGAAGGAGCGCTTCGGCTTCTCAAAGCCTGCTGCTATTCTTACAGAAGGAGATGCGGAGGTTAATCCTCAGAGGCTTGTTATTCAGCTTATTAAAGAGGCAGCTTTAAAGCAAAATGTCCGTGTATATGAACAAACTAATGTACAGGAGCAAGGCTTTATAGATGGATATTGGCAAATTAAAGCTGACAGCGGAGCAATCATTCACGCGAAAAAAATTATTTATTCAACAGGGTATGAAGCCGCACTTCATACGGACCGGCTTGGAGCTGAATTAAATCGTTCCTTCGCAATCGCAACAAGCAGACTTGAAAACTTTGCTGGCTGGGAAGGACAGTGCATGATATGGGAGACGAAACGACCGTATTTTTATATGCGGACTACATATGATGGCAGGATTGTAGCAGGCGGTCTTGATGAAGATCCAATGGAAGCTCCGCAAGATGCTAAAGTATTAAAGAAATATGGAGAAAGACTGCTGGAGAAAATAAAGGAGCATTTCCCTGAATATGTAATGGATGTTGACTATGTTTATGGAGCTACCTTTGGCGAATCTGCAGACGGCAGACCATTTATCGGCAAGCACCCAAGCAAGGATGGTATCTTCTATTGTTTAGGATATGGGGGAAATGGCACAGTGTACAGCATGCTTGGTGCCAAAATAATCAGGGATATTATTCTTTATGGCAAGCATCCTGATGAAGAATTGGTTGCTCCAGACAGACCAGAGAAGAAGTTATATTCCAAGTAAACAAAAAAGAGAGGCAAAGTCCTCTCTTTTTTTGCGTTATTCTGTAGGCTGAAATGTTTTACAATCTGTTTCTCTGCTGTTATCAGCATGTTCACCTACATGGCTTACTACATAAATTTGATCGGCTCCACATAAATTTCCGCTTTCCCAAAAAGTACAATTTCTTACTTCACAAAGTACATCTTTTGCCAATAGAAACACTCTCCTTAGTTGGCTTATGATTTACAGGAATTGGGTAGCCCTCTTCCTATACTTAGTATGAAGCAGAAACGAAAATTTTATACTTGTAGCAGTGATGTCCTATTTTTTAGTCGCCTTTTGCTGTAAGTATTTTTTATCATGCATAAACAATTTCCAAAAGAAATAAAAACCAGGAAACAGAATAATGAAAGCTGCAATATAAGTTGCGAATATCGCATGAAATGAGCTAGGACTAGTAAAGGACGATGTGATTGTTACTTCAGGATAAACGATATATGGAAGATGCGCTTTACCGTAAACATAGCTAGCCATTAAATATTGAATAGTAATGGATACTATAGCGAGCCTGGGCATTCCCTTTATGTCTTTATTTTTTCGTGAGGGAAGGAAAAGACCTGCTCCCCCAAGTATAAAGAAGAAAAGAGAAAGGAGAAGCAAATATAAATCATCCATCATTTTTACATAAATCCAATTGGCATCCTGCTTTAATGTGAGCATGATAAATACTGCCATCAATAAAGAAATAGGACCGAGAATAATTGCATCCCTCCTGTATAGCCGATAGGCCTCAGGTTCATTCGAAACATTTGAATAATCTGCCAGAAGCAACGAAGATAGAAAAAGTGTGCTGCTTAATGCAAAGCCGAAAAAGGCATATTCGTTAGGACTAGAGAACAATCCGACGAGATCAAGGCTTTGCTTGCCATCTTGAAATACAACAAATCCTCCATGGGTGATTGGAAGGACACTGAGTAAAATACCTGGAATCAGCATTCCAGTAATGCCTGAAATATACGTTAGCGGCTTGCGGTATTCTTCCACAATATTTGAAAAAACAAGGAAGGCACTTCTGATTGCCAAAAGCAGAAGAATGATGCTTCCTGGTATAAGCAGAACCGTTCCTAAAGTATAAGCAGCTTTTGGAAATAAGCTGTAAACTGCAACAACGATGGCAACAACAAAAGTATTCGTTACTTCCCATGTTGGAGAAAGATAACGGTTTGCAATATTTGTTGCTCGCGTTTTTTCCCTGTTGATGTAAACCATCGACCAGAAGCCTGCACCAAAGTCCATCGTTGCCATAATGGCGTATATGAATACAAATCCCCACAGTACAGTAATCGCCAGTAATGAATCTGTCATGTTGCTAACACTCCTTAACTGTTAGATCCAAACAGCGGGATCTCTTTTTCCTTTGCAGCATTTAAGTCCTTCAGTACTGTGTTTTTGCGGAAGTAATAGATAAGTACTAAAGCCACCGTAACCCCTAAAATGATATAAACAATCATAAAAGAGAAAAACAGCAATGGAAGGTTGCCGCTTGTAGTTACCGAATCTGCCGTTGATAACTGCCTGTAAATAGTCCAAGGCTGACGGCCTGTACAAGCAAAAATCCAGCCGAATTCTATGCTAGCAATAGCGAGAGGACCAGAAGCTACAAAGATCCACATAATAAATTTAGGAAAACGCTCCTTTTTCAAAAGGAATTTCCATGCCAATGAAGCGAAGGAAAGGAGAATTAGAAAGGAGCCTATCCCCACCATGGCATTGAATAGTGTATGAACATAAAGCGGCGGCCAATATTCCTCAGGAAAGTCATTTAAGCCTGTGACAACCGTATCAAAGCTGTTTCCTGCTAAAAAGCTAAGTGCCCATGGTATTTCAATAGCACCGGTTATTTCTCTATTCTCCTTGTCTGTGAAACCGCCAATGGCGAGAGGTGCATGAGACTGTGTTTCAAAGAGCCCTTCAGCAGCAGCGAGCTTTTCCGGCTGATATTCATACAGTTTTTGAGCAGACTCATGTCCATTTAAGGCAGTCAATAAGGAAAAGACAGCACCGACTGAAATACTTAAAATCAATGCTTTCTGATGGAACTGAAAGATGCGCGAGCCGAATGGCTGTTTTAACATCTTAAATGCAGAAACAGCTGCGACAACAAAGGCTCCTGTTGTATAAGCACTCATCGCTACATGTCCTGCGGATACAAAAAAGGTAGGATTGAAGAAAGCCTTCCATGGATCTACGTCTGTAATTTGTCCGTCTTCCATGCGAAATCCTTGCGGTGTTCCTTCAAAGGCATGTACATTTGTAATAAGGATGGCAGATGCAAGGGCACCAATTGCAACAAGAATAAGACTGCTGATTCTGGCCCATGGTGGAATCCTTTCGGCTGCATACACATAGATAGACATAAATAATGCCTCTATGAAGAAAGCATAGATTTCTATCTGAAAAGGGAGTGCCATTACCTCTCCAATCACTTTCATGAAGCCTGGCCATAACAAGGAAAGCTGAAGGCCGGCAATCGTCCCTGTGGGAATACCGACACCAAGCAAAATCCCAAATGTCTTTGTCCATCTTTTCGCCATGATGACATAATCAAGGTCCTTCTTTCTTTGATAAAGAATTTCTGCCACTAACATCATTAAAGGCAGTCCGACCCCGATTGTTGCGAAGATGATGTGAAACCCCATCGTCATCCCGAACATGCTTCGAGCAGTAACTAGATGATCCATTAATATCTATCCTTTCCTTTTGTATTCCGAATACTGCTGTTAGTATTTTCAGGAATTGGCGCAATTATGTAAGAATGGATAGATACAGGCTTTTAGTTATTAGGAGTTGTCTTCAAAAGATTTTTTACTTACTATATAATAGATGGATATAGTAAAAAAAAGAGTAGATAAGATAGGAGATAAGGATAATGACATTATTAAATGAAATTTTAACTTTCAACGAACAATTTGTAGCCGAAAACAAATACGAGCGTTACATAACAACGAAATTCCCAAATAAAAAAATGGTTATTCTTACTTGTATGGATACAAGACTGCTTGAGCTTCTGCCACATGCTTTGAATATTTCTAACGGTGATGTAAAGCTTGTAAAAAATGCTGGGGCAGTAGTAGTACATCCTTTCGGAAGTATCATGCGAAGCATTCTTGTAGCTGTCTATGAATTAAAGGCAGATGAAGTAATGATTATCGGACATCATGATTGTGGAATGAGTGCCTTAAATTATGACTCTATGCTTGATAAAATGAAGGATAGAGGAATTTCTGAGGATACTATCAGCACATTAGAAAACTCCGGCATGGATTTGGATAAATGGCTAACAGGCTTTAGTTCTGTTGAAGAAAGTGTGTCACATAGTGTTAAGATGGTGAAGAATCATCCCCTTCTTCCACCAAATGTTCCTGTTCACGGCTTAGTAATTGATCCTAAAACAGGAAAGCTTGACCTTGTAGTCGATGGCTATAAAGCTTAATTAGGGGAATGATCCTTTTTGTGCGGCCATTCTTCCGGGACCGGATCAATGCCGCCCGGATGAAATGGATGGCACTTGAGAATGCGCCTTATTGTTAAATATCCGCCCTTCCATGCACCATGCTTTCTGATAGCCTCTAAACCATAAGAGGAACAGGTAGGATAGAAGCGGCAGGAGGGCGGAGTAAGTGGTGAAATGGCCTTTTGATAAAACCGGATTAGTAAGATGAACAGTTTGCTTATCATTTATATTTTGCACTCCTAATTTCTAATGCTTACTTGAAGTCAGTATAGCATGACTGTTAAAGAGAAGAAAATGACAGCAATCCATTTTACGAACATTCTTAAACTGGAAAAATATAATATAATTAAGTTGATGAAAATACTCGGGTTTTACGTTATAATGAGGTAACGAAAAAAAAGGGGATGACATGAATGCCTTCAGTTGAAAGCTTTGAACTAGATCATAATGCCGTAAAAGCTCCGTATGTTAGACACTGTGGTGTCCACAAAGTAGGAAGTGACGGGGTTGTTAATAAATATGATATCCGTTTCTGCCAGCCGAACAAACAGGCAATGAAGCCTGATGTGATTCATACATTAGAGCATTTATTAGCATTTAATCTTCGTGCACATGTAGAAAAATATAATCATTTTGATATTATTGATATTTCCCCAATGGGCTGCCAAACTGGCTATTACTTAGTTGTCAGCGGTGAGCCGACTGTGGAAGAAGTTATCGATTTGCTTGAAGATACAATGAAAACAGCAGTTGAAATCACAGAAATTCCTGCTGCAAATGAAACACAATGCGGCCAAGCGAAGCTTCATGATCTTGAGGGAGCAAAAAAGCTTATGCAGTTCTGGTTAAAGCAAAGCAAAGAAGACTTGAAGCAAGTTTTCGCATAAGCAAAGCAAAAGAGGTGCTATCTAGCACCTCTTTTTTATAACAGTGGACTTAATAATCGAGAGAATGATTCCTTAAATTTAATCCATAATGATCTTTTTGAATAGCTGTCCAATGAAAGGGGAGTGCATAGCTTCATATCCTCCATAAAGCCGTCAGTCAGTGAATTCGCTATTTCCTCACTATATATAAATGCATTTACCTCAAAGTTCAGACGGAAGCTTCTCATATCAATATTAGCAGTACCTACAGAGCTGATTTTCCGGTCAACAAGCAATGTCTTGGCGTGAATAAAACCATTTTCATATATATATACCTTTGCTCCTGCTTTTAGCATTTCACCAATATAGGAATATGTCGCCCAATAAACAAACATATGGTCAGGCTTGTTTGGTATCATAATTTTAACATCTATCCCTGATAGGGCTGCAATTCTTAAAGTATCAAGCAAGCTCGCGTCAGGAATAAAGTAAGGTGTTTGAATAAAAACCGAATCCTTAGCAGCTGTAATCATTTTAATATAGCCATTTTTGATTTGCTCCCACTCAGAGTTTGGACCGCTTGAGACAATCTGCATCCCGATATTTCCGATAATTTCGTCAAGCTTACCAGGAAAATAATCTGGAGAGTAATGAATTTCATGGTGTGCGGCCGCTTGGTTCCAGTCAAGAATAAACCTTGTCTGAATAGCATAAATGGCTGTGCCGACAATACGAAGATGCGTGTCGCGCCAGTAGCCGAATTTAGGATTCAATCCTAAATATTCATCCCCAACATTAAAGCCTCCAATATAGCCGATATGCCCGTCGATAATGGCAAGCTTTCGATGATTACGGTAATTCATCCGTAAATTAATTAAATGAAACTTGCTTGGGAAAAAGACGGCAACTTGCCCACCGGCAGCTTTTAATTCCTTAAAAGCGCGCTTTTGTAAAGTTCTCGAGCCAAGCTCATCATACAATAGCCTTACTTCCAGCCCTTCCTTTGCCTTCTCAGTTAAGGCTGCAATCAGTTTGGAACCTATCCCATCATTTTTAAAGATATAATATTGCAGATGGATTGATTTTTTAGCTGCCATAATATCTTTTAATAATTGGTCGAACTTTTCCTTGCCGTCTGTATAAATATCGACTGCGTTATTTTCTGTCAAAACAGCATCATTATTGAATAAATTCATATAAATAAGATCTTGATTATTTCTAATAACTTCATTTGTAGTGCGCAGCTGATTTGAACTGATTTGCAATAATTGAGACGCCAAGACTTGTTCGATTCCAAGCTTTTTTCGCTCATCCCATTGGAACATTTTCCTATTTCGCAAATTTTGACCAATAAGAAGGTATAAAATAAATCCTAGTATTGGGATAAAGGTCAAAACCATGAGCCATGCCCAAGTGGCGATGGGATCTTTTCTTTCAAAGAAAATGACTAGGAAAGCGAAGATAATGTTAAGTAAAATGATTGTACTTAATAAAATAGTGTATACGTGCATAGAACAATCCCTTTCAACCTTTGTCTTTTAAATATTTCTTTTGTGTATCATCTGCAACCACTTCACGCCAAAGGTCGAGAGCAACAAAAGGTTCAAAAAATGGTAGTACTGAAGATTTCTGTATCATTATAGGTGAAAATGATTGATGTTGAAAACTATTTTGTTCCCATATAATCTTCCCTCCAACAAACAATATTAAACGAAACATCCAGATGGTAAAAGTACTTAATAGAGGTTATTTAAAACTTGATAAAGGACAAATCCATGACCAATGAGCTAAAGCTTTAAAGATTTCCTGCAGGTAGAGGATGAAGGTTAAAAAGGAAAAGACAAGTCCGCTTGGAACTTGTCTTTTTTTGCAGAGTGAATTAGTGCAGGTTTCTTGGCGAAAACAATGTATGACCTTGCTGACGATAATCATCTTTGGCAAATTTGCCTTTAAGGCTTTCAATTAAATATAAGCCCATCAAGTCATACAGCTCTTGCTCATTTAGCTCTTGGATGATATGAAGAAGATCTTCTCTAGACATTTCCTCTAAAAAGGCGAATGCTAGCATATCAATATCTTCCTCATCACCAGTTAGTTTATTCTTATATAAATTATATAATTCATCGACTAATTTCATGATCCATTCCCTCCAAATGGTATATCGGTGTGTATTAATGTAACCGCTTTATTAATTATACTTACTATAATATCGGAGAATGTCTATTTTCGCCACAACTTAATTAAAGCTTTCAGTTTCATTATTATACCCCTATTCTTTATAATGGTTACATACCCTATCAATTGAAAGATATTCCAGTAGGACTAGAAAAATGATTACTAATGAATGTGAGGCAATGATGAAAACATTCTATGACAATAATGGACTTAAAGTGAATTTATCATTTGAGAAAAATGCATTTTCTCTTCCTGCAAAACATGTTTTAGTCATTTGTTTATGGGATGGAAAATGGCTGATGACAAAGCATAAAACGAGAGGCATTGAATTTCCAGGAGGCAAAGTCGAAGACAAGGAAACACTAATGGAAGCATGCAGACGGGAAGTGATGGAAGAAACAGGCGGAATTGTCGGCAAGCTTACTTGGATTGCAGAGTATGAGGTCCATGAAAAAGATTCTAAGTTTGTTAAAGCAGTCTATTTTGCACATATCTCTTCCCTGCAGCATAGAGATAATTATTTAGAAACAGAAGGGCCAAGAATCTATAACGGAGATATATTAGATGTCCGTTTTCATAAATCTTTCAGCTATATTATGAAAGATAGGACGATTGATTATTGTATAAAAAGAATGATGGAACAATTATCAGGAGAAAATTTGGGGTATTATACAAAAAAATAAAAAGGTGGGATTCGCATGAATGGAGAGATATTGGAGCAAATCAGATTCCCCTCCCCAAATCCTTCAATTGACTTGTATATCGTTACATATGCTGTAAATGGTTTGAAAGTAAAAGGATTACTTGCTGTACCTAAACAGGAAGACATTTCAGACGGATTTTTGTATTTACGAGGCGGAATAAAAAATGTTGGCAAGGTTAGACCAGGCAGAATTGTTCAATTCGCTGCAGAGGGCTTTATTGTGTTTGCACCATTTTACCGGGGCAATCAAGGTGGAGAAGGAAATGAAGATTTCGCTGGAGAAGATCGGGAAGATGGAATTGCTGCTTTTCATCTGCTGAAAAATTACCCGAGCGTTAAACGAGTCCATGTTTTTGGTTTTTCAAGAGGCGGTGTTATGGCTTTGTTTGTTGGCATTTATTGTCCTGTTGCTTCTATTGTCACATGGGGCGGTGTTTCTGATATGGTGCTGACATATGAAGAAAGGAAGGATTTACGGAGAATGATGAAAAGAGTCATTGGCGGCACACCGGCAAAATATCCGGAACGGTTTCAAGAGAGAACGCCTCTTCATTATTTGGACAAGATTTGCGCACCTACTTTAATTATTCATGGAATGCAGGATACAAATGTGTCCATTGAACACAGCAAAAAGCTGGAAGAGGGGCTTCTAAAGCAAGGGAAAACCGTTGAAACATGGTACTTTCCAGAATTCACTCACTATTTCCCTCCTAAAGTCAATCGGAAGGTTGTAGAAAATTTATGCAGTTGGATGAAAAAACACAGTGAAAAGCTGGTAGAATATAAGTAAGGATAAGAAGGAGGGAGAACGAAAAATGGGAATGCCCTTAGAATTAAATACAATGATTGTCACCAAAGGAAATGAATTGCGCCTTGAGGAGAATTGGTTTCAACTCGAAAAAGAAGCATATCGTTTATATCCCCTGCATATTCCTTTAGAAGTCAGAAAGACCATTAAAGGAGAACTTATCGGAACTGCTTCCATTGAAAAACTGGAGTGGTCTGATGGAAAAACGAAAATAACATACAAATTGATTGCATTAAATTCGACTAATTAAAGATAAATATATTGACAGTAATTAAAAGTTTGAGCTATTATGAAATCTTGAACGGATACTCTCTTATCCTGAGCTGGTGGAGGGACTGGCCCGATGAAACCCAGCAACCTACTATGTGAAGAAAATAGGCTGAAACATCCATTTAATTGATGGATGGAGCAGACATTCTCTTAGGAAAGGTGCTAACCTGTAGCAAGGAAATATCCTTGAACGATAAGAGTGAAAGGTGCGAATCAATTTTGCTTGGAGCCTTTTCACTATTGAAAAGGTTTTTTGTATGCAATCTGGTCCATTATCTTTTAAAAAAATGTATATTTTTCATGTGTGTTTTTGAGCAAGTGTTTTTTGCCAAAGGATAACACTTCTCGGATAAAAACGCCTTGTTTACTTCATACTATCTAGGGAATGAGTACCGTATCAATTTAGAGGGCAAGAGTGCTTGCCTTATAATAAGGAGGAAATCAGATGTCATCAAAACGTCGCTTGTTTACTTCTGAATCGGTAACGGAAGGTCATCCGGATAAAATCTGTGACCAAATTTCAGATGCGATTTTAGACGCTATTCTAGCAAAAGATGCAAATGCCCGTGTTGCAGCAGAAACATCTGTAACAACAGGATTAGTTTTAGTTGCAGGGGAAATAACTACATCTACATATGTGGATATACCGAAAATTGTAAGAGAAACAGTTAAGGAAATTGGCTACACTCGTGCAAAATATGGTTTCGATGCAGAAACGAGCGCAGTGCTTACTTCTATTGATGAGCAGTCTGCTGATATCGCTCTTGGTGTGGACCAAGCCCTTGAAGCACGTGAAGGAACAATGTCAGATGAAGAAATAGAAGCGATCGGTGCAGGGGACCAAGGATTAATGTTCGGCTTTGCATGCAATGAGACAAAAGAGCTTATGCCTTTGCCAATCTCTTTAGCTCATAAGCTTTCTAGAAGACTGGCTGAAGTGCGTAAAGAGGAAATCTTGCCATATTTGCGTCCGGACGGCAAAACGCAAGTTACTGTTGAATATGATGAAAATGATAAACCTGTAAGAATTGATACAATTGTTATCAGCACACAGCATCACCCTGAAGTGACATTAGAGCAAATTCAACGCAATATTAAGGAATATGTAATTAATCCAGTTGTTCCAGCAGAATTAATTGATGAAAATACGAAGTATTTCATTAATCCAACTGGCCGTTTCGTTATTGGCGGACCACAAGGTGATGCAGGATTGACAGGAAGAAAGATTATCGTAGATACATATGGCGGTTATGCAAGACATGGCGGCGGAGCTTTCTCTGGGAAGGATCCAACTAAAGTAGACCGCTCTGCAGCATATGCAGCACGCTATGTAGCGAAAAACATCGTGGCAGCAGGATTAGCAGACAAGGTTGAAGTGCAGCTTGCATATGCAATCGGTGTTGCTCAGCCAGTTTCCATTTCTATTGACACATTTAATACAGGCACTGTATCAGAAGAAGTTCTGGTAGACGCTGTCCGCGAAAACTTCGACCTTCGCCCAGCAGGAATTATTAAAATGCTGGACTTGCGTCGCCCAATTTATAAGCAAACAGCAGCATACGGACATTTTGGACGTAATGACCTAGATTTGCCTTGGGAACGTACAGATAAATCAGATGTATTAAAAACAGCTGTCGCTGGAAAATAAAAGAAGGAGTTGCACGGTAATAAAGTGTAACTCCTTCTTTCTTTTTCCGTCTAATAAGTCAGTAGAAAATTTTACTTGTTTTTAGCTCTTAAAATTATCAAGACTTTCGTCTATAATGGATTAATGTAAAATATAAATGGTAGTCAATATTTGCTAATAGGACATAATAATGTTTTAAAATAGCTCGGATTACATTTAAAGATTAACAGTAAAAGTTTATACTAACAGTAATTTAGGTCTCCTTAGTAACAGGAGAAGAATGGAGTAGGTGAGCAGTATGTGTGGTTTTGTAGGCTGTATACATGAAAAAGAGCAAAACTTCCAAGAGGCGCAAAAAGAACAATTTGCGAATATGAATAGAATTATTACACACCGTGGACCGGATGATGAAGGATACTTCTATGATGAACATATCCAATTCGGCTTCAGAAGATTGAGTATTATTGATATCGAGTCTGGGCATCAGCCGTTAACATATGAAAATGAACGTTATTGGATCATCTTCAACGGAGAAGTTTATAACTATTTGGAAATCAGAGAAGAGCTAGTGAAGGCAGGCTTAACGTTCCAAACTAACTCAGATACAGAAGTAATCATTGCCCTTTACAGCAATGAAAAAGAAAAGGCTGTTGAAAAACTTCGCGGCATGTTTGCATTTGTTATTTGGGACAAGCAGGAAAAAACATTGTATGGTGCTCGTGATCCATTTGGAATCAAGCCTTTCTTCTATTTTGATGATGGTGAAAAGACTTACTTTGCATCAGAGAAAAAGAGTATTGCAATGGCATTAGAAAGCGATGTATTAAACTATGAGTCTCTTCAGCATTATATGACTTACCAGTTTGTTCCTGAGACTAATACAATGTCAGAAGGCATCAACAAGCTTGAGCCAGGTCATTACTTCACGAAAAAACTTGGTGAGCCAATGGATATTAAACGCTATTGGAGAGCATCTTTCCAGCCTGTGAACAAAACGGAATCAGAGTTCGTTAAAGAAATTAAAGATGTGCTGTTTGACAGTGTAAAAATGCATATGCGAAGCGATGTTCCTGTTGGTTCTTTCCTTTCCGGCGGAATTGATTCATCGATTATTGCTAGTATTGCGAAAGAATTCCATCCTGGAATTAAAACATTCTCTGTCGGGTTTGAGCATAATGGTTTCAGTGAAATTGACGTAGCGAAGGAAACAGCGGATAAGCTTGGTTTAGAAAACATCAGCCGCATCATTACACCACAGGAATATATGAATGAAATTCCGAAAATTATGTGGCATATGGATGATCCGCTTGCTGATCCAGCATGTGTGCCTTTATACTTTGTTGCACAAGAAGCTAGAAAACATGTTACAGTTGTTCTTTCAGGCGAAGGTGCAGATGAACTGTTTGGCGGATACAATATTTACCGTGAGCCGCAGTCATTGGAAGTATTTAATAAAATTCCTAAAATTGGTAAGTCCCTGTTGCGTGCTATTGCAGCGATTCTTCCTGAAGGTGTTAAAGGAAAGAGCTTTATTGAACGCGGTGTGACACCGATGGAACAAAGATATATCGGAAATGCTAAGATGTTCAGTGAAAGTGAAAAAGCACAGTTGCTGTCCATCTACAACAAAAATATTGATCATACAGATATTACAAAACCTCTTTATGAAGAAAGCAAAGGTTATGATCCAGTTGACCGCATGCAGTTTATTGACATCCACACATGGATGAGAGGAGATATTTTGCTGAAAGCAGACAAAATGACAATGGCTCACTCTCTAGAATTGCGTGTACCTTTCTTAGATAAAGCTGTGTTTGAAGTAGCTTCTAAAATACCGTCTAGCTTAAAGACTGCAAATGGAACTACAAAGTATATTTTAAGAAAAGCAGCGGAAAGCTTTGTGCCTGAGCATGTATTAACACGCAAAAAACTAGGCTTCCCTGTGCCAATTCGTCACTGGTTAAAAGATGAGATGAACGAATGGGCAAAAACAATCATTAAAGAAAGCGATACAGACCATTTGCTGAACAAATCTGTTGTATTGCAGCTATTGGAAGACCATTGCCAAGGTAAAGCTGACAACAGCCGCAAAATTTGGACTGTATTGATGTTTATGGTTTGGCATAGTGTTTATATCGAAAAAAAATATTCCTTCGAAAAGGAATATTTAAAAGAAAAAACACTTGTTTAATTAATGGAGTAGGGAAGTTAGTTGCTGTAAGTTATTGCTTGGCTTCCCATCTGCACCCACGATGCAATAAAATCATCGATGGGTGCTTTTTTATTTTGTTCACCTGTCAATGGATCATTAAAGTAAACATAATCTTCGTCATAGCCAGTTATCAGGACGGAATGCTCGGAATATGTGATATCGATTGTGCCGCTTGGAGTTACCCATGTGCGGAAATTATCATCAGAAAGCTCTTGGAATTTTGAATTAGTAATAACCCAAACTGGACGGCCATCTGAAAGCTGTTCTTTTACCGAATCGAAATCAGAGCCAGTAAAATCAACGATTGCTCCTGGAAGATATTTTTCCGCTAGCTCAGCAATCGGCTTATGATAAACACCAAGCCCCGGACCTTCAAGGGAATACATATCTCCGACAAACCCATCATTAGGATTGCCATAATAAATAGTACCGTTATCGACTTCATATGCTGTAGTATTTTTAGTAATTTCTTCTGCAAGTGTCATCTTATCTACATCTACACCTGCATATTGCAAAAGCATCGCAAGAGCCGTCACTTCACAGCCTCTCGGAAGCTCTGGCAGTTGATTCATTGCAGTTGCTTCCAATAACACAGATTCTTTTATAGTTACTTTTGAACTCAATTTTTCTACATTTTCTTTAGCTGTAACAGCTATTTCCTCTACCCGCTCTTTTGCAAGCGCAAAATTCTTAGAACCGTCTAAATTTAATACATAAAAGCTGATGCCAACTAATATGGCTATTAAGGAAAAGAGCAGTCCTTTTACAATTTTAGTAAGCCTTTTTTGAACTACAAGGAATAATACGAAGAATAGAGCAAGGACAGAGTATAGTATTATTTCGTTTGTATTCATTTTCATCACCTATTTCTTATATAAGTATTTATCGGATAAATTTTGAGAAAATAAATAGTAAGAAATGAACTTTCTTGACTTGAAGATACCTTTCACGCCTAAAGAGGCTGCATTTGGTTATTTTTTAATATTTTTTTCCCGTTAGTGCATAATATAAAAACCGATTTTTTGTATTAAATATGTGTTTTATCAAATATAGAGTACTGCGGCAACCTTTAATTTTCCTTAAATAATCAGGAACAATCGCCGTAATTTAATTTAAAAATTTGTCAAAGTGCATTTACGTGTTACATAATAGAAGAAGCAATACTGTGATAAGTCGAATGGGGGAGATTTTTTATGTGGAAATGGGAAGCGGAAGGAGAGGCTAAAGCAGTCGTCGTGATTGTTCATGGTGCTATGGAGCATCATCGCCGTTACGGTTGGCTAATTGAAATGTTTCGCTTATCTGGTTTTCATGTCGTGATGGGGGATCTTCCAGGCCAAGGCATGACAACACGGTCAAGCAGGGGGCATATCGACTCTTTCAGTGAGTATACAATTGAAGTTAAAGACTGGATTCAAGCAGCCTACCAATTTGAATTGCCGGTTTTTTTGATTGCACACAGCTTAGGAGGCTTGGCATCTATTCGTCTGCTGCAACAGGAGAATCTTAAGCTTGCTGGTCTTATTCTCTCATCGCCATGTCTTGGGTTAAAAAAATATCCGCCGAAGCTGTTGAGCGCCATTTCAATCCTTTTGAACAAAGCTGCGCCTAGACTGCGCATGAATACAGGCTTATCAATCGAAATGGCGACTAGAAATGCAGAAATTAGGGAAATAGATAGCAACGATACCTTATATATTACAAAAGTGTCTGTAAGATGGTATAGAGAACTGATTAGTGCAATGGCTGCAGCCTTTGCGAATGTAAACAAAATGCAGGATTTGCCTCTTCTTCTTATGCAAGGGGGAGACGATTCAGTAGTAGATAAAAAAATGGTAAAAAACTGGTTCAATATGGTACCATTATCAGAAAAGAGATTTAAAGAATGGCCACAATGCTACCATGAAATCTTTAACGAGCCGGAACGAGATGATGTGTTTGACTATGCGCTTGATTTTATCAATAGTCAGCTAAAATCGATAGGTTATATTGTATAAGTGAGGTTTTAAAAATGTCTGTACCAAACATGCCACTAACATTAATGTCTAAAGTGTATTTAAAGGTTTTTCCTGTTGTTCACAAGGAACTGAACTATTGGACGAACAGAGCAAAGCAAATCCCAAATCCTGAGCTGCAAAGACAGGCTTTGGCGAGCATAAAGGACAAAATATTCCACTGTGAAGGCGGATCAATCATGGCCCTTATTTCAAGGCATGAATATAAGACTGCCATTAAATTTATTGTGGCATACCAAACAATCAGCGATTATCTTGATAATCTATGTGACCGGAGCACTTCATTAGATCCGCGGGATTTCTCTGCACTGCATGAATCAATGGAGCATGCGCTCACAGTCGGGGCACAACCCACTAACTATTACCGGTTCCGAGAGGATCAAGACGACGGCGGCTACTTGTATGATTTAGCCAAAACATGCCGGGACACACTCGCAGAGCTAGAGAATTACGAATATATTAAAGACCAGTTACTTGAACTTTGCCGATATTATTGCGATTTGCAAATACATAAGCATGTTATGGTAGAGGAAAGAATTCCAAGATTGAAATCATGGTTTGATGAGAACAAGCACGCAATACCTGAAATGGATTGGTATGAATTCTCTGCATGCTCCGGTTCAACATTAGGGATATTTTGTTTAGTTTCTTATGCATTAAGAAAGGATTTTCAGCCAGCTTATTCCTCCAATATTCGAGACGGCTATTTTCCATATATACAAGGTCTTCACATATTATTAGATTACTTTATCGATCAGGAAGAAGACAGACAGGGCGGCGATTTAAATTTCTGCTTCTATTATAAAGATGAAGAAGAGCTTTTCAGCCGGTTAAAGCATTTTGTAGAAGAAGCAGACAGACATACAAAAAATCTCCCTCATCAACGGTTCCACAAACTTATTAACAGAGGACTGCTCGGTGTCTACTTATCTGACGAGAAAGTATATAAGCAGCAAAATATTAGAAAGCTGGCAAGGGAAATTATTAAAACTTCCGGTCCGGTTGGCTACTTCTTTTATATTAATGGACGAGCATACCGCAAGTTTCAAAAGATGATTCCAGCAGGAATGATGAAGACGATATCTAAATAAATGTAGGCCGACAAGGGGAGTTGCAGATGTTTCCTGAACTAGAAACAGATCGGTTGCTTTTAAGAGAGATAGAAGAAAAAGATGTTAAAGCGATTTATAGTATATTAAGTCGTCCTGACGTTACGGTGCACTACGGGCAAGAGCCTTTTACCACAATTGAGGAAGCACGTTCCTTGCTGGCAATTTTCAATATGAATTACAGCATGCAAAAAGGAATTCGCTGGGGAATGGTAGAAAAGGACAGCGGCGCTTTTATTGGGACAATTGGCTATCATGCATGGCATCAAAAGCATAAGCGGGCTGAAATCGGTTATGAGCTTCACCCGGATTTTTGGAAAAAGGGCTATGGGATGGAGGCAATTTCTGAAGTTATATCATACGGATTTTCTGCTTTGCAATTGAACCGAATCTCAGCGATTGTGTATCCTGAAAATAATTCATCTCAAAAAATGCTGGAAAGAGCAGGTTTTCATAAAGAAGGTACTTTGGCAAAATATATGGTTCAAAATGAACATATTTATGATTGCCTCATGTATTGTCTGCTTCACCCTTCCTTAAACGAAAAGAAATAAAAAAATGCCGGAAATCAGTCTTACTGATTATCCGGCATTTTTTCTTATTTATCTTTTCTCAATGGCAATAATAAAAGGCGGGTTGTTTTTTTGGTTAATGAACTGATATTTTAGAACATGCGCTTTTTCCTGACTGAAGTTTTCAGCGAATGTAAGCAGCTCATCTCTTTCTTGTGCACCTTCAGTATGTCCATGATAAATGACAAGAATAATGATTCCTTCTGGTGCAAGCATGTTAAATATTTGTTCGACTGCCATTATAGTCGTGTTCGAATTTGTAACGATTGATTTATCTCCACCAGGCAAATAGCCTAAATTGAAAATAGCACCCTTCACAAGTCCATGCAGTTTTTCAGGAATAATTTTTTCCACATTTTCATGCCCTGTTTTAGTAAGAATTACCCGATTAGTAAGGGACTGGGCTGCAAGTCTGCTTTTCGTTGCTTCAAGGGCCTGATCCTGAATATCGAAGCTGTATACCTTGCCGCCTTCTCCTACAAGGTTTGCCAGAAAACAGGTGTCATGACCATTTCCCATTGTCGCATCAATGGCAATATCGTCTTCATCGATTGCATTTTCTAACAATGTTCTTGCAAAGGGAAGTATGCGTTCCAGCTTCATATCGTCACCTTTTCCGCATTATAAAATTTTCCTTGCCAGCTGTCACGTCTTTTCAATTCTGCATCAATGCTGTTCAGTACATCCCATTTGTTGACACTCCACATTGGTCCAACCATTAAATCAATCGGTCCATCGCCTGTAATTCGATGAATGATCATACTTGGCGGCAATATTTCCAGCTGGTCGCAAACAAGCTGAATATATTCGTCAAAGGTTAGAAACTTAAGCAATCCTTTTTCATATTGTTTAACCATAGGTGTGCCCTTCAGCAAATGAAGCAAGTGAATTTTAATTCCTTGCACATCAAGCTTGCTCACTTCTTTCGCTGTTTCCATCATCATTTCATTCGTCTCAAGTGGAAGCCCGTTAATGATATGAGAGCAAATGCGGATATTATGTTTTCTCAGTTTATTAACACCATCCACATATGTTTGATAATCATGGGCTCTATTAATAAGCTGTGCTGTTTTTTCATGGACAGTCTGCAAGCCAAGCTCCACCCATAAATAGGTGCGCTCATTCAGTTCTGCCAAATATTCAACAACATCATCAGGAAGACAATCTGGTCTTGTCGCAATGGAAATGCCGACAACATTTTCCTGCTTCAAAACAGTTTCATACTTTTCTCTCAGCACTTCAACAGGAGCATGTGTATTTGTGTATGCTTGGAAATAAGCCATATATTTGCCGTCTTTCCACTTTTCATGCATTTTGTTTTTTATATCGTGAAATTGCTTTTCCAATGAATCGACACGATTCCCTGCAAAGTCACCGCTACCAGCAGCACTGCAGAAAGTACAGCCGCCGTGTGCCACCGTGCCGTCCCGGTTAGGGCAATCGAAGCCTCCGTCTAGTGCGATTTTAAATACTTTATGTCCAAACTCGCCTCGCAAATGATAATTCCATGTATGATATCTTTTATTATCAGCTGCATAAGCAAATGGATTTTGCTGACTCAAAAGAATGACCTCCTTATAATGCAATCTAAATGCATAACAAAAATTTTAACATGTAACTGCTGCTTCTCCAAACAGTTTTATATAAACCGCTAATTCAGTAAAGAAAAGGAAGTCATAAGAAGGTTGCAGACTACAGATAATATGTAGCGAAGCACTATTGCTTCAAAGACAGCAACACTTGTTGGGAGGGCTATATATTGGCAACTCGTGATTCTATGGATGAGCTTTTGGAAAGATGTAATACAGCGATAGGCTATGCAGAAGAACAGTATAAAATTGCTCAAATGCAGGAGCATTATAATATAGAAGAATATACAGATGCACAATTTCAGCTGGAAAATGTATTTAATGACTTGCAAACGATGGATCATAGTGCCAACGCGCAGCAAAGGGATCAATTATACAGAATGAGGCTGCTTATACAGGATAAGCAAAATCAAATGGCCCTACATTTACCATAAAGAGTCTTAGTAATGCATCAAAAAGGGCGATTCTAATGATGAATCGCCCTTTTAATATTATTCTGTTTTAGGTACTCTAAGCTTGCTGGTTTTTAATGGTGCATCATAGAAGTAAGCAGCTGCCATACCAATAACAAGTAAGAAAATTAATACAGGTACAAGCAGGCCAATTCCATTAACATCGACTAGATAGCCTCCTAATAAAGGACCTATCATTCTGCCGCCGGTTGCTGTACTGTTGATAATACCTTGGAAGAAGCCTTCCCGTCCCTTTGGTGCCAGTTTATCTGCAATGGTTGGAACGGCTGGCCATATTAACATTTCCCCTACGGTGAGAATGATCATGGCAGCTAAGAACCCTGCAAACATGTCTGCTTGACCGACGATAAGGAAAGAAATAATAAAAATAACAATACCAATTAACATCTGCATTTTTACAGAAGAACATATTTTCTTCGTAAACAGACTGATGAGAGGCTGACCAAAAACGATTAAGCCGCCGTTAACGGCCCATAGTAAACTGTATTGTGCAAGCGGAATATTTAACTCTTGTGTATGTGTAGAAATGGTCGCTTGCCATTGTACATAACAAATCCAGCACAGCAAATAACCGAAGCCGAGAATAGTAAGGGCATAAAGAGCTGGATTTCGATGTGCTTTCTTTCTTTTTATACCATTGTCTCCTGCCGTTTGCACAATTGGTTGAACTTGGATGTTTTTATAGCTCAATAAAGCAATAAAGAAAAATACAACATACATAAATGTATTAGAGATAAAAATCCAAGTGAACGAATAGGAAGCAATTAGCCCGCCAATTGCTGAACCTAATGCAACTCCAGCGTTTTGGGCAACATAAATGCTGTTAAACGCTTTTCTGCCTCCCTCTGGCCAGACATTTCCTGCCATTGCATACATGCTTGGATAAATAATCCCAGATCCAAAGCCTGACAATGTGAAGAAGAAGCAATAAGCTTCCCAAGCATTCCAGACGGACAGCCCTAACAAGGACAAAGCTGTTAACGAAATTCCCAGAAGAATGGAGAGATAGCCTCCTAATTTATCATAAAGCGCGCCGCCAACCAAATTCCCGATTACACTTGCACCAGAATTAAGCATTAAGATAAAACCGGCAACTGTAAGAGATTTTCCGAGGTGGTCGTGGATATATATACTGTTTAATGGCCAAAGCAAAGAAGAGCCGGTGACATTGACAGCCATTCCAATTACTAAAAGCCATAGTGCTCTAGGCATATGTGGTGCTCCTTTACCATTTAATTTGCTACCAGCAATAAGTGTAATGCGATTTTAGAACTCCTGCAATAGAAATAACTCCATCTGCATGAAGGCGGAAAATTAGTTATTTTCTGTTAATTAAAACGGTTACTTTTAACAACCGTGCGAATAAAACAGATAATTTATTGAAAAGTTAGACTATTTAATCTACAGTAGAAATATCATGCTCTTGTATAGAAAGGAATTAAGATTCATGACAAATATTTGTTTAATAAGGCACGGAGAGACAGATTGGAATTCCTTAGGAAAGATTCAAGGCAGAACCGATATTCCATTGAACTCGAACGGAATTAGACAAGCAGAACAATGCCGGGACTATTTGAAGGAAACTAGCTGGGATCTTATCATCACAAGCCCTCTTATGCGGGCAAAGGAAACTGCGGCTATTATAAACGAGTCTCTAAACCTGCCTATAGTAGAAATGGCCGAATTCATTGAAAGAAGCTTTGGGGATGCAGAAGGAAAAACAAAGGAGGAAAGACAGGTCCTTTATCCTGATATGCTTTATCCTAATGCAGAGCCTTACTGGGAATTGGCAGAAAGACTGAAACAGGGCTTGGCAGATATTCTGCAAAGCTACCCACAGCAAAAAGTTCTCCTTGTTGCTCATGGTGCTGTCATTCATACCATTTTAAGAATTCTGTCAAACGAGGAAATTACATTAGACAATACATACTTAACAAATGCTTGTATAAGCAATATTCATTATAAAGACAGTAAATGGGCGATAAAGGACTACAACATCGTCACACATTTGCAAGTTTAATTACGGGAAGGATGAGGAGAAGATGGTTAAGGATTTTGGGGCATTTGCAAAAAAAGAGGTTGTATTAGAACCATTAAATACAGGGGGATTATCAGGCTTAAGCTTTGCAGTTAAGGATGTGTTTGCTATAAAAGGACATCAGTCAACGGCAGGAAATCCAGATTGGCTCAAGACTCACCCTGCTGCAGCAAGTACAGCTTTCTCTCTCAGCCTGTTACTTAATAATGGCGCAAGGCTTGAAGGAACGACGATAACAGATGAACTGATGTATAGTCTTAATGGAGAAAACTTTTATTATGGAACTCCAATCAACCCGAAAGATCCAAAGCGCATTCCTGGCGGCTCATCATGCGGATCAGCAGTCGCAGTAGCAGCGGAATTAACTGATTTTGCAATCGGAACAGATACGGGCGGGTCTGTCCGAATTCCTTCTTCTTATTGTGGAATCTATGGCATCCGTCCAACTCATAATATTGTTGATATGGAAGGAGTCATTCCGTTAGCTAAAAGCTTTGATACTGTCGGTTGGATGGCAAGAGACGCAGAGACATTACGAAAGGTTGGCAACGTATTGATTAAAGAGGAAGGTTCCAGAGAGCCTTTCACTCGTATTTTGATGGCAGATGATGCATGGGAATTGATTGAACCTAATGCAAAAGAGGCATTATTAACGGAGTTGAAAAAATGGCAGACAGCTTCTTTAACACATTCGCAAACGGTATTGGCAAATGAGGGGCTTGCTGACTGGGCAGAGACGTTCAGGATGCTGCAAGGCAGAGAGATTTGGGAGGAGCATGGAAAATGGATTGAAAAGTATAAACCATCCTTCGGTCCTGGCATTGCAGAACGATTTCAATGGGCAAGCACACTAGCTGAAGCTGATATGTCCCCATTTATAAAGAAAAGACGTATGATTCAAGAAAATATGGAAAAACTGCTAAAGGATGATGGCCTTTTAATCATTCCAACATCACCTGGAAAAGCACCTCTGCTCAATCTGTCGGTGGAAGAACTGGAACTGCGCAGAAGCAGGACATTCCAGCTCTGCTGCATTGCTGGGTTAACCGGCTTCCCGCAGGTGAATATCCCGCTTGCAGAAGTAGACGGCGTTCCTGTTGGTGTATCTGTGATTGCTGGCAAAGGTCAGGATAAAAAGCTCCTGCAATTTATTGCGTCACTTGAAGCAAACAAACGGTGACCGAAATCCTTAACGGTGCATATGCTTAACAAGGAGCTGGCGGAGATAGTTCTTGCTTAATAACTTCTTGCATCCGTGAAGAAAATAACATACAATAAACATCATATAGGGCAACAGCTAGGAAAAGGAATAGTAAAGATGCTTTTTTGTTGAAGAGAGCTGGCGGATGGTGCAAGCCAGTCAAAAAAAATCTTGAACTCGCCTTTGAGTTGCAAGTGTGAACTAACAGTAATGCTTGCCGTACACCGCGTTAAGGGATAAATGAAGCGAGTGATTTATTCACTAATTGTGGGTGGTACCGCGGGAGATATACATATATTCCTCTCGTCCCTATTTGGGATGAGGGGATTTTTTGTTTTCTAAGGAAAACAAACCCTGCGAATAGAAAACTAATAGGAGGAAATAAGATGAGCTTTAATCATCAGAACATAGAAAAGAAATGGCAAAGCTATTGGCAACAAAATAAAACGTTTAAAACAAGTGAAGATAAAGGGAAAAAGAAATTCTATGCACTTGACATGTTCCCATATCCATCCGGAGCGGGCCTTCACGTAGGACATCCAGAAGGATATACAGCTACTGATATTCTTTCAAGAATGAAAAGAATGCAGGATTTTAATGTTCTTCATCCAATGGGTTGGGATGCATTTGGATTACCTGCAGAACAATATGCACTTGATACAGGCAACCATCCAGCACTATTCACAGAAAAAAATATTGAAACATTCAGACGTCAAATCAACTCTTTAGGCTTCTCCTATGACTGGGACAGAGAGATTAACACTACAGATCCAGATTATTATAAATGGACACAATGGATTTTCTTACAGCTATTTGAAAAAGGCTTAGCATATGTTGATGAAGTGGCAGTTAACTGGTGTCCTGCTTTAGGAACAGTGCTTGCCAATGAAGAGGTCATTGACGGAAAGAGCGAAAGGGGCGGACATCCTGTTGAAAGACGCCCGATGAGACAATGGATTTTAAAGATTACAGCTTATGCTGACCGTTTGCTTGAAGATTTGGATGAAGTGGATTGGCCGGAAAGCATTAAAGAAATGCAAAGAAACTGGATCGGACGTTCTGAAGGAGCGGAAGTGACTTTCCAAATTGATAACCATGATGAAACATTCACTGTGTTCACGACAAGACCAGACACACTGTTTGGTGCTACTTATGCTGTACTTGCTCCTGAGCATGCGTTAGTTGATAAAATCACAACAGCAGAGCAAAAGGAAGCAGTTGAAGCATATTTAGAGAAAATTAAGAGCAAGAGTGATTTGGAAAGAACGGACCTTGCTAAAGAAAAAACAGGTGTATTCACAGGAGCTTATGCTGTTAATCCAGTGAATGGCGAAAAAATGCCGATTTGGATTGCAGACTACGTGCTTGTCAGCTATGGAACTGGAAGCATTATGGCAGTTCCTGCACATGATGAAAGAGACTTCGAGTTTGCAAAAACTTTTGATTTGCCAATTAAAGAAGTGGTAGCTGGCGGAAATGTACAGGAAGAAGCCTATACTGGTGATGGAGCGCATGTTAACTCTGACTTCCTTGATGGGCTGCAAAAAGAAGAAGCAATCACTAAGATGATTGCATGGCTTGAAGAGAAAGGCATCGGTACGAAGAAAGTAACCTACAGACTTCGTGACTGGTTATTCAGCCGTCAAAGATACTGGGGTGAACCAATTCCAATTATTCACTGGGAAGATGGCACAATGACAGGTGTCCCTGTGGAAGAATTGCCGCTAACATTGCCTGATACAGCAGAGATTAAACCATCTGGAACTGGTGAATCGCCTTTGGCAAACATCTCTGAGTGGGTTAATGTAGTAGATCCGGTTACAGGTAAAAAAGGCAGACGTGAAACAAACACAATGCCGCAATGGGCGGGCAGCAGCTGGTATTATATCCGCTATATCGATCCGAAAAACAGTGAAGCTATTGCAGACCCTGAAAAGCTGAAAGAATGGCTTCCAGTTGATATTTATATCGGTGGTGTAGAGCATGCGGTTCTGCATTTATTGTACGCACGCTTCTGGCACAAGGTATTGTATGATTTAGGCGTTGTACCTACGAAAGAGCCATTCCAAAAGCTGTATAACCAAGGGATGATTCTTGGTGAAAACAATGAAAAAATGAGTAAGTCTAAAGGTAATGTAGTGAATCCGGATGAAATAGTCTCAAGCCATGGTGCTGATACACTTCGCTTGTATGAAATGTTCATGGGACCACTTGATGCAGCAATAGCTTGGTCAACGAACGGACTTGATGGTTCAAGAAGATTCCTTGACCGTATTTGGAGATTGCTTGTGGATGATAATGGCGAGATTTCAAGCAAAGTTCAAGAAATCGATGAAGCGAAGGGTCTAGACAAAATCTACCACCAAACGGTGAAGAAGGTTACAGAGGACTTTGAAGGATTACGCTTTAACACAGCTATTTCCCAAATGATGGTCTTCATTAATGAGTGCTATAAGGCAGATGCGATTCCAAAAGCTTATATTGAAGGCTTTGTGAAGCTTCTTTCCCCAATTTGCCCTCATATTACAGAAGAGCTGTGGGAAAAACTTGGAAGCTCATCAGGTACGATTGCATATGAAGCATGGCCAGCATATGATGAAGCAAAATTGGTAGACGATGAAATCGAAATCGTTATCCAAATCAACGGTAAAGTAAAAACAAAATTGATGGTTCCAGCTGATGCGAATAAAGATGCTCTAGAGCAAATCGCTATGGAAGACAGTCAAGTGAAAGAGCAAATTGACGGGAAAACAGTCAGAAAGATTATTGCTGTTCCAGGAAAATTGGTTAATATTGTAGCTAATTAATACAGAAGTCCAGCCATACTGTGTGGCTGGACTTTTTTTATATAAAAACAGTGGGCATGTGATTTGCATCTTTTTTTTAATTGTTCTATATTACAATGAGTGGAAGTTAACATGATTCGTACTGGTAGAATGGAGGAAACAATAAATGGAAGATATTAAGATAATTACAACAGAAGAATTAGAAGACAAGCTGAAAAAAGGGGAAAAGCTGGAGCTTGTTGATGTTAGGGAAGATGATGAAGTAGCAGAAGGCATGATTCCAGGGGCTAAGCATATTCGCATGAATGATATTCCTGAAAAGCTAGACTACTTCTCAAAAGAGAAAGAATATATTTTTATATGCCGCTCTGGTAAAAGAAGCGAAAACGTCTGCTATTTCCTTGAAGACCGAGGCTACAAGGTTGTTAACATGGTTGGTGGAATGCTTAACTGGAACGGTGAAACTGTTTAATCTAAAGAACCCTTCGCAGCTTGCTGTGAAGGGTTTTTTATTTTCATATTGTCTAAAATGACGATAAATTGGCTATTATTTTAATAGAATATTCTGATCACTTAGGAGTGTGGATGATGATAAAGGTTAAATTATTTGACCAGGAGCATGAAAAAGATCTGGAAATGGAAATGAATAAGTTCCTGGAGAAGCTTGATGAAAAGAAGCTTTTAGATATAAAGTATAATGTTGCAGCATTACAAGAGGGGGAAGAAGAACAGATTTATTGTTTCTCCTCGATGATTATATATAAAAGCTGAACAGTCTATTAAACCGTTCAGCTAACTTTTTACATAAACATATTTTTTGCTTCAAGAGCGGCATTTACACCAGCAAGTCTTCCTGTCACAAACGCACTTGTGATGTTATATCCCCCTGTATATCCATGGATGTCCAATATCTCTCCACAAAAGAAGAGTCCTGGCATTAGCTTTGATTCCATTGTTTTTGGAGAAATCTCTTTAATAGAGACACCTCCGCCTGTAACAAATGCTTTCTCAAGCGGCATTGTACCGTTGACTTTAAAAGAGAATCCTTTGCAAAGAGAGGTGAATTTTTTTAGCTTATCTTGGGAGACAGTAGCTCCTTGTGCTGCAGGATCAATTTCTGCAAGCTCAAGTAAAAACAGTAAATAGCGTTCTGTTAAGAAACCTTTTAAAATGTTTTTCACCGCTTTTTTAGGCTCGTCCTTAACGAGTTTACTTATTTCTTGGAACAGTGGTTCTTCCTTTTTATCAGGAAATGAATCAATCGAAACAGGAATTTCTGCTAAACCGGTTTTCTTCAGCTCTTTGACGACGAACTGGCTGCAGCGCAATACAGCTGGACCGCTGATCCCAAAATGGGTGAAAATCATATCCATCTTATGTGTGATAATAGGTTTTCCTTTTTGGTTTAATACACTCAGCGCAACATCTCTTAAAGACAAACCTTGTAATGTTTTTTCCTTGATAAATGATTCGCTTGAAGTGACAGGTACTTCTGTTGGAAACAGCTCGGTAATAGTATGTCCAGCACTCTCTGCCCAAGCATATCCATCGCCAGTTGAGCCTGTATGGGGCACAGATTTGCCGCCGACAGCAATGATGAGAGACTTCGTGACTGCCTCTTTTCCGTTTTGCATAAAGATTGTCTTAGTGCCGTCTTCATTATAGGATACCTTTTTAACAGGAGTATTTGTCCGGATTTCAACCTTCAGTCTGTCGAGCTCCTGCAATAAGGCATCAACAACAGATTGAGCTTTGTTAGAGACAGGAAACATTCTGCCATGATCCTCTTCCTTTAGAGCAATTCCTAAATTCTCGAAAAAATTAATAATATCTTCATTATTAAAAATCGAAAACCCGCTGTAAAGAAAACGTCCGTTACCTGGAATATGCTTAATAATTTCATCAACAGGAAGCCTGTTTGTGACATTGCATCTGCCGCCTCCTGAAATAGCAAGCTTGCGGCCAAGCTTTTCCCCTTTATCAATTAACAGGACCTTTGAACCAGATTCAGCAGCACCAATCGCTGCCATTAATCCAGAAGGACCGCCGCCAATTACAATTACTTCATATTGCATAGATGAACCTACTTTCTTTTTCCTATATTGAGATCGATTATTATAGACTATTTTCTTCATTTGAAAGCTAAAGTAGCGTTTCTAGTCAAGAAAAGGTAAACTACTAATAGTGTGTATAAAAAATGCTCATTATTACACTTAGTATCATATTCATTTCATGTTAAAATAATTTGTTATGTTAGTTTGCAGCTAAGCTTCATTTAAGGAAGGGATTATATGTCGTCAAAATTGTTGAGAGGTACGTTTATTCTAACACTCGGAACTATGATATCAAAAGCACTGGGATTGTTCTATGTAATCCCGTTTAATATGATTGTCGGAAAAGAAGGAACTATCCTTTATCAATATTCATATGTAGCTTATACGATTGTCATCAGTATTGCAACAGCAGGTATTCCTCTTGCTGTCAGCAAATTCATTTCTAAATATAATGCGATGGGAGAGTACGGTGTCAGCAGGCGGCTTTTTAAGTCAGGGCTTGTTGTGATGACCTGTACCGGATTCGTCTGTTTCCTTGCCATGTATTTCCTCGCACCATTTCTTGCAGAGATTAATATTCCTGAGGATGATCTTAACTCCAGCGTAAAGGATGTTACGACTGTAATTAGGGCAGTAAGCTTTGCTGTTATCGTCGTCCCTGTCATGAGCTTGATTCGCGGTTTCTTCCAGGGACATGAGTCAATGGGACCTTCTGCTGTTTCTCAAGTAGTAGAGCAGATTGTACGAATCGTTTTCATGCTTGGCGGAGCTGCCGCTGTGTTGTATGTACTCAAAGGCGATATTGTAACTGCAGTCAGCATTTCGACATTTGCAGCATTTGTCGGTGCGATTGGCGGACTTGCAGTACTTATCTATTATTGGCTTAAAAGAAAACATCATTTTAACTCCATGCTCCTAGAAGACAGGCAGCAAATTTCGGACATTTCCTTAGGCTCCATGTATAAGGAAATACTTATCTCAGCAGCACCATTTGTTTTCGTTGGAATAGCAAACCCGCTCTTTCAGTTTATCGATACGATTACCTTTAACCGTGCGATGGCTGTTGCAGGTTTAAGTGCCATTTCAGAGACGCAGCTGAATGCATTCAACTATCAGACACATAAGATTGTCATTATTCCAGTTTCCTTGGCAACTGCCTTTTCCATGACACTCGTGCCGATGATAACAAGAGCGTTTGTTAGTGGAGATCAAAAGTCTGTAAACCATAATTTAAATCAAGCATTTCAAATATTATTATTTATTACATTACCGGCAACAATAGGATTATCCGTGCTGGCTGAGCCGGTATATCGTCTGTTTTACGGGACAGTGGATTTAGCTTTAGGAACAGAGGTGCTGCGTTTATATGCACCAGTTGCCATTCTATTTTCTCTGTATGCTGTTACTGCCGCAATCTTGCAAGGTATAAACGAACAGCGCTTTACAGTCTTAAGTCTTTTAGTAGGTTTATTGGTTAAACTGAGCTTAAACATGCCGCTTATTGAAAGATGGGAAGCGAAAGGTGCCATTTTGGCAACAGCATTAGGATATACTGCTGCAATAGTAATTAATATCTTTGTGATAAAAGTTTTTGCGAAGTATCCATTCAGGCTAGTCCTGCGTAGAAGTGTGTTAATCGTTGGTTTTACTTTCCTAATGTTTGTTGGTACGGAAATTATCTACACACTACTCAGGTTATTCTTGGAGCCGAAATCATTAATTTCCTCTCTTCTTATGGTTGGGATTGTCGCGCTGGCTGGAGGGCTGATATACGCTTATCTTGCATACCGCTCTAAGCTTGTTTACATGTTGCTGGGAGAGAGAGCTGAATCAATTAAAAGAAAGCTAAGACTTCCATTTTAAATAGAAGACACATAAATAAAGATGAAACGGATGGCAAGATAAATGAAAAAAATGAGAATTGATAAACTGCTTGCCAATTTAGGATATGGCAGCAGAAAAGATGTAAAGTCGCTGCTGAAAAGCAAGGCAGTTAAGGTCAATGATGAAGTAATTAAAGATGCTAAACAGCAGGTCGACCCCGAGCAAGATGTCATAACATTAAACGGGGAGATAGTGGAATATAAGGAATTTATTTATCTGATGATGAACAAGCCGCCAGGAGTTATTTCAGCGACTGAGGATGCCCGAGAGGAGACAGTTGTTGATTTGCTGGAAATTGAGGATGCTGTCTACAATCCGTTTCCTGTCGGCCGCCTTGATAAGGATACAGAGGGATTATTGCTGCTTACAAATGACGGCAAACTTTCGCACCGGTTGCTTTCACCGAAAAAGCATGTTCCTAAAACATATTTTGCGGTCATAAAAGGAATCGTTACAGACGAAGATATAGAATCCTTTAAAAAAGGTGTTACCCTTGATGACGGTTATGTAACCAAACCTGGGCACCTTGTTATCTTGAAGGCTGGCGAAACCTCTGATATTGAGCTTACGATTTCAGAAGGCAAATTTCATCAAGTTAAAAGAATGTTTGAGAGTGTAGGAAAGAAGGTCATCTATCTGAAGCGAATTTCGATGGGACCGCTTGCGCTTGACGAAACATTGGAGCTTGGGGAATACAGAGAGCTCACTGATGAGGAGATACAACTTCTTCAAGATTATGAAGTAAATTAAAACATGCAGCATAAAAAAACGCCAAACCAATTTTGGCGTTTTTTTATATTGCATGTAAATATGCAGTATATTATCAATAATCAATCTACGGTTTAAGACGTCATTTTCACTTTTTTTCTAGTTGTTGTCCATTTTCCACGACTTGGACTTTTCACCAAATCGTTATAAGCTAAAACATTCAAATCTCTTTGAATCGTTCGAGGAGTAATACCAAATTCCTCCACTAGCTCTTGTGTTGTTACTGTTCCACGCTTACTAATAAACATGTAGACGGATTTGATACGGTTTAACATCCGGTTAGTTGAAGGTTTCAATAAACCACTCCCTATCCTTTTTTCAAACCTTTGGCAAATTCCTGCGACCGACAGCTTATTTGAAGATTTATTCTTCAAGCGTATGTAATTTTCTTCTTTACAGACAACTCCTTTTCAAATGGCTATAGTGAACAAAAATGAACTTCTATAAATATTGTATCCCTATTTACTTTTTAATTCTACATTATTTGCTCAAATTTACAAAATATTTGATTATTAATGTATAAATATACCACCCCCTGGTTTTTTCCTTACCATATCATATGGTACAAACTATTAACTTTATGATAACAAATTGCATGAAGTACAATAAAAATGTTTATTAACACCTTTTTTTCCATTATAATCAAAAACGATAAACATTTTTGGAGGATATGTGATTGGAAAACATAAGAAAAGATCAGCTAGTTCATCCTAGAGAGAACATTTATTTTGTACTCGTGCTGCTTGTAAGTATCGGCACACTTATTTTATTGCTTTTTTCGGTTATTGGTATTATTATCTATGCAGCAATAATTGCTGTCATGCTGTTTTTACATGCACTTTCGATGGCTGGCATTAGGAGAAATGGAGTTAAACTGGGAGAAGATCAATTTCCTGAGCTTTATGCAAAGGCGGTTGGTATCGCCAAAGATCTTGAACTGAGCAAGCTCCCAGATATATATATACTGGAATCAGAGGGTATCCTTAACGCATTTGCGACCAAGTTTGTGCGCCGGAATATGGTAGTGTTGTATTCAAGTATTTTTGAAATGGTTGACAGAGGTGCGGAAAAAGAAGTCATGTTCATCATGGCTCATGAATTTACCCATTTGAAACGTAAACATGTTCATTACGGTTTTTTCCTGTTGCCGGCATTGTATATTCCTTTCCTGGGAAATGCTTATTTACGTGCATGCGAATATACCTGTGACAGAACAGCAGCCTATTATGTTCAATCATTTACTGCAGCAAAGAATGCCTTGACCATGCTTGGGATTGGTACAACCTTATACAATAAAGTGAATAAACAGGCATATATGGAGCAATTGGAAAAAGAGAGCGGCTTTTTCGTATGGTTCAATGAAAAGCTGTCTACACATCCTCATTTGCCTAAAAGAGTTTATGCAATTGAGTCCTTTTATAATGAAATTGACCTAAAGCCATTAAAGGAATCGAAGAGAGGCATGTGGGTAGGTATTTCCGTATTTGTAGCTGGTGTTATTATTTTCATCGGGTTAGTTAGCGCTGCAGTTGCTGGAATAACATCCTTCATTCAACATTCTGATTTTGCTGAATTCATAAAATCTGGTGGAACAGAGTTTTCATACCCAGAAGATGAAGATTTATATTATGACGGTTATTATACGGAGCTTCATGAAGCAGCATATCAAAATGATATAGATACAGTGAAAACGCTGCTTGATAGTGGGGCAGATCCAAATTCTCAAGATGAAGACGGAATGACACCGCTTATGTATGCAGTTTATCAAGGTGCAGATATGGAGCTTATTCAGCTTTTAATTGATAATGGATCAGATATAAACATAGTAGATGCGTACGGCTATACAGCCTATGATTATGCGACAGAAAGTAATTATCAAGACATTTTAGATTTGTTTGATAGTTATATATATCAATAAGAGACAAGCGGCTGATACATCAGCCGCTTGTTGTTA
Source organism: Niallia sp. FSL R7-0271 (assembly GCF_038005785.1). Classification (NCBI taxonomy): domain Bacteria; kingdom Bacillati; phylum Bacillota; class Bacilli; order Caryophanales; family Bacillaceae; genus Niallia; species Niallia sp. FSL R7-0271. Next base: position 2,992,263 of record NZ_JBBOTZ010000001.1, on the reverse strand, counting down.
TTTTTTATAAGGTGCAATAGTCCTGCAAAAATCGCCGATGACTGCCAACCATATTTGCAGGCAACTTCTCTAAATCAAAAAATTGCAGTTGAAAGGCCTCTTCCTTGTTAACTTTCATTTGGCCGCTGTACTTCCTCGTATAATAAGCTGCTGTAACGGAGTAGAAGGGATCTCCGTTTGCTGCAACTGTAAAATACTCTTTTCCAGAATAGATGTTTAATAGCTTTAGCTCCTCTACCTGCAAGCCAGTTTCTTCCCAAACCTCTCGTTTAGCTGTTTCTTCTGTACTCTCTGCCAATTCCATTAAACCGCCAGGCAGCCCCCATACTTTATGAGGATGTGTTCTTTCCTGCAAGAGCACTCTTTTGTCCGCATCCTCCATAATAACAACAGCACCAACGAGTATTAACGGCATCTTGCCAACCTTTTGCCGCAGCTCCTTAATATATTCCATAACGCCAACCCTTTCAGAACCTTTTTTTAATATTTTACAGGAAGAAGCGTAAAACCGAAAATTTTTGAATGTCTTATGATTCCTTTATGTGTGGGAATGATAAGAAAAGCAACCAAAAACAGACAAAATCAATACAGGGCTTGTCTTTTATTGATAAGAATTGGTGGGATTATGGTAAAATACTTTTATATATTCTAAAAAACATAAGAATAAAGCTAAAGCAAGATATTCTGCAAAGGAAAAACATATTGGAATATTAGGTTAAGGAGGCTGGTTTAGTGAAAGCACTGGATTGGTTAAAAGAAGTACATATTCGTAAAGATGATTTCATCCAAGATTTACAAGGCTTACTTCAAATAAAAAGTGTGCTGGATGAAGAAAATGCAACAGAAGATGCTCCGTTTGGACAAGGTGTTAAAGAAGCCTTGACCTTTATGCTGGAGCTTGGCAAAAGAGACGGGTTTGAAGAAAAGAATGTTAAGAACGTAGCAGGACATGTGAAGTTTGGAGCTGGTGATGAAAGCATTGGAATCCTTTGTCATGTTGATGTTGTTCCAGAAGGAGACGGCTGGTCAAGTGATCCTTACAGCGCAGAAATTCGCGATGGGAAAATATTCGCAAGAGGTGCCTTGGATGATAAAGGTCCTACGATGGCAGCTTATTATGCCATGAAAATAATTAAAGAATTGGATTTGCCTTTAACAAAGGAAGTTAAAATGATTATTGGAACAGATGAAGAGAGTGATTGGAGATGCGTCACAACGTACTTCCAAGAAGAACCAATGCCAACGATGGGATTTGCACCTGATGCGGATTTTCCGATCATTTATGCGGAAAAAGGAATATCTGATTTTGATATGGTTCAGTCTTTGGACGAGATGGCCCAGTATGAGTCTGGAAAAGTGGGCATAGTTTCTTTTTCTTCTGGAAGAAGATACAATATGGTCCCAGATTTTGCGGAAGCGAGGCTGCATGTTCTGTCAGATCAGACGGAAATCATTCAGCGCTTCCAGGAATATTTAAGCAGGGACAATTTAACAGGTCAATATACAGTAGATGCAGGTGAACTAGTATTAGAGCTTGAAGGTGTTTCCGCACATGGAATGGAGCCGAATAATGGGGTAAATGCCGGTCTTAAGCTTGCGTCCTTTCTAGCTGATTTGCCACTTGATGAAAAGGCAGCGAATTACTTTCAGTTTGTTAACGGTTACTTCAAAGATGACTCAAGAGGTCAAAAATTAGGAGTAGCTTATAACGATGATATCACGGGAGACTTAACATTGAATGTAGGCATCCTGCAATATAATCAACAAGTCGGCGGCAAAATAGGATTAACATGCCGTTATCCGGTCACAAATGAAATGGAAAAGACAAAGGCTGTGTTAGATAAATTGCTTGCTGGCCATGGATTTGTGATTGAGAATTTTACAGACTCCAAGCCTCATCATGTCAACAAGGATTCTGAGCTGATTCAAACATTAAGCAAGGTTTATTTAGAACAGACAGGTGAAGAGCCGAAACTGATTTCAATCGGCGGCGGAACATACGCAAGATCTCTGGAAAATGGCGTTGCCTTTGGCCCTCTGTTTCCAGGCAGAGATGATATTGCTCATCAGAAGGATGAATACATGTTTATCGAGGATTTGCTTAAAGCAACAGCAATTTATGCCCAAGCTATATATGAGCTAGCAAAATAAATATTACTAACATGGTTAAGGGGGAGAGAAAATGAGTATTGTATGGATGAATGGAGCTTTTATTGATAGATCTGAAGCAAAGGTTGATATTGAGGACAGAGGTTATCAGTTTGGTGACGGTATATATGAAGTGATAAGAGTTTATAATGGAAAGCTGTTTACTGCAAATGAGCATCTCGAACGCTTGCTTGGCAGCGGTGATAAGCTGAGTATCAAGATAGAGTATACTGTCGAAGAACTCAAGCTGTTAATGGAACAGCTTGTAGAAAAGAACAAACTGGAAACAGGAATCATCTATATGCAGGTCACAAGAGGCACCAGTTCGAGGAACCATGCATTCCCTGCAGAAGATACTCCTCCGACTTATATAGCTTATACGAAAGAGGTTAGTATTCCTTATGAGCAGCTTGATAACGGTGTGGAAGCCATTACGGTAGAAGATATCCGCTGGTCGAGATGTGATATTAAGAGTTTGAATTTGCTTGGCAATGTGATTGCCAAGCAGAAAGCGACGGAAGCTGGCTGCTATGAAAGCATTCAATATCGGGAACTGACAGTTACAGAAGGAAGCTCCTCTAATATATGGATTATGAAGGATAACAGTGTGAAAACACATGAAGCCAACCAATTTATTTTAAATGGAATTACAAGACAGAAGATCATTCAGTTATGTAAGGAAAACGAAATAGAGGTAGTAGAAGAAGCCTTTACAATCGAGGACCTGATAGATGCTGATGAGGTATTTCTATCGAGTACAACAGCTGAAGTGATGCCGATTATATCCATAAACAATGTGCCTGTTGGCAACGGTGAAATAGGTCCTGTTACGAGAAACTTGCAGAAACTGTTTAAGGATGCAATTGAAAGTGAATGTGGACAATTAGTTTAATATGTTCTGTGAAAATGAGAAGAGTCCCTCTATCTATAAGAGGGACTCTTCTTAATCTAGTGCAAATACATCTGTTGATAAGTATCTCTCACCAGTATCGCATACAATAAAGACGACGACATCATCAGCGGACAATTGTTTTGCTGCTTGGACGGCAGCATAGCAGGCTGCACCAGAGGATGGTCCTGCCAGTATTCCTTCTTCAAGTGCAAGTCTTCTTGTATACTCATATGCAGCTTCATCTGTTACTAAGTGGATTTGATCATAAACATTCTGGTTTAATATATCTGGAATAAAGCCAGGGCTTGTGCCGACAAGTTTATGCTTTCCAGGAGCACCGCCAGACAGAACTGGAGATCCAGCTGGTTCTGCGACATGGACGCGTATATTTGGAAATACCTCTTTTAGTACCTCGCCAGTTCCAGTTATTGTTCCACCAGTCCCTGCTGTTGCTACGAATGCAGCCAAAGACTTATTCAGTTCAGCCATTGCTTTAATAATTTCTGGAGCAGTTGTTTTCCGGTGCGCTTCAGGATTATGGCTGTTGCTGAATTGCATGGGTACAAAAGAGTTTGGAATTTCGTCCTTCAGCTCCAATGCTTTTTTTATACTTCCAGGCATTTTTTCGTCACCTGGTGTCAGCACAACCTTAGCTCCATATGCTTTTAAAATATTGATTCTTTCCTTTGTCATCGTGTCTGGCATAACAAGAATGGCGCGATAGCCTTTAGCAGCTGCATTCATTGCCAAGCCGATGCCTGTGTTGCCGCTTGTTGGTTCAATTATAGTGGAACCAGGAACAAGCTTTCCTGCCTTTTCTGCGGCTTCAATCATATTGAATGCCGCCCTGTCTTTTACACTTCTGCTAGGATTAAAATATTCCAGTTTTGCGTAAATGACAGCACCATTTTTATCACCAATAGAGTTCAAACGAACTAATGGAGTGTCACCAATAAGCTCAGATACGGATCCATACAATTTCATTGTTATTTCCTACTTTCTTTTTACTAAATATGAATAAAATCTCACATAGATGGTGATTGCTGATAAGGTACAAGAATGTCCTTGTCTTCTATTTCTTTCAATTAAAGTGAGATTCATGAAGATTAAGATTAAAAACAAGGGAAAAGGATATATAATAACAATATATTCTTTACATAAAAGGACTTTTTGCGAATGTTTAATAGTATTATAGCTATAATTGCCCATAAAAGAAAAATAATTTACCTTTAATAGGATAAACAAGAAAAGGATGCTTTTATGAACACGAATACACATTATTTTATTGCGATAGGTTTGCCGGAAGCTGTCCGGCTAGAAGTAGAGGCTGTAAGGGGTAAGCTTAAAGAAGCATTTCCTTTTAAAAAATGGGTGCATCCGCAAGACTACCATATTACTTTAGCTTTTTTGGGAGCAGCAACGGAAGAACAAAAGAGCGAACTTATCACTATTCTAAATGAAGATAGTTACGATATAGACCATTTTACGTTGAATATCGACAAATTAGGAGTATTCGGCAGTCAGGACAGTCCACGGATTTTCTGGTTAGGATTGGAGGATCATCCATCGCTGCACCAGTTAAGAGAGAATATATATATTAAGTGCAAAAAGGCAGGCTTTACTTTAGAGACTAGGCCCTATCATCCGCATATTACGATTGCAAGGAAATGGGCAGGAACAGAGAGATTTCGCCAGAACATGCTGAATTCCCAAAACCCATTCAGTGATGCGAAACCTTCCTTTCAAGTAGAGCAATTTTCTTTATTTCAGACACATTTAAATAAAGAACCAAAATATGAAGCAATATATACAAAAAAATTTATTTAATAGAAAAGTACAGGTTTTTTAGGGGGAAAAGCTTTGGCACAATTAATTAAGCTAAAAGACTATATATCACGTTACCAACAAAATATACTGCTGTATCCGTCCCGTTATGTCCGCTTAAAAAAGCAGAAATGGGAAGGTGTTAAAAAGGCATTTGATACACAAGACATGAAAATATTCTACGAGGATAATGAAAGTTTAGACGATATAACAGAGGAAAAGGAATCTCTTTTTCTAAAAATCAGAGGAATGATGAATAAAAAGCCGAAGGAAGAAGAGCTCCTTTTATTTCCGGCAGCTGTTAAAGAAGAAGAAGACAAAGAAGAGCAAATATTTTCCTTTGATTATAAAGCTAATGCTCTTAATGAGCCTCAATCAGAAGAACAATTGAAGCTGCAATTTTTAAATCAGCTTTTTCGTTTTCAGCTGAAATGGGCTAGTTCTACTCTTACAGAAAAATCAACTGTTAAGAAGGCGTTTTATTATGATGAGCACTTGAAATATTTTTTGCAACGATTTCCTGATACATATTTAGTGCTATACAAACCAGTTTTCTTATTAAAAAATGCTCCTATTGATCTGGAAGTCATGATGGTGACACCAACTGCTGTGTGGTGCATCACTATCCTAGAAGAGGAAGATTCCGCTGTTTACCTAGGTTCAAATGAAAAATTTTGGGTAAAGAAATATAATGACAAAGAAAAAAAGACGTTAAGCCCGTTGATTGCTTTAAACAGGACAGAAAAAATTGTCCGCGGAATTCTCGACAGGCATGATGTTGCACTGCCTATTCAAAAGGCTATCCTGACAAGGAATGGCTATATTGATTATCCAACGATACCATATGATTTAAAGATTATTGAAAAAAGAAATTATGATGAGTGGTTCCGTATGATGAGAACCCAGCAATCACCTATCAAGGCTATCCAGCTGAAAGCGGCAGAAAGTTTGCTGCAATATTGTTTAACAACTTCTGTTCGAAGATATGATTGGGATGCTCCAGAGGAGGAGGAATCATAAACGAATAGTGTTTAGGTAACAAGAGAAGGAGTGGGGAATGATGCTATCTATTAAAAGGGACTATTATGCTTATTTAGATGAGCTGTCTGTTATTACTATACTGCTGCCTTATATGTATCATGGCGGTGAAGCGGATGCCTTTACAGTACAGGGAGAATACTCTGTACCATTAACCATTAAGAAAAAGGAAACGATGCAGCAATATGTTAAATATACTTGCATCTCTTCTGAATTACTGGATGCAGGCAAAAGCTATACCATTATTGATAACCACAATGGCAGCACTGATTTGCAGATTGGTGCAGTCATAAGAACGAAAGAGTTTGATATGCGTTATTTTTATGAAGGTCCGTTAGGTGTGCAATACAGCGCTGAGAAAAGCCATTTTTTCTTATGGGCTCCAACAGCTCAACAAGTAAAGCTCGTTCTTCAAGATCCTATACATTCTGAGCGGCGTATGGAAATCCCGATGGCAAGACAAGAAAAGGGTGTGTGGACAGCTGAGGTAGAGCAGGATGTAGACGGCTTTCACTATACTTATTTAGTTCTTATTAATCTTGAGTGGAGAGAAGCGGTTGATCCGTATGCAGTTGCTGTTAGCGTCAATGGTGAAAAGGGTGTCATCGTTGATTTAGGAAAAACAAAAACGGTGAAACCTAAACTGCCAGCACTTGCCTCCCCTGTTGACAGCATTATTTATGAAACCCATATCCGTGACTTTACTATCCATCCGAACAGTGGAGCAGATAAGAAAGGGACGTACTTAGGTGCTGCCCAGCTGAACACGAAAACCTCAACTGGAGAATGGACCGGACTTTCGTATGTGAAAGAACTCGGCGTGACTCATCTTGAACTTCTGCCTGTCCATGATTTCGAAGAAGTGGATGAATTAAATGTTTTTAAACGATATAACTGGGGTTATAATCCATCACATTTCAATGTCCCTGAAGGCAGTTATTCAACAAATCCGACTGACCCATACGCAAGGATTAAAGAATTAAAACAGCTTATCCAAGCAATTCATGAGCAAGGAATAAGGGTCATTATGGATGTTGTTTATAACCATGTGTACAAAAAAGAAGACTCGCCGTTTGAGAAGATTCTCCCAGGCTACTTCTTCCGCTATGACATTCACGGAATGCCTTCTAACGGTACAGGTGTAGGCAATGATATTGCCTCTGAGCGTCTGATGGTAAGAAGATATATTCTGGACTCCGTTCGCTTCTGGCTGGAGGAATACCAGATTGACGGCTTCCGTTTTGATTTGATGGGCATATTGGATGTAGAGACAATGCAGGGGGTTCGGGAGATTTGTGACAGTAAAGATCCGTCTATTTTAACCTTTGGAGAGGGGTGGAATCTGCAGACACCTCTACCAGATGATCTCAAGGCGATAATTAGCAATCAACATAAAATGCCTCGAATCGGCCAGTTCAATGATCAATTCCGCGATCAAATAAAGGGAAGTACATTTGATTTGGAACATACAGGCTTTGCATTAGGGAATGGGAGTCAGCCAGCAGTGCATGAGCTTCTCTCTGGCAGCATTGGATTAGCAGAACAAAACGCAGGAATATTTACAGAGCCGAATCAGACAATCAATTATGTAGAATCGCATGATAACCATACGCTTTGGGATAAAATTGAGGCGTGCTTTCCTGACTTGGAGATGAGCTTGAAACGTAAAAAACATCGACTTGCCACATCCATCGTCTTACTCAGCCAAGGCATACCATTTCTTCACAGCGGTCAGGAGTTTTTCCGAACGAAATACGGTGTAGAAAACAGCTATAAATCGCCTGATGAAATTAACAGACTTGACTGGGATAGAAGAGATACATTTCTTGATAATGTCCAATTTATAAAAGACCTTATATCTTTGCGCAAATCAACCGCTGCACTGCGGCTGACAAGCGCTGAAGCTATTAGAAAGCATGTCACTATTCAATCACATTCCCCTTTATTCGTAGAATACAAACTGAACAATATTGAAGACTATGGTGATTGGGAAACACTTATTATCTATATCAACGCTGATGACGATTCACAAAGGGCAGCTGTCGAAGAAGGAAATTGGAAGCTGCTGTTAAAGGGAGAAGAAGTGTATCTCCATGAACTTCCTGATGTGGAAAAAACCATCGATATAAACCCGATTGGCATAACAATTATTGGAAAGCGAAAAGAGACAAACTGAATAGGCAGAAATTTAATTTTTGAAAAATAATATTATATTGCAGATAGACTTGACTAAAAAACCAAATAAGAGATAATATTTAATGTGATAGCTATTGTTGTCAGTTACTGATTGTAATAGCTCTCTTTTTTTATAACAATAAATTATTCTTGATACATTGATTTTTTTCATTAGCATAGTATGTTTTTTGGGGTACTATGTCCTTTTCTATTTATGATGATTAATATTGCACTTAAATGCGTAGAACGCTAAGAATAAAGAGTTTTTTATTAGTTAGAACGAATCAATCTGTTTGTTCTTCCTACAAGGGATAAAAAAGGTTCAAACAAGAATGACTCATCCTAAAATCATGGAGCAATATATATAGTAGGTGAACAATGTTGGAACATTTATTAGGACAAGATTGGGAAATAACCCCTGCAGGCGGGGAAACAGGCGAGGCCTTTTTCGCCCAGAATAATGGCCAGAAGCTGTTTCTGAAAAGAAACTCTTCGCCTTTTTTAGCTGTTTTGTCTGCAGAAGGAATTGTCCCAAAACTTGTTTGGACAAAAAGATTTGAAAACGGAGATGTATTTACTGCGCAGCAGTGGCTTATCGGCAGGGAATTCAGCCAATCTGATATGACAGATGACAGGGTTGTGATGCTGCTGAAAAAAATCCATACATCTAAACCGTTATTGGAAATGCTGAAAAGGCTTGGAAAAACAACCTTGATGCCAAATATGATCCTTGCTGTTATTAAAGCAGAACTGGATGAAGAACTGACGGGGAATACAACCATCACGAATTCAATTGCCTTTTTAGAACAGAATCTTCCATCGATAAAAACGGAGGAAGAAGTTGTCTGCCATTGTGATGTAAATCATAACAACTGGCTGCTATCAGAAGACAACCAGTTGTATTTAATCGATTGGGATGGCGCAATGATTGCAGATCCGGCAATCGATTTAGGAATGCTTCTTCACTGGTATATCCCAAAATCAGATTGGAAAGAATGGCTTGAAAAATATGGATTTGAGCTGACTGACAACCTGATGCTGCGCATGAAGTGGTATGTGGTAGCCCAAACCCTAAATTCTATCCAATGGTATAAAAAGAAATCCCGCTATCATGAGATGGAAAAGTGGATACAATTCCTAAATGACCAGGATTTAGCCTGAAAAGTCATTTATTCCATCGACCCATTGGGACAGCTGCTCTTGAGAGGATTGGATATGATTGTTTAAATTGTTTGCCTGAATTCCTCTTTGGCTGTACTGGCTTATTTCTTCTAAAATCGGAAGAATGTTTTGGTCGATATTGCCATTGACCTTTAAGGAAGTAACAAGACGTTCAAGTTGTTCACATTCAGAAACAGAACCACAGCAGTCCTCTTGATGGTTGTTTAAAATATCCTTTAGTATACCTAATTGATGTTCATGTGTAATTGGCATCTAGTTGCACCCTTTCTTCAGGTCTCTTTTATAAAAAATGGTCAAATACCAGTAAAGGAATTCACTAATAGGTTGTGAATTCTTTTTTTTCTTTATACGATATTTGCATTTGTAAAATTACCCTGTATTTTTTGACATAATTGTAGCGTGTTATGGAAAAGAAAAGAGTATTGCATGATAGCCGCAAGAATGGTATTGTTTGTTGATGGATATATACGTAAAGAAGGAGTGTCACAATGCGATTAAGACATAAACCGTGGGCAAAGGACAAGCTGCTGGCATATCCCCAATATGCAGTGCAGCATCCGGAGGAATGGAAAGGAAAATGGGATCAAGCTTTCAGCGTTAAAGGACCCATTCATATAGAGGTAGGTACAGGAAAAGGCAGATTTATTACAGAGATGGCAAAAGCTAATCCAGATATTAACTATATCGGGATTGAACTGCAAGAAAGTGTCATCGTTTCCGCTTTAGACAGAGTGATTGAGGCGGAAATTCCGAATCTAAAGCTGATGAATCTCGATGCATCTAAGCTGACTGACTATTTCCTTAAAGGGGAAGTAGAGCGCGTTTATTTGAATTTCTCTGATCCATGGCCAAAAACTAGACATGAGAAGAGAAGGCTAACTTATAAGAATTTCCTAAAGTCATATGAGGAAGTCCTTATCCCGAACGGTGAAATTCACTTTAAGACAGATAACCAAGGGTTATTTGAATATTCTCTTCGCAGCTTCTCTGAGTATGGCATGCTGCTGAAGTATGTCAGCCTTGATCTTCATAACAGCGATTATGAAGGTAATATAATGACTGAATATGAAGAGAAATTCTCTGAGCGTGGCAGCAGAATTTACCGCAGTGAAACCCAATTCAGATGATAAGACAAAGAGACTAATGCTAAAGCTAGTCTCTTTTTTTGTTGTCTAAAGAAAAATCAACTATAATTTTGGTAAGAATAATGATTAGGAGGCTAGCTTGAATGAACAGTTTAAAGATTGGTGAAATTACGGTGACATGGCTAAATGGTGGTGTTACAAAAATGGATGGTGGTGCCATTTTTGGTGTTGTACCAAAGCCGTTATGGTCCAAAAAGTATGAGTGCAATGAGTTAAATCAAGTAACACTTCCTTCAGACCCGATGTTTCTTGAGTGGGATGGAAAACGAATACTGATTGATGCAGGAATTGGAAATGGGAAGCTTACGAAAAAGCAAATGCGCAATTATGGTGTTGATGAAGAATCTTTTCTTGAAAGAGATTTACAAGCACTTGGGGTTTCTCCAACAGAAATTGATTATGTGCTGATGACACATATGCATTTTGATCATGCTTGCGGACTATCTAAGTTAGAAAATGACAAATTGGTGTCTATTTTTCCGAATGCAGAAATCATTACTTCAGAAACGGAGTGGCAGGAAATGAAAAACCCGAATATCCGCTCTAGAAATACATATTGGGAACAAAATTGGCAGCCGATTGAAGCACAAGTCAAAACCTTTGAAACAGAATGGAGCATGGGTCCGTTAAAGCTTATTCATACGGGAGGCCATAGTGATGGTCATTCTATTCTTCTTATCGAAGACGGAGGCGAGACAGCCATCCATATGGCAGATTTATTGCCAACACATGCACATCAAAATGTTCTGTGGGTGACAGCATATGATGATTACCCGATGACATCCATATCAGAAAAACAAAAATGGTTTAAATGGGGAGCAGACAAAAATGCCTGGTTTACATTTTATCATGATGCATTATACCGAAGTGTTAAATGGAATGAAGCAGGAGAAATAACAGAAGCAATAAAGCGGGATTAGTGAAATTGTCCATTGCAAGTATCGCAATGGACTTATGTATCTTTAAAGCTCATATATATCAAGCAAATTTCCTGTTTTGCTGTCTGCTAGAAATTCGAAAGACTCATTTTTGCCATCATTATCTCTCGTGATTCCACCGCGATAAATGAGCTGTGTTGTACCTGCTGTTTCATAGGGTTCTTTTTGCATGTTGATCCAGCTGCCTGTAATAGGTCCTTGCTCTTTAAAAACAGCCTTAACTATTTTTAGAACGCGGTCACTTGACAGGGAATAATTTCTGGAAACAGCTTCCTTTACTGCATAGCTTGCTGCAAATCCTACAGCTGCTCCTGCAACTATCGTTTTCCAGTTCATGATTTTAGCTCCTTTCTTTCGTTCTTATTATAGCCAAAATATTAGAGATAAGTGAAATAAAACCAAAAAAACCAGTAATAAACCTATTTTGGTTATATTAATAATAATCTATTTAGCGAGCAATATGTTTAATGGTGGCAAGGAAATTAATATTTCGATAAAATAAATATATACATAATTTTTAAAAAAAGAGGAGCAATACGATGAATGAGCAAACATTGGAATTATTCCGTACACTGACTGAGCTACGCGGTGTTGCAGGAAATGAGCATGAAGTACGTGATTTTATGCGTAAGGAGCTTGCTCTTTACAGCGATGAAATCATTCAAGACAATCTTGGCAGCATTTTTGGTGTGAAAAAAGGAAGTACTGATGGTCCTAAAGTAATGGTTGCAGGACATATGGATGAAGTTGGCTTTATGGTTACTTCTATCACAGAAAACGGAATGCTGCGTTTTCAGCCGCTGGGAGGTTGGTGGAGCCAAGTCTTGCTTGCCCAGAGAGTTCAGGTAATGACAGACAACGGTCCAGTTATCGGTGTAATAGCTTCAATTCCTCCACATTTACTTGATGACGCACAGCGTAATAAACCGATGGATATTAAAAACATGCTTATTGATATCGGTGCTGACGACAAAGCAGATGCTGTTTCAATCGGCATCAAGCCAGGGCAGCCTATTGTTCCAATTTGTCCTTTTACTCCAATGGCTAATAAAAAGAAAATTATGGCCAAGGCTTGGGATAACCGTTATGGCTGCGGTCTTGCAATTGAGCTGCTGAAGGAGCTGCAAGGAGAGGTGCTGCCAAATACTTTGTATTCTGGTGCAACTGTTCAAGAAGAGGTTGGCTTGCGCGGCGCGCAAACAGCTGCCAATATGATTCAGCCAGATATTTTTTATGCATTAGACGCGAGCCCTGCAAATGATACTTCTGGTGATAAAAACCAGTTTGGCCAATTAGGTAAAGGTGCTTTGCTTCGCATCTACGATCGGACAATGGTAACGCATAGAGGCATGAGAGAATTTATCCTCGATACAGCTGAAAGCAATAATATTGCGTATCAATACTTCATCTCCCCTGGCGGTACAGATGCAGGAAGAGTGCATACAGCAAATGAAGGAGTGCCTAGTGCTGTAATCGGCATCTGCTCACGATATATCCATACAAGTGCATCCATCATTCATATTGATGACTATGCAGCTGCAAAGGAACTGGTTGTGAAGCTTGTAAAAGCGACAGATAAAGCAATGGTGGATTCAATTAAAGCAAATGTATGAGGAGAGTAACAAGAGGCAGACAATTAGACTGTCTCTTTTTCCATGAAGAAAAAGGTTTTTAAAGAGAGGCGGATGGAAATGATTGTTTGCATCGGAACAAGAAACCCAGCTAAAACAAGTGCTGTTAAAGAAGGATTCAGCACAATGACAGACGTAGAGTTCATAGAAATAGATGTCTCTTCAGAGGTAAGTGCCCAGCCATTCTCTGATGAAGAAACAATGACTGGGGCAATTAATCGTGCAAAAAATGCTTTAGCTGCTGGAAAAGGCGACATTGGCATTGGTCTTGAAGGCGGTGTGAAGCAAACAGAACACGGCCTGTTCGTCTGCAACTGGGGAGCCCTTGTACTTCGCGACGGCAGAACCTATATTGGCGGAGGTGCGAGCATTCCTTTGCCCACGGAAGTGGCAGATGCTCTGTTGGAAGGGGAAGAGCTTGGTCCTGTAATGGATCGTTATGCAAACAAAAAGAATGTCCGTCATCATGAAGGTGCTATTGGCGTATTTACGAACGGCAGAATTACGAGACAAAAAATGTTTGCACATGTTATCGAATCATTGGTTGGGCAATACGAATATGATGCTAAGTCACGTTCATAATAAAGAGTAAGCATAATAGTAGTGAAACAGCAGAGATTTTGTTAGTATCAATTAATAAAAAGCTTTAATCAGGGGGATTAAGACGATGAGAGATCTACAGTCACAAGAAGAATTTAATGAGTTGAAAAACAGCAGCAATAAACATGTTTTCCTATTTTCTGCTAACTGGTGCGGAGACTGTCGCTTCATTGAACCATTCATGCCAGATGTAGAGCAAAAATACAGTGAGTATACATTTATTCACATTGACCGCGATAAGTTCATCGATACTTGCATTGAGTTAGATGTATTTGGAATTCCAAGCTTTATCGCATTTGAAAACGGGAAAGAGCTAGGCCGTTTTGTCAGCAAAGATCGTAAAACGCAAGAGGAAATTGAGCAGTTTATTGAGTCGTTATAATCATATAAGAGAAAAATGAAAAACAGCGTGTCTCTGTAAAAACGCTGTTTTTTTCTGCACGACAAAATTCTACATTCTTTGAAAAGACGGTCAACTGCTATTATAATAGGAACAGCATAGATCATTACCCACTCTTAAAGGGGGAAAAAGCATTAATGAAGATGGATAGCAAAAAAATGAAAAATCTCTTACAGGACAGGCTTAAAGCCGAAGGAAGAGTATTTACGTTTGATTCTAAAAAGGATCAACTTCGAATAGAAAGCAAGGATACAGGAAAGGGTGTAACCGTTTCTCTGCCAGGAATTATTGCAAAATGGGAGCTGGAAAAGGAAAAGGCTGTTGACGAGGTTGTATACTATATTGAAAATGGTTTAACAGCATTAGTGGATGACCCTACACTTGAGGGGAAAGAAAAAAATATTTACCCTGTTATTCGTTCCACTTCGTTTCCAGTTCAAACGAATGAAGAAATACCCTTTGTAGTAGATGAACATACAGCAGAAACAAGAATATATTATGCCTTGGATATGGGAAATACGTATCGACTCATTGATGAGAAAATCATGGCGAAGGAAAACTGGAAACATAGCAGAATTAAGGAAGTAGCCTTGTTTAATGCTCGCTCTTTAAGCACGGCCCTTAAAAAAGATGTTGTAGCAGGCAACACTTTTTATTTCCTAAATACAAATGACGGATATGATGCTAGCCGCATCCTTAATGACTCATTCCTGAAGGAAATGAGCGAGACAGTGAAGGGGACGATGGCAGTTGCAGTACCTCATCAAGACGTATTAATTATAGCGGATATTGAAAATGAGACTGGTTATGATATTTTGGCACAGATGACGATGAGTTTCTTTGCCAGCGGCAGAGTGCCAATCACTGCGTTGTCCTTCTTGTATGAAGACGGCAGCCTTGAGCCTGTTTTTATATTAGGTAAAAATAAGAAAAAAGAGCAATAATATTAAGTGCTTTGTATGCAAAACTTAATCAATTTGATTTGATAATATTGCCTGAATGAAAACAGGATGTAATATTCGTTATCTACAATAAGGGTAGTGTGCGTGTTGATTAAGACTAAGAGGGTCTTACTAACAAGCAACTGCCCTTTTTCAATAGGATATTTGGTAAATAATAGATGCGAATAAATGTTTTGCCTTCTTGCAATTAAAATTTTGTAAAATATAATAGAAAAAGCAGGGATAATAGCGATTTTTATCTCGATTTTATTAATAAACTGTTAAAATAGTAGAGAGAAAGATGGAAAGAGTGATTTACAGTGAGTTGGTTCAAGAAAGTAATAAAGCAGTTTATTAAAGAGGACCACGAAGAAACGGACCAATTTGAAGCTGCAGAAGAAAAAAGCGAAGCACCGCATGTACAAAACGATTGGAATAATGAGTGGAAAAAAGAAGTAGATTCAAAGATTATTTATCAATATCCAAAGGGGAAGTTTCGTTTTCCTGTTATATCAGATGATGAAATAGGCATTTCCGGCAGACCAGCCAGACAGGAGAACGCAGCTGAACGAAGGCAGAGTGGTTCAGCCTATGCTAAATGGCAATCACCGCCGGAAGAGGAAAAGCAAAGCACACCAGCTTTTACAGGCAGGCAAACACCGCCCGAAGAAAATGCATTTACTGCAGGCAGGTTTGAGAAGCCAGGTGAAAGAACCCTGCAAGGGGCAGCCAATGCAGGCAAACAAGAGCGCCCGCTAGAAAGAAGACAGTATGGTTCAGCAGGTAAGGAAAGATCTGAATTTCAACAAGGCAGAAGGAAGTCTGCTGTTTCAAATAGGCAGGAGCCTGCTGAAACAAAACCAAGCTCCGATGCCTTACATAACAGAACAAAGCCACGGGAAATACCAGAAAGCAGTCCGAAGAGCTATCAGTCAAAAATGCCGTTTAAACCGACAGAAATACCGTCTCCTATTTATGGATATAATCGGCCGGCAGTTCAAGCTAAACCAAAGATGGAACCAAAATCGGTCCGTCCCGTTATGGACAGCAGCGATTTTCTGACATCTATTATGCGAAGAAAAGAGGCGGAACAAGCAGCCTTACGAGCACAGCAGAAAGAAGAGCCAATCGAGAGCTCATTGCTGGATAAAGAATCATTAGTGCGCCCAAACAGTGGTGAGGAAACGAAAGCTGAACTCACCCCTGAAGCAATAGAGAAAAAAGCCGAACATCTTCTTACAGAAGTAACAGAAAGAAACAAAGCAAAAGAACAAGAAGTAATATATGCTGCAGAGACAGCACTTCTCCCAGAAGAAAAACAGCAAATCGAATCCGCTGCAACCTTAGAGCTTGCGGAGCAACCAATTCCTCATGAAGAACAACAGGAAGTAAGCATAGCAATGCAGGAGTCAAAAGAGGCAGAAGCAGAAATGCCTTTCGTTGTGGAGCTGATAGAGGAAACAAACCTTCAGGTAGAAGCGCCGGATACTTTAGACGCTCGAATCCAGCAGGTGCTAGAGGAAGAAGTGATTGAAGCAGAAATAACAGCAGTTATTGAAAATGGAGAAGACCCTGTCATGCAGGCAGAGGAGCCGTATGCAGTTGAGACAGAAGTTCAGCCTGTGCCAGAGGAAGAAGTGGTTAAAGCAGAAATAACAGCAGTTGTCGAAATGGCGGCAAAACCAGTCATGCAGGCGGAAGAGCCGTACACAGCTGAGTCGGAAATCCAATCTGCGCTAGAGGAAGATGAAGTTGAAGCAGAAATAACAGCAGTTGTCGAAATGGCGGCAAAACCAGTCATGCAGGCGGAAGAGCCGTACACAGCTGAGTCGGAAATCCAATCTGCACTAGAGGAAGTTGAAGCAGAAATAACAGCAGTTGTCGAAATGGCGGAAGAACCAGTCATGCAGGCAGAGGAGTCGGATACAGTAGCGACAGAAGTTCAGACTGCACCAGAGGAAGAAGCTGCTGTTGTCGAAATGGCGAAAGAATCAGTTGTTCAGGTGGAGCCGTACACAATTGAGTCGGAAGCTCAGTCTGCACTAGAGGCAGAGGAAGTAATGGAGGCAGAAGCAGTAGTTACCGAAAGGGCCGAAGAACCTGTCATGGAGGCAGAAGAGCTGAGTATTTCCAACCCAGTAAGCGAACAATTGCGAGAGGCAAATGCAATTCAGCCAGCAGAGCAGACAATATTACTTGAAATGGAAAAAGTGGCAAGCGTTCCAGAAGAGGTGGAACCTGTTGTTCTAAATGCTGCTGAAAATAAGGCTTCTAATCATTCAGAAGCTGTTGGGTTAGATGAAAACTCTTCAAGTGAGCAAGAGACAGCCAAACATGGACAGCAGGAACAGGAAGTGGGAGATAAGCAGGCTAACGAGGCTGACCCAGCTCCGCCTGCCAAGAAAAAAGCTCTTCCTTTTAATGTGTTAATGCTAAATACTGATCGGAAGTCTCTTGAAAATAAAAGAAAACAACAGCCAATAAGCAAACCAGTGCCTCAGCCTGAGCCTGTTAACGATGTGGCAGAAGAACCTGTGACAGAAGAAACAGCAGCTTCACTTGAGTCTGTTGCGGTGCAGGAAGAGCTGCCGTACTATGTCTTTCCTGAAGAGAATTTATTAAACCCGCCGATTTTCGATGTGGAGCATGACGGCTGGATCGAAGAACAGACTGAGCTCTTGAATCATACATTTAAGAACTTTAATGTTCATGCGAGAGTTGTTAATGTCACACAAGGGCCGTCTGTTACAAGATATGAGGTACAGCCAGAGCCTGGTGTGAAGGTCAGCAAGATCACCAATCTTTCAGATGACTTAAAGCTCAGCCTTGCTGCAAAGGATATTCGAATTGAAGCGCCGATTCCTGGCAAGCATACGATTGGGATTGAAGTTCCAAACCGGACAAGCAGACCTGTATTGTTAAGTGAGATTCTTAATAGCAATGAATTTAAAGAGTCTGCGTCTCCACTGACAGTTGCGTTAGGTCTCGATATTTCAGGTAAGCCGATTGTTACTGATTTGCGCAAAATGCCGCATGGATTAATTGCAGGAGCAACTGGTTCTGGTAAAAGTGTTTGTATTAACACAATGTTAGTAAGTCTGCTGTATAAGGCGAAGCCAGAAGAGCTTAAACTATTGCTGATTGATCCTAAGATGGTGGAGCTTGCTCCATATAATTACATTCCTCATCTGGCAAGCCCTGTTATAACAGATGTTAAAACAGCAACAGCTGCCTTAAAATGGGCCGTTGAGGAGATGGAGCGGAGATACGAGCTGCTTGCACATGCAGGTGTAAGGGATATAACTAAATTTAACCAGCTTGCAGAGGAGCATAAACAATATGCGGATAAGCTGCCGTACATTGTTATCATTATTGATGAGCTTGCAGATTTAATGATGATGGCCCCTGCAGATGTAGAGGAAGCCATCAGCAGGATTGCCCAAAAAGCAAGAGCATGCGGTATCCATTTGTTAATCGCGACACAAAGGCCGTCTGTTGATGTTATTACAGGACTGATTAAGGCAAATGTACCGACAAGAATCGCATTCTCTGTATCGTCTCAAATCGACTCAAGAACAGTCATTGATATAAGCGGTGCAGAAAAGCTCCTCGGTAAAGGGGATATGCTTTTCTTAGAAAACGGGACATCAAAGCCAGTCCGCTTACAAGGGACATTTGTTTCAGATGAGGAAATTGATCAGGTTGTTGCACATGCTAGAAGAGAAAGAAAACCGGAATACTTGTTTGAGCAAGAAGAGCTTCTTAAAAAAGTCCAGATGTCTGAAGAGGAAGATGAGCTGTTTTATGAGGCATGCGAATTTGTGATTGAGCAAGGCGGTGCTTCAACTTCAAGCCTGCAAAGAAACTTCAAAATCGGCTATAATCGTGCAGCAAGACTTATTGACATGATGGAGAAACACGGGTATATTTCAGAGGCAAAAGGCACAAAACCAAGAGATGTACTCATTACGGAAATGGAATTTTTGCAGCTTCATGACACGGAACAACATTAATTTTTCATAAACTGTCTGTATCACTAATATAAATCCTTTCAGTAGGGAATATGATTGATACATAGTTTTTCTCCATAAAAGATGGTATAATGAATAAATGTGAGTGAAAAAAGGAAAAAAAAGTTAAATCTGGCCTGATTGGATATTACCTTATTTAGCATTTTCTTTAAAAAGGTAATATCCCTTTACGAGGCCCATAGTGGCGAAATTTATGCTATGAGCAAATTATAGGTTCATTTCATATACTGTGTAAAAGATATACGATAGTTGGAGGTTCTTTATATGACTATTTACCACTTCGTAGGTATTAAAGGGTCAGGGATGAGTGCACTTGCACAAATCCTGCATGATATGGGATTAAAAGTTCAAGGTTCAGATGTAGAAAAAAGATTTTTTACACAGGTGGCTTTAGAACAGTCAGGAATTAAAATTCTTCCTTTCTCAAAGGAAAATATTCAGCCGGGAATGAATGTCATTGTGGGCAATGCTTTCCCTGATACGCATGAAGAAGTTGTGGAAGCAAACGCACTGGGTCTACCAGTTGTCCGCTACCACCGTTTTTTAGGCGACTTTATGAAGCAGTTCACGAGTGTGGCTGTGACAGGCGCCCATGGTAAAACATCCACAACAGGGCTGCTTGCTCATGTGATAAAAGGCGCGAAGCCGACAGCATATTTAATTGGGGATGGAACAGGAAGAGGTACGGAGAATGCGGAGTACTTTGCATTTGAAGCATGTGAGTACAGAAGACACTTCTTATCTTACTTCCCAGATTATGCCATCATGACGAATATTGATTTTGATCATCCTGATTATTTTGCGAATGTTGATGATGTATTTTCTGCCTTCCAGGAAATGGCTTGGCAAGTGAACAAAGGAATCTTTGCTTGTGGTGATGATGAACAGCTTCAAAAAATTCAAGCAAAAGTGCCTGTTGTGTTCTACGGATTTGACGATGAAAATGATTTCCAAGCAAGAAATGTTGTAAAGTCAACAGAAGGTACGACGTTTGAAGTATATGTAAGAAATACTTACTATAATACATTCTCAATTCCGACATTTGGCAACCATAATATTTTAAATGCACTTTCTGTTATTGCTTTAAGTCATTACGAAGATTTGGATGCAAGCATTGTGCAGGAACGCTTAATGTCATTTGAAGGTGTAAAACGCAGATTCTCTGAAAAACAAATCGGAGATCAAGTAATCATTGATGATTATGCACATCACCCAACGGAAATCAAAGCGACGGTTGAAGCTGCAAGACAGAAGTATCCGGACAGAGAGATTGTGGCAGTATTCCAGCCGCACACATTCTCACGTACGCAAACTTTCTTAAATGAATTTGCTGAAAGCTTAAGCTTGGCTGATTCCACTTATTTGTGTGAAATATTCGGATCTGCAAGAGAAAACCATGGCAAGCTTAGCATTGAAGACTTGGCAGAGAAAATTCCAGGCAGCAAAGTCATTTCAGAAGAAAAAATTGAAGCACTGAAAGCACACGAAAAGAGTGTTATCCTATTTATGGGTGCTGGAGATGTTCAGAAATTCCAAGAGGCGTATGAAAAATCGCTTGTGTAAATAGTATAAAAAAGATGCTGCTAAAAGCAGCATCTTTTTTTTGTCATTTTATTTAAGGTTTTCTGGATTCAATGACTCCAGTTCAGGTATAACAAATCTTCCATCCTTACGAATAAGCACACCGTCGAAATAAATTTCTCCTCCGCCATAATCAGGTCTTTGAATATTGACCATATCCCAATGAATATTAGAATGATTGTCATTGAATGCATCATCATAGCATTGTCCTGGTGTGAAGTGGAAGCTTCCATCAATTTTTTCGTCAAACAGAATATCCTGCATTGGATGAAGAATATATGGATTTACCCCAATCGCAAACTCCCCAATAAATCTTGCGCCCTCATCTGTATCAAGGATTGCGTTCAAGCGTTCTGTATCATTAGAAGTTGCTTCAATGATTTTGCCATCCTTGAATGTAAGCTTAACCTGCTCAAACGTGAATCCTTGGTATGGAGATGGTGTATTATAGGTAAGCGTTCCGTTTACAGAATTGCGCACAGGAGCAGTATAAACTTCCCCGTCAGGTATATTCATTTGGCCAGAGCACTTGATGGCAGGAATATCTTTAATAGAGAAAGTCAAATCAGTTCCAGGGCCAGTAATTTTTACTTCATCCGTTTTGTTCATTAGATCAACAAGACTATCCATTGCTTTATCCATTTTGCCATAGTCTAGATTGCAGACATTAAAGTAGAAATCTTCAAATCCATCTGTGCTCATTTTTGCAAGCTGGGCCATAGATGGACTTGGGTAACGAAGCACAACCCATTTTGTCTTCGGAACACGAATTTCCCTGTGGACTTTCTTTCCGATTGTAGAGCCTTCGATTTTCATTTTTTCAGCAGGAACATCTGCATGTTCATTAATATTGTCACCTGCACGAAGTCCAATATAAGCATCCATTTGGCTCATTACATTCGCTTCAAAGGCAGCCATCATTTCATATTGTTCTTCTTGGGCACCTAATAGCAATGATCTGTTCACATCATTATCCTTTAATGAAACAAATGGGTATCCGCCTGCAGCATATGCTTCCTTCACAAGAGCTTTGACTAGCTCCTTTTGCAAACCGAAGTTTTCAATAAGTACTTTTTCTCCTTTTTGCAATCGAATAGAGTAATTAATTAAGTTTTTAGCTAACAGCTCAATACGTGGATCTTTCATAAAATGCCTCCTATATTATTAAAAAATTTCGACTCTTCTTTGTATGTAGATACGTCGAACCCCCGATTATGTGGTCAACTATATTATTGTACCCTAAAAAATATTTTTCTTAAATAATATTGTCTGAAATAACCTAAACTAGGGGAGTCTTTTGACACAAAAGTTATAGGATGAATTTACCTGTTTTATTTGTTTCTGGCTGTTTTTCCAACTATAATAGAAGAAAGGTTTAGGCATTCGCCAAATTGGGAAAAACATTGAAAAAAGCGGAGGTGTATAGTAAATGATTATTATTTTATATTGCAGTGTTGCATTGATTGCCATTGCTTTCACTATTTTGGTAATTTATGTTGCCAGAACATTGAAATCGTTACATATCACACTTGATAGTGTCTCCAAAACATTAGTTGGCCTTGAAAGACAGCTTGATGGTGTCACGAAGGAAACGACCATTTTACTGCATAAGACAAATGTTTTGGCAGAGGATATTCAGCAAAAATCAGAAAGCCTCAACAGTGTTGTCGATGCTGTTAAAGGTATTGGCACTTCAGTTAAAGGATTTAATGATTCTATTCAAAACATCAATCAAAATGTGGAGCAAAAGCTTGTCCACAATCAGGACAAGATTGCCCAAGTACTTCAATACAGCAAGATGTTCTTTAACATCAGAGATCAGTGGAAAGCTCGCAAAGCTGCTGAGAGTAACATAAAAGTAAAAGCTCATTAATTTTTTAGGAGGGGTAATGATGACAAGGGAATACGAAACAACAGTTGTAGAAAATGAAAGCTCAAACGGAAAAGACTTTCTGCTAGGTGCCATTGTAGGCGGAATTGTTGGAGCAGCGACAGCTCTATTCCTTGCTCCAAAGCCTGGTAAGGAACTGATTCAGGATTTGAATCAGCAGGCAGGACTTCTGAAAGAAAAAGGAATTGAGCTCTCTGGCACAGTTAAGGATAAAGGAACTGAGTATATCAGCATTGCTAAAGATAAGACAGGCAGCTTAGGCAATACGGTAACGAAGCATTCCAATGGTTTAATGGAGAAAGTAAAAAATCGAGGGAAAGACGAACAGCAGACAGATAATGTAGAAGCTGCTGCAGGTACGGAAACTGACGACCCTTTCAAGGGCGAGTATGATGAAATCCAAAAGAAACTGGAAGAAACAAAAAAAGCGTTTGATGAAACAGAAAGCAGATATAACCAATAATAAGGTGCCCCAGCTAATGGGGCTGCCTTTTTATGTAAAGACAAAAACTGGAGGGAAATCCATGAAAAAAATTGAGACAGTAGAACAATTGGAAGAGGTTTTGAACAGCAGCAAGAAAGCATTCGTTGTGAAGCATAGTTTAACATGTCCGATTAGTGCGGCAGCATTTGACGAATATAACCAATATGCAGACACAAATAAAGATATCGATACCTATTATTTGGCTGTACAGGAGGCTAGACCGCTATCTAACTATATTGCTGAAACATTCGGGGTTAGACATGAATCGCCGCAAGCTTTGTTGTTCTCTGACCGTTCTGTTGTATGGAATGCATCACACGGTGGAATTACAGTCGACTCTCTTCAAGAAGCAAGTGCACAAGCATAAAAAAAGATGGCAACGGGATACTCCCCATGCCATCTTTTTTTTATGTTGCAGCAACCTTCCAGACAATGGAAAGGTCGTCACCTTTGTCGATAGGTGTTAAAAAGGTTGCTTTTTCCCCATTTTTCATCAGTTCAAAGCTTCCTTGGTTACTTTTTGGCATATCTATTTGCACATATGCAAATAAATCTTGGAATAAGAAGCCTTCAAAAGGTTTCTGTTCAATTTGAATTTTTTCGTTAGGATAAATTTTATCCTCTAGGTTTAATGCTTGCCCATTTCTTGAAACTTGAGCTAGCTGTTTGGAGAGGGTCAATTTCTTTCCATTAAAGGTGACAGGGAGCACTTGAACAAACAGCACCTGTCTTCTTTCCGCCAATTCTGAGACTGTTGGTATCTGCCTTTTTTCAATCATGATTTCATCGTTAGTATCAAAGCTGTGATTTAGCTTGGAGGGCAGTCCGTTTCGATAAAGCTTTCCGGAAAAAGCTGGAATGACAGTATCCTTTTCATTGATTTTTATTTGGAAAGGACGCAATTCCTCCAAAATATCGTATAATTCAAGACCTTCCAAGAGCTCTTGAATGGTATAGACTGTTACTACATCAATTACATCACGATCTTCTATCCATTTATCGAGAGAGGCTGCTTGCCCGTTGCAGAAAACTCTGTCACAAATTGTGTAATCCTTGCCATTAATGCGCACACTTCTGCCAGTATCTGAATCTAGCAAGCTCTTAATCTGTACTTGTGTCTGCTCTCCATCCTTGCCTTTTACCACTTTCAGACTTTGCCCGTTTTCGACTAAATCATCTAATGAACAAATTTCCCCATCTCTTGTAATGACAGGTCCTTCCCCATGGCTTCCTGGGATAGTAATTTTTTGCCCATTTAAAGAAATGATTTTTGCTATTCCCGGCTTGCCGTACAGTTTAGATACGGAGAGGCCAGAGGCAAGCAGACAGTCTCCAATTGTCAGCTTATTTACTTCAAACAGCCTGATAGGCTGTTCGTTCACATAAACAGTTTTATATTGCACAGGAGATTGACCTGCCGCTATCGCAATGCCTGCTGGTGTAACAAGCTCAGGTCCTTTAATAGCCGAATCCTCAAAGGTTAAGTTATTAATAGCATCAATGCCTCTAATTGCAACTCGGTTCGCAGGCAAATTTAACAGCTCTGCTATTTTTTCTTGAAGTGCAGGTGTTTGGCTACCTCCGCCGACAAGCATGACAGCCTTTGGTGACTGATGGTTATTCAGGAGCAGTATTTCCCGGCAAATGGCGTCTGCAAGCTTATCTAATGCAGGAGATATTTGCTTGATAACTTCTGCTCTGCTTATGTCTGTAGAAAAGCCAAGAATATCAGTAATCGTTATTTGCTCCAGTTCAGAGAGCTGTTTTTTGGCTGCTTCTGCTAATGGAAAATCCAATAAATATTGATCGCTGATTGCTTCTGTTATTTCATCCCCAGCGACAGGAACCATGCCATAAGCGATAACAGTGCCTTCATCAGTAATAGCAATATCGGATGTTCCTGCTCCAATATCTACAAGAGCGACATTTAATCTTCTCATAGATGGAGGAATCAATACATTAATGGCGGCAATCGGTTCAAGTGTCAAAGCCTCCATTTCCAAATCTGCCCTGTGCAATGCGGCAATCAATGATTCTACGACAACCTTTGGCAGAAAAGTAGCAATGATCTCTACCTTTGCAACATTTCCCTGCTGGTCAATCAAGCTCCCCATTTCTTGTTCATCAAGTGTGTAACGAAGCACAGAATAACCAACACAATAATAAAATTGACTGTTTTCGCGACTGTTTTTTTCAGCAACCGCACTTTGTGCCTGCTGGACGGCCGCAAGCTCCATATGTAGAATATCCTGCTTAGTCATCATTGGTTTTCTTGCGATTTCTACCGTATAAGCAGCTTTTTCTGTTTTTAGTGCTCTCCCTGCTGCAGCTACACTGACTTTGCGGAGAGGACCATGTTTTTCTTCCATTTTAGTTTTAATTTCCTGAATGATTTTAGCTACTGCAAGGACATCATGTATTTGTCCGTCTAGCATTGCTCTTTCTTTATGCTCAATGGAAAGAATATCTGAAACATGATAATTATCACTATCAGCTTCAATGATAATGCCAACTACGGATCGTGTACCAATATCTAATGCAAATAATTTTTCTTTATTTTGCAAAAAATACACCTTCTTTTAATGAAAATGATAAAAAATGGGTTTATTGTGTACATAATAAATGTTATTGTTTAACTTATATTTACAGAAAAAATATGAATAAAAACGCTTTAGTGCTTAAAAGCGTTTAATTAATAAAGAAAAGTAGTGACAACCGAATAAAGTTGTTTTATAATAAACCCAATTAAAAGAAATGTAACATATTTTTTAGTTGGTATAAAGAATAATCGGCAGTTGTCCAAACAGGTTATAGAAAACACTGATTTGGATTATTGATAGAAGGGATGATGGAGATAGTGAGCAATAAAGAATTGGAAATGCTTCGTGACAGAATTGATGAGTTAAACTTAGAAATTTTAGAGAAGATTAACGAGAGAGCTAACTTAGTCCAAAAAATCGCACAAACAAAAGTGACACATGGAGCACATCGCTATGACCCTGTAAGGGAACGCAAAATGCTTGACGATATTTTAGCTAAAAACGACGGGCCGTTCGATAATGCAACGATTGCCCACTTGTTCAAACAAATCTTCAAAGCTGGTCTGCAGCTGCAGCAAGAAGATGACAGCAAAGCACTTCTTGTTTCCCGTAAAAAGAAACCGGAAGATACAATTGTTGATATTAGAGGAACAAAAATTGGCGATGGAGTACCTAAATTCGTCTTTGGTCCATGTTCAGTTGAGTCATATGAGCAAGTTGCAAAAGTTGCTGAAAGTGTAAAAGCAAAAGGTTTAACATTGCTTCGTGGAGGAGCGTTTAAACCAAGAACATCTCCTTATGATTTCCAAGGTCTTGGTGTAGAAGGTCTAAAAATCCTAAAGCGTGTTGCTGATGAATACGATCTTCGTGTAATCAGTGAAATCGTAAGCCCACAGCATATTGAAGAAGCATTGGATTACATTGATGTTATTCAAATCGGTGCTCGTAACATGCAAAACTTCGAGTTATTAAAAGCAGCTGGTAGTGTGAAGAAGCCTGTATTGCTAAAAAGAGGACTTGCTGCCACAATTGAGGAGTTCATTAACGCAGCTGAATATATTATTTCTCAAGGTAATGACCAAATCATGCTTTGTGAACGCGGTATCCGCACATACGAACGTGCTACAAGAAATACCCTTGATATCTCTGCAGTACCAATCTTAAAGCAAGAAACACATCTTCCTGTATTTGTTGATGTAACACACTCAACTGGAAGAAAAGATTTGCTGTTGCCTTGTGCTAAAGCAGCACTTGCAATCGGAGCAGACGGCGTTATGGCTGAGGTTCACCCGGATCCTGCAGTTGCTCTGTCAGATTCTGCACAGCAAATGGATATTCCGCAATTCGATGAGTTCTACAAATCAATTCTTGAGTCACCATACGTAAGAGCATAATTTTTTGAAAAAAGCAGATGGATGATACCATCTGCTTTTTTGTTTGCTCTTTCATTAGGTATAAGTTTGTTGGAAAATGTCTATAAAATGAGTAGTGATAATAGGTATCACGGGCATTTTAGATTCATATATGTTAGAATATTTAGAAATGAAAACGCTCTGACAACAGGGCTAACCTTAATTAATTAAAAAAAACAGCTTTTTTGAAAAAAAATGAAAGCTTGTCATTGCGGCATTTGCAACGTTATCGTATGATTAAATACATAATCAGACAAGATTAGCTAAATTGAAACAAACAATGTTTAGGTTCTAGCTACTTGCCGTAAAATAAATATAGTGAATGTACGTTTAAAAGGAGTGTAGAACATGAATATTACAATATATGATGTCGCTAGGGAAGCGAGTGTATCAATGGCTACTGTTTCCCGTGTTGTAAACGGAAACCCGAATGTGAAACCTGCAACAAGGAAGAAGGTCCTTGAGGTAATTGACCGTTTAGGATACAGACCTAATGCTGTAGCGCGCGGTTTAGCAAGTAAAAAGACAACGACTGTAGGTGTCGTTATACCTGATATTTCAAGCACTTTCTATGCAGAGCTTGCTAGAGGGATTGAAGATATTGCAACAATGTACAAATATAATATTATTTTGAGCAACTCAGATCAAAATAAAGATAAAGAGCTTCACCTTCTGAATACAATGCTTGGAAAACAAGTTGACGGGATTGTATTCATGGGCGGTAACATTACAGAGGAGCATGTTCAGGAATTTGAAAAGTCTCCAGTGCCGATTGTACTTGCAGCAAGCGTTGAATCAAGCAAAAAGATTGCTTCTGTTAATATTGATTATGCGCAAGCAACTTATGATGCTGTTACTTCTTTTGTAGAAAAAGGACATAAGGTTATTGCACTAGTGCTAGGTTCATTAGAAGAGCCTATTAACAAGTTGCATAAGCTTGAAGGATATAAGCGAGCATTGGCGGATGCAGGCATTGCCTTTAATGAAGATCTTGTTGTAGAAGGAGATTACACATACGAATCTGGTATGGAATCATTTGACAAACTAATGGAATTGGCTGAAAAGCCTACTGCTATCTTCGTTGGATCAGATGAAATGGCAATCGGCGTTATCCACTGTGCAGAAGATAAAGGCTTTAAGGTTCCAGACGATTTTGAAATTATCAGTTCTGACAATACAAAGCTTACACTAATGGTAAGACCGCAATTAACAACTGTTGTTCAGCCGCTTTATGATATTGGCGCAGTGGCAATGAGGTTGTTGACTAAGTATATGAACAAAGAAACAGTGGAAGATGGCATCGTTGTATTGCCTCACCGTATTGAGTCTAGAGGATCAACAAAATAATAATTTTTCAAAAAAAGATGGCTTTGGTAGATGCCATCTTTTTTTGTTTTGTATGTCTTATTTCCCATTAATTACACCTAGTAATCATGTCTTTAGATTTATAAAATGAAGAAGTATTATATTGTTATTTTACTATTTTTATAACTAATAGATAGATAGTCATGGGTAATAGGGGGAAATAGATGAAAAAGATAATGTGTATGTTGCTTATTTGTGCTGTTGTAATTTCTGTCCTTTCACCACAAATAAAGGCGGAAACAGTCCCGATGTTAGAAGTGAAGCTTGTCAATTATCTCGGCAATAATTCTTCCATTACGGTTGTTTTTAATGGAGAATATACCCTTTCCAACGGTAAAAAAGTCAGTGCAGGAACAGAGACTGTCATGAGTATTGTTAACAATGCGTTAAAACTGTCTACAAGCAAAGGACAGGTTCTTCTAGAGAATGGAACAATCACAGCAACTCCATTGAAAACAGATAGCTCTCTAGCATTAAATGGCCGCAGCTATTATGGGTCCTTCCAATTTGTATTAGAAAAAGACACGAAGAATAATAAATTGTATATTCGTCCAATCAATAAAATTGATATAGAAACATATTTAAGAGGTGTCGTTCCGCAAGAAATGCCAGCACTGTGGACCATGGAAGCATTAAAGGCGCAAACAGTAGCAGCAAGAACATACGCCTTAAAACATATAAATGATGCAAATATGGTGGATACTATTGCAAAGCAAGTGTATGGGGGGATTACAGGAAGTCATTCTCGCAGCGATACAGCTGTCAAGGAAACAGAAGGGCTTGTCCTGAAATACAATAATACGTTAATAGATGCAGTATTTTCTGCAAGCAATGGGGGCAAAACAGAACTAAACAGCAGTGTTTGGGGAGGAAATGCAGTTCCTTATTTTGCAGTAGAAGAGGATGCGTATGATTTTCACCCATCTACAAAGGAAAAGTTCCCTTGGGTAATCCAACTAAAACAGCAGCAGGTGACAGACAAGCTGGATTTGGATGCGGCTGACACATGGTGGACATCTGTGAAGGAAGCAGATGCAGACCAGCAAGTGCTGAAAAATATGAAAACCTGGTTGAAAACAGAAGGCTATACAAGTGATGTTAACAAGATAAAAATCTCCACAATTTCAAAGCTGGAACTCGATTTAAAAGCATTGTCAGCTGGTGGGAGAGTTTCTAAAGGATCTGTAAAGGTTGAATATCTGCTGATAAAAGCTGATGGCAATACTGCTGAAAAGAAAACACTAGAATTAAATGGTGTTCCAGCATCAAAGATTCGGGCGATGGTTGGCATCGACAAAATGCCAAGCTATTTAATTGATGTTTCTGAATTAAAGAACGGAATAATTTTTATTAAAGGCCGCGGAAATGGTCACGGTGTAGGCCTTAGTCAGTATGGCGCCAAAAACAGAGCAGAGGCTGGACACAATTATAAACAAATACTACAGTTCTATTATCCCCGTACCACTCTTGTTAAGGAATATAGTAATGCAAGCAGTAACTCGAACACATCAACTAACAAAACAGTAAAGAAAGATACTGTTGCACCTGTTATTTCAAGCTTTAAAGCTAATACCGATTACAAGAAGAATACAGTTAAGCTGTCCATGAAGATTAATAAAGCTGGCAAAACGACCATTATAATGAAAGACTCAAAAGGAAAGACGATCTCCACATTAGCCAATAATAAAGCAGTGAAATCTGGCTCTATTTATGCTGATTGGAATATCAGCAAAATAGCAAATGGCAATTATACTGCTGAAATCACGGCAGCAAACTTGGACGGATATAAGAAAACCATTAAACAAAAAGTAACGATTTCAAAGCCTGCTAAAGAGAAAAAAGGCAGTGTTAAGGCATCAGTGCTAAATGTAAGACAAAAGCCAAGCACCTCTTCAAAAGTGATGACAAAACTAAAGAAAAAGCAAACAGTTATCATTCTTTCACAGCAAGGGACATGGTATAAGGTGAAATCAGGCTCAAAGACCGGCTATGTTTCTGCTAAATATATAACAGTATTAAAATAAAAAAAGACGTTCCGTTAAACGGAACGTCTTTTTTGCAGCAAGATCAAGTATTATCGCTTTTTTCTTCCTCACTTGCAGCGTTAGAGTCTTCTTTATCTGAATCAGTTGATTCATCATTTGTCTGTTCTTGCTTGTTTTTATCCTCGTTCGAAGCTTCTGTTTTATTCTCTTCCTTTTTCTCTGTGTTTTTCGCCGTATCTGCTTTCGCTTTAGAGTTTTCCTCTTTTTTAGCGCTTGTCTTATTGCCGACTTCTATCTTATTAGAGTTAGAAGATTCTTTACCAGCAATATCAACTGCTTTCACAATATAAGCCCCGCTGCCAGCTCTATAGGAGAGACTGTCACTCGCTTTAATGCTTGCGACCTTTTTGCCGTTTTGATACACACGATAGCCGATAACATCTTTTTCCCCGGATCTTGACCAGGTGATCGTGTTACCGCTGCTGCTGATTTTTGGAGCTCCTGGAGCTTTTCCGTTGTCCGTTATTTTATTTGATGGAACAACGACATTTTTCAGCGCTGTGTTATTTTGAATCAAGGTACTAGGATCCGTTACAGTAATTCCAAACAGTTTTTCAATATAGTCAGGATTTAATATAACTCCATTTTCAGCAAATTCACTTGGTGTGGAGTCTAAAGCCATATATTTCGTATCGCCAATCTGCACATATTTCCCTGCAACGATACTGTCATCTGTCTTGTTCGGAACAGCATTTGCTTTAAATAAATCTGTTGTAACAAGTCCCGCTTTTGAACATCCCTCTGAGGCAAGCAAACCAGAAAGGGAGCAGACAGATCGTCTGACAATTCCGCCTGGCATTGTAAAGCTTTCAGACGGGTCTACAAGCTTCGAATCGACATCGTAAGCAGCATTCATTAAATCTGCCCATAAATAGTTATTACGCATGCTGTAGCTCATCGTCCCGGAACTCTGGAGTGATTTAGGTGTGTCATAGCCTGTCCAAACACCGAAGGAAACATTCGGGTTAGTCGCGACAAACCAGGAATCTTTAAAGTCCTGTGTTGTTCCTGTTTTTCC
Organism: Niallia sp. FSL R7-0271; assembly: GCF_038005785.1. Taxonomy (NCBI): domain Bacteria; kingdom Bacillati; phylum Bacillota; class Bacilli; order Caryophanales; family Bacillaceae; genus Niallia; species Niallia sp. FSL R7-0271. The sequence goes on along the minus strand of NZ_JBBOTZ010000001.1, from coordinate 2,960,982 downwards.
GGCCCAGTCAGAGCTGAATTTCAGACGATTATTAACTGCCCTTGCAGTTCCTTGAGTAATAACATCCCGCATCATATCAATTGTCAAATAAGATGTTTGCGGGCTGAATACTTTCACTTTGTCTGCTTTATGCTTATAGATAACTTTTCCGTCTTTATCAACAATTTTATCAATCATATAAGCATCAACGAACTCTCCGCCATTTGCAAATGTTGCAAAGGCATTCGTATTTTCCTCAACAGAGACGCCGTTTGTTATTCCCCCAATAGAGGTTGCTCTGTTAGAATAATCGGCATCTGTTAATGTTGAAAAGCCCATTTTTTCTAAGTAGGTAGCAGGCTTTTGCGGCAGAATTTGCGCATAAGCCTTTACCGCTGGGACGTTATATGATTCAGCAAGAGCAACCCTTGCGGTTACAAGTCCATGGAATCTGGAATCATAGTTATTCGGCCAGACTGTCCCAGGTCTTGCAGGGTCCAGAGCCAAAGGCACATCTGGAAGGACTGTTCCAGGTGAAAGTGTTCCTAATTCAATGGCAGGACCGTATACGAGCAGCGGCTTCATTGTGGAACCGTTCGGTCTTGGGGCTGTGCTATGGTTTGTAGCTTCTCTGTCATAATCTCTTCCTCCGACAAAGCTGATAATAGCACCAGTCTTATTATCAATCAGCACCGCACCTGTTTCTACAGGCTCCATGATAGTTTTCTTTTCTCCTGTTTCGCTGTTTGTAACAGTTTGTGGTTTATCAGGACCGTAATATGGGTATTTAGCTACTACATCCTGAAATTTATCATACATTTTTTTATTGATTGTACTGTGAATTTCATAGCCGTTCTGATGGATTTGGCGATCAGCCAGCTCATAATACTGCTCTTCCAGAACTTCATCTTCCTCTAAATCCTTCGCATTATAGCCGTCTTCTTTTGCAAGCATTTCAGCGATGATTTGGGTCGCTCTATTTTCAATTTCGTAAGTAACCCAAGGATATTTTTCAGTCGGACTTGCCTCAGGGCTCGCGAAATCCTTCGTTATATCATAGGCAGATGCTTTTTCGTACTCTTCTTTTGTAATTTTATGCTGGTTGTACATTCTTGTCAGAACCGTCTGCAGTCTTTCCAAACCAGGTTCTAAATTCTTTTTGACTGTTCCATCTTGGGTGAACGGAGTATAGCCGAACGGACTTTGCGGCAGTCCAGCGATAAATGCTGCCTGCGGCAATGTAAGATCTTTTGCTTCCACCCCAAAGATTCCTTTTGCAGCAGACTGTACACCGGCAATATTTCTGCCAGAGGCATTTCTGCCGAAAGTAGACACATTTAAGTATGCTTGAAGAATCTCCTCTTTAGAGAAAAATTTCTCCAGCCTTAATGCGAGTAATATTTCCTTTGCTTTTCGTTCAAAGGAAACTTCATTCGTTAAAATCTGGTTTTTGATAAGCTGTTGTGTTAAGGTGCTTCCTCCAGACTGTGTGGAGCTGTTAGAAACTTCCTGAACCAATGCTCTCATTATCGCTTTAGGAACTACACCATCATGCTTATAGAAGTTCTCGTCCTCTGTGGCAACGATCGCATCCACTAAATATGGTGATACATCCTCTATTTGCACTTCTTCTCGTTCTAAATCTGTCGGCAGTTTTCCTAAATAAACGTTATCGGCAAAATACAGTTCGGACGTTTCTTCATAATTATAAATGTCCTTTTGCATCGTCTTGTAGGAGCGGATAGGTTCCTCCTTAACAAGAGAAGCAAAATAGCCTGCACCGATTCCTCCAGCAAAAGCACCGCCGACTATCAGTAGAATAATGAATATCAATATAATATTCCAAGAGACTTCATAAGTGATACGAGCTCTTTTGGCGGTTTTTTTATTGGTGAAGAAGCTTAGGAAACCATGGAGATAGTTTTTCCACTTCGGGCTTTCATTCATATGGTATCATTCCCCCTAAAATCACATACATTATAGCATAAAGCAATGGGCAATATGGACAATGTTCGATAATTTCCAACCTTTTTCGCAAAAGCATTTGACATGCTACGTTCTTTTATGGTAAAAATAACTCAAACTAATATTGATTCGTTATTGCGTTGATGGGAATAAGTAGTTCTTTTATCACTATACTAAGAGAGCCATTGGTTGGTGTGAAATGGCATATATAAAAGGATGAATTACCTCCCGTAGCTTCTGTTGGGAAATCCTCATATGGGTTAGTAGCAGCAGACGGTTGTGAGCCGTTATCTTTTTTAAGTGGAGAGAAGTTTTCTTTTCTCAATTAGGGTGGTACCGCGCTAAAAAAGCGTCCCTGCATATTCATGCAGGGACGCTTTTTTTTGTTCCAGAAAAAAAGAGCCGCACAAAAAGCACGCGCTGTTAATAACAATCAAAAGGAATAACAAATGGAGGAATTATAGTGAATTTACTTGAGGATTTACATTGGAGAGGCATCGTTTACCAGCAAACAGATGAAGAGGGCTTAAAAGATGTTTTAGCTGACGAAAAAATCAGCTTATACTGCGGGGTGGACCCGACTGCAGACAGCATGCATATCGGACACTTGCTGCCGTTTTTGACATTGAGACGCTTCCAAAATGCAGGACATACACCAATCGTGCTTGTCGGCGGAGCAACAGGTCTTATTGGTGATCCGAGCGGAAAGAGCGAAGAAAGAAATCTGCAAACACTAGATGCAATCGGACATAACGTTAAATGTCTGCAAAAACAGCTCGAGAAAATATTTGATTTCGGTGGCGATAATGGTGCGGTGATGGTTAATAACTATGACTGGGCTGGCAAGATGGATATCGTTACATTCCTAAGAGATTACGGCAAGCATATCGGCATCAATTACATGCTGGCAAAAGACACAATCTCCTCAAGATTGGAAACAGGTATTTCCTTTACAGAATTTACTTACACAATCTTACAGGCCCTTGATTTCTTGCATCTTTACGAAAACCATAACTGTAAGCTGCAAATTGGCGGCAGTGACCAATGGGGAAATATTACGACAGGATTAGAGCTTATCCGTAAAAATAGTGCAGAAGGTGCAAAAGCTTACGGATTAACGATCCCGCTTGTAACGAAAGCTGATGGAACTAAATTTGGTAAAACAGAAAGTGGTGCTATTTGGCTTGATCCGGAAAAGACTACACCGTATGAGTTCTACCAATTCTGGATTAATACAGCAGATGCTGATGTGATTAAATACTTGAAATTCTTTACATTCCTTTCAAAAGAAACAATTGAAGAATTGGAGCAATCATTACAGGCTGAAGCTCATTTAAGAAAGGCGCAAAAAGCTCTAGCTGAAGAAATGACAAAAATGATTCACGGCGAAGCAGCGTTAGAGCAGGCCATGAAAATTACGGAAGCACTTTTCAGCGGAGACATTAAAAACCTGACAGCATCTGAGATTAAGCAAGGCTTTAAGGATGTTCCAACATACAAGCATGAAGAAGGTGATGCAGTTCTAGTTGACCTGTTAGTAGCTGCTGGCATTGTATCATCGAAAAGGCAAGCTCGTGAGGACATAACAAATGGTGCTGTGTACGTCAATGGTGAGCGAAAGCAGGATTTGGACTATGTTTTAGGTGAAGAGGATCGTATTGAAGGACAGTTCACCGTTATTAGAAGAGGGAAAAAGAAATACTACTTAATTCAATATTAATAAATTAAAGCTTCTTGGACTGTTTGTCCAAGAAGCTTTTTTATAGTGCCGACTTATTCTCTAAATAGAAAATAATTTTTTGTGGTACAAGTCCCTGCCGCTGAATACATTAGAAGTAAATATACATATGCGGAGGGATTTATGGGTACTTTTTTTCCTTATATATTATTAGGTGTTTCATTGGCGGCACCTGTTGGTCCTGTTAACGCTGCACAATTGGACAAGGGAATCAGAAATGGTTTCTTTCATGCCTGGGTGTTCGGGCTTGGTGCATTGGCGGCTGATGTCATTTATATGATGATGGTTTATTTTGGAGTAAGTCAGTTTATAAACACACCATTTATGAAAACCTTTTTGTATTTGTTCGGTTTCTTCGTACTGACGTATACCGGAATAGAAAGCTTGATTAATACAGCCAAAATTAATGTGACAGAAAGGAATAAACAGGACAATTCTTTGTTTAAGTCGTTTTTTTCTGGGTTTTTAATGTCTATTTCCAATCCTTTAACCATTCTCTTCTGGCTTGGAATATATGGCTCTGTATTGGCAAAATCAGCAGAGAGCTTTTCTAATAAGTCCTTCATATTATGCAGCTTGGCTATTATCTCAGGGATTTTATTATGGGATCTCATAATGGCCCTCATTTCAGGCATTGCAAGAAGGCTGCTTCATTCTAATATGCTGTATGTAATTTCTGTTTTGTCATCTTTATCAATGATTGGTTTCGGACTTTATTTTGCTTACCAAGCATATAAGGCTTTATTCTGAGTAGGTAAATTTTTGTAAACAGACGATTGACTGCATGGATTGTTCAAATCCATGCAAAATATGTTTTGTATCACAGAAAACACAAAGCCGGAAGTTCTAGGAGGATAATGATGCAAAACTCAATCAATGGAATGCAGCAAATAAACCAATGCAGACAGATTGTTCAACACTTAATTCAAAGGCATCTTCCTATCCTTCTAACAACATGTATCAACAATAATAAATAGAAGAAATGGAGGAATTACGATGAAAAAATCACAGAATGCTCCTGTAGCGGGAAAAACCTACGAAACAGAAGACTATCAAAAGAACGATGTTGTCTCAAAAGGGCTTGCTGAGACCCATGAGCAATCATCAGATACCTATACAGAGGGCACTATTGACGGCGTGATGGAAAATGTCGCTGGAGAAGATATTCCCCTTCAAAATGACGGTCATAAAAAATAAGCAAATAAAGGAAGGTAGGAGAAGCATCCTGCCTTCCTTTATTTTTAAGGATGGAAGAAGGATGTAACTTTTTTAATATTTTATATAGCTGAAGACCTTGAGCTAAATAAAAGAATATTCTTACAAAAAGAATAGTAGGGATTAAGAACTATTAGAGGAGGGAATTTATAGTTCTTTATAACTGATGTTATCTAAACAGCTTGAATTTACAGGTAGATTCAGTCAAAATTTGTTATATATTGTCGACATTTGAAGAAAGATTATCCTTTTTTGTATCCGTTTACCCTTGTTAGAATAAATTTCTATGGAAATTATTAAAGGGGTAGTTTACATATGAGTATTCATTTAAATGAACAAATTGAAATGCTGAGAGAGAATATGATTTCAACAGGAATGGCAAAGGGGTTCACTTCTAAAGAAACAATTTTACTTAGTAAGAGATTAGATAATTTAATGAATTTACAAATGATGATACATAAAGGAGAAGCAGCTTCTTGAATTGAGGCTTACATATAAAAAATAAATCGAAGGAAGATGAACGTTGCAAGAAAACTTAATGACATTATATGATTATGACAAAGCATATGTAAGAAATGTATTGAAACGGGAAAGAGATTTTAAGGTTCCTGCTAAAGGTGGTCCGCTTCGAATTAAAAGTACAGAGCTAGTTGAGTGGCTGATAGAAGAACAGTCCAAGGATGAAATAAGGAAGCTTGTGACAATGATGAAAGCCATCAGAAAACGAAATGCTTCTGTGAGGACATTAATCGAGACTATAGCGATAGGCTTGATAAAATAATTGGAATGCAGAAGACCTGGGGGGGTCTTTTTTTATGGGGAAGGAGCAAAGGCAGTGGTGAGAAAATTGGGGATCGCTAAAACGCCTTTGCTCCTTATTAGACTTATAGCCGTATTTTTCGGAATTAAACATTGGGCAGTATCAAAGAAAATGACAAAAAAGCCTCAGAAATTGCAGTAATTTCTGGGTCTTTTAGATGCTTTATTAACAGAATTATTTGTACTTTCTTATAAAGGATTCATGATTTAAGCCTTCACAAAAGTTGTGAAGGTCTTTTTATGTTCTTTTTTAAAAGCTAATAATTTCTTGAAATGAACAAACAGCAAGAAGTTACCTGATAAGGAGAATGTGACTTCTAAAAAATTATTAGGCAAATTAGCTTTCTGTTACAATAATGTACCTATTAATTATACAAGTCATTTAGTCAAAGTGGATAAAACGAGGGATATGATCGATAACAAAAAGAAGATACAACGATATAAAGAATTAATGCATTGATAAAAAATGCAGTTCCAGTATTGATATTTTTCACAACAACTAAAGATAGGAAAAATAAATTAGAGAAATGGTGTAAGGGGAAGGGTTTTAGCTTTCAAGTTAAACTATTTACTGAAATATAGAGGATGTGTCTGTCCACACTAATAATTCAGTCCCAATATAAGCCCCAAATCAATAATGGATAATACATCATTCTACGAAGCGTAATAAAAAAACCCCAGAAAGCATTGATACAACGCGGTTTCTAGGGTTTGATAATGCTGTATTAGCAAATCTATTAACGAGAGTAGAACTCAACGATAAGAGCTTCGTTAATTTCAGCTGGCAATTCAGAACGTTCTGGTAAACGAGTGAATGTACCTTCTAATTTATCAGCATCGAAAGTCAAGAAATCAGGTACGAAGTTGTTCACTTCAACTGCTTCTTTAACAATATCAAGATTACGTGATTTTTCACGCAATGTGATTGTTTGACCTGCTTTTAGACGGTATGATGGGATATCAACACGTCCACCATCAACGATAACGTGACCGTGGTTAACAAGCTGACGTGCTTGACGACGTGTACGAGCAAGACCTAAACGATAAACAACGTTATCAAGGCGAGATTCTAGAAGCGCCATGAAGTTTTCACCGTGTTTACCTTTCATTTTGCCAGCAATATCGAATAAATTACGGAATTGACGCTCATTTACACCATACATATGACGTAATTTTTGCTTTTCCTGTAATTGTAAACCGTATTCTGATAATTTTTTGCGTTGGTTTGGACCATGTTGTCCTGGAGCGTAAGGGCGTTTATCTAACTCTTTGCCAGTACCGCTTAAAGAAATTCCAAGACGACGAGAAAGTTTCCAACTTGGACCTGTATAACGAGCCATTGATGACTCCTCCTTCATGTTTTTATTTTGTAAAATAAAAACAGATGCAACTAGCCTTTATGTTTATTTTGTCTTCATGTACCTTCGCCCTAGCAGCTAAGGGTTACACAATACACCATCAAAAAAGCTTTTGAGGAACAAAATAAAGCAACAAAGTGATTTGCATATGCTGCAATATTTTACACAAAGAATATTATATGATTTCAACTGCCTAAAAGTCAAGCTAAGATTTATTAATTTTATGCTAGTAGAAATTTACCTTTATAGGAGCAGGAAAATTTTATGCTCTTGTATTCTCATTACAGCGCCTTGTGATATAATTGTTTTACTTTACTATAAGAATTGTCCGATAATTTAAGTATATAAAATTCCTACTTTTGGATTAGGCGAAAAGTATCTGTTGTTTATATAGGACTGGATGTTGCTAACTTTAGTCTAGCACTAAGTCTTGTCATTATAAAATTAAATAGAAGACAGCGGCAATATCTTTGGATAAATTGGGAAAAATACAATGAATAGTTAGATGAATAGGTGATAATTAGATGGATATGCTTGACCACCAATCAATAGTAAAGCTAAAAAGTCGTTTCTTTGATCTCTTTGATATAGAAAGTAAAAGCTTTAATTACGAAATAATTCTGCGAGAAATGCTTTATATTATTAAAAATTTTTTGCATGCTGCAGAAGTGACTTACTATAGTGCTAATGAGTGGAACGATGAATGGGCTGTGGAGGCGTCAACAAACCCAACAGTTGCAGCATCCATCCTTCCGTATACAGTAGATATAAAAAACAGGCTGCTGACAAGAGCAGTCAGCAAAAAGCCAATTGGTATTGATGAATTAGAAGAATATGATTTGTTAATTCCTTTAAAAAATAAAGATGGCTTTTATAATTTTTTTGTTGTGAGATTAAATGAATCCGAGCAAAGCAAATCACTTGGTGATGACTGTCTGTATAAGCTGATAAGTGAAGAATTTAGTTACTATATAATAAAGGTTCAAAATTTACTGGAAGTGGTTGCAGAGGAGAAAAGATATAAAAAACTCTTCAAGGTAACCGAAAAATTCCACTCCTCCATGAATACAGAAGGGGTTTTGCGGGCGATTATCAATACTTTAAAGGATATCTATCCATCGCTCGGCTATTATCTGTTATTGTCTCATGATAATAACACACATGGAGATCTGCTCATTAAGGATTTGGAATATGACAGCTCAAACCTTGCTGCGATGGAAGCCTACGTAACTGGTGAGATCCAGTTTGAGTATCTTCAAGAGGGCAGAAATTCGATACTATATGCTCCTTTGAAAGGAAAGCAAGGGGTATACGGTGTTTTGCAAGTAATTGCTGAAAACTCGGTTAAGTTCCCTAAAAAAGAAGTAGAGTTCATTTCTCTGCTTGCTAATACTGCGGGTGGTGCACTTGAAAACGCACAGCTGTATCAGCAGTCGAAAAAACTGGTGTCTGATCTTCAGCTTATTAATGAAGCGTCCCATCGGTTAAACGCTAATCTAAGGCTTAATGAAATGATGACATATATGTCGAATCGAATATCAACAAGCTTTGAGGCTGAAGAGGTAGGATTTATTTTATTTTCTGCTGAATCAAATACAGTGACTGTCTTAAACGGAAGCACGGACTTTTTCTGCTCAAAAGCTGCTGAAAGTTATATCCAGTATTTTAAAGAAAAGATTAAACAAGAAAAAGACTCTTTGTTTTTAGGAGATTTCAGTATGCCTGCCGAAGAGGATGCTGTTTTCAAATCGATTATGGCAGTGCCGATGATGCAAACAGGCATTTTAAAAGGTTTTTCTATCGTGATGCATCAAAAGCCGTATCATTTTTCATTTGATACTTTTAAGCTGCTGCAATCACTTATCCATCATTCTACATTAGCACTGACTAATTCTATGCTTAGAGAAGAGCTAGAAAAGATGGTCGTCACAGATCATCTAACAAAACTCTATTCCAGAAGCTTCTTAGATGAAAAGCTAGAAAGGTCCCTTGTAGAGGATGCAGAAGGTACATTCATTCTCATTGATATTGATAACTTTAAAGCAGTTAATGATACGTATGGACATCAAGTCGGTGACGAAATTATTATTCAGGTTGCTAATATCATCTTAGAAAACATTCGAGCGACAGATATTGGAGCAAGATGGGGCGGTGAGGAGCTCGCAATCTACTTGCCAAGAGTTCCGCTCCAAGTAGGGGTTGCTATTGCAGAAAGACTTGTGGAAAAAGTCAGGAAAAGCTCTGCCCCGCCTGTGACTATTTCCTGCGGGGTCTCCTATTGGATGAGACATAAGAAGGAGAATTACCATGCACTCTTTAAGCGTGCAGACAAAGCGCTGTATATTGCTAAGGAAACAGGGAAGGACCGAGTCATCGTCCAGGACGCATTCTTGCAAAAATAATGCTTGCTTCAAAAAGAAAACACCCCGAAACGTTTCGGGGTGTTTTTCGTATGAACTTGAACAAATTAATTCACAAAATCCATTAGGGCAGAAACAAATAATTCTAAATACTTCTTGTCTGTTTCATCAAAGCGGGATTTTTCAGGTGAATCAATATCGAGAACACCTAATAATGTGCCGTCTTCTTTCACCAATGGCACGACAATTTCTGATTGGGAAGCAGCATCACAAGCAATATGTCCCGGGAATTGATGAACATCTTCCACTAATACTGTCTCCTTCTTCTCGGCAGAAGTTCCGCAAACACCTCTTCCGAAAGGAATACGGACACATGCAGGCAAACCTTGGAACGGGCCGAGTACAAGCTCCTTATTATCCTCTGTTAAATAAAAGCCTACCCAATTGACACGATCCAAAAATTGATTCAAAAGAGCAGCTGCATTTGATAAGTTTGCAATTGTATTTGATTCGCCTTCAAGAAGAGCTTTCAGCTGTTTAATTACCAATTCGTATTGCTGTTCTCGATTGCCTTTGTATGTTTCGACGTTAAACAAGCAAATCACCTAACTTTCCTTCTATTATTCTCATTATTTTAGCAGATTAGAGCGAATATGAAAAAGTTTTGTCGACTTTCTTTTAAAGGATTGGCCAATATAATCAAGAAATTTATATAGAGGCTTTTCTTCTATCATTTATGCTGCACAAAAATAATTATTATTCAAACATATATTACTTTGAATAGCAAGAGAAAAGAGGCGATATGGGTGAAAAGAAATTCAAAGGAAGCAATAGTCGAATCTGCGATTACATTATTCAACAGAAAAGGCTACAATGGTACATCTATCAGAGACATTGCAGGCCATGCCAATGTAAATATTGCAAATATTTCCTACTACTTTAATGGTAAGAATGGTTTGCTTGAGTATTGCTTCACTAATTATTTTGAGAATTATATGGCTGTCCTGGAGGAGGTTTGCCGCCATAATTATAGCAGCATGTCGGAAAAGCTGAAGACAGTCGTAAAAGAAATCATTGAATTTCAATGGAAGAATTTACAGTTAACAAGGTTCGTACTCCGAGAAGTATCTATTGATTCCCAAGTTGTCAGGGAAATATTGTCTACTTATTATGTAAAGGAACGCTATTATTTATCAAGCATTTTGGAAAGTGGCATAGAAAAAAAGGAATTTAAAAAACAATCTGTTCCATACAGCATCATTCAGTTAAAAAGCTTCCTTTCTATGCCTTTTCTAAATGCATCGTATATTCAAGAGGTTCTTCATATTTATTTAAATGAACCATATTTCATCAAAAAATACCTAGAGGAAATCGATAAATGGATTGATGAAGTAATTTGCTTTCCGCAGCGCTTAGCCGTTCCCAATTAATAGATGTTGCCCTTGTCCTAAATCCTTGGCTTGGTGGGCATCTGATCCATATATAAGCGGGATTTGCAGACGCACTGCTTCCTCTATCGCCCAAATGGGAGGGTATGTCTCCTCGCATAATGGCTTAAATAATCCTGCTGCATTATAATCCAGCTCAAGCTCCTTTTGTTTCACAAGATGAAGTATTTCCTTTATAGCAAGTGAAAAATCCTGAACCGGAGGGAATTGCTTTTGAAACTTATGGACAAGCGTCATATGTCCGATTCTTTTCGGTTTAAATGGACCTAAATCAGCTAATATCGATTTAGAGAGTGTTTGGAAATAGCATTCATAGATACAATCAACATGTCCATATTTCTCAATCATACTAGCAAATATTTCGGGGCTGTAATCAAGGCAATCATATTTTCCGTGTGGATTTTTTAAAAAATGCACACTCAATACACTGTCATCTAAAAATTTCCCCCACTCTAGCAAGAACTCCATCGTTCCATTCTCATAGCCTTCAATATAATCAATCTCTAGACCAAGATTAATGATCAGTTCCCTGCTGAATTCCGCCTTTACTTCTAAGACATCTTCGACATAAGAAGGCAGCTGCTCCATTGTCATGCAGCTGTCTTTTGTCGGGGCTGCATCCTCAAACCCCTTCGGTAACGGGGCATGTTCCGTGAACGTTATCTCTTTAAATCCTAGGTCTATAGCTCTTTTTATGTATTCTTTTAATCCGTCCTTTGTCCCGTGCGGACAATATGGTGTATGAATATGACCATCTCTTTTGTACATGACTCTCACCCTTTCCCAGTATGGCTATATTTATTATACCTTTATTGTTCCGATATACAGGAATGCTTTTTTTAAAATATTCTATAAATGCTTAAAAACAGACGGAAATCGGACTGAATTTCACTAGGGAGTAAGTGCCGGCAAGATGCTGGGAGAACTATTGTTTGCCTTACGTAAATTCACATAAAGAAAAACTGTCTTGGAAAATAACAATTTTCTTTAAAAAAAAATAAAATATTAGTCAAAAATTGTCGTTTACATGGTATCATAAATACAAATATATAACCTTTACATATAAAAGTATGTTGAAATAAATTTGGTCGGTGTATGAACAGGGGGCTTCAAATGAACTACATAATCGGAGGAGTAGGCATTTTAATCTGCCTATTTGCAGCAGGATATTTTATTAGAAGAAAATATTATGGAACAGTGGATGAGCTGGAAAGCTGGAAAATCGATATAATGAATCGGCCTGTGTTGAATGAGCTTTCGAAAGTGAAAAAGCTTAATATGATTGGGCAAACGGAGGAACTCTTTGAAAAATGGAGAGCTGATTGGGATGGTATCGTGACAGATCAGTTGCCGGAACTCGAAGAGCTTTTGTTTGATACAGAAGAGTCGATTGATAAATATAAGTTCAGAAAAGCAAAAGAGCTTCAGAAAAAAATCCGCGTTAAATTGGAGAGCATGGAGAGCAGCATCGAAACAATGCTTGAGGAGCTTAATAATTTAATTGGAAGCGAAGAAAAGAACAGAACTGAAATTGATGCTTTAAAGGAATCCTATCGAGAAAGCAAAAAGACATTGCTAGCACATAGGCACTCTTTCGGAGAAACAGAAAGCAAAATAGAAGAAATGCTGCAGGAAACTACTGTAAAGCTAAAAGAGTATGAAGAAAAAACGAATAATGGCGATTATTTGGAAGCAAGGGAAATTATTCATGCAATCGAAAAGCTCACTGGCGATATTCGCTACTTGATTGATAATGTGCCTCCGTTGCTTATTGAGTGCCAAACGAAGCTTCCTGAACAGCTGAATGATTTAAAAGATGGATATGCAGATATGCTGGAACAAGGCTTCATTCTTGAACATATCCAGCTTGAAACAGAAGTGAAGGAAATTGAAGTGGAACTGGAAGAAAGCAACAAGCTGCTTGTAGAAGGAAAGATAGAGCAGGTGCAAAATGTTATTGCAGAAGTACAGGAAAAACTGGATCTTCTGTATGACTTGCTTGAAAAAGAAGTAATTGCAAGAAACTACTGGAACAAAAACTTAGATCCTGCTAAGGCAATCCTTGAAGAAATCAGGGAAGGGAACTCTCGCCTTCAAGTAGAGGTATCCTTGCTGCAGAGAAGCTATAATTTGAATGATGAAGATTTAGAGCTGCAGTTCAAACTCGAGAAACGTCTGAAGCTATTATACAAGCAATATGAGGTGCTTGAGCATAAGCTGTTGACAGAGTCTGCGGCACATACGATTTTAAGTGAGGAACTAAAGGTTCTTAAAGAGCAGCTTGAGAGTGCTTCAAAGGAACAGGAGGACCTCTTTGACAAGCTTCATGCCTTAAGAAAAGATGAAGTAGCTGCACATGAAAAAATGACAGAGCTCACAAAGCAAATGACAAATGCTCTTCGGATGGTTGCGAACAGTAATTTGCCTGGTGTTACAGCAGAATACAATGAGCTTGCAGAAGAGACAAAGGAAGCTATGGCTAAGCTTAAAACCGTATTGCAGGAGGCGCCACTTGATTTGCCGACGGTTCAAAGCATGGTTGAAAATGCAGAGCATGTTACACATGCGCTGGTGAATGCTACGGAAGAATTGGTTGAGACGGTTCTGTTGGCTGAGAAGGTCATCCAATATGGTAATAGATACCGCCGTAAATATCCAAAGGCTGAAAAGTCGCTTGCAGAAGCGGAAATGCTTTTCCGTAAGTATCGTTATAAGGAAGCATTAGAGCAAGCAGCTGCGGCGGTTGAGGAAATTGAACCTGGCAGTATGAAGCGAATGGAAGCTTTGATTGGCGATTTAAGGGAAAAGCAAATGAAATAGAAAAAAGAAGATAGCCCGAGCAAGGCTATCTTTTTTTTGCAGTGCAATTCAAACTATCTTTTTGTTTTTAACGCATAGCTCTATTATATTTTCAAATAATGTTTACTATGATACCATAAAGTGCTGGAGTTCTTAGTTAGGAGGGGCTTATGATATATTTGGATAATAGTGCGACAACAAAGCCGTTTCCGGAAGTGATTGAATCCTATACAGCAGTTGCAGCAAACTATTTTGGAAATCCTTCTTCTTTGCATCGAATAGGGATGGAAGCAGAGAAGCTTTTGATACAAGCAAGGGCTCAAATTGCCGCGTTGCTAGATGTTAAGGAAAGCGAGATTTATTTTACTTCTGGCGGTACAGAAGGAAACAATATGGCACTAAAAGGGATTGCTCGAAGGTTTAAGTCAAGAGGTCAACATATTATCACAACAAGCATAGAGCATGATTCGATAATGAAGGTAATGGAACAGCTGGAGCAAGACGGTTTCTCCGTAACATACCTTCCTGTTAACGAGGATGGGATTGTATCTGTTGAGGATATTAAAAAACATATACAGAGTGATACAATACTTGTTTCTATCATGCATGTTAATAATGAAACAGGCGCAATCCAACCGATTGAAGCAATCGGAAAGTTATTGAACGAATATCCTAAGATATTTTTTCATGTAGATGGTGTTCAGGCAATAGGAAAAACGCCTCTTTCATTAAGAGATTATCATATAGATTTATATACAATGTCCGCACATAAATTTCATGGACTAAAAGGCAATGGTATCCTGTTTGCAAAGGACGGAATTAATATTTCTCCATTGCTTGCCGGCGGAGGACAGGAGCGCAATGTAAGAAGCGGAACGGAAAATGTGGCAGGTGCAGTAGCAACAGCGAAAGCTTTAAGAATGCAGCTTGATAACTACAAAAATCAGCTTGGGAAAATGCTTGAACAGAACAAGTTCATCCGTGATCAGTTAGAAAGCATGGATAATGTTGTTGTCCACTCCCCGGTTAACAGTGTTCCGCATATTATTAATTTCTCAGCAAGTGGTATCAAAGCAGAGGTATTGATTCACGCCCTCGAGGAAAAAGGTATTTTTCTGTCGACTACTAGTGCGTGTTCATCAAAGACAAACACAGTCAGCAAAACATTATTGGCTATGGGAGTACCGGAAAATATCGCAGAAAGTTCTTTTCGAATCAGCTTGGCTTATGATAATGAGTTAAAAGATATTCGGGAAGCAATGTCTGTATTAAAGGAAACTATCAACTGGCTAAGAGGAGTAATGAACAGATGAAGTATGATCGTATATTAATTCGGTATGGAGAGCTTTCTACTAAAGGAAAAAACAGAAAAAAATTCGTTGATAAATTAAGACATTCCATTGCAGATGCTTTAAGCAGTTTTCCTAGCATCAAAATTGACGGACAGCGTGACCGTATGTATGTCATTTTAAATGGGACGGAAGCAGAAGCTGTCGTTCATTCATTAAGGAACATCTTTGGAATTCAGTCATTCAGCCCTGCTATTAAGGTCGACCGAGATTTAGACTTGCTGAAAGACACAGCATTAGAGCTTGTATCTTCAATCTATAAGGATGGAAATACGTTTAAAGTGAGTGCGCGAAGATCTGATAAGACCTTTTCCCTAGACACAAATGAACTGAACCATTTTTTTGGTTCTCATATTTTGAAAAATATTCCTGGTATAAAAGTAGATGTCAAAAATCCCGATATTACACTGCAGGTCGAAGTGAGAAGTGAGGCAGTGTATTTGTCGAGTGAAAACTTTGCTGGTGCTGGTGGACTGCCTTCTGGTGCGAGCGGAAAAGCAGTTCTTATGCTATCAGGCGGGTTAGACAGTCCTGTTGCAGGCTACTTGTCTATGAAGAGAGGGCTTGAACTTGAAGGGGTTCACTTCTTTAGTCCTCCATTCACTAGTGAAAGAGCTAAGCAAAAGGTTGTCGATATTGGCAATGTGCTTGCTTCCATGAATGGGCGGTTTGTCCTTCACATTGTACCTTTTACAGAGATACAGCAGTTAATTCATAAACAAATACCAGAAAACTATACAATGACTGCGACAAGAAGGCTAATGCTGCGAATCACAGATGAAATCAGAAGAAGGCAAGAAGCATTAGCAATCATTACAGGGGAAAGTCTCGGTCAAGTTGCCAGCCAGACCCTTGAAAGCATGTATGCGATAAATGCAGTTACAAATACACCGATTATCAGACCATTGGTCGCATCTGATAAAGGAGATATTGTCGACATTGCTAAGTCTATTGGAACATATGACATCTCCATCAGACCTTATGAGGATTGTTGTACAGTATTTGTTCCTGCTTCCCCAAAAACAAAACCGAAAAAAGAGAAGGTGGAGTTTTATGAGAGTTTTGTGGACTTTGAGCCAATGATTAAGGAAGCTGTCGACAAAGTAGAAACAATTATACTAACTGGCAAACAGGAAGAAAACAGTCTGTTAGACAGCTTGTTTTAACAGAAAGCAACCTATTTGCTAGTAGTGGTAATAATGTGAACAATTACCAATTAGAAAAAATGAATGAAGTCCATGTGTATTACACATTCTATTATCAACAAGGAGGTGATACACATGGCAAACAACAACAGCAGCAATAACTTAGTAGTACCTGGTGCAGACCAAGCTCTACAACAAATGAAATATGAAATCGCTTCAGAATTTGGCGTTAACTTAGGTGCAGAAACAACTGCTCGCGCTAACGGTTCTGTTGGTGGTGAAATCACTAAACGTCTAGTTCAAATGGCTGAACAACAACTTGGTGGCGGATACCAACAATAATAAAATAATATGGCGATAGAGATGAGGCCTTTGCCTCATCTCTTTTTGCTTATAAATCACTTATTATCTCCTTAGCGAAAATGAAATATTTTAAAAATGAAAGAGTTAGTAGTATAATGACATAAGTATTTTTAAACCTAATCACTAGGGGGAAATGAAATGGGTCGGGAAGAATTATTGGCTCCGGAAATGTATAACTTCGTTTCCGAGATTGAAAAGTTTGCGCAAAACAAAGAAAGGCTTGCATTGCGCTGGCAAAATGAAAGCGGAGATAAGCAAGAAATTACATACAGCCAACTTATGCAGCAGGCAAATAAGATGGGCAATGTTTTTAAGGAAGCGGGCCTTGTAAAAGGTGATGTTGTATTGGTCATTGTACCAAGACTGATTGAAGCGTACCAAGTATACATAGCTGCACTGAAATTAGGGCTTACAATCCTTCCAAGCTCAGAAATGCTTCGGGCGAAGGATCTGCAATACAGGATTACACACGGTGAAGTGAAAGCTGTCATCAGCTATTATCCATTTTTGGACGAGCTTAACAAAGTAGAAGAGCTCAACAGCCTGAAACGATTTGTTATCGGCAAAGAAGCAGATGGATGGAGATATTTAGATGAAGCAGCAGCAGACGCTTCTGATGAGTTGGAGTTAACGATAACAAAAAAATCAGATACAGCATTTATTTCGTATACGTCTGGAACTACAGGTAATCCAAAAGGTGTTGTACATACACATGGCTGGGCATATGCTCACCTTCGTACAGCTGCGCCAAACTGGCTGTGTATTGAAAGTGGCGACTTAGTTTGGGCTACAGCTGGACCTGGCTGGCAGAAATGGGTTTGGAGTCCGCTTCTTTCCGTATTAGGATCAGGTGCAGTCGGATTTGTTTACCACGGCAAGTTCGATCCTCGCAAATATTTACAGCTGCTCGAAGACTATGAAATCAATGTATTATGCTGTACTCCTACAGAGTATCGCCTGATGGCTAAAGTAGAAGATATCGGTTCATTCAAGCTTCCTAGCTTACGAAGTGCAGTTTCAGCAGGAGAGCCGCTGAACAGAGAAGTAATCGATGTATTCAAAGCTCATTTCAATCTTGATGTACGAGATGGATATGGCCAAACAGAAAATACGCTGCTGTTAGGCATTACAAAAGGAGTTCCACTTCGTCCAGGTTCGATGGGCAAACCAACACCTGGAAATATTGTTGAAGTTGTCGACGAAAATGGTAAACCATGTGCAGTGGGAGAAGTTGGCGATATTGCTGTCCATAAAGACACACCTGCTTTATTTAAAGAGTACTTTAAAGAGCCGGAGCGGACTAGACAGCAGTTCAGAGGCGAATACTATATTACTGGCGACAGAGCGAAAAAGGATGCAGACGGTTATTTCTGGTTTGAAGGCAGAAGTGATGATATCATCATAAGCTCTGGCTATACAATCGGGCCATTTGAAGTCGAAGATGCACTAGTTAAACATACTGCAGTAAAAGAGTGTGCTGTTGTCGCAAGTCCAGACCCTATCAGAGGAAATGTCGTAAAAGCATTTATTGTGCTTCGTGATGGTATCGAAGGGACAGATGAGTTAGTGAAGGAATTGCAGACACATGTTAAGACTATGACTGCGCCTTATAAATATCCGCGTAAGATTGAATTTATCAATGAGCTTCCTAAAACAGCTTCTGGTAAAACAAGAAGAGTGGAACTAAGGGATAATGAACAGAAAAACAATGGATAACCGAAATTTCGGTTTATGAAATACCCTATAAGCAAAGAAGGAATAAGCAGCATGTATGCAAAATATATACATAGCTGCTTATTTGTTTAGGAGGAAAAGAATGGGTACTTTATTTTATGGTGGAACAATATACACAATGAAGCAAGAGGGCGAAATGATAGAGGCTGTATATACAGAAGGACAGCTTATAGTCGATTATGGCGATAAACAGACGCTTGAAAAAAAATATAGAAGCAACATAACGGATCAGGTCCATTTAAAAGGTGCTGCCATGCTGCCGGGCTTTGTGGACAGTCATATGCATCTTATTGGACATGGGGAAAGACTGCTTCGTCTCGACCTGTCCGCATGTATTTCAAAAGAAGCTGCATTGCAGCTTATAAAGAAAGCAGGAAAGAAGGCAACAGCAGGTGAATGGATTTTAGGGGGAGGCTGGAATGAGAATATTTGGGATGACAAATCTCCACTGACTAAAGAAGAACTTGATAAAGCAATCCCGAATAATCCAGTTGTTTTGGACAGAATCTGCAAACACGCCATTGCAGTGAATTCAAAGGCATTACAATTAGCAAACGTGACAAATAAGACAGAAGAGCCCTTTGGCGGAGTAATAGAAAGAGATGAAACAGGTGCCATTACTGGGGTATTGAAGGATAAAGCGCAGGAGCTTATTACTAAGGTCATACCTGAGAAAAGTCATGAATATGTTAAAAATGCATTACGTGAAGGCATCAAGGATGCTTACAGACTTGGTTTGACAGGTGCTCATACAGAAGATTTATTTTATTATCACGGTTTTGAGGGAACTCAAACAGCCTTCAAGGAAGTGATAGAAGAAGAGGGGCATCTGTTTAGGGCACATTTGCTTGTACATCATCGTGTTTTTGATGAGATGGTGAAGTCCGGAAATACTTATCAATCTGGGGGAGATTGGGTAGAATTTGGCGCCATGAAAATATTTGCAGATGGCGCATTTGGCGGGAGGACAGCATTTTTAAGCAGACCTTATGCTGATGATCCGTCCACACAAGGTGTCAGCATCTTTACAATGGAGCAGTTAGAGGAGCTAATCAAGAAGGCAAGAGAAAATAATATGCCTGTAGCAGTGCATGCTATTGGGGATGCCGCTTTTGATATGGTTTTACAAATGATTGAGAAGCATCCGTTAAAGGGATACGGCAGAGACAGACTCATTCATGCAACCATGCTGCGTGAAGACTTAATCAACCGTATGAAAGGCCTTCCCCTTATACTAGATATTCAGCCTAGCTTTGTTACATCAGATTTTCCATGGGTGTATGACCGACTTGGCAAGGATAATATGAAATATTGTTATGCATGGAAAACATTGCTCAAAAGCGGACTTCATTGTGCAGGCGGTTCTGATGCACCAATTGAATCCGCTGACCCTCTTGCAGGTATTTATGCTGCCGTGACGAGAACGAATACAGAAGATTTAAGCGGAGCAGGCTATATGCCGGAACAAGCATTATCTGTATATGAAGCAGTAAGCTTGTATACAAAGGGCAGCGCCTATGCTATTTGCCATGAAAAAGACAGAGGCGTAATTGAAAAAGGATACCTTGCAGATTTCACGGTGCTTGATCAAGATTTATTTACAATAGAGCCTAAAGATATCCAGAAAGTACAAGTTGTACAAACTATTATTGCAAGTGAAACTGTATATCAAAAAGAAGAGAGAGATTAAGGAATACTTAATCTCTTTTTCTTTTTTGGAAAATTTCGGGTTGTGCATTATCTGGAATAGAATTATAATATGAAATATTTCGAAAATAGAAAGAAGAGATAAAGATGAAGGATAACCAAATGAAAACGGGAGTGCTGTATGCTGCCATCGCTTACTTAATCTGGGGGTTATTTCCGATTTATTGGAAGAATCTGCAAGGGGTAGGAGCAGACGAAATTCTCGCAAATCGAGTGTTATGGTCTTTTGTATTTATGGTATTGCTAATAACAGTAACAAAGAAATGGAAAAAACTGATTGGAGTGCTTTCCAGTTTCAAAACTAATAAAAAACAAGGCTTGATGCTATTTGTTGCTTCTTTGTTAGTTAGCTGCAATTGGTTTATCTATATTTGGGCAGTTAATGCAGACCAAATTATTGAAACTAGTCTTGGCTATTATATTAATCCTTTAGTCAGCGTATTGCTTGGCATGATTGTGCTGAAGGAAAAATTGACAAAAACACAGTATGTTTCTGTCGGTTTAGCAGCCATTGGAGTAATAATTTTAACCTTTTCCCATGGAAGCTTTCCATGGATAGCTTTGTCCCTTGCATTCACGTTTGGATTATATGGTTTGGCCAAGAAGCTTATTTCAATTGATTCAAGTATAGGGCTCACATTAGAAACATTGTTTATAACACCAATTGCATTAATGTATATTGCTTATTTATTTGTTAAGGGAGACCATGCTTTTCTGGCAGTTTCACCACAATTGGATTTGTTAGTCATTCTTTCTGGTGTGTTAACAGCAGTTCCGCTCCTATTTTTTGCTAAAGGTGCTCAACGAATACCACTATCCATGCTGGGATTCATCCAATATATGACACCAACTTTGACTCTTATTTTAGGTGTATTTGTTTATGATGAACCATTTACAACAACCCATTTATTATCCTTCCTGTTTATTTGGGCTGCATTATCGATTTATTCTTTATCAAAGACAAAGCTGTTTTCTCATGCAAGCAGTGCAAAAGGCAAAAAAAGCGCAGAAATTTAAGAAGGCATATAGAGTCTCTTGCTAGTTAAGAATGAACTTATTCTTATAAGCAGACTATAAAACAGAAGAATCTTGAAACATTTATTATAGTCATTCGTAGAAAGTAAGGAGAAGGAGGGATACATAAGCAATGAATAAAAAAAGATGGGCGGCACTTGGAATCGCTGGATTCATTTTTGTGTTTTCAATAATCACAAGCTTTGTGTCGACAGCGTTAACTACTGATTTCAGCAGTGTTTTTTCCGATTTGATGGCAAGCAGTGAAGAGGAATTTGCAGAAACTACGTTGGAGAGTGGAGATGAGTTTAATAAAATAGCTGTGCTTGAAGTGGATGGGACGATTCAGGATACTGGAGATACTCAATCAATCCTTTCATCTGCGGGATACAATCACAAAGCCTTTATGAAAAAGCTTGATAAAGTGAAGGATGATTCCGATGTTAAAGGGATAATTCTTAGGGTGAACTCCCCAGGCGGAGGTGTTGTCGAAAGTGCAGAAATCCATGACAAAATCGTCGAAATACAAGAAGAAACTAAAAAGCCTGTATATGTTTCAATGGGATCAATGGCGGCTTCGGGAGGGTATTATATCTCGGCACCTGCTGACAAAATCTACGCCAGCCAGGAAACGATGACAGGATCATTAGGTGTTATTATGTCAGGTTATAATTTCGAAGGACTTGCTGAGAAGTACGGGGTTGAATTTGTGACAATCAAAAGCGGTCCATATAAAGATATCATGAGTTCTACAAGAGAAATGACAGATGAAGAAAGAGATATTCTTCAGACGATGATTAACAATTCCTATGAAGGATTTGTAAAGGTTATTTCAGAAGGCAGAGGCATAAAAGAGGATAAAGTCAGAGAGATTTCCGATGGCCGAATTTATGACGGCAGACAGGCGAAGGATTTGAATTTAATAGATGATTTTGGTTACTTGGATGATGTCATTGCTGCGATGAAAGCTGACTATAAGTGGAATGATGCAATGGTTGTGAGCTATAGCGATTCAGGAAGCTTGGCTTCCATGTTTGGCATGTCAGCAAAAAGTTTGCTTAGCGGAGAAGAGCGTGAGTTGGCCAATATTCTTACAATCGCAACTAATGCAAATTCACCGCGGCTTATGTACTTGTATGCAGAATAGGGGGTCGGATAAATGGATATGGATATAACAAACACAGGAACCGATCAACTCACTGGACATGCTGAAGAACAGGCAAGTACGAAAAATGATTTACATCATTATGCTGGTTTTTGGATGCGGTTTTGGGCGTATATTGCTGATATCATTATCATTACTAGCATACACCGGATTATAATTTATCCTATATTTCGCTTAATGGACTTGTCTACGGAAAACACGGGCCTGTTTTCTGCCGTAAATATTCTGACAGCATTCGTTTTCTACCTGTATTTTGTATTGATGACAAAGTATTTTAAGCAGACGTTAGGAAAAATGATTTTCGGTTTGAAGGTAATTCCCTTGAAGAAAGATCAATTAACGTGGGACACCGTTATTTTCCGGGAGTGGATAGGCAGATTTATATCTGCAAGTATTTTTATTCTCTATCTTCTAGTCGCATTTCTGCCAAAGAAACAAGGCTTGCATGATTTATTTGCAGATACTGCTGTTGTACACGAAAGACGCTAGCATATAAGTTCAAGAGAAACCTGCCTTTATGGCAGGTTTATTTTTTTATTCATTAGCAAATAATAGTAAGGCTGAAAGGATGTGCACAGTGTGAGAGTTATATTCATCATCGGCATCATTATTCTATGCCTTCTTCTTTTGTTTTTACTGCTTTTATTGATGAAAATTACTGTAAGGATACGATATTACCATGCAAAAGACAATGATGATCTTTCTATTGAAATTAGAGTGTTTTTTGGTCTGATAAGAATCAAGAAGAAATTCCCGCTGATTAAAGTAGATGATAACTCTCCTTCTCTTGTTGTTAAAGAAGAAACGAAAGTGAAGGTTGGAGAGGATGGACCTGAACAGAAAGGTGATAAGAAGACAAACCAATTTACAGGCGACGATTTACTTAATACCTTTTCCAACACAAAGGAACTGCTTCAGCATGTTGTAGGCTTTCACCGCATTTTCCGCTATTTACTGTCAAAAGTCCGCATAAAGGATATCGAATGGAGCTCCATTATCGGACTGGGAGATGCTGCCCATACAGGGGCGATAGCAGGAGCTGTTTGGGCGGTTAAAGGTGCGATTATCGGTATCATCAGCAATTATATGAAAATGCAAAATATGCCTCATATACATATATATCCGCAATTCCAGCGCAATGCTTCAGAAACTTTATTTAAGTGTATGATTCGATTTCGCTTAGGGCATGCTATGATTGCAGGAATTAAACTAGTGAAATATTGGAAGGGCGGTATGCCTCATTTAAAAGCAAATAATGAAGCGCCGGCCATCCAAAAATAATAATGAATAACGAAAATGGAGGAATAAACATGTCTGATCATCCAATACAAGGCTTAATGACAACTGCAATGGAAAACTTAAAGGAAATGATCGATGTCAATACGATTATCGGAGACCCTGTTGAAACTCCGGACGGCAGTGTAATCCTTACTGTTTCAAAGGTTGGTTTCGGGTTTGCAGCAGGTGGAAGTGAATTTACTCTTGAAGATCATTCTTTGCATGACAATGGTGTAAGCAAACACCCATTTGGCGGCGGAAGCGGCGGCGGAGTTTCTATTACGCCAATAGCATTCTTAATTGTTAATGGCCAAGGAGTAAAAATGGTTCACCTTGACGAAAGCACACACCTATATGAAAAACTATTGGATTTTGCTCCGCAAGCTGTTGATAAAATTCAGCAAATGTTCTCTAAAAACGGAGACAGCCAGTCAGGTTCCGGACAGCCGCAGCAATCTTCCAGCCAAACTGCCAGCAAGAAGGAAGATATTGAATTTTAATAATAGATAATAGGTCTGAAACCACATTTTAAGGCAGTCTTTTTTAGCCTGTGGAATCAGACTATTATTTTTTTAGCAGACATTTTCTTTGCAAATAGACCCGTGTATCGCTATGATAAACACATATACATATTAAAATTACGGGAAGGGTGACTTTAATGCCTGCAGTAACATTCAAAAACAACCCCGTCACATTAATTGGCAATGAGGTAAAGGTTGGAGACAAGGCTCCTGACTTTAAAGTGTTGGCAAACGACATGACGGAAATTACGCTGGATAGCTCTAAAGGAAAGGTACGCTTATTCAGTGTCATCCCATCCATTGACACGGGTGTATGCGATGCTCAAACGAGACGCTTTAATGAAGAGGCTGCAAAACTTGATAATGTAGAAGTAATTACAGTAAGTGCAGACCTTCCCTTCGCTCAAAGAAGATGGTGTGCTGCTGCCGGATTGGAAAATGTCATTACTGTATCAGACCATAAAGATCTTTCCTTCGGCAAAGCGTACGGTGTAGTAATGGAAGAGCTGCGTTTGCTTGCACGAGCTACTTTTGTTGTGGATTCAAACGACGTTGTTACATATGCCGAATATGTGGAAGAGGCGAGTAATCATCCGAATTATGATGCAGCTATAGAAGCAGTAAAGGCTGCAAAATAATAAGTGATTTGTGAGTAATCGGGAATAACGCAGAAAGTCTCGAAAGAGTTTCGAGGCTTTTTCTGTGCGGGATTAGTAAAAATTAACTTAACATATAGGAAAGATAGGTGAGAGGCATGAAAATAAGTCCTGTCGAACAATTATTTACTATTTTTAATGAAACAGCTACAGTGCTTCAAGAAGAACTGCA
Source organism: Niallia sp. FSL R7-0271 (assembly GCF_038005785.1). Classification (NCBI taxonomy): domain Bacteria; kingdom Bacillati; phylum Bacillota; class Bacilli; order Caryophanales; family Bacillaceae; genus Niallia; species Niallia sp. FSL R7-0271. The sequence goes on along the minus strand of NZ_JBBOTZ010000001.1, from coordinate 2,936,197 downwards.
CTGTACCTATTTAGAAGCGTTAGCTGAAACGGGAGAAAATATCTTCCAGGAAGCAATCTTGCAGGAAGAAATTAGCGAGATTGCAAAGAAAAGACTTGCTAAAAGCTATGAGACCATTTCGCTTTCAGCATTCAGCAAAGAGGATATCCGTAAAAGCTTTCAGTTGGCAATCTTAAAAGGCATGAAAGAAAACACACAGCCTAATCACCAGATGACACCAGATTCAATTGGAATGTTTATTGGTTATCTTGTGCAAAAGTTCTATTCAGAAAAAGAACTGCGTCTACTAGACTTGGCTGTAGGCACAGGAAATTTGTTAACATCTGTCATTAACCAACAAGGTGACAAGCAAGCAGAGGCGATTGGGGTAGACATCGATGATTTACTTCTTCAGCTTGCGTATGTCAATGCGAATCTTCAGGAACAGCCAATAGAGTTCTTTAATCAGGACAGTCTTGAGAAATTGTTCATCGATCCAGTGGACATTGTTATAAGTGATCTGCCAGTAGGATACTATCCAAATGATGTTGGTGCAAGTGAGTATGAGCTTAAGGCAGACAGCGGTCATTCTTATGCCCATCATCTTTTTATCGAGCAGTCCATCAATCATTTAAAACCTGGTGGATTTGGATTTTTTATGGTTCCAAATGGATTATTTGAAAGTGAACAGGCACCTAAACTTCATGCTTATTTAAAGGATGCCGTTCATATTCAAGCCATCATGCAGCTTCCATTGACATTATTTAAAAATAAACAGGCAGGAAAAAGCATTTTGATATTGCAGAAAAAAGGAGATACTATAAAGGCACCGAAACAAGTGCTCCTTGCAAGCATTCCAAGCTTCTCTAATATGCAGGCAATGGAAAAAATACTCGGCCAGGTTGAACAATGGCTGACAGAAAACAAGCAGTAAAAAACAGACCGTAACGCCAAAAGTACACGTATACCTGTTCTATAAAAAAACAGCATTTGTACTAATACAGTCTGACACTATTATATAAAAGTTTTTCCTTGTTTTTTGGACAAATTCACGAAAATAACAAAAAAACAAGAAAAAAACAAAGAACTGTATCAATATAACTTGAAATGTTTGTGACACAATGTTTAAATGAGAAATTGAGAGATATTTGTCCAGTAAGGTTATTATATGAAGCTGTTCAATGTCAGATTAGCACAATAAAATGTTGTTATATAAAAGGGGAGTAAAATACTTTATGGCAAAAATTATTGCGATCAACGCAGGAAGTTCTTCACTTAAGTTCCAGCTGTTTGAAATGCCAAGTGAGGACGTAATCACAAAAGGTCTTATTGAACGAATCGGTTTAAATGAGGCAGTATTCAATATTTCCGTTAATGGTGAAAAAATCAAAGAAGTGACAGACATTCCTGATCACGAGGTAGCAGTTACTATTCTTTTGAATAAGTTGACAGAACTTGGAATCATTAAGTCATTAGATGAAATTGAAGGTATCGGACACCGCGTTGTACATGGTGGAGAAGAGTTTGCTGATTCTGCTTTAATTACAGATGAAGTTATGGAGAAGATCGACAAGCTGTCTGAATTGGCTCCACTGCACAATCCAGCTAACTTGACTGGAATCCGTGCATTCCAAAACGTTCTTCCAGATGTGCCGGCTGTTGCTGTATTTGATACTGCTTTCCACCAAACAATGCCTGAAAGCTCTTATCTATACAGTCTTCCTTATGAATACTATGAAAAATACGGTATTCGTAAGTACGGTTTCCATGGAACAAGCCATAAATATGTTTCACAACGCGCTGCAGAAATGCTAGGCCGTCCAATTGACCAGCTTCGTTTGATTTCTTGTCACTTAGGTAACGGAGCAAGTATCGCTGCAATCGAAGGCGGTAAATCAATTGATACTTCTATGGGCTTCACACCGCTTGCTGGTGTAACAATGGGGACTCGTTCAGGTAACATCGACCCTGCCTTGATTCCATATATCATGGAAAAAACAGACCAATCTGCAGATGAAGTACTGCAAGTATTGAACAAAAAAAGCGGATTGCTAGGAATTTCCGGATTCTCAAGTGACCTTCGTGATATTACAGAACAAGCTCAATCTGGAAATGACCGTGCTGAATTGGCATTGACAGTATTTGCTGAGCATATTCATAAATATATTGGTTCTTACGCTTCTGGCATGAACGGTGTAGATGCAATCATCTTCACAGCTGGTATCGGTGAAAACAGTGAAGTTGTTCGTGCACGAGTGTTGAAAGGCCTTGAATTTATGGGAGTTTATTGGGATCAATCACTAAATAAAATTTCTGGTGAGGAATCATTTATTAACTATCCTCACTCGCCAGTAAAAGTTATGGTAATCCCAACAAATGAAGAAGTTATGATTGCACGCGACGTTGCAAGAATTGCAAGTGTGTAAGCTGTATTAAAAGGGAAAGACAATCTTTTGTAATTGCAAAAGATTGTCTTTTTTTATGTATGGATACAATGCTAGTGCCTGGCCAAATGATATACTGTAAATACTAAAGGCTTTGGTAACTTGAAAGGAGCTGTATTATGCTGACATTTAGAGAAGAAGAAGTACTTAAGGAGCTATCTGAGTGGGAGAGAGAACTGCTTTCATATGAAAAGAATGATATGGTGAGTTTATATGAAAAGTATGTGAAAAAAAGCATGTCATATATAGAAGAAAGCAAGTGGCAGGATATTTATGCAGTTATTGATAATTCTTTATTTCATGCATATACGATGCTTTTAAGTTCCAGCCTTCACGAAAATGCAAATGAGCGAATGCTGTCAACCGCTAGAATATTTAATGAGAATATTACGGAAATAACGGATATGAAGTCTTTAACAATTGATCAACTCCACTTTATTGGGCAGCAGCAAATGGTGAAACACCGTTTGTATGCCTGTTTTCAAGGCAGTATTACAGGAACTGGCGGTGTTGCAGCGGCAGCTTCTGACTTTTTGGGACTGATGGCAATCAATATAAGATTTTGTCAGCAAATATCTTCCTTGTTTGGTTCACCAGGCAACACTCCTACTGAAATAATGACTGCATTAAAGGTTCTTCATGGTGCATGCCTGCCAAAAAGACTTCAAGGCAAGGCTTGGGCAGAATTAATGGAAGAGTTGGGACGACCGAACAATTATTTTTATGAAGGAACAGAAAACGTTGCAAGTTCGGAAGTGGCAGAGGTCATGTTGCAGCAGACAATGAAAATGTTTTTTATTTTTCTATTTGGTAAAAAGACATATAAGAAAATGCCTTTTGTCAGCATGTTTATCGGTGCGGGGGCCAATTATCAGTATACGAAAAAGATAACAGAATTTATTTATAAGTTTTACCAGCGCCGGTACCTGTATGAAAAGCTGCAAAGTTAAGCAGAAAATAAAGGAGAGGAAGCAGGTTTGAGCATAAATACTCATAATAATAAGAATTATACTCATATTAAGTGCAAAGTAATTACAGTGAGTGATACAAGAACAGAGGCTGATGATAAAAGCGGAAAGACAATAATGGAATTGTTGGAAGCGGCAGGCCATTATACAGCTAATTATGTGATTGTCAAAGATGAAATAAAGGAAATTCAAACAGAACTATTGAAAAATACAGAAGCACAAGCAATTATTTTGAACGGGGGAACGGGGATTTCTCCAAGAGATGTCACAATTGAAGCAGTCGCACCATTGTTAACAAAGGAAATAAGCGGGTTTGGTGAGCTTTTTAGGATGCTTAGCTATACAGAGGATATTGGAGCAGCAGCTATGCTGTCAAGAGCAATTGCCGGGACGGTTGGCGAGCGTGCAGTCTTTGCAATGCCAGGTTCAACAGGAGCTGTAATGCTTGGAATGAAGAAACTTATACTTCCAGAGCTCAGCCATGTCATCAGTGAACTACATAAAAAATAAGGAACATTTGAATAAGATTTTGCATAAAAGGGAGGAGAGCCTCCTTTTTTTTACGGTTTTTTTTTATAACCGGCAATGAAAATACTGATGTGACAACAAATACTTTTAGACGTCCTGAGTGTATGTATAGAGGCGTTATTATAAATATAAATATTTTTGTATTTTTATAGAATAAAAGCTTGAAATTCTCTTAAAAAGTTGCTAAAGTGTTTAGTATAGTTTTTGAATAAAAATATAAATAAATGAATAATTATTCGTATATATAGGAGGAAAACGCTCATGGCGAATCCAAAAGTTGTATTAGCATATTCAGGTGGTTTAGATACATCCGTAGCAATCAAATGGCTACAAGATCAAGGTTTTGATGTAGTTGCTTGCTGTCTTGATGTTGGAGAAGGTAAGGACTTGAAATTTATTCAAGAAAAGGCTCTAACAGTTGGAGCTGTTCAATCATATGTAATTGATGCAAAAGAAGAATTTGCACAGGATTTTGCTTTGATAGCGATGCAGGCACATACATTATATGAAGGAAAATATCCGCTAGTTTCTGCACTTTCAAGACCGTTAATTGCAAAAAAACTTGTTGAAGTGGCAGAAAAAGAAAATGCAGTAGCTGTTGCACACGGATGCACAGGAAAAGGAAATGACCAAGTGCGTTTTGAGGTTTCTATCCAAGCTCTTAACCCGAACTTAAAGGTGTTGGCGCCAGTGCGCGAATGGGGTTGGTCTCGTGAAGAAGAAATCGAATATGCGAAAGAGAAAAATATTCCGATTCCAATTAACTTAGACAGCCCATTCTCTATTGACCAAAACTTATGGGGACGCAGCAATGAGTGCGGAATTTTAGAAGATCCATGGGCGGCACCGCCGGAAGATGCATATGATTTAACAGTAAGTCTAGAAAATGCGCCTGATACGCCGGACATTATCGAAATAAACTTTAAAGAAGGTATTCCAGTCAGCATTGACGGCATTTCATACAAATTGTCTGATTTAATCCTTGAGCTGAATAAATTGGCAGGTAAGCATGGAGTAGGACGTATTGATCATGTAGAAAACCGCCTTGTTGGGATTAAATCACGTGAGGTTTATGAGTGCCCTGGTGCTATTACACTTATCCAAGCACATAAAGAGCTCGAAGACATTACGCTTGTAAAAGAAGTTGCTCACTTCAAGCCAGTTATCGAAAAGAAAATCACGGAAGTTATTTATGAAGGCTTATGGTTCTCTCCAATAACAAATGCTCTTCAGGCATTCCTGAAAGAAACGCAAAAGAATGTGACAGGAACTGTACGTGTTAAGCTATTTAAAGGTCATGCAATCGTTGAAGGAAGAAAATCTCCTAACTCCTTGTATGATGAAAAGCTGGCAACATACACTTCAGATGATGAATTCGATCATGCAGCTGCTGTTGGCTTCATTAAACTATGGGGTCTGCCAACAAAAGTGCAAAGCATTGTGGAAAACAGCAAGAAGGTGACAGTGTGAAGAAATTATGGGGAGGCAGATTTACAAAATCTGCAGAAGAATGGGTAGACGAATTCGGCGCATCCATCTCCTTTGATCAAGAGCTAGTCTTAGAAGACATTGACGGAAGCATTGCCCATGTGGCAATGCTTTCTGAAACAGGAATTCTAAGTGTAGAGGAAGCGGAAAAAATCAAAGCTGGATTGCTTCTATTAAAAGAAAAAGCAAACAAGGAAGAGCTTGAGTTCTCTGTTAAATTGGAAGATATCCATCTTAATCTTGAAAGCCAACTGACAGAACTGGTTGGTCCTGTTGGCGGCAAGCTTCATACTGGAAGAAGCCGTAATGATCAGGTTGCAACAGATATGCATTTGTATTTGCGCAAGCAAGTAAAGAATATCATTGCTCTTTTAGAGGAGCTTCAAGGTGCATTGCTCGAAAAGGCGGAAGCCAACATCGAAACGATTATGCCTGGGTATACACATTTGCAAAGAGCACAGCCTATATCCTTTGCTCATCATCTGATGGCTTATTTTTGGATGTTTGAACGAGATAAAGCGAGATACAAGGAAAACTTGAACCGCATTAATGTCTCGCCGCTTGGTGCAGGAGCATTAGCAGGGACAACTTTCCCTATCGATCGTTACAGAACTGCTGAACTTTTGGATTTTGAAGGTATTTATGAGAATAGCATGGATGCTGTCAGCGACCGTGATTTTATCTTGGAGTTTTTATCTTCGAGCAGTATCTTAATGATGCATCTATCTAGATTCAGTGAGGAAATCATTCTTTGGTCAAGCCAGGAGTTTAAATTTATTGAACTGGATGACAGCTTCTCAACAGGAAGCAGCATCATGCCGCAGAAGAAAAATCCGGATATGGCAGAACTAATCAGAGGAAAAACAGGCAGAGTCTACGGTAATTTAATGGGATTGCTGACTGTCTTAAAGGGACTTCCTCTTGCTTATAATAAAGACATGCAAGAAGACAAAGAAGGAATGTTTGATACTGTCAAAACAGTAGCAGGTTCTTTGAAGATTTTTGCTGGCATGGTTCAGACGATGAAGGTTCAGACAAATGCAATGGAGCAAGCAACAAAAAATGACTTTTCTAATGCAACAGAACTGGCCGACTATTTATCAGACAAAGGCATGCCGTTTAGAGAAGCACATGAGGTTGTAGGCAAATTAGTGCTGCACTGTGTGCAGAAACAATGCTTTTTGGCAGATTTGCCGCTGGATGAACTTCAAGCTGCAAGCCCGCTGTTTGAAGGAGATATTTACGAGGTGCTCAATCCAAGAACGGCTGTACAAAGAAGAAACAGTGCAGGCGGAACTGGATTCCAGCAAGTCGAACAAGCTATTAAAAAAGCAAAAACATGCCTTGATTCTTTTGCGAAGGCATAATTTAAGAGAGGCATCCGTTGGGATGCCTCTCTCTTTCTTATATTCCATTTCTTACAATAAGCACATCACATGGCGCATTGCGGGCAATTCCCTCAGAAACACTGCCGATAATAAAACGTTCCACTGTATTCAAACCAGTAGCGCCGCAAATAATCAAATCGGCATCATATTTCTCGGCAATATCCCTTGGAATAACAGCTCTTGGTGATCCGAATTCAATTGCTTTCTCCACATTTTCTACACCGCCTTGGGCTGCCTTCCTTGTATACTTTTCCATTATTTCTTTGGCAAATTCGTCTGCTTTCGAAGCAACAGATTGATCAAATGCTGCAACTGTAGCGAAAGAACGTGTGTCAATAACATGTGCTAAAATAAGCTTTGCATTATTTTCTGCTGCAATAGATACAGCCTTTTCAAAGGCTTTTTCTCCTTGCTCCGAACCGTCGACAGCAACAATGATTTTCTTATACGTTAACCCCATATTAACACCCTCCTATTTCTTCTATTTAATTATATACCCTCCTATTGCATAACATTAACTTTAATAAGCAAAAATAAAAAAGCATTTCAAAACAGGAGGGGACAGCCATCATGAGGGAAATAAAGGGAAACCCGAACTTTGATTATGATGAAAATGGTCATTTGGAAGTTACGGCACAAGTGATGGACGCCTATAATGACGGCGCCATTGACAGCTTGATTATCCGCAGCCAAGAAGAGAAATAAGCAAAAAAACTGACTCAAAACTCCGTTAAACGGTCATTTGAGTCAGCCCCTTCTTCATTCATTATGAAATTACTTGAAGCTCTTTCGGAAACTTCGTCAGGATTTCCACGCCATCTTTCGTTACATACACATCATCTTCGATTCGCACACCTGCTACATTTGGCACATATATACCTGGCTCAATTGTATAAACCATACCCTCTTTTAATGTAAGTGGATTTGTTGATGTGAGGGATGGGAACTCATGAACACTTATACCAAGACCATGTCCAAGGCGATGTGGAAAATACTCTCCATAACCAGCGTCCTTAATCACATTTCGTGCTGCCAAGTCCACATCCATACATTTAGCTCCAGGAACAGATGCATCAAGAGCAGCGAGCTGGGCTTTCAATACTGTGTCATATATCTTTTGCTGTTCATCATTTATATCCCCGAAAGCTACCGTTCTTGTAATATCGGAACAATAGCCATCCACAACAACGCCTAAATCAAACAGAACTAAATCTCCCTTTTTGATTTTTGTATTCCCTGGAGTGCCGTGTGGTGACGCACCGTTTTTGCCTGTTAGCACCATTGTGGAGAAGGACATTTTGCCGATGCCTTTTTTCTTCAATTCATACTCAATGGCAGCCAAAATTTCCATTTCTGTTTTGCCTTCTGCAATCTCGCTGCAGCCAACCTCAATCGCATAATCTGCCCACTTGCAAGCTTCGCGGATTTTGGAAAGCTCATGCTCTGATTTGACCATTCTCACTTCATTCAGCTTTTCCTCTGCAGGCAAGTATTTCTCAATGGCAGGGAAATATTGCTGTAATGCTTCATATCTAGAAATATTCATATGTTCTTTTTCAACAGCAATTCGTTTTGCTGCTGATTTTTTGCTGACTTTTTCCTGAATTGTTTCCCATGGATTATCCGTGTCACTATAACCGATTATGTCATACTTCCAGCCTGCATTTCTTGCATCATTTTGCTCCATTGCAGGACATACAAGAATCGGTTCTTCTTTTGGGAAAAGTATCAGTGCCAGTAGTCTTTCATGTGGATCACTGTAAAATCCGCTCAAATAAAAAATATTATCTGTTGATGTCAAGAAGGTGAAATCGATTGCCTCTTGTTCCATCCATGTTGATAGTTCCTTTAATTGCTTCTCCAAGGAATAATTCCTCCTTTAATAAAGTTAAACATTATCTTAATATATGTTATCGCTTCTTAAGATTATCAACAACTCCATTGCTTGTAAACCTTTAGTAATGCGAAATATTCAAGAAGAATGACTTTTTTTAAACTTGTCCGCATAGAATGGTTATAAGTGAAAAAAGGAGGAAAAATATGAAGAAGAATCGGTATTTATTATGCATTCTGTTATGTGGTGTTCTTTTATATTATGGTGTACCAAGGCTTGCTCCGTATGATGCTGGCTTGGCAGGAATCTTTTCTGTTACTTGGCTCGCATTTGCCATCTTTGTGCTTGCAGGAAACTTAACTGCATTGCTGTATACGCCAAAAGCAAAACAACAGAACAGTAAAAAAACACTTCAGCAGCTGCAAAAGAAAAGAAAAATCCGTTACTATCAATAAAATACTTAAGCTTGTCAAAGCTTCTCAATCACAGGTGAGTCCATTCGCATAATTGGGCAACATTGGTGGATAATGAAGAAGGGATTTGGCAAGCTTCTTTTTTTGCTTCTAATTCTATAACAGATATATGAATTATTTGTAACAATTCTTTCGTTACTTTCTTTTTTCTTTGTCATACAAGTATTAAATAACTAAATGGTCAAAACTGTACTAATAATTAAGACGATAAAAATTTCACTGTTATATACATATTGGATTGAATCGAACGAGTGGACATTCTATAATAAAAGAGAAGACAACCGAAAGAGCTAAACTCACTAAACTTACCCGTTTTCATTAGGTTTATGAGTTGACTACATAGAGAATGAAACCCAAAAGGAGGGTGAACAGTGGCAACAAAACATGAACAGATTCTGAATTATATCGACGAACTGCCCGTTGGAGAAAAAATTTCCGTCAGGCAAATCGCAAAGGCGCTGAGCGTAAGCGAAGGAACAGCCTATCGTGCTATTAAGGAGGCTGAGAATAAAGGGTATGTCAGCACGATTGAACGGGTTGGAACGATAAGGATTGAAAGAAAAAAGAAAGAAAATATTGAAAAGCTGACATTTGCTGAGGTAGTAAATATTGTAGATGGACAAGTTCTTGGCGGAAGGGATGGACTTCATAAAACCCTAAACCGATTTGTCATTGGAGCGATGAAACTAGATGCAATGATGCGCTATACAGGTGCAGGCAATTTAATGATCATTGGGAACAGAATAAAGGCTCAGGAGCATGTATTAAGAGCAGGTGCGGCTGTTTTAATTACCGGTGGATTTGATACAGAGGAACATGTGAAGCGGCTTGCTGATGAGCTGCAGCTTCCGATTATTTTAACAAGCTATGATTCCTTTACTGTTGCTACCATGATCAACAGGGCAATCTATGATCAGTTGATTAAAAAGGAAATAGTGCTTGTAGAGGATGTTCTGACTCCTTTGGAAGAGACGATTTATTTAAAGACAGATGATCCTGTTTCCATGTGGCAGAAATATAATGAAGAGACAATGCATGGCAGGTTTCCAGTTGTTGATGCCAACATGAAAGTACAAGGCATGGTTACTTCAAAAGATATTATCGGTAAACAAAAGGAAATATCAGTTGAAAAGATTATGACGAAAAGCCCTGTTACAGTCGGCGGCAAAACAAGTGTAGCCTCTTGCTCCCACATTATGGTTTGGGAAGGGATTGAGCTGCTTCCAGTAGTTGATGAAGCAAATAGGCTCCAGGGAATCATAAGCAGACAGGATGTCTTAAAAGCGCTGCAGATGAATCAGAGACAGCCGCAGATTGGCGAAACAATTGATGATATCATTACAAAACAAATCAATGTTTCTAAAGGGAAACCGAAGTCAGAAAATTCCTTTACTTGCGAAGTTACCCCGCAGATGACAAATCACTTAGGAACCATTTCTTATGGAGTGTTCACCACCATTGTTGCAGAAGCTGCAAACCGAGTGCTGAGAGGGCATAAAAAAGGCGATTTAGTGGTGGAAAACTTAACAATCTATTTTATAAAACCAGTTCAGATTGACAGCACCATTGAAATAGTCCCGAAAATCCTGGAAGTTGGCCGGAAATTTGGGAAAGTCGATGTAGAAGTGTTCAATCAAGGCGTGCTTGTCGGCAAGGCTATGATGATGTGCCAGTTAATTGACAGACACTAGAAAGGAGAGAAATAGAAGATGAAACAAAGCATATTAGATGCAATTAAACAATTTGAAACCATTATAATCCACAGGCATGTCCGTCCAGATCCAGATGCATATGGATCTCAAGGAGGCTTGGCTGAAATCATCAAAACATCTTTCCCTGCCAAAAAAGTTTATACAGTAGGGAAGGAAGAAGAATCGCTTCATTTTTTACGAAGACTTGATGTAATTGAGGACAGCATGTATGAGAATGCTTTAGTTATTGTTTGCGATACTGCCAATCAAGAAAGAGTATGTGATAGTAGATATACAAAAGGGCGTATGCTGATAAAAATTGACCATCATCCTAATGACGATCCATACGGGGATATTGTTTGGGTCGATACTTCGGCAAGCTCTGTAAGCGAAATGATTTATGAATTTTATTTATTTGGCAAAGATCAAGGCTTGAAGCTGAACGATGAAGGAGCAAGACTGCTTTATGCCGGCATTGTCGGAGATACAGGCAGGTTTTTATATCCAAGCACAACAGAAAAAACCTTCAGCTATGCAGGAGAATTAATAAATTACAACTTCACAAGGCCTGACATGTACAATCAAATGTATGAGCTTGAACCAAATATCGTTAAATTAAATGGATATGTGCTGCAGAATTTTACGATGCTTCCAAGCGGAGCAGCATATATGAAGCTTGATAAGGAGGTATTAAGCCGTTTTGAGGCTGTTCCTTCGCAAGCTTCGTTACTTGTCGGCGAACTGGGAAGCGTAAAGGGTATTACAGCATGGGTGTTCTTTATTGAAGAAGACGATCAAATCAGGGTCAGATTCCGCTCTAAAGGTCCTATTATTAATGTCCTTGCGAAAAAGTACAATGGTGGCGGTCATCCCCTCGCATCTGGAGCGAGTATATTTAGCTGGGATGTTGCACAAGACGTTATCCGTGATTTAGATGAGCTTTGTAAATAAAAAATAAAAACCCAAGAATTATTTCTTGGGTTTTTTATCATACTGCTAATCGGCAAAGGTTACACTCAGCTCTACATATACAGTCGTATAAATGATAAGCTCAGAGACTTTGAATCTGTAGCGCTTTTGATCTGATTCGACCACTTTATTTTCGATAGATTTCTTGAGCAGGGCCCGGCTTTTATATACAAGCTCCATATCTTTAGCCACAATTGTCCGCAGATCTTCCTTAATAGCATCTTCCATTTCTAAAGCATTAAATGGTTTGATATCGTATTTTTCCTTGTCTTTGCTGTTTATTTTCACGACTATTCCTTGTATTGTCAGTTTTTCCTCCGCTTTTTTATTCAGCTCGGAAAACTCCTGCTGCCATATTTCCTTATCTTTTTCTAAGTCTGCAATCGTGCTTTTTTGATTTTTTATTTCAGTGCTGTACCTTTCTTGCCAAACACCAAACATAAACAGAAAGACACACCAGCTTATAAAGCCTCCTATCACCATTCCAGCAAAAAAACGCTGAAGGGAAACATTTTTATAAAACGGTGGTATCCTCATGTTAAATATACTCCTGTGTTATCCATCGTAAGATCGTTGCACCAGTATGGGCCCCGCCGAATGCAGAAACAATCAATAGTATCTGTTTGAAAAGATCTTTCGTTCCGGCGTCATAAATACCCTTTTCAATTGTATTGATTGCATCGAAAGTGCCGCCTATAGCTGTAACAATCGCCCAAATCCTAATCATATCCGACAATTTCGTTATTTCTGTCAAGAGAGGCTTGCCTGTCATAAATGCGGCTAAACCGCCTAACAGGGCACCTCCGAGCACAACACCAAGGGCAATAAAATAGCTTTCTATAAATGCCGGGAAAAATGGTTCTTGGTTCATCTTGTCAACCTCACAGTCCCTATTATTCTCTTAATCATACATATGGACAAACTGGGGGAATTATGATTGCTGGAGTTTGGAAACACGAAAAAACTTCCATATTAAAATGAATTAGGCTTTGCTATAAGGAATTCGTATAGACAATGAAAAAGTAAGAACATATTTTCTTTTTTTATGCAATAGAACTATAATAAAAGGATAATTAGTTGCCATAGTCGAACAATTAAATGATTGTGGCGATAAAGAATAATAGTAGAAAGTTTTTGTAAAAGAGTGGTGATTATATGTCTTTTGTTCATCTGCAAGTATCAAGCGCGTACAGCTTGCTGTCGAGTACAGCGTCCGTTAAACAGCTTGTTTCCGCTGCGAAGGAAAGGGGATTCAGTGCGCTTGCCTTGACCGATCGCAATGTTATGTATGGGACGGCAGCTTTTTATAAGGAATGTATCAAGCAGAATATTAAACCTATTATCGGTTTAACTGTCGATATTATCAGTGAAAAGCACACAGATACGGCCTTTCCTCTAGTGCTGCTGGCAAAAAACGGGGAAGGCTTCCAAAACCTGTTGAAATTATCAAGTGCCATCCAGACTAAAAACAAACAAGGCATTCCAATCAGATGGCTAAAGCATTATGCTGACGGGCTGTTTGCGTTTACTCCAGGACATAGTGGTGAAATAGAGCAGTCTCTGCTGGCAGAAGACCTAGAGCACGCTAAAGAAACAGTGGCTTTATTTAAGAGCATACTCGCTCCCGGTCATTTTTATTTATCGCTTCAAAAGCACGGGATAGAAGCAGAGACAGCCTTGAATAAAAAGCTAAAAGAATTAGCAGAGTCTTCAGCAACAAAACTGATTGCTGTAAATGATGTCAAGTATACAAGCAAGGGAGACCGTTTTGCGCAAAGCTGTTTGAATGCAATTAAACATGGCATCACCTTAGCTGAGGTAGTAGAGGATGAATGGGAATCTGAAGAGCGTTATTTGAAAAGCAAGCAGGAGATGGTAGAGCTGTTCAGCGAGGAGCCGGAGGCGTTGGAGAATACTTGGGCGGTTGCTTCAGCATGTGAATTCCAGCTTGGAGAGAAGGTCGCTGCATTGCCAAAATACCCTCTTTTAGCCGGACAAACAGCCGACGGGTATTTACTGGACTTATGCGAGCAAGGGCTGAAAGCTAGATATACAAATCCTTCGAAAATACATATGGAACGCCTTCGTTATGAACTGGATGTAATCAACCGGATGGGCTACAGCGATTACTTTCTGATTGTCTGGGACTTTATGAAATATGCAAGAGACAACGAAATCCTAACAGGGCCTGGAAGGGGTTCTGCTGCAGGCTCGATGGTTGCATATGTGTTGTTCATTACAGACGTTGATCCGATAAAATATGACTTGCTGTTTGAGCGCTTCTTGAATCCTGAACGGATTACGATGCCAGATATCGATATTGATTTCCCGGATGACAAGCGGGAACAGGTTATTGAATATGTTAAAAACAAATATGGTGAGCTGCATGTAGCACAAATTATTACATTTGGGACACTTGCAGCAAAAGCTGCCTTAAGAGATGTTGGCAGGGTTTTTGGGTTATCGATGAAAGAGTTGGAGCAGCTTTCAAAATCAGTGCCCTCGAAGCTTGGAATCACATTGGAGCAGTCCCTGCGGGAATCAAAGCAGCTTCAAGCATTTATTGCGGAATCTCCGAAAAATAAACAAATCTTTGAAACAGCTTGCAAAATAGAAGGGCTGCCGCGACATGCGTCTACACATGCTGCTGGGGTAGTGTTAAGCGAAGAGCCCCTTGTACAGATTGTCCCGATTCAAGGAGGCAATGAAGAGGTTTATTTAACACAGTACAGCATGGAGCATTTGGAGGAACTGGGATTATTAAAGATGGATTTTCTCGGGTTAAGGAATTTATCCTTGCTGCAATCTATCATGGAAACCATTCAGCGCCAAACACATAGAAGAATCGCAATTAAAGAAATTCCTTTAGATGATTCAGCAGTGTTTGAACTCTTGAGCCAAGGAGAAACAACAGGAATATTTCAGTTGGAATCTGACGGAATGAGAAATGTCTTGAAAAAGCTAAAACCAACAGAGTTTGAAGACATAGTAGCTGTTAATGCCCTTTACCGTCCCGGTCCAATGGAGAACATCCCGTTATATATTAACAGGAAGCACGGCAAAGAAGAAATTGATTATTACCACCCTGATTTACAGGTAATCTTAGAGAAAACATACGGGGTAATTGTTTACCAAGAGCAGATTATGCAAATTGCTTCTAAAATGGCAGGTTTTACTCTAGGCGAAGCAGATTTGCTTCGCAGAGCAGTGAGCAAAAAGCAGCGGGATGTGCTAGCGTCAGAACGGGTTCATTTTGTAAATGGTGCGTTGGCAAAGGGATATACACAAAAGGCCGCAGATGAAATTTATGAACTGATTGTCCGATTTGCAGATTACGGGTTTAATAGGAGTCACGCAGTAGCATACAGTATGATTGCCTACCAGCTTGCCTACTTAAAGGCGAACTATCCGCTGTTTTTCATGTCATCTCTTCTGACGTCAGCAGTCGGAAATGAAGGGAAAATTATGCAGTATATCCAGGAATCAAAGCAAATGGGTATTAAGGTTTTGCCTCCTTCTATTAATAAGAGTCATTTCGCCTTTATGGTCGAAGGCAGTGAGATTTTATACAGCTTAGCGGCTGTTAAAGGGGTCGGAGCAGCTGTCTTGAAAGAAGTGTTCCGTGCGAGAAGGCAAAAAAGATTTGAGGATCTTTTTGATTTCTGTTTGCGAACCTCTCCAAAGATAGTAAACAGAAAAATCATAGAAGCCTTTATATACGCAGGCTGCTTTGACGAATTTGGAGAGGACAGGGCAACATTGCTTGCGACCATTGATGTAGCAATTCAGCATGCTCAACTTGTTCATCCAGATGGCATGGAACAAGATGATCTGTTCGGTGAAGAAGGCTTCTTCTTTAAGCCGAAATATGTCCAAGTAGATCCGATGAACGCAGAGGATAAGCTTTCATTAGAGAAAAAGGTTCTCGGACTCTATCTATCTAATCACCCAGTTTCCATATATGAGCAATACAAGCAATTGCTTCGCTCTAATCATTTAGGTGAGATGGCTCCAGGCGGAAAATACAGGACTATAGTATATATAACGGACTGGAAAGCAATCCGAACAAAAAAAGGGGAACCGATGGCGTTCCTTTCCATAAGTGACCAGAGCGGGGAAATGGAGGCAGTCGCTTTTCCGGCAGCTTATAAAAAACTGCAAAACTTGATTCAAACGGAAAAAATTGTATTTATGGAAGGGAAAGTTGATGAACGGAACGGAAACAAACAATTTGTTATCCAAGATGCTGCAAATGTTTTGGAAATCGTCCAATCACAGAAAGCAAACAAACATAAATTATTTATTAAGATTGTCCAGGAAAATGAAACAGATGAAATAAAAGGAAGACTATTGGACATCATTAACAATTATAAAGGGGCTACCCCTGTTATTATCCACTATGTGCAATCTGGAAAGACGATTCAGCTGAATGAAGATTTCTTCATCGATCCTGTAAAGGAATGCCTTCAAAGGCTTGAAGAATTGCTTGGTACAAATCACGTAATCTTGTCTGATTAACTTTACAACTCTGCAATCTTGTTATATTGTTTAATAAGTCAACTGGTCTGACCACTAAGTTCGCGAGTTTTCTTACAGAAACAGGAAGTTTTTATGGCGGGAAAAGGAAAGATGACCAGAAGTTTTAAGGACATGCTAACAAGAAGCAGGTGATGATGAACGGTGAACGAGTCTTCTTCTAACAGCTCCAAGCTTTATTTGGACATAGTCAATCAATTAAGGGACATGATTGAGCAGGATGGCTTAAAACCTGGAGACAGGCTTCCCTCTGAACGTACCCTTTCCGAAAGGCTAAATGCAGGAAGGTCGTCTGTAAGAGAGGCGCTGAGGGCTTTAGAGCTTTTAGGGCTTATTGAGACGAAAAAAGGCGAAGGCACTTTTCTTCGGGATTTTCAAGGACATCGTCTTGTACAGTTAATCAGCACATTTATACTGCGTGATGAAAAGGCTAAATTGGATGTATTAGAAACAAAGAACTTTATACAATTGAATTGTTTGCAAATTGCAATGGAAAAAATGACAGAGAAAGAGCTGGCCGAAATCACAGAATGGGTTGAGTCTGAAAAGGTCAGTGAGAGTGATTTCTTTTTCAAGATTGTCCATATAGCCGACAACTATTTGCTGTTTCGTTTATGGACTATTCTAAAGGATTATTATTATTCTTTAGGGTTTTCCAATGTCTACTGGACAAAAGAAGACTATTTGCTGCTATTAAATAATATAAAAAGCAAAAATGAACTAGAACTGATCATGAACTATAGGGAAAAAAAGCAACTTTAAAGAAAATTAGCTATTATTTTATTTATTATCCTGATTTTTAGATACTTTTTAAAAATGCCAGTCAGGCAAGTATCAGTATGCTTTTTTTTACTATAATGTGCTGCTAAGATTAAAAATATGGTCTTAGATAAAGCGCAAAATGCAAAAAAATGGGGAGGCTTCCACATTGATGATAAAGGAAATATTTTCGAAATCGAAAAAAAAGAAATATGCAACCATCCCTTCAGAATCATCTAAACATGATGTTCCAGAAGGTGTCATGACAAAATGCAGCAATTGCAAAAAAATCATGTATACAAAGGAATTGCAAAAGAACCTCAAGGTTTGCCTGAACTGTGGCTTCCACTTGCCAATGACAGGCTATGAGAGGCTCGACAGCTTGCTTGATGAAGGCACGTTCACAGAGATGAACAAGGAAATGAAAACAGGCAATCCATTAAATTTCCCAGGCTACGAGGAAAAAATCGCAGGCGATCAGAAAAAAACGCATATGAATGAAGCGGTTGTAACGGGCACTGGTGAAATAAATGGTCTTCAAGTAGTAGTCGCTGTCATGGATTCTTCCTTTAGAATGGGAAGCATGGGATCGGTTGTCGGAGAGAAAATCACTTTGGCAATAGAAAAAGCAGATGAACTTTCTGTGCCATTCATCATTTTCACAGCATCAGGCGGTGCAAGGATGCAGGAAGGTGTCCTCAGTTTAATGCAAATGGCTAAAACAAGTACAGCATTGAAGAAATTCAGCGACAATGGCGGGTTGTACATTACGGTGATGACACATCCAACAACAGGTGGAGTGTCTGCAAGTTTTGCTTCGTTAGGAGACTATAACTTTGCTGAGCCAGGCGCCCTGATCGGATTCGCAGGTAGAAGAATTATCGAACAGACGATAGGCGAAAAGCTGCCGGAAGACTTCCAAACATCTGAGTTTTTATTAAAGCATGGTCAGCTCGATGCCGTTATACCGAGACTGGAAATGAAAGAAAAACTCCATTTAGTATTAGAAATGCATCAAGCGGGCGGTGATTCAGAATGGTAGAACTAGAATTTGACAAGCCAGTCGTTGAACTGAAAAACAAGATTAAAGAACTTGAAGATTTCTCGAAAAAAGCAAATGTTGATCTTTCTACTGAAATTGAAAAACTGGAAAAACGATTGGAGAAATTGGAAAAGGATATATATGAGAACATGAAGCCTTGGGACAGGGTGCAGATTGCAAGACACCCAAGCAGACCGACAACTCTTGACTATATTCCATATCTTTTCACCGATTTTATCGAGCTGCATGGTGACAGAACATTTGGTGATGATGCAGCAATAGTTGCCGGTATTGCTAAATTTAAAGGTCTTCCGATAACAGTTATAGGCCACCAAAGAGGGAAGGATACAAAGGAAAATATCCGCAGAAACTTTGGTATGCCTCATCCTGAGGGATACAGAAAAGCATTGAGATTAATGAAACAGGCAGATAAGTTTAGACGGCCGATTGTTTGCTTTATTGATACAAAAGGGGCTTATCCTGGAAAAGCGGCAGAAGAACGCGGGCAAAGTGAAGCTATTGCGAAAAATTTATTTGAGATGGCTTCTTTAAAAGTGCCTGTTATCTGCATCGTAATTGGAGAAGGAGGAAGTGGCGGAGCGCTGGCATTAGGTGTTGGTAACCATATGCATATGCTTGAGAACTCCACGTATTCCGTTATTTCTCCAGAAGGTGCAGCAAGCATCCTATGGAAAGACTCTAATCTGGCAAAGCAAGCTGCAGAAAAGATGAAAATCACAGCACCTGATTTGAAGGAGCTGGGTATTGTTGATACGATCATTCCAGAGGTAAGAGGCGGAGCACATCACGATGTCGAAGCACAAGCTGGTGAGATTGAACAGGTGTTGTTTGCATCCCTTAAGGAATTGAGGGCAATGACAGAAGGTGAGCTTGTTGAACACCGTTACAATAAATTCAAAAGCATCGGAGAACATATCTCTGAGTGATTCTAACGTAAAGAGCTTAAATGGGAAGCATAAGCTTCTTGTTTAAGCTTTATTTTTTTTTGTGCAAATCTTTATATAAAAATATTGAATGAAAATATAGCAATTATCATCGGAAAATGAGAAAATGCAGATGTCGGCAAAAAAGGAATCATCAAAGATTCTTAAATAGCATGCTAGAGGGTTTAAGCTTTCTTATTCGGGAAAAGATAAAAGAGGGAGCAAATAAGATTTTGCTGACAATTCCGTCTTTAATTTTTTTTTTAGATAAAGTTGAGATAGATGAGCCTTCATGATATGTTAGAATTGTTATAGTCAAATGTAATTAAATGAACGCTAAATTATCATAATAAGGAAAAGAAAGCCTTGGGAATTACTATTTTTTAGGGAATATTATCTTTTTATGTGTAATATTTGTGACAGATATTGCAGAAAGATGTTATATAATTTAGTATATGTATGTTTTTATCTACATAGCAGTAGATTAAATTGTATGAGGTGATTGTAATGGTTAAAAGAATTGGGGTACTAACTAGCGGCGGAGATGCGCCAGGAATGAATGCAGCAGTAAGAGCAGTTGTGCGTAAAGCTATTTTCCATAACGTGGAAGTATACGGAGTAATTGGCGGATATGCAGGTCTAATCAATGGAAACTTCAAAAAACTAGAAGTTGGTTCTGTTGGAGACATCATTCACCGCGGCGGAACATTCTTATTCTCTGCTCGTTGTGAAGAGTTTAAAACAAAAGAAGGTCAACAAAAAGGTATTGAGCAGCTTAAAAAGCACGGTATTGATGGTCTTGTAGTTATCGGTGGAGACGGGTCCTACATGGGTGCGAAGGCGCTTACAGAACAAGGATATCCATGTGTCGGCGTGCCAGGAACAATCGACAACGATATTCCAGGAACAGAGCTGACTATCGGATTTGATACAGCTTTGAACACTGTTATTGATGCGATTGACAAAATCCGCGATACAGCAACATCCCATGAGCGTACATTTATTGTCGAAGTTATGGGAAGAAACGCTGGAGACATTGCACTTTGGGCAGGTCTTGCTGGCGGAGCTGAAACAATCCTTATTCCAGAAGAAGGCTTCCATATTGAAGAAGTGGTTGACCGTCTGAAAAAAGGTAGTGAACGCGGCAAAAAACACAGCATTATCATTGTTGCTGAAGGTGTAAGCTCAGGTGTCGAAATCGGCAGACAAATTGAAGAGCACACCGGGTTTGACACTCGCGTCTCTGTATTGGGTCATATGCAGCGCGGAGGTTCTCCAACTGCAGCAGACCGTGTGCTTGCAAGCAGACTTGGCGCATACGCAGTCGAGCTTCTTGTAGAAGGAAAAGGCGGACGAGCAGTTGGTATCGAAAAGAACCAATTGGTAGATTATGATATAATTGAAGCATTATCACGCAAACATACAATCGACAAGAACTTATATCGCCTATCAAAAGAATTGTCCATCTAATGATAGAACAGGAGACTCGAATTAGAATTATTTCTACTTGGAGTCTCTGCCATGAATAAAAAATATTTAAATTGGAGGCAATAATAATGCGTAAGACAAAAATAGTATGTACAATCGGTCCTGCTAGTGAAAGTGTTGAAAAGCTGACACAACTTATGGAAGCAGGTATGAACGTTGCACGTTTAAACTTCTCTCATGGTGATTTTGATGAGCATGGAGCTCGTATTAAAAACATCCGTGAAGCATCTGAAGTTACTGGTAAAAACATCGCGATTCTTCTTGATACAAAAGGCCCGGAAATTCGTACGAATAATATGAAAGACGGTGCTATTGAGCTTGTAGCTGGAAACAACATCATTGTTTCTATGAAAGAAGTAGAAGGTACTACAGAAAAATTCTCCATTACATACGAAGGACTTATCGATGATGTCGAAGCAGGAAGCAAAATCCTTTTGGATGATGGCTTAATTGGACTTGAAGTAACAAGCATTGATAAAGCAGCAGGAGAAATACATACAAAAATCCTCAATACAGGCACATTGAAAAACAAAAAAGGTGTTAACGTGCCTGGCGTTTCTGTTAAGCTTCCAGGAATCACAGAAAAAGATGCTAACGACATTCTATTCGGAGTGGAGCAAGGCATTGACTTCATCGCAGCTTCATTTGTTCGCCGTGCATCTGACGTACTTGAAATCAAGCAGTTGTTAAAAGACAATAACGCTTCTCATGTTCATATCATTCCTAAAATCGAAAACCAAGAAGGTGTCGATAACATCGATGAAATCTTGGAAGTTTCCGACGGCTTAATGGTAGCACGCGGTGACTTAGGTGTGGAAATACCTGCAGAGGAAGTTCCATTGGTTCAAAAATTATTGATTAAAAAATGTAATATCTTAGGTAAGCCGGTTATTACTGCTACGCAAATGCTTGACAGCATGCAGCGCAATCCGCGTCCAACAAGAGCGGAAGCAAGTGATGTAGCAAATGCGATTTTTGACGGTACAGATGCTATCATGCTTTCTGGAGAAACAGCTGCTGGAACATACCCTGTTGAAGCTGTTCAAACAATGCATAATATCGCGTCAAGAGCAGAAACAGCTCTTAACCATAAAGAGATCCTTTCAAAACGCAGCAGAGAGATTGAGCACAACATCACTGATTCAATTGGACAATCTGTTGCTCACACTGCTTTGAATCTTGATGTTAAAGCAGTAATCACACCAACTGCAAGTGGACAAACGGCAAGAATGATTTCTAAATTCCGTCCGGAAGCTCCAATTGTTGCTGTGACATATGATGCGCATATTTTAAGACAGCTTGCTCTAGTTTGGGGTGTTTATCCACGTCTAAGCACAAGATCAGAGTCTACTGATGAAATGCTTGATGTAGCAGTACAAGAGAGTGTTAACAGCTCTATCGTGACACACGGTGACACAGTTGTTATTACAGCTGGTCTGCCAGTTGGTGAAACAGGAACTACAAACATCATGAAAATTCATGTTGTTGGAGACGTTTTAGCAAAAGGTCAAGGTATCGGCCGCAAAACAGCTTACGGTAAGGTTATCGTTGCTAACAATGCGAAGGATGCACTTGATAAAGTGAAGCAAGGTTCTGTTTTAGTAACTACAGGAACAGATCGTGACATGGTTCCAGCTTTGGAAAAATGCAGTGCTTTGATTACAGAAGAGGGCGGATTAACAAGCCATGCTGCTGTAGTTGGACTAAATCTTGGTATCCCAGTAATCGTAGGTGTTGAAAATGCAACTAGCATCTTCGAAGATGGACAAGAAATTACAGTTGATTCCCGTATTGGAACAATCTACAGCGGACATGCAAGTGTGCTGTAATAGTTAATAATAAAAACGCCAATGGTTCTTTACCCTTGGCGTTTTGTTTTGTTTGGAAGAATATGCATTCACTAAATATTTTTCTAATCAAGCAGAAAAAGCTATAATAGAGAAAAGTGGTTTTGAAGGAGGAGCATCATTTTGCGCAATCTTTTTATCGCATTATTGTTTCTTCCGCTTGTCGAACTGGCTGCATTTCTGCTGTCAGGACGGTTTATCGGCATACCGGAGACTTTGCTGTTAGTGGTGGTAACCAGTGCGCTGGGAGCTTTTATTCTTAAAAAGGAAGGCGTAAAAGCCATAAAAAATGTTCAAGAGCAATTAAATTCAGGAAGACTTCCAGGCGATGCCATATTGAACGGTTTTTGTGTACTTCTCGGAGGAATACTTATGCTGCTGCCAGGCTTTCTGTCTGATATTGCAGGTGCTTTACTGTTGCTTCCACCGACGAGGAAGCTTTGCAAGAAGCTGCTGCTTAACTACATGCAGAAAAAACTGCTGCAAAAGAACAGGATTATCATTCAACAATGAATGTAGGAAAAAACAAGCGGCCAGGATTTATTCCAGGCCGCTTGTTTGCTTGTTATATCTTTTTTTCGTCTCCTTTTATGAAGCTCCATAAATCAGCGAAAACTCCAGCTTTATTCAATGTGCTAATAATGACAAGTGTGACTGGACCGATGATTAATCCTAAAAAACCGATCAGCTTAAAGCCGACAAATAAGGCAATTAATGTTGCAAGAGGATCAACACCGATGCTAGAAGAAAGGATTTTTGGTTCCATGATTTGTCTTTGCACAAGAACTACTATATACAATACTGTCAGTCCGACAGCTAAAGGCATTTGTCCGGCAATCATTTCGTATATAATCCATGGAACAAAGACTAGCCCAGTGCCTAAATAAGGGATAATATCAACAATCCCAGTTACTAAGGCAATAGTGATTGCGTAATCGACTCTAAGAATGATTAAGCCGATTAAAATGATGACTGTTGTGATAGATACTAATGTAAGCTGAGCCTTCAAAAAACCAAGCAATGCTCTCTTTAAATCGACAAACACGGATTTTCCGCTTCTGCTCAAACGCGGAGGAAGCAATTTTGAAAGTTTTCGTATGAGGCGATTCCAGTCTTTGCTGATAAAGAAGGTGGCCAATAAAGAGAAAATAATCACAGTAGCAGCATTGGGAAACCAAGACAAGATAATCGGGATGTTTTGGAAAAACGATTGGATAAACGCTCCCACACTTGTCCCGATTTGCTCTCCAACATTTTTGATATTGGAAATAATGGTATCCTGCTGGTTAGTACCTAAGCTGTTAAATGTGCTTGCAAGCTGATTGTAAAGCGGGATAATTTGGGCGGTAAAAAAGTTCTCTATGTATTCAATCAGTGTATTAATATGCTGTGGTACGACATTAGCAAGATAGGCAGCACCTGTGACAATTTCTGCGATTAACAGTGTAATAAGGCCTGCAAACACAGATAAAATGATAATAATACTTAAAACTACGGCAAAGGACCTAGGTAATCTACACTTAAATTGCAGGAAGTTTACAAGTGGATTCATCAGGAACGCAATCAAAAAACCGATAATAAAGGGATAGGTTATTTTTGATAAATAAAAAAAACCAACAAATACTAGTACCGTCACTGCAATTACAAACAGCAGACGAAGTGAACGGTGAATCAAAGTCAGGTTCAATAGACGTCCTCCATTCTTTGGAAAATACATAGCAGTCTTTCCGAAATGTTATCATTTCATATGTAAACTTAAACAATGCAGCCATAAAGTATAATCAGTTAACGGCTCATCTATGCTTATATCATTGATTATAGAGGAAAGGAAAAGGATGGGTCAATAAATGGTAATTTAGCTTTAGAAAGGAGTACATAATATGTTTAGTCAATCATACCTATTTTTATATTTGCTTGTCATTATCGCCCTTATTGCCAAAAACACATCTCTGCTGTTCGCAGTCGGAGCATTATTGATTTTAAAGGTGATCGGCCTTGATGCAAAATCCTTCTCTTTCATCCAGTCAAAGGGGATTAATTGGGGGGTTACCATTATTACAATAGCTGTACTGGCACCCATCGCAACTGGTGAAATCGGTTTTCGAGATCTTTCTGCCGCTTTTAAATCTCCTTTTGCATGGATTGCCCTCTTATCTGGAATTGCAGTCGCACTGCTTGCCAAAGGCGGGGTTAACTTGCTGTCATCAGATCCCCAAATCACTACTGCACTTGTATTAGGAACCATTTTAGCTGTTTCCTTGTTTAAAGGGGTTGCTGTTGGTCCGTTAATAGGAGCAGGGATTGCATACATGGCGATGAGGGCTATGGAGTGGTTTAAATAGCGAAATAGGCGAGGGAACACGTTCTGAGGTTCCCTTTATTGTTCTTTTGTTTTATCTCCTCTCACTTTTGTATCTCCTCTACATATTGTAAGAAATCCTTTCATGTAAATGCTGCCAACTTTCGAATAGTAAATTTTGAGTTTTTAAAATATACATAATGAAATTATTTAAAGATAATTATTTTCAAAACGAAAAAACACTGTCAGATTATCTGACAGAATTCATTTCCTTTTGTTTTTATCATGGTACGATTGTGTCAACATTTTAGTAAAAGGAGACAATTACATGAAAAAAACACGTCCTGTACTCACTATCTTTTTATTCTTTTTAGGCTGGGTATTTATGTATGCTGACAGAAATATCTTATCACCTGTCATGGGCAGTATCGGCGAGGAATGGAGTTTAAATCAAACGCAGTTAGGATTAATGGCGACCGTCTTTTTTGCTGCATATGCCTTCATGCAAATTCCTACAGGGTTTTTGGCAGATAAGTTCGGCCGTGTCAAAGTGTTAGTGATCGGCTTTATCGTTTTCGGTATCGGAACATATTTGAGTGGTGCATCTACAACATTTGGGATATTTCTACTGATGCGCGCACTTACTGGATTAGGTGAGGGCACCTATTATGGCTCGCAATACGGCATCTCCTCCACCATTACTCCGAAGAAGTACCGCGGCCTCGTTTCTGCGATTATAAACAGCGGCATGGCCTTTGGTATCTCACTTGGATTTATGTCATCAAGCTACTTTACCTATACTTTAAATAAAGGGTGGCAGTTTCCCTTTTATGTCTTTGCCATCCCAACGATAATCGTCGGTATCTTAATTGGTATTTTTGTCCGCGATAACTCACATAAAGAGAAAAAACAGGCTGTTCAAGGAGCAGAAAAAGTAGAATTAAAAAGCATTTTTACAAAAAACCATATATTCGTTTATGTGTTGATTTTCTGTTCCTTATATGGCTTTTTCGGAATGCTGACATGGCTTCCTTACTATTTGCAGACAGCAAGAGATATAGAGGCTTCGCAAACAGGCATTATTTCCTCCTTAGTACCGTGGGCCTCCATTCCTGGAGCAATTCTTTTCGGTTATTTATCTGATCGAATTAAAAGCAGAAAACCGCTTATTATCGGGCTTTCCCTGGCAGGGGCAATCTGTCAGTTTGTCATTCCTTACACAGAAAATTACTCCTTCTTAATCGTTGGTTTATGCCTGTACGGTTTGCTTGGGAAATTAGCGCTAGACCCAGTATTGATTTCTTATATGGCAGATATTACGCCACAGTCCATGTATTCAAGAGTTTATGGGTTTTTCAACTTCAGCGGTATGCTTTCCTCTATTTTTGCACCATATATAACAGGCTATTTTGCAGATAAGACAGGAAGTCTTGAATTTGGCTTCTATTTATCAGGGGGGCTGCTAATTATCGGTGCAGTATTATTTTTGTTCACGACAGATAAAAAACAAGCGGATGTTAATTCGATTGAATCAATCGCCACTTTGAAAAGGGAGGAGAAGCTGATTTGAAGAAAGTAATTGTCGGCACAAAATCGATGGTGGTCAGCCCCCATTATTTAGCTTCACAGGCTGGTGAAAGGATATTACAACAAGGAGGGAACGCATTTGATGCTGCTGTTGCAGTGAGTGCTTGCCTTGCAGTTGTTTATCCTCATATGACAGGTCTTGGCGGTGATTCCTTTTGGCTTGCTTATCATGCAGAAAAAAAGAAGGTCCGCTCCTACAACGGCAGTGGCCGTTCCGGTTCAAAAGTGACGAGAGACAAATATAAAGGCAAAGAGGCGATTCCTTTTCGCGGAATAGAAAGTGTTATTACAGTGCCAGGGATGGTAGACAGCTGGGATGCAGTCCTAAGGGAATATGGAAGGATGTCACTCAAGGAAGTGCTTGCACCTGCTATTGAATATGCCGAAAATGGATTCCCTGTTTCCAATGACCAATATGAAAATACGGTAAAGAGTATCGAACTGTTACAGTCAGATAAAGACATGGCAAAAGTATTTTTGCCTGAGGGAAAAGTGCCCAATACATTCAGCAAGTTTGTGCAGAAAAATCTTGGGTGTACACTTCAAAGCTTGGCGGATAAAGGAAGAGATGATTTTTATAAAGGAGATTTAGCAAAGAGAATTATTTCCAGTATCCAAAAAAAGGGCGGTTTGCTGACAGAACAGGATTTTGCTGCACATCAAGGTGAATGGACTGAACCTCTTTCGTCCACATATCGGGACTATACCATATTCCAAGTACCACCTAACTCGCAAGGATTTGTTGGTCTGATGATACTTAATATTTTGGAAAATTTCGATTTATCAGCAATCCCACATGAATCATACGAATATTACCATCTATTAGTGGAGGCTGTGAAAAAAAGCTTCCAGGATCGGAACAATCACTTAACAGATCCTGTGTGGCATAATATACCGTTAGAAAAATTATTAAGCAAAGAATATGCAAAGGAATTGGCTGCCTCCATATCATTTGACCATACATGTGATTTGCCGACACAGCCTGTCGGCAGTGATACTGCGCATGCTGCAGTTGTGGACGAAGACGGCAATGCAGTTTCCTTTATTCAAAGCTTATATTTCGAGTTTGGATCAGGAATTATTGCCGGAGATACAGGAATTACGATGCAAAACAGAGGCTCCTTCTTTTCCCTTGATGCAGACCATATTAATGCATTAGAACCAAATAAAAGGACTTTTCATACGTTGATGCCGGCGATGGCTTTTAAAGAAGATAAGCCATATGTACTATACGGCACACAAGGCGGTGAAGGACAGCCGCAAACACAAACGGTGATGATCACTAGAATGCTTGACTACGGGATGGACCCACAAGCTGCAATCAGCGGTCCAAGATTTGTATGGGGCAGAACTTGGGGAGAAAAAACCCAAGAATTGAAAATCGAAGGTCGGGTGGCAAATGACGTTTTGGAAAAGCTGCAAAAGCTAGGCCATTCAGTGAATAGAGTTGATGACTATGCTGGGATTATGGGTCATGCGAACGCAATTCTCATTGATGAGCAAGGGTTTTTCTATGGCGGTGTTGACCCGAGAAGTGATGGAGCAGCTGTCGGAAGATAGTGGTGAGGGGGCACAGATGAAAGCAGCTGTGCTTCCTTTTTTTTACTTACTGTTTTAGCAGAAAAATAATTTATATGTCACAACTTGTCTCCAATGCTGTGCTAAAAAATCCGGAATATTAGCGGTGTGAAAAGAATATATTTTACTAAAGGCATGGTAAGTATGTAATATTTTTTACTATATTGATAGTTTATAGGTGTAAAATATGAGACATTTGGAGAATTTTTAGGTATAATAAAAATGTAGTTACGGAACACCCGTATTATAAAGATGGTATTCCTTATTTTTTTGACGAAAAATGTAAGCATTTACAATGTCTTATTTTAACAGAAAAGAGAAATGATACTATGGTGGAAATGTTAGAAAAAGGCCCCTCAAAATCTGGTTTTATCAATCCGCAAAACAATTTTTATTGATTTTTAGGTACATAATCAGTTAATCTAACAAAATAGTGAACTTTTTTTAGAGGCTGTTTTTCAGCTGCTACCTAATTTTTTATTAAATGGCTCCAAACAAGTCTTAATCAAATTTTAGTCTGAATAATCTAAAAATTCAATGTAGAGGCAAGATTCATTAAAGAAATCTGTAATTATATACGTAACTACATTCATGAATAATATGGGGACTTATATTTTGCGATGTATTGGAGAGAAGTAAGGAGAAAAGGAGAGATAGTTTATGGCAGTAACAAGAGGTCTAGAAGGAATAATTGCAACCACTTCTTCTATCAGCTCTATCATTGATGATTCATTATCGTATGTTGGTTATGACATTGATGTTTTGGCGGAAAACTCCAGTTTTGAAGAAGTAGTTTTTTTACTGTGGAACAGAAGATTGCCGACAGAAGCAGAATTGGATGATTTAAAGCAAGAGTTAGCTGATAATGCAGAGCTGCCTGCGCCGCTGCTTGAACAGCTTAGGCTGTTGCCGCTTGCAAATGTGCACCCAATGGCTGTACTCCGTTCAGCAGTATCCCTTCTGGGTGTTTACGATAAGGATGCTGACTTTATGGATGAAAGCACAAACTATCAAAAAGCATTGAGATTACAAGCCAAAATCCCTACTATCGTTACAGCCTTCTCAAGATTAAGAAAAGGGCTTGATCCGATTGCACCGAGAAAAGATTTGAACTTTGCAGCAAATTTTTTATATATGCTGACAGGAGAAGAGCCTGAGAGCATTGCGGTAGAGGCATTTAATAAAGCATTAGTGCTGCATGCAGACCATGAGCTGAATGCTTCTACGTTTACAGCACGGGTTTGTGTGGCAACATTGTCTGATGTATATTCAGGTATCACATCTGCAATTGGTGCATTGAAGGGACCGCTCCACGGCGGTGCTAACGAAGCAGTCATGAAGATGCTGACAGAAATCGGCAGTGTTGATAATGTTGATGCTTATATTTTTGACAAAATGGATAAGAAGGAAAAAATCATGGGCTTCGGTCACCGCGTTTACCGTAAAGGTGATCCGCGTGCTAAGCACTTGAAGGAAATGGCAAGGAAGCTGACAGAATTGACGGGTCAATCAGAGCTGTTTGAAATGAGCTTAAGGATTGAAGAACTGCTGAAGGAAAAGAAAGGCCTTGTTCCGAATGTAGATTTCTTTTCTGCGTCTGTCTATCACAGCCTGGAAATAGATCATGATTTGTTCACGCCGATTTTTGCTGTGAGCAGGGTTTCCGGATGGCTTGCCCATATTTTAGAGCAATACGAAAATAACCGCTTGATCAGGCCAAGAGCTGATTATACAGGACCTGAAAGAGCTGTTTACATTCCAGTTCATGAACGCTAAATTTACGCGTCTATGATATACTTATTGCAGCATAGAACAAGCAAAGTCAGGAGTCTCCTAAAGCGGGGAATGTGCGATTAAGCGGCATACGTGCCGAGCGCCCTTCTTAGACGAAGCCAATATGCGCAACTTACTTTAGCCATTCTTGCAAAAGGAGTAACGCTTCTTTTGCAGGAAATACTTTTTTAACGGAGGGATACATATGAAAGGTGAAAAAATTTCAGTAGTTGATGGTGTATTAAATGTACCAGCAAATCCAATCGTACCATTTATCGAAGGTGACGGAATCGGTCCTGACATCTGGGCTGCAGCTTCAAGAGTGCTGGATGCTGCCGTAGAAAAAGCATATAGCGGTGATCGTAAGATTGTTTGGAAAGAAGTGTTGGCTGGAGAGAAGGCATTTAATGAAACAGGTGAATGGCTGCCTTCTGAAACATTGGAACAAATACAAGAATACTTGATTGCTATAAAAGGTCCATTAACAACTCCTGTCGGCGGTGGAATTCGTTCGTTGAACGTAGCACTTCGTCAAGAGCTTGACCTTTATGTATGCTTGCGACCTGTTAGATGGTTTGAAGGCGTGCCTTCTCCTGTTAAAAGACCGCAAGATACAGACATGGTTATCTTCCGTGAAAATACAGAAGATATCTATGCAGGAATCGAGTATGAAAAAGGGTCTGAAGGTGCTGCTAAACTACTAAAATTCCTTCAAGATGAAATGGGTGTTAACAAAATCAGATTCCCGGAAACTTCCGGTTTAGGAATCAAGCCAGTTTCTGAAGAAGGCACAAGCCGTTTAGTGCGTGCTGCAATTAACTATGCCATCAAAGAAGGCAGAAAGTCTGTAACACTTGTACACAAAGGCAATATCATGAAATTTACAGAAGGTGCCTTTAAGAACTGGGGCTATGAACTAGCTGAGAAAGAATTCGGAGATAAAGTGTTCACTTGGGCGCAATATGACCGCATTAAAGAAGAGCAAGGCTCAGATGCAGCAAATAAAGCTCAGGCAGAAGCTGAAGCAGCTGGAAAGATCATCGTAAAAGATTCCATTGCTGATATCTTCCTGCAGCAAATCCTGACTCGTCCAACTGAGTTCGATGTAGTTGCTACAATGAACTTGAATGGAGACTACATTTCTGACGCGCTTGCAGCACAAGTAGGCGGAATTGGAATTGCTCCAGGAGCGAATATCAACTACGAAACAGGTCATGCTATCTTTGAAGCGACACATGGAACTGCGCCAAAATATGCTGGATTAGATAAAGTGAATCCTTCATCTGTTCTACTTTCAGGTGTACTGTTGCTTGAACATTTAGGCTGGAATGAGGCAGCTCAGTTAGTTGTTTCATCAGTTGAAAAGACTATCGCTTCTAAAGTGGTAACTTACGATTTCGCTCGTTTAATGGACGGAGCGACTGAAGTGAAATGTTCTGAATTCGGTGATGAATTAATTAAAAATATGGACTAAAATAGCTCATCGTTTGAATTTGCCAAGTATTCCAAAAGAATACCTGCTAAAATCAAGCCCTTGACTGTTAAGGCTTAGTCTATTCGAGGGAAGAGTGTTGAGGGGCCTCTTCCCTCTTTTATTGCATAAAAAAGATTTAAAGGAGGAATTAGCATGAGTTTGCGCAAAAAGATTTCCATTATTGGCGGCGGATTTACTGGTGCTACGACTGCATTTCTGCTGGCTCAAAAGGAGCTTGGCGATATTGTGCTGCTTGATATTCCGAAGATGGAAAATCCAACAAAGGGAAAAGCGCTTGATATGTTTGAGGCGAGTCCAGTACAAGGCTTTGATGCAAATATTAAAGGAACATCAGATTATAAGGATACAGAAGGTTCGGATATAGTTGTTATCACGGCGGGTATCGCAAGAAAGCCTGGGATGAGCAGAGATGATTTAGTGCAAACAAATCAAAGTATTATGAAGTCGGTCACAAATGAAGTGGTCAAGTACTCGCCGGATTGCATTATCATTGTCCTTTCCAACCCGGTAGATGCAATGACATACACGGTGTACAAGGAGTCAGGCTTTGCGAAAAATAGAGTCATTGGACAATCTGGTGTCCTGGATTCAGCAAGATTCAGAAGCTTTGTAGCAATGGAATTGAATTTATCTGTTAAGGATATTACTGGCTTTGTTCTTGGCGGCCACGGAGATGATATGGTTCCTTTAATCCGTTATTCCTATGCTGGTGGTATTCCGCTGGAAACATTGATACCAAAGCATCGCTTGGATGAGATTATTGACCGAACAAGAAACGGCGGTGCTGAAATCGTTAATCTGCTCGGAAATGGAAGCGCTTATTACGCTCCGGCAGCATCACTTGCCGAAATGTGCGAAGCGATAATCAAAAACCAAAGAAGAGTCTTGCCTGCAGTTGCTTATCTTGATGGAGAATACGGCTATTCTAATATATACTTGGGAGTTCCGACCATACTTGGCGGAAACGGTATCGAGCAGGTAATTGAACTTGAACTGACAAAAGAAGAGAAAGCAGCATTGGACAAGTCAGTAATTTCCGTGAAAAATGTTCTTAATGTGCTTACATAAAATGTATTATAAAAAGACCCATCTAGTACTAGATGGGTCTTTTTTACCTACTCTCCAATACGGACCAAAAATATGCAGGAAGTAGGATGGATAGAGCAAGCTTAGCTTGTTGTTCGTCTGCTGCTGATTTATACTATAATAGACATGTAAATTTTGGGGGACTTAGGGGAATTTTTTAAACTTGGAGGCATTTATGAAGAAGAAAGTTCTTGTGGTTGATGATGAGCAGTCTATCGTAACACTACTAAAATATAACCTGCAACAGGCGGGCTATGATGTTATAACAGCAATGGATGGTGAGGAAGGGCTGAATCTTGCGGTTACGTCAAATCCTGATGTCATCCTCCTTGATTTGATGCTTCCGAAGATGGACGGGATGGATGTCTGCAAAAACTTGAGGCAGCAAAGAATATTTACACCCATTCTTATGCTGACTGCAAAGGATGATGAGTTCGATAAGGTTCTTGGCTTGGAGCTTGGTGCAGATGATTATATGACAAAACCATTCAGCCCAAGGGAAGTTATTGCCCGTATTAAAGCAGTATTAAGACGCTCTCAGCTAATATCAGAATCATCAGAGCAGGAAAAGGAAGAAAGAGATACGCTTAAAATTGGGGAGCTTAAAGTCATGCCAAACCACTATGAAGCATATTTCAAGGAAGAACTTTTAGAGCTTACTCCAAAGGAATTTGAACTGCTTCTGTATTTGGCGAGAAACAAAGGACGTGTTCTAACTAGAGATCAGCTGTTAAGTGCGGTTTGGAACTACGATTTTGTTGGAGACACAAGAATCGTTGATGTTCATATAAGCCATTTGCGTGAAAAAATGGAGCATAACACGAAGAAGCCAATCTACATTAAAACGATTCGTGGATTAGGATATAAACTAGAGGAACCAAAATAAAATGAAAACATTTAAATCCAGGCTGCTGGCCAGTTTACTTCTGGTCGTCGCCATTGTCTTTTTGGTGCTGGGTTTGTTTATTTACCAGTTAAATAAATCTTCTTACATAAATTCGTCTGATACGAGGCTGGAAAGGGAAAGCAGTTTGCTTGTAGCTCAAATGGCCAATGCTGATTCTATTGAGGATATAGATGCAAGTGAGATGGCAGAATACAGCAGGCTTTTGGATATCCAAATAACAGTAACAGACACAAAAGGAAATATCCTCATTGATGAGGGAGAAAAGGCGCATGATGAATTTTTACAATCACTGAGTTCAGTCGTCAGCAAAGCATCGAGCCAGCCGCAAGATGACTTTACTGGCGGAGATACGAGTTTCCATTATTATTGGCAAGAGCTGAAGTTTAATGGGGACAAGCAAGGCTATCTTTTTTTAGGTCTTGATTTGTCATCACAGAAGGATGCCTATCAGCAGATGAATACATATGTCCTTGCTGCATTGCTCATTGCTTTTGTTTTAATCTTTGTTATTGGTTTAACACTTGTGTTCCGCTATATGAGACCAATCGAATCTGCTGCAAAGGTAGCGGTTGATTTGGCAAAAGGCAATTATCATGCACGTACATATGAGGATAATATGGATGAGACAGGTATGCTCAGCTCCTCTTTAAATAAGCTGGCAAAAAACCTGCAAGAGATGGTTAAGGCTCAGGAGATTCAGCAGGACCGGCTTGGAACTCTTATTGAAAATATTGGGAGCGGGCTGTTGCTGATTGACAGCAGAGGGTATATAAATCTAGTAAACAGAGCTTACAAGGATTTATTTACTGTTAATTCATCTGATTATTTATACAAGCTTTACTATCACGTTATAGAACATAGAGAAATATCTGATTTAGTTGAAGAAATTTTTATGACGGAGCATAAGGTTGTTAAGCAATTACAGCTTACTATTAATTTTGAGAAAAAAAGCTTCCAAGTTTATGGTGTGCCTATAATCGGGACAAATGATATGTGGATGGGCATATTGCTCGTCTTCCATGACATTACAGAGTTGAAAAAACTCGAACAAATCAGAAAAGATTTTGTCGCAAATGTATCTCATGAACTGAAGACACCAATCACCTCCATTAAAGGATTTTCGGAAACTCTATTGGACGGGGCGATGGATAATAGAGAGGCATTAGTAGAGTTTTTGCAAATCATATTAAAAGAGAGTGACAGGCTGCAATCGCTTATTCAGGACTTACTTGACTTAACAAAGCTGGAGCAGCATAACTTCTCATTAGTTAAGGAGCCAATTAATATCCTGGATATTTTGGAAGAGGTCAGCAAACTTCTTGCGAATAAAGCGGATGCCAAGAATTTAATTCTTGATTTTCAACGTCCTAGTGAGGAAGTTTGGATTGAAGGTGACAGGGCCCGTCTTATTCAAGTGTTTATGAATCTGATATCTAATGCGATTTCTTATACACCAAGCGGCGGCAAGGTTTCCGTTTCTGTCGAAAACAAGGAAAGGGATGTATTAGTTTTTGTAGCAGATACGGGAATAGGTATTGAAAGAAGTGAAATTCCAAGGATTTTTGAACGCTTTTACAGAGTCGATAAAGCAAGAAGCAGGAACTCTGGCGGAACTGGCCTTGGATTGGCAATTGTAAAGCATCTTGTTGAACTCCATAAAGGATTAATAAAGGTGGATAGTGAAGTTGGCGAAGGAACAACTTTCACCATATTGCTGCATAAAAAGTTCCCATATTAATTGTACAAGTTTACATTACTTTTACATATGGTTTGCAAAGTATTTACAAGGGTTTGCTAAAATACTAGTGAAGACCCCCCTTATCCATTAGGTTAAGAGCTGAAGCCGAAAGCCACCCCGCTTTCGGCTTCTTACATTTACAAGAGTTAATCTACTTAAAAGAGATCCTATCGTTGAAAATCAATTAATTAGGTGCATCTATACATAATCTTTTTAGTGCAGAATTGTTTTCTGCACTTTTTCTATTTTTTAACGGTAGTAAATGCTTTTCTGTCTTATAAAAGGGATTAGCATGAGCAGGCTATGAACAAGGGCTATTCCTTACAATCTTTATCTACTCATGGTAAAATAAAAGAGATTAGACCATAATAATATTACTTATTTTGCTGTTAAAGCAAAGGCGGCTGATATAGAGGAACATAAGGAATGGAGGAACTGAATTTGAAGAAAAAACTGATTCTGATTGACGGGAACAGCATTGCATACAGGGCGTTTTTTGCCTTGCCTCTGCTGAACAACGACAAAGGTGTACATACAAATGCAGTTTACGGTTTTACAATGATGCTGATGAAAATATTGGAGGATGAAAAGCCGACACATATGCTCGTTGCTTTTGATGCTGGCAAAACAACATTCCGGCATAAAACCTTCAGTGAATATAAGGGAGGTCGTCAAAAGACTCCGCCTGAATTATCGGAGCAGTTTCCATATATAAGGGAGCTCTTACAGTCATATGGCATCCGCCACTATGAGCTGGAGAATTATGAAGCAGATGATATTATCGGTACACTTTCCTTGCAAGGCGAACAGGATGGATATGAGGTTGTTGTTATATCAGGTGACAAAGACTTGACTCAACTGAGCTCAGATAAAACGACTGTTTACATTACGAGAAAAGGGATTACAGATATTGAATCATATACGCCTGATCATATTCAAGAAAAATACGGCTTGACTCCAGACCGGATTATTGACATGAAGGGATTAATGGGTGATAGTTCTGATAATATTCCTGGGGTGCCAGGAGTCGGAGAAAAGACGGCGATTAAGCTGTTGAAGGAATTTGAAACACTTGAAAATCTTCTGCAGTCCATCGATCAAGTCAGTGGTAAAAAGCTGAAAGAAAAACTCGAGGAATTCAAAGACCAAGCGTTAATGAGCAAGGAGCTGGCCACGATTACAAGAGAGGCTCCGTTAACTGTAGGATTAGGGGAACTGGAATTTCCGGGCATGAACGAAGAGAAGCTCCGCCCATTTTTCAAGGAGCTCGGCTTTAATTCTCTTTTGGACAAGCTTGGAGATGCACCTGTGGAAGAAGCTGCAGAGCTGGAACAAATTGAATTTGAACATGTGAAGGAGATTACGGCAGATATTTTTGCCGACGAGAACGTCCTGTATGTGGAAGTGTTAGAAGATAACTATCATTATGCGCCAATTATCGGAATCTCGTTAGTGAATGAAAAAGGGGCATTTTATTTGCCGATTGAATCAGCCCTAGAATCAGCAGCCTTTAAGGAATGGGCAGAGGATGAGTCAAAGCAGAAGACAGTGTATGACGCGAAAAGATCAGAGGTAGCTCTCCGACATAAGGGCATTCATTTGAAAGGCATCACATTCGACTGTTTAATTGCGGCGTATCTTGCAGATCCATCTGCATCCATCGAGGATGTTGCGTCTGTTTCTAAAAAGTACGGCTTCACGAATATTCAATCGGATGAAGCGTTTTATGGTAAAGGAGCTAAACGAAAGGTGCCAGAGGAAGACATGCTTTCAGACCATCTTGTCCGCAAAACATTTGCCCTTTCTGCCATTCAGGACAAAATGGAAGAAGAGCTTAAGAAGAATGGTCAAGAGGAACTATTCTATGAGCTGGAAATGCCACTTAGTCTTGTACTAGCAGATATGGAATCAACAGGAGTAGAGGTTGATGTAGAAAGACTTCAAAAGATGGGTGCAGAAATCAATGACAGGCTTAAAAGTATTGAAGAGCGTATTTATGAATTGGCTGGCGAAACGTTCAACATCAATTCTCCTAAGCAGCTGGGGGTTATCCTGTTTGAAAAGCTTGGTCTGCCTGTCGTTAAAAAGACAAAGACAGGTTATTCCACTTCAGCAGATGTCTTAGAACAGCTGGCGAGCTCCCATGATGTGATTAAGGAAATTCTTGAATACAGACAGCTTGGAAAGCTTCAGTCCACATATATTGAAGGATTGCAAAAAGTGGTTCACAACGGCAAAATTCACACTCGCTTTAATCAGGTGTTGACACAAACAGGCCGATTGAGCTCCATTGATCCAAATCTGCAAAACATTCCAATCAGACTTGAGGAAGGCAGAAAAATTAGGCAAGCATTCGTTCCTTCTGAGAAGGATTGGATTATATTTGCTGCTGACTATAGCCAAATTGAGCTTCGGGTGCTTGCTCATATTGCCAATGATGAGAAGCTGATTGAGGCCTTTAGGGAGGATCATGATATCCATACAGAAACAGCAATGTCTGTTTTCCATGTGGAAGCAGATGAAGTAACCTCTAATATGAGAAGACACGCTAAAGCAGTTAACTTTGGCATTGTTTATGGTATCAGTGATTACGGCTTATCACAGAGCTTGAGTATCACGAGAAAGGAAGCTGGGAAGTTTATTGAAAGATATTTGGAGAGCTATCCTGGCGTTAAGAACTATATGGAGGAGATTGTGGCAGACGCAAAGCAGCAAGGCTATGTGTCCACATTGCTTCATAGAAGAAGATACTTGCCTGATATTACAAGCCGAAACTTCAATTTGCGCAGCTTTGCAGAAAGAACTGCGATGAATACGCCAATACAGGGCAGTGCGGCAGATATTATCAAAAAAGCGATGATTGAAATGGCGAAGCGTTTGGAATCAGAAGGCTTGCAAGCAAAACTGCTGCTGCAGGTGCATGATGAATTGATCTTTGAAGCACCAAAGAATGAAATCGAAAAGCTGAAAGAAATTGTGCCAGACGTGATGGAAAACGCAGTGGAACTTAGTGTTCCGCTGAAGGTGGACTATTCGTATGGTGACACATGGTTTGATGCTAAGTAATAGAAAAGAGGTAAATGAAGTTGCCTGAATTACCAGAAGTAGAAACAGTCAGACGGACGTTAAAGGAGCTCACACAGCATAAGGTAATCAAAGAGGTTGCTGTATCGTGGGCGAAGATGATAAAAAGACCGGAAAATGTCGAGGAGTTTTCCGATGCTCTTGTTGGACAAAGGATTGAAGATATTAAACGGAGAGGCAAGTTCCTTCTCATTGAAACAACTGATTTTACAATTGTCTCTCATTTGCGGATGGAAGGACGGTACGGGTTGTTCCAAAAGGACGATCCTGTTGACAAGCATACACATGTAATTTTTTATTTTGAAGACGACTCACAGTTGCGATATAAGGATGTCCGCAAATTCGGAACGATGCATCTATTTAAAAAAGGGGAGGAGCACCATACCCTTCCCCTTTCCCAGCTTGGTCCGGAGCCTTTTGACTCTGAATTTACAATCGGGAACTTCAAGGAAAGGCTTGGACGCACGACAAGAAGCATCAAAACAGCCTTGCTTGATCAAAAGATTGTCGTTGGACTCGGAAATATTTATGTAGATGAGGCATTGTTCCGCAGCGGCATTCATCCAGAACGAATTGCGAGCACGATCAATGATCTAGAAGCAGAGACTCTGTACAGAGAAATTATAGCGACATTGTCAGAAGCGGTGGAAAAAGGCGGAAGCACGATACGCTCTTATGTTAATACACAAGGGCAAATCGGAATGTTCCAGCTTGAACTTTTTGTTTACGGCAGAAAAGGGGAAGCTTGCAAAAAATGCGGCTCCGAATTAGAAAGAATCATTGTTGGAGGCAGAGGGACTGTTTTTTGTCCGCATTGTCAAAAATAGCAGCCAGTATTAGCATTAACATTGGATGGGCTCCTTCCATATAGTATATTACTATCCGTTAGGAAGGAGCTTTTTTAAAATGTCACAAGTACTTTCTCTTATCCTATTAGCGCTTGCTGTCAGTATTGATAATTTCAGTGTCGGGTTCACTTATGGTTTACGAAAGATGAAGATTCCTTTTAAATCCATTTTCATCATTGCCTGCTGTTCTGGATTCACACTGCTGCTTTCGATGCTGTTAGGCCATGTTATTGCACAAGTGTTCTCTTCTGATTTTGCCGAACAAATCGGCGGCGGAATTCTTATTATTTTAGGAATCTGGATCTTATATCAGTTTTTTCGGCCGGATAAAGAAAGAGAAATTATTACCACAGAAAAAAACTTGGTGAATTTTGAAATTAAGTCATTGGGAATTGTGATTAACATTTTAAGAAAACCGATGTCAGCTGATTTTGACAACTCTGGAACTATAACAGGAGTTGAGGCAATAGTCCTTGGGTTTGCGCTGTCATTAGATGCATTTGGGGCAGGAATAGGAGCATCCATGCTAGGATTCTCTCCATTCTTTTTGACACTTGCTGTCATCATTATGAGTACATCCTTTGTTTCGTTAGGAATGTTTGGCGGACGAATGCTGTCTAAAAAAAGCTATATGGAGAAATTCTCCTTTATCCCAGGAATTATTTTAATTATTATTGGTATTTTTAAGCTGTAAAAAAGAAACCATTGAATAAAAGGCAGGAGAACAAATGACTTTAATTATAGGCTTGACAGGCGGCATCGCCAGCGGTAAAAGCACCATATCCAACTATTTCAGCTCTCTGGGCTTAGTCGTTATTGATGCTGATGTTGAAGCCCGTTTAGCTGTAGAAAAGGGGGAGCCGGCATACCGTGAAATCGTTGCCCATTTTGGCTCTGGAATTTTGCTCGAAGACGGCAGTCTAAATCGGGCTAGGCTCGGCGAAATCGTCTTCAGCGATGAAAAACAGCGGGCTGTGCTTAATGGAATTGTACATCCAGAGGTAAGAAACCGAATGAACGCCAAGCAAGAGGAGGCCGTTAAAGCAGGCAGCCCGGCAGTAATTCTTGATATACCTTTACTGTTTGAAAATAAGCTGGATGCCACAGTTGAGAAAACAGTCCTTGTCTATGTGGAAAAAGATACTCAAATACAGCGGCTGATGGACAGAAACGCTCTAAGCCTTGAACAGGCACAATTAAGAGTTGCAGCGCAAATGCCTTTAGAAGAGAAGCGAGTGCTGGCAGATAGAATAATCGACAATAATGGAACTGTTGAAGATTCCCAAGCTCAAGCTCTTCAGATTTTGCATGACTGGAAGGTCCTTTAAAAAATGTGTTACGATGCCCCATAGCTTTAATGGGGCAGTTTTTCATGAAGAAATATGCTGCATTTTCCATTGTTTCCATAAAAAATGGACATAAAGTTTTAAGCAGGAAATAATTAATTCATTCTATCACTTGTACAAACTAGCACTTTTTTATAAGATAATATTAATGGGAATCAATACATTGCGAACAATGAATTCGGAGCTGATATAGATGAGATGTCCTTCATGTCAACATAATAATAACCGTGTTCTTGATTCACGACCTGTTGATGACAGCCGCTCAATCCGCAGAAGAAGAGAATGCGAAGAGTGCGGTTACCGCTTTACTACTTTCGAAAAAGTAGAAGAAATACCGTTGATCGTTGTGAAAAAAGAAGGAACTCGAGAAGAGTTCAGCCGTGACAAGATTCTGCGTGGTCTCATTAGGGCATGCGAAAAAAGGCCTGTTGCTTTAAAGCAGCTAGAAGACATTACGGCAGAAATTGAAAAGGAACTTAGAAGCAACGCCGTTTCGGAGATTAATAGTGAAGACATCGGTGAAATGGTCATGGATCGTTTGGCGGAAGTCGATGAAGTGGCATATGTCCGCTTTGCATCTGTTTACCGTCAATTTAAAGATATAAATGTTTTTATAGAGGAACTGAAAGAGCTGATAAAAAAGAATTAAGGCAAACCGGTGCTGCACAGGTGACACTTCGAGCGGTCACTTGAAAATGAAAAAGGAGCTGAAGGATTCTTTGGCTCTTTTTTGACTTTGTTTTAGGCTCTAACCTGCTAAGTCTTTACAGCCTTTTTAAGCAATAATAGCAAAGGAGTGACGGTTATGTCACAGCATTGGCAGGACTTGCTTCCAATCGACAGATATCAAGTATCGACAAACGGACTATTAAGTGAGTATGACCGGAAGGTAATCACCTTTTTGTATCAGCCGCTTATCGGGACATCCTGTCTTGGCCTGTATATGACCTTATGGGGAGAGGTAGAGGAAAACCGTCTATGGTCAACTGATCATTCCCATCACAGCCTCATGAACTTTATGGATTGCGGCTTGAAGGAAATATATGCTGCAAGATCAAAGCTGGAAGGAATCGGACTTCTTAAGACATATATGAAAAAGGAAGGAGAAAATCGCTCCTTCATTTATGAGTTACAGCCGCCATTAACACCTGAACAGTTTTTTCTTGATGGCATACTAAATGTTTATCTTTTTCGAAAAATAGGGAAAGCCCAATATAACAGGCTGAAGAACTTCTTTGCAGAAGAACGCAAGCTTGATGAGAAAGAGTACAAGCCGGTCACGAAGGCGTTTCAGGATGTATTCATGTCTGATCATTCCAGTGTCGTTCGATCGACATATGAATGGGAAGGCGGCGAGATGTTAGATGAGGAAACCATCCTTATCGGCAAAAGAGAGCAGAAAAGCATTAAAATCGAGAACAACGATTTTGATTTTGATCTTCTTCTTGCAGGATTGAATGAATCCTTCCTTTCCAAAAAGGCGATAACAACTAAGGTAAAGGAAGCCATTCAAACATTATCCTTTTTGTATGGAATTAATCCGATTGAAATGAAGAATATCGTGATGAGTGCCATTAATCCAAACGATGAAATTGATATAGAAGAGCTGAGAATAGCCGCAAGAGACTGGTATCAATTTCAGCATGGAGGAAAATATCCGCTGTTAGTGGACAGAACGCAGCCAGTTCAGTGGCAGACACAGACAGAAGCCCCAAAATCAAAAGAAGAAGAATTCCTTTATTATCTCGATAATACTTCACCAAGGCAGTTCTTGAAAGATATTGGAGGCGGAGCGGAACCCTCAAAAGCAGACCTTCAAATTATTGAAGAAATTATGTTTTCCCAAAAGCTCCCTCCTGGTGTCATTAACGTTTTGATACATTATGTCATGCTGAAAACAGATATGAAGCTGACGAAGGGCTACGTAGAAAAAATCGCTGGCCAATGGGTGAGAAAGAAAATCCAAACTGTTAAGGCTGCGATGGAGCTCGCTAAACGAGAGCATCAGCAGTATTCAGATTGGGCAAATGGAAAAAATACAACCAGCAATAATAAAGCAGCGAGGAAAGTCATTCGGAAAGAGAAAATTCCGGAATGGTTTGGAGTGGACAAAACCGCTGATGCAAAAGTGGATGCCCCGGAAAAAGCAAATACGGAGAATGTAGATAACGACGTTCTAAAAGAATTAGAAGAGGAAATAAAAAACTTAAGGAAATAGGTGGTGAACGAATATGGAAAGCATTAATGATACTCTTCGTAAGCTTGGAGCAAACGGCGGCTTTCAAGAGAGGTATAAGGCTATGAAGGAGCAGGTGCTGAATCACCCTGATGTTAAATCATTCCTAGAAGAGCAGGAGGATTCTATCACCCCGCGTATGCTGGAAACAGGCATGATGAAGCTGTATGAGTATGCAAACCAAAGCAAAGAGTGCCGAAGCTGTCCTAGTTTAGGTGAGTGCATTAACATGATGCAGGGATATCATCCGAAGCTGGTAATTAACAGAGGAGCTATCGACATTCAATATGATGTCTGCCCGCGCAAGATAATGGAAGACAGCCAAAAGAAAAAGGAAAAGCTTATTCGGAGCTTGCATGTGCCTAAGGATATTCTCAAGGCATCATTCAACAATCTGGACATAGGCCAAGAGCGTGCCCAGGCGGTTAGGGCAGCAATTAATTTCGTAAAACAATACGAACCTGGAATTCGGCAGAAAGGTCTGTATTTCTTTGGTGAGTTTGGTGTAGGAAAATCCTATATGCTTGGCGCAATTGCTAATGAGCTTTCGCAAATGCAGGTTTCTTCCATGATTGTGTATGTGCCGGAACTATTCAGGGAAATGAAGAGTTCTATTGCTGATAACTCATTAAATGACAAAATTGAGAGCATTAAAAGAGAACCAGTCCTGATGCTTGATGATATTGGGGCAGAGACGATGTCAAGCTGGATACGGGATGAAGTTTTAGGACCAATTTTGCAGTTTAGAATGCTAGAAAATCTGCCGACATTATTCAGCTCGAACTTTGATTTTGCAGGTTTAGAATACCATCTCACTTATTCACAGCGCGGTGAAGAGGAGAAAATGAAGGCGATGCGGGTAATGGAAAGAATCAGATACTTGGCAGAACCAGTTCATCTGAGAGGCGAAAATAAGCGTAAATAACCTTTATGAAGGCAGGCTTAAAACATTTGAGCCTGCCTTTTTCTTGTGAAGATTATCGTCACCACTTCTATTTTTTTGTGTTTCCCCATATACATTCTAACAAGGATTTTTTTCACAAAGGGGGGTTACGATTGATTGAAGTCATTTTTCAAAAAAAAGGCGATGGAGAAAAATTGCTTAGGCTGATCAATCTTAAACATAAATATCCGAATTGGGGCATCAGTTCCATTCAAGAAGAACAGGAATTTCGCTTGAAGTTCAGCTGGAGTGCTGAGCAAAATAATTTGTTTATCGAAACACTTAAAATGGTTTTAGGGGAGTTTATTCTTCACTACAAATCAGAGGAGTGGGCAAGGCAAGTATTGACAGAGCAATACTATTATACAGATGAAGCGGAGCAGCGCCATATTCTTGAGATTCTCCACAGTCTGCTTGAAAAAGAAAGAAAGGATTTAGCAAGCCTGCTTGGCAAGCTTCATTTACACGAGTGTCTCGATCATGCCATTGGTGACCTGCTGAAAGAAAATCTTTCTTTTTCTTTCGATAGCTTTGTGACATTCCGGCTGCAGGACTATACCCAAAAGCTGCATGGCTATGTGGAAATCGCCATTGATGAATATAAGATGGAACAGGAGTATCAAGTGTTCATTCAGACGTTAAGGGACTTTCTTGCAGAACGTAAACCTAAGGTCCAGACGATTCATGTGCTTGTCGACTTAGAAATTCAATTTTATGATTCAGAATATCGGGAACTCTCTCAGCAGGATTTAATGAAAATACTCGACAGCAAGATGTTTGCCTATCAATCTGTCTATATTGATCCATTTTCAATCGGTCCGCTTCTATCCCTTGCGCCAAAAACGATTCACCTGTACACAGAAGACCGCGAGCAGCCAATCGTTCGCACTATCATGAACATCTTTGAAGAGAGAGTCAGCGTTCTGGACAAGGAGGAATTTTTTCAAGGAACACCGCACACATTCTAATAACTATTGAGAAAAAAATGAATCGCGGCTACTTGCAATTATAAAACATAAAGCATATAATAACGTACATAAAATAACTATATCGAATACATGTTATGATAAGGACAA
This sequence comes from Niallia sp. FSL R7-0271, assembly GCF_038005785.1. Taxonomy (NCBI): domain Bacteria; kingdom Bacillati; phylum Bacillota; class Bacilli; order Caryophanales; family Bacillaceae; genus Niallia; species Niallia sp. FSL R7-0271. The sequence continues at coordinate 2,891,823 of NZ_JBBOTZ010000001.1, read as the reverse complement.
TAGTTTTCTTGTACGGTTTTAAGAGAGGGAAGCATTAGCTGGGAGCTTCCTAACACGATGAGAATTGCTTACCACCTTTAAACTTCAGCCAGGAACAGGGAAACCCCCTTATTATTGGTTTGGCGGACCGCAGCCGTTATCTGCTTAACTAAAGCCGTTTATGCCCATAGTGGGATGAGCGGGAATTAGGGTGGAACCACGAATTATATAAACATAACTCGTCCCTTTCTATAGGGACGGGTTTTTTTGCGTTCTGGTCCTTTAACATGAAAAGATAAACAAGTATAACGAAGGAGGAAATATCATGTCAGAAATGATAAAAATTACATTTCCAGATGGAGCAGTAAAGGAGTTTGCTGCAGGCACAACTACTGAAGATATCGCAGTATCCATCAGCCCTGGACTAAAGAAAAAAGCTCTTGCCGGTAAAGTTAACGGTGGATTATATGACTTAAGAAGACCAATCCTTGAGGATGCTTCTTTTGAAATCATTACACCTGAGAGAGAAGAGGCATTGGAGATTCTTCGCCACAGTACTGCCCACTTGATGGCACAAGCTATTAAAAGGCTGCATGGTAATGTAAAGCTTGGAGTAGGTCCTGTTATTGAAGGTGGTTTTTATTATGATATCGACTTGGACAAATCACTTACACCAGAAGATTTGCCTTTAATTGAAAAGGAAATGTCTAAAATCATTAATGAGAACTTGGAGATCGTTCGTAAAGAAGTAAGCCGCGATGATGCAGTTAAGCTCTTTACAGAAATGGATGATGAGTACAAGCTGGAGCTGATTGAAGCAATTCCGGCAAATGAGACAGTTACATTGTATGAGCAAGGTGAATTTATTGACCTTTGCCGCGGTGTGCATGTGCCTTCTACAGGTAAACTGAAAGAATTCAAACTATTGAACATTGCAGGAGCTTACTGGAGAGGCAATAGTGACAATAAAATGCTTCAGCGTATTTATGGAACTGCCTTCTTCAAGAAAGCAGATCTTAATGAGCATCTTCGTCTATTGGAAGAAGCGAAGGAAAGAGATCACCGTAAAATCGGAAAAGAGCTTGATCTGTTCATGACTTCTCAAAAAGTTGGACAAGGCCTGCCATTATGGCTTCCTAAAGGTGCAACAATCAGACGAATTTTGGAAAGATACATTGTCGATAAAGAAGAAAGATTAGGCTATCAGCATGTCTATACACCAATCATGGGTAGTGTTGATCTTTATAAGACTTCCGGCCACTGGGATCATTACCAAGAGGATATGTTCCCTGTAATGGATATGGATAATGAGCAGCTAGTTCTTCGTCCGATGAACTGCCCGCATCATATGGTTGTGTACAAAAATGATATTCACAGCTACAGAGAGCTTCCTATTCGTATTGCCGAGCTTGGAACAATGCACCGCTACGAAATGTCTGGAGCCCTATCTGGACTTCAGCGTGTCCGCGGGATGACTTTGAATGATGCTCATATCTTTGTCCGTCCTGATCAAATTAAGGATGAATTCAAACGCGTTGTAAACCTTGTGCTGGATGTGTACAAAGACTTCAATCTGACAGATTATTCTTTCCGTTTGTCTTATCGTGATCCGCAGGATACAGAGAAATATTTCGACGATGATGAAATGTGGAACAAAGCACAAAGCATGTTGAAAGAAGCGATGGATGATCTTGGCTTGGATTACTACGAAGCTGAAGGAGAAGCAGCATTCTATGGACCGAAGCTTGACGTTCAGGTTAAGACTGCTCTTGGCAAAGACGAGACTTTGTCTACTGTTCAGCTTGACTTCTTATTGCCAGAGCGTTTTGATTTAACATATGTCGGCGAAGACGGCAAACAACACCGTCCTGTTGTTATCCACAGAGGTGTTGTATCGACAATGGAAAGATTCATCGCATTCTTGATTGAAGAATACAAAGGTGCATTCCCAACATGGCTTGCTCCTGTACAAGTTCAAGTGATTCCAGTATCTCCTTCTGTTCATTTTGAATATGCGAAGCAAGTGCAAGAGCAGCTTCAAAATCAAGGGTTCCGTGTGGAGCTTGATGAGCGTGATGAAAAAATTGGTTACAAAATCAGGGAAGCACAAATGCAAAAAATCCCTTATATGCTTGTTGTAGGTGACAAGGAAGTGGAAGAAAATGCAGTCAATGTTCGTAAATACGGAGAGCAGAAGTCTGAAACTATTCCTTTCGATTCCTTCCTGCAAGGTCTTTTGGACGAAGTAAAAAAATAAAAAGTACTTTCCAAAAAACGGTGATGTACCGAAAAAACAGGAAATTATGCAAAAAGTATTGCAATAACGCAAGAACTTTGATAAAATTTTTTTCGTTGTGATAATTCTTTCGTTGACTTATCCATTTCGACTGTGATATAGTTACTAAGGTAAATTGAATATAAAGTTCTGAGGAAAAGAAGAAGCACCCGCTTCTCACCTGATTGACACGGATTCCAAGTAGTTAACAGGTATTACGTAAACAATTTAGGTCTTACTATGGTTATCGTAAGTGTGGGTGATTTGAGTCGCCCACACTTTTTATTTTGGATGCAAATCCAAATTTGCGATTTCAACTGGGGAGTCAAGTGTCAATTGGTACTTAGCACAGAAAAGGACGCGAAGCTTTTCTTGATAAGGTCTTGACCCGAACGTTGTATTCGTCAATTAACCTTGGAGGTGTTTAACTATTAGCAAAGATATGATTTTAAATGAAGGTATTCGTGCTCGAGAAGTTCGTCTTATTGACCAAAACGGTGAACAGCTTGGCATTAAAACGAAATTTGAAGCTCTTGAAATTGCAACACGTGTGAATCTTGATGTAGTTCTTGTTGCTCCAAATGCCAAACCACCAGTAGCTCGTATCATGGACTACGGGAAATATAAGTTTGAACAGCAAAAGAAGGAAAAAGAAGCACGTAAAAATCAAAAAATCATTAATATCAAAGAGGTTCGCCTTAGTCCGACTATTGATGAGCATGACTTTAATACAAAGCTTCGCAATGCAATAAAGTTCCTGGAAAAGGGCGATAAAGTAAAGGCATCCATCCGTTTTAAAGGACGTGCCATTACACATAAGGAAATCGGTCAACGTGTACTAGTTCGCTTTGCGGAAGCTTGTACAGAAGTTGCCACTGTGGAATCACATCCTAAAATGGACGGCCGAAGCATGTTCATGACTTTAGCGCCTAAAAACGACAAGTAAACGAGGAGGAATACGAAATGCCAAAAATGAAAACTCACCGTGGAGCAGCAAAACGTTTCAAAAAAACCGGCTCTGGTAAATTAAAACGTTCACATGCTTACACAAGCCATTTATTCGCTAACAAATCTACAAAACAAAAACGTAAGCTTCGTAAAGGTTCTTTAGTATCTTCAGGAGATTACAAACGCATTCGTCATTTATTAGACAACATTAAGTAATTTTTTCTAAATAGGAGGGAAATAATATGCCACGTGTTAAAGGCGGTACAGTTACACGCAAACGTCGTAAAAAAGTTCTTAAATTAGCTAAAGGTTATTTCGGTTCAAAACATACATTATACAAAGTTGCTAACCAACAGGTTATGAAATCCCTAATGTATGCATACCGCGATCGTCGTCAGAAAAAACGCGACTTCCGCAAACTTTGGATTACTCGTATCAACGCAGCAGCACGCATCAACGGTCTTTCTTACAGCCGTTTAATGCACGGATTGAAAGTTGCTGGTATCGAAGTAAACCGCAAAATGCTTGCTGAGCTTGCTGTAAGCGATGAAAAAGCATTTGCTGAATTAGCAACTGTTGCTAAACAAAACATTAAATAAGCTTTTTAAGCTTAACAAAGAAGGCATGGTTCATGCCTTCTTTTTATTTATATAGATTTAAGGAAAGGGAGAGGGGCAATGACTATTAAAATCGTTTGTCTGTATTGGCTTCTTATTAATCTTTCTGGGTATCTTGTGATGAAAATAGATAAAGACAGAGCAAGAAGACATGCTTATCGTATAAGTGAACAAAACTTGTGGACAATAGCCGTTTTTTTCGGTGCATTAGGAATGACTGCGGGAATGAAGCAATTTCGCCATAAAACAAAGCATGCTGCTTTTAAAGTAGGATTGCCGCTGCTAGCTGTTGTCGAAACAATAGCTTTTATTTTTATATTAAAGGAATTAGCATAAATTTGAAGGTTTGGCTATACACTTTACTAACAGCATGATTCTCTTACAATTGAAGGTGATAGAATGGAAGACCAATTATCAATGCTATTTGTCATGGTAGAATTAGGCGGGGTGCTTGCACCTATTGCGTTTATTCTCTTCCATACGTTAAGGCAAGTGTTATTTATTCCGCCAATGCTTGTATGTATTGCTGGAGGAGTGCTTTTTGGCGTAACATTCGGTACGATTTATTCGGTCATAGGACTGACAGTGAATTGCCTGTTTTTCTTTCTTGTTATCAACAGAATGCCTAAAACACGTCAACGACTTAGCGGTTTGAAGAAAAAGTGGTTTGGAGAATATCGCAATCTAACGACTGGGCAGGTGGCCGTATTAAGGCTGATTCCTTTTATCCATTATCATTTATTGAATTTTTGTTTGCTTGAACGTACGAAGAATTTCAAGGATTATATGAAATTTTCGTTAATGACTAATATACCGCTGGCATTTTTCTATACGATTTTCGGCCAGTTCATCAGTCAGTTTTCACCGACGATGATTATTGTCATTCTGTTTGCTTTAGCTGTATTAGTGTATGTATTGAGAGAGAAAATGACTATTATAAAATGGCATGAATTTTTTAAAGATAAGAAACAAGAAAAAAAAGCTAAACACTCGTTTTAGCTTTTTGTTTTTTATTTTAGGACTTTTTCCAACTTATCTTTGCATTTGGGTAAACAGCTTTCAGTGTTTCTTCGAGAAAGTGTACATCTCCGTCAAGCAGTTTAGTGTCATATGGTTCAGCAGGCCATAATAGAATACTGCTCACCGTTTTCTGATCATTTGGATTTACATATTTTTCCCCTTCGAATAAAAAGCCGTTGTAGGTGAAAACCAAGTTCATTCTAATATTTTTTTTGTCATCAATCATATAAAACTTGTTTCTTCTCTTGGCAAATTCAAGCCTGCGTACAGGACTTGCAGCATATGAAAGGATGCGATAAACGATAAAGATGATAAGTGCCAATAACAGCAAGCGCAATAGCCACATCATATAAAAAGCCTCCAAATCTTTTGATAAAACTTTAGCTAATTCTATACGTGTGAAAACATATAAGGTTTCAATTTTATGAAAAAAAATATAAAAAAGTGCAGATTATGCTTTTAAAATAGTGGATTTCCAACATACTATTAGAGAACCCTATAGGAAGGCCAACAAATTGCTAGGAAGAATTTTAATTTATTAGTATAATAAGAATGATTTGAATGATTAATATAAGGGAGTCGAAGTAACGTGAAGCTAGATGAAACATTGACGATGCTTAAAGAGCTGACAGACGCTAAAGGTATACCGGGAAATGAAAGAGAACCACGGGAAGTAATGAAAAAATACATAACAGAATATGCAGATGAAGTGACTACTGATAATTTAGGAAGTCTTATTGCTAAAAAAACAGGCAAAGAAGGCGGACCGAAAATCATGGTAGCTGGCCACTTGGATGAAGTTGGCTTCATGATTACAAGAATTGATGATAAAGGCTTTTTATACTTTCAGACAGTAGGAGGCTGGTGGTCACAAGTAATGCTTGCACAGCGAGTAACAATCGTGACAAGCAAAGGTGATATCACTGGCGTAATCGGTTCAAAGCCGCCACATATCCTCTCTCCAGAAGCACGGAAAAAGCCTGTTGAAATCAAAGATATGTTTATTGATATCGGTGCTGCTTCTAAAGAAGAAGTGCTTGAATGGGGAGTAAAACCTGGCGATATGGTCGTACCGTATTTTGAATTCACGGTAATGAACAATGAAAAGATGCTGCTTGCTAAAGCTTGGGATAACCGCATTGGCTGTGCGATTGCCATCGATGTCTTAAAAGGCTTAAAAAATACGGAACATCCTAATACTGTATATGGTGTTGGAACAGTGCAGGAGGAAGTTGGTCTGCGCGGTGCGAGAACAGCAGCGCAAAAAATCCAGCCTGATATTGCCTTTGGTGTAGATGTGGGTATTGCGGGAGATACACCGGGAGTAACAGAAAAAGAAGCGCTGAGCAAAATGGGCAAAGGTCCGCAAATTATTCTTTATGATGCAAGCATGGTTTCTCATAAAGGCTTAAGAGATTTAGTAACAGATACAGCAGATGCTAATAATATTCCATATCAATTCGACAGTGTGCCTGGCGGCGGAACAGATTCTGGTGCTATCCATCTTACACATAATGGAGTACCGGCATTGTCTATTACAATTGCGACACGCTATATTCATTCACATGCAGCAATGCTTCATCGTGATGATTATGAAAATGCCGTTAAGCTGATAATCGAGGTAATTAAAAAGCTGGACAGTGATACTGTGAAGGAATTGACATTTAAATAACCGTTTTTAAGAGACCAGAAATGGTCTCTTTTTATTTCGACACATCCGTACGCTGCTTCTTTGGCCAAAGGCAATAGCTGAAACTAATGAGGAAATCAATCCCAAGGACGACAGACCAGATTTGGATAAGACGAAGCAAGGTATTTGCATCTTCTTTTGGAATAAATATTGTCATCATATAAAGCAATGCAGCACCAATTGCAAAAGCCACAAGGTGGCGGAGCCAGCCAGTAATTTCTTGTTTAGCATGCGCCCGTCCATATTTTTTTACAGGCTTTTCTCCTGCAGCAAACCGGTAGCTGAAATGGGCATCCATCCACTTGATCATACTGTGTCCGAAGGCGATAGTGACGCCAAGATAAACGGCTGCCAGCCCATGGAAAACCGTTATTTCGCTGCCTTTGTTTATATCTGCAATAGTAAAGATAACTAACAGTAAATCAATAATTGGTGTTGCAAGCAGCAATGTTGCACCTACCTTGTTTTTTCCAAGAACATAACGGCTAAACAATCCTAGCAATACAAATAACCAAAAAGAAATTTCGCAAATGATAATCAGGATGCCAATCATGGAAACACTCCTTTTTTAATACAACTGTATTAAATACAAATTAGCACAGTTGTATTAAAAAAGCAATAGAGTTATACTATTGGTATGCCTAAAATTGTTAATCATACTTTACAAAAAGAAAAAATCGCAAAAGCAACATGGAGTGTTATCAGAAAGGTTGGCATGGACAAAGCTTCTGTCAGAAATATTGCAGAAGAAGCTGGCCTGTCAGTCGGCGCACTCCGCTATTACTTTAAAACGCAAACAGAATTGCTTCAATTCTCGATGAATTTAGCATCTGAAAGGGTGAAGGAGAGAATCTCAGCCGTTTCGCTGACAGGGGAACCAGTCGAGGATGTTTGCACCATTTTGTACGAGCTGCTTCCGTTAAATCAAGAGAAACAAGAAGAAATGGAGGTTTATTTTGAGTTTACGAAAAAGTCGATTTCTGATCCATTGCTTGTGGAGCAGCGTAATGAAGTGTTAAAAGAAATGCAGCATGGAATAAGAAGATGTGTAGAAGGTCTTATCGTAAGCGGCAGCACGAAGCAGGAGCTTTCTGCAGAAGCGGAAGGAAGGCGTCTATTTGCCTTAATTGATGGTCTTGCTTTCCATTGCTTACTCGGTGTGATTACGAGTGAAGAAGTGAAACAAACTGTTCGTCTCCATATCGAGACATTATGCAAATGATAAACATAAAAAAAGTTTGCCCTATTTTGGGCAAACTTTTTTTGCTATTGTAAATCAATAGGCGGAGGCGGCGGGGTATTGTTTAAGATTGCCGCTTTTCGCGCTTTCAAGAATCGGTTGATATTTAAAACAATTGTTTTTGCAACAGCATATGTTGGGACCGCTAGAATCATTCCAAGTATACCTGCTAAGTTTCCTGCGACGAGAAGCAGGACAATAATAGTGGCAGGATGCGTATCGAGCCTTTTGCCTAAAATAAGCGGTGACAAGATATTTCCTTCAATTTGCTGAGCAATGGTGATGACAATAATAACGAGCAGAGCCTGAGTCGGTGAAGTGAACAATGCGATAATAACAGCAGGCGCTCCGCCGATAAGTGGTCCGACATATGGAATAATGTTAGTTACAGCAACAATCAAGGCCATGACTAAAGCATAATCCAGACCGATAATCCAGTAACCGATTAAGGCAAGTGTACCAACGAAAAGGGCAACCATAACTTGTCCTTGAATATAAGCAGCTAAAGTTTCACCAGTATCCTTTAGTATTTTTGTAGCTTCCTTGCGGTAAGAAGCAGGGAAAAACCTTGATAATGCTGCTGGGAATTTGTTCCCGTCCTTGAAGCTGTAAAACAGCAAAAATGGGACGGTGACAATCGTTACTGTAATATTTGTCATTGTGCTGATGATGGTGCTTATGCTGTTTGTAATGCTGCTTGGAATTGTCTGAGCAAAATCATTGAGCTTGGCTGTGATGTCGCTCATTGTCACATATTCCTGGTTAAGCAGCCATTTATACTGTTTCGTATCATTCAAGTCATTGAAGAACCTAATGGCTTGATCTGCATAGTTCGGTATATTGCTAAATAGTTCTGTAATCTGCTTGCTGATCATCGGAATAACGCTGCCGATTGCTAAAATAATTAAACCTATTACTACTACATAAATAATAATAATAGCTAATGTTTTCGGTACCTTATATTTTTGCAAGAAGTTGACAATCGGATTCAACAGGAAGTACAAAAATCCTGTGATAATAATAGGAAAAAACAAAGTAGAAAACAGTACAGCTACAGGCTGAAATAAAAAAGATATTTTTGTGCAAACATAAATGATTGCGACAATTAATAATACTTGCAAAAGCCAATAATGAAACTTCTTCTTCGTCAAGATAACTTCACCTTTTTTCTTTATTAGTTACATTACTTTATGTATATGTGCACAAAAAACCAATAGAAACGTATAGTACACGTAGTATAGCATATAAATCTATCTGAATTATACCCTGCTATACAAAGTTTATAACATTGCAGTTATGCTTTATGGATATACGATTGACGATAAAAGAAGTTTCACTATTAATAAAAATTTTTGGGCAAAAAAAAGGAGGAATTAGCATCCCCCCATTTTTCTTTATTTCAATCCTGATTCTAAAGATTGCAGCATCTCTGTCTTTTCATCCTCAGAAGAATTTTTCCAGATTACTTCGAATAAGACCCCGAGACCAGGAAGCATTTTCTCTTCGCCATTTTGGATAGCATCTACAATCGTCGCCTTCAGCTCGTCTTGTGTATTGCCAGAGACATTATGGATAATCGCATTACGTAAATTTAAATTCATGGATAACACTCCTTTTTCCTAATATGACAAACCCATACTATATCATTACTCATTTAACGTTTATTATGTATATTCTTTACGCTATAATAATAAAAAATGAAAGAATGGTTAGCTTAAGTGAGGAGACGTACAATTTGAAACATATATTATCTGCCAAAAACCCTCAAATAAAAGAGTGGAAAAAATGCCTGACAAAAAAAGAAAGGGACAAAACAGGCACCTTTCTTGTAGAAGGCTTTCATTTAGTAGAGGAAGCGCTAAAAGCAAATGCAATTAAGCACTTGATTATTTCTGAGGAAATAGAAATGCCAAAATGGGATTACGGTGATGTTCCTGTAACCATTGTAACGAAGGAAATTATTCTGCAATTAACAGATACTGAGACCCCGCAAGGAATTGTGGCTTTATGCACCCAGTATGCTGATGAACAAGTGCTTTCCACAGGAAAATCCTTTATTGCTCTTGATGAGATTCAGGATCCAGGTAACCTTGGAACAATCATCCGCACAGCCGATGCTGCCGGAATTGATGCCGTAATAGTCGGCGACGGCACTGTTGACATATATAATCCGAAAGTTGTTCGCTCAGCGCAAGGCAGTCATTTTCATCTGCCTATTATTAAGCAGAACTTGCCGCAATTTATTGCAGAATTAAAGGAAAAAGAAATACCTGTTTATGGTACAAGCTTGGAAAACGGCGTCAATTATCGAGAAGTAACACCTGAATCCTCCTATTGTTTAATTGTCGGCAATGAAGGAAACGGAGTAAGCAAAGAAGTGCTTGCTGCAACGGATAAAAATCTGTATATTCCGATACATGGGAAAAGTGAATCCTTAAATGTAGCAGTTGCTGCAGGCATTTTAATCTATCATTTCGCCTAATCTGCAAGCTTACAGCAAAATGGATTTGAAATGAACATGAAAATATACTATAATAATGGCAAATTGCATGATGAATAAACGTTGATGGAGAAAAGTAATTTACAGCCCTGCTGATTTAGGGAGAAAATGCCTTGACTGAAAGCATTTTTATCTGGCAGCTTAAATGAAGTTCACCTCCTGAGTTGGCATCGGGACCAGTTTCATTAATGAAATTGTAAAGATGTTCCGGCATTTATGCCGTTATCCAAATGAAGTGAACTTGAATGCTTAATTCAGGTTAATTAGGGTGGTACCGCGAATATATAAACCTCGTCCCTTTGTTGGGATGGGGTTTTTTTATGTTTCAAGCAGCAGTAGTTTTACGAAAGCTTGTACGATTCATGCAAAATTAAAAGGAGGAAACGAGATTGGAAGCGAAATTGAAGGAACTGCAAGCAGAAGCTTTAACAGCAATAGCAGCCAGTGAAAACGTAAAAGAGTTAAATGACATAAGAGTTGCATACTTAGGCAAAAAAGGCCCAATTACAGAAGTGTTGAAGGGAATGGGCAAATTATCGGCAGAGGAACGCCCGAAAATGGGAGCTTTAGTTAATGTCATCCGCGATGAAATTACAAGCCATATTGAAGAAAAACAAAAGACGCTGGAAGAAGCAGAAGTGCAAAAGAAAATTGCAGCAGAAACAATTGACGTTACTTTGCCAGGCCGCCCAGTTGCGGTTGGAAATCATCATTCCTTGACGAGAGTGATTGAGGAAGTGGAGGATCTGTTTATCGGAATGGGCTATACAGTCGAGGAAGGTCCAGAAGTGGAAGTCGACTATTATAATTTCGAGGCTTTGAACTTGCCGAAAAACCACCCAGCAAGAGACATGCAGGATTCTTTCTACATTACAGAGGAACTGCTTCTTAGAACACATACTTCACCAGTGCAAGCTCGTACGATGGAGAAGCATAAGGGCGTAGGTCCTGTTAAAATTATCTGTCCTGGTAAAGTGTATCGCCGTGACAATGATGATGCTACGCATTCCCACCAATTCATGCAAATTGAAGGGCTTGTCATTGATGAAAATATCCGCATGAGCGATCTTAAAGGTACACTTGAAGTGTTCGCGAAGAAAATGTTTGGCAATGACAGAGAAATCCGTCTTCGTCCAAGTTTCTTCCCATTCACAGAGCCTTCTGTAGAAGTTGATATTTCTTGCAGTATCTGTAAAGGAAAAGGCTGCAGTGTATGTAAAGGCACAGGCTGGATTGAAGTGCTTGGAGCAGGTATGGTTCATCCAAATGTGCTGGAAATGGCAGGATTTGATTCGAAGAAATATTCTGGTTTTGCCTTTGGAATTGGTGCAGAACGTATTGCGATGCTGAAGTACGGAATTGACGATATCCGCCATTTCTATACAAATGATATCCGTTTCTTAAAACAGTTTACAGTGCCAGAATATTGAGTTGGAGGAGAATAGCAAATGTTAGTTTCTTATAAATGGTTGCAAGAATATGTAGATTTAAATGATATAACACCTGAGGAGTTAGCTGATCGCATCACGAGAAGCGGTATTGAGGTAGAAGGTGTGGAAGTGCTAAATGAAGGCATGAAAAATGTCGTTATCGGTCATGTGTTAGAGCGTGAACAGCACCCAAATGCAGATAAACTGAACAAATGTCTAGTAGATGTAGGCGACGGCGAACCAGTTCAAATCATTTGTGGAGCACCAAATGTTGATGCTGGCCAAAAAGTAGCTGTCGCTAAGGTTGGAGCAGTTCTTCCAGGGAACTTCAAAATTAAAAAAGCGAAGCTGCGCGGTGAGGAATCAAATGGAATGATTTGTTCCCTGCAGGAGCTTGGCATTGAAGCAAAAGTTGTTGCAAAAGATTATTCAGAAGGCATTTTCGTGTTCCCAGGTGATGTGGAAGTAGGCAGAGATGCACTTGAGTATTTACAAAGAGATGATGCAGTCCTTGAGCTTGGCCTGACTCCAAACAGATCAGATTGCTTAAGCATGTTAGGAGTTGCTTATGAAGTTGCAGCTGTTTTAGGCAAGGACGTAAAGCTTCCTGCTGTTGACTATCCAAAAACAGCAGAAAACGCTGCGGATTATGTAAGCGTAAAAGTGGAAAACAGTGAGGATGTACCACTATACACAGCAAAAATTATTAAAAACGTTAAAGTCGCTCCATCACCATTATGGATGCAAGGAAGACTAATGGCTGCTGGTATCCGTCCACATAACAATGTTGTCGATATCACAAACTATATTCTGTTAGAATACGGTCAGCCTCTGCATGCATTTGACTATGATCGTTTTGGTTCAAAAGAAATTCTTGTAAGAAGAGCAAAAGCTGGAGAAACAATCGTAACTTTGGATGATGCAAAAAGAACGCTGACAGAAGACAATTTGCTAATTACAAACGGTGAAGCTGGAGTTGCTGTAGCTGGTGTAATGGGCGGTGCAAATTCAGAGGTTCAAAGCGATACAACAACAGTCCTTTTGGAATCTGCTTATTTCGAAGCTGGAGTTATCCGTAAATCCTCTAAAACACTAGGCTTAAGAAGTGAAGCGAGCGCAAGATATGAAAAAGGAATCGATCCTAATCGTGTTCGTCAAGCTGCTGAAAGAGCGGCGCAATTGCTTCAAATTTATGCAGGCGGAGACGTTTTGGAAGGTGAAGTGGCAGCAGAAAACCTAAAAGCTGAGCCGAAAATTGTTTCGATTACTTTAGAGAAATTGAACAATGTATTAGGGACTTCTTTAACAGAAGGCGAAGTGACAGATATTTTCAAAAGGCTTCAATTTGAAACTTCTGTTGAAAACGGCAGCTTCACAGTAACAGTGCCGACTAGAAGAAATGATATTTCTATTCCAGAAGATTTAACAGAAGAAGTAGCAAGACTTTTCGGTTATGATCATATTCCAACAACCTTGCCTATCGGTGCAGCTATCCCAGGCGCGTTGTCAGAATATCAGAAAAAGCGTCGCGCTGTCCGCAAATATTTAGAAGGTGCAGGATTATATCAAGCCATCACTTATGCATTAACAAGTGAAAAGAAAGTTCAGCAATTTGCACTAGAGAAAAGAAATCCAGTCCGCCTGGCAATGCCAATGAGTGAAGAAAGAGCATTGCTGAGACAAAGCATCGTTCCACAGCTGTTAGAGGTAGTAAAATATAATGCTGCCCGCCAAAATGACAGCCTGTCTGTTTATGAAACAGGCGTTGTATTCTTGGAGACAGCACAAAATGAGCTTCCGGAAGAAAAAGAGCATGTTGCAGGTGCTATTACAGGATCATGGGTTTCTCATATCTGGCAAGGTGAGAAAAAACCGGTTGATTTCTTCGTATTAAAGGGAGTGCTTGAAGGGCTGTTCCAGAAGCTTGGCGTTTCTGAAGAAATCGAGTTTACGCGCGGAACAATGGATGGCATGCATCCTGGAAGAACAGCAGATATTTTGTTCAAAGGTGAATCAATCGGGTTTGCTGGCCAGGTGCATCCACAAGTTCAAAATGAGCTTGATTTGAAAGAAACATATGTCTTTGAATTAGATTTAAGCAAGCTGCTTGCTGCTGAAGTTACAGACTTGCAATACACGACAATTCCAAGATTCCCTAGCGTAACAAGAGATATTGCTCTTGTTGTTGATACCACAATTTCAGCTGGCGAAATCCAAAAAATTATCGTTGAAGCAGGCGGTTCCTTACTGAAAGAAGTACAGGTGTTTGACCTGTATGAAGGAGACAAAATGGAAGAAGGCAAAAAATCCATTGCTTACTCTCTAAAATATTTCGATCCAGAACAAACATTGACAGATGACATGATTACAAAGTCGCATGACAAAGTTTTAGAAGCTGTTAAAGAGAAAGCAGGAGCTGTGTTAAGAGGATAATATAGATGGAAGCTGGCCGGTATGGCCAGCTTTTTTTGCGAGGAGAGCGGGAGAAGCTGTAAAACTTGCTGTATTTACCATGCAATGACTTCCCACTTAAAGTCACTTCATGGTATGATATAGATTAGGATTCTTAAAGGATTGGAGGCAAGATAGTGTCAGATGCACAAAAAAACCGTACGAATGTGAAAATATATGGAACGGAATATGTAATACTCGGCCAAGAATCTTCCAGTCATGTTCGATTGGTTGCCTCTATCGTGGACAAGAAAATGCGCGAGATTTACGGGAAGAATCCATCCCTTGATACAAATAAATTAGCAGTGCTGACAGCTGTTAATATTGTAAATGACTATATTAAGCTAATAGATCGCGTGGAAGAATTGGAAAATGAATTAAATAGAGAAAAGGACTGAAAAAAAGTTCATGTTGGATTTAATCGTCATCATTCTGCTCGTTTTTGGTCTCTTGAGAGGGCTGAAACGGGGCTTTATCCTGCAGATCATTCATTTGACAGGATTTATCGTGGCATTTATTGTTGCGAATAAATATTATATACCGCTCTCAACTAAATTAAACTTATGGATACCTTATACAAATACAAGTGAGAACAGTTTCGTTCAAGGACTTTTTGGCAGCACAAACTTGGAAGAGGTATTTTACCGTGCAGTCGCTTTTGCAGTGATTTTCTTTGCTGTGAAAATAATCTGGCAAATCATCGGCAGCATGGTCGATTTTGTCGCAAGCCTTCCTGTCTTGAAGCAGCTTAACACTTGGGCCGGAGCAATTTTAGGCTTTGTTGAAACCTATTTGGTGCTGTTTATCCTGCTTTATATTGCAGCATTGCTTCCTGCTGAGTTCATTCAGACACATCTGAATAATTCGGTTGTAGCAGCAGGTATTATCGAAAACACTCCATACTTTTCGGAAAAGATCAAGGAAATTTGGTTTGAATACGTAGCCTCCTAAAGGCAATAGGAACTCTTCCGGCTATGAGGCTGGAGGGGTTTCTTTTTGCTTAAATAGTAGCAACTTGTTATAGAAAAATAGCAGAACATGTTATGATATTATTGTTTGACAGAATTAAGGGAAACATACTAATCAATGACAGGATTATGTAGGTGATAACAATGACAACAAAAAAAGAAGTAGTACGCCAATTAGAACAAATTGCAATATATATGGAATTAAAAGGGGAAAACTCCTTTAAAATATCCGCATTTCGCAAAGCAGCACAAGCGTTGGAAACAACAGAACAAACATTAGACGAAATAGAAGATTTCACAGCGTTTCCTGGCATCGGCAAGGGCACTGCTGCTGTCATAGAGGACTTTATCCATACAGGAGAATCCTCTGTATTGAAGGAACTAAAGGAAGAAGTGCCTAAAGGGTTAATACCATTGCTTCAGCTGCCAGGTCTTGGAGGCAAAAAGATTGCTAAACTCTACAAAGAACTCGGCATTGAAAATGCAGAGGACTTGAAGCTTGCGTGTCAGGAAAAGAAAGTCCAATCCTTGAGCGGCTTTGGCAAAAAAACAGAAGATAAAATACTGGAGGCGCTTGACAGCTTTGGTTCAAGGCCAGATAGACTTCCGCTTGCTTATATGCTTCGAGTGGCTTTTTCCATTGAAGGTGAGTTAGAAAAAATAGAAGCGATTGAAAGGTTTTCCCGTGCAGGTAGCATTAGAAGAATGCGGGAGACGATTAAAGATTTGGACTTTATTATTGCTACCAATTCACCAGCAGACGTAAAAGACAAATTGCTGACCCTACCAGGCATAAAGGAAGTCATTGGTGCTGGCAATACGAAGGTAAGTGTTGTGCTTGAATTGGAATTTGATGTTTCCATTGATTTCCGCCTCGTTAAGCCGAAGGAATTTGCAACAACCTTACATCATTTCACAGGTAGCAAGGATCACAATGTCAGAATGAGGCAGCTTGCAAAGGAACGAGGCAAAAAAATAAGCGAATATGGTGTGGAAGACACTGAAACAGGGGAAGTAGAAACATTTTCGACTGAAGAGGAATTCTACCATTATTTCGGCTTGCCGTTCATTCCTCCTGAAATGAGAGAAGATGGCAAGGAAGTCGAGGATTACAAAGAGGAATTGGATATCATCTCTCTTGAAGATATTAAAGGTGATTTGCATATGCATACAACCTGGAGTGATGGTGCGTTTTCCATCGAAGAAATGATCGAAGCAAACAGACAGCGTGGCTACAAATATATGGCAATTACAGATCACTCCCGCTATTTAAAGGTGGCGAACGGCTTAACACCGGAACGTTTGCAAGAACAGCTTCAGATCATTAAAGCGCTTAATGAAAAATACGATGATATTACCATTTTAGCTGGTGTTGAAATGGATATTTTACCGGACGGAACACTTGATTATGATGACGAGCTTCTTGAGCAAATGGACATCGTTATCGCATCCATCCACTCTTCCTTCTCTCAGCCTAAGCATAAAATTATGGAAAGACTCGAGAATGCACTGCGCAATAAGCATGTCGATATCATTGCCCATCCGACAGGAAGAAAAATCGGAATCAGAGACGGCTATGAAGTGGATATGGACGATTTAATCAGGCTTGCCAAAGAAACAAATACAGTACTTGAGCTGAACAGCAATCCAAACCGTCTAGATTTGAATGCAGAAAATATTAAGAAAGCGCAGGATGCTGGTGTTCATCTTGTCATCAATACAGATGCTCATCACACGAAGGAGCTTGCTTATATGGGCATCGGTGTGTCTACAGCGAAAAAAGGCTGGATAAATAAAAATACAGTAATTAATACGTGGGATACGGAAAAACTGTTGGATTTTCTAAAGAATCGTCATAAGTAATAAAAGCTGAAAAATTTTTTCTATAATACTAGGAAAGAAAAATTTACGTTTGCATTAAAAAGATAAAGGAGATAACTCCATGCAAGAAAGAGTATTGAAGACATTAGAATTCGACAAGATTAAAAGCCAGCTGCTAGAGCATGTTTCTTCTCCATTAGGAATGATAAAGGCTTCTGAGCTGATGCCTTCCACAAGCTATGAAGAAGTGGTTCAATGGCAGGAGGAAACAGATGAAGCGGCAAAAGTTTTCCGAATGAGGGGAAACATTCCGTTAAGCGGAATACATGATATCCGCCCGCATGTGAAGCGTTCATCCATCGGCGGGATGTTAAGTCCCGTTGAATTGAACCAAGTAGCAAGTACAGTCCATGTGAGCAGACAAATAAAAAGATTCACAGAGGAATTCCATCAAGAAGATCCAATCCCTATTTTACAGGAACTGGTTGACGGCATTGTTGTGCTCGCTGAAGTGGAAGAAGAAATTAAAATGGCCATTGATGAACAAGGGACAGTTATGGATAGTGCGAGTGAAGCATTGCGCGCTCTTCGCAACCAATTAAGAAGAAATGAATCGAAGGTGCGGGAAAAACTAGAAAGCATGATTCGTTCCGCTAATGCAGCAAAGATGCTGTCAGATACAATCATCACAATCCGGAATGACCGTTATGTTATCCCTGTTAAACAAGAATACAGAGGACATTATGGTGGAATCATCCATGACCAAAGTGCTTCAGGTCAAACATTATTTATTGAGCCTCAATCGGTTGTAACATTAAATAATGAGCTGCAAGGCATACGCGTAAAAGAGCAGCAGGAAATAGACCGAATTCTAGCACAGCTGACTGTTCTTGTGGCAGAGCATAGAGAAGAGCTGCTGGAAATTGTGGAGATATTAAAGGAAATTGACTTTATGTTTGCTAAGGCGAAATATGGTCATCGCATTAAAGGAACAAAACCAATCATAAATAATGAAAGAAAAATAAACTTGTTCAAGGCAAGACATCCCTTGATTCCAATTGACGAGGTTGTAGCTAATGATGTCGCATTAGGAGATGCTTATTCTTCTATTGTTATAACAGGACCGAATACAGGCGGTAAAACAGTAACATTAAAAACAGTAGGCTTATGCACATTAATGGCTCAATCCGGTTTGCAAATTCCTGCTCTTGATGAATCAGAAATGGGTGTGTTTGAGGCTGTATATGCAGATATTGGCGATGAGCAGTCTATTGAACAATCATTAAGTACATTCTCTTCTCATATGGTCAATATTGTAAGCATATTGAAGGAAGTTAACAGCAGCAGCCTTGTCCTGTTTGATGAGCTTGGTGCCGGAACAGATCCTCAAGAAGGGGCAGCACTTGCCATTTCTATTTTGGATGAAGTAAACAAAAGAGGAGCAAGAGTAATTGCCACAACCCATTATCCTGAGTTGAAAGCATACGGGTATAATCGAGAAGGTGTAGTTAATGCCAGTGTAGAGTTTGATGTTGAGACATTAAGTCCTACCTATAAACTGCTGATTGGTGTTCCTGGACGGAGCAATGCGTTCGAGATTTCCAAACGACTCGGATTAAATGAGGATGTTATTGAAACAGCGAGATCTCATGTGAGTGCAGAAACGAACAAAATTGAAAATATGATTGCTTCCCTGGAAGAAAGCCGCAGAGCTGCAGAATCCGAGCATAAGGAAGCTGCTGATTTGCTGAAGCAGGCGGAAATGCTGCATCGTGACCTGCAAAAGCAAGTAATGGAATATTACGAGAAAAAAGAGGCGCTTGAAGAAAAGGCTAAAAAGAAAGCCGCAGATATCGTTGAAAATGCGAAACAAGAAGCGGAAACAGTCATTTCAGATTTACGGAAAATGCAGCTGGAGAAACGGGCGGAAATTAAAGAGCATGAATTAATTGATGCAAGAAAACGCCTTGAGGATGCTGCTCCAAAATCAGCGATTAAGCGAAAAGAAGCAGTGAAAACAAATCATGAGTTCCAGCTGGGGGATGAAGTAAAAGTACTGACATTTGACCAGAAGGGCCAGCTGATTGAAAGGGTCTCTAATAAAGAGTGGCAAGTTCAAATCGGCATTATGAAGATGAAAGTGAAAGAGCGTGATATGGAGTTCATTAAAGCGCCTAAAGTGGTGGAAACAAAACCACTTGCAACAATCAGGGGCAAAGATTTCCATGTAAGTCTTGAACTAGATCTTCGAGGGGAAAGGTATGAAAATGCCTTGGCGCGTGTTGAGAAATATATTGATGACAGTCTGTTAGCAGGCTATCCAAGAGTATCCATCATTCATGGCAAAGGAACTGGAGCACTACGAACAGGTGTGCAAGAATACTTGAAAAACCATCGTTCCGTCAAAAGTATTCGCTTCGGTGAGGCTGGGGAAGGCGGCAGCGGCGTTACCGTTGTAGAACTGAAATAATAGAAACAAGACAAGAGAGAGGAGATGCCAGATGAATGCATTTTGGAGCAATGAATATGTGAACACCGCTGGCGATTACAGTGTTGTTATCCTGAGCATCGTTGTTTTTTTATCTATATTTGAATTAGTTACAAAATATAATAACTGGGAAGAGATAAAAAAAGGGAATGTTGCTGTTGCGATGGCAACAGGCGGTAAAATATTCGGGATTGCGAATGTATTCAGGCATTCCATCATGCAGAATGACTCATTGCTGACGATGATTGCCTGGGGAATATTCGGTTTCTTCCTATTGCTGATAGGATACTTTATTTTTGAGTTTTTAACACCGAAATTTAAGATTGATGAAGAGATAAAAAATGATAACAGAGCGGTCGGTCTTATCTCTATGATTATTTCAATCGGCCTTTCCTATATAATAGGTGCAGGCATCTCCTAATGGGGTAGACCAGTTTTTTAAGTATACTGGCTGCAGATCTACAACCTTATAGAAGTTTGGCTACATTCAGAGACCAGTTTCAAGGAAACTGGTCTCTTTTGTTATTTAAAAATGCCCTTTTTATAATTTAGGCTTATTTTAAATGTCCTAAAGCTCCTTCCCGCCATATAATAAGCTAGTACAATCTCAACTATGTTAGGAGGAGCAGGTTTGGAAACAGAGAAACCTTGGCTTGAACTTTATCCAAAGGAAACAGCGAAAAATGTTTATTATAAGGCAGAAACCCTTCCCCAGCTGCTGCGCAATGCAGCAAAAGAATATCCGAAACATAAGGCAGTTCACTTTATGGGAAAGGAATTAACGTTTAAGCAAACGTATCAAAAATCATCTAAACTAGCAGCTTATTTGCAAAGCATCGGAGTGAATAAGGGAGACAGGGTTGCAGTAATGCTGCCAAATATCCCGCAAACTGTAATCAGTTTTTATGCCATTATGCTTGCCGGAGCGATTGTAGTTCCAGTAAACCCTCTTTATAAAGAAAGAGAAATTGAATTTATCCTCAATGACGCTGGCGCAAAAGTCATTATTACACTCGATATCCTTTACAACCGCGTAAAAAATGTACAAGAAATGACAAGTATAGAGCAAATACTTGTAACCTCTATCAGTGAATTCCTCCCATTCCCCAAAAATCTCGTTTATCCATATATCCAGAAAAAAGAGCATGGCATTATTCCTTCCGTCAAACATGAGGGATCTACCCATCTGTTAAAAAAAATTTGGAAAAAGCCTGTAGAAGAGTTTACAGAACACAGCCTTAACTTTGAGGAAGACTTGGCGATTATCCAGTACACAGGAGGAACAACAGGATTCCCGAAAGGCGTTATGCTAACACATCAAAACCTTGTTGCCAACACTGCTATGTGCCGCCAGTGGCTGTATAAGCTGGAGAAAGGCAAAGAAAGGCTCCTTGCAATTATGCCCCTTTTCCATGTGTATGGGATGATGACTGTGCTTGTCCTGTCTGTCATGGAGATATACAAAATGATCTTGCTTCCAAAATTTGATGCGACTACTGCACTTAAAACGATTCATAAACAAAAGCCTACCGTATTCCCTGGGGCGCCGACCATTTATATCGGCTTGTTGAACCATCCAGATATTAAAAAATATGACCTATCCTCAATCATTGCCGCTATAAGCGGTTCTGCTCCGCTTCCTAAAGAGATTATCGACCGCTTTGAAGAGAAGACTGGCGGAAAGCTGGTTGAGGGCTATGGACTGACAGAAGCCTCTCCAGTGACTCATGTTAACTTCTTATGGGATCACGATATTGTTAAAGGAAGCATAGGTGTACCGTGGCCTGGTACAGATGCTGCTGTTTTCTCGCCGGAAACGGGTGAAATGCTCCCTCCTGGAGAAATTGGTGAGCTGGCAGTTAAAGGACCACAAGTAATGAAGGGATATTGGAATAATCAAGAGGAGACAGAGCTTGTTCTAAAGGACGGATGGCTGTATACAGGCGACCTCTGTTATATGGATGAAAAGGGCTTTTTCTATATTGTTGACAGGAAGAAGGATACGATAATCGCCGGCGGCTTTAATATATATCCACGAGAAGTTGAAGAGGTTCTGTATGAGCATCCTGCCGTTCAGGAAGCAGCAGTTGTCGGTGTGAAAGACTCTTACCGCGGTGAAACAGTGAAGGCATTTATTGTGTTGAAAGAAGGAGAGCAGGTTTCAGACGATGAGCTGAATACATTTATGCGAACAAGGATGGCAACCTTTAAGGTGCCAAGAATTTATGAATTCCGTGATGAGCTGCCAAAGTCAGCGATCGGCAAAGTATTGAGAAGAGAGTTAAAGGAGAAGGAAACGGAAGAAGGGAGATAATGGGGATGAATATCATCGTCTTGCTTTCAATCGTCCTGGAAGCAAACCAGCAGCTTATGATTGAGAACGGGAAGATACAGCATACCAATTTAAAAGAAAGTGTTAATCCGCCAGATGAAGCAGCATTAGAGGAAGCTCTGCTTTTAAAGGAAGCTTACGGAGGCAGCGTTACAGTCTTGACTGTTCACCATCGGGAAGCTGAAAAACATCTTAGAAGAGCACTTGCGATGGGAGCAGACAATGCCATATTCGTAAAAACAGACGAAGACTTAGAGCCGGCTGTCATTGCTAAGCTTATTGCTGAGCAATTAAGCAGCCTGCCGTATGATCTTATCTTAGCTGGAGACTTTTCGACAAATGGGGGCTCAGGACAAGTTGGACCTAGAGTGGCAACAATATTAGGACTTCCCTTCCTTTCAAAGGCGGCAAAGCTGGAAGTAGAAAAAGAGGCTGTTTTCATAACGAAGGAGAGCAATGGAGATTTAGAGACATATAAAGGGAAATTTCCAGTTCTCCTCACAATCCCGCAAGGCCTGCATACACCTCGTTTGCCGAAGCTCTCAAGCATCATGAAGGCTAAACAAAAGCCTCTCGAAAAAAAGACAGCAGCCTATCAAAATCAAAAGGATATTCAAACAGTTGATTTCAGCTATTTCGTAAATGATCGGAAAAAGATTCTGTTGGAAGGGGAACTGGAAGACAAAGTGAAACAATTGGCGCAAATAATACAAAGCCATATACAAGAGTGACGGGAGTGAGAGAAATTGAAAAAGCGAATAGTGATTATTGCGGAAAAAAGACAGGATAAATTACATTCAGTCACATTAGAGTGCATGGAGGCAGCTACTAAAATATCCAGCGATAGCGAAATAGTTGTCTTGCTTGTCGGCGACGACGATGATGAATCAATTGCTGATGATCTTATGTATTATCACTGTGACAGAGTTGTGTTCATGAAAAACAGTAAGCTTTCCAGACCTAATGTTCATACATTGCTTCCTCTCATAAAGCAATTCATAGAAGCAGAGCAGCCTTATGCCGTGTTATTAGGACAGACGGACTTTGGCAAAACACTAGCAGCATGTCTTTCCGAATCCCTTAAACTCCCCCTAGTTTCTAATATTGTAGAAATAAAAACGGGGCCAGATAGCTTGTTTGTAACAAGACAAATTTTATCTGGAAATATTATCAACAAGGTGCAGATAAACAATCATTGTATTTTAAGCATAAAGCAAAAAGCTTGGAAAGCTGATAACAGGCTTGAGGAGAAAAAGGGAATTAAAGAGATACAATCTCCAATTGTAAACAATCCTGACTTTTCCCTTGTCCGGCTTGAGAAAAAGAGCAGCGGCAAGGAAGAACTGGCAAATGCCAACATAATTGCTGCAGCAGGCAGAGGTGTTGGAAATGAAAGTGGCTATCTTCTTGTCAAACAGCTTGCCGAGACATTAGGAGGTAAAGTTGGCGTGTCACGAGGGGCTGTTGAACTTGGCGTGTGTGATGCATCCAATCAAATTGGCCAGACAGGAGAAACAGTCGCCCCCAAAATATATATCGCATGTGGAATTTCAGGAGCTATCCAGCATCTAGTCGGCATTACGTCAGCAGATATAATTATTGCGATTAACAAGGATGAAGAAGCACCGATTTTTCAAGCATCAGATTATGGAATTGTCGGGAATGTTTTTGATGTGTTGCCATTACTAGAGAAAGGCTTGAGATCTCAAGACAGCCAATAACGAAAGTCAAGTGGGCAAAACGACTGAATAGATGCAGGAACAGATGGGAAAAATGATGGACGAAACAAATTATTAGCATCAATAGTAAAACGGTGGTATACTTTGGGATATTATCAGGTTTAACACTAAGAGGAGGCATATATAAATGGCAATTTCACATGCAACAGATCAAAACTTTTCAGAAGAAACAGGTTCAGGCGTAGTCCTTGCAGATTTTTGGGCACCTTGGTGCGGACCATGTAAAATGATTGCACCAGTATTGGAAGAATTGGATTCAGAAATTGGTGATAAAGTTAAAATCGTGAAAATCGATGTTGACGAAAACCAAGAATCAGCTTCTAAATTCGGCGTAATGAGCATCCCAACATTGTTGGTATTCAAAGACGGCGAAGTAGTCGATAAAGTTGTTGGTTTCCAACCAAAAGAAGCTCTTTCTGAGCTATTAGCTAAACACGTTTAAGACTCAAAAACAAAACCCTGGGACTTCCTAGGGTTCTTTTTTTGGCTTTTAATCAGCTTTTAGTTGGACTTTTGGAAAAATCCTCATTCCCTTCCTCCAACTTACACACACTCATAGTTGCTGAAAACGAGCTTCTGCCCTATCATATATAATAGTACTTATGTTCTGTATAAACAAGTGCGTTCAGGGAGGGACTGCAATGAACGATACAATAAAAAACAAACTGATGCTTTTGCCTGACCAGCCAGGATGCTACCTGATGAAAGACAGACAAGGAACGATCATCTATGTAGGGAAAGCAAAGGTACTTAAAAACCGCGTCCGCTCTTATTTCACTGGTTCGCATGACGGGAAAACCTTGCGGCTTGTGAATGAAATAGAGGACTTTGAATATATTATCACTTCATCTAATATAGAAGCACTTATCTTAGAGATTAATCTAATTAAAAAGCATGATCCGAAATACAATATTATGCTTAAGGACGACAAAAGTTATCCATTTATTAAGCTGACAGCAGAAAGACATCCCCGGTTAATTACGACACGTAATGTGAAAAAGGATAAAGGCAAATACTTCGGTCCATACCCTAACGTACAGGCCGCTAATGAAACGAAAAAGCTCCTTGACAGGCTTTATCCTCTTCGTAAATGCACTACATTGCCAGACAGAGTATGTCTTTATTATCATCTTGGACAATGCCTTGCTCCATGTGTAAATGAGGTGCCTCAGGAAGAATACCGCAAGATGGTTGATGAGATTACAAAGTTTCTGAATGGCGGCTATAAGGAGATAAAAAAGGAGCTCACAGCAAAAATGTCAGCTGCTGCTGAGGAGCTTGATTTTGAGCGGGCAAAAGAATACAGAGACCAGATTGCTAATATTGAAGCTACGATGGAAAAGCAAAAAATGATGATGACAGACCTTGTCGACAGAGATGTTTTTGGATATTCAGTTGACAAAGGCTGGATGTGTGTCCAAGTGTTTTTCATCAGACAAGGAAAGCTGATTGAGCGAGATGTTAGCATGTTCCCAATTTATCAAGAGCCGGAAGAAGAGATGCTCACCTATTTCGGACAATTTTATTCAAAGGCTAATCATTTCAAACCGAGAGAAATCTTAATACCAGATTCTATTCAAGGGGAAATGGTCGAAGAGCTTCTTGGTGTGAAAGTGATTAAACCGCAAAGAGGTCAGAAAAAGGACCTAGTATTGTTGGCAAATAAAAATGCCAAAAATGCTCTTCATGAAAAATTTGCTTTAATTGACAGAGACGAAGAGCGCACAATCAAAGCAGTAGAGAATTTAGGAAGCCAGATGGGGATTTACACGCCGCACAGAATTGAAGCCTTTGATAACAGTAATATTCAAGGAACAAACCCAGTTTCGGCCATGATTGTGTTTGTTGACGGAAAACCGGCGAAAAAGGAATACAGGAAGTATAAGATAAAGTCAGTTCAAGGACCGGATGATTATGAATCGATGCGGGAGGTTGTGCGCAGAAGATATCAGCGCGTATTAAAAGATGGACTGCCAATGCCAGATTTGATTCTTGTTGATGGAGGGAAAGGTCATATTGAGGCTGTCAAAGAAATTCTCCTCGATGAACTGGCACTTGATATTCCGGTTGCAGGCTTGGCGAAAGACGATAAGCACAGAACTTCCCAGCTGCTTTACGGAAATCCGCTTGAAATTATACCGCTGGCACGAAACAGCCAGGAGTTCTATCTCCTGCAGCGTATTCAAGACGAAGTCCATCGGTTTGCGATTACCTTTCATCGTCAAGTGCGCTCGAAAAATGCCTTCCAGTCTATGCTTGATGACATTGCAGGGATTGGAGAAAAACGTCGTAAGCTCCTGTTAAAAACATTTGGATCTGTTAAAAAGATGAAAGAGGCATCGATTACTGACTTCACAAATATCGGAATTCCAGCTGCTGTTGCAGAGGAGCTTCTTGAAAAATTAAAAGATTGATTGTATTTTTATGCAAAAAAATAAAAAATAGCGTTGTTAAGCTGAAAACCATATGCTATAATGATGGCAACTTATAACTTAATAAGTGAAGGTAGAGGTGCGAGCTTCAATAGTAATAATTCGGAGAAGGATGAGCTTCATTGAAGAATTATGAAAGGGAAGATCGCCGAAGTGAAGGGATAACTCATCGTTCCTTTGCTGGTTTTGCATTGAATAAATGTAAGACTGTCAAAACAAGGAACTGTTTTGGAGAGCTATCTCGCTGTTTGTGCACATTTATATGTATTTACCTGCACGGCAATGAGATGTTCTCATTGCCTTTTTTGTTTGCAAAAAAAGGTGATAGAACAGAGCTTCTAAGAAGAGAAAAGAAGGTAGGGAATAGCTGTGGGATTAGTAGTTCAAAAATTTGGCGGAACATCTGTCGGAAGTGCAGAGAGAATTAAACATGTTGCCGAAAGAGTAATGGAAGAAAAAAATCGTGGGAATGACGTCGTTGTCGTCGTTTCAGCAATGGGAAAAACAACGGATTCATTAGTAAAACTAGCTGGTGAAATTACAGAAAAGCCGAGCAAACGAGAAATGGATGTACTCCTGTCAACAGGAGAACAAATCACAATCAGTTTACTTGCTATGGCTCTGAATGAAAAGAATATAGATGCCATTTCGTTTACAGGCTGGCAGGCAGGCATGGAGACAGAAGCAGTCCATGGCAATGCCCGCATATTAAATATAAAAACAGAGAGAATCGAAGAACATCTGATGGATGGCAAGGTTGTCATTGTCGCAGGCTTCCAAGGAATCACAGAAGGCGGAGACATTACAACACTTGGCCGCGGCGGTTCTGATACGACTGCGGTAGCTCTAGCAGCTGCGTTAAAGGCAGATAAATGCGATATTTATACGGATGTTACAGGTGTATATACGACAGATCCGCGCTTTGTAAAAGAAGCAAGAAAACTGCTGTCCATTTCATATGATGAAATGCTAGAATTGGCAAACCTTGGCGCAGGGGTATTGCATCCACGAGCAGTTGAATATGCGAAAAACTATCAAATGCCGCTTGTGGTCCGTTCAAGCATGGAACAAGAAGAAGGAACTATCATCGAGGAGGAAGTATCAATGGAACAAAATTTAGTAGTACGCGGAGTCGCTTTTGAAGATAATATTACGAGTGTAACGGTGTTTGGGCTGAAAGATCCGCTAACTAGCCTTTCCACTATCTTTTCTACATTGGCTTCACATCACATCAATGTGGATATTATCATACAAAGCTTGACTGAAAGCAAAGGAACGAACCTTTCCTTCTCCATTAAGGACAGTGATTTAGGAGAAACAGTTAAGGTCCTTGAAGAAAACAAAGCAGTGCTTGGCTATGATAGAGTTGCGTCAGAGCAAGGACTTGCGAAAGTCTCTATTGTCGGCTCTGGCATGATTTCCAATCCAGGTGTTGCTGCAGACATGTTCAAAGTGCTGGCAGAACAAGATATTGTGATAAAAATGGTAAGCACATCAGAAATTAAGGTGTCTACTGTTATTGAGAAAAGCAATATGGTGAAAGCAGTCGAAACACTTCATGATGCGTTCGATTTGAGCAATTTACCGGTTATTAATGCATAACAACAATAAAAAGGTCCTCAAGAAAGAGGACCTTTTTTTATACAGGATCTTTGCTGTCCCAGCGGACAGTGATAGTAATTTTTTTGCCGCGTCGTTTTGGATCTTCAAACGCTTCTGCAACTACTTCTTTTAATTGTTCGTGCTGCTGTGCAAGGTAGCCTGCTTCCAACTGGAATGTGCATTTGCCCTTTTCCTTCAGCCTTTGTTCAATTAATGGACTTGTAATGCTATATTCCATCTCATTTTTATTTGCTTTCATGATTTCAAGCTGACCCCAGCCTGCTTTTTCAAAAAAAGCAGCTGCCCCTTCCAAGTGGTCAAGGGGGAAAGTTCGGGCAATTCTTTTGCCAGCCCAATAAAGGATATCCGGAGTATCTCTTCCAAGCAAGTCAGGTATTAAAATTTCACGCAGCAATTCGTATCCATAGGCAGGTACTGTAAGAGAGTCTTCCTCTACTTTCGTTATTCTTTCTTCTGTTGTAATCTCGCTCAATTGCCTCTCTCCTCTTTCTACAATTCTATTAAATATATGTTATTAAATTCATTAAATGCATCGTAAATTTCGACAAAAAATATATCGCTTTAATAGTATACTTTAAAATCTAGAAAAAAACATAGCGATATGGGAATAATAACAGGAAAATCAGGTCTATTTTATTAGTTCTGTATGGCAAAATAACACATCATATAAAGCTTTAAGCCAAGCAAGAAAAAGCTAGGAGAAAAAGCAGGCTTAATCTTACTGCCATCTGCTCTATCAGCTTCTATTATTTTTCCCTTAGGTCCAAAGTTTCTATGCGGTAAAATAAAGTAGAAATTTTTCCAAGAGCAAAATCATATAATAAAAAAGGATAAAGAAATCTGGAATAATTGTATCCGTTTTCTTGACCGAGATTTTTATTGGGAGTACAATGAAATTGTCACAGAATTGTAAGTTTTCTATCTTGTAATCGCTTTTATGAGGAAAAAGAACTATTTCATCATTAGGGGGGGAAAAGTATGGCAAAAAATCGAGAGTTTCTATTCAGAAGATTACATTCTTTACTGGGGGTTATCCCAGTCGGTGTATTTTTGATCCAGCATTTGGTTGTCAATCATTTTGCTACAAAGGGACCGGAATCATTTAATAAGGCAGCTGCCTTTATGGAGCATTTGCCGTTCCGATACTTTTTAGAAATTTTCGTGATTTTTTTACCAATTATTTATCACGCTGTATACGGTATTTATATTGCTTTTACAGCCAAGAACAATACGAAGAAATATGGATATTTCCGAAATTGGATGTTTTATATCCAGAGGGTTACTGGAATTGTAACATTGATATTCATTGTATGGCATGTTTGGGAAACACGGGTAGCTGCTCAAATGGGGAAAGAAGTCAATTATAATATGATGGAGGAAATCTTAGGAAATCCTTGGATGTTTGCCTTTTATTTAGTTGGTGTAATCTCCACTATATTCCATTTCTCTAACGGGTTATGGTCATTCTGTGTCAGCTGGGGAATTACAGTTACTCCTAAATCACAAAGAATTAGTACATATGTTACGATTGGAATTTTCATTATCTTATCAACAATCGGCGTACGAGCGCTGTTAGCTTTTGTATAGAAACTAGAATGATAGAGCACTAGATTAAGGGAGTGGAATAAAATGAGTAAAGGGAAAGTCATTATTGTAGGCGGTGGTTTAGCAGGATTAATGGCCACAATCAAAGTAGCGGAAACTGGGACACCTGTCGAATTGTTTTCCCTTGTGCCAGTCAAGCGTTCCCATTCTGTTTGTGCACAAGGCGGCATAAACGGTGCGGTAAACACGAAAGGGGAAGGGGATTCTCCTTGGGAGCATTTTGATGATACTGTATACGGCGGGGATTTCTTAGCAAACCAGCCGCCAGTTAAAGCGATGGCAGAAGCTGCACCAGGGATTATTCATTTGTTGGACCGCATGGGCGTAATGTTCAACAGGACACCAGAAGGACTTCTTGATTTCCGCCGTTTTGGAGGAACACAGTATCACCGGACAGCATTCGCTGGAGCAACGACTGGACAGCAGCTTTTGTATGCATTGGATGAGCAAGTACGCCGATACGAGGTAGATGGACTAGTTGTTAAATATGAGGGCTGGGAATTCCTTGGAGCAGTCCTTGATGACGAAGGTGTCTGCCGCGGTATAAGAGCGCAAGACTTAAAAACAATGGAGATTAAAGCTTTCCCTGGTGATGCTGTTATTATGGCAACAGGCGGACCTGGCATCATCTTTGGTAAATCGACAAACTCTGTTATCAATACAGGATCTGCCGCTGCCATCACTTATCAACAGGGCGCTTACTATGCAAACGGGGAGTTCATCCAAATTCATCCAACTGCTATTCCTGGCGATGATAAACTCCGCCTGATGAGTGAATCAGCAAGGGGTGAAGGCGGAAGGGTCTGGACCTATAAAGATGGAAAACCATGGTACTTCCTTGAAGAAAAATATCCTGCATACGGCAATCTTGTGCCAAGGGATATTGCGACAAGGGAAATCTTCCATGTTTGTGTAGACCAAAAGCTTGGCATCAACGGAGAAAATATGGTGTATTTGGACTTGTCCCATAAGAATCCGAAGGAGCTTGACATAAAACTCGGCGGTATCATTGAAATATATGAAAAATTCATGGGCGATGATCCTCGAAAAGTGCCAATGAAAATATTCCCGGCAGTTCATTATTCAATGGGCGGATTATGGGTCGATTATGATCAAATGACAAACATCCCTGGCTTATTTGCTGCAGGGGAATGCGATTATTCTCAGCATGGTGCAAACCGGTTAGGAGCGAACAGCTTGCTGTCTGCCATTTACGGCGGTATGGTTGTTGGTCCGAATGCAGTCAAATACATTAACGGTTTGAGCAAAAGTGCAGAAGACCTATCCTCTACCCTATACGATCAAGCAGTCAAAGAAGAACAAGGAAAATGGGATAGTATTATGAAGCTGGACGGAACGGAAAATGCCTATGTGCTTCATAAGGAATTAGGGGAATGGATGACAGATAACGTAACAGTAGTTCGTTATAATGACAAACTTCAAGATACAGATAACAAAATCCAGGAATTGCTGGAGCGCTATAAAAACATCAATATTAATGATACAGCGAAATGGAGCAATCAAGGAGCAGTGTTTACACGCCAGCTTCAAAATATGCTTCAGCTGGCAAGGGTAATCACAATTGGAGCATATAACCGTAATGAAAGCCGCGGCGCTCACTATAAACCTGATTATCCAGACAGAAATGATGAAGACTTCTTGAAGACAACAATGGCAAAGTTCGTATCAGAAAGTGAAGCACCTCAATTCCATTATGAGGATGTTGATACATCACTAATTACGCCTAGAAAACGGGATTATTCGAAACAAAAAGAAGGAGTGAAATAAGATGGGGGAAGCAAGTACGGTTACATTTCTGATAACAAGACAAGATGATCCTGATTCAGCACCCTATTCAGAAGAATTTAAATTGCCATACAGACCGAACATGAATGTTATCTCTGCCCTAATGGAAATACGAAGAAATCCAGTCAACAGCAAAGGGGAAAAAACAACTCCAATTTCCTGGGATATGAACTGCCTGGAGGAAGTATGCGGAGCTTGTTCGATGGTCATCAACGGAAGACCAAGACAGTCATGCACAGCATTAGTCGACCAGCTTGAACAGCCGATCCGCTTGGAACCGATGCGCACATTCCCAGTTGTCAGAGACTTGCAGGTCGACAGAACCCGCATGTTTGACAGCTTGAAAAAGGTGAAGGCATGGATTCCAATCGATGGTACTTATGATCTTGGACCAGGACCGAGAATGCCTGAAAAGAAAAGACAATGGGCATATGAACTGTCTAAATGCATGACATGCGGTGTTTGCTTAGAAGCTTGCCCGAATGTGAACAGCAAATCGGATTTTATTGGACCAGCTCCATTATCCCAAGTGCGTCTCTTTAATGCCCATCCGACAGGAGCGATGAATAAGTCAGAGCGCCTTGAACAAATTATGGGAGATGGAGGGCTTGCAAATTGCGGCAATTCCCAAAACTGTGTTCAATCTTGTCCAAAAGGAATTCCATTGACCACTTCCATTGCAGCATTGAACAGAGATACCACCTTTGAAGCATTCAAGAGCTTTTTTGGCAGTGATAGTGTTTAATAAAAAAGAGATGGCTGAGAAAAAAAGCCATCTCCTTTTTATTTTCATCAAAGACAGAAAATATAAAAGGAAAGGCAAAAGAAAAACATCTTCCCTGAGATGTTTTTTAGTTGTCTTTATTATGGTAAGTGAACCGATTTTAAATGGGCTAGCTTCCAATAAACAGGTATACCCTCGGCTGTAATTATCTCTATAATATTGTTGGAAATATTTTTTACTAAACCAATCTTGTCAGGAGCATCTCCTAAATCAAATACAAGTAATTGGTCAGCATGTTTTTTTAATTGTTCTTCAAAAGTGCGGGCTAAAGGTATAGTGGAGGGGACAATGGGGAGATCTGCGTTATTCAAAGTATAGGGTGTTAAATTAGAAGTATAGGGAATAAGCCATTTTATGTGATGCATGGAAATGAAAATAGTCTTAAAAACTGGTGAGTAAAATACAATATAGTCATTCAAAATATTAGTAATATAGCCATGAATGGACTTATTTCCTGTGACAAATAATTCTATAAACTGCCCCTTCGCATTATTTAGGATTTTGCGATATGAAATGTTTTCACTAGCATCTTGAAATGGCAAATCTCCGCCAGTTGTATCAATGGTGAATTCCGATTCTCCTTTAAGCGATTTTTTTATATTATGGACATGGTTAAGCGGAATATAAAGGTACTTTTCGCCATCATTTATCACGATAATATCTAGGCCGTTGTCCAAGAGAACTCCGGAAAACACAGTTTTTCCTGATATTTCAACCTTTACATACTCATTTTGCAATTTTTTTATGCTATCCATCTATTCACTTCCTTAAAAAAAGCAAGTAATTAAAATACTCCCATCATTTCTTTGATTTTTTTAGTCGTTCTTCTCTGATTTTCTTGTACATATATTCGGCATGTTTCATTAAGGCAAAATACTGCTTCTCCAGTGCGAGTTTTTGATCTTTTGCATTAATTATCTGTGTTTTTACATCTGTTTTTGTATTATTTGTAGTATTTAAAGGAACTTCCTGAACTTCCGCTTCCTTTTTCTTTTCTTGTTCAGTGTGGCTTTTTTTGCTTCTTAAAGAAGAGCCTAAGGGATTAAGAGGATGCTTAAAGATACTATCTGCTGCTGTATTGTTCTCCGTCGGTTTCACTTCTTTCTTTGGAGAAACTTGATCACTTTCAGCTTTAGGAGATTTTTCCAAAGTGTCAGCACTTCCTTTGTATTTTTGTGATAGAACATTTGTCAAAAAGTCATGCAGTGTATTATCTTGTTTCTTGTTCTTTCTTGGTGGCAAATCAGCATAGCCGTTGTTTGTTTCACGAACACCACTTATGATAGGGTCTGATTCGACTGAGACCGCATCTGCAACTGGTTCCGTGTTGAAAGCAGAGACCGCATCTGCAACTGGTTCCGTGTTGAAAGCAGAGACCGTATCTGCAACTGGTTCCGTGTTGAAAGCAGAGACCGTATCTTCAGCTGGTTCCGTGTTGAAAGCAGAGACCGTATCTTCAGCTGGATCTGTGTTGAAAGCAGAGACCGCCTCTTCAGCTGGATCTGTGTTGAAATCAGAAACTGTATCTTCAACTGAGTTTGTGCTGAAATCGTAGACCTCACTTTTAACTGGTTCTGTGCTGTGTTCGGAGTCAGCATCATTTCTTGTTCCTGTATCATAATCAGCAGCAGTTTCCTTAGATGATTCGCTGTTTTCTGCTACTTCTTCCATACGGATTTGTGAAGAATCATCTTCTTTATTAGACGACTGCTCCTGATTAGAAGAAGGACTATTATCCTCTTGCAGGCCATTAAAGATATTAATGATAGAGGTTTTAAGGATATACATTTGTTCTTCCTTATTAATTAAAATTAAGAAGTCGTCGGTCACTTTACTAAGCATCCCTTTAAAAACCTGATTGGAGTTGCAAGTAATGGTCACCCAACTGTAACGTAATTCCTCTAATAATTCATTTAAGTCTTTTTTAGTCTCAAGTGGAAATTCTAAAGGTAATGGATTATTGTCTTTTGCATTTTTTGTAATAGCATGAATCTGGTCTAATGCGAAATAGTAGATGTTTCCATTCGTTTCTAGAATTAAATGATCCTCTTTTACATCGAGTAATGTGCCTTCCACATATTGATCTTTATTTAGGAAAAGTCGTATCTTGAATCTTTTCAGTCTATCAAGTGCATTGGAAAAAGTGAATTCTCCCATAAGAACCACCTCCTAAATGAGAGTCGCTTCTATAAAAGAAGCGACTAATCATAATGATTATTTTTCACTGCCCTTTTCTTCTGTTTTTTCTTCCTTCTTATCATTCTTATTTTCTTCTTGTTTCTCAGACTCATCTTTCTTTGGTTTTTCAATTTTGAGTCCATAGCTGATATTGTGGATGTGGAATGTAGCAATTCTGATAATCTCTTCATTATGAACGATTGTAATATACTCTAGGTTAATGTCATCCAATACGCCTTCAACTGACTCTTTGCCACCGCGATTGATTTTTACCCAATTGTATTTTAAGCTTTCCATTACTTCAAAAAGAGTTGGAGCAGTTACAAATGTGAATAATTCTGGTATTTCAAGTTCAAATGGAAGACCCTTTTTTGTGTTCTCTGTCAGGCTTTTGATGTGATGTGTTAAATAATAAACGACACCATCTGCTTCAGTAAGAAGAGTGAAATGGTCTTCGCTAACTCCTAATAATTTCCCGATACGAGACTCAGGGCCTCCCCTATCCACTTTAATTGTTTTACCTACTAATGTCTGTAATACTTCTTTATTCATCTCCAAATAACCTCCTAGTTATGTTTTCCATGTATGATATGTGTCAGGGCAAGACAATGTACTATGTTACCTGCCTATTTATGTAAATGACTCTTTTTTGTGCATGTATTAATTAGGCATTATATTTATAATTGCAATGCCGGGATATAGGGCAAACGTATATTTTTATAGATATCAGTAAAATTCCGAACAAAAATTATAATAAATCATACAATTAACCAAAAAAGAAAATGATTAATTTTTGGGGTATATTTGAAATTTAAAGAAAATGGAAGGTTGGGAGATAGAATTGTTGGATTCTGTAATGAAAAGAAAGGATCTCATAAAAAATAGACCTTACTTTGTACGTGTTGGTAGTAGGCAATCAAGTATACATATTAAAATCTGGGATATAGTCTAATTGTATTCCAATTTTTTTTTTAGGTGAAAGGATTTTTGTTGCTCATTTAACAAGCTGTTTATGTTCTTTCATTTCCTTATAAAAACAACTATATAGTTGAAAAATACTGTGCTATGATAAAATCATTGGCAAATTTTACGAAAGTAAAAGACGCAAAGCCACGGGCCTAAAGCAACAGCAATGGCAGCCGGGCTGCCAGGAATCTTAAGTCCTGCATACATACAAATTACTCCTTTCTTAAGTTTGCCAAAGTTAGAATTAGGAGTGGTAACATTGGAAGTCAGGGTTGTTATTGCAGACGACTCTTTATTTATGAGAACTTACATAAAAAATCTATTAAATAACAGCAAATACAAAGTCATCGGGGAAGCATCTGACGGCTGTGAGGCTGTATCGGTATACAAAGAGCTGAAGCCGGACATCCTTATCCTCGATTTAACGATGGATTGTATGGATGGGATGACAGCATTGCAAAGGATTATGGAATTTGATTGTGCTGCAAGAATCATTATTTGTTCCGCGATGGGACAAAGCAGGAATGTTACAGCTGCTTTAAAGCATGGTGCGAAGGATTTCATCGTAAAGCCATATTTTGAACGATTCCTGCTGACATTAGATAACATATCATAGAGAAGGAGGGTGCCTTTTACGGTATCCTTCTTTTTTTATAAATTAGGGTGAGTGTCACGCTTTTTGCCATTTTTCATACAATACGTTGTAGCACTTTAACAAGAAATGGGGACTGTATGCGATGCCAACCTCCTATATGGACTATACAAAGCCTAATATCAGCTATTTTTCTGACGTTAATAGGAATCGTCTAAACACTCGAAATGCTGATAATTATATTAACCGACTAGGCAGGGATGTGTTAAACACACTCGGTGAGGTTTCTTTATTAGATATTTACTTGAGCAATAAAAAAGTGGTCGAACCTCATTACCATCAGAACGCTGCAGAACTTGTCTACTGTATATCTGGATCTGCAGTTGTCTCACTTATCAATCCATTTACCAATAAAGTATCCAATATTCCCATTAAGCCAGGTCAAGTAGCCAACATTCCCCAAGGCTGGTGGCATTGGGAAATAGCCTCGGAAGATAGAACTCATCTGCTTGCCATCTTTGACGCTCCGTACCCTGAATATATATTTGGTTCTGATATCCTTACAAAAACACCAGTCGAAGTGCTCGCTCACACGTATTGTCTCGACCCAGTCCAATTAAAAAAAACACTTGCACCATTAAAGAATGAAACGATAGTAATTGGACCAACAGACGAATGTGTCCAAACACAGCACAGTCGAAATAATGAAACTTCTTATTATAATCACGGATATTATCCCTACAGCACGCAGCAGCCATATTATCCTAATGGCCGTTATTAAAGGACACGATAGATTGGAAAAGTAATGCCTTGTCCTGCGAATTGTAGGGAAATTCAGAACTAAAGGGAAAGCGTATATCAAGCGTATAACGATAAAAAATGCCGTCCATTTTAAGGATATACAGTCACTCCAATGCTTTTCCCCACATAATATATTCAGACTATAAAATATACCCATCCCATAGTTCATAGCTGGCAAAGGCAAGGAGGGTTACACTACTTGAAGGAGAATGAATTTACTCACAAGCCATTATTAACAAAAAGGGAAAGAGAAGTATTTGAACTGTTGGTCCAAGACAAAACGACCAAGGAAATCGCGAGTGATTTGTTCATCAGCGAAAAAACAGTTCGCAACCATATTTCTAATGCGATGCAGAAGCTGGGCGTTAAGGGGCGTTCACAGGCTGTTGTAGAACTCCTAAGAATGGGAGAACTAGAGCTATAAGCTAACGAAAGGTGACTTTATAAAAAGCTGACTAAAAGAATCCTACCAATGGGAAGGATTACTTACGGCTTTTTATGTCACCTTTCAAAGTTTTACCTGAAAAAATACATAATGAGTTGCAAAAAGAAGCTGTGTCAAAAGTACTTAAAATAACAAATCCGAATTATTATGCGATATTCTAATGAAACTTGCTCATAATAGTTTGGTTTTTTTCTGTTGGATAAAATGATTGAAGGCCTTAACGGAGTGGAACGGAGGTACTCGATATCTCGGCTATAAGAGAAAATTATTTATTATTCATTTTTAAAGATATATTTTGTATTGTTCAAGCCTCTTTTTAGTTGTCACAGCAATATAAAGGCATTTTAGTCTATACGTTTACGATTTGCCCAATCTAGACTATAATTATTATTAAGTAATGAGGATGATAGATAAATTGGACAGATAATAGGAGATGTAGCAATGAATGTAGAAGAAAAAAACTCAAAAGAGTATTTAGATATGATAGCAATCATTGAAAAAGATATGAGATACATTTCTGGAATCATTAAGCAGAAGGGTCGGGAAATCCTAAGTAATTATACGATTACTCCGCCTCAATTTGTTGCATTGCAATGGCTTTTTGAAGATGGGGACATGACAATCGGCGAATTATCTAATAAAATGTATCTTGCCTTCAGCACAACGACTGATTTAGTAGATCGGATGGAAAAGAACGAATTGGTGCAGCGTGTCAAAGACCCGAATGACCGCCGTGTCGTGCGCATCCATTTATTAGATGAAGGAAAAAGGCTGATTGACGAAGTAATCAAAAAAAGACAAATGTATTTACAAGAAGTGTTGGGTAATTACTCACTAGAAGAAGTTGGACATTTGAAAGACAACTTTATTAGACTACATCAAGAAATGCGGGAAAAATGAGGCGGTAAGTTTGGATAGACCAATAGGTGTTATAGATTCTGGAGTTGGCGGTTTGACTGTTGCAAAAGAAATCATGCGGCAGCTGCCAAATGAAAAGATTATTTATTTAGGTGATACAGCAAGATGTCCATATGGACCAAGATCTGGAGAAGAAGTAAAAGCATTCACATGGGAATTGACAAGATTTCTGTTGCAGAAAAACATTAAGATGCTTGTCATTGCCTGTAATACAGCAACAGCTGTTGCCCTTGACGAAATAAAGGAGCAGCTGTCCATTCCTGTCATCGGTGTGATTGTTCCCGGAGCTAGAACTGCAATTAAAGTGACGAGGAACAATTATATAGGCATGATTGGAACTATCGGTACGGTGAAAAGTAAAGCATATGAAAAGGCTCTTAAGCAAATAAACAAAAAAGTCCGCACGGAAAGTCTTGCATGCCCTAAATTCGTTCCCCTTGTGGAAAGCGGAGAGTACGATGGACCGGTAGCGAAACGCATCGTCAGACAAACGCTTGCTCCTTTTAAAGGCAGTGACATTGACACACTGATTCTTGGTTGTACACACTATCCTCTTTTAGAAAAAGTGATAAGAGAGGAAATGGGGGACAAGGTTAAGGTGATCAGCTCCGGTGCTGAGACAGCGCGGGAAGTAAGTACAATTCTTGCTCACAGTGAACAGCTGGCATCACCCCAGGAAAAGAACGAGCATGAGTTTTATACAACAGGTTCCAGCGATATCTTTGCAAGAATTGCATCAGATTGGCTCGACCAGAAAATTGAAGCAGTAGAGACGATTAAACTCTCCTAAAGACTAGGCAGCTTATGCTTAGTCTTTTTTATATGGATTAAAAAAAATTTGGAGAGCTCGGTCTAAATTTAGAAATAGCTCGTATACATATTAGTACAAACTGTCTTAGGAGTGATTAATGATGTCTAAGAATAAAAAGCTAACGATTTTGTCTGCTGCATTCGTATCAACAGTTATGCTATCTGGCTGTGGCCTTTTTGGTGGAGATAGTGGAAAAGAGAGTGTCGATCCGCCGCAAGAAACTACATATACGGATAATGCGGCAGAGGAAACGGCAGCCAAGGCTGGAGAAGAAGCAACTGCAGCTGATTCCATGCCAATCGAGCTTTATTTAGTCGATAAAGATGGATTTGTTGTTCCGCAAACCTTAAATATCCCTAAAACTAACAGTGTTGCGAAGGAAAGCCTTGAGTATTTAGTGAAGGATGGTCCTGTCACAGAAATGCTGCCAAACGGCTTCCAAGGCGTGCTTCCTGCTGGCACAAGTGTTAGTGTTAATATTAAGGATAAAGTTGCTACAGTTGATTTCTCAAAAGAGTTTAATGACTACGAAGCAAGTGATGAGTCAAAAATTATGCAGTCCATTACATGGACATTAACTCAGTTTGATACAATTGATTCCGTTAAACTGCAAGTTAATGGCAAAGAATTGAAAGAAATGCCTGTAGCTAAAACCCCGCTTCAAAGTACCTTGACAAGAGCAGACGGAATCAATATTGATACGAAAGATGTTGCCGACATCACAAACACAAAACCGCTTACGGTTTACTATGTTGGCGGAGAGACTGGCGAATACTACTATGTACCAGTAACAAAGCGTGTTAGCAATTCAGAAGAAAATAATATTGCTGCTGCAGTAGGGGAGCTTGCGGAAGGCCCTGGAACAGGATCTGCTTTGGCAACATTTATGGAGCAAGATGTAGCGCTGTTGGATGACCCTGTTGTCACAGATGGAAAAGTTACATTAAACTTCAATGAGTCTATTTATAACAGCGCAGATGGAGAAGAAAAAACTGTTTCTGATGATCTGTTAAATTCCTTAGTGCTGTCACTGACAGAACAGGAAGGAATTGAAAGTGTCGCTATTACGGTGAACGGTGAACAAGACCTTGTTAATGAGGAAGGAAAAAGCCTCACAGAACCAGTGTCTCGTCCTGAAAAAGTTAATACTGGAAGTTTCTAATAAGAAGGCTGCGCTTATGCAGCCTTTTTTAGTTTGTAGGAACTTTTCATATATGATTGGACTGTCCTATTTTTTGATAGTAAAATGTAAGAAGAAAAATCAAGAGTTACATAATTAAAAAACGCAGCAGGAAGTGGGAGCAAAATGAAAGAAGTTATTATCGCAACAAAAAACCGAGGCAAAGCGAAAGAATTTGTGGAAATGTTTGAACCACTAGGCTACTCTGTCAAAACATTGCTTGATTACCCAGCAATAGACGATGTAGAAGAAACAGGCACTACATTCGAGGAAAATGCGGTATTAAAGGCAGAGACAGTGTCTAAGCTGTTAGGAAAGGTCGTTATTTCCGATGATTCCGGATTGATGGTTGATGCATTAGAAGGCAGACCAGGTGTCTATTCTGCTCGCTATGCAGGGGAGCAGAAAAATGACCAGGCAAATATGGATAAAGTTCTAAGAGAATTAGAAGGAGTTCCGCATGAAAAGCGAACAGCACGCTTTTGCTGTACCTTAGCTATTGCTAATCCGGAAAACAGAACACAAACCTTCACAGGAACTTGCGAAGGCGTTATTTTAGAGGAAAAAAGAGGAGAATACGGCTTTGGCTATGATCCAATTTTCTTTGTAAAAGAAGAAGGGAAAGCAATGGCTGAATTGCCGCCAGAAAAGAAAAACAGCATCAGCCACAGAGCGAATGCACTGAAAAAACTAAAAGAACAGCTGCCAGATGTTCTTTAAGGAGAGGAATGGACAATGAAGGTTCTAATCGTCAGTGACAGCCATGGACTTGTGGACGAGCTTCAGCAATTAAAGGAAAGGCATAAGGATGAAGCAGATCTGTTTCTCCATTGCGGAGACTCAGAGCTCCCAGCTGATGACCAAGCCATCGCTGGCTATGTCGTAGTTCAAGGAAACTGCGATTATTACGCAAAATATCCAGAAGAAACAATACAAGAAGTGAACGGAAAAAA
Organism: Niallia sp. FSL R7-0271; assembly: GCF_038005785.1. Taxonomy (NCBI): domain Bacteria; kingdom Bacillati; phylum Bacillota; class Bacilli; order Caryophanales; family Bacillaceae; genus Niallia; species Niallia sp. FSL R7-0271. The sequence goes on along the minus strand of NZ_JBBOTZ010000001.1, from coordinate 2,851,231 downwards.
ACTTTTAATGGTTCACGGCCACCTCTATGGGGTGAAATCATCTGTCAGCAGATTGCTGTACAGAGCAAAAGAGGTTGGTGCGCAAATTGCCTGCTTCGGCCACAGCCACTACCTTGGCATGGAAATGATTGAAGATGTCCTCTTCATCAATCCAGGCAGTCTTCGTCTTCCAAGAGGAAGAATGGAAAAGACATATGTCATTCTCACAGTCGAAGATAAATCATTAAAAACAGAAGTATACGATTTTAATTCAGGGCTGCTCTCTGAATTAACAGCAGAGTTCCCACTGTAAAAACTTCCTGAAGAGGAAAAAAGATAATTTTCCTCTTCAGGAAAAAAACTTTCAAAAACATGTTGACTTTATTTCGCCTAGAACATATAATAAATATTGTCCTGATGAGGACGTTAAATGAATATTCAAAGCCATGTCCCAGTAGCTCAGCCGGATAGAGCATACGCCTTCTAAGCGTACGGTCGGGAGTTCGAATCTCTCCTGGGACGTCCTAACAAAAACCACTTATGAATTCTTTCGTAAGTGGTTTTTTGTTATAAACTTTTATGGTGATTTTAGTTGTCTTTGATATTAGACTATCAGCTACCGTATATTTACTAGCATTTAATTTTGCGAAGCAAATTTCCATTATGGTTTTTTCCAGTGTGGCAGGAGGTATGTACTCCACTATCGGCTACCAAAATACATATTATATTTTAAGTGTTGTTGTACTGGTTATTACAATTATGTCAATTTACACTTTAGAAAATGATAAGAAGCATAAAAAGATGAAGGTTTCCGGCAGTTTTTCCCCAATAACTGTGAAAAAATAGTTTCATAAAAAAAAGCATCCATCGGGTGCTTTTTTTATCTTTTGGATAAGGCTGTCAAGAAATACAAAAACCAAACAGCATGGTTTTGTTTATCCATCGCTGCCCTTTTAAATGATTCTTTAATAAAATTATTATTTGTGCTGTCAGAGATTTCTAAATAAAAATCGACAGCTTCTTGTTCGTCTCCAAAGGCAGAATTAACTCCTGCATGATAATTTTGCGGGCAGGCTTCTGTAATGGCAGCTGAGTGCTTTTGACCAGTGAGCTCGGTGTAAATATAGGAGAACATATTATAATGGTTGATTTCGTCTCTGCGTATCTCGTTAATTATCTTTCTTTCTCGTTTAGTTGGTGCTAATGATTCTAATTGTTTGTAACAGTGAATAGCGGAATACTCCTCATCTATTGCCTTTGCAATTTTTGCGGCGAGCTCTTTGCTACGCTGTTGAAATGATGCATAGTCATAGTATAAATGCACAATTAATCATCTCCTTGCTTCGTTATAGGTTACTATATGCCGTCTGGGGATTAAGGAAACATGTCCGATTCTTAAAAGGGGAACCTCATAAGTAACGAGGAATATTGTTCAGGGGGGCGATCGAAGTCTATTTCGCTGTTTTTAAAACTCGTACTAGCTTTACATCAGGATTCTTTCGCTGCTTCTGCACCTTTTTAATTCCTTCTGTACCAACCATACTGCCAATCATGCTGATGATTATACTCGAACACATCCATTGCAAGGCATAATAAATGCCAGAACCGACTATTATATCGAGAATCATAATTCTTTTAATCACAGACCCTTCTATTACAACAACAAGAAATACCTGTTCCTTTTTTTTAGCCAATTGCGTCACTCCTTCTCGTTTAGATTATGTGCTGTACTGCTTGGCTTATTCAAAATAAAAAATCACTTCATCTAATGAGTGACTTTTGATTCAACCTATTTATTGGGCGGAAATTTATCTTAGAACTCATTTTTTTAATCTATTGTTGATTATTTTTTGTAAATTTATAACAGGGGATAAGAGATATAGATGGAATATATAGACAAGAGCTTTTTTAAAAGTTATAGAGAATGGTGGGGGAAATCATGAAAATAAAGACATCTAGGCTGCTAATCCGCGAGTTTAACGATAATGACTGGCAGGATGTATTTCGTTATACTTCCAACAGTAATGTAATGCATTATATCCCTGAAGGTGTGATGACGGAAGAGAAAACAAAACAATTTGTGCGGAAAAATCAAGGTCAGTCTGCTGAATATTTTCCTGTCATATTAGCTGTGGAAAATAAGCTGATTGGTCATCTCGGTTTTTTTAAGTACTTCGGCAATCATACCTATGAAATCGGCTGGGTGTTCCATCCTGATTACTGTAACAAGGGCTATGCTTCAGAAGCGGCCAAGGCTATGATTGGATACGGATTTGAACATATGCAGCTTCATCGGATTATCGCCACATGTCAGCCAGAAAATATTGCTTCCTTTAAAGTGATGGAGAAGATTGGCATGCGCAGAGAGGGATATTTTAAAAAATGCATTCCGGCAGGGGAAAACTGGTGGGATGAATACTATTATGCGATATTAAGCGAAGAATGGAAATGAATCAGATTAACCTGTATGTTCAAAGGGGTTGCATAAGCAAACGTATAATCGGCATATTAACCCCTGAACTATGCGCAGCCAAGTTTACTCTTTGTTGCGCATCAAATAATAAATAAGCAGCTTCTGTGTATTATTCTTAAGGTTTGTATTATAAAAGCGGTGTGGTTCATGATATCCCCTGCAGTAAAAATCATATTCTGTAGCAAATCCGTCATTTTTGCCCCGTTGTACTCTCAATTGATTCCTTTTCATATCCTCCTTGATTACTTTCAAGTCGGCTTGCACCTTCAGCATCGTATGTTCAATCAGATTCAAATAAACATTTTTGATTTTAAAAGAAGTACCCTCTATTTTTTTGCGATCATATTCCAATACAGATAATACGAGGGCAAGATGTACGGATTGGCTGATTATTCTTCGATCTGAATCAAGTATTGCTGTCATGTCCCTAATCTCCTATTCCGCTCTCTTGCTTGAGAGGAGACTAGCAAATGGCACAAAATGAATATGATGCTCTTTATCCTTAATCCGCAGCTCTTTTTTTAGATAATCAATAAAAACAGTTGTTCCATATAGCGAATGAATGGAGTCAGCGAATGTTAGCTTGTATTCAAGCGTCCAGTTATACTCCATTGCTTCATGTATGAGCATGTCGATGTCTGCTGGGAAACCTCCGTCTGTTTCTGCGCTATTCTCAGTATCCTCCTTTTCCGGCAGTTGCCGAGTAATCATTGCAGTCCATTTCATTCTTCCTTTGTCTTTAATCAAGTTATCCATCTCCTTTTGCTCTAAGTAAAATATACCAGAACAAATGTTCTTTATCAAGGTTGATTTGGAACGTTTGTTCGTATATAATATATGCAAGAAGGGAGTGAATTATTAGATGAATCGTCAATTGGAAAGAGCGTTAAAGGAAAACAAAGAAATTGAAATTATTTATATGAGCGGCAATGAAATCTTCTCTAAAAGGACAATTCTTGTTCGGGAAGTGAAGGGTAACTATATTAAAGCCTTTTGTCTGCACAGAAAACAGCCTAGAATTTTTAAACTGGATTCAATTCTCGCAGCTTCTTATCCAGGAATGAGAGGAAGGAAAAATGCATAAAAACCCTGTAATAGGGATTTAACGTTTTCTTGCTATCCAGGATGCCGGTTAATCTTCTCAACGCTGACGTGAAGATAAAAGGATATTTACGCTAGGTGATGCAAGGAGAATAACAGCGACTTCCTCTCCAAAATAACATTGCAGAAGTTTTAATAGAAGTTTCGCCGATTCCAACCTTTCTAAATCAGTAAGATTGCAGCAATAGCTGAAATCTGTAACCGCATGTGCTACTCCTACACTATTTTTTCCACTTCAAGCAATCAACAAAATATTCGCATGTTTAATTTGCTGATCGTATAAGGCCAACGTACCAGAAAACTTGTGAAAGCTGTAATAGGAGTTATGGCCTCATTTAATTATTTCATCGTTTTTACTGTTGTCATTTTATAGTGAAAGCACTAATTAGCAAGGCAAAGTACTCCTTGATTAGCTATCCTTTAAGAAATTCTAAAATCCTTATTCCAATATAACTTTGCATTCTTTTCCTCTTTAAACTGCTAATTTCTGTGGAGGTGATAGATATTGTATGACGCAGTGCTTTTGTTACATCATTTGTTAGTTTTCCTAAAAGGGAGCTTCGTCTATAATTGTTAAAATGGAAAAATAAACTAGTGTAAACGGTTAAGAAATGGTGAATTGGATATATTGAAGGTATAACCCTATCGTTTTTGTAAAAAAGTTCACAAATTGTTCATAAAAAAGTTGCAAACGCTTACTAATTTTAGTGTATACTATACATATAGTAAATTCTAACTATGATAATTATTTGTGAAAATAGATGAAACAGATAGGAGTATAAGGCAAAGGAGGAGAAGCAATGATCTTAAAGGAGCTGGCAAGAAATCGTCAACTAGTCATTAACTACTATAAAAATGGCCTTTTGCAGACATGCAAAGGCAATGTAGAAATGCTGAATCTGCATGAGCAGACAATTGGCTTAAAAGATGAAAAGGAAAATATCCTGCAGATAAAGCTATCATGGATACATGACATTACACCGACAGCAGGTTGAATACACATATTTTTGCAACCGCTTTCCTCTTGGAGAGCGGTTCTTTTGTAAAAAACCTGTTAGGAAATCTGACAAGATAATATACAGCACTCTCATTATCGTATTATAATGAATTCTCCATAATCAAAAATGGCAGGCTAAGAAGAGAAAGAATAAGTAAGAATAGAACAAAGTATTCGGAATAAAAAAATTTTTTGTAATTTTTCAAAGTACAGGCATCATTTATTTATCAATATTGTAAGCGTTTACTGAGTATTATTTTTTGTTTGAATTATCGAACAATTCTTAAAAAGGGTGTTGACTCTTGTTTCAAATCGGCGTAAGATAACCTCAACAAAAGCAAAACGGAGCTGATAAATACAGCTTTGAACTTTGTTGAAACCATTTGAAATGCTGTTTAAGAAAAATCCTAATAGCCTAAATAAAAGATAATGAAAAATACGATGATGAGGATAAGTAGTTTCTAATTTTGGGATTCCACAGAGAGCCGGTGGTTGCTGAGAACCGGTGAAGCCGATTAGAAATGAACTCACCTCTGAGTGTTAGCTTGAAACACAAAGTGAAGTAGAGCTGACCGAGTGACACGCCACTCGTTACCAAAAACGAACGAACTGTTCATTGAGTGCATACATGTGTTTCATGTATGAATGAGGGTGGTACCGTGGAAAGCTGAAATGGCCTTTTCACCCCTTTGTCTACTTATAAAGTATACATTGGGGGTGTGAAGGCTTTTTTTATGATATAGGTCTATTTTAGCTGTTGTAACATCGTAATCGCGCTGTTTGATCATTGGAGAAAAGGAACCACTTTAATAAGGAGGTTATATTGATGATACAGAAAACCGCCTTTGAAGAGACGAAGGCTAAAACGAAGCCATTAACTGGGGCAGATCTTTTGCTGCAAGCTTTGGAAAAAGAAAATGTGGAATGTATTTTTGGCTATCCAGGAGGAGCAGTACTTCCTATTTATGACAAAATATATGACTCGAAAATATTTCATGTTCTTCCTAGACATGAACAAGGCGGAATACACGCAGCCGAAGGCTATGCACGTATCTCTGGAAAACCAGGTGTTGTGATTGCTACATCAGGACCTGGTGCTACAAATATAGTAACAGGCCTTGCTGATGCAATGATGGATTCGTTGCCACTCGTTGTTTTTACAGGACAGGTAGCTACAGGAGTAATCGGGACAGATGCTTTCCAAGAAGCAGATATTCTTGGGATAACAACACCGATTACAAAATATAATTGCCAAATCAGAAACTTGGAAGACATTCCGAAAATTGTAAAGGAAGCTTTTTATATCGCAACAAGCGGAAGACCAGGTCCAGTGCTTATCGATGTGCCGAAAGACATTGCTGCAACTGTGGCCGAGGAACCGAGGGAGCAGGAAGTGGACTTGCCGGGTTATCAGCCTACAACAAAGCCGAATTATCTGCAAATCCGAAAGCTGACTGAGGCTGTCAGTTCAGCAAAAAAACCAGTTATCCTAGCTGGCGCAGGTGTTATCTTTTCTAAGGCGTCAGAAGAGCTAAAAAGCTATGCTGAGCAGCAGCAAATACCGGTTGTTCACACATTGCTTGGCTTAGGAGGGCTGCCTGCTGATAATTCCTTGTTTGTTGGAATGGGTGGAATGCATGGCTGTTATGCAGCAAACATGGCTTTATATGAGTGTGACTTGCTCATAAATGTCGGTGCGAGATTTGATGACCGTTTAACGGGTAACTTGCAGCATTTTGCACCAAATGCAATCAAGGCCCATATTGATATTGATCCAGCTGAAATTGGCAAAATCATCCCGACAAAAATACCTGTTGTTGCAGATGCAAAAGAGGCTTTAACAGAGCTGATCAGCCAAAATGGTAAGCAATCCGAGCATAAAGACTGGTTAGAAAAGATTGAAAATTGGAAAAAAGACTATCCTTATTATTACGAAAATTCCGACAAGTTGAAACCACAGCAGGTGCTTGAACTTCTTCATGAGAAAACAAACGGCGAGGCAATTGTAACAACAGATGTTGGCCAGCATCAAATGTGGGCAGCTCAGTACTACCGCTTTAAAGACCCTAACAAATGGGTAACTTCAGGCGGACTAGGAACAATGGGCTTCGGATTGCCGTCAAGTATCGGCGCGCAAATTGCCGATAAGGATGCAACAGTCCTTTCAATCAGCGGTGACGGCGGTTTTCAAATGTGCAGTCAGGAATTGGCTCTTATTAGGGAGTTGAATTTGCCAATCAAAATTATCATTTTCAATAATCAGGCATTAGGAATGGTAAGACAATGGCAGGAGTTCTTTTATGAATCACGATTCTCTCACAGTAAAGAATCAGTTCAGCCATCCTTTGTTAAGCTTGCTGAAGCATATGGAATTAAAGGGTATCAAATTTCGAATGTGGAGGATGCTGACAAGATATTGGATGAAGTGCTTCATGACAGGGAGCCGGTTGTTTTAGACTTCCGCATTGATCCAAATGAAAATGTTTATCCAATGATTGCTCCAGGCAAAGGTTTACACGAAATGGTAGGGATGAAGCCATGAAAAGAATAATCAGTTTAACAGTGCTGAATAAATCAGGTGTTTTAAACCGGATTACTAATCTATTTTCGAAGAGAAACTATAATATTGAAAGTATTTCTGTGGGTCATACAGAGCAGGAAGGCGTCTCAAGAATCACATGTGTTGTGCATGTTGATAGTGAAGGAGTCATTGAACAGGTGACGAAACAGCTCAACAAACAAGTCGATATTTTAAAGGTCGTTGATATTACAGACCAGGCTATCGTTGAAAGGGAGCTTGCGCTAATTAAGGTGCTTGCGACGCCTTCAACACGAAATGAGCTTTACTCCTTGATTGAACCTTTCCGGGCATCTGTAATTGATGTGAGCAAAGAGAGCCTTGTCATCCAGATAACCGGCGAATCATCAAAGGTTGAAGCATTCATTGAGTTGATAAGACCATATGGAATTAAAGAAATTGCCAGAACAGGAACAACAGCATTCCCTCGTGGGTCTCAGAAAAACACTAGTCAAAGAAACCATTACTCTATTGTTTAATTAAATTTATATAAAAACAAATCTACTAATAAGGGAGAAATTTAAAATGGCGAAAATGTACTATAACGGAGATGCAAGCTTAGGATATTTTGAAGGAAAAACAGTTGCTGTAATTGGATATGGATCCCAAGGCCATGCACATGCTTTAAATATGAAGGACAGCGGAGTAAATGTTATCATCGGTTTACGACAAGGAAAATCATGGGATAAAGCAGCAGAGGACGGCTTTGATGTATATTCAGTAGGCGAAGCGACTGCAAAAGCGGATGTTGTTATGATTTTGCTTCCAGATGAGCAGCAAACAAAGGTTTATAATGAAGAAATTAAACCGAACTTAACAAATCAAGCATTGATGTTTGCACACGGCTTCAATATTCATTTCAGCCAAATCGTACCGCCATCTTCCAGCGATGTATTGTTGGTAGCGCCAAAAGGCCCAGGTCACTTAGTAAGAAGAACGTTTGAACAAGAAGCTGGAGTACCTGCATTATTTGCCATCTACCAAGATGTAACTGGTGAAGCTAGAGAGCTTGCATTAGCTTACGCAAAAGCAATCGGATCATTGCGCGCTGGAGCTTTGGAAACAACATTTAAAGAAGAAACAGAAACAGATTTGTTTGGTGAGCAAGCAGTATTATGCGGTGGTTTGACTGCACTAGTAAAAGCTGGTTTCGAAACATTGGTAGAAGCTGGTTACCAGCCTGAATTAGCATACTTTGAGTGTTTACACGAGCTGAAATTGATTGTTGACTTGATGTATGAAGATGGAATGGCTGGAATGAGATACTCTATCTCAGATACTGCACAATGGGGCGATTTTGTTACAGGACCAAGAATCGTGACAGAAGATGTGAAGAAAGAAATGAAAGCTGTATTGACAGACATCCAAGAAGGGAAGTTTGCAAAAGGCTGGATCTTAGAAAACCAAGCGAACAGACCGGAGTTTAATGCAATTAATGCTAGAGAAAGCGAGCATTTGATTGAGAAAGTCGGCAAAGAACTTCGCTCAATGATGCCGTTTGTAAAAAGCTCACGTAAAAAAGAAGTGGTTGGCAGCGGCCAAAAGTAAAACCTAAATTTATACTGGTTTTGCTCTAAGTTGAGCATAAACAAAGACGGTGCAGGGTTCATTCCCTGGACCGTTCTCTACAAAAAAACAAACACTGGCTGTTCATCCATGGGCTAGGAGGTCGCAATAAATGAAGAAGAAAATTGCCGTATTGCCGGGAGATGGTATCGGACCAGAGATCATCCAAGGTGCAATTGACGTCTTGCAACTAATAGAAGAAAAATTTGGTCACTCATTTGAGTATGAATATGCTAATATTGGCGGCTGTGCCTTTGAACAAGAAGGAACTCCGTTGTCAGACGCAACGATTTCCCTCTGCAAATCTAGTGATGCCATTATGCTTGGAGCAGTTGGTGGTCCGAAGTGGGATAATCTCCCTGTTTCCCAAAGACCAGAACAAGGTCTGCTTCGCATCAGGAAAGCGCTGAACCTTTTTGCTAATTTAAGACCAACTAAATATTTTGAGAGTTTAGCAGCTGCTTCTCCGCTGCGCCAGGATGTCATTGAAAATGTTGACTTAATCATGGTTAGAGAACTGACTGGCGGTATTTATTTTGGTACTCCTAGTGAAAGAAGCTCAATTAACGGAGAACCAGGAGCTGTTGATACACTCCTTTATACAAAAGAAGAAATCGACCGCGTTTTAGAAAAGGCATTTGAAATAGCGAAAACTAGATCTAAAAAGGTTACCTCTGTTGATAAGGCAAACGTGCTAGAGTCAAGCAGACTTTGGAGAGAGTGTGCGAATGAGATGGCAGCGAAATATCCTGAAATTAAGCTTGAGCATATGCTCGTAGATAATGCAGCGATGCAGCTTATCAGCAATCCAAGACAGTTCGATGTAGTAGTCACGGAAAATATGTTTGGAGATATATTAAGTGATGAGGCAAGTGTGTTGACAGGATCATTGGGAATGCTTGCATCTGCGAGTATTTCACAAGCTGGTCCATCCCTTTATGAACCAATTCACGGTTCGGCTCCGGATATCGCTGGACAGAATATTGCTAATCCCTTGGCAACCATCTTGTCTGCAGCAATGATGCTCCGTCTGTCTTTTCATATGGAGCAGGAAGCGCAGGCTATCGAAGATGCAGTAGACCAAGTGCTGACACAAGGCTACCGGACGAAGGATATTCTATCTGCAGATACTACATTGCTTACTACTTCACAAATGGTGGAGCAAGTAAAAGTGGAAATTATTAAAACCCTACAAACAGTTGAAGTAAGATAAATAGAGAGAATGGTAAGAAAATTGGAGAGATACAAAGGATAATATTATATAGAAGAAAAAAGTCGAAAGAAAGGGGAGGACCATAATGGGCAAGTCCATTATTGAAAAAATCTGGGAAAAGCATATTGTTCATCGGGAAGAGGGAAAACCGGATCTGCTGTACATCGATCTTCATTTAGTGCATGAAGTGACATCACCACAGGCATTTTCAGGGCTTAGGATGAAAAACCGCAAAGTCCGCAGACCAGATCGCACCTTTGCTACAATGGACCATAATGTTCCAACAATCAATCGCTTTAAAGTGGATGATGAAGTAGCATTGAATCAAATGACAACATTGGAAAAGAACTGCCTTGAATTTAATGTTCCCTTGGCAAACTTGGAGAGTCCCGAACAAGGTATTGTCCATGTCATTGGTCCAGAGTTAGGACTTACACAGCCAGGAAAAACGATTGTTTGCGGTGACAGCCATACATCAACACATGGTGCATTCGGTGCATTAGCATTCGGAATTGGCACAAGTGAGGTAGAGCATGTATTGGCGACACAAACTTTATGGCAAACAAAGCCGAAAACTCTAAAAGTAGAAGTGAACGGTAAATTGGCTGAAGGTGTTAACGCTAAGGATGTCATTTTGTATGTTCTTTCCAAGCATGGAGTGAACTTTGGAACAGGTCATGTTATTGAATACACTGGTGAGGTTATCAGAAATTTAAGCATGGAAGAAAGAATGACTATTTGCAATATGTCCATTGAAGGCGGAGCAAGAGCTGGGTTGGTTTGTCCGGACGAAACAACATTCAGCTATTTGCGAGGCAGAAAATATGCTCCTGAAAACTTTGAAGAGGCAGTAAAAGCGTGGGAGGAAATTGTGTCAGATGAAGATGCTGTTTATGATCATGTCATTGAAATAGACGGCAGTGATATCGCACCAATGGTAAGCTGGGGAACAAACCCGTCTATGACAGCGAAAGTTGATGACAGAATCCCGACAGAGAATGATTTTGCAGATGAAACAGACCGCCGTGCTTTAAAGAGTGCCCTTCACTATATGGGACTTAAAGAAGGACAAAACATTAAAGATATTGCAATCCAGCATGTTTTCATCGGTTCCTGCACAAATTCTAGAATTGAAGACCTACGTCAGGCAGCAAGTGTAATTAGCGGTCAAAAGGTGCATCCAGGTGTCCGTGCATTAGTCGTACCAGGTTCACAGCAAGTAAAGAAGAAAGCAGAAGAAGAGGGTCTGGATAAAATCTTTACAGAAGCAGGCTTCGAATGGCGAGATGCAGGCTGCAGTATGTGCTTAAGTATGAATAATGATGTTGTCCCAAGTGGAGAGCATTGCGCATCTACCTCTAACCGTAATTTTGAAGGACGACAAGGAGCAGGAGCAAGAACACATCTGGTCAGTCCGGCAATGGCAGCGGCAGCAGCGTTGAATGGACGTTTTGTCGATATAAGAAAAGGCAATGTAGCAGAACTTGTATAAGGAAAAAGGAGGGACGTCCCATGGGCGGTTTTAAGAAATTGGCCGGAAAGGCCGTGGCGATGGATCGTGTAAATGTGGACACAGATCAAATCATCCCTAAACAATTCTTAAAAAGAATTGAAAAAACTGGATTTGGACGCTTTGCTTTCTTTGACTGGCGTTATAAGGAAAATGGTGAACCGAATCCTGAATTTGAGTTGAATTTCCCTGAAAATCAAGGGGCGACTATTTTGGTTGCAAACAAGAACTTCGGCTGCGGATCTTCTAGGGAGCATGCTCCATGGGCGTTGAATGACTACGGCTTCCAAGCTGTAATTGCACCGTCATTTGCCGATATTTTTTATCAGAATTGCTTGAAGAACGGCATGCTGCCTATAGTGCTCGAAGCAGGTGAAGTAGAATACTTGTTAAAGGCGGCAGCGCATCAGCCATATACCCTTCATATAAATTTAGAAGCAGAACAGGTAGAGGATGAGAGCGGCTTTACCGCTAAATTTTCCATTCATCCATACTGGAAGAAAATGCTGATTAATGGCTGGGATGAAATCCAAATTACTTTGCAGTATGAGGATAGTATTACAGCATATGAAAACAACATTAATACATTTGAATTAGCGAAATAACAGAAAAAGAGTTTTCGAACGGTGGATGCTTGATATTGCAGAGATGGAGCTGCATGCAGAATCAAGGTATTTACACCGCAGGAAGCTCCTTTTTCTTTTTTGGAATCTTTAGGCAATGTTGCAATAAAAACCGCAACCATGCTAAACTAGCAAAAAATAGAATAATTAGGGTGTTATGACATGAAGAAACGGGATTTGACCAAAAAAGGCAATATCATCCTTTTCCCTGATTTGGACCAACGTTATTTAGAAAAAGGTTTGGAAGCTGTTCAAGACAGAGATTTCCAGGAGGCTGTTTCCTTCTTAGAGAAGGCAATGGAAATCAATCCTGATAACAGTGAGATAAAAACAGGGCTTGTTTTAAGCTATTATGAGCTGGGCATGCTGCGGGAATCCAAACTAATGGCGAAAAGCATGCTAGAGGAAGGGCAGGGCGATTACCTGCAAGTATTGGATCTATATATGATGATTCTTGTTCAGCTCCATGAATATGATGAGATTGTGTCGACTATTGAAATACTGCTTGAGGACGGACATATCCCAGCCGGAAAAATGGAGCATTTCTCCAAACTTCTCGATTTCAGCAGAAGGATGGCAGCATTAAGCGACACAGCTGAAGAGGAGTATGTATTTGAGGACATAGGCACAGACAAGCTTGAACTGTCTGCCATTCATGATCAGAATGAGATGATGCTGCTTGCAGCCAAATTAGAGAAGGCAAATATACGGCCATACATAGAAGAAATAAATGAATACTTGGAAAATCTTGAAGCGAACCCATTTTTCCAGTCTATGCTTTTAAATATCCTGAAAGAGCAGGAGTATGACAAACCGATATGTATAAGGAAATTGGGCAGAGAGATGACTGTTGTCCCTGAAAGTTTGGACGATATCCGTTTCCATAAGCAAGCTGTTGACATCAAGAGTGTTCTAAAAGACCAACTTGAGCATGAGAATCCAGTAATGCTCGAGAATATTAACGCATTGCTTGAACGTCACTTCTTCCTGCTTTTTCCGTTCACACTTGAAGGGAAAACGAGTGCTGTATGGGCAGCTGCCTACCATTCTATCGTTCAAGAGTACTATGGAATGGGTGCTGAAATGGGAGAGGATTTACCTACTCTTTATCATGTTTCTTTTGATGAAGTGGAAGATGCAAAAGCGCTAATTAATAGATTAGAGGAAATTTCTTATCCTAATATGTAGCTTGGATGTTGAAACAACATGAACGTATGATATAATGTAATGGTTGCATTCTTAAAATGCGAGCGTGTATAACATTAGTAGATACCTGCTTTTAGTTATATAGAGCTGACATCTGCCGAGTTATTCGGAGATGTTCGTATCAAAATTCTCTATTAAAATAAAAGTACTATCTAAACAACTGTTAGAAGTATTGAAAAGTAGAATAGATTGTTGGAGGGAAATATAGTTATGTCAGCAAAATGGGAAGCATTAGAAGGGAACCGTGGTGTTCTAACAATTGAATTGGATGCTGAAAAGCTAAACGAAGGTTTAGATCTTGCATTCAAAAAAGTAGTAAAAACAGTTAATATTCCTGGATTCCGTAAAGGGAAAATTCCTCGTGGAATGTTCGAACAACGTTTCGGTATTGAATCATTATACCAAGATGCAATCGATATTCTATTGCCTGAAGCTTATGCTAACGCAATCGATGAAACAGGCATTGAGCCAGTTGATCGTCCAGAAATCGATGTAGAGCAAATCGAAAAAGGAAAAACACTTATCTTCAAAGCAACTGTAACTGTTAAACCAGAAGTTACTTTAGGTGATTACAAAGGCCTAGAAGTAGAAGCTGTTGACACGAATGTTACAGATGAAGATGTAGATGCTGAAATCAAAGCATTGCAAGAAAAACAAGCTGAATTAGTTGTTAAAGAAGATGGGAAAGCTGAATTAGGCGATACAGTTGTTATCGATTTTGAAGGTTTCCAAGACGGAGTTGCTTTCGAAGGCGGCACTGCTGAAAACTTCTCATTAGAACTTGGTTCAGGCCAATTCATCCCAGGCTTCGAAGAGCAATTAGTTGGTCTTGCAGCTGGAGAAAAGAAAGAAGTAGAAGTATCATTCCCAGAAGAGTATCATGCTGCTGAGCTAGCTGGAAAACCTGCTACTTTCAAAGTAACTCTTCATGAAATTAAAGGAAAAGAGCTTCCAGAATTAGATGATGAGTTCGCTAAAGATGTAGATGCTGAAGCAGAAACATTAGCAGAGCTTAAAGAAAAAATCAAAACTCGCCTTGAAGCTGACAGAAAGCATCAAGCTGAACATGCAGTTCGTGACACTGTAGTGGAAAAAGCTGCTGCAAATGCTACAATCGATATCCCATCTGCAATGGTTGATACAGAAATCGACCGCATGATGAACGAATTCGAACAACGCTTGCAAATGCAAGGAATGAACCTTGACCTTTACTTCCAATTCTCAGGTCAAGACGAAGCTGCACTTAAAGAACAAATGAAAGAAGATGCAGGACAACGTGTTCGCGTTAACTTGACTCTAGAAGCTATCGTAAATGCAGAAAACATTTCCGTTTCTGAAGAAGAAGTTACAGCTGAACTAGATAAAATGGCAGAAATGTACAACATGAGCACAGATGCTATTAAACAAGCACTAGGCGGCGTTGAGAATCTGCAAATGGATCTAAAAATCAGAAAAGCAATCGATTTCCTTGTAGAAAACAGCAAAACTGTTGCATAATAGAAGTAGATAAAAATAACTAAGGCGCGAAGTATCGTGCCTTAGTTTTATATTAGTAATAACCAACATATAATAAAGTCACAAGACTTTAATTCCCTCACTTTTCTTGTACAGGAATTTATACATATAAAAAGAGTGGCATATTTCCAGACTTAAAGCAGGCAATTCTGGTTATGCTTAAAAGAAGTACATACGTTTTACCGCAATGGATTACATGGATAGATTTATCCAAGCTGTATCATTTCCTGTACAATCGCTAATGTGGTACAATGCAATACATAACTGTTGTAAAAAAGATAAATAGATGATTAACTTTATAATCCGTGCGGTAAAACATATATATAAGAGTTTTAAGGGGTGAACACATGTTTAAATTTAATGATGAAAAAGGTCAATTAAAATGCTCCTTCTGTGGAAAGACACAGGACCAAGTCCGCAAGCTTGTTGCAGGACCAGGTGTGTACATATGTGATGAATGTATTGAATTATGTACAGAGATAGTGGAAGAGGAGCTTGGAACAGAAGAAGAAGTGGAGTTCAAGGATGTTCCGAAGCCTGCAGAAATCCGCGATATACTTGATGAGTATGTTATTGGACAGGAGCAAGCAAAGAAATCCTTATCTGTAGCCGTATATAACCACTATAAACGTATCAATTCCAACAGCAAAATTGATGATGTTGAACTGTCTAAGAGTAATATTGCTATGATCGGGCCGACAGGAAGCGGTAAAACGCTTTTGGCACAAACACTGGCAAGAATTCTGAATGTTCCATTCGCAATTGCTGACGCAACATCATTAACAGAAGCTGGTTATGTTGGGGAAGATGTCGAGAACATTCTTTTAAAGCTAATCCAGTCTGCTGATTATGATGTGGAAAAAGCAGAAAAAGGAATCATCTATATTGATGAGATTGATAAAGTGGCCCGCAAATCAGAAAACCCGTCTATTACAAGAGATGTTTCTGGTGAAGGTGTGCAGCAGGCATTGTTGAAAATCCTTGAAGGAACTGTTGCAAGTGTTCCGCCTCAAGGTGGGAGAAAACATCCGCATCAGGAGTTTATCCAAATTGATACAACAAACATCCTTTTCATCTGCGGCGGTGCATTTGATGGCATCGAGCCTATCATTAAAAGACGTCTTGGTCAAAAGGTAATTGGGTTTGGCGGAGAAACGAAAGTGGAAGAAGTGGAAGACAAAGACTTGCTTTCAAAAGTACTTCCAGAAGACTTGCTTCGTTTTGGTCTTATTCCGGAATTCATCGGGCGTCTTCCTGTTATCTCAAGCTTAGGACAGCTTGATGAAGAGGCGCTTGTAGAAATACTGACAAAGCCGAAAAACGCTTTAGTGAAACAGTACAAAAAGATGCTTGAACTAGATAATGTTGAATTGGACTTCGAAGAGGATGCCCTAAGGGAAATTGCGAAAAAAGCAATTGAAAGAAAAACAGGTGCCCGCGGACTTCGTTCCATCATTGAAGGCATTATGCTTGATGTGATGTTTGACCTTCCTTCACGTGAAGATATCGTCAAATGCATTATCACAAGAGAAACAGTCGCGGATAACGCTGCTCCGAAACTTGTATTAGAAGACGGAACAGTTGTTGATAAAGAAACGAAAACATCTGCATAACAACAGTTAGCTGTAACTTAAGGGCTGGAATCCTCCGTGGATGCCAGCCCTTTATTTGATTCTTTTAAGATAATCTAACCAATTCTGTGATTTTTTCCATTAAAATTTGTTTATTCCAACTCTGGGAAGGAGATACTACTTCCTATCAGCAAGATATAATTCAGGAGGTAATAATATGAGTTGGACAGAGATTGCTTTATTTGTACAACTATTCTTTGGCATCATAATCGGTCTGTATTTTTGGAACCTTTTAAAAAGTCAAAGAACACAAAAAGTATCAATTGATCGGGAATCAAAAAAGGAAATGGATCAACTGAGAAAAATGCGTTCTATCTCATTGACAGCTCCGTTATCGGAAAAGGTTAGACCGACAAGCTTTGAAGACATTGTTGGTCAAGAGGATGGCATCAAGGCATTGAAGGCTGCTCTTTGTGGTCCTAATCCGCAGCATGTCATCATATATGGACCGCCTGGAGTCGGGAAGACAGCTGCAGCGAGGCTTGTGCTCGAAGAATCGAAAAGAAATTCAAAATCTCCTTTTAAAAAGAGTTCTGTTTTTGTAGAGCTCGATGCAACTACTGCCAGATTTGATGAAAGAGGTATTGCCGATCCGCTGATTGGATCAGTTCATGACCCAATATACCAAGGGGCTGGAGCGATGGGACAAGCTGGGATTCCTCAACCTAAGCAAGGTGCAGTAACGAATGCCCATGGAGGAGTACTATTTATTGATGAGATAGGTGAACTTCATCCAACGCAAATGAACAAGCTCCTCAAAGTCCTGGAGGATAGAAAGGTGTTTCTTGAAAGTGCGTATTACAATGAAGAAAACACCCAAATCCCAACACATATACATGATATTTTCCAAAATGGTCTTCCAGCAGACTTTAGACTGATTGGAGCGACAACTAGAACACCGAATGAAATTCCTCCTGCTATTCGTTCGAGATGTATGGAAGTATTTTTCCGTGAATTAACAGCAGACGAGGTCGTAAAAATCGGCAAAAAAGCCGCTGATAAAGTGCGATTGGATATTAGCGAGAAAAGCTTAGAAACATTGGCTGAATATGCACGCAATGGGCGCGAAGCAGTCAATATTATTCAAATATCAGCAGGCCTTGCGATAAGCGGTGATCGTACATACATTAAAGACGATGAATTAGAATGGGTTATCCATTCAAGCCAGCTTTCTCCAAGAATGGAGCGTAAGATAAACGATGTATCCCACGTCGGTATAGTCAACGGCCTGGCAGTACATGGTCCAAATATGGGGGCACTCCTTGAAATAGAAGTGACTGCTATACCTGCAGAAAAGGATAAAGGCTCTATCAATATTACGGGAATTGTAGAAGAAGAAAGCATTGGCGGCCAAGGCAAATCAATAAGACGGAAAAGCATGGCTAAAGGATCGATTGAAAATGTCATAACCGTACTAAGGTCAATGGGTGTTCCAGCAGACCAATATGACATCCACGTCAACTTTCCAGGTGGTGTCCCAATAGATGGTCCATCGGCAGGGATTTCAATGGCTGCAGGCATTTATTCAGCCATCTATAAACAACCGATTGACAGAAAGGTAGCAATGACGGGCGAAATAAGCATCCATGGAAATGTGAAGCCTGTCGGCGGTGTGTTTGCAAAAGTGAAAGCAGCACAGAAAGCCGGTGTCAGCACTGTCATTATCCCTGAAGAGAATATGCAATCTGTTCTCAAGGAGATTTCGGGTATAACGATTATCCCAGTTGCATCGTTTAATCAAGTGCTGGAGCTTGCTTTGCTGAAAGAAGCTCCAGATAACGAGGAAGCAATACCTGCTTCGATTAATATATCTAAAAAGGAAAGTGTATAACTGATAAATAGCCCTGCACTAAAAATTGTTGATTCTAACAAATAAAAGTGCAGAGCTTTTTTATATGAGTAAATGCCAATTAATTTAACAGCAGGCAAAGATGCTTTATAATGTAAGCGACAGAAGGTTTGCTAATTCTTTTACAGAAAAGAGACATAATACAGCCCATTTGTTAAAATAATAACATTATGACATAAGTAAGAGTGGTAACTTACAACTTATACAATCATGCAATATTTCAATACGAATACAAGAACATCGGCAAGCATGCTTACAATTCTTAAGTAAAAATAATGAGGGCAAGTGAGTTCTATTTCCTTTTTTCCTATAATAACCCTAGTTAATAGACACTTTTTCCTAAATAGGATAGAATTGTACAAAGTATGAAATGCGATGCTGGAGGTGCAACGTCATGGAGGAAAAAAAGAATACATTAGTACCCCTCCTGCCGCTTCGAGGATTACTTGTTTATCCAACAATGGTATTACACTTGGATGTTGGTAGAGAAAAGTCGGTGCAGGCACTTGAAAAAGCAATGGTGGAAGACCACCTGATTTTTCTAACAATGCAAAAGGATATTGATATTGATGATCCTGCTGAGGAGGATTTATACAAGGTTGGAACACTGACTAAGGTCAAGCAAATGCTGAAGCTTCCTAACGGTACAATTCGTGTCTTAGTGGAAGGTCTGAAGCGTGCTGAATTAGTGGAGTTGTCGGAAGAGGACGGCTATTATGCCGCATCTCTTAAAGTGATGGAAGAGAACACTTCTAAGGATGTAGAGGACGAGGCATTAATGCGGACAATGCTTCAGTACTTTGAGCAATACATAAAAATCTCCAAAAAGATTTCCAGTGAAACGTATGCAACTGTTTCTGACATGGAGGAACCGGGAAGAATGGCTGATATTATCGCCTCCCACTTGCCGATTAAATTGAAGGAAAAACAGCAGATTCTGGAAACATTAGATAATAAAGAGCGCATGAATCATGTGATTGATATCATTCATAATGAAAAAGAAGTCCTTAACTTAGAAAAGAAAATAGGACAGCGTGTGAAGAAATCCATGGAAAGAACGCAAAAGGAATACTATTTGCGTGAGCAAATGAAAGCGATCCAAAAAGAGCTTGGCGATAAAGATGGAAAAAGCGGAGAAGTCAGTACGCTAAGCGAAAAGATAGAGCAGGCCGGAATGCCTGAGCATGTTAAGGCTGCAGCGCTGAAAGAATTAGACCGTTATGAAAAGATTCCGTCTACATCAGCAGAAAGCTCTGTTATCCGAAATTATATTGACTGGCTCTTAGCATTACCGTGGAGCAATGCGACAGAAGATGATTTAAATATAATAAAAGCTGAAAAAATCCTTGATCAAGATCACTACGGTCTTGAAAAGGTGAAGGAACGGGTTTTGGAATATTTGGCCGTTCAAAGCTTAACCAATTCCCTTAAAGGACCAATCCTTTGCTTGGCAGGACCTCCGGGAGTCGGAAAAACGAGCTTAGCACGCTCCATTGCTAAATCTCTTAACCGAAACTTTGTACGCATCTCCCTCGGAGGAGTCAGAGACGAGTCTGAGATTAGAGGTCATAGAAGGACATATGTCGGGGCGATGCCTGGCCGCATCATTCAAGGGATGAAAAAGGCAGGAACCATTAATCCAGTATTCCTATTGGATGAAATCGATAAAATGTCGAACGACTTTAGAGGAGACCCTTCTTCTGCGATGCTGGAAGTGCTAGACCCAGAACAAAACCATAACTTCAGCGATCATTATATTGAAGAAACTTATGATCTTTCCAATGTAATGTTCATTGCAACAGCTAATAATTTGGCAACTATCCCAGGACCGCTTCGTGACCGTATGGAAATAATAAATATTTCCGGATACACAGAGCTGGAAAAAATCCATATTGCCAAAGATCATTTGCTGCTTAAACAGATTAAAGACCATGGGCTTACAAAAGGACAGCTGCAAATCAGGGAAGATGCCATTCAAAATATTGTCCGCCATTATACCCGAGAAGCAGGCGTAAGAAGCTTGGAGCGTCAAATCGCGACGATTTGCCGCAAAACAGCGAGAATGATTGTATCAGAAGAAAAGAAAAAAGTAATTTTAACAAGCAAAAATGTGGTAGAATTTCTAGGTAAGCCTATCTTTAGATATGGTCAGGCAGAACTTGAGGATCAAGTTGGTGTTGCGACAGGACTTGCATACACGACAGTCGGCGGAGATACGCTGCAAATAGAAGTATCATTAGCTCCTGGTAAAGGTAAGCTTGTCCTTACAGGGAAACTGGGTGATGTTATGAAGGAATCAGCACAGGCAGCATTCAGCTATATTCGCTCTAAAGCGGAAGAGCTGGGCATTGACTCGAAATTCCATGAGAAGTATGACATTCATATCCACGTCCCAGAAGGAGCGGTGCCAAAAGATGGACCGTCCGCAGGTATTACGATGGTGACAGCTCTTGTTTCCGCACTGTCTGGTAGACCGATTAAAAGAGAAGTAGGCATGACAGGGGAAGTAACGTTGCGCGGCAGAGTTCTGCCAATTGGCGGTTTGAAGGAAAAGTCACTCAGCGCCCATCGTGCAGGCTTGACGACCATCATTGCTCCGAAGGATAATGAGAAAGACTTAGATGATATACCAGAAAGTGTCCGAGAGGAACTGAATTTTATTCTTGTTTCTCATGTGGACGAAGTGTTAAAACATGCTCTGAACGGAAGTGTAAATTCTTGAAAGTAAATAGTGCAGAAATAGTAATTAGTGCAGTAAAGCCACATCAATACCCGGAAACAGATTTACCTGAATTCGCGTTAGCTGGCAGATCAAATGTAGGAAAGTCTTCCTTTATTAATAAAATGCTTGGCAGAAAGGCGCTTGCTCGTATTTCCTCCAAGCCAGGGAAAACGCAGACATTAAATTTTTACTTAATTAACGAAATGCTTCACTTTGTAGACGTTCCTGGCTACGGATACGCAAAAGTATCCAAGAAGGAGCGGGAAGCATGGGGCAAGATGCTCGAAACATATTTTACGACAAGAGAGCAGCTTAAAGCAGTTGTCTTGATTACAGACATTAGACATGCCCCAACTGCAGATGATGTCACGATGTATGAGTTTCTCAAACATTATGGTATACCGGCAGTAATCATTGCAACAAAAGCAGACAAAATTTCTAAATCCCAATGGCAAAAGCATTTAAAAGTCACACGGGAAACTTTAGATCTTAGCAAAGACGATCATCTTATCCTCTTCTCAAGTGAAACAGGAGAAGGGAAAGATAAAGTCTGGTCATTGCTGCAGTACCTTTCCAAAAACTAAAATGCAAAAAAGCCAAATCGGACAACGATTTGGCTTTTTTATTTAAGGGAAAATCACCAGAAGGATAATAAAAAGGGCGGAAACAGGAAAAGCTATTAGCAAATCATGGCTTAGTAGGAGGAGTAACTTGTGACAAGTGAGAAACCAATATCCATATTTGCTTTAGGCGGTTTAAATGAAATTGGAAAAAACATGTACGTGCTGGAATATGGGGACACAATCTTAGCAATTGACTGCGGAAACAAATTTCCTGATGAAAGTCTGCTTGGAATCGATTTAATAATCCCTGATATCAGTTATTTAGTAGAAAATAAGGAGAAAGTGAAGGCACTTATTGTCACACATGGACATGAGGATCATATTGGCGGCATTCCATATTTTCTGAAACAATTAAATGTCCCTGTATATGGCACAAAATTTACGCTTGGACTAATTGAACTGAAACTGAAGGAACACGGTTTAGCAGCAGATACAGAATTGATTGAGATAAATAACAGCACACAATTAACATTTGCTGATATTAAAGCAGAGTTTTTCAAGGTAAACCATAGTATTCCTGACTGTGTCGGTATCGTATTCCGCACTCCGCAAGGTAATATTGTGCACACAGGAGACTTTAAGTTTGATTTGACACCTGCAAACAAGGAGTATTCAGATATACATAAAATGGCTCAAATAGGTTCAGAGGGAGTCTTGCTGCTTATATCTGAAAGCACAAACGCTGAAAGGCCAGGTTTGTCACCATCTGAGCATTTAGTAGGCAGCCATATTCTTGAAGCCTTCCGAAAAGCAGAAAGAAAAGTGATTTTGTCAACATTTGCTTCCAATATTAACAGGGTACAGCAAGTTGTGGATGCAGCAATCGATACAAATCGCAAGCTTGCTCTTCTTGGCAGAAGCATGCTTAATGTCGTGGAGGTTGCGATGACTCGTGGCTACTTACAAGTTCCAGAAGGTCTGTTAATCGACCAGGACCAGATTGAACTATTCCCTCCAGAAAAGGTCGCGATACTTTGTACAGGCAGTCAGGGAGAACCATTAGCTGCACTTGCCAGATTATCGACTGGAAATTTTCGGGGAGTTGAAGTGCTTCGCGGTGATACCGTTATTTTTGCTGCCGGTCCAATTCCAGGAAATGAAAGATATGTTTCGCGAATTGTGGACAACTTCTTTGCAATCGGAGCAAATGTAATTTACGGTTCTGGCAGCATGTCTGGCATGCATGTTTCGGGACATGGGTACCAAGAAGATTTAAAGCTTATGCTGACATTGATGAGGCCGCACTATTTCATCCCAATACACGGTGAATACAGAATGCTTAACCAGCACCGTAGCCTTGCTGAATCAGTCGGTGTAGAGGAGGGCAACACTTTTATTATCGGCAATGGTGACGTTGTCGACATTCAAGATAAAAAAGCAAGATTTACAAGAAATGTCCATGCTGGCAACACCTATGTTGATGGTGTTGGTGTAGGGGATGTCGGCGAGGTAGTACTTCGGGACCGCAAGCAGCTTGCTGAGGATGGAATGCTTGTAATCGTGCTGACAATGAGCAAGCATGAGAAAAAGCTGATTGCAGAGCCAGATACTATTTCAAGAGGCTTTGTATACGTACGAGATGCCGAAGATCTCCTTCGGGAGGTAAACCGCCTTATTAAAGAAGCAGTCATGAGCATTGACGCAAGAGGTAAAAATCAATGGGGTGCCATTAAGCAGGAAGTGCGCAAAGCTGCAGGCCAGTATATCTTCCATCAAACGAAAAGAAAACCGATGATCCTGCCGATCATTATTGAAGTATAAAAAAACAGATAGCTTTAGCTATCTGTTTTGCTTTATTTCCGTTTCGAAAGCAGAAAATATCCGCCAATAAGCAGGAATAAAAGCGGTGTAAAGAATTTCAGTGTACTTTCACCGATATGGATGAACGTAATGGAAGCCACTATTTCTTCGTAAAAAAGCAGCAAGCCTGCCAACAGTAGAAACAGCACACCATTTACCAGGCCCGAACCTGCTCTTTGATTGAAGAGAATAAACCCTAACGCGATAATCAATAAAAATGTTCCCGTATCATCCGGCCAAATCGCCAGTTTATTAACAAGGTGAAAGTGAAGGCCAAACCCTGTTAAAATCACCCCAGGCAAGATAGAGCCATGATCCTTGCCTATAAAGCCTTGACATAAAAAGGCAAGGCCAACGATGATTAGCAATGTAGGCCAAGAATAAAAGTCAGGGAATGGAGACATATTTATTTCATTTAGTAAAAAGTATAATCCGAATCCAACTAGCACAACACCAGTAAATAATTTATAAGATTTCATATTTCCTCCGTTTCCAGTAATACAAGCTTGAATACAACCGATATCTTTGTTACTGTACATTGAGTAGATAGTATTAGATAGGCTGTTTTTTGAACAGCAAAAAACAAAAAAAGCTGTTTTAATAGATGATTTTGGCATACACTATTACTAGTAAATACACATAGTATAAAACTGACTTTGCCAATAATACTATATGTTAACATATCAATTCACAATTTGTTCACAATTAAAAGCATATTTCTTGCCCATAATTAGTGTTTTTTTGTTATAATAAGTACATGTTTAGAATTATTATAAATAAAGAATCGATTTTTGGTTGAAATCCTTTGGGGGTGTCATTTACTTATGCATATAGTTGTGGTTGGACTAAATTATAAAACGGCCCCAGTAGAAATTAGAGAACGGTTAACATTTGACTCTTCGAAAATAGGGGAAGCAATGAGTCAGTTGCAAAAGAAAAAAAGCATATTAGAGAATATCATCATTTCTACTTGCAATCGTACAGAAATTTATGCTGTTGTCGACCAATTGCATACTGGTCGTTATTATATAAAAGAATTTTTGTCTGAATGGTTTGAGATTGACCAGTCAGAATTCAGTCCATATATATTTGTATACGAACAGGATGGAGCTATGAACCATCTTTTTCAAGTTGCGTGCGGATTAAATTCTATGGTGGTAGGGGAAACTCAAATTCTTGGGCAAGTGCGTGCAAGTTTTCTAGAAGCCCAATCTATTCAGTCTTCTGGCACAGTCTTTAACCAGTTGTTCAAGCAGGCTATTACGCTTGCGAAAAAGGCTCATACAGAAACAGATATCGGTGCTAATGCAGTTTCTGTCAGCTATGCGGCTGTAGAATTGGCGAAAAAGATTTTCGGAACTTTAGAGAACAAAAATGTACTCATATTAGGTGCGGGGAAGATGGGCGAGCTGGCAATTCAGAACCTGTACAGCAATGGAGCTAAAAACGTGACGGTCATTAACCGCACTTTTGAAAAGGCACAAAGCCTTGCAGACCGGTTTGAAGGTCAGGCGAAGTCATTGAGTGAGCTTCAATGTGCATTGATTGATGCTGACATTCTTATCAGCTCTACTGGTGCAAGCTCGTTTGTCATTACGAAAAGTATGATGAATACAGTGGAAAAGATTCGCAAAGGTAAACCGTTATTTATGGTTGATATTGCTGTTCCTCGTGATTTAGACCCTGCACTAGCAGAGTTGGATAGTGTGTTTTTATATGATATAGATGACTTGGAAGGGATTGTGGAAGCAAACCTTCAAGAACGTCAAAAAGAAGCAGCAAAAATCATGCTTATGATTGAAACAGAAATCGTAGAGTTTAATGAATGGCTTCATTTATTAGGAATCGTTCCAGTGATTTCTGCCCTTCGCGATAAAGCTTTGGCAATCCAGGGAGAAACGATGAAGAGCATTGAAAGAAAACTGCCTCATTTAAGTGACCGTGATAAGAAAGTCTTAAATAAACATACGAAAAGCATCATTAATCAAATGCTGAAGGATCCAATCCTTCATGCGAAAGAACTTGCCTCTTCCGATGATCGGGAAAAGGCGATGGAGCTGTTCGTTAAAATTTTTAATTTAGAGCAGGATGTCCATTCTCAAGCAACAGTTGTGAAGGAAGACAAGAAAACAGTTTCTTCTTTACAGCCAAACTTTCAAGGTTAAAAAATCAACCTGAAAGCTAGATTGTTTATAAGAGTTTTGGCATTATAGTATATGGAAGCAATCTTTACACAAGGCCTTAATTGTTAAAGGGGAAACACATATATGACAGATGCTTATTTGACAAGACTTCATGAATTAACGATTATTCTTTATGCAATATCTGTGCTCTTATACTTTTTTGATTTTATGCATAATAACCAGAAAGCCAATAGAGCAGCTTTCTGGTTACTTTCCGTTGTTTGGCTCCTGCAGACTTCGTTTCTGTTTATTTACATGATGCAGACAAAACGGTTTCCGGTGCTGACTATTATGGAAGGACTGTATTTCTACACATGGGTCTTAGTTTCCTTTTCGCTTTTAATTAACAAGCTGCTGAAAATAGACTTTATTGTCTTTTTTACAAATGTACTTGGGTTTATTATTATGGCCATCCATACGTTTGCGCCGATGAGCGAGGGAACAGAAATGGCCAAGCAAGTTGTTTCAGAGCTGCTTTTTATTCATATTACAGCAGCGTTGCTTGCGTACGGGGGCTTTTCATTATCTTTTATTTTTTCTTTACTGTATTGTGTTCAATATAATCTTTTAAAAAAGAAAGCATGGGGAAAAAGGCTGCGGCGCATTCCCGACTTATCGAGGTTAGAAAACCTCTCCTATTTGTTTAATGTGTTCAGTGTGCCTACATTGCTGATTTCCTTGATACTGGGAATTCAATGGGCAAGTGTTCAAGCGCCAGGGTTTATCTGGTATGATCCGAAAATTCTTGGTTCCTTTTTAGTCCTATTTATTTACGGATGCTGTTTATATATAAGGGTAACGCACAAACTAGTAGGAAAAGGAATTGCTTTCTTTAATATTGCATGTTTTTTAGTATTGTTGATTAACTTCTTTTTAATAGGGAATTTTTCAACGTTTCACTATAAGTGATAAAGCTACATAAGCCGACGAAAAGCGGCTAAAAGTTGAAGCTGGAGGCATACTTATGCGAAAAATTATTGTCGGTTCAAGACGAAGCAAATTAGCGATAACACAAACGAAATGGGTTATTAATCAACTGAAAAGATTAGATCCGTCATATGAATTTGAAATTAAGGAAATGGTTACAAAAGGTGATGTCGTCCTTGATGTTACGTTATCAAAGGTTGGCGGAAAAGGACTGTTTGTCAAAGAAATTGAGCAAGCGATGCTTGATAAGGAAATTGACATCGCAGTGCACAGCATGAAAGATATGCCTGCAGTACTGCCGCCGGGACTTACAATCGGCTGTATTCCAGAAAGAGAGGACCATCGCGACGCGCTTATCTCAAAAGGCCATATTCCATTAAAGGACTTGAAGGAAGGCGCTATTATTGGGACAAGCAGCTTAAGACGCGGTGCCCAGCTGTTAGCTGTAAGACCGGATTTGGAAATCAAATGGATTCGTGGAAATATTGATACAAGATTAAAGAAGCTGGAAACAGAGGAATATGATGCAATTATTCTTGCAGCTGCAGGGTTAGCGAGAATGGGCTGGACAAGCGATGTTGTTACAGAGTTTCTTGATCCAGAAACCTGCTTGCCGGCAGTAGGTCAAGGTGCATTATCTATTGAATGCAGAGAAGATGATAAGGAAGTGCTCGAATTATTAAGCAAGCTATCATCTGAGGAAACGACGAAAACAGTTTATGCTGAAAGAGCCTTCTTAAACAAAATGGATGGCGGCTGCCAAGTTCCGATTGCCGGATTTGCCACAATGGTTAATAACGAGGAGCTGACATTGACAGCCCTTGTTACCTCTCCAGATGGCAAAACGGTCTTTAAAGAGGTACTGACAGGTACAAACCCTGTAGAACTCGGTGAACAGGCTGCAGAAATTCTTACAGAGCGCGGAGCAAAGAAATTAATTGATCGTCTGAAAGAAGAGAATATTATTGATGCTTAAGCCGCTGCACGGCAAAAGCATTCTGGTTCCCCGCGCGAAAAAACAAGCTACTGAACTTTCTGCAACAATTAAGCAATTGGGAGGCGCGCCTGTCGAGATACCGTTACTTGCCTTTCGCAGCCTCCCATTAGCTAGTAATATGCAAGCAAAGCTTAAAGAAGGCGTTTATGATTGGCTAGTATTTACAAGCAGCAATGGAGTGAACGCTTTTTTTTCAACAATGGAGCTTAAAGACTCTTTATATAAGATTGCGGTAATTGGGGATAAAACAGCCGAAACATTAGCCAAATATGGCCATAAGGCTGCTTTTATTCCGTCCTCGTTTGTTGCTGAAACATTTGCTCAGGAATTCGCAAAGGAAGTAGCAAAAAATGAACAGGTTCTTATTATAAAGGGCAGCTTAGCAAGAAACGTTCTTTACAAAAGCCTCTGTGCGGCAGGGATTGCGGCAGAGGAAGCAATCATTTATGAAACTTACTTTCCAAAGGAGAGCGAGACTCTATTAGTAGAGGCTTTAAAGAAGAGAAGTTTGGATGTTCTTTTGTTTACAAGTTCATCCACAGTGGAATATTTTATGGATGTAGTCCATACATACAACCTTTACGATTATATAAAGGACTGCATCATCGGATGCATAGGTCCGATAACAAAGAAAAAACTAGCTGATAATGGAATAAATGTTCACATTTTTCCCGACAATTTTACAGTAGACAGCATGCTGGAGCAATTAGTTCAATATTTAACAGAATAGGGGAGAACAAACATGTCATTACAATTTAAACGTCACCGCAGACTTCGTCAATCTGCAAGTATGAGAGCCTTAGTAAGGGAAACGCATGTTCATGTAGATGATTTGATTTATCCAATTTTCATTGCTGAGGGTGAAAACATTAAGCGGGAAATCTCATCAATGCCAGGTATCTATAACCTGTCGATTGACCGCTTGAAAGAGGAAATGGACGAGGTGCAAAGCCTTGGCATTAAATCAGTGCTTTTGTTTGGAATACCGTTAGAAAAGGATGAATGCGGAACACAGGCATTTCATGATCACGGTATCGTGCAAGAAGGAATTCGGTTTATTAAGAGTAACTATCCGGAGATTGTTATCATCGCGGATACTTGTCTTTGTGAATATACAAGTCATGGACATTGCGGCATTGTCGAGAGCGGCCGTGTCTTGAATGATGAATCATTAGAGTTGCTTGTGAAAACAGCTGTAAGCCAGGCTGAAGCAGGTGCAGACATTATCGCTCCTTCCAATATGATGGACGGCTTTGTCGCTGCGATTCGCAAAGGTCTTGATGAAGCAGGTTATTTAGATACACCAATCATGTCATACGGAGTGAAATATTCATCTGCATTCTACGGACCATTCAGAGAAGCAGCTGACAGCACTCCGCAATTTGGTGACCGAAAAGCATATCAAATGGATCCTGCTAACCGTATGGAAGCTTTGAGAGAAGCTGAATCAGATGTGGAAGAAGGCGCGGATTTCATGATTGTTAAGCCTGGTATGCCATATTTGGATATTGTCCGTGATATGAAAAACACGTTGAAAATGCCAATCGTGATTTATAATGTAAGTGGAGAATACAGCATGGTTAAAGCTGCAGCACAAAATGGCTGGATAGATGAAGAAAGAATCGTGATGGAAATGATGGTAAGCATGAAGCGTGCAGGTGCAGATTTAATTATGACTTATTTTGCGAAAGATGTTGCTCGCTGGTTGAAAGAACAATAAGAAAAGAGGGATAGCATGCGTTCATATGAAAAGTCAGAGAAAGCATACAAAGAAGCAGTCGAATTAATGCCAGGCGGGGTAAACAGCCCTGTTCGTGCCTTTAAATCTGTGAAGCGGAATCCTGTGTTTATGAACTCAGGAAAAGGCTCAAAAATTTACGATATTGATGGCAATGAATACATTGACTATGTTCTGTCATGGGGTCCCCTTATCTTAGGGCATGCCAATGATCAGGTAGTCGAAGGAATAAAAAAAGTTGCAGAGCAGGGGACAAGCTTTGGAGCACCAACTTTAATCGAGACTGAGCTTGCTAAGCTAGTTAAGGAAAGAGTGCCAAGCATTGAAATCATCCGCATGGTATCCTCAGGAACTGAGGCGACAATGAGTGCAATCAGGCTGGCTAGAGGCTATACTGGCCGAAATAAAATCATCAAGTTTGAGGGCTGCTACCACGGCCATGGCGACTCTCTTTTAATTAAAGCAGGTTCAGGAGTTGCAACACTAGGCTTGCCAGACAGCCCAGGCGTTCCAGAAGGAGTTGCAGCAAACACTATTACAGTAGCCTACAATGACCTAGAAAGCATTAAGTATGCCTTCGAAACCTTTGGAGATGACATCGCCGGCATCATCGTAGAGCCAGTAGCTGGTAATATGGGCGTAGTGCCTCCTAAGGATGGCTTCCTGCAAGGGCTGCGTGAAATAACAGAACAATACGGCGCATTGCTGATTTTTGATGAGGTTATGACAGGCTTCCGTGTAGACTATGGCTGTGCCCAAGGCTATTTCGGTATTACGCCTGATCTTACTTGCCTTGGCAAGGTTATTGGCGGAGGACTCCCAGTTGGCGCGTACGGCGGAAAAGCAGAAATCATGAATCAAGTTGCTCCAAGCGGACCGATTTATCAAGCAGGTACATTATCAGGTAATCCGCTGGCAATGACAGCAGGCTACGAGACATTGTCCCAATTGACGCCTGAAAGCTATAAAGATTTCATTCTTAAAGCAGATAAGCTTGAAGCAGGCCTAAAGGCTGCGGCTGAAAAATACGAGATTCCATTTACAGTTAATCGTGCCGGTTCTATGATTGGCTTCTTCTTCACAAACGAAGAGGTAGTTGATTATGAAAGTGCGAAAACTTCCAATCTAGATTACTTTGCTGCATTTTATAATGAAATGCTCGAGCAAGGTGTATTCCTGCCGCCATCTCAGTTTGAAGGTTTGTTCCTATCAACTGCTTTAAGCGAGGAAGATATTGACCACACAATAAAAGCAGCAGAAATTGCTTTTTCTAAGTTGAAATAATTTATCCATAAAAATCCAAAGTGCTATTGCAGGCGCTTTGGATTTTTTTGTTTTTAAATTCATAGACTTTCTATACAAAGAAATATTCATAAAAGGGCATTTCTGTTCATAAATTGTAATTGACATAGTGATTATACGTGAAAGGAATGAAGGGAGGAGTCGCTTTGTCTCAAGAAAATTCGTCTATCTTACGGTTTTCGTTGGAAGAGTCAGTCTGGTTTCAAAAAGGACAGGAAGTAGAGGATCTGCTGTCTATTTCACTAGACCCGAATATAACCATCCAAGAAAACGATCAGTATATTACCATTCAAGGATCATTAGAATTGACAGGTGAATACAATCGAACACAGACAAATCAGCTAGAAGAAGAGGAGGTATTTAAGGCTCCTAAGTTAGTTCATTCCGTTTTGGAGAGGGAAGAAGGAGTTAATGAGTTTCTTCATCATTTCCCTGTCGACATTACGATTCCATTCTCACGCGTTCGCAGCATCGAAGATATTGAAGTTGAAATTGAAACATTTGATTATGTCTTCCCAGAAAGAAGCTGTCTGAATCTTACAGCAGAATTATCTATTGCAGGCTTAACGAATGAAGAGCAAGCCTCAGAAGAGGAAACTGAGGAGGATGAATGGACTTCCCATTATCCGGCAAGAGAAGAGAGCACAGAGGCAGAGCAGATATTTGTTCAACAGGAAAATAATCAAGAGGATGAACTAGAAGCATTAACAAGGGGCTACGAACAAAGGCAGCAGCCTGAAGAAATCGAGCTTTCTGCAGGCTCTAGCAGAGAAGATGTAAACTTTGGGGCTGAAGAGATTGAGAATGAGCCTGTGTTTAGGGACAGTGAAGAGGAATTAGAACCTGTTAAAATTGAAGTACAGCCGTTTCAAAGAATCAGTCCATTGATGGAAGAGGAAGAACGGATTTCCGCTGAGTCTGGTCTGGAGGAATATGAGCCGTTTGAATTGGAAGTCCGCAAAGCACCTTCGCAAAAGGACGATGATTGGGAAGAGGACACGACGACAGATGTACCTTTATTCGCTGAGGCTGAAGTATTAGAAGAGCCTCCAGCAGCTGTTGTTGAACCTGTTGCAGACCATAAACCTGAAGTAAAGGTTTCCTTGTTTAGATCAGAAGAGACATTCCCTGCAGAGGATGTTTTCGATAAGCCTGTTCCAGAATCTTCTGAGCAAAAGCTTGATGAATCAACAGCAGAATTCTCAGAACACGATAAGGATGAATCTGAAGAGTCCTCTTCTGAGAATGATAATGGACCGAAGAAGAAAAAAGGAATTTTCTCGAAAAAGAAATCATTGACCTTTACAGAGTTCTTCGCCCGTAAGGAAGAAGAAACACATACAAAGGTAAAGGTAGTTATTGTTCAGCAGGGAGATACGATTGAGAAGCTAAGTGAACGTTATAATGTTAATGTTCATAACCTGCTGAAGGAAAACCACCTTGAGGTCAATCAGGATGTTGTAGAAGGGCAAGTTTTATATATCCCAGGTAAAATTGCTGAAAAGTAAGTTTTGTAGGTGCACATAAAAGGGTAAAGCGGGCCCCGAATCAACATGTAAGGAGATGTTAGTCAATCTCTTTTTCCTAATAAGAAAGTGTGGGCGCATATGAGTGAAAAAAACACGATTAAAAAATATACACCCATTTTAGAGCCATACGGAGTGGAGCCGCATTTTGTGGAGGAGTTCGGCAGAATCGTGAAAATTTATTCCAGCAAAGGCACATTTGCACTAAAAACGATTGATCCCCATAAAGGCTCTGATTTTATCCGGCACGTTCGGACATTGTACCAAAAAGGATATAACAGAATTGTGCCGATTTATCCGACAGTCGATGGAAGGTATGCAGTCTTGTATGAGCATAAGCTCTATTATTTAATGCCGTGGCTTCCGAACGAAGAGCGGGAGAATTATTTCAAGAAGCATCAGCAAATGTTCAGGGAGCTCGCAAGACTGCATGTCCTATCCTCTAAGGAAGTGAAAATTGAAAAGGAAGATCGGGAAGAGCATTATGAAAATACGCTATTGGAGCTGGAAAAGGAACAAGAATTTTTGGATGGCTATATTGAAGAGTGTGAAAACACAGAATATATGTCACCGTTCCAATGGATGTTCTGCATGTATTACCATGATGTGAGGCAAGCGCTGAAATATTCGGAAACGAAGCTGAAGGAATGGTATGAAGAGACAAAGGATGATGAGAAGGCAAGGGTATCGATCATTCATGGGAAAATCTCGCCAGAACATTTTTTATATGACGAGAAAGGGTATGGGTATTTCACTAACTTTGAAAATGCCAAGTTTGGCTCTCCAAGCCATGACCTGCTTCCGTTTATTGCTAGGTCTCTGAAAACCACTCCGAAGCAGAATAATGATTGCTTAGAATGGATTTATACTTATTTCAATTATTATCCGCTCAAGTCGGATGAGATGCTGCTTTTTTTGAGCTATTTAGCACATCCTGGACCTGTAATCCGCATATGTGAAAAATACCATAAAAGCGATAAGAAAAAGAATGAGCGCAAATATGCGCAAAGCTTATTGAAGCAATACTGGCTGCTGAAAAATACCGAATATATTGTCATGCGTATTGACGAAATGGAGCGGGAAAAAAAAGCGCAGCAGGAAGCACAAAAAGAGACCCAAGATTCTTAACATCTTGGGTCTTAAATAATTTCCAGATAAATAGACAAAGCCAGCACGATTAAAAGAGATAAAAACAGCACATCAAAGGTTGTCGGTAAAAGCATTGTTCTGACAGCCTGAAAGATGCAAAAAGGTATAATAAAACGGGCACATGCATTGCGGACGCCTTTAAGCCATGGTGGATATGTGTAGGGATTAAACTTCTTTTTCAAGGAACACAAACCTCCTTTTTTAACCTTACTATCAATATATGGCGCGGTTAACCTGTTAAGTACTGCAAATTAACTATGCTGTGCTTTTAAGGCCAGTATGTATAAATTTTAAAAAATAAGGTTATCCTTATTGACGAAAATAACTTTTATTCGGTATTATCTATATAAATAAATAAAAAAGGCAATGACAGGGAGTAGTACAATGCCAGTTGTTTTTTAGAGAGGAAATCACATGCTGAAAGATTTCCATTCAACACATTGGAAGGTAGCCCTCGAGCTTCTTTTGCGAACGGGAAAGCTTATTAGTGAAAGACGGACAGCATCCGATATCATCTTTGAAAGAGCCAATATTTTTATATTGGAAAAAAGGTGGTACCGCGAAAAACTCCCTTCGTCCTTTTATGACGAAGGGAGTTTTTTATTTGCCAAAATGTAAGTATTGAAAAAATTCTCACAAGGAGGATAATGGGTATGGAAACAAACGAGTTATCAATGCCGACTAAATACGATCCCCAATCCATCGAAAAGGGACGCTATGACTGGTGGCTGAAAGGTAAATTTTTCGAGGCAAAGTCAGATGAGGGAAAACAGCCATATACAATCGTGATTCCGCCTCCAAACGTAACAGGGAAGCTGCATTTAGGTCATGCTTGGGATACAACTTTACAAGACATCTTAACAAGAATGAAAAGAATGCAAGGCTATGATGTTCTATGGCTGCCTGGAATGGACCATGCAGGGATTGCCACACAAGCAAAGGTGGAAGAAAAACTGCGTGCAAACAATATCAGCAGATATGATCTAGGAAGAGAAAAGTTTGTTGAAGAGACATGGAAGTGGAAAGAAGAATATGCAAGTCATATTCGTGAACAGTGGTCAAAGCTTGGACTTGGATTAGACTATTCAAGGGAACGCTTCACTCTTGATGAAGGGCTGTCAAAAGCGGTGCGTGAAGTATTCGTTTCTCTTTATAACAAAGGTTTAATCTACCGTGGTGAATATATCATTAACTGGGACCCGGCAACAAAAACGGCTCTGTCAGATATTGAGGTAATCTACAAGGATGTACAAGGTGCATTCTATCATATGAGATATCCGCTTGCTGACGGCTCCGGCTATATTGAAGTTGCTACTACTCGTCCGGAAACGATGCTTGGTGATTCTGGTGTTGCTGTACATCCAAAGGATGAAAGATACCAGCATTTAATCGGAAAAACAGTAATTCTGCCGATCGTTGGAAGAGAAATTCCGATTGTGGCAGATGATTATGTAGAAATGGACTTCGGTTCTGGCGCTGTTAAAATGACACCAGCACATGACCCGAATGACTTTGAAGTAGGTAACCGTCATAATCTAGAACGCATCCTTGTAATGAATGAGGATGGAACGATGAATGAACGTGCCGGTAAATATGAAGGCATGGATCGCTTTGAATGCCGCAAGCAAATCGTTAAAGATCTTGAGGAGCAAGGTGTTCTGTTTAAAATTGAAGAGCATATGCATTCAGTTGGACATTCTGAGCGCAGCGGCGCAGTTGTTGAGCCATACTTGTCCACACAATGGTTCGTTAAGATGCAGCCATTAGCAGATGCAGCTGTTGCTTTGCAAAACAACGAAGAAGAGAAAGTACAATTTGTGCCGAACCGCTTCGAAAACACTTATTTACACTGGATGGAAAACATCCGCGACTGGTGTATTTCTCGTCAGCTGTGGTGGGGTCATCGCATTCCAGCTTGGTATCATAAAGAAACAGGCGAAGTGTATGTAAACCACGAGGCTCCAAGTGACATTGAAAACTGGGAGCAAGATACAGATGTTTTAGACACTTGGTTCAGCTCTGCCTTATGGCCGTTCTCTACATTGGATTGGCCTGACACAGATGCTCCTGACTTTAAGCGTTATTATCCGACAGCTGCACTTGTTACTGGCTATGACATCATTTTCTTCTGGGTTTCCCGCATGATTTTCCAAGGGCTTGAGTTCACTGGCGAAAGACCGTTTAATGATGTATTAATCCATGGACTTGTTCGTGACGAGCAAGGCAGAAAAATGAGTAAATCATTGGGTAACGGTGTTGATCCGATGGATGTTATCGCACAATATGGTGCTGATTCCCTGCGTTACTTCTTGTCAACAGGCAGCTCGCCAGGCCAAGACTTACGCTTCAGCATGGAAAAGGTAGAATCGACTTGGAATTTCGCCAACAAGATTTGGAATGCATCCCGTTTTGCTTTAATGAACATGAACGGCTTAACATATGAAGAAATTGACTTGTCTGGAGAAAAATCTGTTGCAGACAAATGGATTTTAACACGTCTTAACGAAACAATCGAAACAGTGACACGTCTGTCTGACCGCTATGAATTTGGTGAAGTAGGACGCATCCTTTACAACTTCATCTGGGATGATTTCTGTGACTGGTATATCGAGATGGCGAAGCTGCCGCTTTATGGCGAAGACGAAGCTGCTAAGCTGACAACACGTTCTATTCTTGCATATGTATTGGATAATACAATGAGATTGTTGCATCCTTTCATGCCATTTATTACAGAAGAAATCTGGCAGAACTTGCCGCATGCAGGTGAGTCTATTACAACTGCAGCATGGCCGGAGGTAAATCCAGCATTTACAGATAATAAAGCTGCTAACGATATGAAGCTGCTTGTAGAAATTATCCGTTCAGTAAGAAACAGCCGTGCGGAAGTAAATACACCAATGAGCAAGAAGATTAAAATCCTCTTGAAAGCACAAGATGATACAATCAAAGCTACATTGGAAGACAACAAAGCATATATTGAGCGTTTCTGTAATCCAGAAGAGTTGGAAATCACAACAGATATTGCTATTCCTGATAAAGCGATGACTTCTGTTATTACAGGTGTGGAAATTATTCTGCCACTTGAAGGCCTCATCAATATGGAGGAAGAAATTGCCCGTCTTACTAAAGAGCTTGAGAAATGGACGAAAGAAGTAGACCGAGTTCAGAAGAAGCTAAGCAATCAAGGGTTTGTAAGCAAAGCACCAGAGAAAGTCATCAATGAAGAAAAAGCAAAAGAGCAAGACTATCTGCAAAAAAGAGCAACAGTAGAAGCTCGAATTAAAGAACTTAAGGGCGATGCTTAAAACCTCCCTTTTAAACTAAGACGAACCCTATCCTACATAGGGTTCGTCTTCCCTATTTAAAGATAAACCAAGAAGAGGTGGAAATTATGTTCCAGACATATGAAGAGGCATTAAAGTGGATACATGGACGGCTTAGGCTCGGAATTAAGCCTGGGCTCACTAGAATGAACATCATGATGGAGAAGCTTGGTTTTCCAGAGAAAAAGATTAAAGCTGTTCATGTGGGCGGCACAAATGGCAAAGGCTCAACGGTCGCCTATTTGCGCAATATAATGGAAAGTGCCGGGTTAACAGTTGGAACCTTTACTTCCCCATATATTGAACAATTTAATGAAAGAATCAGCATCAATGGCGTGCCGATTGCCGACGAAGAAATTAAGGAGCTTGCTAATATTCTTTATCCGATAGTTATGGAAATGGATAAAGACGAATTAGGCGGACCGACAGAATTCGAGATTATTACAGCAATGTCTCTTTATTATTTTGCATTTGTCCATCCACCAGATGTTGTTCTGTATGAAGTCGGCTTAGGTGGTCGTTTTGATTCTACTAATATCATTACACCTCTCTTATCTGTCATCACAAGTATCGGTCTTGACCATACTGCTATTTTAGGAGAAACATACAGCGAAATTGCGTTTGAAAAAGCTGGGATTATTAAAGAGAACACACCGGTAATTGCTGCAGTCAAGCAACAGGAATCAGAGGAAGTAATTGTACGCAGAGCTAAAGAGGAAAACGCTCCTTACTATTTATTAGGCAAACATTTTGTGGTGGAAGATTATCAATCGAATGAAGATGGAGAGGTTTTCACCTTTAAAACAGCAGCAACAAAACTTCTACATTTGCAGATTGGCATGCTAGGAGAGCATCAAGCAGAAAATGCTGCTCTTGCCGTTATGGCTGCATTGCTTCTTAAAGACAGCTTACACTTGAGTGAAGAAGATATCAGAACAGGATTGCTTCAAGCACGGTGGGCAGGCAGATTGGAGATTCTCTCTAAACACCCGTATGTGCTTGTAGACGGTGCACATAATCAGGAAGGTGTTGAGGCGTTAGTTGATGTCTTAGAAACAAGATACAAAGATAAAAAGAAGAGTGTTTTGTTTGCTGCATTATCTGATAAGAAAACAGATAAAATGATTGAAAAGTTAGGACAAGCAGCTTCTGACATCACCTTCACAAGCTTTGACTTTCCCCGCGCAGCAGCAGCTGAAGCGCTGTTTAGAGAAAGCAGTCATTCAAATAAACGCTTTACTGATGATTGGAAAAAATTAATTACAGAAAAACTCGAAAGACTTCATGAAGATGAGCTGCTGGTCATCACTGGCTCCTTGTATTTCTTGTCAAATGTGCTTGCCTTTTGGAAAGAACGAAATTTAGGAGGAAAGTAACAGAATTTTTTACAAATTTTTATATATTTTTGCAATAAAAAAATATAGTATAATACTAATAGGTAAAAAGTTTGAAATTTCGTAATATGAAATAATAGCCTGTTCAAGGCCAAATAGGCAATGCATCTTTTTAGAAAAGAAATTAGGTGGAGCATTTGGTTAAATCATCTACTAAAAAAATAATATGGGCAATTTGGATAGTGCTTATCCCTATTGGCTTATTGCTGACATATCACTTCTATCCACCAGACATTACGGGGGAATATGGTGATGTCCTTGCGTTTTTAATATTTATGGCAATCGTTGCAAGCATGCCAATGATGATTAATGGAACTCCTGTTTTCTTCCTGCAGTGGGCAACGATCTCCGTTTTCTTGATATTTGGTTTATTTATCGAGACAGTGCTTGTGCAAATAGCATTGTTCACCTTAATGCTGCAGATGCGTCTCGATAAAAAATCATTATTCCGGCTGCCGATGAATTCAGCAATGTTCTTTCTCGTTTCTGTATTGAGCGGAATTATATACTACAGTCTTGGCGGAAGCCATGGAGCGGACCTTCTGTTCCACTTTGACTCTTTTATGCTCATTCTTTTTTATCCTTTTATTTATTTTGTTCTGAATGCGCTTTTCATTTTTTGCATTGACCGTCTAGTATATAAAAGAAAAGTAAATTTTCTCACGAAGGATGTTTTGTGGGAGTTTTTCACTACGCTTATTACATATCCTGTCGGCTTCGCGCTGTATATTATGTACTTGGATATTGGGTTAATGGCTCTCGTTTTGATAGGAATTCCTTTCATCTGCCTGTCTGTTGTATTGAGACTGTATCATTCAAGCCAATCAATCAATGACTATTTGAAAAAAATTGCCGAAATTGGACATCAGCTGTCACAAGCCTTATTTGTAAAGGAAACAATCAATTTGTTTATCGACAGCATATTTGAATTGATGAAGGTTGATGTTGTGTATGTGGATCAAGTAAACAGCAAAAATGAGCTAGAGTCGATTGCCAGGGTAGAGAAGCAGAAGAAGCTCCCGATTTTTTCCGATGTACTGAAGGAAAATGAGGGAATTATTGGCCGAGTACTTGCCGCAAAAAAACCAGCTGTCTATCATAGGCGCAAAGATTGGGAAGAGCTTAACAAAGGCTTTATGCCCGATTATATTGAAAGTGTGCTGTGCATGCCAATCATCAAAAACAATGGTGTGATTGGTATCTTGCTGCTAGGAAGTGTGCAAAAAAAGGCATTCGCGCATACAAAGCTGATGATATTGGATCTGTTATGCACCCAGTTTGCAGTTGCTCTTGATAATGCGCGATACTTTGAAAAAACGAAAGAAAAGAGTGAGCGCTGTGCGCTGACAAAGCTATACAATTACCGTTATTTCGAAAAGCACTTAACAGCAAAATTTACAGAGATGAACAATAATGTTATTAACAATTTAACTGTCATTATGCTTGATATTGACCATTTTAAGTCAATTAATGATACGTATGGTCATCAAGCAGGAAATGAAATATTAAAAGAGTTTGCAGACAGAGTCTCAAAGCTTATTGATAAACACGGAGTGGTAGCGAGATACGGGGGAGAAGAGTTTGTGATTCTCCTTGAAAATACGGAAATCGAGGAAGCACAGGAGCTTGCAGAATTTTTAAGAAAAATGATTGAAACCCGGCCGTTTTTCATCAAACAAAATATAGATGAAAAACAAAAAGAATTGCAGGTAAGCATCACAGCATCACTGGGACTTGCATGTGCTCCTGAACAAGCTGATGAAGCAATGGCGCTGATAAGGCATGCTGACAGAGCCCTGTATGTTGGGGCGAAGCGGGCAGGCAGGAATCGCGTCGCTTGTTATATGAAATAGTTCATAAAGTGCAAAGGAACTTCTATTGATTTAGCAGTTTCTTTTTTTTTTGCAAAGATTTAGTAACACGGAGAAACATGCTGAAAAAATAGGGGGAAAGGACGATAACACAAGAGGCTAGAGCGTAATATATTCCCAGCAGAAAAGACTATCCTAGTTCAAAAGTCCTTGATATAATGAAGATATTATACTAGTTTAACAGTAGTAAGAACGGAGTGGGGAAATGAGGAGAGCGTTACGTTTCAGTAAGTTTATTATATTGTCAATACTGTCATTGCTGTTGATACCCTTCCAAGCAAATGCGGCTGCATCAGCGCCGACAGTTAATTTTACAGTGACACCATCTCAAAGTGTTATCGTTAAACCGGCAAACAGTTCGGCACAGGGAAGTTTAGATATTCGTTTAACTCCTGAGGGGAAGGCAACAAATGCAAATCGTTCTCCAATAGATGTTGCATTTGTTTTTGATAAATCAGGCTCCATGGATGAGCTAGGCAAAAGCCCGTATAAGTTTTTGAGTGCAAAAAATGCCATGGCTGAAGCGGCGGCTTTCTTTAGCCAAGATCCTAATAAAAATGACAGGTTTTCTCTTATTCCTTTTTCTACAGATGTGGAAACAGATAAGGTTGTAAGTTTTCCGGTTGTGTCCACGCCAACGACAGATAATGTGAGAACAAACCTGCAGACTATTAACAACCGAGTGAAGGAGCTTTCTGCCGTTGGCGGAACAAACTATACACAATCCTTCCAAAAAGCAAGGAGCATGTTAACAACTGGAACAAGCCAAGCGAAGAAGTATATCATCTTTATGACAGATGGAGAGCCGACATCTTCTAAAAACGTAGAGACATTTACTGATAGAGTTTGTCAATCTAAGTACTTCTGCTATGACAAAAAAGTGCAGGATACAGTAACATACACTGTTTATACAAATAATACAGCGACTGCTGTCCGTTCTAATGGGACAGTTGTTTCCAACAGCTTAAAAACAGTGCAAACAGCCATTAAATCATATGTTGATGAAGAGGTCGACGAACTTGCTGCCAATAACATTAAGCTGTATTCCGTCGGCTTTGGGACAAATAGTGAAGTAGATATGAGCTATTTAAGTAAGTTATCAGAGAAGACTGGTGTGACAGCACAGCAGGCTTCAACAGATACTATTGCGAAAATATTTGAAGATATATCACAGAAGGTATCCACACCAACTATCACGGCTACTGTTAAAATTAATATTGCTAAGTTTGGGGATACTGTTAAACTTGCAGACAATGCCAATGCTACATTGGATTCTTCAGGAAATATAATCATTAAAAAGGACATATTGTTCCCAATCAATCAAAATGTTACGACTCCGATTGATGTGTCACTGCCTTTGACATTCAGTCAAAAAGGGACATATAATTTTGATAATATTAAGCTTGAATATACCGATCTAGATGGAAAGCTTCAGGAGAAATCAACCTCTGCAACGATTGTTGTTAAAGATGATGCACCTGCCGGCTTCCAGTCCTCTATGACATTGTCAAAAGTAGTGAATGACTTAAATAATTTAGTCAAAACTAGCAATTCGAATGACAGAACAAATTATTTTAATGTCAATTATTCTTTAAAGCCTATTAATTTAGTGAACAGCACTGTCAGCGGCAAATTACAGAATTTAGTTATTGAACAGCCATTGCCAGCTGGGATTACGGTTATTCCTAAGGATAATGTGAAGGTAGAGTCAAGGAATGGTAAAAACTATGCAGTGATGTCATTAAGTGATGTGGCAAACTACGCAAAAGGCAGCTTTACGCCCTCAGAAATTACGGCTTCCTTGCCGCTGAAAGTAGATTGGGCGGTCACTAATATGACGATGCCAATCGCCAATTTATATTTTACTGATTCTCGTTTTTCATACAGCAGTCAAACAACGATTCCAGCATCATCGCAAATGATTAATATGAAGGTACAGTTAAAAGAAAACACAGCGAATGTATACACAGGTGATGCTGCAGGAACGATTGAAAAGAGAGATCAGGCAACAAATACGAAAATAGCAAGCACTGCTGATTTCAAGGAAGATTATGGACTTGAAAATAAGCCTGTGAAAGATATGGTTTTTAAAGAAGGGACGAACAATCAGGCAATAGAAATCACGTATAATGATGACAGTAAAGCCTATCTGTATTTCACGCCAGATTATGATTTGACCGGAAAGTCTACAGGCGATAAATATGGAAGTGGCGAAACAGCATCAGAAACGGTAGAGGCAAGGCTTGTCCAGAAAGTTGCAGGAGATGCTGTTGTCTACTCCTATAAAGTGGACAATGGCAAGGAGACAACAGGTTGGATTAAATTTAATCCAACTGAAGCAATCATAATAGACAAGACAGGCAAGAATACGATTCACGTTAAGGCTGAAGGTGGTTTTGCTAACAGCCAGGAAATCACAAAGACAATTACAATACAAGATAAAGTACAATCTATTTCGGTTGCGCCTAACCCTATAAATATTATCGTAGGAAGCACGACTGACTTCACTGTTACCTTTAACCCGGAAAATGCCACAAACAAAGACTTGGATATTAAACTTGCTGACACATCAATAGCTAGTATCCTTGATGGAAAGTACAGCATTTACGGAAATAAGGCAGGGGAAACAGAGCTGATTGTGAAGACAAAAGACGGTTCTAATCTTGAGGTAAGAATTCCGGTGACAGTTACGGACCCGTATATTGCCCTTGATGAAATTAAATTCACGAAACCAGCCTACCAAGTGGAGGTTGGGGAAGAGCTGCCAGTAACAGATAACTTAATCTTCAACCCAAGCAACGCAACAGACAAAGATATTATTAGTGTTGTAGCAGATCAGCCAGATAAAGTAGAAGTCATTCATAAAGATGGCGAATACTACTTGAAAGGGAAAGAAGTCGGTTATTCAAATGTGACAGCAACTGCAGAAGAACAAAGAGATAGCACAAGTCCAAGTGCATCCACCTTGATTGAAGTTGTGGAGGATACTAGTACAGACGATGGTGATAACGGCGGTTCTGGAAACAGCACGGACGGTAAATGGTAATAAGGAAGGGATGCTAAATGTAAGCATCCCTTTTTTTGTAGAATTAAAAAGGGTGCCAGATAGGGCACCCTTGAATGGTTATTGAATAACAAAATCATCAGGAATAATCTGCAAGCGGTCAACTATCGGCAATGCATCTATTCCTTGCAATAATACGTCTTGGTCATAATCAACAATGAATCTGGACATGTAACCTTCTGTTGACCCAGGAACATTTTCGATTGCTTTAAATGAGCGGTTCGCTCTGATCGCATTGATTTCAAGAGAACCTCTGGCAAATATGCCTCCTTTAATATAAAACAACGAACCTACTCCATATAATTCTGCATCCCTTTCTGTATAGAAAAATGCTTGTAATGGCTTGATATTC
Organism: Niallia sp. FSL R7-0271; assembly: GCF_038005785.1. Classification (NCBI taxonomy): domain Bacteria; kingdom Bacillati; phylum Bacillota; class Bacilli; order Caryophanales; family Bacillaceae; genus Niallia; species Niallia sp. FSL R7-0271. The sequence goes on along the minus strand of NZ_JBBOTZ010000001.1, from coordinate 2,808,019 downwards.
ATTTCCTCGATTGGCAAGTACGGATAGCTCGGCTCATTCATGTCAGCATAATTGTTAAATTCATTCATCCTTGTAATCGTAAGCCTGTCTTTTGAAAGCAGTATCAGCTGCCCTTCCGTTGCGTTACCTAAAGTATTTGTGTATGGCATGCCAATAATATTAACGTTGGAGATAAAGCTGTCTGCATTCGAATAAACAACAGAATTAAAGCGCACAATGTCATTTTCTTGTTCAGATTCCCCTGTTTCATCGCCCTTGACTGTAAAAGAACCAAGATTGATAATATTACTGTTTAAATCCATTTCTGTATTAAGGGGGCGAATGCTGAGTGTTGTTCCTGAAAAGATATCGCCATTCAGCTTCACTCCGTTTGCTGTGTTAACCGTTTTGTCAGCACTGGACTCTATTACGATTTTTCCGGCAGCCACCATGTCTTGCGCAACTGTGACACTGCCGTCAAAGTTAATAAGATGAAGATTGCCCGCTGTCTTGACAGCTTGAAGGGATATATCCTTATTGCTGACAACATATAAATCACCATTAACGATAAGATCTTTGTTAAATGTAATTGGATAGTTGCTGCTGTTTATAACAACATCTCCATTAACTTGTACTGTATTATTAAATTGAATTGGACCAGTTTTACTGTCAATCGTGAAACCGCCCTCCAGCTCCTCAAGGGAGTCTCCTAGCACAGATTGAGGGACTTGCTGTGTTTCTGTCTTTGCAATCTCACTTTCGGTAACATTTGTAGTCACCTTAGAGCTTATTTCCTGCTTTAATACACTTGGAAGATACTTTATATCCTCTGTTGTTGAAACAGTTGCTGCTAAGTTGTTATTTCCAAGGATTGTGTTAATTCGGTCTCTGAGTGTTTTATCAAACTCAATATTGATAAATTGACTATCATGCTTAAGATCAGGTACATCTTCCTGATAGAAATTGCTTTCCTTCAGTAGCGGAAGTATATGCGCTCCTGTGCTGTAGAAGTCACCATTAACTGATGGCGGGAGAGAATGTACTGTTCTTGCGCCTCCTTGCCGGTCTTGATATTTTGCATCATCTGATATCGTCAGATAATTAGCAAAGGCATTTCCGTTAATATTAGAAGAACCATTCAAGAAAAGTCCGCCTTTATCATCTTCTGAAGCTGACCCTGCAGCATACTTAAGGAAGCTTGGAAGTGGGGACAGAATGATCTTTTTCTTCAACGTACGCGTGACATCTCCCTCATTTTCATTCGGGTTGTTCGTTACAAGCACAATCTCCAGCACTCTTGTGTAATCATCATCTCTGTTAATGGAATAAGAGCTTGTATTTTCCAACGTTGCAGCCTCACATTGGTTTTGTGCCGAAGTAGGCTGGATAGATAGAATGTCGTTGGTATTGCTTAAGTCTTGTATGCTTAAACATTTAATAGAGTCATCGTAATTGGTATTTTCAAGGATATGGTCAAGACTGGGAACGAGCACTCTATTTTGCAGATTTCCTTCAAATGATGCATTTACTCGGTAAGTGCCATCTGTTCTTTTCACCATATCTAAATTTAATGTATTCAGCCTTGCCGCAATTTCAGATGTAATTTCCTCGAGCACCTTTTTGCTCTCAAACGTTACGGTGATGTCCGATTCCCTTGTTTCCACTCGTTTTGCTCCACTGATGGAAGATGCCACAATGGCAAGACCAATCGTCGTGAATACAATCGACACTAAAAGGACTGTAAGGAGGGCATTTCCTTGTTCATTCAGTTTCTTCATATAATACTCCTTAAAAGCCAAATCGACTTTCTAATGTTAGTGGCCGTTCTATTCTGGCATTTTGAATGGTGAAATCCACTGCAATAATGCCGTGTAAACATTTGTTGTTATCATTTCTATCGGTATCACTGCACATTAAATTAATAGTGGATGCACTGTAATCGCCGTTTCCTTCCAGTGTATTTCCATCAATGGAAACAGACTGAATTTCTTTGCCACCTACTGTTTTTTCTACAAATTCAATCGATCGTGTTTCTGTGTTCTCTTCATCAATTTCTTCTTTACTGTAGGAGTAAAAGGTTGAATTCTCTTTTTCATTTTCGTTAATAGCTGTCTGCTCTGAATTAACAAGGACGATTTTGTCGCCATCTTGTGTGACATAATCAAACGGAATGCTGTTAAAGGAATTCATCATCACAGACACCGCATAATCAGCATCATCACGGAGCTGCCCTTCTACTTGTATCTTATTGTACAGATTAATACCTGTATGAAAGACACCATATATAACAGGCAGCACGATAGCTGTTATCGCAATCACTGCAAGAACCTCAACCAAGGTCAGTCCTTTTTCATCTAAGATCTTCACTTTTAATTGCCCCTTCCATTGAAGTTGTGTAGTCATGCTGCTTCACCGTCCAAGCCACTTCAACAGTTAAGGGAATGAAATAAGCTGTATTGTTTTCATCCAGCGAAGGAACAATAGTAACATTGTAGGCTACATTATTTATGGTGATTGGCTCACAACCCTGTATCTCATCATTCCAAAATACTTGATAGGAATTATCACAAATTCTTAATGTACCTTCTGTGGCCGGATTTTTTTCCAGCCTGTCTCTTAGCGCAATAAACGAGTTATTGCCTGAAGACTGTTCCATATACGTTAAAGCGTTTCTAGCAACATTAATGGCAGCAGTCTTTTTTTGGTTCGAGTTTGTAAAAGAATAAGCTTGATTAAAAAAGTTCATTATACCTAATAAAATTAGACTGAGTATAGTAAGGGAAACGAGAACCTCAATCAAAGTTAAGCCTTTATTACTAGATAGAACTTTAAAAAATTTCATATATTCCCCTGCTTTCAAAATTACTAATCTTATTATACAATATTTATTAGTCGTAAATTGACTAAAAAAGTCGAAAAAGAGTGCTAAAGTATTGGAAAAATAGAAAAAAATGTCGTTTTTTTAGGGAATTAGATATCGTTATAAGGAGGTGTGCCATGATATCGTATGTTCTAGCTCTTTTCTCCCTAATTTTGATTGTGCCAATTGTGTATTTTCTCCCATTAGGGTTTACGAAAAAGGGCAAATGGTGGATTATTGGTGCTGCACTGCTTACATCTGTATGCGGGTTATTGACACAGCGATTGTTTGCATGGTGGCAAACAGTGCTTTTAATGCTTTTATTTTTAATTATATTTACTTATATCTTCATTAAAAAATCCCCAGAAATGATGTTTGAAGCAGAGGAAGAAATGGATGAAGAAGATTATGACTGGGAAATGGCTACAGCTCAGCAGGTGACACAGCGAAATAGCACATGGGATATCAAAAGCGAAAAGCTGCCTGCAGCAGCTGAAGTTAAAGAAGTCGAGCCAGTTTTAACAGCTGAAAAAGCAAATGATGAGGAAGATATTATTATTCCGGCAGTTTCTGTCGAGGAAGAATTTATGAAAAGTGATTTTTCTGCGAAAGAAGATGTTAACAATTCAGCTGTTGCGGACGAAATAATCATAGGGGAATTAGAGGATGCAGAGGAAATTCCAGCAATGGAAGGTCTCACATCGCCAACTGAAAATGCGGTAGCAGAACATTCAGCTGAAAGCTTTTCTTATATGGAGGAGCTGGAAATGCTGATGAACTCTGATGAAAATGAAACACAGCAAGAAAATAAGCAGAGCAAAACAGCAGCCGAGTTTGCTGATTTTGATATGTCTTTACTAGAAGATGCAGATCAAGCAGCGGCAAGTGTAGAGGATGACCAAGATGCCGTAACACCGGCTGCTAATGATGAGAGCTTAAAAGAACAAGAAGTGGATGATTTTGTTATAAACCCTGACTTGTTGGAACGAGAAGAAGTCGACACTGTAGCAGAAGATTTGCTGCCAGACATTCTAGCCCATAAAGAACCGTTATTAGAACTAAGCACAGAAAAAATCAGCGAAGAAGAAAATATTAAAGAAGAAAGTATGGAAGAAGTCGACGTCATAGAAGACGAAGTGACAGTTAAAGACAATAGAGTGGCGCATCAGGTTATCAATAATACGTTAATGCAGCTTGACCTGATGAAGAACAGCCTCAGCAGAGAGGAATATGAAGCAATCCTGCTGAAATGCCTAACAGAGACATTGCCATTACATGAATACTTTGCTCTGTCTAATTTACTGATCGAGCATTATGTTCAGCATAACGAAAGTTCCAAGCTGCGGTCATTGTTTGTTCAATTGCAAACTAAATACCAACTTGAACCAATCATCTTAGAACAGCTTAGCTTCATGGAGAAGAATTACTTAAATAATTAAATATGTGAATAAGGTGAGGATATTTTATGAAAAACAGTACACAAATTAAAGGATTGCCAATCATTAGCATTTCAAACGGACAGCAGGAAGGAAAGGTTCAATCACTTATTATTAACCCAGAAAAGGGTACGGTAGATTTCTTGACGATCGAACAAGAAGAATGGCAGGACAACAATTTTGCTATTCCGTTTAAAAAAGTGGTCGGTGTCGGCGAGTATGCAGTAACGATTGAAAATGCCCATGCCATCATGGATTTGAACGAAATTCCGATTGCCAGTGAATTAGTAAATAAAAAAATCGGTCTTATCGATGCAAATGTTATTACTAGAAAAGGGGAACTTATCGGCAAAGTTTCCGAATTTGTCGTTGATGACGAAAATGGCGGTGCAATCACGGCACTTCAAGCTAATGTGAAAAACAAAGAAGTGCTGATTGATGCTGAATTTGTGTTGACTTACGGAAAAGACATCATTGTTGTTAAAGAAGAAACAGCTGCCAGCCTTAGAGAGCTTGGTGCAAAAGAAGAAGCTTCAACACTAGATACAGCTGAGGAGACGGAAGAATTATTAGAAGAGCTGTCTGCTCCTGCCATTAATCACGCAGAGGAAGCAGAACGCCTGCAAGCATTAAAAGAAAAGCAAGTAGAATTATTGCTGAATAAAAAAGTAGTTAATGATATATACACAAATGAAGGTCAACTACTGCTGACAAAAGGAACTGTTCTGACATTAGCGGATATTGAAAATGCCCAGCTAGCAGGACCAAGTGTAGTAATTGACCTTTCAATGAATGTGGAAGCTTAATAACAAAGGAGCAAACACTGCATGAAAAACATCCAAGCTGCAAAGCTATTTGCCGCAATTTTGTTCGCGACTTCCTTTATTTTTAGCTTTTCTCAATTTGGGGCGAAGGCATACAGTAATTTTTTTCAGAGTAATGACGGATATGAGGAGCATACAACAATTGCCGGCATCGATGTTTCTGGGATGAATCAACAGGAGGCCTTAAGCGCAGTAAGCGAAAAGCATACAGAATGGGAGAAGAACACAAATATTCAATTGAAATTCAAAGAAAAGACAGTGAGTTTTGATCTAAGCCAGTTTGCATTTCAATTGAAGGACGCTGTTGCTTCCATTAAACAAGGGGAGAACAATAATGTTCTTGTGTCCCTTGACTTGCAGGAAATGGAAAGCTTCCTGACATCTGTATCAGCCGAGCTGACGACAGATAATGCTTTTTATTTGTCTAAGTTGAATGATAGTTTAGTAGGAATGGCAGCAAGCTTACAATCTGGCAATCAATTAATCGACTTGAATGAATACAAAATAAGCAAAAAAGAAGAGAACGCTAAATTAGCAGAGGCGACAGTGGATACGGACGACCAGAAAAACAGTGTGAAAAAATGGGTAAAGCAATTCCCGACTTTAACGATTAAACCGCAAGCAACCATTTCTTTGCTTGAATGGATGAACGAAAATAATGGGGAAGCTTACTCGGATAAGGTGCTAAGCATTGTGGCTACTGCTGTTCATTCAGCAATCCTGCCAACGAACTTCACTGTTTCAGAAAGGTATACAAGCAATACGTTGCCAGACTTTGCTGATATCGGCTATGAAGCAAGAATAAATAAGAATCAAAAAATGGATTACCGGTTCAATAATCCTAATGAACAAACCTTTACTATGTCCTTCCAAATGGTTAATAACAAACTGTATGTAAGTTTAAATGGAGCTAGTTTGCTATATGACTATAAAGTGATTTTGTCTGATAAAGAAACATTTTCACCAAAAACAGTTCTTCAGTTTGATCCAAGTCTGAGCTTAAATGAAACGAGAATTGTAGAAGAAGGCTCCGCCGGACAGTTGATCAAGGTATACAGAGAGTCGAAGGATGAGAACGGGGAAGTTGTAAAAAAAGAACTAATCAGTGAAGACTTTTATCCACCAGTGAATAAAGTCATTGCACACAGCCTGCTTGTTGAAGAGGATGTTACAATCGACGCTGATAACAGTGCTGCAGAAGACACAGATAGCGATAATAGTGAAGCAAAGACAGATACAGAAGCTTCTGAAGACGACTCAAGCAATACAAAAGATACGGAAACAACGGAAACGGATAGCAAAACAAATGACAGCACAGAAGCGGACAAGACTGCTGCAAGTACGGAAGAAACAACGGAAAGCACTAAATAATTTTAAGGGAGGGATGCAAGGATGAAACAAATTCGAAAACGACTTGGTGATTTGTTGGTGGAAGCTGGTTTGCTGACAGAAGAACAGCTGCAGCAGGCGCTGCAAGATAAGCATCCGGATCAAAGGCTTGGCGACAGTTTGCTTCAAAAGGGATTTATTACAGAGCAGCAGCTTATTGAAGTATTGGAATTGCAGTTAGGCATTCCCCATGTAAGCTTGTACCGCTATCCTTTTGACCCTAAATTATTTACGATTGTTTCCAAGGAAACAGCGAAAAGACAGTTGATTATTCCGCTCAAGAAAGATGGAGAAAAACTGTATGTCGCAATGGCTGATCCAATGGACTTCTATACAATTGATGATTTGCGCTTGGCTACTGGCTTTCAAATAGAAACAGCTATTGCTTCTAAAGATGATATCCTGCGGGCAATCAATAAATATTATGATATGGACGAAGGCTTTGAAGAATTGCTGTCAGATCCGAATGAGATTGGTGAAAGCCAGAGCGATGGGATGATTGAGCAAGATTCTCCAATCGTAAGACTTGTTAACCAAATATTGACGAATGCAGCAACATTAAAAGCAAGTGATATTCATATTGACCCGCAGGAAACGAAGGTGGTTATCCGCTACCGTATTGATGGCGTACTTCGTGTCGAACGGGTCCTGCCAAAGCATATGCAAAGTGTATTGATTGCCAGGCTGAAAATCATGGCCAATTTAGATATAACAGAGCATCGCATTCCCCAGGATGGGAGAATTAAGATTAATCTGGATTTCCATCCGATTGATTTGCGTGTATCAACATTGCCGACAGTATATGGTGAAAAGGTTGTAATGCGTCTTCTTGATTTAGGGAGTACCTTAAATGACCTTAATAAGCTTGGCTTTAATAAAGTTAATCTTGGCCGCTTCGTTGACATGATTGAAAAACCGACAGGGATTATTTTAATAACAGGCCCGACTGGTTCAGGTAAATCTTCCACTTTATATGCTGCACTTAATCGCTTAAACAGTGAAGAGGTTAATATCATTACGGTCGAGGACCCTGTTGAATATCAATTAGAGGGCATTAACCAAATTCAAGTAAACGGAAATGTCGGCATGACATTTGCAGCAGGATTGCGCGCTATCCTGAGACAAGACCCGAATGTCATCATGGTCGGGGAGATACGAGATAAGGAAACAGCCGAGGTTGCTGTCAGAGCGTCGTTGACAGGACATCTTGTTCTTAGCACTCTTCATACGAATGATTCTTTGGGCTCTATTACACGATTGCTTGATATGGGAGTGGAACCATTTTTAGTTGCTTCCTCCTTAAGCGGAATTGTCGCACAACGGCTTGTGAGAAAAGTGTGCAGAGACTGTGGAGAGGTTCATCCTGCTTCGGCGCGAGAGAAAGAAATTTTCGCAAAAAGAGGGTTGTCCATCGAGAAGATGGCAAGAGGGAAGGGCTGTGCTTCCTGCAACATGACAGGCTATAAAGGCCGTGTTGCTATCCATGAGGTGTTAGTTATCAATGATGAGATGAAAAGTGTCATCATGAATGGCGAGTCCTTCACGAAGCTGCGGGAGCTTGCTATTAAAGCTAAAACAATCTTCTTAATTGATGACGGTCTTTTGAAAGTTAAACAAGGAATTACTACAACAGAAGAAGTGCTTCGTGTAGCTATCCCTGACTAGGAGGGGCTAATATGTACAACAATATCGACCATTTGCTGCGGGTCGGCTTTGAGCTTAAAGCTTCTGACATCCATTTGACAGTCGGAGTGCCTCCTGTCATGCGTATAAACGGAGAGCTGAGACGATACGGCAAGGAAAGCTTAACCCCTGCAGATACAGAAACGATGGCAAAAGCGATGATTCCTAAGGAGTTATGGGATGTGTTCACGGAAAAAGGAGAGCTGGACTTTTCCTACAGTCTAAAAGGTGTTTCCAGATTTCGTGTTAACACATATAAGCAAAGAGCGTGTGTTGCTCTTGCAATCAGGGTGGTGCCAACATCTATACCCAATTTGGATGATTTGAAGCTGCCGCCAATCTTAAAAAAAATCAGTGAAAAGCCGCAAGGATTAATACTCGTTACAGGACCGACAGGAAGCGGTAAATCAACAACACTTGCTGCGATGATTTCCTATATGAACGAGACGATGAGAAAGCATATTATCACATTGGAAGATCCGATTGAATACTTGCATAAGCATGGTAAATGCATTATTGATCAGCGAGAGGTCGGCTTTGATACGAAGAATTTCGCCAATGGGCTGCGGGCTTCGTTAAGACAGGACCCGGATGTTATTCTAGTCGGCGAGATGCGTGATTTAGAAACAATTCAAACCGCAATTACAGCAGCAGAAACAGGCCATCTTGTGCTCGGAACGCTTCATACGTCTAGTGCGCCGGCGACAATCAACCGGATTATTGATGTGTTTCCGCCGTCCCAGCAGGATCAAATCCGCATTCAGCTGGCATCTGTGCTTGTGAGCATCGTGTCCCAAAGGCTGTTTCCAACACCAGACAAGACGGGCAGGGTGTCAGCAACAGAAATCTTAATTAATAATGCAGCTGTTGCGAATTTAATCCGCAACGAAAAGATCCATCAAATTCAAAATATCATGCAGACATCAAGAGCAGCTGGGATGCATACATTAGAAAGCAATGTGAAGGAGCTCGTCCAGGCTGGAGCTGTATTAAGAGAAGCTGCACTTCCATATTTACAAGAGAAGGAGCAAAGCAATGGCTCGTTATAAATATGAAGGAAGAGACCGCAGAGGTAAAAAAACAGGCATTGTTACAGCACAGTCAAAAAGAGATGCCATGCTGCAGCTGAAGGAAAAAGGAATCAGAGTCATGGAAATCAATGAGATTCCCGAAACACTGCTTACAAAGGAAATCACACTAGGCAGTCCGGTTAAGCTGCAGGATTTTGTTATTTATTTACGTCAATTTGCCACATTGCTGAAAGCAGGTATTTCTGTTGTGGAAGCAACAGCTATTCTTGCACAGCAGACAGAAAGCAAAGGCCTTCGTAAAGCATTGCTGTCTGTCGAACAAGATTTGCGTGACGGAAATCCGCTCTCGCAAGCAGCCAGCAAGCATCGCAAAGTGTTCTCCAGCATGTTTGTCAACATGATACGTGCTGGTGAAGCAAGCGGCAGCATGGACGAGACATTGGAAAGACTTGCAGTGCATTATGAGAAGCAGCATTTCACGAAACAAAAGATTATTTCGGCACTTACTTATCCAATCGCGATTGCTATTATTGCCATTATAGTCGTTATCTTTTTGCTCGTAAGCATCGTCCCGACATTTGTTGATATGTTCAAGGATTTCGGCGGTGAATTGCCTGCAATCACCAAATTTGTACTGAATGCTAGTGAATTCATGCAAGTATACTGGTGGCTGATTGTATTGTTGATGATTGCATTTGTTGTCAGCATTCTTGTGATACGAAATAATAAAGCTTCAAAATACTATTTAGATTATTTTCTGCTTCGGCTGCCTGTTTTCGGTAAAATTTTGCAAAAAGCAGCATTAGCAAGAATGACAAGAACATTAAGCTCGCTGTTTTCCAGTTCCGTGCCGATTCTGCAGGCGATCGCGATTGTCGAAAGCGTCATTGAAAATGAAGTGATGTCAAAGGTGCTTATAAAATCAAGAAGCGCACTAGAACAAGGTCAATCATTAACAACACCGATGAAAGCACACTGGGTGTTCCCGCCCCTTGTGACCCAAATGATTGCCATCGGTGAAGAGACAGGCTCACTCGATGCGATGCTTTCAAAAGTTGCTGACTTTTACGAAAGAGAAGTCGAAAGTGCCACAGACAGACTGAAGTCCTTAATCGAACCGATTATGATCGTGCTCCTTGCCGGAATTGTCGGCACAATCGTCACATCCATCATGGTGCCGATGTTTGAAATATTCAACCACGTTCAATAAAAAATATAGGACATTTTCCTTAAAATAACTGTATGAATGAGTCTATTTATCTAGTATAATAGTAATAGGTTGTACACAACCAAAATAAATAACTTTTTTAAAAGAGGAGCAACTAAAAATGGGTCAATTATTAAAAAAACATATTAAAAACGAAAAGGGTCTTACGCTAATTGAGCTTTTGGCTGTTATCGTTATTTTAGGTATTATTGCTGCGATTGCTATTCCTAGCATTGCGAATATTATTCAAAAATCGAGAGAAGATGCAATTAAAGCAGATGCTATTCAAATTATCAACTCTGCTAAAATGTATATTGCGGGAGAAGGATCTGACACTTCTATTGATCAAGATGAATTAGACACTTATCTGAATGATGTTTCTACTTTCCAAACTTTTACTGTTAATGTAACAACAGATACTGATAAAAATACAATACTTTCACTGACTGGTTCAGGTTCTAAAGGAAATGTAACTATAGCATTCGATAATGCAACAATTTCTGAGATTAATAGTGCTAAAAAAGGTGTAGAAACAATCGGTAACTAAAAAAAAAAAATTGAGGTAAAAACTATTGATCTACCTACTAATCTTCCTATACGGAATAACACTAGGCTCCTTTTATAACGTTGTCGGGCTCAGGGTTCCATTGCAGAAATCGATTGTTAGGCCAAGATCACATTGTACGAATTGCGGGCATACTTTAACACCGCTAGAATTAATACCTGTTTTAAGCTATATGTTCGTAAGGGGGAAATGCAGGTGCTGCAAAGCATCGATTTCCCCCTTATATCCTATATTTGAGCTTTTGACAGGTGTTCTTTTTGTTTTATGCCCTGTTATTCTTGGCTGGGAAGCAGAGCTGTTTGTAGCGTGGACGTTCATCTCATTATTGATGATCATCACTGTTTCTGATATAGAATATATGATTATTCCAGATAAGGTGCTGCTGTTTTTTGGCATCTTGCTGTTAGGAGAACGAATTTTTATTCAGTTGGATCCCTGGTGGGACAGCTTGCTTGGGGCAGTTGTCGGTTTTGTGCTTTTGTATGTGATTGCAGTGGTCTCAAAAGGCGGCATGGGAGGCGGAGATATAAAGCTGTTTGCCGTTATTGGATTGGTGCTTGGTATGAAGCTCGTCCTTTTGACCTTCTTCCTTTCCACCATATTTGGAACTGCAGGAGGCCTTATTGGCATGGCTGCAGGTAAAGTGAAAAAAAACAAGCCGATTCCGTTCGGTCCGTTTATCGTGATTGGTGCGCTTGTGAGTTATTTTTATGGCAATGACTTAATCAATTGGTATTTAAATGTATTTCTTTAAGGAGCAGAGGTATGGCTATACGATTTAATTTAGGAAAAAGCAAATATGTCAACTTAACAGTGAAAGACCATTGTATCCGCTATGTGGAAATGAAGCACGGCCATGATACATCTGTCCAAAGCTGGGGTGAGCGTTTCTTGCCGGCAGGCTTGATTCAAGATGGTGCAATCCAGGATTTGCAAACCTTCTCCATGATATTGGAAGAGTGTATTCAAGAATGGAAAATTGCCAAAAAACAAGTCCGCTTCCTTGTTCCTGATTCATCTGTGGTTATCCGAAAAATTTCCATTCCGGAAGATGTAACCCCTGATGAAATTAAAGGATACTTATACATGGAATTGGGGACGTCTATCCATTTGCCGTTTGAAAACCCTGTTTTTGATTACCATCTGTTAGCAGAAAAAGATAAAAATAAGCAACAAATCATTCTGTTTGCTGCACCAGAAGACAATATTGCAGAGCTGTCCGAGATTCTTGATGAAGTGAAGCTGAAACCAGCAGCTGCTGATATTTCCGCACTTGCCCTTTATCGTTATTATCACCATACAAGCAACTCGCCGTCCAATGACGGGGTGATGATTATTGAAGTGGATTTAAAGACAGTAAATGTGAGCATTTTTGAAAATCATCATCCGCTTTTTATGCGCCATTTGATTATTGAAGTAGACAATGAGCAGTGGGTGCAGAAAAATGCATCAGAAGGACTTACATTTACGGGAGATAAAGCGGAAGTTTGGAGCGGCCTTGACGATATCTATAAAGAAATAGAAAAAGTAATGAGCTTTTACCGTTATACTCTCAACAAGGGAGATAGACAAGTAAAAAAAATAGTGATTACCGGAGACCATCCTTGGCTGCCTGCAATTGTTGAGCAAATTAAGGAAAGATTTGATAATGCAGAACAGATGAAGGATTTTGGCCCGAGTTTGAATGATGAGCCTATACCAACGAGCGTACATGTCAACATTGGTTTAGGATTAAAAGAGGTGTAGGTCATGCTTGTAGAAATTAACCTCCTTCCTAAAAAAGAGCCTAAGAAAACAGCCATGCTTGTTTGGGTTCTTGCAGCAGCAGCTCTTGCTGCCCTGCTTGCAGGCTTGTTCTTTTGGCAGTACACCAATGACAAGAAAAAGCTGAATTCGGTTGAGGATAGCCTTGTACTTTCCAATAATATTGTAAAGTCTTCAGAGGCCAGCTTGAAAAACTATCAAGAATCAGATTCTGCAAAGGACTTGAAGAATGCCATCACTTGGGCGAATGAACAAAAAGTGGACAATGTTTTCCTTTTGAAACAGCTCACAGCTATTCTGCCTAATAGAGGATTTATTCAAGAACTGGAAGTGAGTGAAAAGCAAAAAGTTACGCTTAAAGTACAGTTCGATACAAAAAGTGATGCTGCGTATTATTTGAATTCGATTCTGCAATACAGCTGGGTCGATGAAGCGATATTGGTAGACAGCAAATCTACGGATATATTAGAAGGCAAAGTGAGTGAAGAGATAGACGAGGCTATTGAAACACTGAAGGAAGGCGATATTGAACCAAGATATTATGCTTCCTATGAAATATTGTTTACAACTGCTGGTTTAACGGCAGCAGCAAAGAATGAAGAAGGGGAGGAGTCCCCATGAGATTAGGTGAAAACAGATCGCTGTTTTTGTTCCTGCTTTCTGCTTTGCTTATTTTAGGTGCTGGTGCTTATGTTTATTTTGCATACTTACAGCCGCTATCTAACCAGGTGGACATAAAAGAGACAGAGCTTCAGCTTGTGGAGCAGCAGGTCACGATTCTTGATTCGAAAATTAAAGCAGCTAAAGAAAGCACTAATACAAGCACTGTTCAGCTACAGCAGCAGGTTCCTGTTAAAAGACTGCTTGAACAGGCACTCCTGGAAATAGAAAAAGCAGAAATTATTTCCGACACGAATCTTATTGAAATAAAGCTGAATGGTACAGATTCAGACGAAACGGTGACAGAGGAAGATTTAACAACAGCTGATAAAGCTATTGATGATGCCAATAAACAAGCAGGTGACGAATCAGAAAATGATGCTGCAGCCTCTGAAACAACGTTGCCAAATGGCATTAAGAAAACAGCTATTAATATATTAGGAGAGGCTAACACCTATTTCGACCTGGAGAAATTGCTGGAAGAGCTGCAGTCCTCAAAACGGATTATGGATATTGATTCCTTAAAAATTACTGGAACGAAGGAAGTAATGGAAGTGGAAGACAATGACCAGAAAATCGAATTTGAAATGACTGTATCCATTTACTACTATCCAGAGCTGGAAGACTTGATCAATGACTTGCCGTCAATGGAAAGCCCTGCTTCAGCAGACAGGAAGAACCCATTTGCTGGGGTGTCTACAGAGGAAGATGAGTAAAACGAATAGATTGCTATATACTAGACTCCATGAACGAGGATTGACCCTTGTAGAGCTTCTTGCAGTAATTGTCATTATAGGTATCCTTGCGGCAATTGCAGTCCCATCTGTCATAAAGGTAATCCATGATATGAGAGACAAGTCATTTGTTGCTAATGCATGGAATATGAAGGAAGCAGCAGACTTCTATATCAAGGAAGCTACCACAAGCGGTCATGGTGCAAATGATCGGATTACGTACGAAGAGCTTGTTGAGAACGGTTATATGAGTGCATTTAATGATCCAGATACGGATGATCCCCTCCCGCTCTCTGCCGACAGCTATGTGACGATAAATAATAATGAAACGATTGCGGTGTGCATTAAAGGGGAAAAACGAAATCTTTGCACAAGTGAAGGCGAGGAACAGCCGATTCAATATAAGGACTTAAAAGTGAGTCTGATTATGTCTAATAAAAACTGAATTTGACGAAATCATTCTATAACAAGACGACAAAAGTCTTGTTATTTTTTTTTGCTAGTATGATAGGATGAACAAAACTAGTAAATGGAGGTAGGACGAGTGACAGAAAAGCCGGAGAACCGCAAAACGATCACTATCAAAATCAACGGAAAAGACCGTCCGTTCCAAAACAAAGAAAATCAAATGAAATCAGATGAACAGCAGGATGCTTTTGTAAATAACAAGGATTCTATTCTGCCGGAAAATTCTGCAGAGGAAGTGGCGGCAGGCAGCGAGGCACTGGAAGATGAGAGCTTTGACTGGATTCTTCCTAATGCTGCTGATGAAGAGGAATCCGACGACATAAAGGAATTTCAATTGCAGACTGACCAGAAAAGCAAGGGCAATATGCTTGCAAAGATGAAGCAAAAAGGCAGCAAAAGAAATCTATCAAAAGGAATGGTTGCATCGATTTTTTTTGCTGTGTTCTTTGCGATTGTGCTAGGGACGGGGTTTGGTTTCGTGCTGCTGAAAATGGTCGATACAGATAAGGCAGCAATCGCAGGCAATAATGCAAGTGCACCTGCACAATCAGCAGGCACGGATAATACCGGTGAAGCTGCAGCAGGCACAGTTGCGGCAACAAAAGCAGAAATCAGCACCTTTGTTGTACAGAATAACATTTACACAGCAGAGGATGGAGCAGATAAAGAGGTGGACCGACTTACAGAGAAAGGCATTGTTGCCCAAAAGGTGCCGATAGATGGGAAGTTTGCGATTTACCTAGGCATAGCTGCTGATATAGACAATGCGAAAAGCATGAAAACAGAAAAAGAAGCAGACGGAGCATCTGCATTTGCCAAGGAAATGGTGTTTCCGGGAGGCGAAGCAGGTAAGGTGACTTCAACAGAAAAGCAGTTCCTTGATGCTGCACCAGAAATATACGGTGCTGCAAGCGACGCTTTAACAGCTGCATATGCTGGCGGCACAATCCAGGAAGATACAGCGAAAAAACTAAGTGATCAGCAAAAGATTCTTGATGAGATGAAAATAAGTGAATTTAAGGAAGCTTCCATCAAGAAAGCAGCCGAAGGTCTTGCATCAGGAGTAAAAGGTGCAGCTGCCCTCGGACAGGACAGCAGCGCAGCCAATCAAGAAGCTGTTCAAAAGTCACTTTTAGCTTTTTTGGCAAACTATGTCGAAATTGGTTCATAAACTTTATATTACCTGGGAAATAATAAAGGGAGCAAAATGCTTCCTTTATTTTTCTTGGCGAAATTTGAAACTCTCCTGAAACTAATTGCAGGATGTTTACGTCATATTTAGGAAGAGAAGCTAAAGGGAATTTTCGATATATTTCTACATATTACGTCATGTTACATTTCATTTACTATTTGTTAAAAAATTCTCGTTGAAAATTGTATCTGTATGTATTCTTTGATAGGATAGGTTTGTATCTCCCATTATGAAATGTTAGGTTGGTGGAATCATGATTAAGAAAACCCTCATATTAGCCTCATCTTCTCCTCGACGAAAAGCGCTCCTTGAAGATCTTCATATATCTTTTGAAGTTTCCAGCAGTGACGCAGATGAAAGCTTTGACAACTCCCTTGCACCTGGAGAAATAGTGATGGAATTGGCCAGAAGAAAGGCGGACGCTATCTCAAAGGCGAATCCAGACAGCTATTGTTTAGGTGCGGATACGATTGTATACCATAATGGGAATGTTCTCGGTAAACCTGCTTCCAGACAAGATGCGTATCAGACCTTAAAGGCATTGTCCGGGGCGGAGCACGCCGTTTATACAGGTGTATCCATCGCGGTGAATGGAAAGCATACTGCTTTTTTTGAAAAAACAAATGTTCTGTTTTGGGAATTGACAGATGCAGAAATAAACGCATATCTCGACACCGGGGAACCGTTTGATAAGGCTGGTGCCTATGGCATTCAAGGAGTAGGCAGACTTTTAGTGAAAGAAATCAAAGGAGATTATTTTACGGTAGTTGGACTGCCGATATCCAGGACCATCCGCGAGCTGCGGGCCCTTGGATTTGACATGCCTCATTAAAAAGGTTAACACCCCCATCTCTGTTCTCTTCATAGAATAGGTGATAGGAGGATAATATAAGCATGGACTCTATATTAATGAAAGACTATCCGGAAGAGGAGCGGCCCAGGGAACGTTTTATGCTTAAAGGGGCTGAAAGCCTGTCCAATAATGAACTGATTGCCATCCTTATTCAGACTGGTTCAAAGGAAGAATCAGCTTTGGATGTTGCCAACAGACTGCTCCATCACTTCAATGGTTTAAGAACCTTGAAGGATGCGACATTGGACGAGCTAAAGGCGATTAAGGGCATCGGAACGGCCAAAGGGTTGCAGCTTTTGGCGGCTTTGGAGCTGGGCGGGCGTGTTTCAAAGCTTGCCTTTAATGGGAGATATACAATACGCTCTCCTGAGGATGCCGCCAAATACATGATGGATGAAATGAGATTCCTGTCACAGGAGCATTTTATCTGCTTGTACCTCAATACGAAAAACATTGTCATGCATAAGCAGACAATTTTTATTGGCAGCTTGAATGCGAGCATCGTTCATCCTAGAGAGGTATATAAGGAGGCAATTAAGCGTTCAGCAGCTTCGGTCATTTGCCTGCATAACCACCCATCCGGTGATCCTTCTCCAAGCAGGGAGGATGTGGAGGTAACAAGGAGACTGGCGGAAAGCGGAAAAATCATCGGGATAGATTTGCTCGATCATATCATTATTGGGGAAAATAAATTTGTTAGTCTAAAGGAAAAAGGATATATATGAGACTGTTCTTTTATCCATATTTAAGATATAATATTGTTTATGATTTTTTTGCCTAAATATGTCTGAATATGACAAAAAATATATGATTATGATAACAAGGAGAAAATCTACCTGCTTAAAAAATAGCATTTAGTTTCAGAAAGGGAGATACAATATGTTTGGAATTGGAACAAGAGACCTTGGAATTGATTTAGGAACAGCGAACACATTAGTTTATGTAAAAGGGAAGGGGATTGTTGTAAGAGAGCCATCTGTTGTCGCACTGCAAACAGATACGAAAAGCATCGTTGCAGTCGGAAATGATGCAAAGAACATGATCGGAAGAACACCTGGAAATGTGGTTGCACTTCGACCAATGAAAGATGGAGTTATTGCTGATTACGAAACAACAGCTACAATGATGAAGTACTATATTAAACAAGCTACAAAAAACAAAGGGTATTTCTCTGGAAAACCTTATGTGATGGTTTGTGTGCCTTCAGGCATCACAGCAGTAGAAGAAAGGGCTGTTATCGACGCGACACGCCAAGCGGGAGCCCGAGATGCATATACAATCGAAGAGCCGTTTGCAGCAGCGATTGGAGCTAACCTTCCTGTATGGGAGCCGACAGGTAGCATGGTTGTTGACATTGGTGGAGGTACAACCGAAGTGGCAATCATTTCATTGGGTGGTATCGTAACAAGCCAATCAATCCGTATCGCCGGTGATGAAATGGACGATGCTATTGTAAATTATATCCGCAAAACATATAACTTGATGATCGGTGAAAGAACATCAGAAAGCATCAAAGTGGAAATCGGCAGTGCAGGCAGCCCGGGAGAAATGGAAAACATGGATATCCGCGGCCGAGACTTGCTGACAGGTCTTCCAAAAACAATCAAAATCACGGCAGAAGAAATTGCGATTGCCTTAAAAGACACAGTTGCAGCAATTGTGGACGCAGTGAAGGTAACATTGGAGAAAACTCCTCCAGAACTTGCTGCTGATATTATGGACAGAGGTATCGTCCTTACTGGAGGCGGTGCGCTTCTTCGCAACTTGGATAAGATTATCAGTGAAGAGACAAAAATGCCTGTCGTTATTGCAGAGGATCCACTAGATTGTGTGGCAACCGGAACTGGAAAAGCCCTTGATCACATCCATCTGTTCAAAAACAAAGCAAAAGATTCACGATAATTCCTTTAGAGGTGTTTTGTCATGCCACAGTTTTTTATGAATAAACGATTGATTATTTTGCTTGTTAGCATTATTATTCTCGTGGCATTGATAGGGTTTTCTTTGAGCCGTTCAAAGCTTACCTGGCCGGAACAGTTTATTAAAGACACGACCGGCTGGGTGCAAACCCTAGTTTCAAGGCCTGTCCACTATGTGGCAGGTGTCATTGATAATGTAAAAGACTTGCAAGATACATATCAAGAAAACAAAGAATTAAAAGCAAAGATAGAAGAGTATGGAGTTTTAAAAGCACAGGTGCAGGGTTTGCAAAAGGATAATGAAGAATTGCAGAAGATTGTCGACGAATATCCTTCTTTAAATGACAGTGGTTACCTAAAGGCAACAATCGTCAGCAGAGACCCTTACCAATGGAATGAACTGATTACGATTAACAGAGGTAAAAACGATGGCGTGGAAGCCGATATGGCTGTCATCACATCTGCAGGTTTAATCGGAAAGGTGAAATCTGTCAGTGCTAATACAGCCACTGTCCAGCTGTTAAGTTCGGAAGACCCTTCAAACAGAATCTCTGCCTATATACAAAAGGATGAGAACACAAAAGATAAAAATAAAAAAACATCTGTATTTGGATTAATCGAAGATTATGATAAAGAATCGAAAAACCTTATTATGACATGGGAGGAAGTTCCCGACGGTCTGAAAGTGAAAAAGGGACAAATCGTCTCCACATCAGGTCTTGGCGGAGTATTCCCACCTGATTTAGCAATCGGGAAAGTAGTCAAGGTTGAATCGGACGAATACGGTTTAGCGAAAAAGGCTTATATTGAGCCGTCAGCAGATTTTTATGATATTGAACATGTTCTTGTCGTAAAACGGGAGAGCGGCGAGGAAGACAAATGAGGAAGTTTCGGATCGGATGTCTAATTGCGTTAATGTTCATCCTCGAGAGCATCTTTGTCGAGCTGCTGCCTGGGGAAATTTTATCAAATAAAATTTTAGTGCCGCACTTTTTAATTATTACTATTTTCTTTTTCTCCATTTATGCAAACCGCAACTTGGCCATCATCTATGCATTTGTTTTTGGGTTGCTAGTAGATGTTGTGTATACGGAAGTACTTGGAATCTATTTTTTTGTATTTCCATTCACCATCTATTTGCTCAGCAAAATAATGAAGGTGCTGCATGCCAATTTGCTAGTGGTTTCCGTGATATCTTTATTGGGTATCAGCATATTAGAACTGATTGTATATGAAATGAACTTTCTTATTCATTTGACAAGCATGGAATTTGCTGACTTTCTTAAATTACGCCTTGTCCCAACGTTATTATTAAACGCGATTTTTCTTGTGATTGCAGCATACCCATATAAGCGTATTTTTGAAAAGTATGCTGGGGAAAGCAATGATTAATATTGCATGTTAATGGTACGGAAATAACCCTTTTTCATAAAGCGTTTTTTTGCTTTATGGGAAGGGATTTTTCTAGTATTGCCATCATTTAATGCCTATTTTTCAATTCTTCCTCACCATAAAAGAGGATTTTTATAATGTTTTGTCGAATATATAGCAGGAACAAGACTAATTTTTTTAGATAGACTTAATAAGGATCATTCCTTTTTCTAGCAGAGGTGAACATCTTGAAATGAAAAGAAAGCAGTTAGTAACCATTAAGGGGACAAAAAATGGCTTAAGCCTTCATCTCCATGATAACTGTTCCTATGAAGACATGATGAGGGAGCTTGATGGCAAGCTTCGTGAAAGCTCAAACATGCACGGGGAAAAGCAGAACATTACGGTTAATGTAGAGCTTGGCAATAGATACATAACAGAGGATCAGAAAGAAGAGCTGATTGAGGCGATTCAATCGAAGAAAAATCTCTCTGTCCAAGATATAAACAGCAATATTATCACAAAATCGGAAGCGGAAAAAATGGTTGAAGAGTCGGACATTGTATCCGTTGCCAGCATTGTCCGGTCGGGGCAAGTTTTGGAGGTTCCAGGTGATTTACTGCTGATAGGTGATGTCAATCCTGGCGGGAAAGTAGTAGCAGGAGGCAATATTTATATTATGGGAAGCTTGAAGGGTGTGGCACATGCAGGTGTCAATGGTAATGAGAAAGCGATTGTCGCAGCATCTGTCATGAGGCCCACACAGCTGCGAATTCATAACTTAATTACCCGTGCTCCTGATGAGTATCCTGCTGGTGAAAAGCGGGATATGGAATGCGCTTATGTCGATAACAGTGAAATAATGATTGATAGATTACAAGTGTTGACACACCTAAGGCCGAATTTGACAAAATTGGAAGGGGGACAAAATAATGGGTGAAGCTATCGTTGTAACGTCTGGAAAGGGTGGAGTCGGAAAAACCACCACATCAGCTAATATAGGAACTGCTCTTGCATTGCAAGGAAAAAGAGTGTGTTTAATAGATACAGATATAGGTCTTCGCAATCTTGATGTTGTAATGGGATTGGAAAATAGAATTATTTATGACTTGGTGGATGTTGTGGAGGAAAGATGCAAAATTCATCAAGCGCTGGTTAAAGATAAAAGATTTGATGATTTGCTTTATTTGCTTCCTGCTGCGCAAACAAGTGATAAAACAGCAGTTCAGCCAAAGCAAATGAAGGAGCTTGTCCTTAAATTAAAGCAGGATTATGATTATATAATCATCGATTGTCCGGCAGGGATTGAACAAGGCTATAAAAATGCCGTTGCAGGTGCGGATAAAGCGATCGTTGTTACAACACCGGAAGTATCGTCTGTCCGTGACGCTGACAGGGTTATTGGCCTTTTAGAAAAAGAAGATCATATTGAAAGACCGATGCTTGTTATTAACCGTATTAGAAATCATATGATGAAAAGCGGTGACATGCTTGACATCGATGAAGTAACTTCACATCTTTCCATTGATTTGCTTGGAATAGTAGCAGATGATGATGAAGTCATTAAAGCTTCAAACAGCGGCGAGCCAATCGCACTTAATCCGAACAGCAAATCATCCCTTGCATACCGCAGTATCGCAAGAAGAATTTTAGGGGAAACTGTACCGCTTCAGCACTTAGAAGAAGAATCAAAAGGTGTATTTGCCCGCATTAAAATGTTCTTTGGCGCAAAATAATAAGCTTGCCGACAAACTTAGTTTGTCGGCAGTTTTTTTATTTAGACAATAGCAACTTACAATCATCAGCTGTTAAAAGGAAGGTAACTGATCTAAATTATTTTCTTTAATACCATCAGGTTCACTGCGTATAATATCCCTGCCATACTTATGAAACACGTCGACATGAGCTAACTTTCCTGCTTTTGCTTCATCCAGAGCAGTAAGGTAATCTAATTCTCTTCCGCTGCTTGTTTTAAAAGCGATAATATCATCATCGTCATTCTTCCGAACAGCTACTATTTGTTCTACTCCCGCATTAATCTCTTCAACAACTTCTAATTGGGCTTGTTCTTCTCCTTGGTGTTTATATTCTTTATAAATTTGTTGAAAGTCTTTATTATCCATTAACCCACCTCCAAAACATTCTATTATTATGACCTTCAAGCTATCGTTTTATGAATCCGAATAAGAGCAAAATAAAAACAGCTTTACTCAAAGCTGTTTCATTATTTCCGCCAAAAAGTTGTGCAGTCCGCTTTATCAGCAATATTAAATTCAATTAGTTTTTCAAGCAATGAGTAATCAACTGGACTATCCCACTTCATGCGTATTAATTGGTTTGTGTGATCATAGCCAGACTCTTTAATGTCGTTTGTAAACCGCTCGATAACAACCTTTTCAGGAGCTACCGCCATATGATGCTTTGCAATGCTGAAGCCGATTATAAATGTTTCATGATCCGTAAACATCGGCTGCTTCCATGCTACTTTGGGCACTAAATTTGGATATTTTTCTCCTACCCAATTTAATACTTCTTCTGTGCGCTCCCGATGCTGCGGGTTATCAATATTTGCTAAATATTCGGCGAAAACCTCCATGCTATTCCTCCTCTAAAGTATGTAATTAAATGGATGAAGCTTGCCCCCTATTATTACTCAGGGGGCTGTTGCTTTCTTATGATTTTACAAGGCGTTTGCGAATATACAAGAATAGGAAAGCAATGATTGCAATCGCAATAATGGCATAAATGATGTTCGAGTAAATGTCCATATAGCCGACAATTGTTTCCCATGAATCACCTACAGCAGCTCCGATTCGAATCAGCACAAAGTTCCATATCAGTGTACCGAGGGAAGTCAACACAAGGAAGATGGCGAAGTTCATTTTTGCCATTCCTGCCGGCAAAGAAATCAAGCTTCTAATCAGCGGGATAAAACGGCAGAAAAAGACAGTCCAATACCCGTATTTTTCAAACCAGCCGTTTGCTTTATGTACGTCTTCTTTTGTCAGTCTTATAATATGTCCCCATTTATCTACTATACTCTCTATCTTTTCCATGTTTAATAGTGTTCCAACCCAATAAAGAATAACAGCACCAAGCACGGAACCGATTGTGGAGACTGCAACAACTCCTAATACTGTCATATCTGTATAGGTTGTCATGAAACCACCGAATGTCAGAATAATTTCGGACGGAATTGGAGGAAAGATATTTTCCAAAGTTATTAGTAATAGTATCCCGATGTAACCAAATTCCTCCATTGTATGTGTAATCCAATTGTCCATGAAAGACCTCCTTCTAATTAACGATTATGTAAATTGACGTAAGACATTTACGAATCGCTTGCCTTAGCCATTGAATTCCATAAACAGTTACATTAATAATAACAAAATTGCTTGTGATAATGCCAACATTAACAGATAACTTCATGATTTTAGCTATAGAAAATTATGATTGTCCTGTCATACTCTGTTCAGCCTTTTCATAGAATGGGAGTATTAGGACAAGTGTTAGGGAGGAGAGATTTGTGAGTTCACGGGCAGATGAAATCCGAAGAAGAATCGAAAAGAGAAAGAAAGAACGAGAGAGAATGCAGAAAAATGTGGAGAGAAGGGTTCTTTGGAATGATGAGGAGGAATCTGGCGACCACAATACTTTCTATTTTGAAAACGATAAAAAAGAGGATGATTTTCATCCGCTGTTTCGGAAGGACTTATTTTTATTAAAAATCCTCGGTGCTGCTGTCCTGTTTTTAATAGTGGCAATTGTCGTGAGGAATCAATCTCCTTCCTTTCAAAAAGCTGAAACATCAATAAGGCAGGCAATGAATCAGGAGTTTAATTTTGCGTTTGTTTCTAATTGGTATGAGGATCAGTTTGGAAAGCCGCTTGCTTTTTTACCGTCAACTGCAGAGGATGACTCAACCGGAGAAGAACAATTACAGCAGTATGCCTTGTCGGCGTCTGGGAAAATCCTAGAGGACTTTGCTGACACAGGGCAGAGAGTGGCAATTGAAACAGGCATTGACACAAGCGTTCAGGCTTTGAATGAAGGAACAGTTACTTTTATCGGCGAGAAAGAGGGGTTCGGAAACACCGTGGTTATACAGCATAGTGACAAAAGTGAGTCATGGTATGGAAACTTAGAAGAAGTTGATGTGAATATTTATCAATCTGTCAAAAAGGGGAGCAAGGTTGGGTTAGCTTCCGGGTATGGAACAAATGAGACATTAGGCTTGTTCTACTTTGCGATTAAAAAAGACAATGATTTTATCGATCCTATACAGGTGATTGAGTTTGAATAAGTACCTCCGAGTATTTCAATCCATTTATATACATCCATTCTTATGGGCTGTTATTGGCATAGGCGTCATAACTGCCCATTTTTATGAATTATGTTTGCTGCTGTTCATCATTTTAGTTCATGAACTAGGACACGCAATGGCGGCTGCATCCTTCTCTTGGAGAATTAAACGGATTGCCCTGCTCCCCTTTGGCGGTGTGGCAGAAATGGATGAGCATGGAAACAGACCGTTGAAGGAGGAAGCAATCGTTACAGCAGCAGGTCCAATCCAGCATATATGGATGGTAGGTTTAGGTTATTTGCTTCATGAACAAGGCTTAATGTCTGAATATCTTTTTGACAGCTTTCTAGAATTTAACTTGATGATTTTCTGTTTTAATTTGCTGCCGATCTGGCCTTTGGACGGAGGGAAAATCCTGTTTTTGTTCTTATCTTTAAAGAAGTCATTTCCTGCTGCTCATAAATGGACGCTGCTTTTATCTCTTACAGGCACTATGCTGTTTTTAGTTTGCGTCCTTTTATTTATGCCCGTCAATCTTAATGCCTGGATCATCCTTTTGTTTCTGTGGTTTTCTATTTTTTATGAATGGAAGCAAAGACGCTATATATTCTTGCGGTTTCTGCTGGAGAGATATTATGGCAAGACAAATGAACTTAGAAAGCTAATGCCGATAGAGGTGAAGGAAGAGGAGCTAGTATTTCATGTGCTAGAACGGTTCCATCGCGGCTGCAAGCATCCGATTATTCTGAAAAAAGGCAAGGTGAGTCACTCCTTAGATGAGAATGAAGTGCTTCATGCTTATTTTGCAGAAAAGCTAGTTACGGCAAAAATCGGGGATTTGCTCTACCGGTAAATAAAGAGATGTCTGGTACAATCCAGACATCTCTTTATGCTGCTTCCTTTCATCTAGCTATTTCAGGTACAATAGAAGAATCATGGGAAAAAAGGATGAATGTATTGAAAAAGGTGTTAGTGAATATGAAAACGAGGGAAAAGCGATTTGCTTATCTCCTTGATTCTAGACTAGAAAGATTGTATATTCAGCAGCCCCAGCAAAAGTCAGCTGTTGGCAATATTTATGCGGGCTTCGTAACAAAGGTTATACCTGGCATGAATGCTGCATTTGTCGATATTGGAGAAGAAAAAAATTGCTATTTGCAAAAGGATAAGCTCAGCTCCTATTCTGCGGACGATAGGGCATTAGAAGATAAAAAAGGCAGGAGCATCTCCGCATATGTGAAACAGGGTGAAAAGCTGCTCGTTCAAGTTGTCAAAGATGCGACTGGTACGAAGGGGCCGAAGCTGACAGGCATCATTGAACTGCAGAAGGAAAATCTTGTTTATATGCCGCAAGGACGTTACATAGCTGTTTCAAAAAAAATCGCTGACCCCAAAAAGCAAAAGCAAATGCGGGCAATTGGCAAAAAACTGACATCAGCACCAGAAGGTCTCATTTTCCGAACAAGTGCTGCTGATATGCTAGAAGACCAGCTTGCAGCAGAAGTTGATAGTCTACGACAGGAGCATCTCCGCTTAATGCAGAAAGCTGCCAGCACAAAAAGGCCGGCATTGCTGTTAGAAAAGGATGATTTTACAAAAGAGCTGTTTCGGGTTTTTGAGCAGATGGAATCTGGAGAGGTGTTTGTAGATGTTCCAGAAGAAGCAAAAGCATGGAGCACTGCATTTCCCCACTTAAAGTTCCACTATCATGCTGATAAAGAAAGTTTATTTTCTGCCTTTCACGTGGACAAAGATATTCAAGATGCCCTGAAGAGAATTGTATGGCTTGATAAAGGTGCTTATCTTATTATTGATGAAACAGAGGCAGCGACAGTTATAGATGTCAATACAGGTAAATTTGAAGGTAAGCATGATTTAGAGCAGACGGCTTTTGAGGCAAACCGTTTTGCTGCAATAGAAGCGGCGAGACAGCTGAAAATCAGGGATCTTTCAGGGATTATCTTAATAGATTTTATTGATATGCCAAAGGAAAACCAAAAGAAAATTGAAGAAATCATCAAAAATGAGCTGCAGAAGGATAGCAGACAAACGCGTGTGGTCGGCTTTACAGAGCTTGGCATACTACAAATCACCCGCAAAAAAACAATCATTCCATTAGCGGAAGCAGTTAAGACTAAATGTCCAGTCTGTGATGGTACAGGCTCTGTCATGAGTGCAGAAAGTGTGGCATTTAAGCTTGAGCGTGAATTATGGGAATATCAAAGAAGTGACCATGAAATGGTTGAGATTCAAGCAGGAGCCGAGGTTATCAACGTGTTTGCAGGAGAGAACAATGTCCATTTAAAGCGTTTGGAAGAAGCAATCGGCCTTCATATACACTTGGTCGAAGAAGCCTTCGCTCTTCCTCATTATCATATTAAGTATATCGGTCCCAAAAAATAGAGAGCTAGAAACAAAAACGATTGATTGACAGTATCCAAAAATCATGATAGTATTTTAATGTTGTTTGTAGCACCCGCTACGCTACAACCGCTCGGAACAGGTATACATAAGACTTTGTTCATACAAAGCGCCTGTGATTGGCGAGTCTTAGTCTAACAAGGAGGTGCAGTTTAATGTACGCAATTATTGAAACAGGCGGAAAGCAAATCAAAGTTGAAGAAGGTCAAGCTATCTACATTGAGAAATTAAACAGTGAAGCTGGTGAGACAGTTACTTTCGACCGTGTTCTTTTCGTTGGCGGAGAAAATGTAAAAGTAGGAAGCCCAGTTGTTGAAGGAGCTACTGTTACAGCTAAAGTTGAAAAACAAGGCCGTCAAAAGAAAATCATCGTTTTCAAATACAAAGCGAAGAAAAACTATCATAAAAAGCAAGGTCATCGTCAACCGTACACTAAAGTTGTTATCGAAAAAATCAACGCGTAAGGTGTTTGTATGATCGATATTACGATTAACAAAACAGATTCAGGCTTGATTGAATCATTTACGATAAGCGGTCATGCCTTGTTTGCTAATCACGGGAATGATATTGTCTGCGCTGGAGTCTCAGCTGTCTCCATTGGAGCGATTAATGCTGTAATCTCCATTACAGGCATTACACCTGATATTGAGCAAGGCAAAGATGGCGGATTTTTGAGCTGCAGCATACCTGCACATATAGCGGAAGATACCCGAGAAAGAATTCAGCTTCTTTTAGAGGGTATGGTTGTTTCCTTAGAAACGATTGAACGTGATTATGGCAAGCATGTTGCTATCAAATATAATTAAATAGGAGGTGGAACGAATGTTAAGATTAGATCTTCAGTTTTTTGCATCGAAAAAAGGGGTAGGTTCTACAAAGAACGGTCGTGACTCCATTTCTAAACGTTTAGGTGCTAAACGTGCAGACGGTCAATTAGTAACTGGTGGAAGCATTCTTTACCGTCAACGCGGTACAAAAATCTATCCAGGAGTAAACGTTGGTCGTGGTGGCGATGATACACTATTCGCAAAAGTTGACGGAATCGTTAAATTTGAGCGTCTTGGTCGTGATCGCAAACAAGTTAGCGTATACCCAGTAGCACAAGAAGCATAAGTTTCTTATGAAAAGGCTGGCTCTTTTGGAGTCAGTCTTTTATTTTTTCATTCTATTTCAGCACTTAGACAGACAGCATTTATGCTCTCTGTCTAAGTGCTGAAAGAAAAGATTTGCATTTTTTTGCTATATTTTTACGTGTCGTTTCATTTTTTGTTATACTTACATACGAGAAAGTCTTCTGACACTAAATAACCGTGTAGGAGTACGATAATGAACAAAGACTGGGAAAGAATCGAATTTTTGAGACATGTACGCCATGATTGGCTGAATAAAATCCAATTGATTAAAGGAAATATGGCATTAAACAAAAAAGACCGCGTGGAAGAGATTATTGATGATATTATTTTGGAAGCGCAGCAGGAAGCAAAATTGTCCAATTTGGATATCCCTGCTTTTGCGACAAAAATACTGACTTCCAATTGGGAAAACTATTCATTCCGTCTGGAATACGAAGTGCTGAATGATGAAAAGTGTCGATACATAGAAGACTTGGCATTGACTGGCTGGACAAGCCGATTTTTTTCCATTTTGGATGGCAGCATTAAAAAATATCACGATAATCACCTTTCTGTGTCAATTGAGCCCCAATTGGCGGAAACCCGATTGTTTTTTGATTTTAGCGGAATAATAGAAGAGAAACAGCAGCTTATCCATTTTTTACAGGAAGAGCTGCAAGATGGTTTTTACGTGCAAAACAGTGAAATTTCAGATGAGGAATTAACGATAGAGCTGCTAATAAAGCAGCATCCATAAAATTCCCTACATTACTTGTATTTCGATTCATAGGCATACTGCCTAACTAGGAGGAAGTTGTAAAATGTTTGTTGATCAGGTCAAGATATACGTGAAAGGCGGAGACGGCGGAAATGGAATGGTTGCCTTTCGCAGAGAGAAATATGTTCCTAAAGGCGGACCAGCTGGCGGAGACGGCGGTAACGGCGCAGATGTAATTTTTGAAGTGGAAGAAGGCTTGCGTACATTGATGGATTTCCGTTATAAGCGCCACTTTAAGGCACCCCGCGGAGAGCATGGAATGAGCAAAAACCAGCACGGCAAAAACTCTAAGGATATGATTGTTAAGGTTCCACCGGGCACAGTCGTTGCTGATGCGGAAACAGGAGAAACAATTGCTGATTTGACGAAGCACGGCCAGCAGGCTGTAATTGCCCGCGGCGGACGCGGCGGACGAGGTAACTCACGCTTTGCAAGCCCGTCAAATCCAGCTCCAGAGCTTTCTGAAAACGGCGAGCCGGGACAAGAGCGTGAAGTTACATTAGAGCTTAAAGTATTGGCAGACGTAGGGCTTGTTGGCTTTCCAAGTGTCGGAAAATCAACATTGCTTTCTGTTGTGTCTGCAGCAAAGCCGAAAATCGCTGATTATCATTTCACGACAATCGTCCCAAATTTAGGGATGGTAGAAACAGAAGATAGCAGAAGCTTTGTTATGGCTGATTTGCCAGGACTGATTGAAGGTGCACACTCTGGTGTCGGCCTAGGTCACCAGTTCTTGCGCCATATTGAGCGCACAAGAGTTATTGTCCATGTTGTCGACATGGCGGCAATTGAAGGCAGAGATCCTTTCGAAGATTATATTACGATCAATAAGGAGCTCCAGGAATACAATATGCGTCTTTTAGAAAGACCGCAAATTATTGTAGCTAATAAAATGGACATGCCGGATGCAGAAGAGAACTTGAAGGTCTTCAAGGAAAAACTCGAAGAGGATTATCCAATCTTCCCAGTATCTGCCTTAACGAGAACAGGTTTACGTGATTTGCTGTTTGCAGTAGCTGATAAGTTAGAGCACACACCAGAATTTCCGCTTGAGGAAGTCGAGGAAGAGGCTGGAGTTCACCGCGTATTGTATAAGCATGAAGCAGATGAGCGTCAGTTCTTTATTTCTAGAGACTCTGACGGAAGCTTTGTCCTTACTGGGGAAGGAATTGAAAAGCTGTTCAAGATGACTGACTTCTCTAGAGATGAATCTGTGAACAGATTTGCTCGCCAGTTGAGAGGTATGGGTGTGGATGAAGAGCTAAGACAGCGCGGTGCTAAGGATGGAGACATCGTTAAATTAATGGATTATGAATTCGAGTTCATTGATTAATTTTTCCTTTAAGATTATGTAATAAACTAAATTTGCTGACTCCATGGGAATCTTCCCATGGAGGTTTCCCTTTAGCTTAAGAGAGGTTGAGCGAATGAAACAGAATAAGTTGGATCAGCGTTTTTTTCTTGTCCGTGAGGATGTTCTTTCAGAGGCGATGAAGAAAACATTGGAAGCAAAGGAATTGCTGGAACGGGGCAAGGCAGAATCTGTTTTTGATGCAGTTCAAAAAGTCGATTTAAGCAGAAGTGCCTTTTATAAGTACAGAGATACAATTTTCCCCTTTCATACAGTCGTGAAGGAACGTCTGATTACGTTATTCTTTTATATTGAGGATCGTTCAGGTACGCTTTCTAAACTGTTGAATGTTGTTGCATCAGGAGGATGCAATGTATTGACAATCCATCAGACAATACCGCTGCAGGGACGGGCAAATGTGACCCTTTCCTTAAATACAGCTGAAATGGAAATATCCATTGATGCATTACTCGAAAGACTGCGAATGCTTGAGTTTGTCGAGAAAGTGGAAGTTTTAAGCTCAGGAGCATAATCTGCTCCCTTTTTCTTTTTTGAAAAAAGATGCATTTATACAATGAGAATTCAGAATTATACATAAATAGTGCTTTTAAGTTGGAGGAGAAGGAAATTGAAAGTAGGGTATCTAGGACCGAAAGCAACATTTACGAATATAGCAGTAAATAAAATGTTTCCAAATGCAGAGAAGCTTCCGTATATGACAATCCCGAATTGTATGGATGCTGTAATGAAAGGCGAAGTAGAGGCTGCTCTTGTGCCTGTTGAGAACACATTAGAAGGCTCTGTTAATATCACGCTGGATTATTTAATTCATGAGGTGGACATTCCGATTAAAGGAGAAATTACTGTTCCAATTAAACAGCATTTAATGGTGCATCCAAACTTTAAAGACCGTTGGAAAGATGCAGAGGTTGTATTCAGTCACTCCCATGCGATTGCCCAATGTCACCGGTTTTTGCATGCTGAATGGAATGGAATCAGATGTGAAAATACAACATCAACAGCAGCCGCAGCTCAATACATAAAGGAAAATCCCAACCTCGCTGCTGCATCAATCGGCAATGAATTGACTGCAGCTGAATATGGACTTGAAATAGTCAAACGGAATATCCATGATTTTGATAATAACCATACACGCTTTATCATTATTTCCAAAAAGGATACTGCCTTTCAACCGGTTGACTGCATTCATCTTGGCTATAAAACTAGCTTAATGGTCTCCCTTCCTGCCGATGAGTCTGGTGCTCTGCATCAAGTCTTGTCTGCATTCGCATGGCGCAAGCTGAACTTAGTTAAGATTGAATCAAGACCTACTAAGACTGGTCTTGGCAATTACTTCTTTATTATTGACATTGATCGGGAGCTTGATGATGTCCTCATCCCTGGTGCAATGTCCGAACTAGAAGCGATTGGCTGTGATGTAAAGCTGCTCGGATCATACCCGTTTTATGCAGGAGCAAAAAGTTAAGGAGCCCAAAATTGTTGGGCTCCCTTTTTAAATAAATTAGTCTTCTAGTCCAATTAAGAACCCGGCATTTCGCAATGCAGTTTCGGCATCAATAAGCGCCTCTTTAGAAGGAGCTGTTAATGTGTGTAAATGAATGCCGGACGTCAGCTGTGATAGATAGACAGCATTTGTGCTTTTAATCTTTTTCATAAATTGCTGTACTTCCTTCCGGTTTGACACAAGGATGGAGGCAGTTAAATCACCGTAAACAGGATGTTCGATTTTAACATCTTTTACTGTTACTCCAAAATCCACTATGATATTTAACTCCTCCTCTGTTTTTTCGGGAGGGTGGTTGCAGGCAATGATTTTTTCATGCAGCTCTGGTTTAGATTGCTGCAAATACAAATATCCTTGACTAGTGGCGATAATCGGTTCATTTTTTGCCTTCAGCAAGGTAATATCTCCGACAATAATCTGTCTGCTGACACTTGTCAGCCGTGACAGCTCGCTGCCTGTAAAAGGACGGTTATTTTCTTTAAGCAAGGATAGTATAAAGCTTCTTCTTTCCTCTCCAAGCATTTTTTCCATGTAATTCCTCCTTCATAATCTTTCTTAAATGGATATAAGCTTGCTATATATCGTTTTAAGGCATTTTAAATGATATTTTCAGGTATCTTGTCCTATTTTACCAAACTATTTGCTGTGACCGCCATCAATATCAATTTTTCCTTATAAACACTGATAATGCGGCAATATACTGTCAAAGAACATTTCTAAAGACAGCACATAATTACTGAGAAAAGCGCATAAATTTTTCTGAAGAACAATAACACTTTTTCCGCGACAACATAGACTATATGGACATATGCATAGGAGGGAATCTATAGTGAAGATCCATATCGTACAAAAGGGGGATACTCTTTGGGAAATCGCCAAGAAGTATGGCGTTAACTTTGAAGAGTTAAAAATGTTAAATTCCCAGCTAAGTAATCCAGATATGATTATGCCCGGTATGAAAGTTAAAGTTCCGACTGCTGGCGGCAGTATAAAAAAAGAAGCGCCAATAGCAGGTATGAAGAAGGAGCAGCCAATCATAAAGGAACAGCCAATCATAAAGGAACAACCGATAGTGAAAGAGCAGCCAATCATAAAAGAACAGCCAATCATAAAAGAACAGCCTAAAAAAGAAATGCCGAAAAAAGAAAAACCGAAGGAAAAGCCGTATACTCCAAAAATGCCTACACCAATTATTCCAGAAATTGATATTCACAATTATTATTCCATGAATATGACAAATATTGATGTAGAAGTGGATATTGAAGAAAAACCTGTCCCGCCAAAGCCTGTAAATATTGTACCTGTAAAGGAAGAACCAAAGGCAGAGGTCTGTCCGCCGATTATTCCATATCAGCCATATTGTTATGAAATATCGCCAATGATGCCAGGTTCAGGCTTCCCGCCAGGTGTATGCATTCCAGAAGGAGTTCCGATGGATTATTATCCTGTCCAACATGCTAGCATGCCAGGGGCGATGCCGATGCAGGGAATCAAACATAAATGGGAAGAATCTTCATCTTCTTATGCGTCGCCATTCACACCAGCAGCACAACCGTTTCAACATGCAAATATTGGCACAAATCCAGTAGCTGGTCATAAAGAGATGCCAGTCCAGCAGCCGTTTCAACATGGACTTCAGCCAATGCACCATAATCACATGCACTCTTCTTATGATATGCATGAATCGTCTTCTGATTATGCAAATGTTGCTCCAGCATCATACCAAGCACCGGTTCAGCTTCCATATCAGGAGGATTGCGGCTGTGGCGGGCCTGCTGTGCCATACCCAGGTCAAGTTTATGGCAGTGACCAATTCGCTCCTGGTACAGCAGGAATGCAGCAAGGCTTTAATCCAGGAATGGGAATGGGTGGCGAAATGGCATTCGGAGGAATGCCAGGAACGCAACAAGGCTTCGATCCAGGAATGATGGGTGGCCAGCCATCATTTGGAGGAATGCCGGGCGGAGACCAATTCGCTGAAATGCCAGGAATGCAGCAAGGTTTTAACTCAGGAATGATGGGAGGCCAGCCGCCATTTTCGGGAATGCCGGGCGGAGACCAATTCGGAGGAATGCCAGGAGGGCAGCAAGGCTTAAACCCAGGAATGATGGGAGGCCAGCCGCCATTTGGAGGAATACCGGGCGGAGACCAATTCGGAGGAATGCCAGGAGGGCAGCAAGGCTTTAACCCAGGAATGATGGGAGGCCAGCCGCCATTTTCGGGAATGCCGGGCGGAGACCAATTCGGAGGAATGCCAGGAGGGCAGCAAGGCTTCAACCCAGGAATGATGGGAGGCCAGCCGCCATTTTCGGGAATGCCGGGCGGAGACCAATTCGGAGGAATGCCAGGAGGGCAGCAAGGCTTTAACCCAGGAATGATGGGAGGCCAGCCGCCATTTTCGGGAATGCCGGGTGGAGACCAATTCGGAGGAATGCCAGGAATGCAGCAAGGCTTCAACCCAGAAATGGGCGGCTTACCAATGACAGGAGGTCCAGGTTATCCATTTGGAGGTACAATGCCTGGTGGCTTTATGCAAGAACCACCATACCCCCAAGGTGCGCTAGGAAACGTGCCAATGCAAAACACTATGGGTGAGATGGGCACTGGAATGCCTGGGATGCAAGGAATGCCTAGCGGAACTGCAGGAGCTCGTGACGTAATGGGATCTCCTATATTTGGACCAGGCGGCAATGCGCCAATCTTTGCACCTCCATTTCAAGGAAATGGTCAGCCCCCATTAGTTCATCCGTATGGAATTAATGAGGTAACTCCATTTGGCATGCCTCGTTATTTAGACGAAAGCAGCGATTATGAAAATTAATAGTAGAGGAGACGATGATTCAGTCTATCGTCTCCTCGCTTTATTACAAAATAAGCTGCCTTATCCAGTAAAGGATTTGAAACGCATCCGCAAACAAGTATATTTGGTAGTGACAGATTATGCTTGGCTAATCCTTAAAGAGTTCCCAAGCTATAAAAAACTAAAAATCCAAGAGGCATTCACAAACTCGCTTCACTATGAAGGATTTCATGCAACCTATCGCTTCTTCTCTTTTGAACAAGATCCTATTATTATTGATAACCGAATATATGGCTGCATTGAATACATACCTGGAAGCCTTAAGCCTTTCTCCTATATGGATAAAGACAGCAGAAACGAGGCTTTATCGTTAATGGGCCATTATTATAATTGCACAGAAAGGCTAGTCGATACTTATCGATATATTTTGCCTGACTTTGATATTTTTGAAAAGTGGTCAGAAAGAGGTAACCAGTTTAAGCTAAACTTGCCTGTTGCCGCCCAATTTTTAAAAGGAGACATTCTCCAAGAATTAAATGGTTGGATAGATTGGTCTCTATATCATTTGGAAAGAGAAAGAGACAATATTAAAAACCAAAAAAAAGTGATTTTGCATGGAGATGTTGCACATCATAACTTTCACCGCGGCCTTAATGGAGAGCTGTATTTAATTGACTTTGACCTTATTAGTATTGGACCTAAAAGCATGGATTATTTACAATATGCCAATCGGATTTTGCCGCTAATTGGGTGGTCACATCATCAGCTTCAAAAAATAAGCTTGCTTCAGCCATTTTTAAATGAAAGATCCTTTTTAATTGGGCTTGCTTTTCCTACAGATGTACTGCGGGAATGGAACAGGATTATTAGACAAAACAAGCTTCATAATGAGCTGGCCAGAAACCATGTAGTAGAGCTTACAGAGCAGCAATTTTCCAAAAGAAGAAAATTTGTGCAAAAAATGATGAAGTTAGCAGACCGCTTTCAATAGCTTTCCCTATCTTGATTAAACGAAAATGCCTATACTTAACAGCATGAAAGGTTCCTGATTCGCAGAAAATAATTTTGAGCTTTATTTGCTCAAAATGAATTGTGAAAGGGAGTATGCGAAGGATGAAGTGGATGAAAGCGGCAGCTCCATTTACGCTGTCTCTCATGCTGTTGACAGGGTGCGCCAATACGGACCAGGATTTAAATAATAGTGAAAATGATATACCCCTAGGCTATTACTCAAACGAAAGACATGAACAGGAGAGTACAGGGAATGCAAGGGTGTTAGGCAATCAAGATAATGACGGACCTTTGACAGAGGCAATGGACCACACCTTTGGATTAGAAGGGCAGCAAAACCGTGCTAATGCGAGCAATATAAATGATCAAACATCGCTTGGCAATAACGAGGAAAGCTACAATACAGAACTTGCAGACAAGATTAACAATGCTGCCTTAAAAGTAAAAAATGTAAAAGATGTTCGAACTGTTGTTTATAATGATAATGTGTTAGTGGCATTAGAAGTAAATAACAGAAAAACAATCACTACTACTAAAGCAGATGTCAGAAAAAATATAGGCAGTTATATAAAGGGAAAAGAAACATCCATTGTAACAGATAAAGGGATTTTTCTTAATATAGATAGTATTAATAAAGGAATTCGCAAACGTCTTCCTGAAAAAACGATAGACAGGAATAAACGTAATATTATTAAAAAAGCAGATCCAACAAGCAATTTATAAATAAAAAGCTGATTTTAAAAGAAGTTTCTTTTAAAGTCAGCTTTTTTTGTGAAAGTGAGATTTATTAATAAATGTTCTTAATTAATAACATTTTACAGGCAAAAGAGGCAATTAAATCTTATAATTGTTCGATATAATGAAAAAATACAAAGATTTTCCTTTCCATAATGAAATGTTTGCTTTATAATGAAAGAAACATTCGTTATAGAGAACAATTAAGGAACGTAAGGTGGAGGGACAAATCGTGAAGGTACTTGTGACTGGGGGAGCCAGCAATAGCATGGCATTTGAAGTGATCATGAAGCTTATAAAAAAGGGGATAGAGGTAGTAATTGCCGATAACTGTGAATGGAAGTTCACATCTCCGTTCCACAGTAATATTACTTATTATCATACAGCGCTTGATAAGGAGCTTTTAACACCTATTTTACAAAAGGAAAAGGTAGAAGTTGCACTACATTTCAAAAGTGAACCTATCACATCAAATAAAATAAAAGACTCCTTCGACCAGTCGGAAGAGAATATTCACACTACGATGCATGTACTCGAAGCTTGTGCGGAAGCTAAAGTGAAAAAGGTGATTTTTCCTAGTACGATCTCTGTTTATGGCAATCAATCAGATGTGGCTGTGGAAGATTCATTTTTAGACCCTATTCTTTTTGAAGGCCTTTCGAAAAAAGTGGAAGAGAAATATGTCATGCATTATCACAAGCTTTACGGCTTGGACTTTTCTATTTTAAGGTTCGCTGATATATATGGAATAGATAATGGCGGATATATAGCAGAAAATATCGAGAGAGCAATAGATGGACATGCACCCCTTATCAATGGAACAGGACAAGAACTGCGAAACTTTCTTTATATCGATGATGCTGTCGATGCTATTTTAGCTGCTTTAACTAATGGAGATAATCAGGTCATAAATATTGCAGCAGACTCTATGCACAGTTTGGAAGAAGCGGCGGTTTGTGTAAGTGAGACGGTTGGAAAGTTAGAGCCGGTTTATGATAGAGAAGAGGAGACATTAGTTTCCACTTGCCCTGTATCGACTCATAAAGCAAAAGAACTATTAGGCTGGGAAGCAAAAATCCCGCTGTGGGAAGGGCTGCAAAAAACCTTAGAGAAAACCGAGGTAAGAAAGCATTTTTAAAGTTTGTTATTTTGTAAAAAATTTATTCGCATGTTTTTAGATAATATGGTGAGACTAATAGGGAATTTAAGTTTGTTCTAGTAAGTTAAAGAGGTGGTTCATAATGAAAACCAGATTCCTTTTATTGTTCTCTATTCTTCTTATCATTCTATTATCTGCATCTCCCGGGTGGGGAAATGGAGCTCATGCACAGTCTCCGAAGAAGTTTTCTGTTATGTTGCAGAGAGTATATTTGGACGGGGAAGTTAGTGAAGAGTGTGTAGAGGAAACAATATGGTCGATGGAAGATTTCTGGTCTAAATATGAGAATTGGCAGCTGGTGAATATGGATAGTCACCAATTTGTCTTTAGACAGGAAATGGACGATATTTCTCCATTGCTTAAAGCGAATGGCTATTTCGGAGTATCAGCAGAAGGCGTTTTAGGCGTTTATAATGGTAAGCCGAATAAGTCGAATATTATTCAATCCTTCTTCCAAATAGATTTGGAGAAGCTGGAATCAAAGCAGCAAAAAAATCTGCAAAATGGGATTCCGATTAAGAATAAAAACCGCTATGTGGAAGTGCTTGAGACATTTAAAAATCTTGATACAAACAATCAAGCAAATTAACAATGGATAGTCAAACAGGCTAATCGAAAGAATGGGGAAACTTTCGATTGCCTAAAAAGTCTTATTAGGAGCCTTTAAAACCATTATTTTTAAAAGTGGTTTTTTTGTGTTTTATAAAAGCTCTTTTTTTTTGGAATTTTACGAAAATATCTTATATGGTAGTTTTTCTTTATTGTATGCTAAAATAGTCTTTATAGCTTTAATAAGGGAGCGAAAAGGATTTGTACGAATATATTAAAGGGAAAATAGAGTATATTGGACCTGAATACATAGTGGTTGAAAATAATGAAATCGGTTATCAAATTAAGACTCCGAACCCATTCTCTTTTTCTTCCTTATCAAACCAGAAAATCACTGTTTATACGTATCATTATGTAAGAGAAGATATTATAAGCTTATATGGTTTCCGGTCAAAGGATGAAAAGACATTATTTATAAAGCTGCTTAATGTTTCTGGTATCGGACCAAAGGGCGCTCTTGCTATTCTGGCTTCAGGACAGCCGGATCAAGTAATTTCTGCTATTGAAAATGAGGATGAGGCATTTCTTGTGAAGTTTCCTGGTGTCGGCAAAAAGACAGCAAGACAAATGATTCTTGACTTAAAAGGGAAGCTGTCAGATATCATGCCGGATTTCTTTCCAGACTTGTTCAATGTGGAAGAAGTGGAACAGAAAAAAGCTGGCGCGTCTCTTCTTGATGAAGCACTGCTTGCATTGTCTGCGCTCGGATACACGGACAGAGAGGTTAAAAGAGTTATACCACAATTGAAAAAAGAACAGCTTACAACAGACGAATATATCAAACTGGCGTTAAAGCTGCTGCTTAAGTAATCGGAGATATCTTTTAAGGAGAGGAGTGGAATATGTTGGATGATCGCATCGTATCTGGAGAAGCCGATTCATTAGAAGTTTCCTTTGAACAAAGTTTGCGTCCCCTTCAATTAAAAGAGTATATCGGTCAGGATAAAGTCAAAGATAATTTGGAAGTGTTTATTAAAGCTGCTAAATTTAGGGAAGAAGCCCTTGACCATGTCCTTTTATATGGACCGCCAGGCTTAGGAAAAACAACATTGGCAACAATTATCGCTAATGAAATGGGCGTTAATATCAGGACGACTGCCGGACCGGCAATTGAAAGGCCGGGTGATTTGGCCGCCATCCTCACCGCCCTTGAGCCTGGAGATGTTCTTTTTATAGATGAAATACATCGGCTTCCCCGAGCTATCGAAGAGGTACTTTATCCAGCCATGGAAGATTACTGCCTCGATATTGTGATTGGAAAAGGGCCTAGTGCAAGATCTGTGCGCCTTGATCTGCCGCCGTTTACGCTAGTTGGTGCAACGACAAGAGCTGGCTCCGTATCTGCGCCGCTGCGAGACCGTTTCGGCGTCTTGAGCAGGCTTGAGTATTATCAAGAGGAACAGCTGAAAAGTATTGTCGTTCGTACGGCACAAGTGCTCCAAGTAGATATACATGACGGGGCTGCATGGGAAATCGCGCGAAGGTCGAGAGGAACACCGCGGATTGCAAACCGATTGCTGAGAAGGGTCAGAGACTTTGCTCAAGTAAAAGGTGATGGAAGTATTACGGAAAAACTTGCCCATGATTCTTTAGAACTTTTGCAAGTCGACCGTTTAGGTTTAGACCATATTGACCATAAATTATTAATAGGTATGATTCATAAATTTAGAGGCGGTCCTGTCGGTTTAGAGACAATTGCAGCGACGATCGGGGAAGAGGCGCACACGATTGAGGATGTGTATGAACCGTATTTACTGCAGATTGGTTTTCTGCAGCGGACACCTCGAGGCCGTGTCGTTACCGATTTAGCCTATGAGCATTTAAATATTACCAAAGAAGTATAACGAATCATGGCACGTTCATTATAGCCATGATTCCAGTTTGAATACAATAGTTTTTAAAAGAGAAAAGGTGAAGTATAGTGAAAGTAGATTTATTTGATTTTCATCTGCCAGAAGAATTGATTGCACAAGTTCCTTTAAAGGATAGGACTAGCAGCAGGCTAATGGTGGTAGATAAGGAAACAGGAAGCTTAGAACACCGTACATTCAAGGATATTATTGAATACATAAACCCAGGAGATTGCCTTGTTCTTAATGACACGAGAGTCTTGCCTGCAAGACTGCACGGAGAAAAGGAAGATACAGGTGCGCATATTGAAGTCCTTCTTCTTAAACAGCAAGAAGGAGAGCAATGGGAAACATTAGTGAAGCCTGCAAAGCGTGTTAAGAAGGGGACAGTTATCTCCTTTGGCGACGGTAAGCTGAGGGCTGTTTGTAAAGAAGAGCTTGAACATGGTGGCAGAATTCTTGAGTTTGTCTATGATGGAATCTTTTACGAAATTCTCGATGAGCTTGGCGAAATGCCGCTGCCTCCATACATAAAAGAAACGCTGGACGATCAAGACAGATATCAAACGGTATATGCTAAGGAAAGAGGATCGGCTGCTGCACCAACTGCCGGCCTTCATTTCACAGAGGAGCTGCTAGAGGAGCTTAAGCAAAAAGGAGTTCATATTGCATTTATCACATTGCATGTTGGTCTTGGCACATTCCGTCCAGTGAATGTGGAAGATATTGATAAACATGAAATGCATGCAGAGTTCTATCAGATTACTGCAGGCACCGCTAAGCTGCTAAATAAGGTGCGGGAAAGTGGCGGGCGTATTTTGTCTGTCGGCACAACTTCCACACGCACATTAGAGACAATTGCCACAGCAAATGACGGTCAATTTGTGGAAAGCAGCGGCTGGACAAGCATTTTTATATACCCAGGATATGAGTTCAAAGGGATTGACGGCATGATCACTAATTTCCATTTGCCAAAATCGACGCTTATCATGCTAGTAAGCGCACTTGCCGGCAGGGAACATATTCTTCATGCATATGAGACTGCTGTTAAAGAACAGTACCGCTTCTTCAGCTTTGGAGATGCTATGTTCATCCGCTAAAAAGCAGCAGCTGCAAATTCTTATTGGTGGATTTTTAAATAAAGGAGATTTTACATTGACTGCAATACGTTATGAATTAATTAAGACGTGTAAACAAACAGGAGCAAGGCTTGGTATCGTGCACACTCCGCACGGTTCCTTTGAAACTCCTACATTTATGCCTGTCGGTACATTGGCGACAGTAAAAACGATGGCGCCAGAAGACTTGAAGACTATGGGTGCAAATATTATCTTGAGCAATACGTATCATTTATGGCTCCGCCCTGGTCATGAAATTGTGAAAGAGGCGGGAGGCCTGCACAAATTCATGAATTGGGACAAAGCGATTTTGACTGATTCAGGCGGTTTCCAAGTGTTCTCATTAAGTGATTTCCGCAAAATTGAGGAAGAGGGAGTTCATTTTAGAAATCACCTAAATGGAGATAAGCTGTTCCTTTCACCTGAAAAAGCGATGGAAATCCAAAATGCGTTAGGTTCAGACATTATGATGGCATTTGATGAATGTCCGCCATATCCTGCAGAGTATGACTATATGAAAGCATCGGTAGAGCGTACATCAAGATGGGCTGAGCGTTGTTTGAAAGCACATGGCAGACCAGAGGACCAAGGCTTGTTCGGAATCATCCAAGGTGGAGAATATGAAGAGCTGCGCAAACAGAGTGCAAGAGATCTTGTATCTTTAGACTTCCCAGGCTATGCAGTCGGCGGCCTTTCTGTCGGCGAGCCGAAGGATGTTATGAACCGAGTGCTTGAGTTCACAACACCATTAATGCCGGATAATAAGCCGCGTTACTTAATGGGTGTTGGTTCACCTGATTCCTTAATAGATGGGGCAATCAGAGGGATTGATATGTTTGACTGTGTTCTTCCGACACGCATTGCCCGCAACGGCACATGCATGACAAGCGAGGGCAGACTTGTAGTGAAAAACGCAAAATATGCTAGAGATTTCGGGCCGCTTGACCCGGAATGCGACTGCTATACATGCAAAAACTACAGCCGAGCTTACATCCGTCATTTAATCAGATGTGATGAAACTTTCGGAATAAGACTTACATCTTACCATAATCTCTATTTTCTGTTAAACTTAATGGAGAATGTCAGACAAGCGATTCGTGAAGATCGATTGGGGGACTTCAAAGAAGAGTTTTTCGAGCGCTACGGCTTCAATAAGCCAAATGCTAGAAACTTTTAAATAGAGAATTTGAAAGGAGGGGAAATGAATGCAAAACATTATGGGGCTACTACCATTTATTTTAATGTTTGTTCTATTCTACTTTTTGCTTATCCGTCCGCAGCAAAAGCGTCAAAAAGCGGTAAGGCAAATGCAGAGTGATTTGAAAAAAGGGGACAAGATTGTCACGATTGGCGGACTTCATGGCACAGTCGATGCAATCGATGAAGGCACTGTTGTTCTTAAGTCTCCAGACGGAAGCCGTCTGACTTTTGACCGCAATGCAGTTCGTGAAGTTCTGGAATCTTCCAGCAC
Organism: Niallia sp. FSL R7-0271; assembly: GCF_038005785.1. Lineage (NCBI taxonomy): Bacteria > Bacillati > Bacillota > Bacilli > Caryophanales > Bacillaceae > Niallia > Niallia sp. FSL R7-0271. The sequence goes on along the minus strand of NZ_JBBOTZ010000001.1, from coordinate 2,765,841 downwards.
TGTCCTGGACAAAGCATAATACAAAAAGCTGGAAGCAAGTTTTGCTGCCAGCTTTTTTTAATGAAAGTTATTCTCCATTAAGATTTCGAAAGATTAACTCCTAATATGCCGCCCATCATCGCGATCAGCGTATAGCAAACATGGTAAATGAACTGCTCGAAAGTAAAGAGCTGATCCAAGCCTAAAAAGCTGAACAAGAACACTATCAGGAAATAAATCAAGCCTGTTATCCCCCCGAGAAACCAGCCCTTTTGCTTACCTTTCCCACCAGATATAAACCCTCCTGCAAACAAAGTAATAAACGACACAGCAGTGATTATGTATTGCAAGGATGCTTCCTGAAGGGAAGTGAATCTCAGCAGCAAGGAAAAGACAATGCTGCTTGTAATAAATAGGGTAAAGATCGCTATCAGGCCATATAATACAGCACTGCCGACATTTTTGCTTTCTTCGATCTTAAACCTCTCCTTTCAACCATTTTCTTTTTTAATGAGACAATCTTGGAGTTTCATACTAGTACAAGCATATTCGCCAACTGTCCTAAATAGAATCATGAATTTGATTACTTCGCATAAAAATCATCGGCGAGAAGAAACTAAAAAGGTTGTTTATTCGAAAAGAAATACTTTTGGGAGGGAATATAATGGAGGAGTATATTGTCATTCTGCTGAGGACTCTATTGCTTTATGCCATCATCGTTCTCGTTTTCCGCATGATGGGTAAACGGGAAATAGGGGAGTTAAGCATTCTTGACTTAGTTGTATATATTATGATTGCAGAAATTGCTGTTGCTGCGATTGAAGATATTAAAACAGAGCTAGTTCCTACTATTTTGCCAATATTTATTCTGCTTCTGATTCAGATTGGTCTGGCAGCTCTTTCCCTTAAAAGTAAAAAAATTAGAGATTTGATTGACGGGAAACCAACCATCATTATCAATAAAGGGAAAATTGATGAAAAAGCAATGCGTTCCCAGCGCTACAATATGGACGATTTACTCCTGCAGCTTCGCGAGAAGGATGTTCGTAATGTTGCTGATGTTGAATTTGCGATATTAGAAACGTCTGGAAAGCTGTCTGTTTTCGAAAAGGAGCCGAACAAATCAGGCGTTACCATTCCTTTAATAATCGATGGGGTCATTCAAGAGGCAAGTCTTAAAGAAATTGGAAAAAGTCATGGCTGGTTACAGCAGGAGCTGAAGAAACAGGGGCATCTAAAGATAGATAAGATATCCTTCTGCAGTTTCCAGGATGATAAATTTTATATTGATTATTTTGACGAAAAATGAGGCAGAGTCAAGACTCTATCCTCATTTTCCTGTCAATATGGGACCGATCCACGGAATCCGTCTAATATCTTCTTTTTTAATGAGCTTAAAAACAAAAAGCAAAATCAGGTACAACAAGCTAATGATAATTGTATCTGTTGCCACCATTAACACAAGGCTGTCTATCCAGCTTAAGTTAGCCAGAAATGCTCCAGCATAGCCGGAAATAAAGATGACAGCAAGCATTTTGGCGTAATCTTTTACATAAATAGAAAATCCTATAGATTTAGTTATAGTAGCGAAATGAAGCAATGTTGTGAGAACAAAGCCGACTATTAAAGCAATGGCTACCCCGTAAATACCGAACTCCGGCCTGCTGGCAAGAAGGAGAATAACGGCTGTTTTCACAGCTGCTCCGATAAAACTGTTTATCATCGCAGCCCTTGCCAAGTTAAGCGCCTGCAGTGCTGCTTGAAGCGGTCCTTGATAGTAGTTCAAGATAAAAAATGGTGCCATCAGCAAAATAAAGGTTGTCCCCTTTGTGCTGCCATACATGACGGTCATTAAAGGCTCTGCCAATGCATACAGCACAATCACAGCAAGTCCGCCTGTCATGAACGTGAACCTTAACGCTTGCTGCAGCAAATAGTCTATCGTTTGCTTTTGATTGCTGGCATTGGCTTCACTTATGGCAGGAACAAGCGATGTGGACAGTGATTGTGTGAAAAACGAAGGAAGCATCAAAAGAGGCAGTGCAAATCCTGTTAACACTCCGTATTGCTTCGTAGCATTGACGGCAGTAAGCCCAGCGATAGCCAAGCTTTGCGCCACCACAATAGGCTCTAAAAACCATGCAATACTCCCAATCATTCTGCTTCCTGTAGTAGGAAGGGCAATTTGCATAAGCTCGTTAAAGGTGGTTTTCCCTTTCACTATATACTGCAAGAATTTGTTTCGAAGGGAAAAGCTCTTTTTCCATTTGAAAGAGGCGAGCAAGTAAAGAAGAGAAGCCAATTCTCCAATAACCCCAGCGAGCATCGCTCCTGCAGCAGCATATTCAATTCCCATAGGCAAAAATGCTTTCGTAAGAACAGCTATTAACGTGATGCGGATAACTTGTTCAATTACCTGTGAAACAGCTGCCGGCTTCATCGTTTGTTTCCCTTGGAAATATCCTCTTAGAACAGAAGAGACAGCGATGACAGGAATAATCGGTGCGATGGCCATCATTGGCACTAGTGTTCTTCTGTCATTAAATAATGTTTCAGCCAAATATGGAGCAAGCAAATATAAAAGCGGTGTAAAAACCAATGCAAGTCCAAGTGTCGTTGATAAAGAAACGACAAGTATGGATTTGACTTTGCGCTGATTCCCTTCCGCATATGCTTCTGCCACGTTTTTTGAAATGGCGACAGGCAGTCCAAGTTGAGTGATGGTCACGACTAAAATGAGTGTGGGATATACCATCATGTACAGCCCGACTCCATCTTCCCCTATAAATCGGGCAATAACGATGCGATTGATAAAACCTAAAACTCTAGTGATCAGTCCTGCTGCTAGCAGTATAATGGTGCCTTTCAAAAACTTAGACATTCTATTTCCCTGCCTTCTCAAATAACGAATAATGCTATACAATTAACTATATGCATTCATGTGGACAAAGCATGACAAGTATATAAAGGAATTTGAAAAGAAGCAGAGATTGGATCGAAAAGGAACTATTGCCTTTCATCATGAAAAACGTAAGAGGTTTATGATAAGAGGAAAAGGACCATCATGTTAAAGGAGCTGTTTGAAAGATGCCATCTGAGCATTTGTATGATCATTTTCGCCATCAAGTGAAGCCAGCGCTGAAGAGCAAGCTGGAGGAATTTCATCTACTGGGCTATGACACTATAGATGAGAACGAACTATGGTTCTTCTTAACGAAGAAAAAGTGGAAGAAAACCTCAACGGACTACAGGATTGCAGAAATTGTTCAAGATGTAATGAATGTTAAAGTATTAGACTTCATGAATTTTGCCACAGTGGAAGCCTACAAGGCAGACGACTATTTCTCTGTGCTTTCAGAGGAGGAAAAAAAGGAGCTGCTAAAATAACCTTTACATACAGAGCATTTGTGAATTTTTTGTGAAGAAGTTCGATAATTTTTAGTACAAATTGACAGCACTCATAAACTGTTTCATAATGTTTTATTATAGAAAGAAAATGTTTAATTAACGAAGAATTCATGAACAAATTCTGTAATGAATAGTGCTTGCCGTCCTGTCAGGATGGCTTAAGCTTGTCAATAGGTGTAATCATATGTACGCCTTTTTAGAACGAGGAGGAAAAATACATAATGGTAAAGCGGAGCAGAATAGTTGCCTTCCTATTAATTGTAGTTGTCTTTGCAGGATTGATGGGAGGAACAACAAATAATATTTTAAAGGATATTAAACTTGGTCTTGATCTCCAAGGTGGTTTTGAGGTTCTTTATAAAGTAGAACCAATAGATGGGAAAAAGATTAATACGGATATTCTTAACAGTACGGCTCAAGCCTTAGATAAGCGAATCAACGTGCTCGGTGTCAGCGAACCAAGCATTCAAATCGAAGGAAAGGACCGCATCCGTGTACAGCTAGCAGGCATAACTGATCAGAATAAGGCACGGGAATTGCTGTCAACAGAAGCGAACCTGTCGTTCCGTGATGTTAACGATAAAAAGCTGATGGATGGTTCTGACCTAGTGCAAGGCGGAGCTGAACAGGTATTTGATGAATATGGTAAACCTAGTGTTTCCTTAAAGCTGAAGAATGCTGAGAAATTTAAGGACGTAACGACAGAAGTGCTTGGAAATCCGCTTGTCATCTGGCTCGATTATGAAGAAGGCGATTCCTATGCGGAAGAAGCAACAAAAGCTGATCCTAAATTCCTGTCTAACCCAATGGTAAGCAGTGTATTGAACACAGATACCGTTTCGATTACAGGAAACTTTACGATTGAAGAAGCGAAGACATTGGCTGAGCTTCTGGATGCGGGAGCTCTTCCTGTTAAGCTGACTGAGGTTTATTCAACAAGCGTTGGAGCCCAGTTTGGTGACCAGGCTCTTAAAGAAACAGTATTTGCCGGCATTGTTGGTGTTGGACTTGTGTTCTTGTTTATGCTGTTCTACTACCGTTTGCCAGGCTTAATTGCAGTCATCACCCTGTCTATATTCGTATACTTAAATCTGCTTGTTATTGATTTAATTAACGGGGTACTGACACTGCCGGGAATTGCCGCCCTAATACTTGGTGTCGGTATGGCGGTTGACGCCAATATCATCACATATGAACGGATTAAGGATGAACTTAAAGTAGGGAAAACACTGAAATCCGCTTACCAAGCTGGTAACAAAAACTCAATATCCACCATTATTGATGCTAACCTTACAACGATTCTTGCGTCCGTTATCTTATTTGCATATGGTACAAGCTCTGTTAGAGGATTTGCGACATTGCTGATTGTCAGTATTCTAGTGAGCTTTATCACGGCAGTATATGGGACAAGATTGTTGCTTGGGCTTATTGTTAACAGCAAAGCATTCAACAAGAGACCGTCATGGTTTGGTGTCAATAAGAAGGATATTAAGCATATTGGCGAAAACTACGATACACTTACATTGCCGACGAAATTTGACCGTATTGACTTTGTAAAATACAAAAACGTATTCTTTGGAATATCAAGCGTGCTTGTTGTTGTAGGTATCATTGTTATTGCTGTGTTTAGACTTAACCTTGGCATCGACTTTGCAGCCGGTTCACGGGTGGAAATAAGCTCTGAGAAACCATTGACAACAGAAGCGGTTCAAGCAGATATGGATGCTCTCGGCATTACAGCAGATGATATCACTATTTCTGGTGAAAATAATGACAGAGCTGCAATCCGCATAAAAGGGGATATGAGTCAAAGCAAAGTCGCAGAACTGAAAACGACTCTGCATGATAAATACGGCTCCGATCCGAATGTCAGCACCGTATCACCTACAGTCGGAAAAGAGCTGGCCAAAAATGCGTTCTATGCCATCATTTTAGCATCACTAGGGATAATACTTTATGTAACAATCCGTTTTGAAATATATATGGCATTAGCAGCTATTATCGCCCTGCTTCATGATGCATTCTTTATCATTGTCATCTTCAGCTTCACAAGGCTTGAAGTTGATATTACATTTATCGCGGCAGTACTTACGATTGTCGGGTATTCTATTAACGACACGATTGTTACGTTCGACCGTATCCGCGAAAACCTTGTGAAAAAGAAAAGAATTACGACTGCGAAGGAAATCAAAGATATTATCAATACAAGTATCCGCCAAACATTTACACGCTCCCTCAATACAGTTCTCACAGTTGTTATCTGTGTAATTGCTTTGTTGATTTTTGGAAGCGAGTCAATCCGAAACTTCTCATTAGCTTTATTGATTGGTTTAATCGGAGGTGCATACTCTTCTATCTTTATCGCATCCCAGTTATGGTTTGTATGGAAGAAAAAAGAGCTTAAGAAAAAAGGCGTTCTGATTACGGTTAAAGAAAAACGTGTAAGTTCAGATGAGCCGCAAGTATAAGTTTGATTTAAGACAGGTCCTTGATTGAAGGACCTGTCTTTTTAGTTTAATACCTGCATATTATGGGAAAGTTATAGGGAAGGACTTAGTATTGGAGGTAGCTTATGAAAATCCAATGGAACTTATTATTTGGCATTGTTTTTGCACTTATAGTAGCTGTTTTTGCTGTGATAAATGTTGATTCTGTTACAGTGAACTATTTATTTGGAACAGGAGAATGGCCGCTCATTCTCGTAATTTTAATCTCCGTATTGCTGGGAGGACTTATGATAGGCTCTGCTGGCTTGATAAAAATTTATTCGTTGCAGAGAAAATGGAAGGCTGCAGTTAAGGAAAACGAGTCACTTCAATTGCGGCTGCAAGAGCTTGAACCAGTACAAACTAGTGAGGCAGAACCAGTAGAGACAATAACTGCTCCAACAAAATAATTTCACACACAAAAAAGCTTATGCTCAGCAATGGCATAAGCTTTTTTGTGTGTAATCAAAGTCTGTTTCTTCCACTATCAAACATTGAAAGGATTAACTCATACTTGTATAATGATAGATTGAGGTGATAAGATGCTTCATCCTAAATCTAGATGGATTACAGAAAAGAAAAATAATGATAATGCTGCAATACTTGCAGACCAGTTAAAAATCACACCTCTTGTAGCAAGTTTACTCGTAAACAGAGGATATGATAGCCTTGAAAAGGCAAAAGCATTTTTATACAGCATAGATGAGTTTCATGACCCATTTTTAATGAAGGGCATGGATATAGCAGTAGACCGCATAAAGGATGCCATCGATAAACAAGAGCCAATCCTTATATTTGGCGACTATGACGCAGATGGTGTAACGAGCACCACTGTTATGATGAAAACATTGGAGGATCTAGGCGCCGATGTTCAATTTTATATACCCAATCGTTTTACAGAAGGCTATGGACCGAATGAAGGGGCATTTCGATATGCAGCAAGCATCGGCATTAAGCTGATTGTTACAGTGGATACGGGAATAGCTGCTGTCAAGGAAGCAGATGTGGCGAAAGAGCTAGGGATAGACTATATCGTGACAGACCACCATGAGCCTGGATTAGTTCTTCCAGATGCGCTAGCAATCATTCATCCAAGATTGGATGGGAGCGAGTATCCTTTCCATGAGCTTGCCGGAGTCGGTGTTGCTTTAAAAGTTGCGCATGCGCTATACGGCGAACTCCCAGAACATCTTCTGCAATTTGCTGCAATTGGGACAATTGCCGACCTTGTATCACTGACAGGGGAAAACCGGATTATCGCCAAACTTGGAATCAAGAAGTTGAAGCAGACTGCTAACATCGGCTTGCAGGCATTACTGAAGCAGATGAAGACAGAAGCAAGCGGGATAGATGAGGAAACAATCGGATTTATGATTGCCCCTAGGATAAATGCTGTTGGCCGGCTCGACAGTGCTGACCCTGCCGTTGAACTGCTCTTAACAGATGACCCAGACCTTGCTGCATCTCTTGCAGAAGAGATGGAAGCGATAAATAAAGAACGGCAGGCAATCGTTAACCAAATTACGGAGGAAGCGATTGAACAAGTTGAGACGCTGTATCCGTTGGCCGAAAACCGGGTGATTATCGTCGGTAAAGAGGGATGGAATCCGGGAGTAGTCGGTATTGTGGCTTCAAGGCTAGTCGAGAAATTTTACAGACCGACCATTGTTCTCGGCTTTGATCAGGAAAAAGGTATTGCAAAGGGGTCGGCACGCAGTATTGCCGGATTTGATTTATACCAGAATCTGTCTACATGCAGAGAGATACTTCCCCATTTCGGCGGACATCCGATGGCAGCAGGGATGACACTTGCATTGGAGGATGTGGATCAGCTTCGTCAGCGCTTGAACCAACTCGCTTTTGACAAGCTTGTTCCTGAAGATTTAGTTCCATTAACAGCCGTTGATATGGAGATTGACCTTAAAGATGCGCATTTACAAGCCATTGAGGAAATGCAGCTGCTTGCGCCATTTGGTGTCGATAATGCTAAGCCGCGGATTGTGATGGATTCTGTTGAGATAAGCACTATAAGGAAGATTGGAGCTAACCAGAATCATTTGAAGGTGCAATTTCAGCAGGAAGACACAAGCCTTGATGGAATTGGGTTTGGGATTGGCGAGCTTTATGACCATATATCGCCAAGTGCAAAGGTGTCTGTACTAGGACAGCTTTCTATCAATGAATGGAATAATATAAAAAAGCCGCAAATATTTATTCAGGATATTGCTGTAAAGCATTGGCAGCTTTTCGATTACCGAGGTATTAGAAATTTGGAGAAGCTCGCATCTGCCATACCAGGCAACAGTGCAACATGGATTTTCTTTCACAAGGATTCGGTACCTGAGGCTCTTAATTCTATTTCTGATTATAAAATTATTGAAAATCTTGATGATGCAGCATCCTTCCAAACCGAAAATCGCATACTAGTACTGGCAGACTTTCCGCATAGCAAAGATATCGTTCAACAATTGTTAGCTAGTACTGTCCCTGAACGAATATATGCAAGCTTTTTTAAGCAGGACAGCGACTTTTTCAGCACGATGCCGACAAGGGATCACTTTAAATGGTACTACGCTTTTCTTGCAAAGCAAAATGGCTTTGACCTTAAAAAGTACGGCGGAGAGCTTGCGAAACGCCAAGGCTGGAGCAAAGAAACAATTGTTTTTATGTCAAAGGTGTTTTTTGAGCTGAATTTTGTTACAATGAAGGATGGGTTTATTACGCTGAATAAGAATAGCAATAGAAGAGATTTAACAGAGTCTCCTTCTTTTCAACAGAAACAAGCACAATTTTCGCTCGAAAATGAATTAATATACTCGTCTTATGAGCAGTTAAAGAATTGGTTTGATCTTATTCTTCAGAAATCCGTTAAGAATGAGGAGGAAGTGCAAGAATGGATTTAAAACAGTATGTAACAATTGTGGAAGATTGGCCAAAACCGGGCATTCGTTTCAAAGATATTACCACACTTATGGATAATGGTGATGCATATAAATACGCAACAGATAAAATTGTTGAGTACGCTAAAGAAAAGGAAATCGATATTGTTGTCGGACCAGAAGCTCGCGGCTTTATCATCGGCTGTCCTGTTGCTTATTCATTAGGAGTAGGCTTTGCGCCAGTTCGTAAAGAAGGAAAGCTGCCAAGAGAAACAATCAAGGTTTCTTACGGCTTGGAGTACGGCAAGGATGTGCTGACAATCCATAAGGATGCAATTAAGCCTGGCCAAAGAGTCCTAATTACTGATGACTTGCTTGCAACAGGCGGCACAATTGAGGCTACAATCAAGCTTGTAGAAGAATTGGGCGGTGTAGTAGCTGGGATTGCCTTCTTGATTGAATTGTCTTACCTAGAAGGACGCAAAAACCTTGATGGCTATGATATTTTGACATTGATGGAATATTAATAACGAAGAAGAGCGCTGTGATAGCGCTCTTTTTTTTGCAATAAAAAAGCATCGGGAACTTTCGACTGTTTTCGACAAAAATTCTAATGTTTTGCAAAAAAATTACATGGATTCTCTTTACATTCTCTCTCTTTTTTTTAATAATAGAAATAATCATTCTAAAATTGTTTTAATTCTATTAAAAATTGCATGATGCAATATAAGGAAAAACATATAGCGGGATAGATAAATAGTCGAACTTATGATAAATTCTAATAATACACTCGGAATATGAAAGGTGATTACATGGCGAATGATCAAGTGTTAACCGCCGAACAAGTCATCGATAAGACTAAAGGATATTTAAACGAAGAGCATACAAAATTCATACAAAAAGCCTATGATTTTGCCCAAAATGCTCATCGTGAACAATATAGAAAATCTGGGGAGCCATATATAATCCACCCTATTCAAGTGGCAGGGATTCTTGCTGATTTGCAGATGGATCCGGCTACTGTTGCTGCAGGTTTTCTCCATGATGTTGTTGAAGATACCGATATCACATTAGAGGATATTAGTGACAGCTTTAGCAATGAAGTGGCCATGCTCGTTGACGGCGTTACGAAACTAGGGAAAATCAAATACAAATCCCATGAAGAACAACAAGCAGAGAACCATCGCAAAATGTTTGTCGCAATGGCGCAGGATATACGAGTCATACTGATTAAGCTTGCCGACAGACTTCATAACATGCGAACGCTAAAGCATCTTCCTGCAGAGAAGCAGCGCCGCATTTCAAATGAAACGCTTGAGATTTTCGCTCCATTAGCCCACAGACTAGGGATATCTACAATTAAATGGGAGCTTGAAGATACAGCTCTACGTTATATGAATCCACAGCAATATTATCGAATTGTTAACTTAATGAAGAAAAAGCGCGCTGAGCGTGAACAATATTTAGAAGAAGTTGTTTCCGAAATACGGGAAGGCACGGATGAAGTAAAAATTCAATCTGACATTTCGGGACGTCCAAAGCATATATACAGCATTTACCGCAAGATGGTGCTACAAAACAAGCAGTTCAACGAGATTTATGATCTTTTGGCAGTGCGCATTGTGGTAAACAGCATCAAAGACTGCTATGCCGTGCTTGGAATTATTCATACACGCTGGAAGCCGATGCCAGGACGCTTCAAAGACTATATCGCGATGCCTAAAGCTAATATGTACCAATCCTTGCATACAACAGTGATTGGGCCGAAGGGTGACCCGCTGGAAGTGCAAATACGCACAACAGAAATGCATCGAATTGCAGAGTTCGGGATTGCCGCACACTGGGCATATAAAGAAGGAAAAACAGTTGATGAAGGCTCCTCCTTTGAAGAGAAGCTGTCATGGTTTAGAGAAATTCTCGACTTCCAGGAAGACAGTATTAATGCCGAGGAGTTTATGGAAAGTCTGAAAATCGATTTGTTTTCCGATATGGTATTTGTGTTTACCCCAAAAGGCGATGTATTTGAGTTGCCTTCAGGCTCCGTTCCGATTGACTTTGCTTATCGAATTCACTCGGAAATCGGTAATAAAACAATTGGTGCCAAGGTTAACGGCAAGATGGTTACACTTGATTATAAGTTAAAGACTGGCGATATCGTCGAAATTCATACAAGCAAGCATTCATATGGTCCTAGCCAAGACTGGATCAAGATTGCACAAACCTCACAAGCAAAAAATAAAATCAGGCAGTTCTTCAAAAAGCAGCGCAAAGAGGAGAACGTGGAAAAGGGCAAGGAGCTTGTCGAGAAAGAAATCCGCAATATGGAGTTTGATCTGAAGGAAATTCTTACCCCTGATAATATTAAGACAGTGCTTGAGAAGTTTAATTTTGTTGGTGAAGAGGATATGTATGCTGCTGTCGGTTACAATGGCATAACAGCCCTTCAAGTCGCCAACCGCCTTACAGAGAAATGGCGCAAGAAGCGTGATGCGGAGCAGTCTGCAACAATATCTAATGCTGTTGCTGAATTAAAGTCATTTCCTAGTGCGAAAAAACGTGCTTCTGGAGTGCGGGTAACCGGGATTGACAACCTGCTAATCAGGCTGTCACGCTGCTGTAACCCAGTGCCAGGCGATGAGATTGTCGGCTTCATTACAAAGGGACGAGGCGTTTCTGTTCACCGCTCAGATTGTACTAATATCGATACCGAGGATGCAAAAGCAAGACTGATTCCTGTTGAATGGGAAACAGCGCTGAATGATCGGAAGGAATATAATGTGGAAATTGAGATAAGCGGATATGACAGAAGAGGCCTTTTAAATGAGGTTCTTCAGGCAGTTAACGAATCGCAAACGAATATTTCTGCTGTTTCAGGCAAATCTGACCGCAATAAAATGGCAACCATCACGATGTCTATTCTCATTCTGAATGTCAATCACCTCCATAAAGTGGTGGAGCGGATTAAGCAGATACCTGATGTCTATTCTGTACGTAGAATCATGAACTAAGGAGAAACGGTATGCGTATTGTGTTGCAAAGAGTGAAAGAAGCAAAAGTGGAAGTCGACGGGAAAACCGTTGGACAAATTGATAAGGGCTATATGCTCCTCGTTGGCGTCACACATGATGACACAGCAGAGGATGCAGCAAAGCTTGTAGATAAAATTGCCCATCTGCGAATTTTTGATGATGAGGATGGGAAAATGAATCACAGCATAATGGAGGTTGAAGGCGCTATTTTGTCTGTTTCCCAGTTTACTCTGTATGGAGATACGCGAAAAGGGAGACGGCCGAACTTTATGAATGCCGCCAAACCGGATTATGCAGTAAATCTATACGATCAATTTAATCTTATGCTGAGGGAAAAGGGCTTGCATGTGGAGACAGGTGTTTTCGGTGCCATGATGGATGTCTCATTGGTGAATGATGGCCCTGTTACTCTTATACTCGAAAGCAAATAAAAGAACCGTTCCGATTGGAACGGTTCTTTTTATTATTGGAAATAGCTTTCGAGCCCTTCATAAATGGCTGCGGAAACTGTCTCCTGGTATTTTTGGGACGAAACAAGCGCCTCTTCTTGCTGGTTGCTTAAATAACCAAGCTCTAAAAGCGTTGCTGGTTGTGTGTTTTCTCTAAGAACAAAATAATCGTTCTTCCTTACACCTCTGTCCTTTAATTGGGTTGCTTCAATAATGTTTTCATGCAGACTGTTGGCAAGCTCCTTTTGGGAAGAGCTGTAATAATAGCTTGTCATCCCTCGGACGCTGCTGTCCTTTATGCTGTCATAATGGATGCTGATAAAGGCGTCAGCTTTATAGAAGCTGCTCATATTGACACGGTCCTGCAACGAGATAAAAAAGTCATTCTGTCTTGTCATCACCACATTGCTGCCAGCAGCCTGCAGTTTTTTAGCAAGAAGGTTGGCTGTTCGGATTGTCAGCGTTTTTTCCAATGTGCCGACAGCTCCGATTGTCCCGCTGTCTTTACCGCCATGACCAGGATCGATGACAATTGTTTTTCCTTTTAAGTCGCCTGTTTTGTTACTGTCTTGTGAGGAAGGTGCTGTTTGCTTTTCAGCAGATTCTGACACTATCCAGCTTGCTACATAGCCGGCTTGACCGTCTGCCAGCTCAATTTTATACCAGTCGCCAATCTCTTCTGTTGCTTTAAAGGAATCCCCTTCACTTGCAATACTTAAGACTGAGGCTTGTACGGATGCTTCACTCCGAATGTTTGTCCCATCATGAAGAATAGTAACAGATGCATCAATTGGTTTTGCAGAAATGTTTTCTACCTCGCTGTCCTCAGTCAGCAAGGTTTTAGACACCCAGCCAGTATTGCCTGAAAATTGGATTTTAGCCCAATCTCCATCCTCTGCTACTATATGTATTACCGTTCCTTTTGCCAGCTTGCCAATGACTACTCCATTCAAAGAAGCTGTGTCACGAACGTTTATATCATCGTCAGCTACAATCGCAGTTTGGCCGTCTGTTTGTGAGACGTCCGTTGTGTCTGAAGTGGTTTGCGCGCCGCCGATAATATATTGGCTGTTAACCCAGCCTGTTCCGAGCGCTGTTTGGATTTCAGCCCAGTCTCCTTCATTTGAAAGAATGGTGACAGGAGTATCTTTGCTGAGTGTTGTGATAACCTGATACTCGGTACCAGGTCCTTTGCGCAGTCTTAATCCATTTTCAGAAATGGTTCCTTCTGATGCTGTGACGCTGTCTGTTTGCGTATTGGGAGCATCATTACTCGAACCTTCAGACTTTGTTACTAAGTAGGCTGCCACCCAGCCGGCTTGACCATTTCCTAAATCGATTTTCAGCCAGTCCCCATTGTCAGTCAGCACTTTATAGCTTGTGCCTATTTCCATTTTCCCAATAATTGAATCATCAAGGCTAGGACCTTCTCTTATATTAAGGACTGTCGTCGATTGCACAGATAGACTGCTTTCCGCTTTAGCTTGGATTGCAGGAATCAGCATTAGCATCATAATGGGAATTATCCATATATGCTGTTTCTTTATCATTTGATAGCTTCTCCTCCCTTCCTTGAAAGAGCATAGTTAGTTGCATTTTAATACATTTCTCTTTCAAGATACAATCTCCTTTGATAACTTTTCTCTTTTTCTTTTCAATTTTAGACAATAAATATAACATATGATGAAAAATTTTTTAACTCATGGGGATAATAATAGAAATTAACAAGAAAAAAGGGTGAAAACAATGAGATTTGGTGAAAAAAGCATAAAAACCCATGATGTAAGCTCGAAATTACTCGGTGTGGACTTTCATGATTTTATCGAAAAGGAAGCTAACTCGACAGCTGTTGAGCTTGCTTCAGAGTTTGGGTTATCTGTAGGCGAAGCAAGAAAACTGAAAAAGCAGGTTGGGAGATATTAAAGGGCTATTGACAATCAATTCATCTCTTATTATTATTAATAAAATAATAAGGGATAAATTAAAAAAGCCAATGAGGGAGAAAAGTAGTTAGGATACACATGAAAAGAGAGGAAATGCCAAAGGCTGGAAGCATTTCTGCATGATGACTTAATGAACGAACACTCCGTAGGTTTTCTTCTGAACATGTTTTTTAACATTACTAGGTATGAAACGTTAGCAGGCGTTAACTGCAAAGTGGAAGATGCATTTCTTTAAAGATGCATTTCTTCAATTAGGGTGGCACCACGGGATTCCAAAATCTCGTCCCTTGTATATTTCTTGATATACAAGGGGCGGGATTTTTTTGTTTGCTTTTTTAAAATTGCCCATCCCTAATTCCGATACATAAGCCAATACAGGAGGATAATAATATGCAAATAAATATTCCAAGAGGAACGCAAGATATTCTGCCAGGCACAGTGGAAAAATGGCAATATATTGAAACACGTATTAAAGAGCTTTGCGACAGATTCCAATATAACGAAATAAGAACACCTATCTTTGAGCATACAGAGCTGTTTTTGCGCAGTGTTGGAGATACAACAGATATTGTCACAAAGGAAATGTACACATTTGAAGACAGAGGAGAAAGAAGCCTGACACTCAGACCAGAGGGTACTGCTTCTGTCGTTCGTTCTTTTGTAGAAAATAAAATGTTCGGGTTGCCATCACAGCCAGTTAAGCTTTTCTATTTAGGACAAATGTTCCGTTATGAGCGTCCACAAGCAGGCCGTTTTCGCCAATTCGTCCAGTTTGGTGTAGAGGCAATCGGCAGCAAGGATCCTGCGATTGATGCGGAAGTAATGGCACTTGCCTATAGTGTATATGAATCACTTGGGCTTTCAAAGCTGAAGCTCGTTGTAAACAGTCTTGGTGATAAAGAAAGCAGACTTGCACACAGAGATGCACTAATCGGCCACTTTAAGCCAAGCATCGGCGAATTCTGCAGTGACTGCCAAAGCCGTCTCGAAAAAAATCCAATGAGAATTTTGGATTGTAAGAAAGATCATGATCACCCGTTAATGAAGTCGGCACCGTCGATCCTAGACTACTTGAATGAAGAGTCTAAACAATACTTTGAGAAAGTGAAAGCATATTTAACTGCCTTAAATATTCCTTTCGTAGTCGATTCAAATCTAGTAAGAGGCTTGGATTACTATAATCACACTGCATTTGAAATCATGAGTGAGGCAGAAGGATTTGGAGCCATTACGACACTTTGCGGAGGCGGTCGTTATAATGGGCTTACAGAAGAGCTTGGCGGACCGGAAGCACCTGGTATCGGGTTTGCGATGAGCTTGGAAAGATTGCTTGCAGCCTTAACAGCAGAAGGAATCGAATTGCCTGTTGAGAAGAAAATCGATTGTTATCTTGTTGCATTGGGAGAAGAAGCAAAGGATTATACGGTCGGACTTTTAAATGATTTGCGCAGAGCAGGCTTATCTGCTGAAAGAGATTATATGGACAGAAAAGTAAAAGCTCAATTTAAAGCTGCCGATCGCCTTCAAGCTAAATTTGTCGCTATTTTAGGCGAGGATGAGCTGAAGGAAAACAAGATTAATGTGAAGAGTCAGGAAACTGGTGAACAAAAACAAGTGAAGCTGGAAGAATTAGCGGCAGCGCTGCAAGATTTTCAAAGCTATTAAAAATAAATAGTAGGGAACTAAAAGGAGGATGAAATATGTTTGGAAGAACGTATTTTTGTGGTGAAGTAACAGAAAAGGCTATTGGCGAAAAAGTCAGCTTAAAGGGCTGGGTTCAAAAACGCCGTGATTTGGGAGGACTTATTTTCATTGATTTGCGTGACCGTACTGGCATTGTTCAAGTCGTGTTTAATCCAGAAATAAATAAAGAAGCAATTGAAATTGCAGAAAAAGTAAGAAATGAATTTGTTCTAGATATTAAAGGAACGGTTGTGGCAAGGCAGGAAGGAACAATCAATGAAAACCTGCAAACAGGTAAAATTGAGATTGTTGTAGACGAAATTATCATTCTGAACGAAGCAAAAACACCGCCGTTTGCTATCTCTGATAAAACAGACGTAGCAGAAGATGTTCGCTTAAAATATCGCTATTTAGATTTCAGAAGACCAGTTATGTTTGAAACATTAAAAATGCGTCATCAAGTAACAAAGATTATGAGAGATTATTTAGACAGCGAAGGCTTCTTGGATATCGAAACACCAATCCTTACAAAAAGCACGCCTGAAGGAGCAAGGGATTATCTTGTGCCAAGCCGTGTTCATCCAAATGAATTTTATGCATTGCCGCAGTCTCCGCAGCTTTTCAAACAGCTGCTGATGGTAGGCGGAATTGAGCGCTATTACCAAATTGCCCGCTGCTTCCGTGATGAAGACTTGCGTGCAGACCGTCAGCCTGAATTTACACAGCTTGATATTGAAACAAGCTTCTTAAGTCAGGAAGACATCATGAAAATGATGGAAAACATGATGGTGACAATTATGCGTGAAGTGAAAGGAATCGATGTTCCTTCACCATTCCCAAGAATGCCTTATGATGAAGCAATGGCACGCTACGGATCGGATAAGCCAGACACAAGATTTGAAATGGAGCTTACAGATCTGTCTGAAATCGTTAAAGACTCCAGCTTTAAAGTGTTTGCAGCTGCTGTTGAATCAGGCGGCCAAGTAAAAGCAATTAATGTGAAGCAAGCAAATGACAAATATTCTCGTAAAGATATTGATGCTTTGACAGAATTCGTGAAAGTTTATGGCGCGAAAGGCTTAGCATGGTTGAAGGCAGAAGAGGATGGATTAAAAGGTCCGATAGCAAAATTCATCTCAGAGGAAGAGCAAAAAGCGTTTGAAGCAGCACTTGCTATTGAACCAGGTGATCTGCTGCTGTTTGTTGCAGATAAAGCAAGCGTTGTTGCAGACTCATTAGGTGCACTTCGCCTTAAATTAGCAAAAGAGTTGAACTTAATAGACCCAGAGAAATTCAACTTCCTATGGGTGACAGACTGGCCGTTGTTTGAACTTGATGAAGAAGAGAACCGTTTCTATGCAGCTCACCATCCGTTCACAATGCCAAAACGAGAAGATATTGAACTGCTTGATTCCAATCCTAAGGCAGTTAAAGCACAAGCGTATGATATTGTATTGAATGGTTATGAGCTTGGCGGAGGATCACTTCGTATTTTCGAAAAAGATATTCAGGAAAAAATGTTCGGACTGCTTGGTTTCTCTAAAGAAGAAGCTTATGAGCAATTTGGTTTCCTGCTGGAAGCATTCGAATATGGAACACCTCCGCATGGCGGAATTGCAATCGGCTTAGATAGACTGATTATGCTTCTGTCTGGCAGAACAAACCTGCGTGATACAATCGCATTCCCGAAAACAGCAAGTGCAAGCTGTCTGTTGACAGATGCACCAGGCGAGGTTTCTCAAAGCCAGCTTGATGATTTGCATCTAGCACTTAAATCACCGAAAAAAAATGACTGATAAAAGAGGGCTGTCTAAAAGTGACAGCCTTTTTTTCCTGTCAACAGTCCTGAGGACAAGGGCTAGAACCTGTCAATAATTTATGTTATAGTACAAAAGGGTTTAAGAGTATAATACTAGAAAACATATGTATAATTCCTATTAACGTAAATCTAATAATGGAGTTGAAGAAATAGATGTTGCACCAGTTTTCAAGAAATGAATTAGCGATCGGTACAGATGGATTAGAAAAGTTAAAAAACAGCACGGTGGCAGTGCTAGGAATTGGAGGGGTCGGCTCCTTTTCTGCTGAAGCTCTGGCTCGTTCAGGAGTCGGAAAATTAATATTGATTGACAAGGATGATGTTGATATTACCAACGTCAATCGCCAAGTGATTGCATTATTGTCAACTGTCGGTCGTCCGAAAGTTGATATCATGAAAGAGCGCATTGCAGATATCAATCCAGATTGTGAAGTAATCGCACTGAAAATGTTTTATACAGAAGAAACTTATGAGGAAATCTTTGCATACGGCTTGGACTATGTTGTGGATGCATCTGATACTATTTCCTATAAAATTCACTTAATGAAGGAATGTTTACAAAGAAATATTCCTATTATTTCAAGTATGGGTGCAGCGAATAAGATGGATCCGACTCGTTTCCAAATTGCTGATATCAGCAAAACACATACAGATCCAATTGCTAAAGTTATTCGTCTTCGTCTGCGAAAAGAGGGAATCCGTAAAGGAATTAAAGTAGTCTTTTCAGATGAAAGCCCGATCGTTATCAGAGAAGATGTCCGCAAAGTGGTTGGGAAAGAAGATGCACCGATTCGCAAGGCAAAAATGCCGCCTTCTTCCAATGCCTTTGTTCCATCTGTTGCCGGTTTAATTATGGCAAGCCATGTGGTGAAGGAATTACTGGGGGACATTAAAATTAAGCGTGTAAATGACTAATATAAACGAAAGATCCTAGGCTATCGGCCTAGGATCTTTTTTTAGAGTAAAAATACTGGTTTAAATTTACAAATAACCTATTGCAGGCATTGGTGTATTAGTGTACTATCTAGATAGTACACTAATACAAAGTTTTGGAGGAAGAATATGAAAGCATTTAAAGGCTTGTTGAGGAAGGACTTAAAAATAACCATCGGCTATTTTTATACGATATTAATTTTTATGGCAATCGCCTATGCGGCTGGCTGGTTCCTTTCTGGTTATTACAGCACTAGCATGCTGGCAGGAACCATTTCGATTGCTTTAATTATTGCCCATGTTATTTATTTACCAGGGTCTTTGCTGACATCACTTAATTTGGAAGGCAAAACGCAATTGTGGCTCCATAATCCAGCAAGCAGTGTGCAATTATTGCTGTCAAAGCTTACGGCCTGTTCTATATTATCGTTATGCTCCGCTGTCCTTATAACCATTATTACCATTTTAAGTCTTTTGCCGATAGCAGAATTTCAAGAAATGTTTACTGCATTTGATATTGTATTTATGGCTGCGGCAATATGGTTAATCTCTTTTTACTTGAGCATCTGGGTCATCTTTTATTGGACTGTCTACCACAGTTTAGGAGCCATCCTATGGTTGAAGAAATTTCGCTGGATTATCCTCATTGCCTTTTTCTATGGATGGGAACTGTTAAAAGAACAGTTTGGGAAAATCAGCTTTATTAAAGATATAAAAGAAATAGGGATGTTTAATTTAGGTAGAGCTTTTCAGATGGAAACAGGTATGAATTCCTTTCAAGCTACCTTTGAAGCAACAGACATTTCCGTGTTTGTCCTAGCAGGCTATTGTCTGACAGCTCTTGTTATTTTTTGGGTTTCGTCTTGGCTGTTAGATAAGAAAGTAGAGGTGTAAGCTGCATGGCAGATGACTACAAGCAATCACGGCCGATTTATATGCAAATTGTTGATCGGATTATGCGGCAGATTGCAAGACAGGAATTAAAGGTTGGCCAAAAGCTGCCTTCTGTACGGGAAATGGCCATTGATTCAGGAGTGAACCCAAACACAATTCAAAGAACCTATAGTGAATTGGAGAGGATGAATATCGTGGAAACGAGAAGAGGGCAAGGGACATTCATTACCGAAAAGAAGGAAGTGCTAGAGGAAGTGAAGAAAAAATTGCAGCTTGAACTTGTTGGCAGGTTTGTCGAGAGTATGAAGGAACTCGGAATATCAGAAGAGGAAATGATTGCAGAACTAAAAGCTGCATTTAAGCAGGGGGAGGAGGCTGAAAAGATTGATTAAATTAGAGAAAGTTACAAAAAAGTATGGCAAAGAAACAGCTTTAGAAGATGTTGATTTCTCTTTTCTGCCAGGGAAAATCTACGGCTTAGTCGGTGCTAATGGCAGCGGAAAATCAACAACCTTAAAACTTATTGCAGGACTCGTTCAGCCTTCCTCTGGAACTGTCACTGTAAATGGCAAACAGGTTAATCGAAAAATAGCAGCAGATGTATCGTATTTGACGGAATTAGATATGTTCTACGATGGTTTTACTGTTGCTGACATGATCAGCTTTTCTGCCTCGCAGTTTCAGGATTTAAACCTTGAGACGGCAACGGAGCTACTTCATTTCATGGAGCTTGATAAGGCCAAGAAAATTAAAGAGTTGTCAAAGGGCAACAGAGGAAGATTGAAGCTGGTTCTCTCTTTAAGCAGGCAGGTTCCAGTTCTGTTGCTGGATGAGCCGTTTTCCGGACTAGACCCGATGGTAAGAGATTCGATCGTTAAGGGGTTGCTCCATTATATTGATTTTGAAAAGCAGACAGTTATTATTGCTACACATGAGATTGCTGAAATAGAGCCAATTTTGGATGATGTTGTTGTTATCAATAAGGGACATTTAGCGGCGCATTTTCATGTTGACCAGCTGAAAGAAGAGCAAGGGTTGTCTATTGTGGAGTGGATGAAGAACAATATCAAGCATTCATAAAAAAGGGGAGATAAAATGGGAAGCATTGTTGAACTGAAAAATGTTTCAAAGGTGATTAAAGGCAGGAAAATCATTGATAATTTAAGCTTTAATGTAGAAGCAGGTGAAGTGTTTGGATTTCTTGGCCCAAATGGTGCCGGAAAAACAACGACCATTCGAATGATTGTTGGCCTAATAAACATTTCAGCCGGTGATATTTTAATAAGCGGAAAAAGCATTACCAAGGAATTTGAAAAGGCTGTGCAGCATGTCGGTGCAATCGTAGAAAACCCAGAAATGTATAAATTCCTGTCAGGTTACGATAATCTAGTCCATTATGCTCGGATGACAAGAGGAGTAAGCAAGGAGAAGATTAATGAGGTGGTTGAGCTTGTCGGCCTGACAGATAGAATACGTGACAAGGTTAAAACCTATTCTCTTGGGATGAGACAGAGACTTGGACTTGCACAAAGCTTATTGCATGATCCAAAAGTTCTAATATTGGATGAGCCGACAAACGGCTTAGATCCAGCAGGAATAAGAGAAATTCGCGACCATTTAAGAATGCTCGCCAGAAACAGAGGGATGGCCGTAATAGTTTCCAGCCATCTGTTGTCGGAAATGGAAATGATGTGTGACCGGATTGGTATTATCCAGCAAGGCAAACTGGTGGATGTCCAATTGGTGAAGGACTTTGTCAACAACACAGAAAAGCTCTATGAAGTGGAAATAGACCGTAGCGACGAAGCTTTAAGTGTTGTACGTGAGTATATGCCTGGCATAGAGGTGTCCAAAAGTGCTGCAGGTATAGAAATCCCAGTAACGAAAGAGCAGATTCCAGCATTGGTAAAACTTCTTTCGGGTCAGGATTTCTCCATTTATGGAATTAAAGAAGTTTCTAAGACACTTGAAGACAGATTCTTAGAAGTAACAAATGAGAAGGGGGAATTGTAATGCTGCAGCTGTTGCAAAATGAATGGATGAAGATATGGAAGCGTGCAGCCACACACGTAATGGTTGTCCTTTTGCTTCTAAGTGTAATCGCTATTGGAGCCATTACGAAGTATCAGGAAAATGGATTATCTGTTCCTGACAATGAAAATTGGCGCCAAGGTTTAGAGATGGAAAACAAGGAATATCAAAAACAGCTCGATGAAGGAACAGTCTCCCCTGATTTAATTGAATATACAAGGTCACAGATTGCCATTAATGAATATCGATTAGAGCATGATATTACTACAAATGTGGATTACTCTGTGTGGGATTTTATATCAGATAGTTCAGAACTCATCTCCTTTGCCGGCTTGTTTACCATTATCATTGCAGCTGGCATAGTTGCAAACGAGTTTACATGGGGTACGGTAAAGCTGTTGCTAATACGCCCGATTGGAAGAGCCAAAATACTGTTTTCTAAGTATTTGTCCGTAATATTGTTTGGGGTATGTTTAATTTTGGTTCTATTTGGTTTTGCTTTATTGCTGGGCGCCATATTGTTCGGATTCCCAGAGAGCAGCACTCCCTATTTAAATTATCATGACGGAAAAGTGACAGAACAAAGTATGATTCTCCATCTGTTAATAACATATGGACTGAATTCAATCGATCTGCTGATGATTACGACAATGGCGTTTATGATTTCGAGTGTATTCCGCAACAGTTCACTTGCTGTTGGAATCTCGATATTCTTAATGTTTATGGGCGGCACAGTGACCTACATGCTGTCGACAAAGTTTGAATGGGCAAAATATATTTTATTTGCTAATACAGATTTGACTCAGTATTTTGAAGGTACTCCATTAATGGAAGGCATGACATTAACATTTTCAATTGTAATGCTGTGTGTTTATTTCCTGATTTTTCACATGCTTGCCTTTTTCGTATTCAAGAAAAGAGATGTTGCGGCATAAGTTAGGTTTTTGCGGATGGAATATAACCATCCGCTTTTTGGTGTTTCATCTAAACTTTTTCGTTTATTGGGTAAGTTGCGATATAATAGTTTTTAAAGTAGTGCGAGTAAAGAGGTGTACATATAGTGAATGGAGAACCACTAGCCTATCGAATGCGGCCGACTACCATTGATGAAGTAGTCGGGCAAAAGGATATAATCGGCAAACAAACAGGCTTATATAAAATGATTAAAAATGGTCATGTTCCGTCCATGCTTTTATATGGGGAGCCAGGCATAGGAAAGACCTCCATTGCCTTTGCGATTGCCGGTACGACAAATTTGCCGTTTATTGCCTTAAATGCGACAACAGCAGGCAAAAAGGATGTGGAGGCAGTCGTGGATGAAGCGAGATTAACAGGGAAAGTGCTGCTGTTTCTCGACGAAATTCACCGCTTCAACAAAGCACAGCAAGACTATTTGCTTCCCCATGTGGAAAGAGGGGATATCGTTTTAATCGGTGCAACTACTGAAAACCCGTATCATGATGTGAATCCTGCCATCAGAAGCCGCTGCGGGCAGATTAAGCAGCTTAAAAGATTGACAGAGGTTGATATTGAGGAGCTACTTACTAGGGCTATTAAAGAAGAACGGGGTCTAGGCACCCTGTCGATAAAGATAAGCGATGAACAAATAAAAAAAATTGCCCAAGGAACGAATGGAGATGCTCGGAAATCCTTAACCCTTTTAGAGTCTATTGTCTATTCCTCTGATAAAGAAGAAGATACATTTGTTGTAACAGATGAAACAGTCGCACAAATGATTGAAAGAGTCGGAGTTTATGGAGATAAGAAGGGGTCTCATTTCTATAACCTTCTTTCCAGCCTGCAAAAGAGCATTCGCGGAAGCGATGTTGACGCAGCTCTTTATTATCTTGCTCATTTGCTCGAAACTGGTGATCTTGTTGCTGTTAACAGAAGACTGCTTGTAATTGCCTATGAAGATGTCGGTCTTGCGAAAACATCTGTAGGCAATAATGTACTTGCAGCCGTTACAGCAAGTGAGCGGCTTGGATTGCCTGAAGCAAGAATTCCTTTATCTGTTGCTGTTGTAGAAATGTGTTTATCTTCTAAATCAAATGCAGCCTATAAGGCCCTCGATGCAGCAATCGCTGATGTTAGGAGTGGCCATGTTGGGGATATTCCGATGCATCTCCGCGACGGCCATTATGCTGGAAGCAAAGCGCTCGGCCATGTTGGCTATGTGTATCCTCATGATTATCCAATCGGCACATTCGGCGGCTGGGTCAATCAAGAATATTTGCCAGAAAAGCTTAAAGGAACGCAATACTATCAGCCAACTGAGGCGGGAGAAGAGAAAAAGCTTAAGGCTATTTACGAACGGCTGGCAGGATTCCGGACAGAAAACGAGAAAAAACAATAAAGCTTTACCGAATTTAACGATTAAGGGACGTGTAGTTAGTTTTGAAGATTGAAAGAATCGAGCTTCTTCATCTAAGGATGCCGTTGCTGCATCCATTTGTAACAAGTATCGGGAGTTTAATGGAAAAGGACTTCCTGATTATTAAAATGTTCAGCGGCGGGCATGTAGGCT
The DNA here is from genome assembly GCF_038005785.1 of Niallia sp. FSL R7-0271. Classification (NCBI taxonomy): domain Bacteria; kingdom Bacillati; phylum Bacillota; class Bacilli; order Caryophanales; family Bacillaceae; genus Niallia; species Niallia sp. FSL R7-0271. Next base: position 2,741,781 of record NZ_JBBOTZ010000001.1, on the reverse strand, counting down.
ACGGAGAGTCCGTTGCTATGCCAAATCCAGGCTACAGTGAAGAAACTACAGGCACTTCTGTGCATATAATAGAAGAATTTTTAATTCCTCTTTTGTTTAATAGCACCATTAACCATCCAGACGACGTTTCTAATATATTCGCACCAATCAGAAGAAATAATATGGCAAAAGCAGCATTAGAAGGAGCTGTTTGGGATCTTTACAGCAAAAAAAATGGAGTGTCCCTTGCCCATGCACTTGGCGGGACGAGAAAAAGCATTGATGTTGGCGTAAGCATTGGAATAGAGAAGTCGCTAGACGAGCTACTCTTGAAAATCGAAAGATATTTGGCAGATGGCTATAAAAAAATAAAAGTTAAAATAAAGCCAGGCTATGATTTGGAGCCATTGGCGAAAATCAGGGAGAAGTTCGGATTTGGGATTCCTCTTATGGCCGATGCGAATTCAGCATATTCCCTGCAAGATTTGACACATTTAAAAAAATTAGATGCATTCAAGCTGATGATGATTGAACAGCCTTTAGCCTTTGACGACATGATTGACCATGCTGTTCTGCAAAAGGAGCTAAGCACTCCGATTTGTCTGGATGAAAGTATCCATTCAGCTGAGGATGCCCGCAAGGCAATCGAGCTTGGCAGCTGCAGGATTATCAATTTGAAAATTGGCCGCGTCGGCGGTTTGACAGAAGCAAAGAAAATTCATGATTTATGTGATAATTATAATGTTCCTGTCTGGTGCGGAGGAATGCTTGAAGCTGGTGTCGGCAGGGCTCATAATATTGCTATAACCTCGCTTGCGAACTTTACAATTGCCGGTGACACTTCTGCTTCTGATCGCTATTGGAAGGAAGACATTATCCAGCCTGAGGTGATTATGTCTGCTCCAGGAAAAATAGCAGTCCCAACAAAGCCAGGCATCGGTTATGAGCTGAACGAGCAAGTGATTGAAAAATACTTATTAGGAAAAAAGACATTCACAAATAATTAATCAACATACAGCACAATCTCTTGCAATGCTAAGATTGTGCTCCTATGATTTGAAAACACAGAACATTCGGTATATTGGTTGGTAACAGGGAGCGGAGGACGAACAGTGAAGGATAGAGTAATAGATTGGGTGAACAAAAAAGAAGTAGAAATAAAAGCGATGTATCATTATTTGCATGAACATGCAGAGATTAGCTGGGAGGAACATCATACAACAGCTTTTATATGCAAACAGCTTGATTTGCTAGATATACCTTATAAAACTTTTTCGGACCAAACAGGAGCAGTCGGCTATTGGGGCAATAACAGGACCGGACCAACTATCGGTGTGCGCACAGATATAGATGCATTATGGCAAAATGTCGACGGTGTATGGAAGGCAAATCATTCATGCGGCCATGATGCCCATATGACAATTGTACTCTTTACACTCAAATGCCTAAAAGAGCTTGGGGTACAACCGAGAGGAATGATTAAAAGCTTTTTTCAGCCTGCAGAAGAAACAGGCGGCGGTGCCCTTTCTTTTATCAATAAAAATTTATTAGATGATGTGGACTATTTACTTGGGCTTCATTTGCGGCCGATTCAGGAAATGAGGCATAATGAAGCATCTCCAGCTATCTATCACGGAGCAGCAGCGTCATTTAAAGGGCGGGTTTTTGGCTTGCAGGCACATGCCGCCCGTCATCATTTAGGAATAAATGTTATAGACAGTATTACGGCTATTAATACGGCAATTCGCGCTATACCGCTTAATCCTATCATACCTGCATCAGCAAAGATGACCTTCATTCAAGGCGGAGGGAAAAGCTTTAATATCATTCCTGATTATGCAGAATTCGGCATTGATGCGCGAGCACAAACGAATGAAGCAATGAATGACCTTATCGATAAACTAAAGAGGAGCATCTATCACGCTGGAGAAGCAAATGGAGCTAAAGTAGAGTTAGAGCTCTTGTCTGAGATGCCTGCAGCACAGAAGGATAATGCGATGGAAGAAGCAGTAGCAGGCAGCATTAAAGAAGTGCTTGGTAAAAAAGGACTTGTTCCGCCACCAGTCACACCAGGAGGCGAGGACTTCCATTTTTATGCAAAAAAATTAAAAAACCTACACTCGACAATGATCGGCTTAGGTACAGACCTAAAACCAGGCCTGCACCATCCAAAAATGTCATTTGAACTGGATAGTTTGCTAAATGGCATTAAAATTATGGCATTGTCTGTCATGAGACTGAATGAGTTTACTGCAGATGAAATTTAATGCAATGGCAGCTTTTTAAAAAAGCTGCCTGTTTGTCATGGAAATAACAAAATACAGCCTTTAATACGAAATTTTACGTAAGCAACCACTTAAAAACCAAAAAAAAGACCAGAAATATGATATCCTATTGAATAGATAGGATATATCATATTCATAATGAAAGTATTAGTGTTGAAGCAAGCGGCGTGAAGAGGGAATATGTTATAATGCATATTGTTCAATTTGCTGCGGATATTTGTAAACATGTAAAGGTGGATATAAAGAATGGAAGCCACATTGAAGATGAGACAGCTTACATGGCGAACGGTAATATTCATTGTCGGCCTGCTTATCATGTCATTTGGAATTGTTCTTTTGATAGAAGCAGACTTAGGTTCTGCTCCGTGGGATGTACTGAATATCGGCTTGTACTACCAACTTGGTTTGACAATTGGGAGCTGGACGATCATTGTCGGCTTTTTTGTCCTTTTTGTAAGTGCAATCCTTTCCAAGTCAATCCCGCAGATCGGTGCATTTCTCAATATGCTGTTAGTAGGTATTTTTATTGATTTATTTTTAATGATGCCATTTATTAAGACACCTCCCACATTACTTGGTAGGGAAGTAATGTTTTTATTTGGTCTTGTTATCATGGCTTATGGAATGGGCTTTTATATCTCTGCGAACCTGGGAGCGGGGCCAAGAGACAGTTTGATGCTTGTATTATCACAAAAGCTTGGCTTAAGTATTTCTAAAACCAGGTTTATCATGGAGGCGGCTGTTCTGTTTTCAGGCTGGCTTATGGGCGGACCTGTATTTTGGGGAACGGTCGCATATGCGGTTATCATCGGTAAAATCGCTGGTTTCAGTATTCCGCAATGCCAGAAATGGACGGAATTGCTGCTGGCAAATGTGAAAAAATCACATCATCGACATAAAAAAATAGCTAATAATAGGAGTGCTGGTTTATGAAAATCTCAACAAAAGGCCGCTACGGCTTAACAATTATGATGGAATTAGCAAAAAAACATGGAGACGGTCCGATTTCCCTTAAGTCAATTGCACAGACAAATGACTTGTCAGAGCATTATTTAGAGCAGCTTGTAGCACCGCTCCGCAACGCAGGATTTGTCCGAAGCATCAGAGGAGCATACGGCGGCTATGTTCTTGGTGACGACCCGAAAAACATCACTGCAGGTGATATCATCCGCACTTTAGAAGGACCAATCAGTCCTGTTGAGGGGATTGAAAACGAGGAGCCTGCTAAAAAAGCTCTATGGATGAAAATCCGTGATGCAGTTAAAGAAGTGCTTGATTCCACAACAATTGAGGACTTGGCGAACCATAAAGAGGAAAATGATACAGATTCATACATGTTCTATATTTAATCGTTGAAACAAATAATTGGAAAGAATGTGCCTATCCTATTACTATAAGATAGTTGCTATTTAGAATAAAACTTTAGTAGGTGAAGAAGTTGGAACATATATATGTGGATCATGCGGCAACGTCGCCGATGCATCCTAAGGTTATCGAAAGAATGCATGAAGTGATGCAATCGATTTATGGAAATCCTTCAAGCATTCACACATTTGGAAGACAGGCCCGAAAGATTATTGATAATGCCAGAGCCAGCCTTGCATCAAGCATAGGAGCGCAAGAGTCGGAAATCATTATCACAAGCGGCGGGACAGAAGCGGATAACCACGCAATATTTGGAGTGGCTGAAAGCTATCAACATCTTGGGAAACATATCATAACAACAGAAATTGAACATCACGCAGTTTTGCATGCATGTGAGGAGCTGGCGAAAAAAGGTTTTGATGTTACCTATCTTCCTGTTAATGAATTTGGTGTGATTGATCTTGATGTGTTGAAAAAGGAATTGCGAGACGATACTATACTTGTGACAATTATGTATGGAAACAATGAAGTTGGCGCAATCCAGCCTATTGCTGAAATAGGAGAAGTCCTAAAAGACCATCAGGCCCTTTTCCATACAGATGCTGTCCAAGCTTACGGTATGGAGGAAATTGATGTGAAGAAGCAGCATATCAATCTTCTGTCCGTTTCTTCTCATAAAATCAATGGCCCTAAAGGAATTGGTTTCCTTTATATTGAAAATGGCATTCAGCTTTCACCACGCTTATTTGGCGGTGAACAGGAAAGAAAGCGCAGAGCTGGTACGGAAAATGTTCCAGCAGTAGCAGGCTTTCAACTGGCCGCAGAAATCGCCATTTCTGAGAGACAGGAAAAAAAGCAAAAGTATGAAAGCTTTAAAAAAACGCTTGTTCAAACATTGGAAGAAAATAAAATTGAGTTTGTGCAAAACGGATTAGTTGAAAATATGCTGCCACATGTTTTAAACTTAAGCTTTCCTGGAACAAATGTAGAGGCACTGCTCGTAAATCTAGATTTGGCAGGCATTGCTGCTTCAAGCGGTTCTGCTTGTACAGCAGGCTCTATCGATCCTTCCCATGTACTCGTAAGCATGTTTGGCGAGAACTCAGAAAGGACGAAGAACTCTATTCGATTTAGCTTCGGGTTATACAATACAGAAGAACAGATCAAAAAGGTCGGATCTGAGCTGTCTAAAATCGTGCAAAGATTAACAGGCAATAAGCTTATCTGACTAGCTTGAACTGTATTCTTCCAAATAGATAGGACTATGGAATACAGGGGGGAATGAAATGGAAAAAGCACCAAAAGATACACGCGTAGTTGTCGGCATGTCAGGTGGAGTCGATTCCTCTGTTGCTGCACTGCTTTTAAAAGAGCAAGGCTATGACGTTATCGGCATATTTATGAAAAACTGGGATGATACAGACGAATTCGGCGTCTGCACAGCAACAGAGGACTATGAGGATGTTATCCGTGTCTGCAATCAACTGGGTATCCCTTATTATGCGGTCAATTTTGAAAAGCAATATTGGGATAAAGTATTCACTTACTTCCTTGATGAATATAAGGCAGGAAGAACGCCAAACCCTGACGTTATGTGCAACAAAGAAATCAAGTTCAAGGCGTTTTTAGAGCATGCAATGAGTCTTGGCGCAGATTATTTGGCTACAGGGCATTATGCGCAAGTTGTCAGAGAAGATGGCAAAGTCCGCATGCTGCGCGGCAAGGACGAAAATAAAGATCAAACGTATTTCCTTAACCAATTAACAGAAGAGCAGTTAAGCAAGGTTATGTTCCCAATTGGCGGGATGGAAAAATCAAAGGTGCGGGAGCTGGCTGCTAAAGCGAACTTAGCGACGGCAACGAAAAAGGATAGCACAGGTATCTGCTTTATCGGCGAACGGAACTTTAAGGAGTTCTTGAGCGGTTACTTGCCTGCACAAAAAGGAAATATGGAAACATTCGATGGCAAGGTTGTTGGTAAACACGATGGTTTAATGTACTATACAATCGGGCAAAGACACGGTCTTGGCATCGGCGGAAGCGGTGATCCTTGGTTCGTTATCGGCAAAGACTTGCAAAGAAATGTGCTGTATGTAGGTCAAGGGTTCCATCATGATATGCTTTACTCTGACAGCATTATTGCTGATAATGTGAGCTGGGTTTCTAATGATTCAACTCCAAAAACATTCGAATGTACAGCTAAATTCCGCTATCGTCAACCAGATAATAAAGTGACAGTGGAACTGCTCGATGATTCGAAAGTGAAAGTAACTTTCCATGAACCAATTCGTGCAGTTACGCCAGGACAAGCAGTTGTCTTCTATCAAGGAGAAGAATGCCTTGGCGGCGGAACAATAGATAAAGTGTACCGCAACAACGAGCAATTAACATATGTAGGCTGATAAAAAAAGAGAAACTTGCTGCTTTTCCTTTGGAATTAAGCAGCTGTTTCTCTTTTTTTTAAGAAAGAAATGCAGAGTGAATTGGAAGATTTCCATTAGGCTAAAATATGCTATACTTTTAGTGAGAAACGGAGTGTGTTTATAAGTGGAGACAAATCAATTAGGAATTAAATATATGCAAGAAGGCAAATTTGAAGAAGCAGCAAAAGTGTTTATGGAAGAAATTGAAAAGAACCCTGCTAACGCAGTATCATATGTTAACTTTGGAAATGTGCTGTCAGCGTTGGGTGATTTAAGCAGAGCTGTTTCCTTCTATGAAAAAGCGATAGAAATTGATCCGGATATGGCCGCAGCTTACTATAGTGCAGGAACAGTCTATTTTGAACAGGAGGAGCTTGAGTCTGCTAAAGCGATGTTCGAGACAGCACTTGAGAAAGGACTCGAATCGAGTGACAACTATTTCATGCTGGGCATGACATATATTGGGTTGGAAAAATCGATTCTTGCTATTCCCTTTCTGCAGCGTGCCGTTGAGCTGAACAGTGAGGATGCAGAAGCATTGTTCCAGCTTGGTTTATGCCTTGCGCAAGGGGAATATATTGATGAAGCAATGGAGAAATTTACAAGCTGCATTGAGTTAGACCCAGAGCATGCAGATGCTTATTATAATCTTGGTGTTGCATATGGATTTAAGGAACAGGAAGAAAAAGCGCTTGAGATGTTTAACAAAGCATTGGAAATTCAGCCTGATCATCAGCTGGCTCAAATGGGAAAACAAATTCTCGGAGGCTGATGGTATTTTAAAAAATTTAAAAGAGGGGGGAGAAAAAATTGGAAGAGCAAAATTCACTGGATCTTTTCGAGGAGCAGGGTAAGTATGTGAAGGGGCGCCATCTTGTCACGATATTTCACAACGAAGATAATCTTTATACCGTGCTCAGGATAAGGGTAGATGAAACGAATGACAGCTATGAAGATAAGGAAGCCGTTGTCACAGGATATTTGCCGAAGATGCATGAAAATGATACATATACATTCTTTGGTGAATTTAAAGACCATCCCCGCTTTGGACTCCAATTCCAGGTCTCCTCTTTCCGAAAAGAGATGCCGCAGACAAAACAAGGGGTTATCACCTATCTGTCTAGTGAGCTATTTAAAGGAATCGGCCAGAAAACAGCAGAGAACATCGTGGAAACTTTAGGGGAAAATGCCATCACTAAAATTTTGAATGAACCATCTTTGCTTGATACTGTTCCCAAACTTCCTCCAGACAAGGCGAAGCTTCTTTATGATACGCTCATGCAGAATCAAGGGCTGGAGCAGGCGATGATATCGTTGAATCAGTATGGTTTCGGGCCGCAGCTATCCATGAAAATTTACCAGACTTATAAGGAAAACACATTGGAGGTTATCCAGTCCAACCCTTATAAGCTTGTAGAGGATGTAGAAGGAATCGGTTTTGGTAAAGCAGATGACTTAGGCTTTCAGATTGGCCTAATTGGCAGCCATCCTGCCAGAATTAAAGCAGGCTGCCTCTATGTGCTCGAGCTTGGCAGCAGCCAGGAGGGACATGTCTACCTGGAAGCAGAATATGTGCTGAACAGAGTAAAGGATCTTCTCGAGGAAAATAAACAGGAGCAAGTAGACTTTTCAGCTATTGCAGACCAGATTGTCTTGCTTCAGGAAGAAAAGAAAATCATCGTCGAAGATAAGAAGATTTTCCTGCCTTCCCTTTATTACTCAGAAAAAGGCCTTGTCCGGCATATTAAAAGAGTGATGGAACAGAAGGAATACGAAGATCAGTTTCCAGAATCGGAATTTTTGCTTGCACTCGGAAATTTGGAAGACAGGCTTGGAGTTCAATATGCACCATCACAAAGGGAAGCCATCCAAACAGCACTGATGGCGCCGATGCTTATGCTGACAGGCGGACCGGGGACAGGAAAAACCACGGTTATAAAAGGGATTGTAGAGCTTTATGGTGAACTGCATGGCTGCAGCCTTGATCCGAAGGATTACAAAAAGGAAGAACCTTTTCCTTTTATTTTAGCGGCTCCCACAGGAAGAGCGGCTAAAAGGATGACAGAATCGACTGGTTTACCTGCTGTCACCATTCATCGTCTGTTAGGCTGGAACGGAAGCGGCGGTTTTGACAAGGACGAGGAGAATCCTCTTGAAGGAAAAATCATTATTGTTGATGAAACCTCCATGGTTGATATTTGGCTAGCTTTTCAGCTGTTTAAAGCATTGCCAGCCAATATTCAAGTCATTCTTGTCGGAGATGAAGACCAGCTTCCGTCTGTTGGACCAGGCCAGGTGCTGAAGGATTTGCTGGCATCAAGCTGCATTCCGACAGTCCGACTTTCTGATATTTACAGGCAGAGTGAAGGTTCGTCTATCATTGAACTTGCTCATGAGATAAAGGACGGCAGATTGCCAAGTAATTTAACTCAGCAGCAAACAGACAGGTCCTTCATTAAATGTGCCTCTGGACAAATAGCACAGGCTATAGAGAAGGTTGTCCTCAACGCGAAGAAAAAGGGCTATGCGCCAATGGATATTCAAGTTCTGGCACCGATGTACAGAGGCCCTGCAGGAATAGACCGGCTCAATGTCATTCTCCAGGAAATATTGAACCCAAATCCAGATGGAACACGTAAGGAATTAAAGTTCGGCGATGTTAAATACCGAATTGGCGATAAGGTGCTGCAACTCGTTAATCAGCCAGAAAACAATGTCTATAATGGAGATATGGGAGAAATTGTATCCATCTTTTATGCAAAGGAAAATACAGAAAAACAAGACATGGTTATTGTCTCCTTCGATGGAATTGAAGCAACTTATACTAGGCAGGATTTAAATCAAATTACCCATGCTTATTGCTGTTCTGTTCATAAGTCCCAAGGTAGTGAATTTCCAATTGTTATTATGCCAATTGTAAAAAGCTACTATAGGATGCTGCGGAGAAACTTAATATATACCGGCATTACAAGAAGTAAACAATTTTTAATATTGCTTGGCGAAGTGGATGCGATGGAAATAGGGGTAGGCCGAAATGATGAGCTGAACCGCCAAACTTCCCTGCAGGAAAAGCTGAAAGAAGTCTTTTCGCAAAGTGATGCAGATATCGAGGCAGCAGAAGAAGATGTTTCCTTGTTTTACAGTGATCGGATAATGGAAATTGATCCGCTTATCGGAATGGAGAATGTTACTCCATATGATTTTATGCCAGCTCAAGAAAGCTGACACAATAAACGATTAGTGGAAATGTTTGTATCACATTGTTTTTATATAAAGAAGCAAGCTATAGATGTCATTCTAAAGGAATGGCATCTGTTTTTTTTGAGAAGAAAACAGCATTAAAAAGCCGGCTCCTATAAAAAAAGCTATGAGATGTTTATTTAGGGTAAGAATTGGACACACTGGAAACACCAGTGACAACTATTTTGAGAAATGGCTGTCTATAAACTTATTGTTAGAGGTGTTTTCAGATGTTAGTCTGTCCAAATTGCCAAAGCAAAGATATCGGGAAAATTGGAATCAGCCAGTATTATTGCTGGAACTGTTTTATTGAGCTGTCATTAGTAAAAGGGGTTATCCATACACATCAAGTGGAAGAGGATGGAAGCCTTAGTTCATTAGATGACTTGTTCGAGGAAGACAATCGCAGATACAGTTAAGAAGTCAGGAGGCGTGTAATTCGCCTCCTTTATTTGTATAAATTACCTCCTTTTCACACAAATTATGGGTGGGAGGAGTGTAGAATGGAAATAAGAGTCAAGTGGTATTATCGCTTAGCATTTACACTATTGCTGTTTATTGTAGTTTTTATCTTTTTTAAATTATCTCCAATTTGGACTCCAATCTTGCAGCTGTTGATGAAGGTGATATTTCCTTTCGTCCTTGGTGCATTTATTACCTATTTGCTTCATCCGATTGTTGAAAAAATCCACGAAATGGGACTGCATCGCGGCCTTGCTGTGGCATTTATATATATCCTCTTTTTTGGAGGAGTCGGCTATGGACTTTATAAGTGCATTCCGATTTTCATTGAGCAGATGAGAGAGCTGACAGAAAATGCGCCAGAGCTTGCAAACCAGTACAGAAGCTGGATTGACTATATACAAGAGCGAACAAGGGCATGGCCTGATAATTTGCAGACGAAGGTTGATAAAGGGATTGAATCTTTTGAAGTTAAGCTGGATGGATTGCTGACAAAGCTTATTAAAGGTATCATGGGTTTTGTTAATTCATTCGTAATTATGATGTTAATACCGTTTATTTCTTTTTACATGTTAAAGGATATTGAAGCAGTAAAAAGAGCGGCCTTGCTTTTAACTCCTAACAAATGGCGTGAAAGCAGTGTTTTATTTTTGAAGGATGTAAATCAGTCTTTGGGCAGCTATATAAGAGGACAGCTGCTAGTTTGTTTTATCATTGGCAGTCTATCATCGATTTCCTTTTATTTTTTTGATTTAAAGTACCCGTTAGTATTAGGAATAATCATCGGAATTACCAATGTTATTCCTTACTTCGGACCCATTATAGGGGCAATTCCAGCCGTTATAATTGCAAGTACAATGTCTGTTAAAATGCTGATCATTGTTGTTATCATCATTGTAGTGCTGCAGTTTTTGGAAGGTAACATCCTTTCGCCCTTTATTGTTGGGAAAAGCTTGCATATGCATCCTCTATTTATTATGTTTGCCCTGCTCCTTGGTGGAGAGGTAGGCGGTATTGTCGGAATGGTAGTAGCAGTTCCTGTCCTTTCTATTTTGAAAGTAGCAATCATGCATTTGCACGTTCATTTTGGAAAAACCACTAATCCTTAGCATTCTTAAGTGATTCACATGTTGACAATTGCAGAGAAAAATCAGTATAATTCGAGAGAAGAACATAGTGACAAAATGATGATAGAATCAAGTAGATTATAGTCCACTTTAGGCGTATGCTAAATAGAGAGGTGTTCCCGTGGCTGAAAGGAACATAAGTGAAGGATAGTCGAAAGCTAATTCTTGAATGCAGTTAATACCTGCCGTCCATCCGCGTTAAGGAGATTTGAGAAATGGCAGTGTTTTGCCATAAATCAGGGTGGTACCACGAGCATACTTTCGTCCCTGTCCAGGGATGGGGGTTTTTTTTATGCTTTAAAATTATTACTCCTAATCAATATTTAAGGAGTCATACATAGAAGGAGGCAAACTTTTTATGAAAGTATTAACAGGGGCAGAAATTAGAAGAAAGTTCCTTGATTTTTTCCAAGAAAAAGGGCATAGTGTGGAACCTAGTGCATCATTAGTTCCTCATGAAGATCCTTCTTTGCTTTGGATCAACAGCGGTGTTGCAACATTGAAAAAATATTTCGATGGCCGTGTAATCCCGGAAAATCCGCGAATTACAAATGCACAAAAATCAATTCGCACAAATGATATTGAGAATGTCGGAAAAACCGCAAGGCACCAAACATTCTTTGAAATGCTTGGAAACTTCTCAATTGGAGATTATTTCAAAGAGGAAGCAATTGATTGGGCTTGGGAGTTTTTAACAGACGACAAGTGGATTGGTTTTGACAAAGAGAAACTATCTGTCACAGTGCATCCTGAGGATGAAGAAGCATATGCGTTATGGCGCGACAAAATAGGGATTCCTGAAAGCCGCATTATTCGTTTAGAAGGAAACTTTTGGGATATCGGGGAAGGTCCAAGTGGGCCGAATACAGAGATTTTCTATGATCGTGGTCCAGAATACGGAAATGATTTAAATGACCCAGAACTATATCCAGGCGGCGAAAATGACCGTTATTTAGAAGTATGGAATCTTGTTTTCTCTGAATTTAACCATAATCCAGATGGAACATACACACCACTTCCAAAGAAAAATATTGATACAGGGATGGGACTTGAGCGCATGGCTTCTGTTGTGCAAAATGTTCCAACCAATTTTGATACAGATCTTTTTACACCAATTATTGCGGCAACAGCACAAATTGCTGATGTGAAATATGGTGCAGATAAGGAAACAGATGAAGCATTTAAGGTAATTGCTGACCATATTCGTACAGTTGCATTCGCAGTAGGTGACGGAGCATTGCCTTCTAATGAGGGCAGAGGATATGTTTTAAGAAGATTGCTGCGCAGAGCTGTCCGCTATGCGAAAAAGATCAATATCCACCGCCCGTTCATGTTTGAGCTAGTACCTGTTGTTGGTGAAATCATGTTTGATTACTATCCGACAGTGAAAGAGAAAGCCGACTTTATTCAAAAAGTAATGAAGAGCGAAGAAGAGCGCTTCCATGAGACATTGAATGAAGGTCTCTCCATTCTTGGGGAAGTAATGGAAAAGGCGAAGAAGTCTAACAGCTTGGTTATTTCAGGTGAAGATGTATTCCGTCTTTATGACACATATGGTTTCCCTGTAGAATTGACAGAGGAATATGCAGAAGAGCAAGGCATGAAAATTGACCATGAAGGCTTTGAGAAAGAAATGGAAAGCCAGCGTGACCGAGCTCGTAAGGCACGTCAAGAAGTGGGAAGCATGCAAGTTCAATCGAGTGTTCTTGGGGAAATCAAAGTGGAAAGTGAATTCGTTGGCTATCAATCTCTAACTGCTTCTGCTGTTGTATCTGCTTTGCTAGTAGATGGAGAGGTAGTAGAGAAAGCAGAAGAAGGCCAAGAAATCCAGTTCATTTTGGATAAGACACCATTCTATGCGGAAAGCGGCGGACAAATTGCAGACGCTGGAACCATTTCATCAGAAGCTGTTACTATTTTGGTCCAAGATGTTCAAAAAGCACCAAACGGACAAAACCTGCACCGAGGCATCGTGCAATCAGGTGTTATAACAGTTAATGACGAAGTGGAAGCTGCTGTTGACAGAAGCAACCGTTCAAAAATCGTTAAAAACCATACGGCAACACATTTGCTTCATCAAGCATTAAAGGATGTGCTTGGAACGCATGTTAACCAAGCAGGTTCTCTAGTACAAACAGACCGTTTGCGTTTTGACTTCTCTCATTTCGGGCAAATTACAGCAGAAGAGCTTGAAAAAATTGAAAAAATCGTTAATGAAAAAATTTGGGAAAGTATTGCTGTTCAAATTGATTATAAAGATATCGAGGAAGCAAAAGCTATGGGAGCAATGGCTTTATTCGGCGAAAAATACGGAAAAGTTGTTCGTGTTGTTCAAGTTGGCGATTACAGCCTTGAGCTATGCGGTGGGTGTCATGTTGATAACACATCCACAATCGGTTTGTTCAAAATAATTTCAGAAGCTGGTATTGGTGCAGGTACAAGAAGGATCGAAGCTGTAACAGGACAAGCTGCTTACCAGCAGTTGACAGATCAGCTTAACATCTTGAAGGATGCAGCAAGCAAGCTGAAAACAAACCCGAAAGATGTCGGCACTAGAATTGAGACAATTCAAGCAGAGCTGAAACAGCTTCAGCGTGAAAACGAGTCGCTTGCAGCAAAACTAAGCAACATTGAAGCAGGCAACCTAGTTGACCAAGTAAAAGACGTTAATGGAGTTAATGTTCTTACAGCAAGCATTAAAGGTGTGGAGATGAACAACTTGCGCACAATGGCTGATGACTTGAAGCAGAAGCTTGATTCTGGAATCATTGTTCTTGGCAGCGTAAATGAAGATAAAGTAAACTTAATTGCTGCTGTTACGAAAGACTTGATGGACAAAGGTTACCATGCTGGTAAGATCATCAAAGAAGTGGCAACACGCTGCGGCGGTGGCGGCGGAGGACGTCCGGACATGGCTCAAGCTGGCGGAAAAGACCCTCAAAAATTGCAAGAAGCGCTAAACTATGTTGAGGAATATATCAAATCCATTTGATAATGTGGGCAAGTAGTGTAAAATGTAGGTATCAATTAACAGAATCTGTCTGAAAATAGGGGTGTTGTAAATGAGCTCATTCGACAAAACAATGAGATTCAATTTTCCTGAAGAACCATATGAACATGACGTAAAAGAAGTGTTGAATCAAGTATATGATGCTCTTCAAGAAAAAGGCTATAACCCAATTAATCAAATTGTCGGTTATCTACTTTCAGGAGACCCTGCATACATCCCGCGCCATATGGATGCACGAAATATTATGCGCAAACTAGAGCGTGACGAGATTATTGAAGAGCTTGTTAAGTTCTACTTAAAACAGCAGCGAGAGGATTAAAGAAATGCGAACAATGGGCTTGGATGTAGGCTCAAAAACGGTAGGGGTTTCAATTAGTGATGCTTTTGGGTGGACAGCCCAAGGCATTGAAACTGTAAAAATCGACGAAGAGAAACAAGAATTCGGATTAGACCGTTTAGGAGTATTGATTGTTGAGCATGATGTAAGTAAAATAGTGGTTGGCCTTCCAAAAAACATGAATGGCAGCATCGGCTTTCGCGGTGAAGCAAGCCAACATTTCGGCAAGCTTCTTGAAGAAAGATTCGGTCTACCAGTTGTATTTTGGGATGAGCGACTGACGACGATGGCTGCTGAAAGAGTCCTTCTTGAAGCAGATGTCAGCAGAAAAAAAAGGAAAAAAGTAATTGATAAGATGGCAGCATCTATGATATTACAAGGCTATTTAGATAGCCAGAAATGATGAGGTGAAAGTAATGGAACACGGAGAAACTAATACAATTACAGTAGTGGACGAGCAAGGAAACGAACAATTATGCGAAATTTTGTTCACATTTGAATCAGATGAATTTGGAAAATCATATGTTCTTTATTACCCAATCGGGGAAGATGACGGTGAAGACGACGAAATCGACATTCATGCATCTTCATTTATCCCGAACGAAGAAACTGGCGATGGTGAGCTATCTCCTATCGAAACAGATGAAGAGTGGGATTTAGTAGAGGAAATGCTTAACACATTCCTTGCTAACGAAGAAGAAGAATAAGAAACAGATGGGGACAGCAATAGTGCTGTCCCTTTTTTTTATGCTTGAAAACGGTCGTGGACAATGGCATAAATATGGAGGGTTTTGTTTGTGGATATTATTTCCAAAGACTATTCTCCGATAGTAAAATAGACTTCATTCGCTATTTTTTTCACTTTCTTTGTTAGAATATAGTATAATTAGTCGAGATATGGTTTTATTATAGGTAATACATACCCGGTTTTAGGAGGGAAAGATAATTGTCAATAAAAGAGGGGAATAATGAAGGAAAAAATAAAAAAGAAATGTTTTTTGAGAAGATAGCGGAAAGACGAAATGAAGCAAAAACAATCAGGAGATTCGTTGGCTTAACCATTCTCGTACTTGCTGTCGTAATTGCAGCTGTGTCACTAACCAGTTATTTTTATATTAAATCAAGCTTAGAACCAGTGGACCCTGGCAGCAAAAAAGAAATCATTGTTGATATTCCAATCGGTTCAAGTGTCTCCTATATAGCTCAGACGTTAGAGGACAGCGGACTTGTTAAAAACGCGCGAGTATTTAAATACTATGTAAAGTTTAAAAACGAATCAGAGTTCATGGCAGGGGAGTATCATATGAATCCCTCGATGACTTTCCAGGAAATCATCGAAAGCTTAAAGACTGGTAGAATCATGCAGGAGCCGGTATTTACTATGACGATACCGGAGGGTAAACAACTTGACGAGATAGCAGCTGTGATAGCTGATAAGACAAAGCAGCCTGAGAAGGAAGTTTTCAAAAGTTTAAATGATGAAAAGTTCATTCAGTCATTAATGGAAAAGTATCCGTCCATTTTGACAACAGAGGTTTGGGCTAAAGATATTAAGTATCCATTAGAAGGATATCTTTTCCCTGCTACGTATGCTTTCTACAAAAAGGACCCTAGCCTCGATGAGATTGTTTCTACCATGCTTGATAAGACGCAAAGCGTTGTGGAGAAGTACAGGCAGGATATTGAAAGAGAAGATATGACTGTTCATCAATTCTTGACTATGTCATCCTTGATTGAAGAGGAAGCAACAGAAAAGGCAGACAGAGATAAAATTGCGAGTGTGTTTTATAACCGCATTGATGAAGGAATGCCGCTGCAAACAGATCCGACGGTCCTGTATGCACAAGGCAAACATAAAGCAAGAGTCACATACAAGGATTTAGAAGTAGATTCTCCGTATAATACGTATAAAAATAAAGGGTTGACGCCAGGGCCTATCTCCAATTCAGGTACGATGTCCATGGAAGCAGCGCTTCATCCAGCTGATACCGACTTTTTATACTTCCTGGCATCCAGTGATGGAACTGTATATTTTTCGAGCACACTTGATGAGCATAACTCATTAAAGGCAAAATATATTACAAATAATTAAAACGATGTGGGGAGAGCATGATTAATTAGCTTTCCCCAGCGTTTTATGTTAAAATAGTACAAGTGTTTTTAAACAGGAACAAGTTATACGTAATTAACAAATTTGGCATACACCGCAAAGTTAGGTTCTTAATAAAAGAAGCTAACATTTTTCAGGTGGAGGGAAACAATTCCTGAAAATTTAGCCAATTAAAAAGAGACATTCAGTAACGTCTGGCAAATGTAAATAGAGGTGAATTCTGTTGCAGAATGAAGAACAAGTGCTGAAATATATCGAGAATTTAATTCCAGATAGAAGTGAAGCCTTTTTAGGTATTGAAAAGTATGCTGAGGAAAATGAAGTCCCAATTATGGAGCTTGTAGGCATTGAAACATTGCTTCAGCTGTTAAGAATGCAGCAGCCCAAAAAAATTCTCGAAATTGGGACAGCGATAGGATATTCTGCACTGCGGATGGCAGACGCTTTGCCAGAATGCAAGATTGTATCCATTGAGCGTGATGAGGACCGATATAATGTGGCCTTATCCAATGTAGAGACATTGAACAAAAGCTCACAAGTTCACTTCATTAAGGGTGATGCGTTAGAAGTGGAGAATCTTGTGCAGGAGCACGGTCCTTTTGATGCCTTATTCATAGATGCTGCAAAAAGCCAATATCGGAAGTTTTTTGATATATACTCCAAGATGCTTTCCCCTGAAGGCGTGATTTTTACGGATAATATCTTATTCCACGGGCTTGTTGTGGAGGAAAATATAGACAGCCGGAATGTAAGGCAGCTTGTCCGAAAAATTAAGGATTTTAATCAATGGCTAATGCAGCATCCAGATTACCATACAGCAATACTGCCTGTTGGTGATGGATTAGCAATTAGCAAAAAGAGGAGATAAAAAATGAAAAAACCTGAATTGCTCGTTACACCAATTACGGTTGAAGACATTATTCCACTGATCGAAAGCGGAGCAGATGCCTTTGTGATCGGTGAACAGAAATTTGGATTGCGTTTAGCAGGAGAATTTAAGCGCGATGATGTAAAAAAAGCGATTGAACTTGCCCATGGACGAAACAAGAAGGTATATGTAGCTGTCAACGGTCTTTTTCACAATGAAAAAATAGATGACCTTTATGATTATATTGCTTTCTTAAGAGATGTGAATGCGGACAGCGTTATTTTTGGTGATCCGGCAGTTCTTATGGTGGCGCGTGAAGTTGCCCCAGACATGAAACTGCATTGGAACACAGAAACCACTGGAACTAACTGGTATACTTGCAATTACTGGGGGAAAAAAGGTGCTAAACGAGCGGTGCTCGCACGGGAACTGAGCATGGATGCAATCATTGAGATGAAAGAGAATGCAGAAGTCGAATTGGAAATCCAAGTTCACGGCATGACGACAATGTTCCAATCAAAGCGCACCCTTTTAGGGCATTACTTCCAACATCAGGGCAAAGAGCAAGATATGGCCGATAAACAGAAAGACAGGGATTACTTCCTCCATGATAAAGAGAGAGAGAACAAGTATCCGATCTTTGAAGACGAAAACGGCACACATATTATGAGTCCTAATGATATTTGCATTGTTGATGAATTGCAGGAATTGATAGAAGCAGGCATCGATTCTTTTAAGATAGACGGTATTTTAAAGGATTCTGCTTATATTCAAAAAGTGACGAGCATTTATCATCGAGCAATAACGATGTTTGTAAATAATCCTGATCAGTACGATGAGGAAAAGGATAATCTACTA
This sequence comes from Niallia sp. FSL R7-0271, assembly GCF_038005785.1. NCBI lineage: Bacteria > Bacillati > Bacillota > Bacilli > Caryophanales > Bacillaceae > Niallia > Niallia sp. FSL R7-0271. Next base: position 2,723,717 of record NZ_JBBOTZ010000001.1, on the reverse strand, counting down.
GCAGAAATTGAACAGATACAGCCGGCAAATAGACCGTTGGACACAGGATTTTTCTTTAAAGAAACAGTGTATTAATAATTAGGAGGAGTACAGACGATGACAGCAGTGAAAACACCTATCTCTGAAATTCGAGACGGTAAAAGAATCATTGTCAAAAAGCCGGAGCTTTTGGCGCCTGCAGGCAATCTTGAAAAATTGAAGATAGCCGTTGCTTATGGAGCTGATGCGGTTTTTATCGGAGGCCAAGAATATGGACTCCGTTCTAACGCTGGAAATTTCACTTTCGAGGAAATGAAAGAGGGAGTGGAATTTGCAAAAAACTATGATGCGAAAATATATGTAACAACAAATATTTTTGCGCATAATGAAAATATCGACGGACTGGAAGAATATCTGCTTGGATTAAAAGAAGCAGGCATTCACGGCATTATTGTTGCTGATCCGCTCATTATTGAAACATGCCGCAGAGTAGCACCTGAAATAGAAGTACACTTAAGCACACAGCAGTCTCTTTCCAACTGGAAAGCTGTTCAGTACTGGAAGGAAGAGGGCTTAGAAAGAGTTGTGCTTGCCCGTGAAACCAGTGCAGAAGAAATCCAGGAAATGAAAGAAAAAGTCGATATTGAAATCGAGACATTCATTCATGGAGCAATGTGTATTGCGTATTCTGGAAGATGCACACTAAGCAATCATATGACAGCAAGGGATTCTAACAGAGGCGGATGCTGTCAATCATGCCGTTGGGATTATGATCTGTACAGACTGGAAAACACAGAAGAAAAGCCGCTTTTCTCTGAAGAGGATGCACCTTTTGCGATGAGTCCTAAAGACCTTAAGCTCATTGAATCGATTCCCCGCATGATTGAACTGGGCATTGACAGTCTGAAAATTGAAGGTCGTATGAAATCTATTCACTACGTGGCAACAGTTGTCAGCGTGTACCGTAAAGTAATTGATGCTTACTGTGCTGATCCTGATAATTTTGTTATTGACGAAGAATGGCTGAAAGAGCTGGATAAATGTGCAAACAGAGAAACAGCACCAGCATTCTTTGAAGGGCAGCCAGGGTATAAAGAGCAAATGTTTGGTAATCATAGCAAAAAGACAACTTTTGATTTTGTTGGACTTGTTCTTGATTATGACAAAGAGGAAAAGATTGTAACGCTGCAGCAGCGCAACTTCTTTAAACCAGGACAGGAAGTAGAATTCTTCGGTCCAGAAATATCTAATTTTACGACAGTTATTGATACGATATGGGATGAAAAAGGCAATGAGCTTGATGCAGCCCGCCATCCGCTGCAAATTGTTAAATTTAAAGTGGATCACCCTGTATTTCCAAATAACATGATGAGAAAGGAGCTCTAAAGCATGCAGCGCAAACCAGTTGTAATTGGTGTCGCAGGTGGCTCCGGATCAGGAAAAACAAGCGTGACCAAAGCTATTTTTGAGCATTTTCAAGGACATTCCATCCTGATGATTGAACAGGATTATTATTATAAAGATCAATCACATCTTCCATTTGAAGAAAGACTAAAAACAAATTATGATCATCCGTTGGCATTTGATACAGAATTATTAATTGAACATATCCAAACATTGCTTAAGTATGAAAAAATCGATAAACCTGTATATAATTACGCCATGCATACGAGATCAGATGAGACAATACTTGTCGAACCTCGTGATGTTATTATTGTGGAAGGCATTCTTATTTTAGAGGATGAAAGACTTCGCAATCTAATGGACATGAAGCTGTACGTGGATACAGATGCAGATTTGCGCATTATTAGAAGGCTTGTTAGGGATATTCAAGACAGAGGTAGAACAATGGACTCTGTTATTGATCAGTATGTGAGTGTTGTAAGACCGATGCATAATCAATTTATTGAGCCGACAAAACGCTATGCTGATATCATCATTCCAGAAGGCGGTCAAAATCACGTTGCTATCGACTTAATGGTAACGAAGATACAGACGATTCTTGAGCAAAAATCGTTATTATAAGCTCTGTAATTTATTTTTTCCCGAGAGAAATGATAAGGTTTTTTAAAATCTTTGATTTTACCTTTTAACCCCTTTTATATAAAGGATTAGAGGCATTATTATTTCCCTAAAATAATGCATTTTAGGGAATAATTATTCTTTTTTTGAAAGAAAATGCTTTCTTTTTTTCGGAATACGTATTAAACTCATCCTATTAGTAATTTAGCTTGAGTTTACATCATCAACTTTAATACATACCATAAACCAACAATCAAAATATATAGATTGTGCTGGATACTTTAAGGAGTGAACATTTTGGCTATCGAAAAAGAATTTCCAATGACATTGGCTGGTAAAGAGAAACTGGAACAAGAACTAGAACAATTAAAAACGGTTAAACGTAAAGAAGTCGTTGAACGTATTAAAATAGCGCGCAGCTTCGGAGACTTATCAGAGAATTCGGAATATGATTCTGCGAAAGAAGAGCAAGCGTTTGTAGAAGGACGCATCACTACAATTGAAAACATGATCCGCAATGCGAAGATCATCTCAGAAGATGAATTAGATCGTGACACTGTTTCACTAGGTAGTTCTGTTACTTTCATTGAGCTTCCTGATGGTGACGAAGAAACATACACAATTGTGGGCAGTGCAGAAGCTGATCCGTTCGAAGGTAAAATCTCCAATGATTCACCGATCGCAAAAAGCCTAATCGGCAAAAAAGTCGGCGATAAAGTAGTTGTTCAAACACCTGGTGGAGAAATGAATGTAGAAATCGTTACAATTAAATAACAATTTCACGGTAATTGTTTGAAAAAAGGACACCTCGTCAACACTCTTGATGAGGTGTTTTTTTATGTGGAGAAAGAGAGCAATATTTATCGGTGTATTTTTTATTTGTATGCTTGTTGTGCTGCTTGCAAGACTTGTGCAAATACAGCTTGTGGAAACAGAACATTTTACTAAACATAATATTAACTTAGTGGAAGCTAGTGTGAAGCAACGATCACAGGAGATGGTACTGGATAACGGCCGCGGGGGATTTTTGGACAGAAATGGGGAGTCGCTGACACAGCAAACGAAAACAGTTCTTATTCTATTTCCGTTTTTAAAAAATATGGAATGGGACAGTAGAAAAATTGCGGATATTATTGGGACAACTGAATATACTTTAACGAAAACGATAGCGGAGGCAAAAGAGCCTGTAGTCCTTGGTGGCAGCAAGCCGGTAGAGCTTTCCGCAAAACAAATGACCGATATTAATAATTTGAAAATTCCCGGTGTATTTGCCGTTAATAAAAAATTCAGGGTCCAAAATGAGTTAGCTGAACAACTGTTAGGGATTACCGGTCAAAATGAAGCAGAGCTTGAAATAAGATACCCTGACAAAAAACTGTCTTATGACACATTAATCGGGTTAACGGGACTAGAAAAAAGCTTTGATGAGTTTCTTCTCCCAGATGGAGAATCTAAGCTTGTCTATCATGTCGATGCCACAGGAGGTCCGTTGTTTGGAACGAACGTTAAATATGTGGAGCCTGGCAATCCATTTTATCCTGTAAATATTAAAACGACCATTGATAAAGAATTACAAGAAGTGGCAGAAGAGCTGGTGGACAAGCATAATATCAAAAAAGGCGGACTTGTGCTTTTAGATATAGAGACAAATTCAGTTGCCGCTATGGTATCTCGTCCTATTATTGATAAAAATCCTTATGAAACAGATGGTATTAATAATTTTATGCTTAAACAGCAGATAGTCGGTTCTGTTTTCAAAACCGTAGTGGCAGCAGCTGCGATAGATAATAAATTGAATAATGATGATGCCATTTATAACTGCAGCCAAAAAATAAATGGAGATCCAGACCCTGTTTATCAGCATGGTATGCTTAATTTCACAAACAGCTTTGCTGTCAGCTGCAATAATACTTTCGCAACAATTGCCAAAGAGTTAAAGGATATTGACAAAAATATCTTAGAAGATTACGCAAAGAAGCTGTCTTTAACAACAACGACAGGCTGGGAAGGGACTATTTTTCATTCAAGCGACTTTAAGCAAATACAAGATGAAGAAAAAGGCAGAGTGTTCCTTTCAGAGGATGCAAAAAAGGATAAGAATTATGTAGCATTGACAGGCATTGGTCAGAATGAAGTCAGGGTTACACCAATAGCTGTTGCCAACATGATGGCTACAATCGCCAGAGGCGGGGAAAAGCAGGCAGTCAGAGTGGCCTCTGAGATAGAATATAAAAATGGCAGTACATTGTTGAAATTCGATCAGAAAAAGCTAGATGGTGAAACGATTTCGCCATATACAGCACAAGAACTTCAGAAGCTCTTAAGAGAAGTTGTTGAGAACAAAGAAGGTACAGGAAGATGGTTTCAAGACTTGCCGTATGAAGTTGCCGGTAAATCCGGTACGGCAGAGACTGGCATCTATAAGGGAGAGGAACAGCTTCATAATAAGTGGTTTGCAGGCTATTTTCCATATGATAAACCCAAATATGCCTTAGTTGCAGTCAACCTTGAGGTATTCGCAGATGAAGGAGGAGTCAATCCGCTATTTGCTGATATGGTAAAGGCGGTTTATGACCATGAAGAGAGTCATGCTCAATAGAAAATACCCATTTTCCTTTTCACTATTCAAAAGTCATGATAGAATATGTACAGCCTTTGTTGGCTTAAATACAGATATTAATTAAAAGTAAATACAAATGTATGAACAATAGGGAGGAGAAACAAGTTGAGCACAGACACTAACGATAATGTTCGAAGCAGATCTGAACAGCGTTCAAAGAGGAAAAAAACGAATATTATTCTTAATGCCTTAATCATTCTTGTGATAGCATTAATTGTTTTTGTCTCTTATTCCATTTTCAGTGATGGTGATAATAAGACAGATAACCAGGAAAATAAGAAAACTGCCCAAACAGAGAGTACAAAAGACGAGCAAGCTTCCGCTCAAGCAGATAATGATGCTGCAAAAAGTACAGACGACTCTGAAAGTGATGAAGAGCAGGAAACACAAAAAGATGGAGAGGCTATTATCACCGAAGGCGGAAGTGATTCAAACGTCATTAAAACCATCGAGAATCCTTCATGGGAGCCTGTTGGAACAACGCAGTCAGGTGAACATACAGCTTCCTACTCAGCAGGTGTTGATTGGGATGAACAGTTAAAAGCTTTGGCATACGGAACAGGAATAGATGAAGGCAATATGGTTGTTTGGTTTTTAGGGAACAATAATAAAGATCAGAATAAATCAATCGGCACTGTTTCTACAAAGGATAAAAGCGAAAAATATCGCGTTTATATTGAGTGGGTGGACGGCAGCGGCTGGAAACCGACAAAAGTAGAGGAAATCAATGATTTAAATATACGTTAAATGAGTGAAACTGCTTATAATCTTATAAGCAGTTTCTTTTTTGTTATTTTTTTATTTTAAAATGAACCATAACCGTATGATAAGGTCTGCCGTTTTCTTGGAGTGTTGTTTGGTGATTGACAGAATGGACCTCAAGCAGGATTGCTTTGTTAATTTCAATTTGTTCTGTAATTTTTTTTTCGATAGTACTTAAAGAATCACCTTCAAAGAACTCTACTTTATCCTTTATAATATCTAGCTGGAAATTCATCCTTTACTTCCTTTCAATAAATAAAATAGTCTCTTTTCCTATTTTATCATATGTCATGAAACAAGGAGACATTGTCTTCAACACAATTATTGAAAAAGGCATAGGGGATGTGGTAAATTATGAACATGACTCTTGTCTAATTCATAGTATGTATATTGGAATTGTTTGCTATGAAAGGGGCATGAGAAATGGGTAAAGAATTTATGGAGATCTTTGAAAAATGGGCTGACACTTATGATGAAAGTTTAACAAAAGATATAGAATACAAAGAAGTGTTCCGAAACTACGAACAGATATTAGATGAAGTGGCAAACCGGGCTTACGGCACAGTAGTCGAATTTGGCCCAGGCACTGGGAACTTGACTTTAAAGCTTGCAGATAAAGGATTGTTTGTTACAGGTATAGAGCCTTCCAAAGCTATGCGGAAATTAGCAGAGGAGAAGCTGAATGAAAAAGCAGTGGTGAAGGATGGAGATTTTCTTAACTTCTCAACAGAGAGTGCGCCAGATGTTTTCGTGAGCACCTATGCTTTTCATCATTTAACAGATGAAGAAAAAGCAGAAGCAATTACTCTTTATAGTAATTTACTGCCTTCATCTGGTAAAATAGTTTTTGCGGATACGATGTTTCGTTCCGAAGAAGACTATGAAAAAGCAAAAGATGCCGCTGCAAAAAGTGGTTTCCATAACCTGGCTGAAGACTTAGCTCGTGAATACTATTCCACTATTCCCGTATTACAGAGGATGTTAGAGGAAGCAGGCTTTACTGCCGCATTCACCCGCTTAAATGAGTTTGTTTGGATCATGGAAGGAACAAAAGTGTAGCTTAGAAAGAGGGAAGTACATGAAAATAGCAATAATCGGTGCAATGGAAGAAGAAGTTGCCATACTCAGAGAACAAATGGACAATAAGAAAGAGCAGACAATTGCCGGATTTCAATTTATTGAAGGTAATCTTGCTGGGAAGGATGTTGTTCTGCTTCGCTCAGGCATAGGCAAAGTTAATGCTGCGATGAGCACGACTATTCTGCTGCAAACGTTCAAACCGGACTATTTAATCAATACAGGCTCTGCTGGAGGATTAAACCCTGACTTGAATGTCGGCGATGTTGTCATCTCAGACGAAGTGAGACATCATGATGTGGATGCGACTATATTTGGTTATGAATACGGTCAAGTACCGCAAATGCCTGCGAGTTTTGCAGCAGATAATGGTCTAATCCAGATAGCTGAATCAAGCGCGAAGGAAATAGGGGAGTATGCTGTTGTCAGAGGCCTTATTACAACAGGTGATTCCTTTATTAATGATCCGGAAAGGGCAGCCTTCATCAAGACGAAATTCACTGGATTACAGGCTGTAGAAATGGAAGCAGCTGCAATAGCTCAAGTTGCCTATCAGCATGAAATTCCATTTGTTATCATTCGTTCTCTATCGGATATAGCTGGAAAAGAATCACATCTTTCCTTTGATCAATACTTAGAAAAGGCAGCAGTCCATTCGGCGAACTTAGTAGTGGGAATCGTTCAAAAAATGAACTGATTATAGCGGGGAGTCCTAATAATAGGAACTTCCCCGATTCTAGCATTTAATTCTGACTATTCAAATAGGGATAGCTGTGATAAGCGGTAATCGGTATAAATTGCAAACAGAGTTAGAAGCAAAACAGGCAATGATATATAGAAGGAGGGAAATGATCATGAGAGTTTACAACAATGTGCATCAGCTTATTGGCAATACACCAATGGTTGAGATTACCCATTTTCCTTTGCCCAATGAAGTTCGTATATTTGCAAAGCTTGAGTATTATAATCCAGGAGGAAGTATTAAAGACAGACTGGGAATCAAGTTGATCCAAGATGCTTTTGAGACAGGGAAGCTGAAGAAAGGCGGAACGGTTATTGAACCGACTGCAGGGAATACAGGAATCGGCTTGGCTCTTGCAGCATTAAATCAAGATGTGAAAGTAATCGTCTGTGTGCCAGAAAAATTCAGCGTGGAAAAACAGCAAGTTATGAAGGCATTAGGAGCAGAAATTGTCCATACCCCAACAGCAAAAGGAATGGCTGGTGCGATTGAAAAGGCGAAAGAGCTGCAAAAAAGCATTCCCGATTCCTTTATTCCAGGCCAATTCGAAAACGAAGCAAACCCAGACACCTATTACAAGACACTTGGACCGGAGATTTGGGAACAGCTCGAAGGCAATATTGACGTTTTTATTGCAGGTGCAGGTACGGGCGGGACATTTATGGGTACCGCCCGATATTTGAAAGAACAAAAACATTCAATAAAAACGGTTATTGTCGAGCCAGAAGGATCGATCCTAAATGGCGGGAAGTCTGGCCCTCATAAAACAGAAGGGATTGGGATGGAGTTTCTGCCACCTTATATGGACCCAGCTTACTTCGATAAAATTTATACAGTCAGTGATAGCGATGCCTTTTTAAAGGTGAATGAGGCAGCGCTTAAGGAAGGCCTGCTTGTGGGAAGCTCCTCAGGGGCAGCCCTATATGCCGCCTTGGCAGTAGCGAAACTAGCTGCACCAGGCACCAATATAGTTGTAATCCTACCGGACAGCAGCGACCGCTATATAAGTAAAAAGATTTTTGAAGGAGGAATTTAAATGAAACGCAAAACGATGCTCATTCACGGAGGAATACCAGGAGATCCGCATACAGGTGCTGTCAATGTTCCAATTTATCAAGTCAGCACTTATAAGCAAGAAGGAGTAGGCAATCATAAAGGGTTTGAATATTCACGAACAGGCAATCCTACCCGCCACGCCCTGGAGGAGCTTATAAAGGATTTAGAGCACGGAACTAGGGGATTTGCATTTAGCTCCGGAATGGCAGCTATTACGGCGGTTATAATGCTGTTTAAACAAGGCGATCATATTTTAATAACAGATGATGTTTATGGTGGCACATTTCGGGTAATAACAAAGGTGCTTAATAAATTTGGAATAGAAGCTACCTTTATTGATACGAGCGATATCGACAATATAAAAGAAGCAGTAAAAGAAAATACCGTGGCACTTTATATCGAAACACCGACAAATCCGTTGCTGAAAATCACTGATATTCAAGCAGCTTCCTTTGCAGCGAAGGAGCTTGGATTAGTAACGATTGTTGATAATACCTTCTCCACACCATATTGGCAAACACCATTAACACTCGGTGCAGATATCGTCTTACACAGTGCTACAAAGTACTTAGGCGGCCATAGCGATGTTGTCTCAGGTCTTGTTGCAGTTAAGAATGAGAAACTAGGAGAAGATTTGCATTTTATTCAGAATTCCACTGGAGGAGTGCTTGGACCGCATGATTCATGGCTGTTAATCCGCGGAATGAAAACGTTAGGTATTCGAATGGAGGAACATGAAAAAAGCGCCAGCGAAATCGTCGCATTCCTTGAAAAGCATCCTGCTGTATCTAAAGTGTACTATCCAGGACTGGAAACACACCCAAATCATGAAATCAGTAAAAAACAAGCGTCAGGTTTTGGCGGAATGATCAGCTTTGATGTTGGCAGTGCAGAAAATGCCGATAAGCTTCTTAGCAAAGTAAAGTATTTTACTTTAGCAGAAAGTCTTGGGGCAGTGGAAAGTCTAATATCTGTACCAGCAAAAATGACGCATGCATCTATTCCAGCAGAAAGAAGAGCAGAACTTGGCATTACCGATGGACTTGTCCGCATTTCAGTAGGTTTAGAAGACGTAGAGGACTTGTTAGAGGATTTGGAACAAGGCTTAAAATAAGAAGAAAACTGCCTTTTATAGAAGGCAGTTTTTTTCTTGTTATTATTTTCCTAACATGCTATCAATTGCTAAAGAAAAGACGACCATGCTTATGGTACAGTAGAGTTATAGAAAAGTAGAAAGCAGGGATAAAAATGGAGAAAACGTTGAAGGACTTGTCGGGGAAATTGGCAGACTACAAACGATTTGCCATTGTTTTGCTAGCTGTTGGAGTCTTTTTTTATTTAGGGGTTATCGTTCCGGCTGTTCATGAAGTGAAATGGCATGATGAAGCGATGGCAATTACTTCAGTCTTAACATTAGGTACATCTATTTTCTTTTTCGCTAAAGTAAAGAAATACAAAAAAATGATCAGTGATATGACAGATAACGATATGTAATAAAATATATATGCTACAAAGAGGATGAGAAAATCATGCTCTTTTTTTTATGCCCTTTAAATACAAGCATTAAACCTATTATTCAAAAACTTTAATATAAAAAACCCATATCTGGAAAAAGGGGTTTACAAAACTGGAAATCGAGGATATAATTGCCAATGTAAAAACTATTTCAAAAGGAGGTTGAATGATATGCAAAACGTATTTATCGGAGCAGCAGGCAAAATGACAACTCAATATGTTTATGCACGAATTCAACCAGTGATAATTTGGAATAGCTAATTCATTATAATAGCCTATCCAACCGCAGGTGAATTCTGTCCCTGCGGTTTTTTATATGCCTTTTTTTAAAAAGTGCCGCAGGAGCCTAGATTAACTGCGGTTTTTTTGCGCCTTTTTAATTAAAAATTAACATTTTAGTTAAATAATGGTAATGGCAACGTAAAGGGGGTGAGCAAATGACACTGAATATTCTATTTATGTCGATAACGATTAAAAAAAATCAAAAATCGCATGAGCAACATATGCATGATTTGCTAATGGAGCAATTAATAGAAGAAAACAACCAAAAGCAATTGCTGCTAGGTGATTTTCCCAGAAATATGTTTTAAGTAAGAAAAGTACGACTAAGAAGGAGGTGGTATAAATGACACTGAATCTATTGTTTTTTACCCTCATTATTCGCAAGCGGAAAGTAAGTACAGAGGAACATTTGCATCAAGCAAGAATTGAAAAGTTAATGGAAGAGCAGAAAGACAAACATATGTCACATCATCGATATTTATAATGTTTAATAATAGAAAAGAGAAAGGGTGAACAATATGATTATCATTTTGCAAAGGCGTCAATCAATCCTGTGGGTGGAGAAGGACTCCACCTAACGAAACTTAAAAGGAGAAGGCTATATGCATATATTTATTTTGTTGCTTTCGGCAGAATTTAAGTGGTGGTTAGAAAGAATCGGCAAGAAATCTCAATGAAAAAAGCTCATGCATCATTGTGATGCATGAGCTTCTAATTATCTCACTTTGTACCTGTATTCGAGAAGATGCTGGAGGTCGTCTCTTTGCTCGAGCAATTTCTCTCCTATGTTTGTTTCCATAACTCGTTTTCGCTTCAGCTCTCGGTCTACAACTCTTTTGACAGAAAGGACGTCTGTTCCTGTCTGAAGAACATCTTCTTTGCTAATAAAACGTTTATGTGCCACTAGCTGCATGCCATATGAGTTGTAAAGAAGGGTGTAGCCTGCTATCCCTGTTTTAGATTGATATGCTTTGGAAAAGCCGCCGTCAATAACAATCATCCTTCCATTAGCCTTAATCGGATTTTCTCCGTTTATTTCTTCAACAGGCGTATGCCCGTTGATAATATGGCCGTGATCAGGATTCATGTTGAATTCCTCAAGGATTCTTCTGCAAGTTGCTTCTTCTTCCCTTAACTGATAGTAAGGATTTTTCTGCTCTTTATGTATCGCTTTTTCCTTGATGAAATAGCGCTCAAAGGTAGTCATGTCTTTCTTTCCAAACAGCGAGGAATTTTCGCCTGTCCATAAATACCAAATCATATCTGTTGCCAGGTCATCCGTTATTTCAGGATGAGAGAAACTTTCGCGCAAGTATTTCTCAAACACATCAAGCAGCTTTTTGCCGCTGTACTCTTTGCCGTTTAGCTCCATTGTTTTCATACTGCCATCTTGATTTAACGGAATACAGCCATGGATCAGTAAGTTGCCGTTGTATTTTAAATAAAGGCTGCCTTTTTTCATTAAGAAAGTCATATGTCTTGCAAGCTTCTCAGAATGTTGAATCGAAAAAAGCAGCTTTTCTAAAACTTGTTCTTCTTCAGGCAAAAGCTTTGCCGGATCAGATGGATCAATGGTTGAAAAACAAGTGTTTTCAAGTTGATAGGTATTACCATGCAAAACAATCGTATTTGATTTGAAATCGATTTTATCTAAAAGGAGACGGTGCTCCATCTTAAAATCTGGTCGTCTTTTAATAATCGGCTGCTCTAATTTAAATTGTATCATGCTGATAGCCTGGTGGATTTTAGTGATTTGCAGGATATTCTCTTCGCCAATTTCTTCCCTTTTAGCATTCAGCTTCGGACGGAAGGCTTGGTTATCTTCATAATATTTCTCTGCAAGATTTAACAATGGTCTTAAATTAATGCCATAAGCATCTTCAATAATATCAAGGTTGTCATAGCGTGCACATATGCGGATAATATTGGCAAGGCATACTTTAGAGCCGGCAAATGCACCAATCCATAAAACATCATGATTTCCCCACTGAATGTCAACAGAATGATAGTCCATTAAGGTTTCCATAATTTTATCAGGATGAGGGCCTCTGTCGTATATATCGCCAACTACATGCAAATGGTCCACTACCAGTCTTTGAATCGTATATGCTAACCCTGTAATAAGCTTGCTTGCTTGACCAAGGGAGATGATTCTTTGGAGGATTTTTGAGTAGTATTCTTTTTTATTGTCGAGTTCGTCTTTTTTATACAGCAGCTCTTCAATAATATACACGAATTGCTTCGGCAGCTCCTTGCGAACCTTAGAACGAGTATATTTGGAAGAAGCATAGGAAACTAGGCGAACCATCTTTTCAATCGTTTCCACATACCATTCGTACAATAATTGGTCTGACTCGAATGAGTTGATAACAAGCTGGAGCTTTTCCTCAGGATAGTAAACAAGTGTAGCAAACTCGTCCATCTCTTTTTTGGAAAGCTCTTCATGAAACAATTCTTTAATCTTTTCCTTTACATTTCCAGAGCCGTTTCTCAAGACGTGCTGGAACGCATGGAATTCCCCATGCAGGTCACTGACAAAATGCTCAGTCCCTTTTGGCAGGTTTAAAATGGCATCCAAATTTATTATTTCTGTCACTACTTTTTCTTCACTATCGTATTTTTCTGTTAGCAGGTCTAAATATTTTGTATCCATCTGCACCTCTCCTATCGAAAAGTTGTCCAATTATTGTTAAAAAAACGCATAAGCCCATTTTATTCCTATTTTCCAGCCAAGGAAAGAAAAATCCTCTTTTAATTTACCTTTTTTCTAAAAATATAATTCCGCTTTAATGACTGCTTATACTTTTTTAGGATGTCCTTTATACCCTGCGGCAGATTATCGTAAACATAATTAATGGATATTTTCCTATTAATATTCGAGCGAGGACATGCAAGACATCCTCGACCTTTACATAGTAATGGAGTATAGGCAAAAGTGGAGGTGGAAATATGTCTGGGATAATTTATTCACTCGGGCTTTTAGTAAAAGAACTGTTATTTCTTGTGTCCTATGTAAAAAATAACGCCTTTCCCCAGCCGTTGTCTGCATCAGATGAAAAGAAGTACTTAAGACTGATGGCAGAGGGAGATTCACATGCACGGAATATGTTGATAGAACATAATTTGCGGCTTGTTGCACATATTGTGAAGAAGTTTGAAAACACAGGCGAGGATTCGGAAGACTTAATCTCTATCGGAACAATTGGGTTGATAAAGGGAATAGAAAGCTTTTCGGAAGGGAAAGGAACGAAGCTTGCCACATATGCAGCAAGATGTATTGAGAACGAAATACTTATGCATTTAAGAGCACTGAAAAAAACAAAAAAAGATGTATCCTTGCATGATCCGATTGGTCAGGATAAGGAAGGAAATGAAATCAGCTTAATCGATGTATTAAAGTCAGAATCCGAAGATGTAGTGAATACGATTCAATTGAATATGGAGCTGGAAAAGGTGAAAGAGTATATCGATGTGTTGGATGAACGGGAAAAAGAAGTTATTGTCGGCAGATTCGGGCTAGACTTAAAAAAGGAAAAAACACAAAGGGAAATTGCTAAAGAGCTTGGTATTTCAAGAAGCTATGTTTCCCGTATTGAAAAAAGAGCGCTAATGAAGATGTTCCATGAATTTTACAGGGCGGAAAAGGAAAAACGGAGAAAGGGGCAGGATTAGCCTCTAAACAAAGGGCTGTCTTTCGTGCAGCCCTCTTTTTTGTCACAACGAAACTTCTATTGCTTGTATCTTAAATATTCCCGATTAGAAGTAGGAACATTTTTAACAACTTCACCCTCACGATTCTTATAAATCTCGTATTCTCTGTATGTTTCTACAACAAATCCATCCTCTACCTGCGTATCTTCTAATTTATATTCTAATTCTGGCGCTCCATACACCTCCGAAGACGTGCTTGCCGGTTCACTTTCCGTTGTCTCACCATAAAAATAAACATAATCCTCATTAATCTTCGCAGTAGGTGTCTCCACATATGCAATAAAGGCAAGCAGAACAATTACAACGATTGCTGCAAGGCGTTTCTTCATTTTCTCTCCTCCTTCCTTACATATTTATGCATGTCCTTCCTACATATTCTTACTATGTGGCAGGAATGGTAGGATAGTTTGATGAAAAGGAAAATATTATCATTTATTGGTTCGTAAACACATATTCTTTAAAAAGTACATGCCCTAGACTTCAGCTGATTTTCCCTCCTGAAAAAAATTCGCAATTTGTAAATAAAATATAATAATAGTAATGTTTTTGAAATATAAATAAGCGTATAAGCGGATATGTAAGAACTACCCAGTAGGAGGATGAAGACTAAATGCTATTGAAACAGCTGCTTTTTTTATCCGTGTTAATTACTGCCATCATCTCGCCTTTACAGGAGACGAAAGACGTGAAGGCAGGCATTGAGGATACATGTGAACGCAGTGATAATGAGTGGAAAGCAACACTGAAAAACCTTCATAATAAAGCTGATATAGAGGCGTTGCAGTTAGGGGATTACAAGTCAATGACAGACGCTATGAATGGAAATGAAGTGTGGCGTTTTGATTTGTGTACAGTCAACCATTACAGCTATCCAGCCGAAATGGATGCTGTCGATATAAATGGTCTTACGGAAGATTCAGTTGAAAGAATTATTTTTATAAGCTTCTCAGAGAGTAACATCATTAGAAAATCAATGTACTACAAAGCGGATGACGGAAGTATTAGGGAAACCGTTCTGTTTAGTGACAGGATGGAAAAGGATCTTGTTTTAATTACAAATTAGTCATACGTACAAGCAATGATTCACCGCCTTTCTATAATAATAGTAAGGTGGTGAATTATAATGGCGAAAATATTTATTGATCCAGGCCATGGCGGCTCTGATCCAGGAGCTGTGGGAAATGGAATTCAGGAGAAGGATATCACATTGCGAATTGCGACAATGATTAGAGATATGCTTGTCAGTGAATACGAAGATGTAACAGTAAGGATGAGCAGAACCTCTGATGAAACGGTCAGCCTTTCAGAAAGATCTAATGCTGCCAACGCATGGGGAGCTGACTATTTTGTATCTGTTCATGTAAATGCAGGCGGGGGGGTAGGATTTGAAAGCTATGTTTACACTGGAGTTGGTGCTCCAACAACGACATACCAGACGGCAATTCATAATCGTATAATCAACCTATCTAACTGGAGCGACCGCGGTAAGAAAAAGGCGAATTTCCATGTGCTAAGAGAAACTAATATGCCGGCTATCTTGACAGAAAACGGATTTATTGACAATGCAACGGATGCAAATAAACTGAAAAGCGCTTCTTTCCTTTCCACATTGGCAAGAGGACATGCAGAAGGCATAGCCGATGCCTTTAACCTAAACAAAAAAGATACAGGCGGCGGCGGTTCTGGAGATCTATATAAGGTGCAAATCGGAGCCTTCAGGAATAAAGAAAATGCAGACAGCTTAGCAGAACAAGCAAGACGAGATGGGCTTGAGGCAGCAGTATTGTTTAGGGACAATCTGTATAAAGTCCAAATCGGAGCTTTTGCAAATCGTGCAAATGCGGAAGCGATGGAAGACAGAGCCAAGGATGCAGGCTATGCAACCATCATTTTAACAGAATCATAAAACTACAGTGCTTGGGTCTTTTATAAAGACTCAAGTTTTTTTATGAGCATAGAAAATCAATAAAAAATAGGACTGGCGCCTAACCCACCAGGCTATCTGCCGAATAGGTTAATAGGGAGGGGAGGTTTCATTATGACAGCATTCGGCTACCCATATCAATCCGTGCCAGGGGCACCGTTTTTAGCTGGTGGCTACCCGCCTCAAGCTGGATACGGCTATGGTGCACAGCAAGGATACGGAGCATGGTATGCATTATTGATTGTTCTATTTATTATCATTATTTTGTTTTGGGGAATTTGGGCATTTGGCAACTGTTTCTATTAAGCGTGATTATTCATCATTTGCCATCCTTTAGGCAAATGATTTTTTTTGCTGAAAACATATTTTGGTTAGTATCGTTTTTGCTTTCTTCTATTATAATAGATAGAAATTTTTTAATAATAAAACTATAATAATATAAGAAGTAATAAAGGGGGCGCATAACTTTGACAAACAAAACGTTTTCTGATGTATGGGATTTGGATGTTTTTTTTCCTGGAGGAAGCAGTTCGCAAGCATTTGTACAACATCTTGATGAAACTGGAAGTAATATAGAAGAATTTGCAAGGGCTGTAGGTAAATATGTTCCAATGGATGGAGCAGCCGAAAGGGAGACGGTGCGGCATATTATTTTCCTGTTTGAAGGAACTGTCAAAAAAATCCGTCAAGCAGGCGCATTCGTCAGCTGTCTGCAGGCGCAAAACATGAATGATAAAGAGGCAGATGCCCTAAGGGGGAAGGTAACGGAGCTTAGTGCCAAGTTTCAGAATGTTTTAACCATATTTGACGGAAAATTATCGCAATATGAGGAAAAGCAATGGGCGATTCTGCTTAAAGATGAAGAGCTGAAAGAACTGTCTTTCGTTCTTACAGAAAGAAGAACAAATGCCAGGCAGAAGCTCTCCGAAAAAGAAGAAATGCTAATCAATAAGCTTAGTATTGACGGCTATCACGGCTGGGGACAAATGTATGATACAGTTGTGGGCAGTATACAAATCCCATTTGAAGAAAATGGTGAAGTAACGTTTCTGTCTGTAGGGCAGGCAGCGAATAAATTCTCCAATCCAGATCGAAAAGTGCGCAAGAAGGTTTTTGCTGAATGGGAAAAGGCCTGGGATGAGAAAGGTGCTGTATTGGCGAAGACATTAAACCATCTTGCTGGATTCCGGTTAAATACATATGAAATGAGAAATTGGGATAATGTGCTCAAAGAGCCTCTTGAATATAACAGAATGGAAGAAAAAACGCTTGAAGCAATGTGGAGGGTAATCAGCAATAATAAGAAGCCTTTCGTTGAATTCCTAAATAGGAAAGCCCAGATGCTCGGCATAGATAAGCTGACTTGGTATGATGTTGATGCTCCGATTGGCAAGACTGAATCAAAGATGAGTTATCAGGAGGGTGCAGAATTCATTCTCAATCACTTTGAGAAGTTTGGGGAGGAAATGACTGGTTTTGCTAAGAAGGCTTTTGAGAACGCATGGATTGAAGCAGAAGACAGACACGGAAAAAGACCAGGAGGCTTCCATACTTACTTTCCTGAAAGCGGGCAATCAAGAATTTTTATGACATACTCTGGGACGCCGTCTAACGTATCCACATTAGCACATGAGCTGGGGCACGGCTTCCATACATATGCAATGAGGGATATGCATACACTGAACCGCAATTATGCGATGAATGTGGCAGAAACAGCTTCTACGCTTGCTGAGATGATTGTCGCAGATGCTGCTGTGAAAAACGCTAAGACTAAAGAAGAGAAAATCAGTCTGTTAGAGGATAAAATTCAGCGGTCTGTTGCCTTGTTAATGAATATACATGCACGCTTTCTCTTTGAGACCAGATTTTATGAGGAAAGACGCAAAGGGCTTGTAAGCAAGGAAAGACTAAATGAGCTTATGACAGATGCGCAAAAAGAAGCTTTCGGAGATGCATTGGCAGAATATCATCCGTCCTTCTGGGGCTCTAAGCTGCATTTTTATATCACAGGAGTTCCTTTTTATAACTTCCCATATACATTCGGCTATTTATTTTCTCTTGGCATTTACGCCAAAGCCATTCAAGAAGGAAAAGGATATGAAAGGAAATATATCGCCCTATTGAAAGACACGGCAAGCATGTCTGTTGAGGAGCTTGCGAAAAAGCATTTAAATGTGGATTTAACAGATGATGCTTTTTGGGAAAGCGCCATAAAAGTATGCATAGAAGATGTGGAAGAATTTATGGAGTTAACTAGGTAAATGGAAAAAGGATGCCTGCAGGCATCCTTTTATATTTTTCTCCATTTGAAATTAGCGATCATTAAAACAGATAAAATCAGAAGAAGAAACAAATACATTTGAGGCGGAACATAGTTTATACCCAGGCTGAAGAAGGTGATGATGCACCCAGCTGCTGTAATCGGCAAACCAGTGAAAAAGCCGTTGTTTTCTGTAATGTTGAATCGCGCCAAACGAAATGCGCCACAGCAAATATACAAGACGGCAAAGAAAGAACCGACTGCATTAAATTCAAACAATACTGCCTGGTAAATCAACAATGCTGGAGCAACTCCAAAAGAAATGATATCGCTCATAGAATCCAGCTGCTTTCCTAATTCTGATTCGATTTGGAACTTGCGTGCAGCCATTCCGTCCAACCTGTCTGCTAATGCAGCGATAAATATTAATAAAAGACTAAGCTGAATTTGGCCCTTTAAGCTGAAAATAATGGAAAACCCGCCAAGACCTAGATTTGTCAGGGTAAGGAAATTGGCAATCTGTGCCTTTAGCTTTTTTGCGGTTTGTTCTATCACTTCATGTAGAAACATCCCATTCACTCCTCGTATGAAATTTATTTCATACAAACTTTATTTTTTATATAATAATATTTAATTTTAATGTAATATATGATTGTTCGTAAAGAAAAATTTACAATTTACTGGAGGATTCTTCGTTGAAACAGTTTTTTTACCGATTATTAATAGAACTGACTAACAGCAGGTGGAGTTCTATGCTGATAAAAAAATTTGCTCATTCAAAAATCAGCACCAAGGTGATCCCTTCCTTTTCCAAAGTATACCAAATAAACCTTGGGGAAGCGGAAGAAAGTGTTGAATCGTTTTCGAATCTTCATGAATTTTTTGTTAGAAAGTTAAAATCTGGCGTCAGGGCAATACATAACAAGCATAATGGTGTAATAAGTCCTGTTGATGCTGTTATTGAAGACATCGGCAAAATTAAAAAAGACAAAACAATTACAGTGAAAGGCAAGATATACTCCATTGAAGAGATGCTGGACAAAGACGACACAATAGGAGATTATGAGGACGGTACTTATTTGATCTTCTATTTGAGCCCAAGTGATTATCATCGCATTCACAGTCCTGTTGCCGGAGAAATAGTTAAGCAATGGACTGCAGGAGAAAAATCATACCCTGTTAATAAATATGGCTTAAAATACGGAAAAAATCCTCTTTCTAAAAACTACCGAACAATTTCGGAAGTGAAAACAAATAGTAGCCATAATGTTGCGGTCGTTAAGGTAGGAGCAATGTTCATCAACTCTATTATTTTAAGTCATCAGCAAAATATGGTTGATATGGGTGAGGAAATTGCTTATTTTTCTTTTGGATCAACCGTTATTCTGTTGTTTGAAAAAGATGCATTTCAACTTCGGGAAGATATAAAAGCACCTTTCCAAGTTAAAATGGGAGAGCTTATCGGCGAATTAAAAAGCTAAATGCACAGAATAAAAAAAACCCGCGGTAGGCGGGTTAGGAGGAAACTTTTATCTTATTGCTTAATGAACGTCGGTGGATTTCTGTTTCAATGAGACGTATAAATTCAGGGCTTAAATCCAATTCCCTAGCCTTATGATATGACTCAATCAACAATTCATCTGACAGTTTGCGCATGTCAGGAAATCACCTCCAATCCATATTTTGTAAATTCTGTAAACGGTTAGTGAATATATTATCTAGTAACCTAACTTTAACAAAAATAAACATTTAGAACAACTGTTCTCTTATCCACAATCTATGGTGGATAACCTGTGGTTAAGTTGTTTGTAAGTATAAAGATGTTTATTATAACAAAGGGTATAATGTGAATAAGGTTATCCACAAATGCGGAATTTTGCGATTTTTGTCGAAAAATATTTTTAGAATATAAAAAAAAACAGACATAAACTTCTTTTCACGGGTAGAAAAAGGTATAATATTACTTTCATTAAAATTGTTTTTCGGATGGAAAATAATCAGTGTGACATACATACAACGTGAAAAACCTTAAATGCAAATAATTTCTGATCAACTAGTAGATAAAAGAGGTGTCAATCATTGTTAAATAATTTTTTGCCTGATCAGTTTGTCAAAAATATATTCGAAATAACACCAGAACTTCTGAAAGAAAAGGGAGTAAAGGGAATTATTACAGATCTTGACAACACGCTTGTTGAATGGGACCGCCCTTTGGCGACACCAAAGATAATAGAGTGGTTCGAAGATATGAAGAAAAACAATATAAAAGTTACAATCGTATCAAATAATAAGGAAGGAAGAGTAAAGTCTTTTTCTGATCCTTTAAACATTCCTTTTATCTTTGCGGCCAGAAAACCGATGGGGAAAGCCTTTCGAAGAGCGCTTTTAGAAATGAAGTTAAGTAAAGAAGAAGCAGTCGTAATAGGAGATCAGCTTCTTACAGATGTTCTTGGCGGGAACCGCAGCGGCTTTCATACTATTCTCGTTGTGCCTGTTGCCCAAACAGATGGTTTTGCGACAAGGATAAACAGAAAAATTGAAAGAAGAATATTGAATTGGTTCCGGAGAAAAGGAAAATTGACATGGGAGGATTAATAAGTGACTGAAAGAATACATTGCTTTGGATGCGGAGTTGCCATTCAAACAGAAAATAAAGAAGAACTTGGGTATGCACCTGCCTCTTCTTTGCAGAAAGAGACGGTTATTTGCCAGCGCTGTTTCCGCTTAAAGCATTATAATGAAGTTCAGGATGTATCATTAACAGATGATGATTTCTTGAAAATTTTAAACGAAATTGGCAGAAGCGACAGCCTGATTGTAAAGATTGTTGATATCTTTGATTTTAATGGAAGCTGGCTTCCAGGACTTCATCGATTTACAGGAAAGAATAAAGTATTATTAATAGGGAACAAGGTTGATTTACTTCCAAAGTCTGTTAACAAGCAAAAAGTGATCAACTGGATGAAAAAAGAAGCAAAAGATCTGGGGTTAAGACCTGCGGATGTCTTTTTAGTAAGCGCACAAAAAGGGCAAAGTATTAAAGAGGTACTGGAAGCTATTGAATCTCATCGCGAAGGAAAAGACGTTTACGTGGTGGGCTGTACGAATGTCGGCAAATCTACGTTTATAAACTCTGTTCTGAAAGAGGTGTCAGGAGAAGAAAATGTTATCACAACATCCCATTTTCCAGGGACAACTCTCGATATTATCGAGATTCCTTTAGCAGACGGCAAGGCGCTGGTTGATACTCCTGGGATTATCAACCATCACCAAATGGCCCATTTTGTCGATAAGCGGGACTTAAAAGTCATTACACCGAAAAAAGAAATAAAATCAAAAGTATTTCAGCTTAATGAAGGACAAACTTTGTTTTTTGGCGGTTTGGCGCGCTTTGATTTCACAAGCGGAGATCGGAATTCATTTGTTTGTTATTTCTCTAATGAGCTTGACATACACCGCACAAAGACGGAAAATGCAGATGCTCTCTATGAAAAACATGCCGGTGAAATGCTGACACCGCCGAAGCGAGACGAAATGGACCATTTTCCTAAGCTTGTGAAGCATGATTTCACTATTAGGGAAGCAAAAACAGATATCGTATTTTCTGGCTTAGGCTGGATCACTGTCAACGAACCAAACATTAAAGTTTCCGTGCATGTTCCCCAAGGTGTACATGCAATGATTAGAAAGTCGCTTATTTAAATAAAGAGAAGAGAAAATACGGGAGAGAGTGGATATGAAGAGGTTTGCGGTTATTGGTGATCCAATTAAACATTCCATGTCACCATTTATGCATAACGACTTGTTCCAGCACTATCAAATCGATGCCCAATATGATAGGGTTCATATAGAAAAGGGAAAGCTTGAAAAAGGGCTTGAACTGCTTAAGAAAGACGGTGTCTCAGGTTTTAACGTGACCGTTCCCCATAAGACGGATATCCTCCCTTTTTTGGATGAACTCGACCCACTTTGTAAAGCAATTGGTGCTGTTAACACGGTTGTGAACGAGCAGGGGAGATGGATTGGTTATAATACAGACGGATCTGGATATCTTACTGGTATTCTTAAGGTCATGCCTGACATTAAGGATAAAAAAACATTGATGATAGGAGCTGGCGGTGCAGCAAGAGCCATTTATTTTACGCTGGCCCATTATGGAGTAGAAACGATTGATATCACAAATCGGACTGTTGGAAAAGCGCAAAGCTTGAAAAGCTCTTGTCCGTTTCCGGTTAAGACAGCAATACTTGAACGGGAAGAAGCAGAAAGGCAGCTTGGTGAATACGACTTAATTATCCAGACAACTTCTATCGGCATGTCTCCAAATGTTGATGAAACCCCGTTAAATGTTGAAAACATAAAAGAAAATGCTCTTATAAGTGATATAATATATAACCCTCTAGAGCCTAAGATTCTGACAGAAGGCAGTAGGCGCGGGGCAATTGTTCAAAATGGAATTGAGATGTTTGTATATCAAGGAGCATTAGCCTTTGAGAAGTGGATCGGTCTTATGCCGGACACAGACAGAATGAGAAAAAATGTATGGAAACAACTAGGAGGCAATTAAATGCTAAAAGGAAAACAAAAAAGATATCTACGTGCAATGGCACATCACTTGAATCCAATTTTTCAAGTTGGAAAAGGCGGAGTCAATGAAAACATGATTAAACAAATCGCAGAGGCGCTTGAGGTAAGAGAGCTTCTTAAGGTGAGTGTCCTTCAAAACTGTGAAGAAGATAAGAATGTTGTGGCAAGTGAGCTTGCAGAAGGAACTGGGGCTGAGCTTGTTCAGCTGATCGGTTCAACAATTGTTCTTTACAAGGAATCAAAAGAGAACAAAACCATTAACTTACCATCATAATGGGTTAGAAGAGGCGATAATCTTGAAAAAAAAGATTGGAATATTGGGAGGCACTTTTGATCCTCCCCATATTGGTCATCTTATCATTGCAAATGAAGTCATGCATCATGAAAGTTTAGATGAGATATGGTTTATGCCAAATTATGATCCTCCGCATAAACTGAAATCAGGGAGCGTATCAAATGAAGACCGTCTTAAGATGCTTGAGCTGGCTATTCAAGACAAGGAAGGTTTCCATGTCCAGACGATCGAGATGGACAGGGAAGGCAAGTCCTATACATTTGATACGATGACGATATTAAAAGAGATGTATCCGGATTTTGACTTTCATTTTATTATCGGAGCAGATATGGTTGAATATTTGCCAAAATGGTATATGATAGAAGAATTGCTTAAACTGGTTAGATTTATAAGTGTGAACAGACCGAATTACAGTAATGATACAAATTATCCTGTCACTTATGTAGCTGTACCGGATGTCAACATTTCCTCTAAACTAATCAGAGGCCGCCTTTTACAGGGAGAAACAATATCGTTTCTAGTTAAGGATGAAGTGGAACGATACATTAAGGAGAATAGATTATATGAATCGTGAACAAGCGCTTCTTATAGTGAAGGAACAATTGACGGAACAGCGTTATGTACACACAATGGGTGTTATGGGAACAGCGATTGAGCTGGCTAACCGGTATGATGAAGATACGGCCAAGGCAGAATTAGCCGCTATTTTTCATGACTATGCGAAATTTCGCCCTAAAGAAGAAATGAAACAAATCATTTTAGAGCAGAATATGGATAATCGATTGCTTTCCTTCCATTCAGAGCTGTGGCATGCACCTGTTGGAGCTTATTTAGTGGAAAAGGAAGCGGGCATAAAAGATGAAGCAGTGCTTAATGCGATTAAGTACCATACTTCTGGAAGATCTGGAATGAACAAGCTTGAAAAAATAATTTACTTAGCTGATTATATCGAACCGGGAAGAGTTTTTCCAGGAGTGGATGAAGTAAGGGAATTAGCGATGATTAGCTTGGATGAGGCTTTTTTGAAATCAGTAACCAACACAATAGCATTTTTAATGAGCCGCAGACAGCCGGTTTTTCCTGCGACATTCGAGATGTATAATAGTATTGTAATGAAAACGGAGGTTGAATAAATGGATGAACGCAATTTGCTTCTGACTGCAGTTAAAGCAGCAGATGATAAAAGAGCAGAAAATATAGTGGCATTAAATATGAAAGGTATCTCTCTTGTTTCGGATTATTTCGTGATTTGCCATGGTAATTCCGATAAGCAGGTACAAGCAATTGCCAGCGAAATTAAAGATAAATGTGAAGAAATCGGTGTTCCTGTAAAACGACTAGAAGGATACCAAGAAGCAAAATGGATTCTTGTAGATCTTGGGGATATTGTTGTCCATGTGTTCCACCGTGATGAAAGAACATATTATAACTTGGAAAGATTATGGGGCGATGCGCCGGCTGAAAATATTCAAAGCGAGATCGGACAATGAGTTATCAGAAATTCGCTTATCTATATGACAGGTTGATGGATGACGTTCCATACGATAAGTGGGTTGAGATTCTGATAGCTGCAAAAGAGGAATACCAAATTGAAGGCAGCAAGCTTCTGGACCTAGCGTGCGGAACAGGGGAGCTGTCTGTCAGGCTGGCGGAAAAGGGCTTTACGGTAACAGGAGCAGATCTCTCTTCTGATATGCTCAGTGTTGCCCAAAACAAAGCTGCAGAACAAGGACTTTCCGTGTTTTTTATGGAGCAGGATATGTCTGAGCTTGAAGACCTGCCTTTATTTGATATTATCGGTATATTTTGCGACTCATTGAACTATTTGCAAACAGAAGAACAAGTAGTAAACACCTTTAAAGGGGTGTATGAGCATTTAGATGAAGGCGGGTTATTTTTGTTCGATGTTCATTCTTTATATAAAATGAACCATTTGTTCAAAAACCAAACATACGCACTAAATGATGAAGATGTCAGTCTCATCTGGTTGTGTTATGAAGGGGAGTATCCTGACAGTGTGGAACATGATTTATCTTTTTTCCAGCTTGACGAGGCTTCCCAAAAATATGATCGTTATGATGAACTGCATTTTCAGCGGACTTATTCTGTTGAGCAATATAGCAGTTGGCTAATAAATGCCGGCTTTTCTATTTTGAAGGTAACAGCAGATTTCCATGATGGAGAATTAGGGGAAGATGCGGAAAGAATCTTCTTTTATTGCCGGAAGTAAGCGGAAAACACACCTAAAAGTTAATAGGTGTGTTTTCTTATGTACATATAGTGTGAAGAAGCCATGAAGTATAAATCCATGGCTGGAAAAAAACAAAAAAAAGCAGGAAAATCCTTTTATATCTCGAAAATACAAACTAAGAAACTATCGGTGTTTATTGATCAATAACGAATTTTTCACCATCTTTAAATCCTCTTCGAACTTATGTTGTGTCGCTTGAAACAACTGGTTAAACGTATCTCCGAGTTCTCTCTCTAACACATTGATGCCTTCTCCCGTAACTCCGCCTTTTACACTTACTTTCGCCTGCAGTGTCGGCAAGGTGTAATAGCCTTTATTTAACAGCTGACCGAGTCCAATTAACATTTCACTTGCTAGCTTTGTGGCAGTTTCCGCATCGATATCTGTTTCCTCGACAGCTCCGTCTATAAAACGCTGTGTCAAGTAGCTGAAGAAAGCAGGTCCGCAGCTTACGATATCGGATGCAACTCTTGTAATATTCTCCTCAATCTCAATTGGAGTGGAAAAGTGACTAAACAGTGTATTTAATCCTTGCTTCCATTCTTGTGTGCACTTGCTTCCGTATGAAAATAACGCCACACCACATTGCGCCCTGTTGGTGATGCTCGGAATAATCCGGGCAACAGAGCATGGCAGCATATATTCAAGCTGCTCTGTGTTGATAGGACTAGTAATCGAAACAACACATTTATCGGATGAAATATGTGGAGTAATTTCTGCTGCTACACTAAAGATGTCATGCGGTTTGACGCATAAAAAAATAAGATCAGCACTTTCCGCAATTTTTTTGGCAGTTTTTAAAACTGTGACAGCCGGATATGCCTCTTTGATCTGAAATGCTTTTGCGAGTGTCCGGTTTTGAATCAGCATATCTTCAGGAGAAATAGCCTTACTGTCAAGCAATGCTTCAATAAGAATCTTCCCCATATTACCTGTTCCAATCATTCCTATTTTCACGGTTTATTTCCCCCCTATAATGAGCGGTTTCTCATATAACGATATGACAGTTGCAAATAGAATATACCTGTAAAGGAGGATTAATGAAATGAAATGGATTACAGAACATAAACTTGTTCTGCTGCTTAGTGCAGCAATTATCGCACTGCTAGTATTTCACTTTATCACTTCAGCCAATAAGACAGAAAACTTAGGAATAGCAGCAAAGGAGTTGCCTGTATCAGATGTGGAGGATAAGGAGAAATCGGGGGATGAGACAGAAATTTTTGTCGATGTAAAGGGTGCTGTAAATAACCCAGGTCTGTATGAAGCGCAACTTGGGGAACGGGTGATGGATATTATTGCAAGGGCAAACGGGTTCGCGGAGAATGCAGAAAGTGATGCTGTAAATCTTGCAGAGCGATTGAAAGATGAAATGGTCGTTTACGTTCCGACAGAAGGGGAAGAGCAGCTTCACACTCCAGCTGGTGGGGGAAACGAGCAAGGCGGCTTGATAAACATCAATGAGACGTCAGCCATGGAGTTAATGACATTGCCTGGGATCGGAGAAGCAAAAGCTGCAGCCATTATTGAATACAGAGAGCAAAATGGCGGCTTTAAGGAGAAGGAGGAATTAAAGGAAATAAGCGGCATTGGAGAAAAGACGTTGGAGAAGTTATTGGATTTAATAAGAGTGAACTAGTATGATAGGTGAAATTGACGCCATGGTTTCTTGCATATAAACTAATAAGGATACTTTTTAAACTTTTACTAGGAGTGAATGTATTAAATGGATAGATTATCATGGAATGAATATTTTATGGCACAGAGCGAATTGCTTGCCTTAAGAAGCACATGCACAAGGCTTGCTGTAGGTGCAACGATTGTAAGAGATAAGCGGATTATCGCCGGGGGCTATAATGGCAGCATTGCCGGAGGCGTGCACTGTATTGATGAAGGCTGTTATGTCATTGATCATCATTGTGTTCGCACCATTCACGCAGAAATGAATGCGATATTACAATGCGCTAAATTCGGTGTGGCGACATCCATGGCAGATATTTATGTTACGCATTTTCCGTGCCTGCAATGCTGTAAGGCAATTGTACAGGCTGGCATAAAGACTGTTTATTATGCTCATGACTATAAAAACCATCCATATGCGCTAGAGTTGTTTCAACAGGCAAATGTGCATGTTGAAAAGGTAGAAGCACAGCAGGTTATTTTTGATGAGAAGCATAAGGAAAAGAAACTGCTTGTAAAGCAATTGCTGAATCAGTTGAAAGAGAGCGGGGAAGACAGCGAGGGAATCGAGGAATTAGAAAAGCAAGCAGAAGAACTGTTCTCCATCATACCTACAGAAACTTCTTCTGTTTAAAGAAGAAGTTTCTCCCTAAATAATCATGAATTTTCTTTATAATAATATCCTCTATTTTGCCGTAGCCGCACTTCTGGCTGTTCTTTTAGCGAATTTCTCCTCTCTTATCTTCCTTCTTGCTTTAATTGTGTTCATATTCTTCCTGTTTATTGTAAAGAAATGGACAATCCCCTTATTATTATTACTAGTTTTTATAGGTGCTATCTTTTTTTACAGGGCCCATTTAGATGTCAAAAATAATTTCTCCTCCTTAAAAAGTACCCAAACAAACTTTTCACTGACAATAACGGAAACAACTAAAATCGATGGTGACAAGTGGACAGCCGTTGCAAAAGACAATCAGTCTGATGAGAAGCTGCTGCTTCATTACCAATTAAACACTTTTCAAGAGAAGCTAGATGTTACGGAACAGTCTTTCCTTGGAAATACATGTGTGGTATCAGGGCAATTAGCGCAGCCGGCAGCAGCTGCCAATGAAGGAATGTTTGATTATCAGCTTTATTTAAAAAGGCAGTCCATTCATTGGGTATTACAAGTGAAGGATATCACCTCCTGCAAAGAGCTTAGCTTCGATTTGCTGTCTGCCATTAAAGTATTACGAGAGCAGGGAATCGCTTGGATTGAAGCCGTTTTTTCCGAAAATACGGCACCAGTTGCCATTGCTTTATTGTTTGGTGACAGGGATTATATAGCAAGTGATATTCAAAACGCCTATCAAAAATTAGGGATTGTACATTTGCTGGCCATCTCAGGTTCTCATGTCCTGCTTTTGATTGGATTAGGTTATTATTTCCTGTTGAGAGTTGGTATGACGAAAGAGAGAAGCATCACGATAATATTGCTTATATTGCCTGCCTATACGGTTTTGACTGGTTTAAGTCCTTCTGTTATCCGAGCAGTCTCTACTGCCAGCCTAATGCTTCTCCAGAGGAGGTGGCGGCTATCGAGTTACTCCTCGATCGATTTGCTGAGTATCGCGTTCCTCGGTTATCTTTTTCTGTTTCCGAAAATTGTGACTGATATCGGCTTCCAATTGTCCTTTATCGTCAGCTTGTTTTTATTGCTGAGTACGTCTATTCTTAAAGGCGAAAAGCAGCCGGTGAAAATATATCTGCTTACTGCTTATTTTTGCGAGCTTTCTGTGCTGCCCTTTCTATTGAGTTATTTTTATGAGCTTCCTGCTTTGTCACTCCTTGCAAACCTTGTATATATCCCCCTTTTTTCGATTCTGCTCCCATACTTCATCCTTGTATTTTTTCTATCGTTCCTTTTACCTAAAGTCACCATAGCTTTTCTTTACCCCATAGACAAAATATGTCAGCTGTCAGACTGGCTTGTAACAAAAACAGCAGACATTCCCTATATTATGATTATTTTCGGTAAACCGAACAATCTTGAATTGATACTGTATTTTTGTTTCATACCAGTGTTTTTCTGCCTTTATGAAGCTTTGCCCCATTTGAGAAAACGTGCATTTTTAATCCCCTTTTGCTTGCTCTTATTTCAATACACAGGAGAATTTTGGAGTAAATATGGTGAAGTTACTTTTATTAATGTTGGACAAGGAGATAGTATTCTTATTAATGAGCCGTTCAATAGGGGGACATATATAATTGATACAGGCGGTACAATGGAATATCAAAAAGAAGAGTGGCAGGAAAGAGAGAATAGTTATGAGGTCGGTGAAGATACTCTAGTTCCGTACTTAAAAAGCAAAGGAATTACCAAAATTGACAAGCTAGTTCTTACCCATGGTGATATGGATCATATTGGCGGAAGTGTTGCGCTAATAAAGAGCATTCCAGTTAAACAGATTCTTATGCCTAAATCTAGTAACCAACCAAATGATAAGGAAAAGGAAATATGGGAGCTGGCAAGGCAGAAAAATATTCCTGTCTTTTTTGTAGGAGAGGGAGATGGCTGGACAAATGGAAATTCCGTTTTTCAAATTATTGCACCAGGTAGGAATACTGTGAACAGCAGCGGTGAGAACGATGGATCAATTGTCATTTCTGCACAAATTGGAGGGCTGTCATGGCTGTTTACAGGGGATATAGAAGAAAATGGGGAGGAAATGCTCCTTGCCGCACAATCCAATCTAGAAACAGATGTACTTAAAGTAGCCCATCATGGCAGCAAAACCTCCACTACAGAAGCATTTCTGGAAGAAGTGAATCCTGATATTGCCATTATCTCAGCAGGAAAAAACAACCGTTACGGCCATCCGGATAAGGGGGTGCTTAAACGTTTACAAGCAAAAAAGATAACTGTGTGGAGAACAGATGTGAATGGAACCATTTCTTTTAAATTTTCTCAAAAAAAAGGCACCTTTTTTTTGCAACAGCCATAACATATAACAAAACAGAGGAAATTAGCTGCAATAAATAGTGAATATCCCTAGGGCAATACTTACATTTCGATTACCATGCAAAAGCGGAAATTTTCCTGTTTTGGATTTGAGTTTCATATATAAAGCTATAGGTGAGTGTAAAAACTAACCTTAGTGTACCGGAGCATGTTAAGTATCCTAGGCCTTAATATGCTGCGTTCATTATAGATTGAAAGCGGGCAGCTGTTATAAAAGCGAATGCCTTCTTTGAAAAGCATCTTCCCAGTTTTTCAAAGAAGGCTGGAGCTTTTCGTAAAAACAGTTGTCCGCTTTTTAGTTTAACGCTTGTCAAAATAGAAATGCTTCTTTACGATATAATATAGATGCTAAAAACATGCTTGATATGTAATATCAGGCTGTCCTTGCAAGTAAAAGGACATGATCGGAGAGAAGAATTTTGATGCAAGAAATTTGGAAAAAAATTAAAAGGCAAGAATTTGCGCCTGTTTATTTAATGTATGGGCCGGAATCATTTCTAATAAATGAAACAAGAACATTATTGGTTCAAACAGCTTTAAATCCTGATGAAGAAGATTTTAACCTGTCTGTATACGACTTAGAGGAAGTCAGTATTGAACTGGCAATAGAAGATGCGGAAACAATTCCGTTTTTTGGAGACAGAAAGGTTGTTATTCTGCAGAACCCGTTTTTTCTAACAAGTGAAAAGACAAAATCGAAAGTGGAACATGATGTAAAGAGACTTGAAGCTTATTTAAAGGAGCCCTCTCCTTATACGATTGTTGTCTTTACAGGCAGTTATGAAAAGCTTGATGAGCGGAAGAAAATTACGAAAGAACTAAAAAAAACCGCAGAAATTTTAGAAGCTAAGAAATTAAATGAACAGGAATTAAAAAACTGGATGAAACAAAGAGCATCCTACAATAAAGTCGAACTGGACAATGATGCCCTTGAAGCTTTGCTCAGCATTGCTGGAACAAATTTGTTCCTTTTAACAAGTGAAGTAGATAAGATGGCGCTGTATGTACAGGATTCTAAATTGATTACCAAGGAAATAGTGGAAGAACTCGCTTCTAAATCATTGGAACAAAATATTTTTGCGCTTGTGGAAAAAATCATTAACAAACGAATTGATGAGGCATTAAGAATTTATTATGATTTATTGAAACAAAATGAAGAGCCGTTAAAAATGCTAGCAATTATCACAAACCAATTCCGACTTATTTATCAAGTTAAAGCACTATCGAAAACGGGTTACGGACAACAGCAAATTGCGTCTGTTTTAAAAGTTCACCCATTTCGTGTCAAGCTCGCTGCAGGCCAAGCTAACCGCTTTACTGATGAAGAGCTAACAAGGTGTATCAGCATGTTTGCTGAAGCCGACTACCAGATGAAGACGGGCGCTGCGAATAAAACAATGATTATTGAGATGATTCTATTTAAATTGGGACAGGCTAAATAAACCTAAAAAAACGCTGCCTTGATGGCAGCGTTTTTAATTTGCGGCAATAAAAAAGGCTACCGAATGGATAGCCAATTTTGTTTGTGCTTGTGCTTATTATGCGTTGATCGCGTTGTTTCTCTTAGCTAGACGAGATTTTTTACGAGCAGCAGCATTTTTATGGATAAGACCTTTAGCAGCAGCCTTGTCTAGGTTGCTAGCAGCTACTGCAAAGCTTTCGTTCGCAGCATTTTTATCTTCAGAAGCAATAGCAGCCTCAGCTTTTTTAACAGCAGTACGCATTGCTGATTTCACTGTAGTGTTTTGAGCGTTACGAGCATTGCTAGTTTTTACGCGTTTGATAGCAGATTTAATATTTGGCATTTACGTTCACCTCCTAAAAAGAAGCATCGAGAATCATATATAAACTCGATTTTTACATTCCTAAAAAACTTAAAGAACAAATGATATTTTATCAAACCGTTTCTAATAATGCAATACTCTCCACTTAATTTGAACCGTTAACAGCTATTTTTTTGTTGTAACTGTTAAAAAACCTCCCTTTTCTGTATGTTTCTCCATGAATTTTTTGGCTGCTGCACGGGCATGATAAAAATATATTACTTTCTATGAAGGGAGAAACTGTATGAGTGAACAGCTGGATTTAAGCAAGTATGCCGTCCGAACAGATTTGGCCATTGAAGCAACAGACATGGCGCTAGCACAGAAATCCCTTATTGAAACAGAACCAAATCAATCACAACTAGATGGTGTCATTATTAAAGAAAAAGAAGAAAAAGGGATAAAAGTTTCTTATGTGGAAGTGACGGAAAAAGGCGAGGAGCTGATTGGAAAGAAAAAAGGCAGATACTTAACTTTAGAAGTTCAAGGTATTCGCCAGCAGGATAGCAAGCTTCAAGCAGAAGTAGAAAAAGTGTTTGCTAAAGAGTTTTCTCAATTTCTTGTTACTAGCAATATTCCCGCTGATGCCTCCTGTCTTGTCGTTGGTTTAGGGAACTGGAATGTGACCCCTGATGCACTCGGTCCGCAAGTTTGCGAAAACATTCTTGTTACAAGGCATTTATTCGAATTGCAACCGCAAAATGTAGAAGAAGGCTACAGACCTGTCAGTGCACTTTCTCCTGGAGTCATGGGACTGACTGGAATTGAAACAAGTGACATTATTAGAGGAGTAGTGGAAAAGACAAATCCTGACTTTGTCCTCGTAATAGATGCACTTGCATCCAGAAGTATTGATAGAGTGAATTCTACTATCCAAATTTCTGATACAGGCATCCATCCTGGATCTGGTGTAGGAAATAAACGGAAAGAGCTAAGTGAAGATACATTAGGCAGGCCTGTAATAGCAATCGGCGTTCCGACAGTAGTTGATGCAGTTTCCATTACTAGTGACACGATAGATTATATCCTGAAGCATTTTGGAAAGGAGCTTAGAGAAGGAGACAGGCCGTCAAGAGCACTTGCGCCTGCTGGTTTGAGCTTTGGGGAGAAAAGAGTGCTGACAGACGAAGATTTACCAGAGGAGCACCATCGGAAAACATTTTTAGGGATTATCGGCACACTGCCGGAAGAGGAGAAGCGCCGCCTTATTCATGAAGTTCTTTCGCCAATTGGCCATAATTTGATGGTCACGCCGAAAGAAGTCGATGTTTTTATTGAAGACATGTCCAATCTCATCGCAAGCGGACTGAATGCAGCACTGCACAGTGCAATCAATCAAGATAATGCCGGATTTAATACACATTAATAAGGAAAGCTGTTCGTTTAATAGAGAAATCTAGCATTCCAATTTAAATTACTAGTTCTATCTCTCCTAGCATTTACATAGTTATTAATAGACTTGCTAGGAGAGGTGAATATGAAACCACTACGAAAAAAACCAGAAGTTTATATATGGAATGCTAATGCGCTGAACATCCTGCCAGTATTATTTATCCTTTTTATTTTAATTTTTATTTCAGTAATTGCTATTTCTTCTGTAAAGCAGGAAATGAATATGAGTTCAACCTTACTTGAGAAATCGCCTAGCGAAATAGATGGGAGCTTCTTTTATTCTCTGCTTGGTGCAGAAAATCATCACTTTTTGTCCGTACTGTCAGAAGAACAGAAAAATACAAGCTTCAGCCAAGTGTTTATAAAACTAGCAACAAATATAAATTTGGATGATCCCCGCAGTTTATTAGGAAGAGAGCTTCCCGCCTTTTCCTTATATGACAGTGAAATACTAGTAGCTGGGGATGGAACCAATTATACGAACCTGCCTCTAGAATCAGCACCTCCTCAGCCATTTATTGAGGCTGGAAAAGAAGCGGCATTGCAGCGGACAGATGAAATTAAAAGACTGGAAGAGCAAGAGAAACAAAAACCTGCGGCCGCTCCTACAACTGGCGACAAGAAAATTGTCTATCTATACTTTTCCCATAACCGAGAATCATTTTTGCCGTACCTCAAAGGAGTCACAGATCCTAACTTAGCTCAGCATTCTAAAATTAACATTACAAAATTAGGGGATGTCATCAAGGAAGAACTGGAAATGAAGGGGATTGGCACAACAGTCGAAAAACAGGATATTCAAAAACTGCTAGATAAAAAAGGCTGGACTTATACTCAATCCTATCAAGGTTCAAGAGAAGTAGTAACAGCGGCGATGACTGACAATAAGGATTTAAGCTACCTAATAGATGTGCACCGTGATTCCCAGAGACGAAAAAACACAACGACGACAATAGACGGAAAAGATTATGCGAAAATCGCCTTCGTCATCGGCGGAAACAATAATAATTTTGAAAAAAATCAGCAGCTCGCTGAAGAGCTCCACTCTATTTTAAAGAAAAAATATAAATCTCTGTCTCGAGGAGTCATTCTAAAAAAAGGTGCTTATACAAACGGAAAATTTAATCAGGATTTATCAGAGAACAGCATGTTGGTCGAAATCGGCGGTGTTGATAATACATTTGAAGAATTAAATCGAACATCGAAGGCGTTAGCTGATGCTTTCAGTGAGTACTATTGGAAAGCAGAAAGTGTGAACGGCGGCTAAACTTGCGTTTTAGAAAGAGGTGTTAATACGTGAAGATGTTTACTTTGCGGGCAGTTGGGATTGCGCTATTAATGTTTGCGTGTGTGTTATTCGGCATGCAGCAGGCAAATGGGGGTATCCTAAGCTTGAAAGGATATGAAGATAAAAACTTTAACAGTGCACTATCAATCAGCAATGAGCAGGGCGGGTTAGAGGCGTCGATACTAGGGACGGATGTAACAAGCCATGATCTGCAGAAGAAGAAAGAGCAGATGGAGGAGATGAAAACCTTTAATCTTCTTTCAGGGATTGGGAAGGGCGTCGCTGACGGTGTTTCTTCCCTTGCGCAAAAAGGGGTTGATTTGGTGGGCGGTTTTATGAATAAGGGCCAAGACAGCGGTGAACAGCCAT
This sequence comes from Niallia sp. FSL R7-0271, assembly GCF_038005785.1. NCBI lineage: Bacteria > Bacillati > Bacillota > Bacilli > Caryophanales > Bacillaceae > Niallia > Niallia sp. FSL R7-0271. The sequence goes on along the minus strand of NZ_JBBOTZ010000001.1, from coordinate 2,689,081 downwards.
AATAGCAGGTGCGAAAAATCCATTGAATGCTGACAAAGTGTCTATGAATGCTTTTTCTTGCAGATAATTTCATTGAATCTTACCCATCACACTGCTATAATCAGAAATAGTGTATATGCGCGATTATTGTAGGAGTGAACTAGATGAACAGAGAAGAAATGCTTAAAAGACAATCAAAAATCCGTAATTTTTCCATCATCGCTCATATTGATCATGGAAAATCTACCTTAGCAGATAGAATATTAGAAAAGACAAATGCGCTGACAGCCCGTGAAATGAAGGACCAGCTCCTTGATTCGATGGATTTAGAAAGAGAGCGCGGAATTACAATCAAGCTGAATTCTGTCCAGCTTAAATATAAAGCAAAAGACGGTGAAATTTATACACTGCACTTGATTGACACACCGGGACATGTCGATTTCACCTATGAAGTATCCCGCAGTTTAGCAGCTTGTGAAGGAGCTGTGCTAGTTGTCGATGCTGCTCAAGGAATTGAAGCACAAACACTTGCGAATGTATATTTAGCAATTGACAATGACTTGGAGATCGTTCCTGTTATTAACAAAATTGATTTGCCAAGTGCAGATCCAGAACGTGTCCGCAATGAAATTGAAGATGTTATTGGATTAGACGCTTCTGAAGCAGTCCTAGCTTCTGCGAAAGCTGGTATTGGAATCGAAGATATCCTTGAACAAGTGGTTGAAAAGGTTCCTGCTCCTCAAGGAGATCCGGAAGCGCCGCTTAAAGCGCTTATTTTTGACAGCCTTTATGATGCTTATAGAGGTGTTGTTACTTATATTCGTGTAGTCGAAGGTACAGTTAAACCTGGGGATAAGATTAAAATGATGGCGACAGGCAAAGAGTTTGAAGTAATTGAGGTCGGTGTTTTCACGCCAAAGGCTGTCAATACAGATCAGCTGTCTGTTGGTGATGTTGGATACCTTACAGCAGCAATTAAAAACGTTGGCGATACACGTGTCGGGGACACAATTACAAGTGCGAAGAACGGAGCGGTAGAAGCGCTGCCTGGATACCGCAAGCTGAATCCGATGGTATATTGCGGATTGTATCCAATCGACAGTGCGAAATTTAATGACCTTCGCGAAGCATTAGAAAAATTAGAGCTGAACGATTCTGCCCTTCAATTTGAACCAGAGACGTCGCAGGCGTTAGGGTTTGGTTTCCGCTGTGGTTTCTTAGGACTTCTGCACATGGAAATTATCCAAGAGAGAATTGAAAGAGAGTTCAAAATCGATTTAATCACGACAGCTCCAAGTGTTATTTATGATGTAATTATGACAGACGGAACGGAATTGAAGGTGGATAACCCATCGGCAATGCCGGATCCGCAAAAAATTGATCATATTGAAGAACCGTATGTAAAAGCAACAATGATGGCGCCAAACGAATATGTCGGTGCAATCATGGAGCTTTGCCAGCTAAAACGCGGTGTGTTCATTGATATGCAATATATGGACGAGACGCGCGTTAAAATAATTTATGAAATTCCGCTGTCTGAAATTGTATATGATTTCTTTGATCAGCTGAAATCAAATACAAGAGGCTATGCATCCTTTGATTATGAGCTAATCGGCTACAAAACGTCGACGCTTGTAAAAATGGATATTCTCCTTAACGCAGAAAAAGTCGATGCATTAAGCTTTATTGTCCATAAGGACTTTGCTTATGAACGAGGAAAAATCATTGTTGAAAAGCTGAAGGAACTTATTCCGCGCCAACAGTTTGAAGTGCCTATCCAAGCTGCTGTCGGCCAAAAGATTGTTGCCCGTTCAACGATTAAAGCTATGCGTAAAAACGTATTGGCAAAATGTTATGGCGGTGACATTTCCCGTAAACGTAAATTGCTTGAAAAGCAAAAAGAAGGTAAGAAGCGGATGAAGCAAGTCGGTTCCGTAGAAGTACCGCAAGAGGCGTTCATGGCTGTACTGCGCATGGATGACAATAACACGACGAAAAATAATTAATGAGCTAAAATCGGGGTTAGGCTGCAGCTTTAGAGCAGTGCTAACCTCTTTTCTTATTTTTTGCAAAGAGAAAGGACTGTGACATATTGATTAAAGCAGCATATATCCATATCCCATTTTGTGAACATATATGTCATTATTGTGATTTTAATAAAGTGTTTTTAAAAGGCCAGCCTGTGGACGAATATTTGGATGCACTGGAACAGGAAATAAAGCTGACGGCAAGTAAAAATAATGCCCCGCTTAAAACCGTTTTTGTCGGAGGCGGAACACCAACAAGCCTTAATGCTAAGCAGCTGGAGAGGTTATGTGCGATTATCAGTGAAAATCTGCACCTAGCAGAAAATGCTGAATATACATTTGAGGCAAACCCTGGAGACTTGTCACCAGATAAACTGAAAGCCTTGTATGAAGGTGGAGTCAACCGCTTGAGCTTCGGTGTGCAATCATTTAATGATGACCTATTGCAAAGGATAGGCAGAACGCACAGAGCTAAAGATGTCTTCACATCGGTAGAGGCTGCCAAAAAGATCGGGTTTGACAATATTAGCATCGATTTAATGTACAGTCTGCCAGGTCAGACATTAGACGATTTTGCCGCTACCTTAAAGCAGGCCTTTACTTTAGATATCCAGCATTTTTCTGGTTATTCGCTGATCATTGAGCCAAAGACAGTATTTTATAATCTTCTCCGCAAGGGCAAACTGCTTACACCTGGTGAAGATGCAGAAGCAAGCATGTACCGCCTGCTTATGGAGGAGATGGCACAGCATGGTTACAAGCAGTATGAAATTAGTAATTTCGCAAAAGAGGGCTATGAAAGCATCCATAACATAACGTATTGGAATAATGAAGAATATTACGGATTTGGTGCAGGAGCACATGGTTACGTTAATGGCTACCGCCGCTCTAACTTCGGCCCATTAAAAAAATACATGGAGCCTTTGGCTGCAGGAAGTCTGCCTCTTCTCGACAATCATCAGGTTACTTTAGCAGAAATGATGGAAGAGGAGCTGTTTTTAGGACTGAGAAAAAACAGTGGCGTCAGTCTCGCTGTGTTTAAGGAAAAGTATAAGCAAGACATTGAGACGCTGTTTGCTGCTGAACTGGAGAAATTATTGGAAAGAGGATTAATTTCCATTGAGGATGGGAATTTAAAACTCACATATAATGGCCGTTTTTTAGGAAATGAAGTATTTCAATCTTTCATCGGAATTCTTTAACAATACCTCCTCCTAAAATAGGGGGAGGTTGTCTGTTTAATTAGGAAAGAATTTCTTTTGCGAAATAAAAACCAAATTATTGACACACTCCCCTTTTATTTGATAATTTATAAGTAGAATTAGCACTCGGTGCTAATGAGTGCTAACAGAGGTGATGAATGTGTTAACAGATCGTCAATTATTGATATTGCAAGTGATTATTGATGATTTTATAGCATCTGCTCAGCCGGTTGGTTCTAGAAGCTTGTCGAAAAAACCGGAAATATCCTTTAGCTCTGCCACAATTAGAAATGAAATGGCGGATTTGGAGGAATCGGGATATCTGGAAAAGACCCATTCTTCATCTGGACGAATTCCAAGCGAAAAGGGCTATCGATTTTATGTCGATCACTTATTATTGCCGCAAAAGCTTCGTAAAGAAGAGGTGTTAACACTGAATTCTGTTTTTGCTGAGAAGATTTATGAGTTGGAGAACATCGTCCAAAAATCAGCAAAAATACTCTCAGAGTTAACGAACTATACGACAATAGTGCTGGGGCCAGCTGTAAAGGAAAACAAACTGAAAAGAATTCAGATTGTGCCATTAAATGCCCAGACAGCCATTGCCATTATCATCACAGATACTGGGCATGTCGAAAATAAAATGTTTCATTTGCCGGAATCGACAGATGCAAACGAAATTGAAAAGCTTGTGAATATTCTTAATGAAAGGCTCGCAGGAGTCTCTCTTGAGAAGCTGCACAACAAAATATATAAGGAAGTTGCCACACTCTTAAAACGTCATATTAACCATTATGATTTGTTTTTGAATTCAATCTATGATGCTGTTAAAATCGACACACATGAGAAGCTTTTCTTCGGCGGCAAGACGAATATGCTGAGTCAGCCGGAATTTCATGATGTCAGCAAAATTCGCGATTTGCTCAATATGATTGAAAAAGAGGAAGGCATCCATGACTTAATCCGTAATAACACAACAGACATCAACATTAAGATTGGGACAGAAAACAATATTACCGCAATGGATAATTGCAGTGTTATTTCCGCTTCTTATGCATTAGGGGAAAAGCAGCTAGGGTCCATTGCCATATTGGGACCAACGAGAATGGAATATTCACGGGTAGTCAGCCTGCTAAATCTGATGGCGCATGATCTCACAAAAGTGTTGACAAAGCTGTATCAAAACTAGCAGCGAAGGATATAGTTAATATGTAGTAACTCCCTATTATCAGTGATAAACGGTAGTAGGGAAACCATTTAAAAAAAATGATAGTTATTGGAAGCTTTATATAAGTTGATTATGTATAATAGTTCACTGTGAAGACTATTTACAAAGATTTAATTCATTTGAGGGAGGTGAACAAGTTGGCAGAAGATAAAACAACAATGAATGAAGAGATTCAAGAGGACAATGCTGAAGAGAATACGGAAGCGGTCTTTGAAGAAGTTCAGCAAGATGAAACAACTGCTGATGCTCAAAACACAAACTCACTTGCTGAGGATCTCGAAGCAGCAAATGCTAAAATTGCTGAGCTAGAGGCGAAAATAGAGAGTGAAACAAACCGATATTTGCGTCTGCAAGCAGACTTTGATAATTCCCGCCGCAGAGCGAAGCTTGATATGGAAGCGGCGCAAACATATAGAGCACAAAGCCTAGTTTTGGATTTGCTACCAGCTATCGATAACTTTGAGAGAGCTTTGAAGGTAGAAGCAACAGAAGAACAAGCGAAAAGCCTATATACAGGCATGGAAATGGTTTACAGAGGATTGTTGGATGCACTTGAAAAAGAGGGTGTTGAAACAATCAAGTCTGTCGGAACTGAATTTGATCCTCATCTTCATCAAGCAGTAATGCAAGTAGAAGTGGAAGATACAGAACCTAATATTGTAGTAGAAGAGTTCCAAAAAGGCTACAAATTAAAAGACAGAGTAATCAGACCAGCCATGGTTAAGGTTAGCCAGTAAGGTCTACATAAATGAATTGGAGGGAATTTTTCCATGAGTAAAATTATTGGAATCGATTTAGGTACAACAAACTCATGTGTTGCTGTATTGGAAGGCGGAGAACCAAAAGTTATCCCGAATCCAGAAGGTAACCGCACTGCTCCATCCGTAGTTGCATTTAAAAATGGAGAGCGTCAAGTTGGGGAAGTGGCAAAGCGCCAATCTATTACAAACCCTAACACAATCATGTCCATCAAACGTCATATGGGGACAGACTATAAAGTGGAAGTTGAAGGCAAAAACTATTCACCTCAAGAAGTTTCTGCGATTATCCTTCAATACTTGAAAGGCTATGCAGAAGAGTATCTTGGTGAAAAGGTAACAAAAGCTGTTATCACAGTTCCTGCTTATTTCAACGATGCTGAGCGTCAAGCAACCAAAGATGCAGGTAAAATCGCTGGACTTGAAGTAGAGCGTATCATTAACGAGCCTACTGCAGCAGCACTTGCATATGGTCTAGACAAAACAGATGAAGATCAAACAATCCTAGTATACGATCTTGGTGGCGGTACTTTCGACGTTTCCATCCTTGAATTGGGTGACGGCGTATTCGAAGTTAAATCTACAGCTGGTGACAACCGTCTTGGCGGAGATGACTTTGACCAAGTAATCATTGACTATCTAGTAGATCAATTCAAAAAAGAAAACGGAATTGACTTAAGCAAGGATAAAATGGCGCTTCAACGTTTGAAAGACGCAGCAGAAAAAGCGAAAAAAGATCTGTCTGGTGTAGCATCTACACAAATTTCGCTTCCATTCATCACTGCTGGTGAAGCTGGACCGCTTCACTTGGAAGTAACATTGTCCCGCGCTAAATTCGAAGAAATTTCTTCTGATCTAGTTGAACGCACGATGGGTCCTACTCGTCAAGCGTTGAAAGATGCTGGTTTAAGCGCTTCTGAAATCGATAAAGTAATTCTTGTCGGTGGTTCTACTCGTATTCCTGCTGTACAAGAAGCAATCAAAAAAGAAATCGGTAAAGAGCCGCATAAAGGCGTTAACCCTGATGAAGTAGTTGCAATGGGTGCAGCTATTCAAGGTGGAGTTATCACTGGTGATGTTAAAGACGTAGTTCTTCTTGACGTAACACCACTTTCATTGGGAATTGAGACAATGGGCGGCGTATTCACAAAGCTTATTGAACGCAATACAACAATTCCGACATCTAAATCACAAGTGTTCTCTACTGCTGCTGACAGCCAAACAGCTGTTGACATTCATGTTCTTCAAGGGGAGCGCCCAATGTCTGCAGATAACAAGACATTAGGTAGATTCCAATTGACTGACATTCCGCCAGCACCACGTGGAATTCCACAAATCGAAGTTAGCTTCGATATCGATAAAAACGGTATTGTGAATGTTCGTGCGAAAGATCTTGGAACAAACAAAGAGCAAACTATCACAATCAAGTCTTCAACAGGATTATCTGATGAAGAAATCGATAAAATGGTTAGAGAAGCAGAAGAAAACGCAGAAGCTGATAAAAAGCGCAAAGAAGAAGTAGAATTGCGCAATGAAGCTGACCAATTAGTGTTCACAACAGAAAAAACACTAAAAGACTTGGAAGGCAAAGTGGACGAAAGCGAAGTTGCAAAAGCGAACGAAGCGAAAGATGCGCTTAAAGAAGCAATCGAGAAAAACGAATTAGAAGAAATTCGTGCGAAAAAAGATGCGCTTCAAGAAATCGTTCAAAACCTTTCTGCAAAGCTTTATGAAGAAGCAGCTAAACAAGCACAAGCAGCACAAGGTGCTGAAGGTCAATCTGCTGGCAAAAACGATGATGCAGTTGATGCAGAATTCGAAGAGGTTAATGACGACAACAAATAAGCACTAATTTTCGAAAAGTCAAAGTCAGGTTATCCTTGGCTTTGGCTTTTTCTTTATGAGAGCTAATTTTTAGCGTTCCTTTCTAACCTATAAAAGTAAAGGCTTTTTTTAATCGTTTAGAATAAACTATTGTACATTAGAAATGCAAAATGATACAATATCATCTATGTGAAAAGAATCGGGGAGTGGCAATCATAAATGGATAAGCGAGATTACTACGAAGTCCTTGGAGTTGCAAAAACGGCTTCCAAGGATGAAATCAAAAAAGCATATCGTAAGCTGTCAAAAAAGTATCATCCGGATATTAATAAAGACCCGGGAGCAGATGATCAGTTTAAAGAAGTAAAAGAAGCGTATGAAGTACTTAGCGATGATCAAAAACGTGCCCATTATGATCAATTTGGCCACACAGATCCTAACCAAGGCTTTGGTGGTGGAGCTGGAGACTTCGGCGGCTTTGGCTTTGAAGATATTTTCAGCAGTTTCTTTGGCGGCGGCGGACGCCGACGTGATCCGAATGCACCAAGACAAGGAGCAGACCTGCAGTACACAATGACTCTGTCCTTTGAGGAAGCAGCTTTTGGAAAAGAAACAGAAATTGAAATTCCGCGTGAGGAAACTTGTGAAACATGCAGCGGAACAGGTGCTAAGCCTGGAACAAAACCTGTAACATGTAAACATTGCAGTGGTACAGGGCAATTGAATGTGGAGCAAAATACGCCATTCGGAAAAATTGTTAACAGAAGAACTTGTCAGCATTGTAATGGTACTGGTAAAGAAATTAAACATAAATGCGGAACATGCGGCGGAACAGGTAAAGTGAAAAAACGCCGTAAGATTAAAGTGAAAATTCCTGCTGGAATTGATGACGGTCAACAGCTTCGCGTCAGCGGCCAAGGGGAACCAGGCGTTAATGGCGGACCTGCAGGGGACTTATATGTGGTGTTCCATGTTAGAACACATGAGTTCTTTGAGCGTGATGGTGAGGACGTATACTGCGAAATGCCTATTACGTTTGCACAAGCAGCCCTTGGTGATGAAGTGGAAGTACCAACACTGCACGGTAAAGTGAAATTGAAAGTGCCGGCAGGAACACAGACAGGAACGAAATTCCGTCTAAAAGGTAAAGGTATTGCCAATGTGCGCGGCTACGGTACAGGGGATCAGCATGTTATTGTCCGCTTGATTACGCCGACAAAACTATCCGATAAACAGAAACAATTGCTGCAGGAATTTGCAGAGGTAACAGGAAATGCTCCTCAAGGGGAAGAAGAAGAAAGCTTTTTTTCAAAAGTTAAAAGAGCCTTTAAAGGTGAATAAAGATTGATTGGAGTTGGTAGAAAATGAAATGGTCTGAAATCACAATTCATACAACAAATGAAGCGATTGAACCTATTTCAAACATATTGCATGAAGCAGGTGCAAGCGGGGTGGTAATTGAAGATCCCTTCGATTTGATTAAAGAAAGAGAAGACCGTTTTGGCGAAATCTACCAACTCAATCCTGACGATTATCCAGAAGAAGGCGTATTGGTAAAAGCTTATCTTCCCATCAACAGCTTTTTGGGAGAAACGGTAGAGGAAATTAAAGAGGCAATCAATAATTTGATCCTTTTTAATATTGATATTGGTTTAAATAAAGTTTCCATTATGGAAGTGAATGAAGAAGAATGGGCAACAGCATGGAAGAAATATTACCATCCTGTTAAGATTTCGGAGAAATTCACTATTGTGCCAACTTGGGAAGATTATACACCAGTTCACAGTGATGAACTAATCATTGAATTGGATCCAGGCATGGCATTTGGTACGGGGACACATCCAACGACTGTATTATGTATCCAGGCTTTGGAGAGAATAGTAAAAAAAGGGGATGCTGTCATTGATGTCGGCACAGGTTCAGGTGTTCTGAGCATTGCAGCAGCTATGCTTAAAGCTAAATCTGTTCTTGCCCTTGATTTAGACGAAGTGGCTGTTCAGTCAGCAAAACTTAATCTTAAACTGAACAAAGTGCATGAAACGGCTCATGTTCAGCAGAATAATTTGCTTGACGGTATCAGCGAGGAGGCAGACGTCATTGTGGCGAACATCCTTGCTGAGGTGATAGTCCGCTTTACGGATGATGTTTACCGTTTATTAAAACAGGATGGCTATTTTATCGCATCAGGAATCATTCTTCAGAAAAAAGAAGAAGTGAAAGCAGCGATTATAGCATCAGGTCTTGAAATTGTTGAAACGGTTCAAATGGAAGATTGGATCAGCATCACAGCGAAAAAAGGAAAGTAAGGTAAAAAAGAAGTTTGTTTGATACACTGCAAACTTCTTTTAGCATGCTTATAATGCTTAAGTAGTGCTTTGTCAAATTATTCCTGATTATATGTAAAGGCAGGTTTTATGCATTGCAACGTTATTTTGCGGAAAATGTAGAGGACACATTCCTAATAAAAGAAGATGACTTCCATCATATTACAAGGGTCATGCGCATGAAGCCTGATGAAGAAATCTATTGTGTCAATTCAAATCAGCAAACCGCCCGCTGTAAAATTGAAAATATTACCGAAAACGAAGTAGTGGCAAAGGTGATACAATGGGTAGAGGAAGACATTGAACTCCCTGTCAAGGTAACAATAGTAAGCGGCCTGCCAAAAGGGGATAAGCTAGAATGGATTATCCAAAAAGGCACAGAATTAGGTGCGCACGAGTTTATCCCTTTTATTGCATCTCGCTCGATTGTTAAATGGGACGCAAAAAAGTCCGATAAAAAAATCAGCCGCTGGAACAAGATTGCAAAAGAAGCGGCAGAACAGTCACACCGCGCTGCGATTCCCAATGTAATAGCCCCGGTTTCGCCAAAAGAGTTAATAAAGATGGCCGCTGATTATGATGTATTAATCATTGCCTATGAGGAAGAAGCTAAGGCTTTAGAATCAGCTAATCTAGCGAGAGCGCTTTCCTCTATGAAGAAGGGGCAGTCGATTCTTGCTGTATTTGGCCCAGAAGGCGGCCTTACAGATACGGAAGTCGAGCTTCTGACAGACAACGGCTTTATTGCCTGTGGACTCGGACCAAGAATATTAAGGACGGAAACAGCACCATTGTATTTGCTTTCCGCTGTTTCCTATCATTTTGAATTAATGAATGGATGAGGTGAAATATAATGCCAACAGTTGCTTTTCACACATTAGGTTGTAAAGTAAATCATTATGAAACAGAAGCTATATGGCAATTATTTAAAGAGCAAGGATACGAAAGAGTAGATTATGAGAACATGTCTGACGTTTATGTCATTAATACATGTACGGTTACAAACACAGGAGACAAAAAAAGTCGTCAAGTAATCAGACGGGCTGTTCGCAAAAATCCCGACGCAGTCATTTGTGTTACTGGTTGCTATGCGCAAACATCGCCGGCAGAAATCATGGCTATTCCTGGTGTAGATATCGTTGTTGGAACACAGGATCGTGTGAAAATGCTTGATTACATCACGCAATATAAAGAAGAACGCCAGCCGATTAATGCAGTCGGCAATATTATGAAAAACAGAGTGTATGAGGAATTAGACGTTCCAGCTTTCACGGACAGAACGAGAGCATCTTTGAAAATCCAAGAGGGCTGTAATAATTTCTGCACATTCTGTATCATCCCATGGGCTAGAGGTTTAATGCGCTCAAGAGATCCGCAGGAAGTAATCAGACAAGCTCAACAGCTTGTACATGCAGGCTATAAGGAGATTGTTCTTACAGGTATCCACACAGGCGGTTACGGCGAGGATATGAAAGACTATAATCTTGCAAGATTGCTTCGTGATTTAGAATCACAAGTAAAAGGATTAAAGAGACTTCGTATCTCTTCCATTGAAGCCAGCCAAATTACGGACGAGGTCATTGAGGTTCTTAATGATTCGAAAATAATTGTAAATCATCTTCATATTCCGATTCAATCCGGTTCTGATACTGTATTGAAGAGAATGAGAAGAAAGTATACAATGGAGTTCTTCGCAGAAAGAATCACTCGTCTTAAAGAGGCGCTTCCTGGTCTCGCTGTCACATCTGATGTAATTGTCGGCTTCCCAGGAGAGACAGAAGAAGAATTTATGGAAACTTACAACTTCATTAAAGAGCATAAGTTTTCTGAGCTTCATGTTTTCCCTTACTCAAAAAGAACGGGTACTCCTGCAGCTAGAATGGAAGACCAGATTGATGAAGATGTGAAAAACGAACGAGTTCATCGACTGATTGCCCTTTCAGACCAGCTTGCTAAAGAATATGCTTCTAATTACGAAGGCGAAGTCGTGGAAGTGATTCCAGAGGAAGTATATAAGGAATCTGGAAACGGCGATTTGTATGTCGGCTATACAGATAACTATCTGAAAGTAGTATTTCCGGCAACAGAAGAGATGGTTGGCCAAATCGTAAAAGTGAAAATTACTAAAGCAGGCTATCCAGTTAACGAAGGTCAATTCGTCCGATTATTGGAAGAATATACAGAAACAGAAAAAGCGATTGTATAATTAGCAGCAGTACAACAGTTTCAAAGAGTGGAAAAGCATCTGAAGCGATGCTTTTCTAATGACAAAAATCATACATACCATGTAAAAGGAGCCATTAATGATGAGCAGCCAAATTGCAAAAATGATCGATCACACTTTATTGAAAGCAGACGCAACAAAAGAACAGGTTAAAACATTATGTGAGGAAGCAAAACAATACAGCTTTGCTTCAGTATGCGTAAACCCAACTTGGGTTCAATATGCTAGTGAGCTATTGGCAGGCACGGAAGTAAAAGTGTGCACTGTTATCGGTTTCCCATTAGGCGCAACTACTTCTGTAACAAAAGCGTTTGAAACAACGAATGCTATTGAAAATGGAGCAACGGAAGTTGATATGGTTATTAATATTGGTGCACTTAAAGACAAGAACTATGACCTTGTGAAAGAAGACATTAAAGCAGTAGTGGATGCAGCAAAAGGCAAAGCACTTACAAAGGTAATTATTGAAACTAGTCTGCTGACTGATGAAGAGAAAGAAAAAGCATGTGTTTTAGCAGTCGAAGCAGGAACTGACTTTGTGAAAACATCTACTGGATTTTCAACAGGTGGAGCAACGGTTGAAGATATTGCTCTTATGAGAAAAACAGTTGGACCAGATATCGGTGTTAAGGCTTCCGGTGGTGTAAGAAGCAGTGAAGATACGGAGAAAATGATTGCTGCTGGAGCTACTCGCATTGGCGCAAGTTCTGGTGTTGCGATTGTTAACGGACTAACAAGCAACAGCGACTACTAAGAAGAAGGATGGTACCCATTAGGGTCCATCCTTTTTTTATTGCGTCTAAACCTTATGCAGCTTCATAATCCATTTCCCGAACTGTTCAGCAAACGGCAGGACAAGGATAGAGGACAGCACATTGAATAAAAGGCTTGCATGTGCAAGCTGAACGTCCTTAGCACTCGTCATATATTCCACAGCATCTGTTAATTGGCCAATGAACGGGTAGAACAGAAGCACCCCGCCGACATTAAGCCAAATATGAGCATATGCACAAAGCTTTGCCTGCTTTTCGGCGCCGATAGATGCAAGATAGGAGGTTATACAGGTGCCGATATTAGAGCCAAGCATAATTGCAATTCCGGCTTCAATACTCAGCATATCAGCAGTCAAAAAGCCCATGATAATCCCGATTGTTGCGGTGCTTGACTGAATTAATGCTGTCAGGAGAATTCCGACAGCTAAAGCCAAAATAATCCGGTCAGATAAATGAGCGAGGAAGGTCTGCATAAAAGGGTTGTCTTGAATGATGGACGCAAAATGTTTAAATCCTTTCATTGCCGTAAAGACAATCGCTATCCCGAATAATACAAACCCGATACTTCTTAGTTTATGTTTGTTGACTAGTATGAAAACAGCTCCGATTATTGCTAATGGAAGCAAAAAGTCACTAATATCATAGGTGATAAATTCCGTCGTAAAGGTCGTGCCGATATTTGTTCCGAGAATGATGCCGATTGACTGAGGAAAGGTCAATACCCGTGCAGCAATTAATCCGATTGTCAGCACCATAACAGCAGAGCTGCTTTGCAGGACAGCAGTGATGATTATTGCAGCAACCATGCCCTTCCAAGGCTTATTGGTAAGCTTCTCTAATAAGGCTTTAAGTGAATGGGAAGAGAGGTTGAAAAGGCCTGTCCGCAGCAACGTCATTCCATAAATAAATAACAATATCATGATGATAAATAGTCCAATATAAAGCATGAATGTTCACTCCTTCAAAAAAATATATGAAAGAAAGGAAATGGACATGCTAAAAATGCAAAATGATAGAAATATACAAGATTTAAAGTTCTATTTTGTGGTAATATATAAGTGTGAGGATGGACAATGAGGGATACTTGTTTAGAAATCACAAAAAAAATGAAAACAATTTTCGGTACAAGGCTAAATACAGTTGACCTTGCTTCCTTGATATATTATAATGTCAAGGTACATGGAATCCATGTTGATGTTAGTGTGTTGTGTTTCGGAGGGAGGGAAAGAGAATGTCTAAAACCGTCGTTCGTAAAAACGAATCGCTTGAAGATGCTCTTCGTCGCTTCAAACGTTCAGTATCAAAAACTGGTACTTTGCAGGAAGCTAGAAAGCGCGAATTCTATGAAAAGCCTAGTGTTAAACGTAAGAAGAAATCAGAAGCAGCAAGAAAACGTAAGTTCTAAGAGAGGGTGTATTAATTGAGTCTTCTCGAACGCTTAAACAATGATATGAAGCAAGCGATGAAAAACAAAGATAAAGATAAACTCACTAATATCAGAATGCTGAAAGCTGCCATTCAAAATGAAAGCATTAAGATTGGCGGAGATCTTTCTGAAGAGGATGAGTTAACTGTCCTTTCTCGCGAAGTGAAACAACGCAAGGACTCCCTCCATGAGTTTGAAAAAGCAGGTCGCCAAGATCTTGTTGACAAAGTACGTGCGGAGTTAAAGCATGTTGAAATATATATGCCTGAACAGCTTTCAGAAGAGGAGTTAACAGAAATCGTTACTTCTGTAATTGCAGAAACTGGAGCTTCTTCAAAGAAAGATATGGGAAAAGTGATGGCTGCTTTAATGCCAAAGGTTAAAGGTAAAGCAGATGGTTCACTAGTAAATAAACTTGTACAACAACACCTTTCATAAATGAAATTGTTTTAAAGGCTGCAGTCTCAGACTGCAGCCTTTTTACATTGTGTTGGAAAGTTATGAAGAAGTCTATAATAATAATAAATGTATGAAACTTTTTTAAAAGTTAATCGTATATTTACTATAGCCACGATGTTCAGGAAAGGAGGAGGAACTTGAATAGGAAAAAAATATTGATTTTGCCTTTTCTTTTTAGTTTATTATTATCCTTTTTTCCTGTAGTCAGTTTTGCTAACGACCAATCATTAGTCTATATCATTCCAATAAAGAATACAGTGGAAAAAGGCCTGAGTGAGTTTATCGACAGGGGGATCAAAACGGCAGAAGAAAAAAAGGCAGACGTTATTATCTTTGACATGGATACACCTGGGGGAGCAGTTGATGCAGCTGCTGCGATCGGAAAGACGATTTCTGAAACAAAGATAAAGACAGTCACATATATCAATCAGGATGCTATCTCTGCAGGCTCTTATATTGCCTTAAATACAAATATGATTTATATGGATGAGGGCGGAAGATTCGGGGCAGCTGGTATCATAGATGGACAAGGAAACACTGCCGGCGAAAAAGCGCAATCATACTGGCTGTCTGCGATGAGAGGAGCCGCTGAAAAAGGGGGCAAAGACCCTCGTTATGCGATGGCTATGGCTGATAAATCGATTGCCATACCAGAGCTCGGTGATGATGAGAATGAGTTTCTTACATTGACAGCTGCAGAAAGTCTTCACGTTGAATATTCAAATGGAACAGTCTCTAATTTGGATGAACTGCTTGGTGAGCTGGGCATGGAAAATGCAAAAGTCGAAAGAATGGATGAAAGCTTTGCCGACAAAGTGGCACGCTTTGTGACAAATCCGCTCATTATTCCGATTTTGTTATCAATTGGCAGTCTTGGTTTGATATTTGAGTTGTTTTCTCCAGGTTTTGGTGTTCCTGGCTTTGTGGGAATCTCTTCCCTGCTTTTGTTCTTCTATGGCCACCTTGTTTCAGGGCTTGCAGGATATGAAACAATCATTCTGTTTGCTGTAGGGATACTTCTTGTTCTGCTGGAGTTCTTTATAGTCGGCGGAATAGCTGGAACATTGGGCATTGTTGCAATTATAGGCAGTATCTTTCTTGCCGGAGGGAATGCTTATCATATTGCCATTAGCATTTGTATTGCGATAGCTGTATCGATTATCGCCACTATTCTTTTAGTAAAGGTGTTTGGTAGAAAAATGAAATTCTTCAAAAAAATTGTGCTGAGAGACTCTACGAGTACGGAAGAAGGATATGTTTCCAATAAAACAAGAAATGATCTTGTTGGCAAGACAGGTATAACAATGACTGCGCTTCGTCCTTCAGGAACGGTTGTTATTGGAGACGAACGAATTGATGTGGTCAGTGAAGGTAACTTTATTGGAAAAGATGTAAAAGTTAAAATTGTAAAAGCAGAAGGATCAAGAATTGTCGTTAGAGAATTCACCGATATTGATCTGCACAAGGAGGAAAATTAATGGAAGCATTAAGCGCAACGACAATCTTTTGGGTTGCAGTAGTAGTGATTGGAATTATCTTGCTTGGAATCCTGTTGACATTCGTCCCAGTTATGCTGTGGATTTCAGCATTAGCAGCAGGCGTAAGAATCAGCATATTTACATTGATTGGGATGAGGTTGAGAAGGGTAATTCCTAGCCGTGTTGTTAATCCGTTAATCAAGGCGCATAAAGCTGGAATTAATGTAACAATCAATCAATTGGAAAGCCATTACTTGGCTGGTGGTAATGTCGACAGAGTTGTCAATGCATTGATAGCTGCACACAGGGCAAATATTGAGCTTTCGTTTGAACGCTGTGCTGCAATCGATTTGGCTGGCCGTGACGTTCTCGAAGCGGTACAGATGAGTGTTAACCCGAAAGTTATTGAAACGCCATTTATTGCCGGTGTAGCAATGGATGGAATTGAAGTAAAAGCAAAAGCTAGAATTACTGTTCGCGCAAATATTGAGCGCCTTGTAGGGGGAGCTGGAGAAGAAACAGTTGTAGCTCGTGTCGGTGAAGGAATTGTCTCAACAATCGGTTCATCGAATAATCATAAGAAGGTCCTCGAAAACCCAGACATGATCTCACAGACTGTATTGTCAAAAGGTCTAGATGCTGGAACAGCGTTTGAAATCTTATCCATTGATATTGCGGATGTGGATATAGGCAAAAACATCGGAGCTGAATTACAGACAGAACAGGCAGAAGCTGATAAGAAGATAGCACAAGCGAAAGCGGAAGAACGCCGAGCAATGGCTGTTGCACAAGAACAAGAGATGAAAGCCAAAGTTCAGGAAATGCGCGCGAAGGTTGTCGAGGCAGAAGCGGAAGTTCCAATGGCGATGTCTGACGCTCTTCGTTCTGGAAATATGGGTGTTATGGATTATATGAACTTGCAGAACATTACCGCAGATACGGAAATGAGAGGTTCAATCGGCAAAGTAAATAATGAAAATAAAGATGAAGATAAAAAGTAAGGCACGCTGAAGGGAGTAGTCTCTCTTGGAATATATTTCAATTATTATCGTGATAGTAGGCTTCCTGTTCTCCTTATTCCAAAAAGAGAAAGAAAAACAGGAGGATAATGGCAAAAAGGCGAAGAAGAAAACCGCGCCTGTTAATATGCCTGATATTAAGAAGCAAGTAATGAAAAGAGTGGAGCAGGCATTGGAAGCACCTGTGAGAAAAGAAACAGTGCCAGTGCCGAATGAATTGGATGCCATTAAAAAAGAAAGAGATGCCCTCAAAAAGAAGCTGAAGCTGATGGAAAGAAATATCGCACGAAGCCAGCACGAGCACAAACAGCAGGAGATTCTGCCAATAGAATCAAAAGACCTGCTTAACGGTTCAAATCTTGCTGAGGCGGTCATTCTTTCGGAAATTATTGGGCCTCCAAGGGCTAAACGGCCCCATCCTGCAACCCGCAAGAAGCAAATGATTAAACAGTAAAAATATTTAGCAGCAATGCTGAATTTTCCTAAAAAATAGGTGCTAGAACCTTCCTTTTTCTCATACACATGAGATGAAAGGGGGTTCTTTTTTTATGGCTAAAAAATGGGGAAATACGGTACGGAACTGGATGATTAAAAACCTAGAGCTTCCTCAAGATGTCATGATGGACTTACCCAGGATCACAATGATTGGCCAAATCCATATTTATATTGAGAACCACCGTGGTTTGCTGACTTTTTCAGACAAAGAGCTAAGGCTGCTCTTAAAACAGGGACAGCTTTTAATAAAGGGCAAAGGCTTTGTCATAAAGACGATCTTGCCAGAGGAAATACTGCTGGAAGGAAAAATAGATCAGGTGATGTACATAAACGAATAACATGGGAGGAAGCTATGAAAAATCATTGGATAGAATTTTTTACTGGGATTGTAACAGTTAAAGCAACAGGGAAAGGGCTGGAGCGTTTTTTAAATAATCTGCTGAGAAAGAAGATTGCCGTCTGGAGTGTTAAAAAACACGGCCCTCACTCTATCACGTTTCAAATGGGCTTAAAAAGCATCCATAAGTTCCGAGAGGTTGTAAGAGGGAGTGGCATCAAAATAGAGTTTCAGCGTGGCGCTGGAGCTCCCTTTCTTTATAAAAGAATACGGAAAAACAGCGGCTTTGCGATTGGTGTCTTTTTATTCTTAGGACTAGTTCTCACCCTTTCCAATATGGTATGGGGCATTGAGATTAAGGGAGCTAATCCTGCAACTGAATATCAAATCCGCAAGCAACTGGATAAAATGGATATTAAAATTGGGGAATTTCAATTTTTCGCAAAAGAATTGGACGAGATACAAGCTGAACTGACCAATAATATTGACGCAATCACCTGGATTGGCGTGGAGTTAAAAGGGACAACTTACCACTTTCAAGTAGTGGAAAAGAATGAGCCTGATAAAGTAGAAGAGGAAAAACCGCAAAATCTTATCGCTGCTAAAAAAGCAACGATTGTAGATTACTTCATTGAAGAAGGAGACCAAGTTTTCAGCGTTCATGATGTGGTAAAAAAAGGTCAATTATTAGTAACCGGAACATATGGGAAAGATAAAGATACAAAAACCGTCTCAGCCAGAGGGGAGATATGGGGAGAAACCTGGTACAGCTCCACCGTGACAATTCCTTTAGAAAGTACCTTCCAAGTTTTTAATGGCAATGAAAAGCAAAAGCATTACCTTAAAGTAGGCGGTTTTGAAATTCCTGTTTGGGGTTTTGGGAAGGTAGAGTACAAGGAATATGAAAAAGAGGAAAACGAAAAAAATCTTAAGTTCTTGAAATGGGAACTGCCAATAAAGGTTACAAATAAGACATACAGGGAAAAGGAAGAAGTGACGAGAAGCTATACGGAAAAAGAAGCCATTAAAGCAGGCAAGGAAAAAGCCCGTAAGGATGTGCAAAAGGAAATTGGCGAAGACGGAAAAATTAAGAAAGAAAAAATTTTGCGACAATCGGTAAAGAATGGTAAAGTAATACTGAATATAGATTTCACAACAATTGAAAATATTGCAGAAGTACAACCTATAACTCAAGGAGACTTGGAATGACAGAAGATTTAAAGACAATGAATGTAAAATTAAATGGCCCAGAAGAGGCAGTAGCCTTGCTTGGAACAGGGGATCGCAATCTGGAAATCCTCGAAAAGGAATTAGATTGCCAAATTGTTACAAGAGGCGAAACTTTGCATGTTTCCTCTACAAACCCAGACAGCATTGAATTGGTTGGAGACATTGTTGAAAAACTTTTGCAGGTAATACGGAAAGGTATTTCCGTTAGCCAGCGCGATGTCAGTTATGCAATTGAAATGGCCAGAAAAGGAACCTTGGAGTATTTTGGAGCACTTTACGATGAAGAAATTGCGAAAACAATTAAGGGAAAATCTATCAGGGTTAAAACAATTGGACAAAGTGAATATATCCGTTCCATTAAAAAAAATGACTTAGTTTTCGGGATCGGACCAGCTGGTACGGGTAAAACGTATTTAGCTGTTGTAATGGCGGTCAGCGCCCTTAAAAGCGGTAAGGTGAACCGAATCATCCTGACAAGGCCTGCTGTTGAAGCGGGGGAAAGTCTTGGTTTTTTGCCAGGTGACTTGAAGGAAAAAGTCGACCCGTATCTCCGCCCTTTATATGATGCTTTGCATGATGTACTTGGAATGGAGCATACTCAGCGTTTGATTGAGAGAAATACAATTGAAATTGCTCCGCTCGCATATATGAGGGGACGAACATTGGATGATGCGTTTGTTATTTTGGACGAGGCACAAAATACGACACAAGCACAAATGAAGATGTTTCTAACGAGACTTGGATTCGGCTCAAAAATGGTTATTACTGGTGACCGTACTCAAATTGATTTGCCGAAGGGTGTTAAGTCCGGTTTAGTGGCAGCAGAGCATATATTAAATAATGTTTCAGGGATAACCTTCAGTTATATGTCTGAAACAGATGTAGTAAGACATCCCCTTGTTGGGAAAATAATAAGAGCATACGATGCACAAGAGAGCTAATGTAAGTGTAAAAGGCAAACCATCTTAATCAGATAAGCATGGTTTGCCTTTTTCTTTGCGCCTATAGTTTGTTTCGTCTAAGTAGGGGTCAGACTAGGGATATTAGTCATTTTTTGCTAAAAAAACTGGATTTTTACGCTTAAACCCTGCTAGTAAAGCGATATATCGAGAAAAAAGATGAAAACATGGCGAAAAACTGATATTATTTTACATAAATATCAGGTTTAATAAGTATTTTTAAGTTTTTACATATAATCATGAGGTATCTGTCAGTTAGTTAGGAGGTTACAATGGGATTTCTTCAAAAAATCATACATAATAAGAACCGTTTTCTAAACAAAACAGCAATTCGGATCTTGCTATTTGTGCTTATTGGAGCGGTATTGTTTTTCTCGATGTACAGCAATGTTAAACCGGAAAAGTTAAATGTAGATGTGTTTACTGTCGCCAACGAGACGATTCGCTCTCCCTTAACGGTGGAAGATACGGAAAGCACGGAAAAGAAAAAAGAAGATAATAAAAACCAAGTGCAAGATGTATACGTTGTAAATAAAGAAATTGCCCAAAACCGTGTTGATTTAATTACCTCTATTTTCGATTCTGTGACAGAGGTGAACAATGAGGCAGATAAGGCAGCAGATAGTGGAGAAACAGACAGTAAAGCTACGAATACAAGCAGTATTACTCCTGATAAGAAACTTTCTTTGCTAAAGGAAAAGCTGACTGCAAATGTAACAAATGAGATTATGGACAGCACGCTTAAGGAGCTGCTTGCTTCATCTGAGGAAGAACTCGAAATTGCAGAGGATATTACAGTCACCGCGATTAACTCTGTTATGAGCAGCAAAATACCGGCAGATGATGTGGAAAATGCTAAAAAGCGAGTGGAAGACGAGCTGAGGAACAGCAGCGGCATTAACAGCGATATAAAAAGTGCTGTTATTGACTTAGGAAGATTTGCGATTATCCAAAATGAATTCTATGATCCGACAGGTACGGAGGAGCTGAGACAGCAAGCAGTAGACAGTGTAGAGCCTGTTAAAATACTGCAAGGGCAAATTCTTGTAGAAGAAGGACAGCTTATTAGCAGGGAGGTTTACCGTCAGCTTGGTTTAGTCGGCTTGCTGGATACAGAACACACGAGTAAGCCGTTTTTAGGACTTGGCTTAATCGTCCTGTCTATTGTTTGTTTATTTTACTTTTATATAGCCGGCATTGACCGAAGAAACAAGGGGACTAAAGGCTATGATTTAATGTTCTCGATTATTTTCATCATTTCCATTCTCATTATGAAAGCAATCAGCCTGTTTCAGCAGGAGGACATTATTGAAATCGGCTATTTCTTCCCAGCAGCAATGGCTGTTATGCTGATAAAAATTTTAATTGAAGAGAAATTAGCAATCTTTGTAACCATTGCCCTAGCAGTATGCGGGATGATTATGTTCAATGAAGGAACGGCAGGAGCATTCCATGTCGGTATTGGAATATATATATTAGCAGGGGGAATTGCAGGCATCCAGTTTTTGAAAAAGCATAATCAGCGTTCCAATATTTTGCAGGCAGGCTTGCTAGTTGCACTGATTAATATCATTACAATCCTTGGCATGCTCTATATGCAAAATGGTCAGCTTGAAGCAACAGAATATGGATTTTATCTATTAAGTGCCATTCTATCAGGAATTATATCGGCTGTTTTGACAATAGGGATACTGCCGTTTTTTGAAACTGGCTTTAACATCCTGTCAACGATGAAGCTGATTGAGCTTTCAAACCCTAATCATCCGTTATTGCGAAAGATTTTGACTGAAGCTCCGGGAACGTATCACCACAGTGTAATGGTTGCTAATTTGGCGGAGGCAGCATGTGAAGCAATCGGTGCAAATGGTTTGTTAGCAAGAGTTGGCTGTTATTATCATGACATAGGCAAAACAAAAAGACCGCAGTTTTTTATTGAAAACCAGATGAATATGGGGAACCCCCATGACCGTCTTCCGCCTGCTGCCAGCAAAAATATTATTATTGCTCATGCAACGGATGGAGCGCAGCTTTTAAAAAGCTCAAAAATGCCGAAAGAGATTATTGATATTGCCGAACAGCATCATGGCACGTCCCTGCTAAAGTTCTTTTATTATAAGGCAAAAGAAAAAAATCCTGATGCTGCAGAAGACGACTTCCGCTACCCGGGACCAAAAGCGCAATCAAGGGAGGCAGCAATCATAGGAATTGCTGATAGTGTGGAAGCGGCTGTACGAAGTCTAAGCTCCCCTACACCAGATCAAATTGAAAGCCTGATTAAAAATATTATTGCAGACCGCCTTCAAGACGGGCAGCTCGATGATTGTGATCTTACCTTAAAGGAATTAGAACAGGTTCGCAACACACTCTGTGAAACATTAAAAGGGATATTTCATTCAAGAATAGAATATCCCGACATGAAGAAGTAAAGGATGAATTGAATATGAATTTAGAAATAGATTTTATTGATGAAACTACAAAGGTGGCAGCAGCAGACCAAGAATTAGTAGAGAAATTGTTGATGTTTGCGGCGCAAAAACAAAACTTGTCGGGAAATATTGAGCTTTCGGTTACATTTGTCGATAATGACCGCATCCAGGAAATCAATAAAGAATACCGCAATAAAGACCAGGCGACAGATGTTATTTCCTTTGCAATGGAAGAGCTTGGAGAAGGGGAAATAGAGCTTGTAGGAATGGATATGCCACGGGTGCTCGGCGATATTATCATATCTGTCGACAGGACAAAGGAGCAAGCAGAGGAATATGGTCATACTTATTCACGCGAGCTAGGTTTTCTAGCTGTTCACGGTTTTCTCCACCTGTTAGGATATGATCATCTTACAAAAGAGGATGAAGAAGTAATGTTTACTCTTCAAAAGGAAATTTTAGATGAATTCGGACTCCAAAGATAAAAGGATTCAGAAGAACAGTCAGCTATCTTCCTTTCGCCTTGCGTTCATTGGCATTATATCGGCTGTGAAGAAAGAAAGAAATTTACGGATACATTTATGTTTTACAGCGCTTGTCATATTGTTGGGATTTGTTTTTCATATTTCTGTACAAAACTGGATGTTCCTTTCTATTGCAATAGGGCTGGTCATCTGTATGGAATTGATGAACACTGCCCTTGAGCGTGTTGTAGATCTTGTAACAGAGAAATATCATCCATTGGCAAAACAAGCAAAGGATATTGCAGCAGGTGCAGTATTGTTTGCAGCCATCATTGCCCTTATAATCGGAATGTTCGTTTTTGTACCGGAAATAATGCAACTCATGAGCATTGGGATTTAAAACTCCCTTGCTCTTTTTTTGGTTGTTGAATAGAATTACCTAGCAGGCTTGCTGGCTAATAAGCTTTCATCAGCAGAGAAGATAGTATATAATTTTAATAGGGCTATAAAAGGATATACATATGTGTGCAAATACAGAAATTACATCTGCTTATTTGAAAACGTTCTTTTCTTTTTATAAAATAGGGAACAGCCAAAGTCTTTTGGAGTAAAAAAACAAAAAGAGGCGAATATATGAAGCAGATGCGCTAACTACTTCCTTGTAGTACTAAACATAGTTGAATAAGCGCATGGGCGGTTGTCTTTCGGCCTTAGAGCATCACCGGCAATCAAACAGGAATCAGCAGACATTCAAAAAAATTTACAGCGGCGAAAATGCTGCTTAAAGAGCAATTTTATCGGAGGCATTAAATGGACTTAAATAATAACAGCAACAAGGAACATAAATCAGGATTTATCTCTATTATCGGACGGCCAAACGTCGGAAAATCAACCTTTTTGAACCGTGTAATCGGCCAGAAAATCGCTATTATGAGCGATAAGCCGCAAACAACTAGAAATAAAGTGCAAGGTGTGCTGACGACAGATGACTCTCAGCTGATCTTTATTGATACACCAGGAATTCATAAGCCGAAACATAGACTTGGCGATTTTATGATGAAGGTTGCACAAAACACCTTAAAAGAAGTAGATCTTATCTTGTTTATGGTTAATGCAGAGGAAGGATTCGGAAAAGGGGAAGAATTCATTCTGGAGAAATTTGAGAATATCAAAACGCCTATTTTCTTAGTGGTCAATAAGATTGATACCATTCACCCAGATAAACTGCTGACGGTGATTGACTCATACAAGGAAAAATACCCGTTTAAAGAAATAATTCCTATTTCTGCTTTAGAAGGTAACAATGTGGAAACATTGCTAACCCAAATTAAAAAATATATGCCAGAAGGTCCACAGTTCTATCCGGCAGATCAAGTAACAGACCATCCAGAACGTTTCATCGTTTCAGAATTAATCAGGGAAAAGGCTCTGCACTTAACGAGAGAGGAAATCCCTCATTCTTTAGCGGTAGTTATTGAAAAAATGGAAAGAAAACAAAATGATGTTGTGCATGTAATGGCGACAATTGTTGTTGAAAGGGATTCACAAAAAGGAATCATTATCGGCAAGCAAGGCGGCATGCTGAAGGAAATTGGAAAAAGAGCAAGAACAGATATCGAAAATCTGCTTGGAAATAAAGTGTTCCTCGAGCTTTGGGTTAAAGTGCAAAAGGACTGGAGAAACAAGATGTCCCAATTAAGAGACTTTGGCTTTAGAGAAGACGAGTATTAATTTAAAGCGTAAATAGAATATACAGAAATAAAATTAGCAAAATTTTCGTCTCATGTTTTTATAAAGACAGGCTATGATAAGGTTAAGGCAATGATTAAGCTAGATTAAATCAAAAAAGGTGGGGGTTTATCATGTTAGACTTTACCTGGAAGGTTTTTTCGCAAACAGGTAGCATAGATACGTATCTACTTTTTAAGGAGTTAGAAAAGGCTAACCATGAGATACCGAATGCACAAGAAGAGGAACTAGCCGATATTGATTTTCCTATCTCATAGTCCTGTCCCATAGATAGGGATGGTGAGGGTGATGCTTGAAAAATGTGAAGGCATCGTCATTAGAACGACAGATTATGGAGAGACAAATAAGATTACAACATTATATACCCGTGAATGGGGTAAGGTTGGTGTAATGGCAAGAGGTGCAAAGAAGACGAACAGCAGGCTCTCTGCTGTTACCCAGCCTTTTACATATGCTTACTACTTGGTGCAGCGTTCAAGTGGTCTCGGGCTTGTGCAGCAAGGGGAAATGATTACGAGTTTTCGTGCCATTAAAGAAGATATCATGCTGACAGCTTATGCAAGTTATGTTGTTGAGCTGACAGACCGCTGTACAGAAGATAAGAAGCCTAATCCATTTCATTTTGAGTTATTGCAGCAAACATTAAATTATATGAATGAAGGCTATGATGCCCAGATTTTGTCTAATATTTATGAAATGAAGATGCTGAACGTACTAGGACTATATCCAGTTCTTGATAAATGCACAAATTGTGGTGCAACAGACGGTCAGTTTGCCTTTTCCATAAGAGAGGGCGGCCTATTATGTCATCGCTGTCTCGAACATGATCCATATCACTACAAAATGTCCCAGGCTGCTGTAAAGCTGCTGCGAGTCTTTTATTATTTTGACTTAGCAAGGCTTGGTAATATTTCAGTCAAAGACGCAACGAAAGAAGAGCTTAATACGATTATTTCAGCCTATTATGATGAATACTCAGGTTTGTATTTAAAATCAAAAAAATTTCTGCAGTCGATTAAAAGCTTTGGCAGTGACTTCACGAAGTGAGTAGTATATAGGATTTAAATGAAGATGAAGGTTGACAATTGAAATTTTTTTAGATAATATTTTTTGTAAATAAACAGTTGCGTTGAAAAGAAAGTAGTACTTAAACTCCTCTTGATCCAGCGAGCCTAGGATAGTGAAAGCTAGGTGCAAGAGCTTTAAGGAAGGCGTTCATGGAGCGACATTTACATGAAGGTGGCTGCACAAGTCTGCAGCAAATAGGGTGGAACCGCGGGTAAACTCTCGTCCCTATGTCAATAATTGGCATAGGGGCGGGAGTTTTTTTGTTGTCTTTAGGCAAAAAAATGATTACATAAATTCTTTTGACTTCTATCAATTGACAAGAAAAATAAATTTTTTGGAGGCTGAAGCTGACATGAATATTCAAAACATGATTTTAACATTGCAAAAGCATTGGTCAGATTATGGTTGTATTTTAATGCAGGCATATGATGTAGAAAAAGGGGCTGGAACAATGAGCCCTTACACTTTCTTAAGAGCAATCGGTCCTGAGCCTTGGAATGTGGCTTATGTAGAACCGTCCAGAAGACCGGCAGATGGACGTTATGGGGAAAACCCGAACCGTCTGTATCAGCATCATCAATTCCAGGTGATTATGAAGCCATCACCTGATAATATTCAAGAACTTTACTTGGATTCGCTTAAAGCACTTGGCATCAATCCTTTAGAGCATGATATCCGCTTCGTTGAGGATAACTGGGAGAACCCGTCATTAGGCTGTGCTGGTTTAGGCTGGGAAGTATGGCTTGACGGCATGGAGATTACTCAGTTCACTTACTTCCAGCAAGTTGGCGGTTTAGAGTGTAAGCCAGTTTCTGTTGAAATAACATACGGTATTGAAAGATTGGCTTCTTATATCCAAGATAAAGAAAATGTGTTTGATTTAGAGTGGACAGACGGCTTTACTATCAGAGATATTTTCTATCAGCCTGAATTTGAGCACAGCAAATACACTTTTGAAACTTCAGATGTAGATATGCTGTTTAACCTGTTTAGTGTCTACGAGAAAGAAGCACATCGCCAAATGGATGAAGGCTTAGTTCATCCAGCATACGATTATGTTTTAAAATGTTCCCACGTATTTAACTTGCTTGATGCTAGAGGTGCGATTTCTGTAACAGAGCGTACCGGCTATATTGGAAGATGCCGAACTTTAGCACGTAAAGTGGCCAAAACATTCTATGAAGAGCGTGAGAAATTAGGATTCCCTATTTTAAAAGGCAAGGAGGTTTGATTAGTATGAGTCAAAAAGATTTATTGCTAGAGATAGGTTTAGAGGAAATGCCTGCCCGCTTTGTAACAAGCAGCATGAACAGCTTAAAAGAGAAGGTGGAAGCATGGCTGAATGAAAAGCAATTGCAATATTCCACTGTTGAAGCATTTTCTACGCCAAGACGTCTTGCTGTTCTTGTAAGTGAGCTTGACGAAGCACAAAAAGATATCGAGGAAGAAGCAAAAGGACCAGCTAAGAAGATTGCCCTTGATGAAAAAGGGGAATGGTCAAAAGCGGCGATAGGCTTTACAAGAGGGCAAAATGCTTCTGTTGAGGATATCTATTTCAAAGAAATCAACGGTGTTGAATATGTCCATGTGAAGAAATTTATAAAAGGGCAAGCAACTGTTGATTTGCTGCCTGCATTAAAGGACATTATCTTAAGCTTGTCATTCCCTAAAAATATGCGTTGGGCAAATAATGATCTTCGCTATATTCGTCCGATTAAGTGGATTGCTGCATTATTTGGCAACGAAGTAATTCCGTTCTCCATCACTGGTGTGGAGGCAGACCGCAAATCAACTGGTCATCGCTTCCTTGGTGAAGAAATCAGCTTTGCAGCTCCGAAAGAATATAAAGAAGCACTGCTTGGCCAATTTGTCATCGTAAACCCAGAAGAGAGAAAAGCGGCTATCCTTTCACAAATTAAAAAAATTGAAGAAGAAAATGATTGGGTTATTCCTATTGATGCAGATTTGCTGGAGGAAGTAAATAATCTAGTAGAATATCCGACTGCTTTGTACGGAAAGTTTGAAGAATCATTCCTAGAGCTTCCGACTGAAGTATTAATTACAAGCATGAAGGAGCATCAGCGCTATTTCCCGGTTAAGTCAAAAGATGATAAGCTGCTGCCTTTCTTTATTACTGTCCGCAATGGAGATCATAATCATTTGGACAAAGTGGCAAAAGGGAATGAAAAAGTGCTGAGAGCGCGTCTTGCAGATGCTGCCTTCTTCTATAAGGAAGATCAGAAGCAGGATATTGAAAAGCTGTTAACGAAGCTTCAATCAATTGTTTATCATGAAGAAATCGGCACACTTTCAGAGAAGGTGGCAAGAGTTCAAGGCCTAACAAACAAAATTGCTGAAAAGCTGTCCTTTTCTGCTGAAGAAAAGACAAATGCGGATCGTGCTGCGCAGATTTCAAAATTTGACCTTGTAACAAATATGGTCTATGAGTTCCCTGAGCTTCAAGGACTAATGGGAGAAAAATATGCAAGTCAAAAAGGAGAAGCTCCTGCTGTGGCTAAGGCAATTAATGAGCATTATATGCCTCGTCACGCAGACGATAATACAGCTTCAAGCAATGAAGGAGCAGCACTAGCGATTGCTGAAAAACTTGATACTATTGTTTCCTTCTTTGCAATTGGTATGATTCCAACTGGATCACAAGATCCGTATGCATTGCGAAGACAGGCTACAGGAGTCGTGCAAACTTTAATGGATAAAGATTGGAATTTGACAGTGGAAGAGCTTGTCGAATTGGCAATGAATAATGTTAAGGATATTGCAAAAACGCCAGAGCAAGAGCTGCAAAAGAATATCATGGACTTCTTTAAGGCGCGCATTAAGCATATCCTTCAGGAAGAAGGCATCCGCTATGATTTAATTGATGCTGTTCTTTTTGATCAATTAGGAAGCCCTGCAAGCCTGCTGAGAAAAGCTAATGTGTTAAACAGTCATAAAAACGATGCTGGCTTTAAAAACGGAATAGAAGCATTAGCGCGTGTTATAAATATATCTAAAAAAGCGGAAAGTAAAGGACAGGTAAATCCATCTCTGTTCGAAAATGAAGAGGAACGCAATCTTTACAGTGCTGTGCAATCAGTAAAAGAAAAACTGACAGACAATACAGATGAGGAAGCATATTTCCAACTTCTAACTTCTCTTGAAGGAACGATTGCATTGTACTTCGACAATACGATGGTAATGACAGATAATCCAGCTTTGAAAGAAAACAGATTAAACCAAATGTCAGAGCTTGCTGATATGATTACAAGATTTGCATATGTTTCGGAAATTTTGGTTAAATAAGCAAAAATAAAGCAGCTGTGGTGGAGGTTTCTCCACCTGCTTTATTTTTAAATTGCTTTCTAAAGCTTTATTTCAAAGGTGGTGAATGAACGATAAAACTGAATAGACGCCAACAGCAAATTGTGGAAATTGTGAAAGAGAATGGACCTATAACTGGAGAGCAAATTGCAGAATCCTTACATTTGACAAGAGCCACATTACGCCCTGATCTCGCTATTCTAACGATGGCAGGTTTTCTTGATGCAAGGCCTCGCGTCGGTTATTTTTATACTGGCAAGACGTCAGAGCAGACAGAAAACATTAATAATCTGCTAGTTAAGGATTATTATTCCAGTCCTGTTGTAGCAAGTGATACAACATCTGTTTATGATGCAATCGTTACAATGTTTACGATGGATGTAGGCACTATTTTTATCGTCGATGCAAACGAAATGCTTGCTGGTGTGGTTTCGAGGAAGGACATGCTTCGGGCAAGCATCGGAAAACAGGAATTGTCGTCATTGCCTGTTACCATCATCATGACGAGAATGCCAAATATCACTTACTGTTATTTGGATGATAAGCTTGTGGATGTTGGTAAAAAACTGATAGAACGGGAAATAGATTCTTTGCCAGTTGTGAAGGAAGAGCTTGATGGCCTAAAGGTAATTGGCAGAGTAACGAAAACAAATATAACAAAAGCACTTGTAGACTTATCCAATGAACAAATTTAAGAGGAGGGTGAATCATGACGGAAAGGCAAATCATTTATGTAGTTTCTGATTCTGTCGGAGAGACAGCAGAGCTTGTGACGAAAGCAGCAATCAGCCAGTTTTCCGGCCATAATGTGAATGTTTCCATTAAGAGGTTTCCATTTGTCGAAGACAAGTCCAATATACGCGATGTAATTCGCCAGGCGCGCCAAGAGCACGGCATGATTGCTTATACGCTTGTAAAGCCAGAAATGCGCAAATATATGCAAGAGCTGGCAGTTGAAGAAGGTGTATACGCTGCTGACATTATCGGGCCTATTATCGATCAGTTTCAGATGCTCTGGGGCAAAACTCCGTTGTTTGAGCCAGGTCTTGTCAGAAAGCTTGATGAAGACTACTTTAAAAAAGTAGAAGCGATTGAATTTGCAGTCAAATATGATGATGGCAGAGATCCGCGAGGCTTGGAAAAAGCAGATATTATTTTGCTTGGTGTATCAAGAACCTCCAAGACGCCTTTGTCCCAATTTTTAGCCCATAAGCGGGTGAAAGTAGCCAATGTGCCAATCGTGCCTGAAGTGGATCCTCCGAAGGAATTATTTGAAGTGCCAGCACATAAATGCTTTGGTCTAAAAATCAGCCCGAAAAAACTGAATAATATCCGCAAGGAAAGGCTGATCTCTTTAGGTCTAAGTGACAGTGCGAGCTATGCGCAAATTGAGCGGATCGAACAGGAACTAGAATACTTTGAAAGCATTGTGGACCAAATTAAATGTCCGGTAATCGATGTGACGAACAAAGCAGTCGAAGAAACGGCCAATATTATTTTCAACTTATATTATCGTGCCAAAAACACGCAGTTTTGATATTCTAAAACAAAGCAAAGAAGGATCCTGTTGGCGTTTATTGGCAGGATCATTTATTTTACGGAAAATTTTTATTTGAGCAGGAGAAATTGTTGTTGTTTTTTTCGGAAAACTTATGGTATTTACCTAATTTATGTACTATAATAGAAAATTGTGATAAAAAAGTATTGTAAATAGGTTTAGACTTGGCTCATAACGAATAAACTATTTACTGTGAGAAGTCAAGTGGAAGAAAAAAATAATTTTCGACAACATCTCTTTCAACGAAAAAGTATTCGTGAAAGAAGGAATATGTGGAGTGATGTAGAATTATTAGTACAATGGATAATTGCATCATATATGTTGACGCTGATTCTTGTCCTGTGAAAGAAGAAATTGTCGAAATGGCTACAAGCAAATCTATAGAGGTAATTTTTATCGCTTCCTATGCTCACATGAAACTGCATCAAGACGGAACAAACTGGAAATATGTTGACAGTAGCAAGGAAGCAGTAGATATGTTTATTATGAATGCCGTGAAGGCAAATGATGTTGTGGTAACACAGGATATCGGACTGGCGGCAACCTTGCTGCCAAAAGCTGTGCAAGTCTTAACCCCAAGAGGGATTATCCTCGAGGAAAAGGATATTGCCACAGCGCTGGATATGCGTTATCTTTCTGCAAAGGCAAGAAGAAGAGGTATATACGGTAAAGGACCAAGGCCATTCGAAGAAAAGGATCGGCAAAAGTTCAAAAAAAGTTTGGCAATCGTTTTGTCGAAAGTTGCAGGAGAATGAGCTGATTGTGTCGAATGTCTTATTTATAGGAAAGTTAGTAGTAGGGAGATGTGTTAAAAATGGTTGAGCGCATTCCTGATGAAAAGGTAAACGAGGTCAAACAGGCAATTGACATAGTTGACGTCATTGGGGAGCATGTAGCTTTAACAAAGCAAGGACGCAATTATTTAGGGTTGTGTCCATTTCATGGCGAAAAAACCCCGTCATTTTCCGTATCACCCGAAAAGCAGATATTTCATTGCTTCGGCTGTCATGCGGGTGGAAATGTCTTTACTTTCCTGATGGATATACACGGTTATTCCTTCCAGGAAGCCGCATTCCATTTGGCGGAAAGAGCTAATGTCGACTTAGGTGTGGAATTGCAAGAGTCAGGTGATAAGCCTGTCATTTCCAAAGATTTGCAGCAAATGATGGATGCGCATGATTTACTAGCTAAATTTTACCATCATTTGCTTCTAAACACAACGGATGGTGAGCATGCTTTACAGTATTTGCTTAACAGAGGCTTCACTAAAGAAGTAATTGAGAAATTCCAAATAGGCTATGCGCCGAATCAATGGGATTTCGCAGTGAAGTATTTAAAGAAATATGATGTTTCTTTACTGGTAAAAGCAGGTTTGATCATTAAAAGTGAAAAAGGGGATAGATATTTTGACCGTTTCCGCGATCGAATCATGTTTCCCATCTTTGACCGTAATGGCAATACTATTGCATTTTCCGGGCGTACATTAGGGGATTCAACTCCTAAATACTTAAACAGTCCGGAAACACCAATTTTTAATAAAAGCAGCACCCTTTATAATTTTCATTTGGCAAGGCCTGGCATGCGGAAAACACAGCATGCTGTCCTGTTCGAAGGATTTGCCGATGTCATTGCTGCAAGCCGTGCAGGTGTGGAAAACAGTGTCGGGACAATGGGAACATCCCTTACAGAAGAGCATATCGCTATTTTGAAGCGGAACTCCCGGACGATAACGATCTGTTATGATTCAGACTCTGCAGGGATTGAAGCGGCTTATCGGGCAGGAAAAATGCTTGTTGCCGCCAAATGTACTGTTAAGGTCGTCATGCTTCCAGATGGTCTGGATCCGGATGATTATCTTAACAAATACGGGGAAGAAAAACTGCAGCATGAAATCATGCAGGCGAGTGTTCCTTTCATGAGCTTTAAGCTCGTGTATCACCGCAGAGGAAAAAATCTGCAAAATGAAGGAGATAAGCTCGCCTATATAGAACAAGTATTGGGAGAAATTGCTCAGCTTGAAAATGCAGTTGAAAAAGATCTCTATTTAAGACAGCTGTCTTCTGAGTTTGCGATTTCTCTTGAAGCATTAAAAATGCAGGAGGAAGAGCTGGCCGGCAGGCGTATAATAAATAAGCCAAATAAAAGCATTAATGCACCAGTTAAGCAATATAGTGTTAAAAAAAGATCTAACAATTTGCTGCCGGCATATCATACTGCCGAAAGAAGGCTGATAGCACATATGCTCAAAAATGAAGATGTCGCGTTAAAGGTGCGGGAAGCATTGCAGGACCGGACGTTTAATATTGATGAACATCAGGCAATCTTCACATACTTGCTGGCTTTTTATGAAACAGGACAAAGCTCAGATTCGAGCGCCTTTCTAAACTTTATTCGTGACGGTGAGCTGCAGCGGATTGTAGCTGACATTGACATGATGGAAGTCAATGAAGAAGTAAATGACCAAGAGCTTGCCGATTATTTAAAACAGCTGTTGAATTATGAAAAAATGCTTGAGATTAATGAAAAAAAAGCATTGCAAAAAGAAGCAGAGCGACAAAATGATTTTCTAAAGGCAGCAGAAATAGGAATGGAAGTCATGTTGTTAGTAAAATCATTAAAATAAATTTGATTGTCTTGATTTTTTGGAAGGAGGGGGACATATGGCTGAAAAGTCAGCCCGTTCAAAAGAGGTTGAAACGGAATTGACCCTTGATCAGGTAAAGGAACAATTAACAGAAGTTGGAAAGAAAACTGGGGTACTTGCATATGATGATATTGCAGAAAAACTAGCCAGTTTTGAATTAGACTCCCATCAAATGGATGAGTTCTATGAGGTATTAGGAGATCAAGGTATAGAGCTTGTAGGAGATGGCGAGGATGAGCCACCGAATGTTCAAGAGCTTGCAAAAGGCGAGGAAGAGTTCGATCTTAATGATTTAAGTGTGCCTCCTGGCGTTAAAATAAATGACCCTGTACGTATGTACTTAAAGGAAATTGGTCGTGTGGACCTGCTTTCCGCTAAAGAAGAGATTGTATTGGCAAAGCGCATTATGGAAGGCGACGAAGAGGCAAAACGCCGTCTTGCTGAAGCGAACTTAAGACTTGTAGTCTCCATTGCAAAACGTTATGTTGGCCGTGGAATGATGTTCCTTGATTTAATTCAGGAAGGAAATATGGGTCTTATTAAAGCGGTTGAGAAATTCGACTATGAAAAAGGATTTAAATTCAGTACGTATGCGACATGGTGGATTCGCCAGGCTATTACGAGAGCAATTGCGGACCAAGCCCGCACAATCCGTATTCCTGTTCATATGGTTGAAACAATCAATAAATTGATTCGCGTTCAGCGTCAGTTACTGCAGGATTTAGGCCGCGAACCGACTCCTGAAGAAATTGGAGAAGACATGGATCTGACTCCGGATAAAGTAAGAGAAATCTTAAAGATTGCGCAAGAGCCTGTTTCCTTGGAAACGCCGATTGGGGAAGAAGATGATTCCCATTTAGGTGATTTCATTGAAGATCAGGATGCAACATCTCCTTCTGAACATGCAGCTTATGAGCTTCTAAAAGAGCAGCTTGAAGATGTTCTGGATACTTTGACAGACCGTGAAGAAAATGTTTTAAGACTTCGTTTCGGTTTAGATGACGGACGTACAAGAACACTTGAAGAAGTCGGCAAAGTATTTGGTGTAACGCGTGAGCGTATTCGCCAAATCGAAGCAAAAGCACTAAGAAAGCTTAGACATCCGAGCCGCAGCAAAAGACTAAAAGATTTCTTAGAATAAAGCATGAACTGATATATCAAAGTTATCATTGCCAAGAAATAGTTTACTTCTTACAATAGAAGTGGCTGTTTCTTTTTTTTTAACCGTAAATACATGAAGGATGTGCTGCCCATGAAGGATAATAGGAAAACAGTGATTATCCAAGAAATACTTTATTGGAAAAAAAATAAAATGCTTCCGGAGCATTATTGCGATTATTTGCTTACCCTTTACACAGAAGGCAATAGAATGAAGGAAGAAGAATTGCCAAAGCAAAAGCATATTATCTCCAGTGCAATCTTTTTATTGTTTATTCCGATAACAGTAGGTTTCTTATATTTTACTGAATTGTCTTTCATTTTGCAAATGGCTATTTCACTAATTTTTCTGATAATAACTGCAGCGGGCATTTTCTATTATCAAGTAAAAGGGCTGGGAAATGATATCCCTGTTACAGTAGCAGCGTTTATCGTTCTGTTGTTTAGCGTTAAAGCTGTTCTTCATTTTTTTCCAGAAAAAATAATATTCTTATATATTATTTTAACGATAAATTGTTTACTCTGGTTTATAGGAGGAAGAAAGTTTAAGCTAGTTTATTTTACGATTTCTTCCTATATTGGCTTCCTCTTGCTTGCAGTTCTCGTTTTTATGTCATTCCGCGCTTAATGGGAAAAATTACTATGTTCTATATAGGGACAAGCCTGCTGAAAAATCAGTTGTCTTGTGGCATTCCGTTAGCAAATATGTTACAAATAGGTAATAGAATAATCAACTTAGTATAAGAAATAGCAATGAAATGTGGTGTTTAGAATGAATACAGACAGATTATCTAATCGTCTTGAAACAGTAGCAAAATACATACCAGCAGGAGCATCATTCGCAGATATTGGTTCAGATCATGCCTATTTGCCCTGCTATATGCTGAAAAAGCAGAAAGCGTCATTTGCAATTGCAGGAGAAGTGGTGGATGGACCATTTCAATCTGCCCGCAGACAGGTCCAGCAAGAGGGACTTACAGATGTTATATCTGTAAGAAAAGGGAATGGACTAGAGGTAGTAGGAGTAGGTGAAGTCGATTGTATTACGATTGCCGGAATGGGCGGAGCTTTAATCGCTGCTATTCTTGATGATGGCAAACAAAAGCTACAAACTGTCAAAAGACTTGTTCTGCAGCCGAACGTAAGCGCCTATTCTATCAGGCTTTGGCTTATAGAGAATGGCTGGAAGCTCGTGAGCGAAGAGATAATAGAAGAAGATGATAAGATTTATGAAGTGCTCGTTGCTGAACAAGGAGTAGGAAAGGAGCCTTATACAGAGCAAATAGATGCAGAGCTTTTGCTTGGACCTTTTTTAAGCAGAGAAAAAAACCAAGCCTTCCAAAAGAAATGGACGTTAGAAAGACAAAATTGGCAGAGAATAATTGAGCGTATGCAAACAGCAACAGAAACACAAGAGACGGTTGCTAAACTACAGGAGCTTAATTGGAAAATCGCACTTGTACAGGAGGTGCTCGGAAATGAAAACAATTAATGGATTTGAATTAATATCATTGTTCGAACAGTTTTCGCCAAAGGCTTATGCAATGGAAGGGGATAAAATCGGTCTTCAAGTCGGAGATTTGAGCAGACCAGTACATAATGTAATGATTGCCCTTGATGTAACCGAAAAAGTAGTAGATGAAGCAATCTCTTTGAAAACAGATTTAATTATTGCTCACCATCCTCCGATTTTCCGTCCCTTATCGAAAATAACGGCAGATAACCCTGCAGGCAGGCTGATGCAAAAGCTGATTAAGCATGATATTTCTGTATATGCTGCCCATACTAATTTAGATGTAGCTAAAGGCGGTGTTAATGATTTGTTGAGCGATGCATTAGGCTTAACAGATTGTGAAGTACTAGTTCCTACATATGAGGATAAGCTTAAAAAACTGGCTGTTTATGTTCCGGCTGACTACGCTGAGCAAGTGAAGGCAGCATTAGGGAATGCAGGTGCAGGTGCTATCGGCAATTACAGTCATTGCAGCTTTACTGCACAAGGAAAAGGTGAATTTAAACCAGGTCAGGATACAAATCCATTTAAGGGAGAGCCTGGCAAACTGGAGACCGTGGACGAGATGAAAATAGAAACTATCTATCCTCATTCCATTGAAAAAACAGTCATCAAGGCGCTCCAAAAAGCACATCCATACGAAGAACCGGCATTTGATATCTTTGATGTCCAGCAGCAAGGTGAGCAGCTTGGTCTTGGAAGAGTCGGTAAAATAGAAGAAATGACACTTGCAGAATTTGCTGAACACGTTAAAAAGCGCCTCGACGTACAAGGGGTAAGAGTGGTCGGTGATATGAAAGCAAAAGTAAAAAAAGTGGCTGTATTGGGCGGAGACGGCAATAAATATTATTCCCATGCCATCAGAAAAGGCGCGGATGTCTATGTAACTGGCGATATGTATTATCATGTTGCGATTGACGCCAGTGAGCTTGGCTTGAATATAATCGACCCAGGCCATAATGTCGAAAAGGTGATGAAAAAAGGAGTTGCTTATAAGCTCGTTTCTCTTTGTGAGGAATCAGGCTATAAGGTAAATATTTTCCCATCCAGTCTTCATACAGACCCATTTCAGTTTGTATAAGGAAAAAGCGGTAAAGAACCTAAGTTCTTTACCGCTTTTGTTTATTGTTTTGTCTTCACCTTAGGAAGAATCTTGTTTAATGGGACTTTCTTTTCTCTTTCCCATGTTTCTTCCTTTTCTGAATCATATTGCTCAAGGAAGTTAATCACTTCTTTAGTTATCGGTGTCGGGGTTGAAGCGCCAGCTGTCACTGCAACAGATTTAGCATTTTTAATCCATTCTAGTTTCAGTTCAGACACGTCAGCAATACGGTAAGCAGGTGTACCGGCAATTTCCTCAGAAACCTGTGCAAGACGATTTGAGTTATTGCTCATTGGGTCTCCTACCACAATCAAGACATCTGCTTCGCCAGCCTGCTGGGCTACAGCTTCTTGTCTAACTTGTGTGGCTAAGCAAATTTCCTTATGGAATTCAGCATGAGGAAATTTCGAATTGATGCTCTCCATCAAATCTGCAACATCCCATTGGCTCATCGTTGTCTGGTTTGTGACAAGAATCTTTTCTTGCTTAATATCGAGGTTCTCGATATCCTGAACTGTTTCAACTAATGATACGGCATGCGGAGCAACGCCAACAGCACCCTCTGGCTCTGGATGCCCTTTTTTACCAATGTAGATAATATAATAACCTTCTTTTTCTTTCTCACGAATTAAGTCATGTGTTTTTGTAACATCAGGACATGTTGCATCAAGAGTCACAAGGCCTTTTCTTTTCGCTATTTCCCTAATTTCAGGAGAAACGCCATGGGCGGTGAAAATAACAGTACCTGTATCAACTTGTTCAATAATATCCTTGCGATTTTTACCATCTAATGTAATAATGCCATCCTCTTCAAAAGCGTCCGTCACATGTTTATTGTGCACAATCATACCAAGGATGTAAATCGGGCGTGGCAATGTTTTATCTAAAGCCGCATTACGGGCGATTACCATAGCATCAACTACGCCATAGCAATAACCTCTAGGGGCAATTTTTATCACTTTCATTTGTAATCCTCCCACTAGGAACCTCTTTATCCGTCCAAAATACATCAACGTACGGATAAGTATTAGGACTCAGAGTATATCTTAACATATATTATTATATAAAACTTCTTAAAAGAAGACAAAAATATTGAGATAGTGATGGAGGATGGCAAAAATAAAAGACCCATTTTCTACTTGTTTGGGCTGTAAATTTAGATCAGCTGAAAAATAGAAATTGGGTCTAACTTATTTATATATACATTCTAGGAACAGAAACTCCACTGTCCTGCGGCCCTCTAGCCGGTGTTTCTTCTACTCCCGGAACAGCAGTTGGCTCCGCTGTTTCATTGGAAGTTCCAGTAGCTTCTTGTGTCGTCTTTGTATTCTTCACCTTATTCGTATCAGCAGACTTGTCTGTGCTGGAATCGCTGCTGCTTGTTAAGCCCCTGTAAAGCTTCCACATTGCCGGGATATTTCGCACCATTGGTCCATACTGGCTGATCATCGGACCAACCTGGCTTGCTGTTTGCAGGAATTTTTGCGAATTGGCAAGTAATCCGTTGATGGAAGCAGGATTCGTTAATGTCTTCAATATCCCTCCGCCAGTCGCGGCATTTCTTGAACTTGAGCTGCCTAGCATTGCAGCACCTCTTTGCACATTTGTATCTCCGCCTTTTCCCCCTCCAAGCAATTTAGAAAGAATGCCTCCACCATTACTGGTTTGAGCGCCGCCTCTGCCCATCATCTGTCTTTGATATGGAGCAGGGCCTTGCATCATTCTTCCCCCCATGCCTCTTGGCTGCGGCATACGCGGTCTTGGTGGCATGCTGCTGCCTCCTTTCTATAATAACCTGTATTCCTTATTAGCGTATGCTGTATAGTTGTCACTTGTTTAGGGTTTAAGCGGATAGTGCATAAAATCTGAGTGAATTGTCTTAATTAAAAAATAGAAAATATGGGAAAAATAAAAGGTGAAGCAAGTATATTTAGGAAAAAGGAATCAAAGTTTCGGGAGTAATCAACAGGTTTCGCGTTAATTACCTGAGAATTAGTGGTCTTTTCAGCAGATTTTGATTATAATAATATGATGGACTAGTGAAGCCGCGGCAAGTTTTTTATTGTCTGAATATAAAGGAGTTTTAAAAATGAGTCAAAATACATTCAACCGTTATAATTTAAAGCCGTTCATTTTGAAAGCAGTCGATGAACTGGGCTTTTATGAACCAACAGAAATACAGCAAAAAGTTATCCCATTGATGTTAAAAGGGGAAAGTGCTATTGGACAGTCACAAACGGGAACAGGGAAAACCCATTCTTATGTACTGCCAATTATGGAAAGAATTAATCCTGAGAGTAACACGGTACAAGCTGTAATAACTGCACCGACAAGAGAGCTTGCAACGCAGATTCATAATGAAATTGTTAAAGTGGCAAAGCATTCACCAGAAGCGATCTCAAGCCGCCTGTTCATTGGCGGGACGGATAAACAGCGTGCAATTGAAAAGCTTAAAAGCCAGCCGCATATTGTTGTCGGCACACCAGGAAGAATTAATGACCTTGTAAAGGAGCAGGCTCTGCATGTCCATACAGCTAATATGCTGATTGTCGATGAAGCAGATCTTATGCTTGATATGGGGTTCATTGAAGATGTGGACCAAATTGCTGCAAGAATGCCAAAAGATTTAAGTATCTTTGTATTCTCCGCAACAATACCGGAAAAACTGAAGCCGTTCTTAAAGAAATATTTAGAAAATCCTAAATATGTACATGTGGAGCCAAAGCAGCTGACTGCTGCTAAGATTGAACATGTGCTTCTACCTTCCAGACACAGAGATAAAATTACGACAGTATATGAAGCATTGACAGCTTTCAACCCATTTTTGGCAATCGTGTTCACAAACACAAAGCAAATGTGTGATGAAGTAGCTGCAGGGCTTTCGGAAAAAGGGCTGAAGGTTGCTAGAATTCATGGCGGGCTTACACCTCGTGAAAGAAAGAAAGTGATGAAGCAAGTCCTTGATTTGGAGTTTCAATATATTATTGCAACAGACTTAGCTGCACGAGGAATTGATATTAAAGGGATCAGTCATGTCATCAATTTTGAATTGCCAGCAGATCTTGATTTCTATGTTCACCGTGTCGGCAGAACAGCAAGAGCCGGTTCATCAGGAATTGCATTGACTATTTACGAGCAATCGGATGAGGATAAGCTAAACCAGCTTGAAAAGCTTGGCATCGAGTTTAAAAATATGGACTTGAAAAACGGTGAGTGGGTCGAAATTGAAGACAGAAACCGCCGAAAAAAACGTCAACGTACTGCAGATGAAATTGATGTGAAAGCAAAATCTCTTGTGAAAAAGCCGAAGAAAGTGAAACCTGGCTACAAAAAGAAGATGCAGCGAGAAGTAGAAGGCATTAAAAAACGGGAAAGACGTTTGAAAAGCAGAAATAAATAAGTAAAAGCTGAGAGGAGAGAGGATGAATGGTGAAACTAGGTTCCCATGTATCCATGAGCGGAAAAAAAATGCTTCTAGCAGCAAGTGAAGAAGCAGTATCTTATGGAGCAAATACCTTCATGATATATACAGGTGCTCCTCAAAATACAAGACGCAAAAAAATTGAAGATTTAAATATAGAAGCAGGAATGAGACATATGCAGGAAAACGGGATAGCAGATATCGTTGTCCACGCTCCTTACATCATTAATATTGCCAACACTACAAATCCGGCAACATTTGAACTAGGTGTTAATTTCCTACGAACAGAAATTGAACGGACAGAAGCGCTTGGTGCTAAACAAATTGTTTTGCATCCAGGCGCACATGTTGGTGCTGGTACAGATATAGGCATAAAAAAAATTATCGAAGGCTTAAACGAAGTGCTGACAGGCAAAGAAAATCTGCAAATTGCACTGGAAACAATGGCTGGTAAAGGTTCCGAATGCGGTAAAACCTTCGAGGAGCTAGCAATGATTATGGATGGTGTCACCTATAATGACAAGCTGTCTGTATGCTTCGATACATGTCATACTCATGATGCCGGCTATAATATTGTCGAGGACTTTGACGGAGTGCTTGATGAGTTTGACCGTATTGTCGGGATAGACAAGCTGAAAGTACTTCATATCAATGACAGTAAAAATGCAGTAGGGATGAGAAAAGACCGTCATGAGAATATTGGCTATGGTCATATCGGCTTTGACGCATTAAGCAAAATTGTTCATCATCCTCAGCTTATTGATATTCCGAAAATCTTGGAAACACCTTATGTCGGGGAAGATAAGACTAACAAAAAAGCTCCATATAAACATGAAATTGATATGCTGAAAACTCAGCAATTTAATGAAAGCTTACTTGACGATATTTTAAAAGGTTAAAGTAAATTAGGCCATTTCACATCATGTGAAGTGGTCTTTTATTTGCTTAAAAAAGATTAGTTACTTGTGATGAAGGCTGTAGCAAGGCCGATAAGAAAAAATAATAGAGAGCCAACATTTAAACAATTTATGCTTAAGCTGCCAAGTTTTCTTGTTAATTTATAATTGTTTTTAAAACCAAGATAACTTTTTGCAGTAGTCATCTCACTGTAATTAGTAAATAAGCCTCCTGTGCTGGAGAAAAAGACAAAAATTAAGGTAAGACTCAAACCTACATAAAACATGGCATCTAAATAAAAAATATTCAATTTTTGTGCAACTAAATAAGAAATGCCAAATTCCAATAATATAACAACCATTGTAGCAATCACAAATTTCCCATATTTCATTGAATGCCCTCCTTTGTTAAATTCTTATAAATTTATTATAATACAAAATTTATTGATTTTTCAAAAAAATAAAAGCAAAGACTGCCGTCGAACGGCAGTCTTTGCTTTTATGTTAATTTTGACGATAAACATACGGATCATTAGGCTCGGTAACCTTTGTCCATTTTGTTACTTTGAGAACTGGAATGGTTTTTTTGAAAGGCTGGTAATAAATATTATCAAGAGTTCCTGTTATTTGCAGCCAATCATCATTGCTTGCTTTCAAATCATCAGGCAGGTCCAGAAGAATTCCGTAAACACCTGAATCAGCAATACAATGGATAATTCCGAATCTCAGCAAAAAGGCTTGGTTGGCTGCCAGCTCTTTATCTTTATAAGCAAAACCTGTCAGTGTTATTTCTTCCCCGATAAATTGACCTGGGTAATTGTAGATAGTTTCCAGATCGTTGAGGAAAGTATCTCCCTCCAGCTTAATGGAGTCTACTTTACTTAATTTCTTCAGACCCTTATCCATCATTTCAGAATAGCCTTCTTTTCCGTAATAGCTGCTTGTATCTGGTTGTAGAAACTGATGCTGGCTGTATTCATCTCCTTCCGCATAGACGGGAAAGGAGAGCCCTTTCTTTTCTACTATATTCGAATCAAGTGTGGCAACAGGCAGGAATAGTCCTGTCAATACAGGCGCAATCATAATGAGAAAAGCAATGGCTCTTTTCCACCAACGGTTTTCCTCTGCTGCATGATTATGTCCGCAATGATCACAATCATGCTCATGTTCATGATCGTGTTTATCTCCTTTTATATAAAAATAGATGGAGATAAGCGTAAACAAAATAAAGATATATATGGCAGACTCAGATATATAGGAATACTTCATGTTAATATATTTAGAAATATCGCCAGATGCATGCAGATGGAAAAAAAGGTATGTGAACCCGATTAGAACAAATATCCGAAACATATACATGCCTCCTTAAAAAACTAATGTCACAAGTAAAACAGTGATGGTAATAACGGTGCATAAGAGAGCGACAAATTTCGCTTTAAATGTACTGAGCAGCATCATTGTATTTTTGATGTCGAGCATAGGGCCAAACAGCAAAAAAGCGAGAATCGAGCTTGTGGAAAAGCTGCCGCGAAAGCTTGCAGCAATAAAGGCATCAGCTTGTGAGCATAGGCTTAATACATAAGCTAGCCCCATCATCACAACATGGGAGGAAATGGTTCCGTTCCCAATGGAAACAAGTGTTGATGTTTTAATAGTCGTCTGCACAAGTGCCGCAATAAATGAACCTGCCACTAAATATTTCCCGACTGAAAAGAATTCGTCGATAGAGTGTTTCAGCATAGCAGAAATTTTTTCTATAAAGGAATGATAATGAGCCGAATGGCTTTCTGTTGATTTTAACGGTGCCTCTTTAACGGTGAATTTAAGAACAATACCAATGATAATTGCCGCAAGTATTGCCAATAATCCACGATGTAACACCATGCTCCAGCTGTTGCCAAAAGCAATATAGGTGGAGAAAAGAACAATCGGATTAATAATTGGCCCTGTGATCATAAACGCTACAGCTGCAGGGATTGATACTCCTTTTAAAATAAGCCTTCTTGTTATCGGAATAATACCGCATTCACAGGCAGGGATAATAGCACCCATTACGGAACCAACCAAAATAGCGAGAATATTATTTTTCGGCATAATTCTTGCAATCATTTCTTCTGAAATAAAGACTTGGATGATTCCGGAGACGATAACACCAATCAAAATAAATGGCAGTGCCTCAATAATGATACTTATAAAAATGGTGTTTAATTGCAGTAATGTATCCATACTCATTATTTTTATTGCTCCTTTTAGCTTCCAAAAAATAAGATAATCTTGTCCAAGCAAACACTTTAGCATAGGCACATGAAAAAAAGATGAGAATAATAAATGTTTTTATTAAATAAAAAAAGCCTCTTCTTCCCATAGAAGGAAAAAGAGGCAGTCATAAAGCTTATTGGTTTGCAAATAGATTAAACAAGTTATTGACTTCCTTTGCTGTGGCTGGGCTGGTAATTGTCGCAAGCTCTCTGATTAACTGAGCTCTTTCATTTGGATTGAAAATGTTGATTTTTTTGCTGTTTAAATGCTTTGCCAGTGTCTCAGCTTCTCCATCATTAATAGGAATTTTGAATTGTTTGCTGTATTTCAGCAGCTCTGTTGCAGTAATCGTATGGATTTTATGGTTGATTATATTCTCAAAAAT
This sequence comes from Niallia sp. FSL R7-0271, assembly GCF_038005785.1. Taxonomy (NCBI): domain Bacteria; kingdom Bacillati; phylum Bacillota; class Bacilli; order Caryophanales; family Bacillaceae; genus Niallia; species Niallia sp. FSL R7-0271. Next base: position 2,645,375 of record NZ_JBBOTZ010000001.1, on the reverse strand, counting down.
TTTCATGTCATCACTCCCCATTCTAACATATGAGGGTTAGGCGAAAATGTGTCATGAAAAATGCAAAAAATCTGAATGATTTATTCGAAAGTCGCCGTATCTTTACATTATCAGGGCATTCTTGTATACTAATTTAGATAAAGGATGACTTCCATTAGTTGAATAAATCGTAACGGTTACTATATATATTCCAGAAAATTGGGAGGTGTCACCATTGAATGTAGATCAAGCATTAGACATACTAAAAGAAGAGGGCTATAAGCATACCGGAAAACGAGAAGATATATTAGAGCTGTTTGCAGCTAAAAATAAGTATATTACGGCTAAAGATGTACTGGATGCATTGAAAAATGATTATCCTGGTTTAAGCTTTGATACTATATACCGTAATCTTTCTCTTTTTGTGGAGCTCAATATATTTGAGATGACAGAGCTGAACGGAGAGAAGCATTTCCGGTTTACATGCTCACATCATCACCATCATCATCATTTTATCTGTCTGGAATGCGGAAAAACGAAAGAAATTATTACATGTCCGATGGCAGAACTGACAGACAACTTAAAAGGATATGATGTTTCAGGCCATAAATTTGAGATTTATGGAAAATGTCCTGAATGTATTCAATAAAAAATCTACTGTTAGCAAACAGTAGATTTTTTTTATTATTGCTTCGTTTTAATCCAGTTGTCCACCCATTTGGAAGCTTCCTGCCAGCTTGTCACCCGGATTACTCCATCAGGAATTGGCTCTCTATTGTACGGAGTATCAAATAAAATAACAGGAATTCCGCATTCATGATGGATCATTACTGCATTATCATGCTTATCCTCAAAAAAGATGTCCACTTCATACTTTTTAACTGCTGCAATTTTATGGTGTGTGCCAATTAAGTCAATATGATTATAAGCAATGCCGTTATTTACAAACCATTCTTTCGTAATGTCAAGGAGATGCTGTCCTCTTGCACTGATGAAGTATAGCTCGTGTTTGTCCGCCCAGCTGCTCAAAGCAACGCTTGCTCCCTCTGCAAGAGGAGAAGCAGTATAAATGCGTGGTTCATTATCTATAAACCATTTATCGAATTCCTCGTGTGAAACAGAAACAAGGGGATATAGATCATATTCTTTAATATCTTCTAATGTTATATTTAGTTGGAAGCTCTCATTTAAATAAGGAACGAAGGTATCCGGTCTTGTGACTGTCCCGTCAATATCTATTCCAAAACGCAATTTTTTCATTATGTACTCCTTTTACTGTTGTTTCTTCTAAATTTTTTACTAAAACTTATCCTTCTTTAGCTTATCAAAAGACATGGGAGAGAGAAAGGATTTACGTAAAAAAGTATGTTTCCAAGCTTTTACACTAATAAGGGTAGCTAAATTGGCCATGATAATAAATGCTCCTATTATAGAAAGCGAGGGAATGATCATGGCAGACTACAATAGCAATGAAGAAAAGAATCGCACCGATAGAGAGCAAGACGATTCACGCACAACAGATTATATGGAGGAGACATCTGCAGAGATTGTCAATCCAATGCCTTTTAACACAAGTGTCCCAGTTCGTCAGAGAGTGGAGACGACGAACGAAGAAGCAAAAATGGACACACAGCGCAAGGAACGTACAGAGAGCAATGGCAGAGGAATTGGGATAACAGCGCTGATTATTTCTATTATTTCTCTGTTTGTGATGCCGATTGTATTAGGCATCGTTGGGATTATTGTAGGGTTTGTAGCCCGCAGACGCGGAGCAGTAACGCTTGGATCATGGGCGATCGCTCTTGGAGCATTGTCTATTATCATCGGCATTTTTATTGCCCCGTTCTTTTAGCACAAACCTTTGACTTGTTTGGTCGGCAGCTTCTGTTAGAAGCTGCCGTTTTTTTTTATTGAAAAAATATTTTTTATAAAATAATATCGAAAGCGTTGACAAATATTTTAGGGCATGATAAATTTAGGTTGTAAAATTTAATGAAACCGCTTTAGGATTGTTACTGATTATGCAGGCAAAACCTAAACTTCGTTCGATAGGAGGATTTTTATATCCTTTATTATGGGCGTAGTTTAGGTTTTTTTTATGGAGTAAAAACGGAGGGATGTAAAAACATAAATAAGCAAGAAAAAAAAGCTGTATATGGGCTGCCACCCTCATACAGCTAAATCAAAGTATAACAATATTATTCCCCTACAAATAGGAGGTACTGTCATGGATTATAATAAATTATCAAAAGAAATATTGCAACAAGTTGGCGGTGAAGAGAACGTAGATAATGTCATTCACTGTATGACAAGATTGCGCTTTAACTTAAAAGACAACAGTAAAGCAAATCGCCCACAAATAGAGGCGCTTGAAGGTGTCATGGGAACAAACATCAGCGGAGGTCAATTCCAAATTATTATTGGGAATGATGTTCCGAAGGTTTATAAAGGAATTATAGATAACAGTAAATTAAGCGGAGAAAAGACAAGCGGCGGATCTTCGGGAGAAAAGAAAAATCCGATAAGTGCTGTATTTGATGTCATTTCTGGTGTGTTCACTCCTATCCTGCCAGCAATTGCTGGAGCAGGTATGATCAAAGGTATTCTAGCGATTCTAGTTGCGTTAGGCTGGCTTTCTAATACGAGTCAAACATATATCATCTTAACAGCTGTTGGTGACGGTGCCTTTTACTTCTTGCCAATCATATTAGCTGTAAGTGCTGCAAGAAAATTTGGAAGCAACATGTTTGTTGCTGCAGCAATCGGTGCAGCCATCCTGCATCCTGACTTAACAGCATTATTTACGGCAGGTGAACCAATTTCCTTTATCGGGCTGCCTGTTACGATTGCTACTTATTCATCAACCGTTATACCGATTCTGTTAGCAATCTGGATTGCTTCTTATGTGGAAAGATGGATAGATAAAGTTACACATGCGTCCTTAAAACTTATTGTAGTACCAAGTGTTACGTTATTAGTAGTTGTTCCGGTTACATTGATCACAGTTGGTCCGCTTGGTGCTATTCTAGGTGAATATCTATCTGGAGGAATCAACTTCTTATTCGACAATGCAGGACTATTTGCGATGATCCTTCTTGCAGGTTCATTCTCGCTAATCATCATGACTGGAATGCATTACGCATTAGTGCCAATCATGATTAACAATGTTACAGTAAACGGCTTTGACTATTTAATGCCAGCAATGTTCTTGGCAAATATGGGGCAAGCTGGAGCAGCATTTGCAGTTGCAATGAAAACGAAAAACAAAAAATTCAAATCACTTTCTTATTCTGTCAGTGTTACAGGATTAATGGGTGTAACAGAACCAGCAATGTATGGTGTTAACGTTCGTCTTAAAAAGCCATTTATCGCGGCACTAATTGGTGGAGCAGTCGGTGGTGCTTATCTAGGAATCACGAAGGTTGCAGCATATATCATGGGTGGTAGTGCAGGTATTCCAGGTGTTACATCATTCATTGGACCAGGACTTAACTTTGTAAACGCTCTAATTGGTATGGCGATTGCGTTTGTTGCTGCAGCAGTTGCGGCATATCTAATCGGATTTGAAGATGTACCTGCTGAAAACGCAGAAGAACCAGCTAAAAACAAAGATGCAGAAGCAGAAGCTGCTGCGACGAAAGAAGCAGGGATTGTATCCGAACAAATTTTAAGCCCTATCGTAGGAAAAGCTGTTTCATTAAGCGAAGTGAATGATCCAACATTCTCCCAAGAAATTATGGGGAAAGGGATTGCTATCATCCCAGAAAAAGGGGAAGTGCTCTCTCCAGTAAATGGAGTTATTACAACACTTTTCAAAACAAAGCATGCTATCGGTATTACAAGTGATAAAGGAGCAGAAATCCTTATCCATGTCGGATTAGATACAGTTCAGCTTGACGGTGAGCATTTTACAGCACATATGAAAGAAGGAGACGCTGTCAAGGTTGGAGACAAAATCACTTCATTTGATATTGATGCATTAAAGAAAGCAGGATTTGACACAATTACTCCTGTTGTTATTACAAACACGATGGAATATAAAGATGTAACACCACTTAAAACTGGTCATACAAGCGCAAACGATGTAGTGCTTGACTTATCTGCAGTTTAAGAAATGTAGGGGGACTGGTTATTCAGTCCCTTTCTAATAACATGAAGAGGTGAATAGAATGGGGAAAAGATTTCCAGAAGGTTTTTTGTGGGGCGGCGCAGTAGCTGCTAACCAGCTTGAAGGTGCATATAAAGAAGATGGAAAAGGACTGTCCACAGCAGACGTATCTCCGCATGGAATTATGAGCCCGCCGGATGAGTCCATGACAGCTTATAATTTATATCATGATGGAATTGATTTTTACCATAAATATAACGAAGATATCGCACTTTTTGCCGAAATGGGCTTTAAAGCCTTCCGTCTATCTATTGCTTGGACTAGAATATTCCCAAATGGTGATGAAACAGAGCCTAATGAAAAAGGTTTAGCGTTTTATGACAACGTATTTGATGAACTGAAGAAATATAATATCGAGCCTGTAGTAACAATTTCTCACTATGAAATGCCTCTGGCTTTAGTAAAAAACTATGGCGGCTGGAAAAACCGCAAAGTTGTCGAGTTCTATGAACACTTTGCAAGAACGGTTTTCACACGTTATAAAGATAAAGTGAAATACTGGATGACTTTTAACGAAATCAATGTTATTCTCCATGCACCATTTACAGGTGGCGGACTGCTGTTTGATGAAGGGGAAAACAAGAAGAATTCCCAGTATCAAGGCGCACATCACCAATTTATTGCAAGTGCACTTGCCGTAAAAGCCGGTCATGAAATTATCCCAGGATCACAAATTGGCTGTATGATCGCTTCTATGGTCACATATCCATATACATCCAAACCGGAGGATATGTTCGCAGCAATGCAGCAAGACCGTCAGACGCTATTCTTCTCTGATGTTCAGGCAAGAGGAAGCTATCCTGGATACATGAAGCGCTATTTCCGTGACAACAATATTGAAATTGTCATGGAAGAAGGCGATGAGCAGCTTCTAAAAGAAGGCACGGTAGATTATATTGGCTTCAGCTATTATATGTCGTTTGTTGCTAGCACAGACCCAGAGCATCAGAAAACGAGTGGAAACCTGCTAGAAGGTGTCAAAAACCCATATTTGGCTTCGTCTGAATGGGGCTGGCAAATTGACCCTAAAGGCTTGCGAATTGTCTTGAATCAGCTTCATGACAGATATCAAAAACCACTGTTTATCGTAGAGAATGGACTTGGTGCAGTTGATACACTTAATGAGGATGGAACTGTCCAAGATGATTATCGGATTGACTATCTGCAAAGCCATCTTGAAGAAGTGCGAGAAGCGATTGAAGATGGAGTCGAACTAATCGGTTATACTTCATGGGGACCAATCGACCTTGTGAGCGCATCTACAGCAGAGCTTAGAAAACGCTATGGCTATATTTATGTTGACAGAGACAGTGAAGGTAAAGGAACAAATGACCGTATTAAGAAGAAGAGCTTCCATTGGTATAAAGAAGTAATTGAAACAAACGGAGAATCACTGTAACAAAACAAAACCCTTAAGCATATTGCTTAAGGGTTTTGTTTTGTCTATAAGCTTCTAAAAATGGGTCACCCCCCATCAAATCAATGGGGGGTCACTCATTATAGCTTATTGTGTAAGCATATCCTGCTTCTTCTGTTTATCTTCAGCTTCTTCAGCCGCTTTTTTGGCAAAATATTCTTCAGCGATAGCATCTATTTCTTTTTTCAATTCGTCTACCATTGTTTCTTCTGGCACCTTACGGACTATTTTCCCTTTGCGGAACAATAGACCTTCGCCTCTAGCACCTGCGATCCCGATATCAGCCTCTCTCGCCTCTCCAGGACCGTTAACAGCACAGCCAAGCACGGCCACTTTAATCGGTGCTTTAATGGTGGATATATACTCTTCCACCTCATTAGCAATCGAAATAAGGTCAATTTCAATACGTCCGCATGTCGGACAAGAAATTAATGTAGCTGCATTTGCCGACAATCCGAAAGATTTCAATAGCTCACGTGCAACTTTTACTTCTTCAACAGGGTCTGCACTTAAAGAAATACGAACCGTGTTTCCGATTCCTTTGCTAAGAATCGCACCTAATCCAGCCGCACTTTTTACAGTTCCTGCAAACAATGTGCCTGATTCCGTAATCCCAAGATGAAGAGGATAATCAAAAGCTTTTGCCGCTTTTTCATACGCTTCAATCGCAAGATTTACATCAGATGCTTTCATGGATACGATAATATCATGAAAGTCAAGATCTTCGAGTATTTTGATATGGTGCAATGCGCTTTCAACCATGCCATCAGCTGTTGGATAGCCGTATTTTTCGAGGATTCTCTTTTCAAGTGAACCTGCGTTTACACCAATACGGATCGGAATTCCTTTAGCTTTAGCTGCTTTAACAACTGCTTCCACCTTTTCCCGTTTACCGATATTACCTGGGTTAATTCTGATTTTGTCTGCTCCGCCTTCAATAGCTTTCAATGCAAGACGATAATCAAAATGGATATCGACTACAAGCGGGATGTTGATTCTCTTCTTAATTTCTGCAATAGCATCGGCTGCACGTTCATCAGGACAAGCAACGCGGACAACTTGGCATCCAGCTTCTTCAAGTCGATTAATTTCTGCAACTGTAGCTTCGACATCATGTGTTTTTGTTGTTGTCATACTTTGGATAACAACCTCATTGTTTCCGCCAATGGTCAAATTGCCAACTTTTATTGGTCGGGTTTTAGTACGATGTATAATTTCACTCAATGGTGATTCGCTCCTTTAATAATTGGAGAACCCTTAAAAACTTAAGAAGGGTCTCAAATAAATTCAAAAGTACATTCCTATTGTAACAATGAAATACTTATATTGACAAGAAACTTGCTGACATTAACAAATGGAAAATTTGCCGGGAATCGTTTATTGCCCATTGATGTAATGAGGAAAGGTATAAACTTTTCCGACTTGGATATCCTCAGGAGAAACGCCGTCATTCCATTTTTTGAAGTCTGCTATTAAAGTATCAATGCTGACAGGAAGGGCTACAGACGTTTCATTCTCGATGATTGACAGGACCGTTTCGCCTGCTTTTACCTCATGCTCAAAATAGCCGGGGCTGTCAGATCCAGATGATGCCTGTACCTCAATCGCTGGCTCTTTATCTACATTCAATGTGCCGTGATTCAAATCAAAATAGATAACATAGATGGTCAACAGACAGATAAAAGTAATGAAGAGCTTTTTCATACATGATTCCTCCTGCTTTTTATGGATAGTTAAATGTATGTACAAGGAATTTTTAATAGAACCTTTTTCTAGTATTTTATCTATCATTATTTCTAAAAATAATAGATTATAATCCATAAAAAAACCTGCTCTACTAATTTAGAGCAGGTCAGGACGCAAAATAGAAGGTGCTGGAGGGCGAGAAAGATTAAATAAAAAGACTGTCAACAGCTGTTTAGAAAGCTTGTCTACAGTCTTAGTGGCCAATATAGATTTAGAGCAAACAAAAACGGGTATAATTCTAATGCTTATTCTTTTATCGGTTTTTTCGTTTCTATTTCTTTAATAGAAAGGAATACGATGAACAGGGAGATGAACCAATTAAGCATACTGCCGTTAGGTACATTTGTTTCCAAGCTATCCATGATGAAAAAGAAGATAGTCGGAATGGTCATACTGTAGACAGTAATCCTCCATGTTTGGCCATATGTTAATTCTCTTCCTAAAATTCTTGCAAAGACAGTTCCGAAAATCGCAAGAATGAATGCTTCAATTGCTTTAGAAGCTGCAAGGAAGATAAAGAAAATCACGGCCATTATACTCGTAAACAGTGGCACCATTGAATCAAAGGATTTCGCTAATGCTGCTAAATCGCTTTTAGATGCTTGGATATTTCCGAAATAGGAGTACTCAAACGACTGAGATTGTCCTGCTGTGACAATAACGAACTCTTTTGGAAGGAGAGCAACAGTATTGCCTGAAGAGCTGATGTTCTTTTCGTTATAGGTGCCTGTAGAATCAACGATAATTGTTAAGTCTTCTGTATTGGTTACGCTCGGCTCCTTCATATCAGAATGAAGCGTGTTGTCTTCAATTCGGAAGTCGGGAACATCTTCTTCCAATGTGGAAGCTAGTGTATGTATTCCTTCATTCATGCTTTTACTTAAATAATAGATGGTAGGGATAGAGGCGACAATCGAGAGGATCAGAAGAAAAGCGATTGTTTTCCAAATACCCTGTGAACGGAAGCTAGCTATATCTTTTGGTGAATAGATGCTCCGGTAAAACTGCTTAAAAATATTCATTCATTTGACACACCCTTATAAAGATTCATTACTATTTTATCTTTGCACAAATACATATACAAGCGTAAGCCGTTGATTGGCGAAAAAAACTATGATAAACATAGGAAACTAAAAGATAATGGAGGCTATTAACATGAATGTCATATATTGGGTTATTATAGGAGCTTTATTTGTAGTTGCGTATATAGGTCTGATTTATCCAATTATTCCAAGTGTTGTATTTATAATTGGAGGTTTTTTGTTGTATGGTCTTTTCTTTACCTTCCAAGAATTCTCTGTCTTGTTCTGGATTATTCAAGGGATGTTCGTTATTTTATTATTTATTGCTGATTATTTAACGAACCTTTTCAGTGTAAAGAAATATGGTGGTTCAAAGGCTGGTATTTGGGGTAGTACGATTGGTCTGATAGCAGGTCCATTTGTTATTCCTGTTGCCGGAATATTAATTGGTCCGTTCTTAGGAGCGGTTATCGCCGAATTGCTTGTAAATAAATCAAATTGGCAAGCAGCCCTTAGAGCAGGCGTCGGCTCTCTTGTCGGTTTTTTAGGAAGCGTCGCAGCAAAAGGGCTGATTCAGACCGTTATGATTGTCTATTTCCTTATCGCAGTTAATTAAAGAAACAGGACTAGTTTAGACCGCAAATCTCAATAGGGCAGTTTTGACAGTCTACCGCTTTTTTTAGGAAAGCAAGGTCCTTAACAGTAATTTTTTGAGAGGAGATAGAGATGATGCCGCCATCTCTAAGTTCCTTCATGGCTCTTTGAATAACTTCCCTTGTCCCAAATGTTAAATTTGCCAATTCCTGATGGGTAAGGGGGAAATCAATTAGTATACCATTTGCAGTTCTTTTTCCAAAAGAGTGACATAGCCGGATAAGAATGCTGTACAAGCTTCCTTTTTTACCATGCATGATTAAATCTTGGCATTTAATATTTGCTTTTAAGTAGCCTGTACTCAGCCATGCGGTAAGAGAGGCAAGCATTTTATGGTCATGCAGAGCAAAGTCTTCAAAGTCTGCTCTATCAATGATAAGAAGCTCACAGTCTGTTATAGTTCTCGCAAAATGATAGTATTTCGGTGACTGCTTAAATAATAAGTATTCTAGCAGCAAATCCTCCTCATGGAGAATCTTCATGATAAATTCTTTGCCGTTTTCATGAATTCTGCCTACTGATAGTGTCCCCTCTAACAGGAGATAAATATTGGAAACAGGGTCACCCTCTTGAAACAGCAAGCTTCCCTTTTTAATGAATTGGACATTATTAATCGAAAAATAATGCTGCAATAGCAGACTGTAAAGCGATAGAGTTCCTTCCTTCATCTGTCGCACTCCCTTTGTTGTTTCTCTTTATGCTTCGATTAAAAAATATCGAGTATTTATTGTCAAATGGATTTTGTAATATATTGGAAGGTGAGCCTGTCGTTTTTAAGTTAAAACCTATATATACCAACGAAAAGGAATAATGTGTCTATTTAGCGAATCTTTTGAAAGAAGGGATGTTTGTTTTTGCAACAATGTTGGTATAAAAGAAGAGTTCCTTTATATACTAAATTGGGGAATGACTGCAAAAACACAAAAGTCAGTTTTTCTTTTAAAAAATTCCTTGTAAATAAAGCAAAATAATTGAAAGGAATGGCTTAATTTGGTACTGTTTTATTAGAAGAACCTTCTCATGTAAATATTGTCAAAATAGTGATAAATTATATGGGAAGAAAAAAATTTACCTATACATAGGAGGAAAAAACAAATGGCTTTTTCATTACCGCAATTACCATACGCTTACGATGCATTAGAACCGCATATTGACAAAGAAACAATGAATATTCACCACACAAAACACCATAACACATATGTAACAAACTTAAACAACGCTCTAGAAGGAAATGCAGAACTTCTTTCTAAAACGGTTGAAGAGATCGTGTCAAACCTTGATGCAGTTCCAGAAGCAGCACGTACAGCTGTTCGTAACAACGGCGGCGGACATGCTAACCACTCTCTATTCTGGGAAGTTATTTCTCCAAATGGCGGCGGACAGCCTTCAGGTGATTTAGCATCTGCTATCGACAGCAAATTCGGAAGCTATGAAAACTTCAAAGAAGAGTTTGCTAAAGCTGCTACAACTCGTTTCGGTTCAGGCTGGGCATGGCTTGTAGTAAACAACGGTGAGTTGGAAGTAACAAGCACACCAAACCAAGACAGCCCGCTTATGGAAGGAAAAACTCCAATCCTAGGCTTGGATGTATGGGAGCATGCTTACTACCTTAACTACCAAAACCGCCGTCCAGAGTATATTAATGCATTCTTCAATGTAATTAACTGGGAAGAAGTTACTAAGCGCTACACTGCAGCAAAATAAAACAAAAAACCTTGCTGGCCAATTTGGTCAGCAAGGTTTTTTGTTTTTCGCGAAAATCCTCCTATATCTGCATCATCCTTAATAAATGTTGTATAAGGAACACCCTTTTGTTAAAAACTAGCGAGACAAAGGGGAGTTTTTATCATGAAATTAGGGAATTTGATTGGCAATATCAAACTGACAAAGGAACTGGGACTGCTGCTGACAATCGGTGGACTTTATGCATTAAGCATAGCTCTTTCTAATACCTTTGTTAATATTTTCTTGTGGAAACAATCTGGAGAATTTAAAGATTTAGGGCTGTATAATATGGCTACAATTATTCTGCAGCTGATTACCTTCACCATTGCAGGCAGATGGGCAAAAAAAATTGACAGGGTCATCGTATTTAGAATTGGTGTCATTTTCCTGGCGTTGTTTTATTTGTCTGTACTGCTTATCGGTGATAAGGCATCTACTTATTTGCTGCTGTTAGGCTGTCTGCTTGGCATTGGCTATGGGTTTTATTGGCTTGCCTTTAATGTTCTGACATTTGAAGTTACAGAACCAGATACGAGAGATTTTTTTAACGGCTTTCTTGGCATTCTCGGCTCTGTTGGAGGGATGGTAGGTCCTATGCTGGCAGGGTTTATTATTTCAACCTTGAATAAAACAACTGGCTATATGATTGTGTTCGGAATTTCGCTCGGATTATTTTCATTAGCAGTGGTATTGAGCTTCTTTCTAAAACGAAGACCGGCAAGCGGCCAATATTTATTAAAACGAATTATCGAAGAACGAAAGAATGATGATAATTGGAAAAGTATTACCTATGCTCATTTTTTCCAAGGAATCAGAGAAGGAACGTATGCTTTTGTTATTACTGTGTTTGTGTTTATCGCAACAGGAAGTGAAATGGCGCTAGGCACATTTGGGCTCATTAATTCAGGCATTTCGTTCATCGCCTATTATATCGTGTCACGAAGCATCAAAAGTGAAAAGCGAAATAAGTCCATCCTGGTAGGCGGAATTCTGTTATTCTTGTCAATATTTATCATAGTATTTGACTTTTCATTCATTCGTCTTCTTATTTATTCAGGTATTATTGCCATTGCTTATCCATTAATCCTAGTCCCATATACAAGTCTGACATACGATGTAATCGGCCGCGGCTGGAATGCAGGGGAAATGCGGATAGAATATATTGTCGTCCGTGAAATGTTCTTGAATTTTGGACGGCTATTGTCTGTTCTAATCTTCATTGCAGGCGTAACTATGTTTAATCCGGAAAAATCCATCCCAGTGATGCTGTTTATTCTTGGAAGCGGACATTCAATCATCTATTTCTTTACGCGAAAAATTAAGCTTTCGCCTGCACCTAGATTAAATGGGCAAGAATAGCAGGACACTATTTAACAAAGGTTCCTTATTTATAAGGAACCTTTGTTATTTTTGTGAATTTTGTTAAATTCTGATAGATAGAACCAGATTTTTACTTTAAAATAAAAGGAGTGAGAATGTCTAAAAAGAAAGGGTTAATTTTATGGGGGAAAAAAAGAGAAAAAGGAGATTTCAGCTGTCTTTACGGTTGAATCTATTATTTTTGCTGATATTTCTACTGTTTTCAACACTGATCCTTCGCTTAGGATTTGTCCAGATTGTTTACGGTGACGAATACAAGCGGAAAGTAGATAAAACAGAGGACATTGTTATCAGTACAACTGTTCCAAGAGGAGAAATATATGACAGGAACGGGAACAGCATTGTAAGCAATAAAGGGAAAAATGCCATTCTTTTTACAAACTGGAAGTATAAGCCGGATGAGTTGAATAAAACGGCAGAAAAGCTTGCAGACTTAATTGCTATGGATTCAAAGAAGGAGATTGACAAGATCACTGATATAGATAAAAAAGATTATTGGCTCTTATTGCATCCAAAAGAAGCAAAAGAAAAAGTAACTATTGAAGAAGATAATAAGCTAAAGGAAAAATTCAGCGAAAAGGACTATCAAAAGCAATTTAATGAGCTGCTTCGAAGCAAGGTAACGGCATCAGAAGTAGCAAGCTTATCTGCACATGACTTAGAATCCTTAGCCATTTACAGGCTGATGACGAGCGGCTATTATTATACGCCGATTGTCATCAAAAATGATGGTGTAACAGAAGAGGAGCTAGCTAAGGTCAGTGAGAATCTGTCCTCGATGCCTGGTGTCGATACAGCAAAAGACTGGGACCGAACATATGGGTATGGAGATACGCTGAAAACAGTTCTTGGGAAAGTCAGCTCCACGCAAAAAGGGATACCAGCAGAGCAAAAGGATGAATATCTCGCAAAAGGCTATAACATGAACGACCGTGTTGGTTTAAGCTATATTGAAAAACAATACGAAGATGTTTTAAGAGGGAAAAAGCAAGCAGTTGAATATGTGAAAGATAAAAAAGATCAAATTGTCTCATCTAATGTTATTTCAGAAGGTAAAGCGGGCAGTGATTTATTCCTGTCAATTGATATGAACCTCCAGCTTGAGGTTGAAAAAATTATTGAAGAAGAATTACGGAAGACAAAGGCAGGCTATGCAGGCACACAGTTTTTAGACAGAGCATTTGTCGTGCTGATGGACCCACATACAGGGGAAGTATTAACAATGGCGGGCAAGCAGCTTGTTAAAAACGACAAGACAGGTTTGCAGGAAGTACAGGATTTTGCATTAGGCAATATTACCACTTCCTATAATGTTGGTTCAGCAGTAAAGGGAGCAATGGTGCTTACTGGATATAAAGAAGGAGTTATTCGTCCTTACTCTATGATGCTTGATGAAGTGATGAGCATCAAGGACTCCCCTGATTTTAAATCTTGGAAGGTGATGAATACTATCAATGACCTTCAAGCATTGCAGCAATCCTCCAATGTATACATGGCCAAAACCGCCATTGCAATCGGAAAAGGCCATTATGCTAAAGGGCAGCCTCTTAGTGTGGAAACACAAGCATATACGACTATTCGTAATTCTTTTGGAGAAATGGGCTTAGGAGTTAGGACAGGAATTGATCTGCCTAATGAGATGGCTGGATTTAAAGGACCAGTAAAACCAAATCAGCCTGGGGATTTAATGTTCTTATCAATCGGTCAATATGACACGTACACAAATATGCAGCTTGCCCAATATATCTCGACAATTGCCAATGGTGGTTACCGAATTGAACCACATATCGTGAAGGAAATCAGAAGTTCTGGAAAAGGCAAAGAGAAATATGGTGTGATGGAGCATGAAATCAAGCCGAAGGTGTTAAATAAGCTAAATATGAAAGAAGAGTGGATGAATCAAGTGCAGAAGGGCTTCCGCATGGTGATGCAGCCTGGCGGAACTGGCAGTGTTTTTGCGGGAAGTTCTTATACTCCTGCAGGCAAAACAGGAACTGCACAAGCCTTTTATGACGGACCATTGCGAGAAAATTATGAAGAACCGCCCCAAGTAATGAATGTCAGCCTTGTTGCCTATGCTCCCTATGAAAACCCAGAGGTGGCAATGGCGGTAATGGTGCCTTGGGTCTATACAACAGACAACGGACCATCACCTAACTTAACAATCGGCAAGAAGGTAATGGATAAATATTTTGATATGAAAAAATAACAGGAATTTGCCTCGCAAATTCCTTGTTTTTTGTGTAATAATCGCTGTTTTTTCACAATATAGAAAGGTATTTAGAAGACAAATATCGACTTTGCAGGATATCCCAGCAGGTTATTAATAGAAATATTGAAGAGTTTCTATTACAATAGAGTGAGAAATGATTGTAGAAAGTGTGGTATTACATTGGGAAACAAGAAGAAAAAAAAGACGATTCCGATTCGCCTTAACATTATCTTTTTTGCTGTCTTTTTGCTCTTTTCTGCATTGATCCTGAGACTAGGTTTCGTGCAGATTGTTTATGGAGATGAGTATAAGCGGGAACTGGAAAAAACAGAGGATGTAACAGTAGATACATCTGTGCCCCGCGGGAAAATCTATGATTCGACAGGAAAGGTTATTGTTGATAATCTCGCGAAAAATGCGATAACGTACACAAATACCGGTGTCTCTACCGAAAAAATGATGGAGACTGCCGAGGCGCTTGCGAAATATATAAAAAAGGATACCAAAAAAGTTACCGAACGTGACAAACAGGATTACTGGATATTAAAGCATCCGGAAGAAGCGGAAGCACTTGTTACGAAAGAGGAAAAAACTGCTCTTGCGGAAAAGTACACCGATTCAGATGAATATAACTCTCAAGTATATAAGCTGCAGCTTAAAAGGATCACGGAGGATAAACTAAAGTCTTTGACTAATGATGATTTAGAAGTTATAGCAATTTACCGAGAGTTTTCAAGCGGCTATAAACTGACACCACATATCGTCAAAAACGATAAAGTGACGAACAAAGAAATGGCAGTTGTAAGTGAAAACTTAACGTCTTTAAAAGGTGTCGATACAACAACAGACTGGGATAGAGATTACCCATTCGGCAAGACACTTGCTTCTGTTCTCGGCAGTGTGAGCTCGTCAGAGGAAGGCCTACCAGCTGAGTCGTTGGATTATTATCTTTCAAAAGGCTACAGCCGCAATGATCGTGTCGGCAAAAGTTATCTGGAACTTCAGTATGAAGATGTTTTGAAAGGACAGAAAGAAAAAGTCCGCAATGAGACAAACAGTGATGGAGAAATTACAGACACAGAAGTGATTACAGAAGGAAAACGCGGAAATGACCTTGTGCTTGCAATTGACATGGAGCTGCAGCAAAAAGTCGAAGACATCATTGAAAAGCAGCTGAAGGCAGCTAAACAAATGTCAGGAACAAAATTCCTTGACCGTGCTTATGTTGTTCTGATGGATCCAAACACAGGCGATGTGCTGACAATGGCAGGGAAAAGACTTGTAACAGAAGATGGAAAAACAAAGGTGAACGATGATGCTCTCGGCAATATTACGACATCCTACAACGTCGGATCTGTCGTTAAGGGTGCTACTGTTCTGACAGGCTATAATACTGGAGCAATCAGTCCGGGAACAGTTATTAATGATACACCTGTAAGAATAGGCGATACTATTAAGAGATCATGGACAACAATGGGGCCAATCAATGACTTAACAGCCTTGATGCGTTCATCAAACGTCTACATGTTCCAGACTGTTATGAAAATAGCAGGTGCTAGATATGTTTACGGCCAGCCTCTGTCTGTTGATGCAGAGGACTTCACAATAATGAGAAATGCGTACGCTCAATACGGGTTGGGAATTCGCACAGGCATCGACTTGCCGAATGAGCAGACAGGCTTTAAAGGAACAGAAACGTCAGTACCTGGTAAGCTTCTCGATCTTTCCATCGGTCAGTATGATACGTACACAAATATGCAGCTTGCCCAATATATTTCTACAATCGCAAATGGCGGGAACAGAATGGAACCGCATATCGTCAAGGAAATTAGAAGCCCTGTATCTGAAGAAGGCGAGCTTGGGGCAGTAGTTGACTCTGTTGAGCCAAAGGTTTTAAATACGATTGATGCAAAACCAGAGTGGATAAAAAGGGTGCAGACAGGCTTTAAGATGGTTGCCCAAAGTCCAAAAGGAACGGCATACACGTATTTAAGCGGCAAATCATACTCTCCTTCAGCTAAGACTGGTACGGCAGAGGCTTTCTATGATGGACCGCAAAAGAGCAACTATAAGACATTGCAGGAAGTAATGAACTTGAGCTTAGTAAGCTATGCACCTTCTGAAAATCCGGAAGTGGCAATGGCAGTCCTAGTTCCATGGGCATATAACGGCAGTGTTGACAATAAAGCAAACTTAAAAATAGGTGAAGAAGTATTAGATGCTTATTTTGATATGAAAAAAGAACGACAAAAAGAAAAATAAACGATAATGAGGGGCAGTCCAATTGGACTGCCCCTCATTATCTTTATTTTGTTATCTTTTCAGCAATTTCTCTAAAGCTCATATCGCTGTATACACGGAAAGAGCCAACCTGCACTTTTGTATGATAGTCATTGTCAATTAAGAAAGCTTCAAACTCATCTTTATCTTTAATAATTTTCTCTTTTGTTAATGTATCAGCAATTTCGCCAGGACTCATACCACTTTTAATTTTGAGCTTATATGAGATTGGCTCATCAGCTTTCTCTGTTTCTGCTTGTTTTGCTTCCTCTGTTTCAGCTGCTTTTTTATCAGCTTTTGCCTGCTGGGCCGCTTTCTCGGCCTGTTCTTTAGCAGCAACGAGCTCTTCATAGTCCTCATTGGCAACTGTAGTAAAGCCTTTTGCAGAGAGAACTTTCTCTGCTTGCTCTGTTGTAATTTGTTTGTCTGTATCAGCCTTTTGGCTGCCAGTGTATACGGTGTATGCACCAATGATGCTGGAGGCTGCGAACAGACCGAATGCAAAGGAACGCAAGCTTCGTTTATTCATTCGCAAATCCTCGCTTTACACCCTCTGTGATAATTTGCTGTACTTGACTAGTTGATAAGGAAGATTGAGAAGCAATTTTTTCAATGGAAACTCCTTGTGACGCAAGAGACCAAACCTGGTTTTTAATAATAGCATGAATGGGATTTGCACCCATTTCTATATTTGGCTGCTTGTCTGTAACAGGGATGGCAGGACTCATATCCATATCGTCTATCAACAGCTCTTCCTCAAGCACCTTCAGCTTCTTTTTTATTTTATATATTTCTTGTACTTGTTGGATGGACAGCTGGTCTATATCCTCTTGCAGCTTTTTATAGGGGTCCTTCATAAATAAAGATACAATAAAAAGAAGAACAGATATCCCCAATAAACTAAACATTAAAATGAACAAAATGAGACACCTCTGCTAAAAAATTTGTAATTTACAAGACTTTTTCATTCTACCACTACCTTTCAACATTTCCCAACAGTAATTTCAAGCAAGCAAGTGTGCGGCAGACAAGTTTATAAGCGGCAGCAAAAAATGTCGGATACAAACTAATTTTATTAATAGTCATTGTCGAATTGCTGTTTTTTATTCAACAGACAAAATTTTTTATGCTGCTTCAAGGTAATAGGGATAAACATTAGCATGATACGACAAATTCCGTTTATTGTGGCTTCTATCATTCGGTGATAACATATAGGAAGAAGGAAGAATCAGTAAATCGACACAAAAGGAATCCTGATAAATCA
This sequence comes from Niallia sp. FSL R7-0271, assembly GCF_038005785.1. Taxonomy (NCBI): domain Bacteria; kingdom Bacillati; phylum Bacillota; class Bacilli; order Caryophanales; family Bacillaceae; genus Niallia; species Niallia sp. FSL R7-0271. Next base: position 2,627,528 of record NZ_JBBOTZ010000001.1, on the reverse strand, counting down.
ACCAATACGATAATAGCTAAAACATAATACAGTATTAAATGAAAGGTGCTGATTCCATTGTTAGAACAAATAGTTAATTTAAGGAAGGAAGGCTTGTCTTTCCGAAAAATTGCGAAAGAACTGGATATGAGCCTTGGAAAGGTGCAATATCAGTGGGGGAAGTATTTGAAAGAAGCGGAAAAGGCAGAGCAGACAGAAGGCGCTTCTCCTAAAGAATATGCCGATAACAGTGCTGTTATGTCCCCTTTTTTATGGACAAGCATTCAAACATTAAAAAAGAGTAATGGCATGGAAGCATGGCTTGCAGGAGAAAACAGAGCACTAATTTTCTGGAGCATACCAGCATCAAAGTGGAACTTAATTTCTTCCTACTGCGGCTTTCTTAATGATGACTTATCGCTAAAGCTGCGTGTCTATGATATCACGAGCATATATTTCGATGGCAGCAATGCACATGCTACCGATGAAATTCAGCTTGATCGTGACAAGAATCAACTCGTTTTGGAAGGATTACAGCCAAATAGAAGTTACTGTTTTGAAGTCGGGATACAGGATGGTAGCGGAGCTCTCATGCCAATTCTGCAGTCTAATCCTATTCATACACCAAGAACAAGTGCAGACCAAGCAGGTGAAAATGCAAAGGATGTAATAGCATGGAGCGAAGGAAAAACTCCACTTCCTAATTGGATTGAGCATGTTAGCACATACAGTTATTATGAGACAGCGGTAAAGGAGAGTGTGAAGAAGCAATGAACGTATCCTATTTTCAGCTAATCGTTCATGCAGAGCTTCCTGTCATGAATTATTATTCCAGCAATAAAGAAGACAGACAGTCTTTTCATATAGCTTCGATAGCTTTGCTTACTTTTTTAAAGAACATGGAAAAGAAGGCAGTGCCATACAGCGTTTCCCTTGCATTGCCACCGATTTATTTAGAATTGGCAGAAACAGAAGATTACCAAAAAGAAATAACTGAATTTTTAGAAAAAAATAAATGGAAATGGGAAGAAGAATACTCCTACTGGCTCAAGATTGACAGGAATATAACAGCAACCATTAAGAAATTGGTACATGACCATAAAATAGAGATATTGGCCACATCTGCGTCCTATTCCTCTCTTACAGCTCTGTCAACGGTAAATGGTGTGAAACTCCAAATTGAAACAGGAATTTCCATTATAGAAGACCATTTAAATATTCGTCCAAATGGATTTTGGCTTCCAAATGGCGCCTTTTCACCAGGCATTGATTTGCATCTTAAAAAGGCGGGGATTGGATATAGCTTTGTGTATGACAAAACTTTAGCCATCACAGATCCTGTTCCTAAAGCAGAAGGTTTGCCAGTGAAATCACCTCATGATATATGCATGATACCATTAAGACAATGGTCTGACGTTAAGGAGACGGGAAGTTTATTTACAGGTTTGCCGAAAACAAAAGATATTCCTGCGATGACAGCAATTGCTGTGAGTGTAGCCGAGATTAATGAGTTTTCACAAGAATTAACGAAGGACTTCGTGGAAAATGATTCGATTATGCCGTTATCACCAGAAGCATATATTCGTCAATTTAGCGGGAATTTAGAGAAGGTTCATATTAGTTCCTCCTTTTTTAATCAGAAGAAGTTAAATAGAATACACGAAGATGGAAAGAGCTATGCTAGACTGTCCTTCCTTGAAAAAGAGGTTACAGCCTGGCGGGAGCAGAAGCTTTCTGACTGTGCTGACAGGGTCGTTAAACAGCTGGAAAAGGAATGGCTCATGCTTCATGCTATTGTTAATCAACTGGATTATCCAGATAACCTGCAGCACAATCATTGGGAAGCAGCTGATAAGCTGAGTGTCTTTTTGAAAGACAGTATAGAAAAAGCATGGTTAGAAGAACGAGAAAGTAAACACGCTATCTTCCGTGCAGTTCCTGCTTACCAAAAGGAAATGAATAACCCCTTTGCACAAGGAGGAAGCAAGAAAAAAATTCTGATTCTTTCATGGGAATACCCACCCAATATTATTGGAGGACTTGGAACACATGTAGCTGGGTTAGCAGAAACATTAGCCAAACAATATGAAGTTCATGTAATCACGTCACAAGACATGAATCAAGAATTAGTTGATGAACAGGTAAGTCCTTCCTTGTATGTGTATCGAGTGAAGCCGCTGCATCAGCGGGAAAAGAACTTTATAACTTGGATTGGCGGCTTAAATATAAGCATGTGGGAAAAAGCCTTAGACTTAGCAGCTAACCATCATTTTGAGCTAATTCAAGGCCATGATTGGCTCATCGGAGCAGCAGCTACAGCAATAAAGACAGAACTAGGCATTCCGTTAGTTACAACTATGCACGCAACAGAGCATGGAAGAAACGGGGGCATCTATACAGAAATGCAAAAATTTATTCATGAAAAGGAACAGCAGCTAATCAATGCGTCCGATTCAGTAATTGTCTGCAGTGAGTACATGAAAACAGAAGTGTCTTCGTTATTTGCTGTAAGTGAAAACAAACTTAATGTTATTCCAAACGGAATTAAGTTGGAAAATAATCAGCCAGCCTTAAATTCAGCAGAAGAATTGGGATTGGATCCAAATAAGAAGACGGTTTTTGCGCTAGGAAGAATGGTGAAGGAAAAAGGATTTGAAACATTGCTTGAAGCAGCTACACGTCTTAAAATCAAGGATATTCAATTTGTTCTTGCGGGTGCTGGTCCAATGTTTAATGAATATAAACAATATATTGCTGCAAATGGTTTATCGGACAAGGTTCACTTGATTGGCTACTTACCGGAAGACAGAAAAAATGGTTTCTTCCAAGTAGCAGACATTGTTGTCATTCCAAGCCATTATGAACCTTTCGGCATTGTTGCTTTAGAATCGCTGTGTTTTGAGAAACCGACAATCGTATCCAACACGGGCGGCTTAAAAGGGATAGTAGAGCATGGTAAGACAGGGATGCTTATGGAACCAGGGAATACTGAAAGTATGTTAGAACAATTGCAATCCTTAATCGATGACCCACTTATGGCATTGGAGATTGGAAAAAATGGCAGGGCGATTGTAGAAAAGCTGTTTGGCTGGAACAGAGTCGGCGATGAAACCTCAAGGGTGTTTGAAGAAGCAATCCTAAATAAGAGGATGGCAGAAACGGCAGCTACTATGGAATAAAAAAAATAGGAAAAAAAGGTGAAGAAGGATGAAAACGGAGATTTCTTTACAGTCTGATTATCAGAATTTCGGCAAAGAAATGACAAGAGGAAAATTGGTCAATACTCCAGGCATTTGGATTAACGGCAAAATCTGCTGGCTTCAGAACGGTTATGAGAAATTACTGCCAGAATACGCAGTCTCTGTTCATGTAAAGAGCGTTCAAAAACATTCTAAAGTCCAATATAATGAGATATTTGTAAGAAATCATTCGAAAGAGGCTATAGATGTGAAGGTTCTGCTGCTAAGTTATTACTCCCAATCAAATCAGGACCACCTCGCCTTCGTTTCACCGACAGACAATGTTGTCTTCCATTCTGTCGATGACCAGCTAATACTAGTAAATGGCGAGTTTAATGGGAAGAGCTTGGAACAGAGAACCGTTCAGCCACTATGGAACGTTCATACAGATCTAATTTGGAAGAATCAGCAAAAAGGCAGCTTAAAATACTTACCAATGGGTAAAGGTGGATATGTCAGCATCTGTTCCCTTAACATGAATCTAGCAGCTCAAACCTCGAGTACGAGCAGAGCATGGACTATATATGGGAAAGATAAAGAAGAGCTTATGGATTTAAATCACATTCTATTGAAAAACAGTACTAGCATTTCGTGAAAAAAAATGTTATCATATAAAAGTCGTATGCACGAACTAGTATAGCAATAGTTTGGAGGGAAATAACCATGCGTGTCAACATTACGTTAGCTTGCACAGAATGTGGAGATCGTAACTACATTTCTAAAAAAAATAAACGAAATAACCCAGACCGTCTTGAGCTTAAAAAATATTGCTCAAGAGAAAAACGCACAACAACACATCGCGAAACAAAATAAGACAGAGGGGGGTATCCCTTCTGTTTTTTTTGTATATAAAAAAAATCCTAAAGCATTACATATGAAAAAAGCATAACCAAGGAGTGAAATCAAGATGACGGAGACAAAAAAAGAGATAAGAACAAGAATACTCAAAGAATTGCAGTCTTTATCTAAGCCTGTATATGAGCAGCTATCCTACGAAATTGCCCAAAATTTATACAAGCATCCATTGTTTCAAAATGCTCGTCATATTGGTTTAACCATTTCCAAATCACCAGAAGTGGATACACTGCAAATAATCCGCACAGCCTGGGCCGAAGGGAAAAAAGTCAGTGTGCCAAAATGTCTGCCGAGCACGAAAGAAATGGTATTTCGGCAGTTAGACCGTTTTGACCAGCTTGAAACTGTATACAGCGGGCTTTATGAACCAATTGAATCAGAAACAGCTTTAACAGAAGGCGATGAAATGGATCTGGTGCTTGTACCAGGAGTTGCTTATGCAGCAAACGGTTATCGAATTGGGTTTGGTGGAGGCTACTATGACCGCTATCTCCTAAATTATCATGGAAATACGATTTCATTAGCGATGGATTGCCAATTGGAAGATTCTATCCCGGCAGAAGCTCATGATATTCCTGTACAGCATTTGATTACAAATAAAGGAGTAATTGCTATTGGGACAAATAATTAGCATTCTCATTATCCTTATTGCTGTATACCTAGCATGGAAGGAAGGGTTTCTTAACAAAAGCGGCAGTATTGCAGCCTTTTTTGTCGGTCTAGGTATCCAATTAGGTTTCCACTATCAAGGATTTATCCTCCTAGGTGTTTTTTTTCTTACCTCCAGTCTTTTGTCAAAATATAAAAAAGACAAAAAAGCAAGAGTGGAAGAAATGCATGAAAAAGGCTCTACAAGAGACTATATGCAAGTACTTGCAAACGGTGGTGCAGCAGCACTAGTCAGTCTTTTTTACGGCTGGAGCGGAAGTCATGAGCTGATTATTCTTTTCGCTGTCCTGCTTGCCGCAGCCAATTCTGACACTTGGGCATCAGAAATTGGTCCTCTAAGCAAAAGTAAACCATTTTCGCTTAGAACCTTTAGCAGAGCAAAAGCTGGCACATCTGGGGCAATGAGTTTACTCGGTACAATAGCAGGTTTTTTTGGTTCCTTGTTGATTGGTTTTTGCGCTTATTTGCTATTCCCTATAAGTGTAAATGAATTTCTGCTGATTTCTTTATTTGGATTTATCGGCAATATTATTGACACCTTACTGGGGGCTTATGTTCAAGCAGAATATCAATGTACAGTTTGCGGAGCAAAAGTAGAAAAACGAGTGCATCATGCTAGAGAAGCAAAACAGATAAAGGGTTTTTCTTTTCTTAACAATGATGCTGTCAATATTTTGTCAGGTGTGCTTGCAGCCTGCCTTGCTGCTTTATTTGTTCTTTAAGCAAAAAAGTTTGGATAAAAAAGAGCGGCTTTTCCTAAACTAATCAATAGGAGGGATGAAAATGCCGAAAATTTTATCCATTTTATTGATTGGTATTGGCGGTTATTTTTTGTTAACTAGAAGATACCGAATTATTAACACGGTGTTAAAAAGTCCGATGATTAGACAATATTTAATCAAAATTGTCATGAATCTCCCAGGCTTACGCAACAAAATGATGAGCAATGTTTTCTCAAAACCAACTGTTTATCAATAAAAGACCTATTTAGGTCTTTTTTACTTGCTTAGTTCAACAAGAAAACCCCCATCACCAGGGGGCTGAGGACTATAATGTGGAAATTTGCTGTCTTAATAGGACAGGCTGATTATCTCCCGTTGTAAACACTACAAGCAGATGATCTTTTGCTAACAGAATAACTGGAACAGTACTCCCAACAGGTTTTGTCACAGTTCCATCCTCTTTTGTAATTCCCAGGAAATAATTTTTATATAAACCTTCTGTAAGCTGACCGATAATCTTTGCCGTTTGTTCTTGTGTAAAACCTGGAATAGGTTTGTCATTATAGTCTGCAAGCTCTGTTAACAGTATTCTGTTTGGATATTCTGCCAAAGGTATAGAATAATGTTTTACAGCCTCATTTAATTGATACTCAATCACATCTGCTGTTTCGTCATCTAAAGTATTTTTCCATTGTTTTTCTGCCTCTGTCCGCGGTGCTGTAAAGCCGAGAGGGGTTTGGTCGAATTTTGAATTGATGACATACAAATGATTAGCGGAAAGTTTTTGAGAGCTGAAGATATTGTCATTTTCATCATGAATTTCGGCATAATGAAAGGCGACTGCCTGGAACAGGCGGCTGTCTCGTTCGACGACCGTCTTATGCTCTGTCAGCTCCATTGTATTTTGCTTCCACGCTCCCATCGTGTTTATAAGTCGGCCGTTTGCATATAACAACCCCATGTTTTGTCTTAAATAGGCCTTTTTATTTACAATGCTTTTTGTCTCCCATTCGACACTATATTCATCATATCTTTGCTTTCCAAGCTGTAAATTCGTAACTGCTGTCGGAAAGGATACGCTCGGGTCAATTGGAAAATATGTAATGCTCTCTTTTGCAATTTGGTTTTGCTGAAAAAAATAAACGGAACTTATAATGATAACAAGGCAAATGCTTAAAACGATAAAATCTTTTTTCAATAGCAGCACCACTTTTCCTGTTAGATAAACATTTTCAGGACAACCTTATACTCTTGTTCCAATATATGAAGAATCAGGTGCAGAAATTCGTTATTTTTGCAGATTTCCCTAGCAGACATAAATGAAAATGATTAATATCTCGTTCTTGAGTAAAAGCGATATTTGAATTATACTAAAAAATGAAAACGATTTAATTAGGAAGGATATTCCCTGATGTTTAGGGAGGTTTTTAGGGATAGAAATGAAGACGATATACGATGTGCAGCAATTTTTGAAAAGGTTCGGTACCATAATATACGTAGGAGACAGATTAGGTGATTTGGAGCTGATGAAAGCAGAATTAGAAGAGCTCCGTCATACAGAAATCATAGAGAAACAAGATTTTGATATGGCTGTTCTACTACTAAATCAAGGAATACAACAATTAAAAGAGAAACAGAAATAGAATGGGGAGAATGCAGATGCAGGAAAAATGGGTGGTTGGAATCGATCTTGGCGGTACGACTGTGAAAATTGCTTTCTTGACAACAGATGGCAATATGATTGATAACTGGGAGATCCCTACAGATAATTCAAATGAGGGTGCGAACATCACTAGTGATATTGCTAAATCTGTTCATGAGAAGCTTGCTGAATGGAATCATAACAAGGAAGATGTGCTTGGTGCGGGTATGGGAGCACCAGGTCCGTTTGATTATAAAACAGGTATCATCTATAATACAGTGAATCTTAGCTGGCCGGATAATTTTCCGCTGAAGGCTAATTTAGAGAGAGATCTTGGCTTGCCTGTCATCCTTGATAATGACGCAAACTGTGCAGCCCTTGGTGAGATGTGGAAGGGTGCAGGTGAAGGTTATAAGAATCTTGTTTGCGTCACATTAGGCACTGGAGTTGGCGGCGGTATTATCGTTGATGGAAAGATTGTTCAAGGGGCCAAGGGAGCTGCTGGTGAAATCGGCCACATTACTTCCATCATCGAAAATGGTGCACCTTGCAACTGTGGAAAAACAGGCTGTCTTGAAACGATCTCGTCTGCAACAGGAATTGTTCGGATTGCCAGAGAGCGATTGAATGAAAATCCTGATAGCAGTCTGCACCAAATCCTAACAAATAACGGTACAATCTCTGCAAAGGATGTATTTGATCAAGCAAATGCCGGAGATGAACTTGCAAATGAGGTAGTTTCCTTTGTAGCTTCACATCTAGGTTTAGCCCTTGCTAATATTGCAAACACATTAAATCCGGAGAGAATTGTGCTTGGCGGCGGAGTGTCAAAAGCAGGAGATATTTTATTAAAGCCTGTTAACGAGTACTTCCAGAAATATTCTTTCAAAGCTGTTGCCCAGTCAACACTTATCGATGTAGCTACATTGGGGAATGCTGCAGGTGTCATCGGCGCAGCATGGCTTGCAAATAAATAATATTATTTTGATCTGTTCATATGAACAGATCTTTTTTATGTTACAGTTGGTATAAATTGGGTGTTGTTAGGAAGCGGATGTTTCATGAAGATGAATCGTTTTCTCCTTTTCATCATAAATATAGAGTGATGAAAGGAGTGTATATTTATGGAGGTTATAGCAAGAAACGGTGACACTCTATCGTACTACAGCAGATTGTTTATGATCCCGCTCCAGCTTCTTGCTGACAGCAATCAGCAAAGTGCTAAGGATGCTCTTAAAAAAGGCGATTGCATTCATATTCCAGGCTTTCAATCAGAAACACTTCAACTGAAGACGGGCGATGCTTTATGGAAAATAGCCGGAAGCAGAAATATCTCTGTCGACTGTCTTCTTTTACTGAATCAAAACACGAATATAAATGAGCTCCAAACAGGCGATGAAATGATTGCTCCGAAACGAATTATGGAAAGATTAGTGAATGCACGCAAAAAATATGATTCTCAGTCATTGCAAAATGATCTGGAAATTCTAAAAGAAAATTATCCTTTTATTCAAATTAATACATTGGGAAAAAGTGTTCTTGGCAATGAAATTCAAGAAATTCGAATCGGCCGCGGCAGCAAAAAAGTACATATGAACGGAAGCTTTCATGCTAATGAATGGATTACAAGTGCAATCCTGATGTCGTATGTAAATGATTTTCTGCTGGCCATTACAAATGGCGGAAAGATAAACAATATTGACACATTGCCTATTTATAGAAATGTAGACCTATCTCTTGTGCCAATGGTAAATCCTGATGGCGTGGATTTAGTGCTGAATGGACCTCCAGAGCATATGCGGTCGAAAGTGATTGCTATTAATGAAGGCAGCACAGATTTTACAGGCTGGAAGGCGAATATAAATGGTGTTGATTTAAATAATCAATTTCCTGCATTTTGGGAGATTGAGAAAGAGAGGAAGGAGCCAAAAACCCCTGCTCCTCGTGATTATCCTGGAGATGCACCACTTACAGAGCCAGAAGCAGTAATAATGGCACAGCTTGCAAACCAGGAGAAATTCAACAGAATGATAGCATTCCATACTCAAGGCAAGGAATTTTATTGGGGGTATGAAAATTTTGAACCATCTGAATCAGCACTAATTGCAAACGAGTTTTCCCGATTAAGCGGATATAAAGCGGTTCAAAATGTTGACAGCCATGCCGGCTATAAAGATTGGTTTATTCAGGAATTTAGACAGCCAGGTTTTACTCTCGAGTTGGGGAAAGGAATAAATCCTCTGCCATTATCACAGTTTGATGATATTTACAAAGATGTTTTAGGAATATTTGTGGCATCGTTATATTTGTAAAAAATAATGTTCAAGAAAATTAATGGTTTAGCCGATTTAATTCGGCTTTTTTATGTTAATATTCAATATAGTAAACACCAAAAAACATAATAAAAGGGTGTGAAAAGGATGACAGACCTTTCAAAGAGAAATGCGCATGGGTTTTTTCTTCTCTTGCTCATTTTCACACTTGTTTTATCTGGATGCTCCCATAAACAGAAGGAAACAACGAGTAAAGAGGAAGAGAAAGATAATCAAAAAAAAGAGAAAATCCAAGCATTGGCATTGCCGATGGAAGTGGATAATGGGGAATTTGTGGAAGTGTCTGGATGGCTTGATACCCATACAATATGCTATATCACAAGCAAGGGTAACAGCTATTATGTTTATACATTTGATATTTATTCAGGACAGCATAAACTTTTATATACGAGTGATTCTGCTATAACAGCAGTGAAAATAAGCCCTGACTTATCCAAATTGCTCGTATTTACAAATGAAGAGGACTTTCAAGGCAACATAGTGTTAATGAATAAAGAGGGAAAACAGCTATTTTCTAAACAGCTGCAAAGCTATGATGCTGAGTTTGTCTGGAATCCATATGACGAAGATCAAGTGCTTGTTTCCTCTTTTACAAAGGAATGGGCCAGCACCTCCTATCTCTTATCTATAAAGAATGAGAAGCTCCAGGAAGTCAAGCTTGGCAATCCGTTTATCGTTTGGGCAGACAAGGAAACAGTCGCCTATTTAGGCTGGAAGGAAGAGACTTCTTTGTCGTCTCCTGTAACAACTAAAAATATAAAAACTGGTGAACAAACAGTAATTAGCGAAAATAACGCCTACTCTATAGGCAGTAATGGCCAAGAGATTTTTACAATTTCCGATGACTCGCAAGATATGCAGATGGCTCAATATACATTCTATGACAAGCTTAATGCCAAAGCTGCTATTTCTCTGCCCCGCTTGTCCAACTACTCGGATTGGCTTATCCCATATAATGATGCAGCAGACGATCAGCTGTTTACATTTTATCCAGAGAGTTCCGGTGATGCGACAAATTATACAGAAGGTTACTCATTTGTCTCCATAGACACGGGAAGTGGAGAAAAGCCTAAAGTGATAAAGGAAGGATTGGAGAACGAACCAATCAGTATATCACCTGACGGCAAGTGGGCATTGTATGGTTTTTATCTGGAGAAACTGATTAATCTTGAGACAGGGGAAGTTATTCCCCTGTCTTAACTAAATGAAGCAGATGCTTGAGATTCCCAATAAATTATGACATCATAAAAGAATATGGAAAGCTTTAAGGAGGACTTACAGTGGCAATAGTAGATGTAACAGTTATCCCAATTGGGACGGAGACACCAAGTGTCAGTGCCTATGTGGCAGATATCCAGAAAGTATTAAAGACATACGAAGAAAAAGGGGCAATCAGATTTCAGCTGACGCCGATGAATACGATAATTGAAGGAGAATTACCTGTTTTGTTTGAGGTAATCCAAGCAATGCATGAGGTGCCTTTCTCTAAAGGGCTAGTTCGTGTTGCTACAAATATACGGATAGATGACAGACGGGATGTAAAAAGGAAGATGGAAGAGAAAGTCGACAGAGTGCTTAGCCATCTTAAAGACTAATCATTAAAAGAAAAGTGGTGACATGATGATTCAATATAAACAGATGCCATTGGGGCCAATTCAGACAAATTGTTATTTAATCTGGAATGATAAAAAGGAATGCTTGATAGTAGACCCAGGCGAGAATGGGGGCAAAATTACGAGCACAATCAGGGAAATGGGGCTTCAGCCAATTGCGATTTTGCTGACACATGCTCATTTCGATCATATCGGTGCTGTGGAAACAGTTCGCAATGAATATAACATCCCTGTCTTTATACATAGCAAAGAAGATAAGTGGCTGAGTGATCCAAAGCTAAACGGTAGTTCTGCATTCAGACTGCCAACACCTGTGGTCGCACAGCCTGCAGATCATTTTCTTGACGAAAATCCAGCGATGACTATTGGCGGTTTTACTTTTGCCGTACTGGAGACACCGGGCCATTCCCCTGGCAGTGTTACTTTTTATTTCCCGGAAAGCGGAGTAGCATTTTCAGGAGATGCTTTATTTTATGAAAGCATTGGCAGAACAGATTTGGCAGGAGGTAATCATCGCACCTTGCTTGCAAGCATTCACGATAAACTTCTTACACTGCCAGAGGAAACCGTTATTTTGTCTGGGCATGGCAGAAGTACAACCATTGCCCACGAAATGGATCATAATCCTTATATTAATGGATTTTAATAAATAAGCGGAAAGGGTATCTTTCCGCTTATTTTTACTTAGTTATGTGAGCTGGTTCACATACATACGCCTTATAGGCGCATTGTTGGCAGCCTGTAATCATATTTCGCCGCTCTGACAGCAATACATCAGGGAAAACAGCTTCAAACATGCCAATAAAAAACTGCTGGTGCATCATACACACCTTATCCTTATGCTCGTTTGCCGCTTCCTTAAAGGGACAGTTGAAGATTTCAAAATATATGCTTTGTTCGTCGTCATCCCATTCCAATTCTGGTTTTAACCCGGATATGAGGGCAGCTTGCTTTAAAAGGTGCAGCTTATCTTGCTTAGAAAGAGCTCCTGAATTTAGGGGACTGCGGGCAATTTCCTGCTCCATCATCTCTTTACCAAAGGCGAATCCAGTTTCATACAATGCTTTGCTTCCATCTGCTCCGAGCTTTTCTAAAGATTTTAAAAGGATGCTGCTCAGCAGCTGATAGTTGCGGAAAGGAAAACTCAATTGAATAACTTCAGATGAGAGACGGTATAATTTACTTGGCCGGCCGCCTCTGCCGGTTTTTTTCGTCTCAGAATGAAGCATACGAACATCTTCAAGTTTGGAAAGATGAAGTCTTGCGACATTTGGGTGGATGGAGAATTGATCAGCAATCTCCTGAACAGTTACATCGCGGTGGCGGTTTGTTATATATTGATAAATATAAAACCGAGTTGGGTCGGATAATACATTAGTGATTTTTAGTGTCTGTTCCATAAGTTCTTACCTCCGTTTTTTCAGTATTTTTGTTCATTATAATATAGCAATCCACCATAACCACGGTAAGAACTATTTGTTTAGAAAATGTTCACATCTTTTCGACAGGAAAATTCACAAAATATACATTTTTACAGCATAATCACGATTTTCATATTGTTAACTTAGCTAAAACATGATGAATACAGAAAAAAAGCGTGAAAAGGGGATGCTTTTCACGCTAAAACTGGGCTAGCTGGATTCGAACCAACGAGTGACGGAGTCAAAGTCCGTTGCCTTACCGCTTGGCTATAGCCCAAAAATATAATCTTATAATACTATTATGGATACTATAACTCAAAATATACACTTTTTAATTAATAAACATATGCAGAACCGATAATGATCAAAAGGATAAACAACACAACAAGCAATGCAAAACCGCCGCCAAATTCAAAACCTGCTTCTCCCATTTGTGAGCACCTCCAACTTTAAACATAATGTATCGTATGCCCTTACAGGATAATTGTTTTTTAAATAGGCTTATCTCCCTTCAAAATGGACAGCAGCCCAAGCAAGACTGCTGTTCAACTTTCAAAGGTCTGCCTTATTATTTATCCTCTTTTTTAATTTTTACATGATCAGGCCGCTTTGGATATGTTGCTTTTCCTGCATCCGGCCCAGTAAGTGTATTTCGCTTATCAAGAACTCTTCCTGAAAATTCAACTGGATCTCTTCTTTCCACAAGTACCACCCCCTTTTCTTAGAATGGTCAGCTAGCAGAAAGGTAATGCATATATTGCTTGAAAAAAAGCTAGAAGAATTGACGAATAATAGAGGGAATAAAAAAAGTCTGTCGAAATATAGAATGAACCAAAAAGAAAGGATGTGCAGACTTTTGATTTCTATTGAAGCTTTAGCGAACCGTATTATTCGGGAAGCTGTAGAAGCGAATGCCACAGATATTCACATTGTTCCGAAAGGAAAAGAATCGCATTTGCAATTTCGAATTTCCCACTCTTTATACCCCAGAATGACACTCCCTGTGAATCAATGCGACAGACTTATTTCCCATTTTAAGTTTACCGCCTCTATGGATATTGGCGAAAGGCGGCGCCCGCAAAACGGTGCTATCCGTACAAGTGCAAACGGGGAAAACATCAGCCTCCGACTGTCCACCTTGCCTGCAAGTCCCCATGAAAGCCTCGTCATCCGTCTGCTGCCAGACAAGAATAGTATACCGCTCACCCGTATATCTCTTTTCCCAAACACCACTAAAAAGCTTCTGTCACTGCTTAAACATGCCCATGGGCTTGTTATTTTCACAGGGCCGACTGGGTCAGGCAAAACAACAACCCTTTATTCTCTTCTCAGCAGCAGCTCCTATCTGTACAAACGAAAAATCATTAGTCTCGAGGACCCAGTTGAAAAGCCGCAGGATAACGTGCTTCAAGTGCAGGTTAATGAAAAAGCAGGCATTACGTATTCAGCGGGGCTAAAGGCAATATTGCGCCATGATCCAGATGTAATTATGGTTGGCGAAATAAGGGATGCAGAAACAGCTCGAATTGCTGTCAGAGCCTCGTTAACAGGGCATCTAGTGCTTGCGACGATGCACACAAGAGATGCGAAAGGGGCAATCTATCGACTCATGGAATTCGGCATCAGCAAGTGTGAGGTGCAGCAAACTTTAATTGCTGTTACAGCGCAAAGGCTAGTCGAGCTTGTTTGTCCTTTTTGCGGTCCTGTTTGTCTGCCCTTTTGCTTTCAGCTTCAAAACCGCATAAACAGAGCCAGTGTTTTTGAAATAATGACAGGGAGGACCATTCAGTCCATTCTCGCTGAAACCTTTGCTGAAAAGCTTAATCCTCGTCCTGATTTAAGAGAGGCTATTAATAAAGGAGTTGCCCTGGGGTTTGTAAAGGAGACAGAGTATGGTCGCTGGATTTATGAAGATTAATAAAGACAGCTGGAGCTTACAGGAGCAATCGATGTTTTTGAAAGTTATCGGAGAGCTGCTGACACAAGGATATTCCCTTTCCGAAGGGGTTCGCTCAAGTGTTTACTATTTGCCTGCCAACAAAAAAGAGGATATTATGTCTGTGCTCGGATCTTTAAAAGGGGGAAACTCCTTTTGCGATAACCTGGCAAGACTTAAATTTAATCAGCAGACGATCAGTTATGTATATTTTGCAGAAAAGCATGGCGGCTTTGCAGGTGCGTTTATGGATGCGAGCACTATTATGGAAAACCGGCTGCGAACAATTCAGCAATTGCAGAAAATCCTCTATTATCCTCTTTTCCTCATTGTTTTTACCCTAGTTTTATTCTATTTTGTCCACCAAGTGCTGCTTCCCCAATTTTCTTCTCTCTTTTTAACAATGAAACTGGAAACAAATCTGTTTATGGTATTCATTATCGGTGCAGGAAAAGCAATGCCTATTCTGATGTTGTCAGCTGTTTGTTTTGCATTGACTTTAGTGTTTTATTATTTCAAGTTCTTTCGGAAGAAAGATGCACTCGAAAAACTGCGCCTGTTTACAGCCATTCCAATTGCGGGCAAATGTTTTTCCCTTTATTACACCCATGTGTTTTCTCTGCAGCTTAGTCACCTGTTAGCGGGCGGTTTTTCTATTTACGAAGCATTAACATTTTTTCAAAATAATAATCAGCATGCCTATTTTTCTTTGGCTGGAAAGAAGGTCATCGAACAACTGAAGAAAGGGGAAAGAATGGAGCATGCATTTGTTGTGCTAACCTTTATGGAGAAGGAGTTTTGCCGTATATTACAGCATGGACAAGAGAACGGCAAGCTTGACCGGGAGCTTCTCTTTCTCAGCCGTTTCTGTATGGAAAACCTTCAAGACAGGGTTGCTGGACTTTTAAAGAAAATTCAGCCAATCATTTATGGTTTTATTGGAATCCTAGTTATTTCCATCTATCTTGCTGTGCTGCTGCCAATGTTCGAATTATTAAATGGATTATGAAAGGAGAAAAGATGAAAAACGAAAGCGGATTTACGCTAATAGAAATGATGATAGTCCTTTTAATCATCTCGATATTATTGATTATCACACTGCCTAATATTACGAAGCATAACTCAAAAATCAATTCGACTGGCTGTGAGGCCTTTGTGAAAATGGTTGAAGCAGAGGTGCAGGCCTATTATATGGATAAAAACAGTTATCCGCAAAGCATGAATGCCTTGGTGGATGAGGGTTATTTAAAGGAAGGGCAGACGACTTGTCCGAATGGAAAAGAGCTGTCCATCGAGAATGGTGAAGTAGAAGTGCAGAGATGAAAATAAATTCTCAAAGCGGTTTTACTTTGCTGGAAATGCTTGCTGTTCTATCTATAGTACTTGTCCTCCTCGCAGTTACTCCTATTTTATTAAAGCCTCAATCTGAATTGCTTCAGGAAAGAACCTTCTTTACTCAATTGCAAACAGACCTGTTCTACGCACAAAACTATGCGTTAGCTCACCAGAAAACTGTTTACATCCAAATTAACCCGGCCGATAAAAGATACTATATTCGCGGAGATTTGAAGACAGGGAGAATTGTAGACAGGATTTATCATGACAGCATTAAGATAAACGAGGATGCTGTTCCCATTTATTTTACGATAACACCAAGCGGCAATGTTTCTAAATTTGCGTCCTATCGGATTAGTATTGGCAGCAAGAAATACCTTTTTACCATTCAAATTGGGAGAGGGAGGTTTTATGTTAAAAAACAATAGGGGATTTCTCCTTCCTGAGTTTTTTCTGGCTATTGGTACATGGCTAATTATTGCCTGCTTTTTTATACCTGCATACATTCATTTGCTTCAGCAAATGAAAGCAATCGAACAGGATTTAACAGCACACCAGCTATTATATGAATGCTTGTTGAAATGGAGGGCTGAGGAGTCTGTCCGCCCCTTAACGCAGACAATCGAGAAGGAAAATATCGTTTATAAGATCAGCTGGAAAGACGGAAAGGAGGCGTGTATTGAATATGTGGATGTATTTAAGAAAACACAGGCAATCTGTGAAGATAGTTAAAGGGGAGAAAGGATTTCTGCTAACAGAAATGCTTGTTGCCTTGTCTTTGTTTTTAGTATTTTGTGCTTTTTTTCCCTTCGCTATCAAATTAACAACAGATGGAGCAATCATTTCCAGCAGTCTTCGCAGTCTTGAATGGGATGTGTTTTTGCATCAGTTAAAAAAAGAGGTGCGATTAGCTGAATCTGTCCGCGTAACAGAGCAAAAGCTCCATCTAACTGTTGAGGAAGAGAATATCCACTATGAGTTATATGGAAATAAAATCAGAAGAAGAGTTAATGGAACAGGACATGAAGTATGCCTGCAGGAAGTAAAGGCAGTTAAATTTGAAGCAATCCAAAATGGTGTCATGATAGCTGTGACAGACAGCCTTCAGATTAAACGGGAGGCTGCGGTCTACTCTTTTCTACGGCTGGCAGAGGAAAGCCCATTATGATTAAGACAGAAAATGGCTTTATATATCCTGTTACCTTATCTGTTTATCTGCTAGTGATCTGTTTTTTTCTAGTCATAACAGGTATCTATATCAATGAGAAAAGAATTTACAACGACTCGAAGCTGCTTCTTATTCAAGAATATTATTTTATGAGTACAGTAAAGCAATTGGAGGAAGAGCTAAGGGCAGATCGACATATGTTAACGGGAGAGTTTCATTATCGAACAGGAGAGGTTGCTTATACAGTTGAGCAAGTATCGGACGATGTATTAAAGGTGGAATACCGTTTGTTTGCAGACAAAATGGAACCAATGAAAGCCTACAGCTATTTTGACAGGGGAGAAAACCGCATGACAAAGTGGGTAGAGGTTAAATAAAAAGGTATAGAGTAAAGATAGGTTGGTTAAACTAATCGGTAAAAAGATTAAGGTGAGTTATGAAAACAAATGATTATGTAAAATATTTAACGCAGACATTTGTACAGTACATGGACCAACCGAAAGAGGAACGTCAAAAAATAAAGGCGGCAAAGCGTGGGGAAAAAGAGCCGTTTATGCTGAGATGGTTTGGAATACTTCCGTATGTGTTCGTTTATTTTTTCAGGAAAAAATATTAATAGGCAAAAGGATGAATCCTAAGATGTTTGGGATTCATCCTTTTTATTTATACGGCATCAGAAGCTAAATAAAACAGTCCGCCATTTATGATAGAAACATTGATTTTTGGTTCATATTGTTCTTTTAATGCCAGCCGTTCAATCTCCAAGCTTTCCATCCGGTCTTCTTCTGCGTCTTCATAAAAATGCTCCAGCAGCTTTAAGTCCTTCGACCATCTTCCTTTCGCTTCTTCCGCCCATTGATGATCCTCTTGGAGGATAGTTTGTTTAATTGTGTTCTCAATCCTTATCATCCCGCTTTTAGGCATTATTAACGGTGAAAGTGTGAAGGCATAGTCTGGTATTTTGGCAGAAAGATTAAGCTTATTCACCGTTTGATGAAAGTTATCGACTAGCTGACCGTTAATAAGCTGCAGTCCAATAGAGCGAAACACATCCCTTTTGCGGTCGCATTGGTAAGAAATTTTCACGTTCATAGACAGCCAAGGACGCAGTGGTGTGTGCATATTTTTTTGTCCTGGAATATTCTCATATAAACGAATATATCCAGATAGTCTTTTGGCGCAGGAAAACAATTGATGCAATCTTGGAGATCCAAAATGAATCAGCTCTCCTTTTAAATCCTGTGGTACTTTATTTGGATCTGTTATTAATGTAAGTCTGGCGGGGTTAGGGACACCGCCAGTTTTTTCTACATAGTGCCAATAAAAGGGGCGGTTCATCAGCTCTTTATCTAAATCAATTGTCAATTGTACAATCATATATCCCTCATTTTCTTCTATCAGCTCACAATCATTTGCCTGAAAAAACTGTTTAAGAAATTGATGAATTTCTTGCTGCTTCATAGTTGTCACCATCCTTTAGATTTTGCGCAAATTCTATCATACTTGTGAGGTTATCCATCTTAATGCGCATCTCTCCCTCTGAATTTGAATTGGTGAATATATCATCCATATATTCTTCCATATTGCCAAAGTCCAGTTTTGTGAGAATATCGTCCAAATCGCCGATAACTTTTTCAAAAAGATGAATTTTTTCATACAATAATTTAAGAATATGGTCTTCAACAGTATCTCTTATAGCAAAGTTGTAAATCATCACATCCTTTTTCTGACCGAGTCTATGAATCCGGCCAATCCGCTGTTCAAGTCTCATTGGATTCCAAGGAAGATCAAAATTGATGATATGGTTGCAAAATTGCAAGTTAATGCCTTCTCCGCCTGCTTCAGTGGCAATCAACACTTGAGCATGGTTTTGGAACAAGTCACGCATCCAGTCCTTTTTCCCTCTTTTAAATCCGCCTCTAAAAGGAACGGAAGTGATGCCATGCTGCTTTAAGTACCATTGAAGATATAACTGAGTTGCTCTGTATTCTGTAAAGATAATCACCTTATCATCGACATTTTTTATGAGCTCGAGCGCTTTTTCTGCCTTGGAGTTTTTCGTGATTGCCATGATTTTGCTGCCGAGCAGCTGGATTTTATCTTGAAACTCCTGAGTGGGATTTTCGGTTTTTTTCATCATGTTCTGCAATGTATAATACACAGCTTCTCTGCTGCTGCAGGCTTCTCTCTGTAATGTTATCATCGAGAATGGACTTCTTGTGCCCGCTTTCTCATCGTCAGCCTCATAGCCTTTGAGAGATTCGATAGTGTTATAAAGTTCTCTTTCTTCCTCTGTAAAATCAATCGTAACGGCTTCAACAACCCGTTTTGTCCACTCAATTCCCGTATCGCTCCTGCGATTTCGAATCATTACCTTATTAACAAGTTCTTTTAAATGCTCATCATCATTAACAGAGCGTGAATCCTTTTTATATTTTTCGTAAAAGGCGGTTTCACTGCCTAAATGTCCAGGCTTCAATAAGGAAACAAGATTGAAAATTTCACTCACCCTGTTTTGAATAGGGGTTGCTGTCAGTAATAAACAGAATTTCTTTTTAAGATTTTGGACAAATTCATAGTTTTTTGTTTTATTGTTTTTTAATTTATGAGCCTCATCAATGATGACAAGGTCATAGTCCAAATTGTTGATGATACTTCTATGTGGTTCTCTTTTAGCTGTATCAATAGAAGAAACGACAATATCACACTGTTCCCAAACATAGCTTTTCCTTTGCGACACAGCCGGAATGAAAAATTTGCTGTTTAACTCAATTGACCATTGTGTGACAAGGGAGGCAGGAACAAGTATCAGCACTTTTTTTACTAACCCTCGAATCATATATTCCTTTAGAATAAGCCCAGCCTCAATGGTTTTTCCTAACCCGACCTCATCAGCCAGGATTGCTTTCCCGTTCATATCCTCGATTACTTTTTTGGCAACCTCCAACTGATGGGGCAACGGTGTCAAATCAGACAAATGCTTTGGTGCCTGCAAGCCTTCAAATTCAGGAATGATTGTATGCTGTTCTACTTCCAAAGCTAATTGGAACAGCTCCCAATTAGACCATGGACCATCATCATTCATTTTTTTCAGCAATTCTTCCTTCCAGGTTTGGTCGAAGTTGATGTTAATTGTCATATGCTGCCATCCTTTCTGTTATTTACTGGTACGTATGAACGATATAGAACATCTTGAATTATCAAAAAATATTCAAAAATCATAAAAAAGTTATTGCCTTGATATGATTGTAAATGTTAGGATAGTGGTGTAAAAAGTTTTCTGTTTTGTCGTATTTTTGGATATTTTGTCGGTAAAACATGAACGAATTTAGCGTTATTATATAAAAATAATCGTCTTTACTCAAAAGAACGATTTTTAAGAATTTTTCATAGTTATCTATTAGTATGGCCATATTGAGGCAATCTATCCATTTGAACAGGAGAGCATTGCTAAAAAAACCAATAAAACCTTAGAAGTTTTATTATTTAAATTTTATATATACATAGCGGATGATAAATAGGGGAGAGACTACATTATGTAGCGCCGAAGGAGCAAGCAAATCCTTGTGAATCTCTCAGGCAAAAGAACTCTATTTTGACGCAGCTCTGGAGAGTGCTGAGATTTCAGAAATATTGGAATCAGCTAAAAAGTAAATCTACTTTTTGACAGCCACCAAAGGGGACACCCGATTCATTTCGGTAAACTTTCAGGTGCAAGGACAGAGACCTTTCTTTATCCAAAAGGATATTAGGGGAGGTTCTGTCCTTTTTTGCGTGCTTTTACAGTCCCCCCTAAGATAGGATAAACGTAAAATCCGGTTAAGCAGTGGATCTTATCATGCAATAGGAAGATAAATAGTGGAATGGGGATGAGAGGATGAATGAATTAAAACAGACCCCTTTGTATGAACTGTACAAGGAGTATGGAGGCAAAACGATTGATTTCGGCGGATGGGATTTGCCTGTTCAGTTTTCCAGTATTAAAGAAGAGCATGAAGCAGTTCGCACAAAAGCTGGATTATTCGATGTTTCTCATATGGGAGAGATTGAGGTAAAAGGTAAAAACAGCTTAGATTATCTGCAAAAAATGCTGACAAACGATGTCTCTAAAATCCAAATCGGCAAAGCGCAATATTCAGCGATGTGCTATGAAAACGGCGGAACAGTCGATGATCTTCTCACATACAAGCTTGGCGAAAACCACTATTTGCTCGTGGTTAATGCATCCAATATCGATAAGGACTTCGCATGGCTTGCAAGCCATGTAGAGGGAGAAGTAGAGCTGTCAAATCTATCAAGCGATTATGCTCAATTGGCTCTGCAAGGCCCGTTGGCAGAAGAGACGCTTAAGAAAATCAGCAGCGCTAATATAGCTGAACTCGGTTATTTTCAATTTCAGCATACAACTGTCAGCGGCAAGGAGGTACTGTTGTCAAGAACAGGCTATACAGGCGAGGATGGTTTTGAACTATACTGCAACAAAGAGGATGCTGCCCATCTGTGGAGAGAGATTTTAGATGCTGGGAAGGATTCCGGTGTTATTCCATGCGGTCTAGGTTCAAGAGATACGCTTCGCTTTGAAGCGACTTTAGCTTTATACGGCCAGGAGCTTAGCAAGGATATTTCTCCATTGGAAGCAGGGATTGGATTTGCCGTAAAGCTGAATAAAGAAGCTGACTTTATCGGCAAAGCTGCCTTGAAAGAACAGAAAGAATCTGGATTGCAAAGAAAGCTTGTTGGGATTGAAATGATAGATAGAGGGATTCCACGACATGGCTATAAAGTCTATGCAAACGGTGCTGCTATCGGTGAAGTAACAACAGGAACACAATCACCGACATTAAAGAAAAACATCGGTCTTGCACTGATTTCCAGCAATTATGCAGAAGTCGGTAAGGAAGTGGAAGTGGAAATAAGAGGGAAGCTTGTAAAAGCACAAGTGACAGCTACTCCATTTTATAAAAGGAACAAGTGACAATGACAGGAGGAATAAGAATGAAACACCGCTATTTGCCAATGACTGAAGAAGACAGAAATGCCATGCTTAAAGCAATTGGGGCAGATTCTGTTGATGAGCTGTTTTCTGATATCCCTGAAAGTGTACGGTTTAAAGGGGAATACAATATTAAAAATGCGAAAAGCGAATCTGCACTATTAAAGGAACTAAGCAAGCTGGCTTCAAAAAATGCAGACAGCAAGTCATATGTCTCCTTTTTAGGTGCAGGAGTTTACGATCATTATGCTCCTGTTATTGTCGATCATGTTATTTCAAGATCGGAATTTTACACAGCATATACGCCGTATCAGCCAGAAATTTCCCAAGGGGAATTACAGGCAATCTTTGAGTTCCAGACAATGATTTGTGAGTTGACAGGCATGGATGTTGCCAATTCCTCCATGTATGATGGTGCAACTTCACTTGCAGAAGCTGGAATGCTCAGCGCCGGTGCAACAAAAAGAAAGAAAATTCTCCTGTCAAGCTGTGTTCATCCTGAAGCAAAAGAAGTCGTAAAAACTTATGCAAAAGGCCAGTATATTGAAGTGGTTGAAGTGCCGCATAAGGATGGAATTACAGATGTGGAAGTGCTGAAAACTCATATGGGTGATGATGTAGCAGCAGTTATGATTCAATATCCTAACTTCTTTGGCAGAATCGAGCCTTTGAAGGAGCTCGAAGAAGTCATCCATGCCAATAAAGCAATGTTTGTTGTATCAAGCAATCCGCTAGCTCTTGGAGCATTAACACCACCTGGAGCGTTTAAGGCAGACATCGTCGTTGGTGATGCCCAGCCTTTTGGAATCCCACAAGCATTCGGCGGACCGCACTGTGGATATTTCGCTGTTACTTCTAAATTGATGAGAAAGGTGCCAGGAAGACTTGTCGGACAAACGGTTGATGAGAACGGAGCTGTCGGTTTTGTTTTGACACTTCAGGCTCGTGAGCAGCATATTCGCCGTGATAAAGCGACGTCCAATATATGCTCCAACCAGGCGCTGAATGCTTTAGCTGCGTCTGTGGCAATGACTGCACTTGGAAAACTTGGGGTTAAGGAGATGGCATTGGCCAACATTCAAAAAGCTCATTATGCAAAGATGAAATTGAAGGCAGCTGGCTTTGAGATTCGCTTTGAGGGACCTTCTTTTAATGAATTTGTAGTAGATTGCAAGTCTCCGGTTGCTGCTATTAACAGAGCATTGCTGAAAAAAGATATAATTGGCGGCTATGACCTCGGCAGGGACTATGAGGGAATGGATCATTGCATGCTGGTTGCTGTAACAGAGCTGCGTACAAAAGAAGAAATCAACGAATTTGTCAAGGAATTGGAGGATTATCATGGATAAACATCAACCCCTCATTTTTGAAAACAGCACACCCGGGCGAATCGGTTACAGCCTGCCAGAAATGGATATCCCAGAACTAGACGTAAACGAGCTGATTCCAGCAGAGTATATTCGCACGGCACCGCCAGAACTTCCAGAGGTTTCAGAGCTGGATATTATGCGTCATTACACCGCTCTTTCTAAACGAAATCATGGGCTTGATTCCGGATTCTATCCACTAGGTTCATGCACGATGAAGTATAATCCGAAAATCAATGAAAATGTAGCAAGGTTCAGCGGATTTGCTCATATCCATCCATTGCAGGATGAAAGCTCTGTTCAAGGTGCACTGGAGCTGATGTATGATCTCAAGGAGCATTTAATGGAGATTACAGGTATGGATGAAGTGACACTTCAGCCTGCGGCAGGTGCTCATGGAGAATGGACAGGATTAATGATGATTCGTGCATACCATGAAGCAAATGGAGATACATCTCGCACAAAGGTAATCGTCCCAGATTCTGCACACGGAACAAATCCTGCATCTGCGACAGTTGCCGGCTTGGAAACAATCACAGTAAAATCGGATGAAAATGGTCTTGTTGATTTGGAGGATTTGCGGAGAGTGGTCGGTGAGGATACAGCAGCACTTATGCTGACAAATCCAAACACACTAGGGCTATTTGAAGAAAATATTCTCGAAATGGCCCAAATTGTCCATGACGCAGGCGGCAAATTATACTATGACGGGGCAAACTTGAATGCTGTTCTTTCTAAAGCAAGACCTGGCGATATGGGATTTGATGTTGTTCATTTAAATCTTCACAAAACATTTACAGGACCTCATGGCGGCGGCGGTCCAGGTTCAGGTCCAGTTGGAGTAAAGTCTGATTTGATTCCATTTCTTCCAAAGCCAGTCATTCAAAAGGTTGGAGAGGAATATGTATTTGACTATGATCGTCCATTATCTATTGGAAGGGTTAAGCCTTTTTACGGGAACTTCGGAATTAATGTCCGTGCATACACATATATCCGCTCCATGGGACCAGACGGCTTAAAAGCAGTTACGGAAAACGCAGTTCTTAATGCGAACTATATGATGAGAAGATTAGCGGAATTTTATGATCTGCCATTTGACAAACACTGTAAGCATGAGTTTGTATTAAGCGGGCGCCGTCAAAAGAAACTCGGTGTTCGTACATTGGATATTGCGAAAAGACTGCTTGATTTCGGCTACCATCCGCCGACAATTTATTTCCCGCTTAATGTAGAGGAATGTATTATGATTGAGCCAACAGAGACAGAATCAAAGGAAACATTGGATCAATTCATTGATGCAATGATTCAAATTGCTAAAGAAGCAGAAGAGACACCAGAGGTTGTTCAGGAAGCACCGCATACCACAGTAATCGGACGTCTTGATGAGACGCTTGCTGCGAGAAAGCCAGTTCTTCGCTATCAAAAATAAATAAAGTAGGATTCCCCCCGTTGTCATAGAAGCAATGGGGGGAATTTATGTACATAAAAAAGGACACTAAAAAGTGTCCTTTCTTCATTTTGTTTTTACTTTTCCAGACCATTTTTTAAAGCCGCCTTGCAGCTGTGTAAGCTGTCTGTAGCCTTTACGGTGTAAAAATTGAGCGGCTCTTCCGCTTCTCATCCCGTTTTGGCAATATAAGTAAACAGGCTTGTCCGAACGAATTTCCCCTTTTCTCATCTTTAATTGAGATAGAGGAATGTTTCTTGCCCCAAGTACGTGTCCAGCATTAAATTCATTTGGTTCTCTGACATCAATCAGCTGGGCTTTTCTGTACCCTTGGCGGAACTCCTCTTCTGAAATCGTTTTAACTATCTTGCGTTGATAGAGGTATACGATTATAGAATAGATAGCAAAAATTGCTATCGCAATTAAAAGAGTATATACTGCTTGCAATTCTCATTTCTCCTTTCGAATACATGTTGCTCTACTTCTATTATATAAGTGAAACCTTATTGTAGTAAAGCAATAGTTTACAGGGAATGCTGGCAAGTTTTTTTACAGCTTGTTTCTTTTCAACTATTGATGTTTTTGATAGACTTAATCACGTGCATAATACATATTTTAACGTAAAAGAGGGTTTACTTATGATGAAAGAAACATGGAGATTTATTGATTCTGGCAACTGTTCCCCTTCTTTTAACATGGCATTAGATGAGGCGCTGCTAGATTGGCATTCTGCTGGAGATTTTCCTCCTGTTATTCGCTTTTATGGATGGAATCCGGCAACATTATCTATCGGCTATTTTCAAAGAGTAGAAAAAGAAATTGACATGGACGCTGTAAAGGAATTGAACTTAGGGTTTGTGAGAAGGCCTACAGGGGGAAGAGGCGTGCTTCATGAGCATGAGTTAACATATAGTGTTATTGTGTCTGAGGAGCATCCGGATATGCCGAAAACAGTAACAGAAGCATATCGGGTTATTTCAGAAGGTATTCTGCAAGGCTTCCAGCTTCTCGGCCTTGATGCGTATTTTTCCGTTCCGAAAACAGAAGAGCAAAAAGCTTCACTAAAGAATCCGCGCTCTGCCGTATGCTTTGATGCGCCAAGCTGGTATGAGCTTGTAGTGGAAGGCAGAAAGGTTGCAGGCAGTGCTCAAACTAGACAAAAAGGCGTAATCTTACAGCATGGCTCTATTTTGCTTGATCTTGATGAAGACAAGCTGTTCCGTCTGTTTAAATATTCGAGTGAACGAATTAAAGAGAGGATGCAGGCGGCTTTTAAGGAAAAGGCAGTAGCAATCAATAATTTGACAGACAAGAAAATTACAATTGAGATGGCAAAAAAAGCATTTAAAGAAGGATTTGAGCGAGGTCTCAATATTGACTTGCAGGAATATGAGCTTAACCAACAGCAGCTGGACTATGTAGAAAAGCTCGCTAAAGAAAGATATGAAAACAATGAATGGAACTTTAAAAGATAAAAACAAGCTAAACGGCTTATATCGATTGAGGATGGGGATAATTCCCTGTCCTCTTTTTTTTGTTTTGGCAAACATTAAACATATAGCCATAATAAATTACGAAAGGGCGAAATTTTACTATGAAGCCGTTTGTTCCCCAATTAGTTTATATAGAACCGAAAGCATTAGAATACCAGTTAGGAAGAGAACTAAAGGAAAAATTTGAAAAGATGGGTCTTGAAATAAGAGAAACAACCTCGCATAACCAGGTGAGAGGCATTCCAGGTGAAACAGAGCTTCAGCAGTACAGAAATGCTAAATCTACTCTTGTTGTAGGCATCAGGAAAACATTAAAGTTTGATACGTCAAAACCATCAGCAGAATATGCCATTCCGCTTGCGACTGGCTGTATGGGGCATTGTCATTATTGTTATTTGCAGACGACGCTTGGAAGCAAACCGTATATACGGACATATGTCAATCTGGAGGAAATATTTGATCAAGCGCAACAATACATGGACGAACGAGGCGACCAAATTACAAGATTTGAGGCTGCATGTACATCAGATATTGTAGGACTTGATCATTTAACGCATTCTTTGAAAAAAACAATTGAATATTTCGGACAGCAAGACAGAGGCCGTCTGCGTTTCGTAACAAAATATCACCATGTCGACCATTTGCTTGATGCAGAGCATAACGGCAGAACAAGATTCCGGTTCAGTGTGAATTCCCGTTATGTAATAAAAAATTTCGAGCCTGGGACTTCTACCTTTGATGAACGGCTAGAGGCTGCCAGAAAGGTAGCTAATGCAGGCTATCCACTTGGCTTTATTGTCGCGCCTATTTATTTGCATGAAGATTGGAAGGAAGGCTATTACGAGCTGTTTGAAAGGTTGTCCGAAAGTCTGCAGGGCGTCAATCTCTCTAATCTGACATTCGAGCTTATTCAGCATCGCTTCACAAAGCCAGCTAAAAGAGTCATTGCAAAAAGATACCCGAAAACTAAGCTTGAGATGGATGAGGAAAAAAGAAAATATAAATGGGGCAGATACGGCATAGGAAAGTATGTTTATCAAAACGATGAAGCAAAAGATATGGAGGATACAATCAGAGGCTATGTATCTCAGTTCTTTCCTGAAGCAGAAGTTGCTTACTTCACATAAAGATGATGCGCATAACAAGAGTTATGCGCATTTGTCATTATATTAATAATAATATCCTCCGTAAGGGTAGCCGAAGCCGCCATAAGGATAACCGTATCCTCCATAAAGGGCAGGGCCAAGCAGAGCTCCTGTCGCAAGTCCGCCTAAAACACCAAGACCAAATCCTGCTCCTCCAAATCCAGGTCTTCCATAACCAAATCCAGGTCTTCCATAACCAAATCCAGGTCTGCCAAATCCATAAGGTCTGCGAACATCGTGATGCTTCATGATGAAATACCTCCATTTTTTTTATCTATACGCTTTTATTTTATGTGCAGCTACCTATAAAAGATTGGATTAATGTCCCAGCATGTAAATAAATCAATAGGGAATTGTGGATTTACGTAAATAAATGGCTTGCCTGCTGTACTATTTTTCTGTTTTCGATATTAAAGTGTAACAATGCTGCAATAAAAGGGGAGAAGGCATTATGCACATAGATGGAGTGTTTTCAGGCGGTGGCATAAAGGGTCTTGCCTTGATCGGGGCATGTGAAGTGCTGGAAGAAAAGGGATTTGAGTTTGTTAGAGTGGCAGGGACAAGTGCTGGTTCTATTATTGCCGCGTTTGTTGCTGCGAAGTATACGAGTAAAGACATTGCGAAAATGCTGGAAGAACTCGACTTGTCCACACTTCTGGATGAACGCAAGCTTCTCGTTCCATTTCCATTTGCGAAATGGCTGTTTCTTTATTGGCGACTTGGCTTATATAAAGGCAATGCATTAGAAAGGTGGCTGGAGGAGAAGCTTGCTTATAAAGGGATTAGGACATTTGCAGATTTGCCTCCAAACTCACTGCGGGTGATTGCATCTGATATTACAAATGGTGTGATGGTTGTTCTTCCAGATGACTTGCCTAAGTATGGAATTGATCCAGGCAGTTTCTCTGTTGCAAAGGCCATTAGAATGAGCTGCAGTCTTCCTTTCTTTTTTGAACCAGCAACCCTTGGAACAAAACAAAATAAAAGCATTATTGTAGATGGTGGCGTTCTCAGCAATTTTCCGATGTGGCTTTTTGATAAAGAAAATGTAAAAAAAATCAGACCGGTTATTGGGCTAAAGCTAAGTCATAAACAGTCAGAGCATCCAAAACATATGATAAAAAACGCTTTTCATTTGTTTGGTGCGATGTTTGAGACAATGAAGGATGCCCATGATTCCAGGTATATTTCGCGCAAGCATGAAAAGAATATCATATTCATTCCCTCTGAAGGAGTGATGTCTACTGAATTCACCTTAACGAAAGAAAAACAAGTTGAAATAATTCAGATGGGCCGAGACTATGCCAATAAATTCCTACGCTCATGGACTTATTAATAAAAAAAGTCGAACCTGCCTTTAGGATAAGTTCGACTTTTTTTACATAAAACAAAAATATTTATAAATGGCAAAAAGGAGGCAGGGAATTTGCCTTCTTTAAAAACAGGTCAAAAAGTTGCCCGATTTTTCTTTTTGCTTTTTTTTCCTTCAATGACAGTCAAGTGTGCACTGCTCGCGCTTCTCTTCTTGCCTTTGAAGGATGCAGGTTTTGCTTGGACGCCTTGCTTTGGCAAGGTTTTCCCTTTTGTATGTTGTCTTTTTTTCGATCTTTTTGCTGCTTTGACAAAAGCCTTCTGCTCTTTTCTTTCAGGGCTAGCTTTGGAAAAACGTCGCACGATAAACCAGATGAGAAGTCCAACAACAACTAAAGAGAGTATGTTTTGCATAAACCCAACAGGATTGGAAACAACAGACGATACCAAACCTATTAAAGCAAGTAAGCAGACGATTCCAATAACAAAAAAAGGAATTCGATTCTTCAAGAAAAAGCCACCTCCCTAAAAGCATGATGAGCATTTTTTACAACTTTTAAACTCGTATTAAAAAAAGTTTATTCACAGCTACGAAAATTGTTGCTTTGGTGAAGCGCTGTACAAAATAATTTTTTTTGGTGTCCTATAATATGCAATATCCCCTAAATATAAGAATATTAATCAGCTGCTAACTAAAATTGTATTTTCTGTTTCTTCTTCTCTGCGCTTTAATTCCTTAAAGGAATAAATGGCTACTTCTACTTGATCGTCTGTCGGCTCTTTTGTTGTCAAAAGCTGCAGCCAAAGACCTGGCAATCCTAAGTATTTTAAAACCGGGATATTTCTCAATTTATTTGTAAATTGCAGCACCTCAAATGAAATTCCAAGCACGACAGGAATTAAAGCAATTCTGCTTACTATCCGTTCAACAAATGAATCTGTCGGGAACAGCAAATATAGAAAAAGACCAACAAATACGGTAAACAAAATAAAGCTGCTGCCGCATCGATAATGGAGCCTTGATTGAGCTTGAACATTTTCTACGGTTATTTCTTTGCCATTTTCAAAAGCATTGATCACTTTATGCTCCGCACCGTGGTATTGAAAGACCCGCTTTATAAGAGGGGTTAAGGAAACAAAGTAAATATAGCCAAGCAAAAGCAGCAGTTTAATGAAGCTTTCAAGCAAAATTTGAGCAACATGTCCGCTTATAACAGGCTTGAAAAACTCAGCCAAAAAGGCAGGAACTAACGTGAAGATAAATTTGCCGAACAGAAAGGAAAGTATACCGATTGCTGCTACCCCTAAAATCATTGTCATTTTAGAAGGTTCCTTTTCTTCAATTACATTATCGTCGGCAGGGTCTACGTCATAGCGATCTGTGGAGAAATTTAAATGCTTTGTACCATTTCCGCTTGATTCAATGATGGCTACAATCCCTCTGATAAAGGGGATTTTTTTTAATTTAGCCAGCTTCGGATTATGTTTTCTCGGCAAATGGAAGTAATCAATCGATTGATCTTTACGTCTTATAGCAGTCACATAATGATGTTTTCCGCCAAACATAACACCTTCTACAACTGCCTGTCCTCCGAATACTGGTTTTTGCTTATTTGACATGAATATTTACACCAACCTCAGGTTAAATTAGGGTGGAAAAGCAAATGCGTAATTGTTTTCTCTGTTGGATGTGAGAGGTTGTCTCAAATCACTGTAAAACCCCTAATTACATATTACTAAAAATTTAGAGAAACAACTAGCCTGATGAATTAGGAGCATTTGCAAAAAGGAAGGTATGGAAGAATCTTTTGCAGGAGGCATAGGAAATGAATAATGAAAATGAAAGAGAAGCGGAAAATATCAGCGGAATTTCAAAGGAGCCATCCATGCATTTCATCAGCCTTGTTGTCTGGACAGGATTATTTGGCGGAATTTTTTGGGCGTTCATCGGATTCATCGCTTATTATTTTCATATGACAGAAATAAGGCCGAATGTCATCTTGGAGCCATGGGCATTAGGAAGCTGGAAGACTAGCTGGCTTGGAACCATTATCAGCATTTGTGCTATCGGATTTTTTTCTTTAATGGCTGCTTTCGGCTATTATCTTTTGCTGAGAAGATTCAAGTCCTTCTATATAGGTTTAGGATTTGGCATAATGGTTTTTGGTGTGGTCTTTATTATCTTAAATCCTATTTTTCCGAGTATAAAGCCATTTTTGCAGCTCAGTCTGAATACCATTATTACGTCAGTTTGTCTGTACATGCTGTGGGGGGTATTTGTCGGTTATACGATTTCTTATGAGGAAAGCGAAATACGGACAAAAAAACAAAAAGAAAAGAAGAGTGAGGCGAACATTTCGGGTAGTGAAGGATAATTAATATATGATAGAATGTTCTACATGAGCATTCTTTTTTTTATAGCAGTCAAAATTTTTAAATTATTTATCAATGAGTTTGCACATTCGGAAAAAAACGAAACTAGTAATCGGGGAGAGAACCTTAATGGAGAAATTAAAAAAATTACGAGAAGCTTTGGCAGCTGCAGGTGTTGACGGAATTGTAATAGCAAGCAATTTTAACCGCCGTTACATCTCTAACTTTACAGGCTCAGCAGGTGTTGTGTTAATCAGCGGGGAAGAAGCTAAGTTCATTACAGACTTCCGTTATACAGAACAAGCAGCCAGCCAATGTGTTGGTTTTGACATTGTTAAACATACAGGCCCAATTCAAAAGGAAGTGGCAGAACAAGCAGAAAAGCTTGGTATAAAAAAATTAGCTTTTGAACAGGACTATATGACTTTTACAGAATACAGGCTGTATGAAACAACGTTTAAAGGAGAACTTGTACCAGTTTCAGGCATTGTAGAAAAGTTACGCTTGATTAAGAGTAGTGAAGAGATTAAGATATTAAAGGAAGCAGCGGAGATTGCAGATGCCGCTTTTGCCCATATCCTTAAATTTATTACGGTTGGGAAAACAGAATTGGAAGTTTCGAATGAATTAGAGTTTTTTATGAGAAAAGCAGGTGCAGTATCATCATCCTTTGATACAATTGTCGCTTCTGGAACAAGATCTGCATTGCCTCACGGTGTGGCATCAGAAAAAGTGATTGAAGCCGGTGATTTTGTGACAATGGATTTCGGAGCATATTATAAAGGGTATGTTTCTGATATTACGAGAACAATTGCTGTTGGCAAACCAGACGATAAGCTAAAGGAAATATATGATATTGTCCTCCAAGCTCAGCTTAAAGGAATGGAAGGAATCAAGCCGGGTCTTACTGGCATTCAGGCAGATGCGCTGACTCGTGATTACATAAGTGCACATGGGTATGGTGAATATTTTGGCCACTCTACAGGTCATGGAATCGGTTTAGAGGTCCATGAAGGTCCTGGACTATCCTATAAATCGGAAACAGTCCTTGAGCCCGGCATGGTTGTAACAGTTGAACCAGGCATCTATATTCCAGGTCTGGGTGGGGTTCGCATAGAGGATGATACCATCATAACAGATGATCATAATGAAGCTTTAACCCATTCACCAAAAGAATTGATTATTTTATAGGACTTAACAGGAGGATCTTTTATGATTTCAGTAAACGATTTTAAAACAGGTTTAACAATTGAAGTGGATAACGGAATTTGGCGTGTCTTGGATTTCCAACATGTTAAACCAGGAAAAGGCGCTGCATTCGTGCGTTCTAAATTAAAGAACTTACGTACAGGAGCAGTTCAAGAAAAAACATTCAGAGCTGGCGAAAAGGTTGGAAAAGCACAAATCGACAACCGTAAAATGCAATACTTGTATGCAAGCGGCGATCAGCATGTATTCATGGACCAAGAATCATATGATCAAATCGAGCTATCTGCTGATGCGATTGAATATGAATTAAAGTTCTTGAAAGAAAACATGGAA
Source organism: Niallia sp. FSL R7-0271 (assembly GCF_038005785.1). NCBI lineage: Bacteria > Bacillati > Bacillota > Bacilli > Caryophanales > Bacillaceae > Niallia > Niallia sp. FSL R7-0271. The sequence continues at coordinate 2,594,945 of NZ_JBBOTZ010000001.1, read as the reverse complement.
GTTCATATCATGATGTACCAAAGCGAAACACTTGGCGTAGAGCTTCCAAATACAGTTGAGCTTGAAGTAACAGAAACAGAGCCTGGCATTAAAGGGGACACAGCTTCTGGCGGTACAAAGCCTGCAATCTTAGAAACAGGTCTTTCTGTGCAAGTTCCTTTCTTTATTAACCAAGGCGACAGATTGATTATCAATACAGCTGAAGCGAGCTATGTTTCCCGCGCGTAATTAGTTTACGGTTTTTACCATTTGCGTTTCAGGATGGGATGCTGTATTATATAAATATAAACGCTGCGTTGTACGTTATCGTATGAAGTTTCAACCTTTATCGTTAATTAGGGAGTTCTATATTAAAGAAGGATCAGCATGCCTTTATGACATGTTCCTAAAGGACATATGAAGAAATCTTTTGCGAACACCCACCTGGTGGAGCAGGTTTTGAAACTCCATACACCTAAGCGGCAAATGCGGCAAAAAAGAAGAGAACTTTGTTCTCTTCTTTTTTTTGTATCTGCAGGGACAAAATTAAGAATTACTTGGAATGACAAGCTTTTGACCTACATAGATTTGATTGATGTTTCCGATATTGTTGGCCTCTGCAATGGCTCCGACAGACACGCCATACTTCTGGCTGATTTCAGAAAGCGTATCACCGGCAACAACAGTATAAGATTTAGCAGGCGTGGCAGGAGCGGTAGTTGTTTGCTGGTTTTCCTCCAAGTAAGGAAGGGGATTGACAGCATTGGACTTGGCACTGTTCCATCTGCCTTTGTGAAGTTCAAAATGCAGATGTTGCCCAGTAGATTGCCCTGTACTGCCCATAATGCCAATTGTTTGTCCAGCTTTCACTCGCTCACCGACAGATACTCTTCTGGAACCTGCGCGCAAATGTGCATAAACAGTTTCCCAAATTTGCCCGCCGAGCTGATGGACAATCATAATGCACTCCCCATAGCTTGAAGAAACATAAGAGCGGGAAACAGTTCCGTCAGCAGCAGCTGCAATTGGATTTGTCCCGGATTTCGCAAAGTCTACCCCGAAATGCTTGTTTGATCCAGAGTAGCGAAAAGGATTGCTCACATTGGTAACGGATGTTGGCCGCCTAAACATGGATATCACCTCCATGATAGGATATTCAAAACAGAAAGTAAAAGTTTGGACAAGTATTGTCCATTTTCAAGGAAAAAGGCAGAGCAACTAAAGAAGCTCTGCCTTTTTCCTTATTTACTTAACAAAATCATAGCCTTTTAATTTGGCTATAATCTTTGGAATATCTGTATTTTCAATCACACCATGAAATTCCTCTGCACCTTTGCCAACTGCGAACAAAGCAATCATATTGCCTGTATGACCGCCTGTTGTGCTGCTGAGCTGCTGCGTTGGTCTATCCATTAAGCCGGCGTGAAAATGAGAGGCGATCATTCTCCCGATTTCTCTGCCGACCTTTTGTTCAGGGTAGAGTTTGCCATTGTCCTTTTTAATTTTTTTATTAAAGTCAGCTAATTGTTCCTCTGTTAGCGTGATGTGTGCATATGTTTGGAATACAAAAAGAATGCTTTCTTTCGTGTAGGTGCCCGTTTTTTCGTCTTTTTGTAATTTTTGGGCCATTAATTCAGGACTTATAGAAATGTTCTTCAACCCTTTTATGTCTAACGGCTCTGTCAACGATAAACCCATCGTTTCGTGATCTGCAGCGACAAGTACTAATGTATCGTTTCTTTTTTGCGCCCACTCCACACAATATTTAACAGCTTCATCAAATTCAACCGTTTCCTTCCAAATGCCAGTTAAATCGGCGGAGTGAGCGGCATGGTCAATTCTTGCACCTTCAATTACTGCAAAAAAGCCTTTATCTCCCTTTGCGAGAGTTTCTAGCGTCTTGTTCGTCATTTCTGATAAAGTAGGTTCTTTGCTTTTTAGTTCTTCCCGATCTTGTTTATAGGAGAGATGTTTGCTGGCAAATAGACCTAATAGCTTACTTCCTTTCATTTTGGCAAGCTCCTCATTCGTAGTGGCAATAGAATATCCGAGGTCTTTATATTTTCTTACGAGCGCTTCGTCTTTTCCAAAATACATAGAACCGCCGCCCATAATTACGTCAATCTGATTTTTTAACTGTTGTTTGGCAATTTCCTCTTGATCTGCCCACCTGTCTTTAACACTAGCTGTAAAGCTGGCAGGAGTTGCATCTGTCACACTATTAGTCGTAACAATTCCTGTCTTGCTCCCATTTTCCTTAAAAACATCCAGTATGCTTGGGTGTTCTTTACCGTCTGGGGTGAGACCGATCATTCCGTTGTTTGTTTTTTTGCCAATGGCGATTGCTGTTCCTCCTGCAGCAGAATCGGTCACATTATTGTTGGCAGAATATGTTTTAACTAAAGCTGTGTATGGCAGGGATTGTAAAAACAAACCGCCACTTTTCCCATGCTCAAAAACACTGGCAATCTCCATTTGACCCATTCCCATTCCGTCTCCAATCAGAAGAATCACATTTTTAGGGCCGCCGTTTGCTGGCTCTGCTGAACAAGCAACGCTCCCGGAAATGGTACATATGGCAATCACGATACAAATGCAGCGAATTATTGTGTTTTTCATCGTTTAGTCCCCTTTTATAAGAATTGTTTCTTATATCTTTTGGAATCAATCTTCATTTTAGTCGCCAGTTAAAAGAATAGGCAGGCATATTATGGTTTTTGTTTTCATACATTCTAGTAAGTGGCATAGTAAGCCATCCGTTTTAATGATTTAGGATTGATGGACAACCTTTATAAAGGAGAAAAGCGCTGTGAAAACACTCTCTTCATTTTTGCCTAAAAAAATTGCCGATTCTATACTCACACTTACTCCTGCTGAACGAGAGCAACTAGAAGAAATCAGAATCCGTATTGGAAGGCCTTTGGAGGTTTCCTTCCATGACGGCGTACGGTTTATTGATATGGATATGACGCGTGAGGATGCCCTCCAGCTTCTCCATAAACTAAGCCATTATTCGGTTTATACACTAGAAGAAGAGCTTAAGAGAGGTTATATCACTATAGAAGGCGGTCATCGCGTTGGGCTTGCAGGCAAGGTTATCCTCGAAGACAGTGCAGTCAAGGCGATTCGGGATGTCGCTTCCTTTAATATTCGGATCGCAAAGGAAAAAATCGGTGCGGCTGAGCCTTTTGCTCCGTTTTTATATAACGGCTCTCGTTGGCTGCATACGATGATTATCGGACCCCCGCAAACTGGAAAAACAACAGTATTACGCGATATTGCCAGAATCATTTCAACAGGGAACAGCAAGGCTGGTATCGGACCGCTAAAGGTCGGGATTGTCGACGAGAGATCGGAAATCGCCGGGTGCATGGATGGAATCCCGCAGATGACCTTCGGGACGAGACTAGATGTGCTTGATTCCTGCCCAAAGGCGGAAGGAATGATGATGATGATTCGCTCGATGAGCCCTGATGTGCTAATCGTTGACGAGGTTGGGCGCAAAGAGGATGGAGAGGCGATTCTGGAAGCGGTGAATGCAGGTATCCAGCTGATGATGTCAACACATGGAACTTCATTTGATGAAATTAAAAACAGACCAACATTAAAGCCGATTATCGAAACAGGAATTTTTGAACGATATATTGAGCTGAGCAGAGCAAACGGTCCAGGGACGGTCAGTGCAATAAAGGATGGACAAGGTAGGGCTCTTGTGCAGGAAATGAAGGTGATGTAATAGATGATGAAAATAGTTGGAGCAATTATTATTCTTGCCTCCACAAGCTTTGGCGGCATGGAACTAGCCAAGACATTTAGCGAGCGGCCAAAGCAGCTAAGACAGCTTAAATCGGCATTGCAGTCATTGGAGGCAGAAATTATGTACGGCCATACACCGTTACATGAAGCAGCACGCCGGTTATCTGAGCAGCTTCAGCAGCCTTTAAGTCATTTCTTTGCGAGCTTTTCCGAAAAGCTGATGACGGAAGATACAACAGTAAAGGATGCTTGGACAACCTGTCTTGATGATATTTGGAAAAGAACAGCGATGAAAAAGCCTGAACTGGAAATCATGAAGCAATTCGGTGAAACACTGGGCAGACATGACAGAATCTCACAGCAAAAACAAATCCTGCTCACATTAACGCATATCGACAGAGAAGAACAAGAGGCAAGAGATATTCAACTGAAATATGAAAAGATGATAAAAAGCTTAGGCGTGCTCTCAGGGTTATTAATTGTCATTTTATTGATGTAGGTTTAGGAGGAGACATACATGGGTTTAGAGGTGGATATTATCTTCAAGATTGCAGGTGTCGGCATCGTAGTCGCCTTTTTGCACACGATACTGGACCAGGTAGGTAAGAAAGAGTATGCACAATGGGTTACATTATTTGGCTTTATCTATATTTTATTCATGGTTGCCAACATCGTAGATGACTTATTTCAAAAAATTAAATCGGTATTCTTATTCCAGGGATAAAGGGGGATACGATCATTGAAATACTTCAAATAGTCGGAGTAGCCTTAATCTCGACATTCTTAGCCCTAATTATAAAAGAGCAAAAACCTAATATCGCCTTTTTGTTAGTTGTATTTGTCGGCTGTGTGATTTTTCTGTTTCTTGTGGATCAAATCGCATCCATCATTGAAATGGTAGAAAGAATTGCCTTGAACGCAAAGGTGAATACCGTTTATGTGGAAACGATTTTAAAAATAATCGGCATCGCCTATATTGCTGAATTTGCCGTGCAAATAACAAAGGATGCTGGTCAAGGTGCGATTGCCTCTAAGATAGAACTTGCCGGAAAAATATTGATTCTCGCCATGGCCGTGCCGATTTTAACTGTTCTTGTAGAAACAATTATTAATATGATTCCTAATTAGTAAGACGCTTTAATCTCGAGGTGGACTGATGAAAACGAAACTAAAAGTTGCGCTACTATTCCTATTCACATTCTTTTTTGTATTTAATCCAGTTGTACAAGCAGCACCTCAAGAAGCTACAGAAGAAGAATCAACTGAGCAAAATGCAGCATTAAGCGCGGAAGAGGTCGTTCAAACTCAAATAGATAGCTTGGACTTATCCGAATTAAAAGGTTTCTGGGAAAGTATCACATCCGAGTATGGAGGGTATTTGCCAGAGATTCAGAAAGGGAGTCTATATGATTTTCTTAAAGGAGAAAAAGATTTTGATTACAGCATGTTTTTCTCTGGATTAGTTAAGTTTATTTTTCATGAAGTTGTCGTGAATGGCAAGCTCCTTGGTTCTCTTATTCTATTAACTGTTTTCAGCATGCTGTTGCAAATGCTCCAAAATTCATTTGAAAAGAGCTCCATCAGCAAGGTTGCTTATGCGATTGTATTTATGGTGATTATCATACTAGCATTGAACAGCTTTCATGTAGCTATAACATATGCCAATGAGGCGATTGGCACGATGACAAGCTTTATCCTTGCTTTGGTTCCGCTCCTGCTGGGATTGATGGCAGCATCTGGAGGAGTAATTTCAGCGGCGTTTTTTCATCCGGTAATTCTGTTTCTTATGAATACAAGCGGTATGCTGATCTCCTATATTGTGCTGCCCTTGCTGTTTTTAGCTACCTTGCTGCATATTGTCAGCAGTTTGTCAGAGCAGTATAAAGTCACACAGCTAGGTAATTTGTTGCGCAATATCTCTATCGGAATTCTTGGGTTATTCCTAACAATATTCTTAGGTGTTATATCTGTTCAAGGGATATCAACTGCTGTTACGGACGGGGTTACATTGCGAACAGCGAAATTTGTGGCAGGCAATTTCATTCCAGTCATCGGCAGAATGTTCACAGACACAGCAGATACAGTTATTAGCGCATCCCTTTTGCTTAAAAACACAGTTGGGATTGCAGGTGTTGCCATTCTGCTGTTAATCGTTGCTTTTCCTGCATTGAAAATTCTAGTGATTTCCATCATTTATAAATTTGCCGCAGCGCTTCTTCAGCCACTTGGCGGAGGTCCTGTCATCAACTGTCTAGATATTATCAGCAAAAGTGTTCTGTATGTATTTGCTGCCTTGGCGATCGTTTCCTTCATGTTCTTTTTAAGTCTTACAGTCATTATCGCTGCAAGCAATGTGACGATGATGATGAAATAAGGTAGGTGAGTGAATATCAGTTATATAACAGAATGGGTCACCAATATAATTCTTTTTGTACTGCTTGCAACAGTCATCGATATGCTGCTGCCGAATTCAACATTTCAGAAATATGCGAAGCTCGTTTGCGGTCTGCTGTTGATCACGGTTATCTTAACACCTGTGTTCAAGCTTGTTTCCGGTGACTTTGAACAAGTGCTCAAAGCAGCTACTATCAATCTTCCAGAAGAAAAAAATATAGAAAATTCGATAGAATCGCAAAAAAAAGAAATACAAGCATCACTTGATGAATATACATTAGAAAAAATGGCTGTCCAACTGAAGGAGGATGCCAACAAGGAGTTGATAGCAGATTACGGTGTCGAAATCGATTCGATTAAACTATCGCTGAATGACCAAACAGAGCAAAGCTTTCCAGAGAATTTAGACAAACTTGTCCTCGTCTTGAAAGAGGCAGACGAAAACAATCAGGGGGCAGTGGAAGCAGTCAGCCCAGTATCTATTGACACACAGCAACCCCTTCTTGCAAGCAGTGACAAGGAACAAGTAGATAATGCAGATATTGTTTCATTTCTATCGGGAAAATGGGATGTACCACAAGATAGCATTGACATCCTAGCTAAAGGAGGGGAATAGTGCAGATATGGGAAAAGACAATGAAAATGACCACGAAAAGGACAAGACGCAAGGCCCGATCACCTTTTTGAAAAAGCTGATGTCTGGCAATAACAACAAGAAGCAAAACAAGGCTCAATACTTGATAATAGTCGTCCTGTTTGGAGCGGGAATCATGCTTTTAAGCAATATGTTCTTTAAAAACGACAACTCCGATGTATCTGCATTCAGCCAGAATGCGGAAAACACGTCCGAGCAGGCTGAAGAAGTTTTCGGACAGAAATCAAGCGGTTCATCTGATATTACTGATTACGAGAAACTATATACAGAAAAGATCAAAGAGGCAGTCAATTCAATGGCTGGCGTGAAAGACGCCGTTGTTTATGTGAACATTGATGGCTCTGAGAAAAAGGTATATGAGAAAAATCAGACAACTTCAAGTCAAACAACTGAAGAGGAAGACCCGCAGGGCGGGAAACGAACTGTGGAGGAAAACTCTTCAGAAGAGACGCTCGTTACTGTACCAAATGGAGATAAACAAGTTCCGATTGTGGTGGAAACAAAGAAGCCGACTATTAGAGGTGTTCTCGTCATCGCAAAAGGAGCTGAAAATATAAAAGTAAAAAGCATGATAGTCGAGGCTGTAACAAGGGCTTTAGATGTCCCAAGCCATCGGGTATCTGTTCAAGCAAAACAAAACTAAGGGGGATTCATAAATGTTATTGAAAAAACAAACTGTATGGTTATTGACAATGTTAAGCTTAGTGGTTGTATTGACTGTGTACTACACAACATCACCAGAACAGACAAATGAATTTGCTGCTACAGAAAGTAAGCAAACAGAAGATACAGCCAAGGAAAATGCAGCTGGAACTGAAAATGCTGAGCAAAGTGCAGAAACAAAAGGAGCAGAGGATGGCAGCTCTGTATCTACAGTCGCTTCAGATGAAGTGTTTGAAGAAATGCGCCTGCAACTTGATGAACAGCGCAGCAAGGAAGAAGAACAGCTGACAGAGACAATTTCAGAGGCAAAAACAGCAGAAGAGAAAAGTGCAGCTCAAGACAAAATTGATGAAATAAGAACACTTTCCGATAATGAAAAAATGGTGGAAACACTGATTAAAGCAGAAAATTATGAGGATGTACTTGTCCGCACTGTTGACGGCAAAGTTAATGTCACTGTAAAAGCAGAAGAGCTTTCTGCAGAAGCTGCAAATGATATTGTTCAGTTAGTAAGAGAAAACTTAAATCAGCCGAACGCATTTGTAGCAGTTACATTCGATCCAAAATAAGAAATTGCCGGCAAAAAGGAAAAGGCGACTTTTCCTTTTTGCTCTTTTTATGTCAAAACAGAAAATATGCTGTGAATAGTTATTTTCAGCAGAAAATGGTATGATAATTCAGCAGAAGGAATAAAAAACTGCAAGAAAAATGATACTGAATGATAGAAGTGGTTGAACTATTAGAAGGTCTTATCGTATGATATTAGTAGCTAGTCATAAAGAAATGTAATTAAAGGAGTGCAAGAATAGCATGTTGAAAATAGAAGAAATTAAGGATTTAATCAACCTAATCAATGATTCAAACATCAGCGACTTTGTATATGAGAACGAAGGAGCAAAGGTAGAAATCAAAAAAAATCGCCCTGAAGTGCAAGCAGTATCAGCTGTAAGTGCACCAGCACCAGTACCTCAAGTTCAAGCAGTTCAGCCTCAAGCTGTGCAAGCTGCTCCAGAAGCTAAGCAAGCAGATGTAGCAGCAGAGAACCTACATAAGGTAACTTCTCCGATGGTAGGGACATTTTATCAATCAGCAACACCAGATGCTGCTGCATATGTTTCAGTTGGAGATAAAGTGTCAAAAGATACAGTAGTATGTATTGTGGAAGCAATGAAGCTATTCAATGAAATCACGGCTGAGGTTGAAGGGGAAATTGTCGAGATTCTTGTTAAAGACGGCGAGCTAGTAGAATATGGTGAACCTTTATTCTTAGTGAAGGCACTGTAAGAAGAGAGGGTTTAACATATGATTAAGAAACTGTTAATCGCAAACAGAGGAGAAATTGCGGTTCGCATTATTAGAGCGTGCCGTGAAATGAATATTGAAACAGTAGCAGTCTACTCAGAAGCAGACAGAGAAGCGCTTCATGTCCAGCTTGCAGACGAAGCTATCTGCATTGGGCCGACTTCTTCAAAGGAAAGCTATCTAAACTTTACAAACATCATCAGTGCAGCAATGCTGACTGGCAGTGATGCCATCCATCCAGGCTACGGATTTTTGGCAGAAAATGCTGACTTTGCGGAGCTTTGCCGTGACTGCAATATCACCTTCGTTGGACCAAGTCCAGAGGCGATCAATAAGATGGGAACAAAAGACATTGCCAGAGAAACAATGCGTGAAGCTGGTGTGCCGATTGTACCAGGCTCACAAGGTATCATTAAAGATTTAGAAGATGGTATCAGCTTAGCAGAGAAAATCGGCTATCCTGTTATTATTAAAGCAACTGCAGGCGGCGGGGGTAAAGGTATCCGTGTTGCCAGAACAAAAGAAGAGCTGATTAGTGGAATCAACATTACTCAGCAGGAAGCTTTGACAGCTTTCGGTAATGCTGGTGTATACTTGGAGAAGTTTATTGAAGACTTCCGCCATGTAGAGCTGCAGGTACTTGCTGATAACTATGGCCATGTTATTCACTTAGGTGAAAGAGACTGCTCTATCCAAAGAAGACTGCAAAAGTTGCTGGAAGAGACGCCTTCTCCTGTTTTGACAGAAGAAATTCGCAATAAAATGGGAGCTGCAGCAGTTAAAGCGGCAGAGGCAGTACAATATTCTGGTGCAGGTACAGTTGAGTTCATTTATGATTATCAAAACGAACAATTCTATTTCATGGAAATGAATACACGTATTCAAGTGGAACATCCGGTTACAGAAATGGTCACAGGTATTGATTTGATAAAAGAGCAAATACTAGTAGCATCTGGAAAACCATTGGCTATTACGCAAAAGGATGTAGAATTTAACGGATGGGCAATCGAATGCCGCATCAATGCTGAAAATCCAGCTAAGAACTTTATGCCTTCTGCCGGGAAAATCAATATGTACCTTCCGCCGGGCGGTTTAGGTGTTCGTGTTGATTCAGCAGCGTATCCTGGTTATACGATCCCGCCGTATTATGACAGCATGATTGCTAAAGTTATTACATATGGCGCAACAAGAGAAGAAGCAATATCACGTATGAAGCGTGCTCTTAGTGAATTCGTCATTGAGGGTGTTCATACGACAATCCCATTTCACTTGAAACTCCTTAATCATGAAAAATTTGTGGAAGGAAACTTCAACACAAAATTTTTAGAGATGTATGATTTGATGAAATCTGAAGATTAAAGGGAGGAACCAATATGAGCGAATCAACTATTTTAGATATGAACCAGGAATTTAACGGCTTAGGAAAAGTTGAAATTGCCCCTGAAGTCATAGAAGTAATCGCTGGAATTGCCGCATCTGAAGTGGAGGGCGTAGCCCAAATGAGAGGAAACTTTGCCTCTGGTGTTGTAGAAAAGCTTGGGAAAAAGCTGCACAACAAAGGAGTTAAGGTAGAACTTGCAGATGAAGGTATCAAGGTGGATGTTTATTGTGTCATGAATTTTGGCGTTTCCATCCCGCAAGTGGCACAGCAAATACAAGATAATATTCGCCAAACACTGATCAATATGACGGCGTTAGTGGCTGAAGAAATAAATATACATGTGGTTGGCGTTCAGTTTGAGAATGCTAAGCAAGATACAGAAACACAGCAAGAGATGTAAAAAAATAAGCTGCTATTAGGATATGCTTAACTTTCTATACATTTAGCGTTCCAAACTATGTGTAGAGAAGTAGCTATCCATGGCAGCTTTTTTCTTTGTCTGATTCATTCGTGAATAGCAGTTTCAAGCTATATATGCTATTATCTTTTTAGCAATGTTTGCAAAAATAGCATGAATGAGATCAAATAGTATAAAAATAAGAGTCCATGACAGGATTTTTTAGAGAAAAACATGACAAGCATGCAAATTACATGCAAGTGTTTAAAGGAGCATAAAGGAAATGAAAAGAAGAACGGCAAGAGAAAAGGCGCTTCAAGCATTATTTCAAATTGACCTGAGCGATATAGACAAAAATGAGGCAATCATCCATGCATTAGACGGAGAAAAGCCGGATGCCTATTTGTCTGCACTGGTGAATGGTGTGCTGGACAACCAGTTATCTATTGACGAGCATATTAAGAAGCACTTGGAAAACTGGACGATTGAAAGAATTGCCAATGTCGACAGAAATCTGCTTCGCATAGCTGTTTATGAACTTGTTTACAATACAGAGGAAGTGCCGCAAAATGTAGTAATTGATGAAGCGGTAGAAATTGCAAAAGCATATGGTGATGATAAATCAAGCAAGTTTGTTAATGGCATCCTTTCTAAAATTAAAAACAGTTTGTAAGGCTTGACTAAAGGGAATAAAAGAGTGCATGCCAAATAGGGCTTACTCGTCATTCGAAAGGGAAAAGCAGGACTTCTTCTGCCATTCCCTTTTATCCTGTATAGGAGCGTTATATAATGGAAAATAGATATTTAACAATACAAGCATTAACAAAATACATAAAAAGAAAATTTGATGCAGATCCCCATTTGCAACATGTCCATGTCAAAGGAGAAATATCCAATTTTAAACAGCATAGCAGCGGGCATATGTACTTTACATTAAAGGATGATAAAGCAAGAATTCTTGCCGTTATGTTTTCAAGAAACGCACAAGGCATGAAATTCAAGCCTGAAAACGGCATGAAGGTACTTGTAAAGGCATCTGTTACCGTATATGAGCAAAGCGGTCAATACCAAATGTATGTGCAAGAAATGAGGCCAGACGGTGTCGGCGACTTGTATTTGGCATATGAACAGCTAAAGAAAAAATTGGAGGCAAGTGGACTGTTTTCTCCTACATATAAACAAGCAATCCCAAAATATCCTGATACAATCGGGATTATCACTTCTCCTACAGGTGCAGCCATCAGAGATATACTCATCACCATCAAAAGGCGTTATCCAATCGCTAAAATCATCATTTTTCCTGCACTAGTTCAAGGAGAGGCAGCAGCACCTTCTATTGTAAAAGCAATTGAAAAAGCTAACAATCTAACGGGCCCATCCATTGATGTATTGATTGTCGGAAGAGGCGGCGGTTCGATTGAGGAGCTTTGGGCATTTAATGAAGAAGCTGTTGCTAATGCTATATTTGCATCGAAAGTTCCGATTATATCTGCTGTAGGGCATGAAACAGACTTCACGATCGCTGACTTTGTTGCAGATTTGAGAGCTCCAACGCCAACTGGAGCAGCCGAAATGGCAGCACCGCATATGGAAGAGCTTATGGAAAGAGTGCTGACCCGTAAGGCAAGGCTCATTCGCGGAATGAAAGAAAGGGTCGACAAGGAAAAGCACAGACTCGGAAAGATGGAAAAATCATATGCCTTTCGTTATCCAAAGTTACTCCTTGACCAAAAGATGGAACAATTGGATAGGCAAAATGAATTATTGCAGCGCAATATTAAAAAGCTGCTTGCATCAAATGAAGAGAAGCAGGAAGTTCTGGCACGCCGCCTTCTCAGACGTCATCCACAAGAGCTGCTGAGTCTTGCAGAAAAGGACCGAATCAGCCTAGAAAAAAACCTTGTTCGAAATATGAGTTTAATATACCAGAACAAAGCACAGATGTTTCATTCCATCATTGGCAAAATGGATGCATTGAGTCCATTGAAAATCATGGAAAGAGGCTATAATCTTGCTTATTCAGCTGAAGGGAAATTAATTTCCAGCATAAAACAAGTAACCGAAAATGAAAAAATAGAACTGCGGCTTTCGGATGGAACAGTAAAAGCTCAAGTGACATCTATTAAGGAGTGAATAAATATGTCTAAAATAACCGGCTTATCCTTTGAAGAAGCGATGGAAGAGCTAGAAAAGATTGTGGAAAAGCTTGAGGAAGGCGATGTGCCTCTTGAGGAAGCAATCAATACTTACAAAAGAGGGATGGAACTATCGAAGTTTTGTCATGATAAACTAAAAAATGTGGAAGAACAGCTTGCAGAAGTTGTCCTCGATAATGGACAAAAAGAAGCATTTTCCATAGGCGAGGAGGAATAAGCGCTTGTCCGGACTTTCTTTAGCAGCTTTTACAGAAAAATATAAAAAACTAGTTGAACAGCAATTAAAAGACAGCGTTTCACAACTGGCAGCCCCGGAAGTTATTCTAGATTCCATGCACTATTCTCTTTCTGCCGGCGGCAAGCGCATCCGCCCGTTGCTCACTTTCGCCACAATGGCGGCTTTTGGGAAAGATCCCGAATCTGGACTTATACCCGCTGCGGCAATTGAAATGATACATACATATTCATTGATTCATGATGATCTGCCAAGCATGGATGATGATGATTTGCGAAGAGGTATTCCTACTAACCATAAAGTCTATGGTGAAGCTATTGCCATTCTTGCAGGAGACGCCTTGCTTACATACAGCTTTCAGCTTGTAACAAGCATGAAAGACACTGACGCAGATAAAAAAATTAAAGTGCTGGAAATTATTGCGAAGGCTGCAGGTGCTGAAGGTATGGTCGGCGGTCAAGTCGGCGATATTGAAGGGGAAGGAAAACAGCTTTCTAAACAAGATCTTGAATATATCCATGTCCATAAAACAGGCAAAATGCTCGAGGCAAGTGTCTTAGTCGGCGCTCATCTTGCAGACGCAAAAAGCGAGCAGATTGAGCTTTTAACAGCTTTTGCTTATCACTTAGGTCTAGCCTTCCAAATCAGAGATGATATTTTAGATGTAGAGGGCGATGAAGAACTGATCGGCAAGCCTCTTGGAAGTGATGAAGATAATCATAAGAGTACATATCCCGCTCTCCTGACAATGGACGGGGCAAAAAAAGAGCTCGCTTATCATATTGCTGCCGCTAAGGAAAAGCTCGCCGGTTTATCGCTGGAAACTAAACTGTTGGAGGAAATGACAGATTTAGTCGGTAATCGTAACAGCTAAAAACATGTTTAACTAATAATTGAATTAGGGTATATTTGGGAGAAGACACTTCTTTTTTTAAGGACAAGTTAACCCTGCTACGTAAAGAATATACGTAAATACGACCGTTATCACTTTGTGTTAGCGGTTATTTTTAGGAGCTTTATGTTAAAATAAACATGAATGGTACTTTTTATGTGAAAAAGGTGTTCGGATTTAAGTTTTCTTTTTTAATATATATTTACCACTTAGTAAGAACTATATAGAATTACTTCCTATTAAGGATGTTTGAATGGTATAATACATATTTAATATGTATAGCTAATAATAAAGGTTAGATGATAATAAAGCATACATAATTTTAATTTATTTATAAAAAAGGAAATAAACACGGTTTTTTATATAAGGTTTAAATTGAAGGAAAGAGAGTTGTTAACGATGGATTTATCGTCAATAAAGAATCCAGCCTTTCTCAAAGACCTATCGATCGAAGAACTTGAGAAGTTGAGTGAAGAGGTTCGTCATTTTTTAATAAATAAACTGTCGGATAAGGGCGGACATCTCGGTCCGAATTTAGGTGTAGTCGAGTTGACAATCGCATTGCATAAATGTTTTGATAGCCCGAAAGACAAGTTTATTTGGGATGTAGGACATCAAGCATATGTGCATAAAATCTTGACAGGCAGAGCGAAGGATTTTGATACGCTCAGACAATATAAAGGGTTATCAGGATTTCCAAAAATGAATGAAAGCGAGCATGATGTTTGGGAAACTGGTCACAGCTCTACCTCTTTATCAGCGGCAATGGGTATGGCAGTTGCTCGTGATTTGAAGAAGGAAGACTCTTATGTTGTGCCAATCATTGGTGATGGTGCTTTAACAGGCGGAATGGCGTTAGAAGCTTTAAACCATATTGGCGATGAGAAAACTAATATGATTGTGATTCTTAACGACAATGAAATGAGCATTGCACCAAATGTTGGAGCATTGCATCATGTGCTTGGAAGACTGCGGACAGCCGGTAAATATCAATGGGCGAAAGATGAACTGGAAATGCTCATGAAAAAAATCCCCGCAGTTGGCGGGAAGCTGGCAGCGACAGCAGAAAGAATTAAAGACAGTCTAAAATATCTGCTTGTTTCTGGTGTGTTCTTTGAAGAGCTTGGCTTCACATACCTAGGTCCGGTCGACGGCCATAACTATGAAGATTTAATGGAACATTTGAATTATGCAAAGAAAACGGAAGGCCCGGTCCTTTTGCATGTATTGACGAAAAAAGGCAAAGGCTTTTCACCTGCTGAGAAGGATAAGGTCGGCACATGGCATGGAACAGGTCCATATAAAATTGAGACAGGTGCTCTAGTGAAGCCTGCCAATACTGCCCCAGCATGGAGCAAACTTGTCAGTGATACGGTGCTTAAGCTTGCTAGACAAGATGAAAGAATTGTCGCCATTACGCCTGCCATGCCTGTTGGGTCTAAACTTGAAGCCTTTGCGCAAGAGTTTCCGGACAGAATGCTGGATGTGGGAATTGCAGAACAGCATGCAGTTACACTTGCAGCAGGGCTTGCAACCCAAAACATGAAGCCGTTTTTGGCGATTTATTCTACTTTTCTGCAAAGAGCATATGACCAGATGCTTCACGATGTATGCAGACAAAATCTGAACGTCTTTATTGGTATTGACCGCTCAGGACTTGTAGGTGCAGACGGAGAGACACATCAAGGTGTGTATGACATTTCCTTCCTTCGCCATATGCCGAATTTAGTAATAATGATGCCGAAAGACGAGAACGAAGGTCAGCATATGGTTCATACAGCGCTTAGCTACAATGATGGACCGATTGCAATGAGATTCCCTCGAGGCAACGGGCTTGGTGTTCCGATGGACGAAACATTACAGTCAATTCCAATTGGAACTTGGGAAGTGCTGAGAGAAGGCACAGATGCAGCTATTTTGACATTCGGTACAACAATCGGAATGGCGATGAAAGCTGCTGAAATTCTTGAAAAGCAAGGAACATCTGTTAAAGTCATTAATGCAAGATTTATCAAGCCATTGGATGAGCAGATGCTAAATGAATTGTTCAAACTCCAAATGCCAATATTAACAATAGAAGAAGCAGTATTGCAAGGCGGTTTTGGCAGCTATGTTCTTGAATATGCACAAGGAGCTGGCTTTGGGTCTACTGTTATTGACAGAATGGGAATTCCTGATCAATTTATAGAGCATGGAGATGTTGATTCCTTGTTGGCAGAAATTCACTTAACAACAGAAGAAGCGGTTAAAAGAATTAACTCGATTGCGAGAAAAAAACAAAAAAGGGCTTAGATAATAGATGAAGAAAGAACGCATTGATGTTTTATTAGTCGAGCAAGGATTATTTGAAACGAGAGAAAAAGCAAAGAGAGCCATCATGGCAGGAATTGTGTATTGTGATGAGGAGAGACTGGATAAGCCGGGCGAAAAAATCCCGGCAGAATCCAAGCTTACTGTCAAAGGAAAAACGCTGAAATATGTGAGCCGCGGCGGCTTGAAGCTGGAAAAAGCACTGGAAGTCTTTGATTTAACAGCTCAAGACAAAGTTTTGCTCGATATAGGCGCGTCAACAGGTGGTTTTACAGATTGCGCCTTACAAAATGGTGCGAAAATGTCCTATGCACTTGATGTGGGCTATAACCAGCTTGCCTGGAAGCTTAGACAAGATGAAAGAGTAGTTGTAATGGAGCGCACTAACTTCCGTTATGTTACTCCTGCAGATTTAGAAGGAGAAATGCCGAATTTTGCATCCATCGATGTTTCTTTCATTTCTTTAAAGCTGATTCTTCCTGTGTTGAAAACCTTGCTGGTTTCTGGCAGTGATATTATTGCATTAGTTAAGCCGCAGTTTGAGGCAGGCAGAGAGCAAGTCGGCAAAAAGGGAATTGTCCGCGATAAAAAGGTTCATATGGATGTACTCGAAACGATTATTGAGTTTTCGAAGAAGGAAGGCTATCAAATCAAAAACCTGTCCTTTTCACCGATAACAGGCGGAGATGGGAACATTGAATTCCTTCTCCATTTATATTGGTCTGAAAATCAAGACGGAACAGATGCACAAATCCACATAAAAGAAGTCGTAGATTCTGCACATGAGGAACTGAAAAAAGCAAAGCAGTAAGTTAATAGGGACTCTTCTGAAAGGAATAAGTTCACACTTATTCCTTTTTGGATTGCAAAAGAATACATACAAATTATAGAATAAAGATACAATGAGAATACAAGGATTAAGAAGGTTTTTGTCAAACGATGGCGAAATATAGGAGTATAGACTTTAAAGTCTGCATAATGCAGACAAAAAAATGTACTTAACTAAAAACTTTTTAAATCACAACTCTAAAAAAAGTGGACAAATTGTCCATAAAGGAATGATAGATATGAATAAAGGCCAAAGGCATATAAAAATAAGAGATATTATTGCCAATAATGAAATAGAAACACAGGATGATCTTGTAGATGAGCTGAAGAATGCTGGGTATAATGTGACACAAGCAACTGTTTCAAGAGATATTAAGGAGCTTCATCTTGTAAAGGTGCCGTTGCAGGACGGCCGCTACAAATACAGCTTGCCGGCAGACCAGCGCTTTAATCCGCTGCAGAAACTAAAAAGAACGCTAATGGATGCATTCGTAAAAATTGATTCTGCAGGAAATTTGCTCGTATTGAAATCACTTCCTGGCAATGCACAAGCAATCGGTGCGCTGATCGATAACCTTGATTGGGATGAGATTTTAGGGACCATTTGTGGAGATGACACATGTCTTATTATTTGCCGTACTGCAGAAGACGGACAAACGATTACAGACCGCTTTCTTGATATGTTGTAAAAGAGGTGACATATTTTGCTTAATGAATTATCAATTAAAAATTTTGCCATAATAGAATCCTTATCCGTCTCCTTTCAAAAAGGATTGACCGTTCTAACAGGGGAAACAGGTGCTGGGAAATCCATTATTATTGATGCGATAAATTTGCTTGTAGGCGGCAGGGGTTCTGCTGAATTTGTTCGCCATGGGGAAGAAAAGGCAGAAATAGAAGGGCTTTTTTATATTGAAAATGGCCATCCTTGCTTTCAGAAAATGGAAGAGTTCGGAATAGATATCGAGGAAGGAACCATTATCTTGAGAAGAGATATCTCCGTTTCAGGCAAAAGTATTTGCCGAATAAACGGAAAGCTTATAACGATATCCACATTGAGGGAAATCGGCTCAAGCCTTATCGATATCCATGGCCAGCATGAGCATCAGGAATTGATGGATGAAACGAAACATCTCATGCTTCTGGATACGTATGCTCATACAGAACTCGCCCCTGTGCTAAAGGAATATGAAGCATTATACCGTTCGTATACTCAAACACAAAAAAAGCTTATGAACTTGACTGAAAATGAACAGCAGATGGCTCATCGTTTGGATTTATTAACCTTTCAGCATCAGGAAATTATTAATGCCAATCTGCAAAAGAATGAAGATGAAGAATTGCTGGAGGAAAGAAAAAAGCTCGGCAATTTTGAGAGAATCTTCGAAAGCATTCAAACAAGCTATACTGCCTTAAAGGGAGAACAAAAGGGGTTAGACTGGCTTGGTGAAGTGATGGGGCATATGGAAGAAGCAGCAAGCCTTGATCCAGAGTATAAAGAGATTGCAGATTCTGTATCTAACAGTTTTTACATACTGGAGGATGTTGCAAGCAGGCTTCGAAACAGTCTTGATTATCTTGAATATGACCCTGAACGGCTCAATAGTATAGAATCCAGACTGAATGAGATAAATTCACTAAAACGTAAATATGGAAAATCCGTTGACGAAATATTGGAATATGCCGCTAAAATTGAAGAGGAGCTCGAAACACTCCAAAATAAAGAAACACATATTGATATGCTTGAAAAAGAATTATTAAGCATCAAAAAGGATTTGTTAGTAGAAGCAAATGAGCTTAGTTCTCTTCGCAAAAAAGCTGCACTCCGATTGACAGAAGACATTCATCAAGAACTGAAACAGCTGTATATGGAAAAGACAGTGTTTGAAGTCAGAATTAATGCGGATGATGATAATGTAACTAAATCTGGTATGGATGATGTGGAGTTTTATATTTCAACAAATCCGGGCGAGCCGCTTAAGCCATTGTCTAAAATTGTTTCAGGCGGTGAATTGTCGAGAATGATGCTTGCATTAAAGAGTATTTTTTCTAAGCATCAAGGCGTGACGTCGATTATCTTTGACGAAGTGGATACAGGTGTCAGCGGTAGAGTTGCACAAGCGATTGCTGAAAAGATATCCAAAGTTGCAGCAGGTTCACAGGTGCTTTGCATATCCCATATGCCGCAAGTGGCCGCCATGGCAGATACCCATCTTTATATTGCTAAAGCCATTCATGATGGAAGAACTTCGACGACTGTCACTCCATTGGCAAAACAAGATAAAGTAAAAGAAATTGCCCGAATGATATCCGGAACAGAAATTACCGATTTGACAAAAAAACATGCAAAAGAGCTGTTAAAATTAGCCCAAAAGGTCAAGAATAATGGATAGAACAAGGAAAACCTCTGTTTAACAGGGGTTTTCTATTTTTACTAAGGAACTTTTGAGTATGCTTTTAGCTATTCAAGTTTTACAAAATTACTATTACTAACCAAAGTGTGCAGGTTTTTTATAGTTTTTACAGTAATAAATGACCGCCATGCAGGCAAACTTATATATAAGCCACAAGTTTGGTGACAAGAAGCGAGGAGAGTGAATGATTTGAAAATGGATTTCCTTAGAAAAATAATTGGTGGAATTCTCCTTGTTTCATTAATATCTTTAAGTTTCAATAAACCCTTTCAACAATATCTTCATATCCCAAATAGCGTCACTATCTTTGAAGGCCAAAATACAGTGATAAACAGTTCATCGATACCTGCATCAAGCATGATGACAGAGGACAATTCAGTGGTTGCCTTAAGTCAAGATGAAGGGAAGTATTCGCTGCATGGTGAAGAGAATGGTAAAAACGAAATGGTTTTAGAGCTGGCAGGCTTTCCGATAAAAAAAGTTGATGTGAATGTTTTAAAAGACTTTAAAGTTATCCCAGGCGGACAATCCATCGGGGTAAAATTAAATACAGTTGGCGTATTAATCGTCGGCCATCATCAGGTGAACACGGAAAATGGCAAAGCTTCCCCTGGTGAAAAGGCTGGCATAAAAGTTGGAGATATGATTACAGAAATCAATGGCAAACAAATCGAAAAAATGGCGGACGTAGCACCATTTGTCCAAAGTGCAGGCGAAACTGGAGATCCGCTTAACTTAACAATAATGAGAGAAAAAGAAAAAATCAAAACAAAATTGGTTCCTTTAAAAGAAAAAGGATCAAGCACATATAAATTGGGGTTATATATTAGAGATTCAGCAGCTGGAATTGGAACGATGACGTTCTATCATCCGCAATCAAAAAAATATGGAGCTTTAGGCCATGTCATTTCTGATATGGATACGAAAAAGCCAATAGTTGTTGATGACGGAGAAATTTTGCGATCGACTGTTACAAGCATAGAAAAAGGGGAAAATGGCAATCCAGGTGAAAAGCTGGCGAGATTTTCTTCTGATAAAGAAGTAATTGGTAATATTACAACAAACAGCCCATTCGGAATTTTTGGTGAACTAAATAGAGGTATCTCCAATGGAGTGATGGATAAAGCAATGCCGATTACCTTATCCGACCAAGTGAAAGAAGGACCGGCTCAAATTCTTACTGTTGTTGATAATGACGAAGTGAAATTGTTTGATATAGAAGTGGTCAGCTCTGTGCCGCAGAAATTCCCAGCAACAAAAGGGATGGTTATTAAGGTAACAGACAAGGAGCTTCTGAAGAAAACAGGAGGAATTGTGCAAGGAATGAGCGGCAGCCCTATCATTCAGGACGGTAAGCTTATCGGAGCAGTTACCCATGTTTTTGTTAATGACCCGACTAGTGGATATGGTGTTCATATTGAATGGATGCTGAATGAAGCTGGAATTGACATTTATGAGGAAAACAAGCAGAAGGCTTCCTAAATGAAAAGAAGCGCACCAATTAGGTGCGCTTTTTTTTATAGGTTTGAAAAGATAAATTCAAGCAGCAAACCAATTCCTAGGAACAATCCGAAGAATGTATTTGTTTGGGCTGTTGATTTCATCGCAAGTGGTGTTTCACTGCGGCTGCCTTTAAAGCCCTTGATTGCTTGGATTGGTTTAGCAATACTTAAGAATACAATTAAGAGCCATGGACTGCTTACACCAAATAGGATGATTCCGATAACCCATATATACGATATGGCAAATAATGCAGCAAGGAGCTGGACAGCTCTTTCAAATCCCATTAAAATCGCAATTGTTTTTCTGCCCCCGAGAGTATCCTCTTCAATATCTCTTATATTGTTAGACAGGTTAATGCAGCCGATTAAAATCGCGATTGGCACAGAAATCAAAATGCTTTGTTCATTAACAAAACCTGTTTGAATATAGAAAGAAATAAGGATGAAAATCGTTCCCATGCAAATGCCAGAAAACAATTCACCAAATGGAGTGTAGGCAATAGGAAGCGGTCCTCCTGTATATAGGTAACCAATTGCCATACCAAGCAGGCCGACAAGAGCAATCCACCAGCTTGTGCTCATACAAATATAAACACCTAAAAGGAGCGAAACAGCATAAAGGCCGACTGCCAAGTTCATAACTGTTTTCGGCTTCATCCCGTGTCTGACAATAGCACCGCCAATCCCAACAGAATCGGCAGTATCCAATCCGCGAATGAAATCATAATATTCATTGAACAAATTCGTAGCTATTTGAATAAACAAACAAGCAAACAGCATCGCCAAAAATAAACCTGGATGAATCTGTTCATATTGTAATGCTAAAACTGTTCCGATAAATACAGGAACAAAAGAAGCAGTTAACGTGTGTGGTCTTGTCAGCTGCCACAATACTTTATGTGTAGGCTGATCGTTCTTTGCAACATTTTCCATAAAAAAAATCCTTTCTGTAAAACCATTCTAAAAAATAATACGATATGCGAAAGTCCATCTTTTATAATAACTTAAATTTCCCGTCAGCAACAAGAGCGTATTCATAAAATCGCCATATTTTTTTAGTTATAAAATACTTATTTTTTTAATGGGGTAAAATTATCAGCTTTAATAACCATTAAAAGCTTTATTCTCACCTAATAAAGGTTGTATAATAAATACATAAAGATTATTCGACAAACACGCACAGAAAGCAGTTGAATGGCGAAATTGGTCGAAAATAAGAGAATTCATGAGAAAAAACGAGTTTTTCTATATTTTTTTATAAAATCAAAGGATTTTTAGTTACTTTGTCGAAATTGTCATTTAGAATAAAAGTAGAAATAGAGAGATATTGGATATTGAGGAGGAAACTATCATTGAAGAAAATACAAGTATGTGTTGTTGATGACAATAGAGAACTTGTTGGATTGCTGGAGGAATACATAAATTCCCAGGAAGATATGGAAGTCGTCGGTGTAGCCCATAACGGTCAGGAGTGTTTGGATCTTCTGGAGGATATACAGCCTGATGTTATGGTATTGGATATAATCATGCCTCATTTAGATGGTTTGGCCGTTCTCGATAGAATGAAGCAATTGAGTATTCCATCCATGCCAAATGTCATTATGCTGACAGCCTTTGGTCAAGAGGATGTCACAAAAAAAGCTGTTGACCTTGGAGCATCTTACTTTATTTTAAAGCCATTCGATATGGATTATTTAGCTAGCCATATCCGCCAGGTGAGCGGCAAATCAAACGGTTTTGTCCGCAAACAAACATCCTCAACATCTTACAGATCACAGCAGCAAGAACAAAAACCAAGAAATCTTGATGCAAGCATCACGAGCATCATCCATGAAATCGGTGTTCCTGCCCATATTAAAGGCTATCTTTATTTAAGGGAAGCTATTTCAATGGTGTATAATGATATTGAATTATTAGGCTCGATTACAAAAGTTCTTTACCCTGATATTGCTAAAAAATATAATACCACTGCGAGCCGTGTAGAGCGGGCAATTCGTCATGCGATTGAAGTGGCGTGGAGCAGAGGCAACATCGATTCCATCTCCACCCTGTTCGGCTACACTGTCAGCATGTCCAAAGCAAAACCAACGAACTCAGAATTTATCGCGATTGTGGCAGATAAGCTGAGATTGGAGCATAAGGCTTCCTAATAAAGATTGTCACTAATCTAATAGGTAAATGAAGAAAAGCACTTCCTATTTATTAATGGGAAGTGCTTTTTTCTGAAATAAAATAGTCAAGTAAGACACAAGAATACTTCTTGTTCTAATAATTCCGCTCATTTTCTAATATTTCAATAATTGCCTCAAGATTATAAATGGTTTGATCGAGCATGTTAAGCAGTTCTTCCTGCTTTTTAGTATCTTTCGTATGTAGGCTTTCTTGCGTTAATGAATGGATGGTTTCGACCTCTTCTAGTGCACCGTCCATTGCGAGCATAGTACTGCTGTATTGGAATCTTTGTTTATCTGTCAGCAAATCTTCTTTTTCCTTATAGATTGTTGGCAAAGATTCTAAGTCACTAGACAGGATACTTTCTTCATTATTCCTTTTTAACGCAATTAATTCATCAATCAAGCCATCGATTGTTTTATGGGTCGTGTCAATATAATCCATTTCCTTTATTTCATCAGCATTGCTTTTTTCTTCATCATCTGTAATGTTAAATTCTTCTGAACGCCTTACTTCAAGTGAACATCCTGCCAACAAAAATAAGCTTAAGACAAAAAAAACAGCAATTCTAATCTGCATATTATCTTTATTTCCTCCAGACCATTTAATGAGTATAAGTTATATACGGGTTATGATTCAGAATTGTTTCAAAATCTGCATATGTTCTTTTCGTGCAAGTAAATTTGTAAAAAAATCAGCCGAATATCTTTATGTAAATAAAAAAAGTAAAAAAAGAGACCGTGTTGAAAACCCGGTCTCTGTTCACATCCATTTTTTAGCCCATAATTCCACTGCATCCAATGCTTTGCCTAGTTCATGGCCTTTTTTTGTCAAAGAATATTCCGTTCGTATCGGTCTCTCTGTAATAACATTGCGTATGACGATGCCGTGATGCTCAAGATCCTTAATTCTTTCATTCAGCATGCGTTTGCTGAGATCTGGAATAAAGCTGTGAATTTCACTAAATCGCTTCGGTTCATCCATTAATGCGTGAATAATAAGTCCAGTCCACTTTTTGCTGATGAATTGATACAGCTTCTCCACCTTTTCGCTTAAGTTGCGCGGAGTCTTTTCTTCGCTCATTTCCTTCATCCTCATTTTTTTAGTTATTAATGATAACCAATATATTATAAATAACATAGTTAAATAATTAAAAAAATCAGCCTTACTTACATAATATCATATAAAACGTTTTCAATAAATGGTTTTGTGACAATTGTGTGGCAGTGACCGTTGACGAAGAAAAAATAGGGGAGTAGAATCTGTAACGTAAATTAACCAGTTAACTTTTAGTAACCAAGTTAAAGGAAGAAGGAATAGAAGATGAGCAAAGTTATTTTCTTAGAAAAAGACGGTTCGATTCATACAACATTAAAAGGTAAGGATGTCCTTGCAAATCCATTGCTAAATAAAGGCGTTGCCTTTACAGAAAAAGAAAGAGAGGAGCTTGGCCTTAACGGTATCTTGCCTCCAGCGGTCTTGACGCTTGAAGAGCAAGTAAAAAGAGCATATGAGCAATTTGCTTCCAAATCAAGTAATCTGGAGAAAAACAATTCATTAAATGATTTGTTCAACCGCAACGTGGTTTTATATTACAGATTGTTAACAGATCATTTGAGCGAAATGCTGCCGATTGTTTACACACCGACTGTTGGTCAATCCATCCAAGAATACAGCCACGAATATCACCGTCCAGGTGGTGTTTACCTGTCTGTTAATGATTTAGATGGAATTGAGGAAGCACTTGCGAATACTGGTGCTTCAGCAGACGATATTGATTTAATCGTTGCAACAGACTCTGAGAGCATTTTAGGTATTGGTGACTGGGGTGTCGGCGGAATCAATATCGCAATTGGAAAACTGGCTGTATATACAGCAGCTGCAGGTATCCACCCAAAACGTGTATTGCCAGTAGTGCTTGATGCAGGTACAAACAATGAAAAGCTAATTAACGATCCATTATATATCGGTAACCGCCATGAAAGAATTCGTGGTGAAAAGTATAATCAGTTCATTGATGCTTATATTGAAAAAGCACTTGACATGTTCCCGAATGCATTGCTGCACTGGGAGGATTTCGGTAATGTGAACGCACGCCATATTATTGAGAAGTATAAAGATAAAGTTTTAACATTCAATGATGACATCCAAGGTACTGGAGCAGTAACGTTAGCAGGTATTCTTTCAGGATTAAAAATCAAAAATGAATCATTAAAGGATCAACGTGTATTAGTGTTTGGACCAGGAGCTGCCGGTATTGGTAACGCAGACCAAATGAAAGATGCGATGGTTCTTGAAGGTTTGACAGAAGAAGAAGCATGTGCAAGATTCTGGGCTGTTGATCACAGAGGTCTGTTGACAGATGGCATGGACGGTATTTTGAGCTTCCAAAAACCATATGTACGTTCAGAAGCAGAAGTTGCAGGCTGGGAAAAAGAAAATGGCATTATTTCATTAATGGAGACAGTTAAACAAGTGAAGCCGACCATTTTGATTGGTACTTCAGGTGTTGCAGGTGCTTTCACAGAAGCAATCATTAAAGAAATGGCAAAACATGTTGAGCGTCCAATCATCATGCCGATGTCAAACCCAACGCATCTAGCCGAAGCAGTTCCTTCAGACCTGATTGAATGGACAGACGGAAAAGCGTTAATCGCTACTGGAAGCCCATTTGAGCCTGTTGAATATAAAGGAATTAGCTATGAAATTGGTCAATCAAACAATGCCTTTGTATTCCCAGGCCTTGGTCTTGGTTCGATTGTAGTAAAAGCTAAATTAATTACAGACAGCATGTTCATTGCATCTGCAGATGCAGTTGCAAAGCTTTGTGATACTAGCAAAGATGGAGCTTCATTGCTGCCAAGTGTTTCTCAGCTTCGTGAAGTTTCCTATGAAGTAGCAGTTGCTGTTGCTAAAGCAGCCATTGAAGATGGAGTTGCACAAGATATTCCTGCAAATGTGGAGGAAGCTGTGAAGGATGCTATGTGGTATCCAGTATATAAAGATATTGAAGCAATGTAAGTATTGTTGAAAGAAATAAGGCTTTAAAGAGGGAGGCTTTTAATCTTAGTAATACGGATTAAAAGCCGGATTTACCCTAAAGAGCAGTCTCACTTATTTTTTTAAGAATTAAAACCTACTTAATAAATAGGTTAAGTAGAGTTTAGTAGCACAATTTTTGAGCGTATTGATACGCTTTGGATAACATTTGGGGGATTTAAATTATGGGTATAGGTCAAATATTTATTATATTAATACCAATTTTCTTTGTCATTATTTTAGGTTATTTGGCAGGGTATTTTAAAAAGTTCGATGCTGCTTCATCTAAAGGCTTGAACACACTTGTTACAAAGTTTGCGTTGCCAGCACATTTATTTGTCGGAATTACAACAACTTCTAAACAAACACTTATCGATAAATGGCCTTTCTTTGTCACAATGTTCATAGGTATTATCGGTTTCTATGTAGTTCTTTTACTGATTTCACGTTTTGTATTTAAAACATCAACAACTCCAGCATCTATGTTTGCATTAAATTCTACGCAGCCATCATTTGCATTTATGGGTATACCAGTATTAGGAAGTATATTTGGGGCGGATGCAGTTGCAATCCCTATTGCGATAACTGGTGTAGTAGTTAATGCACTTCTTGATCCATTGGCTAGTATTATCGGAACTATTGGCCAGTCAAGCACCAATGCGAAGGAAAAGGGACAAAGCTTATGGAAAGTGACTGTTTCATCTATTCTGCATGGATTGTCTGAACCGCTTGCATGCGTGCCGTTGCTTGGTGTCGTTTTAATACTTTGCGGCTTCCATTCACCAGATATACTAGCAGACAGCTTAGATGAAATTGGTTCTATCACTTCTGGTGCAGCTTTATTTGCTATTGGGGTAACAATTGGTATCCGCAATATTAAATTCAGTAAAACTGCTATCAGCATTGCCTTCATAAAAGCGATTATTCATCCGTTGGCAATGGTATTGATTGCTCTAATGATGGGATTATCTAAAACAGATATGACAAATGCAATCTTATTGGTTGCTTTCCCAGGCTCAGCAGTAGCTGCGATGATTGCAACAAGGTTTGAGACATTGGAAGCTGAAACAGCGTCCTCCTTTGTCCTCAGTGCCATCCTTTCCTTAATTACATTACCAATCTTCCTGTCTTGGTTGATGTAAGATCATTTTAACAGGCTGGGACACAAGTATGTAAAATACGAATCAAAACCAAACTATTTTTATCATTTATTGATTAATAGTTTGGTTTTTTTGTTTCGATTATATACAATAATTAAAAATCTTAGTGGAATCGAGCGGAGGTCACTCGACTCCTGCGGGAAATAGAGGGAAGGATGAGACCCAGCAGGCGAGGACGAGGAGGCTCATCTTTCTCCCCGCGGAAAGCAAAGTGGCCGAGAGCGCAATGAAACGAACTAATTTTAAAGCCGTATTGAATAATACCAAGCTTTATTGTTTCTAAGTTTAAGTTAGATGGAATATTATTATTCGTGTTTAGATGGGTTATATTTTGTATTGGCTCATCTTTATCGTTGCAAGGTTATTTTTTAGAAGGATTACGAAAATGACAATCAGTCGAAAAGTATAAAGAAATCATAAATTTTTCATTCTTTTTGTAAACTTTGTTGTAAAAATTTGCTTTCCCATGTTTAACCTGTTACTATAAAGGAGACTTATTTTTGTTCGAAGTAAATAGTTAGGATAGAACATTCTTTATTTTTTATGAAGAGCAAGGATAGTAATACATAGTGTGTGAAGCACATAGGAGGAAACAAAAATGGCTACAGGTAAAGTAAAATGGTTCAACGCTGAAAAAGGATTTGGTTTCATCGAAACTTCAGAAGGACAAGATGTATTCGTACATTTCAGTGCTATTCAATCTGAAGGTTTCAAAACTTTGGATGAGGGCCAAGAAGTTTCTTTTGACATAGAAGAAGGACAACGCGGACCACAAGCTGCTAACGTTACTAAAGCTTAATTAACTTTCAACAAAAACAGACTCTAACTTTCGTTAGGGTCTGTTTTACTATCAACACAATTTCTAGTTTAGGAGTGTGTGTATATGACATTGATATTTGCTCACAGAGGTTATTCTGCCCGTTTTCCTGAAAATACGATGATAGCTTTCACGGAAGCAGAGAAGGCTTCAGCGAACGGAATTGAGCTGGATGTGCAAATGACGAAGGATGGCGAATTAGTCATCATTCATGATGAAACAGTGGACCGCACGACAAATGGAACTGGATTTGTTGCAGAACATACTTTTAGTGAGTTAAGGAAATTACAAGCTTCTTATAAATTTACTGGTGTTAACGAAAAGATACCTTCATTAAAAGAGCTGTTTGAATGGATGCAGGGCAACTCCTTATTATGCAATATTGAGTTTAAAAACAATAATGTCCCATATGATGGCATGGAAGAAAAAACAATTAATCTTATTTCTGAGTTTGGATTAGGTGACCGGATTATCTTTTCTTCCTTTAATCATTACAGCATGGTGCTCAGCCACCGAATTGCCCCAGAAATAGAAACAGCCGCACTGCTTTCAGATAGAATATATCAGCCATGGATTTATGCAACAGCAATCAAGGCTAAAGGAATTCATCCTAATTACAAAAGGATCACCATTCCAATGGTGGAGCAGGCTGAAAGGTTTGGCATAAGTGTTAGGCCTTATACCGTTAATGATGCAATGAAAATGACAGAGTTTATCCAAGCCGGAGCGTCCGCTATTATTACGGATGAACCAGTTCAAGCTATGCAAATTCTTCAGGCATCCTCTAAATAGGACTGTGCGGTTCCTGCTACTAATGCAGGTACCTTTTTTATGTAAAAAATGTAAGCGTTTAAATTGAATAAATTATCAGAATACATAAAAATCGAGAAAAAATTTGCATGGAATTGCAAATATGTTTATAGTATAGATATGAAATAAATTGCACGGTTAATATTTTATGATTATGCAAAAAGTGAGGTTTTTGCAAATGGATTTATCCTATCAATCAACAGAACAATCGATCTTTCAGGACTTAAAAGAAGCGGTCGTGCTCATTGATAAACAAGGAAGAATTGTTTATTACAACCAGCAGGCAAGCACGCTTGCTGCACATCAGAACAAAAGGCCGTTAGCGAAGGATGCGCATATTCTTGATGTCTTTCCTAAAGCAGAGCTGATGAGAGTGCTCCAGACGAAAAAGGCAGAAATCAGAAAGTTATTCCGTCTGTCTGAACATATTTCCGTGCATGTGTCCCGTTTTCCCCTTTTAAACAAGGATGGAGAATTACTTGGAGCAGCTGCGATAATTCAGCAGGATAGGGCATTGGAAGAGGATTGGCGTGTTGATGAATACATACAACAGGGAATGCAGGCAGTACTGCAAAACGCATCACAAGCATTTGTGATTATGGATGAAAATCTGTTAGTTATCTTGCAAAATCCTGCATATGAGAAGTTTCAGTATTTATTAAAAAAAGACAGTTCTGCTGAAGCGGAATGGAAGGAACAGCTCAGTAATGTGAGCAAAAAGACGATGGAGACTAGAAGGACTGTTGTGCAAAAAGTGGCAGGACCTTCAATAGAAGGAAATATTAGATGTATTCCTAACTTGATCGATGGGATATGGAAGGGCTGTATTCTGTTTATTGATTATGATATAGAGCAGGCGGAACTAAGGAAGAAGCTTGAGCAATCTAGAAAAATTATTCGTACATTAGAAGCACAAAGCCGGTTTGAAGACTTTACAGCAGAGTCCCCGCGGATGAAGATGGCTGTGCAGCAGGGGAAAATAGCAGCTGATATGGATTATATCGTGTTTTTGCGTGGTCTTGCCGGTACTGGCAAGAAAATGTTTGCAAATGCCATCCATAATGAGGGGAAGAGAAGATATCAAGCATTTACTGCTATTGATTGTTTGCAAGAGCAGGAAAAAGTTTCAGCGTTTTTGGAAATGCTTAGAAGTGAAGATACTTCCCTGCAGCCTTCAGGTACGGTGTATATGGAAAATATTACAGATCTTTCTATGGAGCAGCAAAAAAAGCTGCATCTCATCTGTTCCAATCAAGATGAAACTGCCGGATACCGTTTAGTTCTCTCCGCTTCTGTTAATGTGGAAACGGCAATGATGAAAGGTTTGTTTCTGCAGGAACTATATTATGAACTGCTGCAGACGAGCATTCATCTCCCTTCCCTTAAAGAAAGGAAAGAGGATATAGCTCCACTGGTGAAGGAATGGATACAACTAGCCAATAAGGAGTATGGCAGCTGTGTTGCTTCTGTTGACAAGACTGCAATAGAAGCATTGCAAAGCTTCCCGTTTGAACATCATTTCAGAGAAATGCGGGCTGTTGTTTTTCATTCACTTGCAAAAATAGATAGACAGAAAACAATCCTTAAAGAAGCTGATCTCGCTTTTTCAAGCAGCACTG
Organism: Niallia sp. FSL R7-0271; assembly: GCF_038005785.1. NCBI lineage: Bacteria > Bacillati > Bacillota > Bacilli > Caryophanales > Bacillaceae > Niallia > Niallia sp. FSL R7-0271. Next base: position 2,564,464 of record NZ_JBBOTZ010000001.1, on the reverse strand, counting down.
CTGACAACAGTCAGAATGCAATCCTTCTAGAACCAGAAGATAAACCGCTTTCTGAGCTTGTTGAGGAATATGAAAAAGTTATTATCGAGCGTACATTGGCAAAACTTGATGGAAACAAGACGTTAACAGCGAAGAAGCTAGGCTTATCTGTCCGGAATTTATATTATAAATTGGAAAAATATCATTTAAACTAACAAATAAAAACTGTCTGGACAGGGAGGATTATCAAAGATGATGGAAAAACATCGAATATTAGTCATAAACCCTAAATCCGAATCAACAGTTATTTCCCTATATGAAAATGAAGTGCCAATCTTTGAGCAATCTATCATGCAGGAGGATACAGCAGATTATCCTAACATCGCTGCCCAGGCGCCTGCAAGGACGAAGAAGGTTCTGGATTTTCTTCTATCTGAAGGATTTAATCTTTCCAGGCTTGACGCAATTGCCGGAATAGGCGGCTTGTTAAAGCCGATTGAAGGCGGAACATATATGGTGGACAGTGCGATGATAGCAGATCTTAAGGCAGGCGAAAGAGGAGAGCATCCTTCCAATCTTGGCGGATTAATAGCAGCGGAGATTGCCGCGGGATTAAATATCCCTGCTTTTATCACTGATCCAGTTGTGGTTGATGAACTTGAAGACATTGCCCGAATATCAGGATATCCCCTTATTTCCAGAAAAAGTGTCTTTCATGCATTAAATCATAAAGCAAGCGGCAGAAGGGCTGCGATGGAGCTTGGCAGGTCCTATGAGGATTGTAATTTTATAATAGCCCATTTAGGAGACGGAATTACGGTCGGAGCACATAGGTGCGGAAAAGTCATTGATGTTAATAATGGTCTGAACGGAGAAGGGCCCTTCAGCCCTGAAAGAGCTGGAAGTCTTCCACATGGTGATTTGGTCGACCTCTGCTATTCCGGCAAATACAGCTATAAGGAAATGAAAGAGCAGCTGCTGTACCACGCAGGTATAAACAGCTATTTGCACAAAAAGGAACTCCGTCAATTAGAAGCCGGTATCAAGGAAGGCAGCACGCAGGATAAGCTCATTTTCGATGCACTTTCTTATCAGATTGCAAAAGAGATTGGCAGTGCAAGTACTGTTCTTGCCGGCAGAATTGATGCAATCATCTTGACAGGGGTTATGGCTTACAGCACGATGCTTGTGGACGAAATTGTCGAACGGACTAAATGGATAGCAGATGTGTTCACATACCCGGGTGAAAATGATATGCAATCATTAGCAAATGGATGTTTACGTGTTCTTCGCGGGGAAGAGCAAGCAAAAGCATATAACATAAAGTGATTTTTTAGGAGAGTGAATATAGTGGCTAACGAATATGATTTAGTTATTTTAGGAGGCGGGACAGGCGGTTATGTTGCGGCAATCCGCGCTTCCCAATTAGGTTTAAAAACAGCCATAGTCGAAAAAGGCAAACTCGGCGGTACATGCCTCCATAATGGCTGTATCCCAAGCAAAGCCTTACTGAGAAGTGCAGAGGTTTATTCAACGGCTAAAAGAAGCGAGGACTTCGGTGTGCTTGTGAATGATGTGAGCTTTGATTTTGGAAAGGTTCAAGCAAGAAAAAATAGTATTGTCACCCAGCTGCATAAAGGTGTCGAGTATTTGATGAAGAAAGGGAAAATCGACGTATATGAAGGGAAAGGAAGAATTCTCGGTCCATCTATATTCTCTCCCATTCCAGGGACTATCTCTGTTGAGATGAATAACGGAGAAGAAAACGAGATGCTACTTCCTAAAAACGTGATTGTCTCTACTGGTTCAAGACCTAATACATTGCCCGGACTCGAGATTGACGGAGAGTTGATTATCAGCTCAGAAGAAGCATTAAAAATGGATAAACTTCCAAAATCAATCCTTATTGTCGGCGGCGGTGTCATCGGTGTAGAATGGGCTTCCATGCTTGCTGATTTTGATGTAGATGTGACCTTAATAGAATACAGCGACACAATTGTGCCAACAGAGGATAAAGATATTCGCCTTGAACTGAAGAAGCAGCTGGAGAAAAAAGGTGTCAAGGTTGTCATAGGTGCTAAAGTATTGCCTGAAACGCTGGAGAAAAATGAGCATGTCACTGTTCAAGCAGAAATAAAGGGTGAAAAGGTGTTCTTTTCAGGCGAAAAGCTGCTTGTTTCAGTCGGCAGAATCGGCAATGTGGAAGGATTGGGTTTGGAAAATACAGAAATCATCTTCGACAATAATACCATACAGGTAAATGAGAATTTCCAGACGAAGGAAGCTCATATTTATGCGATTGGCGATGTTATTGGAGGACTTCAGCTGGCCCATGTTGCTTCCCATGAAGGGATAAAGGCTGTCGAGCATATTGCAGGATTGCAGCCAGAGCGACTAGATTACAAAAAAATCGCAAAATGTATCTATACTAGTCCAGAAATAGCGAGTATTGGATATACAGAAGAAGAAGCAATAAATGCAGGCTTTACAATTAAAAAAGGGAAATTCTCCTTCCAGGCAGTCGGAAAAGCACTAGTATACGGAGAACCGGAAGGCTTTGTCAAAATAATTGCTGACAGGCAAACAGATGATATATTAGGTGTTCATATTATCGGACCTCATGCTACTGACATGATTTCAGAAGCAGCGCTAGCTGCCACACTGGATGCCGCTCCATGGGAAATAGGAGCAACGATACACCCTCATCCGACATTATCTGAAGCAATCGGAGAGGCTGCATTAGCAGTTGATGGAAAGGAGATACACGGATGACGCAAATAGCTGGAGATAAAAAAGTGAGACAAGGAAATGTAGGAGGTAATCAAATGGTAGAAAAGCGCCATTTAAATGCAGGATTAACAGATGAGCAAGTACTTGAAATGTATAGATATATGCTATTAGCACGACGTATCGATGAAAGGATGTGGCTTTTAAACCGCTCTGGAAAAATTCCTTTCGTTGTGTCTTGCCAAGGCCAGGAGGCAGCGCAAGTAGGTACGGCATTCGCCTTTGACCGAGCTAAAGATTATTCATTGCCGTATTACAGAGACTTAGGTGTTGTGCTTGCATTCGGACAAACGCCAAGAGAAATTATGCTGCAAGGGTTTGCTAAAGCAGAAGATCCTAACTCAGGCGGCAGACAAATGCCAGGACATTTCGGACAGAAAAAGAACCGCATCGTAACTGGTTCTTCACCTGTAACTACACAAGTTCCACATGCTGTGGGCATTGCCTTGGCTGGTAAAATTGAGAAGAAAGACTTTGTAACATATGTCAGCTTTGGAGAAGGTTCCTCCAACCAGGGAGATTTCCATGAAGGTGCGAACTTTGCTGGAGTACATAAACTCCCAGTCATTTTCGTTTGTGAAAATAACAAATATGCTATCTCTGTTCCAATCGAAAAGCAATTAGCTTGCGAAAATGTGTCAGACAGAGCCATCGGTTATGGCATGCCAGGATATACAGTGGACGGCAATGATCCAATTGAGGTATATCGTGTCACTAAAGAAGCAGTTGACAGAGCAAGAAGAGGGGAAGGACCGACTCTTATTGAGACAGTCTCTTATCGTTTAACTCCTCACTCTTCTGACGATGATGACAGAACTTACAGAGGCCGCGAGGAAGTAGCAGAAGCGAAGGCGAAGGACCCTGTTATCACATTTAAAAATTATTTAACAGAAGTTGGTGTCCTGACAGAAGAAATGGACCAAGAGCTGAATGCTGATATTATGGAAATTATCAATGAAGCAACTGAATATGCAGAAAAGGCTCCATATGCAAAACCAGAAGACTCAATGAATTATGTGTACGGGAATTAAGGGGGAAAGAAATAATGGCAGTTATTTCATATATTGATGCAGTTACTATGGCCATCAGAGAAGAGATGGAAAGAGATGAAAAGGTATTTATCCTAGGAGAAGATGTCGGTGTGAAAGGTGGCGTATTTAAGGCGACAACCGGCTTATATGAACAATTCGGTGAAGAAAGAGTCATCGATGCACCACTTGCAGAATCTGCGATTGCGGGAGTCGGTATCGGTGCCGCGATGTACGGTATGAAGCCGATTGCGGAAATGCAGTTTGCTGATTTCATCATGCCTGCTGTAAACCAAATTGTTTCAGAGGCAGCAAAGATTCGTTACCGCTCTAACAATGACTGGACTTGTCCAATTGTTATTCGCGCACCATACGGCGGAGGAATTCATGGCGCTCTTTATCATTCGCAATCAGTGGAAGCAATGTTTGCCAATACGCCTGGATTGAAAATTGTTATGCCTTCCACACCGTATGATGTGAAGGGATTGCTAAAAGCAGCTGTTCGTGATCCAGATCCTGTTCTTTTCTTTGAACATAAGCGTGCATACCGCCTGATTAAAGGGGAAGTGCCTGAGGATGATTATGTACTGCCAATCGGAAAGGCAGATGTAAAAAGAGAAGGAGAAGATATTACAGTCATTACATACGGACTATGTGTACATTTCGCACTGCAGGCAGCAGAAAAGCTTGCGCAAGACGGAATATCTGCACATGTATTGGATTTGCGTACTGTTTATCCTCTTGACCAAGAAGCAATTATTGAGGCAGCTTCTAAAACAGGGAAGGTTCTGTTAATAACAGAAGACAACAAAGAAGGCAGCATCATCAGTGAGGTTGTGGCAATTATTGCAGAGAACTGCCTTTTTGACTTGGATGCACCAATCATGAGGCTCGCTGGACCAGATATTCCTGCTATGCCATATGCACCGACGATGGAAAAACACTTCATTGTCAGCCCGGAAAAAGTTGAAAATGCTATGCGTAAGCTCGCAGAATTTTAATGATTTGAGTGATAAGGAGGGATAACATGTCCAGTGAAAAGATTACCATGCCAAAGCTTGGAGAGAGCGTAACAGAAGGAACAATCAGCAAATGGCTCGTTTCTGTTGGAGATACTGTCAACAAATATGATCCATTGGCTGAGGTAATGACAGATAAAGTCAACGCAGAAATACCTTCGTCTTTTTCAGGCAGTGTTAAAGAACTGATTGCAGGAGAAGGAGATACACTGCAAGTCGGTGAAGTCATCTGCATCATTGATGTAGAAGGAGCAGAAGAAGTGACAGCAGCAGCTCCTGCTGTCAAAGAAACAGCATCAAGCAATACAACAGAAAAGCCTGCAGCAGGCAAAGCAAGATATTCACCTGCAGTACTGCGCCTGTCCCAAGAAGCAGGAATTGATCTAAGCCAGATAACAGGCAGTGGATTAGGCGGCCGAATTACAAGGAAAGATGTCTTAGCTGCTATTAACAGTGGCCAATCGATACAGCAGCCTGTTGCTGCACCAGAAAAAATCGACGTGCAAAAAGAGCAGCAAGTACACGTAGCTGTACAGCAAACAGCTCCAGCTCCTCAAGTTGTTGATGCTCAAGCAGTTCCTGGTGATATCGAGATTCCAGTAACAGGTGTGCGCAAGGCGATTGCCGCTAATATGAAGAAGAGCAAGCAAGATATTCCTCATGCTTGGACAATGATCGAGGTCGATGCAACAAAGCTTGTTCAATACCGAAACGAGGTCAAAGACTCCTTTAAAAAAGCAGAAGGCTATAACCTTACGTATTTTGCCTTCTTCGTTAAAGCAGTTGCGCAAACATTAAAGGAATTCCCGGAAATTAACTCAACATGGGCTGGCGATAAAATCATTCGCAAAAAAGATGTAAATATTTCTATAGCTGTCGCAACAGAAGATGCACTATTTGTACCAGTTATCAAAAATGCCGATGAGAAATCCCTTAAAGGAATTGCAAGAGAAATTACGGAACTTGCTGCAAAAGCAAGAAACGGTACATTGCAGCTTCATGAAATGGAGGGAGGAACCTTTACTGTGAATAACACAGGTTCCTTTGGTTCAGTTCAGTCAATGGGTATTATTAATCACCCGCAAGCGGCAATCCTGCAGGTTGAGTCGATTGTTAAGCGTCCTGTTATTAAGGATGGCATGATTGCAATTAGCGATATGGTTAATTTGTGCATGTCTCTTGACCATCGTGTGCTTGATGGTTTGGTATGTGGAAGATTTATGCAGCGTTTGAAAGAAAGATTAGAAAATACAACAAAAGACAATACGCCAATCTATTAATAGAAGATAAAACATATTAATTGAAAGTTGCGGGTCAATTGATAATAATAAGATAGATAAGTAAATACTGGACATAATGTCTTAATCAAATAAATCGGAGGGGCAAAATAATGAATATCGATTTTAATTTATTCATGAACGATGTTGTTCGCCAAGCACGCCAGGACATGGAAGAAGCTGGCTATACAGAGCTTACTACACCTGAGGCAGTAGATGAGGCTTTTGCTAAAGAAGGAACTACATTAGTGATGGTCAATTCTGTGTGCGGATGTGCAGGAGGTATTGCCCGTCCAGCTGCAGGATATTCCCTACATTATAAGAAGAAGCCGGATCATCTCGTAACGGTTTTCGCTGGACAGGATAAAGAAGCAACAGAAAAAGCAAGATCATACTTTACAGGATATGCACCATCCTCACCATCCTTTGCCTTATTAAAAGACGGGCAAATTGTGAAGATGGTAGAACGTCATGAAATCGAAGGCCATGATCCAATGGAAGTTGTCGGGAAACTGCAAAATGCATTTGAAGAATATTGTGAGGAAGTATAAACTTTCAAAATAAGTAAAAGATAGGCAGAGGAAATTATCCTCTGTCTTTTATTATAAAGTTTTTTCAGAAAAGTAGTTCAATTCATCCTTTTGGAAAATTATTTTTTTAAATGAATTTGTATAAAGTGTATTGAATAATTATTAGTTTGTGTTAAAATGCATATAGTTGTATGAATATAACTCTCATGAGAACGAAAAAACATCGCGCAAAATACATCATATTGATTATAGGGGGAAAACTTTATGAAAAAACTAATGGCACTTATGCTGTTAATGATAGCAATTCTAGCAGGTTGTGGTACAAGCACAGATGACAGCAACAGCGGAAGTTCTTCTGATAAAAAAGAACTTATTATGGGAACATCAGCTGACTATCCACCGTTTGAATACATTGATTCAGCAAAAAGTGAAGATATTATCGGATTCGATATTGATTTAGCGAATGCACTTGGTGAAAAACTGGGCTATACAATTAAAGTGAAAGACTTTGATTTCAGCGGTTTGATTCCAGCAATCCAAGCAGGCCAAGTGGACTTAGTTATGTCAGGTATGTCACCTACACCTGAAAGAAAAGAAAATGTTGATTTCAGTGATATTTACTATACTGCTCAAGATTTAGTTATTACAAAAAAAGACAGCAATATTAACAGCGTGGAAGATTTGAAAGGCAAAACAATCGGCGTACAGCTTGCATCCATTCAAGAAGATGCTGCAAATGAGATCGCAAAAAAAGTTGATGTGAAAGTCGAAAACCGTGACCGTATTCCACAGTTGGTGGAAGAAATTAAAGCAGGCAGATTTGATGCAGCAATCATTGAAGATGTAGTAGCACAAGGGTATTTGAAAAAGGATGATACTTTAAGCTCCTTTACTGCAACAGAAGCAAATGACGATGCTGGTTCTGCAATCGCGTTTCCAAAAGACAGTGATTTAACAGCGAAGTTTAATGAAGAATTGAATAAAATGAAAGAAAACGGCGAGTTGGATAAGTTAATTGTTAAATGGTTTGATAACTAACATAAATAAATAGCTTAAATAAGAAAAACGTTTAAAGAGACTCTCTTTAACGTTTTCTTATTTTTTGAAAGGATTGAGTCATTGTATGGAATTGGATTTTCAACAGTTTATTCCATCCCTTCCTTTTCTATTAAAAGGAATTATCGTTACATTAAAAATCGTATTTGTTGCAGGAATATTAGGCTTTGTATTAGGGATTGTCCTATCGATCTTAAAAATTAGCAAATTCCCAGTATTGAGCTGGATTGCAGATGCGTATACGTCTATTTTCAGAGGAACGCCGCTTGTTCTTCAGTTAATGATTATCTATTACGGCACACCGCAAATTACAGGTGTGCAAATTGAACCAGCTGCAGCGGCAATCATGTCATTCGGGTTAAACTCAGCTGCCTATATTTCTGAGATTATCCGCGCAGGAATTCTGGCTGTGGATAAAGGCCAAAAGGAAGCAGCGCTTGCTCTTGGAGTTAGCAACAGACAAGCAATGTTCGATTTAATTCTTCCACAAGCACTGAAAAACATTTTTCCAGCACTTATAAACGAAGCGGTTTCTTTAACGAAGGAATCAGCAATCGTTACAGTTATTGGTGTTACGGACATAATGAGAAGGGCTTATATAATGGGTGGAGACAAATTTTCCTATTTCGAACCATTATTGCTTGCAGGGGTAATTTATTATGTAATGGTAATGGTGCTGACATTGCTTGCGAAGGTTCTTGAAAGGAGAATGAGAAGAAGTGATTAATGTTCAACAATTGCATAAATCATTCGGTTCCTTACAAGTTTTGAAAGGAATCTCAACAGAAATAAAAAAAGGTGAGGTAGTGACAATTATCGGGCCATCTGGTTCTGGTAAATCCACTTTCCTGCGCTGCCTGAATTTATTAGAAGTGCCGACTGAAGGCAAAATTTTCATTGATAATGTGGAAGTTACAGCTAAGAAGGCTAACATTAAAAAAATGAGAGAAAATGTCGGAATGGTATTCCAGCACTTTCATCTTTTCCCGCATAAGACTGTCCTGCAAAATGTCACTTATGCACCAATTAAAGTTAAAGGTATGAGCAAATCTGAGGCTGAAAAGCAAGGGAAAGAGTTGCTGCAGAAAGTCGGCTTGGCTGAAAAGGCTAATGAATATCCGAATCGTCTTTCTGGCGGACAAAAGCAAAGGGTAGCAATTGCCAGAGCACTTGCTATGAATCCAGAGGTTATTTTGTTCGATGAACCTACTTCAGCTTTAGATCCGGAAATGGTTAAGGAAGTACTTGAAGTTATGAAATCATTGGCGAATACAGGGATTACGATGCTGATTGTTACACACGAAATGGGCTTTGCTAGAGAAGCTGCAAGCAGAGTATTGTTCTTGGATCAAGGCTCAATCGTTGAGGATGCGCCGCCTGCAGAGTTCTTTTCAAATCCGAAAAGTGCAAGAGCGAAAGAGTTTTTAGAAAAAATGCTGTAATAGTAAAAAGCTGTCTTGATAAAAGGCAGCTTTTTTTATTTTACTGGTTATTAGACATGATAATCTTTCCCAAAGACTTGCTATCTATGTAATAGCCGCTAACTCGGCCTAGTTATGGGGAATCAAATAAATTCTAGTTATCATTTAGCTATTAATAAACTATAGTATAAAAATACAGTGTTCACACATACTAGACTAAAAAGGATGTGTGTGGATGCTGAAATTACTGGCAGGTCTGCTGCTGGCTGTGTCTCCGATTTGGCCGCTTGGCGATAATCCAATGCCGGGCGACCCGTTCGTTATTATAAATAAAAGCACGAATCAAATGGCATTAGTGGATGATAACAGGGTGCAGACACTTATTAGTGTGGCGACAGGAAAAAAGGATGAACTCACACCTGAAGGGCTGTTTACTGTGACTGTAAAGGCAATAAATCCTTATTACCGCAAGAAGGATATTATGGGCGGAGATCCGAAAAACCCGTTAGGCACAAGATGGATTGGGTTTGATGCAGAAGGCACAGAAGGAAGAACATACGGAATTCATGGCACGAACAATCCAGCCTCCATTGGCCATTATGTGTCACAAGGCTGTGTGCGTATGCAAAATGAGGCAATTGAGTCAATCTTTCAATCTGTTCCTTTAGGTACAAAGGTGCTGATTACAGATTCCAGTAAGGATGCTGAATCGTTAGCTGTTGAATATGGAGCAATTGATAAAGGCATAAATATGTAAAGAAGCACTTTTCAAATACTCTTGAAAAATATTCAGTTTGAAATTCCCACTATATTTAGCCATAAAAAAACACCTCAAAAGTTAGATTTCAACTCTAACTTTTGGGGTGCAGCACTTAATAACAGGCCATTTTTTATTTAGAACAGCATGCTCAATCCAATCATTAGAGTAGAAAGCAACATGATAAAAATCATCAAATACACGACGATCTTTTGAAATTTTTTGTTCATAAATTCCTCCATTTATCTGCTTATTCTTGTCCTTCTATTTTACTAGGAAAAGCATAAAGTAACAACTATAAAGAAATTTCCATGAATCAAAGCGAATATATTCAAACATTTGCTGATTTAGGTGTATACTAATAAAGTGAGTAATTATTTGGAGGAACGAAATATGATAAATAACGAACGTTTATTAAATCAGTTTTTGGAGCTTGTGCAAGTAGATTCCGAAACAAAATATGAAAAAGAGATTTGTGCATTGCTGAAAAGCAAATTTGAAGCACTTGGCTTAGATGTATTTGAAGATGACACAACAGCTGTAACTGGCCATGGTGCCGGAAATTTGATTTGTACACTGCCAGGAAATGCAGAGGGAGCAGATCCAATTTACTTTACTTCTCATATGGATACTGTAGTTCCAGGTGTCGGCATTAAGCCTTCCATTAAAGATGGCTATGTCGTAACTGACGGCACAACTATTTTAGGTGCTGATGATAAGGCAGGTCTTGCAGTTATGCTTGAAGTTATCACTGTCTTGAAAGAGCAGTCTATCCCGCATGGCACTATTCAATTTGTCATCACAGTCGGTGAGGAGTCTGGATTGGTTGGAGCTAAAGCGCTAGATCCGTCCCTTTTAAAAGCTAAATACGGCTATGCACTTGATAGTGATGGAAAAGTCGGCAATATTGTTGTCGCTGCACCTACACAAGCAAAAATTAAAGCGACCATCCTTGGCAAAACAGCTCATGCTGGTGTTGCACCTGAAAAAGGCATTTCTGCGATTACGATTGCATCAAGAGCTATTTCCAATATGCCTTTAGGCAGAATTGACAGTGAGACAACAGCAAATATCGGACGTTTCGAAGGCGGCCAGCAAACGAATATCGTTTGTGACCATGTGGATATCCTTGCAGAAGCGCGTTCGTTAATAGCTGAAAAAATGGAAGCTCAAGTAGAAAAGATGAAGAGTGCATTTGAAACAGCTGCTAAAGACATGGGCGGTCAAGCGATTGTTGATGTCGAAGTAATGTACCCAGGTTTCAAGTTTGGCGAAGGAGACCATGTTGTGGAAGTGGCGCGCAAAGCAGCAGCAAAAATCGGCAGAAGCTGTGAATTGCAGCAAAGCGGCGGCGGCAGCGATGCAAATGTAATTTGTGGGTTTGGTATTCCAACAGTTAACCTTGCAGTCGGTTATGAGGAGATACATACAACAAATGAGAGAATGCCAATCGAAGAACTGAATAAATTGGCAGAGATGGTTGTGGCAATTATTGAGGAAGTTGCAGCAGCAAAATAATAAAAAGCTTTCCCCTAAAAGGGAAAGCTTTTTATTATGGAGAAATAACAGGAGTGATATACTGAAATAATGTCAATTAACGGATAAAAACAGCTAGATTTAGTCGTTTTGGTAGAGGATATAAGATAAAATTAGTATAATAATACTAGAGTGACTTTCAAATAACATCCATTTACATAAAAAATTAATAGAAAGCGAGAGAAGTATAAATGATACAGGATTTAGATAAAGCGGTAATATTTCAAGTTGGTTCAGGAGAATACTCTATTTCCATTAAGCACGTTATATCCATCGAAAAAGAGGAAAATATAACAAATATAGCTCAGCTGCCTTCTTATGTGCTTGGAATTACGAAGGTGCGGGATGAGCTTATTCCCGTTATTGATCTGCAAAATGTATTGTATAATAAGGCAACGCAGTCTAATGAGCACAACAGGCTGATTGTTATTAAAACAGAAGAACTGTCATTTGCTGTCTTAGTTCATGCAGCCAAGGAAATAATAGATGTAAAAGCAGAGATGATTAAACAAGCAGGCTTGTCTGCCTATCAAAAGACAAGCTATTTCACAGGTGTCTTGAATCTGGAAGACAATCGCCTCGTTATGGTGATTGAGCCGCATATTCTGCTTGATTCCCTTGATGGCATCAAAGAAATTAAGGATTATATGAACAAACAGCCTGTGTAGTAAAGATAGGATGGGTGATTTTAATGAAGGAATTCTATCCGAAAAAGGGCAGAGTCATTCTGCATGTCGATATGAATAGTTTTTATGCATCAGTAGAAATGGCATACGAGCCTTCATTAAAAGGAAAACCGCTTGCCATTGCAGGCAATGTGGAGGAACGAAAAGGGATTATTATTACATGCAGTTATGAGGCCCGAAAGTTCGGTCTAAAGACGACGATGCCCCTTTGGGAAGCGAAAAGATTGTGTCCTGAGCTGATTATCATGAAACCCCAGTTTGACAGGTATCGCACAGCTTCTGCTGCTATGTTTGACATTTTGCGGGAATTCACCGATTTAGTAGAACCTGTATCCATTGATGAAGGCTATCTTGATATAACAGAAAGCTATGAGTTTGGAACTCCCCTTGAAATTGCGGAGTCTATTCAAAAAAGGATACACGACCGCCTGGATTTGCCATGCAGTATTGGAATTGCTCCAAACAAATTTCTCGCGAAAACCGCTTCCGATTTTAAGAAGCCAATGGGCATTACTGTTCTGAGAAAAAGGGATGTGCCAAACGTCTTATGGCCTCTTGAAGTCGAGGAAATGCATGGCATTGGCACAAAAACAGGTGAAAAGCTGAGGAAGCAGGGCATAACGACAATAAAGGATTTGGCGCATGCTGATTCAATCCAGCTGAAGGCAGTGCTTGGGATAAACGGTCTCCGTTTAAAGGACAGAGCGAATGGAATGGATAACAGACAAGTTGATCCTGAAGCTGCTAAAGAGTTCAAGAGCATCGGCAATTCATCCACATTGCCGAAGGATACAGCAAATCAGCAGGAACTATTTGCAGTAATTACAGAATTGGCCCATAAGGTTGCAACCCGAATGAAGCGCAAGAAAGTCCATGCAAAGGGGTTAAGTGTTACAATCCGGTATGGAAATAGGAAGAACTTTTCAAAAAGCAGAAAGCTTAATAACCCGGTGAAAGCGGAAAGTGACTTAATCTACATCGCAAAGGAACTGTTTCTTCAAGCCTGGGACGGCAATGCGGTCAGACTGCTTGGCATAACTGCAACTGATTTAGTAGAGAATAGCTATGTTGCCAAACAACTTGATTTATTCTCGTTTGAAAAAGAAGCAGAAAAAGAGCCTTTATGGAAAACTATTGAACAGTTAAAGGCAAAATACGGTTCGAAAATTATTGAACCGGCCTCAGAAAATGCAGTTTCAAAGGCTGATGAAAATGTAGGAACACAAACAAGTTTTAACAAAGATTTCCTCCAAGGAAAGTAGTTTTATAAGTAATTTACTTTTTAAGAAAATTTTTTTCAGAATTTCGATGAAAGTTTGTTTGGAATGAGCTAGAATAGTTGTATAAATAGTAGAATCTTGCTAAAGTAAAGTGAATTCTACTATAAAGCTAAGGATACATAGTTTAGAAGGGACGTTAAAAGATGACAAAACAGCAATTTGGGGTTATTGGTTTAGCAGTCATGGGTAAAAACCTTGCTATGAACATCGAAAGCAGGGGCTACACTGTTTCAGTATTCAACCGTTCAAAAGAAAAAACGGAAGAAATGCTGCAAGAAACAGAAGGTAAAAACATTGTTGGCACATACACAATGGAGGAATTTGTTCAATCATTAGAAGTGCCGCGCAAAATCATGCTTATGGTTAAAGCAGGTCCAGCAACAGATGCTACAATTGAACAATTGAAGCCATTGCTTGATAAAGGCGACATTGTTATTGACGGAGGAAACACTTTCTTCGTAGATACGCAAAGACGCAACAAAGAATTGAGTGAGCTAGGTATCCACTTCATTGGTACTGGTGTATCTGGTGGTGAAGAAGGAGCACTAAAAGGGCCTTCTATCATGCCTGGTGGACAAAAAGAAGCTTATGAGCTAGTAGCTCCTATCTTCAAAGATATCTCTGCAAAAGTAAACGATGAGCCTTGTACAACATACATCGGTCCAGACGGTGCTGGTCATTATGTAAAAATGGTTCATAACGGTATTGAGTATGGAGATATGCAATTAATCTGTGAAGCTTACTTCATCATGAAGCATGTTCTTGGCCTTGATGCTCAAGAATTGCATGAAGTATTTGCTGACTGGAACAAAGGCGAATTAGACAGCTACTTAATCGAAATCACTGCAGACATCTTCACTAAAGTGGATGAAGAAACAGGCAAGCCGCTTGTAGACTTAATCCTTGACACTGCAGGCCAAAAAGGTACTGGTAAATGGACAAGCCAAAGTGCACTTGACTTAGGTGTTCCACTTCCAATGATTACTGAATCAGTATTTGCACGCTTCATTTCTGCAATGAAAGAAGAGCGTATTAAAGCAAGCAAAGTATTGACTGGACCAGAAATCAAGCCGTTTACAGGCGATAAAGCTGCATATATTGAGTCTGTTCGCAAAGCCCTATACTTGAGCAAGATCGTTTCTTATGCGCAAGGTTTCGCGCAAATGAGATCTGCATCTGAAGAGTATAACTGGGATCTTAACTACGGCGAAATCGCAATGATTTTCCGCGGAGGCTGCATCATCCGTGCACAATTCCTGCAAAAAATCAAAGATGCTTATGACCGTGACCCAGAATTGAAGAACTTGTTGCTTGATCCATACTTCAGCGATATCGCAGAGCAATACCAAGCTGCTCTTCGCGAAGTAATCTCAGGTGCTGTATTGAACGGTATTCCTGTACCAAGCTTTGCTGCTGCACTAGCGTATTTCGATAGCTACCGTACAGAAACGCTTCCAGCAAACCTTCTTCAAGCACAACGTGACTACTTTGGTGCACACACATACCAACGCACGGATAAAGAAGGCGTATTCCACACTAACTGGATGAAATAAACAGTTAAAACAAAAAAACACCATTCGGTGTTTTTTTGTTTGCTGAATTTTATACAAATTCAATATCAATACATACAATCTCCGAGCGGCTGCCCATGCGGATTGGAGGACCCCAAAATCCATAGCCAGATGAAACAATGGCATGAAGCTGCTCTTTTTGTTTATAGCCCCAATCTAATTCAAATACTTTTCTAGTAATTAAATGGTTTGGTGCCATTTGACCTCTATGTGTATGGCCAGATAAAGATAAATCGATGCCCTCCTCCATAGCTTGCACTAACTCTGCTGGCTGGTGATCCATCATGATGACAGGGAGATCAGCAGGTTTTTGGTGAGCCAATTCCCTGATAGGCAAGCGGTCTTTGTCTGTCTTATCTTTTCTGCCAATCAGGATAAATCGGTCATCTATGACTTCTGTCTCATCCATTAAAATCGTTACACCGACACGATTCATTTCCTCCAAAAACTCCGGAATTTTTTTACCATAATATTCATGATTTCCTAATACACCATAAATTCCTAAAGGAGCGGTTAATTCCATCATTTTATCACCCATTCTTTTACGGAGGAAGGGAATAGGGTCATCATCAATAATATCACCTGGAAAAAGAATGATATCAGGTTCCAGTCCATTGATTTGCTCTACAAGCCGGTTTAAGTGGGCATTGCCTGATAATGTGCCAAAATGCATATCGGATGCCATTGCTATCTTCAGCTTACTAGGTTTTGCTGTACCTTTAGGGAGCATAAGCTCATATTGTTTAATAACAGGGGAGTAAGCATTATAGCTCCCTGCAATCAGTAAATAAGCAAAAGCTATAAAGGTCATAATTCCAATAATGGCAACTGTTTTATCGGCATCCGTAAATCTTGAAATAATATATGCTGCTAAGTCAGCTATTGGCAAGATAAGGACAGCATATTGAAGAAAACCGAGCCAATACGAACCGACAATCCGGAATAAGGGAATGGAACGGATGAGATGGCCGGCAAAATACGAATACGCAACGATAAGCAGTATAGCCGTCAAAACAGGAACATACACATTCGGCAGCAATACTTCAAGCCATGTGAAGATATTCCAGCCAATATATAAAATAATTAAATTATATAGAAGAAACACGAGTAAAAATTGCACGACTATTTTTGTTTTTCCCATCAAACTTCGAAACTCCCATCATAATATTGATAAGTACATAAAAACGTGAAATCGAGGATTTCACGTTTTAATATTGTTATTATTATAATCAGCAAACATCTACTTCAAACTGACTTAGCGGCCACCAGAAGAATCCGTCTTTCTCAAGAAGCTCATCTGCTTCTTTCGGACCCATGCTGCCAGAAACATAGTTCGGGAAGTTTTCTGCTGGAGTGCTTGCCCAAGCTTGTGAAATCTTATCAACATAGCTCCAGGAAAGTGCCACTTCATCCCAGTGGGTAAAGTTTGTTGCGTCACCATGAATGCTGTCATCAATCAGCTTTTCATATGCCTCTGGAGTATTGATGCTTGCGATGCCTGTGTTGGCATAGCTTAATTTAATTGGTGTAGCTTCCATGTTTTGGCCGGCTTTTTTTGCATTTAAGTGCAAGGTGATTCCTTCTTCCGGCTGGATATGGATAACAAGCAGATTTGGCGTTAACGCTTGATCTGGTCTGTCATAAAGATTCATTGGGATATCTTTAAATTGAACGACAATTTTGGTTGATTTTGATTCAAGGCGTTTTCCTGTACGGATATAGAATGGCACACCAGCCCAGCGGAAGTTATCAATCATCACTTTTCCAGCCACAAATGTTTCGGTTTGCGACTCTGGATTTACCATTTGTTCTTCGCGGTAGCTAGGAACCTCCAAATCTTCCACTACACCTTTTCCGTATTGCCCTCTGACGAAATAATCCTTCACTGCATCCCCTTCAACAGGTCTCATTGCACGGAATACTTTAACCTTTTCAGAGCGGATTTCATCTGGAGTCAGACGGATTGGCGGCTCCATTGCAAGCAAGGCAACCATTTGCAGAATATGGTTTTGCACCATGTCACGCAAAGCGCCGCTTGTTTCGTAATACCTTCCTCTTTCTTCCACACCCAACACTTCACTAGAAGTGACTTGAATATTGCTGATATAACGGTTATTCCATAGATTTTCGAAAATAGCATTGGAAAAACGAATTGTTTCAATATTTTGAACCATCGCTTTACCAAGATAGTGGTCAATGCGGTATACTTCATTTTCTGCAAATGCCGTACGAATTTGTTCATTCAGCTCTTTGGCTGATTCTAAATCATGTCCAAACGGCTTCTCGATAATCAGGCGCTTAAAGCCAGCAACATCTGTCAGACCGTCCTCTTTTAAATGTATGGCAATCGGACCAAAGAACTCAGGTGCCATTGCTAAGTAGAACACTCTGTTTCCGCCCAAATTATATTTATTATCCAAGTCGTCCGCAATGTTTTTCAAAGCAGCATAGGAACTGGAATCAGCTACATCATGCGAATGGTAGCAGAAGTGGGAAGCGAAT
The DNA here is from genome assembly GCF_038005785.1 of Niallia sp. FSL R7-0271. Classification (NCBI taxonomy): domain Bacteria; kingdom Bacillati; phylum Bacillota; class Bacilli; order Caryophanales; family Bacillaceae; genus Niallia; species Niallia sp. FSL R7-0271. The sequence continues at coordinate 2,547,035 of NZ_JBBOTZ010000001.1, read as the reverse complement.
GCTTCTAAATCCTTGCTGCCAGATATTGCTTCAGCGACAGAGTTTTGTACATTTTGTTTGAATTGCTCATCTGTTAAAGTTCTTCTTCCGACGCCGACTACAGCAAAACGAGAAAGTTTGCCTTTTTGGTATAGACGGTAAAGGGAAGGAAACAGTTTTCTGTTTGCCAAATCTCCAGTTGCCCCAAAAATCATGATTAACGCAGTAGATTGTTGATTTTGATTCACGTACATGGACCTCTTTTCTATATATATGTATGATCTTTGTATCCCCATTGTTGTTGTTCAAGTTCTTGCAAAACTCGGTTTGCAAGCCTTGAGCATCTGTACAGATATAGAATTTTAGCTGACTAAAGTTAATTTGGCAAATATTATGTTTGAATATTTGAAAATTTTTAAAAGGTAAGCAGCCTATATCCATATCTGAAAAATATGTTGTCTTTTTAGATATTACATGATAATAGGGAAACTTACTAGGAAAAAGTTTTAATATATTTGGTTTGTGGCATTTTTTGCCGTATACTGCTATTAGTATCGATTTTTTTGTGCAAAATGTCCAATCACATACCCATACTTTTAGTAGAAAGAAGCTTAGAAAAAGAGAAAGAAGTGACTTGAATATGCAGCTTACATTTTTAGGAACAGGAGCTGGCATTCCAGCCAAGGCAAGAAATGTGACGAGCATCGCATTGAAACTGCTCGAGGAAACAGGAAGCATTTGGCTGTTTGATTGTGGGGAAGCAACACAGCACCAAATTTTACATACGAACATTAAACCGAGAAGAGTGGAAAAGGTGTTTATCACCCATCTTCATGGCGATCATTTATATGGGTTACCAGGCTTCTTAGCAAGCAGATCCTTTCAAGGAGGAGAAACACCTCTTACTGTATACGGACCAAAAGGAATTGCTGAATATATTGCTGTTAGTCTGAAGGTTAGTCAAACATACTTAAAATATGAATTAAAGATAGTAGAAATAGAAGATGGCATTATATTAGATGAAGATAAATTCACAGTGGAAGCGAAAATGCTGGAGCATGGTGTGGTGAGCTTTGGCTACCGTATTGTGGAAAAGAATAAGCCTGGTGTTCTGCAAACAGACAAACTGGCAGAAATCGGAGTAAAGCCTGGACCGATATTTAAAGAGATTAAAGCAGGCCGAAAAGTTACCCTTGAAGATGGCAGTATCATTGATGGCAGAGATTTTGTTGGACCTAGTATTAAGGGGAGAATAGTCACAATTTTAGGTGATACAAGAACCTGTCAAGCAGCAGTAGAGCTTGCAAAAGATGCTGATGTGTTAGTACATGAAGCCACTTTTGCTGAAGGGGAAGCAGACATAGCAAAGGAATATTATCATTCGACGACAACACATGCAGCTGCAAACGCAAAGGCAGCGGGGGCGAAATTTTTGATTCTTACCCATATTAGCGCCAGATATGATTGTGCCGACAGCCTTCTTGAAGAAGCAAAACGAATATTCCCGCCATCCTCTGCTGCAGAGGATTTCAAGGAATATGATATTCCAGTACAAAAAGATAGCGATTAATCATGAATGATATAAGAGGTGAAACGGATGGAAAGCTTACAAGGTAAAAATATCATAATAACAGGAGCATCATCAGGAATTGGCGAAAGGCTTGCTATCAATATAGCATTGCTTGGTGGAAGACCAATCCTGATTGCGCGAACAGAGGAAAAGCTCCAAAAAATCGCAGCAAAAATACAAAGTGAAACAGCAGTAAATCCAATCTATTTCGCTTTAGATGTAAGCGATCTGGAAAAAGTGCATGAGGTATTTGCTGAAATTAAGGAACAGGTCGGTTTTGTTGATATTTTAGTGAACAATGCCGGCTTTGGCATTTTTGAGTACCTCCATGAAACAAGTATTGCTGATATGGAAAGAATGTTTGCTGTCAATGTTCTAGGACTGATTGCTTGTACGAAGGAAGTTTTGCCGTCGATGTTAAGTGCCAATAAAGGTCATATAATTAACATTGCCTCACAAGCCGGCAAGCTAGCGACAGCTAAGTCAAGCGGCTATTCAGCAACAAAGCATGCTGTGTTAGGCTTCACTAACAGCTTGCGAATGGAGGTTGCTAAAACCAATATCCGTATTTCAGCAGTTAACCCAGGACCAATTGATACTAATTTTTTTGAGATTGCAGATAAATCCGGCAACTATGCAAAAAATGTGGAGAAGTTCATGCTTTCCACAGATTATGTTGCGGACAAGATAACAGCGCTGATTTTAAAACCGAAAAGAGAGTTGAATTTGCCGAAATGGATGAATGCAGGCAGCGTTCTTTATAATCTGTTTCCTCGTATTGCTGACCGGATTATGGGCGGCATGCTGGACAAAAAGTAATCTCCTTAACGGTAATATAGCCAAAAACCTTAATTTCAGCCATTTTAAGCATTTTTCTATAGCTATTTATCCAATGAATGCAAGTCCTTTTTTAGTGTTAAATGGTAGTATCCTACTAGAATTTAGTATATACTAGTTTCAATCTTAACTTAGAAGAATCTTCCGTTTAGGAAGTTAGTGGTCAGAAAGAGGGATGAAGATGGAAAAAGCAACATTTGCAGGCGGATGCTTTTGGTGTATGGTAACGCCTTTTGAAGAGCTTCCGGGAATCGGAGGCATTGTATCAGGGTATTCAGGAGGACATGTTGAAAATCCTACATATGAACAAGTGAAAACGGGTAGCACTGGACATGCAGAAGTGGTACAAATCACGTTCGATCCAGAGGTTTTTCCATATGAGAGACTGCTGGAGCTGTATTGGCAGCAAATAGATCCGACAGACAGCGGCGGGCAATTCCAAGACAGAGGTTCCCAGTACCGTACTGCTATTTACTATCATAATGAAAAGCAAAAACAGTTGGCAGAAAACTCGAAAAAGGCAATTGAAGACAGCGGCCGTTTCAAAAAGCCGATTGTAACAGAAATTGAGCCGGCAGCTATCTTTTATCCAGCTGAAGACTATCATCAAGATTATCATAAGAAAAATAAACAGCATTACAAAGAGGACAGAGCAATGTCTGGAAGAGATGAGTATATAAACGAGCACTGGAAATAAGCAAAAAAAGACATGCAAAGAACGAAGCTTTGCATGTCTTTTTTTGCTTAAATGGAGATATCTCCATTATATTCCCATAATCCGAGCTGCCCTTTAGCAGGGATAAATACATCCAGCTGCTTCATAGAGCTCACTTCCCAAGCATAATTGCCGACAGTGTAGTCACCAAGGAAAAATTCATTGCCGATAACAAGGCGGCCATCTGCCAACACTGCCTCATTCTCTCGGCTGTCTATCACTCGTAAGCAGTCTGTTAACATGCAGACGCCGATAATCATTCCTGTTGGGAGAGTGTCTGGCGCTTGGCCTTTTAAGTTCAACAGTTTTTGAATATTGGGATGGCTGCTTGCCTTCTTGTCTATTTTCTTACTCGTATGAATGGCAAGAGGTCCGCGGTAATTTGTTTTCCACGACCTTGTCTCGAATTTACTTTCACCAAGTACAAATAAACTTGCCCAAGGCTGGATCATGGATAGAACTTTCATATAAAGAAGCCAACCTTCCTATAAAGAATATGTGAATAAATCACTGAATGACATATTCCTGCAAAAAATCATCAATTACTTTTTCATATTCTTCTTTATTTTCATTATAGCTTTGGGCATGAAAACCATTTAATGCTAAAAAAAGCTTTTTAGGTCCTTGTTTCTTTTCAAAAAGCTCCTGTGTCATATGCGGCAAAATAAAGGAGTCTTTTTCACTATGGATAAACAGCATCGGCTTCGCGATTTTATCAATAACTGCAATGGGAGACACTTGGCGGATAGAATATCGTTCTCTTGCCCGCAGAAAAACATCAGCAATTGGCAGAAACAGTTTTCCAGGCACCTTCATTTCAGCTTTGACAAGATGATTAAGCTGTTCGCCAAAATCGGAAAAAGGGCAATCAGCAATATAAAAATCAGCACCGTCTTCGACCATCCCGGCATATAGAATCATCGTGGCAGCTCCCATCGATTCCCCGTGAATACCTAAAAGTATGTCTTTGCCTTTGTCTGCCTTTAACCAATCAACAACAGCTTTTAAATCGAATTTTTCGTAATGACCAAAGCTCGTTGTTTTTCCGCCAGACTCCCCGTGACGACGATGATCATAAATGACAACATTAAATCCTCTCTCAAGAAACAAGTTCATATATTTAATGGAGTTCGTTTTGCTTTCCGTCACCCCGTGGGCAATAATAATATACCGCTTTTCAGGGAAAGGCTCTGCTACAACTGCTTTCAGCATGTATCCATATGGGGAAGGGATGGTTACTTCCCGTTTTTTTAGGGATTCCAGAACTTCTGGCTTAAGTCTTCCAGCTGCTTTTTCCCTGTTAAAAATAAATTCGTCTTCTTTTTTCTTCATATACATCAATCGGTTCGTACAATATACACCGATGGATGAGATAAAAACTAAGAATGAAAAAAAATAGCGAAAAAATTTTTTCACATTCATTCCTCCGAACAAAATATTTCATTTCAAAAAACTAATATGAGTTTACCATTATTTTCTATAGAAACAAAGCGGACAATAATATAATTTGCACCCCTTGTCTCCTTACTGGCTTTTAGCTAAGCATGAAACAAGCTTTGCTAGTATTATACATACACAAAAACACGAGATTCGATACACATAAAAGCCTAAACAGGAAAAGATGAGTCAAGTGAGTAATTGTATAAGCTTCCAACGAACAAACGCTCCAAAATTATGGTATGATACTTTCATCAGGTTTTACAGAAAGGACGATGAAAGGAATGGCAGAACATCATTTTCATTTGCAGGCAAATTGGCCAGGACTTCGTAATGATATTGGCACAATTGAAAGCGGCAATTTAAAAACACAAATTTCTATTCCAAAGGAAATGGATGGTCCAGGTGTCGGGACAAATCCTGATGAAATGCTGCTCGGTGCAGCGGCTACTTGCTTTATAATTACATTGGCAGCAATGATGGAAAGAAGCAAATTAGATAAAAATAGCTTAACATTGGCATCGGAAGCGATTGTAGATGTGACAAACGGTGTCTTTACATATAAAGAAATCATCCATCGTCCAAATATAGTTCTTCCAGCTGGATCTTCAAGCAAAGAGGTGGAGCTTGCAAAAAGGCTCGCGGAAAAGGCAGAGGCATCTTGCATGATTACAAGAGCAATTAAAGGCAATGTTAAGGTTAGCCTTGAAGAGACGATTACAATCGAAGATTAATGGAAAGGTGGTTTCTTGCCATGAGAAAACAAAACAGACCTGCAAAAAAGGATAACGCAGATAAGCCTGTAACACTTGGAGATATGCTGAATGAACAGCTTGCCAAACAGCTTAAGGATAAGAAGCAGGAGCTGAAAGCTGCAGAAGAAGAAAAACTTAAAGTCGAAGAAGAAAGAAAAAAAGAAGAGCGCAGGCAGCGTGATAAAAACAAAAGCTTTGAAGAACTTTTGAACGAGACCCCTATGAATTGGAAAGAATACAAATAAAAAAAGCAGGCTAAAATCCTGCTTTTTTTTGTTTACTCTTATCGGTGATCCTTATAGAAGGAAGCTTTTGATACGGCTTGAATGACTTTTTGTTCGTCCTGAGTTAAGGCAATGCTGTTAACAGCTCTGGCGTTTTCCTGCAGCTGTTCCACACTGCTAGCCCCAGCAATAACAGTAGCAACTGCCGGATTGGAAAGATTGTATTGGACAGCTGCTTCCAAAATAGAGCGTTTGCCTTCAAAGCGTGCCTGTAAACCTTCCAGTGTGGAGCGGAGCTCTTCTTCACTGTAGTCTAAATAGCCTTTTGCCGTAAGCTTTTTTAGGTAATTATCACTCAGCAAGCCCTTTGCTACTGGACCGCGCGTGACAACACTGATTCCGCTGTCATGAAGAAGTGGCAAGGCTTCCTCTTCTGGACGCCTGTCCAATATGCTGTATTGCATCATAACTGAAACAATATTAGAACGCTTTACATATTCTCTAATAACGTTTGGGCGGATGGAAGAAATGCCGTAATAACGGATATAACCTTCTGCTTTTAGCTCTTCGAATGCCTCAATCGTCTCCTCAATAGGATCATCGAGCGTTCCGCCGTGAAGCTGGTACAAGTCGATATAATCTGTATCAAGGCGTTTCAAGCTTTGTTTGGCCGCTTCTTTTATATAAGCCTTGCTGGCATCCCACGTCCAGCCTTCTTTGTTTTCCTGCCACTTGTTGCCAGCTTTAGAAGCAATAATAACATTCTCTCGGTTTTGCTTAAAGAATTTACCTAAGATTTGTTCATTCTGTCCGAAATCATATAAATCGGCTGTGTCAAAATAATTAACGCCTGCTTCCAGTGCTGCTTCAAGGATAGGGAAGGCTGTTTTTTCGTCTGTCCCAAGACTCATGCAGCCTAGTCCGAGAGCAGAAACATGTAAATCAGATTGACCTAAACGATTTTTCTTCATAAGCACACCTCTCTCACTAGTATTTCCATCTTTATTTTAACGAAAAGGAGGAGAAGAAGACAAAAAAAGTGGCTTAAAGTTTGTCTTCTTTTTTCTGCAGTGTTTTTTCGCCCTTTATCCAATCCTTAATATAAACATAGTCTTTACGGTAGTTTTTAAGCATATGCCGGACTTGCCATGCCTTTCCAGTCAGTATAATGGCTTTTTCCTGTTTATAAATCTTCAAAGACATCCTCCGTTTCCTTCCCTTTTGCACAGGGAAATAAGTATAATGAAATATATGAAAAATGGAATTGCTTAGAACAGGAGTGAAGGACAAATGGAAAATTTAGAAGAAAAGACAATCAGCACAGAGAAGATTTTTAACGGGAGAATTATTTCCTTACAAGTGGATGAGGTAATGCTTCCGAATGGCAGTACTTCCAAAAGAGAGATTATTAAGCATCCTGGAGCTGTTGCAGTTATAGCGATAACAGAAGAAGGGAAGCTTGTGGTGGTGGAGCAATACAGGAAAGCCTTGGAAAAAGCGATTGTGGAAATTCCGGCAGGCAAGCTTGAAAAGGATGAGGACCCAGCTCTTTGTGCAAGAAGGGAATTAGAGGAAGAAACCGGCTATGGCTGTAAAGAAATGAAGCTTATCAGCTCCTTTTATACTTCCCCTGGCTTTGCTGATGAAATTGTCCATGTATACTTGGCGAGCGGTCTTTATAAAATAGAAAATGCGGCAGAACTAGATGAAGATGAATTCGTCAACTTGATGGAAATTACAATGGAGGAAGCACAAAGCTTAATAACGGAGCAAAAAATCTTTGATGCCAAAACAATGTATGCCGTCCAGTACTGGCAGCTTCTAGGAAAATAAGGTGATTTAATGATTCGCATATTTGCAGATTTACATATCCATATCGGCAGAACAGCAAGCGGTAAGGCAGTAAAAATCACAGGATCTCGTACATTGACGCTTTTGAACATTATCGAATATGCCAGTTATCAAAAGGGGCTTGATATGATTGGAATTATCGATTGCCATTCGCCAGAAATACTAATGGAAATGGATGAATACATCGCAAAAGGCAGAATGGTTCAAAAGACAGGCGGGGGACTGGAGATGGATGGAATAACCATTATTCCTGGTTCTGAGCTTGAAATATATGATGATTCTTGTAAAGGGCCTATCCATGTGCTCTGTTATATGCCGACATTGACGGCTATGAAGGAATTCTCATCATGGCTTTCTAAATACATGAAAAACATTCAATTAAGCTCACAGCGCATCTATGTGACAGGCAAAGAACTGCAAAAAAAGGTAAAGAGTCTTGGCGGTTTGTTTATTCCTGCACATATCTTTACACCATATAAAAGTTTGTACGGAAGCGGCGTAAAAGCATCCCTTTCAGAAGTTTTTGATCCAGATTTGATTGATGCTGTAGAACTGGGCCTAAGCTCGAATACTATGATGGCAGATCAGATCAAGGAGCTACACAGCTATACGTATATCACCAATTCAGATGCCCATTCTCTGGCAAAAATTGCCCGAGAGTATCAAATTTTAGAGGTAGAGGAAGCATCCTTCACAGAGCTGGAGAAAGCATTGCAGGGTGTCGATGGCCGGCAAGTCGCAGAAAACTATGGAATGGATCCTTTGTTAGGCAAATATCATAATACAGTTTGTTTAAAATGCCACAAGCCATTAGGAGAAGAGGAAGAGGTATGCTCAAGCTGCGGGCATAAAAACGGAAAAAAAGGGGTGGCTGTAAGGATAAAAGAGCTTGCCACTGCTGGTGATAAGCCGTCAAGGCCGCCCTATATTCATCAAGTTCCACTGGAGTTTATTCCAGGTTTAGGGAAAAAAACACTTGAGAAGCTGCTTCATTATTTTTCGACGGAAATGCAAATTATTCACGAAGCACCGTATGAGCAGCTTGCTGAAATACTTCCGACTCAGGTGGCCGAATATATCCAAGCTGCAAGAGCTGGCAAGCTGTCGCTCACTGTTGGCGGCGGCGGCAGGTATGGGCGTGTTTCTAATAAAAATGACGAATAAAAAACGAGAAGAAATGGCGGATTGGCCGTTTCTTTTCGTTTTTTGTCATGAGTTAAGTCAAAGCAAACACACAAGTATCTCTAAGGGTACTTCCGTCTGCGCTCATACAATCCTTCCTTTGAATTCCTTCCAGCGTAAATCCGAGCTTTTCAGGGATGTTTCTACTTTTTGTATTGAGAGGGTCACAGCGAATCTCAATTCGATTTGCTTTTAGAACATCTTTCGCAAATTGGACCAATCCCTTCGTGCTTTCCGTAATATAGCCACATCCAGCAAATCTTGAATCACACCAGTAGCCGATTTCAAAAATGCGCACATCCCAATTAATTTTGTGAAGGCCAGTTGATCCAATAAATGTGTCTGTCTCTTTCAAGAAGATATGCAAGCGAATGTCTTCTCGTAAAATAAATTTAGCATACGACCTTCTAATATTCTCTTCTATTTCTTCGTATGTCTGCTGTTTGTGGGCAAAAGGGAGCCAATCTTGCAGCTCTTGCAAGGAATGCTGGATGCTGTCCAAAACTAGTTTTCCGTCACCTGGTAGGCATGGCCTTAAATACAGTCTGTCTGTTTCTATTCTAGGAGGAAAATCAAGGAGGATTGGTTTCATAAGCGCTCGCCCCTTCTATTGGTTTCTTTTAGTATACGTGCTGCCATCTATAATTTACAGATACTTTTGGTAGAAAAATACTAGATTTGCTAGTCATATACTGCTGAATCTTTTCATAGAATGAACTAACAGATTGGCACAGAGGAGAGGTAGCAATGAAAAAAAATAAGTACCAGAACATTCTAGCAAATCATTTTCGGGAGCATTCCTCCATCTATTTATTTATTGCGGTGTTGTTTTTGATGGGTGTCATATTTGGAGCAATTGTCGTGAACAGTTTAACATTGAGCCAAAAGGAAGATTTATTCTATTATCTGTCACAGTTTTTCAGCCAAATTTCTAATGGCAAGGTTGCTGACAGCAAGGATTTATTTATTCAAAGCTTTTCTCATAACAGTAAATTCATCGGCTTGATGTGGCTCTTGGGTATTTCTATCATCGGTTTGCCGGTTATTCTCATTTTATTGTTCATTAAAGGGATGGTTGTTGGATTTACAGTCGGATTTTTAGTAAACCAGATGGGCTGGAACGGCTTCTTGCTTTCTTTTGTGTCTGTTTTGCCTCAAAATATTATCATTATCCCGATTTTTATCATCTCTGCAACCTTGTCTGTTTCGTTTTCATTTAAGATGATTAGACAGCAATTTATGAAAAAAATGGGAGAGCCGATGCTGCCGTTATTTGGAAGATATATGTTTCTGCTGTTTGCTGCTATGATATTCCTTGCTGCTGCCGCTGGAGTGGAGGCCTATATTTCACCAGGACTTATGAAATCGATTATTAATATGGTAGAATCATTTATAGGGTTCATCCCGAAAGTGTAAGTAAATTATAATTATTTTAATTAACAAATAATTATTGATTCTTATTTATAATAATTTTTATTAGGATTCTATTCCTTCTTCTGTTATAATGATATGGACAGTGGCTAGGGAGGGACTTTCGGAATGGAAAGTAGAATAGATAGAATAAAAAAGCTGTTGCATTCTTCGAGCTATAAATTAACTCCTCAAAGGGAAGCAACAGTGAGGGTTTTGCTAGAGAATGAAGAAGACCACTTAAGTGCAGAAGATGTTTACCTCCTTGTAAAAGAGAAATCTCCCGAGATTGGATTAGCGACAGTTTACCGGACATTAGAGCTGCTGACTGAGCTGAAAATAGTCGACAAGATAAATTTCGGTGACGGTGTTTCTAGATATGACTTGCGACAAGAAGGTGCAGCTCACTTTCACCATCATTTAGTATGCATAGAATGTGGAGCTGTTGATGAAATTCAAGAGGATTTATTAGGGGATGTTGAAAAAGTGGTTGAACGTGACTGGAACTTTAAAATAAAAGATCACCGTTTAACCTTTCATGGAATATGTCATCGCTGTATTGAAAAAAGTGCAGATTAATCAAAGAATGAGAAACCTTTTTCATATGGAGAAGGTTTTTTGCATTGTTTAGTAGTTTTAGGCCCTATTACAGGTATATTTACTCCGTAAACTGGCATAGCTTTTAGTATGACACTAGTTTGGAGGAGTAATAATGCTGCAATGGTCTAAAGTAGTTTTTCGGACAGCAAAGGTTTTTTTGCTGTTTGTAGGATGCACAGTTCTTTTTTATTATGCGCTTATATGGTTTAATGAAGAATATCAGGATTTTCATCGTTATGATGAACCATCTGGAGCTGCTGTGAAAGTGAGCGGTGATGGAAAGGCAGAGGAGTTTTCCTGGAAGGAACGAATATTTCTTTTTTACTTAAATGGGGAGTAATGACTAATGGAAGAACAGCTAAAGGACTTTATGCATTTTTTATTGGTGGAGAAGGGTCTGGCAAAAAACACTCTAGTTTCGTATGAACGGGATTTGAAATCCTACAGTAAGTACATGAAAGAAGTAGAGATGGTTAGCCTTACCGATATTCAGCGTGCACATATTGTTCGGTTTTTGGGGTTTTTGAAAGATAACGGAAAATCTTCTAAAACAATTGCCAGACACATAGCTTCTATCAGAGCGTTTCACCAATTCCTTTTTCGGGACAGGGTGACCGAAGAGGATCCGACCGTACATATTGAATCGCCGCAAGGAGAAAGGTCATTGCCTAAGGTGCTGTCTATGAAAGAGGTAGAGGCGTTGCTTGAATTTCCGAATAAGCTGGATCATTTTGGAAAAAGAGACAAGGCTATGCTGGAGCTTTTATATGCAACAGGAATACGGGTGAGTGAGCTGATTCAGTTGAATATGGATGATGTCCATTTAATGATGGGCTTCGTTCGGTGTATCGGTAAAGGGAATAAGGAGCGAATCATTCCAATCGGGGGTGCCGCCACAAGGGCGCTTACAGAATACCTTGAAGAAGGAAGACCTGCTTTTATAAGCAAAAAAGAAGTAGGAGATGCCCTGTTTCTAAACCATCACGGCAGAAGACTGTCACGGCAAGGCTTCTGGAAAATCTTAAAACGACTCGGCAAAGAAGCGGAGATTAATAAGGAGATAACTCCCCATACCCTAAGGCATTCTTTTGCGACACATCTGCTTGAGAATGGGGCAGATCTGCGGGCAGTTCAAGAAATGCTTGGACATGCTGACATCTCTACAACACAAATTTATACACATGTTACAAAAACAAGATTAAAAGACGTTTATAGTCAATATCATCCAAGAGCATAGGGGCAGCCCTTTCACCTTTTTTCATACAATGGTGGAAGGACTGGCCCTAAAATTATTTTTATGCAAATAGATGTCAGACTTCTGACAATATGCTATAATTTTTTAGGTTAAAGATACATACTAAAGGGTAAAATAGGATGATTAATTCATATATAGGAGGTAATTAAATGTCCACATATCCATTTAAAAGGGTATTCCTAATTGTGATGGATTCAGTCGGAATTGGTGAAGCTCCTGATGCTGAAAAATTCGGCGATTTAGGTGCCCATACTTTTGGTCATATAGCTGAAAAGATGAATGGTCTCCATATGCCAAATATGGGGAAACTTGGCTTGAGCAACATCGAAGAAATTAAAGGTATTGATAAAGCAGACAAGCCGATGGCTCATTATACGAAAATGCAGGAAGCATCAAACGGCAAGGATACAATGACTGGTCACTGGGAAATCATGGGCCTGCGTATTGACACACCGTTTCGTGTTTTCCCGGAAGGATTCCCGGATGAGCTGTTAAATGAATTAAAAGCAAAAACAGGCAGAGAAATTATCGGCAATAAACCTGCCAGCGGTACGGAAATTTTAGATGAGCTTGGCGAAGAGCATATGAAAACAGGTGCCTTGATTGTCTATACATCAGCTGATTCTGTCCTGCAAATTGCAGCACATGAAGAAGTTGTACCATTAAAGGAGCTTTACGAGATTTGTGAAATTGCAAGAGAATTGACACTTGATGAGAAGTATATGGTAGGCAGAATTATTGCAAGACCGTTTGTCGGTGAACCAGGCAGCTTTAAAAGAACAGCAAACCGCCATGATTATGCGTTGAAGCCGTTTGAAAGAACAGTAATGAACGAACTGAAAGACAGCGGTTTTGACAGCATTGCTATCGGTAAAATCTCTGATATATATGATGGCGAAGGTGTTACTAAGTCACTAAGAACCGTATCGAATATGGATGGGATGGATAAGCTGCTTGAAACTTTACATATGGACTTTACGGGATTAAGCTTCTTAAATCTTGTCGATTTTGATGCTCTTTACGGACATAGACGTGATCCAATCGGCTATGGCAAGGCGCTTGAGGAATATGATGCAAGGCTTTCAGAAGTGCTGCCGCTCTTAAACGAGGATGATGTGCTGATTATCACAGCAGACCACGGAAATGATCCTGTCCATCATGGAACTGACCATACGAGAGAGTATGTGCCGCTGTTAGTATACAACAAAAAAATCAGTGCAGGACAACAGCTTCCGTTAAGAGAAACGTTCGCGGACATTGGCGCAACGATTGCAGAAAACTTTAATGTCTCTATGCCAAAAAACGGAAAGAGCTTTTTAAAAGAGTTAATATAAGGAGCAGTGAACATGGATTATACTAAAATTAAACAATCAGCAGACTTTTTGAAGGGAAAATATTCCGCTGTGCCAAAAATTGGCCTCATCTTAGGCTCAGGACTTGGTGTTCTAGCTGAAGAAATCGAAAATGCTGTAAAAATTCCGTACGAGCAAATTCCAGAATTCCCAGTTTCAACAGTAGAAGGCCATGCTGGTCAGCTTGTATTTGGAACAATTGGCGGTGTGGAAGTTGTTGCAATGCAAGGGAGATTCCATTATTACGAAGGGTACACTTTTGAAAAAGTGACATTCCCAGTTCGTGTTATGAAAGAATTAGGTGTCGAAAACTTAATCGTAACAAATGCAGCAGGCGGTGTGAATGAATCATACGCTCCTGGAGACTTAATGCTTATTTCAGATCATATTAATAATATGGGAACAAACCCGCTTATCGGCCCAAATGATTCTGCCCTAGGCGTTAGATTCCCTGATATGTCTGAAGCATATTGCAAAAATTTACGTTCAACAGCTAAAGAAATCGCTGCAAGCATCGGCTTAAAGGTACAAGAAGGCGTATATGTCGGTAACACAGGTCCATCGTATGAAACACCGGCAGAGGTTAGAATGCTTAGAGTTCTTGGCGGAGATGCAGTCGGTATGTCAACAGTTCCAGAGGTAATTGTTGCTAGACATGCTGGACTTAAAGTCCTTGGAATCTCTTGTATTTCCAACATGGCAGCAGGTATTCTTGACCAGCCGTTGAATCATGAAGAAGTAATTGAAACGACAGAAAAAGTTAAAGCAGACTTCCTTAAATATGTGAAAGAATTGGTTACAAAAATCGGCGAATAGTAGATAAGGGGATTCTCACTATGAAAATGCGAATGGTTGATTTAATTGAGAAAAAACGTGATGGACGCGAATTGACGGAAGAGGAAATTTCTTTCATTATCAACGGCTATACAGATGGTACAATACCTGATTATCAAATCAGTGCATTTACAATGGCAGTGTTTTTTCAAGGCATGACCGAGAAGGAACGAGCTGATTTAACAATGGCAATGGTTCATTCCGGTGATGTAATCGACCTGTCGGCAATTGAAGGAATCAAAGTTGACAAACATTCTACTGGCGGTGTCGGCGATACGACGACACTTGTACTCGGCCCGCTCGTTGCGGCTGTAGGCGTTCCTGTTGCGAAAATGAGCGGCAGGGGTCTTGGCCATACTGGCGGAACGATTGATAAATTAGAAGCAGTAAAAGGTTTCCATGTGGAAATCGATAAAGAAGAATTTATTAAACTAGTAAATAAAAATAAGGTTGCTGTCATTGGTCAAAGCGGCAATCTGACTCCTGCTGATAAGAAATTGTATGCTTTAAGAGATGTTACGGCAACAGTAAACAGTATTCCTCTTATTGCAAGCAGCATAATGAGCAAAAAAATCGCTGCCGGTGCTGACGCGATTTGTCTTGATGTTAAAACAGGGGCAGGAGCTTTTATGAAGTCATTGGATGACTCAAGGGAACTTGCAGAAGCAATGGTTCGAATCGGCAATAATGTCGGCCGCAAGACGATGGCAATTATTTCTGACATGAGCCAGCCGCTTGGATTTGCCATCGGTAATGCTCTAGAAGTGAAGGAAGCAATCGATACATTAAAGGGTCAAGGACCAGCAGACTTAACAGAGCTTTGTCTCACTCTAGGCTCTCAGATGGTGTATTTAGCGGAGAAGGCTGAAAGTATTGAAACAGCGAGAGAAATGCTCGAGGATGCAATTAAGAGCGGCAAAGCCTTGGAAACGTTCAAGCTGTTTTTAGAATCACAAGGCGGCGATTCAAGTGTTGTGGATGAGCCTGAGCGTCTTCCACAAGCACAATACAAGCTTGAGCTACCTGCAAAGGAGTCCGGCTATGTGGCAGAAATCACGGCTGATAGTATCGGAACAGCAGCGATGATTCTAGGTGCTGGCAGAGCGACGAAGGAGTCAGAAATTGACTTAGCTGTTGGATTGGTTCTAAACAAGAAAATCGGTGACAAGGTGGAAGCAGGCGAATCCCTTGTGACGATTTATAGTAATACAGACAATGTCGATGATGTTAAACAAAGATTATATGAGCATATTAAAGTGACAGATCAAAAAGTAGATGCTCCTGAATTAATTTATGAAGTAATTACAGGCTAAATAAAGCAGGAAGGAAGGTCGAGGCGAACTCGATCTTCTTTTATAGCAAACTAATTAGACAGATATCTAATTAGTTTGCTATAATGACATTAATTACTTGAGGAGGGTGCTGCTTGTGAATATAGAGTTGACGAAAGTAAAAGTGAAAAAAGGTAAATCTGCAGTCGTGGATAAATGGATGGCGCTTCTAAATAAGGAAATGGACAAGGTGCTGCTGACGTTGGAAGATGAAAAAATGTATGTGGAAACAATCTTTCGGGAGGTTACAGGCGGTGAGGAATTTCTTTATTGGTACTCAATCCAAGGTGAAGGGGGAGCTTTGTTAGCGGAATCCAAACATGAAATAGATAACCTTCATATTGCCTATTGGGAGGAATGTATAGACAAGGAATATGAGCCAGTACATATGAAAAATGAGGTTGTCATGATACAGAATAAAGTGATGGATGTTCTTCAATAAAAATGTTTTCGTCAGATTTCCTGACTGATTAGTGGCACGAATTAAAAAGATGGGTTATGCTTTTAAAATACAGAATATTCATTCTTCTTTTTGTAACTAATTGATTAGGAGGCTTTATATGAGTAAAACAGATGTAGTAGAGTGGCTGAACGAACATGAACAATTCTTTACTGACATGGCGAAGGATATATGGGAACATCCGCAGCTTGCTTATGAGGAAACGCATGCTGTCGGGCTGCAAATAGCAGCACTGCAAAATGCCGGGTTTACGGTTACAAAAAATGCAGGAGGCTCAGAAACGGCTTTTATTGCAGAGTTTGGTAGCGGCAGTCCAGTCATCGGCATATTAGGAGAATATGATGCATTGCCAGGTCTTTCTCAAACCGTATCGCCAGTTCGGGAGGAAATAGTTGCAAACGGTCCAGGCCATGGCTGCGGACACAATCTATTAGGGACAGCAGGGGTGGCAGCAGTTATTGCCTTAAAAGAGAAAATGGCAGAGGAAAGCCTCACTGGAACGATTCGTTATTATGGCTGTCCGGCCGAAGAGGTTCTGTCAGGCAAGACCTTTATGGCAAGAGAAGGAGTATTTGATGATTTAGATTGTGCCCTTACTTGGCACCCAGGTACTGCTAATATGACGTCAAACTTTAGCATGCAAGCAATGGTGTCAATTAAATTCCATTTCAGCGGAATTGCCGCACATGCTGCAGGAGCTCCTCATGCCGGCAGAAGTGCACTTGATGCCGTGGAAATCATGAATATTGGCAGCAATTATTTGCGAGAACATATCCTCGATGGCTCGAGAATACATTATGTCATTACTAATGGAGGTTTTGCTCCTAATGTTGTTCCAGATGCTAGCACCGTGTGGTATTATATCCGGGCTGCCACAAAGGAACAAGTGGACGAATTGCTTGAAAGGGTAAAAAAATGTGCCGATGGAGCGGCCATAATGACAGAAACGACAGTTCGTTCTGAAATTCTTGCTTTCGCCTATGAAACATTGCCCAACGATACATTAAACGGGCTAATGCTGAAAAATATGGAGGAGAACCCGTTATTCTTTACAGAAGAGGAAAAACAATTTGCAAGTGAAGTTATCGCTTCCATTGACCCAAGTATCGTTGCTACATCTAAACAGCGCATTGCAGCATTCACAGATGATCTCCTTCCAACAGTCAATATTGACGATCAAAGAATGAAAGGTGTATCAATCGGTGGTTCAACAGATGTCGGCGATGTAAGCTGGATCACCCCTGTAGGACAAGTGATGACAACTTGTGCACCGGTAGGAGTTCAAGCGCATTCCTGGCAAGCAACGGCTTGTTATGGCAGCTCTATCGGCTTTAAAGGAATGCATTTAGCTGCCAAAACAATGGCTTTAACACTTTATGATTTGTTGGAAGATCATTCTTTAATAGACGAAGCTAAACAAGAGTTTGCAAAAACATCGGCTGTGAAACTTTATGAGCCTGGAATACCGGCAGATGTAATGCCGCCAAATCAAGTGAGACAGCTTATCCACGAATAATTGCATACAAAAAGGGAAGCGTTAAAATTAGCTTCCCTTTTTTTCTTATTGCTTTGTTAATATCTCAGGCCCATTTGCTGTGATTGCGAGCGTATGCTCATATTGAGCTGAGAGACTGCCGTCTACTGTTCTTGCAGTCCAGCCATCTAAATCAACCTTCGCATGATACATTCCGGTATTTAACATTGGTTCTATCGTGATAACCATGCCTTCTTTCAGCCTTCTACCCAAATTTGGAGGACCAAAATGAGGAATTTGCGGCTCTTCATGCATGTCTCTGCCAATCGCATGGCCGACAAAGTCGCGAACAACGGCATAGCCTTTTGACTCTGCAAAGGTTTGAATGGCATGGGAAATGTCGCCGACCCTGTTTCCTACAACTGCTTGCTCTATCCCTTTATACAGGGCCTCTTCTGTCGTTTTCAGCAAGTTTTGCGCTTCCTCCGAAATCGTTCCGACCGCATAGGACCAGGCAGAATCGGCAAGCCATCCGTCTAAATTCACCACCATATCAATTGTAACGATATCGCCATTTTTTAAAGCAGTCTTGTTTGGAAATCCGTGGCAAATAACATCGTTGACAGATGCGCATGTCGCAAAAGGATAACCGTGATATCCCTTCTGCTCAGGTGTTGCTCCTCTTTTTGTGATATATTCTTCTGCAAATCTATCAATCTCAAGTGTTGTAATGCCAGGTTTAATTAACTTGCGGATTTCCTTATGGCAATCTGCAAGGATTTCCCCGGCTTTCTTCATCTTTTCGATTTGCTCCTTTGTTTTTATTTGAATCAAAATTTCTCCTCCTTTATTTCGAAAAAACCACTAAGTTAATACAGCTTATTTCTATAGCCGAACTATTTATATAACAGTCTAAAAATAGCTTAAATGCATGATTGTGTCAAGGATACTCACTCCTCGTGCGCACAGTAGTCTTCCTAAGAAAAATATTTATAGCTGACTGTATAAAAAAAACATGATTGGAAAAAATGGGACAGTATATAGAATGGAGGGTCTTTGAGATGAAACGCATCGCAACAATCTTTTTAACCATGTTACTATTTGCATCTATGTTGGCACCAAGCACACTTGCTGCAGAGAAAAGTAGTGAATTGGTGGACAATGTTAAATCAGCTATTTTGATTGACAGAGACACTGGGACAGTACTATATGAGAAAAACAGCAATGAAGAGCTGCCGCCGGCAAGTATGACAAAAATAATGACTATGCTTTTAATCATGGAAGCACTCGATCA
This sequence comes from Niallia sp. FSL R7-0271, assembly GCF_038005785.1. Lineage (NCBI taxonomy): Bacteria > Bacillati > Bacillota > Bacilli > Caryophanales > Bacillaceae > Niallia > Niallia sp. FSL R7-0271. The sequence goes on along the minus strand of NZ_JBBOTZ010000001.1, from coordinate 2,528,475 downwards.
AGGTAAACTCAAAATAGACGAGAAAATCAGGACGAGTGAACATGCAGCTTCAATGGGCGGCTCCCAAATCTTCTTGGAGCCTGGAGAAGAAATGACAACAGAGGAAATGCTTAAAGGCATTGCAATCGGGTCTGGGAATGATGCAGCAGTGGCAGTAGCCGAAAGACTTGCTGGCTCAGAAGAAGCATTTGTAGAAATGATGAACAAAAAAGCGAGCAGTTTAGGATTGAAGAATACAGCATTCAAGAATGTCACAGGCCTCCCGGTCGATGAGCATTACAGCACAGCACATGATATGGCTATCATGGCGAAGGAATTATTGAAATATGAGGATATCACTAAATTTACAGGTACATATGAGGCGTACTTGCGAGAAGACTCTGACAAGAAGTTCTGGCTTGTAAATACTAATCGTCTTGTTAAGTTTTATCCTGGAGTAGACGGCTTGAAAACGGGATTCACGAAAGAAGCAAAATACTGCCTGACAGCAACTGCCCAAAAGAATGGAATGCGTGTGATTGCTGTTGTTTTTGGTGCGCCTACATCAAAAGAGCGGAATGCACAAGTAACAAAAATGCTTGATTATGCATTTAGCCAATACGAAACGCATCCAGTCTATAAGAGGAATGAGCTTATCGGCAAAGTAAATGTAAGCAAAGGGGACCAAAAACAGGCATCAGCTGTTACAAGCGAACCAATCTCTCTATTGACGAAAAAGGGAGAAAAGGTTGATGACGTAGAGAAAAAAATCGTCATGAACAAAAACTTAAAAGCCCCAATTGCAAAGGGTCAGGAAATCGGCAAGGTCCAATTTGTGAAAGATGGCAAGACAATCGTGGAAAGTCCGCTCGTATCGCAAACAGAAATTAAAGAAGCAGGCTGGTGGACACTGTTTAAACGAACTGCCGGTATGTTTACAAAAACGCAATAAGCTTGCTAAAACTGTCAGCATTCCTCTTTTTTTAGCGAATCAACACTAGTTTTGTCTTGCTTGAAGGAAATGCAGGATTAAAGGTAGAATTGACTCACTAACCTAAAAAGAGGAGGCTATGGATAGTGAGTCTTAATATTGAGCTGGAAACAAAAAACAATGTTCTTTGTATTCGTTTAGCAGGGGAATTAGATCATCACTACGCAGAAGAGCTGCGCACAAAAGCGACTGATGCGATAGAGAGCAGAAATATTCGCCATATTGTTTTAAACTTAGAGCATTTATCATTTATGGATAGTTCAGGCTTAGGAGTAATCTTAGGCAGATATAAACAAATAAAGCAGCTAGGCGGAGAAATGGTGATTTGCGCAATCTCCCCGAGTGTACAACGGTTGTTTGATATGTCTGGCATGTTTAAGATAATGAAGCTGGAAACAAATGAACAATTTGCACTTGAAAGATTGGGGGTTGCATAAATGAGAAATGAAATGCATTTGCAATTCAGCGCACAAAGCCAAAACGAATCCTTCGCAAGGGTAACTGTCGCTGCTTTTATTACACAGCTTGATCCAACGATGGATGAGTTGACAGAAATCAAAACAGTCGTATCAGAAGCGGTCACAAACTGTATTATTCATGGTTATGAAAATGACCCTGACGGGATTGTCTACATTTCAGTCATTATGGAAGATTCCTTTATCGATTTGACCATTCGTGATGATGGAAGAGGAATTATGGATGTAGAAGAAGCAAGACAGCCGTTATTTACGACAAAGCCTGAATTGGAAAGATCCGGAATGGGATTCACCATCATGGAAAATTTTATGGACGAAATTGAAGTGCATTCTAGCCCAGAAAATGGAACTGAGATCCGCCTGCGCAAGCATTTAATAAAGAGCAAAATGCTAAGCAATTAAGGAGAATCGCTTATGGATGTGGAGGTAAAAAAGGAGAAAGAAACGTATTTAAAAGACCATGAAGTGAAGGAGCTTATCAAAAGAAGCCAAGATGGCGATCAGTCAGCTAGAGATACAATAGTCCAGAAGAATATGCGACTTGTATGGTCAGTCGTGCAAAGGTTTTTGAACAGAGGCTACGATCCGGATGACTTATTTCAGATCGGTTGTATCGGATTGCTTAAATCAGTAGATAAATTTGATTTAAGCTATGATGTGAAGTTCTCGACCTATGCAGTCCCGATGATCATTGGCGAAATTCAGCGCTTTATCCGTGATGACGGAACCGTGAAAGTGAGCCGCTCCTTAAAGGAACTGAGCAATAAAATCAGGAAAGCAAAAGATGAACTCTCCAAGCAGTACGGCCGTACACCAACTGTTGGAGAGATTTCAGAGCATCTTGATATTCCGCCGGAAGATATTGTCTTAGCACAAGAGGCCGCCAGAACACCGTCCTCTATCCATGAGACAGTATATGAAAATGACGGCGATCCTATTACCCTTCTAGACCAGATAGATGATGGCAATGAGGGCAAATGGTTTGATAAAATCGCCCTGCAAGAGGCGATTAGGGAACTCGACGAAAGAGAAAGGCTGATTGTGTATTTGCGCTATTACAAAGATCAGACACAATCTGAAGTTGCAACCCGGCTTGGAATATCCCAAGTCCAAGTATCACGCCTTGAGAAAAAAATATTGCTACAAATGAAAGAGCAGATGGATATTTAATATCCATCTGCTCTTTTTATATGGAAATATTACCAAAAAAATTATCATTATAAATTGCCCACATTAAGCAAATACTACCATCATCGTAAAAACATTAGATGATTGGATGTGTTGATGAATGGCTGAGACAGTCTATATTCGGATGAGAAATCGTATCGAAAAAAGATTGAATGAAGAAGTGCTGCTGAAGGATTTAGCCCAAGTAATAGCTGCTGATAGCTTAATGGAACAATTGAATAATTTGATAATCTATTCTATTTCAGAGAGTGACCGTAACATCATCATCATCGACAGCACAAGGGTAATTAAGGCAATACGCAGCTTCAATCTAAACTTGGAGATACAGATTATCGGTCCTGCACAAACCATCATTGAAGTCATCCTCAAAAAAAAAGAAGTGTCTATACCGCTGTTCCTTTTGGTTTGGCTGCTCCTTTTTATTGGCTCTGCCTTGACTATTATGAATTTTCATGAAGACGTCAGCATGCAGGCAGTCCACCAAAAGCTGTATAAAATCATTACAGGAAAAGAGGTAGAAAAGCCTCTCATCTTCCAAATTCCCTATAGTCTAGGTTTAGGCTTAGGAATGATCATTTTTTTCAACCATGTATTCAAAAAGCGTTTTAATGAGGAACCAAGCCCCCTGGAAGTAGAAGTTTTCTCTTATCAGCAAGCTTTGGACCAATATGTCATCATGCATGAAAATAAAGAAAGCATGAAAAAATTAGATGATCATTAAAATACTTGCTGTCCTTTTTATTGGGGGAGCTTGGGGAATAACAGTCGGAGCCGGTTATGTTGCTTTTTTAACCGTCTTTGGGATTATTCCGAGATTGACGCAGCTGACGAAAACAGGAAGCAAGATATATTCCTATGAATGGTCTGTCGTCTGCGGTGCAGTCTGCGGTACATTCGTCTTTTTGAGAGAACCAGCCTTCTCATTACCAGCCATTCTGTTAACAGTAATGGGTCTAGCCGGTGGAATCTATATAGGTATGATTGCTGCAGCACTTACAGAAGTATTAAATGTTTTTCCTCTTCTCGCAAAAAGGGTAAGCCTCGATGATCGGCTGCTCGTATTGATGATGGCACTTGTCTTTGGTAAAATCTTTGGCTCCTTATTTCACTGGATGTATTTTGCACCGTAGATTCTAGCAAAGTGTCAAAGAAAGGAATTTGCAGATGGGTACAAAAAGAAAAATTATTTTAATAACAGATGGAGACGAATATGCAAAACGAGCAGTTGAAATGGTGGCAAAAGAAGTGGGAGGCCGCTGCATTTCTACGTCATTTGGAAATCCCTCCACCCATAGTGGACCGGAGATTTTAAATCTCATAAAAAAAGCCAAAAATGATCCCGTATTAGTGATGTTTGATGATAGTGGCTATGTGGGTGAGGGGGCAGGCGAGACAGCTTTGAAATACATAGCAGCACACAAGGATGTGGAAGTGCTTGGGGTAATTGCTGTTGCAAGCAGAACGAGAAGAGAGGAATGGACAAGGATTGATGTGGCAATCGACCAAGATGGCAATCTGACTCCTTACGGTGTAGATAAGCTTGGCATTCCAGAGTATGAGATAGGAAGAATGAGCGGTGATACTGTCTACAGTCTCGATAGTCTCGACTTGCCTTTAGTTGTCGGCATCGGTGATATAGGCAAAATGGGCAAAAGAGATTCCTATGAAAAAGGTGCACCAATAACACGAATTGCAGTGGAATATATTTTAGAAAGAAGTGGATTTTATGAGCAAGGAAACACATGATATGGAGACTATTTTTAGAAGGCTCTGCGATGTAGAAAAGTACATGACCGACAGGGTAGGCTTAGGTGTCAGCTTTGACCTTGGAGTGAGAAAAATCAGTGTTCTCCATCATGAGGTAAATGTGTACTATGTGAACGGACTCGTTGACAGTGCCATCATTTCTCAGCTTTTAGAACAGCTATTATTCTTAAATGATGAAGAACGTGTACATCAATCCGATGACTTTTTTAAAATTATTGAAAACCAGCTTGTGCACCACCAAGTAAAGCCCCTGGAAAAAATGGATGAGCTTGTAGACCAAGTGCTGTCTGGTTTAGTTGTTGCAGTCATGGAAGGCTATGAAAAAGGTATTGCCATCGATGTAAGAAGCTATCCTGGCAGAACTCCGCAGGAACCGGATACGGAAAAGGTTATCCGCGGTTCTCGTGATGGTTTTGTCGAGAATATTATCGTAAATACGGCTATTACAAGAAGACGAATACGTGATGAGCGGCTCCGTTTTGAGATTATGAAGGTCGGAGAACGGTCAAAAACTGATGTGGCAATTGGTTATATTAAAGATATTGCTGATCCAGATCTAGTTGCAATCATTAAAAAGGAGCTAGAGCAAATAAATGTTGATGGCATCTCGATGGCAGACAAGACAATTGAGGAGTTTTTGCTAAAGCAAGGTTACAATCCATATCCTCTAGTCCGCTACACAGAAAGAGCAGATGTCACTGCCAATCATTTGCTAGAAGGCCATGTTGTCATATATGTTGATACATCACCGAGTGTTATTATTACACCTGCTACGTTCTTTCATCATTTGCAGCATGCTGAGGAATATCGACAAGCTCCAATGGTCGGCACATTTGTGCGCTGGGTTCGCTTTTTAGGTGTTCTCGCTTCCTTGTTTTTCTTGCCATTGTGGTTTCTTGTTACACTTGAGCCGTCTTTGCTGCCGGAAAACCTGGCCTTTATCGGACCGACAGAGCGTACCCACTTGCCGATTATTGTTCAGTTATTTATTGCTGACTTCGGTTTAGAATTCTTAAGGATTGCAGCCATTCATACACCGACACCGCTGTCGACCGCTATGGGCTTAATTGCGGCCGTTATGATTGGGCAAATCGCCATTGATGTTGGTTTGTTTGTACCAGAAGTTATTCTTTATGTGTCAGTGGCAGCAATCGGCAATTTTGCGACTCCAAGTTATGAATTAGGGATTGCCAATAAGCTCGTACGCTTTGTTCTCTTAATATTAGTCGCTATATTCCATACTCCAGGTTTTGTTGTCGGCTGTACTTTGTATGTTCTGTTTTTAGCAAGCTTGCGCACATTGAATGTTCCATATCTATGGCCTTTCATTCCGTTTTATCCAAAGGCGCTACTTAATATTCTTATCAGAAGAACAGTTCCTGGTAGTAAATTAAGACCGAGCCATGCACATGCTCAAGACCGTAATAAATAGAAATATCCAATAAAAAGAGGATTGAGAAATGGGTTTATTTATGATACATTTGTTTAATCAAGTAGGCTGTTAAATAATTGGACATAAAAAGGCAGGCAGTTCGAAAGGGGAACTGTCTGCTTGTTTCTTATTTTTCTTCATCTTAGCCTTTCATATCAATCTTAGGGAGAATCGAGGGGGATATATGCATTATTATGGAACTTCCAGTGTGAACGAAGCTGGCCATTTGGAAATTGGCGGTGTTGACACAGTGAGAATAGTCGAAGAATTCGGAACACCAGTATATGTATATGATGTTGCACTTATCAGAGAACGAGCAAGAGGATTTAAGGATACATTCGCTAAACGGGGTATTCCGGCACAGGTTGCTTATGCAAGCAAAGCATTTTCAACGATTGCAATGGTACAGCTTGCCAATGAGGAAGGGCTGTCCCTTGACGTAGTATCCGGCGGTGAGCTTTATACGGCAATTACAGCTGGTTTCCCGATGGAAAGAATCCATTTCCACGGCAATAACAAAAGCAGAGAAGAACTGCTGATGGCAATTGAGCATAAAATCGGCTGTATTGTAGTTGACAACTTTTATGAGCTTACCTTATTGCAGGAGCTGTGTGAACAGAACCACAGCAAGATGCCGATTCTGCTTCGCGTAACACCTGGGATTGAAGCACATACACATGACTATATCCTTACAGGACAAGAGGATTCTAAATTTGGCTTTGGACTGCAAAATGGACAAGCAGAGGAAGCGATCCTTAAAGCGATGGAAGCTGAAAATCTTGAGCTGTTAGGGCTGCATTGTCATATCGGCTCTCAAATTTTTGAGACAACAGGCTTTGTGCTTGCTGCAAAAAAGATTATTGGTCAGCTTTATAAATGGAAACAGGCTTTCGGCTTTGAATCTAAAGTTTTAAACCTTGGCGGGGGCTTCGGTATCAGATATACAAACGAAGACCAACCGATCCAGCCTTCAGAATATGTGGAAGAGATTATTACTGAAGTGGAGAAAAATATGAATCAATTTGGCATGAGCATGCCGGAAATTTGGATTGAGCCAGGCAGATCACTAGTTGGGGATGCAGGCACAACTCTATATAAGATTGGTTCGAGAAAAGAAGTTCCAGAAGTGCGCCAATACTTAGCGATTGATGGAGGAATGACAGATAACATCCGTCCGGCATTGTATGATGCGAAATATGAGGCTGTTTTGGCAAATAAACCTTTGGTTGAAGCAGAAGAAACGGTGTCCATCGCTGGTAAATGCTGTGAATCAGGAGATATGCTAATTTGGGATCTACCACTGCCCAAAGCAGGAGAACAAGATATTTTAGCAGTGTTCTGCACAGGTGCATATGGTTATTCTATGGCTAATAACTATAACCGAATTCCAAGACCTCCAGTCGTTTTTGTGGAAAACAAGGAAGCGGTTCTTGTTGTAAAAAGAGAGACGTATGAGGACATAGTTCGTCTGGATTTACCTTTGAAAGAGAAGGCGTCTGTAAATAAATAAGAAAAAGGAAGTGCATTTGCACTTCCTTTTTTTCTATTAAGAGAAGAATGATTTTATCGCATCAACGAGACTTGCAAAAAATTCTTTTACTTTTGCAAGAAAACCTTGACCTTCTTCACTTTCAATAAATGCATTAAATTTATCTTTTGCATCTTGCAGCTGATCTCCAACCTGATTCCAGTTGATATCCAGCTCTTTAAGCTTATTGAAGAAATCCATCAATGTTTGCTTTTGAGTATCGCTTAACGAAATATTAAGCTCGCTTGCTGCATCATTGATGATTTTTTCCAGTTCAGCATCTGTCGACGGTTTATTTTCCGCGATTTTTTCTTTGATTTTTGCCATTAGTGCAGATGCTTTATCTGTTCCTATTTCTTCACCGAGGTTAGCGGTCTGCACCATCTCTTCATTGGCAGCCTGTTTAACATCCTCTGGAATTTCTGTATCTGTTGATACTTCATATGCTTTAATAAGACCTGTAAGTGCTGCTGTCCCCGAAACCTCAATTGGAGCTGTAACATAAATGTCAGCATCCTTTACACCTGCAGTTATTAACGCATTAATATACATTTCATCTGTTACCCAGTTTATATTTTTAGTTGTCACTTCTATTCCGCTTCCTGCATCATTGATGGTAATAGCGGAGGAAGAGATGGCTCTTGTGCCAATCAATGCCTTGGAAATATAGCTTCCTAGATATTGATGTTCTTCTTTATTAGAGACTGTAATGATTTGTGCATCATCAGGCGCTTTCATTTCCGTCAGAAGCAGTTTCTTCTGCTCTTCTGTCAAGTTTTCACCTAAAGTGATAATCATATCCCCTGGCGCTGCATCTGCTAATGCGTGCAATGGCAGCAGGAGCAAAAGTGAAAAGACAAGCACAGCCCATTTTTTTCTAATCATCTGTGTTTCCTCCTAAATATGTTCTATGCATATAGACGTACAGGCAAATCAAAAAGTTTCCTTCTACCCACAAATTGTGTAAAGGACGGGATTTGCACTTGCTATTATAATCGATAATAAGGCTAATAAAAATAGTAGCTGAATGAATTGTTTTAGCATACTATTATAATGAGAAGATGATATATGGATTACTTGCAAACAGTAGGGATTTTGACGCAGTTACTGTAATGATGCTTTCTTCTTATAATATTTTCATTGAAGATTAATCATAATTTATGTATGATAGTATTTATAACAGGTTTCGCCAAAGTCAGATAATTTATGCTCTTATGGCGGATTTTAATACTAGTGCCGGTTTCTTCATATTTAAAATAGAATATTGTTTGGAAACAATCCATTATGGGAAAACTTACAGGTAAATATGCTTTAATAATAATGAGGGATACAAATGATTATTCGTTATAAAAAATCTTTTGAGAAAATTGCGATGGGCCTGCTTTCTTTTATGCCTGCCGAAAAGGATTTAAAAGTGCTACAGCAAACGATAAAGCAATACGAAGCTAACGAGAATTGGCAGCTTTTTTTATGGAAGGAAGAAGAGGATATTATCGGGCTTATAGGAATCAGCTTTGAAGATGCGGACAGAATCAGCATCCAGCATATATCCGTAAACCCTTCGTACAGACATCAAGGTGTCGGTAAATCGATGGTGCAAGCAATTAAGTCATTATATACCAACAAAAAAATCGAAGCGAACGAATTGACTGTAGGCTTTCTTTCTAAATGCATGAATATGGAGGAAAATCTTAATTCGTAATAAAAATAAATCCCTGACCGGATTCCTTACAGGTAAGCGGTCAGGGATTTTTTGCTACCTATTTCTTCCTGCGTTCCTTACGCTCTGCAATGGCAGCATTTCTTTCTAAGATGACCTCGCTTCTATCTCGTGTCAGATGACGATGAACAATTGCTTCAGCAGGTATTAAACTTGATTTCCACTCCATTCCATGCGATAGACACCATTTCACGCATTGCTCTTCTAAAAAAGCATCGTTAATAGGCAGGACTAACGGTTTAAAGGGAAGCTGGTTATTGATATTATGCAATCTTTCTTCCAATCTCGCCAGCAATATATGCTCATCCAGTCCATAGTCTGACCATATCCAGTTTCCATGCTTAAACATGATAATGGCTTTTTCTAATGTTTTGCGTGCGCCAGTGAAATTTCCGCGACGATGGTGATAACATGATACTGCCATTAAAATAAAGCTGACCCAAATCGATTCTTTATTGCCTGGATCAACCTCTTTCCAATATTCCTCTAATATTTCATGGCACTCAAAGAAATCTTGATCTCCATGAAAATGTGCCAAATACTCAATATATTCATCTGGATACACCACTATTTTCTCCTTCCCGACAAAAAGTATCTTTTGCTATTATACTTCCTTTACAAGCAGATAGAAAAGTCAGTTACCCTATATGCTTTTGAAGATGGTATAATTTATTATTGGATAACTTTATGGAATCATCTATACTTATACTAGCATAAGGAATATGGATGTTATTTTATTAGGATTTTGGTGAGATATAATGCAATATAATGTGAAGATTGACAGTTTTGAAGGTCCTTTGGACTTGCTGCTGCATTTAATAAATAAATTAGAAATTGATATATATGATATAAATGTCGCGGAAATAACGGAACAATACTTAGAATATATCCATGCAATGTCAGAGCTGCAGCTTGATATTGCAAGTGAATTTTTAGTGATGGCAGCGACACTTCTCGCAATTAAAAGCAAGATGCTGCTTCCTAAATACGATGAAGAGCTTCTTGATGATGACCTTATGTATGAGCCGGAAGAAGATTCAAGAGAAGACTTAATCGAAAGACTGGTAGAATATCGTAAATTTAAAGAAGCAGCGGATGATCTTAAGGAGATGGAGCAGGAGAGAGGGTTGATTTTCACGAAGCCTCCGAGCGATTTATCTGACTTTACCCAAGATGCAGATCAAAATGCTAAAAGCGATTTGGACGTGTCTTTATACGATATGCTGGCTGCGTTCCAAAAGCTGATGCGCAGGAAAAAGCTGCAGGCGCCCCTATCGACAAAAATAACAAGACAGGAAATTCCAATCGAGAGCAGGATGGAGGAAATTCTTGTTTTCATTAAAAGCAGAAGAAGAACTCATTTTGAAGAGCTTTTTCCTGTCCATGATAAAACCCATATAGTTGTGACCTTTCTTGCTCTGTTGGAGCTAATGAAGCGCCAGGCGTTATTTGTGGAACAAGAGCATAACTTTGCAGATATATTTGTGGTTGGAAAGGAAGAGGAAAGATTTTGATGGTTACAAATTGGAAAGGTATTATTGAAAGTTTATTATTCGCAGCTGGAGATGAAGGCTTGACACTTAAGCAGCTGGCCCATGTCCTGAATGTGGAGCAATTCGAGGCGGAGCAGGTAACAAGAGAGCTGATGGAGGATTATCGTAAAGATGAAAATAGAGGTATTTCCATTGTGGAAATAGCCGGGACCTTTCAGCTTGCCACGAAAAAAGAGCATTCAGTCTATTTAAAAAAGCTTGTTGAATCCCCGCATGCTTCTACATTATCACAGGCTGCACTTGAAACCCTTGCCATTATTGCTTACAGGCAGCCGATTACAAGAGCAGAAATTGAAGAAATCCGCGGTGTGAAAACAGAAAGGCCCCTTCATACCCTTTCTGCAAAAGCGCTAATAAAAGAGGTCGGCAGAGCAGAAGGTGCAGGCAGGGCAATCTTATACGGAACGACAAAGGAATTTTTAGATCATTTTGGTTTAAAGGACTTAAAGGAACTTCCTGAATTAGCAGAAAAAGAGGAAGATTATAAGCAGGAAGAGGCAGATTTGTTCTTCGAATCATTCCAGCAATTGGATGACTAAAACAAAAAGAGGCAGGATGAAAGCAACGCATTCATCCTGCTTCTTTTTTTCGGTTATTTAAACATGTTCCCCCCATTCTGCACATATTCTGTAAAGAATGACTTTAGATAGAAAAGGGGTTATCTGAGATCAATGAGCAGCTACAATGAATATGTAAAAGATGTGTTAGTCTGGAACAGAGAATTGAAGGACTTTTTAGAAACAGAGAATGTCCAAAGAAGCGCAGAAATTTGGAAAAGCCTTGATAAGTTTACATCTTTAATGGAAACGGTCCAACGCAAACCGATTGATACAGAGGAACTGATTAAAATCCAGCATAAAGCGGAAGAGCTTCAGGACGAAATGGAAGGTTACTTTAAGCAGAGACAGCAGGTTGGAACGATATTCATCAATGAACCATCAGTAAAGGCAGGAGGCCACAAGCTGCCGCCGCTGCCGTATGCTTATAATGCATTGGAGCCCTATATAGAGGAAGAAATTATGAGGCTTCACCATACAAAACATCATCAATCCTATGTGGATGGACTAAATAAAGCAGAAACAATGCTGGCACAAGCAAGAAAAGATCGAAAGTTTGACCTTGTGAAGCATTGGTCGAGAGAGCTAGCCTTCCACGGATCTGGTCATTATTTGCATACGATCTTTTGGAATAATATGAGTCCAAACGGCGGAGGAGAGCCTAAAGGGATGCTTCTTGAGTCAATAAAGGATTATTTCGGCAGCTTTGACGCTTTTAAGCAGCACTTTACAGAAGCAGCCAAGGCAGTGGAAGGGGTAGGCTGGGCAATCCTAGTCTGGTCACCTCGGGCGCGCCATTTGGAAATTCTCCAATCAGAAAGGCATATGCTGTTGACTCAATGGGATACAATTCCCTTGTTGGCATTGGATGTTTGGGAGCATGCCTATTACTTACAGTACAAAAATAACCGTGCTGATTATATCAGTAATTGGTGGAAAATCGTTAACTGGAAAGATGTTGAAGAGAGGTTTGCGAAGGCAAGTGATTTGAAATGGAGGCCGTTTTAATTTTTTATTGAGCATGCAGGCGAACAGCAATGGTTCGTCTGTTTTTTTGATTTTAAAAAGAGAGCCTAAGTCTAAAGTTTTTACCAATTTGTCATAAGCCCGCTTGTCCTGCATAAATATGTACAAACCATATAAGGAGACGAGGTAGTGTTATATGAAACCATATAAGATATTACTCCTATCTTGCATCACGGCATTTCTGTTGCTGACTATCCCGCAAAATGCCAATGCGCAAATATATGTCAGTGCTAGCAGCGCCATTTTGATGGAGCAGGAATCAGGACGAGTCATTTATGAAAAGGATGCACATACCCAAAGAAGGATTGCCAGCATAACAAAAATTATGACAGCCATTCTTGCGATTGAGTCGGGAAAAATGAATGATATGGTGAAAATTAGCGAGAATGCAGTTAGATCTGAGGGATCTTCGATTTACTTGAAGGCCGGCGAAAAAATCTCTCTAGAAGATTTGGTGTACGGGCTGATGCTTCGATCTGGGAATGATGCAGCTACTGCTATTGCGGAGCATGTCGGCGGAAGTTTGGACGGATTTGTTTACTTAATGAATCAAAAAGCACAAGAGCTGGGCATGAAGGACACACATTTCGCTAATCCTCATGGGCTGGATGATCATGAGGATCATTATTCATCTGCCTATGACATGGCGTTACTAACAAAGTATGCGATGGATAATGAGCAATACAAAAAAATAGCAGGAACAAAAAATTACCGTTCAGAAAATCCTGATGGAGAATGGGACCGGGTTTGGAAGAACAAAAACAAGCTGCTGACTGGTCTTTATGAGTACACCACAGGCGGAAAAACAGGTTATACAAAAAGAGCGAAAAGAACCCTTGTCTCCACAGCGGAAAAAGATGGAGTCGAGCTGATTGCAGTCACTTTAAACGATCCTGATGATTGGGATGATCATATAAACATGTATGAGACTGCATTTAAGAATTATCAAATGGCATTAGTGCTGGAAAAAGGCAAAGTTAAGACAAAGGACTCCTTCTATAAAAACAAGCTGTATATTAAAGAGGATTTAGTGTATCCGATTACGGAAGCGGAGAAGGATGAGTTAAAAATCCAATTTAAGCTTTCAAAAGTCCAAGCAGATTGGAAAAAGAAGGAGCAGAGTGTTCCTGACATAGTCGGCAATGCAGAGATCTATTTAGAAGGCAAGCTGGTAGAAACTGCTCCCGTTTATTTTGAACATGCAAAAGTAAAAGAAAAGAAGAGCTTCTTTGACCATTTTAAAAGTATGTTTCTGGCAGTTATGGGAGTAGATAAGGATGGTTAATATCATTTGGGTGCTCCTGACTGTGATTGGAATAGTTTTTGCCATCTTTAATGGGACTATCGATGAAGTCAACAAGGCAATCTTTTCAGGTGCAAAAGAAGCAGTTACGATATGTATCGGATTAATCAGTGTGCTAGTCTTTTGGCTTGGCATGATGAAGATTGCGGAACAAGCAGGACTCTTGAAAAAACTTACAAATCTGTTCAGACCCTTAGTATCCAAGCTGTTTCCAGAGGTGCCGAAGGACCATCCGGCCATGGGATATATTCTTTCCAACATGATGGCCAATATCTTCGGTTTGGGAAATGCTGCGACTCCCCTTGGAATAAAAGCAATGGAGGAGCTGAAGCGGTTAAACGGAGGCAAGACGAGTGCAAGCAACAGTATGATAACCTTTTTGGCATTAAATACCTCCAGCATAACGCTTATTCCAACAACGGTTATCGCCATTCGCATCAACTACGATTCAGCTTCACCGACTGATATAGTTGGACCGACCTTAATTGCGACGATTTTCTCCGCAATTAGCGGGATTTTAATTGATCGATATTTTTACTATCGAAGAATGAGAAAAGGATGAATTCATAATGGAAATTATTTCACTGTTGTCAGTTTGGATGATTCCTTCTTTAATTTGCTTTATTCTCGTTTATGGAACATACAAGCGTGTACCAACATATGAAAGTTTTGTAGAAGGAGGGAAAGAGGGCATTTCAATGGCCTTTTCCATTATCCCTTTTTTAGTGGGCATGCTTGTGGCAATCTCGGTATTCCGTGCATCAGGGGCATTGGAATATTTTATGGGATTTCTAAAGCCGGCATTAGACTTTTTTGGAGTGCCATCAGAGGTTGCTCCGCTTGCGTTTATTCGCCCTATTTCTGGCAATGCAGCACTTGGTATGACAAGTGACCTGATTGCCACCTATGGTCCGGACTCCTATATCGGCCGGCTTGCGGCTACTATTCAAGGCAGTACTGATACGACCTTTTATGTGCTAACTGTGTATTTTGGCGCTGTCGGCATCAAAAAGATGGGTGATGCACTTAAAGTAGGGCTGCTTGCAGACCTTGTCGGGTTTGTAGCAGCGATTGTTGTTGTGACATTAATGTTTGGTAAGTGATGCTCCGATTCGTTCGGAGTTTTTTTTTATTTCAGTGTTTTTACAGACTTTCCTTTGAAAATGGGCAAACTTATGTCATAATTCAAAAGATGACAAAAAATATGGCTGTTTGAAAAGTAAGCTATTGCTGTTGATGAATTTAATGAGGTGAAACATAAATGGAAAGACTGCAAAAGGTAATTGCCCATGCTGGGATTGCATCGAGAAGGAAAGCAGAAGAATTAATTCTGGATGGAAGAGTTACTGTTAACGGTAAAGTCGTAAAAGAATTAGGTGTAAAAGTTGGACCTTCTGACAAGGTTGAAGTGAACGGTGTTCCGATTGAAAGGGAGGAGCCTGTATACTTCTTGCTGTACAAGCCTCGCGGCGTGATTTCGAGTGTGAATGATGATAAAGGCAGAAAAGTCGTAACAGATTTCTTTTCTGAAGTAATATCATCAAGAATCTATCCGGTCGGACGTCTTGATTATGACACATCTGGACTTATCTTGCTCACAAATGATGGAGAATTCGCCAACTTGATGATGCACCCTAAAGGGGAAATAGAGAAGGTATATGTCGCAAAGATTAAAGGCATTCCGATGCGAGAGAAAATCAAGCTGCTGGAAAAAGGCGTTATGCTTGAAGACGGTAAGACAGCACCAGCAAAAGCTAAGGTTCTGTCTGTGGATAAGAAAAAAGGAACGTCTATCGTTGAGTTGAAAATTCATGAAGGCAAAAACCGCCAAGTCCGCAGAATGTTCGAAGCGATTGGCACACCTGTGTTAAAGCTGAAAAGGGAACGATACTCCTTTTTGAATTTGAATGGCTTGAGCCCTGGTGATGCACGTGAATTAACAGCACATGAAGTAAAACTTCTTCGCACGGAAGCGAATAAGAAAAAATAAGCTTGTTAAAAATTCATAAAACGTTCACAGAACAAGGTGCATGATTACAATATCTGCAACATTAAAATGCTATAATGATTATAAGTTTTTTACGGAAATCCCATTGATATTTAACAAGTCTTTGGGATTTTATTGTTTATAAGATGGGCAAAAAAGGAAACATGCAAAAAAGTGTTTAGCGTGCTTCCATTATTATCATAGAAGCGTTGTAAGGAGGATTACCAAATGGAGAAGGAAATAAAAATTCTTGTCGTGGATGATGAGGACAGAATCAGAAGGCTGCTGAAAATGTATTTAGAACGAGAGGACTTTCTTGTTGAGGAAGCATCAGACGGGCAAACCGCTTTAAATAAAGCTCTTTCCAGCGATTATGATATTATTTTGCTCGATTTGATGATGCCAGGCAAGGACGGAATGGAAGTTTGCAAGGAGCTGAGGGAGAAAAAGGCGACACCTGTTATTATGCTTACTGCCAAAGGAGAAGAAATTAACAGGGTGCAAGGATTTGAAGCAGGTACAGATGATTATATTGTTAAGCCCTTCAGTCCGCGGGAAGTGGTGTTGAGAGTCAAAGCTTTATTAAGAAGATCTGCTCCAGCTGGATTTGTACAAAGTGAAAGCAGTGCAAAGGACTTAATTGTGTTTCCTTACTTAACAATTGACAATGATGCGCACCGTGTTCTTGCAAATGGCAGAGAAGTCAGTCTCACGCCAAAGGAATATGAATTGCTGTTATTTCTTGCTAAATCACCAGACAAAGTATATGACAGGGAGCTGCTGCTGAGAGAAGTGTGGCATTATGACTTTTTTGGCGATTTACGCACAGTCGATACACATGTTAAACGTTTGAGAGAAAAACTGAATAAAGTATCAGAGGACGCTGCTCGGATGATTGTTACAGTTTGGGGAGTAGGCTACAAGTTCGAGGTCAGCAATGGATGATGTTTTGGAGAAGTGTTGTATTTAAGCTTTGGAGTACCTTTTTACTGCTGATTTCAGTCGTATTGATTATATTGACTGTTATGCTCCTTGAGTATTTTGAGCAGTATCATATGGAGTTGACAAAAAAAGAGCTGACAAGCAATGCTGCCAAGGCGTCAAGCATTCTTGAGCAACATCCGGATATTGGCATGGATATCGTGTGGGAGCTGGTGGATGAATCTGCCGCTGCGGCGATTGAATTAGATGGTAAGACTTCGATATCTCCGGACAGTGAATTTACGCAGGATTCAATGGAAACGGCCCTATCAAGCAAACAGCTTAAACAAGTGAACGTTAACGGCAAGGAGACTATGCAAACAATTAAACTTGCAAGCGAAGGAACAAATGAGAATGTTGAAGTGACAGCAAGCGGTGTTCCTATACTTCAGGGAGATAAACCGATTGGTGCAGTCTATGTTTTTCAAAATCTGTCTGTTCTTAATGATACAAAAAACTCAACAACGAAGTTTATTGTGTTAGCTGCTGTTGTCGCCATTATTTTAACAACAATATTTGCTTTCTTTTTGCTTACTAGAATTACAGCCCCTCTCCGCAAGATGAGAGAGGCTGCAATGGAGCTGGCAAGAGGGAATTTCGAGACTACTGTTCCAATATGGTCTCAAGATGAAATAGGGGAGCTGTCTGTAGCATTTAATCAAATGGCAAAACGGCTGAACTTTAACATAAATGCCTTAAGCCAAGAAAAAGAACAGCTCGGTAATATACTGAGCGGCATGGCAGACGGGGTGCTTACGTTTAATAAAAACGGAAGTTTGCTTATAACAAATCCTCCGGCAGAAAGATTTCTGCAATATTGGCATTATGAACAAGGCAGCAGTGAGCCGCTGCAAGAGCAAGTGCCTGCAGAAGTGAAAGAACTGTTTCAGCTTGCCATCGGCACGGGAGAAGAGCAAATTGCCGAGATGAAGCTTTCGCATAGAGCGTGGGTGATTATTGTAAGTCCCCTCTATAATAGGGAACAGATAAGAGGAGCTATTGCAGTTATTAGGGATATGACCGAAGAGCGGAAGCTGGACAAGCTGCGCAACGATTTTATTGCTAACGTATCTCACGAATTGCGCACACCGATCAGTATGCTGCAAGGCTATAGTGAAGCCATTGTAGATAATATTGCACAATCTGAGGAAGAAAAGCAGGAAATGGCCAAAATCATTTATGACGAATCTCTTCGCATGGGCCGCCTTGTCAATGAGCTCCTTGATTTAGCAAGGATGGAAGCGGGACATCTTGAGCTATTCCTAGATGAAGTGGAAATGACTTCCTTCTTTCATCGGGTTGCACGGAAGTTTAATGCAATCGCAAAAGAAAAAAATATTGAAATAACGATGGATATCCAAGAGGATATGACGCCATTTGTGATGGATGTTGATAAAATGGAGCAGGTGGTCACAAATATTATCGACAATTGCATCAGGCATACGAAAGACAATGGTACTGTGAAAATCAATGCAAAATCAGATAATGTCGGCATTTACTTGGAAATAGAAGATAACGGTGCCGGGATTAAAGAAGAGGATTTGCCATATATTTTTGAGCGCTTTTACAAGGCGGATAAGGCAAGGACGAGAGGCAGCGCGGGCACAGGACTGGGGCTTGCCATTGCCAAAAATATCGTGGAGGCTCATAATGGCCATATATCTGTCACAAGCAAGTATGGTCATGGAACGACATTTTTTATCTTTTTGCCCCGAAATGTTGAATAAATTTAGAGATGTTGCCGATTCTTCTTGATTCACAAGAAACAATTTAACATAATAGAACATAAGGAAGGATTATTCCTTCCTTTTTGTTTTGCTTAAAAATACGATTAATCTTAATAATTACATAAAAAATTATTGTAGAAGAAAAAAATCCGTAACTATTGTGGAAAACAATACGACTAATTTTATAAACGGGGAGGAGAAACTGATGGACTCCGTTTTTGATGAACTATATAAAAAATATCATCATGACGTTTTTCAATTTCTATTTTATATGGTCAGCCATAAAGAGACGGCAGAAGATTTAGTGCAGGAAGTATATATTCGCGTATTGAAATCCTATGACCGTTTCGAAGGGAAAAGTGCAGAAAAAACGTGGCTGTTCAGTATTGCACGGAATGTAGCGATCGACCATTTTCGTAAAAATAAAAACTGGAAGGACAGAATCATGGAGAAGTTTGATTGGTCTAAACAGCAAATCAAAGCTGATGATTCTCTGCCAGAGGAAGTGGCTATACTATCTGAAGAAGTGCAATATTTATATCAAGCATTAAAGGTATGTACAGTGGACCAAAAGATGGTCATTATTCTTCGCTATATTCAGGAACGGTCCATTGCAGAGACGGCAGAAACACTCGGCTGGACAGAAAGTAAGGTAAAGACAACACAGCACCGCGCTTTAAAAGCACTAAAAAAACATATGGAGGAATGGACGAGAGAGGAGGAATACAATGGAAAAAAACAATTGGAGCGATGAGCAGCTAAAAAGCCTGTTGAGGCAATTCCCGGCCATTAAGGATGAACGGGACCCAAAGAGCATTTATCAAAATATTGCGGCCGGCAAGTCTAAACAACGGATTCGCCGTCCTTGGCTCATGCCAGCAGTCGCTTCTGTATTTGCTTTCATGCTTCTTATTGTTATAGGAGAAAGCTTCTTTCGGTCAAATTACGGCAATTATAATTTAAGTGATTCATCTTCATCCGAAAACAGCAAATATATAGCAATTAATGAAGACAGCCAAAGCACAGAAAACTCATCTTCGTTCCAAATGAAAGAGCAGTCAGGAGAAGTCGAGAATCGACAGGCAGATGTTGAATTACAAACAACAGCTTTGTATGCAGAAGAAGTAGGAGACAAAGAGCTGCTCACATACCCTATTCCTGATAAGAATCTGCAGGTGGCAGTGCCTGTCAGCATTCTTGTTGAAAATCCGGACAGCTTATCTAAATTTGACCTGTATAAAAAATACATGTCTGCCATTGAGGAAACAAGCTGGGGCCTTGATAACTATTACCCATTTGATGGGACAGTCAGTTATGACATGAGCAATAAGACAGTTATTATTGACTTCGCAGATGATGTCACATCCCTTGGAGCAATCGGTTCAGATGACTTCTTAAACTCTATTGTTTATCAGCAGCTGGAAAGTGTCGGTGCCGATAAAATGGAATTCAGGAGAAAGGGTCAAAAGGGAGTATTAGTTGGTGACAGAGATTTGACGGAGATATATTATCAGCAGCTTGAAAACAGAGGGTACTATCTCTTAACAGATTCAGTCGAGGCTGAAAATGCCCTGTATGTTCCTTGGGAGACACCGTATCATGATATTGAGACCGCACTTATCAATATGCAAAAGGATATGCCGGAATATGGTCTGTCTGCATCAATCCCTGACAATATCCGTTTCGAGAAGATAGTTCCAAATATAGAAACAAGTGAATTGGAGCTGTATTTAACAAAAGACAGCGTCCTACATGCGGATAAAGCTACACTTAGAGCTATAGAATCGATCTTGCTGACCGCTAAGGATTTCCAATTTAAAACAGTGAGATTTGAAAACGCTGGGATTAATCAAATTGGAAGATTTGTATTTACTGATGAAATCCCAGTTCCTGTAGCGGCAAATAAACGAGAAATGAATTAAAAAAGTTCCAGCTTAGCTGGAGCTTTTTTTAGTTGTTTTTGTTAGACGGTGAAAAAGAATGCATGAATTAAGAGAACATATCCCATACTAACATTTGTTTCATAGCTTTTAGGAGACTAGGCAAATGCTCTTATGCTAATGGTTGTCACTTTCATCTAGGTGGACTGATCAGTTCTATAACGAAACATGTACTCATATGGTGAAAGAGGAACTTTTCAATTTTCTTTTTTCTCTCAACAAATATTTGTTGCAGGTTATTTTCGTGTTAGGAAAAAAAGGAGGATACAATGGGAGACTATATCAGACGGCTGCTCATAGCTGCAATAATGCTTCTGTTTGTCAGCTTGTTATTTTTAGGAGGCAAGCATTCAGAAGCTAAATCACCTTCACTGTCTGAACGCACCAAAGGGTGGACTTGGCCGAGTGAAGGCATGATTTCAGATACATTTAATACAAGACATGGAGATCATAAAGGAATTGATATTGCAGGTGACCTTGGAGCTGCTGTATTTGCTGTAGACAGCGGCAATGTCACAAAGTCTTATTATTCCCAATCCTACGGGAATGTAATTTTTATTAAGCATACTAATGGCTTAGAAACCGTTTATGCCCATTTAAATGAACGAGTAGTGAAGGAAGGACAAAAGGTTGAAATGGGCGACCTCATTGGGAAGATGGGCAATACTGGCCATTCCTCTGGCGTCCACCTGCATTTTGAGATTCACGAAAAAGAATGGACGGTAACAAAGGAAAATGCGATAAACCCGATATTGGCATTAGGAGAGGCAGAAGTGGGACAGACAGTCGAAGCAGCAGCGAAACCAGCGAGACAGGAAGCTGCTGAAGCAAAAAGCAAACCTGTAAAAAAAGAAGTAACCACGAAAGAAAATAAAAAGGAAAAGGCAAAAGCCGAAAAACAGGCAGAGGTAAAACCAGAAACTTTGGAAATAACGGTAGAAGAGCCGGTAGGCTATAACCCAACTCTTGGGCAAGTTCCATATAAAAAAGCAATCTATTACATAAAAGAAAACGAAATAAGCGCAATATTAGGTGAACAACCTGCCTTGCTTCCCCCTGAAAGCATGAGTCTGCTTCAA
Organism: Niallia sp. FSL R7-0271; assembly: GCF_038005785.1. Lineage (NCBI taxonomy): Bacteria > Bacillati > Bacillota > Bacilli > Caryophanales > Bacillaceae > Niallia > Niallia sp. FSL R7-0271. The sequence goes on along the minus strand of NZ_JBBOTZ010000001.1, from coordinate 2,507,241 downwards.
TTTAAGCAATTAAAGGAGCAGGAAGATAAAAATAGCGGCATCACACCTAATGTGAACATCTATTATGAATAATGTATTCCTTAAAGGTTTGACTTACATAAAAGTAGTATCACTAAGTGAGAATGGGCAATAAACAAAGTTCCCAGTATGTTTCTTTCTTTGTGAGTTGCCCCAGTTCGAAAATCTCCTTTTAATTCCGATAAAACTTCCCGCTTTTATTATAAGCAATGTTCTTCCCATAACAGCCAATCTTATGTATAATATAAATTAGTAAAAAAATAAAATATTGATCTATCTTCGGGGCAGGGTGTAATTCCCGACCGGCGGTGAGGAGTATTGCTCTAAGTCCGCGAGCCTATTCGTTAGGCTGATTTGGTGAAAATCCAAAACCGACAGTAAAGTCTGGATGGGAGAAGATGGAGGTTCTGCAATCGTTCGAAAAAATTATTAGTTAGAACGTTTGTTAAGTATGCCTTTAAACACTCCCTCAAGCTCATGTTAGCTTGAGGTTTTTATTTGGCGTGCCTTAACAAAATTGCTGAATCTCTCTTCTTAGGCAGATGGATCCTAAAAGGAGAGAGTAAGAAATGAATAAAAAGAAAATGAATGTAAGGAAATTTGTCTTGATTGGAATGATGAGCAGCATGGCTTTTGTGCTTATGTTTATCAAGTTCCCGCTTCCAACGTTTCCTCCATTTTTGACATTGGATTTCAGTGATTTGCCAGCATTGGTAACAGCGTTAATTCTTGGTCCAGTTGCAGGTATATTGGTAGAGTTGATAAAAAACCTTCTGGATTATATTGTCCATAACAGTGAGATTGGAATACCTGTAGGAAATTTAGCAAACTTCATTGCTGGAGTTGCATTTATCCTGCCTGCCTATTTCATCTACAATAAATTGAAATCAAAATTGGGAATGGTGCTCGGCCTTATCTCAAGTGCCTTTGTGATGAGTATAGCCCTTAGCTTCTTCAATTATTTTGTACTATTGCCAGTTTATATTAAGTTTATCGGATGGGACCCAATGACATCTGCCGAAATGCGTGCATATGTAATTTCCTTAATCCTGCCGTTTAACCTTATTAAAGGCGCTATCGTTTCAGCCTTGTTCCTGCTTGTTTTTACGAAAATGAAAGGCTGGATCACAAAGCAAGCTCAATATCGTAAGGTAGCATAATAATAAAAAAAGCAAAAAGAGAAAAACTCTTTTTGCTTTTTTTATTATTCGAATTTTAATGCGTCGCCTTCAAACGGCTCATCTGCCACTTTAATGGAATCTGTTGGGCAGCCTTCAAATGCATCAAGCATATCGTCAAGCAATACTTCTGGAACTTCTACAGTTCCTTCGTTATCGTCAAGCATTACAAATGCCAAGCCTTCATCATCATAATCATAGATATCAGGAGCTGCAGCTCCACATGCACCGCAAGCAATACATGTATCTTTATCAACAATCGTATATTTTGCCATGAGTCGTAAAAACCTCCAGTATTCTTTTGTTAAGTAATATGCATTTATAAATAATGATACATCTTTACTATCCATCCTTTATTGTAAAACTGAATGTATAACTTTTCAATAAAAAAGACTAATATAAAGGAATAAACCTCGCATTAATGATTCAAGTTTAGCTCCAAGTACAGTTTTCGTGGTAAAATATAAAGCAAGAAAGTACATAATTCGACATGAACCATTATTTTAAGGAGTTTTCGTATATGACCTTTATTGAGGTAATCGTGTTATATTGTTTACAAAGAATAAAGGGAGAAAGAACTATCTACTCTGTCCTTCATATCCTAAACGGCAAAAAATCAGCGCAAACGATACAGGATATCCATATTTTTGAACTTATGCCTTTTTTTCAAACATACCCGAATTTATCAAGAGCAGAGTTCGACAGGATTATTTCTGCTTTAAAAGAGCAGAAATGGACTGCTGAAGGAAAAACATTTCAGCATTATGACATCAATCCGAAACAAGAAGATGAGTTTGCGCGTTTACTTATAGAATACCCTATTCCTACCCATTTAAATGGCTGGAAATATCACCGAATTGCTGTAGGATTTTGGGAGCGGCTGGCACTTTCTGTTCAAGTTGCCTCCCATCTTTCCAAAGGCGATAATCGCTATATGCCAATTCAGCGAAATATCGTAGTACAGGCGTGGATGAAGCAAGCATTGCAGAATTATGCTGGCGACAGACAATTACTGAATGAACAGCTTTACCAAGAATTGGCTGATTGCCTCGATGATGAAGCAGTGTTACCTGAATACCTTGTGTGCAGGTTAACAGGGTCAGAGCATATTGGGCTAACTCCAGAGCAAGCGGCAGCTAGTTTTGGGATAGACAGAAGTTATTATGAGCTTTACTTTCTGTCATTGCTTCACTTTATGCTGAAGAAAATTCTCAATGCTAAAGAAAAATTCCCATTTTTAAGACAAATGGTGATGGATGATAATACTGCATATATTTTGACTAATTCAACCAAAGCGACATATGAATATATTCAAAAAGGCTTAAGCCTTGACGAAATAAGTACAATGCGACGTTTGAAGATGAGTACAATTGAAGATCATATCGCAGAACTCGTATTGAATATCCCTGATTTTTCGATTGAAGAATATGTTAGTCCCGACAAAATAGCTAAAATAAAAAAAATCGCAGAAGTTACTGCTTCCAAGTCGTTGAAGCAAATCAAACAACAGCTTCCTGAAGTGTCATATTTTGAAATAAGAATCGTTCTTGCGAAGTTAGGGGGAGGCATAAATTGAATTTAGAAAAAAACCTAATGAAATTATTTTCGCTGCCCTCTTTCCGCCCAGGACAAAAGGAAGCAATCTCAGCATTAATGGAGAATCGTCATACATTGGCAATGCTGCCGACTGGAACAGGGAAATCATTGGTGTATCAGCTGCCTGGGAAACTTCTGAAAGGGACGGTCATCATCATTTCGCCATTACTGTCACTCATGCAAGATCAAGTCGAACAAATGAAAATGAATGGCGAAAAAAGTGCTGTTGCCATTAATTCCTTTTTAAGCTGGCAAGAGCGAAATGACGTAATTAAAAATATACGCAAGTATAAATTCGTGTTTATTTCCCCAGAAATGATTGGAACACCCTATATATTGAATGTTTTGAAAAAACTGGAAATTGGTTTATTTGTTGTCGATGAAGCTCATTGTATTTCCCAATGGGGCTATGATTTCAGACCAGAGTACCAAAATTTAGGGATAGTGCGCAAGGAGTTGGGAAATCCATTAACATTGGCACTTACAGCAACAGCCACTCCCGCCATCCGAAAAGATATTATATCATCATTAGCTCTAGAATTTGTTGAACAAGTCATTTACAGTGTCGACAGACCCAATATTGCCTTAACAGCAGAAATTTTATCGAGTGGGATAGAAAAAAGGAAAAGGCTTGAAGAACTGACAAACACACTGCAAGGACCTGGCATCATTTATTTTTCAAGCAAAAAGCTGGCAGAGCAAACTGCTGCAGAACTTAAGCAAAACTCGGGTAAAAGAATAAATGCCTATCATGGCGGCATGTCCCAAGAGGATCGCATCTTGATTCAGCAACAGTTCTTGAATGGCCAGCTTGATATCGTTTGTGCAACAAGTGCATTCGGCATGGGAGTTAATAAGGAGAACATCCGTTATGTTATTCATTATCATTTCCCAACACAAGTAGAGTCTTTTTTACAGGAAATCGGCAGGGCTGGCAGAGACCGTCAAAACAGTATTTCCATCCTCTTATATGTGCCAGGTGACGAAACGCTTGCTTATCAGCTCACGGAAATGGAGCTGCCGAATGAGCTGCAGTTAAATCAACTGCGAAGGTCTCTGCTTCCATATACTACATATGAAGATTGGGCTGAAAAAGAGCTGGCTTGGATAATGGAGCAATTCACTGAAACTCAATGGCGAGTGCTAACTGCCTATGTTCAGCCAGAAGGAAAAACCTGCAAGCAAATAGAAGCAAAGCTTAACCATTTTAGTGAATTTTGCAAGAACAGGCTTGCTGTTAAAAAACAAAGCATACACGATATGCTTGCATGGGTATTATTAAAGCAATGCCGCAGATCCTATTTGACGAGCTATTTCCAGGAAAAAGAAGCACAAATTAATTCCGTATGCTGTGATAATTGCGGTTTGAATATGGAGAGGTTTTATGCGGGTCAGCCTATTAATGATAAGGCAGAGCTTGTTGGTGATGGCTGGAAAAGACAGCTTGCTTTTATTCTAAATAAGAGAAGAGAAAAAGCCGATGAATAAACAAAAATATTCCCAGCTGTTAAATACTTTGTCTGATAAAGAGCTTATAAAGCACTTATATATAACACAATTTATATTATTAATTATTTCTGCAGGCTTAGGTATATTCGTATTCCAGATAGAGGATCTATTTACTTCTTTAAGCCTCTTTAATTGGAACCATATTTTAATCGGCTTTGCCTTAGGTGCGGCGGTTGTTGGCCTCGATATGATATTTATGAGATATCTACCTGAAAAGTATCATGATGACGGCGGACTAAACAAACGAATATTTCAAAATATGCATCCAGCTCATATCGCCATAATCGCTGCTGTGATTAGTATCAGTGAAGAAATATTGTTTCGCGGTATCCTTCAAACAAATTTAGGATTATTGGCAGCAAGCATTATCTTTGCAGTCATCCACTACCGATATTTATTTAATTGGTTTTTATTTGTAAACATCATCTTTATAAGTCTTTTAATTGGGTTTTTATATATGTGGACAGGAAGTTTACTGGCGACCATTATCATGCATTTTACAATCGACTTTTTCCTTGGTTTGCTGATTAGATATAAGATTTTTGACTAATATTATTACGTTTGAAATATGTTTAGGGGGAAGGGATGTTCATGACAAGAGAAGATCCTTACAGAGTTCAAGCAGAACGGCAGAAAAAACGGCTTTCTCGGTTGGAAGAAAGTGAAAAGCCAGCTCAACCGATTCCAAGCAGAGTAACAGAAGAACTGCCGTCGCGCAGAGCTGTTCATCATAAAAAGAAAAAAAAGAAAAAGAAAAACCAAAAGTATACAGGCATGACGATTCTTGCTATTTCTTTTATTGCCCTGCCTGTACTATTGCTCGGCATACATGAAATGATAAACCGCTATTCAGTTGACACAGTGCTTCCAGTGAACAGCTCTTCCAATCAATTCGAGCAGATAGGTGTTGAACAAAAGGGCAGTAGTTCTGCAACTGGTAATGTAACAGTAGAAAAAGAAGACAGTGAAGCAGAAGAAAAGCCTGATGAAACCGCAAAAGAACAAGCATCCAGCGCTGAGCAGGAAGAAAAAGAAGTAGCCAAGCAGAAAGAAACAGCACAACAGAAAGAAGAGGCTGCAAAGAAACAAGAAACAGCACAACAGAAAGAAGAGGCTGCAAAGAAACAAGAAACAGCAGCAGAACAGGAAAAAACCACAGCAGACAGCCAAGCGGAAAAGGCAGCTGCTTCTGAGGTGGAAAAGCAGGAACCGGTTGAAAAAACAGAAACAGAAAATGCAGAAGCAGCCTCCCAACAATCGGTTATCTATCATACTGTAGCAGCTAATGAAACACTATACAGAATAGCGATGAAATATTATAACTCTAAAACTGGAATAGAGATCATTAAGCAAGCAAACCAGCTTACAAGTGATAATGTACTGGCTGGGCAAGTATTAAAAATTCCACAATAACCGCTAAATAAATGATTCTAACTTGTCCTTTCCTTTCATATAGTGAAAGGGAAGGAGGATTGGCATATGGAATCGTCGATATTAAATCTTGACAGCAATACAGATGAAACGACAAAGGAAATGCTGCAAAAGCTAGTGGAGAAAAAACGTAAATTTGACATGATAAAAACAAGGCATTTATTTGTTATGTGGCTGACAATTATTTTTGGATTTTTTTACGCTTACTGGCTGTATAAACATATTGCCGTTCCGTTCTCCCATTCCTTTGCCATCATGTTTTCTATTTTTATCGCTAAAACATTTAATCTCTATGCACTGGCCATGATTGTTGGTTCCTTCGGATTTATGAATGTTCTTAAACAAAAAAAGGATAAAGCAGAGAAGGAATATCATGAGCTCCGTTGTGAGATTATCGATAAAGCTAAAGATCTTTGGAAGAAGGAAGAAGAGTGGAAGGGCCGTCACCATGTTTTTTATATGATGAAACAGGAGTATGACATTAATCTTTTCCATGAAACAAAGTAGAGAAAGAGACTAAAATACTGTACTTTAGTCTCTTTTTGCATATTCTAAAATACTTTCTTTCGATCTCTGTCTTCTTTAATAAGTTCAACCGCTTCTCTAAACCGCTGGGAATGAATAATTTCTCTTTCCCGCAAAAACCGCAGGCTATCATTTAAGTCAGGATCATCACTCATGTTAATAATCCATTGATAGGTCGCCCGCGCCTTTTCCTCAGCAGCAATATCCTCATATAAATCCGCAATCGGGTCACCTTTAGCCTGGATATATGTAGCAGTCCACGGATTACCTGCAGCATCATGATAAAATAACGCTTTTTCATGTGTGACATAATGCGCATCGAGGCCGGCAGCTTTTAGTTGGTCTGGAGTTGCATCTTTAGTTAATTTATAGATCATTGTTGCAATCATTTCTAAATGAGCAAATTCCTCTGTGCCGATATCTGTTAAAAGGCCAATCACTTTATCAGGTATCGTATAACGCTGATTTAAATAGCGCAGTGCTGCAGCCAGTTCCCCGTCTGCGCCGCCGTATTGCTCTATCAGAAATTTAGCCAGCATGGGATTACAGGTGCTGACCTTAACAGGATACTGCAATTTCTTTTCATAAAGCCACATATCAATGCCCCCTCAATCATTTATACTTGCCAAGGCCATGGCCCTGTGTCCCAATCCCATGGACTGCCTGAATAGCTGTTTCCGAATTGCAGAAGTGGACCATACCTGCTTTCATATAGCTGTTTAAACTTTTCTCTTTCTTTAACATAATGATTAAATTGATTGATTGCATCTTGATCATTCGGATGTGTATCAAGATAAAGTGTTAATTCGACCAGTACGAAGTCAACAGCTTGCAGCTGTTCAAGAAGCTGATAATATTCTGCAGGTAGCTGTTTCATCATGCATCACCTTCTCTTTTTTCATAAGGACTATAATAAGGGTCATAAAAAGCTTTCCATAATGTTCCTGCTTTGAGTGCTTCCATTGGTGAAAATTGCGGCAAATGGGGCGGCTGAAAGCCCATATATAAATTGGGCGGGGTGGAATATACTTTTGTTTTCAATGGCGGGCAAGGATCATTAGGGCTTATATAAGGGTGGTATTTTTTATAAAACTGACTCATAACAAAAAGCCCTCCTTTATTTTCATATCTTTACAATAATATGAATGATTTGCAAAATCATTCTAATGTTTTTTGACCGAAGAAGTAACTTGATGCGGATTGCTAATAGTACTTGGTTTTTGATTAATGGGCATGACTTTGATGATATAGTTGAAGGACTTGAAGATTAAGGTGCATAGCTAGTACAAGATATTAGAAAATACAGAAGGGCTAATATTATGGATAAAAAAATTGTAAATAAAACGATAAGAAATGCTATAAAGATTGGTGATATTAATGAAGTAAAGCATTTAATAGATGATAATCCAGAATCTTTACACTTAATGACACCATTTGGTACCTGGTTACATGTTGCAGCAAAGAAAGGACATTTTGAAATAGTAGAGTATCTAGTTCAAAAAGGAATCGATGTTAATACAAAAGGTGGTATCTTTGATGCTTCTTCATTAAATTTGGCAGCAGGAGCTGGGCATTTGAAAATAGTGAAGTATTTAATAGAGCATGGTGCAGAAATAGATGTGAGCTTGGCAAACAGAAATCCGTTATTTGGAGCAATTTATGGCGGGCATAAAGAGGTAGCTGAGTTTCTAGTTGAAAAGGGAATAGATATCTCAATTAGATATACAGGAGAGAATATTAAGAATATGGATGCATATGAATATGCTAGACAATTTGGGCAAACAGAAATCGCTAAATATTTAAAGCAGAAGATAAATGAAATAGAATAAATGAAAAACTCTCCGCTACTGGAGAGTTTTTCATTTCCATTAGTGAAGCGATGGGTTTTTACAATGTAAGATAGACTAGACATGATTAAAATCTGCTTGCGTTTTTGGAAGTGAAATTCTCATGACCTCTATACTATTATGATAAAAGGATGCTGATAATACCATTTTCAGAGATTAGAGTAAAAGTCCTGCAGAAAATTATTCTTTTACTTGTTATATTTGTATTGAGAATTTTATTTCTCTGCCAGACTCAATGGGAAACGCTTTAATTAATATTGACTTTCTAAGGAGGATTTATAATGTCTAAAGAATTAGGAAGGGAGAAAGAAAAGCATTCTTTCCAAAAAGGCAATCGCGATTGCTTTAGTATCACCCATTGTTATTACACATGCTGCTGTAATACCTACAAAAGCAGCTGAAACTAATTCTAGCATTTCATCTATCAGTAATTATTCGAACGAGAATGTAGTTGTGCTAAACACAAATGGAGAGCTAGAGGTGGCAGGGGATAGAAGAGGCAGAGGGGGATAATTTCTATTATAAGCAAGCAGCTGAGTCAGATTCTGCTTTTGAACAGTTAGACAGTGAATGGATAAGAGAATATTCCTATTATTTAACAGCGGGTGTTCTAGGGGTTAAACAAGCTTTGTACGTTATCAAGATTTAGATGGTAAGGAAAGTTCGGGAAAATCCGTGGTTACTTCCTCTATGAACGTTAAAGGGCATTCGGGAGAAGGCTTTGCTTTCTCTAATAGATTCCATGATGGGAACGCCTTCAGGAGTGGTGAATGAATGCAAGAGAACAGCAAGTTATTATATATCCGCAGTGCAAGGACAATATAACGCTGAAGTGAATGGGATAAGTATTAGAGTTATCAGAGAATTACACTGAGTTGGTTTTGTATCATTTATCTTTTGCATCTTCACGGAGATGATTTTTTGTTCTTATTGATAGCTGGCTAAAAACAAAAATCAAAATGGAGACAGCGCTACCCCAGGATTAATCTCCGGAAGAATCTGACCAACGGTTAAGAGCATAGTACTTTAATTGAAAATAAGGAGGTTTGATAATGAAAGCAGTTGTTATAGATCATATGTCAAAAATATATCCCGGGGGTAAAAAGGCGGTGGATAATATAAGCATCACTCTTGAGCAAGGTGAAGTTTTTGGATTTTTAGGCCCGAATGGTGCCGGAAAAACCACTACTATCAAAGTTTTGAATGGCATGCTCACACCTTCTGCGGGAAGCTGCCGGGTGTTAGGAATTGATCCGACTCTAAATCCAGAAAAAGTGCATGGTCTATCCGGTGTTGTGACGGAACATGCGCAGATGTATGACAATTTGACAGGGATTCAAAACCTCATTTTTTATGCCTCTGCATTCGGCAAAAGTTCTGGCCAGAGTGAAAGACACGCTGAATCTCTATTAGAAAAGTTGAATCTCTCGAATGCGAAAGATAAAAAACTAACCACCTATTCTACAGGTATGCGCCAACGGCTCTCCCTTGCTCGTGCGTTGATTCATCAACCCAAAGTCCTGTTTTTAGATGAACCTACCTCCGGGCTTGATCCTGAAAGTGCCCAAAGTGTCAACAAACTGATCCAAAGTCTTGCACGTGACAAAGGAATGACCATATTCTTATGTACCCATCAATTGCGCTATGCGCAGGAGGTTTGCACCTCATTTGGATTGATGAATCAGGGAACTTTACTCGCATCTGGAAGTCTTGAGCAGCTTCGTTCCAAGGTTATTTCCGGAATGAAAGTCAAGATAAAAGCCAGCAAGCTACCCGGCAGTCTGTCATATCGAAAAATAGGAGAACGGAATTTTGAAATGGATATTCAAACGGAAGAGGAAATCCCCCATATTGTCTCTAGCATCGTAGAAGAAGGTGGCGATGTTTACCATGTGTCAATGAAGCGTCCTTCGCTGGAGGATATCTATTTCAATTTAATTGAAAAAGAAAAGCAGAAGGAGACCATTAAATGATCAACGCAATGCAAAGAGCCATCATAAAAAAGGATTTACGAGGAATCACAAGTAACAAGCAAATGTTTTCCGTTATGTTGATTGTACCGCTGGTATTGACAGTCATCCTACCCTCGATATTTATCCTAGTCATACACTTTGTGCCAGAAGAAACAGCTGAATTTCAAAAGCTGTTAGAGATGCTTCCCCTTGCGGAACAGGCAGGCAACTTCAATCAGAATATAATAAAGCTTGTGCTGAACAACATTATGCCTGTATTCTTTTTAATCATTCCAATAATGGCTTCTTCTGTAATGGCGGCAAGTTCCATTGTCGGGGAGAAAGCAAATCGCACACTGGAAACGTTACTTTATTGCCCGCTTTCATTGCAGCAAATATTCCAATCAAAAATAATTGCTTCCTTTTTGATGAGCATGATTGTCTCGTTTACATCATTCTTCGCAATGATTCTTGTCATGGAAATTGAAATAGTTTTAACGACAGGCGCCATTATATTGCCTGACATTAGTTGGATGATTATCATGCTGCTTATATCTCCGGCCATCTCTTTGATTGCCATTACGCTAATTGTACGCGCATCTGCGAAAGCACAAACTGTGGAGGAAGCCCAGCAGCGCACAGTCTTCCTAGTCCTGCCGGTGATACTCCTCGTGGTTGGACAATTTACAGGATTACTGCTTGTAAGTATCTGGATTTTATTAGCTTTAGGAGTTGTGTTGGCATTGCTTGCGGCAATTCTTATGAAAGGCTCGAAGGAGAAATTTAGCTATGAATCTATTTTAAAATAGATGGTTAGATAAGAGGCATTTCAAATTAAGCAGCGTCAGCCCAAATTTGTCAAAGCAGCCATGATGCAATGGGAAGCGGAGTAACGGAGTTTACGCAAAAAAATAATATTGGAGCATAAGAACTCAGATATCCAATTTTATACCTAAATTACAAATCAAATTATTGAAAACATTGCTAGCGGTAAGCAACGGTGAAGGTAAGGTAATCCAAACTGTTCAAAGGGAGGCGAAGTATTAACATTAATCCTCATACCCAAGAAGTAATATAAAATCAAGGTTTACCAAATTGGAAAGGGAGGTCCTAAGCCTCCCTGTTTTCGTTTATGAAAACTGAAAATGTAAATTTTTTCATGAAAAGACAATTATAGTAGAAGGAACACGTAAAATGCCTTGTTAATTTGAGGACTTCGCTTAAAACAAGCTGTCGATTTATTGGTAAAAACAAAGTGAACATTATACAATAATTCAATAGACTAAAAAAAGGGGGGGAAGGGTATGCTTGTGTTGGTTGTTGTGGCAGTCATCCTGATGATCCTTGCAGGAATAGCATTGATTGTAAAGATGCATAAGAATGCAATGGAGGATAACATGAAATATGAGATGTTTTACTTTCCTAATTTTCCAATGACATTCAAGGAAATTACGATATTTTTCATTTCTGATATACATAGAAGGGAAGTATCTCCTGCCATTGTGGAGGAAGCAAAGGGAATTGCAGAGCTTGTTATTATTGGCGGAGATTTACTTGAAAAGGGCGTCCAGTTTGATACGGTCCGCAGTAATCTCAGAAAGCTTAAAGAAATTGGCCCCGTTTTTTTCGTATGGGGAAATAATGACTATGAAGCAGATATAGAAAAGCTGAAGGAGCTTTTTGCTGAAGAGAATGTAACGGTTCTTGATAATAGATCGGTTTCCTTTACATCTCCGAAAAAACAAAAATGGCATTTAGCTGGGATTGAAGACCGTTCCTTAGAACACGATGATTTAGAAATGGCTTTACAAGGCATCAAGAAATCTGATTTCAAAATACTTGTCAGTCATAATCCGAAAGTAATGGAAGATTTAACGGACGATGATGGAGTGACTTTAGTGCTGAGCGGTCATACTCACGGTGGACAAATTCGGATATTAGGGTTCGGTCCATATGAGAAAGGAACTACGAAGGTCATTGGGAAAACGACTATTCTAGTCAGCAATGGATACGGCACAACCTCCATACCGTTAAGGCTTGGAGCTAAGCCGGAAACGCATATTATTAAAATCCAGCATACTAAAGATAAACGAATCTAAATAATACAGACAAATCACCGTTTTCCTGCTTCATTCATACGCTACAGTAAGAGTTTTTTCAGATAGAAGCAGGAGGCATTGTCATGCGCTTAGAACGATTGAATCATAATAGAATAAAGATATACCTGACATTTGATGATCTGTATGAACGTGGACTGACGAAAGATGATATATGGAAAGACTCGATAAAATGGCAATATTTTTTTCATGAAATGCTCGAAGAAGCTAATGATATGTTTGATTTGGAAATACATGGTTCTGTTGCGGTGGAGATTTTCTCGATGAAGGCACAAGGAATGGTCATGATCTTGACGATGAACGAGGAAGAATTCCAAGATGAGGAACTGTTGGCAGAAGGGTTTTTGGAGATGCAGGTTACTGTTGAAGAAACTGTTGATATATTATATGAGTTCTCTGATCTTGAAGATGCCATTCAAGCATGTAAGGTGCTTTTTCAAGCAGGATTTTCCGGCGGAACATTCTCGAGCGCTGATGGCAAATATTACTTGTATTTTCCTGATATTCAGGCTGTCAAGGAAGCACAGGCAGCAGCAATCTTAAGTGAATTCGGTGAAGCAAGCATCAAGAGCATCCACATGATTGAGGAATACGGGTGTACAATCCAAAAGAAAAACGCGATTGAGATGATCAACCAATATTTTAAATGAAGACAAAATATAATGCTTTTTACTCGGTTTTTTCCCTCAAGCTCTTTTTTGGCCGCATTTTGCCAGTAAAGAGCTTTTTTGTATTTTCGCGGCCTTAAATTTACACGTAAAAAAATCAAAATCAGTTAACTTCATCATTGGTAATTTCGAGGAAAAATGATAAGATAATGATAAAGAATTATATCTTAATTCTTTATAGGTGTGTCAAGCAATCTCTATTTAGTAAAAAGAAAAGAATATGCCAAAAAAGTGTGAAAGATAAGGACAAAGTTGTATCTTTTTGAATATATTATAAAGGAGAGCATACTATAAAACATCTTTCCACAGTGGCAAGTCATTTTGATTAATTGGCTCTGTCCTGCATACCAAAAAAAGGTTATGCAACGGCTACAGAGACGATCCATTTATAAAAAAAGTTAGCAGCAATGAGTTCTTTATTGAGTGTACTTCGAGAAATGTACATACTATAATTTTAAAGTAAGTTAAAATGTATGTAGACAAAAAGGAAATGCTAGTCTTTAATGAGAATTTTGACCGTTAAAAATGATAATTTAACTTTGCAGTTTTTTAGGAGGATTCATTAAATGGTAGCCAAAAAGTCTAATGAAAAAAAGATTGTTGAAGAGCAACACGATGTTTTAAAATCAACACAAACGATCATTCATAAGGCATTGAATAAGCTAGGATATTCTGATGAGGTGTATGAACTACTGAAGGAACCGATCCGTATGATGACAGTGAAGATACCTGTAAGGATGGACGATGGCAGTGTGAAAATATTCACTGGCTACCGGGCACAGCATAATGATGCAGTCGGCCCAACAAAGGGAGGGATCAGATTCCACCCTCAAGTTACAGAAACAGAGGTAAAGGCACTTTCTATCTGGATGAGCCTAAAATGCGGAATTGTTGATCTTCCATATGGCGGCGGTAAAGGTGGAATTGTCTGCGATCCTCGAGACATGTCCTTCAGAGAGCTGGAGAGATTGAGCAGAGGCTATGTAAGAGCAATCAGTCAGATTGTCGGCCCGACAAAGGATATTCCTGCACCTGATGTTTTCACGAACTCACAAATAATGGCATGGATGATGGACGAGTACAGCAGAATTGATGAATTCAACTCTCCTGGCTTTATTACAGGCAAGCCTCTCGTACTAGGAGGCTCACATGGAAGGGAAACGGCAACTGCTAAAGGTGTGACAATCTGCATCCGAGAAGCGGCCAAGAGAAAAGGCATCGAAATTAAAGGAGCAAGAGTTGTTGTGCAAGGCTTTGGAAATGCAGGCAGCTTTTTAGCGAAATTTATGCATGATGCTGGTGCTAAGGTAATCGGAATTTCCGATGCATATGGTGCTTTGCATGATCCAAATGGTTTAGATATTGACTATCTTCTCGACAGAAGAGACAGCTTCGGAACGGTAACGAATTTATTTAACAATACGATTACAAACCAAGAGCTCTTGGAATTGGATTGTGATATATTGGTTCCTGCAGCAATTGAAAACCAAATCACTGAAAAAAATGCTCATAATATTAAAGCAAGCATTGTGGTAGAAGCGGCAAATGGGCCTACAACACTTGAAGCTACAACAATCTTGACGGAAAAAGGCATTCTTTTAGTGCCGGATGTATTAGCATCTGCAGGCGGTGTAACAGTTTCTTATTTTGAGTGGGTTCAGAACAATCAAGGCTTCTACTGGACTGAGGAAGAAGTCGAAGAAAAATTGGAAAAAGTTATGAGCAAATCATTTGAGAACATTTATGAAACAGCACAAATCCGCAGGGTGGATATGAGATTGGCTGCTTATATGGTCGGTGTTCGAAAAATGGCGGAAGCGTCAAGATTCCGCGGCTGGATTTAAGTTAGGATAACAAACTATTGTATAATAACCAAAAATCTCCTATGCTATAAATAGGAGATTTTTTTTCAGGTATTTACATATTTTGCTCATGCTGTGCATGAGAGTTGTATAGAAGTTAGGAGAGATTAACATGAACGAAGAACAAGCGATTATAATCGGTGCTGGGCCTTGTGGATTAGCTGCTGCTATCGCCTTGCAAAAAATCAACATTAACCCCCTTATCATTGAAAAGGGAAATGTGGTAAATGCGATACATGGATATCCAACTCACCAGACTTTTTTCAGCACGAGCGAAAAGCTGGAAATTGGGGATGTGGCCTTTCTTACTGAACAATATAAACCAAACCGAAATCAGGCGCTTGTGTATTATAGAGAAGTAGCAAAACGAAAAAATTTAAGGATTCATGCATATGAAGAAGTGCAGAATGTAACAAAGGAAAATAACCTGTTCAAATTGCAAACCTCAAAGGGAGAATACCGCGCCAATTACGTGATTGTCGCAACTGGGTATTATGACCACCCGAACTATATGAATGTACCAGGGGAGGATTTACCTAAGGTTAGCCACTATTTTAAGGAAGCGCACCCGTATTTTAATCATGATGTAACAGTAATCGGCGGAAAAAACTCAAGTGTGGATGCTGCGATTGAATTGGTGAAAGCAGGAGCCCGCGTAACGGTATTGTACAGAGGCACAGAATATTCAAGCAGCATTAAGCCGTGGATTCTTCCAGAGTTTGAAGCCCTTGTCAGAAACGGTGTTATAAAAATGGAATTTGCTTCAGAAGTGGTAGAAATTAAAGAAAAAACCTTAACGTATAAGAAGCAAGGTGAGAATAAGGAAATTGCGAATGATTTCGTGTTTGCGATGACTGGATATCATCCTGATCACGGATTTATTAAGAAGATGGGAGTCGAAATCGAAGCAGACTCTGGCAGGCCTGTATTTAATCCGGACACTATGGAAACGAATGTGGAAGGAATTTTCATCGCCGGGGTAATTGCAGCTGGCAATAATGCAAACGAAATATTTATTGAAAATGGCAGGTTCCATGGGGACCAGATAGCTGAAGCGATAGCGGCAAGAAAATAAGAATCCGCAAAAGTTCGCTGGCAAAAAAGGGAGAGGGAAAGAGCGAATGTTAGCCATACTATCCGCTGGTATTGCACCTGGCTTGGCGCTTTTAAGTTATTTTTATTTAAAAGATCAATATGAATCAGAACCGATAGCGCTAGTGTTTAGAGCATTTATAACAGGTGCTCTGCTTGTTTTTCCAATCATGTTTATCCAATATGTTCTTCGCGTCGAAGAAGCTGTTCCATCTCATTTATTGAATTCCTTTGTAACAACGAGCCTCTTAGAGGAGTTTTTCAAATGGTTTATTTTGTTCTTTACAGCTTATCAGCATATTGAGTTTGATGAACCATATGATGGAATCATTTATGGAGTGTCCATATCACTTGGCTTTGCGACTGTTGAAAACATTC
Organism: Niallia sp. FSL R7-0271; assembly: GCF_038005785.1. Taxonomy (NCBI): domain Bacteria; kingdom Bacillati; phylum Bacillota; class Bacilli; order Caryophanales; family Bacillaceae; genus Niallia; species Niallia sp. FSL R7-0271. The sequence goes on along the minus strand of NZ_JBBOTZ010000001.1, from coordinate 2,491,068 downwards.
TTTATCTTGTAGCAAATGGTGTGGAATATGCATTAGGAAGAGCCTTGCTGCCTGTATCAAGCCATGCTCTATTTGGTGTTATCATGGGCTATTACCTTGGTAAAGGGAAGTTTACTATGCCAAGAAGCAAATGGATCTTCTATTCCTTAATTGTACCGTTCATCCTACATGGGATTTACGATTATATATTAACATTTCAAAAAAATTGGCTTTTGTTCATTACGCCGTTCATGCTGTTTCTTTGGTGGCTTGGTTTGAGAAAAGTTAAAATGGCAAGAGAGCTGAGTCGGGAACATGTCAGCAAATATATGAATGCAAACCTATAGAGCGCGCATGAAAGGCCGTCTTTAGCCTTTTATAAAGCTTAAAATATGCGAATATATCCCTTGAAAAGAAAATGAAATTGTTCATTTTCTTTTTTTTTGCATAAAAACCAAGTGGCTACAAAAAATAGAGTCAATGACAAATAGTATTCACATCTGGGGGTAACACGCATGAATAAAAAGTTCTTAACGAAAATTTCTGTCGTAATTTCCGCCTGTATCATTCTAGCAACATTAGCGAATGTGGAGCATAAAGCGGAAGCGTTCTCGAATCAAGTGATTCAGCAAGGTGCTGTTGGAGATGATGTAATTGAATTGCAAGCAAGACTCCAATATATAGGATTTTACAATGGCAAAATTGATGGAGTCTTTGGCTGGAAAACATATTGGGCATTAAGAAACTTCCAATATGAATTCGGGCTGCCAATTGACGGACTGGCCGGCTGGCAAACAAAACTAAAGCTAGCTAAAGCATCAAAGTATAATGAGCAATTTGTAAAAGAACAAATTGACACCGGGAAAAAATTCTCACATTACGGTGGGACAGATTTAAATAAGCAAAAAACACCTTCTGCAAATAAAAACAAGGCTGGCAATGCAAATAAGTCAGGGACTTCTAATAAGTCAAACACAGGAACTAATACAAATAAGCCAGCAAATAATCAGCAAAAACCAGCAACACAAAAACCAGCAACAAAAAAGCAAACAAATCAATCAAAAGCAAATAACGCTGGAGCCAATAATAAAGCAAACACTAACAATAATGTCGCAAACAATAATACAAAGGCAACTCCGCCAAAAGCGAATGCTGGCGAATCGGTGAAGAAAAAAACGCCGACAGCTGCTAATGTTCCTAACGGTTTCTCACAGAATGATATTCAGCTAATGGCAAATGCCGTTTATGGAGAATCAAGAGGTGAGCCTTATATCGGTCAGGTTGCTGTTGCTTCTGTCATTCTTAACCGGGTGACTAGCCCTTCGTTTCCGAATACAGTATCAGGGGTTATCTTTGAACCAAGAGCGTTCACAGCTGTTGCAGATGGACAAATCTGGCTGACACCTAATGAGACGGCAAAACAAGCTGTCCTTGACGCTATAAATGGATGGGACCCTACAGGAAATGCTATCTATTATTTTAACCCAGCAACCGCAACTAGCGGTTGGATTTGGTCAAGACCGCAAATTAAGCAAATAGGCAAGCACATATTCTGTAAATAAAAGGGGTGAACGTTAAATGCTTAGAGGGATATTGATAGGTATTTTGACAATCGGAGTTGCAGGTGCAGCATTTTGGGGCTATCAAGAACATAAGGAAAAAAATGCAGTATTAATGAATGCTGAAAACAGCTATCAACGTGCTTTCCATGATCTTTCCTATCAAATAGATTTGCTTCATGATCAAATTGGAACAACACTTGCGATGAATTCACAAGAATCACTGTCTCCGTCACTGGCGGAAGTATGGAGAATAACTTCACAGGCCCATAGCGATGTTGGCCAGCTGCCGCTCACTTTATTGCCATTCAATAAGACAGAGGAATTTTTAGCAAATATCGGAGATTTCAGCTACCGGACTGCTGTCCGAAATTTAGATGATGAACCACTGTCCGATAAGGAATATAAATCATTGAAAAAGCTGTATGGAGATGCAAAGGATATTCAAGATGAATTGCGCAATGTGCAGCATCTAGTCCTAGAAAACAATTTACGCTGGATGGACGTTGAGATGGCCTTGGCAACGAATAAGCAAGGAGATAATACAATCATTGATGGTTTAAAAACTGTTGAGGACAAAGTAGATGGCTACCAAGAAACAAGCTTTGGCGTTACAAATGTTAATATGGAAAAAAAGGATGAAAACTTCAGCAGTTTAGAAGGAGAAGAAATCACGAAAAAAGAAGCGCAAAAAATCGCCGAAGATTATGCAGCATTTAAAGGTGATGTGGAAGTCAACATCACAGAGAATGGCAAAGGATCTGGATATGGATTTTACAGTGTCTCTCTTAAAGAAAAAGATACTGGAACAGAAGCAAATATGGATATTACCAAAAAGGGCGGATATCCAATCTGGTCGATTGTTTCAAGAGATGTTAAAAAACAAAAAATCAGTTTAAATGATGCTAGCAACAAGGCAACGGATTTTTTGAAACAGCATGACTTTAAAGACTTGGCATTATTTGAAAGTATGCAATATGACAATATCGGTGTCTTTACCTATGTAACAGAGGATAACGGGGTAAGAATTTATCCAGACAGCATTAAGATAAAAGTTGCTCTAGATAATGGGAATATTATCGGCTTTACTGCTGAAGATTACTTAAAACAGCATAAGAGTCGGGATTTTAAAGATCCCGCAATATCTAAGTCTGAGGCACAAAAGAAAATCAGCAAAAATGTTAACATTATGGAAGACGGATTGGCTGTTATTCTTAATGATTTAAACGATGAAGTATTATGCTATGAATTTATCGGCACATTGGATGATGATACGTATCGTATTTATATTAATGCTGATACTGGCACAGAAGAAAAAGTCGAAAAACTCAAAAATGCTGAACCTTTATATGATGACGTTGTTTAATAGTAAAAAAGCAGTAGGGGCATCTTGTTCCTTGCTGCTTTTTTACTACGTTTTTTTCTGTGGACTATTGATAAGGAAGATGTTTTTGCGATAATATAGGTAAAAAGAATTAATTCCTAATTAGCAAACGAAGAAAGCGTGGTACTATAGTGATAAATATCGGAGATACGTTAATATTAGAGCCAGCTCATAGTGAGAACTCAGAAAAATATAAATGCCGTTTAGTTGATAGAAAAGAAAATGAAATCTATATAGATTATCCCATCCATGCTGAAACAAAAAAGGCCGTCTTCTTGCTGAACGGAACACAGCTAAAGGTCAGCTTTGTTACAAGTCAAGGAGCGGTTTACATGTTCGACTCAGAAATTATCGGGAGAGAGAAGCAAAACAATATACCAATGCTTATCCTTCATTTCCCGAACAGTGACCAGTTTATTAAGATTCAGAGGAGAGAGTATGTCAGAGTAGAAACAAATGTGGATGTTGCCATCTCTTCTGACGACACAGAAGTGGCGCCGTTTGCGACAATAACAACAGACATAAGTGCAGGCGGAGCAGCCATTCTTGTGCCGGCAGGTTCTAATCTTAAGGCAGAGACCATTGTGTACACCAACTTTGTTTTGCCGATGCAAAACGGTGATTATTATTATTTAAAGGTGAAGGCAATCGTTAAAAAAATCATTAATTATAATGAAACACATAATAAAGCGCCGCTGGAATTTATCGAGGTAAGCGCAAATGACCGCCAGCTTTTCTTGCGTTTCTGTTTTGACCGTCAGCTTTCTTTCCGTAAGAAAGGACTGGAAATCTGAATAAACTCGATAAGATATTCCGATACTAAACAGGTAAAGTGAATTCGCCTGTTTAATATCAAAAAGGGCACAACAGAAATCGAGGTTAGTGGAAAATGAAGCGATTTGAACGGTTGTTGTTTAAGTTAATTGCCATCCAGTTGTTTTTTTTGCTAGCTGGTCAAATACTTCATCAAGTAAACATACTTCCAGAACTGCATCAGCTTGCCCAATATGAAGGGGTATCTAAGTCGAATTACACCTCCATTTTGGAAACACTCGGGCTTAGCCAGGAGTAGAGCTTGAAAAACCTTTCGATTTTAATCTGAAAGGTTTTTTTGTACTTGAAAATCAAATGTGAAAAAATAGTACGGATTTTAATAGGTTTAATCAACAAATTGGGATAGAAAATATGATAAAATAAAAACGGATAAAATTCTGTTCTAAGTAATTTCAAATTATATGTTGGATACTGGGATAGTGAAGGTTTTAGGAGGAAATATGAAAAAAATCAGCATTGCAATAGATGGACCGGCAGCTGCCGGAAAAAGCACAGTAGCCAAAATTGTAGCAGAACAACTAGGCTATATATATATCGATACTGGGGCGATGTACAGGGCGCTAACCTTAAAAGCCTTAAACACTGGGATTAACTTGGAGGACGAGGCAGCGTTAGAAAGTATGTTAGACAGTACGGCTATCGAGCTTTTCCCTGGTGAAAAGGGACAGAAAATTTTCTTGGACAGCGTCGACGTTACGGAAGATATCCGCAGAAGCAATGTGACAAATTCTGTGTCCATTGCAGCGAAGCATAAGTTAGTGCGTGAAGAGATGGTTCGCAGACAACAGGGGTTTGCAATCGGCGGAGGCGTGGTAATGGATGGTAGGGACATTGGAACACATGTCATCCCGCATGCTGAAGTAAAGGTGTTCTTACTTGCTTCAGTAGAGGAAAGAGCAGTTAGACGCCATACTGAAAATATTGCTAAAGGTTTTGAATCGGATTTGGAGCAGCTGAAGTCGGAAATAGCAGCAAGAGATAAATTAGATTCTGAACGAGAAGTGGCTCCGCTTAAAAAAGCAGAAGACGCAATCGAAATTGATACGACTTCTTTATCCATCAATGATGTGGTAGGCAAAATTATGGCATTGACAGAGGATAAGATTACAAACTGATTGCCGCTTATGCGGCTGTAAAGCGCGCTAGTGTTTCTTACTTGACAAATAATCACATTTATAAGAAGTTAGATAGAAGAAAATAAATTTTTATTATTCTATTAATTTTTTATGAAAGCTATATGGAATGAGCAATTATTGCATTATTTCATTAGAAAAGTTTAAGGAGGAGTACATATGTCTGAAGAATTAAATGATATCGTTGTTCATAACTACACAGTTGGGGACCGCGTAACAGGTAAAGTTACTAAGGTTGAAGAAAAACAAGTTATTATTGCCATCAGTGACAGTAAACTGGATGGTATTATTCCGATTAGCGAATTGTCCAGCCTTCATATTGAAAAAGCAGAAGATGTAGTTTCAGAAGGAGAAGAGCTTGATCTTCAAGTTATTAAAGTAGAAGAGGATGCTCTTGTTCTGTCTAAACGTAAAGTCGATGCTGAAAAAGCTTGGGAAAGCTTAGAAGAAAAGTTCAACTCTGGTGAAATCTTTGATGCAGAAGTGAAGGATGTAGTAAAAGGCGGGCTTGTCGTTGATTTAGGTGTGCGCGGTTTTGTTCCTGCATCGCTTGTAGAAGCACATTATGTGGAAGACTTCTCTGATTATAAAGGAAAAACTATTTCCTTTAAGATTGTAGAGCTTGAAAAGGATAAAAATCGTTTAATCCTTTCCCATAAGGCTGTTATTGAAGAAGAGAAAAGCAAGCAAAAACAAAACTTGCTTGAATCTTTGCAAGAAGGACAGACGCTTCAAGGGGTTGTTCAAAGAATAACTGACTTTGGTGCATTCGTAGACTTGGGCGGTATAGATGGTTTAGTGCATATCTCTCAGCTGTCACATGAGCATATCACTAACCCTTCAGATGTTGTTCAGGAAGGTCAAGAAGTCAATGTGAAAATCTTAAGCGTTGACCGCAATAATGACCGAATTTCCTTATCTATTAAAGATACATTGCCAGGACCGTGGGCAAATATCGCAGAAAAAGCGGAAAAAGGCAGTATTTTAGAAGGAACAGTTAAACGTATCGTTTCATATGGTGCATTCGTTGAAGTGTTCCCAGGGGTAGAAGGACTTGTCCATATTTCTCAAATCGCTCATAAGCATATCGGCACACCGCATGAAGTGCTTAAAGAAGGGCAAACAGTTCAAGTGAAGGTGCTTGATGTGAATGAAGAGGAACAGCGCCTTTCCTTAAACATCAAAGACTTGACGGAAAAAGAGCAAGAAGAAGATGAAGTATATGAGCTGCCAGAGGAATCAAAAGGGTTCCAATTAGGTGACATGATTGGCGAGCAATTGAAAAAACTAAAGCAGCAATAATTATATAGAGCTGTCCAAGAAGGGCAAACAGCTTCTCTAAAGGAGAACGTTGTTTGGTTATTCTTGGACAGCTCTTTTTAGTGTGTGTCAATCACTGGATTTATTATCGTTTAAGGCTCTGCCTTCACTAGGGCTTTGTAAACGTGTCGCCCCAGGATAATGGATAGCCTGGTCGCGGTCAGATTCGACGCGGTGGCTTTGTCTTAATTTCTTCTCTTGACGATCCTTTCCCACTTGTAACACCCCCTATCAATAGAATGATAAATAACACCCCACATTATGCAGAGGGATTTTGTCCAGCATTTGCCAAACCTTACTTTTCTAAGTTTAAAGTACATATTTAATTGACATAATGGAAAAAGTAGGAGAGTGAATAGTTATGGAAGGTAATATGTTTTTTTGGTTTGCTTGGATGCTCTGGTTAATACCCACTTTTTTTATGGAGAAAGATAATAATAATAGAAGTAAATACGCATCTTTTTTGCTTATTGCAATAATTTTATATCCTCATCATTTACCCTTTATGGGCATGGAAGTGTCTGTATTGCTGCTTGTCCAAATAGTGTCAGCTTTTATTTATGCTGCCAGGCTACGGACGTCCCAGCAGCTTTATATGGTGCTGACAGCCTTTATGACAATGCTTGCTTATTGCGCTTTGCAGCTTTTAAGCATTCTTGATCCAGTTTGGCTGTTAATAGATAAAGACGTCATGCTTGCAGTAATGCTTGCTATTTTAAGTGTGATGCTGCATCGTACAATGGCAACTCAGGGTTTAATGATCATTATAGGAAGTTCTGTTGGCGAAATGCTGTACGGATACTTGCTCCATTACTACAGGATGGACGAAAGAATTGGAACAGCGGCCTTTTTCGACAGTCTGCTCTTATGTATAGCCAGCATAACAGCGTGGAATATTGCTAAAGTTTTCCTTGCGAAATTGGAACAGCAAATATACTTAATCGAAAAGGAGAAGCAAAAACTATGATGACCACATTTACATATCCAATTCTATTTGGACTCATTATCGGAACAGCTTTACGCATGTTTATGCTTCGCACTGATTACAGGCAATACCCGACATATCTTCACGGCAAAATCATTCATGTTGCACTTGGATTCATAGCGGCAGGTCTAGGCACAGTTGCCATTCCCTCCATATTAGATAAAGACTTTACAGCTGTCACCTTTCTCACTGTCGCTGCCTCGCAATTTCGGGATGTCCGCAATATGGAAAGAAACACCTTAACAGAGCTTGACAGTTACGAGATGGTGCCACGTGGGAAAACGTATATCGAAGGAATAGCAATTGCATTTGAAAGCAGAAATTATCTTGTTATGTTTGCAAGCCTTTTGAGTACCTTTGGATTCATTACTTTCCATATATGGGGCGGAATTATAGCGGCAATTATATCGTTTTTTATCAGCAGGAAGCTCATGTCCGGCGGAAAGCTTCGCGATATTGTAACAATTGAATATGTGAAACCGAGATTTGAAGATGCTGGCTTGTATGTTGATAATATTTATATTATGAATATCGGGATACCAGCACGGCAGGAGGAAGTGCTGAAATACGGGATGGGATTTATCCTCACACCTAAAAACTTCAATGCCAGAACGACAATCGCAAATCTTGGGCAAAGACAGGCAATTCTGTACGATGTCTCGACTGCATTGGGAGTGTACCGCGATTCTGGAACACCAGCTTTAGTTCCTTTAGCAAAAAGAGACTTGGAGGATGGAAGGGTCGCTGTTTTTGTTTTGCCGCAGCATAATGACCCGGAAAAAGCGCTTGAGATTATTGGAGCAACTCCAACTCTTGAAAATGCCATCCGGATGCCGAGCAAAAGGCTGTTAAGAGAGGAAGAAGCACAGTGACGATTGAAAAGTATATATTGGCCGCTATAACAACGAAACCGGAAAAAGTAGCGCAAGGCACTGGCGTTTTTTATTGCAGCGACGTTAGTGAAATGGAAGTTGTAGCAACAAACTTGGAAGCTATTCTTGACGGGATTGCCCATAAAATCAGCGAAGATGTTTATATTATCGTCAAGCATTGAGCATTCAAGCAGTTAGTTTAGGACTGGCAAATCCCAGCATAGCTTAACAATTTTCTAGTACTTGCCTGTACAATGCTGCTCTGTTAAGATATATTAGTTAGGGGACTGCCTAAAAGCTTGGGCTAGCCCCTAATTGTTTTTAACGCTTTTGGACTGTGGCAAGCAGTATTGCGATCTTAGTTGACATGTCAGGCTGATTTAGAAGAGCTTGGAATAATAATTTACATAGTATTTGTTTGTGTAGACATAAAAGCATAAAAGACTATTTTGGAGTATGGAAGGGTGTAAGTAAGAATGGCGAAACCTGTAATAGCAATAGTAGGACGTCCTAACGTTGGAAAGTCTACTATTTTTAATAGAATTGTCGGGGAGAGAATCTCCATTGTTGAAGATATTCCTGGTGTAACAAGAGACAGAATATACAGCTCTGCAGAGTGGCTGAATCATGATTTTAACCTGATTGATACAGGCGGAATCGATATTGGCGATGAGCCTTTTTTAGAGCAAATCAGAGCACAGGCAGAGGTAGCAATTGACGAAGCTGATGTTATCATTTTCCTTACGAACGGCCGTGAAGGTGTAACAGCTGCCGACGAAGAGGTAGCAAAAATCCTCTATCGTGCAAAAAAACCAGTTGTTCTTGCTGTAAACAAAATTGATAACCCAGAGATGCGCGAACAAATCTATGATTTCTATTCGTTAGGATTTGGTGAGCCGATGCCGATTTCCGGATCTCACGGCTTAGGTTTAGGTGACTTATTAGATGAAGCTGCCAAGCATTTCCCAAACAGAGACACAAAAGACTATGCTGATGATGTCATTAAGTTTTCTTTAATCGGCCGTCCGAATGTAGGGAAATCGTCGCTTGTTAATGCAATGCTTGGAGAGGACCGCGTTATTGTCAGCAATATTGCCGGCACAACAAGAGATGCGATTGACTCAGAAGTTACTGTTAACGGTGAAAAATACGTAATCATTGATACAGCAGGTATGCGAAAAAAAGGGAAAGTGTATGAAAGTACTGAGAAATACAGTGTTCTTCGTGCATTAAGAGCGATTGAAAGATCAGATGTTGTTTTAGTTGTTATAGACGGGGAAGAAGGCATTATTGAACAAGACAAAAAAATCGCAGGCTATGCCCATGAAGCAGGCAGAGCGGTTATTATTGTTGTAAATAAATGGGATGCTGTCGAAAAAGACGAAAAAACAATGAAAACATTTGAACAAAACATCAGAGAGCATTTCTTATTCTTGGATTATGCACCGGTTGTGTTCTTGTCTGCTAAGACGAAAAAGCGGATTCATACATTGATTCCAATGATTAATATCGCCAGCCAAAATCATACTTTAAGGGTAGAGACAAGTGTATTGAATGATGTCATTATGGATGCTGTGGCGATGAATCCAACACCAACAGATAAAGGTAAACGTTTGAAGATTTACTATACTACTCAAGTAGCTGTTGGACCGCCAACATTTGTTGTATTTGTTAATGATCCAGAGCTGATGCATTTCTCCTATGAACGTTTCCTAGAAAACCGTATTAGAGATGCCTTTGGCTTCGAAGGAACACCAATTAGAATTTTTGCGCGTGAAAGAAAATAATAGAGGTGGATCGTAATGGGTAATCATAAAAAAATTGCAATGATCGGAGCCGGAAGCTGGGGGACAGCGCTTGCGTTAGTGCTTGCCGATAATGGACATACTGTCCATCTTTGGGGTAAAAATGGACAAGATATTGAAGAAATCAACAAAAATCATGTAAACAAACGATATCTTCCAGACATAAAGCTTTCGGAAAATATCATTGGATATACGTCCATGCAGGAAAGTTTAAAGGATGTCCATTATATTGTCTTATCTGTTCCTACAAAAGCGATGCGCGAAGTAATCCAACAAATTATACCTTTCTTAGATGAACCAAAAACATTCATTCATGTAAGCAAAGGGATTGAGCCAGGAACACTGCTTCGCATATCTGAAATAATGGAAGAAGAGATTCCGGAGCGTCTGTTAAAGAGCATTGTTGTCCTGTCAGGACCAAGCCATGCAGAGGAAGTAAGCTTGCGCCATTTGACGACAGTAACAGTTTCTTCTAAAAACATGGAGGAAGCAGAAAAAGTTCAGGACTTGTTCATTAATTCAAAATTCAGGGTTTATACGAATCCTGATATTGTCGGTGTGGAAATCGGTGGTGCACTAAAGAATATTATCGCAGTCTGTGCTGGAATTACAGATGGGCTAGGTTTTGGTGACAACGCCAAAGCTGCACTTATTACAAGAGGACTTGCAGAGATGGCGAGATTAGGAACAAAAATGGGTGCAAATCCCCTTACCTTCTCAGGATTAACCGGCATTGGTGATTTGATTGTGACCTGTACGAGTGTCCATTCAAGAAACTGGAGAGCTGGTAATTTGCTTGGAAAGGGCTGTCCCCTTGAAGAGGTTCTTGAGAACATGGGAATGGTTGTAGAAGGAATCAGAACAACTAAAGCAGGCCAACAGCTTTCTGAGAAATATGGCATTGAGATGCCGATTACGAATGCTTTATATGATGTGCTGTTTAATGGGAAGAATGCGAAGGAAGTAGTGGAAGGCTTAATGGCAAGGGATAAAACACATGAGATGGAAGACCTTGTGAACATACTTGCTTCCCAGTACGTAGAATAAGTCTTATACATCCTTTAGTGAGCTTTAAAAATCTGTTTTTCGAAATTTGTTACGATTATTAGGCATTTTATGGTGTGCGAATGATGTATTTATGCATACAATGCTTTGAAGCAACCTGGTGGAATGAACAGGTGATGGGTTATATAGTCATAAATCAAAGTAAAGGTTCCCCTGCTTTTACTTTGATTTTTTTTTGAATGAAAATGACTCTGTAGCTCCTATGTACACCGATAAAATAAATTTTTATAGAAATAGTCATAACCCTATCATTCATGTGTATATATGATTTAGAAGGGTTATTTTTTTTGGCGTGAATAAAAATCATAAAATAAGCTGAGCATTACTTTAACTTCTTTTATGATTTGCGATAAAGTCCGCTGATTATATGTTTTTTTACGAAGTAGTTTTTTAAGGAGAAGAAATCTTCCATAAAAAAAAGGGGGAATTTATAAAAGTAGTCATAATGAGATAGGACAACATCATAAATATATATTGTCTAATTGCATTAAATGGTTTTTGCTAATCTCTACACTAGGGAGAGTTCAGGAGGGGATCATTTGGAAAAGGTAAATATTTTTAAAGATATTGCCGAAAGAACTGGCGGTGATATTTACTTAGGTGTAGTGGGTGCTGTTCGAACAGGCAAGTCTACTTTCATAAAGAAGTTTATGGAATTGGTTGTTATTCCGAATATGGATAATGAAGGTGACCGTGCAAGAACAAAGGATGAATTGCCGCAAAGCGCGGCAGGTAAGACGATTATGACGACAGAGCCAAAGTTTGTTCCAAATCAGGCGGCATCTGTAACTGTGGATGAAGGATTGGATGTAAATATCCGATTAGTTGATTGTGTCGGCTACACGGTTCCAGGCGCGCAGGGTTATGAAGACGAAAATGGGCCTCGGATGATCAATACACCATGGTATGAAGAGCCAATTCCATTTCATGAAGCGGCTGAAATTGGTACAAGAAAGGTTATTCAGGAACATAGCACAATCGGTGTTGTCATTACAACAGATGGAACGATTGGCGATATACCGAGAAGTAATTACTTAGAAGCAGAAAACAGGGTTATTGAAGAGCTGAAGGAAGTCGGCAAGCCGTTTATTATGATTGTCAACAGCGCCCAGCCTTATCACCCTAATACAGAAAAGCTTCGCAGTGAACTATCAGAAAAATATGATATTCCAGTTATCGCAATGAGTGTTGAAAGCATGAGAGAATCAGATGTCCTTAATGTAATGAGAGAAGCACTGTTTGAGTTCCCAGTACTTGAAGTGAACGTAAACCTGCCGAGCTGGGTAATGGTTCTTCGGGAGAACCATTGGTTGCGTGACAACTATCAAGAGGCTGTGAAGGAAACAGTTAAAGATATTAAGAGACTGCGAGATGTCGATCGTGTTGTGCAGCAATTCAGCGACTTTGAATTTATCGATAAGGCTGGTCTTGCAGGAATTGAGATGGGGCAAGGTGTTGCCGAAATCGATTTGTACGCACCAGATGAGCTGTATGATGAAATTTTGAAAGAGATTGTTGGTGTGGAAATCAGAGGGAAAGATCATTTGCTTGAGCTAATGCAGGACTTTGCCCATGCAAAAACAGAGTATGACCAAATCTCAGATGCACTGAAAATGGTTAAACAAACAGGTTATGGCATTGCAGCACCATCCCTTATCGATATGAGCTTAGATGAGCCGGAAATCATCCGCCAAGGTTCAAGATTCGGTGTAAGATTAAAGGCTGTAGCACCATCTATCCACATGATTAAAGTGGATGTTGAGTCAGAATTTGCACCAATTATCGGTTCTGAGAAACAGAGTGAGGAACTTGTCAGATATTTGATGCAGGATTTTGAGGATGATCCATTATCCATCTGGAATTCGGATATTTTCGGAAGAAGCTTAAGCTCCATTGTTAGGGAAGGAATTCAAGCAAAGCTTTCACTTATGCCTGAAAATGCCCGCTACAAGCTGAAAGAGACACTTGAGCGTATCATCAATGAAGGCTCAGGAGGGCTTATTGCAATAATCTTATAGGAAACTCTCTTTGTGGGAGTTTCTTTTTTTTGCATGCGTTAACTTCTCCCTACTAAATAATAAGAACTGGGCTATTTCTCTTAATTTGTCAGTTTCGGATATGTATGTAAATTTATTGATTTAATATTACACTTTTATATCAAATGATGAAAAGATTGCTATCAATATATAAAATTTCTTGATATGCTCAAACGATTATGATAATCTTTTAAAGGAATCAGCGTCATTACAGCGATTAAAGCATTATGATATACATTATAAATGCTTGTCACGTTAGTAGTAGCATTATGGAACCCTATGATGCTGCAAAGGAAAAATATTCTTGATGACGTATATAATTCCGATAAATTGTTTACAAATAATGATATGAAACGATTTTTTAGGATTTATTTGAAACATTTGGGAGGAGGTGAAAGGCATGAACAAGACAGAATTAATTAACGCAGTTGCAGAAGCAAGCGAATTGTCTAAAAAAGACGCTACTAAAGCAGTTGATGCTGTTTTTGATACAATCTTGAATGCTTTAAAAGATGGCGATAAAGTACAACTTATCGGTTTTGGTAACTTTGAGGTACGTGAGCGTGCTGCTCGTAAAGGTCGCAACCCACAAACTGGTGAAGAAATCGAAATCGCAGCAAGCAAAGTTCCTGCTTTTAAACCAGGTAAAGCACTTAAAGACGCAGTGAAGTAATTTACATACATTGCATATTATTTCTCTAAAAACCGCGAATTACTCGCGGTTTTTTCTATTTATTAGCATATTTTCCAAAAGTTTAGCCAATGGCTTAATGGGAATTGAATAGAATTAACGGTATTCGTGGTGTTCATTCTTTTTATATGCTAATATGATTAAAGGAAATTGGATTGATAGCTTTGGGAGGAAAAAAAGAATGTCGAATGTTGATTTGGCCAAGATAGAAGATGCGGTAAAACAAATACTGGAAGCGATTGGGGAAGATCCTGAAAGAGAAGGATTGCTTGATACCCCAAAAAGAGTCGCCAAAATGTATAGTGATATTTTCTCAGGATTAAATGAGGATCCAAGAGAGTATTTTCATACTATTTTTGGGGAAGACCATGAGGAGCTTGTGCTTGTTAAAGACATTCCGCTGTACAGCATGTGTGAACATCATCTCGTTCCGTTTTATGGAGTTGCTCACGTAGCCTATATTCCTAGAAACGGAAAAGTAACGGGCTTGAGCAAATTAGCAAGAGCGGTTGAAGCTGTTGCGAAAAGACCGCAGCTGCAAGAGCGCATCACTTCAACAGTCGCTGATGCGATTCAAGAAATGCTTGATCCGCATGGTGTTATGGTCGTAGTTGAAGCAGAGCATATGTGCATGACAATGAGAGGCGTTAACAAGCCTGGTGCGAAGACAGTTACAACAGCTGTCCGCGGTAAGTATGCAGAAAATGCAGATGCCCGCACAGAGGTGCTGTCTTTAATTAAGTGACATAAAGGCTTGTCTTACAAGGCTTTTTAAGTGGTGTCAGCAAGCAAGTATGCTATAATAAGCTAGACTTTATACAAATATAATTTAGTTGTAATGTATATATAAAGAGAAATTTATGGGGGAACAAGGGTGATATTATGATGTTATTTCAAGAAATGGTGGAGAATGTGCGGGAAGAGGTATTACAAAAGATTGCTCATCCTTATCTTTTTAAGCATATTGATAATCCGATAATTGATGAAGACAAGCTTCTGCTTACCGTTTTTCTATTAAAGCAGGCTGACATAGATGACAGCCAAGTCATCACATATGCCACAACAACAATGCTTATTCAAATTGCCCTTGATACCCATGAGCTTGTAACCAATGACAGCGTTCATAAAGGAATAGAAAAGAACAGGCAGTTAACAATATTGGCCGGAGATTTTTACAGCGGTCAATATTACAAGCTGCTGGCAGACCTCGGAGATTATGAGATGATAAAAGTGTTTGCCGAAGCAATTAAAGAGGTTAACGAGAATAAGATGATTATCTATCAGCAAGCTTTTGCCGGACTTCCAGAATTGATAGATGCCATAGAAGCTGTTGAGTTTTCTATTTTAGATAAGCTTGTTGACCGTTTCCGCTTGCATAATTGGAGAACTTTTGCATTGTCGTTTCTATTTCTGAACAGAATGCTGCAAGACAGGAATACATATAACTTAACTGGGGATTCATTTTTATTCAGCATGCTGAATCGTCATAGTGGGGAGCTTGGCCGCCTTGCAGAGGATCAAGGATATCGTCTGTTCGATCCGGCAGTTCAAAAAGCGGCAGACAGCTTAACAGAAGCGCTTAAGAGCTATGCGCCTGATGAGGACAGCATCGGGGTCAGAACTGTGGCAGTTTTGGATAAAATCAAACAACAAATGTATGTGGAAGAAGGGTAAGAGCAATGCGGGAGCACCAATCAAAGGAAGAAAAAGTGCACCATGTATTCGAAAAGATATATGGCAATTACGATAAAATGAATACAGTAATCAGTTTTCAGCAGCATAAGATTTGGCGCAAAGAAACGATGAAAAGGATGAATGTTCCTAAAGGCGCAAAAGCTTTGGATGTTTGCTGCGGCACAGCGGACTGGACAATAAGTCTGGCAGATGCAGTCGGGTCAACTGGTGAAGTAATCGGACTTGATTTCAGCGAAAACATGCTGAGCATCGGCAAAGAGAAAACAAAGGATTATCAGCAAATCCAATTGATTCATGGCAATGCTATGGAGCTGCCGTTTGCTGATGACAGCTTTGATTTTGTGACAATCGGCTTTGGGCTGCGAAATGTTCCTGACTATCTGCAAGTGCTCAAGGAAATGAGAAGGGTAGTTAAACCGGGAGGCAAGGTTGTTTGTCTGGAAACATCTCAACCGACAATGCCTGTTTTTAAGCAAGGCTACTATTTCTATTTCCGGTTTGTGATGCCCCTGTTTGGAAAGATTTTCGCCAAAAGCTACAAGGAATACTCTTGGCTGCAGGAATCAGCTCAGGATTTTCCAGGAATGAAAGAGCTCGCTTCCCTTTTTGAAAAGGCAGGCTTGTCCAATGTGACGTATAAGGCATACAGCGGTGGCGTGGCTGCTGTGCATATCGGCTTTAAAGAAAAATAATGTCTGTATCTATTTTGTACAGCAGTTAAAGACGGGTGAGGCTTAAGTGAAATTAAAAATGATGTATTCATTTTTGAATTCTGATTTAGAATTAATAGAAAAAACACTGGAAGATACAGTGAATGCCAACACTTCTATATTGAGAGAGTCGTCGCTGCATCTTCTTAAAGCGGGCGGTAAGCGAATTAGGCCGATTTTTGTCCTGCTCGCTGGTCAAATTGGCAATTATGACATCCATGTCATTAAAAAGGCAGCAGTCGCACTCGAGTTGATTCATATGGCATCCCTTGTTCACGATGATGTTATCGATGACTCGGACTTGCGCAGAGGGCAACCGACGATTAAGGCGAAATGGGATAATAAAGTTGCTATGTATAGTGGTGATTATATTTTCGCTAAATCCCTTGAAATTATGAGTGAACTGGAAAAGCCGGATGCTCATAAAGTGTTGGCAGACACGATTGTTGAGGTTTGCCTCGGTGAAATTCAGCAAATTAAAGACAAATACCAGTTTGAACAAAATGTGAGGGATTACTTTCGCCGCATAAAAAGAAAAACAGCTCTGCTTATTTCTGCTAGTTCTTTAGTCGGGGCTATTGTGTCTGATGTGGAAGAGAAGCATCAGAAAAAACTACATAAATTCGGTTATTATGTTGGAATGTCTTATCAAATTATTGATGATATTCTTGATTTTGTCGGTACAGAAGAAGAACTAGGGAAGCCTGCTGGCGGCGACTTATTGCAAGGTAATATTACTTTGCCTGTTTTGTATGCAATGGAAAATGATGTTATCCGCCAAAAGGTAGAAACCGTTCATGAAGAGATGGACCGGGAAGATTTGTTAGAAATTATAAGCTTGATTAAGAGCTCTGATGCCATTGAACGCTCTATTAAGGTGAGCAATATGTATCTGCAAAAAGCACTTGATGCGCTTGTTGATCTTCCGAAGGGTAGAAGCAAAACTGCCCTCATCAATATAGCGAAGTACTTAGGGAAAAGGAAGTTTTAATATAAGCTTTGCATTGTCGCTTTATGTATGATATCGTTTTCATGAAATCATTTTTTCTTACTACTACATACATAGGAGTGAATCAAATGGAGAAAACGTTTTTGATGGTCAAACCAGATGGAGTGCAAAGAAATTTAATCGGCAAGATTGTAGAACGCTTTGAAAGCAAAGGCTTCCAGCTTGTTGGTGCCAAGTTAATGGTTGTGTCAGAGGAGCTTGCTAAAAAGCATTACCAAGAACATGTGGACAAGCCCTTCTTCATGGAGCTGGTTGATTTCATCACTTCAGGGCCTGTATTTGCTATGGTGTGGGCTGGCGAAGATGTGGTGGCAAAGGCTAGGCTCATGATGGGCAAGACAAATCCTATAGATGCTGCTGCCGGCACAATCCGCGGTGATTTTGCAGTAGTAATGAGAAAAAACGTGATTCATGGATCAGATGGTATAGAAAGCGCAGCTAGAGAAATCGGCTTATTTTTTAAAGAAGAAGAACTTGTTGAGTATAATAAGCTCAGCAATAATTGGGTTTATTAATGCCCCTTACATAATATAGGCTGCCCTTTGAGCAAGTACTTGCTCAAGGGCAGCTTTTTTATTGTTTGAAAAGTAGTATGATTGCTGCCGTAAACAAAAATAATAGGAATGTCTTGTCTTTTATTTAATAAGTAGCTGCTAAATAATTGCCCCATTTCTTATCATTATCGTTTATACTAGTAAAAAAGAAAAATTACTAGCAGCAGGATGCGAGGTTTCATTATGGAAAAAGACTATCAAGAATTTATCAGGAATTTTCAGCAAATTTCAGGCATCGATTTATCTCTCTACAAAGAAGCGCAAATGAAAAGAAGGTTAACCTCTCTATATGAAAAAAGAGGCTATCGGTCTTTTAAAGAATACTCTCAAGCAATAGGAAAGAATAAGGAGCTTCTCGAAGAATTACTGGACCGCATGACCATTAATGTTTCAGAATTTTACCGTAATTTCAGACGGTGGGAGGTGCTTGAGAATAAAATTCTGCCGACCTTGATTAAAGGCAGTTCTAGCTTGAAGGTTTGGAGTGCAGCATGTTCAACTGGTGAGGAGCCGTATACTCTCTCCATGATTCTATCAAACCACCTCCGTCCGACTAGCTTTCAAATTACTGCTACAGACCTTGATATTAATGCTATTGAACGAGCAAAGAAAGGCCTTTATGTGGAGCGCTCGTTAAATGAAGTTCCGATTGCGCAAAAACAGAAGCACTTTACCCAATCGGGAAGCATGTTTAAAATCAGCGAGGAAATTAAAAAGCCTGTGACATTTAAGCAACAAAACCTATTGTCTGATCCCTTTCAAGGGCCTTACGATCTAATTGTCTGCCGAAATGTCATGATTTACTTTACAGAGGAAGCGAAGGATATTTTATATCAGAAATTTGCGAATGCATTAAGACCTGGCGGCATATTTTTTGTCGGCAGCACAGAGCAAATTTTTAATCCTGGCAAGTATGGCTTTGAGACAGAAGATACATTTTTCTATAAAAAAGTATAAAAAATGCAGGTTTTTAGGATTTTTTACTATCCATATTCACGAACGTATGATATATTGAAACATATTTCCTTTAAAGCGTTGAAGGGAGAAAGGATTTTGATATGAGATATTTAACTTCAGGGGAATCACATGGTCCAAAACTAATTACCATTATAGAAGGTCTGCCTGCTGGTATGCCATTGACAGCAGAGGACATCAATGAACAGCTTGCAAGAAGACAAAAAGGGCACGGAAGAGGCAGACGGATGCAGATAGAGACAGATACTGCAGAAATCGGCGGCGGAATTCGCCACGGTCTAACATTAGGATCGCCAGTGTCACTTATTGTGGAAAACAACGACTGGAAGCACTGGACAAAAGTCATGGGTCAAGGGCCTATTGATGATGAGGAATCTAGTGAAATTAAACGTAAAATCTCTCGTCCGAGACCAGGGCATGCAGATTTAAACGGCGCAATTAAATATGGCCATCGCGATATGCGCAATGTTCTTGAGCGTTCATCTGCAAGAGAAACGACAGTGAGAGTGGCTGCAGGTGCTGCCGCAAAAAAATTATTGTCACTGCTTGGGATTAAGGTTGCCTCCCATGTGTTAGAAATCGGTGGAGTGAAGGCGGAAGTGACAGAATATCCTTCCATTGACAAAATCATTGAAATCACAGAACAATCACCTGTCAGATGCTTAGATCCAGTTGCAGAGAAAAAGATGATGCAGGCAATTGATGATGCGAAGGCGAACGGAGATTCCATCGGCGGAATCGTTGAAGTCATCGCAGAAGGAATGCCTGTGGGTGTTGGCAGCTATGTTCATTATGACAGGAAGCTTGATGCTAAGCTTGCTGGAGCAATCATGAGCATTAATGCATTTAAAGGAGTCGAAATCGGCATCGGCTTTGAGGCGGCAAGTAAGCCTGGAAGTGAAGTCCATGATGAAATCATCTGGGACAGTGAAGCAGGCTATACGCGCAAAACTAATCGTTTAGGCGGTTTTGAAGGCGGTATGACGACAGGAATGCCTGTTATTGTTAAAGGTGTTATGAAGCCTATTCCAACACTTTACAAGCCTTTAAACAGCGTGGATATTGAAACGAAGGAACCATTTGCTGCTAGCATTGAGCGTTCTGACAGCTGTGCAGTTCCTGCTGCAGCTGTGGTTGCTGAAAATGCAGTGGCATGGGAGCTGGCATGTGCTATTGTTGATCAGTTCTATTCTGATCGGTTTGACGGTTTGCTTGAAAATGTCGAAAAGCATCGTCAATATGCGAGGGAATTTTAATGAAAACAGTTCAAGTAAATGCAGGCTCTAAATCGTATCCTGTTTTTATCGGTGCTAACACAGTCTCAAAGCTGAATGCCTTTTTACAGCAGCATTTTCCCAATTGCTCAAAAATACTTATCATAACAGATGAGACAGTTGCAGGATTGCATTTGGCAGCACTTCAAAAGGAGATAACAGCATTTCCTGTTGTCTCCCATATCGTGCCTGCTGGAGAACATGCGAAAACATTTGATGTTTTTTATGGCTGCCACAGCTTTGCTCTTGAAGAAAAGCTAGACAGGAAATCACTGATTATAGCTTTAGGCGGGGGAGCTGTCGGTGATCTTGCCGGTTTTGTCGCTTCATCCTTTATGAGGGGAATTCCGTTTATTCAGGTTCCGACGACCATCCTTGCACATGACAGTGCTGTTGGCGGGAAGGTGGCCATCAACCATCCTCTTGGCAAAAATATGATAGGTGCCTTTTATCAGCCGGAAGCAGTTTTTTATGAAACTAGTTATATCGCAACACTGCCTGTTATCGAGCTGAGATCGGGCTTTGGTGAAGTGATGAAGCATGCTTTAATCAGCAATATGGAGTTTTATGAATCTCTGCTCAACGATATTACGGACCTAGCGGGTGTGCCAGAAGAACAATGGGCCGTACTTTTGGAAAAAGGGATTTTAGTGAAAAGCGATGTCGTGGCACAGGACGAAAAGGAAGCAAATGTCCGTGCGTACCTTAATTTTGGTCATACTTTAGGTCATGCAATAGAAGCGGAAATGGGATATGGAAATATGTCCCACGGTGAAGCAGTCGTAATTGGCATGCTGTTTGCATTGCGTTTAAGTGAAAAGAAGCTTGGACTGGATTTCGATAGTAGCCGCTTTACACAATGGCTCAAAACTTTAGGTTATGCAACAGAAGTGCCAAGCAGCTTAAGTGTGGATGCCTTGCTTGACCGTATGAAGCAGGACAAAAAATCCGTAAAAGGAACAATTCATTTTGTGTTGCTAAAGAGTATAGGCACACCTGAACTTGTCCAAATGGATGAACAAGAATTAAGAGAAGAACTACATATATTTAAGGGAGAATAAATCATGATTAGAGGAATACGGGGAGCAATCACAGTTGAAGTGGATGAAGAAACAGTGATTCTGGATGCAGCAGAAAAACTTGTGAAGGAAATGATAAGAAAGAATGCGATAATAGCTGATAATGTTGCCTCTGTTTTCGTTTCCGTCACGGACGACTTGACGTCCGCCTTTCCTGCTAAAGTGATTCGTCTTCAAGAGGGCTGGACATATGTGCCGGTAATGTGCATGAAGGAAATTGATGTGCCTAATGCATTGCAAAAGTGTATCCGCATCATGATGCATGTTAATACAGATACCCCACAAAAGGACATCAATCATATCTATTTAGAAAAAGCAATTCAATTAAGACCAGACCTTAAAGAAAAATAAATAAACCATACATTATTAGAGGTGAAAGTTAATGAAATGGAAAGAGCAGCTCCTAAATCTTACAGCATATCAGCCAGGCAGAACAATTGATGAAGTAAAACGAGAATTTAATCTAGAAAAAATAGTAAAGCTGGCATCAAATGAAAATCCTTTTGGCAGCTCGCCGAAAGTAATCGAAAGCCTGAAGGAAGTGGACGGCTCTTTTGCATTATATCCAGATGGATATGCGACAAACCTGCGTAACGCACTTGCTGAATTTCTTCAAGTCTCCCCACAAGAGCTTATACTTGGAAACGGTTCAGATGATCTTATTTTAATGATTTCAAGAGCTTTGCTAAAACCTGGCAGAAATACGGTGATGGCAAGCCACACGTTTGGGCAATACAAGCATAACGCTGTTGTTGACGGCGCTGAAGTCAGAGAAGTTCCGCTTACGGAAAAAGGAGAACATGATCTTCCGGAAATGCTTAAGCAAATGGATGAGAACACAAGTGTTGTTTGGGTTTGCAGTCCTAATAATCCGACAGGAACGTATAATTCAGAATCTTCATTAGTCAGCTTTTTGAAGCAAGTACCAGAGGATGTTCTTGTAGTTTTGGATGAGGCCTATTATGAATATGTTATTGCTGAAGACTATTATGATGCATTGGAGCTTGCTAAACAGTTCAATAACTTAATCGTGCTGCGCACATTCTCCAAAATTTACGGACTTGCAAGCTTCCGAGTAGGTTACGGTGTGGCAAATGCGAATCTAATTCAAACACTTGAGCCTATCAGAGAGCCGTTTAATGTGAATACTTTAGGGCAAATTGCTACACAAGCTGCCATTAAAGACCAGGACTTTGTAACAAACTGCCGCATCAGAAACAGAGAAGGCCTTCAGCAGCTGTATACGTTCTGTGAAGAGCATGGATTGAATTATTATCCTTCCCAAACAAACTTCGTGTTAGTCGATTTTAAAGTCGACGGCAATGAAGTGTTCCAATACTTGATGAGACATGGGTACATCGTCCGTTCTGGAGTACCGCTAGGATTCCCGACTTCTGTCCGCATCACCATTGGTTCGAAGGAAGAGAACGAAGGCTTGATCAATGTGCTTGCCAAGTTCTTGCAAGAGAAAGCAGCAGCCATTTGATTTTAGAAGAAAAGAAGGCGGTGATAGGATGAATGGTCGCGTCTTCGTTATCGGATTGGGACTTATTGGGGGATCACTCGCTCTCTCTATAAAAAATAAATATCCAAATACTGTTATAATTGGTTTTGATATAGCGGAGAAAAACAAAAAGCTTGGCAAAATGCTTGGAGTCATTGATGATTCAGTCGATATGCTAGAAGAAGGAGCTAAGGATGCCGATTTGATTATTATTGCAACCCCTGTTAGGGAAGCGGAAATCATGATGGAGAAATTGGCGCAATTACCTTTGAAAGAGCAGGTCATCGTAACAGATGTAGGAAGCACGAAAGGCAAAATCGTCGAGAAATCTCATCTGTTAAAAGAAAAGGGCATCACTTTTATTGGTGGTCATCCAATGGCCGGCTCTCATAAAAGCGGAGTGTCTGCCTCTAAAGCACTTTTGTTTGAAAATGCGTTTTATTTGTTAACTCCTGAAGATACAACAGATAAGAATGCTGTGCCATTATTGATGGATTGGCTGTCTGGCACAAATGCGAAGTTTCTTGTTGTATCACCAGCAGAACATGATTTATTGACAGGCGTAATCAGCCACCTGCCTCATATCGTGGCAGCTTCTCTTGTTCATCAAGCGGATGCAACCAGCAAGACAAACGAGCTTGTTACAAGGCTTGCTGCTGGAGGATTCAGGGATATAACAAGAATTGCTTCAAGCAGCCCTGCGATGTGGCGGGATATTCTTCTTCATAATAAAGAAGTGCTGCTCGAGCTCCTTGACAGCTGGGTGGTTGAGATGGATAAGGTAAGGCATTTGATTAGGGAAGAGGAATCAAGTGAAATCTTTGATTATTTCCAAAAAGCGAAAAATGTCAGAGATGAGCTGCCGCAAAACCAAAAGGGTGCGATTCCTGCCTTCTATGACTTATATGTAGATGTTCCTGACTATCCAGGGATTATTTCTGAAGTAACAGGGTTTTTGGCTAAGGAAAATATTAGTATCACCAATATTCGTATTGTGGAAACAAGAGAAGAAATATACGGTGTGTTAGTGATAAGCTTCCAGACAGAAGAGGATCGTACAAGGGCGCAGGCTTGTATTGCTGCATATTCCAACTACGAGACCTCTATTGGATAAAGACTTGTATGGATTAAGGTGATAATATGGATCAAAAACAGTTGAAGCGAGCACAAGGGCCGCTTGCAGGGGAAATCGCTATACCGGGAGATAAGTCTATTTCCCATCGCTCTGTTATGTTCGGCTCAATTGCAGAGGGAAAGACGACCGTTACAAATTTCTTAATGGGAGAAGATTGTTTAAGCACAATCGCTTGCTTTAAGAAGCTCGGTGTTAACATTCAGCATGATAATGAGAAAGTAATAATTGAATCTAATGGGCTTGCAGGTCTTAAGGAGCCTAACGAACTGCTTGATGTAGGGAATTCCGGCACGACAATCCGATTGATGTCGGGAATTCTTGCAGGAAGAGATTTTCACAGCACATTGGCAGGAGACAGCTCCATCGCCAAACGTCCGATGACCAGAGTGGTCAACCCTCTTAAAGAGATGGGTGCAAAAATCGATGGAAGAAGCAACGGAGAGTTCACGCCTCTTTCCATTCGCGGACAAAAACTAAAGGCAATCTCTTATAAACTTCCTGTGGCTAGTGCTCAGGTGAAGTCCTCTATTTTGTTTGCAGGTTTACAGGCAGAAGGTACAACAACAGTTGTGGAGCCAGTGTCAACGAGAGATCATACGGAAAGAATGATCAAAGCATTCGGCGGGGATATTCGTGTAGATGGACAAAATATTCAGGTTACAGGCGGTCAAAAGCTTGTGGCAGCAGATATCCACGTGCCTGGTGATATCTCTTCTGCAGCATTCTTCCTTGTCGCTGCAAGCATTGTTCCAGGCAGCTCTGTTACATTAAAAAATGTCGGCTTAAATCCGACAAGAACGGGAATTATCGATGTTCTTGAAAAAATGGGAGCAAGAGTTACAATTATTGACTCTAAGGATGAGTTTGAACCATCCGGTGACCTTCAAGTGGAGGCTTCTTCTTTAAAGGGTACAACAGTTGAAGGCGATATTATCCCTAGATTGATTGATGAAATCCCAATTATTGCTTTGCTGGCAACGCAAGCAGAAGGAACAACTGTCATTAAAGATGCAGAAGAACTGAAAGTGAAGGAAACGAACCGCATTGATACGGTTGTCCATGAATTAAAAAAACTTGGTGCTGATATTGAAGCGACAGAAGATGGCATGATTATCCGCGGAGGTGCTACTCTTAAAGGTGCTGCAGTTGACAGCCACGGCGACCATCGAATCGGCATGATGCTTGCTGTTGCATCATTAGTAACAGAAGGGGATATTATCCTTGAAAACGCCGAGGCAATTTCCGTTTCATATCCATCATTCTTCGAACATATGGAGAGCTTGACAGTTTAAGCTGTGAAAATAAGGAAGAAAAAAGAGGTGTCTAAAAAACACCTCTTTTTTCTATGGTAAAAACATTAGTCATAAAATCTCCAAAATTATCATAGCTTGTCTTAAAAAGCTTGGTGGTGGGTATATGGCATATATCATTGAAAATATAAGTATTTTAAAAAAACAGTCACTAAAAAAGACTTCCATGCTCATTCAAGACAATCGGATTGATGCATTGAAGGAGCGCTTCGCAAAGGAGCGCAGCATAAGAATGGACGGAAATTCGTATATTATGACACCAACACCTATTGTATACGATAACGATGTGACAAAACTGAAGCCGAGTGAGCAAAAGGAGCATATTCAAGCTATGATAAAAAGGGGCTGCACAATGGTCCTGACAGCATGTGATGTCAGAAAGGAACGAGAGCTATCGGCCGAACTAAAAAAGACAAAGAATATGCTGTTGAATTGTGCCGTCGATTATGTTATATGTATTAAAATCCCCCTCAAAATCCTAACAGCAAGTCTGATCAGATCTTGTAAAAAAGAAAAAATTCCAGCTGTTATCGTGGAAATTAATCAAGCTGAAGATTTATATAAAGTTCCTTGGGGTTGGATAAAAGAGGCAGCTTTCCCGTTTAATTGTCCGCTGATCCCCCAATTTTTAATGGAAGACGAAGAGGAGCGGACAAAAGCGCAAACAGCATGGTCAATCATCATGCGAGATGCCAATATTTCTTCTCTTAAGAAAGAATTAATGGAAAATGATATTATCTCCTATGAGGCACTTATCAAGATAGGAATTTATCCGTTTAAAGGCAATATTTATCAAGGGGGAGAAGTTACCTATAATCTTTATGAAAAAAGCCGCTCAATCATAAATATTGATGAAAAGGAATTATACCATTATCATTATAATAAGATACTTGTCACCTACCATAAAGGTGTATGCGTTCGAGCTGGTGAAAAAGTGTTCTACCATCCTGGATTTGGAGATCAGATGGAAATAAAAGTACCTTCCTTCTTTAGCACAGGAGGAGTTTAGAAAGGATACAAAATGGAACGAGTAAACGAAATACTGACGTTATTAGAAAATGGTCAACAAGCTAAAGCTTTATCATATTATGAAGAGATACTCAGCCAAGGTTCAAATGAAGAAAGATTCGTACTAGGGGAGGAGTTGTTTCAGCTCGGCTTCCTTGATGAGGCAAAAGCTTTATTTAAGATGCTGCTGGAAGCTTATCCAGAAGAAGGCGAACTATTAGTATTACTCGCTGAAACTGAAATGGAAATTGGCAATGAGGAAGAGGCTATTTCACAGCTGGAAAAAATCAATCCTGAAGATGCAAGTTACCCGCAAAGCCTTCTGCTGTTAGCAGATCTCTACCAAATGGACGGGCTGTATGAAGTAAGTGAACAAAAGCTGCTTCAAGCGAAAAAAATCCTTCCTAATGAGGTAATTATTGATTTCGCTTTAGGGGAGCTATACTCTGAACAAGGCCGAATTGCAGACGCCATTAAGGCCTATCAAACAGTTGTACCAGAGCAAACAACAGTCGGTGGAGTTAATGTTAATGGAAGAATTGCCGACAATATGAGCGCAGGCGGCGCATTTGAAGAAGCGATTAATTATTATGAGCTTGCCCTTGAAGAAAAGATTGAAATTAACACACTGTTTAACTTAGCGCTGACAGCATTGCAGGCAGGACAGCTTACAATTGCTATTAACCGATTTGAAGAAGTAAAAACATTAGATCCTGATTTCCATTCCTTGTATTTATATTTAGCTAGAAGCTACGAACAAGAGGAAATGCTTCAAGAAGCATTTGAGACGGTTCAAGATGGTGTTAAGCATGATGAGTTTAATAAGGAGCTTTATCTGCTTGGAGGAAAGCTTTCACTAAAGCTAGGGGACGAAGCGAACGCTGAGAAGTATTTCAGAGAAGCCTTGGCAATTGACCCTGAATTCACCGAAAGCGTGCTGCTCTTAAATAAGCTGTTTTTAACGCAAGACCGTTTTGGGGATATTATCGAGCTGGTAGAGCTTATGGATTCTCAAGATATAGAGGAGCCTCAGCTGTTATGGGATGGGGCAAAGGCATTGCAAGGAATAGAAAATTATTCAGAGGCATTAAACAAATACCAAGAAGCATATACTTTCTTTAAAGAACTCCCAGACTTTTTATATGATTATGGTTATTTTCTTTTGGAAGAAGGAAAAAGACAGGAAGCTGCAGAAGTGTTTAGTAGCCTATTAGAAAAAGACCCGAGCAATGAAGAGTTTATCGAAATCGTTCAACGCTTAACAAGCGGCGAGTAATTAAGCCTTTATTCGCTGGAATTTAGGATCAAGGTGTTAAAACTAAAAACTTGGTTGCAAGCAGAGGAGGGAAACAAACATGAAAACCCCTGTATCTGTCAACGAAAAAAAAGACTTCATTCGTTGGTTTTTGAATCACTATCAATTGAAAAGAAGAGAATGCGTATGGATTTTGAATTATTTGATGAGTCATGATCAGCTTATGGAAAAAGTGCATTTCGTCGAAAATGCCGAGAAATGCCCTAGGGGCTTGGTGATGTCAACGCATTGTGTTGATGAAGTTCCGTTTCGCTTTTATAAGGAAAATGTCATGACGACAGATGCGGAAAAATCCTTTCACGATATTCGCTTAAACAGAGATGAAGACATCTATATCCAACTGAATTTTTATGCTTCCAATAAGGCGCATCAGTATGCGGCTGTGCTTGTAGAAAATCCTTTCATGCCTAAGAATTTGGAAATCAGTGAGAAGGACCGTTATATTGCTGAGCAATTCCTTGTTACCAGCATCGAAAAATTCCAAAAGGAAAAGCTGCTGGAACTGATTGATGAGGCTCTCGATAACGGAGATGAGCGTGCATTCCGCGAGCTGACAGATCGCCTGAAGCAATTGCAAAGTACTGAATAATAGTGTTTAAAGCGGTATGACTAGTCATACCGCTTTTTTGTTTTGTCGTGAAAAAATTAGAGATAGAATTCCGAATTATGCTATTATAAAGGGAAATGAAAAATCTTGAAAGAGGTGGCTGCCTAACATGAAATGGGTACAGCTTATATTAGGAAATCGGTCGTTTATTTGGCTGCTCCTCATCGTTAACACACTTGGGACAATCTATGGCTATTATTGGTATAGGTTTCAGTTGGCGGAGACGCCCAAGATCTTCTTATTATTTGTGCCGGACAGTCCGACTGCCAGCCTGTTTTTTATGTTTGTTTTAATAGCGTTTTTACTAAGGAAGAACACCCCATTGTTTGAAGCTTTAGCGCTTCTAACACTGTTTAAATACGGAATATGGGCGGTTGTGATGAATCTCCTTGTATATGCCAAAACAGGCCAATTAGAGATTGAATCCATGATGCTGATTGTTTCGCACGGAGCAATGGCTGTCCAAGGATTATTGTATTTACCGTATTATCGGATTAAATGGCAGCATGCAGCCATTGCGGCGGTATGGACATTGCATAATGATGTTATTGACTATGTATTTTCGATGATGCCGAATTACAGTATTCTTGATCAGTCGATGGACAAAATTGGTTATTTTACTTTTTGGCTTAGTATCGTCAGTATTGGCATCTGTTTTTATGCTGCCAAAAGGAAAACGACGCTTTCCATTCTTTAGTGTACATAGTTTTAAATTTATAGTCTAACCTTGTCCTTCCTGACATACATTTCTAATAGTATATCGGGGAGGGACAAGTATGATGAAGGCTAAATTGGTTGTATTATTAATATTATTAATCCTGCTTACGCCTATTTCTATATCTGTATATGCAGACCAAGATTCGCCTATAGACGAGTTAGATACATTATCAGATGAAGCACTGCAATTGGTTAAGTCAGAAAGATATGACGATGCAAAAAAAATTCTTGATTATTTTTCCAATCAATTCAGCATCGTAAGACAGAAAGAGCGTACCTTTACGATGGATGAACTGCAAATTTTGACCGGAGCTCGTGATGAAGCGGTTGAGGCAATTACTAGCCCTTCTGCAGATACGAATGAACGGATTAACTCGGCAATCAAGTTCAGGCTTGCAGTTGATGCTGTTTCGTCAGGGCAAGAGCCATTATGGACACAAATGGAAGAACAGGTGATGGCTTCTTACCGGGATATGAAAGATGCTGCTGTCACTAACGATAAGCAGGAATATGAAGCGAAACTGAACTCGTTTTTAACATTGTATCAAATCATTAATCCAAGCTTGAAGCTTGATGTGACAACAGCACAATTTCAAAAATTAAATACGATGGTCGATTATATCGATACATACCGCTTGCAAATTTTTACAAAAGGTGAAACAAAGCAATTGGACGAGTTGGAATCAGAGCTTGAGGATGTTTTTAACCAGGTATATGAAGATGAGGCAGATCCATCTTTATGGTGGGTAATAATTTCAACTGGAAGCATCATTATCCTTACATTATCCTATGTAGGATGGAGAAAATATTTAGGAGACAAGGAAGAAAAGCGAAGAAGGCACAAACGGCCTTAATAATTGACTTGCGAGATTTCCCTGCTTACAATTTATAATATACTAACGAAGAATAGGGGGAAAAAGCATGTTTATTGTGTATTTTATAATCATTCTCATCATTCCTCTATGGGCACAAATGAGAGTAAGAGGATCTTACAAAAAGTATTCAAAAGTGGCATCTTCCTCCATGATGACAGGAAGAGAAGTGGCGCGCAGAATACTGGATTCTAATGGATTATATGATGTATCTGTAGAAGAAACGAGAGGGATGCTGTCAGATCACTATGACCCTCGATCAAAGGTTGTTCGTCTCTCCACTGATAACTACCACGGGTCTTCAGTTGCAGCTGCTGCAATTGCAGCACATGAGGTCGGCCATGCTATTCAGGATCAGCAAGCGTACGCTTTCTTACGTTTTCGTCATGCATTAGTACCAGTTGCTAATATAGGGAGCAATTTTTCGTGGATCTTGATTTTGATTGGTTTTATCCTTGGAGCAAGCAATTTTGTACTATTGGGCATTGTTTTTATGGCAGCAGCAGTATTGTTTCAATTCGTAACACTTCCAGTTGAGTTCAATGCATCAAGCCGTGCTATGGATGAAGTGGTTGCATTAGGAATCATCCGCAATGATGAGGAAAGAGAAACGAAAAAGGTGTTGAACGCTGCCGCCTTAACATATGTTGCAGCCGCGGCCGTTGCAGTCCTTGAACTGCTGAGACTTATCATGATATATACAGGTATGCAGCGCAACGATTAGTCTATGGACTTTATTTCCATAGACTTTTTTTATTTCCGAAGAAATATTCTGAAAGTTTCTTAAAGATTATTTCCATAATCGAAAGATAGTTGTATAATAAATCTGATTTTCCTTAATCACTAACAGAGAGAAGGGTTATATTGCAGGCTGAAAGAGCAATACATAATACTCAACCAATAACTGTATACAGAATCCTTTTTGCCATCAGTTTAGGTCACTTCATCAATGATTGCATGCAATCGGTTGTGCCGGCCTTATTTCCGATTATAGGACCGACTATGAATTTGAATTATACAGAAATAGGCTGGATTGCGTTTACGCTTAATATTACATCCTCTATCATGCAGCCAGTTTTTGGAGTGCTGGCAGATAAAAAGCCAATTCCTTATTTTTTGCCAATTGCTATGTTTTCAAGCATGCTCGGAATGCTTGGTCTAGCACTAGCACCTAATTTTATCAGTGTGCTTCTGTCTGTCTTGTTCATTGGCTTTGGGTCTGCTATTTTTCACCCTGAAGGCTCTAGAGTTGCGTACATGGCAGCAGGGAATAAAAGAGGGCTGGCACAATCTATTTACCAAGTCGGCGGGAATGGCGGCCAGTCTCTCGCTCCGTTATTTACAGCATTCATTTTTATTGGCACAGGCCAATTTGGTACAATCTGGTTTACACTGTTAGCTGCATTGGGCATGCTTGTTTTGTTCTTTGTATCAAATTGGTATAAGCAAGAGCTTGTCGTTCAGGTGCCGGCAGTCAAGAAAAAAACAGCTAAAACAGAAAAAAGTGGCTGGAACAAGGAAGTTATTGTGGCAATCTGTTTATTGATCTTTTTAGTTTTTGCCAGATCTTGGTATGGTGCAGGCATTAATAACTTTTTTCATTTTTATATGATAGAAAAATTCGATAGCACAATTAAACACGCCCAAATATATGTCTTCTTGTTTATGGCTGCAGGGGTAGCTGGTACATTTTTTGGCGGACCACTCGCAGACCGGTTCGGCAAACGAACAGTCCTGTTATTTTCTCTAATTGGTTCAGCTCCATTTGCATTGCTGCTGCCATATGTTCCTCAATGGTGTATAGCTCCGCTGCTGGTTATTATTGGCTTTATTCTGCAATCAAGCTTCAGTGTTACAGTTGTCTATGCCCAAGAGCTTTTGCCTGGTATGATTGGCCTTGTGTCAGGACTGATTGTCGGTCTGGCATTTGGGATGGGAGCATTAGGAGCGGTTATTTTCGGTGTGATTGGTGATGTATACAGCCTTCAAACAATTATGGTGTTTTGCAGTATGCTGCCGTTACTAGGAGTACTTACATACTTGCTCCCGAGCGATGCACGCATAAAAGAAATCCACCAAAGACCATAAAAAAAGAGGGGAGCTTTCCCCCTCTTTTAATGTTCAATCGGCTTTTTATATTCATCTAAAGTAAAGCCTTCTCCCAATACATCATGAACAACAGTTACTGATACGAAGGCATGGGGGTCAACGCTTGTAATAATGGCCTTTAGCGGCACAATTTCTGTCTTAGCAACAACACAGTAAAGAACTTCTTTATCTTGTTTAGTGAATGAACCGTGTCCTTTTAAGACAGTAACACCGCGGTCCATTTCCTTTAAGATTTTATCTGCTATCTCTGGATTTTTGTCTGAGATGATGATGGCCCCCCTTGCGGCATAAGCACCTTCCTGCATAAAGTCGATTAGCCTAGTTCCTACGAAGACAGCAACAAGGGTATACATGGCTTCTCTGTAAGTTAAGTATGTTAGCAAGGATAATGTGATAACACAGGCATCAAACAAAAACATCGTTTTGCCGATACTCCAGTGAAAATATTTATTAACAAGTCTTGCGATAATATCGACTCCGCCAGTTGTGCCGCCGAAACGAAAGATAATGCCAAGCCCAATACCGATGAAGGTTCCTGCAAACAAAGCAGCAAGTGTTAAGTCCTCTTTAAGTGGTATATGGAGCTCGATTTGGGGCAGCTGGAAGAACCAAAAAAATACAGACACGCTTACCGTGCCAATAATGGTATAGATAAGGACATTGCGCCCGAGCAGTTTCCAGCCAAGAAAAAAGAGCGGTACATTTAGAATCAGGTTTGTTATCGAAGGGTCCCAGTTAAATCTTGCAAATAACAAAAGGGTGATACCTGTGAATCCGCCCTCTGCCAAGTTATTCTGCATGTTGAAATGGACAATTCCAAAAGAAAATATAGCTGATCCGAGCACAATGAAGAAAATATTTTTGAGCTTTAACGTCTTAAACATTTTTTCGCCTGCTTTCTATGTATAGCTGTCATCATTTAACCTTAGTATGAACCAATTATATTGAAGCCTATCCATTATATCGAATCGGTCTTGTATGAGCAATCTTCATTACGGAAAAACCAGCTCTGACGGGCGACGTCCTTTTTCCGAAAAATAATAATCAAAAACATTTGTAAAAAAAGAAAATGTTAGCTAACATGAAGGGGAATAGGCAGAATAATGCAGTTTTTAGAGGTGAATAGATTTGAAAACAATGCAAGAGCTTCAAAAAGAAGTGGATGAATACATCGGACAGTTTAAGGAAGGCTACTTCAGTCCGCTGGCGATGCTTGCCAGACTGACAGAAGAGCTGGGAGAACTGGCTCGCGAAATTAATCATTATTACGGAGAAAAGCCAAAAAAGGCTTCGGAAAATGAAAAGGAAATTGCCGACGAACTGGGAGACATGCTCTTTGTTCTTATCTGTTTAGCAAACAGTTTGAACATTGATTTGGAAGATTCCCATAATAAAGTTATGCATAAATTTAACACAAGGGATAAAGATCGCTGGACAAGAAAGGACGAAAGCGAAACATAAGCAGTAAAATTGCTAACCAAAAAAACATGCAATAATACATATGAATGCAATAAAAAGGAGCGTATTAGACAGTGGAAAAAGTAAAAATTGTAATCGCAGGACCAAGAGGGAGAATGGGAAAGGAAGCAGTTTATCTGACAGGACGTACTGATCACTTTGAACTTGTCGGCGTTTTGGATCATAAGCATGAGGGGAAAAGATTAAGTGAACTTGATGATTTCAACTCTCCTTCCTATGATGTACCGATATATACAGATGTTGAAAAATGTTTGCAGGACGTCAAACCGGATGTGTTAATTGATTTAACAACACCTGAATTCGGAATGTTCCATGCCAAAACAGCGCTTCAATACGGCGTAAGACCAGTTGTAGGGACAACAGGCTTTACAAGTGAGAATTTGAAAGAGCTTGAGGCATTATGTGAAGAGATGGACAGGGGCTGCATCATTGCGCCTAATTTTGCGTTGGGTGCCGTATTGATGATGAAATTCTCTAAGCTTGCTGCTAAGTATTTCGATGATGTGGAAATCATGGAATTGCATCATGACCGCAAGCTGGATGCACCAAGTGGCACGGCAGTTAAAACAGCAGAACTGATTGCAGAAGTAAGAAAGCCGAAAAAACAAGGACATCCAGAAGAGAAGGAAACAATCCCTGGGGCAAGAGGAGCAGACTTTGACGGCATGAGAATTCATTCCATTAGGCTGCCAGGCTTGATCGCCCATCAGCAGGTTATGTTTGGAGCAGAGGGAGAGACGCTGACTTTGAAGCATGATTCATACAATCGCACCTCCTTTATGTCTGGTGTGAGATTTGCCGTTGATGAAGTGTTAAAGGCTAATGTTTTAATATATGGATTAGAAAATATTATGGAGTAGAGGTGTAATTAATGAATATCGCATTAATAGCTCATGATAAGAAGAAAGATGATATGATTCGCTTTGTTGTAGCTTATAAAAAGATTTTTGAGAAGCATTCCCTGTTCGCAACAGGCACTACTGGTTCAAAGATACAAGAAGCAACAGGCTTGGAAGTACATCGCTTTTGTTCAGGGCCATTAGGAGGAGACCAGGAAATCGGTGCTTATATCGCCAATAATAAGATGGATATGGTATTCTTCTTCCGCGATCCATTGACTGCACAGCCCCATGAGCCTGATGTAACAGCGCTTCTTCGTCTTTGTGATGTTTATTCTGTCCCGTTGGCAACCAATATGGGTACAGGAGAAGTACTGATCAGAGGCTTAGAGCAGGGGGATATAGATTGGAGAAATATTGTACATGGAAATACAGACAAAATTACAGACATTTAGCACAGACGAAATTGATATATTAGCAATAGGCGCCCATGCTGACGATGTGGAAATCGGCATGGGTGCTACCATTGCCAAATATGCTCAAATGGGCAAAAAAATAATCATCTGTGACTTAACAAGCAGTGAATTATCATCAAATGGTACGGTTGAAACAAGAAAGGCAGAAGCACTTGCTGCAGGAAAGGTCCTTGGCATACATGGCCGGTTTACCCTTTCGTTAAAGGACAGAAGCCTTTGGAATGTGGATGAGAATATGGAAGCAATCGTGGAGCTGATCAGGCTTGTGAAACCAAAAATCGTCTTTGCTCCGTACTGGGAGGATAGACATCCTGATCATGGCAATTGTTCAAAATTAGTGGAAGAGGCTGTTTTTTCTGCCGGCATCCGAAATTACAAAGTGAAGGGTACAGAGCCGCATAAGACAAGTAATGTTTATTTCTATATGATTAACGGTTTTCATAAACCGGACTTTGTAACAGACGTAAGCGACTTTATGGAAGTAAAAAAACAAAGCTTGAACTGCTATGCAAGCCAATTTACAAAATCTGCAGGAAGTGTGGATACACCTCTTGTCAACGGATACATAGAAACTGTGGAAGCAAGAGAGCGCCTTTTTGGTAAAGAAGTCGGGCTGAAGTTTGCTGAAGGGTTCAAGACGAAGAAGCCTTTATTAATACATAATGATTTGTTGGGTGGTACGGTATGAAAAAGCTGAAAATAGGAATAACATGTTACCCGACTGTCGGGGGATCTGGTGTAATAGCTACAGAGCTTGGAAAGATGCTTGCAGAAAAAGGACATGAAATACACTTTATTTCATCAAGCATGCCCTTCCGTTTAAATAAAATGTACCATAATATATTTTTTCATCAAGTAGAAGTAAGTCAATATTCCGTTTTCCAATATCCGCCATACGATATTGCATTAAGCAGCAAAATGGCAGAAGTGATAAACCGGGAAAAGCTGGATCTTCTTCACGTCCATTATGCTATACCTCACGCCGTATGCGCCATTTTGGCAAAGCAAATGAGTGGAAGAGATGTTAAAATTGTCACAACTTTGCATGGTACAGATATAACCGTTTTAGGCTATGATTCTTCTTTAGCTGACAGCATTCGCTTTGGCATTGAAAAATCCGATGTCGTCACAGCAGTATCTCAGTCGCTTGTAAGTCAGACATATGATCTGATTAATCCTAAAAAAGACATAAAAACAGTCTATAACTTCATAGATGAGCGTGTGTACCGCAAGATTGATTCCACTCATCTGAAGAAGGAGTTTGCGATTAGTCCTGATGATAAGGTTATCATTCATGTGTCGAATTTCCGGGCAGTAAAACGAGTAACTGATGTTGTGAAAGCTTTTAAAGGGATTTCAGATAAAACGTCTGCAACCTTGCTGTTAGTTGGAGATGGTCCTGAGATGGCAAATGTATGCAAGCTTGTTGATGAGCTTGGCATAAAAGCTAAAGTCCGGCTTTTAGGGAAGCAGGAAAACCTGGAAGAGCTGTATAGTATCAGTGATTTAATGCTCTTGTTATCAGAAAAAGAAAGCTTTGGGCTAGTTGCTCTCGAAGCGATGGCTTGCGGTGTTCCATGTGTCGGCACGAATATCGGTGGCATCCCTGAAGTAATTGTCGATGGGGAAACAGGTCTAATCTGTGAGCTTGGCAATATAGCAGAAATTGCCGAAAAGTCTGTAGCCCTTCTTCTTGATCAGAAAAGGCATCAGCAGTTTGCTGCCAATTCTGTCGCAAGAGTGATGGATCATTTCCGTGGAGAAACAATTGTTAGCCAGTATGAGAAAATCTATGAAGATTTAATTTTAACTGGAGAATACATATGAACCAACCGTTTGCAGCTGCAATTCCAATTATTGAAGAAATAGAGGCAGCAGGCTTTGCTGCCTATTTTGTAGGAGGCGCAGTAAGGGATTATTTGCTGAATAAGCCGATTCATGATGTTGATATTGCGACTTCTGCTACGCCGGAGGAAGTTAAGTCAATTTTTAAAGCAACAGTAGATATTGGCATCGAGCATGGAACCGTTATGGTGCTTTACAATAACGAGACTTATGAAGTGACAACATTTCGGACAGAAAGTGAATATGAAGACTTCAGAAGACCGAAAGACGTGGCCTTTGTCCGTAATCTTCGTGATGATTTACAAAGACGTGATTTTACGATGAACAGCTTGGCGATGGATAAACAAGGCCATATCATAGACTATTTTGACGGGAAAACCGATTTGGCTAACAAACGTATCGTAACGGTAGGGTCTGCAAATGAGCGGTTTGCTGAAGATGCCCTGCGGATGATGCGGGCAGTTCGATTTGTCAGCACCCTTGGATTTCAGTTAGAGGAGCAGACTCGTTTATCAGTCGAGGTCAACAGACAGCTGCTTGAAAAGATTGCCGTAGAAAGAATTACAGCGGAGTTTGAAAAATTACTGCTTGGCGAAGCAAGAAACGAAGCGCTTAAGCTTATGATGGAGACAAAGCTGTATGAGCATCTGCCTATGCTTAAATCCTATAAGGATGGTTTAAGCTTGCTGTCTGCACTTTCCGTTTGGGATTTGGACATCAATGAGATGTGGTCTCTCCTGCTAATAACGTGCGAAATCTCACATCAGGAGGCAGACAGGTTCCTGCGCAAATGGAAGCTGCCAGTCAAGCGTATTAAAACAGTTCAAGCTATCATAAAAAGTGTGATAGAGAGACAAGAAAATCACCAGTGGACAAGCATGAATCTTTATATTTTCGGCTTAAATATTGCTGTAAGTGGAGAAAAGGTGTTTAGTGTGCTTACCGGCAAAACCGAGGATGTAATTGGTGTACAAGATGCTTACAGCAAGCTTTCGATTAAAAGCAGGGAAGAACTGCAAATCGGCGGCCGCGACCTGATGGAATGGAGCGGAAAGCCTCCTGGTCCTTGGATGAAAGACACGATTGCCAATGTGGAAACCGCTGTTGTGGAAAATAGACTGGCTAATGAAAGTAAGGCAATAAAGGAGTGGCTTAAGCAGTGCGAAATGATTTAAGAACAAAGCTCTTGCAAGCCTTCGCAGATAGGCCTGATGAATATTTATCAGGTCAAGAGCTAGCCGAAGTTCTGGGCTGTTCGCGGACAGCTATCTGGAAGCATATTGAAGAGCTCCGAAAGGATGGCTTTGTATTGGAAGCTATTCGTAAAAAAGGCTATCGAATTTTAGAAGTACCTCATAAAATAATACCAGATGAGATCAGGTTTGGTTTGGAAACAAAGCAGCTTGGAAGAAATATTCATTATGAAGAATCAGTGGATTCAACACAAAGAATTGCCCAAAGGCTGGCATATGATGGTGCAGAAGAAGGGACGATTGTTATTGCGGAAGAGCAGCTGGGCGGCAGAGGAAGGTTTGAACGCTCCTGGCACTCTCCTAAATATAAAGGAATTTGGATGAGCATCATCTTAAGACCGAAAGTTCCAATTATGCAAACACCACAGCTGACCCTGCTTATGGCTGTTGCTGCCGTGAAGGGGATTGAACAGGCAACTGGCTGTGAGCCAGGGATAAAATGGCCGAACGATTTGCTGATTAATGGAAAAAAAGTGAGTGGTATACTGACAGAATTACAGGCGGACAGTGACCGCATCCATTCCTTAATTATCGGAATAGGCATTAATGTAAATTTGGAGGCAGCAGATTATCCGGAGGACCTTTTAGAAACAGCGACTTCCTTGTTTATTGAAACGGGTAAGGAATGGGACAGGGCCACAATTGTCCAAAGTATTTTGCTGGAGCTTGAAAGATTGTATGCTCTCTATTTGGAAAACGGATTTTATCCAATTAAACTTCTCTGGGAAAGCTATGCAGTCAGTATCGGGAAGCGAGTGAAAGCAACAACCTTGAACGGTACTTTAGAAGGAATCGCCAAAGGAATAACAGATCAAGGCGTTCTGCTCCTTGAAGATGATGAAGGCAAAGTTCATACCATATATTCAGCCGATATCTTAATTGAATCATAAACTTTTTTGTAGTAAGACATATAAGAGGTCTGCTATAATGCTATTGCTGGGCAGTATCTATTTGAACTGCACCTAAAAGGTAAGTAATTGTAGTACATTTAAATGATGTATCTGCCTAGATCCAACAAAGAGGACAAGGACAGAGGGATAAAAAAACAAACTAGTAAACGTATCCTTCTATATTTGTATAGAGGGATTTTTCTGCTTATTTATATCCCCCTCTCCCTAAAAAGGAGGAAAAGTATTGAAAACAACAAGTGATTTTATCAAAATGAAAAATGCCGAAAAAATCAGCATGGTAACAGCCTATGATTATCCATCTGCCAAGCAGGCGGCCAAGGCAGGTGCTGATATGCTGCTAGTCGGTGATTCTGTCGGAATGGTAGTCCTCGGTTATGAATCTACTGTTTCTGTGACAATGGAGGATATGATTCACCATGGCAAAGCAGTGAGACGGGGAGCTAAAGATACATTTATCGTGATTGATATGCCGTTTATGAGCTATCATTTGTCAGACCGTGACACATTAATTAATGCCACAAGACTGATTCAGGAAACAGGAGCAAATGCCGTCAAGATCGAAGGAGCAAATGATGTGATCGACAAAATACGTTTACTCACAAATGCCGGTATTCCTGTGATGGCCCATCTTGGGTTAACACCTCAGTCTGTAGGTGTATTAGGCGGTTATAAAGTGCAAGGGAAAAGCATGGAAGATGCTATGCAACTGCTTGAGGATGTAAAAAAATGCGAGGAAGCTGGGGCTTTTTCCATCGTTTTAGAATGTATCCCCATGCAGCTGGCGAAGGAAGCAGCAGAAAGGTTGACGATTCCAGTTATCGGAATTGGAGCTGGTCGAGATACAGACGGGCAAGTGCTCGTTTATCATGACATCATTTCATATGGAGTGGACAGAGTCGCTAAATTCGTCAAGCAGTACACAAATGTAGATGAACCGATTCTTCATGCGCTTCAGCAATATGTGAAAGAAGTGAAAGCTTCGGCATTCCCGGAAACAAAGCACAGCTATACGATGAACGAAGACGTATTAGAAGGACTGTATGGAGGGAAACGATGAAAGTTATTCATTCAAAAACAGAGATGCAGCAATTGGCACTGCAATTAAAAAAACAACAAAAAACAATTGGATTTGTGCCGACGATGGGCTATTTGCATGAAGGTCATCGTGCCCTCCTTCAAGAAGCAAGAGATGATAATGAAGTGGTTGTTTTGAGCGTGTTTGTTAATCCGCTTCAATTCGGACCGAATGAAGACTTGGATTCTTATCCAAGAGCGATTGAACAGGATAAGAAGGCAGCTGAAGAAGAAGGGGTTGATTATTTATTTCTTCCAACGACAGAAGAGATGTATCCACACACACCTTCCGTTACTGTCCATGTCCAAAAAAGGGCAGATATACTGTGCGGCAGCAGCAGGCCAGGACACTTTGACGGTGTTGCGACTGTTTTAACAAAGCTGTTTCAGTTAATTCAGCCTGATAATGTCTATTTCGGCAAAAAGGATGCCCAGCAAGTCGCTGTCGTTGCCGGACTTATTGAAGATTTTCATTTTCCAGTTAAGCTGCATGCTGTTCAAACAGTCAGAGAAGAGGATGGATTGGCGAAAAGCTCACGAAATGTGAAGCTTTCTCCTGTGGAAAGAAAAGAAGCAGGCATTCTTTATCAGACTCTTTCAATCGCAAGAGAAGAACTGATTAAAGGGAATCATCATCTAAAACCGTTAGTCATCAAATTGCAGGAACGCATTGAAAAAGAGACGAGCGGGAAAGTCGATTATTTGGAAATTCTCACCTATCCTGAACTCGAGGCACCATCTGTATGGGAGGGAACTTTCATTATCGCAATAGCCGTCCGTTTCCCAAGTGCCAGATTAATCGATAATATCATCTTTGATTTATAAACAGAAAAATAGGGCAAAAGGAGCAAAACACATGTTTCGAACGATGATGAATGGAAAAATTCATAGAGCGACTGTCACGGAAGCTAATTTGAACTATGTTGGAAGCATCACAATAGATGAGGATATAATGGATGCGGTCGGTATGCTTGCAAACGAAAAGGTGCAGATTGTTAATAATAATAATGGCGCACGTTTGGAAACATATATCATTCCCGGACAAAGAGGGAGCGGAACAATATGCTTGAACGGAGCCGCAGCAAGATTGGTGCAAGTTGGGGACACGGTAATAATTATTTCTTATGCGTTAATGAGCGATGAACAAGCTCACAGCCATAAGCCGAAGGTCGCGATTATGGGCGAGAACAACCGAATTGTTGAATTGTTGAGACAGGAACCGGAAAAGACAATTATTTAAACTTAAAAGGCTTTTTGTTATAATTCTTGCATTATGTAAAAGCTAGTAATGCGCGAGAAGAGGAACAAAAGGCCTTTTTTGCTGCCATCGTCTTAGTGCATTGCAGCAAAATCCAACGGCTAAACGGGCAATTATAATGAAGTAAATTCTTTTCCTTTTCTCCATTTTATGATACCGTTTGAATGACTGAAAGTTAGAGGTGGATGCAATGGGGAATAAATATGTGGTGGTCGATTTGGAGACAAATGGGAATTCACCTAAAAAAGGAGATCGGATCATTCAGTTCGCGGCAGTCGTGATCGAGGATGGGAAAATAGTAGAGGAGTATTCCTCCCTGTTGAATCCTCTGCAGCCGATTTCACCATTTATAGAGGAACTTACAGGCATTAATGACGAAATGGTCGAAGCTGCCCCGTTATTTGAAGAAATAGCTGAAAAGGTGCAGTCCTTATTAAAGGAAGCCTATTTTGTTGCACATAATGTCATGTTTGATTTGACTTTTTTATCGGATGAATTAGAGCAGGCTGGGTTTGAAGCATTTTATGGTCCGATTATTGATACAGTGGAAATGGCTAGAATCCTGTTTCCGACAGCAGACAGCTATAAGCTGACAGATTTGGCCATTCAAGAAAATATTGAACATAATCGTCCGCATCAAGCGGATAGTGACGCCTATGTAACGGCAGAGCTTCTATTAATTATGCTGAATAAGATACAAGGCTTGCCGCTAGCAACAATTAGACAATTAGAGGGTTTAAGCGGCGCGTTAAAAAGCGATCTTGATCAGCTGCTAGACAATATCGCTATTCAAAAGGAGAGTAAGCTGCCCTATATTCGAGAAGGGCTGGAGCTGTACAGAGGATTGGCACTTCGATCAGATGAAAAGGATAAGTCAGCAAAGAGCAAGCAAGAATACATAGATTTTGACAGGAATGAAGTAGAAAACAGGATGACGCAAGTGCTGCCTAACTATGTTACAAGATTAGGGCAGCAGGAAATGATCACAGATGTTCTTCACTGTTTTCAAACAGATCTTCACGGTTTAATTGAGGCTGGAACAGGTGTGGGTAAATCACTTGCTTATTTAATAGCAGCTGCATTTTTTGCGAAAAAAGAAAACAAACAAATCGTTGTTAGCACTTTTACTACACAGTTGCAGGAACAGCTTACCCGCAAGGACTTGCCGCTCTTAGCGGAAATTCTTCCATTTGCTGTTGGATATACGGTGCTAAAAGGACGCAATCATTATATCAGTTTAGATAAATTTGAGGTTTCCCTTAAAGAGCAGGATGACAATTACGATGTGATTTTAACAAAAATGCAAATCCTGATCTGGCTTACAGAAACGAAAACAGGAGATAAGGATGAACTGAACCTGTCAAGCGGCGGTATGAAATACTGGCATAAAATTAAAAATGACGGTAATTTTTCTCTGTCTTTTTCTAAAGAATGGGCACCGAAGGATTTTTATCGGCGGACAAGAAATGCAGCGCAAAAAGCGGATATTATCATTACAAACCATGCGCTGTTGTTACAAGACTTGTCTGGAGACAAAGGGCTGCTTCCGAATTATGAATATGCGGTCATTGATGAAGGCCATCACTTTGAAAAGAATGCCACGAAACATTTTGGCCATCAATTCTCTTATTTCGGCACAAAAATGAGCATTCAATCGATAGGAACATATGAGCAGAAGCAGCTCTTTTACAAGCTGTATTCAAAAGAGAAGAATTTGGAGTACACAGATAAAAAGAAGCTGAACAGACTGCTTTCCGATTTGCCGCTTGAACTAGAGGAGCTGTTTAGAACTATCTTCCGCTATGCGAAAAAAACTGGCGGCAAATCGAACAGCCCTAAAGCGAGCATCCGCATCAAAAGAGACGATTCCATTCAGTGGCAGCAAGTAGAGATTGTTGCAGAGCGGTTCATCTTTTTGCTGAAGGATTGTAAAGATGCGATTATACAATTAGTGGACGCTCTATACAGCACACATGATGCAGCTCCCCTTAGTGCAGACCAAGTAATGGCTGCAGACAGAATAAAGGCAATTATGGATGAATGGGATAAATACATGCTGACACTGCGCCATATTTTTTTACGGGAGGAAGACAGCATTGCTTGGCTTGAAGTCGACTGGAAAAACTTTCCGAATCAGGCTATTCTCTACGCCCAGCCTCATTCTGTAGCGGAAATACTTCAGCAGACCCTTTTTGCTCGGAAGAAAAGTGTCGTGTTTGCTTCTGCGACATTGACGGTTAACAACCATTTTGAATACTATGCAAACGGACTCGGGCTTTCCAGTATTAAGCATTTGGAGAAGCAGATTCCTTCTCCGTTTGAGTATGATAAGCAAGTCAGACTGATTGTACCAGATGAGGTTCCAGATATAAATAATGTGCCGCTTGATGAATATATCGAGGCAGTAACAGGACATATCATTTCCATTGCAGAAGCTACAAGCGGGCGGATGCTGATTTTATTTACGTCCAATGAGATGCTGAAGAAGACGTATGAAATGATTAAAGCAAGAGGAAGCCTGCCAGATTATGCGATATTGGCTCAAGGAATTACAACTGGCAGCAGAATGAGGCTGACGAGGAATTTTCAGCGCTATGACAAGGCGATTTTGCTTGGCACGAACAGCTTCTGGGAAGGAATTGATATTCCGGGAGAGGATCTGACCTGTTTAATTATTGTAAGACTTCCGTTCTCCTCTCCAGATGAGCCGTTGAATGAAGCCAAGAATGAACGTATTAAGTCTATGGGCGGCAATCCGTTTTTGGAAAACAGCTTACCAGAAGCAGTCTTAAGATTTAAGCAAGGATTCGGCAGGCTGATTAGGACCGAAACAGATAA
The DNA here is from genome assembly GCF_038005785.1 of Niallia sp. FSL R7-0271. Lineage (NCBI taxonomy): Bacteria > Bacillati > Bacillota > Bacilli > Caryophanales > Bacillaceae > Niallia > Niallia sp. FSL R7-0271. Next base: position 2,447,559 of record NZ_JBBOTZ010000001.1, on the reverse strand, counting down.
AGGGTTTATTGTAATCCTGGACAGAAGAATCATAACAACCACTTATGGAGAGCTCTTTTTAGAGTCCATTCCCAAAGTGCCCGTAATCAGAAAGAAGTTAGATGAAATTGAATTTTTTATCAAGGAATGGATTTAATGGATACTGTATTGTGTTAAAATAATAGACGAAATATCCAAGCAGTCTTTATACTAGAGGCTGGAGCTAAGACTCCGGCCTCTATGAAAAATAAAAAACATAAATAAAGAAGTGATGAAATGAAAAAGTGGATTTGGTCTTTTGTCGGCCTGGCAGTTGTTGTACTCGGAATTGTCATCTATACATATACAACAGCTCATCAGCCAGTATCCAAGGCTCGTGAGACCGCAGAAAAAATAGCAAAAGAAGAAGCAGGCCTTGTCAGCATGGATAATTTTTCTCTCTATAACGGCAATGACAGTTACTACGTAGTAGAAGGAAAAAATAAGGATAAGGAAGATATCGTTGTGTGGATTGAAGAAAAAAGCCATGCGGTGACGGTCAAAAATAAAAAAGATGGGCTGACAAAACAGCAAGTCATTAATAAACTATCATCGGAGAGGGAGCTTTCATCCATTGATACAGTCCGTCTTGGCATGCTTGAAGGTCTTCCTGTTTGGGAAGTGTACGCCCACACAGATGATGATTTAATCAATTATTTTTATTTTGATTATGAAACAGGAGAATTGCATAGAAATATTGAAAATATTTAGAAGTGTACAAAATTTTAGCAAGCATTACGCCATTAAGCTAAAAAAAGGGCTCTCTTAACAGAGAGCTTCGCAGGAATATATCTGAATTTTTTAAAGAATGGTATTTGGAGGAGAAAAACAATGAATGTTCAATTAGCAAAAAGAGTAAGTGCTTTAACCCCATCAACGACTCTTGCGATTACGGCAAAAGCGAAATCCTTGAAGGAAGAGGGACATGATGTCATCGGATTGGGAGCAGGCGAACCTGATTTCAACACTCCTCAAAATATCATCGATGCAGCTGTGAAAAGCATGAATGAAGGTCACACAAAATACACGCCGGCAGCTGGCCTGCCGCTTTTGAAAAAAGCGATTATCAACAAGCTGCAAAGAGACCAAGGCCTAAGCTATGAGCCTAATCAAATCATTGTTACGAACGGAGCAAAACACGGCTTATACACATTATTTCAAGTGCTGCTAGATGAAGGGGATGAAGTAATCATTCCTATTCCTTATTGGGTAAGCTATCCGGAACAAGTAAAGCTTGCTGATGGTGTGCCGGTTTTTGTAAATGGAGTGGAGGAGAACGAGTTCAAGATTACTCCTGAACAGCTGAAATCAGCTATTACACCAAGAACAAAAGCAGTGATTATAAATTCGCCAAGCAATCCGACAGGCATGATTTATTCGAAAGAAGAATTGCTTGCCCTTGGAGAGATTTGTCTAGAGCATAATATTCTGATTATTTCAGATGAAATATATGAAAAATTGGTATACGGAGATAATGAGCATGTTTCCATTGCTTCTCTTTCTCCAGAGCTGAAGGAAGCGACTATTGTCATCAATGGTGTGTCAAAATCCCACAGCATGACAGGCTGGCGCATCGGCTATGCAGCAGGGAATAAAGCAATTATTTCCGCTATGACAAACCTTGCGAGCCACAGCACTTCCAATCCAACAACTCCTTCCCAATATGCAACGATTGAAGCATATGAGGGGCCGCAAGACTCTCTGGAAGAGATGAAAGCTGCATTTAGCGAAAGGCTTGATATCATCCATAAGAAACTGAATGATATCCCTGGGATTACTTGTCTGAAGCCGAATGGCGCATTCTACTTATTCCCTAATATTGAGAAAGCGGTCGAGCTTACTGGATACGCAGATGCAGATAAGTTCGCAACTGCTTTGCTGGAAGAAGCGCTAGTAGCAGTTATCCCAGGATCAGGGTTTGGTGCTGATAACTATATTCGCTTATCTTATGCAACATCATTGGAATTGCTTGAGAAGGCTGTGGATAGAATTCATCGCTTTGTTGAAAGCAAAGCAGCAAAAGAAACGGTATAAAACGATGAAGCGGCAGGCTGGACCTGCCGCTTTTTTTGTACTGCGAACAGAATTTTCTGCAAAATAATCCTTTCAGCGATTATGTTGATTGTGATTGTCAAGAAGGGTATAATGTTATGATAGATAGCAAGTAAAACTATGTAAAAATGACTCGGCATTTGTAAAGAAATGTTGCATTTTTAACGGAAATTCCTAAAGCATGCTCATGCTTTAGCTTTAATTTAACCCTTGGGTTTGCTATTACATATCATTTTGATTTTATCGTTTTTGGAGGAGTATATTGTGATTAAATCAACTATAGCTGAATTACCGAAACATGTTGATAAAGAAGTAAAACTAGGTGCTTGGATTGCTAATAAGCGTTCAAGCGGCAAAATCGCCTTTTTACAGCTGCGTGACGGCACAGGTTTTGTGCAAGGTGTAGTGGTGAAAAGTGATGTGGCTGAAGAAGTTTTCCAAGCTGCGAAGTCTGTAACACAGGAATCATCTGTTTATGTTACTGGAAAGGTACAAAAGGATGAGCGCTCACCATTCGGTTATGAGCTTCTTGTTACTGGCGTTGAGGTAATCCATACATCTGTAGATTACCCGATTACACCAAAAGAGCACGGAACAGAGTTCTTAATGGACAACCGCCATTTATGGCTTCGTTCAAAACGTCAGCACGCTGTTATGAAAATCAGAAATGAAATCATCCGTGCGACCTATCAATTCTTTAACGAAAATGGCTTCTCGAAAGTCGATCCGCCAATTTTGACAGGCAGTGCTCCAGAAGGTACAACAGAATTATTTGCAACTAAATATTTCGATGAAGATGCTTACCTTTCTCAAAGCGGACAGCTGTATATGGAAGCAGCAGCAATGGCATTAGGAAAAGTATTCTCATTTGGCCCGACATTCCGCGCAGAAAAATCTAAAACACGCCGTCATTTAATTGAGTTTTGGATGATCGAGCCGGAAATGGCTTTTTATGAGTTCGAAGACAACTTAGTTGTTCAAGAGGAATATGTCTCCTTTATCGTTCAATCTGTTTTGGCAAATTGCCAGCTTGAATTGAAAACATTGGGAAGAGATGTGTCCAAGCTTGAACAAATTAAAGCGCCATTCCCAAGAATCAGCTATGATGATGCAATTAAATTATTGCATGAAAAAGGCTTTGATGATATTCAATGGGGAGATGACTTTGGGGCACCTCATGAAACAGCAATTGCTGAAACTTACGATAAGCCTGTTTTCATTACGCATTACCCAACATCACTAAAACCATTCTACATGCAGCCAGACCCTAACAGGGACGATGTTGTTTTATGTGCTGACTTGATTGCACCTGAAGGCTATGGTGAGATTATCGGCGGCTCTGAGCGTATTCATGATATGGACTTGCTTGAAAAACGTGTTCAGGAACATAACTTGGATGCAGAAACATATAAATGGTATTTAGAGCTTCGTAAATACGGTTCTGTGCCACATTCCGGTTTTGGTTTAGGGTTAGAAAGAACAGTAGCATGGATTAGCGGTGTAGAACATGTCCGTGAAACGATTCCGTTCCCAAGATTGTTAAACCGTTTGTACCCATAATAATAAACATAAAAGGGAAGAATGCATCGATTAGAGATGATCCATGCATTCTCCCTTTCGTTTTTTTAGAAGGACACTTGTGTTTCCTTCAATTGCCTGTATATCCACGATACAAGCAGTACCCTTTTGTATGCTATACTAGATTAGAGGTGTTACAATGAATAAATCAGTTATGCTAAAATGGCTCCAAGAAGGAAACATCCATATTCCAACCACACTTCTAACCCATTATCATGCACTTAAACTTAATGAAAAGGAACTAGTTCTTTTGCTTCAAGTTCTTGCTTTTTTAGATAAAGGAAATGAATTTCCGACTCCGACAGAAATTGCAGCAAATATGTCTATTGATGCAGTGGAATGTCATGAACTGCTAAGTCAGCTTATTCGCCGAGGATATATCGCTATTATGGACGGCGAAAATGATCATGGCATCCGCTTTGAGCGTTATTCTGTAGAACCGCTTTGGGAAAAGCTGATTGATGAATATTTGGCTGCAGATAAAAAAGAAGAAGCAGTGCTCGATCAGAAAAAAGAAACAGATCTTTACACATGCTTTGAACAAGAGTTCGGCAGACCGCTTTCGCCGTTTGAAATTGAGACTTTAGGTATGTGGATTGACGATGATCACCATGATACAGTCATCATTAAAGCTGCCTTAAAAGAGGCTGTTATTTCTGGGAAACTGAACTTCCGCTATATTGACCGAATATTATTTGAGTGGAAGAAAAACGGTATTAAGACAATACAGCAGGCCAAAAGCCACGGAAAGAAGTTCCGTTCTTTTCAAAACAGCAACAAGGAGCAGGAAGAAGCACCAACAAAGTCTGTTCCCTTTTACAATTGGCTGGAACAGTAACATTTTAGAGACTGTTAAAATTCTCTTTTCTTTAAGGAAAATAAGAATGACAGTCTTTTCTTGTGTGAACTATCAAACTATTAAATGGAAAAATCATGTGAGCCAAAGAGCATCTCTTTGGCGAAAACTAGCAAAAAGGGCTGAAGAACATGTTGAAAAAAGATCAGATTAGACATTGTCTTGATGTGATGGGCGAAATGTTCCCAGAAGCACATTGCGAGCTTGTCCATGCAAATCCGTTTGAATTAGTCATTGCAGTTGCTTTATCTGCACAATGTACGGATGCACTAGTTAATAAGGTTACGAAAAACTTGTTTCAGAAATATAAAACGCCAGAAGATTATTTGAGTGTTCCGTTAGAAGAGCTTCAAAATGATATTCGGTCTATTGGCCTATTTCGAAACAAGGCGAAAAATATTCAAAAGCTGTGCCAAATGCTACTGGAGAACTATAATGGCGAAGTGCCGAAAGACAGGGATGAATTAATTAATCTTCCTGGGGTAGGAAGAAAGACCGCAAATGTTGTTGTGTCTGTTGCCTATAATATTCCGGCAATTGCTGTTGATACACATGTGGAAAGGGTAAGTAAAAGGCTTGGTTTTTGCCGCTGGAAGGACTCTGTTCTTGAGGTAGAGAAAGCGCTGATGAAAAAGGTGCCAGAAGAAGAATGGTCAGTCACTCATCATCGCATGATATTCTTCGGCAGATACCATTGTAAAGCCCAAAATCCTCAATGTGAGGCTTGTCCGCTGCTGACAGAATGCAGAGAAGGCAAAAAAAGAATGAAAAAGGCCGGTGTCCTTGTATGACAAGTCTCGTTATAGTGGATATTCCTGCGGAAATTAAGCATATTGCTCTTGATCCGAAAGAAGGGAAGCTAGAGGTGTATGATACGGAAAGCTTTCAAGTAAATCGGCCTTTTATGCATGAGGCAGCTTATTACCACGGGCTGAACACTCTTTACCCATGGCATCCTGACGAGCAAAAAGCTTGTATAACAGCCATTTTTAATCTTTGGAAAGAAAAAAGGACAGAGATAGAGGCTGCGATTCAAAAAAAGATAAGGACGTAACCGTACGTACAGTCAAAACAGGGGTCCGTCTTTTCCTTGAATGTTTGTACTGGACGAATGACAGTCCTGTTCATCTGCAAAAGGGCCTTATTGCAAACGAGCTGTCGGTTAAGCCCTTTAATGCAGAAGAGAGGCTTACCTTTATTTTATCAAGACCTGGAGGCTACCATTCCTACCGCCAGCTGGATGAGCTGTTTAAAGAACTGGAAAAACAGTTTGCGATAAAAATGATTAAACGCAAATAAAAAATCGTTCCCCTTCAAAAGGAGAACGATTTTTTTATTATGGCGTTGTGGCGCTTTGCTCTGATTGGTCTGCAGAAGAATCATCTGTCTGTGTGGACTCATCCGCCTCATTCTCATCAGGCTCGTTTTCGTCAGGTTCGTTTTCATCTGCTTCCTCATCTGAGTTATTGCCGTTGTTACCATTACCGTTGCCATTATTATTGTTGTTACCATTACCATTACCATTACCGTTATTGCCATTTTCATTGTTGCTGTTGTCGGTTTCCTCTTCACCTGTATTTTCATCATCGGTCGTTTGGCCATCGTCAACTGTTTCATTTTCTTCCTCTGCAGGCTGTTCTTCCACCTTGGCAGGAATTTTGACCGATGCTGATACAGCGTCGCTTGTCATGTCACCGCTCTTAGCTGTAATGGTGAATGAATACGTGCTGTCAGGATCTGGTTTGGCAATCTTAATGCTCGTATCAGATGTTGTTGTAAGCTGTTCAGAAGCGCCGCCGTTAATGCTGACACTTACATCAAACTTCACATCACTTGTATCACCGTAGCTCCAAGACACATTTACTTGATCATTGTCTTTATCATAGGAAGCTTTAGCATTTTTAGCTGGATCAAGCTTATTGTATTTCTCAGATACTTTCTGGACGATATTGCCTTTGACCGCATATTCAGTCATGATTTGACTGCTTGGCGTGTAGCTGCTCGCAAGTCGTGCTGGATATGTGCCTTTTTCGATGCTGACTTTTTCCACGCTGTCAGGCATTTTGAAATCAGCTGTTTCTACATCCTGCGAAATATATTGCATGATGTTTTTAAATAGCAGCTGGGCAATCCGCTGGTCATTGCTGACAGTATTGGAGCGCAAGTAATTTTTCCTCTCAGCGTATCCAGTCCAGACGGCCATCGTGTAATTCGTTGTATATCCTGCGAACCAGGCATCAGGTGACGCACCGGCCGGAATTCCATATTTTTGCATCTCATCAGATGAATAGTTTGTCGTACCGGTTTTTCCTGCCAGCGGCAAGCCTGGAATATTAGCAGTAGATCCTGTGCCATATGCTGAGTTAACAACACTTTTCAGCATATCTGTAATCATAAACGCTGTGTAATCCTGCATGGCCACTTCAGATTCTGGCTCCATATTGATTTTCGTGCCATCATTCAGCTTAAAGTAGCGAACAGCATGAGGGGTATTGTATACACCTTCATTACCAAATGCACTGTATGCACCTGCAAGCTGAAGTGTGGTAATCCCTTTATCTTCCCCGCCGATTCCTCCAATTGAATAGGATTCATATGCGTTCTTAAGAGGGATACCCAAGTTGTTGGCAAACTCTTTCGCATTATCAGCACCAGCTGCACGGAATGCTTCTAATGCCGGGATGTTTCTGGATCTTGCCAACGCCTCACGGATGGACATTGAACCAAGAAACTTATTATCAAAGTTATTGATTGGTGTTTTGGCAGCATCATTATACGTTGTCGGTTTATCCTCAATCGTTTCATATGTGCCCCATTTTAAATATTCTATTGCTGGACCATAGTCTAGGATCGGTTTAATAGTCGAACCAGGCTGACGCGGATTTTCTGTTGCATAGTTGAAGCCGAGCTTCACATCAGGATCACGGTCGCCGCCAAGTGCGAGAATGCCGCCTGTTTTCGTATCAAGCAATGTAATCCCTGCTTGGAACTCCTCATCCGGGAATTCAACGATATTGCCTTCATACATCACCTGATCTACATAATCTTGAGCTTTCGTATCTAAAGTTGTATGAATTTCCAATCCGTCTGTATATACATTGACATCTGGGTATTTTTCTTCAATTTCAGCAATGACTTGCTTAATGTATGGATCGTATTTCATATCAGACGTTTCTCTGTTATCTTCCGCTACAAGAGAGTCTGCAAGCGGTGTTGCCTGAGCTTCTTTCATTTCCGCTTCTGATATATATCCATGCTGGTTCATCAGCGACAAGACGATATTGCGGCGCTGTTCAGCACGGTCCGGGTTTTTGAACGGATTATAAGCGTTCGGTGCCTGTGGCATTCCGGCAAGCGTCGCTGCTTCTGGCAATGTCAGCTCATCTAGTTCTTTGTCAAAATATACCTTTGCCGCAGTTTTAATTCCGCTCATATTCTCAGACATGAAAATCTTGTTTACATACATTTCGAAGATTTCCTGCTTTGTATACTTGCGTTCAAGCTGAATGGCAAGCCATGCTTCCTGCGCTTTTCGCGACAGCGTTTTTTGCGGCTGGTTGAAGAAGAAGTTCTTTACAACCTGCTGTGTGATTGTACTTGCACCTTCTGAACCAAAACCGTTGGTGAAGTTCGCGATAACCGCACCGCCTAAACGGATTGGATCAATTCCATGATGCTCAAAGAATCGGGAGTCTTCTGTTGCGATAACCGCATTTTTCACAAGGTCTGGGATATCTTCATATTGGACATAATCTCTGTTAACAGCCCCAATCTTCTCAATAGGGTTATCATCCTTGTCATAGATAGTTGAAGAGATGGAGTCCTTTAAGACGCTTTCATCAAGCTCCGGAGCATCCTTCACCATGACAGCAAATGTGATGCCGCCTGCAATAATGCCGACTATACCAAGGCTGATCAGCACAAGGAAAATCCGTTTAAAGATCTGCTTGGCGCCTTTTTTGTTCTTTTGCTTTTTATCTTTAGGCTTTTTCTCCTTCGTTTTTTTAGTATTCGCCGATTGGAGCTGCCTGCGCCGCTCCTCTCTCGTTTGGTATTTATCTGTCATACTAGTTCCTACCTTTCTTTTCCAAAAACAAACAACAAAGATATCGCTTAATCGAAGCTATAAAGATAATCTATTACTCTAATATAGTCAATCCTCGCCTGAAAGCCAAGTGCTATCGGATGGGCAGTGTTTATTAGCTCTTCCTTCGTTATGGACTTTCTTCCTCCATCTAGCATTCTATCCCAATAAATGAAGAGCTTTTCTGCCTCTAAATAGAATATCTCATCTGATGAAGAAAATCGAATAATTACAAAACAGATTCCATTTTGGTCACAAACAGACCGCATATGTTTGATTTGGTGGTCATGGAAGTTATTCAGGGGAAAAGAGGTCCCGTGCTTTGTTTCCTTAGCCTCAAAATCAATGTATTTGCCTTTATATACCCCATTATAGTCTGTTGTAGATGCCTGTTTAAAGTAAGCCTCTTTTATGACTGCCGCGCTTCTTTTCGGGTAGTCAACCTTTACGATTTGTAATGGAGTTGGCTTTTTGTGGATGACTGCTTTGCCCAGTTCTAAGTAGTATTGGTTTGTTATGTTGATATCTTCTTCAAGTGTCATGCCCCGGTTGCTGTAGCTGTGCTTTTTGCTGGCGGAGCTGTTCGTTTTTAATTTAGGTATATACTTTTTTCCGTTTGGATAATGAAGTTTCACATTTTCACCTCGCAGCTTTTAACCCTAAGAAAGAATAACTTCATGATAACAACAAACAATATAACATAATTTCTGAAAAAGAGGTGTCTTTTGTGGTAGGTATAAATGAGCATTTCTTATCAACTGAAGAGAAGGAGCTAATAAAAGACATACGCTGTTTAACAGAAAAAAATAACTTAGATAATATTACGAGAACAGACAGTTATCTCGAATATTATACCATGAATAAAGAAATCCAATGGTCACTCCTTGCAAGCCTCGTGTCAAGGAATGCAGGCTGGAATATGTGCGACTTGGCTGGAAGCTGGTTTCCCTTGTCTTTAAACGAGAAAACTCGCCTCAATTTATTTGCTACGTATGAACGGGCAAACTGGATGATTTTTCAAGATGCATACCCACAGCTGCTTCTCTATGAGTATTCGACGAAAAGAAGAGCGCCAATGTTTCATTTACTTAAATATTTTTCTGTTTCCACTTTTATGGAAAAGGAATGGCAGCATTATTGGCAGTATCGGAATAAAAAAAGGCTTGTCTTCAGCCTGATCATCAATGAACAGAATGTCATTGAAAAACCAATCATTAAAAATAAGCTGTTCCAAAAAGAGGTTTTTCATACATTCGCCTATAGGTTTCAAGATTTCTGGCATTTCAGTTCCGTGTTTTTCCCAACACTTAATGGAGACATATATGGAAGGAGTGTCTCATCATTCAGCTCATTGGATCGCCGCATTCAGCTTGGCAAAGAATTATATGCCATTTTGTTTAATACAAGGCTAAATGAGTCTTTTCTGCAATTTGCACTAAATATACCACATACAGGTTCACGGGCTGATTATGAAAAATATGTTTACCCTCGGCACCGCAAAAACACGCCCATGCTTAGGACGAGCTATCCTGTTTTTATACAAAAGGAAACGAGCGGCAATGATTGGAGTATCCATACAAGAGTGAAGGCCAAATGGAAAAAAGACAGTGTGCAAGTGGAACTAGCGCCTATGACAGAGTGGTACAAAAGAAAACAGGAAAAGCTTCACAGGATGATAAAGCTAGAAACTTTTCTTGCTGGCATTTTTTAAACTAGAGAAGCTTTGCTGTCGAAATGAAGAAGGTCGATTGGAGAATTCCCGCTTTCTTTGACGAATCCCTTCTAGTTTTGTCAGGCATGCAGGACTTAACAGGGAAACAGAGAAATCAGTATACACAATAAGCATGGAGGGGATTAGATGTCTGTTTATAATAAAGAGGAATTGATGAATTTACTGGAAGGAATACAGGAAGACTTAGTAGAACTCGACCAGTTATTACAGGATAGGAATACTGCCTTGACTAACGACATCATGCTGCATGAACAAACGCTCGACCGCTTGGAAGGAGCGTTGGCCTCCTTTGAAGACAGATGCATATCTTCTCAAAACGAATCAGATTATAATCAACACCAACCGTATATGAGCAGCCTTTCATTAAAACTTGAACTAGGATCATAAATTCACTAAAATAAAGAAAAACATGTTTTACGTTATATTGGAGTGCAGCTATGACAAATTTTCAGCGTTTAAAAGAGCTTACAGAAGAATTACAAGAAAGTGCTAATTACTTGGTTGACATCTTTCAAAAAGTAAAATCGACAGGAGAAAGCGAAGATTTTTACGAGGTTGTCAGACCATATGCCAATAAAGTGGCAGAATGGAATGCCGAATGGAAGGATCTTGCTGAAGAGTGGGTGAAAACAGAAAAACCCCTTTATCTGCATCCAAGCCAAATAAGCACAGCTTCTGATCATCTGGAGGTTATCTCGATACAAGCCTTTTTCAAGGAGACGAGTAAAAAAAGATTTTTAGATTCAGCAAAATCAGTGCAATTTATTTTACAGACTGTTTTAGACAGACTGTAAAAAAAGATAACCATAATGTTTCTGCCGTTTATGAAGCTGTATAAAACCAGCCTCAAAATAAGGAGCATTATTTTTTTTTGCTTCCTTTTCCCTTTTAGCAGTTAGGCACCATCTAGGCATTTTATACATAAGATAAAAGAGGGCTGCATGAATAGGAGGGGATATATATGCATCAAAACATAAATATGCATGGACATTTAACAAACAGTGGGCGTGCTTATATGAACGGCTATGCTTCTCACCCCCAAAACGTCCAAACGTTTGACCGTACATTTAATCCATATATGAATCAAGGATGGAACCCAATGATGAATCAGCATTATCCAGGGTATTACGGTAATGATGTGAACCAGCAGCATCAAGCTTTTGGCGGTTATGAGCAAAGCTATTTTCATCCGCAAAATGCTTATAAGCCAAATACCCAAAATGTGTTTCAAAACCCGCTTCACCAGCAAGAAGAAATGTATCAGCCGATGATGCAGCAAAGCATGCACCAGCAGTATATGAATCCATATCCGAAACAATCGTTTAACCAGAAAAAACAAGGCAATTTCAAAGGCTTTATGAACTCATTTAAATCACAGGACGGGTCCTTAGACTTCAATAAGATGCTAGATACAGCTGGAATGATGATGAACGCCATGAACCAAGTAACAGGAGTTGTCAAAGGTGTTGGAGGAATATTTAAAGTATAGTCATCTGTGAAAAAAAACTTGCTGCAGATAGCAGCAAGTTTTTGCTTTTTCTTTTCACCTTACCAGCGATTAGCTTTTGCATTTCGACGTAGGATAAGATTATTCCTAGACATTTCCGTATGCCCGTTTACTTGCGACTTGGAACGTTTAGGTCTAGTCCAATTATGATGAAATAGCTCAGAATGAGGATCCAAATTATCTTTGTAACTCATCAAATCACCTCTTAGCAGGATTTAAAGAAAAAGGAATGCCCAAAAAGGAATGATCCTTTATGGAACATTCTTTAGTATGCGTCTAATTCAAATTTTTACTCTAAAACAGTTATCTATTATGAAAGGATATTTATTTTTTTACCTTTTTGTTTTTTGACTCGTATTGTTAAAAGACCGTTCTGATAGGAAGCTTTCACTTTCTTTTCATCAATAATATAGGGAAGAGCGATTGTTCGGGAGCTTTTTTTGTAAGTTTGGCTTTTATGAACGAGTTGCTGGTTTTCATTCTCCTCTTGCACTAATTCTAAATGGGTGACACTGATTGTTAAACGATAATCAAATACATCAAGATGAATTTGCTCTTTATTAATACCTGCAAGCTCCGCTTTTATTATATGTTCATCTGCTGTTTCGTTGACAGAAACGGGGAAGGACATATTGGGAAAGGGATTGCTAAAGAATTCATCCATTGACTGCAGGAAATTCTTAACAGGTCTTTCTTGGAAAAATTGATTCATGGATTTTTTTATTAACTGAAACGGCTCTTGCTTTTCAGGATTGTTTTTTCTCGGTTCAAAAGGGAATTGTGATGACATGCTAGCACATCCTCCTTTATATAGGTTTTTGTGAATAGTTTATGCATCAAACATTTGTGGGTGCTTAACTATCTAGACGAAAGGTTGGCAAATCTTAAAATACATGTTTTTAAATACCGGAAAAATAGCTTAAAATATACGTAAGACGTTTAAAAAAGGAGTTAACAGTTATGGGAACAATAACGATAGATAACCGTGAGCTTAACTTTGTGGAGCAAGGCAGAGGCAATCAACAAACAGTTGTCCTGCTTCACGGCTTTTGCGGAAGTACAGAATATTGGAAAAAAATGATGGCGCCACTTTCAAGTAAATATCATGTAATCGCCATGGATTTACGCGGTCATGGCAAATCAAGCTTTGACGGCGAAGCATTCGAAATGGAGGACTTAGCCCGTGATGTTCAAGTGCTTCTAGATACCCTTGAAATTGACACTGTCCATTTATTCGGCCACTCCCTCGGCGGATATGTTACATTGGCTTTTGCTGAAAATTATCCCAATAGACTTAAAAGCTATGGCCTGATTCATTCCACTGCTTATCCGGATACAGATGAGGGCAAAGCAGGCAGGCTTAAAGCGATTGAAAAGATTCAGGACTTAGGAATACATGCGTTTATCGACGGTCTTATTCCGAACCTGTTTGCAGCAGATTATAAACTCGTAAACAAAGAGGAAGTTTTGGAAGTGAAAGAAATCGGCTATAAAACAGATCCTCTTGCAGCAATGGAAACATTAGCAGCAATGAGAAAACGTCCAGATCGCAATGCTGTCATCGACCAGCAGTCTTTCAGGTTTTTACTCGTACAAGGGAAATTTGATAAGGTGGTTCCAGCTGACCGTGCTGTTCGTTCCTCTGCACCACATGTAACAGTAAAAGTACTAGATGCAGGCCATATGGGCATGTTGGAAAATCCAGAAGAACTGCATTCACTCTTGACCGATTTTATTGATAGCAGTACAAGCTAATTTACTCTTTAGGTAATTTCTGGATAGATTGAAAAAGATTCGCTTGAAAGAAAAATTGTATAAATGCATAAACGTCATACTATGTTAAGGATTATCATTCATAAGACCGTAACAAGAAGCAGGGCCTAACTTACGTCAGGCCCTTTTTCTTTGCATTTATATGCTGGAAAACCAAACGTTTATTCGGTATATTATGTACAAGAGGTGAATGAAGACTCATGATAAGGAAAAAATCCCTTTCTGAATTAATAGAGGAACTAAAGAAGAATGAAAACATTATTAACTGGCAGGAGATTGAGCCCAAGGAAGCTTCCGTGCGGCCAATGCCTGACAGTGTTGATCATAGAATTAAACTTGCCCTGCAAAAAAGAGGGATTGGCGAGCTCTACAGCCACCAATACTCAGCATATGTAACCTTAAAAAAAGGAGAGAATATTGTGGCTGTAACACCGACAGCCTCAGGGAAAACATTATGCTACAATCTTCCTGTTCTCCAATCAATTGCTGAAAATGACGCAAACCGTGCTCTTTACATCTTTCCGACTAAGGCGTTAGCACAGGACCAAAAGAGCGAATTAAATGAGATAATTGAGGAGATGGGCATTGATATTAAAAGCTATACGTATGATGGCGATACATCACCAAGCATACGTCAGGCTGTCAGGAAAGCCGGCCATATTGTAATAACAAATCCTGATATGCTTCACTCTGCAATCTTGCCTCATCATACAAAGTGGGTCAGCTTATTTGAAAACCTTAAGTATGTGGTTATAGATGAACTTCATACATATAGAGGCGTGTTTGGCAGTCATGTTGCCAATGTTATTCGCCGGCTTAAACGAATTTGTAAATTTTACGGCAGTGATCCTATTTTTATTTGCACATCTGCAACGATAGCAAATCCAAAGGAACTCGCTGAGCAGTTAACAGGCAATCCTATGCGTCTCATTGACAATAACGGAGCACCGCGCGGAAGAAAGCACTTTGTTTTTTACAATCCGCCGATTGTAAATAAACCGTTGAATATTCGCAAAAGCGCCACAGTCGAAGTCAATCAGCTGGCAAGAAAGTTTTTAAAGAATAAAATTCAAACAATCGTGTTCGCACGCAGCAGGGTTAGGGTCGAAATTATATTGAGTCATATTCAGGAGCTTGTTAAAGACAAAATCGGATCAAGGTCCATTAGAGGGTATCGGGGAGGCTATCTTCCGAAACAGCGCCGTGAAATTGAGAGAGGTTTAAGAAACGGTGAGATTTTAGGGGTAGTAAGTACGAATGCACTCGAGCTGGGCGTTGATATCGGACAGCTGCAGGTTTGCATCATGACCGGATACCCAGGCAGTGTTGCCAGCACATGGCAGCAGGCAGGACGTGCTGGCAGAAGACATGGCGAGGCCTTAATATTAATGGTTGCCAGCTCAACGCCGATTGATCAGTATATTGTTCAAAATCCAGAATACTTTTTTGACAGATCACCAGAGTCAGCACGAATCAATCCAGAGAATCTAATCATTTTAGTGGACCATTTAAAATGTGCAGCTTATGAGTTGCCCTTCAAAGACAATGAAGAATTCGGGCCGCTTGATGTGAAAGATATTTTGGAATATTTAGTAGAAGAACGAGTAATACATCAAAATGGTGATGCTTTTTACTGGGCAAATCAGTCATTTCCAGCGGGAAATATCAGTTTGCGTTCTGCTTCTCAAGAGAATGTCGTCATAATTGATCAGTCTGAGACTGCCAGTCATAAGATTATTGGCGAAATGGATCGGTTTAGTGCCATGACCTTATTGCATGATGAGGCAATATATCTTCATGAAGGTGTTCAATTTCAAGTTGAAAAGCTCGATTGGGAGCATAAAAAGGCATATGTCCGCGAAGTGGACGTCGAATACTATACAGATGCTAATTTAGCCGTTCAGCTAAAGGTGTTGGAAATTGATAAAACCGAAACGAGAAAGAAGACAGCTATCCATTATGGTGATGTTTCCATTAATATCCTTCCTTCTATCTTTAAGAAAATCCGGTTGACAACATTTGAAAATATCGGCTCAGGACCGATTCATCTGCCAGAGGAAGAGCTTCATACAAGTGCCGCTTGGCTTGAGTTGAAAGAAATTGATGAAAATCTTGGTGAGAAGACATTAGAGCAAGTGTTGTTAGGAATCTCCAATGTGCTTCAGCATGTTGTTCCAGTCCATGTTATGTGTGACCGAAATGATATCCATGTTGTTTCTCAAATAAAAGCAAATCATACAGGATTGCCGACCATTTTTCTTTATGATCACTATCCTGGCGGAATCGGGCTTGCAGAAGATGTTTATAAGCGTTTTGACCAAGTAAAGGCCGCAGCGAAAAACTTAATTCAAAGATGCCCTTGCAAAGACGGCTGTCCGGCTTGTATTGGAACAGAAATAGAAGGGATTGCTGCAAAGGAAAACAGCATCAGGATTCTCGATTTGTTTTAATCTGTCCGTTTACTTTTTTTATGTTTCATTATGCTTATAAATTAGGAGATTGCTCATGTCTATAAAAAATAAATTGCAACGCTTAAAACCACATTTAACTAGCGGAACAAGCAGTGAAAAAAGGCTCCCTGAAACAAAAAGCCAAGCTGAAATACCGTTCATGGATGTATGGACTAATGAAAATGTTGCGCCGTATTGGGTCGATGATAATTACTGCCTTATTCGCGAGGTTCGATATCCGCTTGAGTATAAACATGGTAATTATGCCTTTCGTGATTTTTTAGGAGCTGTCAGTGAATGGAATAACACAAATAATGCTCATCCCTTATCTGCAAAAGGTCATCAGGCCGAAGACTTGTTCTTCTTTGATACAGAAACAACTGGTTTAGGGGGAGGTACTGGCAATACCATCTTTATTCTCGGTTATGCCAGAGTGCAAGGGGATGAAATTGTCCTTAAGCAGCATATTTTGCCAAATCCAGGTTCTGAAGTGCCGCTGTTTAAAAGCTTTCTGGAAAATGTTGATTATACAACACTAGTTACTTATAATGGCAAAGCCTTTGATTGGCCGCAAGTGAAGACAAGACATGTATTTGTAAGAGAGCATGTGCCAAAGCTTCCGGAATTTGGCCACTTTGATTTATATCATGCTGCTAGAAGAATGTGGAAGCACCGTTTGGAAAGAGCGAAGCTATCCATTGTGGAGCAGGATGTACTCGGTGTCGAAAGGCAAGATGATATCCCTGGATTTCTCGCGCCGATGATTTACTTTGATTTTGTGGAAAGAAAAAACCCAGAAGGGATGCTTGGAATTTTAAAGCATAATGAAATCGACATTCTTTCCCTTATTACCCTCTATACGCATTTAAGCTTTCAGTTATTGCAAAAGGATGAGTCTATGTCAGCAAGAGAAACATATGAGGTAGGCAGATGGTACGCTTCTCTTGGAGAAAGCACACAGGCAGTTGAAAGTCTGAAAACGATTATGGATGGCAATGAGGAAGAGAATCTACTGGCTCAATTTGTGCTGGCAAAGCAATACAAAAAAGACAAAAATGATGATGCAGCACAAACCCTCTGGGAAAATATTATTAAAGCAGAAGGCAAAATAGATGAAAAAGTAGTTTATGAGTCTTATATAGAGGCTGCAAAGCTTTATGAACATAAATTAAAAGAATATAAAAAGGCATTAGAATATACAACCCGTGCTCATAAATTGATAGAAGGCACGAAAATTGCTGAAAATACACGAATTATGACAGATGTTTATAAGCGGAAAAACCGTTTGTGCAAGAAAATGGGTATATTAGCCTAATTAGAAATTGAAAAAGCCACTATTTACCTTGTTGTCTAGCAGCCCCATTCCTATTAAAATAAGATAAGATTAAAGTTTATCCTATTTTATGAGTTATTGGAGTGTGCATGTTGTATAAAGTTGTAATGTTCATGTTTTTTGTCGTCGTTTGCCTGACAGCCATTTTATTTTCATCTTTAAAAGAAAATTTATACGCATTATTATAAGGTTTAAAAAGAGTGGAAATTTAGGTGTTTGTATTAGTACAAGATTACCTCTCCCAACATAAGTTGTTACTGTAAGATAATAAAACTTAAAGAATGGAGAGGAGATTTTAATATGCATTGCAAACCTAATGTACTGCCTGCTGTTGTACACCCAACGAAATGCTGTGTAAATAACACGTTCCAAAACAATATTGTTCCTCATATTCACCCATCCCATACAACGACGGTAAATCACGTGAATTATGAGCATCAGCATTATTTCCCGCACACACAATCTGTTCAGAATGTGGTGACAAATACGCAAGCAAATATGGGGCCAGCGCCAGTTCCGTTTCCGGTGCCTCAGCAACCTGCACAACCTGGTGGCGTACCATTTACAGCTACTGGATTAGCTTATCCTGGAGCAGCGCCAGGAGGACCAGGTGGATTCCCAGGTGGCCAAGGCGGTTTTCCAGGAGGACCAGGTGGTTTCCCAGGCGGTTTTCCGAGAAGATAATAATTATTAATAATCCGTGGCTGCCGATTCCTTACTCGGCAGCCATTTGATATGAAGTGAGGGAAAAAAATTTCTCTTTTTGCCAAAAATGCTTATAATGTTTCTTAAGGAAGGTTAAGGTTATTTTTTTACAATATTTTGCAAATAAAAAGGTCATTTTTTAAAAGGAACAGAAATAGATTAGTTAAGGTTAAACATGAACTGAAAAAATAAGAAGTTTATAGGCAAGGGAATGGACAAAATGAAAGTAGCTGCTATTTCAGGATATAAGCCATTCGAAATTGGTCTGTTTAAAAAAAATGACCCTGCTGTAGAATACATAAAAAAAGCGATAAGAAAAGAACTGGAACAATTGCTTGAGGAGGGCCTTGAATGGGTGCTCATCAGCGGTCAGTTGGGAACAGAGCTTTGGGCGGCGGAGGTCGTCTATGATTTGCAGTTAAATGGTCATCCTGAACTAAAGCTTGGAGTAGTCACCCCATTTTTAAATCAGGAGCAAAGCTGGAAGGAAGAAAATAAAGAATGGTATGAAGAAATATTGATGCAGGCAGACTATGTCGACTCTGTATCAAAAAAAGAATACGAAAGTCCGAACCAGTTTCGGATGAAAAATGTATTTCTTTTGCAAAAAAGCGATGCATTACTGCTGTTTTATGATACAGAAAAAACGGGAAACCCTAAATATTTATACGAACTTGCAGTACAATATAAGGAAAGAAATGATTACGACATTCGATTAATCAGTTTTTATGATCTGCAGGCAATTGTGGAGGAAGAAGAATTTAATAAAGACTTCTTCTAGAAAAATTGACAAATCGCTAAATGTCTGGAAAAATTAATTTAATACGGCAATTGACTGAGGTGAGCGGAATATGATGCTATCAGATAAGATTAAGTTAACGGCAAAAGATATTCTCGAGAAGGAATTTAAAACGGCAATGCGAGGATATAAACCAGAAGAAGTAGACCAGTTTTTAGACTTGGTTATAAAGGATTATGAAACATTACATCAAGAAATTGAAGAGCTGCAGCAGGAGAATATGCGCTTAAAAAGACAGGTTGACGAAAGTTCCAAAAGACCGCAGGCGCCAACAACTACTGCGGGCACAACTAACTTTGATATTTTAAAAAGACTTTCCAATCTGGAAAAGCATGTATTTGGAAGCAAGCTATATGATTGATTTGAAATGAATTAGAAAATCCAGAATCTGCTATTGCTATTATCAGCTGGACATACTATAATAGCAAATGTATCAATAACAACGCTTTGGTAATCGCTGCAAACATTGTTTGTAGAGGAAAGTCCATGCTCGCACAGGCTGAGATGCCTGTAGTGTTCGTGCCTAGCCAAAAAATAAGCTAGGGCAGCATATATTATGCTGACGGCAGGGAAAATGCCTAAGTCCTTATAGGATATGGCATGAATACCTTGAAAGTGCCACAGTGACGGAGCCTTTTCAGAAATGAAAAGGGTGGAACGAGGTAAACCCCGCGAGCGAGAAACCCAAATTTTGGTAGGGGAACTTTCTCTGAGGAACTAAACGAGGAGAAGGACAGATTTATAATCTGTAGATAGATGATTACCGCCTTTATACGAGGCCTTTAAGGTCGTTACAGTACAAAGGAACAGAACATGGCTTATAAAGCGTTAATGTTGATTACATTATGATGATAAAAATAGCACAAGGTGACTCTGATGTTTACTCTGTTTCAATCAGGTAAACATAAGGTCATCTTTTTATTTGAAGATAAATGATAATGGCAGATGCCAAATGGACATAATAAGTGATATACATAATTAGTTATTTTTTAGAAAATAGGTGAAAGTATGAAAAAATATTCATTGGTTGCAACAGCTGCAATGGGGCTGGAGGCAATTGTAGCGAAAGAGGTTAGAGATCTTGGCTACGAGTGTACGGTAGATAACGGCAAAGTGCATTTCAAAGGTGATGAAAAAGCAATCGCAAGAAGCAATATGTGGCTGCGGACAGCAGACCGAGTTAAAATTGTTGTCGGCGAGTTTAAGGCAACTACCTTTGATGAATTGTTTGAAAAGACAAAGGCATTGAACTGGCATGACTATCTTCCTGTAAACGCTCAATTTCCAGTAGCAGGAAAATCAGTAAAATCAAAACTTTTCAGTGTTTCAGACTGTCAGGCAATCGTCAAAAAAGCGATTGTTCAATCTTTGAGTACACATTATAAAAAAACAGGCTGGCTTGAAGAAAATGGCCCGCTGTTCAAACTAGAAGTCAGTATATTAAAAGATGTAGCTACATTAACAATAGATACATCTGGGCACGGACTACACCGCAGAGGCTACCGGACTGGACAAGGAGAAGCGCCGATTAAAGAAACACTTGCAGCAGCCTTGATACAGCTAACAAACTGGACACCAGACCGTCCATTTGTCGATCCCTTCTGCGGATCTGGCACGATTCCGATAGAAGCAGCCTTAATCGGGCAGAATATCGCTCCTGGCTTTAACCGTGAGTTCTTATCCGAGGAATGGGATTGGATGAGCGCAAAGCTATGGGATGAAGTGAGAATGGAAGCAGAAGACTTGGCAAACTATGATCAGCCTCTTGACATAACAGGCACTGACATTGACCATAAAATGGTCAAAATCGCCGAGGAAAATGCTTTTGAGGCTGGACTTGGTGATTTAGTCCAATTCAAGCAAATGCAAGTAAGAGACTTTACAACACCAAAGGAAAATGGTGTAATTGTTGGCAACCCTCCGTATGGAGAGCGTTTAGGCGACAAGCCATCAGTGCAAAGGATGTACCGTGAAATGGGACAAGCATTCGAAACGCTTGAAACATGGTCCATTTACATGCTGACATCAGATGAAGAATTTGAAGAACAATACGGCAAAAAAGCAACGAAGAAGCGCAAGCTCTTCAACGGCTTCATCAAAACAGATTATTATCAATACTGGGGCAGAAGAAAACGGGATTAACCTTTATATGTTAAGGGTCTTAAAGAGTTATTAATTAGTGTGGGAACTTTCTGCATGAATTAACCATATATAGGAGGAATTTGGGCTTATTCTTGACTTGCTGTACTATACAACATATTTTAAATGTGGCAGACATTAAACTGTTAAATAAAATGATATGTATTCGTACAGCGAAGAAGGGAATAAGCCTTGTTCGTAAAAATAAATATTAAAGAGTAGTTTTATAAGCGTATTTGGTATTTTTCATTCTCTTCTTATTATAAATCAATAAAAAAAACGGCTAATGATAGCCGTTCATAACTACACTTTAAAATAGGCATAGTCTTTAATATTTATATTATTTACTTAACGTAGGTAAATATTTTTTATCCAGTTTATCCGCAATATTAGCTAAGAACTTCTGAACTGTCATATTTTCCACTGCTTTTGTGTACCAAGATAGCTTGGAACCATAGTCTTTCCCATCATAATACACACTGCGTGGCGTATAGCTTTTCAGCTTAGGTGTTTCCGTGTAATCAAAATCGATAATTAAAAACTTACCTTCAAGTGTTTCAAGTTTAACACCATATCTAGGACGTATATAGTCCGTATTGTACTTTGTCCCTATAATTTTAGCTTTAGTTTTCATTTTGATCTCCTTTTTCGGTATTAACACCTACCACAAGTAATAGTAGAGATACAAGTAATTTACTAAAATTATTTAAAGTGCTTACGGATAAGCATACCACATTAAATTAAATAAGTACATTTAAGGTGAAACATGGTTATTATGGTAAAGATAATAGGAAGCCCTTTAAGCATCCTAAACCATTATTAGAAATGTCTTTTAACATAACTTCTTTGTTGCAGGTATTAAACCTGAAAAATTAGATTTTAATAGTATTTGTTTACACCTCTATAAAACCATAATATAATATGAAGGAATTGGGAAGCAGATAATCGGGTTGAACTGGTAAAAAGCCCACATTTCGATCAAAAACTAACAAAGAGCAGTCAACGGCTTCAGCAAGTAGTACTGGGGCAGAAGAAAACGATAATCAGCATAAAAGAGACAAACCAAAAGCGTATAAAATCCCTTCAACATGTGTATATATAAGTCTATATAGTTTTGTGTGGAGGGATTTATAATGATGGACAATACGATCGATTATGAAAAAATTTTGCATGCCATTAACCAGTCATTAGACATAGTTAAAAATGAAGATATCGGAGAAGATTTGCTTCAAACTTATATAGATGCACAGCAATCCGTTAAGCAGGCAATGAATTTTTCGTTATCAAACAGCATCAAGTAGGAATAACTTGATGCTGTCTTTTCTTTTTTTGTGAGGCTCTTTTCATACTAGAGCAATAAGTTAAGAGGGGGCCTAGCTTGCGGTTGGCGGCCCTCTTTTCTCTTGCATGTTTATTTGGAATTGCCTATTATAAATAAATGCATTCATTTCGATAAGCGTAAGTTTTTAATAGAGGCAAACTTCTTCAAGCCTTGGCATAATAATTTTAGAAATTTCCTTTTAGTCAAGTGAGGAGTGTCTCGTATTTCATTTTATGGAGGGGTATCATGCAAAACAGCATGCCATTTGAGGTTTCAAAAACAGAA
The DNA here is from genome assembly GCF_038005785.1 of Niallia sp. FSL R7-0271. Taxonomy (NCBI): domain Bacteria; kingdom Bacillati; phylum Bacillota; class Bacilli; order Caryophanales; family Bacillaceae; genus Niallia; species Niallia sp. FSL R7-0271. The sequence continues at coordinate 2,424,927 of NZ_JBBOTZ010000001.1, read as the reverse complement.
TCATTTTACGATAAATTAGGGGAATGGATTGGGGATGTTTTTTATGACATCCTTCCAGAGGCCGGCTATGAGCTTCGCGATGAGCAAGTGTTTATGGCTTATCAGCTTGAAAAGGCGTTCAAGGAGAAAAAGACAATATTTGCAGAGGCTGGCGTTGGCACAGGCAAAACCTTTGTGTATTTACTGTACAGCATTTGCTATGCTCGATATGTGAACAAGCCTGCTATCATCGCATGCTCTGATGAAACGTTAATCGAACAGCTTGTTAAAAAGGAAGGCGATATCGCCAAACTGGAGCAGGCATTAGGACTGAAAATTGATGTCCGTCTGGCGAAGTCAAGAAACCAATATCTTTGCTTGAACAAGCTAGATCAAAAAATAACGTTTGAGGACACGTATAATTCTATTTATGATACATTACCTGACTTTGTTCACGGCAGTGGTTCACTTCAGTCATTTGCGCCATACGGGGACAGAAAGGATTACCCTGACTTGACAGATGAAGATTGGGGCGGTGTGGCATGGGATTCCATGCAGGATTGCTTCACATGCGATAAGCGCCACCGTTGTGGCCAAACTTTGCATAGAGATTACTATCGTAATGCCAAGGATTTAATCATCTGCTCTCATGATTTTTACATGGAGCATATTTGGACAAAGGAATCAAGAAAAAGAGAAGGTCAATTGCCACTGTTGCCAGATAGCGCCTGTGTCGTATTTGACGAGGGTCATCTGTTGGAATATGCAGCCCAAAAAGCATTGACATACCGCTTGACAGAACAAAATTTGGAAAAGCTACTTACTAAGCTGCTTGCCAATGATGTCAGAGAAAAAACATTAAATATTATAGAAGATACAATCTATCAAAACGAGCAATTTTTTGCTGCATTAACGAATGCTTCTTTTGAAACAGAAGGTTCGGACAAGCAGGAAATCAAAAAGACTGATACTGTTATGAAAGAAGGCCGAAGACTTGCAGGTCTAATCTCTGATTTGGAGGAAGAACTAGTCTTTGAAAGTGAGATGTATGTTATTAATGAGTATGATTTGAAAGTAGTAGAAGAATACTTGGAGCAAATTTCTCATTCCCTGCACTTATTCTTAAGAGAAATGAACGGTATTATTTGGTTTGAAGAGCATGACGGAGAGCGGACACTTGTAATTATGCCAAGACTTGTACAAGATATTATGAAGGAAGATGTTTTCAGCCAAAACAAGCCGATTATCTTCTCGTCTGCAACATTATCGGATAACAAGTCATTTGAATATATGGCAAACAGCTTAGGAGCTAAAGAGTTCTTATCCTTCTCTGTGGAGTCTCCATTTGATTATGACGAAAACATGAATGTAATCATGACAGAATATAATCATGATGATACAGATTTGAAGAAAGATTATGTAATCGAGAAGCTAGTTGCCGCTGGCGGAAGATCGCTTGTGCTGTTTAACAGCAAGGAAGACTTAGCGAAGTTTAAGACAGCCTTGCCAAAGGATTTCACCCTTCCGATTTATTTTGAAGGAGAAGGAGAAATCAGCGGCCTTGTTTCTAAATTCCAAAATGAAGAAGAGTCTATATTATGTGCTGTTAACTTATGGGAAGGTCTGGATGTGCCAGGAAGTTCATTAGAGAATGTATTTGTTTACTCCTTACCATTCCCTCCAAATGACCCTGTTTATAAATCAAAGCGTGAAAATGCAGCAGATCCATTTACAGAAGTAGATTTGCCATATATGATTCTCCGCTTAAGACAGGGAATTGGACGATTAATCCGTACAAATGAGGACAGCGGTCATATCCATATCCTTATGGACAAAGAAGAGCAGAAGCAAGTGAAAGATGCAGTAGTTGCAGCGTTGCCGGTAGAACCTGCATATATATAAATACTTTAAGCAGTTCTTGAAAAAAGAACTGCTTTTTTATATTTATACATAAGCATCCCTTATATTCCTCGAAAGAAAAATATGGTAAGATAGTTTTCAGAAAACGCTTTGAATAAAATCAGAGGGCTTCAGATAAGGAGGAGAAGTAAATTTGAGCAATATTAAAGAAATAGAACAGGATTTTTTAGCTTATATAAAAAAAATTGGTGCATACAACGAGGCCTTGGCCCTCATTTATTGGGATTTGCGCACAGGCGCACCTAAAAAGGGTGTTGATCAGCGCACAGAGGTAGTCGGCACATTGTCTGCAGAAGCATTTAATTTGTCTGTTTCGCAAGAGCTAGAACAATATTTAAACCAATTATCTGATGCAAGTGTTCAAGATGAGTTATCTTATGTCACGAAAAAAACAGTGGAAGAAATGAAGAAGGAATTTGACCGGAACAAAAAGATTCCTCCGAGTGAATTTAAAGAATATGTGATGCTTCAATCGAAAGCAGAAAGCGTTTGGGAAGAGGCGAAAGAAAAGTCAGATTTTTCTTTATTTGAGCCTTACTTGGAAAAATTAGTAGCAACAACTAAAAAATTCATCGATTATTGGGGCTATGACAGCACGCCATATGATGTTCTTCTTGATATGTATGAGCCGGGTATTACAGTACATATATTAGACGAAGTTTTCGCTGAGTTAAGAGAAAAAATTGTGCCTCTCGTACAAAAAATTGCCAAGTCACAGCACAAACCAGAAACAAGCTTTTTGTTCGCTCACTTTCCAAAAGACAAACAGCATGGGTTTAGCCTTGAGCTGTTAAAGCAAATTGGCTATGATTTTGATGCAGGCCGCCTGGATGAAACGGTTCATCCTTTTGCTACAGGCATAAACCCAGGAGATGTGCGCATAACGACTAAATATGTGGAATCAGATTTTCGGGTAGCTGTGTTTGGAACTGTGCACGAAGTTGGGCATGCACTGTATGAGCAAAATATTTCGGAGGAACTTGTCGGAACACCGCTTAGTACAGGAACTTCGATGGGTATCCATGAGTCACAATCTTTATTCTATGAAAACTTTGTCGGACGAAACGCTTCGTTTTGGAAGAAAAATTATTCCTTGCTGAAGGAATATGCAGACGGCCAGTTTGATCAAGTTGATGTAGAAGACTATTATCGTGCAATCAATGAATCGAAGCCATCACTTATTCGGATTGAAGCAGATGAATTAACATATCCACTGCATATTATCATTCGCTACGAGATAGAGAAGGCCCTGTTTAACGGTGAACTGAAAGTAGCAGATCTTCCGAAAGTGTGGAATGAGAAATACAAGTCATATTTAGGAATTGAGCCAAAAAATGACGGGGAAGGAGTGCTGCAGGATGTCCATTGGGCAGGCGGAAGCTTCGGATATTTTCCATCGTATGCCTTAGGTTATATGTATGCAGCTCAATTTAAAGAAACACTTCTCCAAGATCTTCCTAACTTTGACGAGCTTCTAGAAAGAGGCGAGCTTGAGCCGATTAAGCAATGGTTCAAAGAAAAAGTTCATCAGTTCGGAAAAACAAAAAAACCGCTTGAAATTTTAAATGATGTAACTGGCGAAGGGCTAAACGCACAGTATTTAATACAATATCTTTATGACAAGTACTCAAATGTTTATAAGCTGTAAACAAAAAAGAGCAAGGAATATTTCCTTGCTCTTTCCTCTATTTTAAAGGGAAAGTATGCTTGCATGCACGAAAAGCGCTGTTTATAAATATACTGTTAGAGATAATAAACTGGATGTGATAATTGATGGAACATTATTATTGCAAGCACTGCCTCATTCTTTATAAAGAGAGCACTATATGCCCTCATTGCGGAATGAAGGTTGAGAACAAGATTAAGATAGAGGTGCAAAGCCAGAAGGAAAATGAGTGAATTACTGTAATAACAAAGAGTTGACTAGTAATTGCCATCTCTTTGTTATCGAAAACTTACACTTCAAGCATTAAAATGATGTGAATAGTGCCTGTGTCAGCAAGTGTCACTTTTAAACTAAGGGCCTTGTCAAAGCCATACATTTTCGTTTCTCCCACCAACACGGTCGGAGGAGTTATATCCATAGCAATCCCATTTTTAGAAACAAATGTAGTAAGATTTCCAGCGATCATATTGCCAAGCTCTCCAGAGAAAGAATCAAGCATTTCTCCTTCCAGCACCATTCCAAACATCGCTTCGCCAATCTTTCCGAATACTTCCTGGTTTCCATCTATAATGACTCTTCCACGGAAATCACCTGTTAAACCGATTAAAACACCTAATGATTTTTGCTGGTAAGGTGCCGTGATTAAAGTAGGTTTATCAATACTTAATTCAAAGGGGATTACGTTTTTAACTGATTCAATAGTCCCGTTTAATATTTCTGTTGCACTTCGCGTGATTGTCACAATTCATTCCCCCATACTGTAGTTAACAACATCTTATCATAGTTTAAATAAAATTTGGATAAGTAAATTTGGAATTTACGGAAAAAATGGCGTGGTTATATTTTCCTAACTAATATAGGCTTATACTCCTGCTTGTTTTCACGAGTACTGGATACTATTTACAATGAAATTTCAAAGCAGGCATTTTATAATAAAGATGCACAGCAACATCCTTCAAAACATTTCATTCCTCTTTTTAGAGGAATTTTTTTATATTGTAAAAAAAACAATGTCCTCCATATTGAAAATGATTATCATTAATGTTAAAATGTAACTGAATTTGAAAATCGCTCTCATTTAGAAAAGAGGTGTTCAACTATGATCGCAGTTCTTATTGCTGCAGCAGCAGTCGGTTACTTATCTGTTATGAAATATGTTCTGAAAAACGTATCCCCATCTGCTCACTCAAAATAAATACATATTTGCTTTGCAGTTATTTTTTCTCCGATATGCTAGTTTTATTCGCAAATTTCCTCAAATTTTCTCGGTTTATGTGTAAAATTCAAAATATTTTCTTTATTCCAATGTTGAAAATGGTTAAAATGAAACTAATCACCAAAGTAAAAGGAGTTAATCATGCTTCCTACAACCATTTTTCAACTAAACCACCTCACTCAATTTTATCAATTTCTTGCTAGTTATAATGATCCGGCAGCTGGCAAAAAGGTAAAGGATTTAATTAATAAGATCCATGAAGGAGATTTTATTTTTACCTTTTGCGGCCATTATTCTGCCGGCAAATCAAGTTTAATAAATGAACTTATGGGCAAGAGTCTTTTGCCGAGCAGTCCTATTCCCACTACAGCTCATAAAATCAGGGTAAAACATGGAGCAGACTCTGTTAGAGTTGATTTCACAGAAGGCTCGCCTCTGTTATTTCCCAATTGCACAGACTTAAAATTAGTGGACAGCCAATTGAATAACAAGGAGTTAATTAATGGTGTTGCCTTAAATGTAAGCGATATCGAATTATCAGCCAATATCGTCTTTGTCGACACACCGGGAATTGACAGTATTGATAAAGCTCATATGCTTGCAGCAGAATCAAGCATCCATCTGTCAGATGTTCTCTTTTATGTCGTAGAATATAATCATGTTCAGTCTGAAATTAATATCGAATTTACGAAACAGCTTGTAGACAGCGGGAAAAGTTTTGTTTTAATTATCAATCAGATTGATAAGCACCGAGAAGAAGAAATCTCTTTTGAAGCATTTAAGCAAAGTGTAGAGCATGCTTTTATATCTAGTGGGGCAGTGCCTGAGAAGATATTCTACACTTCCATCAAAGACATGGACAAAAATAAAAATGAAATCAGCATGCTGAAACAATATATAGCAGAGAAAATAGCAAATAAACATTCCTTAGCAGAAGCCTCTGCAGATCAATCGTTTTTAAAAATAAAAACAGACCACAGCAATACAATGACAAGACGGAAAAAGAAAAACCTGGAAGCAGCAAGCCTGCCTCTTGCGGCAATAAGCGAGGAGCAAATAGAAAAATTAGAGCTTGAAATGGAGAATCTTAACCTGAAGCTTCAACGTCTAGTCAGTCGTAAGGAGCAGCAGGCAGAGTGGGAAGCTGAGTTTCTTTCTATTATAAAAAATGCGTATATTATGCCTTATGCAAATAGAGAGCTTGCAGAAAGCTACTTGAATTCCAAAGATAAGAAATTTAAGCTTGGACTTTTCTCCAGCAAACAAAAAATCAAAAACGAACAGGAAAAAAGATTATCAGAATTTCATGGAGTTTTGGTTAAAACAGTCCAGTTACAGCTGCTCGGCCCAATGACAGAATTTTTTAGTTCTATTGCCGGAAAAGTGGGCGGTGATGCAGGTGCATTTAAAGAGCAATATATGACAGAATCTATGTTTATTTTGGAAATGACTGCTCTGCAATCACTTGTGAACCCAAATGCACAAATGTCAGAAACATATTTGCTCCGCTATTGTGAAGAGGTCGAAGATTACATAAAAAGCAATGTAAAAAAAGAAGCGATTAAGCTGTTTTCTATCTTAGTAAGCGAGCAGGATGAGCTCACAAAACAAGAGGAGCTTGCCTTGGCAGAACAACAGCAAAACCTCGAAACCTTACTAGAAGCAAAACAGAAAATTGCTGAAATAAACACAAGCTGGGATACATGGAAAAACCGCTTAACAGAACTGATGGAGGAGCGGCGAGAAGAGGAAGAGCCTCATTATTTGCAGCTGATTGAAAAGCCAGCAGAGCCGATTGTCCAGCAAATAAATCCTGTCAACGCAGCACAACCGACTCAAAGAAAAAGACAGGCGGAAGTCCGGCCTAAAACAGAAACAGTATTAACGAAGCCGGAGGAAATGATAGAACAGCTTGCATTTGTTTCTGAAGCATTAACAGGATTAACAGGTTTTAAGGAGGTTGTCCGCAATCTAGAGCGAAGAGCAGATACCATTCGCAATAAACAATATACCATCTGCTTATTCGGTGCTTTCTCTGCAGGGAAATCGTCATTTGCTAATGCCTTGCTTGGACATCCTTTACTGCCAGTGTCGCCTAATCCGATGACAGCAGCCATTAACCGCATCCTCCCTGTTGATAGAAACAATCAGCATGGTAAAATGGTTGTCTTTTGGAAAAGTGAGAGTGAGATATTAGGTGAGCTTCAAGATTATCTGCAAGTGTTTCATGAAAAAGCCGAGTCTTTGCAAGCAGCTTTGCTTGCCATCGGAAATATCAAAAAAGCAAAATCACCGTCTTCGGCGAGTCACTTTCGCTATTTAGATGCTTTTTCTGAAGGGTATAAAGCACGTAAAGAATCACTAGGTACGGTCACAACAGAGGATATGAAGAAACTGGAGCACTATGTATCGGTTGAAGCTGTATCTTGCTTCATTGCGAAAATTGATGTGTACTTTGACTGCAGTTTGACAAGAAAAGGCATCGTATTAGTCGATACGCCTGGCGGAGATTCCATTAATACAAGGCATAGTGAGCTAAGCTTTGAATACATGAAGGCAGCTGATTCTATCCTGTACTTATCTTATTATAATCACGCGTTTGCTAAAGCAGATCGGTCCTTTTTGCTTCAATTAGGAAGAATGAAAGATTCTTTTGAGAAGGATAAGATGTTTTTTATTATGAACGCTATTGACTTGGCTAAGGATCAAGAGGAATTAGATCTTGTCTTTGATTATCTTTATGAACAGCTCGAACATTATGGAATTAGAAATCCGCGTATTTTCCCAGTTTCCAGTCTCTTTAGCGGTGATGAACCATATAAAGGTCAAATGGAACATTTTAAAGCGAGTCTGCTCCAATTCATTGAGGATGAATGGCTTCCGTTTATGCTGAAAGCAGCAGAAGCAGACTGTTTAGCTGGCATACATATGTTGGAGGACTTTATCCTGACATCTGAAACAGAGCATGAGAAGCAAAAGGAGCAAATGGAGCGGTGGAAAAGGGAAGAACAAGAACTTCGCTCCCTCCTTGTTCAACAGAAGCATTCTTATTTAAATAAAAAGCTGAAAGCAGAAATAGATGAGCAGGTTCATTACTTAAAACAGAGAATATTCCTGCAGTTCAATGATTGGCTGAAAGAAGCGTTCCACCCTGGCCTGCTTAAAGGCGAAAGCCGAAAACAGGAAGGAGAAAAAGCGCTGGATGATTTCCTTATGCAGCTTAGCCATGAAGTGGAGCAAGAGCTGAGGGCAGTCAATTTACGAAGTGAGAATTACTTTTATGCGCAAAGAAAAGAACTTTTTGAACAGTCGATTAAAAGCATTCGCCAAAAAAATAAAGAAATCATCCTGCAGCTTGATGATACAAAAAGATTGGAAGATGTTTTAACCCATCTGGCTCCATTTAGAACATTTGACAGAGCGCTTTTTAAAAAAGCATTATCTTATTATAAAAACCCGAAAGCTTTCTTTGAAAAAGGAGATAGAAAATACCTTGCCGAAGAAATAAAAACCGTAATCGAAAGCGAAGGCTATACTTTTTTTGAAACAGAAAAAGAGCGGCTATTTAATTATTTTAATGACTGTTTGGAAGAAGAAAAACAAGCAATGGTTCAAACCCTCCACAGACAAATGGAGGAATATTACAGTGGGAAAGCAGAGCTGTTCCAAAACGAAGCAACCCGTATTAACATGAAAAATGCACTGCAAGCAATTAAAGACAGAAATGTATTAACATATGCTAACAGTAGGTAAGGAGGAAAGACCAGATGGAGTTTGTAGTGGAGGCAGATTGGCTTGTGCAAAATTTGTCCAGTCCAAATATAAGAATTATTGATTGCCGCTTTAGTCTGGCAAATCCTGATGAAGGACAGAAACTGTATGAGTCTGATCATATTCCTGGCAGTCTGTATTTCGACTTGGAAAAGGATTTGTCAGGACCAGTCAAAGAGCATGGGGGCAGACACCCGCTTCCAGATGTGGAGCTGTTCACAGAAAAACTTGCACAGGCAGGTATTAGTAATAATACAACTGTTATCGCCTATGACAACAAAGAAGGTGCATTTGCAGGAAGACTGTGGTGGCTTTTAAACTATATGGGACATAAAAATGTATATATTTTAAACGGGGGAATGCAGGCATGGCTCGAGATTGGCGGCCCCGTTACAGCAGAGATTCCTGCTTATGAATTATCACATTTTGTTCCTGATGTGAATAGGAGTATGGCAGCAACTTATGAAGAGGTGAAAGCTTTCGTTCGTGAGCCAAGTGATGCGACAGTATTAATTGATTCAAGAGAGCATAAAAGATTTACAGGTGAGATAGAGCCGATTGACAAAAAAAGCGGGCATATCCCGGGTGCAATCAATAAAGTATGGACAGATGGTTTAGTGAATGGAAGATTTAAAGATGCACAGCAGCAAAAGCTGCGCTTCACTGAATTGGACGAAAAAAAGCAGTATATTGTGTATTGTGGATCAGGCATAACCGCAATTCCTAACTATCTTGCGATGAAATCAGCTGGATTTAAAAATGTGTCCCTATATCCGGGCAGCTTCAGTGATTGGATTTCCTATGATGATAACAAGGTTGACGTTTTAAAATAAAAAAAAACCACAAAAAAGGATAGTCGCAGGATTATCCTTTTTTGTGCTCACTTGTCAATGGAAAAACGCACTAGCTTAAATTTGATTGGAATTCTGTTATAATAGAGTAGACTAAATGAATAGGAGCGATCTATTTGAATACAGAAAAACAGCCATCCCTGCTGCTAGTTGATGGAATGGCCCTATTGTTCCGGGCTTACTTTGCAACAGCTGTTACAGGGCAATTTATGATAAATTCAAAGGGGTTACCAACAAATGCAATCCACGGGTTTGTTAAACATTTTTTTACAGCGGTAGACCATTTTAATCCAACACATGTTGCAGTTTGCTGGGATATGGGAAGCAAAACATTTCGGACGGAAATGTATCCTGACTATAAAGCGAACAGATCGGAAGCACCAGTAGAATTGATGCCGCAGTTTAATATTGTTAAAGAAGTGGTGGAAAGCTTTGATATTCCCAATATAGGTGTTGTCGGTTTTGAAGCAGATGATTGCATCGGTACAATTGCCAAAAAAATGAAGGGGTCAGCTCATGTAACGATATTAACAGGTGACCAAGATATTCTGCAGCTGCTTGATGATCATATTTCAGTAGCTCTTGTAAAAAAAGGATATGGCAATTATTTAGTGCATACACCAGATAGTTTTTATGAGGAAAAAGGGATTCAGCCTAAGCAGATGATTGACTTGAAGGCCTTGATGGGTGATACGAGCGATAATTATCCGGGAGTAAAAGGGATTGGAGAAAAAACAGCTTTGAAACTGCTTCAGAGTCATGCAAGCATAGAAGGAATATTAGAGAATCTTGTTTCACTGACAAAAGGTCAGCGTGCCAAAATTGAAGCAGATTTGGACATGCTCCATCTCAGCAGAACATTGGCAGAAATTAAATGTGATGTGCCAGTGGACTGTCTTCTTGAGGAAAGTCTGTATCAAATCACTCCAGATAAAGCAATTGCCAAGTTCAGAGAATTAGAATTCAAGCATTTTGATCGTCTCGTTCAGAAAAAAGACGAGGCTCTCGCATAAGGATAATAGTAGCAGGACCGTATGTACGGTCCTGTTTTTTATTTTGTGTTTTTCTTTTTTGCCGCGTTTTCCAGCTTGCTTTTCGGTGCAGGCGTCTGATCAGCATCTTGTCCATAGCCTTGCGGATTTACGCCGCCTGCTGCTGTGCCTCTGTTTCTATCCTTGCTCATGAAATTTCACCCCCTGCTTATGTTGGAATCGACCATTTGGTAATAAATAATCATTTGTAGTATTTGCAGGATGGAATAATCTAAACATATTTCATGAAAACTAATCTTGAGGTGACGATATGAACAAAGGTGTTTACATTGCTTTAACAAGCATCGGATTGGCTCAATTTTTGAAAATTCCCATTCATTATGTAAAAACAAAAAAATGGGATAACCGCCTGTTTTTCCAAACTGGCGGAATGCCGAGCTCCCATTCTGCTGGAGTATCATCCTTAACGACGTTTATTGCATTAAGACGAGGCGTGCCGACCATTGATTTTGCCTTATCACTTGTATACGGGCTAATTGTTATGTATGACGCACAAGGAATCAGGCGCCAGACTGGAGAGCTGACACTGAAAGTCAATGACTTGGGAGACTTGATGGAAAAGCTGAAAACAGATGAAAAGGTTCCATTTGAGGAAAAGCAGCCGCAACGCTTAAAAGAAATGCTTGGCCATCAGCCAGAGGAAGTGGTTGGAGGCGCTCTACTGGGCGTTTTGATGGGAACATTAGGGCATATAGTACTAAAAAAAGATAGAAATATGTCGAAGAATAAAGTAACATGGAAATAAGATGAAATTCGGGAGGATTGGGCGAAAGGTGAAGACAGTTGAAGAGTATTTGCTGTTTTTAGAAAGCAAAGGCTTTTCGTTCGGGGAAGATGCGGTTGGCTTTATTTACTTCGGAAAAGCTTATACAAATGCAGCAGATGAGTTAATTAACACAGCTATTGAATGCACACTTAAAATTCAGAAGCATTTTGATGGCAGCTTTTATATGTCACTTCTTGAACGCTTTGTAAAAGCGCAGGTGACAACAAGAAAAGAAGCATTAACATACTTGAAGGATGAACAGCTATTCCCCCTATAATAGGGGGTTTTTTACTTAGATTATTCTACTCAAAAGGATTTGCTATAGGGAGTTGCAATATTAGCGACAGCAAGAAAAGAATCTTAACCTCATGAGTTTTGCATATCATTCGGATTATTTTTGCGTATTGCCAGTCGGGCTAATTCATCCGCTGTTTTATTTTCCGCACTTGGAATCCATTTCATAAAAAATAAGTCTAGCTCATCTGCCATAAGAAGTGCTTCTTCGAGAAGGGGAGAGAATTTTTTGTTTTTAGCAAACCTTTTTTCTACAGCTCTGTCGACAAGCTCAGAGTCTGTCCGAAAGCTGACTGTCCGATAGTTCTTTTCTAAACAGATCTTAAGACCGTGAATCAGCGCATAGTATTCTGCCTCATGATTGCTCATAGACCCAAGCGGCACAGAGTATTTTTCGGCGCTCCCATGCCCTTTAATGAAGATGCCAGCACCGCTCGGACCAGGATTTCCAGCACTTGCACCATCGATGTAGACTTCTATCATTTCTAAACCTCCAAATTATCTGGTATTATTATTCACAGTGGACTTGAGCTTTAAGCTATAAAAGTTAGCCAAATTACATAACATTATTTTATATGGATTTTAACTTAGTAACCATTTTATTATACCGTTTAACATTTCTAATGAATAGAATCTAATATAGAAGGGGCGCTTTTTAGATGAAATATAAGCTTGAATACAAATACCGCTTAAAAAAAGAAGAGGTTTATTTCACCTCTGACTGGATGGCACAAAGCACAGCCATTTTAATTGGGGAAGATATGGAGAAAAACAAAAAAGGCGTTGATTTGACTTACTATGATGAAAATGGAACGGAATGGAGCTTGAAGGAGCTTATTAAGCTGAATGCTGAAGTGGAAGAGGAGCCCCATGATTTTGTCATTTATTTTGACGGCGGGTATCGAAAGCAAACAAACACAGCTGGGCTTGGAGTTATCCTTTATTTCAACCAAGGCAAAAAAAAATATCGCATTCGGGCTAACGAATTATTTCATGATATGGAAAACAATAATGAAGCAGAATACGCTGCTTTTTATCACGCCTTGAATCTGTTGGAAGAATTAGAAGTCAAAGGAGCAACATGTGAATTTAAAGGTGATTCACAAGTAGTTTTAAATCAGCTGTCAGGAGAGTGGCCATGCTACGAAGAAGCTCTAAACAAGTGGCTTGACCGCATTGAAAAAAAGCTTTCTGATATGAAAATAAATGCTAAATATACACCGATTGGCCGCAATGAAAATAAAGAGGCGGATAAATTGGCTACCCAAGCTCTTGAAGAGAAGCGGATTTATAGCAAAATGCAAATAATTTAACGTACATGTTGCATGCCAATCATGTTAGAAAGAGGAGAGAATGCCTTGTGACGGATAGAAAAAAATGGCTGCTGCAAGCAGAAGAGCTTATAAATGATTATTGTAAAGGCTGTTTTTTATATGAGCATAACAAAATAGAAAAAGGTAAAAGGCAGGCACACCGTTTTTGTATTTCAGAATGTACAGTCGGCTTAGAAATAAAAAAATTCGGAGATATGCTGGCAGGAAATTATAAAGAGGAAGATAAAAAGAGCTGACAAAATGCCAGCTCTTGGATATTGTTGCTCTAAGTTTTTATTATAGTTTAACTACGTTAGCAGCTTGAGGTCCACGATTTCCTTCAACGATTTCGAAAGAAACTTCTTGACCTTCTTCTAGTGATTTGAAACCGTCACCTTGGATAGCTGTGAAGTGTACGAATACATCGTCTCCACCTTCAACTTCGATGAATCCAAAGCCTTTTTCGTTGTTGAACCATTTTACTTTACCGTTTTGCATGTTAAGTTTCCTCCTAAGCCTTTCAAGACACATTAGTGCTGAAAAATAAATATTCTCATAGAACAAAATAATAATAGAAAGTAATTTTTCAGAATTTTGTTAAATGATGTCTATAATATACACGATTAACCCAGTAGAGTCAAGGTTTCATAGAGTTTTTTCATAAAAAGTATTTTTGAGCTCGAAACAAAAGAAAACGGATACACCACAGTGCTTGTTTTCTTGTGAATATTAGTGTAAAAGAATATTTTTAAGTACATAAATCATCTTTTACAACATATCCATATAATGATAAGTAAAAAGGATTTGTTTATAATAGGACAGCTGTAGACAGTTGTCTGCTTTTATGCTTTTTTGCGAAGACAATAAAAGAAGGTGACAAGTATGTATCGATTTTCGATTGAAAATGCTAACTGGATTTTGCGTTTTTCGCCTAATATTGTATTGGAAGATGAAAGCAAGCAGGCTATTGTCAAAAGCATCCTTCAATTAGGCAAGGAGCTGACCACCTTTTCTCACGGTGAATCCTTTGTTATTATGAACAAAAATATCGGATTAATTGTATTTATGGTAGAAAAAATCCCTTCGCTTATATTGACGGTCTCCAATATTGTTGAAAGGGATAAATGGTATGTACAAACAGAAAAGCAAATCAAAAAATACGGCTTTGAACCAGGCAAAGAGGAATCTTTCTAGAAGGAACAAAATTCCTGTTCGTGAATAAAGATTGATTGGAGACTCCTACTCAAATTTGTGAGGAATTCCGAAGACACTATAGCTCCCTTTATTGCACAAAGAAAAAGCTGCTTTTATAACAAAGTTTTTCATCAGTCAACCCCCGGTAAAAGGCCGGTTTTTTTTATGGATAAAAATGAAAGGCTTATCATAAAAAAAACATGTGGAAATAGGAGGGAAACCATTGAAATGTCGGTGAAAATGTGTTTTTATTAACATGATAAAAAGACTTATTTTTTCTGGATTAGATGCTCGTCCATCAAACCAATGGAGCAAAAAATTTACAAGGGAAGATTTTAAAAAATGATTGAAACGATTGTAAAGAACAGTCAAAGTCCGTATTATGAAATTTCTAAGGAAGATCAAGTGATATTGAGTCCGTTTGCTGGAACAGTCAAGAAGGTTTTTGTTCAGGAAAAAGCATACTTTTATGAGTGGGAAACAATTTTGACAATCGAAACCGATCAAGGAGATTTGAAGGAGATCGGAGTTCCATTCAGCGGTTGTGTAGTATCATTGTTTGTGAAAACTGGAGATGAAATTTCAATTAATGGGAAGTTGGTTTCTTTACAGGATGATCTATTAGTTACAGGTTGTGATTGACCAATGCTAATAAAATCTCTAAAAAAATATAAAATAGGCTACCGTACTTTCAAGACTGCTGTTGCTGTAAGTTTGGGAATTACCGTTGCTCAATTATGCAGCCTAGATTTTTTCGTATCTTCTGCTATCATTACGATTCTTTGTGTGCAAAATTCTAAAAAGAAATCATTGCACAGCGCTTTTGCGAGATTCATAGCATGCATGCTTGCGATTCCGTTTTCCTACGTGTTTTTTGAGCTGATTGGTTATAAACCGTATGCGATTGGACTGTTACTCCTGTTATTTATCCCTGCAACTGTTTTGCTGAGAGTAAATGAAGGCGTCGTAACAAGCACTGTCATCATCCTTCATATCTATTCAAATGGCCATATGAACTGGGATGTCATTCAAAATGAGTTCATGCTCATTGTAATCGGAATTGGCGCAGCGCTGTTAGTCAACAGCTATATGCCGAGCCTCGACAAGGAAATGAAGGTATACCAGCAGAAGATTGAAAAGGATTTTCAGGAAATGCTTCAAGGGATGGTTGAGTTCCTGCGTTCTAATGAGTCAGCTTTCGATTATAAATTGAAGCTGATGCAAACAGCGAAGGAAGTACAGATTGCCAAGTCGCTTGCATACAGGGATGTTGAAAATCATTTTACCCGAAAAGAAAACTATTATTATAAGTATTTTACAATTAGGGAAAAACAGCTAGAAATAATAGAAGGACTTTTCGCGAAGGTAACGACAGTAAACAGGCTTCCGGAACAGCGCCATTCGATTGCTAATTTCCTGGAAGAACTGAGTCTTTGCATACATCCTGGTAATACAGCACAGCTTTTCTTGAGCAAGCTTGAAAAGCTAGAGGAAGAAATAAGGATGCAAGCATTGCCGCAGGATTGGGATTTGTTTGTAGAACAGGCTCAGCTCTATAATGTGCTGAAAGAGCTTGAACAGTATTTGAAAGTGAAAAAATCACTCAAAGTAGCTTATAATTGATATAATAGAAATGAAAAAGATTCTACCTGAACATGCATGTCTCTTTAGAGAAAATGAGATGTTTAGGAGAATCTTTTGTTTTGATAGCAAAAAGCTCAAGGCTAAGCATATAAAAAAGGTGATAACATGAAGTTAATACTTGCTGAAAAACCATCTGTGTCAAAAAATATTGCAGATGCATTAAAAATAAAAACCAAGCAGGACGGTTATTTTGAAGGAAATGGCTATATTATTACATGGGCATTCGGACATTTACTGCAGCTGAATGATGCAAAAGATTATGATGAAAAGATGGCAACATGGAAGATGGAAAACTTCCCGTTTATACCGGAGAACTTTAAATATAAAGTAAAAAGTGACCCTCGTAACCGAGATAAGCCTGATAGTGGTGCGCAAAAACAGCTGCGGATTATCCATCAGCTTATGAGAAGAAAAGATGTCACCGCGATTATATCGGCTTGCGACTATGATCGGGAAGGGCAGATTATCGGAGACAGTATAATTTATAATCTTCGGACAGACAAGGAAGTTTACCGACTGCTTCTGAATGAATGGACACCGGATGAAGTGTTGAACGGTTTACAGCAAATCAGGTCAAACAGTGAAATGAGGCCATTGCAGGATGCTGGTGTGAGCAGACAATGGGCGGATTGGCTCATCGGCATTAATCTTACCTCTGTTACAACATTGAAATATCAGAAGGGGAAAGGAAAAGCCCTTAATATTGGCCGCGTCCTCCTTCCAACCTTAAAAATAATCTATGATCGAGATAAAGAAATTCGCGAATTTGTGCCAGAGGATTATTTTAAGCTTCAAGGCACATTCTTAGCTGCTGAAGGAAAATACACAGGCATTTATACTGTCGGCAAAGAGGACAAGTTTAAAACAAAGGCAGAACTCGAGCAAATACAACAGGAAATAGTAGGAAAGAAGGCTGTTGTGGCAGACAAAACCGTCCAGAAAAAGAAAGAGTATCCTCCGTTGTTGTTCAACTTGTCTAATCTGCAAGGGTATATTACGAGCAAATATAAAGGCTGGACTGCAGATAAAGTATTGAAGGTGGCCCAAGGTCTTTATGAAAAGAAGTATATAACCTATCCAAGGACGGCAAGTATGGCACTAGAGGAAAGCTTGATCGGCAAAACTGCAAAGGTAGTCAGCGCCATTTCAGCGAACTTACCGTATAAAGACGATATTAAATTTTATGCATCCAAAAGAGTTTTTGATAATAAAAAAGTCGAAAGCCATAGTGCCATCATACCAACTTATCTTATTCCAAAGAAGCTGACTAAGGATGAGGAGCAAGTATATGAAGCAATTAGAACAAGGCTGTTGATGCAATTCATGCCTGTTGCTGAATATGAAGAAACGAGAATTGTCACAAAAGTGTTAGATGCAAATTTAAACGGTGTGTTTCATACAAAAGGCAAAGTGCAGCTTGTTGAAGGATGGAAAAAAGCGGAGAACATCAAGTCAAAGGATGTCCTTCTTCCATTTGTAAGCAAAGGAGAAGAAGTGGACATTAAAAAGATGGAAACAACTACTCATACGACACAGGCACCAAAGGAGCATACCGAAAAAACACTGTTGCGCTTAATGGAAACATGCGGAAAAAACTTCGATACTTCAGGCGATACGGAAGAAGATGTCATTTCCATTTTAAGCGGGTTCAGTATCGGAACACCTGCCACCCGTGCAGAGACCATTAAGAAGCTAAAGGATATCGGCTATATAGAGGCAAAAGGGAAGAACCTTAACTGCACCGACTTAGGCAAGACACTTGTTGAAACATTCCCAATCAAGGAATTGTTTAACCTCGATTTCACAGGTCGGCTAGAGAAGTCTCTGTATGATATTGAAAAAGGTAAATACACGAAAAGCGCATTTTTGCAGCTTATTGGTGAATTCACTAGAAATTCCGTTGAAAAGATTAAAGGGGAACAAGCTGTTACCATTCAAGAGGTTTTGTATACAAAAAAAACCATAGAGAATCTTGGCACGTGTCCTGTTTGCGGTCATAAAGTAATCGAGGGGCAAAAAGGCTACGGCTGCAGCAATTGGAAACAAGGCTGTAAGTTTGTAATCTGGAAGAATGACAAGTTTTTGGCAGCATTAAAGAAAAAACCGACAAAAACAATGGTGAAGTCACTGCTTAAAAAAGGGGAAGCAGAAGTTAAAGGACTGACAAGCAAAAAAGGAAATAAATTTGACGCTGTATTAAAGTATGTCAAAAATGAGGATAATGATTATTTCAGCTGGCAAATGGATTTTTCCAGCAAGAAATAAGCAAGCGATCTCCTGCCTAGTTAAGAACATGTTGTTTTATGTTCGAACCAATAGGGTAAGTGCTTGTTTCCTTAATTCTTATATAGTAAAATGCATAAAGGATATTTTCGTTCTTGCGTGTTTGGCAATAAGCCAAAGCGAAGGACAAGAGCAGTTGTGAAACTGCTCTAGTTTTGCCAAACATGGCAAGTGTTTGAGAGTATATGCAAAATTAGGAGGGTCATATATGCCAACACCCAGCATGGAAGACTATATCGAACAAATTTATAAATTAATAGAAGACAAAGGATATGCAAGAGTTTCCGACATTGCAGAAGCCTTGTCCGTGCATCCCTCCTCTGTTACAAAGATGGTTCAAAAGCTAGATAAGGATGAATATCTTGTATACGAAAAATATAGAGGGCTGATACTAACCCCGAAAGGCAAAAAAATCGGACAAAGGCTAGTTTATCGGCATGAGCTGCTAGAAGACCTTCTACGTATCATCGGCGTAAAGGAAGAAAATATTTATGAAGATGTGGAAGGCATTGAACATCATTTAAGCTGGGACGCAATAGATCGTGTTGGAGATTTAGTCCAATATTTTCAGGAAGATAATAAAAGAATAGAGGAGCTTAAAATTATCCAGCGAAAAAACGAGGAACTGGATTAATTAAGGCGAGAGACATTTTTTATTGAAAACCCCCTTTGTCAATAAGGTGTGTCTCTATGTCTAGCCCCTCTTACATAATAACGATTAAATCAGCGGGTATTCCGCAAAGGTATCCTCAATAATAAGCGCTTGTCCATCTTCATAGCTTGCCTCACAAAGCCTTACACCATCGAGCAAGCCTTCTTCTGCTTCAAGCAGTGCTTTTCTGTAAGAAATAATCCGTTCATTTGATGTTTTAAAGCTTATAATCTCACCTAAGTAATTTCTTTCGACAGCAACGATTGTTTCCACGTTTTTTATCCATCCTTTCGCTAAAAATCAAAATCATCGATTAGTATGTGCGAAAACAGAAAAAATAATCATGAAACTTTTACCAAATGTAATCGTATTAGTAAAAAGTAAGCCTAATAGATGAAAAGAGAGGGATTAAACTTATGAGCAGATATTCCTTGGAGGAATTTGTAGAAAAAACCGAACAGCAGGATAAAGGTGAAGGACTGTTTGAACTGGAAACACAGCGGATGCTGGAAGTGAATTTAGAGGAAATGGTTTGGGCAAAAGCTGGCAGCATGGTTTCCTACATGGGAAACATTAAATTTACAAGAGAAGGCATTCTCGAACACGGCTTAGGCAAAATGTTCAAAAAAGCTTTAACAGGAGAAGGAGCTTCTCTTATGAAAGCAGAAGGACAAGGGAAATTATATCTTGCAGATCAAGGTAAAAAAATCACGATTCTTCATCTGAATGGTGAATCGATTTTTGTTAATGGCAATGATCTTCTTGCATTTGAGCCAACTGTAAAGTGGGATATTAAGCTCATGAGAAAAGTTGCCGGAATGCTGTCCGGAGGTCTTTTCAACATTCATTTGTCTGGAAGAGGGATGATTGCCATCACTTCTCATTATGAACCTCTCACATTGAAAGTGACACCAGCAAAACCTGTTTTCACAGACCCGAATGCAACTGTTGCATGGTCTGGTAACCTGCAGCCCGAATTTGTGACAGACGTTTCGTTAAAAACCTTTTTCGGAAGAGGAAGCGGTGAATCCATCCAAATGAAATTCAGCGGTGAAGGATTTGTCGTAATCCAGCCATTTGAAGAAGTTTATTTTTCTGACAGCAACGGCTGATTTACATAACAAAAGAGGATTTGGCTTTCCAACAATTGTTTGGAAGCCAAATCCTCTTTTATGTAACACGAGCCTTTCATTTCCACTCATACGGTGTTTCTTGGTATACATAGTAATTGAGCCAATTAGAAAACAGCAAATGTGCATGAGAACGCCATATATTAAGCGGTCTTCTGTTTGGGTCATTGTTTGGAAAATAATGAAGCGGCAGATGTATATCTAGTCCCTTCTCTTTATCCCGTTTATACTCTTCAGCAAGTGTTGATGAATCATACTCTAAATGGCCGGTTATCATAATCTGTTTGCCATTATTTCCGCTGATAATTAATGCACCGGCTTCATCAGATGCAGCGAGCAGCTGGAGTGATGGATGTTCATCAATTTCACGGATTTGGACATTAGTGTGTCTTGAATGCGGTGCAACGAAGCTGTCGTCAAATCCGCGCAGCAGCTTTTCAGACGGTCTAAGGACTTCATGGGAATAGATACCGTAGCATTTTTGATCAAGTTCATATTTCTTAATGCCGAAATGATGGTATAAAGCAGCTTGGGCGCCCCAGCATATATGCAATGTGGACGTTACATTTGTTTTCGTCCAGTCCATTATTTCTGTCAGCTCTTCCCAATACTGAACATCCTCAAAATTCATCAGTTCAACTGGTGCTCCCGTAATAATCATGCCATCATATTTATTACCTTTAATGGCTTGGAAATCAGTGTAGAATTGTTCTAAATGGTTCGGACTTGTATTCTTAGAGTGATAGGATGCTGTGCGCAGCAGCGAGATATTGACTTGCAGCGATGTATTACCTAGAAGTCTAAGAATTTGTACTTCTGTTTTTTCTTTCTCAGGCATTAGATTAAGAATTAATATATTCAATGGTCTAATATCTTGAGCCTTTGCTCTTGTTTCATCCATTATAAAGATATTTTCTTCTTCGAGAATTTCCCTTGCTGGCAGCAGCTGAGGAATTTTAATAGGCATAATGGTTCGCCTCCTGTTTTTTCCTTTTTTCTTCATGTTGTACAATTGTTATGCCTTATTTTCCAAGCTGGAATAATTAATAGAACAATAAGCAAAGCTATCGTTGTATTCCGAGTATTTCATAAACTTAGATTAGTTAAATAATGTATAAACATATAGCCTATTATAAATATCCTTTCGGTTTGCCGCAATATAATTGCTGAAATGTATGAAAATAAGTTTTTTTCAGCATATTTCCCCTTGGGTGTTCTTGCTGTTTTTCTATGCTGGCAAAGGTAAAAACGAACATTTCAGATATTTCCTTTTAATTTTATTCGTTCATCTGTAAAATAAGATTATTGGCAAAATAATGCTGTACATAGATTTTTTAAGATGAATATATTCATACGAAATGAAAATTAAATTTTATAAAGGCGGGAAAATAATGAAAACAGATATAGAAATTGCACAGCAAGCAACCATTCATCCTGTTCTCGATATTGCGAAGAGGTTAGGTTTAACAGAGGATGACTTAGAACTGTATGGAAAATATAAAGCGAAAATCTCTTTTGATAAGCTGGAGGAATTAAAAGATAAACAGTCAGGCAAACTCATTCTTGTCACGGCAATTAACCCGACACCTGCAGGAGAAGGGAAATCAACAGTTACAGTAGGCTTAGGTGATGCCTTGCAAAAACTTAATAAAAAAACAGCTATTGCAATGAGAGAGCCGTCCCTTGGGCCAACGATGGGAATAAAAGGGGGCGCTGCAGGAGGTGGCTATGCTCAAGTTTTGCCGATGGAGGATATCAATCTTCATTTCACTGGTGACCTTCACGCCATTACAACAGCCAACAATGCATTAGCCGCAATACTAGACAATCATATTCACCAAGGAAATGAGCTGAGAATTGACCAAAGACGGATTGTCTGGAAACGAGCTGTTGACTTAAATGATCGTGCTTTAAGAAAAGTGGTTATCGGGTTGGGCGGTCCTCTTCAAGGTGTGCCAAGAGAGGACGGTTTTGATATTACGGTTGCATCAGAAATAATGGCAGTGCTTTGTCTGGCACATGATTTAAATGATTTAAAGAAAAGACTGTCCCAAATGGTCATTGCCTATAATATGGACAAACAACCTGTAACAGTCGGCGAGCTTGGTGTGGAAGGCGCACTAACACTATTGTTAAAAGATGCCATTAAGCCGAATCTTGTGCAGACAATTGAACATACACCTGCTATCATCCACGGTGGTCCGTTTGCCAATATCGCCCATGGGTGCAACAGTGTGATTGCCACAGCTGCCGCAAGCAAGCTTGCTGATTATGTTGTAACAGAAGCTGGCTTTGGCGCAGATCTTGGTGCCGAAAAATTCTTGAACATTAAAGCCCGCAATGAACAAATTAATCCGGAAATCGTTGTGATTGTCGCAACCATCCGAGCATTGAAAATGCATGGCGGTGTGGCGAAGAGTGATTTGGCAGCGGAAAATACAGAAGCTTTAAAAAAGGGATTTGCCAACCTGCAAAAGCATGTGGATAACATTAATCAGTTTGGACTACCATTTGTTGTGGCGATTAACCGTTTCTATACAGATACAGAGCGTGAAATCGAAGTGCTAGAAGAGCTGTGTGCAAGTCAGAGTATCCCCGTTGCTTTAACAGAAGTTTGGGAGAAGGGTTCCGAAGGCGGACTGGAGCTTGCTCGCAAGGTTTTAGAAATTATGGAACAAGAAAAGAATGAATTTAAACACTTATACAGCTTAGATGCTTCTATCGAGGAGAAAATCGACACTATTGCCACGAAAATATACGGTGCGAGCCATGTCGAGTTCAGCACAAAAGCAAAAAAGCAAATCAAGGATTTCCAAGCGTTCGGCTGGGGTAATCTCCCTGTTTGTATGGCGAAAACGCAATACTCTCTTTCAGATGACCCAAGTCTACTTGGGAGACCGAGTAACTTTGCAATCACAGTAAGAGAACTAAAACCTAGCATCGGAGCAGGTTTCCTAGTTGCCTTGACAGGAGATGTAATGACAATGCCAGGCTTGCCGAAGCAGCCAGCTGCTTTAAAAATGGATGTGAATGAGGACGGAAAAGCAATCGGCCTCTTTTAAAAAGGAGATTAATATATGTTTGACCCAACTGCTTATGATAATTTAAAAACGGTTGTAGAAGGACAGCTTTATGATAGGGATCTTGAAGGTACAATCGACATCTTAAATCGCAAAGACATTTTAGATACCAGTACAATGTCCAGGGAGTTTCATCTTGTGTTTGCCTTAAGAGGGCAACAAAATGCTCAAATTACTTTGTCGATGTATGCTTCCCTGAAAAACTTAGCAGCAGAGCTTTTAGAGCTTGAGGAGAAAATGCATTTAATAGGAGCGAAAATTCGTTTGACGATACATGTCAGACATAAGAATAATCAAGAAACAGTTTGGATGCTGCAGGACTTGCTGCAAAGAGTATGGGGAGCGGAACATGTTATTAAGCAGGAAATTCGTGTTGATCCCTTCCGTTCTGATAATATAGTAAATAATCATATCTCCATTGATTTCAGCAGATTAGTTACAGAAGGCGATATGGATGATTTAGTCAGCATGACTGATTATATGCTCGCAACATTGGCTGGCTTGCAGAGGCAGAAGGTGCTGATTGATTTGGACAGGAAGGGAATGATAGGATGACTGTTTATGATTTTGAGGTCAAAAAAATTAATGGCGAAGAAGTTTCACTGAATGATTATAAAGGGAAAGTGCTTGTTATCGTCAATACTGCGAGCAAGTGCGGATTTACTCCGCAGTTCAAAGAGCTTCAATCGATTTTTGAGGAGTACAATGATAAAGGCTTTGCTGTGTTAGGATTTCCTTGTAATCAGTTTATGAATCAAGAGCCTGGGGCTGAGGATGAAATTCTTGAATTCTGCGAATTGAATTATGGCGTTACCTTCCCGATGTTTGCAAAAGTTGAAGTGAATGGCAAAAATGCCGATCCTCTTTACAAGCATTTAAGTAATGAGGCGCCTGGTGCAATGGGGCTGAAGGCGATTAAATGGAATTTTACTAAATTTTTAGTAGACCGTTCTGGTAAAGTAGTTAAACGGTATTCTCCAAATGCTTCTCCGTATGAAATGAAAGAGGATATTGAAAAGTTATTATAAGAAGAAAACGGAAGAATGGATTACTCTGTTCTTCCTTTTTTATAACAAAAGGAGGGAGCAGTTTGGCTAAAATCGGGATAGATGCTGGCGGTTCCATGATTAAGCTTGCATTTGAGCAGAACGGACGAATTCATTTTAGAAAATATCCTAATGCTCAAACAGATACTGCACTAAAGTGGTTGAAGCTTTTTGAATGGAATGATATAGCCCTTACTGGAAGCAAGGCTGCTTATTTAAAACAAGCGTTTTTTCCTGATGCCTCCATTCTTCCTGAATTTGATGCTGTCTGTACTGGAGCAAGATGGCTGAAGGATAGGGATTATCCTCATGTTAATGACGAATTCCTGCTTGTTAATATCGGAACTGGTACTTCCTGGTTTAAGGTTAGCAAGAAGGGTCATTCGCGGGTTTTAGGAAGCGGAATTGGCGGGGGAACAATCATGGGACTTGCACAATTATTAACTGGAGTTCAGGATTTTGCAAAAATTACAGAGCTTGCTTCTAAAGGCAGCAAGAATAAGATCGATGTTCTTGTGAAGGATTTATATGAAGAGGATATTGGTATCAACGGAAGCCTGACTGCGAGTAATTTTGGCTATGGAAATACATTGGATGGTAGCAAGGAAGATAAATTATCGTCTCTTTTTCAAATGACAGCCGAAACGATTGTTCTACTGTCACAGCAGGCTGGCACTATTCATCAAATAGACCAGATTATCTATGCGGGTGGAGCCGTTTCAGTGAATATGCCTTTGCAAAAAAGCATTTCTTCCTTTGATTATTTATTTCCAAAGAGTCAGCTGTTTCTGCAGGATGGCCAGTTTTGCGGTGCTTGTGGTGCACTACTTTCTGTCTAAAAGAAATCAAGGATGATGGCATTTGTATAGAAAAAGACTTAACAACAGTCCATACAAATGCCATCATCTAACATGACAAATTAGCGATACGAAAACAAGCGGAATATCGCTCCTCTTCTGACTGGTGCTTCCTTCGTCGCTTTATCCTCTTCGTCTTTGCTTTTCCTTGTACCATATGTGTGTACGTAAGGCTGATTAGCAGCAGCGGTAAGGGCAGCAATCTGTTCTTTTTGTGTCTCAATAAATTCATGCTGCTGATCCATTTGCTCCTGTTGCTTTTTCAATTGTTGAACAAGCACTGAATTGAAGTTGATTTGCAGCTCAAGCTGTTCTTTTACTGTTTTCAGCTCTTGAAGCATCTCTTCTGACGGCTTCGCTACTTGCTGCTGCAAGACTTGCGGCTCCGTGTCGGTCAGCACATCTTCAATTTCTCGCAAAGATAATTTATCTTCATTACGCAGCTTTTTAATCTTTTCCAATACTTCCATTGCGTTATCATCGAAATAGCGGTAACCGTGTTCGCCGACAATCGCCGGAATAACTCCTTTCAGCTCTCTAAGCCAGTTGCGCACAACACCAGGACTTTCTTCAATTGCAACAGCTGCCTCCTTAACGCTTAATAAAATTTCCTCCGTAGCAGAAGCGACTCTCTCTTGTTCCATCATTATGCTTCATCACCTTTCGTTTTGATAGAATAAATGAACGAAGAACAAATAAGTTTTTCGACTTTAAATACTAGTTCGCTATTTTAAAAAAATCTCCTTTAGCGAGGTTTGTCTAGTTTTGTTGATTAATAGTTTCTGTTATTTTATGATAATATCTTTACAATAATTTCCAATCATAATACGATAGAAAATAGGATTGGAAAGGGTTATTACTAAATAAAATGAAAGGAAGGATTATGTTTTCCATCCATACAATATGAAGAAAAAGGTGATTCGCTAAATGACAATCCATCAAACGATTGCTGATATACAGATTGTGGAGTACGAGGATCGGTTTGCTGCTGAAGTTGCGAAGATGTGGAACAAAAGCAAGGAGGCTTGGGGCGGCAGTGTAAAAACAGAAGAACAAATAATTGATCAGCATCGCAGCACAGATAATCTGCATACTTTTTTAGCAGTACATAACGATGAGGTGGTAGGATACTGCGGGCTGTCTGTGTATAAAGAAGATGTTGGTTCGTTATATATCCCGCTGTTAAATGTTCGACCCGATTTTCATGGGAAAAAGGTTGGTAAACTGCTGCTTCTTCATGCATTACAAGCAGTTATTAATAAAAAATGGCCACGGCTCGACTTATACACATGGGCAGGTAATACGAAAGCGGTCCCCCTTTATAAGCGCTGCGGTTTTTTCTGGGAAGATGAAGACAGCTATACTCACTTAATGAACTTTATTCCAACCATATTAAATGACAAGCTGCTCGCTCCTTATATGGCTAAAATTGACTGGTACAAGGACATGCTGCGCACGATGGAATTAAAGCCAGATGGAAGGAATGTAGATGGGTTTACTTATTATGACTATGAATGGGTAAATAAAGAGACCGCACTTAAAGCAAGCTTTGAAAAAACGGGCAGAGGTTTATGTGCACTAAAAACAGATGATTTCTCGATTGAATTATCTCTAAAAAATCATGAATTGCTCGTAGGACAAGAACATGAAGTTACATGTTTTATTAAGAACAAGTCCACCACTCCTCTTTTAATTGAGTTATCATCCTGTCCAAATGAAAGAGTTATTTGTGATTTTAACCACCGCCTCTTTGTTGAAGAAGAAATGACGATAACAGATACATTCTTTTTAACCGAGGGACCTGAGGCAGAAAAGGGCAAAACATTCCCAACCATTGCGGTCAATATAGCAGCAGGTGGCACTATGACGACATTTAAACTAGGAATCTGTCCAAAAACGCCAGTAACTATCATGGCAAAACCGATTCACTATGCATTGCAGGAAGGCTTCGAGATTGCTCTTGATTTGGAATTAGAAAATAATCTTACTGAATCTGTACAGGCAACCATTATGCTTCCTGAAAGTGAATATTTGTCTTTTAAAGATTCCACATTCAGCCTTTTGCTAAAAGGCAAAGAAAAGCGGTTCGTATCAATACCTGCTTCTATATTAGCTTTAGGCTTTACGAATGAAGACATCCTTGTTCAAGTGAAATGGCAAGGTGGTGAGCTTACGGTAAATAAACCAATTGCACTGGCATTAAAGGGAATTGGTGAGAGATTTTTCGGTGAAACAAAAGATTACTATCATGTTTTTAATGGGATTTATCAAGTGAATGTCAGAAAGGCAGATAATGTAATGACAGCAGGCACCAATCAGACAGGGAACTTACCGTTCGCCATGTTTGCCCCGATGCTTGGCAAGCCCTACTCCAATGAGCTGTCAAAAAAGAAGCCAGAAAAAGTCGAAACCTCCTACGAAAAGACATCTATTATTCTCACTCTTCATTATCAATCTACTGAACATCCAGACAATAGTATAAAGCTTAACATCCAGCTATTTGCAGAAGGACTTGTGAAAAGATGGGTTCTCCTTGAAAACAAACAGACTTCTTTAGATATCCATCTGCAGGAGACCTTTTATCATGATTGGGCAGAGGTATACTTACCTTTAAAAGGGGAGGTTGTTGTATTCAAGGAAGCCGATATGGTGGAGCCGCGAGACATTGCGTCAAAAGACATGAGCAGCAACTGGTATTTTTCTCAAGATCAGTCGAGCCCTGTCGGTGTATATTGGACGCAAGGCAGTAAAATAAGGATGGAAGGGTGGAAAATGCATCTCGAGTCACAAAAAAGCAGGCAAGGTAATGTCTATTCCTTCCCGCCTCTGTATATGTCTATCGGCGCTTATAGGAATTGGAGAGAAGTAGAATCAGCAGCGGCAGGTATTCAAGCTTCTAAGAAGGAAATCCATAAAGGTCTCGAGTTAATCTGGAATGGCGGCAACCCGATGCTTGAAGCAAATACATCTTTATCCTATCAGTTTGCAAGTTACCGCAACAATGCGCTTAAATTTGATATGGATTTGATTATTAATAATGCTTCTGCCCATCTGCAAGATCTAAAAGTCAATACTCCGCTCCATTTACCGTTTGAAGCAGCTGCGTGGCAGGCAGTCAATAAAATGACGACAGTAATGAAGACGGAAATAAGAGAATCTTATTTTGATAACATCCTGTTTTATCCGCAAGGAAGGATAACAAAAAACATCATAAACGAAAAAGGATTTGAAACATATCGTCTTCATAACGGCATCCTGGAAATTTCCGCTGCAGCCGATTATTATCCAGGTATCTTTTCCTTACAAGTAAACGAAACAGAATGGCTTGATCAGGCATTTCCAGAGCTGATTGCAAAAAGCTGGTGGAACCCTTGGGCCGGCGGGATGAAGGCAGGTCCGCCTGATTTGAATGATTATTCTATGATGAAAGAATCGACTAAGCTTGCGTTTGTCGATGTGTGGGATAATTTCGCAAACAAATGGTCTGGTATCAGAATCGATACAGATATTAACCAGCACTCCCAATGGAGAGGGCTTTCATTTTCTCAATACTTTGTCACAATGCCAGGATTGCCTCTTCTTGCTGTGTTTGTGTCTGTGCATAAAACGGCAGGCAGAAAAATGGAGAAGGAGCAATGGCATACAAATCTCTTTTTGCATAACAATTGCACTTTGCAGCTAGCTGATCATAAATTGCATAACCGAGTCTATACTACAGGAGCTATGGAGCAGGATATTACTTTAAAGGAAGACTTTCATGTTAAACTACAAGGTACAGAGGATAAGCTGCATTTACTCACAGACAGAAACAGAATCAGTACACAATATTACACAAATAATGAAATCATTCAGCTTGTTTCCATGACAAATTGTGAAAGAGACAATCAGAACAGAGTATTTACACTGCCGAGCTTCCTTTATTTTGATAAGATGAATGTCACATCATCACAGTTAGACATACTTAAATCCCTTCGGTTTACTAAATTATAGAGTGATAGAAAAGGAGAACCAATGAAAATTATTGATGCTCACATCCATTTGTCTAATATCGAATCATTTAAAGAAACAGCAAAATCATTGTCTAAAGTTGATTACAGCACGGACGGAGTTCAATCAGAAATGAAAGATGCGAATATTGTCTTAGCAATTGGCATGGGAGTGACAGAAACGCCGCATATGGGCTTTCCCGACTATAAGGCCCAAACACCGATGGGGCTTGATCTTGGAGATATACTGCCACCTAATATCGTCTATTGTGCCGGAGTTAATCCATACAAGCTAGATTCTTTTTCTATCAGAGAACTGGAACGGGAAATCCACAAGGATCATGTTGTCGGCATAAAGATTTATTTAGGCTATTATCCGTTCTATGCCTATGATAAAGTATACAATCCTGTGTATGAACTAGCGGAAAAGTATAACTTGCCAGTTGTGTTTCATACTGGAGATACATACTCCGAAAGAGGGTTGTTGAAATATTCCCATCCGCTTGCAATTGATGAAGTTGCGGTGAAATATCGCAATATTCGTTTTATGATGGCCCATTTTGGCGATCCATGGACATTGACTGGTGCAGAGATTTTATATAAAAACCGAAATGTTTATGCTGACCTTTCCGGGGTGGTTGTTGGGGCAAGAGCGGAGTTAGAGAAGGCGCAAGAAGGAATATTTTTACAGCATTTAAGGCATGCGCTCGTATATGCCAACTCCTATGATAAGCTTTTGTTCGGGACAGATTGGCCGTTAGCTCCATTCCAACCATATATTGAATTTATTCAAAACCTTATTCCAAGTGAGTATCATGAAGATGTGTTTTATAATACAGCCTTGAAGGTTTTTCCAAAAATCAAGAAGTTTCTTTATGGTTGATTTTTAAAAAAACATTAGGGACTATCTTAAAAAGATAGTCCTATAAGCATTATTAATTTTGGAAGATGGAAAAACTACTACCTACACAATAGGTAGCAGGTGTATAAAATGAAAACTATTTTAGCTTGTTTTTTTATCTTAATACTCATGGGTTCTATCTCCTGTTTTGCTAAAGAAACAATAGACTATGGGAATTATGAAGTAGATTTACCAGAGAAAGAATTAACTCTTAAAGAAGCGTATAATTTAGGATTAGAACTAGGGGAAAAATTCGATAAAGAAGCAATTCTTTTATTTATGAACAGTGTTGATGATGAAACTTTAAGTGGCTATAATGGAAAAAAAGGAAATTGGCAAGGCGTGTTTGCTTTACCATCAGTTAAACGCCAGATGGTATTTGTTATTGAAAAAGGCAAACATAAAAGTCACAGAATAATTGGCAATTCCGATGAACTAACTATTCCACATTTAGAAATTAATATTGATAGTAGTCAAATTATTAAAATTGCCGTTGAAAAATATCATTTGCAACCAAGCCCAAAAGATGCCCCTTTCTCACACGGATATCATTTTAGATTAATGCGAGATGAAAATTACATTTTTCTTGGTGTAGATGGAAAAATAAATGGTCTAAATGCAGAGGTTTTATTTAATCCTAAAACCGGCGAATACTTAGGACTTACAAAAGAAAATAAATAACTTATGCCTCTATTAACGAGAGCATTAACCCAATTACGATTAATGCTCTTTTTCGAATATTGTTATTAAAAAAATACTAAGAAGAAATTGTTATTTAGATTGGCTATGTTAAAGTATACACATATGCTCATATAATCACGTTCGTATGTCTAAAGTATAAGAATAGAATAGTTTAGAAGGTTGAAAAAATTAACGATGAAAATGTAATATATAGCATTGCTTATGATTTAAAAAGTTCTTACAAGAGCTTTGGAACAGGACATAAGTTAATTACTTTAGAGAAAAATCCGGTTACAAGCAAAAGAACTTGGAATATCACGAAAATCGTTACATTGTATAAACAATATGAAGGAGTTACACCAGCTGAAACAATAATCAAATAAAGTTAGGAGTCTATGCTCCCTATACCTACTTAGAACTTGGAAATGCAGTTACCAAGTTTTTTTCTCTTCCTAAAATGCCGTATCTCTAAGTCGTAAAGTTTCTGCTGTTTCCCAAGTTCCGTTAACACTTGCTAGGATAAGCATTTGATTTTTCTTACTTAATTCACTCTCTGTATTCCTATTGTCAAGGAACTGAAACCATACTAAATATAATAGTAAATACTTTGTAGAAACTCAAATTAAACCGACGTATCCATTTCTTTAAACGGGAATGGTAACTATTAATATTGTTTAAATGGTAGATTCCTTTCTTTACATATTCTTTCTTGCTGCCATTTATAATGCTGAATTTACTGTTGTCGTAAAAAAGCTCTGCCGCATCACTCCCTCTCATACAAATGGCCCGTACCCCTAAAAGATGTGTTTCAAATATATCAGACTGATAAGCTTGACATCTGTTTGATACAAATTGATAGCCTTCCTTTAGCACGTCTAAGCTGTGATCTATCCCTGCTTCTTTTGGCATTGAGTTAGACTTCTTTTTCTCTTCCGCTTCCTATTGTTTAGTTATCTTTTTCCTCTTTTGCAAACTTTAAAAGAGATAGGAAAAGAGTATCGGTGCTTCAAACGGTTTTGTAGTTGATTTTTTTCATTCGTGTTACAATATTTCGGTAGGATATAGATAGGAGTTCATTCAAATAATGGATATCATTCAACTAACAGAGAATTTTGTGAAAGATAAATTAAAAGATGATGTGACAGGCCATGATTGGCATCATATTGACAGAGTGCGAAATACTGCGCTTTTCATCTGTGAAAAAGAATCAAGCGGAAATCCATTTATTATAGAGCTTGCCGCTATTTTACATGATGTGGCAGATGCAAAACTGAACGAATCTAAAGAGGAAGGTACTCGGCTGCTTGAGCAGTTTTTAGAAAGTCTCCCGCTTGAACAGAATGATCGAAATCATATAGTAAGGGCAATTGCAACGGTTTCATACAGCGGCGGAAACAACGCGGAGCCAGAGTCGATTGAAGCGAAAATTGTTCAAGATGCGGACAGACTGGATGCGATTGGCGCAATCGGTATCGCTAGAACCTTTGCATATGGCGGAAAAAAGGGACATGTCATATACGATCCTTCTGTCGGTGCTAGAGAAAATATGACAGAAGAGGAATATCGGAGCGGCCAGTCTAGCACCATCCAGCATTTCTATGAAAAACTCCTGAAATTAAAGGACTTGCTTCATACGAATACAGCCAGAACGATTGCAGCAAAAAGGCATCAATTGATGGAAAATTACTTAAAAGAATTCTATAAAGAATGGAATGGTAGTTATGAAGAGTATTTCAATTGAAAATTTAACAAAAACTTACGGGGAAAAAGAATTATTTCATTCCATTTCCTTTTCTATAAGTGAAAAAGAAAGAGTTGGACTGATTGGTATTAATGGCACAGGCAAGTCATCGCTGCTGAAGATAGTGGCAGGTATCGATTTGCCTGATGAAGGCGAGATTATCGCCCCGAAAGATTACCGAATCGCATACTCCTCCCAAAGTCCGGAAATCCATCCCGAAATGACTGTTTTAGATTATGTGTATACAGGTGATGCACCAGTATGGAAAGTGGTCCGGAATTATGAGGAAATATTGCTCAAGTTAGAAAAGGACCCGGAAAATAATAAGCTGCACGGCGAGCTGTTCGAGATCCAAAAAAGAATGGATGCCCAAAACGGCTGGGATGTTCATACGAATACGAAGACTGTATTAACAAAGCTTGGCGTCAGCTTTTATGACAAAAAGATTGGTGAGCTGTCAGGCGGCCAGAAAAAGCGTGTTTCTCTTGCGCAAGTCCTTATTCAAGAGCCGGATTTGCTCATTTTGGATGAGCCTACAAACCATCTTGACTTTGATGCGGTTAAATGGCTGGAAGACTATTTAGGTAAATTTAATGGTGCCCTGCTGCTTGTCACACATGACCGTTACTTCTTAGACAAGGTTACCAACCGGATGTTTGAGCTAGAGGGAGGCAATTTATACAGCTATAAAGGCAATTATGCAGAGTTTCTGCAAGCAAAGGCAATCAGAGAAGAAAACGAGGCAGCAACTATTGATAAACAAAAGAATTTGTTCAGACGAGAGCTGGAATGGATTCGCAGAGGTGCTAAAGCCCGTTCAACTAAACAAAAAGCAAGAATTCAGCGCTTTGAAGAATTAGATGACAAACTTGCATCCGTTCAGGATAAAGGCAAGCTTGATATTTCCTTAAAAGGCAGCAGGCTAGGTAAACAGGTTTTTGAGCTTGTGTCTGCTTCCAAATCCTTTGAAAACAAAACGATTCTGAAGGACTTTAATCTCCTTGTAAAGCCTGGAGACAGAATTGGCATTATCGGTCATAATGGTACAGGAAAATCAACGCTGCTTAACATTCTTGCTGGCAAGATTCCGCTAGACCATGGTGACTATATTATTGGACAAACAGTGAAAATTGCTTACTATACGCAGGAAAACGAAGAAATGGACCAATCAAAGCGCATGATTGAGTATTTAAAGGAGACGGCTGAAATCATTGAGACAACAGACGGGAAAACGATCTCTGCTGCACAAATGCTCGAAAGATTCTTGTTTCCGCCCCATACGCATGGAACCATGATCGGCAAGCTGTCTGGCGGGGAAAGACGAAGATTATACTTGCTGAAAATACTAATGGGCGAGCCGAACGTCCTGCTTTTAGACGAGCCGACAAATGATCTTGATACACAAACACTGATGGTGTTGGAGGATTATTTAGATGAGTTCAAAGGTGTTGTTATTACAGTATCCCATGACCGCTATTTCCTAGATAAAGTAGCGCAAGAGCTGTTAGTGCTCAGAGGCGGCGGTAATATAGAGAGCTACTACGGCAATTACACCGAATATCTCCAATCCGAAAAACAAAAAGAGCAGGCAGAAAAAGCGGTGAAGGAAAAGCCGAAGCAGCAAGAACAGCCGAAACAGAAGAAGGTTAAACTAAGCTATAATGAACAGCGAGAATGGGCGACAATCGACAGTGATATAGAAAACTGCGAAAGCCGCCTTGAAGCGATTGAAACAGAGATGGAAAACACAGGAAGTGACTTTGAAAAAGCCAACGCTCTGCTTAAAGAACAAGAAGAATTAAATGAGAAATTGGAATTTTTAATAGAACGGTGGAGCTATCTGTCTGAGATTGCTGAAAGTTAACCGTTAAAAAATGATTTTGAGGGGGATTTTTTTGATGAAAATTATGGCGATTGAACCTACTCCTAGCCCGAATACGATGAAAATCAATTTAAATGAAGAGCTGCCGATGGGAACAAGCAATAACTATAAAAAGGACAATGTCGAAGAAGCACCGAAGGTAATCCAGGACATTCTGGCAATTGAAGGTATTAGAGGGGTTTACCATGTTGCTGATTTCTTGGCAGTTGAACGAAATGCCAAATATGACTGGAAGGAACTTCTTGCCCAAGTACGAAATGCTTTTGGGGAAGAAGCAGAAAGTTTAGAAAAAGAGCCGGAAGTGAACGAGCATTTCGGTGAAATAAAAGTGCTTGTGCAAATGTACAAAGGGATACCTATGCAAGTAAAGCTGACGGATGGAACGGAAGAAAAGCGTTACGGCTTGCCAGAGCAATTCATGAAGGCCGTTTCAGAGGTAAGAATGCCGCAAGATAATGTTGTGGCAAGCAGAAAATGGCAGGAATTCGGAGTGCGCTACGGTGAGTTTGACGAAATTGGTCAAGCTGTCCAAGAGGAATTGATGGCTGCATATCCTGATGAAAGAATTGCAAGCCTAGCAGAAGCTGCAAAGAACCCAGAAACAGCAGAAGCAACTTTGAACAAGCGGGAAAAAATCAAACTGACCTTTCAAGATTTAGAGCATGAAGATTGGAAGATTAGATATCAGAGATTAGAACAAAGTGAGGATCCGACGGTTGATGATATACCAGTGTTAACGGCAGCACTTGATGATGAAAAGCCGTCCATTCGCAGGCTGGCAACAGTATATCTCGGAATGATTGAAGATGTAATCGTGCTGCCGTCCCTTTATAAAGCACTTCAAGATAAAACGGTAACAGTAAGACGAACTGCAGGTGACTGCTTGTCAGATTTAGGCTTCTCTGAAGCAATGGAAGAAATGATGAAAGCTTTAGATGACAAAAGCAAGCTTGTAAGATGGCGTGCTGCAATGTTCTTGTATGAAGTGGGAGATGAAAGGGCTTTGCCAGCATTAAAGGCTCATGAAGATGATCCTGAATTTGAAGTAAGTCTGCAAATTAAAATGGCTATCGAAAGAATTGAGCTTGGAGAAGAGGCGAAAGGTTCTGTCTGGAAACAGATGACTGAAGCACGCAAGCAGGATTGACTTTAGAAAATATTTCTTGTTGGACTAATTGTGTTTAGACTCCCCGTTAAAAGGAATACATTCACTAGTATTTCTTTTAGCGAGGTGTTAAAAAACATGAATAAACAGTCAGAAGAAGAAGAAAATCATGTTATCTCTATCGGTTCTTTAGCTATCATTTTAAAGGATAAATATCAGGCGATATATACAATCAATGATATCCTGATTGGACTGTTATTCCTGTTAGGAACGATTTTCAACATGCTGTTGAGCTGGAAGATAACAGGTGCCGTTCTTTATATCGCAGGAAGCGTCTTGCTTCTTATTCGTCCAGTTATCCGAACATGTCATCTTTTACAGGTAAAAAGAGTGGGAAAAGAAAAAAGAAAGAAACACGCCTAATCAGATTCATTTCGTTGCATGTATGCATTTCATTATTGTATGCTTATAGCACATGCATAAATAAAGGAGGAAAATAGTAATGTCGATGGCATATGAAGAATATATGAGACAAATGGTAAAGCCGATGCGAGCAGAGCTTGTGCACGCAGGTTTTCAGGAATTAACAACAGAAGAAGAGGTAGAGGAGTTTATCAGCAGCAATAAAGGAACTTCACTGGTTGTTGTTAATTCTGTATGTGGGTGTGCAGCAGGTCTTGCAAGACCTGCTGCAACACAGGCCGTATTACAAGCAGAGAAAAAACCGGATAATCTTATTACAGTATTTGCAGGTCAAGATAAAGAAGCGACTGCAAGAATGAGGGAGTTCTTTGGAGATATCGAGCCATCATCTCCTTCTATGGCTTTAATTAAAGACAATCAGGTTGTCCATTTTATCCCTCGTTATGATATTGAAGGCAACTCCATGGAAGCGATTATGGAAAATTTGATGTCTGCTTTCGAACAAAACTGCTAATAATAAAAGCAATAGAACAAGCAAAGAGGGGCACACTAGCAGCCCCTCTTTTTTTCTTATAAAGGCAATTCCTTTTAAGTGTTAAGAAAGGTGAATGAAAATGATAGTTACAACTGCAGGAAGAACAAATCAAGAAATGATAGACAAAGCGAAAACGGCAGCAGCCTTGCTGCAGTGCAGCTATGTGGACAGAAATAAAAGGACAGTCAAATCTCTGATCACTAAGTATCAAGAAGATGTGTTAGTGGCGGGCAAGGAAAGATATGAACTGTTTGCAGCAAATGCGAGCGAGCCTTTTTTCTTTCATCCTAGCTCTGCAATGTTCCGAATTAAAAGACTGCAAAAAGAGGAGCATGATCCTTTCGTTGATGCTTGCAATCTAACAGAGGGAAAGTCTCTTTTTGACTGTACGCTCGGCTTAGCGTCTGACAGCATTATCGCAAGCTTTGCAGTCGGAAAATCAGGAGCAGTTGAAGGAGTGGAAGCAAGTCCGGTCATTGCCTTTATTGTCAAAGAAGGTCTTGCTGTCTGGCAGTCCCATGATGAGCAAATGGATGAAGCTATGCGAAGGGTGAAGGTGACGAGCGGACATGCACTTGATGAGCTGAGAAAAAAAGAGACAAACAGTATCGATTGTGTGTATTTAGATCCAATGTTTGAGGAAAGCATTGATTCAGATGGAATTAAACCATTAAAGCATTTAGCTGTTTATGAAGAATGGACAACCACGATGATAGAAGAAGCACGCCGTGTCGCCAAAGAAAGGGTTGTACTGAAGGACCATTATAAAAGCACGCGCTTTGAAGCCTTTGGTTTTCAGCGAATACAGCGAAAAACAGCCAAATTTCACTATGGCATCATTGAATTATAGGAAAAATTAAGGATAACAGGCTATAATTTTTAAATAATACTGTATAAATAGTGGCTGAATAATTGTACTTTATTATATACTTGAATAGTACTGTATATATATTAGAGCACCATTAAACAAAGAAAAAAACTGGCTTTACATAGGATTAACAGGATTTTTGAAAGTGAGGTGTTTACAATGCCTAATTGGATTCGAAAAAGTCTTGTTGTCTTTGTGTCGATCTTAACATTTGGACTGGTAACTCCGTCCCCTTCCGCTTTTTACAATACCAGCAATGGTGATGAAAAGAAGCCTGCTGATGAAAGCAAGCTGCCAGTCTCTTCAGAAGAATTAACCCTTGATACGGGGATTCTGGATGAGCGTTCGGAAAGGGATAAGGTCGTGGGCAAGCTGATGGAAGAAGCAGAAGTGCAAAGCTATACGAAATTCGGGAGCAAGATTAAACCGGTGATTGAGGATGAATTCAGAATTGCGATTTTACCGAATATTGAAAAAGCGATTAACAATGTGACTTCAAGCTTCCCTGATGAAGATTTGAGCCAGCTTACGGTTACAGAAATGCCGAGCCCTGGGACGAGCGAGCGGATTTTCCACATAGTGAAAGAAAATCAAGACGTGATTCGCTTTCATGTAAGAAGGGATCGCCCCCCGCAAGATGGCTATTGGTTCAATTTTCATTATCACACGTTTCAGGATAATTTCCAAAATCATTATGCACTAGGCAATATCTACTGGGATAAAAATACTCCGCCTAAATGGATGAGTTAAAAAAAAATCCCGACAAATAATAAAAATGCGAAACTATTGAAGCATTTGAAACGTAGATAATAAAAATGAAAAAAATGGAGGAATTAATCATGGCAATCAGTTTATCAAAAGGACAAAAAGTAGACTTAACAAAAGGAAACCCAGGATTAACGAAAGTTATCGTAGGACTTGGCTGGGATGTAAACAAGTATGACGGCGGAAATGACTTCGACTTGGATACTTCTGTATTTTTGCTTGGTGACAACGGTAAAGTAACATCTGAAGCTGATTTTGTATTCTACAACAACACATCTGGCGGAAACGGATCTGTCGTTCACTCTGGTGACAACCGAACTGGAGCAGGAGACGGTGATGATGAGCAAATTATTATTGACCTTCAAGCAGTGCCTGCAAGTGTTCAAAAGATTGCTTTTACTATTACAATTCATGACGGTGACGCACGAAACCAAAACTTCGGACAAGTTTCTAACTCATATGCGCGTATTCTGAATGAACAAAATAATGAAGAGCTTATCCGCTATGACTTAGGAGAAGATTTCTCTATTGAGACAGCGCTTGTTGTCGGAGAACTTTATCGCCATAACAACGAATGGAAATTCAGTGCAATCGGAAGCGGCTATCAAGGCGGCTTGGCAGCATTAGCAACAGATTTCGGACTGCAAGTCGGCTAATCTGTTAGTTGCTTTTAGAGGGGATAACCTTTTCAATTGCCTTTCCATTTGATTGCAGATAAAAAAATACAAAACTGATACAGCGATCAATGAGGAGGAACTTACACGAATGGATGCTATTATTCAATCCTTTATCGAAACATATTCTATGTTTTTTGATTGGGAAGCGTGGGGAAGAGTACTGTCAGACCCAGTGAGCTGGGGATATATTGGAACACTTATAATTTTGGAAGGACTGCTATCAGCTGATAACGCACTTGTGCTTGCTGTTATGGTTAAGCATCTTCCGCCTGAAAAACGTAAAAAAGCTCTTTTCTACGGTTTGCTTGGAGCATACATATTCCGCTTCATCGCAATTGGAGTCGGTGTATTACTAATTAAATTGTGGTGGGTAAAGGTACTCGGTGCAGCGTACTTGGCGTATTTAGCAATCAAGTACTTTATCGATAAACGAAAAGAGAAGGAAGCAGCAGAAAACGAAGAAGAATCGCATGGCATTAACCAAAATGGTTTGTTAATCCGCTTGTTCGGTACATTTTGGGGAACAGTTGTCGCTGTTGAGCTAATGGATATTGCCTTTTCAGTAGACAGCGTTCTTGCCGCTTTCGGTGTCAGCAACGAAGTATGGGTGCTGCTTGTCGGCGGTATGCTCGGCGTTCTGATGATGCGCGGAGTTGCAGGTGTATTCCTGAAATTGATTGACCGTGTGCCAGAATTGGAAAGCACAGCATATATTTTGATTTTAATTATTTCTGTAAAGATGTTCTTAGGTGTGTTTGGTGTTCATGTACACCATATTGTATTCTTTGGCATATTAATTATCGCTTTCGCAGCAACATTTGTTGTTCATAATCGTAATAAGAAAAAAGCAGAGCAAGGCGAAGCTTAATAAAGTAACGAGAGAGAAGGGGTATGACAAGTTGTCATCCCTTCTTTTTTCCATCTAAAGACATAATCCTCATGTTATTACAAATTTACCCATAACAAGAAAATATTAATGCAAGAAAACCGATATTATATTAAAATAAAAGGTAATTTCTAATTTTTTTTATATAATAATTATCAGAATAGTCTAATCACAAAAGGCTTTATAGTGGAATGGAGTTACTGAAATGAAATTATTTTCCGATTTAAATAATCAGCTTGTTGAAAAGCTTTTTTATAAGGAGCCTGAGGAATTGTCGATAACTTCTGATAAGGAGATTTTATCCTATGCCCTTGCCTCCACCCTGTATATGCCTGCAACTAGACCAAATATTTATCATGATCTTCTGATAAACAAGCATCCCGGCTTAACATCAATGGTTATATGCTTAGAAGATTCTATCGGTGATCATGAAGTAGAGCTTGCAGAAGCGAAATTAAAAGAAGAGCTGCTTAACATAAAGGCAAGTATCGAGCAGGGAATATTAGTGAAAAGCAAAATGCCAATGATTTTTATTAGAATTCGCTCTGTTGACCAGTTTTTACGGCTGATGAACGCTCTTAAAGATTGTATGCATTTGCTGACAGGTATTGTGATTCCTAAGTTTGATGCCCAAATTGGCAGCATCATTTTGCAAGAATTGGATTCCTATAATACGAAGGGGAATTTGCTGTATGCAATGCCGATACTAGAAACGAAGAAAATAATAGAAAAAGAGACTAGGCTCGAAGAACTGTTATCGATTAAAAAAGTTCTTGATACATATAAACATCTTATTTTAAATGTCCGCATTGGAGCGACTGATTTTTGCGGTCTTTATGGCATTCGGAGAAACAGTGATACAACGGTGTATGATGTGGCCATTATCCGCGATTGCATCACAGATATCATCAATGTATTTTTACGCGCTGACAGTCCATATGTTGTTTCAGGACCAGTTTGGGAGTACTTTTCTTCCAAAGAGAGAATGCTGATACCACAGCTGCGGGAAACGCCATTTAGAAAAAGATACGGCAAGGCAGGCATGCAGATGAGAACACAGCTTATTGATAAGCATATGGATGGCTTGATTAGAGAAGTACTGATGGACATTACGAATGGCCTGACAGGAAAAACAATCATTCACCCAACCCATATTAAGCCTGTACAAGCGTTAAATGTTGTCAGCTATGAGGAATATTTGGACGCGGCAAATATAATTGCAAGCAGTAATGGAGAGATTGGAGTAATGAAAAGCTCCTTCTCCAATAAAATGAATGAAATAAAGCCCCATTTCTATTGGGCTCAGAAAATCATGCTAAAATCTAGAGTTTATGGGGTGTTCCATGAAGAATTTACATACATTGACTTACTCAAACAAGAAAATTTTATTGCCAATTCTAAATGATTTAAAGATGCATATTGAAATAAAGGAAAATCCATTTGAGCTGCATGCAGAAGAACTATTTCAAATGGCGGCAAGAATCAATAA
The DNA here is from genome assembly GCF_038005785.1 of Niallia sp. FSL R7-0271. Taxonomy (NCBI): domain Bacteria; kingdom Bacillati; phylum Bacillota; class Bacilli; order Caryophanales; family Bacillaceae; genus Niallia; species Niallia sp. FSL R7-0271. The sequence continues at coordinate 2,384,274 of NZ_JBBOTZ010000001.1, read as the reverse complement.
AAAAAGGTCGTTTTTGTTTGTCAGCAGGCTATTAGGAAAACATATTCCGATTAAGCCTCAGCTTGGATTATGGACGGGTTTCGCGCTTGCTGCCAGATATGAAGAATTAAAGATAGATAGTCTATCTGCAAAAAGAGAGGAATTGCTTGACTGCTATCATCATTCCATTGCGAATTTTCAGGATGCCCCTTTCATCAGGAAGGAGACGGCTGATCCTGTTATTATCGGGTTTGCCGAAACAGCAACTGCACTGGGCCACAGTTTCTATAAAGCATTTCAACATGCGTCCTTTTTTCACACGACTCGGGAGTTAGTGGAGGGTATGGAATCGATAATTTCTTTTGAGGAGGAGCACTCCCATGCTACGTCTCATCGCTGCTATATAGATGTTTCCATGCTTGATAATACTCGCGAAGTCATTCTTGTTGATGATGAACTGACGACAGGAAAGACTGCCATTAATATTATTAAGGATATTCAGGGGAAATTCCCGCGGAAAGAGTATACAATTGTCTCCATTCTGGATTGGCGCAGCAAAGAAAATGACCAAAAGCTAAAACAGTTAGAGCAGGAGCTCAAGATTAATATTCGCATTGTGAGTCTATTAAAGGGAGAATTCAGTCTTGAAGGAGCGCTGCAAATCGAAGATATTCAACAGGAAACAAATCCTTTAATCACGGATAATGTGGAGACGGAGTTTATTTCGCTTGATGATTTTACGGAAAACAGCCAGCTTCCTTATTACTCACGAACATTAGCAGGCAAGGAAAATCCTGGCTATTACTTAGGGGATACTGGAAGATTCGGACTTCTGTCAAGTGAAAATCACTGGATGGATAAAGCAGCTGATTACTTGGCTAAAAAGAGACTTGGCACCCAAACACTCTGTATTGGAACTGGCGAGTTTATGTATATTCCAATGAAAATTGCAAGTCTAATGGGACAGGGTGTTTCCTACCAATCCAGCACGAGAAGCCCGATTTATCCTCATAATGAAAACCATTATGGAGCCAAAACAGCCATCCATTTTCTAAACCCTGAAGATGAGCATATAGACCATTATTTATACAATATTCCGTCTTATGCATACGATGATATTTTTATATTCTTTGAGAGAAAAGTGGAAGAGGATAAGCTTCAGCTCTTGCTTGCAAAGCTTAAAGAAACGGGAGTAAAAAAAATAAATGTAGTGCATTGCAGTGGGAGGTAGTGTATATGATGGAAAAGACCGATCTAAAAAAGTTTGGCTCTTATAAAGAGGAAGATGTTGTTTTTCTGTTAAAGGATTTAAGCAGCTTAAATTTAGAAGGCGATACAGAGGAGCGGGAGCGCCGCATTCAGGGTGGACAGCATTACAGTGAAACGCTGCCGAAGGAATATAATCCTCCAGAAAAATATCTCCAAGTTTTTTGGGAAACTCTGGATGAATATAAGGAGAAGGTTGCTTTTTGCACTGCTGTTGTTGCTGAGCAGATTTACAGAAAAAAGGGCAATAATACGGTGCTTGTCTCTTTAGCTAGGGCAGGAACACCGATCGGTATATTGATTAAACGTTACTTAGAGCAGAAATACAGCATGAGCTTCCCGCATTATAGCATTTCCATCATCAGAGACAGAGGGATTGACGAAAATGCTCTTCTGTACATCCTAAAAACACATCCTGAGGGCAATATTCAATTTATCGATGGCTGGACAGGCAAAGGAGCCATTTCCATCGAATTAACTAAATCTCTAGCTGAATTCAAAGACAGCCACGGATATGAGCTTGATGATGCACTCGCTGTAGTGGCAGACCCTGGGCATTGCACAAATTTATATGGAACAAGAGAGGACTTTCTAATTCCAAGCGCATGTTTAAATTCAACAGTCTCTGGTCTTATCAGCAGAACCGTGCTGAATGATGCCTATATAGGTGAGTCAGATTTCCATGGTGCAAAATTTTACGAAGAACTAACAGAATATGACGTCTCAGAGAAGTATTTGGAAGAAATCACTTCTGAGTTTCATCATATTGATACAGAAAAATTGGAGCAGGCAATTTCGGATGTTATAAAAGAAGAGGAAGTCTCTTTCAAGGGAATGAAGGAAGTCCTCGAAATGAAAGATTCTTTCGGAATTGAAACAGTTAATTACGTAAAGCCAGGAGTCGGAGAGACGACTAGGGTGCTTTTAAGGAGAGTTCCGTGGAAAATTCTCATGAAAGACCCAAGTAGCCCATATGTGCGCCATATTGTTTTGCTTGCAAAAGAACGAAATGTGGAAATCATTCCATATCCTCAAATGAGCTATACATGCTGCGGTCTTATTAAAAAGGTTGGTGCTAAATGATGATGATGTTCGCGTCAGACTTAGACAGAACCTTGATTTATTCAGAACGCGCTCTGTCTGAAATGGGAACTCCATTAAATGAAAGCATGGTACCTGTTGAAAGATTAAAGGGAAACTATATCTCCTATATGAAGACAGATGCACTAAGAAAATTAAAGGAGCTTGCATCTCAGCTGCAATTTGTGCCTGTGACGACAAGAACGTATGAGCAATATAAGCGTATCTTTATTTTCGAAGAGAACATTCCAATCACCTACAGTGTGACCTCCAATGGTGCGAATATCCATTATAAAGGAGAAATATTGTCAGATTGGACGAAAGAAGTTCAGGTAAAGCTTGCAAAGCAATGTATTGAAAAAGAAAAACTGATGGAATTAGTCAACGGGCAAGCCTTACCTGGTTCTATGAAAATAGCAGATGATCTCTTCTTTTATTATATATTAGAACAGCAAATAACTTCTGAGACGAAAAAACTGATTGGAAAGATAGCATCAGAAAATGGCTGGAAGGTTTCCCTGCAAGGGCGAAAGCTGTATTTTATGCCAGCACCTGTGTGTAAAGGAGAAGCCGTAAAATTTATCCAAAAAAGAGAAGGCATCAAAATTACAGCAGGGGCAGGAGACTCTCTCCTTGATTTTCCTTTACTGGATGCTTGTACTCATGCTTGGATGCCAAAGCATGGTGAATTAGCAGACGAAGTGCGAGATGCTAATCGTTATAATCTTACTAATTTCTCTGGTGCTGATGCTGGTGAAGAAATCATCGAAACGGTGCACCGGCTTTATAAGAGGAGTGCTACTCCTCTGTTGGAGAATCTTTAAACCATTTGGAAAGCAAGCGATAGATGCCAATAAAAACAGAATAAAAAATAAAAAAGGTGAATATTCCTAGCAAAAGAGACTTGAAGGTCACACTTATGGCAAAACTGATTATTAAACTGATAAAAAACAAATCAAAGAAAAGATAGGTTTTGGAACTTATAACTTGCTCCAATTGTTCCAGTTCTGACTCGAGTTCATGATAAGACTTTTTTCGATATAATGATCTCATATTATAACACCTGCTTAGCCTAGATTTACTGTATAATATGCAATTGCTTCAAAATGGTGAGACGTTAAAAAGGATTGAACATAGGTATATAAAGCCCAAAAGATATTGCTTGGAAGGCTAGAAAGTTAAGCAGTGCTTAAAAAATATGAAACTTTTTAGACTAGTAAACGTACTAATTTATATACGGTAAATATTTAGCAATATCTATATACTTTTGCTATGATACATATAAAGCCTTTTCAAATCACAAGGCCATATTTAACAGAGCAGTTCGTTTAGGGAAGTGGGAAAATGAATGTTAATTTACACACGCTGAATGGGCAGATACTTCCTGTATCAATGGAAAACTGGTATACAACATTGCAGCAGCCGCCAAAAAGCAGGCCGCTCTATAAAGAAGAAAATGGTGTCATCACATTCGGACAAGTGCTTGTAAAGCTGCTTGGCGTTCCGATGGATGAAGACGAATACTACAACCAGCTGTATGATTGGGTCAGTCAAGATGACAGCAGGCTTGTGCTTATCAGCAACCATCACTTGAATAGGGTGCTTGACAACAAGCATTTTCAGGCGATTCAAAGAGTGCTGAATTTGCTGCAAGAACAAAATCTTTCGGTCAATCGCTTTGTCGCTTTTTTAGATGGAGAGAATTTGCTGTTGAAATCTCAAGTCCCATCCATTCATAGGAAATTAAGGGAAGGGATGATTAAGGTTTTGGAGCGATTTGCAGAAGCAGAGCCGAGTGGCTTAAAAAGCAGCGAATTGCGAAGAATTCTTGTCGATGTCATTAAATGGTCCATCAATCATCTTGAACCGAGTCTTGAAGCGTGCAGAGAGGAAGACAGGCTGCCGCAATTTTTGTGGTACGGGACAGGCAGCAAAAGCCAGGCTTATTTTTTGACATACTTGGCTACAATAGGCTGTGATTTAGTGGTCGTCAGTCCAAATGGTGATGACATCCTCACACAAATATCCGGTGAAGGACAGCCGGCTTTTACACATATATATCCGCAAGCAAAAGAGGCAGAAGAGTTTCCAACTGAAAAACGGCGGAGAACGGCAACGGTTGCGTACAGAGCGTCCAAAGAAATTGAAAGCATTCTTAACCATGAAGGTTCTGGCCTATATAAACCATGGCAACTAAGGGATTATACTCCTACTTCTGTCACCTTAAAAACGACATATGATGAGCTTTTTTTGTTGGAGAAAGAAAAAGCAATGATTCGCCCTAACTTTGAAGTCAGCAATGGAGTAGTGAAAATTCCAACTATTTTTGCTAAAGTATTTGGTGTAAGCAGCAATAGAAAGGAATACTGGGATCGGATGCATAGTCTTGTAAATGTCGACCATGCTCTTTTAATCAAGAATTTCCCGTTTACAAGAGCTGTTGTCAGTGATTACCGTTTCCACTACCGAAGTGCCCTCGACAGAGAAGGGAAATTAGATATTAACAAAATGATGACAGCCAATTACTGGAACTATAGCCGCTTGCCGCTAGGGCTGCAAAAGGGAATTGCCTCAAGCATACGCACAATATGCGATAAGCCGCAGCTGAAGCTTTTGCCGAATGAGACAGAAGAGGAAGCAGCTATATTTCTGTTTACACAAGGGCTGATTATTCCTGCAGATATCCTGAAGCTGCTTCAGAAGTTTGACTATTCACAGGATGTGCCGAGTGTCATTCTCTACAAAACAGAGCTTAACGGTCTGTTCACAAGGGAAGATGCGGCTATATTGCTTTTACTGAATTCATTCGGTGTAGATATTATCGTTTATAATCCGCCAGGTCATTCAGATATGGAGACATTCATTCAAGAAGGCTCCTATGATGCTCACTGGCTGGAGGATGTTGTTTTCGATATGGAATATAAGGAAGAATCATTCTTTAAGAAAATGATTCTAAACGGCTTCAAAAAAAATAGAAGGGGAGATTAGCAGTGAATATGCAATCATCTAATTCTTCAAGTAATGAACATCAAGTGATAGATGTGTTAACGGAAAATAAGGTTTCTGAAATCAAGCTTTCGTTAAGAAATGAGCCTGAAGTGCAGCAATTGGCAAGATCGATTGACGAAAGAGACCAAATTCAAATATTGGAGTTCGGAAAAGAGCCTGCTGTCCAAATTTCGAAATTCTCTGATCAAATTTTAGGGAATATGAGAATGACAAAAGTTGAAGACTCAGGTGAACTTTTGAAACAGCTCGGCAGAATTATGGATAAATTTGATAAGAAGGATTTTGAACAATCCTCAAAAGGACTTTTCGGGAAGCTATTTAAGAAAAGCGAAAAATTAATGGAGAAGCTATTCGGCAAGTACCAGTCTATGGGGCAGGAAATCGATAAAGTATATGTCGAAATCTCTAAGTACCAAAATGAAATGGTCGAGTCGACAAATATGCTCGATAATATGTATGAGCAAAACTATCAGTATTACTTAACACTCGAGAAGTATGCTGTTGCAGGTGCGATGAAATCTGACCAGCTGAAAGAGGAAGTGCTACCTCCAATTGAAGCAAAAGCAATTCAAGGCGATCAGCTTGCAGCCATGCAGCTCGATACATTGCGCAATGCAATCGAGCTTATCGACCAACGAGTGTATGACTTGGAAATGGCTAAAATGGTTGCCCTGCAGACAGCACCGCAAATCAGATTGCTGCAGCGGGGAAATACGAAGCTGATAGGTAAAATAAACTCTGCATTTGTAACGACAATTCCAATCTTCAAAAATGGTTTGATTCAAGCTGTTGCCGCTAAAAGACAGAAGCTTGTAGCAGACAGTATGAGCGAGCTTGACCGCCGTACAAATGAGATGCTTGTCCGCAATGCGCAGAACATATCTCAGCAAAGTGTTGATATCGCAAGGCTGGCAGGTGCGCCGAGCATTAAGATTGAGACAATCGAAGAGTCTTGGAATATCATTATGAAGGGTATGCAGGAGACAAAGTCTATCGAGGAAGAGAATAAGCGACTTCGTGAAGAAGGCACAAAAAAACTCGAGCAGCTGCAAAACAATTTCAAGCAAATGAAATTAAAAGGCTAAATATAAGGGCAGAACATTTCTGCCCTACTATATAAAAAAAACAAATACATAGGGGTGGACAATATGGCAATCAATCTGCAAAAAGGACAAAAAGTTGATTTGACTAAAGGCAATCCAGGTTTATCAAAAATTATGGTAGGACTAGGCTGGGATCCTGTTCAGCAAAAGGGTGGCGGCGGCTTATTTGGCTCCTTGTTCGGCGGCGGCGGTTCTGGCGGAAATGTCGACTGTGATGCATCTGTGCTTATGCTTGATGAGAACGGGAAAGTAAAGGGCAACAGTGATGTTATTTACTTTGGCAACTTAAAGAGCAGAGATGGCAGTGTGCAGCACTCCGGCGACAACTTGACTGGAGACGGTGCAGGGGATGACGAGCAAGTTTTCGTAGAGTTGAGCCGAGTGCCTGCATCTGTTCATAGGCTTGTATTTGTTGTTAATATTTATGATGCAATCAAACGAAAACAGCATTTCGGCATGATTCAAAATGCCTTTATCCGCATTGTTAATCCAAGCTCAAACGATACTATGCTTCACTATAACTTGACAGATAATTATAATGGGATGACAAGCTTGATTGTTGGTGAACTTTACAGACACGGCCAAGAATGGAAGTTTGGCGCTATCGGATCTGGCACATCTGCTGGCAGTCTTGGTGAAGTCGTAAAATCTTATTCTTAAGGAATAGTAGCTTTAACCAGAAGAAAAAAGGAGGAGAAAAGGATGTCCATTAATCTATCTAAAGGACAAAGAATCGACTTAACAAAAACAAACCCGGGCTTAACTAGAGCGGTAATCGGATTAGGCTGGGATACGAACCGCTATGACGGCGGAGTTGATTTTGACTTAGATGCATCTGCTTTTTTGGCAGATGCAAACGGCAAGGTAGTAAATGATGTGGACTTCATTTTCTATAATAACCTTGCACATCCGAGCGGTGGTGTCGAGCATACAGGCGACAACCGGACAGGCGCAGGAGACGGAGATGATGAGCAAATTGTCATCGATTTTTCTAAGATGCCTGCACATGTAGAAAAAGTAGGCATTGCTGTAACAATTCATGATGCCGATTCAAGAAACCAAAATTTCGGCCAAGTTTCCAATGCGTTTGTCAGAGTCGTTAATGAAGAAACAAATGTGGAAATTCTTCGCTTTGACTTGGGAGAGGATTTCTCTGTGGAAACAGCAGTCGTTATTTGTGAATTGTACAAACATAATGGTGACTGGAAGTTTAATGCTATCGGAAGCGGCTTCTCAGGCGGACTTGCTGCATTATGCCGCAACTATGGACTCGACGTTTAAAGAAAAGTTATGGTAAGTTAATAACGACAAGTTAGCCTTTCAGAATAGAAGCCTTCATTGGTTCTGTTTGAAAGGTTTTTTTTGAAGGTATTTCCAATATCCTTTACTGCTCTCTTACGATTTAATATATGCTATAATCTAGTAGATTATTAATTTAGGAATCTGCTTGAACCTCAAACATAATGTATAGACATCGCAAGAAAGATGGGGAGAAAAGGATGAAGCATATAAGAAGATTTATGCCGTTTTTTATGATTGGCATAGTCTCCTTCCTTATGGGGAATTCTCAACAAGACATAGATGGCATATTTCTAAAGGATTTTCCAGTTCAGTCCATTATTAAGGGAGAGCTGACTCAATCTGAACAAACGAACCTGCAAAATATTATTTTGCTGCCAAAACCAGCCTTTGACCAGAAAGAAGCAGCAGCAATTGCGAAACGTATAAATAGACTGCCGCAGTCACTTCTGCAGAAAATCGAGAAAAAAGGCATAAAAGTGAAGCTGTTTACGGGGAAGCTGACAGATAATCCAACGGCACAACAGTTTGCCGGAATTGTACCAAGAGGCTATCGGTCCGAAAAAACGTGGGATGATGTCCCAGGAATCGGCGGCGGCCAAACAGTGCTTGTAAAAATTGGAGCGAGCCCAAAGGGCAGCGGGCATGGCTCCGTTAATTTGGAGTTTCATGAGCTTGCCCATTCCATTGACTATAAGGTTTTGAATTATTATAGTAAAACGGAAGCTTTTACCGCTGCTTGGAATAAGGAGAAAGCAACGCTGTTTCCGTACAGCCAATATTTTTTGAACTATCCAGAGGAATATTTTGCCGAAACCTTTGCCATGTATTATTTGGGCGGTTCAACGAAGGAAACATTAAAGGAGCTGGCACCTTTAACTTACAAACAGATTGCCAGCATTAACTAAGAAATTTTAGCAGGAAAAGGATGTTGAATAAATGAAGCAATATTTAGATCTATGCAGGCATGTCTTGACGACGGGAACAAAGAAAGAGGACCGCACGGGAACTGGCACAGTCAGTACATTTGGATATCAAATGCGTTTCGATTTGGCAGAAGGATTTCCGCTGATTACGACAAAGAAGCTCCACTTGCGTTCGATTATTCATGAGCTGTTATGGTTCTTAAATGGAGATACGAATATTAAATATTTACAGGACAATAATGTGCGAATTTGGAATGAGTGGGCAGATGAGGACGGAAATCTTGGCCCTGTGTATGGACATCAGTGGAGATCATGGACTGCACGCGACGGCAGCACAATAGATCAGATAGCTGAATTAATTCACACAATTAAGAACAATCCTGATTCTCGCAGGATGATAGTCAGTGCATGGAATGTCGGGGACATACCTGATATGGCATTGCCGCCATGTCATTGTCTGTTTCAATTTTATGTAGCTGACGGAAAGCTTTCATGTCAGCTGTATCAGCGTTCTGCTGACGTCTTTTTAGGGGTGCCGTTTAATATTGCGTCCTATGCACTTTTGACTTATATGATTGCCCAAGTATGTGACCTTGAGGTTGGAGAGTTTATTCATACGTTCGGTGATGTTCATATTTACAATAATCATATCGAGCAAGTTGAGCTTCAGCTTACTAGAGAACCAAAGCCGCTGCCGCAGCTTGTGATGAATAAAGATGTGAAAGATATATTCTCATTCAAATATGAAGATTTTGAAATAGTTAACTATGAAGCACATCCTCATATTAAAGGAGTGGTAAGTGTATGATTTCCATGATCGTAGCGATGGATGACAAGCAGGCAATAGGGTTTAATAACCAATTGCCTTGGCATCTGCCGGAAGATTTAAAGTACTTCAAGAAAGTAACAACAGGTCATCCTATAGTCATGGGTAGAAAAACGCGGGATTCTATCGGGCGGAATCTGCCTAATCGCGAAAACGTTATACTGACAAGAGACAAGCACTATTCTTGTGAAGGCTGTACCGTTCTGTATTCCATTGCTGAATTCAATAGTTGGCAGGCAACGAAGGATGAGGAAATCTTTATTATTGGCGGCTCAGAAATATTTAAAGAAACGCTTGAAATTACAGACAGAATGTACATAACGGAAATCAGTGGTGAATTTGAGGCAGATACTTATTTCCCCGAAATTGACTGGAATGAATGGCGTGTTATCAGTGAAGAAAAAGGGATTAGAAATGAACAGAATGATTATGATTACCGCTTCCTTGTATATGAACGAAAAAGCTAAGAAAAAAACCAAATCAGCTGCTGATTTGGTTTTTTTATACATAAAATAAAATACAAAAATACATGAACGAGCTTCCAGCTAAGACGAAAACATGCCAGATCGCATGGAAGTAAGGTGTCTTTTGCAATACATAAAAGATGCTGCCGATTGTGTAAAGGATACCGCCAATTACGAGCAGCACCGCACCTTGTGTTCCGATAGCCTGAAATAAAGGAACTATCGCTGAAACAATCAGCCAGCCCATAATAACATACAAGATGGTGGATGCGACAATAAACTTTTTCACAAAGTAACATTTAAAGACAATTCCGGCAACAGCAAGTCCCCAAACAATTCCGAACAATGTCCAGCCAAGGGGTCCTCTAATAGCTACAAGCAAAAAGGGTGTGTATGTCCCTGCGATGAGCAAATAGATGGCAGAATGGTCCAGGATTTCAAAAAAATCCTTCAGTTTTTCATATGTTGTGCTGTGAAGAAGAGTCGAGCATAGATACAGGAGCAGCATGGTCGTACCGAAAATCGAAAAGCTGACAATCCTCCACGGATTTTCTGTTTCAGCTGCATTAACAATTAAAAAAACAAGCGCTGGAATACTTAATAGTAAGCCTATTCCATGGGTGATGCTGTTAGCAATTTCTTCTTTTACAGAGAATTTCATTCGATCCCTCCTTCTTGTTTATTTTACTGGATTGAAGCAATTAAAACAAATGAAGCAATAAAATGGAAACTAAAAGCTTACTTGACTCGTACATAAAGAAGAGAAAAGGAGGGGAAATGCTTTGCTGCATTTATATATTCTGTTTTTCCTAATACTCTCTGGTACTGTCGTCAGGTATTTTATCATCGGACAGATTGAAGTGACAACGATTATGATAGCATCGCTCTCCTTAGTTGCTGCTGTTGTGCTGTATATCGTTGCGAACATTCTTTCCAAAAAGGAACAGGCTTATATACCGGCTAACACAGAGAACTGGTCTATTTATGTGCTGCAAAAATTTCTGCACACACCAAAACCTCTATTTAAAGGAAAAGAGCAAAAGGGTGTCTATCAGCGCCTATTTACAAAGCGCTGGCACAGAGTAGTAGACAGCTGTATAGAAGGAAAAGCGCCATGGTATTTATCCTTTAGACTTTCGATTGGTGACAATGTGTATAGCGTAGAATGGGAGCGGGAGAAATTACTGGCAAACAATGAAAGCTGGCTTATTTATAAAAATGGAGAATTGTTCGGAAAAGCAGCGACTGTTTTTAACTTGAAAAATGCTGTTCATCTGAAGGAATCCATGAGAGGAACGTTAGGTGAGGAAGGATTCACCATCACTTCAAGAACAATCAATGGAGAAGCTAAAATGATGTGTGACAATAAAGTTGTCGGCAGCATCAAAAGAAACAATCTAGTCAGTGGTGTTCATACAATAACGGTTAATGACGATCAGGATGTCTATATTTTAGCATTATTGCTATTTGACATGTATTTTAAATCATAAAAATTTTCTGATTCCAACGATTGATTTGTAGAGAAAAAACAAAAAATTTAGAATTATTATGATGGATTTCCTTCTCTGACATGTTATAATGTACAAATTAAAAGCTGTGAAATGAGGGTGTGGATATGGAACAAAATGTAATGAAAAAAACGGTGCAGTTGGAGGATATTCTGATTGCGTACCAGCGAATTAAAGACATAGTGGCCCATACTCCTTTACAAAAAAATCATAGATTGTCAGAAAAATATGATTGTAATATCTATCTGAAAAGAGAAGACTTACAACATGTGCGTTCCTTTAAATTAAGAGGGGCCTTTTATTCTATGGTCATGCAGGAAAAAGAAAAGATGAAAAATGGAGTAGTCTGTGCGAGTGCTGGCAACCATGCACAAGGAGTGGCATATGCCTGCAGATATTTAGGTGTGCACGGGAAAATCTTTATGCCTGCAACAACACCGAAACAAAAAGTAACGCAGGTGAAGATGTTCGGGAAAAGTAATGTAGAGGTCGTTCTTGTAGGTGATACGTTTGATGACTCCTATGAAGAAGCAGTCGCATGTGCAACACAGGAAGAAAGAGCGTTCATCCATCCGTTCAATGATGAGCATGTCATTGCAGGTCAAGGAACGGTAGGCATTGAAATCATGAATGACATCGAGGAGCCTGTCGATTATGTGTTTGCAAGCATCGGCGGTGGCGGGCTGATGGCAGGGTTAAGCACTTATATTAAAGGTGTTTCACCTGGGACAAAAATGATCGGTGTCGAACCTGCCGGAGCACCTTCGATGAAAGAATCGGTTCTGCAGCGCAAAGTTATTACACTAGATAAAATTAATAAGTTTGTTGACGGTGCTGCTGTTAAGCGTGTTGGGGAGAAAAGCTATGATGTATGTAAACAGCTGCTCGAGGATATCCTGCTCGTTCCGGAAGGAAAGGTATGTACTTCGATTCTTTCTCTTTATAATGAGCACGCAATCGTAGCAGAGCCAGCCGGAGCGCTTCCTGTCGCAGCGTTGGACTTATATAAGGACAAGATTAAAGGCAAGAATGTTGTTGTTGTTATAAGCGGCGGAAATAATGATATTGACAGAATGCAGGACATTAAGGAAAGATCATTATTATATGAAGGGCTGTTGTACCATTTCATCGTTAACTTCCCGCAAAGAGCAGGAGCACTTAGGGAATTTCTTGATGAGGTTCTCGGTCCTGATGATGATATAACAAGATTTGAATATATCAAAAAGAACAATAAAGAAAATGGTCCAGCATTAGTCGGCTTGGAGCTGAAGCACAGAGAAGACTATAAAGGACTTATTGAAAGAATGGATCTGAAAGGCTTTCCGTATACAGAGCTGAATAAGGATTCAAACCTGTTTAACTTGCTTGTATAAAGGCGTTAACAGTTTTTAGAGAAACCCCTGATTCCATTAGGGGTTTTTTTATATAGTTGTAGACGGTGTTTTATTGCCAGATTGCCAGTTTAGGATTCTGCTTGCCATTTATAGGACTAATGATGTATAATTTTAGTTTAAGAAAACGCTTTACAAAAGGCAAGATTTTTACTAAGGGAAGTGTGAAATGAAAAAGATTAAAATTGTTACAGACTCAACGGCAGATTTGGCATCAGAATTAATTGAAAAATATGACATTGAAGTAATCCCGTTATCAATATCAATAAACGGAGAAACCTTTTTAGATAGAGTAGATATAAACCCAGCAGAATTTATTCAAAAAATGAAGGAAGCAGAAAATCTTCCGAAAACATCCCAACCTCCAGTGGGAGTTTTTCTTGAAACGTATAATAAATTGGCAGACGAAGGATATACGGTTATTTCCATCCATATGACTGGAGGAATGAGCGGAACAGTTGACTCTGCAAGAAGCGCTGCAGCACTAACAGAGGCAGATGTTACCGTAATTGATTCTGAGTATATTTCTAAAGCCTTATCCTTCCAAGTTATTGAGGCTGCTATGATGGCACAAAACGGTGTCGATAAAGAGGACATATTAGCAAAAATTCAGCATGTCAAAAAGCATACTAAATTATTTGTTGTCGTCGATACCCTTGAAAACCTAATTAAAGGTGGAAGGATTGGTAAAGGAAAAGCCTTTATAGGTTCACTCTTAAACATTAAGCCGATTGCCTCCTTGGAAGACGGAGTATACACACCCGTTACAAAAGTGCGAAGCAGAGCACAGGCAGTAAAGTTCTTAGCAAATGCGTTCGCGGAGGAATGCTTTGGGAAAACGATTAAAAGAGTAGGCATAACTCATGCCGACAGCCTTGATTATGCGAAAATGCTTTCAGATGCAATCGAAAAAGTTTCAGGGTTTAATAAAATAGAAATTGATTTCACAACACCTGTTATTAGCACACACACAGGTCAAGGAGCTTTAGGTTTTAGCTATTATGCGGAATAGCTTTTTTTAGAGATTGATATTAATCAATCTCTTTTTTTTGTACACAGCTTTAGGTCATAGGAAATAACCTATTAACATATAGTGTAAAGGGGATCTTTTTTTAAGGGGGAGAGAATAATGGCATATTATGGTTCAAAAGGCTGGTATGTTGCCCGATTAAAAGAGTTAGGGTTGAACCGGCATCCACAAGAACAAAGAAAATTAGAGTTATATAAAGTCTATATATTAAGAAATTTATATGAGGAGCAACTCGCTAAAATGAAAGGGGACAATTAAACGTCTCCTTCTTTCATAAAAAAAGTTAGCGGAATAAGAGGAATTTCGTTTAATTCTGTCGAATTCTTTTAGTTATATTTCTAGAAAAAGGAATTAAAAGGATTTGGTGGGTAACATGATGAAAAAAGTGAAGCAATTTCCTCTTTTAAATAAAATTCAATTATTCTCTTTTTGTATGCCTTTTTTCCTGTTAATTGCTGCAATAATATCCATCTATGTCATCACTTCTCATGAGTGGAAGAAAGCTGTCTCTGAACACACGGACAGTCTGTTAAACTTTGCAGCACACCATTTAACGGATGGGGAGTTTTACGCCAGCGGCTCTATGAGTGATGATGATAAGGAACACCTCTTATCGAGCTATACATTCCAACAAGAAAAAGTGCTTCAAACATATATTTGTATATATGACGAAGCTTCCTCCTGCAAGGAATGGTCAGTCCTTCAACAAGATGGAGCCTATTTCACATCAAGCAGTGCAGCGTTAACGAGCAAAATTCCTCTAATAAAAATTCCGGATTACAGCGGCTTCCGCAAGGAGAATGGCAGCCATATTTATACTGCATTCATACCTATAACAGACGAGCGCATGAATGTTATCGGCGCGATAGGAATGGATATTTCAGCAGATAGTTTGTTTAGCAGCATTCACAAGCTGTCATTGTGGCTTGTGGTTCTATTCTTGTTTTTGGCTGCACTTCTGTTTATCTATACGAAAAGAGCAATCAGCAAGCTTCTATTGCCTTTAAAAGAGGTAATATGGGGACTAAAGGAGATTAGCAGCGGCAATTTGGAAGTGGAGCTAAACAGCCATCATGCATCCGATATAAGGGCAATCAGCGACAGTCTTAACGAAATGGTTAGAAAGCTTGCTATGCTTTTTACAAGACTTTCTAAAACCTCGAAAGAATTAGGGACATTGTCTCGGGATATTGAGCTGAATTCAGTAGAAGAAGCTTTAAACGAGATGGACAATATTATGAACTACACGAAAATCCACCGGGAGCTGCAGCGTGCGGAAAAAATGAATGCGATTGGCCAATTAGCAGCCTCTGTAGCCCATGAAATAAGAAATCCAATGACTGTTGTTAAAGGTTTCCTGCAGATATTTCTTGCTAAAGAACATATTAGTGAAGAGGAACGAATGTACATAAAGCTAATGATTGAAGAAATGAACAGAGCAGAGACAATTATTAATGATTACTTATCTTTAGCGAAGCCTGGAATTGAACAAAGTGAAAAAGTCGATGGAGAAGATTTAATCATGAAGGTAATTGACTTAATGCATTCTTATGCATTGATGTCGAAAAGCATTACTTTTGAACGTGACATCCAGCAGGTTTATATACGCGCAAACAGCAGTGAATTGAAGCAAGTGCTGATCAATATTCTTAAAAATGGAATAGAATCCATGCTTAACGGAGGTGTGTTAAGCGTGTGTTTATACAAAAAAGCTGGTTTTGGGGTTTTTGAAATTAAGGACACGGGTATTGGAATGACAGAAGAGGAATTAGGCAGACTAGGAACAGCTTTTTATTCCTTAAAAGAAAAGGGTACTGGCATGGGATTGATGGTCAGCTATCAAATGATCGAACAAATGAAAGGCAAGATTGAAGTCGAAAGTGAAAAAGGCAAGGGTACAACTTTTAAGGTTTATATCCCACTATATAGTTAAGTGCTTGTTTTCAAATGCCTATTCAATCATACATACTAAATGTTTTAGCTATTTTTTACCTATCATTCATTCTGTAAAACAATATAAGGCCTAATGAATAGGTCTTTTTTCAATAAAGGCAAAAAGTATTTGCATAGTTTTGGCCTAATGGTAGAAGGATAAAAATGTAAAAACCATTCTTTTATCCATATGTTATAATGATTAAAAATGCAATAAAGGTAGGTGTTAGCCAATGAGACCATTTACCTTACTGATTTCAATTATAACGCTTTTTTTGCTTACTTCTTGTACAACCAACACTTCCTTTCATAGGAATGATTCGAAAGAAACGGTTGTAGCCATGAAGCAGGAAGTCCCAGAAAGCTTTATATCGGAGGACTTGAATGTTGTCGCAGCCGGTGATTCCTTGACACAGGGTGTTGGTGACAGTACTGGCAAAGGCGGCTATGTCCCTTATCTGCAGCAACTATTTAAGCAGGAAGAGGGAGTAGGGAACGTCACTATCAGCAACTTTGGTGTTAAAGGCAATCGGACAGACCAGCTGCTCAAAAAAATTAAATCTGATGAAGTCAAGAATTCCATCAGAGATGCAGATATGGTTGTTTTAACAATAGGCGGCAATGATATTATGAAAGTTGTTCGCGATCATATCTCAAATTTGCAGCTCGATGATTTTACAGGGCAAATGAAGACATTTGAGACGAATCTTTATAATATACTGAAGGAAATTCGCAAAGATAATCAAGAAGCTTCGATAGTCCTCGTTGGTGTATATAATCCCTTTACAAAATGGTTTTCTGACGTGGATGAAATGAATGATATTGTGACAGAATGGAATATGTCGGGAGAAAATATTCTTACTCTATATAACAATACTTATTTTGTGCCAATTGAACACATTTTTGCTGATTCATCTGAAAACCTTCTTTATACAGACTATTTTCATCCGAACGATAAAGGCTATAAATTGATTGCTGACGAAATTTATCAGACAGTAAAAGAAGAGGCGATTGGGGAAATATTAGCAATGAAGCGCTTGAATAGAGAAAACAGAGGAGAATGAGTTTGTTTAAGAAAAAATGGAAAACAGCTTTTTTAATATTAGCAACCATCAATATAATTATCCTGTTAGTCCTTGTCACCCTTGTGTTTTTACCTGCTGACAAATCGGCAGACAGGGTGGATTCACAGAACGAAGATGTTATTCCGTTTCAAGTGACAACAAATAAAGAAGACTTAACTTTGCTTATCAACAATTATTTGGAAAAAGAAGGCTTAAATGGGCCTGTTCATTATGAAGTAAATCTTAATGACGAAGTAGAGCTTTTTGGCTATTTGCCGATCTTTAGCAGTGATATAGAAATGAAGCTTACATTTGAACCAATTCCATTGGACAATGGGGACCTTACATTAAGACAGAAATCGATCAGTATCGGACAGCTGTCTCTTCCCGTTTCCTATGTAATGAAATTTATTGAGAATCAGTATAAGCTTCCATCATGGGTTAATATTAATCCCGATGATGAGACTATTGATGTGCATCTTACTAATATGAAAATCGGCGACGGTATGGCGGCGGAAGTAGAGGAATTTGATTTGGAAAACAATCGAATTCGCTTCAACTTGCTCTTGCCAACGGAATAATCAATTGTAAAAAGGCAGAATGGATATTCTGCCTTTTTTATATAGATATAAGCAAGATATCTGTGGGAGCTTCCTCTGAGGAACCTTCAAGAATCAAAGCAGAATACGCTTTGTTTTCCTTTAATGTTAAAGGAGGAAGAGTTGCAATTTGTCTATTTGTGTCTGCATCTCGCGCTTCTAAATAGACAGTCATCGGGTATAGCCCTAAGTAAGAAGTAGATGCCTTCAAGTGTAAACCAGGAAAAACAACATCTCCTTTTTGGACAGCAATATTTAATGCTGGCAATTTTGGATGAAGATGAATGAAACGCAGTTTTGTTTCAGCTGCATGCACAAAAGGATCTTCCCGGTAGGAGTAAAGCTTTAAATATTGATTGGCAGATTCTAAAAAGGTAATAGTATGATAGATGTTACTTTCTACAAGGATTTTTTGGCTGCAGAGCGAATCAACCATCTTCCCTGTTTCATAAATGTCTATTTGATAGCGGCCTACTGGCAGGGTCATATCATTTGTAGTGCTTTTAAAGGGTACCTCTTTAAATATTTTTACTCCATTGATGAAAATATCGACAGCTGGCTTTTGAACAGATGCATGGATAAAGCGGATTTTGCCGTATTCTGCTTGCCTTTCCGTATCTGCTGTTATGTTTTGCGGGAGTGCCATTTTCAGGCTTTGAAGATGTTTTTGGTAATAGTAAATATGAAGTTCTGGATTTGTATACTTATAATAATCGCTTAACAGATTGTACATGCCCGCTTCATGAATGGGAAAGCTGTCTCCTTGTTTATTCATAGTATCACTCCTATTTGCTCAATTTGCTTCATCTTATGCAAAGCGAATGATACAGTGCCTATCTAAAAAATAATCTTCTAATCGGAAATTATATGTACAAAAAGAAAAAAATGGTATATACTATAACTAATTATAACGGAAAGGGTGATGTACGATGAAAAAGTTAATCTGTGTAAATAAGGCAATTGCATATATCGTACAGCCCTACGCTTACTTTATGAAGTAAGTGAATTACATTCTGCATTTGAATGCATGTGAAAACCATGGGCTGTACGTGCTTATGGTTTTTTATTATGCAAAAAAAATGGAGGATTAAAATGGATTTAAATAAAATCGGGTTCAATGAAGAGCTAAAAAGCGCATTAGCGCACTTAAATAAAGAGGGTATTATTGCAGGTCGGGTTGCATTAGAGCATAAGAGGATTTACCGGATTTTTACGGAATTCGGCGAGCTATTGTGTGAGGTGTCAGGAAAACTTTCCTTTGAAGCTGTCGGAAGAGAGGACTATCCTGCAGTAGGAGATTGGGTCGCTGTGCTGCCGCGGCTTAATGAAGGAAAAGGCACGATAATGGCAGTTCTTCCGAGAAAAAGTAAATTTTCAAGAAAAACAGCTGGCCAGACTACAGAAGAGCAAATCGTAGCAGCAAATGTGGATACGATATTCTTAGTTAATTCTCTGAATGAGGATTTAAACTTGCGCAGAATCGAAAGATATTTGACACTGACATGGGAAAGCGGCGCTAATCCAGTGATTCTCCTTACTAAATCAGAGCTTTCTAACAATGTAGAGGATTCAGTCGCTTTAGTTGAAGCAGTCGCATTCGGTGTGCCGGTAATCGCGGTAAGTGTCCATGAGAATCGGGGGCTTGATCTTTTGAACGACTACTTGCAGCCGCAAAAAACAATTGCCCTCTTAGGATCTTCCGGTGTAGGCAAATCTACATTAACGAACTATTTATTAGGTTATGAGAAGCAAGCGGTGCAAACAATTAGGGAAGACGATGACAAAGGCCGTCATACGACAACTTACCGGGAGATGCTCGTGCTGCCTAATGGCTGTGTTTTAATTGATACACCAGGGATGAGAGAATTGCAGCTGTGGAACAGCAGTGCCGGTATCTTAGAGAGTTTCACTGATATCGAGGAATTGGCTGAAAATTGCCGGTTTAGAGACTGCGGTCATATGGGGGAAGCTAATTGTGCTGTCAAACAGGCAATAGAGGACGGAGAGCTGGAGTCAGGCCGCCTGAACAGCTATTTCAAAATGAAGCGAGAACTTGCTTATCTTGACAGAAAGCAGAATAAAAAAGCTCAGTCAGATGAGAAGAAGAAATGGAAGAGTATCAAAAAAACGATAAAAGCAAAGCGAAAATAATAATGAGAATGGGGAGTGCAGGCATGCACTCCTTTTTATTATTCAGCAAGCCTCTTTTTTGCTTTCTCAGGCGATTTTGTTTAAGCTAATAAAAGAAGTGTTGTTACACTCCCTATAGGGAAAAGATAGTATACATACTAAATGGAATAGAGGTGTATCGTATGGAAAAACAATATGAAAAAGCAACATTTGCCGGCGGCTGTTTCTGGTGTATGGTGAAGCCGTTTGATCAGGAGCCTGGAATTATTTCTGTTGTTTCCGGTTATACGGGCGGCCATAAGGAAAATCCTACTTATAAGGAAGTCTGCTCTGAAACGACAGGTCATTATGAGGCAGTCCAGATTACATTCGATCCCGAATTGTTCCCTTACGAAAAACTGCTTGATATATATTGGCAACAGATTGACCCGACAGACCCAGGCGGCCAGTTTTTTGATCGAGGACAATCCTACCAAACAGCTATTTTTTATCATAATCAAGAACAGAAACGACTTGCTGAACTTTCAAAGAAAGCATTAGGAGAAAGCGGCAAATTTAACAAGCCGATTGCAACGAAGATAATTCCGGCATCTGTTTTTTATGACGCAGAGGATTATCACCAAGATTACTACAAAAAAAATTCGCTGCATTATAACGCCTATCATGTAGGCTCAGGAAGAGCTGCTTTTATTAAAAACAACTGGGGGGAAAAGCATGAATAAAAAAGAATTAAAAGACAAACTGACACCAATTCAATATGAAGTAACTCAAAACAATGGAACAGAGCCTCCTTTCCATAATGAATATTGGAACGAATTTGCTGATGGTATTTATGTCGACATCATTTCTGGCAAGCCTTTGTTCAGTTCAAATGACAAATATGATGCAGGCTGCGGCTGGCCGAGTTTTACTAAGCCTATTAGTGAGGAAGATCTTGTAGAAAAAACAGATACTAGTCACTTTATGGTTAGGACAGAGGTTAGGACGAAAGAATCTGATTCCCATCTTGGCCATGTATTCAATGATGGCCCTGATCCAACAGGCTTAAGATACTGCATGAACTCAGCCTCTCTTCGTTTCATCAGAAAGGAAGATCTGGAGCAAGAAGGCTACGGCAAATACAAAGTGTTGTTTGATTGAAGATTAATCAATACAAAGAAAAGGGCAATCCGTTTTAGAGGATTGCCTTTTTTATGTTAACTATTTGTCTTGAACAATCACAGACGAAATCTGCACTCTGTGATACCCTGAAGTGTTATGGGAGGAAGCTTTACCTGCTGAGCGAAAGATTACCTTATGTGTTTCATCTGGCAGTCCGCCGGCAATAAACTCAGACCTTGGTTTTTCAAATGGCCACCATGTCGAAATACTTGTTACAAATTCATCGTCGATATAGACATCAACTAAGCCGCCCAGCGGACCTCTTATTACATTTGCGCCAAGATAGGTGCCCTTAAAGGTAAAGCCAAGTTCGGCACCCTTATCATCAGTAGTATAATATCCTTGCTTTTTCACATAAGAGCTGTCTTTAAATGTATAATCGTTGTTTGTTACCATATTGATTGCTTTAGCCGCATAGTCATTCAAGGGCAGTTCTGTACTCTTTTCCTTGTTCTGTATCTGTTTGTTGAAATGCTTGTAAATATATTCAGCATAAAGCTGATAGCCATTATCATTTGGATGAACCAAATCCTTCGTTAATTCTTCTGCTCTTTTTCCTGATTTACGAAATGGAATTCTCATGTCAAGATTTGTTGCCTGGTATTCCCCAGACACTTTAGAGATGACGTCTGCAAAATTTTCATTATCTAAACTGCTTTCTGTAAGGGTAATGATTTCAGCTGCAGGATATTTTTCTTTTACTTGGAGAAGAAGCTGGCTGTATAAATAATAAAAAACGTCATTATTCATGTATTTACGGTCATTTTCTCCAAAGACGATAAAGATTAGATCAATATTTTGGATACTGGAATTCTTGAATTTATATAAGCCTTCAAAAGCTGTGGCTCCACTTTGAACAATCATGTTCCGTTTTAATGGAGAACCATAATTGTCATATAATTTATCTTCAAGCAAATAAAACCATTTAGTCTGATCCTTGCTCGCACCAGAACCTCTTCCGATACTGTCTCCGATTACAAGATAGGATACTGGTTCACTTGCCTTTATTTTGTCGTAGACGTTTTTAGTACTGGAGCTTGTTTTGCCGGGATGATAGAGGCAATACAGCAAAAATAAGGCTATCCCAAATACACTGGTAATTACTAGAATAAAAGTTTTGTTTTTCATAGAAGTTACTGTATTTCCCCGCTTTCTTAAATATCGCCATGCTATATTATATCCTGCCTTTTCTGAATTAAACATAATAGGAACCAAGAGGAGCGTTAAATAGGCATAGATTGGAAGTCTTATAAAAAGTGAATAATGCTTGCACCATTATTTCTTGTTATGTATAGTATACGGTATATTATTTCGGATAAGGAAGAGGAACGATGACTAAATCTTTTTATCATTTTTTAATGAAATTCCGCCATCCCCAGCCAAAAGATAACATAAGTCACTTTGCCAATCATGCTTATTTAGATCACAGCTTCCCAAAAAACAGCTTTGATTATGATGAAATAAGCAATTATTTAGAGCTAAATGGTCATTATTTGGATAGTATGAGAATCTTTGATGAAGCTTGGGAAACGTATCTGTTTCAAGAAGAAAAGGAAATCCGTTATTAGCATTTTGCATTTTTTGCGAAATGCTTTTTTATTTGCCCATTTTTTAATGAAACCCGTGTTTTGGTTAAAGTGTATTCTAAAATAGTTTGTCAGCTACATATATTGGATTAACAAAACGTCCATTCCCTGTATAATGGCTGATTTAGAAAAAAACGAAATGAAATAGAACATGAGTATTGGCGATTAGCAAGGATGATGCATATATTATCTCAGATAAGAAAAACAGCGAACAAAAAAAGGATGAAGATGAGATGTGGATTTATGAAAGGGTAGTTTCTTATTAAAATCCCCCACTTTAGTTGTTAAGTCTTTAAGCATGACTGTGGGGGCAAGGGTGCTGCTTTTTGCGGACCGAATATCGCACAATCTGTTTAGAGAGGACTTTTTACTATGGGAAACCGAAAAAAACCGAAGTTTAAAATTGGCGATACTGTTGTCATCACTATCTATGGAACCGTTGGCAAAATCACAGACGTGAAGTGGCTTGATGACATGCATGTCTACGAAGTGAATAAAAGTGAAGGATTATATTTGGAATCCAGTCTGCAGATGCTGTCAGAATTCGAAGGAGAGCTGATGGATACGGAAAAAATAGACATTGAATATCGCTATTTTATAGGTGACCTTGTCAAAGTAAAAGGCTATGGATCCAATCTTTTTAAAATCATGGGTTTCCGCACAGAAATTTGGCGTTACAAATCAGATGCATGGGAAGATATCATTTATGAACTGTCAAGAGTTAGTGATGGAGAATGGCTTGAGGCAGGGGAAGAAGAACTCACTTTAGTGGCAGATGCAGAAAATGCTGACAGCTTTATTCAAAAGCTGGGTCTCTTATATATAATGGATAAGAAAAAGAAACCGGTAAACTTGCAAAAAACTAACAGCTCTTACCGTAAGTCGGAAAAAGAGCTGCTTGAAAGCACGAAGGAAAAGCAAGAATTGATTGATGGTTTGCTTGATATATATAATGACTATCAATTATTGTATGAGATGTTCGAAGATTTAGAGTATGAGCATGCAATGAGACTGACCATTAGAAAGCTAAAACAGTTAAGCAGCAAGGATGATAAGCAAAAGCTCTAAGCTTGTCCTACACTAGATTAGAGAATAAGGTATAGGAAGTAAGGAATACAGCCGAACAATACTAATGAAAACAATGCTTTGAGTCCTTTGTCAAATATTCCTAAAATACTGCTGTTATCTTCATTCACATCTTCTTTAAAAGCTTCGACTAAATGCTGGAACTTATTCACAGTATTTTCCCCCATTATTCACGATATTTTAGGTTTTGCAGTGTCAATAGTAATAAATATGAACCTGGCCCTCTAAACATGTCTCTTTTTTCTTGAAAAATATTTTAATTTATCCGATAATTTGTACAAAAGCTTTGCATGTTTTACCTTATGTCACATATATTCTTACAAAAGGGGGCGATATGCTTGAAAGAGATTGACGTAATAATAGATACGGAGGAAATTGCTGAGTTTTTCTTTCGTGAGCTATTAAAAAGGGGATACGTTCCCACAGAAGATGAAATGGAAGAATTAGCTGACATAACTTTTGAATATCTTCTTGAGAAATGCATTATTGATGAGGAATTGGATGAATAGTGAATGTAAGTTTGGAAAAAACAGTTTAATATAAAAGCAGGTTATTTCGTTCATATGGCAGGAGAATGCTCTTGCCATTTTTTATTGTTTTTTTTTTAGTTTAATTGAAACTTTTATAACATCCCTTCCGTAAATGATTACAACAAAATCATTTTGCAAATAGCGGGAGGAAAAAATTATTATGTCTATATTTAAAAAAGCCTTGGCAAGTGTAGGCGTTGGCGCAGCAAAACTTGATACGGTGCTGAAAAAATCCGATTATTTACCAGGTGAACAGATAGAGGGAGAAATAAATATTACAGGAGGCAATGTTGCTCAAAATATTGACGCCATATATGTCAGACTGTATACACAATACGAAATAGAAAGAGACGATAAAAAGGAATCACAAACGGCCTTGATTGGAGAATTCCTTGCTGCAGGAGCCTTTACTATTGAGGCAAAAGAGAAAAAGGTTATCCCATTTTCGAGTGTGCTTCCATATGATATTCCCTTTACGATAGGCAGAACAAAAGTATGGATCTCAACAGGCCTTGATATTAAACAAGCTATTGACCCGAATGATGTGGACCATATTAATATCGTTCCATCTCCATTCACTAGAGGAGTGTTCCACGCTTTTGAGGAGCTGGGTTTTCATATGAAAGGCGGCGGCTGTAAAGAGGCAGGCCGGGCACATCGAATGCGACTTCCATTCGTGCAGGAGTTTGAATTCGTTCCGGTCTCCGGTTCTTTTAGGGGTAAGCTGGGTGAGGTTGAATTAGTCATTCTAACAGCTACAGAAAATGAGCTCGATGTTATGCTTCAGATTGACAGAAAACAAAGGGGGCTGTCTGGATTATTCGCAGAGGCTCTTGATATGGATGAAAGCTATGTCTCCTTGCGTATTCATAAGCAGGAGCTGGCAGACTTAAAGGGGAATCTCTATCATTTAATCAACAAATATGCAGGTTAAAAAAGCAGGTGTGACTGTTTTTGGTCACACCTGCTTTTTTTAGTTCTTTCTTTCTCTAGCAGACATTTCTTTGCCATGTGCTTCGTGTTCAGCAATAATGGCTTCTTTCGGTATATGATTATTTTTTTTAGGAGAGTTAATTCGATTGCGATGCTTTTTTCCCATAATAATATCTCCTTCAACATTTAAATTTTAAAAGTTACTTGTGTGTATTAGCATGTTTTCCTAACCCAAAGGAAAAGCTAAAATTAGTATTGCCGATTAAAGTTTTGTTATCCTGCTATTAATTGTATTTATCCCAAATCTAGAATATGATATAGTACAAATAGTGAATGTTTAGGATATGGAAATGATTCCTAATATATTTTTTTATTGAAATGTTCTTATCAATGGAGGTACTTAAAAATGAGTGTACATATTGGCGCAAAAGAAAACGAAATTGCAGAAACGGTACTCCTTCCTGGAGATCCTTTGAGAGCAAAGTATATCGCGGAGAATTTTTTGGAGAATGCGGTATGCTATAACGAAGTGAGAAATATGTTTGGATATACAGGTACATATAAAGGAAAAAGAATTTCTGTTCAAGGAACAGGCATGGGAGCTCCTTCAATCGCAATTTACGTGAATGAATTAATGACAAGCTATAACGTTCAAAATCTAATCAGAGTCGGAACTTGCGGTGCTATCCAGCAGGATGTTAAAGTTCGCGATGTCATTTTAGCAATGAGCGCTTCAACTGACTCGCAAATGAACCGCATTACTTTCGGTGGCGTAGACTATGCACCGACAGCAAACTTTGATCTGCTTAAAAAGGCATATGATGCAGGCATTGAAAAGGGCCTTTCTCTAAAAGTCGGGAATGTATTTACAGCAGATATGTTCTATAACGATAATTCTGAGCTGGAAAAATGGGCTAAGTACCAAATTCTAGCGATTGAAATGGAATCAGCAGCACTTTATACATTAGCAGCTAAATTTAACCGCAAAGCGTTGTCTGTATTAACTGTAAGTGACCATGTTTTAACAGGAGAGGAAACGACAGCTTCAGAAAGACAGACAACTTTCAATGAAATGATTGAGGTGTCACTCGAAGCTGCAATTAAAGAATAAGCGTACTTTTGTACAAGTGTAATATGGGGTGGAGAATGAAAAAACTAGCGCTGCTGCTGTTGCTTACTGCCCTTTTGACAGGGTGCAGTAAACTGGATGGCATTACAGAACACATTCCCTTTTTAAATAAGGATAAGGCTTCAGAAGAAACAACGGGGAATGGAGATAAAGACACAGAGCAATCAAATGAAGAAGGAACTGCAGACAGCACACAGGAAAATGACTCAGAAAGCGAAGGTTCTGAGGAGGAAATCCCTTGGACTCTTGAAGCAGCATTTTTCAATGACATTAAAGTGGTGGACGGCCGGAACATTATTCAAAATCCGACGAATACTGTCTCTCTTGTCAACAAGGATTTCGGTTTACCTGATGGTTATGCACCGGAAGATATGGTAAGGCCAGATGTGCTGTTTTCCTTTGGAGATCAAGACATCGAAAAAAGCTATTTGAGAAAAGAAGCAGCATCTGCCTTGGAAGAAATGTTCAATGCTGCAAAAAAAGACGGTGTCATCCTGTATGCAGTGTCAGGTTACCGATCCTACGACCGTCAGTCCGTTCTGTTTAAGGCAGAAGTTGATAAGGTCGGAGAGAAAAAAGCAGAAGAAGCAGTCGCATATCCAGGAAACAGTGAGCATCAGACAGGGCTTGCAATGGATATCTCTGCTGAAAGTGCCGATTTCCTGCTCACCGAAGAGTTTGAAGACACGAAAGAAGGAAAATGGCTCCATGATAAAGCCCATCTTTACGGGTTTATTCTTCGCTATCCGAAAGGAAAAGAGGATATCACCAAATATAAATTTGAGCCATGGCATTACCGGTATGTCGGCAAAAAATCAGCAAAAGATATCTTTGAAAACAATTGGACATTAGAGGAATATTTTGAACAAGTTAGAAAAATCTAAAGAAAAGATATTTGTTCAAAATTTATTCATAATTATGTCATAAATTAACCCAATTTTTTTGATACTGTTGATTATAAAAGGCATGTATCGCGGTGCCAAAAGGGCAAATGAAAGTGGTGAATTATTTGGAGAATGAAAAGAACATAAATGAGGAAAACGAAGCGGGAGATAAAGATCACAGTTTTATCCGCATAAAGAAATTTCACTTTGTCATGCTTATTTTCTTTACGGTTATATTAGCTGCAGGGATTACAACCGTTGCACTCGCGTTTGGCGAAGAGCCAGCTGTTACTGTTGGTACAGACAGAAGCGAATTTTCTAAGCTTTACTCTGCGTACGATACGATAAAGGATAAATTTTATCAAGATGTCGACACAGAAGACTTGGTGAATGGAGCCATTGACGGCATGTTCACAGCATTAGATGATCCTTATTCTGATTATATGAACCAGGAGGAGGCATCTAGCTTTAATGAAAGTATTTCTTCTTCATTTGAAGGAATTGGAGCCGAAATACAAGAAAAGGATGACAGCATTATTGTTGTGTCTCCAATAAAAGGGTCTCCTGCAGAAAAAGCCGGAGTGAAACCGAATGACAATATTTTGACTGTAGATGGCAAAAGCCTGCAAGGCATGAGCTCATCTGAAGCTGTCACACTTATAAGAGGCAAAAAAGGGACAACTGTAAGCCTTGAAATAGAGAGAGCTGGCAGTGAAGATACGTTAAAAATTGATATTGTCAGGGACACCATACCAATTGAGACGGTTTATGGAGAACTTCGTGATGACGGCATAGCTGAAATTCAAATCACAAGCTTCTCGTCAGACACAGCCCAAGAACTTGTTGATAAACTGAATGAGTTCAAAGAGAAAGGCATGAAGGGGATTGTTCTTGATTTAAGACAAAATCCAGGCGGATTGCTGACACAAGTTCAAGAAATAGCCAACCTGTTTATTCCTGAAGGAGAGCTTATTTTCCAAGTGGAGCATAAAAATGGTAAAATTGAACAAGTTGCTTCAGAAAACACGAATGCAAACAAGCTGCCATTAGTAGTATTGATTGATGAGGGAAGCGCCAGCGCTTCTGAAATCCTTGCTGCTGCTGTAAATCAGTCTGCAGACGTTCCGTTAGTCGGAGTGAAGTCTTTCGGTAAGGGTACTGTTCAAAGTGCTATTGAATTATCAGATGGAAGCAATATTAAATTCACCACTGATAAATGGTTGACACCAGATGGCAGCTGGATTCATGAAAAAGGAATTGAACCGACCTATAAAGTAGAACTTCCAAGCTATGCAAAATTGACGATTATTAATCCAGATACGAAGTTAAAACTGGATTCGAATTCCAATGAAGTGAAAACTGCACAGGAAATGCTGAATGCACTTGGCTATAAAGTTGAAAATGCGAACGGCTATTTCGATGAAAGTACAGAGGAAGCAACGAAGGAATTCCAAGAAAAAGAAAAATTAAAGGTAGATGGCGTCATTACTGGAGATACAACGCTTAAGCTCATGGAAAAGTTAAGTGAAAAAATCCAAAAGAATGATACGCAAATGAAAAAAGCAATCGAAATACTAAATAAAGAACTGAAAAAGTAATATGGAAAGGAGCGGCATTTTCTACTTGCCCTCCTTTTTCCATTGTTATGCTTTTATAGTTAAGGAGGATAACGATGAAAAAAACGGAAGTATTTATATTATCAGGGTTTTTAGGGAGCGGGAAAACAACTTTGTTGAAGCGACTGCTCACTCATGAAAAGGAAGAAGGCAGAAAAGTTGCAGTCTTAATGAATGAATTTGGTGATATATCGATTGATTCAAATGAAGTCGAAGCAGATGTACCGCTGAAGGAGCTGTTAGGAGGATGTGTGTGCTGCACGATTCAAGATAAGCTTGAAGGCCAGCTGCAATCACTGCTGATAGAGGAAAAGCCAGATGTAATTTACCTAGAGACTACTGGTGCGGCACATCCTGTTGAAACGATGGACAGTATCCTTTCGCCCATTTTTGCTGATAAACTATTGCTTAAAGGAATTATAACGGTTATGGATGGGAAGCTCTGGCTAGAGCGTTCCAAAATGAGTCCAGCAGTTGGGCAGCTTCTAATTGAGCAAATACGTCATGCCAACATGATATTAATAAATAAACAGGACCAGTTAACAGAGGCGGAAAAATCAAAAGTCACGTTTGAGCTTCAAAGCATCAATCCGAAAGCATTCGCTATATTAACAAGTTATTCAAAGCTTCCAGTACAAAAATTGAAAGATATGACGATGCAATTCGCGAAAGAAACAGTCAAAACAACAATTCAAACGTTACAGCTTAGTTCGTTTGTCTATCATTTTAAACATACAATTGCTTCAGATAAATTTGAAGCATTTCTTAAGGAGCTTCCTGACACTATATATCGCATTAAAGGCTATGTGCAATTCCATCAAAATCACTACCCTGATTTATTTCAGTATTCCTACGGAATGCCCTTAATGATGAGAGAAGATATGAAGATGCCATTAAATCTAGTCTTTATCGGTGAAAATATTGATTGGCAGCATATCAAAGAACAGTTAGACAATCTGTAATCTGACAAGTTGCCGCAATAACTTAGAATGAACTATCAATAAAACGGGCAAACTTTCTTTAGCTAAAGTGTAGAGGAGGGTAATTTTGTTCAAAAAGCGAAAGTTCATTCTTTTTGTTGCTGTTGCCGCAAGTCTTTTTATGGTGTCAAACGTCCATGCTGAAACAAAGGAGAATGCTCCAATCACATACGGCATTCAGCTGCTCGAATGGAAGGAAGCAGATAAGGTCATTCCACGTTACAGCAAGTTTTCCATTTATGATATGGAAACAGGCAAGTTATTTCATGCACAGCGGAGAGCAGGGTCACAGCATGCTGATGTCCAGCCACTTACAACAGCTGATACAAAGATTATGAAAGAAATCTACGGCGGAAAATGGAGCTGGAAAAGAAGATCGATTCTTGTTTTGAAGGATGATCAAGTGCTAGCTGCATCGATGCATGGGATGCCACATGGAGCAGGAGCATTACAGAATAAGTTTCCAGGCCATTTTTGTATTCATTTTTTAGGAAGCACTACCCATAAGACCGACAATATGGATTTATCACATAAGCTCATGGTATATAAAGCAGCTGGTATTTTAAAAATGGAGCTAGACAAGCAAGATCCAAATGATACTGTGCGCTCCTTTGTTGCAGGAATGAAAGAGCAGGATAATACAATCTTAAACCACTTAAGTACAGAAAAACTGGATTGGCGAGCTGCTTTGGAAGAACTGGAAAATGTAAAGCTGTTTAAAGTGGAGGAGACAAAGGACTATCAATTTGAAACTGTTTTACACATAAACTTGGAGTGGCAGCTTTATATTCAAAATGAGAAAAGAAAAAGTGAAATGAAAAGGCTGACGTTAGTCAGAACTTCACCTATTGAGCCGTGGAAAGTTTTAATTGATGACGAGTTTTTTCCATTATAGAAACAAAAGCCGTATGCAGATGCATACGGCTTATCTTGTTTGTTTATTAGCGCATCTCTCCAAATTTAGCAAAAGTTCTTTCTTCATCTACCAGTCCGCAAGCTGCACATTGGATACGATTGTCAGGACCGTTATAGCCAATATGAAAGGGGGAAAGATTATCTGCTGTATACTCTTCTACAATATTTCCAGTTTGAGGGTCTAACTTTACAGATTGGGGCACTTGGCGGATAATATTGAATCTGCTTCTATTTGTCCGGCAATTTGGGCAAGCATAAGGTGTACTCATAACTATACTTCCTTCCATCTTTATATCTTCTTCCTTTTTACTATTCCACCTTTTTTTGGATATATACAGCCCTTTTTTCAGTAGTAACAATTATTGATTTCCTGTTATGTAAGTCAAGTTATTGTCATATTTGTTATGAACAGACTGTGCTTCAAAACTTGTCAATACTTAATTTCATACTTAATATGTATTTTCTGGATAATTAAGTAAAATAATTTGAACTTCTAATGAATTAGAAAAGTTTTCACCATGCTTTGGGCGATAAGTGGTTTAAGCGAAATAAAAGCTGCTGCAGCTAATTAGCTTTTACTTGTTGGATATTTTATCCACAAATATGACAAAAATCGTATGATATGATTTTTCTGTAAGCAAGCCTTTAATACGATATTAAGAAATTCATATTTTAGGAGGATTTTTTAGATGAAGAAAAAGTTAATCTTTTCAACAGCAGCAGCTGCAGCTCTATTCATGTCAAATCCGGTTATGCATCAGGCAGATGCATCTTCTAATCAAGAGAGAGAAGCGGTGAAAGTAACGTATCAATCATATAATCTTAATGAAGAGCAAATCAATGCCTTAATGAAGCAGTTTTCAGGTAATATTGATATAAATAAGTTGCTTAAAAACTATTATGGCAGCACAAGCAACACTGTAAATAAGGAGACATCAACAACAAAAGCACCTACAAACACAACAGCAACTGACAATAAAACAACTACAACAGCAAACACTGCTAATGCACAGGATACAACGGCAAACCAACAGAAGACGGAAGCCACACAAACTTCTTCAAGTGTGAGTGCATTTGAAAAAGAGGTTGTTGAATTGACAAATGCAGAGAGAGCTAAACAAGGTCTTCCTGCTTTAACTCTAGATACAGAGTTAAGCAAAGTTGCAAGAGCTAAGTCTGAGGATATGAGCAAGAACAATTATTTTGATCATACAAGCCCGACATATGGCAGCCCATTTGATATGATGAAGCAATTTGGTGTTTCCTATAAAGCAGCTGGCGAAAACATTGCTAAAGGTCAAACAACACCAGAGCAAGTGGTGAAAGCATGGATGAACAGTGAAGGCCATCGCGCTAATATTTTAAGCAGCAATTTCACTCATATTGGAGTAGGCTATGTAGCTGACGGGAATTACTGGACACAGCAATTTATAGGTAAATAATAGTTGTTGAAAAAACCAAAGGAATAGTTCCTTTGGTTTTTTTCTTTATGTGAAAATTTCCGCGTTTTTGAATTTTATTTTATTTTCTGTAGCTGTGTACTTTAGTGGTTTTTTTGATGAGAAATTTATATAATGGTTTTTCATATAGTTCATTTTAGAAAAAATGAAATAGTCTCAAGTAAACGGGGAATAATAAAGAAATACTATAATAGGAGAATTGAGCGTGGAAATTAGACTAGCAACGATAAATGACTTAGATGCAATTATGAATATAGCAGCAAAAACAATAAAAATAATGAATGAAGAAGGAAATGACCAATGGTCTGATAAATATCCTGCTGAAAAGGATTTTAAAACAGATATTGAAAACAGTTCTGCATTTGTTGCAATCATGGACGAAGAAGTAGTCGGCTCTATTGCGATTGACCGTATCGGCGGTAAAAACTATGATTTAATTGAATGGACATTAACGGAAAAAAACTTTTATGTTATTCACAGGCTAATGGTTGATCCTGAAATACGCGGCGGGGGAATAGCAAGCAAGCTCCTTGCTTTCGCTGAAATTATTGCTATTGAAAATGACACATTCTATTTAAAAACAGACACATATGCCATCAATGAAAAAGCACAAAATCTGTTTCTGAAAAATGGCTTTAACAAAGTAGGAGAATTACATTTTCCTGGAAAAGAACGACCTTTCTACTGCTTCGATAAAAGCTTTAAATAATGGGTAACAAACAAGAAAAATCAACTCAAAGCAACCGAGTTGATTTTTTATTTCGATGCAGGCGGTATTTGGATGATTAGTATTCCGTTTTTAAATTGGAAAGAAAGCTCTTCCTTCCTAATGGCATATGGCAATGTAATCACTTTATGGAAACTCCGGTTTTGCCTTTCTTTTAAATAATAGGCATACTCTTCACAAAGTGTCTTAAAATGCCCAGCAATATGAAGCGTATGATCTTCACACTTAACGGCAACATTTTCCGGGGTCATGCCCGGAAGCTCTACTTCAATATAACAAACTCCATTCTTTGTATAAAAATCACAAGGGGGAAACTGATTATTGCTTTTAATGGCATTCCTGCCATTAAAAAAATGCTGCTGGCTTGGCGAGTCTTGAAATAAGTTATTCCAGAGCATATCATTAGTTGGATTTTCATGAAACTGATAAATTTTTTCCAGGTTTTCAAACGACATAATTTTCGGCACACCCTTTCTCGGAAGATTAATGTAGATCCGACACTTCGATCTCAGAATATTGCACCTGTGTGTTTTTTTGAATCATGATTTCTAATACACCATCTTTATAATTGGCTGTTGATCCCTTTCTTCTGACAAGGGAAGGAAGATTAATTGTATGTTTGCTTTCTTCATCTGGTATATGTTGAATAATCAATTGACTGGAGGTGTAGTATACCTTTACTCTTTCCAGCCAAATTTCTTCCTTAATAGGAATTCGTACATAGACGTGATGGTGTGTTTCAAATACTAGATAATCAAATTTGTTCGGCTCAGCTCCTGTTTGTCGATTCGTCATTTGTGACATGTTTTGGAACATTTCATCAGTGTTCATTTTCTGCAGAGATTCTGGCATCAGCTTATCCATCATATCATGTACATACTTTTGAATCTCGGCAGGTCTCATTTGCTGCATTTTGTTTTTCGTGTCTTTATTAAAAGGGAATAAATTCCATGGGAACATTGGAAATTCATCCTTTCTTTCAGAAGTGCTCGATTTTTTTATATCATATTCATTTGCACCCAATTCGTGTTATTATCGCTTGTATTAATTTTCCACTCTGTTGACGGGTAAAAGGAACAGTTGTTTTTATCCTATTGATGATAAGATAATAATATTATTTTACGAAAATTAGGTGCATGGATTTGGATACTTATAAAAACGGATGAACAGTTTGTTATATAACTACATGATTGGATCTTTTTTAGCCGTTTTTGGGGTTGGCGGTGCCTTTATCTTCACCAGTTTAAATATTAGGACAAAGATATGCGAATACTCTGTTTTATTATGGTTATTTCAGAAGTTTTTAACTACGGTAGTCAGCATCAGTGTTCTTTCCATTAGTAATTATCTTGCTGTCCACAAGAGTCAAGCTGATTGACAGTGGTGATATTCAAGATTTTCCGTTTTGGAATTGGGCCATTGTAAGCCTTTTTATAACGATTGTTTATTCCGTTTTAACGGCAAGATTCCTCTCTAAGGATATAATCACACCTATCTATCAGCTGAAAAATTTACTGGAGAGTGTTGGCACAAGCAAGTATTCCGAGCCAAACAGCATGGTATATACAGACGAGTTTGCTGAATTGTTCAAAGGCTTTCATGAATGAATGAAACAATCATTCAGCGTGAAAAGATTAATAAACAGCTCTTAGACAGTTTTATGATGGTGCTCAGTACCACCCTTAATGCCGAGACCAATACACCGCAGGCCATTCAAATAGGGTTGCCGGCTATTCGCAGTTAATTGGGCAAAACTTAAAGCTGCCTACAAGTGAGTTGGAGTTATTGTATAAATCAGCGATATTGCATGATATTGGCAAAATAGGTATTCCTGATAATGTATTGTTATAAGAAGGGAAGCTGACAGAGGAAGATTCATGCACATTAAAACACATCCAGTCATTGGTGAAAACATCCTTAAACAAGTACAGCCGCAAAAAGAAATGGCCACCATTCTTGAAGATGTGCGAAGTCATCATGAAAGATTTGATGGAAAAGGCTATCCTGACGGACTAAAAGGCGAAGAAATATCCTTCTTTGGCAGTGGCTGATGCGTTTGATGCAATGACTTCAGAAGGACATACAGAAAGGGGATGCCAGTTTCTAAGGCCCTGTCCATCTTGCATGAAGGCAGAGGCACACAATGGTGGATGCATTTATTGAAATGATGGCTAAAAATGAGCCAATAAATAGTGTGAAAGAAAAAAGGAGGAATCGTCTTGATTCCTCCTTTATTTATGTGCCAAGGCCTGTTTTTTCTGAACGGAATACAGTCTGCTGCTTAAAAAAACAGCACCTGTTGCCAAACCGGCAATTAAGCCGATCCAATAGCCGAAAGGACCGAGACTTGAATAATTGGCAAGCAGATAACCGCAAGGAAGTCCAATCACCCAATAGCTGACAAGTGTCATAATCAAGGTAATATTAACATCCTTATAACCTCGTAATGCTCCTTGAACAGGTGCCTGGATGGCATCTGAAAGCTGGAAGAATATCGCATATATAAGGAAGCTTGCTGTCAGCTTTAACACCTCAGCATCATTTGTATAAATGCCTGCTATCGGACCTCTGAAAGCCATCAGGATGATGCCGCTCACAAAAGCAATGCTGATGGCAGTGAAAACACCCATCCAGCTGTATTGTTTTGCATCCTTCAGCCTACCTGCACCAACTTCGAAACCCACCAATATTGTCAGCGCCGTTGAAATGCTCAGCGGAACCATATACAGAAGGGAAGCGAAATTAATAGCTGATTGATGAGCAGCAATGGTATTCGTGTCATAATTGCTCATTAACAATGTCACCGCACTGAAAATGCTTGTTTCAAAAAAGATCGAGAATCCGATTGGCACACCAATCTTCAAGATTTCCTTCCATTTTTCCCAAGAGACAGCATGGAATTTACTAAGCAATTTAAATCCAGCAAATGGCTGATTATGATAAACAATATGGAGTGCAGTTAACAGCATGTACCAATATGTAATACTTGTAGCGTAGCCTGTGCCGACACCGCCCATCTCTGGGAATATCCAAATACCGTTAATGAATACGTAATTCAGCCCAATATTGACCGGCAGTGCAGAAAGCGTAATAAACATTGTTACTTGTGTTTGGCCAAGGGCATCGATGAAGGACCGCAGCACAAAATAAAAGAAAATCGGAATAATGCCTGTGCTCAATGCAGCTAAGTAATGGAAGGCAATGTCTTGAACCTCTTGTTCAAGACCCATACTCTGCAAGATAGGTTTTAGGAAAACAGCTCCTAGAATGATTAATAGAACTGCCATTGATAATGACAGATAGATTGCTTGAACGACGGAGAAACTGACCTTTGATTCCTCTTTTCTGCCGACTGCTTGAGCGACAATCGGAGGGACAGCAAGCAATATACCGCTTAAGCCAGTATAAATAGGGGTCCATAAAGAACTTCCGACAGCAACTCCAGCAAGATCAATCGGACTGTAATGGCCAGCCATCGTTGTATCAAAAAAAGTAAGACCGAACATGCCCACCTGTGTGACTAGAACAGGCAGTAAAATTACTAACATTTGCTTGAGTTTTTGCTTTGTTGTAAAGGTTTGATTCATCATATTTCCTCACTTTTGTTCAATAACGTTTCGATTATATCACAGATAAAAGGAAAATATGGCAAAACAGCATGACTTTTCTGTTGTTAATTTAGCCATGAGAGAATAATCTGTCTGCGGTGTTTAATTCAGCTGGCATCTCTACATGGACAGTGCTTTTTGGAACAGCAAATGCTACATCTTTTTTCTCGATAATTTCGATAATTTGAAAGTTAATATCTTCTTTTGTTTGTAAATACCCATTATAATCGGTAGCTTTTGTGAAAAAGTAAATTAATATATCAGCACTGCTGTCATTTAAGGACTCAAGAGAAACAAGAATGGTTTCAGGGTGAACACCAGGATGACGCTCGAGCACTGCTTTCATATTGGCAATGGTAGCTTGTAATCTTTCTTTTTTCGTGTGAATATCAACCTTTAAGTAAAACGAAACTTGCCGTTTTCCCATTTTAGACCAATTAATAATTGGTTCATTGGCAAGCGTTGAATTTGGAACCGTTACAAGTGCTTGTGCGAAAGTCCGTACTTTGGTGCTTCTAAACGTAATATCTTCAATTGTACCTTCTACACTCGGCGTTTTAATCCAGTCCCCAATCGTAAATGGCTTTTCTGTCACCAGGACTACTCCGCCAAAAAGGTTGCTGACCGTTTCCTTTGCTGCAAGAGCAATCGCAAGTCCCCCAAGCCCAAGTCCTGCGATAAATCCATTTATATTAAAACCCCATTCCTGAGCAATAATGCTAAAACCGA
Organism: Niallia sp. FSL R7-0271; assembly: GCF_038005785.1. Taxonomy (NCBI): domain Bacteria; kingdom Bacillati; phylum Bacillota; class Bacilli; order Caryophanales; family Bacillaceae; genus Niallia; species Niallia sp. FSL R7-0271. Next base: position 2,347,324 of record NZ_JBBOTZ010000001.1, on the reverse strand, counting down.
GCATAAGAACAAGTGTTTTTAACATTTTTGTTATAAAAGGCACGATAATCTTATCTACATTAATATCCAGCTTTGTCATAAGCTTAGGAAACAATAGGGTGGTCACACTGCTCAAGTTAAACAATCCCCATGTTAACAGCCCGATAAAACAGGAGCGGACGAGACTAGATTCAAAACTTACAGTCTGAATAGGGAGGAACAGGAAGGCTAACTGTATGCCAATGACAACGAACACCCAGCGTACAGGCTTTTCAAAAGCAACAAGAACAGTGCTTGCAGCATGAATTTTTTTCTTTTTTGTGTAGCTGAGAATTAACTTAAAAAAATAGTTAGTAAACCATTTGCGCAGCAGGAGGCTTGCTCCAAATACGATTGCTGCAAGCAATATACTTGCCCAAATATGAGTATTCAAAAATTCAATCATAAAAAAATACACTCCTATATAGAAAGTTGTCCTATGTGTACTATATTAGGAAGGGAAGGTAAGTATGACTCACGAAGTAGGCTTGTATGCAAAATAAGTGTAAGTAATAACTATTTATGGTATTATCTGTATAAAATTACAAGGAGATAGGTTTATGAGACGAGCTACTATCGGTCTGCTGTTGCTTCTTCACATGATGTCTGGTTGTCAGCAATATGGGATAAAAAATATAGGTGTAGAACAGGTTGTTGACAATCATAATCAAATTGAGAATTTAGATGGATTAAATAGATTTATAGATAAGGTAAAGAAGGGAAAAGAAGCAAAAGTGAACTTTGTTTCATACGGGATAGAAGGACAGCGTATGGTTGAAAGATTAATCTTTAACGGAAAGCAAATCAATATTTCTGCAAGTGTTGATGGTGATTCTCTTGAGGAATACATGTGTAAGGATATTTTTATGAAAGTGGAAGAAACGGAAAAAAAGTACATACTAAGCGAATGTACTGGAAGTTCAGGTGAAAGTGATGGGAAGGAAATATTGACTGTACCAAACGAGTAAATGCCCAGGAATAAATCCTGAGCATTTTTTGACCTTTATAATTATGCCTCCATCAGATCGTCTGTCTGTTCCTGGTTGGAGCGCATTGTATATAGTGTAAAAACATCTTTAGGGACTTCAAATAATTCGTAGCTTACTCCTGTTTCTTCCTTGAGTTTTTCTACAATCGATTTTCTTGTCTCATTAGCATGTACGGCATAAGGGAGTTTTTCTGCTGCTTTAACGGAACGGAGATTATGCTCTCTTATGCGCATTAAAATACTGTTAATATTCAGCTCAAAGAAGGCTTCTGAAAAAAACAGTTCCTTGGCTATTTTATTATATCCTTTTCCATGATAAGGTTTGCCTATCCAAGTTCCTAAAAACCCGATGCCGTCTTGAATATCATAAAGATTAATGGTTCCTATCGGATTATGCCATTCATCAAGAATGGTACGAGAGATCAGTTCACCTTTTTCTTCTGCTTCTATCGTCTGTTTTGTGATAAATAAATATTCTTCATAAGATGCCGCTTTTTGGCGGACAAAGGGAAATACATCCGGATGCTTCATCATTTCAAATAGGACAGCGCAATCTTCCAATTCACGTTTTTTCAGCATAAAAATACCCTCCTTATACATGAGGGCAGTGTGTGCAAAGGAAAAACAAAAAGTGCCTCCGCCCTCGAAATTTTTTATCAACTTGTAGCTTGTAAAAAATTTCGGGGTGGGAATCGAACCCACTAGGACCTAATTAGGTGGCGCACCATTTGCCTTCCCTATATTTTATTTATTGTTTTCCTGCAATAATATCGTACTGCTTCTATTTTACAAAAAAAGTCTTGAAAATAATATAGGTAATTGTAATGTTTTTGTAAATACTTTATTTATTTTTTTTCTTGCGGAATTGCAGAAGTACGTATGCAGCCAGCAGCACAACAGCTCCAATAATAATTGGTGTAATATAAGGTTTTGCATATGTTTCAATATTTTCCCAATGATCACCTAAACGCATTCCCAGCAACAGAAATAAGACGGTCCATGGAATAATCGCTGCAGTCGTATAAAGGGTGAATTGGCCAATTGGCATTCTTGCAAGCCCAGCTGGAATCGAAATAGCATGTCTGACAACAGGGATAAACCGCGCCAGAAAAATCATGCCCGTCCCATATTTAAGAAACCATTTTTCAGAAGCATCCACATGAGAGCTTTTGATTAAAATATACTTCCCGTATCTGTCGATAAATGGTCTTCCGCCATACAGCGCAATCCAATATAAAAACAGTTGGGCAATCGTTCCGCCGATAACACCGGCAATGAGAGCACCGAAAAAATTAATATGGCCAGAATGGATTAAATAGCCTCCATAGCTTAAAACAATTTCACTTGGTATTACTTCGACCATTAAACCTAAAGCTATACCCATATAGCCTAAGGATGATAAAAAGTCAAAGATTGTATGTACTAGTTCAGACACTTACATCTCTCCCGCTTATTGAAAATATTTGTATTTTATTTGTAGAATAGACAATCATTAGTATACATGACGTGTAAGAAAAAATGAAATAAGAATTTAGGATGAAAGATTAATAGGTGAATACCTAAAGGAATAATAGTCCATTTACCTTAAAATTATCTTAACATCCCAATTAAGAAAAAAGGGCAAAAAAACTGAAACATATTAACACTATGCTCGTATATAATAAGACAACATATTATTGAAACCCAAAAGGGAGGACAAAATGAATTTCCACAAAGAAGTAACTCATGATGAAAGAATATTTGCCATGCTTATTTATGTTTCCAGTTTTTTCACAGCATTTCTTGGGCCATTAGTTATTTATTTAATAAAAAGTGATTCAGAATTTGTAAAATATCATGGTAAAGAGTATTTTAATTTCCTTATCTCGTACGCCATTTACGGTTTTATTAGCTGGTTGCTGATTTTTGTGCTTGTCGGCTTTGTTCTAATGCCAATTGTTGCACTTCTTGGCTTCATCTTTACGATTATAGCTGCTATTAAGTCATATGAAGGTTCTGATTATCGTATACCTCTTACCATTCGTTTTATTAGGTAACTGGAGAAATAGAGACAATTTTTTAACTAAGGAATTTTCTTTTAAGATTAGTTGCCATTTAAAAATGCTCGGTTTGGGAGCAACTATATATTCTGATGCGTTTTTAAGACTTCTTCTTAACGAAGAAAGTCTTTTTTTTTCCTTTCATGAGCTTAATCGATTATGATAGTTAAGAATGAAGGTAAGAGAAAGAAGGATAGAAATGAAGGAAAATATCGGTTTAGTGCTGGAAGGGGGAGGCATGCGCGGGGTTTATACTGCCGGTGCGCTTGAGTGCTTTCTGGAGCATAATGTCTATTTCCCATATGTAATCGGAGTTTCAGCAGGGGCAAGCTATGGGGCCTCTTATATGTCTCAGCAAGCTGGCAGAAACAAAAAGGTAAGCTTGGATTATGTTACAGATCCTAGATATATGTCATGGCGAAATTTTAGACAAACAGGTCAATTCTTCGGAATGGACTTCATTTACAATCAGATTCCTAACACGATGGTTCCGTTTGATTATGAAGCGTTTTATGGCAATGAAGCAGAATTTAAAATTGGTGCAACAGATATTCAAACAGGCGAAAGTGTATTTTATGGCAAACAAGATTATAAAGAGGAGCTGCTAAAAGCTTTGGAAGCCTCTAGCTCTCTGCCATTTTTAGCACCCGTTGTTGATTTCAAAGGGAGGAAACTGCTAGATGGCGGCATTTCCGATCCGATTCCCTTAAAAAGGGCGCAAGAGGATGGCTTTAAAAGAAATGTTGTCATTTTAACAAGGAATCTCGGTTATCGTAAATCTAAATCACGTTTTGCTTTTTTTGTGAGACGAAAGTATCCCCAATTCAAAGGGTTGCAGCAAGCAATGGAAGCAAGATACAAATTATATAATGAAACACTGGAATATGTGGAACAGGAAGAGAAAAAAGGAAATATCATGGTAGTAAGACCGCAGGAAAAGCTGGTCGTTGGACGCATGGAGAGAAATCCGCAAAAGCTGGAAAATCTATACATGCAAGGCTATCGCGATGCGAAGGCAGCTCTGGGAAAATGGAAAGAGCAACAATTTATTTAAAGTTAGAAACCCCAATGGTAATATTCCCATTGGGGTTTTTCGATTAGTTGAAGAGTCAAAAACCTAGTATCTTCATTTTGCCAATTGCCAAAAATTCACGAATAGTAAGCGGGATAATAACAGAAGCGGGTGTTTTAGCTGCAAGAGGATAGGCCTTCATCCCTTTTTTCTCGGCTATTGTGACAGCCCTGTATAGGTGGAAGTCGCTGCTTGCGATAACCGCTTCTGTAATATTATATAAATCCATGCTGTTTTGCAGGTTTTCATACGTCGATGTAGACTGATCTTCTAAAAGGATTTTATCTTCTGCAATATTATTTGCGAGCAGATAGTTTTTGAGAGCCGCAGCCTCTGTTGTATTTTCGCCATTTCCTTTGCCTCCTGTAACAACGATTTTTGCCTGTTTATTATTATTCCAGTAGGAAATAGCAGCATCAGCCCGGTTTTTTAATACTTTGGACAACTCGTCACCATCCACCTTTGCTCCGAGAATAATAATATAAGGAATACCTTCAGGGGGAACAGCAGAAGCAGTTCTTTTCATCTTCACATAATAATAAGACGTAGAAGCAAGCAATAGAACAGCACAAAAAATAATAACGAATTTCATTTTTTTCAAAAATATCACTCCAATCAATCATAGATGATAGAGGCTGTTAATAGAATATAGAATACTAGATTATAACGGAAAATATCAGTAAGGAGCCATGTTTGTGATGAATATAGAAAAGTACTACAGACAATCAGCCACTGCCTTCTTAAACGCGAGCCTTATTAGCTGTATTCCAGTCATCTTCTTTATTGCACTGTTCATTAGCGTTAAGCTGAATCGTCTATTTCTTCTTCTAATCATACCATTTTGCTTATACAGCATTACAGCGTTTGCCTCCTATTTAATTCAAAGAAGGCGCTGTGAGAGGCTTACAGATACATTGGAGGCGCAGAAGGTTACCTCTATTCTCCAATCGAAGACGGTTTTGTTATCCTTTTTACCTGCACCTTCTTTAAGAATGCTTATCTTTGATAGTGAGGGCACAGTGCTCGGCGAGATTAGGGATGACAAATTTACGTTATTTCGATGGTATTTGCCGCCGTTTTTCGATATATTCACAGCAAAAACGTATGGGTTCTATAATGGGGAAAACATGCTGCAATATCAGTTTACAGTCAAAAAACAATGTGTTGAAATTAGAAACAGAAAAAAACAGCTTATCAGCAAGTTGGAAGAGAAGCGGACAGACAAAGCAACGAAAACTGTTTATAAATATGAAAAAAAAGAGCTGTGCTTGAAAAGATCGCTTGCTTTTACCGATTATTGTTTAGAAGATGAACGAGGCATTGCCATTGTAAATGTCAAAAAGGGATGGATGCCAAAAGATTGGCAAAAGAGATTTCTAGATCCGAACCATCCTGTTGTTTCCATCCATCATTCTGCTTCTAATAAGGATATTATTCATATTTATGCCATATTGGCAAAAATATTTGCTTATAAGGATCATTAATAAAAATACTTGATTGGTGAATTGCTCCTTTCAAACACATATGGAATAAAGTTAAGGCTGGCAAAGTGATTGCCAGCCTTAACTTTATTGATAGCTTTTCAATACAATTGCCGAGTTATGGCCGCCAAAACCGAAGGAATTAGATAATCCAATTGTTATTGGCGCTTTTCTCGCTTCATTTGGCACATAGTCCAAATCACAGTCAGCGTCATTCTTTTTCAAGTTGATAGTTGGCGGAATAAGCTGATGCAAAAGACTTTTAATAAGAGCGACTGCTTCTGCGCCGCCTGCTGCGCCCAACATATGGCCAAGCATTGATTTATTTGCTGTTACAGGTATGCGATAGGCATCTTGGCCAAACAGTTTTTTGATTGCAAGCGTTTCTGATAAATCACCAACCTTTGTGCTTGTTGCATGGGCACTGATTACGTCAACATCTGCAGGTGAAATGTTGGCTTTTCTCAATGCATTTCGCATGGCTGAATAAGCACCTGTGCCTTCAGGGTGGGAAGCAACCATATGATAAGCATCAGAGCTTGCTCCGTATCCAATTACTTCACAGAGGATAGGCGCATTTCGTTTAACTGCATGTTCTAATGATTCTAGCACTAAAATCCCTGCACCTTCACTCATCACAAACCCATCTCGTTCTTCATCAAATGGACGGCTTGCGAGCTCAGGTTCCTCGTTTCGTGTCGATAGAGCTCGTGCATTTCCGAAACTTGCGAGAGATAATGGGGAAATGGCAGCTTCTGCACCACCAGCAAACATAATATCTGCATCATCATTGCGAATCGCGTTAAAAGCTTCACCTATTGACGTATTTCCAATGGAACATGCCGTAACAGGGGAGAGGGAAGGACCTAATGCGCCTAGCCTTATGCTGATTTGCGCCGCAGCTGCATTAGAAATCATCATCGGAACTAGATTTGGACTAACCCTGTTTGGACCTCTGTCATTTAATATATTTACATTATCAATGAGTGTGTTCAAGCCGCCGATTCCTGAACCGACGTATACTCCAAGCCTGTCTTTGTCGACTACTTCCAAATCAAGTTCTGAACTATTTAAAGCTTCTTCTGCTGCCGCTAATGCAAATTGTGCGAAGCGGTCCAGTTTTTTTGCTTCCTTTGCTCCCCATCTGCCGACTGCATCAAAATCTGCAATCATTCCTGCAATAGTTGTTTTGGAATTAGATACATCAAACTGGTCAATTTTGCGAATGCCAGATATTCCGTTAGAGAGATTTTCCCAAAACTGCTCTACATTATTTCCGATTGGTGAGATAACACCCATTCCAGTCACAACGACTCTTTTCATTATACATTCCTCCAAAAGCTTGTTTTTTTCTTTATTTTATCGTTTACTTATCCTATTACAAGTTGTAGTTTATCCTAGTATAAATAGTACTATCTTAAAAAGGAGTGAAAAGAATGAATGACGAGATTCGATTGCGAGCATTATCTGAGTTTCTAAAGATGAAACGGGCAAAGCTTCAGCCGGCGATGGTCGGACTGCCTTTAGGCGGGAGGCGAAGAACAACAGGGCTTCGCAGGGAAGAAGTAGCCCAGCTTGCCGGTGTAAGCACCACATGGTATACATGGCTTGAGCAGGGCAGAGACATAAAAGTGTCCATTTCTGTATTAGAAGCCGTTTCAGATGCATTACGATTGAACAAGGATGAAAAGCGGTATTTATTTGGACTGGCATTGGAGGAGACAAAAAATGCTGGTATTCCAATGGAGGAAGGGGAACTGATTACACCTTCTATAAGGAGAATATTGAGCGAACTTCACTACTGTCCGACCATCATTACAGACAGGCGAAGCTATATCGTCGGCTGGAACGAAGCAGCTGCACAAGTTTTTTTGGATTTTAATATGCTTTCCCTTGAAAATAGAAACTTAATTGAGCTGTTATTTGCTAGAAAAGAATTAAGAGCCCTAGCTGTAAATTGGGAACATTTCGCTAAAGGTTTTCTCTCTATTTTTCGCACGTACCTAGGGCAGTATATGGCAGATGATTGGTACTCTGAATTTATCGAAACAATGATTGATAAATACCCTGATTTTGAAGTGATGTGGAATGAAAGTGAAGTCAGCTCAGCTCCAGAGGTGATGATTGAATTTCGCCATTCAAAGGCTGGGAAAATGCTGTACAATCTCACTTCGCTTCAGGTTCATGGGATGAATGATTTAAGATGCAGCATCTACACACCAGTAGATGGATCAGGAACAGAGGAAAAGCTGAAGCAGCTGCTTAAAAGGGAGAGCAAATAGCCATTGTGAAACAATTTCCCTTCATATAAAATGAAAGAAAAAGGATAAGAAAGGTGAATACATCATGCTTGACGACTTTTTAGTAAACGGTTTCTTTCTTTTTTTATTTTGCTGCTTTATTCCGCTGTTATTTGTTTTAAGGAATGGCCAAATGGAAAATAAGAAATCACTCCTCATCTTATCATCTTCTGCTGCAATTATAGCATGCATAAGTTTTCCTATTAAGGTTGGTAATGGTATTCTTTTTGATTTGCGATTGGTCGCTCAGATTTTTGGTTCCTTGTATGGAGGTCCCATTGCTGCTCTCGTTTTAGCTTTAGTAAATATATTATACAGAAGCTTGTTTGATGGAATAGGTGTAATCAATACTCTTGTTGTTGCTCCCATTCATTTGATTGGACTGTTATTTGTGCGAAGGTGGTTCTTGCAGAAATCTATTAAGCAGAAAGTCTTTTACAGCTTTTTAATCGGGATTTTTTCTACGATAATTACTTTAGCGGCAGTCAGATGGGTGTCTGGTATCGGTATTCCTATTAAGCTCGCATTGCAATATGCGCTAATCCAATCTATCGTATTATGCTTAATTATTTATGTAGTAGAGGTCATTCAAAAACTGTGGAACGTTCAAAATAAAATATTTCAAGCTCAAAAGATGGAAACAGTCAGTCAACTGGCAGCTTCCATTTCCCATGAAGTACGAAATCCGTTGACATCTGTAAAGGGTTTTATGCAGCTTTTGCAGGAAACGGCTTTAAATGATAATCAAAAAAATTATTTAGACATATCGTTAAGTGAGCTTGACAAGGCAGTTAAGGTAATTGAGGACTATCTGGCATTTGCTAATCCCAACCCAATGGATGGAATAGAAGCATTAAACGTGGAAGAAGAAATACAGCGAATCACTCAGGTGCTTCATCCTCTGGCGAATAAGAGCTCCATACGTATGGAAGTGGAGACAAGCACCATACATATTATGGGCAACCAGCAATATTTCAGCCAATGCCTTGTGAACATATGCAAAAATGCAATCGAGGCAATGGAGGAGCACTCCAGCGGCATTCTTGTGATAAAAACAATAAAACAAAAACAAGAAGCCGTGATATCCATAAGTGATACAGGTATTGGCATGAGTAAGGAGGAAGTGTCAAGATTGGGAGAACCATATTATTCTACAAAAGGAAAAAATGGCACTGGTCTTGGTATGATGTTTGTATACAATTGTATAAAAGAAATGGGAGGGAGCATTCAAGTTGAAAGTGAAAAAGGAAACGGCACTAAATTTGTAATTCGGCTCCCGATATATCCTGCAAAACTAGAAAAAACGGATCAAGCTTCTTGATCCGTTTCTTTTTTGTATGCAGTTCTTTTAATCACCGGCAACATTATTTGTTGGCTTGCTTAGCCTCTCGATAACTTTACGTTTTCTGTAAAACATCTCGCCTGTTTCGGCTATGTCGTGAATCATCGAGCGGTTGGAAAAGGCGCCGAATACAATCCCGAAGACCGGCACCATCTGAAATAGCTTTTTCCAGCCGAAAGCATCCCGATAGGCGAATACAACCTCTTTCCAGCCTTGCATTTCAAGGACAACCTCTCTTTGGACCTTCTCAGAATTATCATCAAAATGGGATAGCTGGTCCAGAATGGTGTTTTTGCCCATAACGTCTGCAGAAACATATTGTAGGCATTTAATAATAAAGATTCTTTCTTTTTTCTCATTTGGATTATAGCCATAACAAATGGCGATGTCTTGAAGAATTTTTATTTGCATCGACAGCAGCAAGGGAATATCGATGCCTAAAGTAAATAAGCCGCCAATCCCTGTACTTGCACCTTGTAATGTTGCTATTGTTTTCCGGCTTTTTGTGAGCTTTCCAACGGCTGCTTTCATTTCAACGAGGGGGAGATCCTTTACTTCTTCAAAATTTTCAACGTTAAGATGCTTATAATATTTTTTGGAAGAAGAGATGTCGCTCAGCAATTTTCCGCCGCTTTGAATGTAATTTCCCATTTCATCAAGCAATTGGCCGATTTTATTTTGAATGAAAGCAGGTGTTAATTTATCAATCAACTTGAAGGGCAGCCGGCTTAGCTTTTCCCAAAACCAAAGACCGCTTTGATCCTTCTCCCATTTCTTCACTTCATCCAATTCTTTTAATAAAAAAGCTTCATTTTCTGTCATACATTAGCTCCATTCTTACTAAATATTTTTCGTTTGTTTATTGTTAATACGTCTAATACTATCAATAAGTTACATTTATTTTCTCAAATAAATGCACTAAAAAAATTGAAGCAGAGTAGTTGCATTATGCGTATATCTAGTGTAAACTAGCAACAATTAAATAGTAAAGGACCACGACGTTGTGGTCGCCTTCGGGGTAGGGTGAAATTCCCAACCGGCGGTGATGAGTGTATAAATACTCTAAGCCCGTGACCCGGCTTATGAATAATAAGACGGTGGATTTGGTGAGAAACCAAAGCCGACAGTATAGTCTGGATGGGAGAAGGCAAACAGAAGCTGCTATCATTCTAAAATGGAATGAAAGTGTGTTTAGTATGAACAGGTGTATTTTCAGGTACGCTTTTTTGACGATGACTTTTTAGTTAAAAATCAAAAAAAGCTGCTCTTTTTTGGCGTAACCTTTAAAATATGAAGCCGCTTATTTGTTGTACAATCTCCCGTATAAATATTTATACGGGATTTTTTATTTTTATTTGATTTATCAACTGTAGGCAGGCACTGCATGATTTTATGAAGGAATGGTCAAAATGAAAAAAACTGGATTACATACAGCAGCGGTTTATATTTTGTTCTCATTAATAACTAAACTAGATTTGCTTTTAAACGCCCCAATTATGGTGTTAAGGCAGCTATTTAATAAAAATCCTGCAATATTAACTAGAGGAGGAAGCTTATTGTTTACTGGTATTGTCGAGGAAACGGGTGTGGTAAAAAATATTTCAAAAACTGGCAAAACCCTTGTCCTTGCCATACAAGCGAAAGTCATCATGGAAGATATGAAATTAGGGGACAGTATTTCCGTAAACGGAGTTTGCCTTACTGTTACTAGCTTCAAACAACATGAATTCACAGCAGATGTAATGCCCGAAACCTTTAAGGATACATCTCTATCCCGCCTGACAAATGGTTCGTTTGTCAACCTAGAAAGGGCTATGGCAGCAAATGGCAGGTTTGGTGGTCATTTTGTAACAGGCCATATAGATTGTGTTGGCAGAATATTGGAGAGAAAAACTATCGAAAACAGCATCAGCGTGGAAATAGAAGTCCCAGAACAATTCTCTCATCTTATTTTAGAGAAGGGATCTATTGCAGTGGACGGAACGAGCCTGACCATTTTCGAGACGAAAGACCATTCTGTAGGTGTAAGCATCATTCCCCATACTTCTTCCGAGTCGGTTGTCGGTAAGAAGCAGGTCGGAGATATCGTAAATCTTGAATTTGATATGATGGCAAAATATTTTTATTCGTTTATGAACAGAGACAAGGCAAACAGCAGCCGTGCCAGCAACATTACCCCTGACTTTTTGAAGGAAAACGGCTTCTATTAAGGCAAAACATTTAAACTCAAAAAAAGGGGGAAATAATATGTTTCATTCCATTGAAGAAGCGTTAGAAGATTTAAAAGCAGGTAAACTGATCATCGTAACAGATGATGAAGACCGGGAAAACGAAGGGGATTTAGTCGGTCTGTCGGAGTTAGTGACACCTGATATGATTAACTTTATGGCAAAAGAAGGCAGAGGGCTTATCTGTGTTCCGATAGAAAAGGAGCTTGCAGACCATCTTGAACTGTCGCCGATGGTAAGCAACAACAATGATCCTCGTGGGACAGCTTTCACAATCAGTATAGACCATAAAGACACAACGACAGGAATCAGCGCTTTTGAACGGGCACTGACAATTGAAAAAATGGTAGAAAAAGATGCCAAAGCTGCTGATTTTACTAGACCAGGTCATATCTTTCCTCTAATTGCACACAGCGGTGGAGTTCTTTCAAGAAATGGCCATACAGAAGCAGCGGTTGACTTGGCAAAATTGGCTGGCAGTTTCCCGTCTGGTATAATCTGTGAGATTTTAAAAGAGGATGGGACGATGGCTAGGGTAGATGACTTAAAATTAATAGCTCAAAAGTTCGATTTGAAAATGATTACAATAAAAGACTTAGCAGAATACAGACAAAAAAGAGAAGATGAAAAGGAGACAGTAAAATGACTAGAATATTCGAAGGTAATTTAATTGGAAGCGGCTTAAAGGTAGGAATCATCGTTTCAAGATTTAATGAGTTCATCACAACACGACTATTATCAGGTGCTGAAGATGCTTTGAAGCGTCATGGTGTGGAAGCAGAGAATATTAATGTTGCATGGGTGCCAGGAGTATTTGAGATTCCTCTTGCTGCGAAAAAGCTAGCTGAAACAAATAAATACGATGCAATTATAACTTTAGGTACAGTTATTCGCGGAGCGACTCCACATTTCGATTTTGTCAGCAATGAAGTAGCTAAAGGGGTTGCAAGCACGTCTCTTGCAACAGGAGTACCAATTATCTTTGGCGTATTAACAACGGAATCGATTGAACAAGCGATTGAGCGCGCAGGTACAAAAGCTGGAAACAAAGGCTGGGAAGCTGCAACTAACGCTATTGAAATGGCGAATCTATATAAAGAAATGGTTTAACATATAAAGGATATAATTTTAGTTATTGGCCAAATTCTTTTCTGGAAGCGGAAAGGGATTTGGCCAATTTTATTGTAAAAGGATTGGCAAAGTAATGGAAATCTGCTATCATATTCAATTGTGGCTCACCTAAAGAGGTAAGCAGTTTTTGGACTGAAATTTATGTTCAAAGAAGTAAAACTTCTATAGAGTGATGCGGGTAGGGAGAGGGCTATATCTAAACAGGTTTAATAAATGAAAAACTATATAACAGAATTCTTTAAAATGAAAGAAAGCGAAGCTACTTTCAAAGGGGAATTTTTTGCAGGTCTGATTGGTTTTTTTACAGTTGTCTATATTGTCGCTGTTAACTCGCTTATTTTATCAGAGGCTGGAATTCCACTTGAAGCTGCTATTATCGCGACCATCTTGACATCTGTTTTCGGCTGTTTGTTGATGGGGTTTCTAGGGAATGTACCGGTATTACTTGTACCAGGAATGGGCATTAATGCGCTTTTCTCGTATACAATCGTTCAGTCAATGGGATTGAGCTGGCAGGAAGCGCTTGCTGTCGTGTTTGTTTCAGGGCTTTTGTTCATGCTGATTGCGTTTACAAAGCTGGCAAGCATTGTTAGTCAGTCCATACCATCTTCCCTTAAAGAATCGCTTACAGTTGGACTTGGCTTATTTTTGATGCTAATTGGCCTCGAAAAGGGCGGAATTGTCCAAAAAGGCAGTAATTCTATTATTGCACTTGGTTCCTTTAGTGATTTGCATGTATTGGCAACAGTCATTACATTAATCATCAGCATTATCTTATTTTTAAGAAATGTAAAAGGGAACTTCCTGATTACTATCTTAGTTGGAACATTGATTTCATGGATGTTCGGTTTGATAGACACAGGAGCTGCTGGCGATTCAGTACAGTTAAAGGATTATTGGAGTGTATTTGGTCATATGTCCTTTGATAAGATTATTACGATACCATTTTGGGTAGCGGTGTTCTCTTTATCAATGGTATTAGTTTTCGAAAATATTGGACTCGTTTCCAATCATGTTCAATATATCGGAAAACCGGAACGTTTTAAACGAGCTTTTCAAGCAAATGCTGTATCTGTTTTTCTGTCCGGCTTTTTCGGCAGCAGCCCAACTGTATCTACGGTTGAAAGCACTGCTAGCATGGCTGCAGGTGGGAAAACAGGCCTGACATCTGTTACGACAGCGGTGCTTTTCATTTGCTCTGCTTTCTTTATCCCTGTGATAAAGCTGATTCCGAATAGTGCTGTTGCACCGATTCTTATTATTATCGGCGGGCTGATGCTGCAAAATATTCGTAATCTAGATCTTAAGGATTTAAGTGAAAGTTTTCCAAGCTTTTTTATCATTGCGATGATTCCTTTCACTTACAGCATTGCAGATGGAATGGCAATTGGATTTATTTTATATCCAATCTTGAAAATAGCGCTCGGAAAAGCAAAAGAAGTATCTTTACCTTTATACTTCATTTCTTCCTTGTTCCTAATAAATTTTGTCCTTCAATATACACACTGATAATAACTGGCTTCTATAGGTTTTATGCCTATGGCGGCCAGTTTTTATTGAAGATATTGGGGAAAATCTGCCACATAAATTTGGGCTGAGCTAAATTACCCATTATAATAGAGCATATAGTCACTTTTTAGAAATGCTACAGAGTTCGACAGCCTTTGAAGGCCTTGTTTATTAGAATAATACTAAATATTTTGAAATGAGTAGAAAAGAAGTTCGGAGGTATTTCAATGGAAGTTTTTGTGGCTAGGCAGCCGCTGTTCAACAGAATGGAAGAAGTGTACGGTTATGAATTGTTATATCGAAATAACGAAGTTAATATGTTTCCAAATATTGACGGAGACCATGCGACAGCAGATGTTATCATAAATAGTTTTTTAAATATAGGCATAGAAAAGTTATCGGATGGAAAACCTTGTTTTATTAACTTTACAGAAAATCTTTTGGATCTAGGGCTGCCTACATATTTTCAACCGAGAGAAATCGTGATAGAGATATTAGAAACTGTCGAGCCAAGCAGAAAAATAATCAATATATGCAAAGAGTTAAAGGCGTTAGGATATAAAATTGCGCTGGATGATTATATTTTTGACAATACAAATCCATATGCCTATGAATTGCTTATCACGGCAGATATCATTAAAGTTGATTTCATGAATACGGATGAAGCTGCAAGGATTGAAATTGAGACCCTCGCCAAACAGCTTGGCAAAGAGATGGTTGCTGAAAAGCTTGAGACTAGGGAAGATTATGAGACAGCAAGGACTGCCGGCTATCATTATTTTCAAGGTTATTATTTCTCAAAGCCTTCTATCATGTCTACACATGATGTACCTGCTTATATTCATACATATTATGGTATCTCCAAACATATTCGTTCCATTGACCCAGACATTGATATGATTTCTAATTTGATTGAACAGGATATTTCTTTATCGTACAAGCTCCTTAAATTAATTAATACACTAGGTTTTGGCCTTAAGCATAAGGTTACAAGCATCAGGCAAGCGATTGTTCTTATCGGGCTGATGGAACTGCAAAAGTGGCTGTACGTTCTGGCTGTAAGAGAAAAAGACTGGAATAATGGAATTTCGTATGAGATTATGTCTAACTGTCTTATTAGGGCGAGAATGTGTGAGTCTGTTGCAAAACTCATTCCAGGGAAAATCAATACCTCCGGACATTTCTTGACAGGAATGTTTTCATTAATGGATTCAATCTTGAATCTTGATATGGAAGAGATATTAGTTCAAGTTCCCCTTGATGAAGCAATCATGGATGCGCTCTCTGGAAAAAGCAATACACAAAGGGATGTGCTTGATCTAGTGCTTGCAGTCGAAAAAGCAGACTGGGTTCAAATTAGCAAAGGCTGCAGAAAGCTTGGGATTGAGGAAAAAGACTTGTTTAAAGTATATGCAGAATCCCTTAATTGGGCAAAAGAATTAATGGAAGACAAAAAAATGTAATGAAGAGCCTGTGTCCTAAAGCTAAACAAAAGGACATAGGCTTATTTATTTAGCGAATGTCCGTAAAACAATGGTTTTATGATTGCAATAATGGCAACTGCAGAAGTACAATGTAACATATAAGTTAACGTTGGAGGAAATTACAGATGAATATTAAACTTACTAAATGCCACGGAAGCGGGAATGATTTCTTGATAATCGACGAGATTTCCAATCCTAGCTATTCCTTCTCAGAAGAAGACCGCGCAAATTTGGCCATTGCCTTTTGCGACCGCAGCTCCCAATTAGGAGCAGACGGAATATTGTATGTGATGCCGAGTGGTAAAGCAGATGCCCGCATGAGAGTTTTTAATGCAGATGGGTCAGAAGCATCTATGTGCGGCAATGGGATACGCTGTGTTGCCCGCTATGTTTGTGAACTTCTTGATGTGAAAGAAGCGGTTATAGAAACAATGAAAGCGAATCTTGAAGTGAACAACGAAGCAGACATTTTCCCAGAGATTCCAACATATTTGGTGGAGATTTCCCCCGTTTCCTTCCAAACAACAGATTTGCCATTACGTATCGAGCAGAAGACGCTTTTAAATGAAAAGATTGAAAGCCTTCATCCGGAGCTTACATTTACTGCCTTAGCTGTGCCAAATCCTCATCTGATTGCAATTGTCGACAAAGAGACAATCGAATCTTCGGTGCAAGAAGAGATAAGCAGCTATGTAAATGGACCTAATGAACTTTTCCCTGATGGAGTGAATGTCAGCTTCGTTTCTATATTAGACAAAGGCAATATTTATGTTCGCACATATGAGCGTGGCGTTGGATTTACAAATGCATGCGGAACAGCTATGTCAGCATCATCACTTGTGTCCATCTTAAACGGCTTCAATAACACAGGTGAATTTATCGAGGTCTACAATAATGGCGGAAAAGTCCGCTGTTACGTTCATGAAAATGATGGCAAGTATCGTATTGATCTTATCGGCAATGCAACATATGTTTATGAAGCAGGTGTGGAAGCAGATCTTAACAATCTAAGTGATTTTATTCTTCATGATAAAGTTGTCAATGAACAGGAAGAGTCTCAGTACAGTAAACTGCAGGAAGCAGCACAAACATACTTAAAAGAAAAGCTTGTATAAAATTTTGCCTGGAAGGACTTGCCTTCCGGGTTTTTTAATTGGTAATAATGTTTATCGATTGGAAGAATCTAAAACAGCAACAGCAGTATTTTTTTCTTCCTTTCATCAAAAAATAAGTGCCTAAACTAATGGAAAGAAGGCAATAAACAATGGCAAAATTACTATATATTACAGCACATCCGCACGACCATTCCCAATCCTTCAGCATGGCTGCAGGACAGGCATTTATTGAATCATACAAAGAGCAGAATCCAAATGATGAAATTGTTCATATCGATTTGTATAAGGAAAACATTCCTGAAATCGACAGTGATGTGTTCAGTGGATGGGGCAAGCTTCAATCAGGAAAAGGGTTTGATGAGCTTTCTAATGAAGAAAAGTCTAAAGTAAGCAGACTGGCTGAATTAAGTGATCAATTTGTGGGCGGCGATAAATATGTTTTCGTCACACCGATGTGGAACTTTTCTTTCCCACCTGTTATGAAAGCATATATTGATTCTGTTGCTGTTGCAGGGAAGACCTTTAAGTATACAGATCAAGGTTCTGTCGGATTGCTGACAGACAAAAAGGCCCTTCATATTCAAGCTCGCGGAGGCATCTATTCAGAAGGTCCAACAGCCGATTTAGAAATGGGTCACCGCTATTTAAACGCTATTATTAAGCACTTCTTTGGGGTGCCGACATTTGAAGGTCTGTTTATTGAAGGCCATGCAGCAATGCCGGATAAGGCGCAGGAAATCAAGGAAAACGGCATAGCACGAGCAAAGGATCTGGCAAAAACTTTTTAATTTAATGGAGCTGCATTTTAATGCAGCTCTTTTTTTTATGGTATAATTTGTAATAAACAGCTAGGAAAATGAAGGAGGTAAACAGCTTTGAATTCTTTTTTTGTGTACCTTATTATCATATTAGCAGTTGCAGGGGATTTCTTCTTATTGGATAGAAATCGTAAAAGATGGGGCTGGATGGATAAATGGTCTAGCAAAGGAAAAATTTTGTTTTTTGCTGTTATTTTACTATCCTCTGTTGTCGTGTATTTTGGGTTAAGTGTAAAGTATATATAAGTTGTTTAGATTTGAAAGGGCTTCCTAGTTCATTTACTTACATATTCATACTTTAATTAGTCCTGGTGATTTCTTGGTTCGCCAAAGCATAAAAACAGGCGATTTGAAGAATCTTAAAGAAAAAAAGGACTGAAACAATGAAACCAATTGTCCCTTTCGAACCAATCGTAACGGAAACTATACCTACAGGTGATAACTGGATCGCCCAAGTGAAATGGGATGGCACAAGAATACTAACATACCATGAATTTGGTGAAACAAAGCTCTTTAATCGTAAATTAAATGAGCGGACTAAACAGTATCCAGAACTGATCGATACAACTGCTTACTTTTCAGCAGATTCTTTTATTTTGGACGGAGAATTGATTGCTTTAAAGGAAGGGAAGCCATCTTTTTACGAAGTAATGAGACGGGATCGGCTAAAAAGTGTCGGCGTTAATGGAGGAATGCTAGAACAAGTGCCAATAACCTATATGGTATTTGACATAATACAGCTAGATGGCGAGTTGCTGACAGGTCATAGTCTTGCAGAAAGGCAGGAGCTTTTAAAGAAGTACTTTATACCGAATGAGCATGTGCAGCTTGTCGAAAGCTTTCACGACAAGGAGGGGCTGCTGCAAGCCTGCCTTAGCAATGATTTAGAAGGGGTAGTTTTTAAGGATTTGACAAGCAGCTACTCCATTGGAGGCAAGGATAAGCGCTGGCTGAAAAGAAAAAAACAACATGACTTGATTGCTGTTATAGGCGGAGTAACATATAAAAATGGTGTAGCCAATTCCCTGCATCTTGGTCTATATGATCAAACAGATCATTTGGTTTATATCGGCAGTGTCGGCAATGGCAAATTAACAAATAAGGATTGGGCAGAACTCACAAAAATTCTTAAAACCATTGAAACTGGCAACTGCCCTTTTGCGAGTATGACAAACAAAGGCAATATGGTTTGGTTAAAGCCGCTGCTTACAGTGAAGGTCAGTTTTCTAGAATGGATTGAGAATCATACATTAAGACATCCTATAATTGAAGCATTCGTAACAGCAGATCCCCTGGAGTGCAGAATGGAAAATTAGTTTTTTTAAAGCGTTGCGAGTCTCATGCAACGCTTTATTAGGAGTGTTGCAATGCGCCCTTGAGCAAGCGAAGCTTTTTTGTTTCCAGATAACTAAAATAAGAGTAAAGAAGCATATCATCAAATACAGTTCTTATAAGCTTTTCCATTTTTAGTTTTACCTGGTCTTCACATAACGGATCTTGATAGACTCGTCCGTAAGCCATAGCATCATATGTGTCAATGATGCGAATCATCCTCGCAAAAAGAGGTATTTCTTTGCCTTTTAATCCGTAATAACCGCTCCCATCTATATTCTCATGATGATATAAAATAGTATTTAAAAATTCATCGGAAAAGATTTGTCTGTCCTCCAACAGCTGTCTACCATACAGAGTGTGACGCTTAAGCTCACGCATTTCCATTTCAGTCAGCTTTTCCTTCTTGTTAAGCAAGGAAGGGTCGATTTTCAGCTTCCCTATGTCATGTAAAGCCCCCATATAAAAAATCTTCGCAGATGAACCCATACCAATAAAAGCACTAAACTGATGCAGTTCGTCAGCAACGCGCATGGAGTGTCCTAATGTCCTGCGGCAATGTTTCAATAATTTGCATGTTAAATCCTGAATATGGTTATTCAAAGCATGATTCCTCCTTCATAAGAAAGGTTAACAAGTCTTCTATGCAAGAATAGCATGTAAATGGCATAAGTTGATGCTCTCAAACGGAACGAATCGTTTTACATTTGAGATAATTCTTTGCCGGGATTTATTTTTAATATATAAAAATCTAAGAATGTATTGCTTTAACAGAAATTTTTCAATTTTTATAAGATAAAAACAAGTATTAAAGAATTAATGATAGATAATGAAAAGCTGCATTTCATTATTGGGATGAAGCTAACTTAATCCTCATTGTAAAATGTAGATTGTTATTAATTTCATTCACATTCAATTCCTTATTTTTTAATCAATAAGCACCCTCTTTCATCAAAATTTCTAGCTTTTTCAACATTTGCTTATTGTTCAAAAAGTTGGGATTTGGTTACGAATTTTTGGCTGTGTTTGGAAATAAGCAACAAGTATTTCAAAGGGGAGTCAATAATTGATGGCTACAATAGCACTTTTAGACAATAATCCGCGTGCCAGAGAGAAAATGCGACAAATGCTGAGAGAAGACCAGTCCTTTCAAATTATTGCAGAAGGACAAGATGGCAGATTTGCTCTGCCAATTAAGAAGGCTCATAACCCGGATGTCTTTATTATTTCAAGCTTAATGCCTAATGTTGATGGCATAGAAGCAGCGAAAGAGCTATTGGATGAAGATCCAGCAGCGAAGATTATTATGCTGTTTCAGGAAGATGAGGAAAAAGACTTTAATGCCTCATTAAGAATTGGTGTAATGGGGTTTGTCAAAATGGAGAAAATAGAGATTTGGCTGAAGGAGGCAGTTAGAAGTCTGCTAGCTGAGAAAAACTATATGGACCCGTTTATTACAAGCAAGGTGCTGCAGCAATACCGTCATATAACACAGCGGAATGATGATAATTCGGCTGGTCTTCATATCTTTTCAAAACGAGAGCTTACTGTTCTTCAGCTTCTCGCAAAGGGAAAAAGCAATTTTGATATAGCGGACGATCTTCAAATCAGTGATAAGACGGTTAAAAACCATATTAGCAGTATATTAAAAAAGTCTAGGACAAAAAGCCGGACTAGGGCTGTTGTCAAAGCAATTAAGTACAGATGGGTCAATCTTTGATAAGGCGTTTAATAAAAAATCTTAGTAACTACATTCAAAAACTGGTCTATTCTGCATTAATTTCATTAAATTAAACAAAATAGAATATATCTTTTGCATAAAGGTGATGTGGATGAATCGATTTTATAAACGTTATTCTGACTTAATTTTTCAGCTGCTTAGTGAAGATAAGTGGAACAGCCTCGCGGTTCTTTCGGATAAAACAGGTTTTTCAAAAACGACCATTTGGCGTGATTTAGAGTTTTTGGAAAGTATCCTGCCGGAGGATTGGGTTTTTGAAAAGAATGAAACATTTGGAGTAAGGCTTATCAAGCCGGAGAATGGAACGCTGGAAAATCTATTGGGACAAATCAGAGAAAAAAACACGTATTTGCACACATTGAAGATCATTTTATTAAATGATGGAGTTGATGTTTCGCAAATATGTCAGGAAGTCCATATCAGCAGATCAACCGCTTATAGGCATCTTGAAAAGCTGCAGGAAGTTGTCGAACAGGCAGAAGTAATGCTGACTGCGAGTCCCTTCCGTTTGGTCGGGGACGAGAAGAAGATTCGTCGTTTCATTATGCAATATTTGGACTTCATGTCCTTTGAAACAAATATTGTGAAGGAAGGGCTTGATGCCGTTAAGTTCCAAGAGCATTTAGTCAGGCTGTTTTCCAACTTTTCCATGTCATACAGAACCGGGGCGCTGCACAGACTGACTATTATTCTGTTTATAGCCAATCATCGGGCTTCAATGGGTCATTATATTTCTTATCCTGATAAAGTGTTGAATACACATGCTGGAAGCAAATACTTCGAATTAACTAAACTGCTGTCGCCATATATGGTCAAATGTCCGCGCAGAGAGGTTCAGCTCCAGGAAATCCTTTATTTTTCCATATTTATAATGAGCGAGGAAAGGCCACTTAACCGAACAAAGCATCTAAAATATATTCATAGCTCGATGAAAACGGAAAGAGGCTATCCAATGGCTCAATATTTGGCAAAGCTTGATCGGTTTATTGGTTTTCCGATTTCACAGGATGATATTTTCTTGTTCCACTTGTATCAGTCACTAAAGCGAATATCTGTTGAAACGGAATTTGAGACAGAAACAGTGAAAAATTCTGCTCTGCAATACTTAGATTTTTTTGAAGAGAACGAGCTTTTTCAAGCAATAGAAAAGCTTGCTGAGGAATGCCTGACTCCATACTCACTCCTATTTAAAAAGCTTGATACACTTGAGATTTTCTCCTTAGTACAAGCAGCTGTAATAAGGAGATGGAACCATCACAAAATCCAAGTAGCTGTTGTGTGTAGAACATACAGTGAAAAAGATTATATTCGTGAAATATTAGCCTATCATTTTGACAGTAAGCTAAAAATATCCAGCTTGGACCCTTCCAGTTTAAATCTGCTGTATATGTATGAGGAGTTTGATTTACTTATATCGGCCGGTGAATTAAATCCTGTAAATACATGTATTGAGCATATACCCAAAATCAATATTTCATCTTTTCCGACTTCTTCTGAATTGAGAGAAATAAGTTACTTTATTGAGCAGCATTTTTTTGAGAATTTAGGAATTACAAAGGAAATGATTTATCCATTTAATGAAACGCTTATGTAAAATCTTTATATAAACAAAAAAAGGAGAACTCGCTGGTTCTCTTTTCTTTGTATGCCGTTTCATTTCATGAGTTATTTGACTGAATGAACTGCAGTACAGCTTTTAAGGACTGCTTTTTTTTCGCCTCAAAATAATCTGCAAACGGGTTTATGTTGTTTTTTATCCGCTTTTGTACGGATTTCATTGAGTATGACTGCGGTGTCAAGCTGTCTGTCAGCTCTTCCCAATGAATTGGGCAGGCAACATATCCGCCTTCATTTCCTCTTATAGAATACGGAGCAACAATCGTTTTTCCTTCACTATGCTGGATATAATCAATATACAGGCGGTTATGGCGATTTTTTTTCAAGCGCTCAATCGTAAATAACTTTGGTTCCATAGTTACCATATAATTAGCGATAAATTCAGTAAAGACTCTCGCCTCTTCATATGTGTACGTTTTTTCTGGAAGCGGGATATAAACTTGGATACCTTTATTGCCAGATATCTTTATAAAGGCGATTAATTTTAGGCCGTCCAGAATGGTCTTTAATATTTGGGCCGCTTTAATGGCAAGTGAAAAATGATCTCTTGATGGCGGGTCGAGATCAAATACAATTTCAGACGGCATGCTATCTGACAGAATCGTTTCAAATGGAATATGGAACTCAAATGCAAGCTGGTTGCCAAGCCACATAAGTGTCTGCTCATTATTGCAAACAATGTAATTAATATCCTCCTTCCAGCTTGTCTGGACAAAGGGAGGCGCATACTCTGGACATTGCTTCTGGTAAAAGGAATCGCCAAACAATCCATGTGGGAAACGAATAACAGTTAGCAAGCGGTTATGTAAAAATGGAAGCATCACATCTTTCACTTCTGTTAAATATTCAATAAAGTCGATTTTGCGCAACTCATTACCCGGAAATAATGGCTTATCTGGGTGGGTAATTTGTTGCTCTATGCCAATTTGTTGTAGTAATTTTTCATAGGTGCATTCCTGCCAAGACTTTTCAAAAACAAATTGGAGAAATACTGGATTTTCAATTTGCCCATTGGCAAAGGAAGTAAATTCTAAATCTACACAAATTCCAGGTGTGACTGTCATTACGCCTTTTTCTTCAGACTGTTTATTCTTTTCTAAGATGCCTGATAAGGCGGTTAACTCTTTTGCTGTTAATCCTTCGCTGAATTGTCCGACATTTTTGATGTTTCCATTGTCAGAAACACCTACTGAAAAGAGCATATCAGCTTTGCGGTACTCTGTTATTGTAAAGGAAGCAGTATATTTCATAAAACCAGTACTCCTAACAATGTTTATTTACGAAATAGTGTACGCTAGTGAGACTAATTCATTCATTTCCAAGATTTCATTGCATGAAAGACATGCGGAATAGCCAACTTATTAATAAGAAACACATTAACTAAGAAATATTTAGGATTGGAGAATAGATGGTATGCACACAATGTGGAAAGGAAGCATCAGCTTCGGATTAGTTAACATCCCGATAAAACTGCACACAGCAACAGAGGATAAAGATATAAAGCTGCGGACATTGCATAAAACATGTCATGCGCCGATTAAATATGAAAAAAAATGCTCTGCATGTGAACAAGAAGTGGCACCTGAGGATATTGTAAAAGCATATGAATATGCAAAAGGTAAATATGTTGTTCTTGATAAAGAGGATTTGGAAAAGCTCCAAAAAGAAAATGAAGATAAGGCAGTAGAAATTATCGACTTTGTTAAGATGGAAGAGATAGATCCTATTTATTATGATAAATGTTATTATATGTCTTCTGGTGATGGAGGTAACAAAGCTTACGGACTACTCCGTGAGGCATTAATAGAATCAGGCAAGGTCGGTATCGCCAAAATAATCATTCGCTCGAAGGAGCAGCTTGCAGTCATTAGGGTGTATGAAAATACACTAGTAATGGAAACTATTCATTTTCCTGATGAAGTCAGGAAAGCTGAAGATGTCCCTAATGTCCCTGCAGAAGCAACTATCGCCAAAAAAGAGCTGGAAACAGCGATCCTGCTAATTGATCAGCTTACGACAGCTTTTGATCCGACAAAGTATACGGATGAGTACCGTACAGCCCTCCTTGAATTGATTGAAGCCAAGAAAACTGGCCAAGAAATTGTTACAAGTAAAGAAAAGGTGCAGACTTCCAATGTCATGGACCTAATGGCAGCATTGCAAGCATCAATAGACAACACTAAACCGGAACAGCCAGCAGCAGAAGAAAAAAAGGTAAAGACAAAAACAAAAACAAGAAAAAAAGTCGCGAAAGAAGCATAATGCAAGGGGGGATTGCCCCTTTGCATGCTTTTGTTTGACAAATTTTCCTTTTTAGGTAATTATGTCTACAGTTCTATGTAAATGGGCAATCCATTATAAGAAAGGTGAGAATTATTGAATAAAACAGAGCAAATGACATTAAAATATGTAACTACCATATTAACCATAGTCGTATTGTTTATCGTCATGTTTATTTTTGTTGCCTCGAGAATACAGGGAGCGGAAATAATCGCATTTGATCAAGTTATTATTGATTACATTCAGTCTTTTGAAAGTGATGCTACAACCGAATGGACAGTGATATTGACCGATTTAGGCTCAATTAAGTTTATCGCGGTGGCAGTCGTGGTTGGCGCAGTGCTTTTATGCCTTTACAGGAAATTTTCTCTTGCCGCTTTTCTGATTTGTGCACCGGCTCTTGGAGGCTTGCTTAATAAGTTTTTGAAATGGATATTCAAACGGGAGCGGCCGGATATTTTGCCGCTGATTACAGAGCATGGTTACAGTTTTCCGAGTGGACATAGCATGGGTTCCTTAATTTTTTATGGAAGTGCCGCATATGTATTCTTGCATATATGGAAGACAGCAGGAAAAAAAGCAGCAACGATTATTATTGCATGCTTGGTCATTCTGATGATTGGCATAAGCAGGATTTATTTAGGTGTTCATTACCCGACAGATGTTGTTGGCGGCTTTGCAGTTGGGTTTGCATTTTTGCTAGTATGCATCCTTGTTTTCCGCTATTATGAAGAGAGAAAAAATAAATGACTAGAGGGTAAAAGATGGACCAAAAAATAATACCTGCATCATCAAATTTAAAGGAATTCGAAGCCTTTTTGGAAAGCGATTATGAAGTAGGAGTCTTCTTGGAAATACATATTTCTCAATTGAAAAATATCAGCAAGCTGGCAAGAAGTGCAGGCAAAAAAATGATTTATCATGTGGATTTAATCCAAGGGTTAAAGAGCGATGACTTTGCTACAGAATTTATTTGCCAGGAATTTAAGCCGTATGGACTGATTTCGACAAAATCATCTGTCATTCTAAAAGCTAAGCAAAAGAATGTAATTGCCATACAGCGAGTCTTCCTTCTTGATAGCCACGCCATTGAAAAAAGCATTAAACTGGTTCAAAGGACAAGACCTGATTATATTGAACTTCTCCCAGGGACGATGCCATGGATGATTGAAGAAATTAAACAACGGCTGGATGTTCCGATATTAGCAGGCGGACTAATACGGTCGGAAGCGGATGTCAATAATGCAATTAAAGCTGGAGCAGCTGGCATAACTACTTCCAGACGGACATTATGGGATAAATAGGTTCTTACTATTTTTCTAGAGAAAATATTGTAAATGTGTTGACAGCGTTTTCATAGTGGGTTATGATGAACCTACAAGTTAATAAAACGTGTCGGAGATAAGGAGATGCACACAGATTTTCACATTTTGATGTGATATTTTTCTGTTGTGCTCTCCTTTTTTGCTGTTTTTTAACTTTGTTTTTCATTCGGTGTAAAGGGGGAGATTTTGAATGTCTGCATTTTTAGGTGAAATTATTGGTACAATGATCTTAATCGTTTTTGGGGGAGGAGTAGTTGCGGGCAGCAACTTAAAGAAAACGTTTTCTAATAATAGCGGGTGGATTGTGATAACGGTTGCCTGGGGATTAGCTGTTGCGATGGGTGCTTTTGCTGTCGGCAGTATCAGCGGTGCCCATTTAAATCCTGCCGTAACAATAGCACTTGCTCTTAATGGTGATTTTGCATGGAGCCTAGTGCCTGAATATATCATAGCTCAAATGCTTGGAGCATTTATCGGAGCAGTCATCGTATACTTACATTATTTACCGCACTGGAAGGCAACAGACGATCCAGGCGCGAAATTAGCTGTATTTTCTACAGGCCCGGCAATCCCGCACACATTTTCTAACTTGCTTGGAGAATTAATTGGGACATTCATGTTAGTTTTAGGCTTGCTTTACATTGGAGCTAATTCGTTTGCAGAAGGTTTAAACCCAATCGCAGTTGGACTATTAATTGTTGTAATCGGTATGTCTCTTGGCGGAACAACTGGTTATGCCATTAACCCGGCAAGAGATCTAGGGCCCCGTATCGCTCATGCATTGCTTCCGATAGCAGGCAAGGGAGATTCAAACTGGAAGTACGCATGGATTCCTGTAGTAGGTCCAATTCTTGGAGGCGGATTAGCTTCTGTATTTTATCAATATTTCTATAAAGGAACAATATCTACTTATTTTTGGCTAGTTATCATCGTAAGTATAGTGGTGTTAGTGCTTGCATTTTTTGGCACAAAAAGCAACAATTCTATTAAAATGAAAAAAGCAGCATAATACTAGTTTTCACATACTAGATTAATTTTTAAAACTAATTAGGGGGTATTTTTGTGGAGAAATATATTTTATCTTTAGATCAAGGGACAACAAGTTCAAGAGCGATTATTTTTAACAAAAAAGGGGAAATCGTTCATACAGCACAAAAGGAGTTTACACAAATTTTTCCTAAGCCAGGCTGGGTGGAACATAATGCTAGTGAAATTTGGGGTTCGATTCTCTCTGTAATCGCAACAGTTTTATCAGAATCAGATATTAAGGCAGATCAAATTGAAGGCATCGGTATTACGAACCAACGGGAAACAGCAGTAGTATGGGATAAAGAGACTGGTGTGCCTGTCTATAATGCGATTGTGTGGCAATCGAGACAAACGAACGGAATATGTGAAGAATTGAAAGCACAAGGATACAACCAATTGTTCAGAGATAAAACGGGTTTGTTAATTGACGCGTATTTCGCAGGCACAAAAGTTAAGTGGATTCTAGATAATGTCGAAGGTACAAGAGAGAAAGCGGAAAACGGTCAATTGCTGTTCGGGACGATTGACACTTGGCTTATTTGGAAGCTGTCTGGCGGAAAGGCGCATGTAACAGACTATACGAATGCATCTCGCACATTAATGTTTAATATTTATGACCTTAAATGGGATGAGGAACTGCTTGAAATTTTAACTGTTCCAAAGTCAATGCTTCCAGAAGTAAAGCCGTCATCTGAAGTTTATGCTCATACAGTAGACTATCATTTCTTCGGAAAGAATATTCCAATTGCCGGTGTGGCTGGCGACCAGCAGGCAGCATTATTTGGTCAGGCATGCTTTGAGGAAGGTATGGCAAAAAATACGTATGGAACAGGCTGTTTCATGTTGATGAACACAGGAGAAAAAGCTGTCCGTTCCAATCAAGGTTTGCTGACAACAATTGCATGGGGATTGAATGGAAAAGTGGAGTATGCCCTAGAAGGTAGTATCTTTGTAGCAGGATCTGCTATTCAATGGCTTCGTGACGGCTTAAGAATGCTGAAGGATGCAAAAGACAGTGAAGCATATGCGACGAAAGTGGAGTCAACAGATGGTGTCTACTTAGTGCCAGCATTTGTTGGGCTTGGAACTCCGTATTGGGACAGTGATGTGCGGGGAGCTATGTTCGGAGTAACAAGAGGAACAACAAAAGAGCATTTCGTCAGAGCTACACTTGAATCACTTGCATATCAGACGAGAGATGTTTTATCTGCAATGGAAGCGGATTCGAACATTAGCGTAAAAACATTACGAGCAGATGGAGGAGCAGTTAAGAACAATTTCTTGATGCAATTCCAAGGAGATATCTTAAATGTACCTGTTCAAAGACCTGTCATCAATGAAACAACTGCTCTTGGTGCGGCCTATTTAGCGGGATTGGCTGTCGGCTTCTGGAAGGACCAAGCTGAAATCGCTGAACAATGGAAGTTAGAAAAATCGTTCGATCCTGCCATGGAGGAAGAAAAGCGAGAAGAGCTATATGCTGGCTGGAAAAAAGCAGTCAACGCTACAATGGCATTCAAAAACTAAAATTACATCATTTAATTCAAAATACTGTGAATATATAAAAAAGTATGTTATACTAAAAACAAGTTAATAAAATGTCCGGAGATTAGGAGAGACCACAAAGTCGTTATCAAGTAATGGTAATGATGCTTTGTGGTCTCTTTTTGTTGGACATTATTCCTTAGGAGGACTTCCAAAATGAAAACAAACCGCAACTTACTGAAAAAACAACTTAAAGAAAACAAATTTGACGTGCTTGTAATCGGAGGGGGAATTACTGGTGCTGGTATTGCCCTGGATGCTTCTACAAGAGGCATGAAAACTGCTTTAGTTGAAATGCAGGACTTCTCGGCAGGAACATCTAGCCGGTCTACAAAGCTTGTTCATGGCGGACTCCGATATTTGAAACAGTTTGAAGTGAAAATGGTAGCAGAGGTCGGAAAGGAAAGGGCTGTTGTTTACGAAAATGGACCTCATGTTACAACACCAGAATGGATGCTGTTGCCTTTTCATACAGACGGCACTTTCGGCAAGTTTACGACAAGCATTGGATTAAGGGTGTATGATTTTCTTGCAGGAGTGAAAAAAAAGGAAAGACGGAAAATGTTTTCGAAAGAACAAACCTTGGCATATGAACCGCTAGTTAAACAGGATGGATTAAAAGGCGGCGGTTATTATGTGGAATACAGAACAGATGACAGCAGATTAACAATAGAAGTAATGAAGGAAGCGATAGACAAAGGGGCGGCAGCATTAAACTATACAAAGGTAGAAAATCTCCTTTACGATACAGAAGGGAAAATCAATGGAGTAGCAGTAACAGATGTTTTAACTGGCGAGAAGTATTCTGTTTTCGCAGAAGTTATCGTTAATGCTGCCGGTCCTTGGGTTGACAGCATTCGGGAAAAAGATGGCAGCAGAAAAGGGAAAACATTGCAGCTGACAAAAGGAGTCCATCTTGTTATCGACCAATCGGTTTTTCCTTTAAAGCAAGCCATTTATTTTGATACACCAGACGGCAGAATGGTTTTTGCCATTCCGAGAGATGGGAAAGCTTATGTAGGAACAACAGATACTTTCTATAAAGAAGACCCTGTTAACCCAGCTATGACAGTGGAGGACAGAACATATATCTTAAATGCAATTAAATATATGTTTCCTTCTGTCAATGTGACAGAGGATGATGTGGAATCAAGCTGGGCTGGAGTTAGACCGTTGATTTTAGAAGACGGTAAGGATCCGTCTGAAATCTCAAGAAAAGACGAGATTTGGGAATCGGAGTCTGGACTTGTGACAATTGCTGGCGGAAAGCTGACTGGCTACCGTAAAATGGCGGAAACAGTTGTCAATTTAGTCAGTGGGAAATTTGCAAAAGCAAATAAAAGCTTTTCAGAATGTCAGACAAAGCATTTGCCAATATCTGGCGGGAAAGTGGGGGGATCGAGCAAGTTTGACAGCTATGTTGCCGGTATTGTTCCAGATGGAATGGATGCTGGCTTGACGAAGGAAGATGCAGAAGCTGTTGCGAGAATGTATGGAAGCAATGCTCCGGTTGTTTACCGCATTGTTAAAGAACAGAAAGCATCTGCTGAAAATAATATGCCTGTGCTTTTATGGGCAAAAGTGCATTATGCATTGGAACACGAGCTTGCGATGACTCCAGTCGATGTGCTCCTGCGCAGAACAGGCTTGCTGCTGTTTGGCATCAAAGAAGCAGTTCAATATAAGGAAGAGGTATTGGCATATATGGCGAGCTACTATGGATGGAATCAAGCAGAACAGCTGTTTTATAAAAAACAGCTTGAAAAGGAAATCCTCCATGCTACAGTGCCAGCTGATTTACAGTCAGAAGAGCTATTGGATCATATAATGTAAAAAAATTAAGTCACGGGCAATCCCGTGACTAATCTTTTGGTTTAAATAGAATTGACAAACTGTAAATAATAGGATATGATATTGCTTGTATGTATTTGAGGTAAGAACGGAATTGATCATAAAGAACTTGTGTAAAGTTATGTAGAAGCAAGACAACAAGGAACAGTTGATATATAGAACAAACACCACTTTAACAATCTTCTCCAAAAATCACATTAAAATAATCTCCTAAATGCGGATTAACCCTTCCAAAAAATTATTCTAGTTAATGTTATTTTTGCCACCGTTCTAATTCATAGAACTAATTCACACTGGCACGGCCTCGGAGCCGTAAGGATGAAAGAGAGGCAGGGCTTTCATTGTTTTAGGTATGGCACGTTTCACGGTGCATGACCCTTAAGTATATGCCAAGAAGTGCGGTTTTTACATAGGTCTAATTATTTTCGAATAATAAATGAGTAAAGATCTATCACAAGCACGAAACAGCAGGCATCTCCCAAATATGCGGAGATGCCTTTTTTATTGTCGAAACATGTTTTCATGAAATTAAAGCTATGTTATGATTACGTAGTAAAAACGATTCGTTTCGCAGTGACTGACGACAATAATGGAATGAACCATATGGGAGCTGTGAAAAGTGTATAGCCGGTCGTCTGGGCAAAAGGTAAATTAACCTTTCTAACACAATACCTGGAGGGATATACATGTCTGAAAAAGTAATACTGGATGGAAACGTAGTAGCGAATGCTGTTAAGGAAGAACTGAAAGGCCGAATTGAAGCGTTAAAGACAAAAGGCGTAACACCTTGTCTGGCGACAATTCTCGTTGGAGACGATCCATCTTCCGAGACATATGTGCGCATGAAAGGAAATGCGTGTGCAAAGCTAGGAATAGACAGTAAAAGAATCCATCTTGATAAAGAGACAACAACAGAACAATTACTTGAAACGATACAAGCCTTAAATGACGACAATAATGTCCATGGAATTTTGCTGCAGCATCCTGTTCCTGGTCATATTGACGAAAGAAAGGCATTTGAAACGATTGCAATCGAAAAAGATGTTGATGGGGTAACAAGCTTCGGTTATGGGCAAACGGCTCTTGGATTTGGCAAATTCCCATCTTGTACACCTGCAGCCATTATGAAGATAATGGAGCATTACGGTATTAAAGCGAGCGGAAAACATGCTGTTGTTGTCGGCAGAAGCCCGATTTTAGGTAAACCGGTATCTGCATTGCTGTTAAATGAAGATGCAACAGTAACTACATGCCATTCCCGCACAACAAATTTAGCAGACCACGTAAAACAGGCTGATATCGTAGTGGCAGCAGTCGGCAAGCCGAACTTCATCCAAGGAGACTGGATTAAGCCAGGCGCGGTAATATTAGACGCAGGCTATAATAAAGGCAATATCGGTGATGTCGATTATGAGGCATGCCTGGAAAACGCATCTGCAATAACTCCAGTACCAGGCGGAGTAGGTCCTGTTACAATAAGTATGCTGCTGAAGCACACAGTGGATTCTGCTGAAGGAATTTAATTAAGAAAAAAATATGTTTGACAAAAGTCACTATTGAATATATGATGTATTTAACGCTTGTAAGTTCGGTATATGTTTTTTAAGGATAGATGGTCATAGTTGCAAATATAGCTTATGTCCGAAAAGGTAGCGATGCTTCACTGATTCCTAAAGATTTATATAAGTTCTTAAAGGTGTAACACAATTTTGGAGGTTTTACAATGAACACAGGTAAAGTAAAATGGTTTAATGCAGAAAAAGGTTTCGGTTTCATCGAGTCTACTGAAGGACAAGACGTATTTGTTCACTTCTCCGCTATCCAATCAGAAGGTTTCAAAACTTTAGAAGAAGGTCAAGACGTAACTTTCGAAATCGTTGAAGGTAACCGTGGACCTCAAGCAGCTAACGTTACTAAAGCTTAATAATTTTTAGATTAAAGGTGATGCCTTTCCTTAATGCATCACCTTTTTTTAGTGTAGTACAAAAAGTGCTTCGCCATTCTCCATAAACCCAATCATTTTCATCAGGAATTTAAATCCCCTAATATTTTTTTCCAGAATGTTTTAGAACATGAAAAAAAGTGAATGGAAGTGGAGAGTATATATTTATTATTATTTATAAAACGCTCTTGCTCCAATATTTTTCAAGATAAGATTATTTAAATGCCTACTAATTTGGGTAAAATAGGCTAGGGTATCCAAAATGGACAATCATAACAGATAACGCCCATTCTTTATAAGTATTAAATGCAATGAGCAATAATGAAGGAGGAAAAAGTATTGACCACTTTTTCAGATTTTAATTTAAGCAGCAGTTTAGAAAAAGCATTATCCAATATGGGCTTTGAAGAGCCAACACCAATCCAGGCACAGGCGATTCCAATCGGTCTTGCTGGCAAGGATATGATTGGACAAGCACAAACAGGTACTGGTAAAACTACAGCGTTCGGTGTGCCTCTTTTAGAAAAAATTGAAGTGGGTAAACCAGTTCAAGGTCTTGTAATCGCACCTACTAGGGAGTTGGCTGTACAGGTTGCAGAAGAACTTAACCGTATCGGTGCAGTGAAAGGCATCCGTACATTACCAATTTACGGTGGGCAAGACATTAACCGCCAAATTCGCGGATTGAAGAAAAAACCAGAAATTATTGCAGCGACTCCTGGTCGTCTAATCGATCATATCGAACGTAAAACAATTCGTCTGCAAGATACAAAAATGATCGTCTTGGACGAAGCAGATGAAATGTTAAACATGGGCTTCATTGAAGATATCGAAAGAATTCTAAGTGAAACACCAAAAACACGTCAAACATTGCTTTTCTCTGCAACAATGCCAAAAAGAATTCAATCATTAGCAGAACGCTTCATGGTTGAACCAGAGCTTGTTAAAATTAAAGCAAAAGAAATGACGGTTACAAATATTGAGCAAAACTTTATCGAATTACAAGAGCGCCAAAAGTTTGATGTGTTGTGCAGTCTTCTTGACATCCAATCACCAGAACTTGCAATTGTATTCGGTAGAACAAAAAAACGTGTTGATGAAGTGGTTGAAGGCTTAATCAAGCGTGGATATTCTGCAGAAGGAATTCATGGTGATATTCCTCAAGGCAAAAGGGATCAAGTAATCCGTCGCTTTAAGGAACAAACAATTGATATCATGGTAGCGACAGATGTAGCTGCCCGCGGATTGGATATCAGCGGTGTGACACATGTTTACAACTTTGATATTCCGCAAGACCCTGAAAGCTATGTACACCGTATCGGACGTACTGGCCGTGCAGGTAAAAAAGGTTATGCTGTAACATTTGTATCTCCAAGAGAATTGGATCATCTTCGCATCATTGAAAATGTTACGAAGAAAAAAATGGTGAAAAACCCGATACCTTCTACTACAGATGTATTGGCTGGAAACCAACAGGCAACAATTAACAAAATCCAAAAAACAGTTGAAGAAAATCAATTTGCAGAATATAAGCGTCTTGCTGAAACATTATTGGAAGAAACTGATTCTGTGACATTGCTTGCAAGTGCATTGAAGCTTCTTACAAAAGAGCCAGATGCAACGCCAGTTAAATTGACTGCAGTTGAACCGCTTCGTTCTAAGAAGCCGAAAGGTGACCGTTCTGGCGGACGTCGTCGTAATGACAGAGGCGGACGTGGATATGACCGTAACCGTGGCGGCGGCAGCGGCGGCGGAGAAAGAAGAAGCAGAAACAGAAACAGAAATAGAGATTAATAAAAATATTTCTCTTTTATGTTTAATTTCTCTTCCAATTGGTTAATATAAACAAATGAAGGATATAAATGTATATCCTGGTTATTTAAATCTAGGAGGCAATAAAATGGCAACAGGTAAAGTAAAATGGTTTAACTCAGAAAAAGGTTTTGGATTTATTGAAGTAGAAGGTGGAGATGACGTATTTGTTCATTTTTCTGCTATTCAAACAGACGGATTCAAAACTTTGGATGAAGGCCAAGAAGTTAACTTCGATATTGAAGAAGGCGCACGTGGCCCGCAAGCTGTTAACGTAACGAAACTTTAATATGCTGATGATAAAGAACCCTGCTAATGACAGGGTTCTTTTTAGCATAATTTTTTAGAAGCAATATTTTTGTTAATTGGACAAAGTCTGTTACAATAAAGGCTGATAAAGAAAGAGGTGCTACATAATGAAAGAATTTACTGTTGAATTTCATAAAGAAGATGGAATGGAAAACATTACAGTCCAAAAATTGAGTGAAGAAGATTTTAACCGAGTAACTAGCGGTGGAACTAGACAGCTGTTTGAGTTGGATACGAATATCGGCTACTTCATCTATTTTGATGCAGTTGATGAAAGTGGAAAAGAATCGTATTTAGTTCTTCAATATCTGGAAGAAAGTGAAACACCATCTGCTTGTTTTTCCTTTGAATTAAAGGACTTCTACCAATTTATAGCACTTCATTTAAATGATTTGCAAATTGATGAGGATGAAGAGGAAGAAGCAGAGGACGCTTTTGGTCCAATACACTATCTTGCGCATTTAATGCATCATATTGTGGAAGATGGTAAGTCGGTAGAAGTATAATAAAAAGAGCAGGAGACATGTCTCCTGCTCTTTTTATGTAATTTAAGCCTCTTTGTAATGACTGCTGCAAAAATTAAATACTTCTTGAAGCTCGTCCTCTTCTAAAGCAAAATCCAAGTACTTGTCTTGACTGCTGTTATAAAAGTCATAATTTAACACTTTCATTTCTGACTCCTCAACGAAGAACAATACCTTTAATTGAATGGTGCCGTCCTCAAACAGCTCGTCCTCCTCATCCTCTTCCAGAGTTAAAAAGAATTCATATCGTTCTCCTGATAAAATGCCAGTTGGATCTTCGATCTTTTCCACTGTATACTCTGTTATATTCATTATTGATGACCTCCTATATCTATCACTGCATAGTATTTCAAAGTATGGGTGAATTTATTGCATACTCGAAAATAATATCATATTGCTTACAGGATAGCTAATGCTTTTCAATTGAAATGGAATATGATAAGATGGAATATTAATTATTTGACTTTTTATATATGTATGTTATAATAGGAAGATAGGTTAAAAGAAAGATAGATATGTTTGGTCACTTGTTTTTAAGGTCTAGTCTGTAGATTTCTTACGTTTGCAAGTGATTTTTTATGTTTTACGGGCTCTTTTTTTTTGATAGTGGGCTCTAATCAAACAAAAGCTTCATGGAGGTGTTTCATTTGGCAATGGGATTTGGCCGAAAGAATAACGAGGAAATTGTAAAAGAAGAAGTTGTAGTTTGGGATTGTGTATCTGAAACATGCAAATGCTGGATTCGGGACAATTTTAAAAGCACTGAAACACCAAAATGCCCAATATGCGGCAGTGATATGGAAAAAACGACTAGAGAGTTGCAAGTCGTCAATAATAATAGCATTTACTCAAAATAAAAACTAAAATCCTTTGGATTTTAGTTTTTTTTTAGCTTGTAATATTCATTAACAAAGGAATGAGCGAACTGCCCCAAATCACCGTAATCCAAGCAGCTAATATCATTGCCAAGGTCGAAAAGGTTGCTTCCTGTTCGCCAAATTCCATCGCTTTTGTTGTTCCGACACCGTGTGCACCCATTCCTAAAGCTAATCCTTTAGCAATAGGCGATTTCAAGGATAAAAGTTTTATTGCATATGGTCCAATTATCCCGCCGATGATTCCAGTAATGATGACAAACACGGTTGTTAATGTCGGAAGTCCGCCAATTTCCTGCGATACTTCAATTGCGATTGGCGTTGTGATGGATCGCGGCAATATGCTTATAATGAAATCTGCTCGCAAATTAATTAATTGTGATAGAAAAAAAGATGACGTGATAGCTACTACAGTACCGGTTGTGACACTTATTAGCATAACACCGAAATATTTTTTCAACAGATGCTTATGTTTATATATCGGCACCGCAAAGGCGATTGTTGCAGGGCCGAGCAGGTGTGTCAACAACCGCGATGATTCTAAATAGCTTCCTGCTGGAATATGGAGACAGCTGATAAACAGAATTAAAAGCAGTGGTGACAGCAGTAGCGGATGCAGCAATGGATTTTTCCATTTTTTATAACTCCATTTTGTCACTCTGTAAAATATATACGTTAATACAGTAAACATTATAATGTTCATTTATTTAAACTTCTCTTTCTATTATAGATTTTTTCTGCTGTAAATCCGGTTGCTCCCATCACGATAAAGGTGCTGACAGCAATGAGAAGAACCGTTTCAATTCCTTTCATATTAAGGATTTCTTCATAGTTGACGATACCAACAGCAGATGGAATGAAAAACAGCAGCAGTTCAGCCAGCAGCCAGGCTGCACCAGTTTCTACCCACTTCAGTTTAATCCACTTAAGCTGTAAACCTATAAATAAAAAAATGAGACCAATCATGGATGCTGGCAGCGGAACTGACACAACCATTTTTACTCCCATTCCAAGAAAAAGAAAAAGATGTATAAAAGCAATTTGCCCGATAATGATTAGAAATTTCAATACGATCACCTTCCCTGTCAATCAATGGAATAAATGCTCGCCCTTAAACCTTAGATTAACTATATAAGTTATCATACGCTGAATGTTGCTATTCGTAAAATACATAATTATTATAATTATAATAACCAATAGTTATAATGGGTGCGTGCAGAAGGTGATGCGTAAATGGGGGAGGAGCAGGGGAGATGATCATTTATTGCTGAAGAATAAAATCAATAAATCTTCTCCCGGCGACAGATAAATAACGGTCTTTTTTTGTTATGACAGCAAGCTGCCAATTAGTTACTGGTTCTAAATCAATAAATCTTACTTGATTGTTTGTTGTGCGGTTGCAAATCGATTCTGGAAGCATGGAAATCCCTAAATTCGCAGCAACAATTTCAATCATGAAGTCCCATTGTGAGCTTTTAAAGATGATGTTCGGCTCAAATCCTGCGTTGATGAATCCACGTTTCATCATTTCATATAAGGCAAAATCCTCACTGTAAAAAATAAACTCTTCATCTATAAGTTCTTTCATATGGACTTTTTTTCGATTGGAAAGAGGATGCTGTTTGTGGACAATTAATTTAATTTCTTCACTCACAAGGTGGAAGACGTGGAACGAAGACTCATCCATTATTGGCAATACGGCAATACCAATTTCAATTTCTCCTTCTTCGACACTCTTGACTACTTTAGCCGCTCCATACTCTTTAATATTGATTTGAATATTCGGATACGCCTTGTGAAATGCAGATATAACTTTAGGGAAAAAGAGGCTGCCGATCATTGGCGGAATACCGATGTTAATGTTCCCGCGAGCAAGATTAGTCATATCGTGGAGGGTAGTTGCCATCTCATCCATTTGAGCCATTATCTTTTGCGCGTAGTCGTAAACGATCTGGCCAGCATCTGTTAGTTCATGTGTTTTATTTGATCGATTAATTAGCGTGATGCCGATTTCTTCTTCCAAACTTTTGACACCTTTACTAAGGGCAGGCTGGGAAACATGCAGTTTTTCAGATGCTTTCGTCATGCTTTTCTGCTTTACTACTTCAACAAAGTACATTAATTGTCTAATTTCCAT
This sequence comes from Niallia sp. FSL R7-0271, assembly GCF_038005785.1. Classification (NCBI taxonomy): domain Bacteria; kingdom Bacillati; phylum Bacillota; class Bacilli; order Caryophanales; family Bacillaceae; genus Niallia; species Niallia sp. FSL R7-0271. Next base: position 2,309,480 of record NZ_JBBOTZ010000001.1, on the reverse strand, counting down.
TTAACTGCTCCATTCCTATTTTCACTGTTTATTATTGTACTCCAACAGCTGAAAAAGAGACAGCGAATATTTATTATTTTGAAATAAAAAAAGATGTTTACAGAATGATGTAGGCGGGTAAAACTTTGTTAGAATGATTGGAAAGGTGTGGAAACCTGTGAATACTTATGAGTTGAAAACAAAAAAATGGCAAGCGGATTGGAAATATAACTTAATGTCTCAAAGAAAATATGAGAATTTACTTGCAAAGAAAAATACGGTGGAAATAATCGTAAGTAATCTAAATCGCAACAAACGGACTCGATAAGTACTTAAATATATGGAGAGTTCAGGCCGTTGGGTATGCCCTCAACAGCCTGAAAACATTTATCTAAAGAGCGCAGGTTAATTAAGCGCGGAAGGTTCCATTATATAATCTTCAAAAACTTTTTCTATAAGTGCATTTTCCTCGAAATTATTAGGGCTTTCCAAATGTTTGATTCGTACAATATAAACGGATTTAACAAACATATGAAGTGCTTCATCCTCGGTTAAAGCATCAATCTTATTAATCAACACTTGATCGGATATATAGTTGACAATTCTACTCAGAAATTCTTTTGGATAATCCTTTGGCAGTTTTCCAGTTTCTTCTGTAAAAATACCCCCTTGACCTTCGACTTCTACATGACGTACAACCTCTGACAATTCTTTAACACTGAATATATCCACTGATTCAACACCTCTTTCCTCTAGTATTATAACAGGGGTTTAAATACTAGTAAATTAATGTTTTTTCACATTGCTTTGTTGGTTCAGGCCGCGGTGGCCAAAACGTTGTTATATAGAAGGAAATCGCATATTCTCTTACAAGGATTACAAAAAAAACAGAATGGAAGTCCCATATTGGTAGCATTAATGGTAAAATACTCATGGAAGAATTTTTTTAAAGGGAGTCATTATGGGAAACGAACAAAATAAAGACCTTAATATTATGTATAATATGGTGAAAGATTTTCACCAAGCATTCGGACATCAAGTCGGAGAAACACCTGCACCGATTGAAGAAAAAACAGCTGTAAACAGAGCTGTATGGACAGGAGAAGAGCTTGTAGAATTTCTTTATGCAACAGCTGACGGAAAAGAAGAAAAATTTCAGGAGCTGTTTCAAGCATTTCTTGCTGGCCTTCATAAAGCCGCTGCTAAAATTACGACAGAGAAAAAGCCTGTCGATGATGTGCTTGTTGCACAAATGGACGCATTGACAGATGTGGAGTATTTTAACCAGGGAAGCTTTGTCATTGCAGGCGTAGAGCCATTTAATCTGTTTAAGATTGTTCAAGAAGCAAATATGGGCAAGCTGTTTGAAGATGGTAAACCAAGATTTAGAGAAGAAGACGGAAAAATCATTAAGCCGCCGAACTGGGAAAAGGACTTCGCACCGGAGGGTCGTCTTAAGCAGGAAATAGACAGACAAAAAGGAAACAAATAACAGGCTCATTCAAAGATAGCCAGAACAAGACCTTTTTAGAAAGAGTCTTGTTCTGGTTTTTTTTTGTTTTTCTCTTGCAGGGCTTTTGTGCCACTGTGTAATCTTTTAGACCTATAATCGATTTGAAATAATAGGAAAATGCTAACTTGTATCTGTTTAAGATTTTTTTCGAAAAAAGTGACATGATGTCATCTTAATATATTGACAAGATGACACGCTGTCACATATAATAAATTTTGTTATCAGATGTGACACTGTGTCATGTATAGGAAGTAGGAGTTGTCTTATGCCAAAACAAACATTTTTCCATTTAGCAGCAGATAAGCAAGATACGTTGATTCATGCTGCAAAAGAAGAATTTTCAAGAGTTCCGCTACATGAGGCATCTATTGCCAATATTATTAAAAGCGCAGGTATTCCGAGAGGAAGTTTTTATCAGTATTTCGATGACAAAGAGGATTTGTATTTTTATTTATTAAGTGAAATCTCCAAGAAAAATACGAAGCGATTCCTTTCCATATTAGAGGAAAATGACGGAGATTTATTCGCAACCTTTATTAAGTCCTTTCAATTTATGGTGACAAATCATAAAGAACAAAATCATGAAAACTTTTTTAAAAACGCCTTTTTGAATATGAACTATAAATTGGAGAACACATTAGCTAATAATGTATACGAAGAAAAGCAAAAAAGTCTTTTCTTAAATATCTCCCAATCGATTAACAAAAGCAACCTGAACCTAAAGGATGAAAGTGAATTGCATCACATGGTAAGAGTTATGACAGCCGTTACCTTCCATAATATTGTTCAAATGTATGTGAAGGATTTAACCGTTGCAGAGGCGACTGACAGTTATCTGAAGCAAATGGATCTTCTTAAAAGGGGATTCGGCAGGGAAGAAGTATGATGAAGGATTTAATCAACATGCAATTAAAAAAGCTTGTCGACACACTTCAGAAGCAAAACATCTCTGCGCAAATTATCAAACGTCCTGACATACTCCAATTAGCATGTGCAGATAATAAAAAGATAAATTAATTTACTAAGGGTAAGGAGACAAAAACTATATGGATTCCAGTTTACAACAAAAGAAACCTCCATATTTGATGATTGCCATTCTATTTGTAGGTGCATTTGTATCATTTCTAAACAACTCACTTTTGAATGTTGCATTACCATCAATTATGGTTGACCTAAAAATTGACGATTATTCGACGGTACAGTGGCTGTCAACAGGCTATATGCTTGTCAGTGGTGTATTAATACCAGCTTCAGCCTTCCTGTTAACTAGATTTTCGAACAGAAGCCTATTCATTACCTCCATGGCCATTTTTACAGCAGGTACTGCATTGGCAGCATTTGCTCCTAACTTTGGCACATTGCTTGCAGGACGAATGATCCAAGCGGCAGGGTCTTCGGTTATGGGCCCGCTGTTAATGAATATCATGCTAATTAGCTTCTCCCGTGAAAAACGTGGTGCTGCTATGGGGATTTTCGGATTGGTTATGATTACAGCTCCTGCAATCGGACCAACATTATCTGGTTATATTGTTGAATTTTATGACTGGAGACTTTTATTTGAAATGATTCTTCCGCTTGCTGTAATCAGCTTGCTGCTGGCAGCATGGAAGCTTGAGAATGTTATGACACAAAATAAAAATGCAACACTAGATTATACATCGGTTGTATTATCTTCCATCGGTTTCGGCGGATTGTTATATGGTTTCAGCTCCGCAAGCTCCGACGGCTGGTCTGATCCAGTTGTATTAATATCATTGATTGCCGGTGCTATAGCATTGGCGGTATTCATCATACGACAATTAAAAATGGAAGAACCGCTGCTTGATTTGCGTGTTTATAAATATCCAATGTTTGCGCTAGGCTCTGTTATTGCGATAGTTAATGCGGTTGCGATGTTTTCCGGGATGATTTTGACACCAGCATATGTACAAAACGTCAGAGGGATATCGCCACTTGATTCTGGTTTAATGATGCTTCCTGGTGCAGTTATTATGGGGATTATGTCGCCGATCACAGGAAGGCTGTTCGATAAATTCGGTCCCCGTGTTCTTGCCGTTATAGGTCTGGCTATTACAGGTGTATCGACTTATATGCTGGCACATTTGCAAATAGATTCAACACATGCCTATATCATTCTTGTCTATACATTGCGTATGTTCGGAATGTCAATGGTAATGATGCCAATCATGACAAACGGCTTAAACCAATTGCCAACACGTTTGAATCCTCATGGAACGGCTGTTAATAATACAGCTCAGCAAGTTTCAGGATCAATCGGGACAGCGATACTTGTTACAATTATGAATACAGTCACAAAAAACGAAGCGGAAAGTATGATGGCTGGAGTAGATCCAGCTTCTGTGACAGAAGCTTCAGCTGCACTGCTTACACAAAAAGCGCTGCTTGAGGGAATTCAATATTCCTTCTACGTGACACTTGCTATTAATGCTATTGCTTTAATTCTGGCACTGTTTGTTAAACGAGTCGATACAAGTCAAGAAGCAGTTAAAGAGCTTGAGAAGCAAGGAAGCCCAAATAGAAAACCAGCAACAAACTAACAGCAAAAAAGGAATGATCTGGTGAGTCCAGTTCATTCCTTTTTTATTTTTCTATAACAGCTAGTTACTGCTGCTCATGCTTTGGGTAGTTTCCTACAAGATAGATGGCGCTAATAAGTCGTTTATTTATCCATTTTCTGTTTTCTTCTGTGTTTAAGTGGTCAAACACATGTTGTCTGCCTTTTTCTGTTGTTACGTAATGGTGAGGCAGGTTGTTTAGGCTGTATGCAATTATATCCATTTTACACTTTTCGCACTTGCAAAAAAGCTGAAAATCTGGACTTAGTAATAAATAGGTAACAAGAGACTCTACAATTTCTTCCATCACATTTAAATATTTTCTTTCCATATCTATTACCCCTTTTGTCTTACTATATATTTATATCGGCTATTTTGTTGATTTGTTTAAATGAGATAATGATTTATTCATCCTTAAAGGTATTTTATACTGAAGTTAGGTGTAAAGGAGGGAGATGGTCAAGTGACAAGTGACGAACTTTATCAAGAGTTCCTCTATATAGGAAAGGCCTTAAATAAAAACCTTGGTATAACTCCTGTTTTATATGGGTCATTAGGGCTTGAAGTCGTAACGGGTATTAACTTTAACCCACAGGATATTGATATTGTTGTGCCAATATCTTATATAGAGGAGAAATGGCCCCTTTTAAAGGAAATGATGGAAAAGCTGTCGTATGAACTGACAGATTTACACGAGCATAAGTTTGAGAAAAATGGGTTTGAAATAGGGTTCGCCTATGAAGAAGACCTGCCTCACTTTGCAGGAGTTGCTTATAACCTGTTAGAAATGAAGGTGGAAGCAGAAGCGAGATTTAAGGTGTTGTCTGTTAAAGACTTCTTAGCCGTTTACCGGAAATCATCAAAAGACAGCTACAGGAAAACCAAAAACAATAATAAGGATTTAAAGAAAATCGCTATTCTTGAATGCCTCTGATTTTGTCTCCGATTTTTTTCCGTAATGACTAGTGCTTTTACCTAAGCAAGACGCTGGGTGGGTGAATATCTTATTAGGGATTATAAAGAGGAGGTAAACTACAGATGAATGAGATAGCTGCAAATTATGGATTTTACCAAAATGATTTAAGAAGACCAATTGGCTTTGGCAGACGCCCATTTTATCGTCCGTGGGGTTTTCGGCCTGGCTTTGGTGCACCTTTCGCTGCGGGACTGCTAGGGGGTCTAGCTGCTGGTGCTCTTATTGGCGGCCCGTATTATGGAGGATATCCGTATTATCCATATCCGCCATACCCATACCCTTACTCATACCCATACTATCCTTATTAATAAACTAAAAACGCCCAAACCACTGGTTTGGGTGTTTTACTTTTCTAGCGGGAATTAGGGAAAATCCTTGTTACTGTCTCAACAAATTCATCATATAAACCGCTGATTGGTTTGCCATTTTCAATATCATCAGCATAATTAGTGAAGCGATCATAAAAATCTGGATTTGAAGATACATACACATTATCAATTTCACTATCCGTATCCTTCACTCTGTCAGCGATTTTATCTTCTAGTTTATTTGTTACACCATCTTCTTGATTTCCTTCAAGCTGTACAGCAACAAAGGCATTTTCATCTGTCTTCATGACAACTGCACGTTTCACTTCTTTCATATCTTTTATCTTTTCAGCCGCTTTATCAGCTACGTCAAGGTCCGCTTTATTGCGTTCGTCTGAGTTATTGCCGATATTGTCAGCGTTCAAGTTGTTTTCGGTATTGTTATTATTATTATCATTCATGGCTGTGCCGTTATTATCATCATCATTGCCGCACCCTGTCATAACTGCTGTCAAGGCTGCGACTGCAAGCAAATGTTTTACTTTTTTCATGGCGCTAGAACCCTCCTTAATAAGTTTCAAATTCAGTTTTCCCTATAACAAACTTGAATATGTATGAGGAAGATTTGTGCCATTTATTGTATAGAAGGGCAAAGCAATGAGATAATAAAAAACAAAAAAGCCTATTATCAAAAGATACAGGCTCTTATGAACTGTGCTCATCTGGTTGCTGCAAGTTTAAAAACTCGCTTACTTGTTGTACATGCTGCTGCAATGAATAATGTTTGTATAAACTGGTTGCTGAGCGTATTGGGTCACCGAAAAAGAATCGTTCGTATTGAGTCTGTCTTGTGCCAAAAGCGCTCATCGTCAAATCCCAGCCTAACCGAAATATTTTATTGCGATCTTCCGCTTTTTTACTTGCACCTTGCATGTATTGAAGTAAATCATTGCGAATAGCAGAATGAAAAGACTTCTCTTGCGGCAATGTCACAAGTCCGCTTGCACCAATCAACTGAATAATTTCACTAAAACGGGGATAACTTTTCGAGAAAATATTGCTTGCAACTTGAAGAGGAAGGATATTTGGTACGAGATGTCCACATTGATCAGGCTGTGCATCATGCTCAGACTTTTCTAATAAAGCTTTCATAGTCTCTAATGCGATGATAATCTCTGCCATTTTTTCCTGTATATGTGAATATTCTCTAATGTCAATGGTGTCAATTATAGATTCGGCTATGCCTAATATGAATTCTGTTTTCTTTATTTGTCTTATCAGCACTTGATGCAATGCGTAGTGGTGAAAGGAGCTCCTATTCAAAAAGTCATTGGCTGCTTTAAGATTGTCATAGTAGAACACCCGATTCCACGGAACAAGAACATTGTCAAAGACGAGAATACAATCCATCTCCTCATATCTTGCGCTTAAAGGGTAGTCAACGAGTGAATCGCCGCCTGCAAAGGATTCTCTGCATATAAACTTAAGCCCTGGTGTATCTGATGCAATACTGAAGGCGAACGCTTCATTTTTATCAAATTTAGGTGCTCCGAAAACGAGTACCTCGTCTGTAATACCGCCTTGAGTGGCCAACAGCCGTGCCCCTTTAATTATTAAGCCGTCCTTGGTTCTTGCTACAACTTTTGCGGAAATTGGTTCCGTGCTGTCTTCCAAAAATACCTGGGACCGATTAACCTGTGGGGTGATAAATGTATGTGTAAAAGTCAAATCTTTTTCACGTGCTTCTTCAAATAAATTTTTAATATTTTCTGGAAAACAATTTTCTTCACCAGCGAGCAGTCCAGCAGATGAAGCCAGACTCATTATCACCGTATTTAAATAATCAGGGCTTCTGCCCATCATTCCATAAGTCGCTTTAGCCCAGGCTTCCATCATTGTACGTCTTTTCCGTAAATCCTCCATCGTTTTTGGCTGCAAATAGGATAAACCGACAGGATTGCCTGTAAGAGGAGAGGGAAAGGTCATGTCCTTTAATCTGTTCGGATTTGTCTGCATATCATATAAAGCAGCCTTTGCTTGAAGAATTCCTTTAAATGCTGGATGGTTGGAAGGCTTTTCCACTAGCTTGGAGCCGTCCAGCCAAATTTCTGTATTCATTCTGTCAATACGTTCAATTAAAGCTTTGCCACTGATTACACCCATAAAAAATCCTTCCCTTTATTTGTTATTTAGTGAACCAGACTTATTTAAATTATTTTATTATAAAGTTTTGATTCTGTTCCAATACAACGACGGAAAAGTGAGATTATTCGAAATAAAGAAATTTTTATGGTGAAATATAGTAATATTTAGTGAGAGGATGGTTTGAAAAGATATGAAAAAAGTATTCAAATACTGTTATTTAACAGTAGCTATTCCAATTTTGTTTTTATGGTCAATCTTTTTTGATTCGAGCGGAAATTTAGGGTTATTTATCCGAGATGTATTGGAAGATACAAAATAAGAATTTATAAAAACAGCATAGTACATAACCAAAAAGATTAGAAAAAAGCAGGACAGCAATGTCCTGTTTTTTCCATTTAGCTTGCTGACGAGATATAGCTGTAACAGAAAAAATTGTCATAAATAACAAAAAAAATTATATGTTATGGGGAGCACACTGATAGGAGGTGATCCTTTTGGTAAGATTAAATACACTGTATCAAGACAAAGAGAGAGGCTGGCAATCCAAACAGATCATCTTTCAGACATCTCCATCCATAGGAGAAACCATTAAAATCGACAAAAAATTTTACAAAATCACTAATATCATTCATTATGCAGAGGATAGCAGTCTGGAAGTGATTGCACAAGCAGAGTGAAATAAATAAAAGGTATTGGCAAAAGTCAATACCTTGTTTTCATACCTACATTAATTGCCGCAAATAAACTATAATAAGTGAGTAAAATATGTTTGGCAAACAAAGAGTTAATTCCTATGGTTGTCTTAATACCCATAATTGGATAGACAAGCCATGTTTAATAGGAGAAAATTATGTTATCGTATTAAGAATGTGAAGACATGGATGACAGTTATAAAACAATAACTTTTCGTCTGCAGCAAGGAGGATATGTTAGGTGAAAAATAAAAATAAAGAGAGACTTTTGATGGCTGTATGGCTAGTCTCGACTATTGCCACATTCGGCAGCCTGTTTTTTTCAGAGATTATGAAATATGAACCATGTAAGCTTTGCTGGTTACAGCGTATATTTATGTATCCTCTGCCGGTCATTGTTGGATTAGCTCTTATAAGGAAAGATTATAATCAAATCTGGAGCTTTTTATCATTAGCGAGTATAGGGTTTATCATTTCTCTTTACCATAATTATATTATGCTGTTTCCACCGGAATTAGGCTCATGTGGAAGAGTATCATGTACGACCGATTATTTTAACTTATTTGGGTTCATTACGATTCCTCTGATGGCATTGATTGCCTTTCTTCTTATTATTGTTTTATGTGTTGCTGGTTTAAAAATGGACAAGCAAGCAAAATTCATTGTCGAAAATGAGCAAGAATAAGTCGTCCGACACTAAGCTGCCAAAATGGCAGCTTTTTTTCATTTATCTTGTATTTTCTGTCTCTAATGTTTAAACAATCTCCTGAAAAGGTAATTAACTTGTATACACTTCTTAGAATAATGGAAGTATAACTCACAATTTTTTCTTATAAGGGAGATAGTAGTACATGAAAACAAGCGAAGAACCTGGTTTTGTGAGAACATCTTCTACAGACCGCACAAGTAAGACAGGAAATGTGCAGAAAAAACAGAAGCTTTCACAAAAGGCATACTTAAAACTCATTACATTCATTTCAACTTTTGGAGGTCTTTTATATGGTTATGACACCGGCGTAGTAAATGGTGCTCTTCCCTATATGTCAAGAGAAGACCAGTTGAATTTGACTCCTTTTACACAAGGGCTAGTCACTAGTTCTCTTTTGTTCGGGGCAGCTTTTGGTGCTATTTTCGGAGGTAGGCTGGCTGACAGGAAGGGAAGACGGAAAACAATCATCAGCGTCGCATTTATATTTCTTATCGCAACAATCGGCTGTACATTTGCACCTAATATGGAAATCATGGTGTTAAGCAGATTTGTTTTAGGTCTTGCCGTCGGAGCTACATCGGTGACAGTTCCTGCTTTCCTAGCAGAAATGGCTCCTGCAGAGAAAAGGGGAAGACTTGTTACACAAAATGAATTAATGATTGTTACAGGGCAACTGCTCGCTTACATATTTAATGCAATCCTTGCGAATTCTTTCGGAGAAATGGGTAATGTTTGGAGATATATGTTAGTTATCGCAACACTTCCAGCAGTGCTGTTGTGGATAGGAATGCTAATCGTTCCGGAAAGTCCGCGCTGGTTAGCTTCGAAAGGTAATATAAAAGGAGCACAGGCAGTGCTTGAAAAGATAAGAGAAAGAGTTCAAGCACGAAGAGAGCTGAAGGAAATTGAAAATACAATCAAAGAAGAAGGAAAGCTTAAAAAAGCTACTTTTAAGGATTTAAAACTTCCGCATGTTCGCAGAATTATACTTATAGGAATTGGAATCGCCATGATACAGCAGTTAACAGGAGTAAACTCCATTATGTATTATGGAACAGAAATATTAAAGGATGCAGGATTTTCAACGGAAGCTGCCCTTATCGGCAATATTGCCAATGGAGTCATTTCCGTATTGGCGACTTTCGTAGGAATAGCCTTGCTTGACAAGGTGGGCAGACGCCCAATGCTATTTGTCGGCATGGCAGGGACAAGCACATCTCTGCTGCTTATCGGTATCATTTCGATTGTAATGAAAGGATCTGCCATGCTGCCATTTATTATTCTCAGTTTGACGGTGTTATTTTTAGCATTCCAGCAAGGTGCCGTTTCACCTGTCACATGGTTGATGCAATCTGAAATCTTTCCCCTTCATATGCGCGGGTTAGCGATGGGAATATCAATATTCTGTCTGTTTATGATGAATTTCCTTGTAGGATTGCTATTCCCTGTTTTATTTGATGCATTCGGATTATCGACTACCTTCTTCCTGTTTGTAGGATTAGGAATATTGAGTCTAATTTTTATAAAACGATTTGTTCCTGAAACGAAAGGACGCTCACTTGAAGAAATTGAGCATGCCTTCCGCAGTTCCAAGAAAAAACTTGCAGCAAAACAAGGATAAAGAATGAAGACGTTCCTATTTAGAGGAGCGTCTTTTTTATGGTAATGGCCCGTTTTTGAAGAGCTGAGTCGCAGATGCAAGGCTTTAAACATTTTATATAAAATAGCTTTTTCTTATTTAAAGGACAGAGCCTTTTCCAATACTAGTATGTTGACAAATGAAGCGAGAAAATAATATTATAAATTTAGTACCTGATACTAATAGTTGGATATATAAACTGGTTATAAATTAACAAAGGGAGAGACAATCATGATATCTAAAGCAAGAATAACGGCAATCGGGACATACGTGCCTGATAAAAGGCTGACAAATGATGATTTGGCCCAAATGGTAGAGACAAATGACGAATGGATTGTGCAAAGAACCGGCATAAAAGAAAGAAGGATAGCAGCAGAAGACGAGTTTTCTTCCACATTAGCAATCAAGGCGATTGAACATTTGGCTGCAAACTCAAAAAAGTCACTTGAAGACGTAGACTTTATTATTGTTGCGACAACTACAGCTGATTTCAGCTTCCCAAGTGTAGCTGCCCAAATTCAAAAACATTTTCACATGAGCTCTACTGGAGTATTCGATTTAAGTGCTGCATGTGCGGGCTTCACATATGGCTTGCATCTCGCGAATAGTCTGATTACTTCAGGAATGCATCGAAAAGTGCTCGTCGTAGCTGCAGAAACGCTGTCTAAGGTGACTGATTATACAGATCGGACGACATGTATTTTATTTGGAGACGGTGCTGGTGCCATGCTCGTTGAATATGATGAGGAAAATCCTAGCTTTCTGGCATCCCATATGGGTACAAACGGAGAGGGAGGAATTCATGTGTACCGAACTGCCATGTCGGAGCAAATGAATGGTGAGCCTTTAAAGACAAACGGGAAGATGGTTCAAAATGGCCGCGAGGTTTATAAATGGGCGACAAGAACGGTGCCTGGAGCAATGGCAGAGCTTTTAAAAAAGGCAGATATGACGATAGAGGAACTGGATTGGTTCGTTCCCCATAGTGCGAATCTGCGAATGATTGAGTCTATTTGTGATAAATCAGGTGCGGCAATCGAAAAGACTTTAACAAGTATGGTACCATATGGGAATACATCCTCCAGTTCTATCCCACTGGCGATTCAACTAGGATTATATGACCAAAAAATTAAAGAGGGAGACAGCCTGCTTTTGTATGGTTTCGGAGGGGGACTCACACATCTAGGTCTTATTATCAAATGGAATTTACCTTCATATTGAATGATGTCAGGAAAGAGTTAACAGGCTTTTTCCTGTTTTTTTATGTAAGAAGTAATTCTCTCTTTACAAGAAGTAGGTGGAAAAATAGAATAATTGTTAGACGGTATGTTACTAGAAAAAATACATAATAAGCTTGAACGGATAATAGATAAACGGAAGGTTGATAGGAAAAATGATTCAAATAAGGAATGTGAAAGAAACGGATTTGGAAAGATTGCTAACCATTGAAAATGAAGGGTTTACAAAAGAAGAAGCAGCAACAAAGGAAGCCTTTTTAGAAAGAATTGCTTTAATAAAGGATACGTTTCTTGTTGCGGAAAAAGAGGGGAAAATCATTGGCTATATTAATGGTCCAATCATTCCTTATCCATATATAACAGATAATCTGTTTGAAAGTATTCAGCAAAATCCGTCTGCAGGCGGATTTCAAAGTATTCTTGGATTAGCGGTAGCAAAAGAGGCCCGTTACAAAGGGGTTGCCCTGCTTTTGATGAACAAATTAAAAGAGCTTGTAATTAAAAATAACAGACTAGGAATTACATTAACGTGCAAGGAAGAATTGATTCCTTTTTATGAGAAATTAGGATTTAAAAACCATGGTCTATCAGAGTCCCAGCATGCAGGGACAGCTTGGTATAACCTCATTTATAAAATATAGACAAGGATGGATAGTGCAAAGAAATATTCCTTATTGATAGGCATAAAATACTTTTAATACTGAAGGGATTTTAGCGATTGAAGCTCATTATTAATACCTTATAAACAATATGGACATTTAATTATAAGAATTAAATATTTATATTTTTATAGTACATATAACAGAATAGGTTTTAAGTAGGTCTTTTCTTTTAAAGTAAAAGGCCTTTTGCTTATATTAAATAGACATATAAATATTGAATCTACTACGCGAATGCCAAAATTGCGAAAGGCAGATGTTTGAACATACATTTTTATACTTCCTCTCATAGAATAAATATGTATTTAATATGAAAGGTTGGAGGGAATAAAGATGGATAATATTATTACAGTCCTGATTCCGTTTTATAACCCCGGGAGATATATACTTGATGCAATCAGCAGCATCTACGCACAGCCTTATTTCTCTTGGAAAATCTTGTTGGTTGATGATGGTTCTACCGATGAAAGTCCAGAGTTAGTAAAACAGTTTCTTGTCGATCCTAGAATTTCATATGTAAGACATCCAGAGAATTTAGGGCAATCGGCTAGCTTGAATACAGGGCTGAGCCATATAGATACACCTTTTTTTGTTCAGCTCGATCCTGATGATTGGCTTTATCCGAACACATTGCAAAGCATGGCTAATGAAGCGAAACAACAGCCGGAAGATGTTGCTGTGATCAGCGGCAATATCAATATTAGCTTTGAAGATGAAAATGGACAGGTTTATATGTCGCGAATCAAACAAGGCAGACATTATACTAATCCATATGATTTTTTACTTGCAAACACGTCTATATGGCCAAGATGCTACAGAACCTCTGCAGTAAGAGAGGTCGGCGGCTGGCCTGTAGATGATCCATATGGCGGAAGGTATGTCGAGGATATTAGAATATTGCTAAAGCTTATTGTCTCACACCGTTTTTATTGGATTGACGAGCTTATGCTTTATCATCGCAGACATAAAACGAATAATACGAACGAGAAAGACGAAACGGCTTCTTCCTTGCGTATGCTCATTGAAGAAACATTAAAAAGCTGGGGAGATGTTTATAGGCCAATTTTTAAATATGAAGAAGGCTATATGATTTTGGATGGGTTAGAACCGACACAAGAAAATGCGGATGATAATGCTTAAAGGAAGAAAAGGGAATATTGCTCTATCTTCCCTTTTCTTATGTATTTAGTCGTTATTTAAGAGCTTCTTTACCAAAGGTTCCCTCGAAAAGAGATTCTTTTAATGGGCGTCTGCCACTTGGTATTTCCCGTTCTTGCAAATTTTCCGGCAAGGCATCTTTTTCGCCTTGAAAGCCGATTGCAATTACTGCATGAAGTGCATACTCCTCTGGCACATTCAAAACTTGACGAGCTTTTTCTTTATCAAAGCCGCCCATAGCATGGGTAACCAAGCCTTTATTGGCAGCTTCTAGCGCAAGATGACTCCATGCAGTACCAGCGTCAAATGCATGCCACGCATTTTCTCCTCTTTCCGTCTTTGTTTCTGAAATAATAACAGCTAAAGCAGAAGCATGCTTGGCCCAAGTAAGATTTCCTGGCACAATAAAGGAATGAAACTTTTCTAAATCTTCCTGTGTACGAGCAATAACAAATCTCCAAGGCTGCATATTTGAAGCTGAAGGAGCCCAACGTGCTGCTTCAAAGACACTGAATAAAACCTCTTCGGGAATGTCCTTCTCTACAAAAGACCTTGGCGACCAGCGATTAATAAATTGGGGAGATATCTCAAAATCAGGCTTGCGAAAATCGTTTACTGTCATTCCTATTCCTCCTAGCTAATTTTAATAGCTAAAATATACCATATAAAAAGTTTAATAAGAAGTAATCTGTTGTAATTATCAGAAATCATTCCGCCAGAACTAGATAATCTAGGAAGAAATTCTTCCATAGCCCCTATTAACAAATTGAAAAACATGGTAAGATTATCTGCGAGGAAATTGTCGGAGGAAAACTATGTCATTTTTAACTGGTGCTTGGCAGCTATTAAACTTACTAGTGCTGCTTGCTTTAGTTTATGGATTATACAAATTTTTAACATATAGATACAAAAAAGCGAAACGTTAATCTCCTATGGAACTTAAAAAAGGTTTGGTGCGTATAAGCAGCAAACCTTTCAAATTTATCCTTATTTATCAAATAAAGCTTATTATCGTGTTAAAGGAGAGGGAATACAATGGGCAAAACAGTCTTGCTGGTAGTTGACGTTCAAGAGGCATTGATGGCAGAACATCCATATAATGAGCAAAAATTGGTGGAGAATATAAAGCTGCTGATAAGTGCTGCAAGGGATAATAATCAAGAAGTAATCTATGTGCAGCATGAAGACGATCCAGGCGAGGAACTTGAACGAAACACAGATGGGTGGAGAGTCTTTTCTGCCATTGCTCCCATAAATAATGAGAAGAGATTTGGAAAACGTTATAATAGTGCTTTTCTAAAAACCGGATTGACACAGTATTTACAAGACAATGAAACGAGCACGATTGTTTTAGTTGGCCTGCAAACAGAATAATGTATTGATTCGACCTGCAAAAGCGCTTTCGAGCTAGGATTCGAAGTAATCATACCAGAAGAAACGAACAGTACATATGATAATGAGTTTTTATCAGGGGAAAAAACCTATCAATTTTATAACTACAAAATTTGGAATAAGCGGTTTGCGAAAGTTGTTCCAGTGAAAGAAGCAGTCGAACTATTAGCAAGAAGATGATTGTTAGTTTAATAGTACAGCCTAGTAAAAGCAGCTTTCTCACTCTACACCATGTAACTTAAAGGATAGCTGCTCTTTTTTATTCTTCAAGGATCTGCAAAGGATAATATGTACCGAAGAGATTTGTGTTAGGCTCTCGCCTGTCCCATTCATCCTAAGTAGCAGTCTTTCCTTTACGCTCCAATCAATCTCCTTTTTTAATAATCTCCTCTCAGAAGAACGAAAAGGTAAAAATATTCTGACCTTTCTGTTGAAGAAAGAAATTTCTGCTTATATCCTGTATAATGGAAAACGTAAATAACGACGAAAAATTATTATATTGCTTTAATGAGGGGTTAAATTGAAGAAAAGAAGAAAAGTAAGGAAACTGCCGATTCTTATTCTGTTAATAATGATTGTGTATATTGGATACTTAGTGACCGCTAAAACCATTAAACATACGGAACAAACTAGATTAGTGAATTATTTGCCTGATATCATCAATGAATTAGAAAGAAATGACCTCGAACCTGATGAGTTTGCACCTGTTTTGCTTGCGATTATGGATCAGGAAAGTCATGGGAAAGGCACTGACCCGATGCAGTCATCAGAATCTGCGGGCCTGAGCCGAAATGAAATCACCGATCCGACTGAAAGTATTAAACAAGGAGTCTTCCATTTTTCTGAAATGTACAAATATGGAGAGGCAAATGGGGTAGACATTGATACGATTATTCAAAGTTATAATATGGGACCAGGCTATATTGATTACGTTGTCAGCAAGGAGACAAATCACAGTGAGGAAATAGCCAAATCCTACTCTGAATACATGGTAGAAAAATCGCCTGAGCTGTATACTTGCAATAACGATAAACTAAACTTCCGGTACCCTTATTGCTACGGTGATTATACATATGCCGGGAAGGTTACGGCAAAGCTTGAAGATATGAATAAGATTGTAGAGCATCACTCTTAAACTATAGAATAAGAAAATACAGACCAGTGGCATAAATTGCACCTGGTCTTTTTAATTTTTTCTATATTCATGACTGTGTTTGTTGAACGGAGTGAAATAAGATACAGAGTAATCCAAATTAATGATTTCACTGTATTCAAACACTTTACCATTTTCTAAAATTCCTCTATTAATAATCCGCATAGCTGCGCTTCCTTTTTTACAGTTAAGCAGTTCTGCATCTTCTTTCGTAATATTGATCGCATGATATGTTGTGATAAAGTGGGATATGTGATAACCGCATTGCTGAACATAATCATGAACAGAGCTTTTTATCTTTTCTTCATTAAGATCTGGAAAATAGGTAAAAGGAAGAACCGACGTTTCAATCTGCATTTTTTGATAGTCGACAATCCTGACTCGTTTATATTCCCATAATCGTGCATGAGGCAATTGGCGCAAATCAAATATCTTTTCTAATTCTTGATTAGGCTTAATTTTTTTGAAATAGATTATTTCAGAAGTGATTTCGTTGAACTTTTTTTCAGTTAATGAATTATAAATCAAGGGGCTTTTATATTTAGTGTCTGAAACAAAGATACCGGAACCTTGAATAATGGATACACACCCAATATTGACAAGTTTTTTTAACGCTTCTCTAATGGTATATCTTGAAACAGCATATATACTAGAAAGCTCCCGTTCTGTAGGGAGCTTTTGTCCAGCCTTGTATTTATTTTGATATATTTTACTAAGAATATCTTCTGCAATGAAATCTCGTTTTTTCATCATTATACCTCTATGATAAGATTAGTTTCCTCATATTCATGCAGGAGGCTAAGCAATAGATGTAGCTGTTACGGTGTGTGAATGCTGCCGTTTGGAATACGTGATTCTGTCCACTCATGCTTACGGTAGATGACAGGATATTTGCGTGCCAAATCCTCATTAAATTCAACGCCAATCCCATTTCTCTCGATAGGATAGATATAGCCAGCCACTACTTCAACATTTCCTGGGAACATTTTTTTCGTTTCTTCATCAGGTTCCTGTACTTCCTGGATCGCCGCATTATGTAAATGAATATTTAAGTGTGTATTAACAGCAACACCTATTGGAGTCATATCCGAAGGTCCATGCCAAGCTATTCGCACACCAAAATTTTCGCATAAGGCAGCAAGCTTTAATGCAGGTGTGATGCCACCAATTTGGGAGACATGACAACGGATAAAATCGATGTGTCTGTTGACAATCAGATTGCGCCACTCAAGTGGGTTGTTGAACAATTCTCCTGTGGCAATCGGAGTGCTGCATTGACTTCTCAATCGTGCAAGCCATTCATTTTGATCAGGCGGAAGGATATCCTCCAGGAAGTAAGGTTTATATGCCTCTAAGTCCTTCGCAAGCTGCAGGGCATCATTAGGAAAAAGCCTTTCATGCACATCGTGCAGGAAATGAATGGAGAATCCGTATTTTTCCCGCAAGGCGCTAAACATTGCGACAACATCCCTGCGATAGATGTCCTGATCAAAAAATTCCCCTCCGCTAATTTGCGTAGGCAAATGCATCTTATGGTTCTTCCCGCCATATTTGCCGAGCTGGCAGCGAATATGACGATAGCCTTTTTCAATCAGCTTGTCGACTTCACTGAATAGCGCTTCTATCGTTAGGCCGTCCGCATGTGTGTAGGCAGCAATGGCATCCTTAGACTTACCTCCAAATAACTGATAAAGTGGCATATTAGCAAGCTTTCCTTTAATATCCCATAACGCCATATCAATACCTGCAATCGCATTATTGATGACAGGTCCGTTGCGCCAATACGCATTGACCATCATTACTTGCCAAATGTCTTCAATATGATTGGCATCCCGGCCAAGGAGCAATGGTTTTAAATATTCCTCAATAATTGTTTGAACTGCTAATGGGCGCTGTTGAAAAGTCGCACATCCATATCCATAAATTCCTTTATTTGTTACTACTTTCACCACAATAAGATTATGGCGATGCGGGTTAGTGACAAATGATGCAATGTCAGTAATGATTGTCGGTTCCAACTATTAATCTCCTTCTCTCTTCATTTCATTCGTGTCAAATCAAGTCATTTAGTGATTTCATTTAAGCACAGAGCCAATCTAGAAGTCAATTTGGTCAGGTAAGTAATCAGTATAAGTTCATTTACCATACCAATTTGCGGAGACAGGAAGGTTGAAACCCAAGTGAATAAAGGGATTCTCTCTTTTTTTGGTTATTTTTAAACCGTTTTCATAAATGCTGATGCTGTGCTATTATTTGCTTGTCAAATCAAGGCTTCATTTAGCAAGTTTTACTTTGTTCGTTACCTGAATTATGAAAGGATGCAGAATATGAAGGAAAAAGAAGCTGTTAAAAAAATCATAGCCTATGTTGGCGGAAAAGAAAATATAAAGAAGGCCTGGCATTGTATGACGAGACTTCGCTTTGATTTAATAGACCAGTCTATGATAGATCATGAAAATATGAAAAAGATAGACGGAGTAATCGGAGAGCAATTAAAGAGTGATCAGTATCAAGTCATAATCGGAACAAATGTACAATCCTACTATTCTTCTTTAATGGAGGAACTGGAGATGAATGAGAATGATGAAGGGAGCCAATTGAAGGAAGATAAAACGCAAAAAGGCTTATTCGGGAGACTGCTGGACGTAGTTTCTGGTGTTTTTGGACCTATTGTTCCTGCTATAGCAGGTGCAGGTATGATTAAAGGAATTTTGGCAGGCTTACTGGCACTCAATATATTGCCAAAGGAAAGCGAAACAGTAGTCATTCTCGATTTAATTGCCAGCGGTGTCTTTTATTTTCTGCCGTTCTTTTTAGCAGCATCCGCAGCCAAAATATTTAAAACAAATCAATACTTAGCTATAGCAGTAGCAGGCGGTTTTATGTACCCATCCTTGCTTGATGCAGCCAAGCTTGGCGAGGTAAGTCAATTTCAATTTATAGGCTTGCCTATTCCGGTAATTAATTACTCAGGCACTGTTATTCCTATTATTCTTTCTGTTTGGGCGTTAAGTTATATTTATAGATTGGTAGATAAGTTTATGCCGTCTGTTTTGCGCACAGTTTTTACACCAACACTGACATTATTTTTAACTATTCCATTTACACTTATCGCATCAGGTCCGCTGGGCAGTTATGTAGGAAAAGGGCTGGCTTATATGGTAGAACTGCTGTTTGACATCTCTCCAGTATTAGCAGGGGTTGTAATGGGAGGAGCAAGACCAATTGAAATTGTGTTCGGAGTGCATCATGCCATTACTCCGATTGCCTTGCAGAACTTTGCAGATAAGGGCTATGATATGCTGATGCCAATGATGTTTATGACAAATATGGCCATAGCCGGAGCAACCTTCGCGATGTTTTTTAAAGCGAATAATAAGACAGAAAAGTCTATTATATTATCTGCGACAATCTCTGCCATTTTAGGAATAACAGAGCCGGCCTTGTTCGGAGTGCTGATAAAAAACCGTAAGGCATTTATTGCTTGTACAATTGGAAGTACTGTTGCAGCAACATTTTTTGCAGCAATGGGAGTTAGAATTTATGGATATATTCTCTCAAGCATTGTCAGCCTTGTTGCCTATGTTGGTCCATATTTTCCATACGCGATTATAGGCATTATCCTCGCCATCGGAACTGCATTTACTATTGCGTTTATTACAGTTAAAAAGAATTCATATGGAGTGGTCCAAAGAAATAATGCTGCCATAAAAATAGAAGGATGAAGTGGGATAGGAGGGCTTCCACTATGGACCCTCCTAACAAATGTCATCCTAATGCTTCTAATGGGCATCCTTGCCGTATTAAGTTTTTGACTGTGTTTAAGTAGTTCATGACATTCTCATTTTTAGCACTATCTTTAGGATATACCGCCCACATTTCGCGATAAATATAATGTGGATTTCTAAAAGGCAACACGATAATTTCGCCATTCAGTGTGTCTGGATGATTCATTAAGGAAAAATCGTCAAGTACACAAATAGCATGACCATCTTTTACAACCTTTCTGATTAGGAAACTGTTATTGGATGTTACAAACACAGAATTGTCTTCTAGTCCTGTCTTTTTCACTAGTTCTCGATGTGTTGCCGTTTCAAATATAGCGATGCTTTCATTTGTTAAATCAGCTGTGGTCAGAAACTTCTTTGATCGTAAGGAGGAGTTTTTGCCAACTGCAACACAGACATAGCTGCTGTAAAGGGGCTCTATATGGAACAAGTCATCATAAGCATACAGATTTCTGTTTTCTACAATAAAGGCAATGTCGAATGCGCCATTATTTTTAATAATTGTTTCCATAATCTCCTCATGCATTCCCTCTTGTATTTCAACCTTCAGCTCTTTATGTTCTGCCTTCAAAGCCATGAAGGCATTGTAGCCTACATTTCCAAAGGTTGGTGTGAAGGCAATTCGCAATGGAACACTTAAGCTTCCTTGGGCAATGCCTTTTACTCCCTCATACAGCTCTTTAAATTTGCACTGCAGCTCAAATGCCTGCTTTAAAACAATACTCCCTTCTGATGTAGGAATGGTTCCTTTATTAGAACGCTGAAAAATAGTCACTCCAAGTGTTGCCTCTATTTGAAGGATGGATTGGCTGATTGCCGAAGGGGTTATATGCAATTTGTCTGCTGCTTTACGGATAGATTTTTCTTTTGCTACTTCTAATAAATAATCAATTTGTTCCAAATTCATCTTGGTCCTCCTGCTTGTAATAGACAATGGATTTAAGGCTTACTACTGAAGTGATGGATATATAACATTTGCACTATCTCAATAGTACTAAAAAATTTTTTTCTCGTTGTCTCAATTTTAGAACGGGAAGTTTCATGTTAGAGATAACTGACAGAAATATAGAAGATGATGGAATATTTGAGAGTAGAACTAAAAACTAATGATTGGCTTTGTTAGAGCATTAAGCCTCTGTTTTCCTTCCTAAACTAGCTTTGAGAGTAAGTTTTTCTTTACACTGTGTTTAGTTTTCTTACATTTACGCTTCGGTTTTTCTATATTAGACTTCAGTTTGCAGGCACTAGTAAAAAGTTGTGCTTGCATTTACCTATTCAAACTTAAAGGAGGACAGGAGACCGGTTGGTGAAAAAGAACTGCTTGGAAGAACAAATCACCATGATTACACATCAATTTCAACCAATTTATTGCTGTCAGTCAGAACTATATGCAGCTATGCAGCCCAAATAAGTCTTGAGTGACTTTTAGAACAAGTTATCTAAAAGCATCCATACACTATTGAAAACGTTATCTATTTATCAGTATATATCCATCTAATTTCATTCACGAAGGTGTGGAAACACATGAAGCTTATCTGCTGGCCAAGCAGTTAGGAGCAGACTTTTGAAAAGGATATTATTAAGCTTTCATTCATTATTTTAAAAATTATAGGAGGTTACGAATGACTGGTTATTTATTGACTCTTATAGGAGAGGACTTTTTCGCCTTGTCACTGAAAAATATGAAAACATTGTGTTTGACAGATTCCATTCAAGACTCTGAGTTTTTTAATAGAACGATAAAGGATTCTTCCAGGTTTATTGGTTTTACCAAGCTTAAATACACGCCGCTATTAACAATTAATCCTAATCAAGAAGCAGAAGAGCTGCTTACAGGAATCATTGATACAAGTGAACTTTTGTTCCAAAAGAAATCTGATTTATCTTCCTCTTAAAAAACTTGTTGTGTATGATGTTGGCGATCAATATCTTTCATTTGTAATCGACGATGCTATTTATATTGAGTATTTAAAGGAAAATGGTATTAAGAAAACGGCTTTGGACATGCCTTATGGAGCGTTCTGCGAAGGAACAATAGAATTCAATCAGAATCTGTTTACGATTATTAATTTGATAGATTACTATCAGACCATTAGTGAAGGAATATTTTTAATAGTATGAATAATAATGGAAGGTGTGGAAAATGAAAATTTTCAAAAATATAAAAGTTAAAAACAAATTGTTGACACTGTTTGTCACTTTTTTGGTGCCATTAATAGCACTCGGAGTATTCAGTATTGTCACTATAAATAAGATATCAGAAAGTTCTGAGATTATTTTTAAAGAAAACCTTGGGCCGATTAAGTTAATACACGATATGGAAACTAAAAGCTTAATGATTAATATGGAAATTTTTAAGCTGATGCTTGCGAGTGATGATAGCTTGAATGAACAATATATAGATAACTTAAATTTATTGAAAATAGACCAGGAGCAGTTAACAAAACAATTTCCTTCAACCGAATATAATCATACGAAAGAAGTGAATCTTCTATTTGCTGATTATATGAAAGCAAGAGGGGACTTAATTGAAACAAATAACAAGATTATAGAACTGGCAGTTAAAAATAAAAACAAGGAAGCTTATGCTATTTTTTTACAAGAGACAGAATCAATTAGAAAGAAAGTAAACGGTCTGTTGCACGAAATTACCAGCTTATTAGAAGCAGAGTCAGAACAGGCATATCATGATTCCATAAATATGCAAAAAAAGGTAACCATCCTTCTCATTATCACCATTAGCGTATCAGCAATTACCAGCTTTGTGATTGGTCTGTTCATCGTTAAAGCAATAAATGTGCCGATTAGAGAAATTGTCAAGCTTCTAGGAGAAGTCGAAAAAGGTGATTTCACGGTGAAAGGAACGTATGAGGCAAAGGATGAATTAGGCTTTTTAAGCAAGTCATTTAATAACATGATTCAAAATGTAAATAACATAATGATGAAGGTAAAAGTTACGTCTGAGCAGGTGGCTGCGGCAGCAGAACAATTAAGTGCCAGCGCAGAGGAGAATACGAAGGCGAGTGAGTTCATTACCGCTACAATTGTAGATGTCTCGGAAGCAAGCGGAGTACAAGCGAGCAATATGAATCATGTTTCTGTTATCATCGACGATAATGCAGTCATGTCAAAGCGAGTTCTTGCCAATACAGAGGTTATCACAGAAAGCGTCCAAAATGCTGCAGAGGTTTCAGCTGATGGAAGAAAAGTGATTAATAAAGTCAGCGGTCAAATGACACAAATTAATCATACCGTTCATTCTGTGGCTGAATCGTTCAAGGAATTTACAGAAAGATCAAAGGAAATCGGCAATATTAACGATGTGATTACTAGTATTGCTGGCCAAACGAACCTTCTAGCGCTTAATGCTGCGATTGAAGCAGCACGGGCAGGGGAGTCTGGCAAGGGATTTGGTGTAGTCGCCGAGGAAGTAAAAAAGCTGGCAGACGAATCCGCGGCTTCAGCGCAGCAAATCTCCAGGCTTGTCAGCCAAATTCAAAAGGATACAGATTCAACAATGTACATGGTCAATCAGGCTACAAAGGAAGTACAAGAAGGTTTAGTGGTCGTCCAAGAAGTTGGTGTTAATTTTACTAATATTGAAACAATTATTTCTGATGTGACGCCGCAAATAGAGGAAGAAAAGCAGCTAGTCCATAAGTTGCTTGCATCAAACGAACAAGTGCACACATCTGTTGATGAAGTTAAATCACTTGCGGATACAACTGCGACTGGCACGCAAAATGTTACTGCCGCGACAGAAGAACAGCTCGCATCCATGCAGGAAATTGCTTCTTCCTCCACTAGTCTGGCTCAGCTTGCAGAAGAATTAAACAATCTTATTAAGCAATTTAAAATCTAAAACTAAAGTTTGGTGAGAATGTATGAGCAAAAAACCATGGAGAGCGGAAGAAATTAAGCTTCTACAAACATTAGTTGGACAAAGGTCAGTGACTGCAATTGCAAAAGAGCTCGGGCGGACACCAGGAGCAGTTTCCAACAAACTGAGCCGCCTTGGTCTTGGTGCAACAAGGAAGCAGACAGGCATGTTAACGGCAAGAGAACTCGCAAACAAGCTTGGCGTAACGACGAAAACGGTTGTAAGCTGGGAAGAATATGGACTTAAGACAGTTACGAGGGTAACGAGATATAAAAAGCAATTTATTCTCATTAAAATGAAGAATTTTTGGGAATGGGCCGAACAGAATAAAAGCTTAATTGACTTTACGAAGCTGTCAAAAAAAGATTTTTCAACCCTGCCTGAATGGGTGTCTGGCAACATAAAAGCAGCGAGAACAAGTGTCCGCTACCGTCATTGGACAACAAGCGAGCTAAAAAGGCTGCATGTGCTGATTGAAAAGGGATTAACCTATAAACAGATTAGCAAGCTATTAAACAGGTCTGAATCTAGTGTAGAAAAGAGATATTCACGTCTAATTAAGGGCATTAGAAAAAGTGGTTAAAAGGGCTGCCAGCAAGGGCAGCCCTTTTTTAGTTTCCTTTATAATATTTAACAAGCTTGATCTCAATGCCGCTTACCCCATCTTTTTCGAGCCGAGGAGCTGTTCCGCCAATATTAGGTGCATCAATTTCTAAAATGACGGTGTCCATATTCGTTTCGCCATCAGGTTCGCCAACTAATACGGACAGCTTAACCTCAAACCAGCCGTTATATTTGCCTTTTTCTATCTGTTTTTGCATCATGGCAACATCTTCAACCTTAACTGGATTAACGATCATGTCTTTGTCGTATTGATTATGTACGATTCTGATTAATTTTGGTTCAATAATAGAAAATAAGATATCCTCCGCTGTAAAATACCCATCTACTTTTTCAGATTTCTCTTCTGTTTTTGCAGACACAAGGTCACCATTATAAAGGAGTATTGTTAAAAGCAGCAACATGAACATTTTTTTCAATATAATCACCTTCCTAAATAAAATTAAGTACTTGATAAATATTCATATTTCGATAGTTGTAATCCGCTGTCTTCCTGCCATTCTGCATAAAGGACCTCTTTATAATCTTTTATTTGCAGCTGAGATAATTGCAGCTTAAGCCAGTTTTCATCAAAGCCCAGCTCCTGTAAATTTTGCTTGTCCACTTTTCCATCAAGTATGAGTGCATAAGAAAGCTGGACTTTTTGTTCATCAATATGTAAATCCTCTTTTGTGGGTGTGGCGTAACGATGCTTAGGTGCCACACTTATATTACCATCCTGCTCTAAGATGACATACTCCGCCTCATATAAAGAAAAATATCCTTGTTTTCTTAACAGATGCTGCAGTTGATTGAGATCGAGATGATTTTTTTTTAACTTTTTATAGTCTATATGACCTTTATTAATCAATATGGACGGCTTGCCTTCAAAAAAGCTGCGTAAAACAAATGATTTCTGTGTTAAAAACTCAACTATGTAAATAAGCAGTCCCCAGAGCAAAATGCTAAAAATAATTTCCAAAACAGTTGTTCTTTCATCGAATATCGAATCACCTACAAAATTTCCTAATACCATTCCTGTAATGAAATCGAAAGGTGTTATTTGGGAAAATTGTATTTTACCGAGTACTTTTAGCATAAGCAGCAGTGTAATGAAGCCGACACTCAATTCGATTGCTATATCCTTAAACATGTTCTCACCTATTATTCAATATGTTCTAATCAAGTCCAGCATACAAGGAATGCTCAAGAAATATGCCTATTTATCCCTACAAATAGATTGCGACCCAATTTTAAAAATATACATAAAATAACTTGAAAAATGATAATACAAATAAATCTATTCTCAATAATGCAACTAATCTGTAAAGTTACAAAAATATTTTTATTGAAAGCGTTGACATGTAATCGTTCTCATGATAAATTTAACCTATCAAATAACAACTTAATAAAAGTTCCTAGATGGAATGTTACCTTAAGTGGGCATAACCTGAACTGACTAGAACACGCTGTTAATAGTGTGATTTAGTGGGCTCAGGTTTTTTATTTGGCAAAATATAAAAATAGATAAAAGAAGGAAGGGTCAAAAATGAAATATGAGCAGCTGGCAAAAGATATTATTGCTAATGTGGGTGGAAAAGAAAACGTTTCCAATGTAGTCCATTGTATTACACGCCTTCGCTTTAAGCTGAAGGATGAAGGCAAGGCAAATACAGAGGTTCTAAAAAATATGGATGATGTTGTCACAGTGATGAAAAGCGGCGGGCAATATCAAGTAGTTATCGGAAACCATGTACCAGATGTATACAAAGCTGTAGTCACAGTAGGTGGATTTCAAGGTCAAGAGCAAGTTGATGAAGAGGAAGGACCAAAAGGTTCCCTATTCAGCCGCTTTATTGATATGATTTCAAGCATCTTTACACCAGTCCTTGGCGTTTTAGCTGCATCAGGGATGATCAAAGGCTTTAATGCACTATTTGTCGCACTTGGTTGGCTGACAAACACATCCGGCACGTATCAAATCTTAAATGCAGCTGGTGATGCTCTGTTTTATTTCTTGCCAATCTTCTTAGGTTATACAGCAATCAAAAAGTTCGGCGGTACACCATTCATCGGTATGGCAATCGGAGCCGCATTAGTGTATCCGACCCTTTCAACTCTAACTACAGGTGACCCGCTTTACACAGTATTTGCAGGAACCATGTTTGAATCACCAATTTATGTAACATTTTTAGGAATTCCAGTGATTTTAATGTCTTATTCATCATCGGTTATACCAATTATTTTGTCTACATTCTTTGCAGCAAAAGTGGAAAAATGGCTTCGTTCCTTTATTCCAGATGTTATTAAAACATTCGTAGTGCCATTATTAACATTATTAATTGTCATTCCAATAACATTTATGGTTATCGGCCCAATTGCAACATGGGCAAGCAGTTTGATCGGTGCAGGTTCATTATTCATTTATAACTTAAGTCCATTAATTGCAGGGGTTTTGCTTGGCGGACTATGGCAAGTAATCGTTATTTTCGGTCTTCACTGGGGCTTAGTGCCAATTGCGATCAACAATGTGGCGACAATGGGCTTCGATACAATTCTTGCAACAGTATTTGCAGCATCCTTTGCACAAATAGGTGCAGTTCTTGCCATCTTAATTAAAACGAAAGATAAAAAATTGAAATCATTGAGCATTCCAGCATTTATTTCCGGCGTATTCGGTGTAACAGAGCCTGCTATTTATGGTATTACATTGCCATTGAAAAAACCATTTATCATCAGCTGTATTGGTGCTGCTGCAGGTGGAGCTGTTCTAGGATTCGCTAATGTAAAGGGTTACATTATTGGCGGTCTTGGGATATTCGGAATACCAACTTACATCAGTCCTGATGGGCTTGGTATGGATCTATGGGGTGCATTAATCGCAATTGTTGTGGCATTCGTAGTTGCTTTCATTTTAACATACTTGTTTGGCGGAATCGGTAAAGAACAGAAAAACAGCTCAAATTCAGAAGTGAAAGCAGCTTCTAATGAAGTAGCAGCTGCGGTTGTACAGCATGAAGTAATTACAAGTCCTTTAAACGGAGAAGTGAAATTATTATCTGAAGTAGAAGATGCAGCATTTTCAACTGGTGCATTAGGTCATGGCTTAGCAATTGAACCGACTGAAGGAAAGCTGTATGCACCAGTATCTGGTACAGTTTCAGCTCTTTTCCCGACAAATCATGCAATAGGAATTACAACAGATTCTGGTGCTGACATTTTAATTCATATCGGAATGGATACTGTTCAGTTTGAAGGAAAGCATTTCAGAGCACATACAGTACAAGGGGAATATGTCGAGAAAGGTCAGCTGTTGATTGAGTTTGACATGGAAGAAATCCGTAAAGCTGGCAAGCTGTTAACAACTCCTGTTGTTGTGACGAACTACAAGGATTTCAACATGGAGCTGACGAATAAAAAACAAGTCACTACAGTGGATGAGTTATTGAAACTAGATGTAAAATAAAAGGAAAAGACTGGTTAAGTAAGGAAGGAATCAGCTCCTTACTTAACCAGCGTTAAATATGAAGGAGGAGAAATATTTTGGCATTTCAAAAAGGATTTTTATGGGGCGGCGCGATCGCTGCAAACCAAGCTGAAGGAGCATATCTTGCTGATGGAAAGGGATTAACAACAGTTGATCTTTTGCCGACGGGTCAAAAAAGATTTGACATTATGATGGGTAATCTGACTTCTTATGAACCAATTGAGGGTGAGTTCTATCCATCACATGAAGCAATTGACTTTTATAACCGTTATAAAGAGGATATTGCCTTATTTGCCGAAATGGGCTTCAAGGCATTGCGTTTATCGATTTCTTGGGCAAGGATTTTCCCAAATGGTGACGATGCCGAACCGAATGAGGCTGGCTTGAAATTTTATGATAATTTGTTTGATGAGTTGAACAAGCATGGCATTGAACCAGTTGTGACAATCGCTCATTTCGATGTACCTGTTAACTTGGTGGAGAATTACGGCAGCTGGAGAAACCGCAAGCTTGTCGGGTTCTTTGAAAAATATGCAACAACTTTGTTCAACCGCTATAAAGATAAAGTAAAGTACTGGATGACCTTTAATGAAATCAACATGCTACTTCACTTGCCGTTTGTTGGAGCTGGCCTTGTGTTTAAAGAGGGTGAGGATAAGTTGCAGGTGAAATACCAGGCAGCACATCATCAGCTTGTGGCAAGTGCACTTGCTGTGAAAGCTTGCCATGACATTATTCCAGATGCAAAAATCGGCTGTATGCTTGCTGCAGGACAGACATATCCTTACAGCTGCAACCCAGACGATGTTCTTGACGCAATGGAGAAAGACCGTGATTCGTTCTTCTTTATTGATATTCAGTCCCGCGGTAAATATCCAGGCTATGCGAAAAAATTCATTAAAGACAATAATATTACGATTGAAATGGAAGCAGAAGATGAAGAGATTCTGCTTAACAATACAGTAGATTATATCGGTTTCAGCTATTATGCGAGCAGAACAACAAGCACAGACCCAGAAATCAATAAGACTACTTCAGGAAATGTGTTCGGTTCCATTGAAAATCCGTTTCTCCAAAAGTCAGAATGGGGCTGGACAATTGATCCTAAAGGCTTCCGCATTACAGCTAATCAATTATATGACCGCTACCAAAAACCGTTGTTTGTTGTGGAAAATGGCTTAGGAGCTATTGATGTTCCCACAGATAATGGGGAAGTTTCGGATGACCACCGCATCGATTATTTAAGTCAGCATTTAAAAGAGCTGTCTCAAGCAATAGATGAAGGTGTGGAAGTGCTTGGCTATACTAGCTGGGGACCAATCGACCTTGTAAGTGCATCAACAGGAGAAATGAAAAAGCGTTATGGCTATATTTATGTGGACAAGGATAATGACGGAAACGGCACGCTTGCCAGATCACGGAAAAAGAGTTTTGACTGGTATAAAGAGGTTATCGCTGCAAACGGTGAAAATCTATAATCAGCATCATTTTAGGAAAGCAGAAGGTTGCTTTCCTTCTTTTGAATTTTCGAAAAATAGTCCTTTTAGATCACTTTTTCTATTATAATAAAGAGAAACATACGATATTAAACGAATAGGTGGTTACATGAAAATAACCAGAGTATTTAATAATAATGTCATTAGTGTACTTGATGACAAGCAGGAAGAGCTCATCATTATTGGAAAGGGGCTCGCTTGGCAGAAGAAGCCAGGAGATATCGTGGATGAAGAAAAAATTGAAAAGATTTTTGAGCTGAAGAATAAAGATATATCGCAAAAGTTCAAGACCCTTCTTTATGAAGTCCCCATTGAATATATGGAAGTGACAGAAGAAATCATTAAGCTTGCTAAAGACAGGCTCGGCAGAAGCTTTACTGACAGTTTTTATATTTCCTTAACAGATCATATTCACTTCGCTGTTGATAGAATAGAAAAAGGACATATCATTACGAATGCTTTATTATGGGAAATCAAACGATTTTACAAAGATGAGTTCACAATTGGTAAGGAAGCTTTGCAGCTCGTAAAACAAAAGCTGGGAGTAGATTTGCCGGAAGATGAAGCTGGCTTTATTGCAATGCATATTGTCAATGCTGGTTTAAGTGAGGAAATGCCTAATATTGCTAACATAACAAAGGTCATTCAGGATATTATGAATATTGTTAAATATCATTATAAAATGGAATTTGATGAAGAATCGCTGAACTATTTCCGGTTTCTCACCCATTTGAAGTTTTTTGCACAACGGCTGTACAGTAAAACATACTTGGCGGATGATGATTCATTTTTATATGATGCTTTTAAACAGAAACATCCAGGAAGTGTTGAATGTACAGAAAAAATCTCAGAATATATAAAGAAACAGTTCGACTACGATATTACAAACAATGAAAAGCTGTATTTAGCTATTCATGTTCAAAGGCTAGTTAGTCGATAGCAAAAGGAAGGCTTTTTTTAGCCTTCCTTTTTTGTATACTCTTATTTATCCACGCATCGCACTATATCTTTTAAAGCGGAAATGGTAAGTGAATGTGACGATAATAATTAAAACAGTAAGCACTGTATAAATATTACTGTAGTTTAAACTGTCTTGTGCTTGAAGGAGCGGATTCAGCTGAACTGAAAAGCTGCCTTTTTCGAGCGCTTTGCTCATTAATGTAGTGAAAAGAGCACCAGAGATAAAATTCGTCATCATTAAAATCCCCATTCCGACACCAACGTCTGCTTTTACGAGTGTGCCTGATACAGTATTGGACAAGGCAATTTGCATAAAGGTTTGCCCGATACAAGCAAACATTAGTACAAACATAATAATATACGGTGACAAGCCTGCCACAATGGAAAGGATGCTGTAGCCGACAAAGAAACCGAGCAGAGCGATATAAGTAAGAACATGATTCCCTTTTAAATCAGCAAGTTTTCCGCCGCTTCGCCCTAAACTTGCTGCAAGTAAGGCACTCGGAAACATATACAAGCCGCTCAAAATCGGTGACAGTCCATTAACATCCTGCAGCAGCAACGGTGTCAAGTAGGGAATTCCGAAGCCGATTCCTGAACAAAGTCCAGAAATGACAATTCCTAAGGAGAACTGTTTATTTTTGAATAAAGAAAGCTGTACAAATGGGTCTCTTGCTGATTGAATCCGCCATAGAAACAGCATAAAAAATAAACCACATAAAGCAGCATACCAAATGGAGCTTTGTGTTATAGCCAGCAGCAGAAAAGCGAGTGTTCCAGCAAGGAAGGCAGCACCGACCAAATCTATTTTTCCATATCTCTGCTGTTGTTCTTCTTGTAAGTATTTGCGGAAAAACGGCAAGGTAACAAGAGACAGCAAGGAGACAATAAATAAATAATGCCAATTAAAGAAGCTAGTCACACAGCCAGCTACAATTGGACCGATCGCCGTTCCTAACGCCATGCCAGCAGATGTTAAACCTAATACTCGTCCTCGATTTTCACTATTGAAGTAGCGAGTGGGAATAATCATTGACACAGTTGGCATGACAGATGCTCCCATCGCTTGCAGACAGCGGCCTGCAACAAGCAAAGGAAAGCTGCTTGCTGCAAAACCGAGAATGCTCCCTGCTGCAAAAGTGCATAAACCAAAGGTTAGCAATGTTTTTAGCATATATTTGTCAGCCAGCTTTCCATAAATGACAGACCCGATTGCATAAATAATAATGTAAGCTGTCACAATCCAGCCTGCCTCTGTTGGCAGCAGATTGAACTCTCTAGTAATAGAAGGAATGGCCATGTTGAACATAGTGGAATTCATGACAGAAATAACTAATGCAAAAACAAGAACTGTTACCAGCCTGTCTATACCTTGTTTTTCTTTATTTGCAGCGACAACCATTTTTCTTCTCCTTTTAATCGTTTATTAGCTATTTATTTTGGTTTGTTGACCACTTTTAGATCAAGAACATCTAAGTTTTCGATAACCCGGTCGAAACGAAGCGGCATCGCCTCACTTGGGAAGGTGTAATGCTCAAAATCGTCGCCAAGAATGCGGAAAAATGGTTCAAATAAACCAGAAGCGAGCAAGCCGACCATCTTAGTATAGTGAGAGTCTAGGCGATAGGAGTGAACGGTGCCTGCTGGAACATGAAGGAAATCTCCTGGAAGCATCTCAATCTCTTGGCCGTCAGCCCACATCGTCATCTTCCCTTCAAGGCAGAAGAATGTTTCCGTATGATGTTCATGATAATGTTCAACAATCCTGTCACCAGCAGGCCCGTCTGAAGCAACAATAATAAATTGGCCATCTGTATTTTTTTGTGATGCAATAATGCGATGAAGCTGATCTCCTGTCAAAAGACGGTCTCCTTCACCTGAGTAGATAACATAAGGAATTGCGCTGTCAGGCAGGCTCGTGACACTTGCTACTTCTGAAGTTATCTCAGGCTGTTTTTTTAACTGTATATCTGTATGTAAAGTAGCATCCAGCAAAACTTCAGTTGGGATGTCACTATTAACATTTGGCGGATATTCAGGTTGGTTGTAGGGTTTACCAATAATTCGGTAAAGCTCTGCGATTTCACCATTGGCAGTATAAGAGACAAATCTTGTTCTGTGGGCTTTCATAACATAGCTGTGCTCAGTTCCAGCAGGTATGTGGGCATAGTCGCCAACTGTAAGCAAATACTTGATGCCATCAAGCTTTATTTCCAGTCTGCCGCTTAAAATCAATATTCCTTCATGTGTGTTTTCATGGATATGAGAAGGAAAGGAATCCTCTTTACCTCCAGTAATCATCACCATCCCAAAAATATTATCTGTACTAGGTGAATCTGCCATTATGGTGGCAACTTGTCTGCCGAAGAGACGATGTTCCCCAGCACCGCTTCTTAGTAAATAAGGTTTTTTTTCTGTTGGTAGTCCTGTTTCTTTTAATAAGTTCATGCTTTTATCTCCTTTGTAATTGACTAGACCGGTCTGTCTAGTATCATAATACAAAGGGATAAAAAATTCTACCCTTTGTTGTTAAAAATTTGTGGAATAATTTCACTGATGGCCAGCAATGGTGCTTTGTCCTTACGGGTTATCGACTGCATAATCCCCCCGCCGATCATGGAATTAATCAGCATGCCCATCTTTAATGCATAATCTTGGTTGTATCCGTTTTGCACTAGTTTAGCAGCAATAATTCTTTCCCATTTTGCAAATGCCTCAACGCATGCAAGACGCAACGGCTCACTAATAAGTGCCGTTTCACTTGCCAGCAATCCGATCGGAATTCCTTCAATATGTTCAGGTGATTCAAATTGACTTGAAGTATCGGCAATAAACGCTTGAATTGCTTCAATAGGGTCATTTATTTCATCCATAATCGTTTGCAGCTTTCTTTCAATGTAACTGCTTGTATAGTGGACGGCTTCGATTGCCAATGATTCCTTTCCTTGAGGAAAGTGGTGGTAAATAGAACCTTTTGGCAGTCCGCTTTCACTGATAATTTGATTCATGCCTGTCGCATGGTAACCTTGCAGCTGAAAAAGCCGAGAAGCTGTTTGCAGTATTTTGTCACGGGAATTTAATTTCGTCTCCATCATTATTTTCCTCTCCTTCAATTGTGAGAATAGTCCTACCTAACTATAGAAAATAGATAAGCTATTGTCAAAGAAGCAATTCTCCATTTAAAGCTATTTCTGAGTTTTATAAAAAAAAAATGTACCTAAACCGCTGGTTATTTCAGTCGGCTTAAGGTACATAAACATGTTAGTTATTCAAGAATATTTTTTTCTAAAATCACACGTTTACGGTAATCAGCAGGAGTTGTATGATAATACTCTTTAAATTTTTTATAAAAATGATTGAAATTAGTGTAGCCTGCTTCGTCAGCAATCCGATTTATTTGCATTTGTGTGTTTTCGAGGAGAAGCTTTGCTTGACGGAGGCGAAGCTCTTGCACCATTTCACTGAATGTTTTACCGATATTTTCTTTCAGCAGCCTGCTCAAATAATTAGGATGGAAGTGAAAATGCTTCGCAACCTCCTTTAAGCTTGTTGTTAAATAATGCTCTTCAATATATTGGAGTATATCAACAATGGCAATACTTGAGACATCTTCTGCCAACGTCTTCGGTTGTTGTTTAGACATTCTCATAAGTTCTGTAAACAATAAGACGATATGGCAGCTGAGTACCTCTTGGCCGCCAATATCAGGATTGTAATATTCTAATAATCCAGCATCTACACAATTTCTAATTTTTTCATTTCCTGATGAAGGAAAGTAAAGGTAACGGCCTTTCATTTTCGGTTTGTAGATGGCATCAATCACAAATTTAGAAATGAGATCATTCTCAGTCAAACGGGCAAGAATATTATGATTGAAATAAGTTTTGCGGAGGAGAATATTAATAATGACGGTGTCTTTATCTGCCTTTTGGATGGTATGCATGACATCTGTATCCAATATCGTCAAGTCGCCTTCCTTCATCACAACTGTCTCTCCATTAATCCATTGTGTAAATCCGCCAATATAGGCATAGCTTATTTCTAGAAAGTCATGCTTATGTACTTTAATATCGACATAACGGGGATGTTTCATGATGGTAATCTTGTCTGTCTTGTTCATTAAAGAATCTGCTGACAGAACTGCATCCTCAGCACTCTGTGAAGCTGAATTTAGACTGGATAAAATCTCATGCAGATCATCCGTTCCAGATGCCAAGGCAAATGCCTCAATTTCATTTTCTGAAAGCAATTTTTCCCTCAAATTATTAACCAACATAGCCTCACCATACCCTTGTCTTTAAATAACTGCTTTTTTAGGATAATGATTTAAATAAGTAAAACTAACACTATGATAATGATATAAAATGATTATGACACCGCTTACAAGTTTTTAGCAAGCGTTTTATTTAATAATTACTGTTTTTTTAAAATGGCTGTAAACAATTAGGGGGAGAAGCAATAAATATAAGCAGTTTTTTGCAGAGAATTTAAGGCGCAGACAGAAAAAAGCCGGCAGCAAAGTGCCAGCTTTTATGATGACGTCCCTGGAGGGAATCGAACCCACGACACACAGCTTAGGAGGCTGCCGCTCTATCCTACTGAGCTACAGAGACATGAAATATGCTACCTTAAGAGGATACAACATCGGGCGAATTCTGTAAAGTAATTAGCTCTGGAAACCATTCTTTTCCTTTTTAAAATAATATTAAGTCAGCGAGCAAATGCCTTTATATTGGATTGGCGTAATATGCATGTACTTTTTGAAGTCCTTATAGAAATGAGATTTGTCATAAAAACCAAAATTATCTACTGTCTTTTCGTTAATTGCTGAATTGTTAGCGAGCAGGCTTTCCACTGACTTTTGCAGTCTGACAATTTGGCTAAATTCTTTTGGAGAAAAGCCAATATAATGTTCAAACTTTTTGCGGATATAACGGTCAGAATAACCGGTTAGGGAAGATAATTCTTTCATATTTAACATTCCGTGAGAGGTATAAATCTTTTCAAGACAATACGAGGTTAGGTTCAAGTCGTAATTGCCGCTCTGAGTCTGTGATTGTAGAAAGAAGGCAAATCGGTGGATGCGTTCATTTAATGTTTTTAATTGGGCTAATTCCTCCAAAATAGAAGGATGGCAACGGATGATATCAAAAAAGGATATTTGTTTGTAAGCATTAATTTCCTTCATGGAGCATTGGAACCGGAGGCTCGTTTGCTCTGGATAAAAACGTACACAGAAATAGTCACAGTCTGCCATGAAATCATAAGTGCAGCGTTCGACAGGGCTGGTAGCTACGACAGCAAACGGATTGTGCGGATGAAAGCAAAAAAGCACATCAATACAGCCATCTGGTATGACAGGTAAATGGACAATCGAAGTATTCTGAACTCTAAATTGATAGAACAAATAAATCTCCTGCCGCAAAAACGCAGGAGGTTTTGCTTCTTCATAATAATGGCTGTACCTTTTCATTTCAGGCTGAGTGGGATTGAATAGAAAAGACATAAAATTCCTCCTACGATACGTAATTTCTTACATAAGCAAGTTGTTAAACATTATAAGTTAACCGTTTATGATTGCACCACAATAATGTTAAATTATCTTACATAGTTTTTATAGGTGAACTAACATGTTCCGTTTTTTACAATGTTTATATTCTGAAAATTAAGTATATTTAGTTCAACCAAAAACAAGGAGGAACTAAAATGAGTGTTCAAAGTGTTATTAATAAGGTCAATCACCCCCTCGAACCATTAACAGCTGAAGAAATAACAAAAGCAGTAGCCATTCTTAAACAGGAAAAAAACCTTGCTGAGAGTATTCGCTTTTGCACAGTCGTTTTAAATGAACCAGATAAGGATGTTGTTCTTCAATATAAGGTAGGTGAAGACATTAATCGCGAAGCTTTCCTTATTATTCTGGACAATGAATCGGAACAAACTTTTGAAGCAATAGTTTCAATCACTATGGGAAAGGTTCTCGAATGGAACCATATCCCGGGGGTCCAACCTGGTATAATGCTGGATGAGTTTGAGGAATGTGAACAGGTTGTGAAGAACAGTCCTGAATTTAAAGAAGCTCTAAAAAGAAGAGGAATTACAAATCCCGACCTTGTTATGGTAGATCCGTGGTCTGCTGGTAACTTTGGGGTCAAAGAAGATGAAGGGAAGCGGCTGGCAAGGGCAATCTGCTGGGTGCGAAAATTTCCGAATGATAATGGCTATGCGTACCCATTAACAGGGATTGTCGTATATGTCGATTTGAATAAAATGAAAATTCATCGCTTTGAAGATCACGGCATCCGTCCACTGCCGCCTCTTGATGCTAATTACACGCCAGAGGCAACAGACTGTATTACATTAAGAACAGACTTAAAACCACTGGAAATAATTCAGCCGGAAGGTCCAAGCTTTGAGGTGGAAGGACATTATATTAAGTGGCAAAAATGGCATATTCGTTTCGGTTTTACGCCAAGAGAAGGTCTTGTCCTTTATACAGTTGGTTATGAGGATAAAGGAGTAGTGCGACCAATTCTTTACAGGGCTGCATTGTCAGAAATGGTTGTTCCGTATGCAGACTCAAGCTTTGCTCACAATACTCAAAACGCCTTCGACGCAGGTGAATATGGAATGGGGCAGCTGGCAAACTCGTTGACGCTGGGCTGTGACTGCTTAGGGGAAATTCGCTATTTTAATGCCGTTATGACAGACAGTAAGGGAAATGTGCGGACAATACCGAACGCTGTATGTCTACATGAGGAGGATTATGGAATAGCCTGGAAGCATACTGACTGGAGAACTGAACAGGTAGAAACACGCCGGTCTCGCAGATTGGTGATTTCTTTCTTCTGTACGGTCGGGAATTATGATTATGGTTTTTATTGGAGCTTTTATCAAGACGGCACCATTGAGAATGAAGTAAAGCTGACAGGCATGCTTAATACAGGAACATTTGATGAGAGTGGAAAATCAAAATATGGAACAGAAATCGCTCCAAAGCTGAACGCCGCTTATCATCAGCATTTCTTTAATTACAGAATAGACACTATGCTTGATGGAATGAACAATTCTGTTATGGAAATCAATACCTTGCCTGAAGAACAAGGAGCAGACAATCCGCACGATAATGCTTTTTATATTGATACAAAGGTCTTTAAGACAGAATTGGAGGCACAACGAACGTTAGATTTGGCAACACAGCGGACATGGAAGGTGATAAATCCCAATTCTCTAAATGCTGTTGGAACACCTGTGGGATATAAGATTATGCCAGGAGAAAATTGCCTGCCGTTCGCTCGAGAAAATTCAAGTGTAATGAAACGGGCCAGCTTTCTTAAACATCATCTTTATGTAACAAAGTTTGATGATAAGGAAAAGTACGCTACAGGCAACTATCCAAATCAGCATCAAGGCGGTGACGGTTTGCCAAAGTATATATCAAAAAACCGGAATATCGAAAATGATGATATCGTACTTTGGTATACAATGGGGCACCATCATATTACAAGACCAGAAGATTGGCCAGTAATGCCAACAGCTTATATCAATTTCCAGCTAAAACCAGTGGGCTTTTTCGACCGAAATCCAGCTTTGGATTTGCCTCGGCCAAAAGCGAAAACAGCTTGTCACTCTAATTCTAATTGCAGTACGAATTAAAACAAGAAGGAGAAGAAAATAATTTTCTTCTCCTTCCAGTATGGAGGGGAATTCATGATAAACGGAATAAGTTTGTTGATGGTAATCTTATATATTATTTCCTTTGGATTGAGCCAAAAGTTAAAAAAATTTAAGTTAGTCAGTCCATATGCATCGTGTATTCCTATGTTTTTGTCCATGACAAGTAGTGTGACAATTGGATTGCTGCTAGCTGTATGGTTTCCTGGTTTTTTTGCATTAATGACTGTTTTAGCTATCATTTTAAGCGCTGCTCTTGCTGTTTTTTCAGGAAAAGATTTTGGAGTCAAAGGAATAATGGAAGCACAAGCCTCAAGCCTGATGGGAGCGATGATGGGAACCATGCTCGGTGTGATGCTTACAGGGATAGAAGCAATCTTCATGATTCTTGCTATGGATTTCCTATTTTTAATTAGCGTTTACTTCGTCCTGTTACTGTTGACAAAGGATACAGTAACAAGTAATCCCGCTGCGTTTAAAGGGAAGCTAAAGGTCTTTTCTGCATTTTTTATAATGAATATTATCCTTATCAGCACTGTAGGCTTTGCCGAAACAATGAGCAGTGAACAAGGGGAATTGGATACGAGCATTCATAATCACTCACATTAACAAGGAGGAATAACATTTGGAGCTGCAAAAGAAAAATAGTGCCCAGCAGGATTCACTCACAGCAAAATTCGGTTATGAACAAGAATTACATGGATCGATGAATATTATTCAATTGACGGCCTTTGGGCTGAACTACATGCTGCCATTAGCGCCTGCTGTTATCTTTGGCGTCCTTCTGACGACGTCCGGCGGCACAGTCGCCCTGCCATTTTTGCTCGCAGGATGTGCCATGCTTTTGACTGCAAACAGCTATTCTGTTATGGTGAAGAATTTTCCGTTAGCAGGTTCAGTCTACAGCTATGTAGGAAGAGGTTGGAATCCTCATCTTGGCTTTTTGGCAGGCTGGGTTATTACTTTAGATTATGTGTTAATACCAACTGTCACCTCTGTGAGTGCAGCTTATCTCGTCCAACAATATTTTCCTGGCATTCCTTTTTGGGTGTTACTTGCAGCTTTCTCTATTGGTATTGGGATACTAAATTTATTCGGTGTAGAGCTGATGTCAAAAATGGGGATTTGGTTTCTACTACTTGGTGAATTTGTTGTTTGGGGTTGTATATTAGTCTGGGGCAGGGCAGTTTATGCAAATGATGTGGGAACAGGAACATTGTTTAGTACTCAGCCTTTTCATTTTGATAGTCTAGAAGGATTAGTTGGCGCAACATCTTTGGCGGTGCTCAGCTTTTTGGGGTTTGATGCAATCACCACAATGGCTGAGGAAACGCGAAACCCCAAAAAAGATATACCAAGAGCAATTTTTCTTTGTGTTGGTATCGGCTTAGTCACAATGGTAGTGTGCAGTTATACAGCGATGCTAGTTATTCCTGACTGGAGGAACTATGTGAGTGATGAAAATTGGATTAACACTGTGTTATATCAAGTGTCTGTGATTAGTGGAGGAGAAGGATTTGGGCTTTTTTACAGTGCTGGCTTTTTGAGTTCACTTGCAGTGTTTAACCTCGTGGCAACTGCGGCGGGGTCAAGACTATTATATGGCATGGGACGTGATAATCTTTTGCCAAAGGGAATATTTGCAGGAGTCAATAAACGCTTTAATACGCCACATTATAACATTATGATGATTGTTGCTATTGAATTTATTCTTGGGAGCACTGTAGATATCGGTACCATTTCGAATCTAGTAAACTACGGCGCCTTTTTTGGATTTGCTGCACTGAATCTTTCTGTTATCTGGCTGTATTATGTGAAGAAGAAAAGGGAGGGACTTAAACTTAATAGCAGTCAAATTTGGAAGCCAACAGGCTGGAATCATCTGCAATTTTTTGTATTACCGGCACTTGGGTTTGCCGTCATCGTATATGTATGGGCTGGTATGGACAGACTGGCGCTGCTTCTCGGCACGGTGTGGCTGGTGCTAGGAATCTTCTTTTTGTATAAGCGAACAAGTGGATTTAAGACGCTGCCGCCTCAGTTAGATCAATAGCATAATAGGGTGTCTAAAGAAAACTTTAGACACCCTGTTAAATTAACCTTATTACAATTTAAACTTCTTAACACTGTCGCGCAAACTTTCAGCCATTGTCGACATAGTGGAAGCTGAATTTGCAATTTCTTCAAATATGGCCGTTTGTTCTTCTGAGGTTGCTGCAATTTGTTGAACATTACTTGTTGTTTCAACAGATATTCCGCTAAGCTCCTCC
Organism: Niallia sp. FSL R7-0271; assembly: GCF_038005785.1. Taxonomy (NCBI): domain Bacteria; kingdom Bacillati; phylum Bacillota; class Bacilli; order Caryophanales; family Bacillaceae; genus Niallia; species Niallia sp. FSL R7-0271. The sequence goes on along the minus strand of NZ_JBBOTZ010000001.1, from coordinate 2,269,188 downwards.
ATTGATTTGGAAACTTGCTGCACACCATTATTCATATCCTCAATCGCAACATTAACTTCTGTGATTTGCTTGTTAACTCCTTCAACTGACTTTTGGATGTTTACAAAAGCACTTCTAGCCTGGTCAAACGTTGCAACTCCATCTTCTAATTTGCTATAGCCGGTGTTCATTGCTTCTACAGCGTTGGAAGATTCTACTTTTATCGTTTCTATTTTATTTGTAATGTCATTTGCAGCAGTTCTAGATTCTTCGGCTAATTTTCGTACTTCCTCCGCTACGACTGCAAATCCTTTACCGTGCTCACCAGCTCTTGCAGCTTCAATCGAAGCATTTAATGCCAATAGGTTAGTTTGGTCTGCAATTGCAGTGATTAATGAAATAATTTCACTGATTTCATTCGTTTGTGTACTTAATCTATTAACAACTTCAGAAGTATGCTTCATCGATTGATGAATAACATTCATTTGCTCAATCGCTGAGTCAATAACCATTGATCCATTCGTGGCAATATCAGCAGTTTCATTTGAGTTTATGGAAACTTCTTTTGCATTATCAAAAATGAGTTCCATTCCTTTAGAAACATTAAATATTCCTTTGTTCATTTTATCAATATTTTGCGTCTGATTTTCGACACCATTTGAAACTTCCTGAATAGATTCAGTTACTTGAACAACAGAAAGATTTGTTTGCTCTGCACTTGAGCTTAGTTCTTCAGCGGTTGTCGAAACTTCTTGGGCGTTCTTAGCAATTTTATGGATAAGAGTGTTAAGGTCTGTGACCATATGCTGAACTCCACTTGCAAGTTGTCCGATTTCGTCTTTTCTGTTTATATTTAAATCTTTTATAGCCAAGTTGCCATCAGCAACCTCATTTACGTAGTCCTTTAATGAAATAATCGGTTTAGTAATTCTTTTGCTGACAAAGTAGGCAATGACTATTCCTAAGATAATAAATATCAGTGTTAAAGCTAATGACGTATAAAGGGCTGAAGATTTTAAGCTATTGATAAAAGAAGCATCCATATCAACTCCAGCAATCATATCTGTTCCTTTAATAGGTGCAAATATCGATTTGTGAATGCCGAATTCATCCTTATAAATGTCGCTGAAATGAGTTGTTCCCTCAGAAAGAGTTTTTTTCATTTCATCTGAGAAAGTATAGTCTGAACCCTGCGCATCTGTGTTGCTTAAGGCAACAATGTATTCTTTATTATCCTTTTTCGCTAGAACATAAGTATTTTCAACCTCATGTTTTACTTGGTATTGATTTACTGTAGTTATTAGCTCATGATAGCTTGTGCTGCTTCCGCTGTCGGCGCTTTGAACTATAGCTGGATCAATATTTTCTACCATGTCATTTAGAACAGTTTCTAAGCGATTCTCAAATTGATCAATAACATAATTATTGATAATATTCATCGAAAAAGTATAAAGAGTAGCACTAAAAATAACAGAAAATATAGCAATCGGTATAACAAAATCTAGAATATTTTTAAATAAGATCGATTTATTTCTAGATGGTAACTTCAATTTTTAGTCCCTCCATCTTTTTAATAGAATTTTCAATCGCGTTAATAAAATGATCGATATGTTCTACTTCCGTATATGGAGAAATGGAGAATAATTTTGCTACATAAATCGGCAGGCGCTCTTTTGAATCACTAGCATTTACTAAGCATTGTTTTTTCGTATCTCCAAAAAACACATCTTCCCGCTGTTGACCAAGTATTTCAAATAATTCATTGTTTAATTCGTTTGTATGTAAGATTTGTTCTGTCGTTGCTTGGCCATTTTGTTCTAAATCCCAATGAACTGTATCTTGATAGAGTCGGAATGTAGTAATAGGACCGATATTTTGATAGTTTGTGATACCCATATTAGGGATTCTTGCTGTTAATTTTTTTCTAAACTCAAGATTTACGCGTACATAATTAGCGAGTATTTGCTGGTAACCTTCCACGCCGAATGCCAATAAAGCAGCATATATTGCGATGGCACTTCCCATTCTTGAACACTCTAACGTATAACCTGTATGGTAGCTTCCATACCCACGATTACCGACATAAGGTGTTTCGAATTCTTCCAGATCAAGCAGACCAAGATCTTCGCCATTTTTAATTAAGAAAAGGCTTGTTAAATATGGTGTTTGACCAAGCTTTTGGAAATCAAAGCATAAGCTGTCTGCCAAGGAGATATGCTGCATTCTTTCATTAATATGACGCAGTCCCTCTAAAACCTCTTTTTCAAACCCAAGAGGATTTTGGGTGAAATCATAGGATGAAAATAGGGAATAAAAACCGCCTAAAGCAGAATCGGCATGAATATGTATTGGTTTTAACTGATGCTTTTTCTCTATTTCTGTTGTAATTTCTTTGATTTGCTTTACATCATCAATGCCGAAACTATCTGTTGTTCCAGTAGTTGCGACAACATATACAGGGATACCGCCTTTTTGAATGACTTCTTCCAGTTTACTTCTGAAATCTGTCATATCCATCGCAAAGTCATTGCCTGCTTTCACACGAATTAAATGGTTGCTTCCAATTCCAGTTGCTTCAACAGATTTTAACAAGCTGTAGTGAGCATTTTCAGAAGCAAAGCAGTATAGGTTATTAGGGATTCCTTCTTCTTTAGCATGCGGGAATTGCTTGGCAATTGCTAAACGGAGACCGCTGAAAACAGCTCCTTGGCCACCCCAAGTTGTATAACCCCAGCTTTTTTTGTAATCATAACCAACCAGCTTGGACATCATGGAAATAACTTTTACCTCTGCTTCAGAAGCTGCCGGACCATATACATCCCATAAGTTATTTCCATTTAGAATCGATGTGGTTAATAGTCCAATAATCCCAGGTATGCTTGCCATTGGTAATACATTCGTTACGAAATTTCTTGTATGGTAAGGATGTCCGTTTGATAGATCAACTAGTTTTTTGACTATTTCCTCCATATCCATTCCTGATTCGGGAGCTGCCGCAGACTCCACGATTTCTTTGTAGAAATCATCACTTTTTTCTTGCATTGGACCTAATGTAGCTTTGTTTGGATCTTTTTTGCTGTCAATACCGGCAATTAGTTGTTCAATATAACCTAATAGCCTTAATTGCTGCCCGCGATCTCCATCCTCACTTGGAAATAACTGCTGTACTTTCTGTAAATCCATAATTTCCTCCTTATGATATGTATTGGATGCCTTTATGTGTTCTAACAAAAAAAGCCCTTAAAGAATCAAGGGCTGCAAAGAATATGGAAACATCCTGCAACCCAGCCGTCGTAGCTTTATACGCCTTAGACCTGAAGCTTTGCGTCCTCATCTTTCAATGAGTTTGCCAGAAAACAAAAAGTATGTATGTAATGAACGTATTTTCTATCGTCCAAATTTCCTATTTTTTTAGGAAAATATTAAAGTTCATAAATTCTAAATATTAAATCTAAAGAGATTATTCCTACCTAAAGAAGTTGGATGTGCATTGTTCATGCGGAAGATGCAATCCTTAAGGAAAACAGGTAAGCTTGCCGCCAAAGCACATGATTTATGAAAGAGTCCTATTTTAACTTTTTTTGTTAGAAATTTGTACAAATTCATATATAATAAACGGATAAAATACACTTATCGAGGAGATTTATGATGGAATGGAATTTGAAAGCATTTAATGAGCTAAATACTGTTGAAATGTATACGATTTTACAAGAAAGAACAGCTGTGTTTGTTGTCGAGCAAAATTGTCCTTATTTAGAGGTGGATGGAAAGGATATTGAATCCTATCATTTGTTCGCCCAATTAGACGGAGAAATTGCTGCCTATGCAAGAATATTGCCAGCAGGGGTGTCTTACAAAGAAGCGTCAATCGGCAGAGTGCTCGTTAAAAAAGCATACAGAGGACAGGGCCTCGCCCATGATTTACTGAAAAAAGCAATTATGTTTATCCAAGATGACCTAAACGAGACAGCAATCAAGATTCAGGCTCAGAGTCATTTAGAGAAATTTTACGCTTCATTTGGGTTTAAGTCTATTTCTAGTAGTTACTTAGAGGATAATATTCCTCATATCGATATGCTGCTCACTTTTTCAGAGTAAGAGGGAGGTTATATTGGGAAAGGGAGAGTGGCTAAGTTGAATCTCCAGCAGCTTGATGAATTATTGCGAAGTCTTGATTATATTGAAGAACTTCAAATTAAGACAGGAGAAAATGTGAATGACTTTGATGGTCATGAATTACATATAGAAAATGGGGATGCAATCCCTAGAATGCGGGAAGAGTATTTTTTTCATAGAGGACCAATATTTATAAATAAACATCATCGCTATGCAGACATGCCTTTGCATATGCATTCCTTTATAGAAATCAATTATGTGTATTCAGGCACATGCCGCCAAATAATAAATGGTGAGGAAATACTATTAACGAAAGGACAAGTATGTATTCTTGATACAGATGTTCCACACAGTATCCCTGCACTGGGGAAGGATGATATCCTCGTCAATATCATTATGAAGAAAGACACCTTCTCCACTGCTTTTTGGTCGCAATTTACAGGGAAAGGTGTCGTTTCTGAATTTTTACTGAATGCTATAACAGAGAATCAGCTTCATGACAGATATATTCTGTTTCATTCAGAGCAGCATGACGAACTGCAGCATACTATCAAAAAATTGCTGTGTGAGTTCTTTTTTCCGACAGACTATTCGACAGATATTATTAATGCCTTGCTGCCTGTTTTGTTTTTTGAACTGATGCGAATTTATCAGCTTGATAAAAACTTCGAAACTTACGAAAAAATCGGCCGCACGAATTTGATGGAAATTCTTCATTATATCGAAAATAACTATAAGGACTGTACATTAACCTCACTTGCAAAGGTATTTAACTTTAATCCGAATTACTTAGGCAATATGCTAAAAACGCGAACCGGCAAGACGTTTATTGAACTGCTACAGTCACAGAGAATGGTTAGAGCAGCTGTTCTCTTGAAAAATACCTCTAAAAGCATCGCTGACATTGCCTATGAAATTGGTTATGAGAGCAGCAGCTTCTTTCATCGCAAATTTAAGGAGCATTATGATTGCACACCATATCAATATCGGAAAAAGGGGAATTGACACAGCTTAAGGCCTCATCTGTAAAAAGAGCATATTTTATCTGTAAACCGTTTATTGTATCCGTATTCAGAAAGCGTTTTAATAAGTGTAAGAACTAGTTCGACTTTTTGAATCACAGGAGGTAATGAGAATGAACGGAGCAGTAAGTGTATGGCGTCAGCGCATTGGCTATGGCGCCGCTGATTTTTCATGTAATCTCGTTTGGCAGATGATTGGATTATATTTAATGTTTTATTATACAGATGTTGTCGGCATTGCAGCCGCCCAAGTAAGCTTATTGTTTTTGCTGACAAGAATAATTGATGGTGTTGCTGATGTATTGATGGGAATCATCATTGACAAGACTAACACAAAATGGGGCAAATCACGGCCGTATTTTCTATACGGAGCCATCCCGTTTGCTTTGCTTGGTATACTGGCCTTTTATGTACCGGATGTGGGTCCTGCTTCTAAGCTGCTTTATGCATATATTACGTATACAGGTCTGTCGATTGCTTATACGATGGTTAATATCCCGCTGGCGTCCATATTGCCGAACTTGACAAGTGATCCGCAGGAGCGGACAATGCTTGCAACTGTTCGGATTATCTTTGCCTTGTTCGGCTCGACAGCTGTCAGTGTACTGACAATGCCGATGGTAAATACATTAGGTAACGGGTCCCAATCTCAAGGCTTCTTTTGGACAATGGTTATCTTTTCTGTAATCGCTTGCTTTTTATTCTTCTACACATTCCGCAATGTGCGCGAGAAGGTTGTTGTACAAGCAGAAAAAACAACTGTAAAACAAGCATTATCTACATTGAAAGGTAATAAGCCTTACTATGTTTTTGCAGTGAATATTTTGTTTATGTGGGGAGCCTACTTCTTTCAGCAAGGAGCGCTTATCTATTATTTTACTTATAATCTAGACCGAGCAGACCTTGTTGGCCTGATTGCAGGTATCGGGTCATTCGTTCCTATTGTCGGCACGGTGTTAACACCGATTATTGCAAAAAGAATGTATAAGCGCACACTATTTATGATTTCAAGCGCCGTTAATTTAGTAGGACTTTTCATAATGCTGGCGGCAGGCGGCAATATTGCGATTCTTATTACAGGTGCTATTGTGTCAGCGATTGGCCATGGAGCACGGCAAAGCATCTACTTTTCCATGCAGGCAGACCCTGTTGATTATGGGGAGTGGAAAACAGGTATCAATGCTGCTGGGATTTTGAGTGCGTTGAATGGCTTTATCGGAAAGGTAACGATGGCAGTTGCGGGCGCCCTTTTCGGCATGATGCTGACATGGGGGAATTATGTGCCGAATGAAGTGCAAACGAAAGAAGCATTGCTGGCAATTAAAATGGGCTACCTTATTATTCCGGCAATTTGTGTGATTATTTCGATGATTATTATGCGTTTTTATAATCTCGACAAAATCTATCCGCAAATCAGAGCCGAAATTGATGCCCGCATCAAGACGGAAACAAAGGAGGAAGCCATATGAACTTTCAAAAAATCGACGACCAAGTGATTGTCCGAAACGAAGGGTTCGAAGAAACCGCAGAAAAGCTAAAGCCTGTTCTTCACGAAACAGCTGTTAGTCCTAAAGCTTTGGTTAAAGTCAAAGCGGATGAAGCTGTAATCCATGGATGGAAAACAGAATTTATCGCACCAATCAGCGCATTATCGCAAAATGACTATGGTAAAAACGATTCCTTCATTCTAGATTTTGGCGACCACTATGTAGGATATCTTTCGTTTGATGTTCGTCCTGTCGGAAGCCCTCCCGATGCTCCGCTAAAGCTGCGTTTAACAATCGGTGAAATGCCAGTTGAAATGGCAGAGCCGTTCACAGATTATGATGGCTGGCTAAGCAGTTCATGGCTGCAGGAAGAAACGGTTTATGTCGATGTGCTCCCAGGTGCTATCACACTGCCGCGAAGATACAGCTTTCGGTACGTTAAGTTAGAAGTTTTGGCTACATCACCAAAATACCGTGTCGCATTTGAAAATGTAGAATGCAGGGCCGTTACTTCTGCTAATCAAATAGGGGTGGCAACGTTACATGAAGATCAACTGTTACAAAGCTTAGATGAAATCAGCATAAAGACACTAGCTGAATGCATGCAAGATATATTTGAGGATGGTCCAAAACGCGACCGCCGCCTCTGGCTGGGAGATCTGCGGTTACAGGCACTCGCAAACTATGAAACTTTTCAAACAAATGATCTTGTGAAACGCTGTCTGTATTTGTTTGCAGCAGTTCCTGATAAAGGCGGCCGAGTTGCTGCAAATGTATTCGTTGCCCCACAGCTGATTGCTGATGACACGTATTTATTTGATTATTCGTTATTTTTCTTGTCAACACTACGTGATTATTATACTGCTACAAACGATTTAGAAACCTTGAAAGAACTGTGGCCGACTGCATACAGACAGCTGGAGCTTGCCTTAGAACGTTTGGATGAAAATGATATTCTTAGAGACTCTCCTGACTGGTGGTCGTTCATCGACTGGCAGGATGGGTTGAACAAGCAAGCACCTTCACAAGGGGTTTTAATCTATGTAATGAAACAGGCAATAGAGCTTTCAAGTATCCTTCAAACAGAGCAAACGGAATATTTAAAGCTGCGGCTAAAGGAAATTATGGCAGCAACAAAAGAGCATCTATGGGATGAAGAGAAGCAATTTTTTGTGAGTGGGCAAGACCGCCAAGTTTCATGGGCCAGCCAAATTTGGATGGTGCTGGCAGGTGTTCTCCCACAGCAAGAAAATCGACAGCTGTTAAACCGTTTGTTTCAAGAAAACCCAGATATCGGCATTGCAACACCGTATATGTACCACCATTTAGTCGAAGCATTGCTGCATGCGGGGGACAAAGACAGAGCCATTCTGGAAATGAAAGCATATTGGGGAGGCATGATTAAGGACGGAGCAGATACCTTCTGGGAGCTTTATAATCCTCATGACAAGAAATTTTCCCCGTACGGAAGCTATCTTATCAACAGCTATTGCCATGCATGGAGCTGTACGCCAACATATTTGATTCGAAAATACAATTTATAAGAAAGTAAGAGGCAATCGCAACATGATTGTCTCTTTTTTTGTAAAGGAGTGTTTCCGATTGTTTATTCTTATGTTATTTTAGTATAGATGTAAAAATATAGAAGGTGAGGAAAAGAATGCAACAAGATTGGCAGCTAATATGGCGTTTTTTAGGAATAGCATTTTACGTACTGTTTTATTTTGCGTGTATATTTATCATTAATATTGGTCAATCTTCCTTTAGCATCATAAGTGTTCCTGCTGTTTTGGTGCCCATATTGCTGATTTGGATTACAGGCTTAGTGAGGAGAAAAGGTAAACTAACGCTTACAAACAGCATATCATTGCTGCTATTTACCATTCCTCCAATCATTTGTTTATATTTGTTAGGCCAAAATGAATACAAATCAACATTCACAACCGATAAATGGCTTCAATATGAGACAGAAAGAACCTATATGATTGATGATTTATTAGCAAACCATCCATTAAAGGGCAAACAGGAACAGGAGATTATTGCCTTGTTAGGCAGCAATATCGAGATGAACTACTTTAAAGAGGATGATAATATTGTTTATCATCTTGGGATGGAGCGCGGATTAGTTTCTATAGACAGTGAGTGGTTGGTCATTCATTTGGATGACAACAGAGTAGCTGATAAGGTGGAGGTTGTCACAGACTGAGCTTATTACAGAAAGAGGTTAAAAATTCCTTGTTAATTTTTAACCTCTTTTTATTTTGCCCATTATTCTAAAAAAGTTTGAATAAAGGAACGAAACATTTTGGTTAATAGATTGAAAGAAATAGGACGAAAGAAAGTCTAAAATTTTAATGGAAGAGCTAAATAATGATGTAAGTGAATTTAATTCAAGAAGGTGAAAAGGATGAAGCTGGGAATCATCGCGAAACCCACCCGAGAAAGCTTTAAGGATGCTAATCAAAGCCAATTAGATTTTATCGAACTATGCGTGAACGAAGGCCAGGATGTTGGTGAGTTCCATAAAAACCGAAACCAATTAGTAAAGTGGAAAAAGCAGTATGGGATAGAAGTTGCTTCCATAGGCAGATGGAAATCCATTCGCTTAGATAAGCAAGGGCATGTCATACAAGCTGAGTTAGAGAAGTGTTTTCAATTAATTGATGTTGCAAGTGAATTAGAATGTGGAAATTTTGTAAGCGGTTGTAACTATGTGGATGAGTTATCTTACTATGATAATTGCTCTTCAGCAATCGCGTTTTTTTCTGCTCTCATTGATTATGCAAAGCCAAAGGGAGTCAAAATCTCTTCCTATAATTGCAGAAAAGTGAATTTTGTTCATAATCCGGAAGTCTGGAAAATCATTCATGGTCATTTAAAAGATTTAGGGATTAAATTCGATCCGTCACACAGCAGGTATTTTGGTGGAGACTATTTACAGGAGACTTTAGATTGGGGTGACCGTTTTAATCATATTCATTTAAAGGGTTCATTAATAGTTAATGGAACAAGAGTAGATGATCCTCCGGCTGGACTGGACCAAACTGATTGGAAATCATTTATTTCTTTATTAAGAGCAAAAGGCTATACAGGGGGATTAAGTATTGAACCGCATTCACCTATCTGGACGGGGGAACTTGGAAAGAGTGGTGTGAATTATACAATTGAATTTATGAAAAAACTCATTTTTTAAAGAGCAGGAGGATTAATATGACTAAGAAACTAAGATATGGCTTAATTGGAGCCGGCAGTAATGCAGAAAAAAAACACTTAAGCAATTATTTAAGTTTGCCTAATATTGAACTAGTTTCCATTTGTGATGTCAATCAGGAACATGCTAATAAGATAGCAAAAAAGTATCATGTTAAAAACATCTATACTAGCTATTCTGACATGATTGATAAAGAAAATTTAGATATTGTTAGCATTTGTACACCTAATTCCTTTCATACTCCGATCGCTATTTATGCTTTGCTGCACGGTGTCCATGTACATTGTGAAAAGCCGTTAGCACTAAATGCTATAGAGGCCCAAAAAATAGTCGATGCTAAAAACAAATCAGGTAAACAGTTAATGATTGGCCTAAATAATCGGTTTACAAATGAAGCGGTTTTTTTAAAAAGGCTTATTGATGCCGGCTATTTAGGAGAAATATACAAGGCGAAAACTGGTTGGATTAGAAGAAGCGGCATACCAGGAAGAGGAACTTGGTTTACAAATAAGGAGGTTGCTGGAGGCGGGGTTATGATTGATTTAGGTGTTCATTTTCTCGACTTAGCTCTTTATTTAATGGGACTGCCTGAGCCGAAATATGTTACAGGGGCAACCTATCAAAATTTCCACCAAACAGCTACTCGAAATAGAAATGGCTACAGTGGAAATCCAGCAGGTGTTTTTAATGTAGAAGATAGTGCTGCTGGCTTACTAAGCCTTCAATCCGGTGCTATTGTGCATTTTGAATTTGCTTGGGCTTCTAATATTGAAAACGATCAAACATACCTTGAAATATTAGGAACAAATGGAGGAGCAAGCATTATTAACGGGAAGCTGAAGGTTTTTTCTGAATTACTTGACACAACTGTTGATATTACTCCAAATCTTAATCCTAACATAAAGCTAAAGAATGAGTTTGAACACTTTGTAAACAGCATTGTTTTTGCTGAAGAATTATCTGCTCCTGCAGAACATGGTGTATATATGATGGATATTATCGATCGCTTTTATGTATCTGCAAGTATGGGCGAACCTGTGTTTTTTAAAAATAAAGAGAAAAGAGTAAGAATAATAAACTAAGTTAAAAACCATGATTGAAAAAAGGAGAGAAGTAGGAATGAAGCTGGGATTTAATAGTGCTATTTTAGATGGTTGTACTTTTGAAGAAGTCATAGATTTTGCATCAGAAAACGGATTTGCATGTGTGGAATTATGTGCTTGGCCAAGGGGAAAAGCGGTCCGAAAATATGCTGGTGTAACACATATTGATGTGGAACATGTAGATGTTGACTATATCCGTAATTATCTGGAAGCTAAAAATGTGAAAATCTCTGCTATTTGCTACTATCCGAATCCTCTTGATGGGGATAAGGAAAAGAGCGAGTATTATATTGCTCATCTTAAAAAATGTTTAGAGGCTGCTAAACAACTCAATGTGAATCTCGTAAACACTTTTATTGGCAGAAATCAGCATCTGTCTGTAGCTGAAAATTTTAAAATGGTAAGTGCTGTTTGGCAGCCTATTGTGGAATATGCGGAAAACTTAGGGGTGAAAATTGCCATTGAGAATTGCCCAATGCTTTTTACAAATGACGAATGGCCAGGGGGCCAAAACCTTATGACAACTCCAGCTATCTTTCGAAAAGTATTTGAGTTGATTCCAAGTAAAAATTTTGGGCTTAATTTTGATCCATCCCATTTTGTCTGGCAGCAAATGGACTATATTAAACCAGTGTATGAATTTAAAGATCGAATCTTTCATGTACATTTTAAAGATGTGAAAATATATAAAGATCGTTTGCATGATGTAGGAGTTATGGCTGCGCCCCTTGAATATCTATCTCCCAAATTACCTGGGCTTGGTGATGTTAATTGGGGTACTTATATATCTGCACTAACAGATATCGGCTATACAGGCAATGCCGTGATTGAAGTGGAGGATAAAGCATTTGAGGATTCATTAAAATCAAGAAAAGACTCTATTATCATTAGCAAAAATTATTTAAGTCAATATTTTGTGTAAGCAGATATCTGGCTGCTAAGTCTTAAACATGGGAAATTAAATTGTATAAAAAAATAGCAAGTGATATAGTATAGAAAATATTTATTAAAGCGCTTACAAATTTAAGTGAAACGGTTCATCCTAAAATTAGAGGGAGGTATAAAGCTGTGTTTGAACAATATTTAGTGTGTGAGGAAGGTTTTAGGAATGTAGAAGATAATGGTGAAATAATAGGTTTTGAGCTGAAAATCCGGATTCCCTACTACCGAGGTATTGCATTGTCTTTAATTAATCATATAGAACTAGAAGTTAACGGAACAGCCTTTTTACAGGATGATATGGTGTTCACCGTTAATTCCGGCAGTTTCCCTTATAAAGAATTAGCAACCGTTATAAATAATCGTTGGGAATTTGGCGAAAAAGCAACACTATTTGTTCGAAAACAAGGCGGATTAAACCCAGGAGAGCATCAGGTTCGCGTATTTGTTAGTTTGCGAATCTCCTATCTACCATGGCCAAATATAGGAGAAAATCAAAAGACACTGACACTGGAAGAGAATATTAGTTAATTATTTAATGACGGGGGTGGGAAAAATGACACAGAAAGCGAATATTAAAAGAGGGGTATCACTATATAGTTATCAGGAAGAGTTTTATACAGGAAAATTAAATCTCGAACAGTGTATTGCTGAAGTTGCCAAAACTGGTGCAAAAGGGATTGAACTTTTACCAGAGCAAATGCTTTTTGGATACCCGAAAGCTTCCGATGAATTTGTTGAGCAATGGTTTGGCTGGATGGAACAATATGGTGTAGAGCCTGTTGCGTATGATGCCTTTTTAGATAATAAATTGTATGCGAATCGACTTTTAACATTGGAAGAAAATGTAGATATGATGGTAAGAGATTTAAAGCTTGCAAAGAAACTAGGATTTAAGATTCTCAGAACTTTAGTATCAACACCTCTAGAAGTTGTACAGGCAAGTATTCCTTATGCCGAAGAGTACGGAGTAAAAATTGCGTTGGAAGTACATTCTCCTTTTACGTTCGGAACTCCTTGGTTTGAGGAAAGAATGGAATATATCATTAGCAGTGGTACCCAGTGGTTTGGAATAATGCCGGATTTAGGGATTTTTGTTAAACGTATACCACCAGTTATGGAACAAAGATATATTCGTGACGGTGGCACACCGGAGATAATCCAATTTATAAGTGAAAACTATGCTAACGGTGTGGAAAAAGATAAAACATTAGAAATTGTTGCTAGTATGGAAAATTCCAATAAAGTGGACCTGGCTTATGCTGAATTGGCAAAGCATTTAATATACACAGATCCGCATATTTTGAAGAATTATATACCGTATATCATGCATGTCCATGGTAAATTTTATGATGTGACAGAGGATTATCAAGAGCCTAGTATCCCGTATAAGGAGATTATTGACATATTAGCGGAGGCTGGTTACGAAGGATATATTAATAGTGAATATGAAGGGAATCGGCATATACAAGATTTTATGGAGGTCGATAGTATTAAAAAGGTAAGTTATCATCAAACCTTATTAAGTAATTTATTAGATAAATAGTAAGTTTGGGCCTGTGTTTAGTAAGTACAGGTCCTCCCCTTTTTTTAACAAGATTATAGCGGCAGTTTTTAAGAAAAAATAGAATAACTATGGAGGCTAAAGGATGTTTAATACACAAACTGTCCAAACTTCAATAGATTCAAAAATTATAGCTATTTCCGTCATGCATGGCAATAGTACCCTTGATCACGTCCATAAGGATATAGAAATAATCTATGTCATAAAGGGAAATTTACAGGTAAAAGCGAACAATAAAACGACCGAACTGAATAAATCTGATTTTCTACTTGTTAATTCAAACGAGCTGCATTCTTTTCATTCTGATTCTGATAACTTATTTATCGTTTTTCATTTGAATTATTTGCAAACTTGCTCTCTTCTTGGTCAGGAAAATCCATTATTTCAATGTAATTCAATAGAACAGATAGCTTTATCACATCAAAAACTGCGAAGCAGCCTAGATGAGCTGTTGGCTGTTTATTTAAATCAACGCAATTCCTCGATGGTATTTTTTTTAGAGAAAGTGTTTAACGTAATTTCTAGCCTTCAGCTAGAGTATTTAAAGGATAGCAGGCCGCTTGAAAAAAGAAGTTATACAACAGAAAATGGTCAAAATGAAAGATTAGTAGAAATACTTGAATATATTGAGAATAACTTTAGAGAGCCATTATCCCTTGAAGAGGTTGCAAGTATTCAATATATAACAGTGCCGTATTTATCGAAGTTCTTTAAAAAGCAAACAGGAAAAACCTTCTCCGAATATGTAAACAAAGTTAGAGTAGCACATGCAGTTAATGAGTTAATATACACAAATAAATCGATTACCCGAATTGCATTAGACAATGGTTTCCCTAATTTAGCAGCTTTTAATAGAGTCTTTAATGAAAGATTTCAGGTGAAACCAATAGAATATAGAAAACAGCACATAGAACCAAAGGAACAACATGAAATCATAAAAGAAGATAAAACAGCTGAAAAAAAAGAGGCTTTTAGAGCATTACGTACATATTTAGAAGATGTAATTACAGCAGACGATTCAACCAAGAAGATTTCTGAAGAAAAGGATATTATAGTTAAATTAGGCAAGATGGATGCTTTTACAAAATATTGGAACAAAACAATTAATATAGGATATGCAACCGATATATTAAGCTCAGATATGCAGGAACAAATCACTTTTATGCAAAACGAAATAGGATTTACTTATGCGAGGTTTTGGGGGTTATTTAGTGATGAAATGCATGTGGACGACTATTCTAAAGATAATTCCACTTACAACTTTACAAATATAAATAAGTTATTGGATTTTTTAATAAAAAATAGATTAAAACCGTTTATTGAACTTGGACCCAAGCCGAAAATAGTGTCCAAGTCTTTTGAGCATACCATCACCTTTCAAACAAACAGTAAAAGATCACTTGAAGAATGGAAGAAATTATTAAGAGCGTTTTTATTACATTGTATTGAACGATACAGTATTGAAGAAGTGGAAACATGGTACTTTGAAATTTGGAGCAATGAAATTGATCCTATACATAATTTAAAGAATCCTAGTAATAATTTTGTTAAAAACATCCGGCATGACCCGGGGCAGTTTGAGGGATATTTTAATATTTTCAGCTGCTTAAAACAGACGGTAAATGAAATTGTTCCATCTGCTAAAGTTGGTGGATGTGGATTGCCTATGGATTTAGAAAGGGAAAAATTAGATAAGTTCTTTCGACAGTGGAAATTGAACGGAGTAATGCCGGATTTTTTGTCGATCTATTTGTACTCCATTGAAGTGGATTCAGATAGAAATGTTCCTAAAAAGAATATGCTCTCTACCAATCCTGATTATATGAAGATGAAGCTTAAGCAGGTAAGAGAATCTATGCTGAACGCTGGTTTTGACAATATGGAGCTTAATGTAACAGAGTGGAATATTTCCATATCTAACAGAGATTATCTTAATGACAGCTGCTTTAAAGCGGCATATATAGTGAAGAATATTGTAGATAATATTAAACAAAATGTTAATATGATGGGCTATTGGATGTTTTCCGATATTTTTAGTGATTTTAGAGATGCTAAAAATCTTCTCCATGGAGGAGCAGGGCTCGTTACGAAAAATGGAATCAGAAAACCTGGTTATCATGCCTTTGTATTATTAAAACATTTAGGGGAAATCCTTGTTGCCAAGGGACCGAACTATATTATCACCAAAAAATCAGGGGATAGATATCAAATCATCTGCTTTAATTATAAACACTTTGACTATTCCTATTATTTACATCCAGAAGGAAGCACGGATATAAAGGAACAATATGATATTTTTGAAAATAATGACAAGCTTACTATTTCATTGGAGATACAAGGTGTCACCAAGGGTGAATACAGAATGAAAGAACAAATCCTAAACAGAGAACAAGGCAGTGTGCTTGATGAGTGGTTAAATTTTGGTTCTGTTTATGATATGAAGCCAGACGAGGTTGGATATTTAAAGCGCAGATGTGTACCTTCCATGAAAGTTGATCATATTTATGTCGAAAACAATGCAATCAAAATAACTGCAGAGCTCAAGCCGCATGAAATCAGATTGTATGAATTGAATTTATTATATCGAGAATGAGCAGATGCCAGAAAAGAGGATGAAAAATGATCATTATTTTTCATCCTCTTTTTTTATTGGTTCTTAAAGATAGGAGCAAGCTGTGTAAAAAACCTTTGCCTGAAAAATAGTTATAAACATAAGAGGTTAAAAATGTCACCGTAACTTTTAACCTCTTATGTTTTACATTTGAAACAGAGCCTAGAAAAAGTCCAAAATCTGCGTTTGAGATGTTAAGAATTGAAAAGGAATATGCTGAAATAAAAGGTAAAATTATCTTTGTAAGCGGAACCAATATACCTGAAAAATAAAGGAGACTTAAAATGAGTAAACTTCGAATCGGAATTATCGGTTGTGGCGGAATAGCTAATCAAAAACATTTTCCAGCATTATCGCAATTCAAAGAGATGTGTGAGATGGTAGCTTTTTGTGATATTCATATCGAACGTGCAGAAAAATCAGCTGCGGAATTTGGATCAACCGATGCAAAGGTTTATGAGAATTATCTGGAACTATTAAAAGATGAATCTATTGATATTGTACACGTTTTAACACCTAATGTTATGCACAGTCCGATTACTGTTGCAGCATTTGAGGCAGGAAAACATGTTATGTGTGAAAAGCCGATGGCTCATAATACAGAGGCTGCTGCGAAAATGATGGAGGCTTGGAAAAAGTCTGGGAAGAAGTTCACCGTAGCCTATCAAAACCGATTTCGAGAGGAAGTACAAGCTTTATATAAATCCTGTGAAAAAGAAGAGCTTGGAGATATCTATTTTGCAAAAGCACATGCTGTCCGCCGTCGTGCTGTTCCAACTTGGGGAGTGTTTCCTGATAAATCACAACAAGGCGGTGGGCCACTAATTGATATTGGTACACATGCTCTAGATATTACTTTATGGCTGATGAATAATTATAAGCCGGTTTCTGTTTCAGGCTCTGTATTTAATAAGCTTGGCAGCTTAGCAGAAGCTACAGAAGGAAATTTATTTGGTCCGTGGGATCCTGAAACATTTGAAGTAGAAGACTCAGCATTTGGATATATCAAAATGGACAACGGAGCCACTATTTTCCTTGAATCCTCCTGGGCACTAAACATATTAAACGCAAAAGAAGCGGCAACTACTCTTTGTGGCACAAAAGGAGGAGCAGAAATCATTTCGGGCATGGGTTATAAGGATAAAGAATTAGTTTATAACACAACACATAATGGACGATTAGTGGAAGAGCGAAGATCACCGGTTGGAAACATTGCCTATTTCGATGGCAGCAATAACTCACCAGAAGTGCTCGAAGCAAAGCAATGGCTAGAGGCTGTCCGAGAAGATAAAGAACCCCTTGTTAAACCAGAGGAAGCGTTTGTCGTAACGAAAATTTTAGACGCTATTTACCAGTCAGCAGAAACAGGGAAAGAAATTATTTTTGAAAAGGAGTAACAAGATGACGTTCATAATGAAATTGCCTTTTGTTGATACTGTCGTAGATAATAGTTTAATTAACACAACAATAAATGGAAAAAAGATTGGCTATGAATTTCAAATAAGATTAAGCTATTATCGCGGTCATTACTTATCTTGCATTGAAGAGCTATCAATTGCTGTAAACGATAAAATAATTGATTCCAATGATATTAATTTCTGTCTTAATGGAAAGGAATTCACAATAGGTCAATTGCCTAATTTAGTTTCAGAATTTTGGAATGTAGATAAGCCAGCTACTATTAAAGTTTATTCTCCAGGAGGAATAAAAGAGGGGGATTATAAGATTGATGTAACCCTCTTGCTTCGAAATGCATATATGTATGTTCCTGGAAATACAGAAAACCACAATTACGCAGTATTAGATTCTTGCGGCAGCAAGACGCTGACACTAAATACGAAGGAAGGGAGAACTAAATTAGATGTCTGAGATAAAATTAGGAGTTTCCCTATTTAGTTTTTCAACAGATTTTGTAAAAGGCAAGCTATCATTAGAAGATTGTATCCGTTCAGCGGCAGAAATAGGGGCGGAAGGCTTTGAGCTAGTTGGAGCAACCATGCTGCCTTCTTACCCATATGCAAGTGAAAAAGTCGTGAATGAAATGAAAAGCATGACCGATCATTATGGAATTGATTTTGTCTCTTACGGAGCTAGTGCTGATCGAGGTGTCATAACTGGAAGAGATTTAACAGATGATGAATTAGTGCAGTCGACAATTTTAGATATAAAAACAGCAAGCAAATTGGGATGTAAATTAATGAGGGTACAACCACACCTATCACCAGCGGCAGTTTCGAAATTAATTCCTTATGCTGAGAATTACGGAGTGCAAATAGGTGTTGAGATTCATAATCCGCAAACACCATCTTCTCCAAAGGTTCAGGAGTATGTGGAAATATTTGAGCAAACAGGATCCAAATATATTGGCTTTGTTCCAGACTTCGGCTGTTTTGCAACAAAGCCAAATAAAGTTTACTGGGATGAAGCATTAGAAAAAGGTGCGCCATTAGAGCTGTTAGAAATGGCTGCTAATCTTCGCTATGACGGCATCCCACAAAATGAAGCTAGACAACGTTTAATCAATGCTGGAGCGAATGAGGCGGTAATGGGAGCTTTTCAGGGAATGTATGGCTTTGTAACGTTTACCCGCGAACCTGATTTAACAGGACTAGCGAAAATAATGCCACATGTCTTATATTTTCATGGGAAGTTTCATTATATGTATGATCATTTAGAAGAAGCGAGTATTCCGTATGAAGATATATTGCCAGTTATCAAGCATTCTAAATTTACAGGCTATATTATGTCAGAATATGAAGCATCAGAAAATGCTGTTGAAATGACAAAACGCCACTTACAAATGGAACGTAAAATATTACAAAATCTACAAACAGTATAATATTGATTGCTCGGTAAGGTCCCATACTAAAAGTATGGGCTTTTTTTTGCTGACAAAACGTTAGGTAAAAGCAGTATGCAATTTTTAACCCATTGTAAAAACAGATATTTATTAGATTAAATATCATGTGCTAACAGTGTAAAAAAAGGATATCTGCAGGAGAGTGATGTATATACAATATGATTAAGTAAGCGCTTAACTCATTGTAAATACAAGGCAGAGAGGAAGAGATTATAATAGTGAACTGATTTGGAAGATTTATATAATATAAGGGGGTA
Organism: Niallia sp. FSL R7-0271; assembly: GCF_038005785.1. Lineage (NCBI taxonomy): Bacteria > Bacillati > Bacillota > Bacilli > Caryophanales > Bacillaceae > Niallia > Niallia sp. FSL R7-0271. The sequence continues at coordinate 2,250,039 of NZ_JBBOTZ010000001.1, read as the reverse complement.
AGTATAAATGAGCAAAGGCTTGGATGGTAATGCTGTTACAGAGAGTATAAGTTCACAGAGCATAATCGTGAAGGATAAGGAAAGACTGTCTTTCTCAACCAAAATTAGCTATGGTTTAGGAGATTTTGCAAGTCAGCTATTTTGGAGCTTCAGCGGTTCCTATCTTACGATTTTTTATACGGACGTAGTTGGGTTTACACCAGCAATTGTTGCGATGATTATGTTAGTTGCTCGAATCTTAGATGGAGTTAAAGATCCGATGATTGGTGTTTTAGCAGATCGTACAAAATCAAAATATGGCAGATTCAGACCATATATATTATATGGGACACCATTTCTCGCTTTATTCAGTGTACTTGCCTTCACAGCTCCTGGTTTTGGCGGAAATACGGAAGCTAAAATTGCCTGGGCTTTGTTTACGTATATCGGTTTAGGGCTGTTATATACAGTTGTTAATTTACCTTATGGATCTTTAGCTGCAGTAATGTCAAAAGATTCTGGTGAACGCACAGCATTAAGCTCCTTCAGGATGCTTTTCACAAACCTAGGCAGTGTGTTGCTTGCTGTTATCTCTATGCCATTAATCTTGTTTTTTAGTGGAGGCACAGGAGAGCAAATAACGGCAAAAGGATATACCATGACAGCGCTTGTTCTCTCAGTAATTGCTATCCCGCTGTTTTATATGGTTTTTTTCAAATGTAAGGAGGTGGTTCAGCCGATAAATAAAAATAAAATATCTATTAAAGATTCCCTTGAAGCTATTGTTACGAGTAAATCCTTAATATGTATATTCTTTATATTGTTAGTTTCCTTAACCGCCTTTTTTGGCAGAATGGGAGTGCAGATTTATTACTACCTATATGTTATAAAAAGGATGGATTTAATTGCGCTATTCATGCCTTTACCAGCCATAGGCGCAGCTATCGGGATTATCGTATTTGCAAGATTTGCTAAAAACATTGGCAAAAAAAATATGTTATACATCTCTTACAGTTTAGCATCTCTTTCACTTCTTCTTTTATATTTTGTAGATTTTAATAATATACCGTTACTATTAATAGGGACATTCATTTTTGGACTAACGCAATTCGGTATTCCACTTGTAATTGCGATGGTGCCTGATGCGATTGATGAAATGGAGGATACAAAAGGGGTGCGTGCAGATGGTACCGCTTACGCTGCAACGAGTATTGCTACGAAATTTGCCAGCGCTATTGGCGGTGCAGCAACTGTTTCGTTACTAGGATTTTTTGGGTATGTTGCCAATGCAGAACAAACCGCAGAAGCGATGAACGGCATCAATCTAGTAGTTAATATTGCTCCAGCCATCTTGTTCTTGTTAGCTATTATTCCAGTTAAATTGTATGGCTTAACAGAAGAAAAGGCAGCGAAAATTAGAGAAAGCTTAGATGAAAAACATCTCAATAAAGACAATAAATAAAATGTAAGGGTTATTATAACACGCAGTTCTTTTTGAACCTTCTTTTAGCAAGCAAAGGGGATAAATAAATGCGTGTTTTTTTTATGTCTTTGTTACGAGAGATTAAAAAATGACCATAAATTTTTAATCTAAATAAGGGAGCAGTAAAGGAAGGATAAAAATTTAATACTTTGTGAAAAAGGATGAGAAAGTCCTTTTAAAAGATAATCGCTAAAATGAAAGAGAGTTGTAAATTATATGTAATCAGAAATGAGGGCACAAGATGAACGAATCAACCACTATAACGATTCACAACAGAAAAATATTAATGACCTTATTATTAGTCGGTACTTTTATTGCAGTCTTAAATCAAACATTATTAATTACAGCATTGCCGCAAATTATGGAGGAGTTTCATACAGATGCCAATAATGCACAATGGCTTATCACATCCTTTATGCTAACAAATGGAATTGTCGTTCCTATCTCAGCATTTTTAATTGCCAGGTTTACAACAAGGCAATTATTCTTTTCTGCTGTAATCATTTTTTTAATAGGCACTATATTAGGAGCTTTGTCCTTTTCCTTTTCGATGCTGCTAATGGCAAGATTTATTCAAGCTATCGGTGCGGGCATTATGATGCCGTTAGTCTCCAATATCATCTTAACAATAACTCCAAAAGAGAAGCGGGGAAGTGCCATGGGCTTGCTTGTTCTAGTAATCTGTTTTGCCCCTGCAATCGGTCCCTCCTTAGCTGGAGGAGTTGTAGATGTTTTATCATGGCGCTATCTGTTTTACGGTACTCTCCCAATGCTTTTAATAGTGTTAATTTTTTCGCTTGTAACACTAAAGAATGTGACAGAAACAAATAAAGATGAGCGTATTGATAGTCTTTCCATTATATTATCAAGCCTTGCTTTCGGAGGAATTCTATATGGACTCAGTCTTGCAGGATCGTTAGGCTGGGGAAGCCTGATTACTTATGCATGGGTCAGTATCGGAATTGTTGCACTAATATTGTTAGTGAAAAGACAATTAAAGCTTGCTCAGCCAATGCTTGAATTTAGAGTATTTAAATACAAAACATTTACAGTTTCTAGCATACTGATTGCGATTGCATTTGGAACAATGTTTGGTACAGAAACTATTGTCCCGTTATATACGCAAAATGTGGAGGGAGTTTCTGCCCTTACTTCAGGACTTATTTTGCTGCCAGGTGCGGCATTAATGGGGCTGATATCACCATTTGTTGGACGAATCACTGATAAAGTTGGGGTGAAATTGCTTGTCGTTCTTGGATTCGGGGTTATTACACTATCTACAATCCCTTTAAGTATCTTAAATATAGAAAAGTCAATTCTGCTCCTTGTTATCTTATATACGATAAGAATGGTTGGGATTGGTATGCTGATGACGCCAGTTCAAACAGGTGCTATGAATATATTGCCTCAACACCTATTCAGACATGGGGTAGCTGTGTATAGTACCTTGACCTCGATAGCAGGTTCTGTTGGAATATCGATATTAGTCTCTTTTTACACAAGCCTTGACAACCATTTAAGTTCGGAACAAATGGCGTTAGGAATAACTTTTTTGGTTATTACAGTAGTTAGCGGGTTAGGATTTCTGTTATCACTTAAGCTGCCAAAAGATAAATCAGCAGCGAAGGTCAAGGAAGTATCTGTTAATTCTTAATAGCATAGATAAACAAGCGGTCCATAATAATACAGAAGTGTTTAAGAAAAGCGTAGTTTACTTAAGACTATGCTTTTTTTGTTGCTGATAAATACGATAACTTTCCGATGCGTTCTCTCATTTTTTTAGTTAATACCGTATAAAACACGTGATATACTTAATGGAAAGCGGCGGAAGGGGGCAATAAACCAATTTGCAACGATGCTAATATAAGGAAATCTATAAAAGGATCAATCTACATAGGATGAATTAGCACACTATTTTTAGAGTGAATGAACTAAAGAAAAGGCTTCATTGATAAGCCGGGAATGTCTGCTTTTTGTTAATACATACTCACCGTCAGGGGGGAAACCAATGGCATTAGAACGAGGCCGATTGCTTATTGTTGATGATGAAATTCTGATAAGGCAGGGGATTAAGCATTACGTCAATTGGGAACAAGAAGGCTTTGAAATTGTCGGCGAGGCAGCGCATGGGCAGGAAGCTCTTGATTTAATAGAGGTTGTAAAGCCGGATTTTATCATTACTGATATTGTTATGCCAATAATGGATGGAGAAGAATTAACGAGAATTGTGAAGGAGAAATATCCTCATATTGAAGTGATAGTGTTAAGCAGCTTTGGCGATTTTGATTATGTGCGCTCAACTTTTCAAAATGGGGTTCTAGATTATATTCTAAAGCCAAAGCTAGATGCAGAAAGTTTGTTAGCTGTGTTGAGAAAGATGAAAAAAAGGCTGCCTGCTCGCAAAATAGATGAAGAGGAGGCTTTGAATACCTTTGTTGCGAATGCTGTCCGAAAAATGCTGTCAGGCTATGAAGTGGAACATTCTCTTAAACTAACAGATCGCTTTTTGCATAGGAAGTATTGTCTCGTTTCAGTTGAGCAGAGAGACGGAACAGGAGAACTGTCTTCTGCTGTTAAAACATGGATTAACAGTGGTTTAAGCGAACAAGGCTATATCTGCTTTATTACAGAAAAAATCCTTCTTATTAACGGGGACAATTTTAAAGCACTGCACTCTTTTTTGGAAAACACAGTGGCCATAAAATACAATCTTCAATTGATAGTAAGTGGAGAATTTGAGGATTTTATGCAAATAGGAAAGATATATAAAGAAGAAATTCTAAAATTAATAAAATGCAGCTTTTACTTTCCAGATATTCCGGTTCTCACTGTACAACATTTGCATATCACTGTGACAGAGCTGGAGAAATTTCATTTAGACTGGTTTATTAATGAATTTAAATGTAAACGCTTTGATTCTGCTTTTGCTTATTTGGAGGATCATGTTGCAGCTATTTCTTCTATGTATACATTGGATGTGTATGAGTATAAGTCTTTTTTTAGCAATATTATTTTTAATATCACCATCCTGCTTAGCAATATGGAATATGAGATTCATAGCTTGGAACAGTCGAAATATGTTTACTTGAAAGGAATAGAAGAGGCAAATAGTGCAGAAGAAGTTGTTAAAAAGCTGGAGTGTTTTTTGCGTGATACAAAAACGGTAATTAATACAGTAAAAACGAAGCCGGAAAATGTCAATATCAAAAACATCATTGCATATATGAATGAGCATTATCGTGAGCCTTTGACACTTACTAATGTAGCGCAGCATTTTCATTTTAATCCATCCTATTTATCCAGCTATTTTTCAACACATATGAAAGAAGGCTTCAGCGAGTACCTTAACAGAGTTAGAATAGAAGAGGCATCTAAGCTTCTTGTTGCAGGCACTGCACCAATTTCAGAAATCAGCGGAATTGTCGGCTATTCAGACCACAGCTATTTCTGTAAAGTTTTCAAAAAGATGACAGGATTATCACCGAGCCAGTTCAGGCGCAGGCAATGGGTGGAAAAGAGTTGAGCATACTATGAAGCTAATTCCTGAACGTTTTAGACACAGCAATTTATTTATTACGATGTCCTTGATTACTGTAATGATTATCATCATCGTATCCATCACCATCACATGGACAACAATTCGCATGAGTGAACAATTCTTTTTCGATAAATTCAGTATTACGAATGCGAAGGTGATGAATCAAGTGAAAGAAAGTTACGAGAAATATCATTATTCAGTCGTTCTTGCAACTAACAGCATACAGCAAAGCATTGCCATAAAGGACATATTGACAGAAAAAAGGGAAACAAATGCAGTACAGTTTCAGTCCATCTATCAGATGAGCCAATTAATTAAACGGGTTGAACCTAATATGGCAGCATATGAGGTTGGCATTATTGTAGTTGGTGCAAATGGTCTGAGCTATGCGACAAACGACAGAACGTTTTGGCCAATTACTGATACAGAGTTAAAGGAAAGCAGTTTAGCGGAGAAAACGGCTGAAAACCCGAACAGATTAATCTATCAATATGACAAGCGGCTAAATGATGATGAGAGCGGCAGCTATATTGTTGCTTCACGGGCACTTGTGAATAGGTCTGGATATACTTACGGAGCGGCTTATATATCTATACGAGAAAACGAATTTCGGAAATTTTACTCTAGTTATACAAGTCCAGGCAATGATGTTTTTTTAGTTGATAAAGAAGGCGTCATTGTCTCAAGCAGCTTGTCAGAAAAAGTCGGCAGCACCTCTAAAGAGCTAAAGGAGTATGCCTCAGAGCTTGGCAATAGTGATCATGATGATTATCTGATAGGGGAGTTTATGGGTAAGGAGCAAATAATGATGATGGAATATGTACCAGCCTTTGATATGTACATGTTCAATATCATTGATAAGCATACAGCTTTTGGTGATTTAATTGATAAGAAAAAAATTATGCTTATTTCATTAAGCATTGTTATCGCAGCGCTGTTTATCGTTCTCCTTGTTTCAAGAAGGCTGACGAATTCTTTGTCCAGTCTTGTCAAACAAATTGAAAGTGCATCAGATTATGACTTTGATGAATATGTTGCTGTTTCAGGAACATATGAAACTCGAAAGATTGGTATTGCCTTTAATTCCATGCTTGATGAATTACATGAGTATGTCGATCAGCTCGTACTGTCACAGAAACAACGGCGGAATGCTGAGCTTGCTGCCTTACAGCAGCAAATTAATCCCCACTTTTTGTACAATACACTCGCATCCATTAAATTTATTGCAAGTAAAGGCAATATTGCCGAAACAGAAGCAATGATTAATTCGCTCATATCCTTATTGCAAAATACAATTGGTGATGTAAATGAGACGATTACCGTAGATCAGGAAATAAATAATTTGCGCAATTATGTGCTTATTAATCAGAAGCGCTATGGCGATTCCGTTAAGGTGAATTATTTTGTTGCACCGAACTGTCACGACATTCTGATCCCAAAGCTAATTTTGCAGCCGTTTATGGAAAATTCCTTTTTTCATGGCTTTATCCATAAACCGCAAGGGTATATTCATGTTCTTGTATGGCATGAGGGCGACTGTTTGATTTGTGAAATTGTTGATAATGGGGATGGGATGGTAATAGCTGATGAGCATCTTCCGCAAACAAAACGGAAGCAGCAGTTTTCTGGCATTGGCATAAGAAATGTGCATGAGCGGATTCAGCTCATCTATGGCGAATCATACGGCGTGGAAATTTCCAGTGAGGTTGGCGAAGGAACAAAGGTACGAATCACCCTTCCTGTTCAAAGAAAATAATAAAATCTAAAAAAAGTCCTATTTGAACATTGGAAGCGGATTCATTTTTGTGAAAATACTACAAAAACACAAAAATATCTTCCTAACGATGCACCCCAATAGGATGATAACATAATAGTTGTAAGTGATAACGCTTACAAATAATATTCATACTTGGGGGGAAATCGATGAAAAAGATTCTTGCACTAATACTAGCCAGCGTTCTACTTTTGGCAGCCTGTTCATCTGGCTCCAATACAGAGAATGCTTCAGGAGACTCTAAGGATACAAATAAAATTACGGTATGGGCTTGGGATCCTAACTTCAACATTAAGGCGATGAACTTGGCAGTAGATTCCTATGCCGCTGAAAATGCTGACCTTGATATTGAAGTAATTGAAAACGCTCAAGATGATATCATTCAAAAGCTTAATACGTCTTTAAGCTCAGGAACGACGAAGGGGCTGCCAAATATAGTCCTAATTGAGGATTATCGTGCACAAAGCTTTCTTCAAGCATATCCAGACATGTTCTATGAGTTGAGTGATTCTTTTAAGCAAGAGGATTTCGCTCAATATAAAATTGCACCTACAAGTGTAGACGGCAAAAACTATGGTCTCCCATTTGATACAGGGGTAGCAGGTTTGTATGTCAGAACAGATTATTTAGAGCAAGCTGGCTATACAGTGGATGACTTAAAGGATATTGATTGGAATGAGTATATTGAAATCGGCAAAAAGGTGAAGGAAGCAACAGGCAAAAACATGCTTACACAAGACCCTAATGATCTTGGTTTGATTCGTATGATGATTCAGTCTGCTGGATCATGGTATACAAAGGAAGATGGTGTGACGCCTGACTTATCGGGAAATACAGCTTTAAAGACAGCGTTTGAAACATATAAAGCACTATTGGATGCAGATATTGTTTCACCTGTTTCGGACTGGAGTCAATTTTTAGCAGGTTTCAATAGCGGTGAAGTAGCCACAGTTCCATCAGGAAACTGGATTACTCCATCTGTTAAAGCAGAAAGCTCTCAAGCTGGTAAATGGGCAGTTGTTTCTATGCCGCGCTTGCCAGATGTGGAAAGCTCCATTAATGCTACTAACTTAGGCGGAAGCTCTTGGTATGTTCTAAATGTTCCTGGAAAAGAAAAAGCAGCTGAATTCCTAGCGAAAACGTTTGGCTCTAATGTTGATTTTTACCAAACATTGAATAAAGAAGTAGGTGCTATCGGCACTTATTCTCCAGCAGTGGAAGGTGAAGCATATCAAGAAGCAGATGATTTCTTTAATGGTCAGCAAGTCATCGCGGATTTTGCGAACTGGACAGAGCAAATCCCGCAAATTAACTATGGACTGCACACATATGCCATTGAAGATCTGCTTGTCGTAGAGGCTCAAAACTACTTAAAAGGTAAAGCTCTTGATACTGCCCTAGAGGATGCCCAAAAGCAGGCAGAGGCGCAGATTAAATAATCGAGTAAACTTTAGAGCCTTGGATTTTCTTACTAAATACCAAGGCTCTCTTTTATTACAGAATGCAAGGAGTGTTGAGTTGTGATTCCAGCTAGAACGAATCAGGATCTTCAGACAGCAAGAACTTCCAGAAGCCTGCGCACAAAAAATAATGCGATCGGTTGGTCTTTTATAACTATTGCCGCGGCCATGATTTGTTTATTTTATTTTTATCCAATGGTGCAAGCTTTTATCTTGTCCCTTCAATCAGGAACAGGCACTAACCTGACCTTTGTCGGTTTTGATAATTATGTCCGGTTATTTAAGGACCCGACTTTTCTGACAACAGTGAAAAACACGGTTATCTATCTCATTATCCAAGTTCCAGTAATGATACTGCTGGCATTATTTATCTCCGTTCTGTTAAATGATAAGACGTTAAAGTTTAAAGGTGTATTCCGGACGGCTATCTTTTTGCCATGTGTAACTTCATTGGTAGCTTACTCGGTTATTTTTAAATATTTATTCGGTAATGATGGCATTATCAATATGTTCTTATTAAAGGTTTCCATTATCTCCGAGCCCATTCAGTGGCTGACAGATCCTTTTTGGGCCAAAATCGCCATTATTGCAGCAATCACTTGGCGCTGGACTGGCTATAACATGATTTTCTATTTATCTGCATTACAAAATGTCGACCAGTCTATTTATGAAGCAGCTAAAATGGACGGTGCATCTAGCATTCAAACCTTTTTTAAGATTACAATTCCAATGCTGAAGCCGATCATTTTATTTACATCGATTACTTCTACAATTGGCACACTCCAACTGTTTGATGAAGTTATGAATATAACCCAGGGAGGGCCAGGGAACGCCACGATGACGATATCCCAGTACATTTATAATCTCTCCTTTAAATACACCCCAGACTTTGGGTATGCGGCAACGGTTTCTTATGCCATTGTTATTATGATTGTTATTTTCTCTATCATCCAGTTTAAAGTGGCAGGTGACAAAAATGATTAAGAAAGTATTTAGTTACAGTTTTTTAACGATTGTTTCAATCGTTTCGATTTTCCCTTTTTTATGGATGATTGTCAGTGCAACGAATAAATCAGTTGATGTTACAAAGGGGCGTCTATTGCCAGGTGGGCATTTTGTTGAAAATTTCAAAAACCTGCTTGAAACAGTAGAGATCATTCCAGCGTTGATAAATTCCGCGAAAATATCAATCATTACTACTGTTTTATCACTGCTGATTGCATCACTGGCAGGCTATGGCTTTGAAGTTTACAAAAGCAAAGCGAAAGACATGGTTTTTAACATTCTTCTGCTGTCGATGATGATACCGTTTGCAGCGTTAATGGTGCCTTTGTTCAGAATGTTTGGCATGATTTCACAATCTGCGCCATATATAGGTATTGACACGATTGCAGCTGTTATTTTGCCGACAGTTACAACTGCATTTTTAATTTTCTTCTTTCGTCAGAGCACAAAGATGTTTCCAAAAGATATTTTGGAAGCAGGCAGAATTGATGGTTTGACAGAGCTAGGCTGTTTTTTCAGGATTTATGTGCCGACAATGAAAACGACTTATGCAGCAGCAGCCATCATCACGTTTATGGCGAGCTGGAACAGCTATTTATGGCCATTGGTTGTGTTACAGTCTCCAGAAAACCAAACAGTGCCATTATTGATTTCTGTTCTTGGGTCGAGCTATTCTCCCGATTTCGGCGTAATTATGACTGCGATTGTTATCGCGACATTACCAGCAGCATTCATTTTCTTCATCATGCAGAAGCATTTCGTTGCCGGCATGATGGGATCAGTTAAATAGAAGCAAGGGGAGTGTAATCAATGACGAAAATTATTCCAACATTAGATTGGCTTGAAGATGTGAAGGTATTTGCTGTTAACCGTCTTTTGGCTCATTCAGACCATAATTATTATGAAACATTTGAAGAGGCAAATCTTCGAGTGCCGATGAAGCTCAGGCACAGTCTGAACGGAGATTGGAAATTCCATTATGCAGAAAATCCGCACAGCAGGCCACAACAGTTTTATGAAAAAGATTTTGATTGTGAAGGCTGGGAATACATCACCGTTCCGGGTCATATACAGCTGCAAGGATATGGCACGCCTCAATATGTGAATACGATGTATCCGTGGGACGGCCACAATGATATCCGTCCCCCTGAAATTCCTTCCGATCATAATCCTGTTGGCAGTTATGTCAAATATTTTTCTGTTCCAGAAAATATGAAGGGGCGTGCTGTTAATGTGTCTTTTCAAGGGGTAGAATCAGCTTTCTACGTATGGCTGAATGGGGAATTTGTCGGCTATAGTGAAGACTCCTTCACACCTGCTGAATTTGAGCTCACGCCCTATTTGGCAGAAGGGGAAAACAAGCTTGCAGTTGAAGTGTATCAGCGCAGTACTGGCAGCTGGCTTGAAGATCAAGACTTTTGGAGGTTCTCCGGGATTTTCCGCGATGTCTATCTTTACACAGTGCCTACCACTCACATCACAGATCTTCATGTTCGTCCTGAACTGGATGAAACTTTTACAAAAGGTAAATTAACAGCAACCGTTAAGCTGACAGGAAAACCTGCGTCTAAACTAAGCGCAGAGCTTAGAGACAAAACGGGCAAAACAATAGCTGCAGCAATGGGAGTGGAAGAGGCAAGCAATTGGTCCTTAACAATCAATGTAGACCAGCCGTCCCTTTGGAGCGCAGAAAGTCCATATTTGTATACATTATTCATTAGTGTTTATGATGAATCTGGCAACCTGACAGAAGTGGTGCCACAAAGGCTCGGCTTCAGGCGATTTGAGCTATCAGATAAAATTATGCGCCTCAATGGTGAACGAATTGTGTTTAAAGGTGTGAACCGACATGAATTTAATCCAAGACAAGGCAGAGCAATTTCGAAAGAAGACATGCTGTGGGATATCAAAACATTAAAGCAGCATAACATTAACGCTGTTCGTACTTCTCACTATCCAAACCAAAGCTATTGGTATGAGCTCTGTGACGAATATGGTGTTTACGTTATTGATGAAATGAACTTGGAAACACATGGGTCATGGCAAAAAATGGGGGCTGTTGAGCCGTCGTGGAATATTCCTGGAAATAAACCGGAATGGCAAGATATTGTTATGGACAGAGCCATTTCAATGGTGGAGCGCGATAAAAATCATCCTTCCATCTTAATTTGGTCGTGCGGGAATGAATCCTATGCTGGTGAAGTTATCTTGAACGTTGCCAACTATTTCAGAGAGACAGACCCAAGCAGACTCGTCCATTATGAGGGAGTGTTTCACAACCGTGCTTATAATGATTCAAGTGATATGGAAAGCCGCATGTATGCAAAACCGGCTGTTATTGAAAAATACTTGTCTGAAAATCCAGAGAAGCCATATATAAGCTGTGAATATATGCATGCGATGGGAAATTCACTTGGAGGCATGTACAAATATACAGAGTTAGAACAAAAATATCCTATGTACCAAGGCGGATTCATCTGGGATTATATCGATCAGTCCCTTTATAAAAAAGACCGGTTTGGCAAGGAATACTTAGCTTATGGCGGCGATTTTGACGACAGGCCGACAGATTACGGTTTTTGTACAAATGGAATTGTATATGCAAACCGCCAACTGTCACCCAAAATGCAGGAAGTTAAATATCTTTACCAAGACTATAAGCTCTTATTAGACGAAAATGGTGTCACGATAAGAAATGAGAGTCTCTTCACAAATACAGACAGCTATCAATTAGAATATAAGCTGTTTTTGGAAGGAAAGGAACTGTACAGAAAAAGTACTTTGGCAGGAGTTGAACCGCAAAGCTCTCAATATTTCAAGTTCGATCTGCCTGAAAATCTGGATGCAGCTTTAGGTGAATATAGTATTCAAGCATCACTTACACTGAAGGAAAATACCCTTTGGGCAGAAGCAGGCTTTGAGATTGCATTCGGACAGTATGTTTATGAAAAGGGCAGCAAACAATTTAGTCCGCCTGTTGGAGAACTGCGAACTGTCCATGGTGATGTTAATATTGGTGTTCATGGTAAAGATTTTTCTGTGCTATTTTCTAAAGCTTCTGGCAGTCTCGTTTCTTTGAGCTATGCTGGCAGAGAAATGATCTCATCACCTCCTGCCCCACTGTTTTGGAGAGCGACAACAGACAATGACCGTGGGTTTTCACAAAGCTATCATTCGGGAATCTGGTATGCGGCAAGTCTTGCGCGTAGGTGTAAGGACATTCAAGTGGAGGAAAGCAACAGTCAAACAAGTGTTGCATTCACATATGAATTCTCTGTGCATCAAGACATAGAGGTAACAGTCACCTACACCGTTTATTCAGATGGAAGTGTGCATGTGAAGTCAGCGTATAAAGGAGCTGACAGTCTGCCTCAGCTGCCGATTTTTGCGCTTACGTTTAAGCTTCCAGCAGATTACAGAAAGCTAGAATGGTATGCTCTCGGACCAGAAGAGAACTATTCTGACAGGAACATGGGCGCAAAACTATGCCATTTTCAGCAAGAGGTGGAAGAGAGTCTATCAGGGTATGTTATGCCGCAAGAATCAGGAAATCGAACAGGTGTCAGACATGTATCTGCCACATCAAAAAATGGCCGTGGTATTTTAATATCTTCTGTAAATACACCGCTTGAATGTAATATCTCGCCATATACTGCCTTTGAGCTTGAGAATGCGCAGCATGTTTATGAGCTGCCGCCTATCCATTATACAGTTGTGACTGTGGCGGGCAGGCAGATGGGCGTTGGCGGTGATGACAGCTGGGGTGCGCCGGTTCATGAGGAGCATTTAATTCATGCTAATGAAACGATAGAATTTGAATTCCTCATCCAGAGAAAGTAAATTAGTTAGAGCGGTTCCGCTTAAAAATTTTGTTACAATAGCCTTATTATCCTTAATGTTGGATGATAAGGCTTTATTTTGCTAAAATAATGAAGGTGATAATTTTTGCAAAATTCAAATGATACTTCCTGATTTCAATCAAACAGATTTTGCAGTTATAATAGTTACTATATATTTTAGTTATTGAAATAATTAACAAAGGATGTTAAACGTGATAAAACAAAACGATGATACAGTTCGAAATTTAATGGAGGAGATGTTTCATATTCAAGTTAAGTCCAATAACTTTATGCGGCTGCTAACCTTTGATGAGGACTTATCTGAAAATCTCGTGCTCCTCATGCTTCGCTTGAAACTGTTTGGATTTCTGAAAATCACGCAAATAGCAGAGGTTTTCCTACTGACACCAGGTGCTGCTACTAATATGTGTGATAAGCTGGAAAGAATGGGTTATGCGGAAAGAATTCGCTTGCAGGATGACAGGCGTATTGTCCGTGTTGCTTTAACGAAAAAAGGGGAAGACAGAGTCAACGCCATCTTTTCAAAATTTACAGATGAACAGCTCCTCAGTATTACCAACACACTGGCAGAGATTAATAAGCTCTTTAAACATATTGAGGATATAACTTAAACAGGTCGCAACGATCTGTTTTTTTCTTTGAATTAAATGGATATTTTATCGAATTTAGAATATATTATAATTATTAAATATTTTAGTTATTAAAATATTAAGGGTAGGGGGAGGATATACTATGTCCATAAAGAGACTTATTTTAGGAGGGGTATTAATAATGGCATTATTTTCAATAGCAGGAATTATGTCTACGAAATTTGAACAACGCATCAGTTTAAAAAAATCTAGTCATCTAATTCTACAATCAGATTTTTCCGATCTTAAAGTAGTTACCGACAAGCCGGATTTATCCCTTGAATTAAACGGAAAAAAATCATTGCTGTCTACACCGTCTGTTCAAGTAAAGGAGGAAGGTGATAAAGCCTATATATCTATAAATATATTAAATAAAGGCTGGAAGAAATACTTGCCTGGTCGAAAAATGAGAGCGAAGTTAACACTAAATATCCCTTCTGGAATGATAGATACATTAGAAATAACTAATCAGAACGGAAAGACAGAAATCGGTCAAATTACGGATTTAAGGCTACTTTCCATAAATTCCGAAGTAGGAAGTATTCAGTTAAGTAGTTTTCAAGGAGGAAAGCTTGCCATTAAATCAAACAATGGCAGTGTCTCTTTAGGGAAAGTAAGTGCCCAAGTGAATATTGATAACAAAGTAGGCGGAATAAAAAGTCTTGAGCTGCTGCGTGTTCAAGGAGAAAATTATCTAAAAGTCTCTAATGGCAATGTTCATATACAGCTCCCGAAAGAACTTTATACAACTAATACAGCCATACATGCCATCACTAAAAACGGAGCGATAACAGCAAATAACTCCCTTTTAACTGTGAAAAAAATTGGGCCGGGCAAAGAGTTAGTGAAAGAAGCCTCCAGTGCTAAAGACAAATTGACCATATCCGTTTCTGTCGGCAATATCAACATAAAATAATGGTCAGTGATTCGGAAATATAACCATTCCAATACCCATTGGCACAATCATTAACAATCTGAAAAGTCAGTGTAGGGAAGGGAAGCTTTTCAGCAAAAATCGTACCCATTTCCCCTAAAAATCCTGCAGCAACAAAGGGAATTGCAGACCTTGTTTTATCTGCACCTTCCTTAGCATAAAACCAAGCATCCCAGACTGCATAAACATAAAATCCAGGATAAAAGAGCAGAACGTCAAATGAGGCTGTTTCTACTGCTTGCTGATGGTAACCGTTAAAATCAAGTGCGGTAGCTTCATTAATTCTGCCAAGCATATTATCGAAATGCTCAAAAATAATAAAAATTACGCCCTTTAACAGCTCACGATTATAAATTTGGCCAAAGCCTGGCATAATCATGGAAATCAATGCAGCAATAATTCTCATATAAATACCTCTTAAAGTTAACTTAATGTCAGTTTCTCCTGTTACTGCTTTAGATATACAAAATATGTAAAATGAATTATCACCTTCTCTACAAGGATAAAAATATGAAAATTCAGGCAGCACCGTATATAATAGGATATAGAAACGAAAACATTTTTTATAGAGAGGAAGGAATGTCAATGGAGTACCGTCTTGAAAGAGATACAATCGGAGAAATTAAAGTGCCGGCAGAAAGTTACTGGGGAGCACAAACACAGCGAAGCAAAGAGAATTTTCCAATTGGAACAGAAAGAATGCCGATGGAGATTATTCACGCCTTTGCTATTTTAAAGAAAAGCGCTGCTATTGTAAACCAAGAACTAGGCTTATTAGCAAAAGAAAAAGCGGAAGCGATTGGCTACGGTGCTGACCAAATCTTAAATGGCAGTCTTGAAGAGCATTTTCCCCTTGTGGTTTGGCAAACGGGAAGCGGCACACAGTCCAACATGAATGTTAACGAAGTGATTGCTTTTGCAGGCAACAAATGGCTTGCTGAAAAAGGATTAGACATCAGGCTGCATCCGAATGATGATGTAAACAAATCGCAAAGCTCTAATGATACATATCCGACAGCACTTCATGTGGCTGCAGTTGTTCAGCTGGAAGATACGGTCTTGCCGGCGATAGCCAAACTAAAAGAGACTTTTAAGGAAAAAGCAGCTGCGTTTTCTGAAATTGTTAAAATTGGGCGAACTCATTTACAAGATGCGACCCCATTGACATTAGGGCAGGAAATCAGCGGCTGGCACCGCATGCTTGAAAAGTCCGAAAGCATGATAGCAGCGAGTTTGCCGTACTTGCGTGAGCTGGCAATTGGCGGCACAGCAGTCGGTACAGGCTTAAATGCCCATCCAGAGTTTTCTGAAAGAGTTTCCGAAAAAATCTCCTTATTCACAAACAAAGAGTTTTTATCAGCAAAAAATAAGTTTCATGCACTGACAAGCCATGATGAGATAACATTCGCACATGGAGCGTTAAAAGGATTGGCTGCAGACATGATGAAAATAGCGAATGATGTGCGCTGGCTTGCAAGTGGGCCTCGTTGCGGCATTGGAGAAATCATGATTCCAGAAAATGAACCAGGCAGCTCTATTATGCCAGGAAAGGTGAATCCAACCCAAAGTGAAGCCGTGACAATGGTAGCTGTTCAAGTTATGGGAAATGATGCTGCAATCGGCTTTGCGGCAAGTCAGGGGAATTTTGAACTGAACGTCTTTAAGCCAGTCATTGCCTATAACTTCCTTCAGTCCGCCCGCTTGCTTAGTGACAGCATTATTTCCTTTAATGATCGTTGTGCGGTTGGAATTGAGCCAAACCTAGAGAAAATCGACAGAAATTTAAATGAGTCCTTAATGCTTGTAACAGCCTTAAATCCGCATATCGGCTATGAAAATGCGGCAAAAATAGCGAAAAAAGCATACGCGGATAACTCCACTTTAAAGCAGGCAGCATTAGAACTAGAATTATTAACAGAAGAAGAGTTTGATAGCTATATCCAACCGAAAGAAATGACATATCCGAAATAGAAGCAATCTTTTTATAACTGCACCTTTTAATAAAAGAGGTGCAGTTTTTAGTGCATTAAAAAGATAATATTTGTTAACTAAAAGAAAAAATAGTAGTATAGTCGTATGACAAAAGTAGTGTATAATAAATCTTCATAGATTAATAAATGAAATATAGGAACATGCTATAACTTCAGGAGGTCATATCATTGCCTTTTCATCACATCTTAGACCATTTTCATACACAATATATGATCGTAATTCCTATCCTGTCTATCATAAGCTGTGCTTTAGGGCTGTGGATCAGCAAGAAAGTAAGGAAGAACGAAAATGAGAAAAATAGAAATGGAATTCTTATTTTTGGTTCATTGCTCTTAGGCTTTACTTTTTGGATAACCCTTTATCTCATTATGCAAATGGTGCCATTACCATATTCGCCTAGTAATTATCTGCTCTATTTAATCAGCATCTATTTGTTTTGTTTTATCGGTTCCTTAGTAATTCTGGCATTGGCACAAACCAAGGAAGTGAAGGAAAGCCAATATTTTTGGGGGAGTTTATTTTTAGCAGTATGTATTCTCGCCGCTGATACGATTGGTTTTGCCCTGATGTTTAAAAATCATCTCCATTTCAATATCATCCTGTATATTACTACTTCTTTGCTAACAATAGGATCTGCTTTTTCTGTGTTCCGGTTTGTGATTTTGATAACCACTGATGATGTCTTTCAAGCAACATCAAAAAGGCTGGAATATATCGGAATTGTCCTTGCAGGTGTGTCTCTTGCAAATATCCCCTATATTGTATTAGTTTCTATTTTGAAATTTAATTTAGGCTATATGTATAGTGATTACGAGATTTTTATTCCGTTCACCTTAACAATCGCAGCGAATTTATTATTAATGCTGCTGCCATATTTTTTAGGAGATACTATTTTAATTAAAAAGGCAAACTTTTATACATCCCTGTTTGAGCATAACCCCGTTGCCGTTATTGGCATCGATTTAGCTGGAGTAATCAATAGTGTGAATTCTGAAGGTATTAAACTACTAGAATATGAGGAAGAGGAATTGGTTGGAAAGAGCATTTCTGAAATCTTCATGAAGGTGGATAAGGAGAAGATTAAACACTATCTATTAGGTCATTTTAAAGGGAAGGTTCATAAATTTGAGACAGAAATAGTTTTAAAGAATAATACTCGAAAAGATGTTTTTGTTACGGCAGTCCGGATTATCACAAAGGAAAAGTTCATCGGCACCTTTGTACTGGTTGAGGATATTACCGAAAAGAAAAAATCAGAAGAGCAAATAAAACATCTAGCCTTTCATGATGATCTTACACAGCTTTCAAATAGACGGCTTGCAAAGATTACGATGAATCAATATGTGGAAAACAACACTCCGTTTACATTAATGCTCCTCGATTTTGACCGCTTTAAAAGCATTAATGATACTCTGGGGCATTCATTCGGGGATAGTCTGCTGCAAAGAATAGCAAAACGGCTTAATAATTTAGTAGAAGAGAACGGCAAGGTGGCAAGATTTGGCGGAGATGAATTTTTGATTATCATTCCAGATGGCAGTAGTGACAAGGATATGTATAAATCAATTGCTAAATCTATTAATCATGTTTTTAGACAGCCAATCCTTATAGACGGTTATGAGATTATTTTGACAGCAAGTGTTGGCATCAGCAGATTCCCCGAGCATACAACAGATGTGGATGACCTTGTAAAGTACGCAGATATCGCGATGTACCAGATGAAAGAAGCAGGGGCTAATGGGTTCAAGGAATTTAACAAGGAAATGTCCTTACATGCAGACCATAAAGTCGGCTTAGAGAGTGATTTGCAAAAAGCCATGGATTATCAGGAGCTGTCCGTTTACTATCAGCCTAAGTATCATATAAAAAGCGGCAAGATTATTGGAGCTGAAGCTTTACTTAGATGGAAACATAATAAAAAAGGCTTTATACCGCCCAATGAATTTATTCCGCTGGCAGAAGAAAGCGGTCTAATCGTAAAGTTGGAAAAATATGTGTTTGCTCAAGTGTGCAAGCATATTCATAGATGGGCAACTTCAAGGAAAACATTCGGCAGGATTTCTATTAATATTTCAATTGTCACATTATTAAGAGAGGACTTCGTCTCATTTATTGCGGGACTTTTGCAAAAGTACAAAATAGACGGCAGCATTATTGAATTGGAAATAACCGAAAGAATTGTCATGAAGAATGAGCTTGTTGTCAATGAGACATTAAAGAAAATAAGTGAGCTGGGCATCAGCATCAGCATGGATGATTTTGGTACAGGCTATAGTTCGTTGTCCTATCTTCATAAGCTTCAGGTCGATTGCATAAAAATAGATAAGTCTTTTATTGATCAAATAGAAGGCAATATTGAAGTAGTTTCTGCCATAATCTCTATGGCACATAATCTTAAGCTGGAAATTATCGCAGAAGGTGTTGAAACTGAAGCACAAGTACAAAAGCTTATACAGCTTGGCTGTGAGCAGGCTCAAGGTTTTTATTTCTCCAAACCAATCACAATGGAAAGCTTTGAGGCCATCCTTTAAGTGTATCTTCAGCTGAAGGTGCATTTTTTTTATTGATTTCCTATAGTAGATATTTACAATTCACTTTTGCTCTCTGTTACTATTAAAAGGGAAGCAATAAAAAAAGAGGGTGTAATCATGATACAAACAGAATTAGACATTAAAGAGTGGATTCATGACGATGAATGGATGATGGACATTTTACGAACGGTCCGTAAGCTCAACTTGCCTGATTGGTGGATTTGTGCAGGGTTTGTCCGAACAAAAATCTGGGATAAAATCCATGGTTTTTCACATAGAACACCTCTTGCTGATATTGATGTGATTTATTTTGACTCAACCGAAATATCAGAAGAGAAGGAAAAGCAGCTAGAGAAAAAATTAGAACAATACAATCCGAATCTGCCATGGTCTGTAAAAAATCAAGCTCGCATGCATGTTTTAAATAACTTCCCGCCATATGAATCCTCTGCTGATGGGATAGCACATTTTCCTGAAACGGCTACAGCGCTTGGAGTAAAGCTTCATAAAGATGACAGCATCGTTCTTTGTGCTCCATGGGGGATAAAAGATGCTGTTTTCCTTGAGGTTAAACCAACCCCGCCCTTTAAAAAGGCAAACAACAGACATATTTACGAGGCAAGAATAAAGCAAAAAAAATGGCATTCTGTATGGGATAAACTGCGTATCACAGAATAAAGAAAAAACGGTTTTAGGATGTGTGTTTCCTAAAGCCGTTTTCTTTGAAAAATTACAGCAGCTTTGTCATAAACATGCTGTTCTCATCATGTTTATAATCTGCAAATGGACCACAATAAGTAAATCCTAATGTTTCATATAGCTTTCTTGCAGGCAAAAAAGCATCCATTGAGCCTGTTTCAAGGCTTAAGCGTTCATAGCCGCGGAATTGTGCGGCTTCTAAAATATGTAACATAATTTGTTTAGCAACACCTTTTCGCAAGTGGGCAGGAGCAGTCTTTACCGATTTTACCTCTGCATGATTTTTATCCAATTCCTTTAATGCGCCGCATCCTAACAGCGCACCATCCTCCCAGGCGCTCCAAAACGTTATTTCCGGCTTGCGTAATCCCTCTAAATCAAGGGCGTGGATGCTTTCAGGCGGTGAATGAAGTGTCATGCTATGAAGGTGATCCTCTAATAAGCCTGCAATTTCAGGTCCTTGTAAATCATCAACTTTAATGATCAATGTATGTGTTCTCCTCTCTTTAAACTAATTGAAATGACAATCTAATAGTATTATCCTACCATAAGGTTATTTGAATAGCATTATTATTTAGAATATTACTATTTTAGTCAGTTTGAAAGAGAAATAGACTCACTTCACAGCTAAATGGTGATGATTTGCAAATATATGTTGAACATTTAAGCATGAAGGTTATTGTTAATTTCTGGATCTTCACTGTTGTTTTTATCTTTCATTCTGCTGAACAGATTGGCAAGAAGCGAACCAGACAAGTTATGCCAAACGCTGAAAATGGCGCTAGGAACTGCTGCCAGCGGTGAAAAATGAGCTGTAGCAATCGCAACTCCCAATCCTGAATTTTGCATGCCTACTTCCATTGCCACAGCCTTTTGCTTGGCCAAGTCCATACCACAAAGACGTGCAAAGAAAAAGCCGATGATAAAGCCAAGGACGTTATGAAGGATAACGACTCCAAAAATAATCAGCCCAGTTTCAGCCAATCTTTCAGCACTGCCAGCAACAACGGCAGACACAATTAAAACAATCGCAATTACCGAAACAAGCGGCATCGCTTTAGCACCAGCTTTAGCCTGCTTTCCAAAAAAGCGTTTAACGATAAAACCAAGAACTAATGGAATGATGACAACTTGAACAATTGAAAGAAACAAGGAACCTACACTGATATGTATCCATTTACTTGCAAACAGCAAAATCAGCAATGGTGTCACAATTGGTGCTAATATCGTCGAAACGGATGCAATGGCAACTGCGAGGGCAACATTTCCTCTCGCCAAAAATACCATAACATTAGATGCTGTACCGCTTGGGCAGCAGCCTACTAAAATGACGCCAACAGCAATTTCACTTGGCAAGTCCAACCCAACTGCGAGCAAAAATGCAAGCAACGGCATAATGATGAAATGACCAATTACTCCAAGAGCAACATCCTTAGGACGTGTGAATACTTCTTTAAAATCGGATAATTCTAAAGTAAGCCCCATGCCGAACATAACAATCCCTAATAAAGGAACAATATAGCTGCCAATCCAAACGAAATGATTGGGCATAATGTAGGCAACAGCGGCAAAAATTAACACCCATAATGTAAATGTTTTTCCGGCAAAGCTGCTGATTTTCTCGATGACTCGCATAACGAAACCTCCAAAGTATGATAATTCAGATTTTTGTAATAAAAACACTAACTATATTAGATTAAATATTAAGAAAAATCAATGTTTGACTATTTAAATAAATCTGCTTACATTTTGAAGGCAAAGAATTAAATTATTGTAGAAAATGTGGGAGTGGGTAAGTTGTTAGGAGGAGAATGGGAAATATGTCTATTTTTCTACATTTGTTTGTGAAGTATTGCTTTTCTAACTATACTTGCTATAAATAAAATAGACTCTATTTCCCCTCGTAAACTATATTTCAACAATCACAGGAAATAATAATCCTGTTCTCGTTGCGATACGTTTCAGCTGCATTCTCAGCACAGGACTTTTTTGAATGATAATAATCATTCTTTCTACGCCGAATTCTTTATATAAACGAAATGAGTTTTCCATGTATGGAATCATCTCTTGGGTTAGAACATCCATGTTTTTACAATCGATGATTAATCTGTACTCTTTGACAGGCACTCCTATCATTTTATTTTTGTAATCAGTGACAAACTCGAAAACTTTAGAGGGATCAAAGGTACCTTCTATTAACATATCAATCGTTTTGGAGAAGTGATTCACCTTAATGTCAAAACATCCTTTTTTTTCCATAAGATTATATCTCCTTAATAGTACTTCTGTATGAATTTTTTGTAATTATAGCATAGAGATAAGTAAAATAGGATAAATTTTCTGTTTCTGCATGTGGTTTTTCTTCATAAGGACAGGGAATAGTGAAATAAATGGATATTAATGAGAAAGCAGGTGGGAACATGAATGTGATTTCCTACGCTTACAGAAAAAAAGGCAGCATGGAATTTAAATATGATAAATTTGCTCATTCCAAAGTAATACTATACCCAATCAAAAACTATTATTTTATTAAATTTATAAAATGGAATGCATCAGACCCATATGTTACAACAAAAGATCTCGAAGAAATGGAAATACTTGCAAATGAGGAAATGGGAACACTGGAATTTTATCTGCAGCGCAAAGGACGAACACTGGCGAAATGAAGCTTTTGCCAGTGTTTTTTATTATAAGCTAAAAAAGGAGTTTATCTTTATAGACGCGAAATAAAAAAACAGAGATTAAGAAGATAGGGGAGAATGTTTTGGAACGGAAAGAGTATTATGCAGTTATTTTTACATCAAAAAGAACAGATGGAGATAATGGCTATGGGAAAATGGCTGAGAGAATGGAAGAACTTGCTGGACAACAGCCTGGCTTTATTGGAATAGAAAGTGCAAGGGATGCAAACTTAGGGATAACCGTGTCCTACTGGGAATCTCTTGAAGCGATTAAACACTGGAAGGAGAATTCTGCGCATCAAACAGCCCAAAAGCTAGGTAAATCAAGCTGGTATGAAGATTACTTTGTCCGTATTTGCAAAGTGGAAAGAGATTATGGAATGAACGAATAAGAAAAAATAAACAATAGTCATAATAGGGGAAGGCAGGTTGACATATAACCAAAAGGTGTTATAAGATAAAAGTGTAACCAAAAGGTGTTATTTAAATTAAACTTAAAGGAGCATGCCTTTATGACAATTAGTCAAAATCAGGACAAGGTGCAGGATATTGTCCAAACTATTACTATTGATGCGGACATACAGAAAGTCTGGAACTTTGTTTCCACTTCAGATGGAATTGCTGCATGGTTTATGCCAAATAATTTTGAGGCAAAGCTTGGCCATGAATTTCATCTGCAATCTCCATTCGGACCGTCACCTTGTAAGGTGACAGAATTAAATCCTCCTCATAAGCTTGCATTTGATTGGGATACGGAAGGATGGTTTGTCACATTCTCCCTGCAAGAGGTAAATGGAAAAACAGAATTTACTATTGTGCATGGTGGATGGAAGGCTAATGACGAATTAATTGGCAAGGCAAATGAAAAGTCAGCTATAATCCGCGATAGAATGAACCAAGGCTGGGGCGGCATTGTTCAAAAGCTGAAAAAGGAAGCAGAAGCGTAAATGACAGCTTCTGCTGTAAAACAAGATGTTTTTCAAGCAATTGCCGACCCAACGAGAAGACATGTGCTGAAGCTATTGTCTGAAAAGGATATGCCAATCTCTGAAATCTCAAGCCAGTTTCCAGTAAGCAGGACAGCAATTGTCAAGCATTTGCAAGTGCTGGCAGATGCAAGACTTGTCACAGCAAAAAAGGCAGGCAGAGAAAAAATTTACTCTCTTCAGCCGGAACCCCTTGCGGAGGTTCAAGAATGGATTTCTTATTACGAACAGTTCTGGCACAATAAACTGTCTGTGCTTAAGCATTTAATAGAGGAAGAATAACAAAAAAGGCGCTTAAAAGGCGCCTTTTTCCTTTTGGTGAAATTCTTCACTGCAAGCAGAATGTACTAGGAAAATTACCAAAAAATATGTATGATAGAAAAGGGAAAGTAAGCGATATCAAAAATTCATCTTTACGTTTATAAACACGCTACATAAGAAAGTGGGGACTTGGATGGCAATTAACAGCTTTAGACATAATATTCCTCCTGAAACAGCTCTTAGCAAAAATACAAAAATCAGAAATGGTACCCATATTTTATATGTATCTGCAGAGTTTGAAAAATACATAGATAATGCGCTGTCTTTTTTAACTGCCGGAATTGAATTAAATCAAGGGATTCTTTTTATAGACAGCAACAAAGTCCGCTCCATCGTTGCTGCCAAACTCCAAATCCAAGGTATTACTAAATCACAATTGGAATCTATACTTTTTGTAGATAATGAGGACTTCTATGAACCGAGTAGGCCGCTTAATCCTGACAGAATGTTTCGGAAATTCTCAGAAACGATAGGTCCCCTTTTAAAAACTGGAAAACCAATTAGGCATTGGGGAAAGGTGATTTGGCTTGACGGACAGGTTAACTTGCTCGAAAAGCTAACGAAATATGAAGGTTGTGCCCAACAGTTTATCAAAAAAGTCAACAGCTTTGGCATCTGTGCATTTGATGGGATGAAGCTGCCAGCAACCGTACAAATGGAGATTATGAAATTTAATCAATACATTATGTCTGATAATGAGTTTGTAGTATCAAGCTTTTATGACAAAGAGAATCTGCATCCTTCCATTCGGAAGGAAATGATTTATGAGACTGCTATATCTTCCTTGAGAATTGCACAATCACATTATGCAAGAATTATAGAAGAAATGCCTGACGCCGTTTTTATCACTTCACGTGGCAATATAGCATATACAAACAAATCGGCTTTAAAGTTAATGAAAGCAAACACGGAGAATCTTCAACATAAAGTAGTATGGGATATCATTGACCCAGCCTATCATGAAGAGATTAAGCAAAAGGCTGCAAATGTTCTTAATAAGGATCGATTTTCTACATGTGAAGTTAAATTAATAGCAATGACTGGCAAAAAAGTCGATGTAGAAGTATTGTCGTTTCCCTTCGTTTTTGAGGATAAGGAAACGATTATTCATATTGCGAGAAACATAAAGGAACGTAAAGAAAATCATGAGCTGATGATAAGGAATGAGAAGCTGGAAATTGCAGGTCAGCTTGCTGCAAGCATTGCCCATGAAATCAGAAATCCGCTTACAGCTATTAAAGGGTTTATGAAGCTGGCAGAACAAGGGTCCTTAAACATTAAAGATGTGTATCCAATCTTAGATGCTGAAATTAATCGGATTGAGACAATTTCCAGTGAATTATTATTGCTAGGAAAGCCAGTGTCGACAGAAATTAAAGTGATGGATTTGTCCAAGCTTTTATATGATATCTGTACCTTTATGCAATCACAGGCAAATATGGAGAATGTGATGCTTCATTTTGAAATAATGGACAAGCCGTTATTTTGCAGATGTAATGGAGATCAAGTGAAGCAAGTATTTATGAATATCATAAAAAATGCGATTGAAGCAGTGCCTCACGGCGGTAAAATTATGGTCTATGCCAAGGAAGCGGATGGACATGCTTTGTTTGAGATAATCGATAATGGTGTGGGCATTCCTGAAGATATTCAAGACAGGCTAGGGGAGCCATTTTATACAACAAAGGAAAAGGGAACTGGTCTCGGTTTAATGGTTTGCTATAACATTATTGAACAGCATAACGGACATATTCGATTTCATTCCGTAAAAGGAGTAGGAACAACATTTACGGTGAGCATTCCATTGGATTCATAAAAGCTTCAGGCAGCAGCTTTTTACAACCTTTTGTGATTTTTTGTATAATTATATTCTCTCTGTCTATCCTTATGAATAAGGAGGGAACAGTTTTGCTATTTTTCGAAGTAATTGCAGGTATACTGATTGTCCTTGCTTTCATTCATTTTTTCTGGACAAAAAAGCAGGAGAATTATAAGGACAGTCTGATACTACAGCATCTCCATACAAGTCAGGAAATAAGAAAAACGTTAGCAATGGGTTTGTTTCTGCGTTTTCTTCCAGCTGATAAGCAAATTACAAGCAGTCCGGTCTGGGTGAAAGAGGAAGTAACCTTAGAGTTATTTGCTGCAAACCTGCTGGAAAGAACAAGAGGTGGCACAGCTTGGGTGCTGAATGATACAGATGAAACGGGTGTAAACTTGGAGCACCAAACAAAAGATAGGCTGTACTTAGGACAAATTAATAGCAATCAGCATGAAGTCGGGGTTGAACAAATTGCCTTGATTCATTCAAACATCATAAAAAAACGTGCAGCAGGCGGTTATGTGATAACAGCTGGCACCTTTACGCCTAAGGCAATCACTTATGCTAAGGGGCTGAATATAGAACTAATGGACGGCATGGCACTTGCTGATCTATGGCTAGTAAGCTTAAGGAATGCGGAAAAGGAAATGAGTAGTATTAGGCCGCAGCTGACATAAAAAAAGGAAAATTCTCTGCGTACTAAAGAGAATTTTCTTTTTTTTAGTTAATGAAATCTGTTTTTTATTCGGTAAGTGAAAATGACAGAGATTACTGCAATGCTGAAAAGAATTGCTTCTACAGCCAGCAGGCTTTTGATGACTCCCGCTTGGTATAAGCCTGGCAGGAAGTTAGCAGCAGCATGAAACAGAATCGCATACATTAAATACTTCCATTGTTTTTCCCTTATTGAAAGTAAAACGAGGATAGACAAGGCAATATGAAGGGCGATGGCACATATTCTTTCCATTCCGCCTGCAGCAAACAGCCATATGCTTGCGTTGGCAAGCTGTTCCTTGATGAGATTCAGCTGTCCCTCAGGGAGAGAAGCACCAAGCGTTTGCTCAAGACTTCCAGATTGGATAAGAAAATAAATGACTAACGTATTTACAGCAGAAAAAGCTCCGATTAAAACCGATTCTGTTCCGCCATGCCCGAGCCCATAGGAAAGTCCGTCTCTGTAAGACCGGTTGTTTTTTAACATTACTTGAAACGCAAAATATCTGCCGACTTCCTCAAATATTCCCGCCGCAAATGCCCCATATACTGCGAAAATATAAGGATTGTCTGTCCATTTCAATGCAATTCCTGATGGGGCAAGGACAGCTACATGCAAAAGCTTTTCTAGTATTTGTGAAAACAAAATAAAGATGAGTACTCCGGCTCCGAAAGCTTTCCAGGTAAACATGTTTTTAACACGCAGCACAATTAAGAGGATGATGGGAATAATGACAGTTAGCACAATTTGTAGCAAGACTCCTGTAAGAATCGTAGACATAACTTTTCCTCTCCTTTCCATCTATCTGTTATATATAATGTATAACAGAAAGAAAAGGGTGTCAATTACTAATGGGTATTTCTTAAAGAGATTGGAATGGAAGTATTCTAAAAAATCATTGTATAATATAATCAGTTCTGCTTTAGGAGGAAAGACTATGCAAGTTCACGGATTTACGATAGATAATGAGACGAGATGCAAGCACTATCACAGTGCTATTGATGTTATCGCCATTAAATTCTATTGCTGTAATACATACTATCCTTGTTATAAATGTCATGAAGAGGCAGCAGATCACAAAATTCAAGTTTGGCCGAAATATAAATTTGCGGAGAAGGCTATTCTTTGTGGTGTGTGCAATACAGAGCATTCCATTGCTTCGTACAAGGAAATGAGCTCTTGTACTGTTTGTGGTGCGAAGTATAATGACAGATGTTCCTTACATCATCATTTATACTTTGCAGCGGAATAATAATATTAATTCAATTCAGCCACTTGCCGATAGCCCGAAACAGAAACCGCACGAGAAGATAAAGGGGTTCAGCTAATTCCATTGCTAATTCTGCCGCGTCAGCACGATCCTTTTTTTCCTTTTTCTTTTTTAGTTTCATTTCTTTAACCTGCCTCCTGTGATTTCGTTATATTTGTATTACTTGTATATTAACTATTTATACAAGTAATACGCGCTGATTTTTAAAAAGTTTCAAAATATGGAAAAGAAGAGACAAAACAAATATAACCTATGTAAATCAGTGTCCTTCACTTCAATCCCCTAAGTTAATAAATAATGTATTAAAACCGAAAATACAAAAAACCAAACTATTAATCAATAAAGGATATAAATAGTTTGGTTTTGAATTAGATTTACATACGTATGTTCCAGCATGTTTTTCCAGTCATGATCTTATTGCGCCGAAAGGCAATACGGCATGCACTCCCTTTACGCCATTGACAACTTGCGTAATCCGCAGATCAACAGCGGCACTTGCTAAGGCAGCAGCTTCTGTTCTGTTGATTTGGTATGTATTTTGCATGAAAGAAATCATTTCATTTAAGGCATCTGCTGCTGCGATATTTAAGTCTTCATTAAATCCTAGTGTTATCCAGCCTGAGGGTGTTTTTGCAATGGGTGCTTTCAGCTTCATATCATTCCTAACAATAAGCGTAATGTCAACAAGTTCCATCGGACACTCAATTGCAGTACCAGAAATTTCTCCGTCCCCTTGCAGCGCATGTCCGTCGCCTATAGAGAAAAGGGCATGCTCAACAGCAACAGGCAAAAACAGGCTGCTGCCTTTCACCAATTCCTTACAATCGATATTTCCGCCACAATAACGGGGAGGAGGTGTTGCGTGCACGCCTTCTTCCATTGGCGCCACTCCCATTACTCCCATAAATGGTTTAAGAGCAACTGTAAATGTTTTTCCATTTATATTTGTGCCGCCTGTCATTTGCTGTGAGTCAAGCTTCCAGTCAAGCTGAATCCTTTCTTCGTCTGCAATCCCAAGTGTGAGATTCTGCCAATTTTTAATACCGCCGCTCCAATTTCTGCCGTACCAGCCTGGGACAATCTCATTTATTTTAATTTCCAACACCATACCTGGCTGTGCATTTTTAACAGCAATTGGTCCAATCATTGGATGGCCGGGCTTTTTTTCCTGCTGACTGGAAATGAATGTTTTGTATTCAGCAGTTTCTGATTCAGAAAAGCCCCACTCAATATCTAAAGTTTGTAATTGAATACTGTCTCCTGATTCAACTGTCAGCACAGGGCGGTAGTCCTTGCTGAACGAACCATGAAAATTTTCTTGCTTTAAAGTTAATATATGTTTCAAGCAAACACTCCTTTCTTTTGCCTTTTATTTCTATATCCGAATAAAAAAACCCTTTTTCAGGAACTGAAAAAGGGTTTTTTAATAATAATTTTTTTCATCAGGAGTATGAATTTTTGTAAGAGTATGCACTTTTGTCGAAATTAATTTAGAAGATAGACGCTGCTTTAATGTAGGAAATATATGGCTCACATAATCATCTATCGTTCGGCAATAAGCTATTTCAGACAAATATATTTCAAAAGAACAGGACACACGAACGTGAATATCTCCATCTAAATCAAAGGGTTCAGAAACGGAAAGCACCTCGTATTTATCAGAAAACTTATTTTTTACTTCGTTAATCTTTTTCGACACATGCAGTTTATAGTTAGAAGTTTGTGTCGGCTTATAGTTAAAGTCTACTATACCAATTGCATTAATCATTGTTTCCTCCAAAAAAATAGACTAATAATGATTATACCATTTTAACAGAAGATGATAAGAGGAAACAGTAAAACGTTATGATTGGAAAAAGCAGGCATATAAGTAAGGGAGAGTCATATATATAAATAGTACGGCTTAAAGGGTGTTATGGTCTTTATCCTTTTCTTTTATTTCTTTGGCTCTGTAACACCGCTATTATTCTCTTAAAAATTTTTGCTGTTGCTTAAGAGACGATTATGCAGTTTAGACCAGCCATTCCATTTCATTACAGAGTTTATTTTTATGAAGGTTGGCCATTCATTCCTGAATCTAAAGGGAATGGAAAAATAATTTTTCATAAAGGAGACTATATGAATACAAAAGCAAAAATCAAAGGTGTAAAGTATAAGCCAGAGTATAATCATCCGAGATATAAAGTGAAATTAGAGACACCAGAGGGAAAAGAGCTAATCATAGAGTTCGATTATACAGACACATCAGGGAAGAAGGGCTATAAACCGATCGGTGTGAGACATGATGGAGAAGATATGGGTGTAAAGCTTTCATGGTATTCAAGGCATGTAGAAGGAATGACCGTATCTGAATTTTTGCGGATTTTAGCATTTAAGATAAATAAAAAATATAAAGTGATTTCTTAAATACTTAAATTGGTATCGAAAGCGGCTGGGCAACAGCCGCTTTCTTTTATTTATTGCAATGTTTTGGAAGAAAGCCATTCCATAATCGTCATGTTTTTACCGTTAATAGCCGTTACAGGGTCGTTGTTAAAAACATAAATCCAAGACCAGTGACCATCATATTGATAAGCACTTCCATCTGCATTGCGGTATAATCCGGATGTGTCATGGACGTCGTTATATAAGCTTAAATGGACATCTTGTGCATTTGCGGCAATAAGCCTTTCGTATGTTGGCAATGTGTTTAATTCTGGAAGCAACGTTGTATCATTTTTGGCTGTTACAAACCAGGTTGGTGTTTCTTTTAGAGCTGTAATATCTTCATCTGTTACATATTTATCATTTAAACCTTCGCACACAGGAAAGGCTGCTGCGAAATAGCCAGGGTGATCACGAGTCATAAGCAGTGTCATATAGCCACCATTTGAAGCTCCGCCGATATAAATACGATTTTTGTCAATGTCACGATTCTTGTTAACATATTCTTCAATGAGAGACATCAATGCTTCTGAATATTTGGAAGTGCCATCTGCTCTGCCTGTCAGCCCATCCATCCAATAAGTTGGAGCTTGAGGTGCCAATACGTATGCACCACCAAAAATGGATTGCATGTCGTCAGAAGCAAAATTCACTGCTTTGTTTCCAGAAATAGGGATGGTGGCATCCGTCCCGCCTTCACCGCCGCCATGCAGCCAGATAATTAACGGGTTTTTCTGTTTATCCTTTGCAGGGGCGAAATCAGCATATGTCAATGTAGTGCCATCAGCTGAATGTTTTCCTAAAGAAAATTCACCTACCAGGCCATTTTCTGTCCCCTTGTATGAAGTGACAAGAAGGCCGGAAATCGACTTACCTTTAGTTTTAATATCCTTTGCTTGTTGAATTTCATAACTAAAATCAACCCATTCGTTTAAGCCTGTTGCAAAGTCATAGTTCATCGCCGCACCTATTGTCACAGTTGGGCCGTGCTCGAGTTCAATAACTACATATTTGCCGTTTTTGGCAGCGTTTCCATTTTTGTCGGAAACAAAGGCATTTGTAACATTATTATAACCTTCCTCTAACAGGGGATTGGCAAGCCTGCTGTCACTCCTTGTGACATGTACTTTAAAAGTGTCTTTATCTACGCTGTTTTGGGGAATAGTTTTTCCAATATCTACAATTAGCTTGGTTACTGCTGGACCCCAATCCTTTACTTCGATAACTGTGCGATAAGAAGTATTATTCTTCCCTTTTTGTGCAGCACTTGCACCAGTGCTGTAAGAGAAAACTAAGATGAAGCCTAAAGTAAACAATAATGCAGATTTTATGTACTTGTTCATGTTTTAGCAGCTCCTCTCTTATGTTTATGAAACGCTTACAAAAATAATGCTATCATGTTGGCAGACTTGTGATAAGGGATAAAAAGCCTATTTTAGCAAGTTAACCCATTAAAATAGTAAAAAGTCATCGTACGGAAGCATTATTTTGCTTTTTGCTTGTCTTGACCATTGCTGAAATATTCAAGTAAACTAATAGAGAAACCATGAAAAAGTGAGTGATACCATTGGGTGTAACGATAAAGGATATTGCTAAATTAGCAAACGTGTCACATACGACTGTTTCTAGAGCGCTAAATGGAAGCCCTCTAATAAAACCAGATACAAGAAAAAAAATCTTGGAGCTGGCAGAACAGCTTCAGTATGTGCCTAATTATAGTGCCAAAAGTCTTGTCCTGAAGAAATCCTATACGATCGGCTTGTTCTTTACGAGCATATCAAATGGGACTTCGGCAAGCTTTCTTGCCAATGTAATAAAAGGAGTAAATGGGGAGATAGATGAGAATTATAATTTGTTTGTCAGAGGAATAGATGACTTTAAAGATTTAGCGGCAATCAACAGCCAAAGGTTTGACGGTATTGTCTTGATGAGCCAAAGCGATGACGATGATGCATTCATCCAGCATGTGCAAAACCAAAATATACCGATAGTTGTTCTAAATCGGGAAATTGATGATCCTTTCATTACGAATATTCTATCCAATGATGAATCTGGTGCAATGGAGGCAACTAGTTACTTAGTACAGCAGGGGCATGAACGGATTGGGATTATTGAAGGGAAAGAAAGCTTTAAAACAGCAGTAAAAAGAAAAAATGGCTATATGCAAGCATTGCTGCAAAGCGGCTTGGCCATAAACAAACGGTATATGGTTAAAGGCAGCTATGATATGGAAAGTGGCTATCAAGCAATGGAAAAACTTTTAGGATTAAACAACCCACCAAGCGCTGTTTTTTGTTCCAATGATGATATGGCTATCGGAGCGATTAATGCAGTATTTGCAAAGGGGTTGCATGTGCCTGACGATATTTCGATTGTAGGCTTTGACAACAGCCCATTCTCCCAATATGTAACACCAAAGCTGACAACTGTTCAGAGACCGATTGAGCAGATCAGCAGAAAAGGAGCGAAAAAACTGCTTGAACTTATTAATGATCCACATGAGACTGGTGAAAGTGTTTTCGTTAAAACAGAACTGATTGTCCGAGATTCTGTACTCAATATATAATATAAATCAAAATGTTCACGTGAGCATAATCGGATGATTATGCTCATATTTTATTAGTAAAAGGTTGATAGAAATGGAAATCGAATGTATATTAATTTTGTATACGTTTTATTTGGCTTCACTCAAAATGTTAACGTGTGCATAAAAAGGAGGCGTTTTAGTTGAATAACAGCATAAAAGATTGTTGGACGAAAAAGTCTGGGAGATACCCTGAGAAAATCATTCAATTTGGCGAAGGTAATTTTCTGCGGGGCTTTGTAGATTGGCAAGTAGATAAGATGAATAAAAAAGCAGATTTTAAAAGCAGTGTAGCAGTTGTGCAGCCTCGTGCAAACGGAACAGTCTACAAGCTGAACGACCAAGACGGACTTTATACTTTATTTCTTCAAGGCATTAAAGATGGCGAGGCCGTCAGAGAGCATACAGTAATTGAAGCAGTTTCAAGAGGGATTGATCCGTATCAGCAATACGATGAATTTTTAAAACTCGCAGAAAATCCAGAGCTGCGCTTTATCATTTCCAATACGACAGAAGCAGGCATAGCTTATAATCCTGAAGACAAGTATACAGATACACCTCCAAGCAGCTTTCCAGGGAAGCTGACAGCATTATTGTATCATCGTTACATGCATTTTAAAGGAAGCAAGGATAAGGGAGTTGTCATTATTCCATGTGAATTAATTGACAGGAATGGAGAAGAATTAAAAAAAATCGTCCTTCAATATGCGGAATTATGGAAATTGGAAAGTGATTTTGTTGAATGGTTAACAGAACCTACAATTTTTTGCTCGAGTTTAGTAGACAGGATTGTTCCAGGCTATCCGAAGGATTCCATTAAGGAAATTACCGAAGAATTAGGGTATGAGGATAGCCTTATTGTAGTAGGAGAGCAATATCATTTATGGGTTATTGAGGGACCTGATTGGCTGAAGAAAGAATTACCTTTAGAGGAGGCAGGACTTAATGGATTCATCGTAAATGATATGACACCATACCGAACGAGAAAGGTGCGGATTTTAAATGGAGCACATACAGCGCTAACACCGGTTTCTTATTTATGCGGACAAGAAACGGTGGGCGAAGCGATGCTTGATGAGCAGATCGGCGGGTTTGTCAGGAGCCTGATCTTCGAAGAAATTATCCCGACAATTGACCTTCCTGAAGAGGAGCTAATCATGTATGCGAACGACATTATCGACCGCTTCTTAAACCCATATATTACCCACTATGTTATGGATATTTCCTTAAATTCTATTTCAAAGTTTAGAACAAGAGATTTGCCGACATTATTGGAGTATGCAGAACGAAAGGGCGAGCTTCCACAGAAGTTAGTTTTTTCGTTCTGCGCTCTCCTCTCCTTTTACAAAGGCAAACGGGGTCAAGATATAATTATCCTTCGTGACGATAAGGAAATTATCTCATTTTTTGATAAACAATGGAGTACAGTGGACGAAACCCGCACCTCTCTTTACAGCTTTGTCACCTCCGTTTTAGGAGAGAAAGCGTTGTGGGGGCAGGACTTAAGTGCAATCGAAAGCCTAGCTGACACTGTTACAGACTATCTTATGATGATGGAAACTTCCGGAATAAGAAATGCCCTTCAAGCATGCATGGAAAATAAAAAATCACTGTAAATAGCTGTCTGGAAAGTAGTCTAAATACTTAAATAAATGGAGGAGTAGACATGCGGGATTTTATTAAAATCAACGAAAGGGACAATTGTATAGTTGCCCTAAAAAACTTAAAAGCAGGCACTAAGCTGGTTGTAGACGGCAAGGAACTGACATTAACAGAGGATATTGGATATGGGCACAAAATCACTATTGAAAAAGTTGCTGCTAACAGTGATATTATCAAATACGGCTTTCCAATTGGCCATGCAACAACAGATTTGCTGGCAGGCAGTTGGGTGCACACACATAACACCAAAACAAATCTGTCTGGCATCGAGGAATATAGCTATTCTCGGCAAATCAGAGATAACCCGTATACAAAGGTAAATAAAACATTTAAAGGATACAGGAGAAAAAATGGCACTGTCGGTATTCGCAATGAACTATTTATTGTGCCCACAGTCGGCTGTGTTAACGGGATAGCTGACTTAATTGTAAAGGAATTCACCCGTGAAGTCGGCGATATTTCCCCTTTTGAAAACATTCAAGTAATCAAGCATAATTATGGCTGTTCTCAGCTTGGAGATGACCATGAGTATACTAAGACAATTCTCGGAAATGCAGCAACCCATCCGAATGCTGGCGGTGTATTAGTGCTAGGACTAGGCTGTGAGAATAATATTATTGAAGATTTTAAAGACTCCCTAGGAGAGTTCGATGAGAGCAGAGTGAAATTTTTGTCCTCCCAATCTGTGTCCAATGAAATAGATGCTGGCGTATTGCTGTTAAAAGAGATTTATACAAATGCAAAAAGCGACGTGCGGGAGGATGTTCCTTTATCCGAATTAAAAGTTGGGCTGAAATGCGGCGGTTCAGATGGCTTTTCTGGTATTACCGCAAATCCTTTGCTTGGACGCTTTTCTGATTTTTTAATAGCGCAAGGCGGAACAACTGTGTTAACGGAAGTGCCAGAAATGTTTGGTGCAGAGAAGATTTTAATGGAGCGGGCTGATACAAAAGAGGTGTTTGAAAAGACAGTAGCTTTGATCAATGATTTTAAGCAGTATTTCATGCGTTACAACCAGCCTGTTTACGAAAATCCTTCTCCAGGGAACAAAGCAGGCGGAATTACAACACTTGAAGACAAATCACTTGGATGCACTCAAAAGGCAGGATCAGCGAAAGTCGTAGATGTGCTGAAATATGGAGAGAAGCTCGCTAAACACGGTCTAAATCTGCTAAGTGCTCCAGGGAATGATCTTGTGGCAACATCTGCGTTAGGTGCATCTGGCTGCCAGCTTGTTTTATTTACAACAGGGAGAGGAACGCCATTTGGCAGCTTTGTACCAACGATTAAAGTGTCGACAAATACACCTCTTTATCAAGAAAAATCACACTGGATTGACTTTAATGCGGGCAGCCTGCTTGAGGATGTAGAGGAAGAAGCCGTCCTTGAGGAGTTTATTAACTATATTATTGATGTTGCCAGCGGGATGCAGGTAAATCACGAGAAAAATAACTTTAGAGAAATTGCTATTTTTAAAGATGGTGTAACGTTATAGGATGGAAGGTGTGGAAATTTTCACACCTTCCAAAATATTTTGTGACAATAAGATGACATCGATTGCTCAACGGTGAACAATCTACTATAATAAAAAATGTTAACGTTAACATTTTTTGAACAAGAATTATTAATACATGTAGGGAGAGAAGGGAATATGGCTAGAAAGATAGGTCTGACACATCAGCTTGCTTATGGAAGCGGTAACTTATTGGGAAGTGGAGCACTCGCTATCAGCGGAGCGTGGCTGATGTATTTTTTAACTACTTTTTGCGGTTTGTCTGCAGTTCAGGCAGCCTCCATCTTTTCAATCGCAAGTATAGTGGATGCGATCAGCAATCCAATCATGGGGTTTATAACAGATAATTTCCATAAGACAAAGCTCGGCCGCAAATTTGGCAGACGGCGATTCTTTATTTTACTCGGAATCCCCCTTATGCTAGTGTATCCAATGATTTGGATGGAAGGGTTCGGATACTGGTATTATTTATCTGCATATATACTGTTTGAATTGATCTATACAGGAATCATGGTTCCTTATGAAACGATTGCTACAGAGATGACAGACAGCTTCTCTATGCGGACAAAGCTGACAGGCTATAAGGCTATCTTCGGTAAAATCGCGGGCTTTTTAGCAGCATTCATACCAGGACGTTTTATCGCAGAATATGGACAAGATGTGGCGAAGCCATTTTTTTACACAGGCATCGTGTATGGAGTCATTATGATGCTAGCCATGCTTGCGCTATATCTATTCTCGTGGGAGAGACCGCTTGAGAGTATTAAGAATGAGGACAGCGCCGGCAATCTCTTTGAATCTTTGAAAAAGCTTGTGGTTGATATGCTGTCTACTTTCAAAATCAGAACCTTCAGGCATCATTTAGGAATGTATTTGTTTGGTTTTGGTGCAGAGTGGCTGTTCGCTTCTGCGTTTACTTATTTTATTATTTTTGGATTAGGACAAAGCTCGGAGGTTGTATCCAATCTAAACAGCATGAACTCTATTCTGCAATTGATTTCAACAGCAATCTTTATCGGGATATGTTTGAAGATGGGCTTTGCCAAGCCGTATAGAATGGCGTTAACGATTGTTGTTCTTAGTGTAATAGGCTATACGGCGCTTTTTTTAACTGGATCTTCTAATCTTGTCATTTTGATCATTGTTATTACAGCTATTTTCGGATTTGGTACTGGCGGTGTTTACTATATTCCATGGACAGTATACACATTCTTAGCTGACGTTGATGAGCTCGTGACTGGAAGACGAAGGGAAGGAATATATGCGGGCACAATGACATTTGCAGGAAAGCTTGTTCGCGCTGTTATCGTCTTTTTGTTAGGATGGATTTTGGAGAAATTCGGCTTTGTTTCCGGCAATGCGGCACAGCCTGAATCTGCTGTCAATGCCATTGTATGGGTGTTTGCCGTTGGAGTCATCACGCTTGCCATAATCGCTATTTTAGTCACATACAAGATGAAACTGGACAGCAAAACACATGCGATGATTATAAAAGAAATAGAAAGAATCAACAATGGCGGTTCCAAACAGGAAGTAGACAAGGAAACGAAGGAAATAGTGGAATATTTAACAGGCTTTAAGTATGAACAGTGCTTTGGAAACAATTCGCTCGGCTATCAAAGCAGGAAAACGGTATAGAAATAACGACAGGCAGAAAAGTTTATTGTTGAAAAAATTCTTGAAAACTCTTACACTATAAATATAAATGTTAACGTGAACATAAAATGAACAAGAGGTGAGTAAAGGTGGAGAAAACGTTTGAAAAGAAGAAAACTTATAACGGCTGGGGAGCAAAAGCTGCGAAAAGCGTGATGAAAAGAAAGCCGGAAATTAACCCGAAGATGAAGTGGGAATACGAAGACGGCGTCGTTCTGGAAGGAATGTACCTGCTATGGAAGCAGACGGGTGACAGAGAATATTTAGACTATATTCAACGAAATCTTGATTTGTTTGTCGACGGGGTCGGCAATATTCCAAAATACAGCTTAAAGGAATTCAATATTGATCATGTTAATAACGGAAAAATTCTTCTAGATTTGTATAAAGAAACAAGGGATGAAAGATACAAAAAGGCCGCTGACCTGTTAAGAGAACAGCTGCGCCGCCATCCCCGTACGAAGGAAGGATCTTTCTGGCATAAACAAATATATCCTTACCAAGTGTGGCTTGACGGTTTATATATGGGATCTGTATTTTACGGTAAACATGTCCATTTCTTCGGGAAAGAAGAAGATTGGGAGGATGTCATCAATCAATTTCTGCTGTGTGAAAAGAACACGAAGGATGAAAAATCAGGATTACTGCATCATGCCTATGATGAAATGAGAGCACAGCCATGGGCAGATAAACAAACAGGACTGTCAAAGCATTACTGGGGCCGTTCAATCGGCTGGTTTGCGATGGCGCTTGTGGATGTTCTGGACTTTTTGCCAAGCAGCCATCCGCAAAAGCAGAGGTTAATAGAAATGCTTGAGGAAGTTCTTGCAGCTGTTATGAAGGTGCAAGATAAAGAAACTTCGCTTTGGTATCAGATTATGGATCAAGGCACTAGAAAAGGTAATTATTTAGAATCCTCTTGCAGCTGCATGTTTCTTTATTCTATCGCCAAAGGTGTGCGCCAAGGCTATCTCGGTGACGAATGGTTTGCAGTTGCAGAAAAAGTTTATGAAGGCATTCTCGACGAATTTATTACAGAAACAAAAGAAGGCTATATTAATGTTAATAAAATCTGTTATGTCGGCGGGCTTGGCGGTGCTGATAAGAGGGATGGGTCTTTCGCTTATTATATCAGTGAACCGATTGTTACAAATGACCATAAAGGAGTCGGACCATTTATTTTAGCAAGTGCTGAGATGGAATGGCTTAATCAAAAACGGAAATAGGGGGATATTATGAAGCGATTTATGGATGAGGAGACTTTTTTGCTTAATAACAAGTGTGCTAAAGTGCTGTACCATGACTATGCGAAGGATCTGCCTATCATTGATTATCATTGCCATTTAGACCCGAAAGCAATCGCAGAGAACAAACGCTTCAAGAATATAACGGAAATATGGCTTGGCGGCGACCATTATAAATGGCGGGCGATGCGCACATTTGGGATTAATGAAGAGTTAATCACAGGAAGCCGTTCAGACAGTGAAAAATTTAAGGCGTGGGCAGAAACACTTCCCTATACAATCGGCAATCCTCTGCTCCATTGGTCTGCGATGGAAATGAAAAAATACTTTCAGATAGAAGAGCAGCTGTCAGGAGAGAATTGGCAAGAAATTTATGATGCTTGCAACAGACAAATAAGCAGTGAGGCATTCTCCGCACAAAGTCTTATTACAGGATCTAATGTGGAGTGGATTTGTACGACAGATGATCCTGCTGATACTTTGGAGCATCATCAGGCATTATCAAACAGTGCTTTTAGTACAAACGTTACCCCGACATTCAGACCTGACAGACTATTGAGAATTGGCAGAGAGGACTTTCATGAATATGTGCAAACTTTGGAAAAGTCCGCCTGCTTATCCATAAATAGCTTTCACCAGTTTGTCGATGCAATCATGGCTCGGATTATGCATTTTAATGAAAATGGCTGCTTTATTTCAGATCACGCCTTTACAACCATTCCGTTTGCCAAAGCAACGGAAAGTGAAATGGAGGCCATATTTGCGAAAAGACTGAATGGCGGACAGCTGTCAGATTTTGAAGTGGAGCAATATGAAACAGAGCTTATGCTTATATTAGGAAGAAAATATGCGGAGCTTGGATGGACAATGCAGCTGCATATTGGTGCGGCAAGGGACCCTAATACGAAAATGGTAAGAAGACTTGGCTCGGATTCCGGCTTTGATTTTATCGGTGATTGGAATTATGGAGAGAAGCTTTCTAGGCTGTTAAATGAACTAGAGTCAGAGGATGCTTTGCCGAAAACCATTTTGTACAATTTGAATGCTGTACATAATGATGTACTGGCAACATTGGCCGGCTCTTTTCAGGAGGGCGGCATAAAAGGGAAGATTCAGTTTGGAACTGCTTGGTGGTTTAATGATCAAAAAGATGGGATGGAAAAGCAGCTTTCCTCTTTATCTAATTTTGGTCTGTTAAGTACCTTTATCGGCATGCTGACAGATTCCCGCTCTTTTATGTCCTATCCACGCCATGATTATTTCAGGCGTATATTATGCAATCTTATCGGCAATTGGGTAGAACTAGGAGAAGCGCCTAATGATAGGAAGCTACTCGGTAAAATTGTTCAGGATATTTCTTATAATAATGCCGTTAATTTTTTCAGCCTAAGGGATAGAGTAGAAAGAAGACCATAAATAAAGGCTCTTGCTGTTTAGGGCAGCAAGAGCCTTTATTTTAATATAACTTCCTTTTATAAGGAGGCTTTTATATCCTTAATGATATTTGCTTGGCATTTTTGCACAGCTTCAATAACTTGCTGTTCAAATTGCTCGGTAACCCTGTATTTAGGTGTGCTCACACTGATTGCTCCATAGTTTTTTCCGTCAATTGTGACAGATGCACCGACACAAAATACTTCCTCTTCATGTTCGCAGTTATCAAAGGCATAGCCAATATCCCTTATTTTAGCAATTTCGTTGTGAAAGCCTTCCTTCGTAGTAATCGTGTTTTCTGTCATTTTGACAAGCTCGTTGTCTTCGAGATATGAGTCCACCACATCATCGCCTTTATCGGCAAGCACTGCTTTGCCCATTGCAGAACAATACATTGGAATGCTTTTACCTACTTTGGAATAGAGGCAGATTGGATTTTTACTTTCAATTTTAGCAATATATACGATATTGGCTTTATCCTGTATGCCTAGATGGACTGTTTCAGTCGTCTCCTCCTGCAAGACTTCTAAATGGTGCTGGGCAATTTCTTTTATGTCCAGCTGCTCAATCGCCTTGTTTGCATACTTTATAATAGTTGGGCCAAGAGAGAATTTCTTCGTTTCGCTGTCTTTATATACATAGCCAATATAATTAAGTGTTTCGAGTATTTTTAAGGCAGTCGAGTTAGTCAGTTCTGTTTCTTTTGCAATTGTGTATAAAGCTTGTGCTTCTTGGCAGCCAGCTAAGTAGGACAAAATTTTGTCTGCTTTCAGCAAAACCGTTCCATAAAGTTGTTTTTCCATTGTCTTCCTTCCTTTTTCAAAGCTGGAAGGGAAAAAGACAAGACTGTTTTTTCCCTTATCCAAGCATTAGTTGATACTATTGTACACGTTTCGAATGAATTTCGCACTTTCCTCGATATGAGGATCAGCTGTCGACTCCATTAAATAATACATATATGGCTTGTTTTTCTTCAGTACCGAAAACAGCTTTTCGTAATCCAGCATCCCTTTTCCAACAGGAACGGTGGTTATTTTTCCGTCTTCTATCATAAAATCCTTAAGGTGGACAATGGCAATTTGGTCTCCGAATAGCTCTATTGATTCCTGGAACAATTTTTCTTGGGTTTTGTAGTTATCCAAAGTGATGAAGTTGACTGGATCATAAATAACCTGCAAATTATTGGAATAAATAATATCAAGCAATCTTCTCATGCAGTTTGGGGTATGAATGGGATGGTTGATACCACCTTCTATGCCGACAATTACGCCAAATTTTTCGGCTTCAGCAACAAGTTCCTTAACGCTGACAGCAACCTTTTGGAACGCTTCTTCTGTGAAGTTTTCCTCTGTGTATTCTATCACTTCGTTAACATTACCTGTTTCCGTGCCGACGATGCTGCAGCCAAAGTCTCTTGCATAACGGAGATGCTCTTTAAATCTTGTTAATTCCTGGTGTCTAATTTCATGGAGTGGATGAATCATATTAATATAGCATCCGAGAACAGCAATTTGGATGCCAGATTGTGAGAAAGCACGGCTAATATGAGATCCAAGACCAGATGAGAGGCTGCCTCTTTGTATATGTAAATCTGGAAATGATTTTGCTAATGCTAATTGCACAGCAGAAAATCCTTTTGCTGAAGCTTCCTTTGCAAGCCCTTCCAATGAATGGCTGCTCAAATCATGAGCCCTAATACCTAAATTCATCATTTTCCTTTTCCTCCCTCAATTGGATAAATAGATTTCAACAGGCAAAGTTTTCTTTTTTCTTGAATTCGTTTTCAAATACAGCTATAATGAACTTGTGTTTCCAAATAATAAATCGGATTTCCTTATAAGAAATTATACAAGATTATTGACGGAGGTGCAAGATGAATAAAGCGAATACTTTAAGTGTTTTGACAGATTGTGGGGTTGTCGCTGTTATCCGAGCTGATACCCCTGAAGAAGCGGTGCAGACATCCATTGCATGTGTGGACGGCGGAATTACTGGAATAGAAGTGACATTTACTGTCAAGGATGCGGAAAAAGCGATTAGAGAGCTTGTGGAAAGCTACCGAAATAACCAGGAAGTAGTGATTGGTGCAGGAACAGTTTTGGATGGCCATACGGCAAGATTAGCGATAATGGCTGGCGCGCAATTTATAGTCAGTCCTTGCTTTGACAAGGAAACTGCTAAACTATGCAACTTGTATCAAATCCCTTATATGCCAGGCTGCATGACAGTAACAGAAATGAAGCAGGCCCTTGAATATGGTGCTGACATCATCAAGCTGTTTCCAGGCAGCGCTTTTGGACCGGATTATGTAAAGGCAGTAAAAGCTCCCCTTCCGCATGTGAATATTATGCCGACAGGCGGTGTAAGCTTGGAAAATATTCATGAGTGGATTGAAAACGGCTGTGCTGCTGTTGGTGTAGGCGGCAACTTGGTAGCACCAGCTAAAGAGGGCAATTTCGAGCAAGTTACCGCCTATGCAAGGCAGTATGTCGAAAAGGTTAAAGAAGCAAGAGGAAAAGCACAATGACGAAGGTTGTCACGTTAGGAGAAATCATGCTGCGGCTTTCCACAAGTGCAGGTGAACTTTTAACTTCTGCAGATACACTTCAGATGCATTATGGAGGCGGGGAAGCGAATGTCGCTATTGCTCTCTCAGGCTACGGGCATGATACATATTTCGTCAGCAAAGTTCCAGATAATGCATTAGGACGAGGAGTTCAGCGGCATCTTTTGGCAAATGGTGTGTCAACAGCATATTTGCTGCAAGGCGGTGAACGGTTAGGCACATATTATTTGGAAGCAGGCATTGGCGAACGAAGTCCGCGGGTAACTTATGACAGGAAGCATTCTAGTTTTGCCAATCTTTCTGCTAGTGAGTTAAACTTCGAGGAAATCCTTGACGGTGCATCATTATTCCATGTTTCTGGCATAACATTGGCGCTGTCACAAGATTTAAGAGAATTAACTTTGGAAGCTTTAAAAACGGCCAAAAGGAAAGGAATTAAAACCAGCTTCGATTTTAATTACAGAGCAACACTATGGAGTCAAGAAGAGGCCGCAACAGCCATTCTGCCAATCTTGCCTTATGTGGATATTTGTTCATGCGGAGAATTAGACGCAGTTTTTCTTCTCGGCATCAAGGAAGCTGATCATACTCTGTCAAAAGAGGAAAGACTTGTGTATTATTACCGGAAAATCAATGAAATTTTTCCGAATTTGGAGGTAATGGTGTCCACTTTCCGAAACAATATTTCAGCCTCTAGTAATGAACTGCAAGGAAATCTTTATGCAAATGGGACGCTATATCAGTCGAAAGTCCATGATATTCAGCCGATAGTGGACAGGGTTGGTGGCGGGGATGCATTTGCAGCAGGGATTTTAAACGGACTGCTAGAAAAAATGGATTATAAAAAGACAGTAACATTCGCAGCTGCGGCATCTGCCTTAAAACACACAGTTCATGGCGACTGCAGCCAATTTACGAAAGAGGAAGTTCAGAGATTCATAGAATCAGGCTCAGGAAGAATTTCCCGCTAATATCATTTTTTTGTATTGATTCATAAAAACATTTTAAGGAGCGATTGAAAATGACAGAATTAGATACTCGTTATGCTATCCACCCTGAGGACATGAAAAAATATACGACGGAAGATTTGAGAAACCATTTTCTCGTTGAGACTATCTTCACACCAGGTCAAGTTTGCCTAACGTATACTCATAATGACCGCATGATTTTTGGCGGGGTAACTCCAGCGCAATCAGAATTGACTATAACCCTCGATAAAGAACTAGGAGTCGAATATTTCTTAGAGCGCCGTGAGCTTGGTATCATTAATATTGGCGGTAATGGTTCTGTCACGTTAGATGGAGAAGTATATGACATGCAAAAAAGAGATGGTCTGTATGTCGGAAAAGGAACTAGAGAAGTAATTTTCCGTTCAGATGATCCGGAAAATCCAGCAAAATTTTATATCAATTCAACACCTGCACATCATCAATATCCAACTGTTAAAATT
Organism: Niallia sp. FSL R7-0271; assembly: GCF_038005785.1. Lineage (NCBI taxonomy): Bacteria > Bacillati > Bacillota > Bacilli > Caryophanales > Bacillaceae > Niallia > Niallia sp. FSL R7-0271. The sequence continues at coordinate 2,205,827 of NZ_JBBOTZ010000001.1, read as the reverse complement.
GATATTAATAAAATTGAGCCTCTGCAAGCGGGAGAGCCTGGAACACTTAACGAACGTCGAATCTATCAATATGTGCATCCTAATGTTTGCGAAAGCTGCCAGCTGCAAATGGGCTTGACGATGTTGTCACCTGGAAGTGTCTGGAACACGATGCCATGCCATACACATGAAAGAAGAATGGAAGTATACCTGTATTTCGATATGGAGCCGCAAACTCGTGTGTTCCATTTTATGGGGCAGCCTTCAGAAACTAGACATTTAGTTATGAGTAATGAGCAAGCAGCTATTTCGCCAAGCTGGTCCATCCATACTGGAACAGCAACAAACAATTATACATTTATTTGGGGAATGTGCGGGGAAAACATCACGTATACGGATATGGACCATGTAAAAATGGAAGATTTGCGCTGATAAAACCAAAACGATGCGAAAAATAGGAGGAAATGATAATGACGACGCAATTTGATCAATTTTCTTTAGATTATTTTAAGCTGGACGGAAAAGTGGCTATTGTAACAGGCGGAAATACAGGTTTAGGACAGGGCTATGCAGTTGCTCTTGCAAAAGCAGGAGCTGATGTATTCATTGTTACCCATAACGATGACTGGGACGAAACAAAGGAACTGCTTGAGAAGGAAGGCAGAAAGGCAGTTTTTCATAAAGCTGACTTGACTGACAGAGCACAAGCAAAGGCATCCATTGAAGCATGTCAAGAAGCGTTTGGTAAAATTGATATTTTAGTCAATAATGCAGGAACAATAAGACGTGCCCCGCTGCTTGAGTATTCTGAAGAAGATTGGGATGCAGTTATGGACATTAACTTGAACGCTGTCTACTTCTTGAGCCAGGCTGCAGCAAAAATCATGAAGGAGCAAGGCGGCGGAAAAATTATCAATGTTGCGTCCATGCTGTCATTCCAAGGAGGCAAGTTCGTTCCGCCTTACACAGCAAGCAAGCATGGAGTCGCTGGTATTACAAAAGCATTTGCTAATGAACTGGCTGAATATAATATCCAGATTAATGCTATCGCTCCAGGCTATATCAAAACAGCCAATACAGCACCAATTCGGGCTGATGAAAAGCGAAATGCGGAAATCTTATCGCGCATACCTGCTAATCGCTGGGCAGATCCAGCAGATTTGATGGGCGTTATCGTTTTCTTGGCAAGCAAAGCTTCCGACTATATGAACGGCCATATTTTAGCAGTTGATGGCGGCTGGTTAGCAAGATAACAACAAAAAAAAAGACATTTTTCAATCTGTGCTTTGAAAAATGTCTTTTTTGTTTTGTATAGAATTCGTAAAAAAAGGTATTCGATACAGTGATAAAGAATACATGTTAAGTGGGTTTTACCTGCAGAACACGTAATAAAATGACTTGGACAAAATAATTGGCATAAGAAAGAGGTATATATTTAACAAATGGCTATAAAAAGTCTTAATCATCTATTGTTTTCTGTCTCTGATTTAGAGAAGTCAATTGCTTTTTACCAAGATGTGTTTGATGCAAAACTGCTCGTCAAAGGCAGAACGACAGCCTATTTTGACTTGAATGGTATGTGGATTGCTTTAAATGTAGAAAAAGATATTCCCCGAACAGAAATCGAAGCATCTTATACCCATATCGCTTTTTCTATCGAAGAAGATGAATTGGACACGATGTATAAAAAGCTAACAGAGTTAAATGTAACAATTCTGTCTGGTCGACCTCGGGATGAAAAAGATAAAAACTCCATCTATTTTATTGATCCAGATGGTCATAAGTTTGAATTTCATACAGGTACATTACAGGATAGATTAAATTATTATAAAGAGCATAAACAGCATATGAAATTTTATGATTAAGGAAGAGAAGCATATGCAAAGTTGCCGGATTTAAAAAGGAAACAGTCAGGTGCCGAAAAAAGCCGCAACAGTTTTTTACTTAGAAGAGCTGAAACAAATGGGAGAATGATAGTCATGGAGTTCAATAAATTACATTCCAATACCTATTGGTTTTGGGATATATCGAGACAAACACACTGATATAAGGAGGTAGGATATAATATGACAAAAAAATGGGCTTTTGTATCTGATTTCGATGGAACAATATCAAAAAAGGATTTTTATTGGATTGTTATTGATCAGTATTTTCCTGAGGGTAAGGAACTTTATAAGGAATGGAAAAACGGGGCTATCAAGGATATTGATTTCTTAAGCACTGTTTTTTCCGCTATTCACCAGGATGAGGACCAAATCATTCGCGATGTTCACGGTATCCCGATTGATGAGCATGTGCCAGCATTTGTGAAAGCCGTCCAGCAAAGCGGAGGGGACTTTTATATATTGAGTGCGGGAACAGATTATTACATAAAGCATATTGTGGAGAAGTATAGATTAGAGCAGGTGATTATTCTTTCTAATGAAGGTGTGTTTAAGGATAGAAATATACACTTGAATATTAATAAAGAGGATTGGAAGTATTCCGAACGGTACGGAATTGACAAGTCCATCGTTATTCAAAAGCTTAAAAGACAATATGACAAAGTTTACTTTTGCTGGAGACAGTGAGCCAGATTCCCATCCGGCTGCATTTGCTGATATTACTTTCGCAAGGGATGTGCTGAAGGACCTGCTTACAGAAAGAGGAATAAACTTTATCCCGTTTGATTCTTTTAAGGAAATTGAAGCAGAACTTGTAAAAACTGGTGATATCAAAGTGAAATAATAATTAAAAGTTAAGGTAATGTAAAGATATTGTTAATATCATGTATTTATGATGTAAATACAATATGATGGTGTTACTAAAGTGTAGAAAGGGGTGAGCTTTTGTTTAAAAAGTTTATTCGTAAAATCCAAGAATTTTCGGGAAGCCACAGTGATCGTCACAGACACAGAAGATACAGCAGCAGTCGCCGCAGATACAATCGCAGCAGCAGCAGTTCTGGCAGAAGAAAATACGACAGATACGGCGGCAGCCACCGTTACAAGCGTAAAAGCTATAGCAGCAGCTAACTAAAAACTCTTGCTCTATTAAAGGAGCAAGAGTTTCTTTATTGTCCGGTCAAGATCCTCCCGTATACTTGGTACATCCGGATAGCCCTCATCAATGCCAAGCAGCTTTTTTAAAAGCTCTACAGTGGCATCATTTAGGACAAGCTCATCAAGCCAGCTTCCCTTTCTTTTCCGCTTACCCGTATAGGTAGAGTACAGTAAAAAAAGAAGGCATTCTCCAATATCGTAAAAGTCATCCTGTTTTCGCTCAAGCGCTGCTTTTGAATCGCTGACTTTTTTGGCAAGCCCAAAGTCTATTAAATACAGATTATCTCCTTTTAATAGAATATTAGGTGGACGGATATCATCATGAAATATATGTTCCTTATGCAAATAATCAACAGCTGTTAACAGCTTGTCAATAAGCTTCAATGCTTCTAATTCGGAAAAGGTCTGCTTTTGATAAAAAAGCAAATCTTCTATATTTAAACCTTCTACATACTCCATTATATAAAAAGCTTCCTTGTCTGAGTGAATGGTATCAACCAAACGGGGAATTTGCTTATGGTGAAGACTAGCTAGTAAATCTATCTCAGAGAGGAAGCGCTGCCGCTCCTTTAACTTCAAAGCTTTACTTGGACGCAATTGTTTTGCTACATATTGTTGGCCAGTTTTTATATTTGTGCATTTGTAAATGATTCCATATCCACCCATACCAACACATTTATCAATTTTATAAGTATCGCCAAGAAAAGCACCTTTCTCTAACGGGCGGTCATATATCCATTTCAATAGAAACTTCCAATTCATTCCTACACATCCTAAGAGCTAATATTTAAGATTATTGTAGCAAATTACTCACAGTGATGATATTAGAAAGTAATTAGCAGGTTATTGGATTTTTTTAGGAATAGCAAGCTTTAAACTCTAATAAGATACATTAAAGGAGATAAGAAGGTGATACATTGGACAGTTATTTGATTTCACATTTTCTATTTTACGGGCTCATCTTTGCAGCATTTTTTTTCTCCTGGAGAATTGGCAAGAATATGCTTAAAAAGAAGGGGATTATAGCTGCAATCACCGCATCAATCTTGGCAAGCACCATCATTTTAACCATTTGCGGGGCAATTTGGCATCAAATTGTACCAGATTTAATCGGCAAGGGGATTATCCTGTTTATTTATAGTTTGGCCATTGCAGCAGGAAATGTACTCGTTATTAGTCTTTTACTCTATAAAAAGAGCAGTCAAAAGGGTTGAGTTCTTTTTACCAGGCTGCCAACAAAATGAAAAAGCATTGTCAAGATATGGCAATGCTTTATCATGCAAAAAATTACCGAAAAAGAAATAGGCAACCTAAAATTTATATGCTATACTTTTTCTTTTATGCATAATACATAAAAAAATTTTCAAAAAAGAATGTTTTTTTCCTGTTCATATAGAATATATAGGACATGGTTTTGTATAAACAATCATGTAATATAGAAGTGGTTGTTTGCTAACATCAGAGAAAGAGAGTGTGAAGAATAATCATGGAGGAACAAAAATTAGCGAGAGGATTAAAGAACAGACATGTTCAGCTGATTGCCATCGGTGGTGCAATCGGAACAGGATTATTTCTTGGTTCAGGGAAGTCTATCCACCTAGCAGGACCATCTATTTTATTTGCCTACATCATTACAGGCATCATCTGTTTTTTAATTATGAGAGCTTTAGGAGAATTGCTTCTTTCTAATTTGGAGTATCATTCGTTTGTTGATTTTGTACAAGATTATCTTGGCAGCATGGCTGCATTTATAACGGGCTGGACCTATTGGTTTTGCTGGATTACAATCGCGATGGCAGACTTAACAGCAGTCGGATTGTACACACAATACTGGTTTCCCACTGTACCGCAATGGGTGCCAGGTTTAATATTGCTTGTAATTCTTCTATGTATGAACTTAGCAACAGTTAAGCTTTTCGGAGAAATGGAGTTTTGGTTTGCGCTAGTTAAGGTAATTGCCATACTCGCATTAATTGTTGTCGGTTTATTTATGATCTTTAAAGGAATCACAACAGATGCTGGCCCATCAGGTTTCTCTAACTTATGGAGTCATGGCGGCATGTTCCCGAACGGTATGAATGGATTTATTCTATCCTTCCAAATGGTTGTATTTGCCTTTGTTGGAATTGAGCTTGTCGGATTGACTGCTGGAGAAACGGAAAAGCCAGAAGAAGTTCTACCGAAAGCAATCAACAGTATTCCAATCAGGATCTTGATATTCTATGTTGGGGCATTGCTTGTTATCATGGGGATTTATCCTTGGAATGCCATTAATCCAGCAGAAAGCCCGTTTGTTCAAGTGTTCTTGACAGTTGGAATTGCAGCAGCAGCCGGAGTAGTCAACTTTGTTGTCCTTACATCTGCAGCTTCAGCATGTAACAGTGCCATCTTTAGTACAAGCAGAATGGTATTCTCATTAGCAAAAAATGAAAACGCACCTGCACCAATGACTAAGCTGACAAAAAGACGTGTGCCAGCAAATGCACTATACTTTTCATTAGTCGTTATATTAGTGGCTGTTGTCTTAAACTATGTTATGCCTGAAGATGTATTTACATTGATTACGAGTATTTCAACTGTTTGCTTCCTATTCATATGGGCAATCATCGTCATTTGCCATATGTTGTATCGAAAAAGAAAGCCGGAATTGGCGAAAGGGAACCCATTTAAAATGCCCCTTTACCCAGCAGCTAACTATGTTATTCTAGCATTTTTGGCATTTATTTTAGTTGTCCTAGGTTTTGCAGAGGATACTAGAATCGCATTATTTGTGACACCAGTATGGTTTATTCTATTGATTGTCATTTATCAATTCCGTAAAAAAGCAGCTAAGTAAAAGAAGGAGAAAAGGCAGCGGATCGCTGCCTTTTCTAATTTTTACGGAAACTTTACAATAAAATAAAGTTTATCTTGACGTTCGGACAAACTTCCATTATTATAAATACATCAAGCAAGTAGAGCTGATAAATTAGTAGATTCATACATATTAAGATCCGATAGTTCAGCGGGAGAATACATCCTTGACAGGGATGGGGTCGGGGGTTCGAATCCCTCTCGGATCATCAAGAAGAGATCACTTTCCATAGAGGAAGTGGTCTTTTTTTGCGTTTTTTTAGTAATAAACGTCTAATCCTTCGCTATTTTTGATTAGACGTTTGCTGTCTTGTAATCAAGCTTTTAGTATTGCATGTTCTGCCCAGCCAATGATATTACCATTTACTCCGAATATTCTGCTATCCTAGCGCCGCCGAGTTTATATAACAACAGAAGTTGTTGGGCCATAAAAACAGGAGTCTCCATATAATCATTTTTTATCCAATACTTAGTCACACCAAATTGTGCAGAAGTAACATAACTAAGATAGATTTGTTGAGGTACTAATAAGTCAATGTCTCCCTCGGGATGAACGGTTGTTAAACCTTTTACTGTTTTTTCATAGAATATTTCTTGGAGTTTTTCGGAAAAAATTAATGGACCATTTTTTCCAAGCATAACAGTATAAAAATCTTTATGTTTATAAATATTTGTTAAGATTCCTTTGAATATCTCTTCTAATGTTTTGAGACTAAATGATTCTTTAGCTTCATTATGTATTTCAATTGCCTTTTCTAGATCATCCAGTACCTCTTTTATACTTTGTTCTAGTAAATCGAATTTATCTTTATAATGAGCATAAAATGTGGCGCGATTAATATCCGCCTTTTTTGTGATATCACTTACAGAAATAGAGTCAGCTCCCTTTGTTTGCAATAGGGAAAGATATGCACAAATAATAGCTTTCTTCGTTTTTGTAATTCTTCTATCTACCTTTTCCATTCGTACTCCTACTTTCGAATTATTTTTCCTATTTATAAAACGGTATGCAAAAATATGTTGCTTAAAATACATTTTTACCCATTTTAATGGTTTTATTTGGATGAAGTAGTTTGTAAAATTAATATACACATTGAATTATAACATACAGTGTGTTGGATATGTGTTTAAACAAGGAGGGAAATGGATTGAGTAAATTACATGTTTTAATTGCTGGTGGGGGTATCGGGGGATTATGTTTAGCCCAAGCGCTAAAGAAGGCTGGAATACGATTTTCAGTATTTGAACGAGAAGATGATGTAGCAAAATCTGGTTACCGCTTGCATATGAATATGGATGGTGGTGAAGCATTAAAAAAATGCTTGCCAGAAAATCTATACCAACTATATATACAAACATCTAGAAAAAATCCTCGCCGTGAAATGGCTGTCTTGATTGATGAGCAGTTAAAGGAAGTAGGAGTTCGCCCTCATATTGGCGCTCCCAATGATAAAGATTTTCCGCACACTGCTGTAAATAGAAGAACTTTATGTCAAATATTACTTAGTGGTCTAGAAGAAGATGTTTATTTTAACAAGAGAATAGTAGGGTTTGATCAAGATGAAGAGGAAGTGCGTGCCTATTTAGAAGATGGGACAGTGGTGCGGGGAGACATCCTTGTTGCTGCTGATGGCATAAATTCAGCTGTCCGAACTCAATTGCTGCCTGGAGTTTCACCGGTGGATACTGGTGCAAGAGCATTTTACTCGAAGTCACCTTTAACTAGTGAGCTAAGGGAGATTCTGCCAGAGGTTTTATTTGATGGTTTTACAAGTGTAATGGATGATAAGGAAATATTTATGGCAATTGGTCCATATGAAGCCAGACGACCAGTAATAGAGGCTGCCAAAGAATTGGCACCTCATTCAATCTTTGAACCTGTAGATGATTACATAATGATAACTTTAAATGTTTCAGCAAGGCACTTGAGCTTAACGGACGAAGAGCTTCGACAGTCTAATTCTAAGGTTTATCATGAAATCATGCTAAATTTTACGAAGAATTGGCATCCCGTTTTAAAAGGCTTAGTTGAACGATTACAACCAGAGACAGTTTCCCTCTTATCTGTTAGGTCTATTAATCCGATAGACCCTTGGCCAACAAGCCGCGTCACTTTACTCGGTGATGCTATTCACGCTATGCCGCCAAGCTTTGGAGCAGGTTGTAACCTAGCTTTAAGAGATGCCAGTATACTAGCAGAGCAAATAGTGGAAATTGAAAAACAGAATAAAGAATGGAAAAATGCGATATCTCACTACGAAGAAGAGATGCGTTTACACGATTACCCAATCTTTGAGATGTCCTCAAACATAGACTTAGCAAGAAAATTTAATCCTGTGTATAAATAATTAATCATCATTCCTATCCTGTTGTTTTCTAAAAAAAGAGCAATAGGATAGGAATGGAAAAGTAGGAGTGGATAATGGATACCTATCAATTAATTTCAGAAGAAGCAAAGAAGAAATTGCTGATTATTTTAGCATGTTCGCTCGTGTTTACATCCATGAGTGCCACTATGTTTAATGTTGCCTTGCCAGCAATAACAAAGGAGCTTTTCCTGACTTCCTCACAATCAAGTTGGATTGTGACAAGCTATATGATTGTTTATGCCCTTGGCTCGGTATCTTACGGAAAACTAGCTGATAAATATAAGTTAAAGAACTTGATAACAATAGGGATATTACTTTTTTCGCTAGGATCTTTATTAGGATTTCTCTCTAGTAGCTTTCCCTTGATTATTATTTCAAGAGTTATGCAAGCTATGGGTGCATCTGTGTTTCCTGCGTCTGCGATGATTATTCCTGCTCGTTATTTTTCACCAGAAACACGCGGCAGAGCGTTAGGGATGACATCAGCTGGTTTATCTTTTGGGGTTGCGATAGGCCCGATTATTTCAGGGGTTTTAACAACTGCTTTCCATTGGCACTATCTGTTTGCTTTATGTATTCTGCCAATCGTCTTTATCCCTTTATTTAGGAGTACGCTTGATAATCAATCAGGAAGTGATATTAAATTAGATTGGGTAGGAGCTATCCTTCTAGGGGGAATGGTTACCTTACTTTTACTAGGAATTTCGTCAAACCAAATGTTTTACTTCTTATTTGTTATCCTATTCGTTATTTTATTAATGTGGAGAATTAGGAAAGCAAAGGACCCTTTTATAAGAGGAGAATTATTTAAAAATAAAAAGTACACAATAATTCTTGTCTTATTTGCACTAAGCTCTGGTATTGGATTTGCTTTACCGTACTTAACGCCGCTATTTCTTTCAGATGTTTATCATATTAATGCTTTTACAAGTGGTCTTATAATGTTTCCAGGTGCCGCATTAACAGCACTGTTATCCAAAAGAGGAGGATCGCTTGCCGATAAAAGGGGCGCATCCTTTTTAGGATATATAGCAGTAACCGCCTATTTTGTTTGTTTTATTAATTTAATATGGCTAGTCGGAAAATCTCCCTATTTCATTATGGTAATTCTCGTGTTTGGCTATATTGCGCAGTCTTTCTTCCAAATGACCCTTGCAAATATGGTGTCACACGTATTGCCAAAAGCGGAAACTGGAGTAGGTATGGGGCTGTTTATGCTGACAAACTTTATCGCAAGCTCCATTGCAACGACTTTAATGGGAACGTCTATTACTAGAGGCACAAGCTTTCTTAGCTTAAATATGTTTAACTTGGCAAATCGGGCAGCTGTTTATAGTGATATTTATCTCATGCTTACAGTGATTGTAGTTGTGATGTTTTGTATCTTTGTTTTTACTGTTGGTAAGAAAACTTATAGTAGAAATCTAAAAGAAAATGTATAAGTTTTTTAAAATAAATAAGGAGAGAGTAAACTTAGATGTAAATTCTTTGTTAACTTGAATATAACTAGATACTAACAATAGGCACTTTCTTTGGAGATAATATATCTCAAGAAAGTGCCTATTTTGTTTATGAGCAAGATTTCTAGTAAATCAACGCAAATTTTTAAGAAATCATTTAATTAATAAACAATTCAACTTGATTTTTGGTATAGTAAAGATAAAGGTTGTTTAATAATGCAACAGAAGGTGATGTTAAAATGAAGGTTTTGGCGATTGCCCCCTATGAGGGGTTAAAAGAATTAATCATAGAATTAGGACGTAATCAAGATTTTGAGATACATGTAGAGGTTGGAGATTTAGAGAAAGGAGTTAAGCTTGCCAGCCGCGCAGCTGAACAAGGGTTTGATATTATTATTAGCCGCGGGGGGACAGCAGAACTCATCCAAAAGAAAGTATCCATTCCTGTTATTGAAATTGAAGTTTCCGGATATGACATGCTCCGAGTGTTAACCCTTGTAAAAGACTATCCTGGTAAGGCTGCAATTGTTGGCTTTCCGCCGATATCGGAAGGAGCAGCAACAGTTTGCCAACTACTTGAAATGGATATTTCCCCGTTTGTTATTTCTAAGGAGGAGGAAGTACAGCCAACGTTAAAGCAGTTGCTGAAAAAAGGATATGAAGTCATTATTGGTGATGCCATTACTGTGAAGGAAGCAGAAAATCTTGGATTAAATGGAGTATTAATTACGTCTGGAAAAGAAAGCATCTTAAAGGCTTTTCAAAATGCAAAAAAAATACACCATTATTTTTCCATACTAAGAAGAAAATTATCGATTGCCGAACAAATTCTTCAAGAAGAAGATGGCTTTGTTGTGTTTGATGCAAAGTTTAATAGTGTCTACTCTAATACATGTTTCACTGAACAATTAAAAAAAACCTTTAAAGCTTCTGTCGAAATCGAGGAGGCAGTGACAGAAGTTATTTCAAAAGGTGAATATTCCTCTCTAATTGAAAGTGATAATGTCTTTTGGAAGGTAAAGGGGACCGAATTGGAAGGATTTGAACTTCCGCTAGTTTTGTTCCGGTTACAAAGAGTGACATCTACTCAAAAAAAGCTTTCTGATGGTATAACCATTATTTCTTCAGTGATGAATTCCAGCCCGATTAAATCTTCTTTTATAAAAAATAACCAGATGAAAAAGATTATTCAATCAGCTGAAAAATTTAGTGATAAAAAGGAATCGATCTGGATCAGCGGTGAAAAAGGGACAGGGAAGGGGAAATTAGCTCATTATATCCATTTCCATCGTTCCAAACATACTTTACCCCTGCTGACAATAAATTGTTCTCTTGTAAATGAAGAACAATGGAAATGGTTGTTGGAGGATGAAGGTCTGCTTGCCTCCAATGAGAATGGAACTATTTTTCTCAAAAATATCGATACCATTTCTTTATCGATTCAAAAGGATCTATTGTCTTTTCTTATAAAACATAACCTGAAGTCGCCTATTATTGCATCATCAAGAGAGAGTATTTTGACCATGATTGAAACTGGTGCGTTCTCAAGTGATTTATATTTTTTGCTGGCCCGACTGACATTAACTCTTCCGCCGTTATCAAAGCGAAAAGAAGATATTGATCATCTCGCTCGTATTTTTATTAATGAAACGAATACAAAATACGGCAAACAAATTGCAGGGATTCGGAATGAAGCTATTGAGGAATTAGAGAATTATAGCTGGCCAGGAAACATAACTCAATTGAAACAAGTGATAAATGAAACGGTGCTGTTAGCAAATGGACCTTTTATTGAAAAAGAAGATATAAGTCATATTTTAAATACAAAGTTAAAAGAAACGGAAATGGCTCAGCTAAACCTAATAGGTACGTTAGAGGAAATAGAACAGAGAATTATCAGGCAGGTTTGGCAGGAAGAAGGTATGAACCAAACTAAAACAGCTGAGAGGCTGGGCATTAACCGAACAACTTTATGGCGAAAATTGAAGGAATTGTAAATAAAAACATCGAAACTGTTTCAAAATTAAACAGTTTTGATGTTTTTATTATTTTATTTAAGATAAATATTGTGAAAATAAACAATATAATCTATAATTCAACATGTAAGCGTTCTTATAACTGTTTAAAAAATAAACAATTGAATTGGAAGGTGGAAGGATATGGAGCTAAAAGGGATTATTCCAGCTATGTTGACTCCATTAACGATAGAACAAAAAGTCAACGATTCTGTTACAAGACAATTAACAAACCATTTGCTTGATTCAGGTGTACATGGGCTTTTCATTCTTGGGACAAACGGGGAATTTCACCTGCTGAATAAGGAAGAAAAATTAACATTTGCCAAAATTGTCATGGAGGAAGCAAATGGAAGAGTACCTGTAATCGTTGGTACAGGCGGTAATAGTACAGAGGAAACGATTGATTTATCACAAAAAATGGAGCAGTTGGGCGCTGATGCTTTGTCCGTGATTACTCCGTTCTTTATATCGCCATCCCAAGCGGAAATGGCTGTTCACTTTGAAAAGGTAGCAAAGAGTACTTCCTTGCCGATTCTACTGTACAATATCCCGGCTAGAACAGGGGTTAATCTTGAGCCAGAAACTGTTTCACGACTAGCTAAAGTACCGAATATTGTCGGAATCAAAGATAGCAGCGGCAACTTTGCCAACATTGAGAATTACATTAATGCAACAAAGGATGAAGATTTTTCGGTTTTTGCTGGTACAGATTCTTTAATACTCCAAACCTTACAAGCTGGTGGAAAAGGAGCAGTTGCTGCGACAGCCAATATGGTTCCGGATGTAGTAGTTGCAATTTACGACAAATGGTTAGAAGGAAATATAGAAGCGGCGAAGGAAAATCAAGAAAAGCTACAGCCTCTTCGTGACACCTTTAAACATGGTACCTTGCCTTCTGTATTAAAGAAAGCGGTAGAACTTTACAGTGTTCCAGTAGGTCCACCAAAAATGCCTGTATCTGAAGTATCAGGAGATGCGCTAGAAATAGTCACTGAAATGGTGGAATGGTATAAACAACGAAAAGAATCGATTGTTAAATAACGATAGTAAAACACAATCATAATGAAATTAGAAAGGTGGATGGAAATGCAAACGATTTATCAATTTCAAACTGCGCAAAATATTGTCGCAGGTCCAAACTCACTTCAGTTGCTTGGAGAAAAATTAAACCTACTAGGAGTAGAGGTGAAATCAGCACTGATTATTACACAGCCGCCGATGGTGGATTTAGGTTTTGTTGAACAAATAGCCAATCCGTTAAAAGAGAAAGGAATATCTGTTGATACTAATACAAATATTTTACCTGAACCAACATTAGAAAATATTGAACAAGTTTTTGAAGCAACGGCAAGTAATAATTATGATGTATTAATTGGTATTGGCGGGGGAAGTGTTCTTGATACAACAAAAATTCTCTCTGTGTTAAAAACAAATGATGCATCTGTTGAGCAGCTATTGGGGACTGACCTTGTGGCGAATCCAGGAGTTCCGACAATTTTAATTCCAACCACTTCCGGAACTGGTGCTGAAGTTACACCAAATGCAATCGTTACCCTACCTGACCAAGAATTAAAGGTTGGTATTGTAAGTAAGTATTTACTTCCGACACTAGTTATCCTTGATCCTGTGCTCACTTTAAAATTACCTAAGCTAATCACGGCTGCAACAGGAATGGATGCTTTTACTCATTCTTTAGAATCCTTTATTTCAACAAAGGCAAATCCAATCAGTGATATGTTTGCATTAGAGTCAATCCGTTTAATCTCTTCCAGCATTGTGGAAGCTTATCAAAATGGAGAATCAATAGATGCAAGAGAAAAAATGCTGGTAGGGTCTATGTATGGGGGGATGGCTTTAACAAGTGCAGGAACAGCAGCCGTACATGCTTTGGCCTATCCTTTAGGCGGAAAATATAAAATTCCTCATGGTGTGGCAAATTCTATGCTCCTTCCACATGTCATGAAATACAATATGGATGCAATAACGGACCGATTGGCTTTAGTTGCTGAACCTATGGGAATCAGTACTGAAGGTCTTTCCAATAGCCAAGTGGCAGAAAAAGTTGTCGAAAAAATCGTTGAGTGGACCAATGTGTTAGAAATCCCTCAAGATCTTAAAAGCTATGGTGTTAAAGAGGAAGAATTGCCGGAAATATCTGTATCAGCTTCACAAGTCACCCGTTTGTTAAATAATAATCCAAAAAAATTAAGTGTAGCAGATATTGAAGCGATTTATCGCCAGCTGCTATAATGCTAGATTATGAGAATATCAGTTATTTCGGATGATTTAACGGGAGCAAGTGATTGTGGAGGGCAGCTTATTCGTTTCGGTTTAAAGGTGTCCGTAATGGTGCAGGAACATTCTGAAAAAATGAGTGACTATGACGCAGTTATTTACAATACAGACAGCCGCTCTGTTACCGGGCATGAGGCTTATGAAAGCGTGAAAAAGGTATGTGACACGATAAAATCAGATCCAGTAGACGTAATCTATAAAAAGATTGATTCGACCATGAGAGGGAATATTGGGGAGGAAATCAATGCCATCTTTGATTCTTTTTCCCCGGATTTCGTGATCATTGCTCCTGCCTTTCCAGTGAATGGGCGTAAAGTCATCAATGGGATTCATTATCTAAATTCTGTTAAATTGGAGAATACCGAGGTGGCAAAGGATCCAAAAACACCTGTCCGGGATTCAGAGATTAAAAGATTGATAGAAAATCAATCAAAGCGGAAGGTAGAGCATATTACCTTTCAAGAGATTCATCAAGGGCATGACACTATCATGGAAAAATTGGTTTCCTGTAAGAACAATCAGATCTCTTATATTACAGTTGATTCTGCGCAAGAGTCTGATTTGGAAAAACTTGTCGAATTGATTCACCAGACTGATTTCTCCGTCGTTTGGGTTGGTTCTGCTGGTCTAATGAATTATTTACCGGAGATTTACGGGATGAAACAAGTCGAAAAAACGCTTCCTCTGCCTATCCATACTGAACCTGTTCTCTTAGTTGTTGGCAGTGTTAGTGAAACAGGCAGAATCCAGCTGCAGCATCTTTTGAACAATTCGGAAACGGTTGGACTGGAAATGAATTCGGCTAAAGTCTTACAGGACGAAGAATTAAAGGCAATGGAATTAATGCGAATTCTGTCTGAGGCTAAAGAGGCTTTATTTCAAGGGAAAAATGTAGTTTTATACTCTTCGAATAATGTGAATGAAACCCGTAACATTGGCGAGCAACTGGGATATGATGCTGTTAAAATTAGCAATATTATTTCCATGAGATTAGGTGAATTAGCAGCAGAAATCATCTCTATTCATGATCTAAAATATTTATTTTTAACTGGTGGAGATACTGCTCAGCAAGTTTTCCTACAATTAAATGCAAAAGAATTTATATTACTGGATGAAGTAGAATCTGGTATCCCGCTTGGCCGGGTATCCACTGATAAAGAATTTTTTATAGTTACAAAGGCTGGGAACTTTGGCTCAAAGGAAGTCATGTTAAAAGCACTTTATAAACTTCATGGGAGGGATTATGATGAAGCCGATTATAGGGATTACCATGGGCGACGCCGCAGGAGTGGGATCTGAGATTATCGTGAAAGCATTAGGCCATCCAGCTGTGTACGAAATATGCAGACCAGTTGTGATTGGGGACGCGAAAATGATTGAAAGAGCCATTCGTATTACTCAAGCACCATTAACTGTAGCAGCAGTTGCATCTGTCACTGATAGCAAATTTGAATTCGGTACAATTGACTGTATGGATCTGGATTTACTACCTGCTGACTTGCCTTTTGGAGAATTGTCGCCACAAGCAGGAGATGCAGCCTTTCAATATTTAAAGACAGCTGTTGAATTGGCAAAGAATAAAGAGATACAATCAATCTGTACCGCACCATTAAATAAAGAAGCGCTTCACAAGGGAGGACATCTATTTCCAGGACATACCGAAATTCTTGCAGAATTAACGGAAACGGTGGATTATTCGATGATGTTATCTTCACCTAAATTGAAAGTGATTCATTTGACCACACATGTTGGTCTGATTAAAGCAGTTCAGTCGATTACACCAGAACGAACGTATAAAGTAGTAAAGCTTGCTCATGAAACATTAACACGTGCAGGTTATACAAATCCAAGAATTGCGGTTTGCGGAATCAATCCACATGCAGGTGAAAATGGCTTGTTTGGTGAAGGGGAAGAGGAAGAAAAACTAGTTCCGGGAATTGAGCAAGCAAGTGCTGAGGGAATAAATGTAAGCGGTCCCCACCCTGCTGATACCGTGTTTTTCCGTGCAGTTCGTGGTGATTTTGATTTGGTCGTCGCCTGTTATCATGATCAAGGCCATGTGCCAATAAAAGTATTAGGATTAGAAGAGGGTGTTAATATAACGGTTGGTTTAAATGGCGGAGTTATTCGTACCTCTGTAGATCATGGTACTGCATTTGATATTGCCGGAAAAAATATAGCTGATGAAAGAAGTATGCTCGCAGCCATCCAATCTGCCGCTGAATTGTCGCCAAAAGAAGTTTGCAAATAAGAATTTGATACCTATTAATTAGTACAAGGGGACTTAAAGTGTAATTTCCTCAAGTAAATGGCTTTATTTTAATTTTTAGCAACTAGGAAATTTTAAGTTCCCCATATGGTATCGATACAAAATTCAATAGAACAGTGTATGTAAATATGTAACCCCTTACTTATGGTGGATAATAGTCTGGTAGAGAACTTTTAAAGGGTACCTGCATAGCAAATACTGTTTATCCTAGAAGAGCGGATATTAAAATAGAAATTTAATTAAAAAGATAAGGTGATTAGTATGGGTAATAATAAATTAGTAATAAATGAGTCCATTCCAAACGGTAAATTATATCATGATGCTTATACAAATATTGATTTTTCTCTCATTCCATCAGGGCCTTTTTCAACAGCACATGCACCAACTATTATTAAGCTAGACGATGGAGATTTATTATGTGCATGGTTTGCAGGTTCGTTTGAAGGCAGTCCTGATATTTCCATAGTATTATCGAAATTTAATCATGATACGCTAGAGTGGAAGGAACCGAAAATTATTTCGCAAGATGATACTCGCAGTGAGCAAAACCCATCATTCTTCCAAGCACCTGATTCATCAGTATGGTTAATCTATACATCTCAGGAAGGTCGCCAACCAGATAAAGATAATATGCAGTTTACATCCATTATTAAATATCAGAAAACATACGACAATGGTGAAAATTGGACAAAACCAGAAGTATTGTTCAGCCAGCAAGGGACATTTGCTCGACAAGCTATTCAAGTATTAAGTAATGGTAGATGGATATTCAGCACATGGGTTTGTGAGGATTCAGAATTAGGACTTACAAACGATCCTACAGTATTTCAAGTGTCAGATGATGAAGGATTAACATGGAAAGAAGTACGCATGCCTGACAGTAACGGACGAGTACATGCTAATGTTATAGAATTAGCAGATGGCCATTTAGTGGCATTTATGAGAAGTAGATTTGCTGATTATATTTATAGAAGTGAATCAACAGATTATGGAGATTCTTGGACAGTGCCTGAGCCAACCATCTTACCAAATAATAATTCAAGTATAAGTGCAATCAAACTTGATAACAATGCCATCGCAATTGCCTATAATGCAAACTCAGCTCAAAACCCTGAAAAAGGCAAAGTAGCATGGCCTGGATTAAGAAACCCAGTAGTCGTGTCTGTGTCTGAAGATGGCGGAAATACTTGGCCTATCGGTCGAATTATTGAACATGCAGAAGGTTTCATCGGAGCAGAGAATAAAACGAATAATTCACAATTTGAATATCCTACGATTTATCAAGATGCAAAAGGGATTTTACATTTAGTCTACGCTTATAAAAATAGAATATGTGTCAAATATAACAGTTTTTCAATTCAAGATATCTATGGTGAAAAACGGGAAAATGAAGGAGTTTACAATCCTACATCGGGAGAAATAAGTTAGATTGGTAGTTTCCTTTCTATACAGGCTTAAATTAGTCCCTTACCTAATAAGTGAACAGAGTAGGGGACTGATATAAAAGGAGAATGTTTTTTCCGTTTGTTTGTAAGCGTAAACATAATAGGTTAGTATCAATACCGCTGTAACTCCCTGACAGGAGCTTAAGACTTTAACGCCGACTAAGATTGTTAAACATCTTAGCAGGTTTCTACATGCTATTGTTTTTCCAATATAGGAAAAGGTACTTGGTCAAGACTGCTCTAATCAGACTATTTGAGGTTGACGTTTAAGCTCTTTATGCTGATAAGACAGAGAATAACCCCAGTATGAATGGCATTACTTGATGCAAACATCTGATGGTGCATTTCATCTGCCTAGCTATCTTAACCTTGAGAAATATGTTCGCATCACCGAGCAGAATTTGGTGTGCAGAAATAAGCAGCTGTTTAAGGCAGACTTAGAGACCTTGATAGTTTGAAATATAAGCATACTGTCATTATTTAAGAGAGGAGAAACAAAAAATGACAATGGAAATGATTCTTGCCCTTGGAATTTTGATTCTGATGATTGTCATGATCATGTCAGATAAATTTGCCTTCGGCGCACCACCAATCCTGGCCTCCCTTCTGCTAGTAGTCACCGGTTTGTCTACTGTTCAGGAGGCTTTCGCCGGCTTCGTAAATCCAAGCGTTATCATGGTTGCTGGTTTTATGGTTGTTATGGCAGGACTAATGAAGACTAGCTTGATTAGTAAGGTTCAATCTTCTATGCTCAAATTAGTGAATAAGGGCGGTTATAAAAGCTATGCTTTTTTACTAGTAGTAGTTATGCTTGGGGCTAGTTTAGCAGGTACCGGTTCTACTGGTTACTATGTACTAATTCTATCGTTGATAGCTACAATCCCTTATAATAAAAAAATGCCTACGTCCAAACTGATGATGCCTTTAGGATTTGCTACTAACCATCCTTTACTCCCTTTCAATGTAGCTCTCTTATATGGTGTTACGGTAAGCGTACTGGAAACAGCAGGTTATACTGGCGGGATTTCTATGTCAAAATTTGCTGTAGTGAATTTTATTTTGGCTATTGGTTTCTTAGCATGGAGTTTGATTGCTTATCGCCTTTTACCAGATCATCCGATTACAGAAGATTCTGGATATAGTGAAGTCGCGGTTACGACAGAAATTGTATCGATGCCTTCATGGAAAGAATACAGTACCATCGCAGCATTTATCCTAAGTGTAATTGGTATGATGCTTATGAATGTGTTGGGCAATGCCGCCTATGTAATTCCTGGCCTTGCAGGAGCATTTTTACTAATAATTAACGTGCTTGACTTCAAGGAAGTCCGCGATAATATGGGTGCACCTGTAATTCTTATGATGGCTGGCGTTATCGGCGTTGCTGACGCTTTGGCTAACTCTGGATTTACAGCAATGATTGGTGACTTTGTGGCGAATTCATTGGGTACAGATATTCATCCATTCCTTCTTATCTTTATTTTCGCACTTCTAACTAGTACTTGTGCTACTTTTACTGGTTCAAATATGGGTGCTGTATACATCTTTGCACCTATCGCTATTGCAACGAGCATTAGTTTGGGACTTAATCCTGCTGCGGCCGCAATTGCAGTTGTAGTATCTGGATGGAACGGCGGATATATGCCAGTCGATGGTATGCCTGCGATGATCTTAGGAATGGGTAAATATAAGCTTCCACAGTTCTGGTTATTTACAGTACCTATGTATCTAATTCGTATCTTTGCACTATGTGTCGGTGCTATTCTTATGTTCCCTGTAAACTGATATGGCATAAGTTGGAATTGAGAAGAAAAGAAGCGATAGAATTATATTTAAATTGTGAATGTTAAAGAGCGCCATTGTTTGAAAGCGGATTCAACATATTTGTGAAAATGTCTAAACCTAGGATGCATATGGGATTAGACATTTTTTATTATATAGAAAAGGAGCATTTCGGCTTTCTTCTACAAAAGAAACTTTCGCTTTTACAACAAAAGAGAAGTTTAACCGGTATAGTCATTTAGATATAATAAGTTAATAAGTAAATATTCGAAAGGAAGATGACTATGATATATATCGCTCTTCTTCGCGGGATAAATGTTGGTGGAAAAAATAAAATGGACATGAAGCTGCTTAAACAGACTTTTGAACAAGCAGGGATGAATGATGTGGTCACATATATCAATACAGGAAATATCATTTTTTCATCGATAAGCACTTCAAAAACGGATTTATCACGCATTTTGGAGGAAGCGATTCACTCTGATTTCGGATTGAAAATTAATGTATTAATATGCAGCTTTGATGACTTCAAAGCAATCATTCATTCTATTCCAGACGCTTGGAGAAATGACAAAGACATGAAAAGTGATGTATTGTTTTTATGGGATGAAATCGATGATGAATCTGTACTAAAAAACCTAGTTATCAAACCAGATATTGACAGAGTGGTATATGTTCCCGGTGCCATTTTATGGTCCGCAGAAAAGAAAAATATAAGTAAAAGCGGAATGGTAAAAATCGTTGGTTCAAAGTTATATAAACAGGTTACTGTTAGAAATGTCAACACCGCTCGGAAGATATATGAACTATTGCAACAAAACAGTTAGTTAGCAGATGATCAAGTTACATTGATTATTCAAGATTTTTATGTTGGAAAAGACATATCTTGGATACGAACAAAGAAACGGTTCAAAAAAAGATGAACCGCTTCTTTCCTGCCTATTCATTGCTGTTTAAGTAGTTATGCAGAGATTTTTCATAGATTATACTTAGTTAATCTTCTTGCAGCAATTCCTCTATAAAAATAATAGCAACATCATAAGACTCCATTTCAGTGATATTTATTCCTCTGTCAGTGGCAACATGTGCTGCAAATTGATCCCATTCTTCTAAGGTTTTAACTTTGTCTAAGACATCTTTAACTTCTTCATGCTGTCCTTGACCAACATAATCCACTAGTCGGTTTTTATCCCATTTCTCGCCAAATATGCTTGCTAAATAATCATATAAATTCATCCTTTTCCTCCTTTTTTAAATCTTTCTTATTTGATTATGCTATCTAAACCTTAACGTATTCATACATAATAACAACAGCTTTTATCCTTCTAAGACACATTTCTCTTATGTGATTTTCTAGCTTTCTTACGAGAGAAAACCAAGGAGATGATAAAGGCAATAAAACAAGTACCAGCTAGAAATATAAACGCTGCTTTCATAGAGACATGCTCATAAACACTGCCGCTGATAATTGGGAAAGTTGTCATCCCAACGGCATAGACAGCCTGGAAGAAGCCCATTGCAGTTGAGCGTTTTTGCTGAGGAATAGATTGGAGCGCCTCAGAAGTTAACAGCGAAAATAAGATACCCGTACCCATGCCAGGGATTAATTGTAAAAAACAAACCATTAAAACGGAACTAGATTGCGGCACTAACAAACAGTAAATGCCAAGTAATAAAAAACTGGAATAGATCCACTGTTTTTTTGTGAGCAGCTCAAGGAATTTCGTTGAAGCAAGCTTAGCAAAAAAAACAGCAGAAATCATATAGATGATAGAGGAAAAACCAATTTCCATATTTTTGGCGCCCAATTCCTGGATAACTTGATTTGTAAAGGACATGGTTGTAGCCATTTGCACACCTTGCTGTACTAATGCTAAACAGGAATAAAGTAAAAGGTTCTTATCTTTTAATACCTGTAATAACTCCATTACAGAAACTTTAGGTTGATTGGTCGGTTTTGTTGTACGAAGGAAAAAGGCAAGCAGACATGCGATAAGGCCAGCTCCTAAGCTAAAGGCGCAAATCACCATCATGCCGACAGTATCATACAAGAAGGTGCTAGTGACAAATGCTAGTAATATCCCAGTGTTATTAGCCATAATGATCTTGCTCGTTGCGCGAGTCTGAGCTTCTTTATTAAAAAAGCTCATATACAATACCATAAAGGAAATCCAAGTTGCACTTGCTGTCCCTGATAATATATTTGCAATTAAAAAGCCCATTTCATCTGGTAACAAAATTCGAAAAAAGGAAGCAGTACCAGCAAAAAATGTTCCCAAAATAATAAAAAGCTTATGATTACTGCTAAGATCAGCAAGAATACCTACTGGCAATCGTAGGGCAAGTTGTGAAATTCCATATGCACCGATAATAGCACCTACTACATTACTCGAAATATGGGCTAGCAGTAGATAGGTAGTTTGATAAGGGATATATACATATTGAGCGAACCAAAAAAACACCACAATCCATAAAATAAGCGATGCTTGGTTCCTTTGTATAGTTTGCATGGATGAAAATCTCCTTTCCGAATTATCTGTCTAGTCAGTAGATTGAAATACAAAGTTTGCACCGCAGTGGTTAATGTTAAGTTTTAAAGAGTAAGACAACTTCACCTTTCGTATTTATACCTTCTATGTAGAGACTATCTATATATATATCAGAGTATACAAAAGAAAATGAATGTTCAATAATTTCGCTTTGAAAATTAGTTAGAGAGTTCAGTGCAAAATGGACAGGGCTTTAGGTAGGAATAATCTATCCAGCTAACCAGAAATAGGTCACTTTCCATAGAGGAAGAGACCTGTTATAAATTTTACTTATCTTTTTCTTCTATCCGTAATGCTTTTAAAATTCGATGGTAGGGACATTTCATGGGGGCTGTTTCATTATCGCGGAGAAAGTATTGCTTCCATTCTAGATTATCCGTCTCTCCATATGTGTTTAAGGAAGGGTGGATGCCGATTTTATCATAGTTTTTAAGTCTTTGCCGAATTTTTGTTTTCACCCGCTCAGCGAAAGTTGGTTTTTTAGTGAATTCCCTCAAGACCCACCTTGGCGTAATCGCAAACATCATAGTTGGAAAATATCTGCTTTGCCGATTTTTGTGGGCAGGTGTGGCGCAATACATGAAGTACTGCTCGCCATGAAAGCAAAACTCCCATAACGAATGATGCGGGTCTTTAGGAATATGTTCTGGCCATTCCATTTTATCGAGTGCAGCAAGCGTGCTTAATTGCTGCCAAAAAAGCTCCTCATATTGTTCTACACCGCAATCGGTTTTTAACTCATCAGGTGTTTCGAAGAAAATGATCAGAGAGGTATAATTTCCGAATGACCTGGACTGTTCTGTATAAGAGAGCAGCAGTTCTCCGAGCTCCACACTGCTGCTCTCTACCCGTGGATCGCCGATAAATCCGTATCGCAATTGATTTTTTCTAAATCCAATAACCGCAGGTATGCAAGGGAAGGGTTTATCCACATCCGTCATCTTCGCTTCAAAAGCTTCTAATGCCTTCTCTTGACATTTAGTTAAGCTGTTTATCGGCAAGGAGTCTTTATTATATAGAATGTTAATCATTATCACCTCACAATTGGTACTAATACTCTATTCAACTGGGAACAAAAGGGAAATATGTCCACTTAGGTCTGTACATTTCGTGTATAAATTTGACCTTTCGGTTGGAGGATTTATCAGAGCTGGTCAAGAATAGGTAATGTATAGTATTGCTTGTCATTTAGGCGATTAGGAGTGATTGAATTGCGGAAAAATCAGCTTGCGTTTGTTTTAATTCTAGTACTAATAGTTCTGTTAGTTGTGTATGGAGCCTACAAACTGATGAATTCACGCACTGTTCAATTGGTTGGGAGTATCGTAAATCACATCGATACGGAGGAAAAGCTAGTGGCATTGACATTTGATGACGGACCGACAAACAATGTCGAAGCACTTCTGCCGCTATTGGAGGAATATGATGCGAAGGCGACTTTTTTTTTAATAGGAAGTGAACTAGAACAGAACATGGAATTAGGAGAAGCGATTGCAGATGCAGGCCATCAAATTGGAAATCATACATACTCTCACAAGAGGATGGTTTTTAAGTTGCCTTCCTATATAAAGGAAGAAATAGAAAGCACAGATAGCTTAATTCGAGATACAGGCTTTGAAGGGGAGATTGATTTTCGCCCTCCATACGGAAAAAAACTAATTGGGTTACCTATATTTCTTAAAAAAAATAACAGGGAAACGATCACCTGGAATTTAGAGCCTGACAAGTTTTATCAGTCAGCAAAAGACAAGATACAATATGTGAAGGAAAATATCACACCAGGATCGATTATTCTTCTACATCCGATGTATGACAAGACTGGAGAGGAATGGAATACAACAGAAGGGATACTTGATGCATTATCAAAGGATGGATATATATTCGTAACAGTAAATGAGCTTCAAGAAGCAGGCAGTTAGACGATAATAAATATATGAAGAAACAGGATACACTAGCAGTATTAAATTGGATTAATTTACAAAGGAAATAAAGATTGCTATCCAGTTTTTCCGCTCATATAATAGACAAATATATAATGTTTAGTACTAAAGAACTATTTAGTAGAGATACAGAAAGGGAAATTTTTATGGACTTCACACAGCATCTGTCTTTTTTAAAACTGCAAGAGCCCCAGCTTCGATTGTTAATTGATTTAATAGAGGAATTTATTGTCGTAAAGGATGGTGCCGGCAAATGGATTCTCACAAATAAGAAGGTCATTGAATCATACCGGCTAGCTGGTGTCTGTTATCAAGGCAAAACAGATTTAGAGCTTGCCGAGCTTATACCAGACATGGGAGATAAATTTATTCGTAATCACGCAACAGATGAATTGGCTTGGGAGAAAGGCAGCTCTCTT
Source organism: Niallia sp. FSL R7-0271 (assembly GCF_038005785.1). Classification (NCBI taxonomy): domain Bacteria; kingdom Bacillati; phylum Bacillota; class Bacilli; order Caryophanales; family Bacillaceae; genus Niallia; species Niallia sp. FSL R7-0271. The sequence continues at coordinate 2,181,408 of NZ_JBBOTZ010000001.1, read as the reverse complement.
AAAATGGAAAAATCATTAGTTGATCAAAATGGTGTGGAAAATACGTGGGAAGTCATTAAAACCCCTGTTTTTGATGGTGAAGGACAGCGCAGTCACCTAATTATCGTATCTCGCAATATTACAGACCGGAAGAAATCAGAGCAATTACTGCATGCAAGTGAACGGAAATTTCGGGTTATTACGGAAAAGATGAAGGATATTATTTTGCTTGTTGATAGTGCAGGCTCCATTCAGTATGTTTCTCCTTCCTTTAAGAGAATTCTCGGCTTTGACAGCTGTCCTTTAAAGGGAGAAAGCTTATTTACATTTCTCCACAAACTTGATGCAAAACAAATGCAAGAACGGCTTGATCGTGTAGTGGAAAAGAGACATGTTGATTATAAATTTGAATTTAGACTAATAGATGCCGCCGGTCAATACAGATGGTTTGAAGCAAATGGCTCTTGTGTAAGAGGAGACGACGGGGAACTTGATTATATCATTTTAGCTTCCAGAGAAATTTCGGAACGAAAAGAGTATGAACACAGGCTCGAGGAAATGGCTTATCAGGACTACCTCACCAAAATTCCGAACAGGCGCTCTTTAATGAAAAACTTGCCAAGGCTTATTTCAGAGTCCGAGCAAACGAATAAAATGCTTGCCCTTGCCTTTCTTGACCTTGATTTCTTTAAGCAAATTAATGACACATACGGTCATGAAATTGGAGACAAGCTGCTTGCTCTGTATGTCAGAAGAATAGAGAAAAATTTGCGGTTAACAGACAGTATTGCTAGAGTAGGCGGAGATGAATTTGTTATTACTATTGAAGGGCTGAATAGTAAAGAAGAGGCAGAAAAAATCATTTCTAGATTATGTGAAAGCTTAAAAGAGCCTTGTGCAATTGATGAGAACCATGTATTAAAAACATCGTCCTCCATGGGTGTTGCTCTTTACCCTAATGACGGGTCAACGATTGAAACACTGTTGAATATGGCCGATACAGCACTATATGAAGCAAAGAAAAACGGCAGAGGTCAATACCAGTTTTATTCAGAATCCGCTTTAGTATGAAAATATAACCAGCTTCCTTTTTTTGAAGCTGGTTTATTTTTGTAGATTTGAATTTTAAACAGGAACAAAATGAACATTTGTACCTATTATTTGTTAATAACCGGATATTTATCTTCTGGAAATCATATGGTATTCTAAGTGTAATATAGGAAAAAAGTAGGGGTGGGATCTTTGTTTTTAACGAAAAAAAGAGCGAAAAGAGAAACAGCTGAACAATTCACATTAGGGGATGTGGAGTTAAAGGTTGCTAGAAACAGTGAGGTATACAAACAAGTTCAGATGATAGGTTTAACAGCAGAGGATTTAATCCAGCTTAAAAGGATGCATATCTATGTGCTGAATAATATCGAGGGAATTGTAGACAGATTTTATAAAAATTTAGAAAATGAGCCGTCTTTGCTTGGAATCATTCAAGATAACAGCTCTATAGAGCGCTTAAAAAAAACACTGCGAACACATATAGGTGAAATGTTTGCCGGTGAAATCAATCGTGAGTTTTTGGAGAAGCGGATACGAATTGCTCATGTTCATGTCAAAATTGGACTGCAGACGAAATGGTATATGTGTGCATTTCAAGATTTGCTGCTGTCCTTGCTTGGGTTGATTGAAGATAATTTCCCAAATAAAGAGGAGCATATGCCGTTAATTAGGGCTGTGTCAAAAATTTTAAACTTGGAACAGCAATTAGTTCTTGAGGCTTATGATGCAGAATCAGACCGAATTAAAGCGGAAGGGGAACAGGAAAAGCTGCTTATTCGCCAAAGTGTAGCAGAGGCTTCAGAAAATCTTGCTGCTATCTCTGAGGAAACAAATCAATCGTTTCAGCACCTTGTTGGTCAGTCTAACGACATGATTATATTCGCAAAAAAAGGTGCAGACTTATCCAATTTGGCAGAGGAGCGAGCATTACAAGGCAAACAGCAAATTAACATGCAAGCAGCCACAATGGTAAATATTCACCATAAAGTCAATGAAATTACAGGAGATGTGCATGTCTTGCTGTCTATCACCAATCAAATGGCTGAAATTATTAATATTGTGAAAGGAATTGCGGAACAAACCAATCTCTTGTCTTTAAATGCAGCTATTGAAGCAGCAAAGGCCGGAGAACATGGATTAGGTTTTTCTGTCGTTGCTGGAGAAGTGAGAAAACTTTCTGATGATACGAAGAAATCTGTCGCCAATGTGGCCACCTTGATTCAAAATACAAATGGACAAACAGAAAAACTGACAAGCTCTTTAGATAAAATCATGGAAGAAATCTCAAAAGGGAATAAAAGTATGCAGGAAACAGCTGAGCACTTCCAGCATATTTTAGAAGCAATGTGTGAAACAAAAGGGCAAAACAACAGGATAGATGAAAAACTTGCTTCTTTCATACAGCTCATCAATGAAATGGGCAGCGATTTTAAAGAGGTGGCTGTATCTGCAGACAAATTAACATGGATTGCTAAAGAGATGGAATAAACAAAAAAAGGCTGGCAGCGCCAGCCTCATTTTTTAGTGGTTTGTTCTTACATGTTGATCAGATGTCTTTTCCTTTGGTGACATGAAAAGCATACCGATATTAATCAGACCAGCGATTCCGACAAGTCCATAAACAATTCTTGATAATGCTGCATCTTGTCCGCCGAAAATAGCTGCTACAAGATCCCATTGGAAGAATCCTATTAATCCCCAGTTAATTGCTCCGATAATAGTTAGAACTAATGCTGTTTTCTGTAATGCTGTCATGACTATTCCTCCTTTTAGTGTATTTCGTTCTTAGTTTGTATTTACACTGTATGGAGGAAAGTGAAACATATTGTGAAAAGGTAAATGTATCCAAAAAGACCCCCTCATAAAGGAAGGGGGGATTAAATTAGTTTTTACCATAGAAGGTAATAAAATTTTCGTAATAATTGTCTGCATATATAAACTCTAAATTTTTACCTTTAGCCATTTTTAAAGTGATATAACCACTTAAGCTTTTTCCTTTTGAAAGCATCTCGGAACCTTCTAGTTCTTCATCTTCATAATCAACTGCAAAGTACCAATTATCAAATACATCATAGTATTTGTTGTTGACATAACCTTCATAAAGCCAGCCAATATAATCCCTTGCTCCATAATTAGTAATAGTTACAGGCAATGCGATATAACTGTTATTTCCATCGAATAGATAGCTCTCCCCATATTCGTTAATCGGCTTGTCTATCTTCACTGTAAAATTGCCAACACGTACAGTTTTTCCGAAAGGCACCTTGCTAACTTTTTTTGCTGCAAGCTTAGAAGAATAAATATAACCAGTTTTTCCTTCATACGTTACCTTATACATTTTACTGCCAATCACCGATTGTGTGACAAGTTTAGCGTTTACAGGAATGGATATTAGCTTTTTCTGTTTTTTAGATGTGTTGTCATATAAATTGGCGTTATCTTTTGTGTAAAGCGTCACACTTGTAAGTTTTGTTGAAAGCTTGGATGCATACACATAACCTGTTTTGCCGTCGAATTTCACTTTATACATTTTGTCTTTTTTCGCGCTGGTTGTAGTCAGCTTCGTGTTAACTGGGATAGACTTCAGCTTTTTTGCGTTGCTTTTTGTACTGCTGTATAGATTTGCAGTTGACTTTATGTAATAAGTGTAAGATGAGGCAGCACTTGCTGTTTTTGTAAAGTCAGTCTGGAATAAAAGATTTGCTGCTAATGCTAATACAATAAGAAATGAAATCTTTTTGAAAAGTTTCTTCAATATTCTTCCCCCTAGTTTTTCTCTCTTTTCCAAAAAGATTTTATCATAAAAACTAGGAAAAAAGTATATGTTTTATTCCAAGTTATGCTAAATGTTTTCTCCGCAGTAGCGTAAACTTAATTATTACATTTTGTCCAAATTATGGATTTTAGCGTAGTGGAAGTGTAATATGTAAATATCTGTTCGTTATTATACTAGGAGGGGAAAATGTGTTATCAACTTTATTACTAATCGGTTTTATTATTGGCATTATCATTTATTTGGTTACATATGTGTATGGAAAAGGAATCCCTAACGTCAAAAGAAGTTTGTCCGTTTTATGTGGAGGGATTATCTTGTTACTTGTTTCTATCCTTCTTATAGGTGGATTTGAAGGAATGCCGTTTGGAATAGTGAGCATAGGGGTCATTTCCATGGCGATTATTTTTTTTATTGTAGGAAAGAGTTCCTTTTGGAAAAAAACTCTTTGTTTAATTGTACTGTTATACGCAGTCGTATTTTCGGCGTACACTTATTTTGATAAAGTGAACTACTGGGTTGTCGACAAAGGGAATGTGGAGAGTCAAGGTCTGCTTACACATTTGCATAATATCGAGGGAAATCCATCTATAAGAGGTTATAAGATGTTTAATATCCTTGAAGGAAGCAAAGGGATATTTTTAACACTTGGTGAGCAAATGAGAGGAAACACGATAGAATTATTGGATGTGGAAAACAGTAATGGACGAACAGAAATAAAAATTCGCACCAATTATAATAATTCGCTTGAAAAGAATCCTTTTATTGTGATTGGCATAGATAAAATAGAATCTGAAATTCTGATTACAGATACCGATGGCACCGTTTATAAAGAAATTAGTGATTGAAATTTATTGAATAGAAAAAAACGAATAATCACATAATGTTAAAGGAGCATATGACCATTTTTGGAACCAAATGGACCATTTGTTCATAAAATTAGCTAAGCAGGCAATCTCTGATGAAGAAAGTAGGTGGAAAAAGTGGACATCAATAGAGCGAAACAGATCTTATCTTCTCCTGCAGAAATCGAAGTCCAATATAACGGAGTATCCATCTGGATTGATGAGATTAAAGAGGAAGATCAGACGGCCATTGTACACTTAGTGGGCGGCATAGAAGAAAGAACAGAAGTAGATATTGAAAGCTTAAAAGAAATGTAAAGGCTTTAGTATACACAATTTCTAGAGGAAAGCCCATTGTCGGGCTTTTTTTGTGTAAAAAAACTCCAGTACTAAAAATGATTGCTGCTGCATACATTTTGAAAAAGATTTGTGCTTATAGGAGGAATTTATGAAAACAGATGTCTATTTAATTAATGGCTTTTTAGGCAGCGGGAAGACGAGCACTCTTTTAAAGTGTATGCAGCATTTCAAGAATATAAATAAAAAATATGCAATCATCCTTAATGAATTAGGAAATGCCAATTTAGAAAAGCATTTGTTTGAAAGTGAGTCGCTGTTTGAACTGCTAAATGGCTGTGTATGCTGCTCTGTTAAGGATGATTTGCGCACGACTTTAGATGAGGTTGCCGTAATGGCACGTGATCAGCAAATCGAGGTCGTTCTCCTTGAGGGGACTGGCGTGGCCAATCCGTCAGAGATAATCGACACCTTTAAAGAGGAGCGGTTTGCTGCCGATTTCAAGTTAAAGGAAAGCATCTGTGTTGTAGACAGCATGCATGTCGCAGAGTATACAAGCATCTTCTCGAGTTCCAAGGAAGTAAGACAGCTGCAGAAGGAACAGATTGAAAGAGGAAGTTTAATAGTTTTAAATAAAATGGATCAGGTTAATGAAAAAACAGCAGTTGAAAAAGCAGAAAAAATTATCAGGAAATACAATAAGCATGCACCAATTATCCATACAGCATACGGAGATGGCGTTACTCTCTATTTAGATGGAAGCGATACAGCCATTCCGCTTCCTGCAGAGGATTTGGGAGGACATCACCATCATCATCATATAAAGGCAGTCAAACTGACGTATAAACAGCAGGCATCCAAAAAAGAAATTGCGGAATTATTAGAGCAGAATAAAGAGCGTCTTTACAGAGCAAAAGGAATTGTGCAAAACAAGGAAGATAATCAATGGTATCATTTCCAATATGCTTCAGGTTTAATGGAATGGGAAAATCTAGGCAAAAGGCGGCCTGCAGCTGCAGGAGAAATTGTGCTGATAGGCAATGATTTGCAAAAAGAAGAAATTCATATATAAAGAAATGTCTGCAAGGGTTCCTTGCAGACATTTCTTTTTGGAAGGAAAGACATAATAGAAGAAGGATAAGCATAGAGTAGATGATAGAAAGATAGACAAGCAGGTATATCAATTTTTTAAAGGAGATAGATATGTCCATTCCTACTAGTATAAAAGATTTTATTGTCTTTGCCTTATTCCTGTTCCTGATGTATTTATTTTTCTTCGGAGATGTCTCAACTCTACCAGTTGTCCAACAATTGCTAACGGATGATGTTCAGTCGATATTTATCGTTTTTCTGGCGATTTTCCTAGAAGCCCTGCCTTTTCTCCTGCTTGGTGCTATTGCTTCCTCGGTTATCAATATTTATGTTTCAGAAGCGATGATAGCCAAAATTATTCCTAAAAATCCAATTGCTGCAATTTTTGTAGGTGTACTTGCAGCATGTATTACTCCTGTTTGTGAATGTGCCATCATTCCTGTAGTCCGGAGACTTATTCAAAAAGGCGTCCCGGTCCATGTAGGTGTCGTTTTACTGATGTGTGCGCCGATTTTAAACTTTATCGTATTTGGAAGCACCTTTTATGCTTTCCGTTTAAATATGCCGATTGTCTATGGCAGGTTTATTGTTTGTATTGTTGCCGCTGTTATTGTCGGTTTTATCATGCATGCCTATTTCTCCAAAAAGAATGTTTTAAAAATGCATAAGGAAGATTTAGTCGGCAATGTACCTGTAAATGTGAATAAAGGAGATTCTAGATGGAAGGGAATTCTTCATCACACATGCTTTGAGTTTTTTGCGGTCGCTAAATATTTTATTATTGGTGCGTTGTTTGCTGCCATAGCCCAAGTATACTTGCAAGAGACTTTATATGGACTGGCTGGGGAAAATGTTTTTAAAGGAACAGCTGTTATGATGGCTTTAGCTTATATTCTGTCATTATGCTCGGAAGCAGATGCGTTTGTGGCGGTCTCCTTTACGAAGACATTCCAACCAGAGGCGATTCTTGGCTTCCTTGTATTTGGACCAATCCTTGATTTTAAAAACACGCTTGTTATGCTTGCATCCTTTAAATTTAAATTTGTGGCAGTCTTTATTTTTGTCGTTTCCGTTATTGTTTTTGCATTGTCCATAATCGCAGGTCATTTTATGTGAGTTGCATTGTCCAAATACTGTCATAAAGGAGGAATGAAAAATGAGATTACGTTGGAGTCCGATGTGGCAGCTTTCAAATGAAATGCAAGGAATTATTATGATCGGGTTTAGTCTCATTATATTTAAGCTGTATGTGAAAAATATGCTTACTGCCTTTGTTGCACCTAAGATGCTTCCCTTTTTGCTTATTTCGATGGTCCTATTGTTTTTGCTCGGCTTTTTTCGCCTGTTAAACAGTAACTTAAAAGGAGCAGATTGTGACTGTGATGTATGTGATGAAAATGTTCCGCCGTGGAAGCTCACTTTATCGTATCTCTTTTTCTTAAGTCCTCTTGTACTGTTTTTTTCGTTAAGCGACTATTCCTTGCATGATGATGCCTTGGCCAAGCTTACAGCTCATGAAGGAAATACAACGAAGCTTGCAGAAGGAACGGATTCAGCGATAGAGCTTGCAGCTGTTCTAAATGACAAGAAGTATATTGAGGTCGATGATGAGAATTATTTCCAAGTAATGGATGTGCTAAATAATCAGCTGGATGATGTGGAAGGAACACAGATTGTGATGAAAGGCTTTATTTACAGAGAAGATGGATTTTCAGAAAATGAGGCAGTGATTGCAAGATATGTCATGACACATTGTATTGTCGATTTGTCAGTGTATGGCTATATGCTTAATGGCAATCTTAAATCCGCAGAAACAAATGGCTGGTATGAAATAAAAGGAACGGTTGTAAAACAAGAAATCGACGGCGGTGCTATGCCGACCATTAAAGTGGACAGCATCAAAGCTGCTGAGGCGCCAAAGGATGAGTATTTATATCTCTTCTAGTTTGATAATCTTGCAAAATTTTCACTGTTCTTATAAGATAATAGTAATAAAATATTTATCGGGAGCTTGTGGAATCAGGCTGAGAGGATGACTAACTGTCATCGACCGTATGAACCTGTTGGATAATGCCAGCGCAGGGAGTGTACATAATAATAGACACTTTGTTTAGGCAAAGTGTTTTTTCGTTTTTAAGCTTATGTTTTTGTGAACTCCCGAAGGTCTAACGACATTTTCCGAGTTACTTTAAACATGAGCTTTTTTGTTTGGAAATAATACTAGAAGGCAGGGAAGAAAAAATGACATCAGTAAAACACAACCCAACAGCAGAAGAGCTTCTTACCAGATTAAGAGAGAAAACGCCGCTTATCCATAATATCACGAATGTAGTTGTCACCAATTTCACTGCAAATGGATTGCTGGCAATTGGCGCTTCTCCTGTGATGGCTTATGCGAAAGAAGAGGTTGCAGATATGGCATCAGTAGCAGATGCTCTCGTGTTAAATATCGGTACATTAAATGCTGACAATGTAACAAGCATGATTATTGCCGGAAAAGCAGCGAACGCTGCTAATACACCAGTAATTCTAGATCCAGTTGGAGCTGGTGCAACGGCTTTTCGCACCACTTCCATTCAGCGTATTTTGCAAGAGGTTAATATAACGTTATTGAGGGGGAATGCTGCCGAGGTTGCAAATGTTGCCGGAATGGCAGCAGAAATAAGAGGAGTGGATTCTGTTTCTTCCTTAGATGATCATGCAGCAATCGCTGTTAAAGCCTCGCAAAAAATCGGTGCACCTGTATGTATTACAGGAGAGAAGGATGTTGTGACAAACGGGCAGGATATTTATTATGTTGGCAATGGTCATCCTATCATGACAAAAGTGACTGGCGCAGGCTGCCTGCTATCGTCTGTACTGGCTGCGTTTATCGCTGTGGAACAAGACGTGCTCCTTGCAGCAGCTAGCGGTCTGGCTGTTTATGGGATTGCCGCTGAAAAAGTTGTAGATAATAAGCCGGAAATTGGCCCAGGCAGCTTTCAGACAGCGTTTTTAGATGCGTTATACAGCATTGCTGAAGAGGATGTTAGGCACTATAAAAAAATAACAATGCAAGCAGGTGAGTGATATGAAGCAAAGAATAGCCTTGACAATTGCCGGCTCAGATTCTGGAGGCGGGGCAGGTATTCAGGCAGATTTAAAGACATTTCAGGAGCTCGGTGTGTACGGCATGTCAGCCATTACAGCAGTAACAGCACAAAACACTTTAGGAGTAGCTGCTGTTTATCCTATGTCTTTGGAAGCAATTGAAAAACAGATTGACGCAGTCGCCACAGATATCGGCACAGATGCTATTAAGACGGGTATGCTCTTTGACAGTGGTATTATCGAGCTTGTTGCAGCAAAAATCAGGCAATATGAATGGAAGAACATTGTAGTAGATCCTGTTATGATTGCAAAGGGGGGAGCAAGCTTGCTGCAAAATGCTGCAGTTACCGCCTTGAAGGAGCATCTTATCCCATTAGCAACAGTCATTACACCGAATATCCCTGAGGCCGAAGTTCTGACAGGCTTGTCGATTCGCAGTATGGACGAAAGGAAGGAAGCTGCTGTTTTGCTGCATAGCATGGGTGCTAAGCATGTTGTAATAAAGGGCGGTCACGGTGATGGGGATAACCTTGTTGATTTGCTTTATGATGGCAGTGTCTTTTTTACTCTTGACTCAAAAAGACTGAATACGAAGAACACGCACGGAACAGGCTGCACCTTTGCAGCAGCAATGGCAGCATCTCTGGCAAACGGGCTGTCTGTTCGCCAATCATTTGAGACGGCCAAGGAATTTGTTTATTTAGCAATAAAGCATGATTTGAACATAGGCCAAGGGCATGGCCCAACTAATCATTGGGCTTATGCAAAGATGCGTGCATCATCATTACAGTAGGGAAAGGGAGAAAGGTCATGGAGAAATACACAGTGCAGGAAATGAAGCAGCTGATGAAGCTTTATTTTATTATGGGCAGTAATAACAGCAAGCTGCCTCCGGAAGAAGTGCTTACACAGGCGCTGAAAGGGGGCATCACTATGTTCCAGTTCCGTGAAAAAGGAGAGAATGCCCTCGTTGGTTCTGCTAAAAAGGAGCTTGCCAAAAAGCTTCAGCAGCTTTGTAAATCTTATAAAGTTCCATTCATTGTTAACGATGATGTAGATTTAGCAGTAGAACTAAATGCAGACGGTGTGCATATTGGTCAGGATGATGAAACGGCACATTCTGTCAGAGAAAAAATCGGTGATAAAATTCTTGGTGTGTCTGCACACAGTCTCGCGGAAGTAGAGGCAGCAATATTAGCAGGTGCTGATTATATAGGGATTGGCCCCATTTACCCAACGAATACAAAAAAAGATGCAACAGAAGTGCGTGGTACAATATTAATTAAGGATGTAAGGAGACAAAATACCGACATACCCATTGTTGGAATTGGCGGGATAACCGCGGCTAATGCCACACCAGTAATGGAAGCAGGCGGCGACGGTGTCGCACTTATTTCCGAAATCAGCGCATCAAACAATCCACAGCTCCAAACAGAGCGTGTATTGGCAGCAGTATCGAATCACTCTGAAGAAAACAAGGTTTTTAGCGAAAATTAAGGCAAACACCCAGCCAAATAGACATTTACCGCATAAGATGATTTTGTAGCAAGCAGCAAAGGAAACACGAAAAAAGCTGCAAATACGAAATCAGAAAGGGAGATGTTCTATGTACGGTTACGGATATGGCGGATATGGTTACGGCGGAGGCTGCGGCGGTTATGGTGGCGGCTTTGCGTTGATCGTTGTATTGTTTATACTATTAATCATTGTTGGTGCAACATTGATTTGCTAATAATTTTTAAAGCTGGCCTGAAAAGGCTGGCTTTTTTTGTTTATGTCAACTTTTGTTACGTAAGTTGGTGATTGGGATAGCATGGAATACCATCTGTTAACAGTTTGTTGAATCTTCATCTATGCAGTAAGTTTTATACATAAATATCTGGAAAGCGTATTAGAGATAGGGAAAGAGAAGCTTAGTTAAAATAATTTAAGTTTTTAGAAAATTAAATTTATAAAAAATATTGACAGAATTTTTTATATCGGTAAAATAAGGTTTATCAAGTGTTAGATTATATGACACTTCATGTAAACTAAATTACAAAAAGGGGGAAAATGACTTAATGGATAATTTAGAATTTTTGATGAACAGCTTGTGGACGATGGTTGGTGCAATTTTAGTTATTTTTATGATTGGCGGATTTATATTATTGGAAGCGGGTTCCACAAGAATGAAAAATGCTGGTCATATTGCCGGCAAAACAATCTTCACATTCGGAATTTCTTCATTAGTTTTCTGGGCTGTCGGTTATGGCTTTATTTTTGGAGGAAATGCAAACTTTTTTGTTGGAATGTCAGAGTTCTTCTACTCCGGTGAACAAATTCCGGATGCTGCGCTGCAGACTTCAGTATTCTTCGTATTCCAGCTTGCATTTGCCGGAATCTCCTTAACAATTGCACTTGGCGGTTTTGCAGAACGTGCTAAATTATCAGTTTACTTGATTTTCTCCGTTCTATTCTCTGCCATTGTATATCCGGTCATTGCGCACTGGATTTGGGGCGGCGGCTGGCTTGCTGAACACGGGAAGCAGGATTTCGCTGGATCAACGGTTGTGCATTTAACAGGTGCGATGGCTGCATTTGCTGCTACTATTCTCTTAAAGCCTCGTATCGGTAAATACAATGCTGATGGTTCTGCTAATCCGATTTTCGGTCATAACCAAGTGTATACGGCATTGAGTGTACTTATTCTCTGGGTCGGCTGGTTCGGGTTTAACGCTGGAAGCACAGTTTCTGTTGCAGATGGATTCTTCGGGTTTGTTGCTTTGAATACAAACTTAGCTGCAGCTGCCGGAGCGGTTTCTGCATTGTTAATCTCTTGGATTGTCCTAGGAAAATCAGATATTACAACAACGCTTAATGGAGCATTAGCTGGGCTTGTTGCAATCACTGCATCATGTGCGTTCGTTGATACTTGGGGCGCGGTTGTAATTGGTTTAATTGCTGGAATTCTTGTTTTCTACAGTGTTCGATTCTTTGAGAACAGAAGAATTGATGATCCGATTTTTGCACTATCTGTTCATGGTACTGCAGGGGTGTGGGGAACATTGTCAACTGGGTTGTTCGCAACGAAAGAGTTAGCTACTGTTGGGCAGCCAGGTTTATTCTACGGCGGCGGCTTCCATCAGTTAGGTGTTCAGGCGTTAGGTGTTGTAACATGTGCATTATTCGCATTCGTTGTCAGCTTTGCTATCTTGTTTGTAATTAAAAAGATCAGTGGACTGCGCGTAACAGAAGAAGAGGAGATTAAGGGTCTAGACATCAGTGAGCATGGAACATACGGTTATCCAGAAGTGTTCTTGCCAAAGGATGAGTCAAAAAGCGTCTAATACATGACATAAAGCAAGCCTCACTTTTAAAAGTGAGGCTTCTCCTTTCTTATAAGCTTCATTTTTTAAAAAATATGCTAAAATATTATTAACTATATATGTGCAAGGAAGTGCGTGGATGTGCTCATATAATGGAAGATTATTAGAGTTAAAGAGAGAGAAGGAAGGTTTTAAGAAACTTCATCGTTTAACGAATGAAACCCTTAACAACCAGCATGATTTAATCTTAACAGAAACATTTGGTGCTGTTTATGAGGAGTTTATAAAAGAGCATGGAAAACCGCCTTGTGATTTTGCCTGGTTTGTAACAGGAAGTGCAGGCAGGAAGGAGCAAGGTGTCATTAGTGATCAAGATCATGGGATGATTTTTCAAAAGGATGCTCCTTTTGTGCAAGAATACTTTTTAGCTCTCGGTAAGATGGTGAGTGATGCACTAAACACGGTCGGCTATCCTTATTGTGAAGGCAATGTTATGAGCAGCAATCCTATTTGGTGTAAATCCTTTGCAGAATGGCAAGAACAGCTGAACAAATGGATGGAAATGGAGAATTGGGAATCAATTCGTTATTTGCAGATTTTTTATGACAGCAGAGAACTTATCGGCAACAAAGAGTTTGTAAACGAGCTAAGATCTGTTATCCATGCGTACAGGGAACAGCATCCTGCCTTGCTTGTCAGATTTTTAAATAATGTGATGAGAATTAAAAAAGGAGTCGGCATTTTTGGCCAGTTTTTTGTGGAGCGGACAGGAGTGCATCGCGGCTCACTGCATATGAAGAATACGCTGTATTTGCCTTATGTTAATTCAATTAGGCTGCTTGCGATAAAAGAGGGAGTTATCGCTACCTCTACATTAGGCAGGATGGCAGATTTGAAGAAGATCGGTGTCTATGAACCGTTAATGGTAGAATATGAGTGCTATTTTCGGCGGATTCTCACCTATCGCACAGCTTCATTTCAGGATGATAAGGACTACAGTGATGTCCATTTCTTAAATATTAACCAATTGACAAAGGAAGAAAGAACAGAGGTAAAGCATTTGCTGAGAAAAGGAATCAAGCTATATCAGCAAGTGAAAAGGCTAATTGAAAAAGGGTGAAAATGTGGGTGTGGAATCTTTTTTTCAATATATGAGAGACTTATATGGCAAGATGAACTCTAATGTGTTTAATCAAGGAACAGGGGTATTAAATTCCCAGCAGCATGCATTTATGAGACAGCTTCAAAAGGAATTGAAAATCGAAATTGCTTCCCAGTTGGCGTTGAAGGACATTGAGACAGTAGTTTTTGATATAGAAACAACCGGTTTTTTCCCAGATAAGGGCGACCAGATTATTTCGATTGGTGCTGTTAAAGTAAAGGGCTGTACAGTGACAGAGGAAGAATTTTACACATTGGTAAATACGAATGGTCCTATTCCTGAAGAAATTTCGTTACTAACAGGAATACGAAATGAGGACACAAAAGAAGCGCCCTTGTTATCAGAGGCGCTCGTAAAGTTTTTTGCGTTTGCTGAAAATGATACACTTGTCGCTCATCATTCGTCACATGAAAAGAACTTTATGCAGTCTGCGTGCTGGAAGCAATTCAAGACACCATTTAAACACCGTGTTGTTGATACTGCTTTTTTGTTTAAAATTGTTGAACCAAATAAAACAATTGTCAGTCTGGAGGATTGGTGCTCTTTAAATGGCATTCCGGCAAATAACCGGCATCATGCTCTTGGGGATGCGAGATTGACTGCGCAGCTTTGGTCGCGCTATTTAAAAAAAGCGCAGGACTTAGGCTGTGTTACATTGCAGGATATTTATGAAATGCTAGCTAGAAGATAAATTTTTAAACAACATACAAGAAAAGAGTGGGAACACATGCTAAAAAGCAGCAGACTGCTGTTGCGGAGCTGGAGTCTGGCGGATGCAAGCGATCTTTTCGAATATGCGCAAAGAGAAGAAGTTGGCCCAAACGCTGGCTGGAAGCCCCATAGAACAGAAGAAGAAAGCAAGCAGATTATTCGGTTGTTTTTAATGAAAGCAGAAGTTTATGCGATTTTGTTGCCTGACATAAACAAGGTGATTGGCAGTATTGGTTTGCATTCATATAAAGGAGAGAAGAGCTCCGGATTGAAAGAGCTGGAAATTGGGTTTGCGCTCCACCCTGATTATTGGGGATTAGGAATTATGCCGGAGGCGGTTCAATTAATCCTTGAGCATGGCTTTAATCAGTTGGATGCAGATGTGATTTGGTGCGGCCGGTTTGATTTCAATGACAGGTCTGGGCGGGTTCAGGAAAAATGCGGTTTTACTTACAGGTATAAAAAAATGGAACAACTGAAGGCTTTTGAAGAGATGACTGTTACGAGTCTTTATTACGCGATAACGAAAGCAGAATATAAGGAAAGAAAAAGGACCGAATCTTTGTAAAAGAAGACTCGGTCCTTTTTTTTACAAAAAAAGACCGCTTCATCGGAAGCGGAAAGATTGGATAATTAAGAAGGATATCACTATATATAGATAATTTTTTAATAGAATTACCTATATCTTGATTTGATAGTATCATATTCAGCAATTTAGCGCAAATATTTACTTCTTAATGGAACAGAAGCACAATATAAAAAGCGAAAATTAAAAGGAGTGCAATGATAATCAGTTTTTGTACCCAAGTTTTCGGAAATTTTCTACGTCCCTTTTGTTGGTTAAATCCAACAAATGAAATGATATTTACATATAGGACAACTGTAATAATCGCAAAACCAATAAACTGTGCTATGAAAAGTAGCAGTAAATAGCTTTTTCCTTGGAACATGGATGTGTCAGGAAAAGACGTTCCACTAATCAGTTGAATGATGACATCATTTATCGTTCCAAATAATGCAAACAGGATAACGATTGTCGCTAAGATTTTAATGAACTCCAGATAATAATAAGAAAGTTTTTTCATATAGTTTTCCTCTTTAAGAAATTTGGTGAATCTTGTTATTAATTATAGGAGAAACTGTAGAATGTTGCAATGAGATTACAAGTTTCGACACCGTTCGAGCGTATAATCGGAAATCTGCAAATATTATAAAAAATAATAAAACATTCAAAAACTATCAAGATATGATTTTTTTTGAATGTTTTTGAAAGAAAATGCTTGAAATCTGAAATCGGTTACAGTATTATTAGTCTATCGACAACAAACCCAGTTCATTAAAAGAAAGGATGTGGGCAGTTGTTAACACCAGAAAGACATTCACTGATTTTGCAATTATTAAAACAACAAAACATTGTTAAAATACAGGATTTAGTAGACGCGACGGAAACTTCTGAAAGCACAATCAGAAGAGACTTGACACAATTAGAGCAAGAAGGATTTTTAAAAAGAGTTCATGGTGGCGCAGCACGACTGCAAGGAAAAATGAACGAACCGAGCATGGATGAAAAATCAGCCAAAAACCTTCAAGAAAAGAAAATGATTGCAGCATATGCTGCAAATCTTGTCGAAGAAGGCGAAAGTATCTATTTGGATGCTGGTTCCACTGTTACGGAGATGATTCCTTTTTTGCAAACAAAGAAAATAGTCGTGGTGACAAATGGTCTGATGCATATGAAGGAACTTCTTTCCTCAGGAATCCAAACCTATCTAATCGGAGGATATGTAAAGGAAAGAACAAACGCACTTGTAGGCAGAGGTGCACTATTAAGCTTAAACCAGTACCGCTTTGATAAATGCTTCATGGGAACAAACGGTATTCATCCTGAATTTGGATATACTACTCCTGATCAAGAGGAAGCAATGGTTAAGAGCAAGGCGATTGAGCTTTCAAGAGAAGCGTTTTTCCTAGCAGATGACACAAAATTTTCTGAAGTGTATTTTTCAAAGATTGCCGACATCCATGAAGCATCTATCATTACAAACGGTAATGATGGCGAGATTTTAGAGATGTACAGCAAAAAAACTAGTATAAAGGTTGTGACAGCATGATTTATACGTTGACATTGAACCCATCTGTTGACTATATCATTGAACTTAGCGAAGTGAATTTAGGAGAATTGAACAGAACAGAGCGCACGAGCAAGTTTGCAGGAGGAAAAGGCATCAATGTTTCCAAAGTACTGCAAAGGATGGGTGTACAAAGCAAGGCACTTGGTTTTGTCGGCGGATTCACTGGCAGCTATATAAAAGATCAGCTTAAACAAGAAGCGATTGACACTGACTTTGTGGAAGTAGAAGAAGATACGAGAATTAATGTGAAGGTGAAGGCTGCAGATGAAACAGAATTGAATGCAGCAGGCCCGGCAATTTCTGAAGAGAAATTAGCAGAACTGAAAGAAAAAATCAGCAAGCTGACATCGGAAGATATGTTAGTGCTAGCAGGCAGCATACCGTCTACACTTCCAGCAAACACATATGAAGAGCTCGTGAAAATCTGCTCTGAGAACGATGTATCTTTTGTAGTGGATGCAGAAGGAGACCTTTTGAAGAAGGTGCTTCCGTATAATCCATTCTTAATCAAGCCGAACCATCATGAGCTTGGAGATTTATTTAATACAACCATTACAACAGCAGAGGATGTTATCCCATATGGGAAGAAACTGCTAGAGCTTGGCGCACAAAATGTTATTGTTTCCCTTGCCGGAGATGGTGCAGTATTGATTAACCAGCACGAAACAATTATTAGCACTGTGCCAAAAGGCGAAGTCAAAAGCTCAGTCGGAGCAGGAGACAGCATGGTTGCCGGTTTCCTTGCTAAATACAATGAGACACAAGATTTAAAAGAATCATTCCGATACAGTATTGCTTCGGGCAGCGCTACAGCCTTCTCTATCGGTTTATGCACGAAAGAGAAAGTCGAAAGCTTGCTTGAGCAAGTAATACTGAAGTAATGATTACAGCTTGTGTATCCAGATGGATGCATAAGCTGTAAGCTCAATTAACATTATCAGCGAAAAGGAGCGTTACAGATGAGAATAACAGAATTGCTGACGCGTGATACTATCCTTTTAAATATAGAAGGAACACAAAAAATAGAAGCTATCGATCAATTGGTGGCAAAATTAGACACAGCAGGAAAGTTAGCAAATAAAGAAGAATATAAAGCAGCAATCTTAAAAAGAGAAGAGCAAAGCACAACAGGTATCGGTGAAGGAATCGCGATTCCTCATGCGAAAACGAGTGCTGTTAAAAACCCAGCGATTGCATTTGGCCGTTCTGTAAGTGGACTGGATTATGAATCTTTAGATGGTCAGCCGGCACATTTATTCTTTATGATTGCCGCTCCAGATGGTGCAAACAATACCCATCTCGAAGCATTATCAAGACTTTCTACCATTCTATTGAAGGAAGAAGTCAGAGCTAAGCTGCTTGCTGCTGCAACAGAACAAGATGTAGTGGACATCATCGACAGCTATGATGAGGAAGAGGAACAAGAGGAGCAAAACATTGCTGATAAAAAGAACTTTATCGTTGCTGTTACAGCATGTCCAACAGGAATTGCACATACGTATATGGCAGCTGATTCTTTGAAATCAAAAGCAGCAGAGCTAGGTGTTGATATTAAAGTTGAAACAAACGGCTCAGGCGGTGCGAAAAATGTCCTCACGGCAGAAGAAATTGAAAACGCTACAGCAGTAATTGTTGCAGCAGACACGAAGGTGCAAATGGAGCGCTTTAAAGGCAAGCATGTCATTGAAACACCAGTTGCTGATGGTATTAGAAGACCGGCAGAGCTTATCGACAAGGCGCTAAAGCAGGAAGCTCCTGTTTATCAAGGTGGTTCTGGTGCTAAAGAAGCTGAAGAAAGCAGCAAAAAAGGCGGTGCAGGTATTTACAAACACTTGATGAACGGTGTTTCTAACATGCTTCCATTCGTAGTCGGCGGCGGTATTTTAATCGCAATCAGCTTCATGTTCGGTTATAACTCGTCTGATCAGAACGATCCGAGCTATAATGCTTTTGCAGCAGTTCTGAAGCTTATCGGCGGAGACAATGCATTCTCCTTACTAGTTCCAGTTCTAGCAGGCTTTATTGCAATGAGTATTGCTGATCGCCCAGGTTTCGCTCCAGGTATGGTTGCTGGTCTTATGGCAGCAAATGGCGGTGCAGGCTTCTTAGGCGGCTTGATCGCAGGTTTCCTTGCAGGTTATGTAGTTATCGGAATTAAGAAGGCACTGGAAGTATTGCCAAGATCTCTTGAAGGTATTAAAACAATTCTATTATTCCCACTGCTTGGTATTTTAATTACAGGTTTAATCATGCATTATGTTGTAATCGGTCCAGTTGGCGATCTAAACACGGCTATTACAAACTGGTTATCAGGACTAGGCACAGCTAACGCTGTACTGCTTGGTATTATCCTTGGTGCAATGATGGCTATTGACATGGGTGGTCCTATCAATAAGTCTGCATATGTATTCGGAACAGGTCTAATTGCTAACGGTGTTTATGAGCCGATGGCAGCAATAATGGCTGGTGGAATGGTTCCGCCGCTTGCAATTGCATTAGCATCAACTATTTTCAAAAATAAGTTTACAAAGCAAGAAAAAGATGCTGGTACAACGAACTACATTATGGGTCTTTCCTTTATCACAGAAGGTGCAATTCCATTTGCAGCAGCTGATCCGCTGCGTGTAATCCCATCTGTTGCAATCGGTGCAGCAATCACAGGTGGATTATCAATGCTGTTCAACATCGGTTTACGAGCACCACACGGCGGTATTTTCGTATTCGGTCTTGTGGATGGCAGCTGGCTGCTATACTTGTTGGCAGTAATTATCGGTGCTGTTGTAGGAGCAATCCTTCTAGGTATTTTGAAGAAGCCAGTCGCAGAGAAAAAATAATAATTAATTTAGGGAGGAACCTGCAGTTTTAGCAGGTTCCTTTTTTGTAGCAAAACGATATTAAAAGCAAAAGAAGTGCCGATTTAATGGGCATTTCCTTTTGCTTTTATTCGGAATAACACAGCAAGTGCCGCGATTAAGGCAACGCCTGCTAAAATATAAAATTGAAGACTTTCCATTTCCTTGCTTAACAATGCCATAATCGGAGGCCCTGCTGCGACACCAATAAAGCGCATCGAGCTGTACAGGCTTGTGATGGTGCCGCGTTCTTCCTTTTCAATCCCTTCTGTAATGAGGGCATCTAATGGGGGAAGACTTGCGCCAATTCCAATTCCTGAAATAGTTAGTACGGAGATGATATACCATAAATTATCATTAAAGCTGAGGGCAACTGTCCCAATAATAATGAACACGATGCCTGTGAAAGTAATCCACTTCATCAAATTTTGGTCTTTTTTAATTTTCTTTCCTGTAATGAATGAAGTCAGACAAAGTGCTCCAAGTGGAATCGCCAAGTACATCCCTTTTTTTATGTTTTTTATATGATATTTTTTTTCAAGTATGTCTGATAGGTAAAACTGTTCCGCAAAAAGGACGAACATGATGATAACACCAATTAAAAAAATAGCATAAAGCCATTTTTTGTCTTTTTTCATTACTTTTCTCGTATGTTGGATAAACACCCTGAAAGGCGGCGGTTCACTTGGACCTCCAGGCACTTTAACAAAAATCATGATGAGAAGGATGGAAATGAGACAAAATACAGGTATGGCCCAAAATGGCATAAACCAGACAATTCCGGCTATGATTGCACCAAGCACAGGGCTCAGCACCTTACCTAGAGTATTGGCTGTTTCAATCACACCTAATGTGCTGCTTATTTCCTCTTCTTTTTTAAACATGTCACCAACAAGAGGCAATACAATCGGGAATGCTCCTGCGGCTCCTATGCCTTGCAATGCCCTGCCTGCAAGAATAATCCAATAAGAGTTCTCTATTTTCCATGCTGCAAAGCCGCAAATCGCTCCTCCAATTCCGGCAATGATTAGGCTTGGAATAATGACTTTCTTTCTGCCGATATGGTCGGATAAATAACCGGCTACAGGAATAAGCAATATCGCCAAAATACTATAAACAGTAATAATCATGCTCACCTGAAAAGACGAGATGCCAAGTTGACTCTCGATATTTGGCAATACTGGTATCAGCATACTATTTCCAAGCGTCATTACTAATGGTATGGAAGAAATAGACAAAACAGACATTTTTGTAACTTTTACATCTTTACCCTTATTAGCTGTATCTTTGTTTGCTTTATCCTTTTTTTTATGTTCATCACTAAAACTGAAAAAGCCTTTTTCCTCATTTATGTGATCCATTTAAATTCTCCTTGATTTAAATAGTGCTGACTACTAATAATATGTACTTGTACGATTTTATTTACACTTGAGATTTTTAGGAAATACTGTGAACGTAAGTTATGTAAAGCTCTGTTCGCATAAAAGGATTAGCGTTATAATAATTAAAAAACACTTGGGAGGATAAGATGAAGGGAGAAATAATCTGTTTAAGTGTGGGCAAGCCAAAGAATTATGATTGGAACGGCAGAGATGTCTCAACTGCCATTGGTAAAACGGTTTTAGAAGAATGTTTTTTATCATTCGACGGCTTTGACGGCGATGGTGTTGCTAACGAAGAATTTCACGGTGGCAGAGACAGGGCTGTATGCTTTTATTCATATGAGCATTATCAAAATTGGGAAAAAAAGTTTAACACTGTATTAAAACCGCCAGTTTTCGGGGAAAATATTTGCGGCACAGGCCTGCTTGAAAAGAATACATATATTGGTGATGTTTTTTCAGTTGGCGATGCTGTTATCCAAGTCACGCAAGGAAGAATTCCGTGCAGTACGATATCCAAGTACAATGACATTCCGACATTTTTAGGTCAGATAGTAGAAACATGCTACACAGGCTATTTTCTGAAGGTTCTAAAAGAAGGAACCGTTTCATCGTCTTCGCCTCTAATATTGCTTGAACGTAAACAAGAGGAAATTTCTGTATGGGATGCTACGAAAGTAATGCTCCTTGACCGGAATAATAAAAAAGAAGTAGAGCGGATGCTGCAGCTTGAAGATCTTGCCGCTGACTGGACGAACCGTTTCCAAAAAGCACTGCAGAAATAAAAATTATGTAAAATTCCTTGACATAAAGATCGGCGTATTTTATGATTGGTTTAACATAAATTTGAGTGATGACGAAGAGTAGTAACTATTGACTGGAACTTAAGAGAGCTGATGGTTGGTGAGAATCAGTGTTACACAATAGTGAATGGACTTCTGAGCTTCTAAACCGAAACTTGATATTCAAGAGGTAGGCTTTAGCGAAATGTCTCATCGTTACAAGAGACCGAAATATGCGCCAAAGAATCTTTGAGTGCATGATTTCTTAGAGTGAGCTTTTTAACAAAGCTAATGAAGGTGGCACCACGGGTCTCTCGTCCTTTTTTTACAGGAGAGAGACCCTTTTTGCGTTCGAAAAAATAATTTCATACTAAAATCAATGATTAAGAGTAGTAAGCTAATATGTCTGGTAAAGAGAGTCGGTGGTTTGGTGAAAACCGATCCAAACATTTAGCTGAATGGACTTAAGAGTGCGGGTTTGAACAAATTAGTAGGGCTTGCCGGTTTCCACCGTTAACAGGATAGAATATTATTTGTATTCGAAAAGAGAGAGTGTTTTTCACTCTAACTGAGGTGGTACCGCGGTTTAACTAATCGTCCTCTATTATTGCAGCTTTTATGTCTGTAATAATAGGGGACTTTTTTATTGGATTTTTTAGAGGACACATAAACGGAGGTAAAGAAATGAAAACGACAGGCAGCCAAATGGTGATTATCGAAAAATTGGAAGGCGATACGCTCACACCAATCAGTATTTATCAAAAATTAACTGGAGAAAAAAAGTTCCTGTTAGAAAGTTCCTTAAAGCATGAAGCATCAGGCCGGTTTTCGATTATAGGCAGCGATCCAGTTTTTGAACTTATTGGCAATGGGCCAGTTACAACAGTGAAACGAAAAGACAGCGTAGAAACAGTGGATGAAAAAGCCTTGGATCTTGTCAAAAAACTCCTTCCAGTTCAAGACCTTCAATTGCCATATGGACTGCCGATAAATGCTGGAGCGGTCGGCTATGTCGGCTACGACAATATTAGGCAGTACGAAAATATTGGTCCGGAGGCGAAGGATGAGCTAAAGCTGCCAGACGTGCATTTAATGTTTTTTGAAGATTTCGTAATTTTTGACCATTTAGAACAAACTGTTTATTTGGTTGCATCTCCTTTAACAGACGAAACGACAGAAGAGCAGTTGAAGAACAGGCTCGAAACAAGAAAGCAGGAAATTCAGTCACAGTATACAGAAAGTACAGAAGATGTTCAGCTGTCTGCTTTTAAAGCAACTGTCACTAAAGAGGAATTTGTAGAAAAAGTAAACAAGGCGAAGCAATATATTGCAGAAGGAGACATCTTTCAAGTCGTACCTTCTCAGCGGATGTCAGCAGATATTAAAGGTTCGAGCTTTTCTTATTACAGAAAGCTGCGAGTGAAAAATCAATCACCTTATATGTACTATCTCGATTTTGTTGATTATGCTATCGTCGGCAGCTCACCTGAAAGTTTGATAAAGGCGAGCGATGGAACAGTTATTACAAACCCAATCGCCGGAACAAGACCTAGAGGAGCTACACCGGAGGAGGATATAGAGCTTGAAGCAGATTTACTGCAAGACGAGAAGGAATTGGCTGAACATAAAATGCTTGTAGACTTAGCAAGAAATGATGTCGGCAAGGTCAGTCATTTCGGAAGCATTAAAGTAGAGAAATATATGAAGGTTGAAAAATACAAGCATGTGATGCATATCGTTTCAGAGGTAAGCGGCCAAATCAAGGATAATCAGTCAAGCGTAGATGCACTCATATCATGCTTGCCTGCAGGGACAGTTTCTGGTGCCCCGAAGATTAGAGCAATGCAAATTATCAATGAGCTTGAAGGGGTCAAAAGAGGAATTTATTCTGGGGCAGTCGGCTATTTCTCCCAAAATGGCAACATGGATTTTGCACTGGCTATAAGGACGATGATTATTAAGGATGATAAAGCCTATATACAAGCAGGTGCTGGCATCGTATATGACTCCGTCCCTGAAAAAGAGTACGAAGAGACAATCCATAAATTAAAGGTGTTTTTGGAGGGACTATCATGATTTTATTAATCGATAATTATGATTCATTTACGTATAACCTGTATCAATATCTAGGAGAATTAGGCGAAGAAGTGAAGGTTGTTCGCAATGATGAGCTGACAGTGGAGGATATACAGAAGCTGAACCCTGCTAGTATTGTACTCTCTCCAGGTCCAGGCCGCCCTGAAAATGCCGGCATTATGATTGAAGTAATACAGAAATTACATCAACAGTTTCCGATTTTAGGAATTTGCCTCGGTCATCAAGGGATTGGCTCAGCTTTTGGGGCTAAGGTCGTAAGAGCAGAAAATATTATGCATGGGAAAACCTCTTATTTGGCAGATGTAAATAATGACCCGCTGTTTGCCGGATTAATTAGTCCGATTGAAGTGATGCGGTATCATTCACTTGTTATACAAAAAGACACATTGCCAAGAAACTTTGAAGTGTTAGCAGTATCTCATGACGATCAAGAAATAATGGCAATTAAACATAAGCACTACCCAGTATACGGATTTCAGTTTCATCCAGAATCAGTTGGAACAGACACAGGCAAGCAGCTTCTTGCCAACTTTATTACAGAAACAAGAAAGGGAGTATTGAGATGAAGAGTTATTTACAAAGATTAATGAATCATGAATCACTGACAGAAGCGGAAATGCTTGACGTCTCGAGAACCTTTTTTACAGATAGCGTTACAGACAGTCAATTGGCAGCATTTATAACGGCATTAAAGCTAAAAGGCGAAACGGTTGACGAAATCGTTGGTTTAGTTAGAGCAGTCAGAGAACAGACATTAAAATTCGAAAATGTAGGTGGCTGTATCGATAATTGCGGAACAGGTGGCGATGGCTCTCATAGCTTTAACATCAGCAGCACATCTGCCTTCGTGTTAGCAGGAGCAGGCATTCCAGTTGCAAAGCATGGCAATAGAAGTGTTTCAAGCAAGACTGGCAGTGCAGATGTTTTGGAGCATTTAGGCATCCATTTAAATGTCACACCAGAGCAGAATGAACAGCAGCTAAAAAATATCGGCATTACCTTCTTATTTGCACAGCATGTACAGCCGAAAATGGGCAGAATCATGAAAGTGAGAAGAGAGTTGGGCATTCCGACAATTTTCAACTTAATTGGTCCTTTAACGAATCCTATTGAGCTGGAAACACAGGTGCTTGGCATATACAGAAGAGATTACACAGAGGTTTTTGCTGAAAGCTTGAAAAGATTAGGACGGAAAAGAGCCGTTGTCCTTAACGGGGCCGGCGGAATGGATGAAGCATCCCTGCAAGGAGACAATGAACTCGTTATTTTAGAAGAAGGAAAGATTCGAAAGGTAATTCTGCGACCGGAGGAAGTGAATCTACCTGTGTACAACAATGAAGCAATCCGCGGCGGAGACGCAAAGGAAAATGCAGAGATCTTGCTTAAAGTGCTCAACGGGGAAAAAGGTGCATATAAAGACACTGTTTTGTTAAACGCAGGAATAGGTATTTTCGCTGCAGGAAAGGCAATGAGCATCGAAGAGGGAATCGAGCTTGCCAGACACAGTATTGACAGTGGGGCAGCTCTTTCAAAACTCGAACAGTTAGTAACGAACAGTTCATTATATGAGAAAGCAGGGATATAAAATGGAAACCATTCTAGATAAAATCATCGCCAA
Organism: Niallia sp. FSL R7-0271; assembly: GCF_038005785.1. Taxonomy (NCBI): domain Bacteria; kingdom Bacillati; phylum Bacillota; class Bacilli; order Caryophanales; family Bacillaceae; genus Niallia; species Niallia sp. FSL R7-0271. The sequence continues at coordinate 2,156,241 of NZ_JBBOTZ010000001.1, read as the reverse complement.
AAAGCTAGCAGTTGTTGAGGAGCTTAAGCAGCAAAAAGCTGTAATACAAAAAAGTCCTACAATGGCAAGAAAATCATTTATGGAAAGACTGGCAAACACGGATCAGCTTGCGATTATTGCTGAGTTTAAAAGAGCTTCCCCTTCAAAAGGAGATATCAATATTGGTGTTGATCCAAAAGAGCAAGGCTTAAAATATGCGCAATACGGTGCTGATTGTATGTCTGTTTTAACAGACGGTCCGTTCTTCAAAGGCAGCTATGAGGACTTGGAGCGTGTCAGCTCTGCAGTTCCTATCCCTGTCTTATGCAAAGACTTTATCATTGATGAAATTCAAATAGATTTTGCTAAAGCAAAGGGCGCAAGTCTTGTGTTGTTAATTGCAGCAGCCCTTGATGATGAGAAGCTGAACCGCCTTTACAAGTATGCAGTTGCAAGCGGCTTGGAGGTGCTGATGGAGGTTCATAATGAAGAGGAGCTTGAGCGTGCCCTTCAAACGGACTGTCAGCTGATCGGTGTTAATAACAGAGACTTAAAAACATTCCACGTCTCCTTAGAAGTTACGGAACGTTTGGCGCCAACTATTAAGGAATCTGGCAGATACTTAGTGAGCGAAAGCGGAATTGCCTCACAGGAGGATATTGACAGAGTTGTTGCTGCAGGTGCAAATGCAATACTAGTCGGGGAAACCTTTATGAAAGCTACTAATCTAAAAGAAACATTAGCAAGCATGAAAGTCCAAATATAAGGAAGTGACCATGTATGAATGTCAAAATATGCGGGATAAGAGCAGAAGAAGAAGCACTTTGCGCCGTTCAAAATGGAGCGAAAGCTATCGGATTTGTCTTTGCAGACAGCAAACGGAAAATCGAGCCGGAAACAGCCAGAACGATTATCGATAAGCTTCCTGATGACATCTGGAAAGTTGGGGTGTTCGTCAATGAAACAAGAGAAAGAATCGATGAAATTGTCCGGATTTCAGGCATTAATGTCATTCAGCTTCATGGAGATGAATCGAGTGAATATGCATCTTCCTTTGAATTGCCAGTAATAAAGGCGTTCAGCATAAAGGAAGAAAGCGATTTGGAAATAATTGCGGATTTTCAGTCTGATTATATCCTGTTGGATAGTGCGCGGGAGAGGTACTTTGGCGGAAATGGCAAAGCGTTTGATTGGAATATCGTCAAAAACTATGACTTTAAAGGCAAAAAAGTCATTCTTGCAGGAGGCTTACATAAAGACAATGTAAACCAGGCAAAGACAATGGTCGATCCCTTTATGCTCGATGTATCAAGCGGTGTAGAAACAGATGGGAAAAAGGATTTGCAGAAGATTGAAGGATTTTTACAGGAAGCACTTCAAGCAGTAAACAAATAGGAGGAGCGACAATCATGACAGTTAACTATTCATATCCAGACAGCACAGGACATTTCGGTATTTATGGAGGAAGATATGTTCCAGAAACATTAATGTCAGCAGTTGTTGAATTGGAAAATGCTTATATCGAGGCAAAAAAAGACCCAGCATTCCAAGAGGAATTAAATTATTTGCTGAAGGATTATGTTGGCAGAGAAACACCCCTTTATTATGCTGAAAGACTTACAAAGCATTTAAACGGAGCGAAAATTTACTTAAAAAGAGAAGATTTGAACCACACAGGAGCACATAAAATCAATAATGCTATCGGCCAGGCGCTTTTGGCAAAACGCATGGGTAAAACAAAGGTCGTTGCCGAAACTGGAGCAGGCCAGCATGGTGTTGCAACAGCTACTGCCTGTGCGCTGCTCGGTTTAGAATGTACGATATTTATGGGCGAAGAGGATATTAGAAGACAGAAACTGAATGTATTCCGGATGGAGCTTCTTGGAGCAAAGGTCGAAAGTGTTACCTCTGGAAGTGCGACATTGAAGGATGCATGTAATGAGGCACTAAGATATTGGGTTACTAATGTAATGGACACCCACTATATACTTGGATCTGTTATGGGACCACATCCATTTCCAATGATGGTCCGTGATTTCCAAAGCGTCATCGGAACAGAGACGAAGGCACAGTTTTTGGAAAAGGAAGGAAGACTCCCAGAAGCAGTGATTGCATGTATCGGCGGCGGCAGCAATGCGATGGGCATGTTCTATCCATTTATTGAGGATGAAGATGTTGCTCTTTATGGTGTAGAAGCATCAGGACACGGACTAGATACAGATAAACACGCTGCATCCTTAACGAAAGGCAAACCCGGAGTGCTTCACGGTTCTTATATGTATTTATTGCAGGACGAGGATGGACAAATTCAAGAAGCGCACAGCATTTCGGCAGGACTTGATTATCCTGGCGTTGGACCAGAACACAGCTATTTAAATGATATCGGCAGAGTGAATTATGAATCGGTCACAGATGATGAAGCGTTTGAAGCATTGCAGCTGCTGTGCAGACTAGAAGGAATTATTCCTGCATTAGAAAGCTCTCATGCAATTGCTTATTGCTTGAAGCATGCACCTAAAATGAACGAAGAGGAAGCGATAGTCGTTTGCTTATCTGGCAGAGGCGATAAAGATGTTAATACAGTAATGGACAGAATGGGAGTGAATCAATAAGATGGTGACAATTGCAGAGCGTTTTGCACAAGTTGAAAAGAATGGCGACAAAGCCTTTGTTCCATATATTATGGCAGGCGATGGCGGCCTAGACACACTAGAGGAAAAAATTAAATTTCTTGAAAGCAGCGGAGCAACAGCAATCGAGCTTGGGATTCCGTTTTCCGACCCTGTTGCAGACGGACCGATCATTCAAGCTGCCGGAATTCGGGCACTTCAAGCAGGAACAACATTGAAGAAAGTGTTTCAAACATTAACTTCCTTCCGGGAAACGACAACCATCCCGATTGTTTTTATGACGTATTTAAATCCAATCATTGCCTATGGCATTGAGGATTTCTTTCAATCATGCGAAGAGTCAGGCGTTAACGGCATAATCGTGCCAGATATGCCAATTGAAGAAGAAGGCCTAGTGCAAGCTGCTGCTGACAAGCATCACATCGAAATCATCCGACTTGTAACATTAACAAGTTCATTAGATAGAATTGCACAGATAGCCAAAAAAGGCAATGGCTTTTTATATGCAGTCACCGTAACAGGAATCACTGGGGCAAGAACAGTCTTTCAAGAACAGCTAGGAGAGCATCTGCTTAAAGTGAAAGAAGTCAGCCCTATTCCAGTGTTGGCAGGCTTTGGCATCTCCACCCCACAGCATGTGAAAGACATGACGCAATATTGTGACGGCGTTATTGTCGGCAGCAAAATTATTGAGTTATTTGAGAAAAATGATTTAGAAGGAATTAGAAGCTTAATAGCAGCCAGCAAGAGGGTTTCTGTTTAAGAAGCAAAATTCATCCATATGAAAAACAGGCAGAAAATACTTTCTGCCTGTTTGATTTCAAAAGCGATTAAAAATAAATATTATAACCATACATAATGGAAACAAGCAATAAAACTACGAGAATTCCAGGCAGAAGATTTGCCACTTTAAATTTGGTCAGCCCTATTAAATTTAAGCCAATCGTCATAATCATAACCCCGCCGGTAGCTGACATTTCCAAAATAAATTGATCCATTAATTGCTGCGGAATCACACGATCAATCTGGGTTGCAAAAACAGCAATTAGCCCTTCATAAATAATAACAGGAACAGCTGAAAAAAGAACGCCGATTCCTAAAGTGGAAGTCAATATAAGTGCGATAAATGAATCAATAATCGATTTTGTAAATAAAACATCATGATTGCCGCGAATCCCGCTGTCGAGAGCTCCAATAATCCCCATTGCTCCAATTGCAAATATTAACGTACCTGTAACAAAGCCTTGTGAGATGCTTCCCTGCTTGTCAGAACCAACCTTTGCTTCTATCCATTGTCCAAGCTTGGTTATTTTATCTTCTATCGCTAATAATTCACCAATAATTGCACCTAACGAAAGGCTCAAAATCACAATCGTAAAATTCGCCGTTTTAAGTGCCATTTGAATTCCTAATACGACAATAGACAAACCCATTATATTCATAACAGCGTCCTTCATATTGTTAGGTATACGGCGAAGGACACTGCCAAGTAGTGCACCAATCATGATACCTACTCCATTAACTATTGCTCCCAGTAAAATCATTATGTTCATCCTATCTATCTATTTAGTTGTGTCTCTATAGATTATAGGAGGAAAATTCCGATAAATAAAGTCGAAGTTTTACTAGTTAATCGGAATAGATATACCGATATAACAAACAGTTAACTAGAGGTAGGGGGGAATTATAGACTAAATCCTCCAGAAGCATCTATAATTTGGCCAGTTATCCAACGGCTGTCAGAGGAAGCAAGAAATGAAACAACGTCTGCAATATCTTCCACTTTACCTAATCGGTGGAATACGGAGGATTCAGTGGCGAACTTTTTAATCTCCGGATTATCCAGCAGCTTGGAATTGATATCTGTCTTTGTATACCCAGGCATAATAGTATTAACTGTTATATCACGTTCACCAAGGTGTTTTGCTAATGGAAGTGTCATCGTGTTAAGCGCTCCTTTACTCAAACCATAGGCAATCGACCCTGTTAAACCAATCCGTACTTCTGCAGATGAAATGTTAATGATGCGTCCCTTTTCTCTTAGTCTTGGTATGGCATTCTGTATAAGGAAAAAAGGTGCTTTAATATTAATATCTATGATTTCATCGAAGATTTCTTCTGTTGTATTTTCAATGGTTCCTTGCGTTCCAATACCTGCATTATTTACTAATATATCAAATGAGACGGAGCTAGTTTTTTCTAACAGCTTTTCATCTAATTGCTGCAGCAGTTTTTTTACTCCGTGCAAAGACTGTAAATCAGCTGGAATGGAGAAAGCATCACCGCCTGCAGCGATAATTTCCTTAACCGTAGCATCAGCAGCCTTTTGATTGCTTCCATAATGAACAGCAACGATGGCCCCATCATCTGCTAACCTTTTGGCGATTGCACGGCCAATTCCACGGCTGGCACCTGTCACTAAAGCTATTTTGTCTTGTAAATTCTTCATATATAATCACGCCCCATTAATGTGAATTATTATTTAAAGCATACTTATATTTTATTGGAATTATCAGAAAACTAAATATATAATTATAAAAAGAAAACTCATTTGGCTTGTGATTTTAAAGACATATTGCCGTAATACTTTATAAAATAAAGAAGGGGAACTAACCATGAAAAATACAGTAAAACTGGATGAAACAGATTATAAAATTATGAATTTATTATTTGAAAACGCAAGGATACCTGTCTCTGAAATCGGCAGAGTTATATCCATGACGCAGCCAGCTGTCAAAGAAAGAATTAATAAGCTTGAAGAGCAAGGGGTAATAGCTGGTTATAAAGCAAAGTTTGAACCTTCTAAAATTAATAAAAATATCTTAACGTTCATCATGTTTAAAACGAGCAAGTGCGCTGATTTTATAACATACTGTGAAGTGGCGCCTGAAGTAATAGATTTATATCGTGTCAGTGGGGAAGCCAACTATTTACTAAAAGTAAGGACCGATTCACTTGATTCGCTTGCTTCATTTTTAGATTCTTTAATGAGATTTGGATTATCACAACCCATAATCGTTATGAAAAGTGAGTTTGAGGAAAAGATCTCTTTTTGATTTTCTACATCCAGTTACAATTATTTGACAGCAACCAAGAATTAAACTAAATTAATAGTGAATACATCATTCATTATTACGAGGTGGTTATTATCCAGTCAAAAAAAGAGGAAGTAAAAAAACAAATCGAAGCTGCCGCCTTGAAAGTGTTTTTTAACAAAGGATTTTTGAATGCAAAAATGAGCGATATCGCTGAAGAAATTCAAATTTCAGTCGGAAATATTTATACGTATTTCAAAAATAAAAACGATTTGTTTTATTCGGTCGTTCCACCATCCTTAGTCGATTATTTGCAAAAGGTGTTAGTTGAAAGCATTCATTTTGATAACCAGACATTGTTTGCTGAGGCGAGGACGGAGAAAAGGGCAGATATTTTTCAAAAGCAGATTAATCTATTAACCCAATATCATCAGCAGATTGTGATTATTTTTGAAAAAAATCAAGGAACGGAATACAGCAATGCCAAAAACGAGCTGATTGATTTAATGATGGAAACTAAAATGCCGTACGTTAAGAGTACGTACAAAAGATATGAAATAAACAGTGAGGATAATTTCATTTTATTGAATATTCTCGCTAATAGTTTCGTCAACATGATTTTAGACTTATTAAAGAGAGAGATGAGCATAGAAAGCAGACAGCAGATATTTGAGGTGCTTAGCATATACAGGCTGCATGGACTCAAAAGCTTAAATGAATAATACTGTACACTAAAGTGATTCACTTAGTTTAAGGTGAATCACTATTTTAAAAACTAAAAATGAATAAACTATTCATTTTTGAAAAATGGGAGGAAGCACTCATGAAGACAGGATATGCCTTACATAATTGCCATATAATCTATGGTGATGGGAAAAAATTTGCAGATACAAATATGACCATATTAGTAAACGAACAAGGGAGAATTCATCAAATCGAAAAGACAAGCAATCTCGTTGTTCCAAGTCATTATGAGAGCATAGACTTAACAGGGAACTATGTAATGCCTGGCCTCATCAACGCCCATGTACATCTGTTTGCAGACGGAAAGCCTTTTACATTGTCAGTAAGTGAAAAGCTTTTAAATTTTGCGTTTCACCATCTTTTGGATACATCGATAGGAAGAAGAATCTTAAAAAAACGGATGAAAAAAAATGCCATAACCGCCTTGCATTCTGGTGTAACGACGATGCGCAGCGTAGGTGAATTCTTTTATAAAGATGTGGAGCTGAGGGAGGAGATTCATGCGCACAAGTTCGTAGGTCCGAACTTACTTACAGCAGGCTACTTCCTAAGTGTAACAGGCGGTCACGGCGCACCTTATTTAGCCTTAGTCGGCGATTCTCCGTGGGAGGCGAGAAGAAATGTGAGAATAAATGTTAAACATGGGGTGGATTTAATTAAAATCTGTGTCACCGGCGGTGTTACAGATGCAAAAATGGTCGGGGAAGCTGGCCGGTTACAAATGACAGAGGACGAAGTTGCCGCCATATGTGAGGAAGCTCATAAAATCGGCATACGTGTTGCCGCACATGTGGAAAGTACGGAAGGAGTAAGAGTTGCACTAAAGGGAGGGGTTGATACGATAGAACATGGAGCGGAGATGGATGAGGAAATTATCAGTCTGTATAAATGTAATCCTAGAGCCTTAAAGGGTTACACAGCGTTAATTCCTACTTTGCAGGCTGATTATCCTAGCGCAAAATTGGATTTGAGTCTGACGAAAGTGAGCGAAACAGTGCAAGAAAACTCTCGGCTTGTTTACGATTCGATGCTAGCAAGTGTAAGGCAGGCGGTAGAACATGGGATAAAAATGGGGATTGGTACAGATGCAGCAATGCCATTTGTGACACACTATGATATGTGGCGCGAGCTGGACCATCTTATGCGAAAAACGTCGCTCGATTCACTGCAGGTAATTGAAAAGGCAACAAAAACAAATGCAGAAATTCTCGGCATAGATCATCTAACTGGAACGATTGAAATGGGAAAACGAGCAGATTTAATTGTAATGGACCATAATCCATTAGAAAATATCAAAGCTTTATCAAATATAACGATGGTAATGGTAAATGGTCAACTTATAAAAAATCCAAACGTAAATAAAATGAAGGAAGTGGATGATTTGCTAGATTTAGTATGGAGCAACGAATAAAAAAACCAGAAATATAAATTTCTGGTTTCAGCTTACTAATATAAGTGAGGGCTCTAAGAGAGACAAAGAAAATATTGGCTATTGCCCGTTTTCTTGAATCCATTGCCGTTCACTTCATCTGTACAGTCAATCCACTGATATTTTTTTGCTTTTCTTTCTAAAACCTCACTAATCTCATCTTCCGTTTCGTGCATTAAGCTGATTACTTCCGTTAATGTCATCTTAAAGTGAGCGGCTGCCTCTTGATGCGGCAGCTGCTCTTTAAGAAGTGATAGAAACTGTGTTTTTGAATCAGCTTTCTGTGCTAAAGACTCTTCCTTATCTACAATATATTGGTAAACTGCTTTCTTAAACGGTGGCAGTGTGTTGACGAAATTCCTTTCAAGTATCTCCATCCACTTTTCATTTCTCATTATAGGCAACCTTTGCTATTTAAGCAGATACTAATCAGTAGTAGAGAATTATCGTAACTATTACGATTTACCAAAGAGCCATTAACAATGTTCATTAATTGTTTTCTTTCATATTGTACTTTTTCAGGAAGCGATCCACTCTTCCGCCTTTATCTGCAAATTTCTGCTTACCTGTGTAAAATGGATGTGAATCTGAACTAGTCTCTACTTTAATAAGAGGATAAGTATTGCCATCCTCCCATTTAATAGTCTCATTGGATTTTTTCGTCGAACCTGTTAGAAATTTGAAGCCGCTGTTCGTATCCATAAATACGACTTTTTCATAATTTGGATGTATATTTGCTTTCATATTATCACCTCATATTTTTTACTACATACTCATGATAATCGAAATCATTACGTTTTGCAAGTGATGTGCATTATATATTAATTGGAATCGTATAAAGCGTATATCGCAGGAAGAATCTAGTCTTAACTAGTTAAAAAAACCGGCTGCCATTATGTCAGCCGGTTTTTTGTGTTCTAATGTAGAAATTTATTCAGCAACGACTGCAAATTGTTTAACAGTAGGAATAACCGAGGCTAATTCCTTATCTGGGTATTTTTTCTCAAGCTCGTGAATATCCTTAAACTCTGTGCTCCTGACCCATTTTAAGTAATCCTCCTTCGTTTCCCATTCCATATGTACGGTAATTTCTCCTTTGTTTTTTTCATTTTGGAGCAGAAGGAAGCGGATAAATCCATGGTTTTTGTCTACTAATCGGGAACGGTTTTTATAGATTTCAATGACTTCAAGCGCCTTTTCATCTGGGACTGGAAAGGTTGACTGAACAATAAACATGAAGCAAAACTCCTCTGAAATTAATTTTTTACTATCGTACCATAAATTTATCAGAAAATTCATCGTATAGAAGGAAAGCATATAAGAAATATGGAATTATTAAGTTAGAAACCTAGCAAAAATTTTTTCCTGAACAAAAATCATATGACAACATAAGAAAGGGGGGATTCGTTTTGCAGGTAAGGGTGCTTAAACCAAAGGACGCAAAAGATTACTGGAATTTGCGGTTAACAACATTAAAGCAGCATCCAGATGCCTTTTTATTAACCGTGGAAGAAGAACAAAAACGCCTCTATCCCATTAAGAGGATTACAGCTCTCTTAAAGGACCCAACAAGGGTTACTATAGGTGCATTTATGGATGAACGCCTTGTTGGCAGCATCACCCTTCAAAAGGAAACCTATAAAAAAATTAAGCATAAGGCAAGTGTGCTGTCATTTTTTATAGAAGATGATTTTCGGAACAAAGGGATTGGCAAACGGCTTTTGACAGAGGTAATTACTCTAGCAAAAAGGTATGATATTGAGCAATTGCTGCTGGCTGTCGTTTCCACAAATGCAGGTGCAATTGCCTTATACGAATCATTCGGCTTCACTGTTTTTGGATTGGAAAAGAACGCATTAAAGGTGGATGGACAATACTTTGATGAACAGCATATGATTTTCTATCTTTCGAGTAGTTGAGAGAAAAGGAGTTGCAGGGATGAAAACAAGAAGTGTAGGAATACTGTTATTTGATGATGTGGAAGTGCTTGATTTTGCAGGACCTTTTGAAGTGCTGTCAGTAGCCTCCTTTAAGGATCGTGATGATAGGAAACCATTTAAGGTAGAAACAGTTTCAGAAACAGGAGAGCTGATTGCTGCGAGGAACGGATTGCAAGTGTTGCCTAGCTATTCCTTCGAAAATGCCCCAGCATTTGATATAATCATCATCCCTGGCGGACCGGGAGCAAGGCTGACAGAAATACATAATGAGAAATTGATGGAATGGATAAAACAGCAAAATAAAACAGCAGAGCTTGTGGCTTCTGTTTGTACAGGTGCCTTGCTGCTTGCAAAAGCAGGGCTTTTGGATGGGAAAAAAGCGACGACACATTGGGCTTCCTACGATAATTTCGCAGAAACCTTCCCCAAAGTGGAAGTGGTTAGAGGCGTTAAATTTGTTGATGAAGGCAGAATTGTCTCTTCAGGCGGCATTTCTGCAGGGATAACGATGGCATTCCATCTTGTGGAAAGATTAGTAGGAGCAGATGAAAAAGCCATAACAGCAAAAAGAATGGAGTATGATTTGCCAGAATAAGCTAAAAAAAGAAGGCTTCTACTGCAGAAGCCTTCTTTTCCCTTGTTATTTATAAGAAATTGCTTCAAGTGAGAACCCATTTTTGGATTTTAAGAATTGGGTAAACAATTCAACAGAGCGAGTGTGGATATCTGTTTTTGGGATGACATAGGAGAAGTTTCGGTTAATCTGTTCATTTTTAAGCCGGATGGAATGGATTGTTTTCATATGAAGTTCTTTTTGAATCGAAAACTTAGAAACAATCGAAATGCCAATCCCTGCTTCAACAGACTCTTTAATAATTTGCGTGCTGCCAAACGATCTCAAAATAAGGGGAGAAAAGGCATGCTTTTCAAACAGTTTGTCAATAACCTCTCTCGTTCCGGAACCTTCTTCCCGTAAGATCCATGTTTCACCGTACAGGCTTTCCAGATCGATCGTGCGAAAGCTTGCTAAAGGATGATCAGTGCCTACGATAATTACCAGTTCATCCTGTTCAAAGGGAGTGATATGCAGGTGAGGGTGACTTTTGACTTCCCCATCAATTATGCCAATATCAAGACTGCCATCAAGAACTTGCTTCATGATGCTGCTAGAATTGCTGATGGAGACTTTCGGTTCAATTAATTGGTGTACTTTCATAAAATCAGAAATATATCTGGGCAGTAAATACTCACCGAATGTATAACTAGACCCAATTAAGAGAGGACCGCTCACAACCTTCGTTATGTCATCAATAAGGCCTTCCGCCTGTTCATACTCTTTTAGGATACGCTTGGCATGATAATACAATATTTCACCAGCACGAGTAAGCCGAACGTATTTGTTCGTACGATCGAAGAATTTCACTTCATACTTCTTTTCCAAAGCTTTTATGGAAAGCGTTACAGCAGATTGTGTAATATGGAGCTCTTCGGCAGCTCGAGTAAAATTTTTCTTTTCAGCAACTGTGACAAATGTCAATAAATGATAATCCAATCCTCTCACACTCTCCTTCTGCCAGATTTGAAGTCTTCGTTTCGCATCTTCATTTTTTTAGTATATACTTAGTTCGCTTAAATAAATGATAAATCCTTTAACAATTCAAAAAATACTGAAAATTTACTATTTTTATACCGATCCCAGCTTTTTGAAAATAAATTGTGACTATTTCGATAATGAAAATATTTTCCTTGAATAAATAGGAGTAAACATCTATAATCAATAATGATTCTCAAATAGAACTGTTAAAATTATATAAAAGGAGCATATGATGATAAAGCGTTTTTTCACTTATTATTTACCGCATAAGAAATTATTCATTCTTGATTTCTCGAGCGCTGTCATTGTGGCAATTTTGGAACTTGCCTTCCCAATGGCTGTTACTTGGTTTATCGATAAGCTCCTTCCTGAGGGAAATTGGAGTACCATCGTCTCTGTAAGCTGCGGCTTGCTGGCATTATATTTAATAAGCACTTATTTGCAATATATTGTTAACTACTGGGGACATAAGCTTGGAATTAATATTGAAACAGATATGCGTGCACAGCTGTTCAATCATGTCCAAAAGCAAAGCTTTAAATTCTTTGACAATACAAAAACAGGTCATGTTATGAGCCGAATTACAAATGACTTGTTTGATATCGGCGAGCTTGCCCACCATGGTCCTGAAGATTTGTTTATAGCAATCATGACATTTGTCGGCGCCTTCTGGATTATGCTGACCATTAATGTGAAGCTTGCGTTAATCGTCATTTTCATCGTGCCTGTGCTCGTCTGGCTGATCACATACTGCAATAAGAGCATGAATAAAGCATGGAGGCATATGTACGGCGATATTGCCGATGTTAATGCCCGCGTTGAAGACAGTGTATCCGGTGTGCGTGTTGTCCAATCCTTCACGAACGAAGACTATGAAATGGAGCGTTTTTCTGTTAATAATAAACGTTTCAGAAAAGCGAAAATCGTTGCATACAAAGTAATGTCTTTAACTTCATCTTCTGTTTACATGCTAATGCGCTTTTTCACATTAGTAGTATTGGTTTATGGAGCATGGCTGACATTTAATGGCCAGCTGACAAACGGTGAGCTAGTTGCATTTATTCTGTATGTTAACATTTTGCAAAAGCCAATAGATAAAATCAGTGCATTGCTGGAGCTGTATCCGAAAGGTATGGCTGGATTTAGACGTTTCTTGGATCTGCTTGATTCAGAGCCTGAAATTCAAGACCGCAAAGATGCAGTGGAAGTGCCTGCATTGCGTGGGGACATTCAATTTAATAATGTGACATTCGGCTATGATAACAGAACTGTTTTAGACCAAATCAGTCTGAACATTAAAGCGGGCGAAACAGTTGCATTTGTTGGTCCGTCCGGTGCAGGGAAAACGACAATTTGTTCATTAGTGCCAAGGTTTTATGACGTGAACGGCGGAGCCATTAAAATTGACGGCATGGATATCCGTGATATGACAAAGCATTCCTTGCGTTCTCAAATTGGGATTGTTCAGCAGGATGTGTTCCTGTTCACAGGTACATTAAAAGAAAATATCGCATACGGAAAACTAGATGCAACAGACGAAGAAATACATGAAGCAGTAAAAAGAGCTCACTTGGAAGATTTAATCCGCAAGCTTCCAGACGGCTATGACACACAAATAGGAGAGCGGGGCTTGAAGCTGTCGGGAGGACAAAAGCAAAGGCTGGCGATTGCGAGAATGTTCTTGAAAAATCCGCCAATACTTATTCTCGATGAAGCCACCTCTGCCCTTGATACAGAAACAGAGCAAATTATTCAAGCATCATTAAATGAACTTGCGAAAAACCGTACAACATTAGTGATTGCCCACAGACTCGCAACAATCCGCAATGCTGACCGCATTGTTGTTGTTACCGAAAACGGGATTGAAGAGGAAGGAGGACATGATGAACTGATTGAAAAAGGCGGTATTTTCGCTAATCTTCATCGTGTTCAATACCAGCGTTAACTTTTTAGATGCCTTTTTAGAAGGCATCTTCTTTTTTTTGCAAAAATAGCAATTGAAGTTAGTATTTAATATGCGATATATTGGTTATAAGTAATTTTTTTATGGAGGTGCCTGTTTTATGCGACCGATAATGTTAGGAATTGCGTCTGCCTTCTTTTTTGCTTTTACGTTTGTTTTGAATAAAGCGATGGAGATGAATGGGGGAAGCTGGGTATGGAGTGCATCCCTGCGCTACTTTTTTATGGTTCCCTTTTTAGTGATTATTGTATTAATTAGAGGGAATTTAAAGCCGATTTTGCTGGAGCTTCGTAATAATGCTCTCAAATGGATATTGTGGAGTTCTGTCGGATTTGGGATTTTCTATTCGTTTATTTGTTTTGCATCCGCCTATGGGCCAGGCTGGTTAATTGCAGGAACATGGCAGCTGACGATTATTTCAGGTACACTGCTTGCACCGTTGTTTATGGAGCAAATAGCCGCAAGTGACGGAACTATTGTCCATGCAAGAAGAAAAATCCCCATTAAAAGCTTAGGCTTTTCCCTTTTAATAATTGTTGGAATCGTATTTATGCAGGTTGAGTTTGCAAGGAGCTTATCCCTGTCCCAAGCACTGCTTTGTCTCATACCAATACTCATTGCATCCTTTGCATACCCCCTTGGCAATCGGAAAATGATGGAGGTTGCAGGTGGCCGCTTTGATGTTTTTCAGCGAGTGCTTGGCATGACGATTGCTAGCCTGCCGTTTTGGCTTATTCTGTCTGTTTATGGATGGATGACTGCAGGTTTACCGTCTGTTATGCAAGTATACCAATCCGGAATTGTAGCTTTATTTTCTGGTGTTGTTGCGACGATTCTCTTTTTTGCAGCTACAGATTTAGCAAAGGATAATATGCAGAAGCTTGGTGCTGTTGAAGCAACACAGTCATTTGAAGTGCTATTTGCATTAATTGGAGAAATGGTGTTTCTTTCTGCAGGTTTGCCGAGTCCAGTTTCCCTGCTTGGAATTGGAATTGTGATTATTGGCATGGTATTGCATAGTATATTTTCCCGCAATATTAAAAAACTAAAATTAGCTAAAGAAGCGCATCATTTCAATTGATTATTAAAGTTTTGTTAATTATTGAAATTTTTTTACTTATTAGGCAGGTATATGTATACTATTGTATGGAATGGTAACAACAATGATCGTAATGAATGACAGTCATGATTTTGGCTATCACTTCTAAGAAACTAGATTTGGAGGACCAACAAAAATGACCAATGAACAAAACAAAGCAATAAAGCTGATCGCCCTTGATATGGACGGCACATTATTGAACAGCAACGGCGAAATACCTGAGGAAAACCGCAAAGCAATTAAAGAGGCACAAGATGCCGGCATTCATGTTGTCTTAAGCACAGGCAGATCAATCGCAACATGCAAAGATCATGCGGAAAGTCTGTTTCTTAAAACATATTTAGTCACAGTAAACGGCAGTGAAATATGGGATTGGCAAGGCAATTTAATTGAACGGAATTTAGTTGAAGCAGAGCAAATGCGCTGGCTTTGGGAGCTTGCGCAAAAACATGGTGCGAAAACTTGGGCCATCAGCTGCGGCAAGCTTTGGAATAACGAAATGCCTGAGGATATTGACGCAATCGAATGGCTGAAGTTCGGCTACCATATTGACGATGATGCCATTAGAAATGAAGTGTTGAAAGAACTGCAGGCAAGAAATATTTTTGAAATAAGCAATTCATCGCTTGTTAATATTGAAGTGAACGCTTTAGGCATCAACAAGGCCAAAGGGCTAAAAACGGTTTGTGAACGACTTGACATTACAATGGATGAAGTGATGGCAGTCGGAGACAGCTTGAACGACATCAGCATGATTAAAGAGGCAGGCATTGGTGTGGCGATGGGCAATGCACAAGATATCGTGAAAGAAACGGCTAATGCTACAACAAAAACAAATGACGAAAATGGCGTGGCGTATGCTATTCGCAAATGGGCATTACAGGCTGAGCAAGAGCCAGTATTAGAAAAATAAACTGCAGAAATTATGTTGAAACAAAAAAAATAACTGCTATAATAAATAAAAAAGAAGAAGCGAACGAAGAGAAAGGAATAGTATGCGATAACCATTCGTAAAAGAGAGTGGAGCTTATAAGCTGAAAGGCTCCATGACGACATGCCGCAGAACCTGCCTTTCGAGTCCTAGAAAACTAGGCGTGTTATCTGGCGTTATCAGACAAAGTGGGATAAGAGCATTGTCTTTTGTCCAATTAAGGTGGTACCACGGAAAAGCCCTTTTCGTCCTTTTTATAGGATGAAAAGGGCTTTTTTTTATTACAGTCAAACAGATAAATGATACGGGATGTTGGAGGTAATCGTTTTGGACAGAAAAAGAATAGTGGTGAAAATCGGCAGCAGTTCGCTCACGAACTCAAAGGGAGAAATTGATCAGCTTAAACTAAAGGATCATATCGCAAGTATTGCAGCGTTAAAAAAAGTAGGCAAGGAAGTAATACTTGTTTCCTCTGGTGCAGTTGCAGCTGGATTCAAGCAGCTAGGATACCCGTCGCGTCCAGTGACGCTAAAAGGAAAACAAGCTGCTGCTGCAGTCGGTCAAGGTCTGCTGATTCAGCACTACACAGAGAGCTTAAAAGAATACGGAATCGTACCTGCTCAAATATTGCTGACAAGAAATGATTTCAGCAAGAAGGAGCGTTACCGCAATGCTTACTCCACCTTGTCAGAGCTTTTGGAAAGAGGTATCCTGCCGATTATCAATGAAAATGATACAGTGTCAGTTGAAGAGCTTACATTCGGTGACAATGATATGCTCTCAGCACTTGTAAGCGGGTTAATCCACGCAGAACAGCTGATAATTTTGACAGATATTAATGGGCTCTACGACAGCAATCCGAAAGACAATCCAAATGCTAAACGTCTTGATTATATTGAAAAAGTAACACCAGAATTTTTAGAAGGAGCGAAAGGCAGCGGCTCAAAAGTAGGAACTGGCGGGATGAAATCGAAGCTGATTGCTGCAGAGACAGCTCTTAGTCTAGGCGTACAAGTGTTCATCGGCAGCGGGAGCGGAGAAGATAAGCTTTTAACCATCCTTGAAGGCAACGGAGATGGGACCTATATTGGTTCGGAAGGATTAAGTGCCATTACCAGCAATAGACAATGGATTGCCCTCCATTCCAAAGTAGAAGGAAAAGTATATGTGGATGAAGGGGCAGAACTAGCTTTGCTGCAAAAGGGAAGCAGCTTGCTTCCGGCAGGCATTTATGAAATTGAAGGATTATTCGAAAAAGGTGATGTTGTCGAAGTGATTGGCACATCAGGATTGATCGGTAAAGGGGAAGTTCTTTACGGCTCACAAGAACTCCATGAAATACTGGCAGGAAATCTACCTAAACAAGAGGGACAGCTGCAAGAAGTTATCCACCGTAATAGCTGGGTGAAAATCTAAAGGGGGTCTTACGAATGGGAGAAGTACAAACAAAAGGGCAGTTAGCACAGCAAGCAAGCAGGGAGCTGTGGAAATTTACGACTAAGGATAAAAATGAGGCGCTTGCGCTTATTGCAGATCAGCTTTTGGCAGATCAAGCCTATATTATTGAGCAAAACAAAACAGACTTAATCAACGGAGAAAAGGCAGGATTGTCAGCATCTGTTTTGGACAGAATTATGCTTAATGGAAAAAGGATAGAAGACATGGCGCTGGCGATAAGACAGCTCATTGAACTTGAAGATCCAATTGGGGCAACACTGGAAGAAATCCAAAAAGAAAATGGCTTGCTGATCCACAAAAAAACAGTGCCAATCGGTGTGATGGGCATGATTTATGAAGCAAGACCAAATGTGACCGTAGATGCAGCAACACTGTCGATAAAAACAGGCAATGCCATCCTGCTTAGAGGAAGTTCTTCTGCAGCGAGCTCCAATATTGCTTTAGTGCGTTCTATTCATGATGCGTTAAAGAAGTCAGCTCTTCCTGAAAATGCAGTCCTGCTTATTGAAGATACTAGCAGAGAAACAGCAAAAGAGCTGTTCCATTTAACAGAATACTTGGATGTTCTTATCCCAAGAGGCGGGAAAAACCTGATTGATACAGTAGTTAAAGAGGCATCTGTACCTGTCATTGAGACAGGCGCTGGAAACTGTCATTTATTTATCGACGATAGCGCTGATAAACAAATGGCACTTTCCATCAGTCTTAACGGCAAAACACAGCGTCCATCTGTCTGCAATGCTTTGGAAACAATCTTAATTCACCAAAACTGGTATAAGCAATACGGCCAAGAATTGCTGCAAACATTAGCAGACCATGGTGTGGAAATCTACGGAGACAGTACGGTTACAAATGACTGGGCTGATGCCATTTTAGCAACGGAAGAGGATTGGTATACGGAATATTCCGCCTTGAAAATCAGTGTGAAAATTGTTGATGATGTAACAGAAGCGATCACACATATCAATAAGTATGGCACGAGGCATTCTGAGGCAATTCTTACTGAAAGCAGTGAAAATGCAGAAGTTTTCTTATCCAGTGTAGATGCAGCTGCTGTTTATCATAATGCAAGCACTCGCTTTACAGACGGATTTGAATTTGGATATGGTGCAGAAATCGGCATTAGCACACAAAAGCTCCATGCAAGAGGACCAATGGGACTAAAAGCTTTGACCTCGTCGAAATACTATATATATGGAAACGGCCAAATCAGAAACTAATACGTTTATTTCATAAGATAGGAAGCGAATACCAATGCAGTTTGTAACAGTCCTGTTGCCAATATTTTTTATTTTTGCTGTCGGCTTTGTCGGTGAAAAAATTCTTCATATAAATACAAAGTCGATTACAACAATGACGGTCTACTTAATGACACCGTTATTATCATTTAGTGTTTTTTACGAAACAACCTTTAATTTAGACTATCTCATGATGGCCATTTACGCATTAGCACTCGTATTCGGCATCATTGGCATCATTTATATTGTCGCAAAGCTAAGAGGGTATGACGTTAAAAAAACATGCGGGATGATCCTGTCATCTGCCTTCATGAATAATGGAAACTATGGCACTCCACTTGTCTTGTTCGCATTTGGAGAGCCAGCCCTTCATTACGCCGTTATCCTGATGGTAATTCAGCAGCTGATTATGGCAACAATCGGCGTTTATTATGCAGCAAAAGGATCAGCAGACAATGAAGGCGCAAATGATACATGGAAGAAAGTCCTGAAAGTGCCGATTATGTATGGCGCACTCCTCGGTGTGATTTTTCATTTTCTAAATATCCCACTATCTGCAACCATGCTTGATGCCATTAAGATGGTAGGAGATGCAGCTATCCCAACAGTCATGCTCGTTTTAGGGATGACACTAGCAAAAATATCCGTCAAAAAAATCCAAGTCAAGCCATTATCCTTTGCCTTAACCTTAAGGCTTATCGTATCACCATTGATTGCGTGGGGCATGACATTAGTACTCCCAGTTGATGATATGCTTAAACAAGTGATGATTGTATTAGCTGCAATGCCGTCAGCCGCCAATACAACGATGTATGCTCTCCAATATGGAACAGAACCGGATTTTGTGTCAACAGCAACGCTGTTTAGTACATTAGCTAGTATTGTCACACTGCCGATTGTGTTATTTATTGTTTAGCAGTTTTATAGATGAACAAAACCTTGATTGAATAAATATTCAATCAAGGTTTTGTTTTTTTAGACAGCCTAATCCACCAACAAGGCTGTCTTAATGTATCGCGTTCTTAAATTTCCCTCCATGCGCCTCCTGTGTATCCATAATCGTAATAAAGGCATTTGAATCAATTTCCAAAACGATGCTTTTAAATTTGGCAATTTCAAGGCGGGTGAACACGACATAGAGCACTTCTTTTTCTTGATCGAGATAGCCGCCTTTGCCTTTTAGTTTTGTCACACCTCTGCCAAGGCGGTCTGACAATGCTGCTGCTATTTCTTCGTATTCGTTTGTGATGACCATTGCTGCTTTCGTGTCGTCAAATCCTTGAATGACAGCATCAATTGCTTTGCTGGCGATATAGTAGGTAAGGATGGAAAACATGGCTTGTTCCCATTCAAGCACGAAGCCGGCCCATGTGAACACAAACACGTTTAGGAACATGACGAACTCGCCGACAGAAAAGGGCATCTTTTTGGATAAAAGAATGCCGAGTATTTCTGTGCCGTCTAAGGCGCCGGAATTGCGAATCACGAGTCCAACTCCTGTGCCGAGCAGCAGTCCCCCAAAAACCGTGGCAAGAAGGGGCTCTGTTGTAAATGGCTGAACATGATGCAACGCTGATTCGACTACAGCTAGCATGATAATAGCGAACAACGAGGAGATGCAAAAGTTCTTGCCAATATATTTATAGCCGGCGAACAAGAATGGAATATTGATAATTAGCACCAAGATTCCGAAGCTGAAATTGGTCATATAATTAATGATTAGGGAGATGCCGATAATACCCCCATCGATAATTGTATTTGGGATAAGAAATAATTCAATCGCTGCCGCAGCGAGGCTCGCACCGATCATTAGCATGATATACCGGATAATTAAATGTAATTTTCCTTCTTTTTTATGTATTTTTCCCATTTGTCTTGAACCCTCCCGAAGTTAAGGAAGTAACATATTTATAATGCCAAGAAAGTGAAAAAATATTCCAGTTTTGGTTATATAATAATTTCTTTTGAAAACCGCTAATTTACGGGTTTTTTACATAAAATTCATTGCAAGTTTTTATGGAAAGATATAGAATATACAGTACATTATTATTCTAGGTAGGTGAAAGAAATGTTCAACCGGGAGCTGGTGAAGGGAAGTACGTCGTTGATTCTGCTGCAGTTATTAGCGGAAAAAGAAATGTACGGCTATGAGCTTGTGAAGGAAATGGAAAGCCGCAGTGATTATTCCTTACAGGTGAAAGAAGGTACATTATATCCAGCGCTTCATAAGCTGGAAAAGCAGGCATATGTGGAATCTTTCTGGAAGGACTCTGAAAAGGGACCTGCCCGGAAATATTATCGCATAACAGAGACAGGCCTAGAAATACTCGAGCAAAAAACGAAGGAATGGAAAAGCTTTGTGCAGACAATTGATAAGGTAATTGGGAGAAGAGGGGTATGATTTCTTCCAAACAGGAGTATTTGGATATCCTCCGTGCATGCTTAGAAAATCATGAACGAGTGGAGGACATCCTGCTTGAATATGAACAGCATTTAACAGACTTAATCGCAGAGATTTCTAGTCTTGGAATTAGTGAAGCAGAAGCGATGGAGCAAGTTATAGCAAGAATCGTCAAGCCAAAAGATATGGCAGCATTGTTTAGTGAGGAGAGAACGATAACTGCTTCCAGAACAAAGTGGATTTTCTTTTTCGGCAACTTTATCTTTTTTGCAGCAGGCTTAATTTTAACCGTTTTTTATCATTCTATTCCAAGCCCAACCGTGAAACAGCTGTGGTTTTTCCTGACAAGCATTCCGTTTTTAATAATATTTTTGTATTTATTTTATTGGCTGTTACTAAGGTTTGAAGTTGGGAAAGAGTTTGGTCTTGGTGGAAAAAAACTGTTTAAACGAACCTTTTACATAGCGCTTATGCCTAATTTATTCCTGATGATGATGGTCGTCTTGCGCATCATTCCGCCAGCTGTTTTTGCCCCGCTGCTGACAAATGAATTTACAGCCGTTTGTATTGTTTTCACGATTCTGTTCTATCCGGTATCGATTTTAGGATTTCGTTACGGAACAACAAAATCGATTTGAAAATTCTGCTTTCCTATATAGGAAAGGAGAATTTTTTTATGTAAATGTTTGTTTCATCTTACTTCTATCAGCTTCCTCTATCCAATCATAGTATTTTTCATACAGCGGACGAAGCCGTTCGGCATCCAGTGCTATTACTTCACAGCCACGATCATCATAGATAAAGAATATTATATCTTTTGTGATATTCACAAAGAAGACATCTGGATAACCAGTGTCGTATCCTCCGAATCTAGGCTGCAGCGGAAAATCCTCATTACAAGCTCCCTTTAGCAATCCAGCTAAATGTAAGTCGCTCTGTTTACAGTATAGTGAAAACTGTTGCATCTCAAATTGTTCAGCTTCCTCTAGTTCAAATGGATATGGAAATGTTTTTACATGGATGCGGTATAAAGCATCCTTGTCTTTAACGTATGGTTGATATACCTTCAATTTATTTGTAGCTTTTTCTTTTGTTCGTTTATAGATATTTGTGACAAGAAATAAATCATCGTCCTGCTCGAATAAGTCATTAAAAATATCAAATATTTGCTGATAGATTACCTGAAATCCTTCCAGATTCATGTCACCATTTTCTTTTAATGGATAGATATTTTCTCCAAGGGTAAAGTGAATGCCAATATCCCATTGATGATAAATACTAGGTACCAATGCGAGGGTTCGAAACCTTCCCTGGAGATAGTCATTAAGGTGCATGTCCATTGCTCACTTTCCATAATAGCGATTGTTTTCTTATTATCATACAATATATCATGCTGTTAAAAATACCCTGTTTTAGCAAGAATCGTTATACATCGGTATAATATATAGAAGAAATAAGCTTTGCAAAAAAGAATTTTTTTGCCCCGTATCTTTTTTGCCTGCTTAACCGTTCAAAGTATGACACCTGAAAAAAGGGGGGATTAAGTTTGAGCAAGCAACACTTAAAGAAATGGCAAAACAGCAATCTGCAAAAGCATTACGACAGCTTAAATAAGTATTGCCAATACCTTTCGATGAATAAATGGGAAAAGGAAGATATTATTCATGATGCCTTCATAAAGGCAATTGAATCATACAGTGATCGTGATATAACGCCAGCATTATTAAAGAAAATTGTTCAAAATCACTGGATTGATACACTTCGGAAAAGAAAGCTGGAGCAAAACCACGCCATGAAAACGGAAGCAGTGCAGAATGAATCTGCTGCTGAAAAGATGATGCTTGCTGAGCATGTAGCTGAAAAGCTTACTAATAAGCAAGCAGCGGTTTTTTTGCTGATTGAAGGCTTTGGCTATCGTATTAAAGAAGCAGCAGAAGTATTGCAAATGACAGAAACGGCAATAAAGTCGATCTTGTTTCGAGCCAGAAACCAAATGCACAAGCAGCATAGCGGAGAAGGTAATGACGTTAAAGATGCGAGCAGCCTTTATTATGAAGCGCTAAAACGGCAAAATCCCGATATTTTGATTAAAGAAATTTTGGCAGCTCAAAAGCTTCATCATTCGAGTTCAAAGCGGCATAATGCTGGGCCGATTCTGCAAATGGCAGCATAGCAAATGAAGAAAGGGGCAAAAAAATGAACGCTATTCCATATGTGATTGAACAGTCAAGCGGGGGAGAACGCTCCTATGACATATATTCAAGACTTTTGAAGGACCGCATCATCATGCTCGGAGATGAAATTAATGACCATGTTGCCAATAATATTGTCGCACAGCTCTTGTTTTTAGCTGCAGAAGACCCTGATAAAGACATTTCCCTCTATATTAACTCACCAGGCGGTTCCACTACAGCAGGCTTTGCTATATTCGATACGATGCAATATATTAAGCCAGATGTGCGTACCATCTGCACAGGTATGGCTGCTTCGTTTGGTGCATTGCTGCTGCTTGCAGGTACGAAAGGGAAAAGATATGCATTGCCGAACAGTGAAATTATGATTCATCAGCCGTTAGGTGGTGCGCGCGGGCAAGCGACAGAAATTGAAATTACAGCGAAAAGAATTCTGAAACTGCGCGAGCAAATAAATACGATCATGGCAGACAGAACAGGGCAAGATGTCCAAAAAATAGCTCATGACACAGAGCGGGACTATTTCATGTCTGCACTTGAAGCGAAAGAGTATGGGATTATTGATGAGATTATCCTGCCTAAATAAATTTGACTAACAAGCTGCCTGTGAACAACAGGCTGCTTTTCTTATTGCCTGATTCGTTTTTTCCCAAACGATACGCTATAATAAGGATTGACTATTTTGCAGGAAGATAAAAGGTGAAAATCATGACAGTAAAGCAAGTAACAATAGAAGAAGCATTTGAAAAAAGCATTCGCAATGGCAGCCCGCTCTTGTACAAAGATTCTCTTCGTGGAATAAAAGGATTACATGAGGGCCAAGTTATCGATGTGAAAAATAATGCAGGAAAATTTATTGGCAGAGGCTATTATGCCATTCAAAATAAAGGGATCGGCTGGATCCTCACAACTAATCCTCAGGAAGCGATTGATTATTCTTTTTTTGAAGGGAAAATTAAAGCAGCAAATAATCGAAGAGCAGCATTATATCATGATAATGAAACGACTGCTTTTCGCCTGTTTAATGGGGAAGGAGACGGCATCGGCGGTTTTACTGTCGACAAATATGATCAATACTTGCTGATTCAATGGTACAGCAAAGGGATTTACGAATATAAGGAGTGGATTATTAAAGCACTCGATACGCATGTTGAGTTTAAAGGCATTTATGAAAAGAAACGGTTTGATACGAACGGTACATATGTTGAAGGCGATGATTTTACATTCGGAGAACCAGGAGAGTTCCCGATTATGGTGAAAGAAAGCGGCATGAACTTTGCTGTAGACCTAAATGAAGGGGCAATGACGGGGATTTTTCTTGACCAGCGTGAAGTTCGGAAAACAATTCGCGACAAGTATGCACAAGGCAAGGATGTGCTGAACACGTTCTCCTATACAGGTGCGTTTTCTGTGGCAGCAGCCATTGGTGGAAGCAAATCCACAACAAGTGTTGACTTAGCAAATAGAAGCAGAGCCAAAACCTCACTGAACTTTGAATACAATGATATCAGTCTAACAGACCAGAAGATTGTAGTAGAAGATGTTTTTCACTATTTCAAGTATGCCGTAAAGAAGCAGCTCGCATTTGATATGGTCATCCTTGACCCGCCAAGCTTTGCGCGAAGCAAAAAGCATACTTTTAGTGCAACGAAGGATTATGCTAATCTTTTGAAAGAGGCAATCAGTATTACGAAACAATCAGGTGTTATCGTTGCTTCGACAAACTGCAGCACCTTTGATATGAAGAAGTTTAAACAATTTATCCACGAAGCTTTCGGAAAACAAAAAGATCGTTATACGATTCTAGAGGAATTTGGCTTACCGGAGGACTTTGCGAATATTCGTCATTTAAAGGAAAGTAATTATTTAAAAGTTGTGTTTATTAAAAAGCTTAAATAGTTTTTCAAAATAGTTATTGACTAACAAAGCAAAATTTCTTTATCAAATCACTGTTTACTTAAATGTCTTTACCTAGTAATCTAATATTTAGCATTGATTATTAGTACATATGGAATGGGGATTGGAAAAAGTGAAAGCAATATTGTTTGATTTAGATGATACACTCCTTTGGGATAAACGCAGTGTTAAAGAAGCATTTGAAAAAACATGCAAGCTTGCTGAAGACAAATACCAAATTGCAGCTTCCAGCCTAGAAGAAGCAGTCCGAAAAGAAGCGCAAAGCTTATATCAAGCATATGAAACATATGCGTTTACACAGATGATTGGCATCAATCCGTTTGAAGGACTATGGGGGGAGTTTGCGGATCAGCATGAATCATTCCAAAAAATGAAGGCTATTGTTCCGATGTATCGTAAAGATGCTTGGACGAATGGACTTTTGGCGATGGGAATTGATGATAAGGAATTCGGAGCATATTTAGCAGAACAATTTCCTGCTTTTCGTAAAGAATCTCCTTTCGTATACGAAGAAACATTTGCAGTGCTCGATGAGCTTAAAGGGAAGTACAAGCTGCTGCTTTTAACAAATGGTTCGCCAGGGCTGCAAAACACGAAATTAACAATTACGCCTGAAATTGCACCATATTTTGACGAAATTGTTATTTCAGGTGATTTCGGTAAAGGTAAACCAGATCCTGCTATTTTTGAGCATGCCGTTTCCTTGCTTGGTCTAGATGTCAGTGACTGCATTATGGTCGGGGATAATCTTAATACAGATATTCTTGGCGCATCAAGGGTTGGAATGAAGTCGGTTTGGATTAACAGAGAAGAGAAAACGCCAGAAACGGTTCATCCAACATATGAAATTCAAGATTTGCTGGAGCTGATTCCTCTTCTTAAAGAGATTGGCTAAAAAAGAAGCTCATGAAGGCATTTGCCTAACATGAGCTTCTTTTTTTATTCCTTGTCTTCCTTTGGCAGCAGATGTCTGTATGGAACAGGTGATGCCAGTACAACCGAAGTATTGATGGTGCCAAAGGGTATTAACCGGTCGACCAATATCCGCATGCCATCAATTCCAGATACAGCAGCCTTTATTGTATAACTAATCGGTCCAGTCACACGGTGACATTCCAATATATCCGCTTCTGTCTTAATAAACTCCTCAAACTTATGGGGATCTTCCTTCAGTTCACTTATTTGAATGAACAGAAGTGTTTCCCTGCCAAGCTTTGCAGGAGAGACTCTTGCTGTGAATTCAAGAATAATTCCTCTTTCTTGCAGGCGGAGGAGGCGTTCTGATACGCTTGGCCGGCTTAAAGAAAGCTGTTTAGAAAGATCGCTTACCGTTATTCTTCCATCCTCCTGCAATAATTTTAATAATTGCACGTCTACCTTATCCATTTTTAACTCCTTTGCAAATTGAAATTATATATAGATTATTCGCTTCATTTTTAAGGTTAATTTTGTTTAATATATGCTTTTTGATATGTAAAAATGCTCCTTCTTATTCTATCATTAAATATGTAACATAACCACCAAATTTACCTGTGAATTTTGGCGATTTCGCCATCCTCTCTCATACCCAACTCAATATTTTATCATATTAGGAGTGTTTTGTTTGAAAAAAATATTAATCATGATTGCCGGCTGTTTCTTTACATCATTAGGCTTGTATGTGCTCAAAAGCTCTTCCCTTGTGACGGGCGGAACGGCAGGCTTAAGCTTAAGTGCCTCTTATTTAATGCCCATTTCGTTTGCGGTTTTGTTCACGGTCATAAATATTCCGTTTTATGTGTTGTCCTATAAAAAAATGGGCAAACAATTTACATTTTCAACGATTTTGGCAGTAACAACAGTCACTGTATTATCATCCGTGATTTCTGCGTATTTCCCGCCTCTAACTTTTCATCCGCTCATCGGTTCAGTTGTCGGAGGAATCATTATTGGAGCAGGTGTTGTTGTTCTATTTATGAATGGCTCATCCCTAGGAGGAGCACAAATTCTCTCCATTACACTGCAGAAGCAGTTTAACTGGAATATGGGAAAAACAAACTTTATTTTTGACACGGTAGTTATTCTTATTGGCATGTACAGTATTGGGGTTGTGAGAGGCTTATACAGTATATTATCTGTGCTAATTGTGTCTACTATGATGAGCTTCTTTAAGGAACAAATAGCAAAACGCAATAATAAGACTACTGTAAAAGTATCAAAAAAGGAACCGATATTGGAAACAAGTACTATGTAATAAAGGGAAAAAGCACCTTTAGCAGGCTCTTGAAAAAGTCTACCTAAAGGTGCTTTTTTTTGTTTCAAGGCAGTTTTAAAAGTGTAACATCACTGTGACACGCCTCTAAAAATCATTCTTTCTCCTTACTAAGGATTAGACCTCTTATTAAAACAGTCTACACATTTACGCTTAAGGGATTTTTAAAGTTTGTACTTCTTTTTCTAAATAATAGATTCCCACTCGAATATTTTGCTTATGGTTTCCGAAGTGCTCCCCGAAAAGAGTGAGCCCTCCTACTTTTTCTGAATCTTGTTCGACTGCAACTTTAAGTGTTAAAAATGGTGATTGATCTAATTGGATGTCATCGATAGTTACACTAGATAAAGCCTCTCCATCAATACCTGTATCGATTTTATTGATGCGAATTGTTTTCAGCAGGCCATACTGACTGAATTTATCATTCCACCAACTTGGGGTATATCGACCTCGCACATCTGAAAAGTTTCCTGGGACTGTATAAGTACCAAGTTTTACACCGTTTAAATAAAAAGTAATATCACTTGGCCAAACATTGTTAGATAAAGGGAATTCGGAAGCTAATTCCATGCTGATTTCTACCATTTCTGGTATTTGGTTAGGACCTAGGAGATTTGGGATTTTATATTCTACAAATCCTTCTGACAACCATAGGAGCTGTGTATCAACCCTTTTTGTATCCATAAAATATTTAGGGTCATCTGGCTTGCCGATTATTTCCGTTTCTGATGCAATTCCACATGTTGGTTTTGCTTGGAAATCCGTATAATGGCCAATCTTTAAATCGGTTAAATGCAGGGAATATTCTTTAAATATTTTCTTAGGAAAATGTATGTCAATATTATCTACTGCGAGCTCCACTATTTTTTGTAACCCTGACTTACCAGCAGTTCTAATTGATTTTACAATCCCAGCTTCTTCTAGCTTCTGCACATGGCGTGTAACGATAGCTGGACTTATATTTAATTGTTTAGCTAAATCTGAAATATTAGCTTGGTTAACCGCTAATAGTTCGATAATCTCGATGCGCGTTTCACTAGCAAGAGCTTGATAAACATGGAAGTAATCTTTAGAAACCTGAATTTGCATAAATGCTCATCTCCTTAACCAAAAGATTAAATAGTTGCTTGTACTTTTATTGTAACATTACACATGTTTAACCTCAACAGAAAACTCTATAACACCTGATAAAATAACGTTGACAACGCTTTCTTTTGTTGTTAAATTAAAAATGTAAGACGAATGTATTTATGTATTTAACTATTTGGTTAAATATATAAATTAATCAAATGGGGAGGAAATCGGATGGGTACTTCAAAAAAACGGTGGAAGCTTTTAGGTGTGTTAGGTTTAGCAATTGGACTTATGGCAGGTTGTAGTAGTTCAGGTGCAAGTAGTAGCGCTAAAAATGAAATCACCTTTTGGAATCCGTTTACAGGGCCTGATGGGAAAAACATGCAAGCAATGGTAGATGAATACAACAAGACAAATCCAGAGTATAAGATTAAGAATATCTCTCTTAAAGAAACAGATATGTATACAAAAATTCCAACTATTGTGAACTCCGAAAAGAATATACCTGATTTAACAATTGTTCATGCAGAGCGTATTAAGCAGTTTAAAGACAATGATATGTTAACCTCTTATAATGATTTATTAACAGATTACCCAGAGATTAAAGCAGAAAATTATGTGCAAGAAGCTTGGAATATTGGAGAAATCGAATCTGAACGATATAGTATACCGCTAGATATACATACGTTTGGACTTTATTACAATAAAGACCTAGTGAATAAGTATTTGCCGACAGCGTTAGACGACAATATTGTGACATTTGCTGAAATAGAGCAAGTAGGCGAAGTTTCAAAAAAAGATAAGATTGCATCTATCGGTGTCTCTTGGTTAAAGCCGAACTTTTTATCCCTGTATGCACAAAACGGTGGGGTTCTAACAGAGGATGGCATACAACCGACGTTAGATAATCAAGCAGCTCAAGATACGTTTAACTTGTGGAAGGAATTAGTGAAGACAGGATATACAACAAAGGATGGGGAAGATCCTACGCAAATGTTTTTAACAGGAAAAGTAGTCTTTTTGCCTGAAGGAATTTGGATGCAAAACCAAGTGAAGCAAAGCAAGATAAATTGGGGACTAACTAATGCACCGCAGGTATCTGATGACTTGTCAAAAACAGTTAACTGGTCTTCCTCCCATCAATTTGTCATGTTTAAAGATGAATCACGCAGTGATGAAAAAGCAAAAGGTGTCATGGAGTTCTTAAATTGGGTTAGAGACAATTCAATGGAATGGGCGAAGTCCGGGCAAAATCCTGCCACGTTATCACTGTTAGAAGAGGAAGAGTATAAACAGATGCCGCAAGCATTTTTCTTATCTACACCAGAGCAACAAGCAACTTTGAAAATTTTTGATTATAAGTACAATGGCTATGTTTCAGAAGCGCTTGATGCTCAAGCAGGCGATGTAGTTTTTGGAAAGCTGGATGTTGATAAAGCGCTTACGCAAATGCAAAAAGAAGTATCTGCGAAGGTTGAAAAAGATAAATCGAATAAATGATTTGGAGAAAATAGAAGGTAGAAGCTTACCTTTTGTATACAGCAGAAGGTAAGCTTTAACCATTGATATTTTGCGAGTTTAGTATGTTTTTTCTATTCAAACATAGAAAAAAAGGGGGAGTGGAGCGATGGAAACTGTTCCTGCTACAAAACAAGTGAAGCAAGTCAAAAATAAGAGGTCCAAAAAAGTGTCTGTTACACCATGGATTTTCTTAACACCTCATTTGCTAATATTTGCTGTCTTTTTCTTGATTCCTGTTTTCTTTGGTATCTATATATCTTTTACAGAATGGGATTTAATAAGTTCCCCTACGTTTATTGGCCTTGATAATTATAAGGAAATATTACTGCAATCTGATTCTATCTTTTATGAACAGCTACATACAGGCTTGAAGAATACGTTTTTATTCGTGCTTTTTGTTGTACCGTTTTGTATCCTTGTGCCATTATGCCTTGCAGCAGCTTTAAATACTAAACCTGCTTTATGGAAGTTCTTTCAATCACTTTTTTATTTACCATCTTTATTCGCGATTTCTGCGGTCGTGATTATTTGGACTTTAATGTTCAACGTCACATATGGCCCAATAAATAATATCCTGAATTTAGAAACGGTATGGACAGGAACACAACCCTATGCATGGATTGCATTAGTAATTTTAACTGTTTGGTGGTCTATCGGCGGCAATATGATTATTTATCAAGCAGCATTAAATGGCATTGCTAAAGATTTATATGAAGCTGCAGATATTGATGGAGCATCACCATTTCAGAAATTCATTAAAATCACACTTCCTAGTATAAGAGGACAAATTCTTTATACCGTAGTAATTACTACTATTGCACACTTTAATGTATATGGACAGCCGCTAATGCTTACAGGTGGAGGGCCTACTGACTCGACAAGGGTTCTCTTAATGGATATTCAGCAAAATGCATTTGGTTCAGGCCAATCTATCGCAGGAATTTCATCAGCAATGGCAGTTATTCTAGGCGTGTGCATAATGGTTGTTGCATCCTTGCAGTTCTTTTTCTTAAG
Organism: Niallia sp. FSL R7-0271; assembly: GCF_038005785.1. NCBI lineage: Bacteria > Bacillati > Bacillota > Bacilli > Caryophanales > Bacillaceae > Niallia > Niallia sp. FSL R7-0271. The sequence continues at coordinate 2,125,831 of NZ_JBBOTZ010000001.1, read as the reverse complement.
AGAAAGGAAGAATTAAAGTGAAGGAGGGTTTGAAATGAGTGGAAAGAGAGTTAATCCATTTCCAAAAATCATTGCATTTGTCTTTTTGCTCGCGATGTCAGTTATTTGGGTTATACCTTTAGTATGGGGAATCGTAACTTCTTTTAAATCGGAAATTGAACTACAATCTGTTGGGTTTAAATTTCTACCAATCGAATGGGTGCTATCCAATTACACCTCTCTTTTAGTAGATAATGCAAGTACGCCGTTAGTGCGCTGGTTTACGAATTCCTTATTTATCTCCATTTCTCACACTTTATTAGTATTACTTGTTGTTACACTTTCTGCCTTTGCTTTTAGTAGATTAAATTTTAGAGGAAAGCATGGATTGTTTGCGTTTTTAATGGCAACGATGATGTTTCCGGCAGTAGTAAATTTAATTCCCCTTTATAAAATTATTGATCTATTAGGGTGGGTTAATTCTCCAATCGCCATGATTGTTCCTGGAGCTGCTGGCGTTTTTAATATTTTCCTAGTGAGACAATTTATGAATAATATACCAACAGAGTTTGATGAAGCAGCAAGAATGGATGGTGCGAATGATTTTCAAATATTATCAAGGGTAATTCTCCCTTTAATTAAACCAGTGCTGTTAGTCGTTTCCTTATTCTCTTTTACTGGTTCTTGGAATGATTTTTTATGGCCATCAATCGTGTTTAATGATGTGGAAAAAATGCCGATTACACCAGGGCTTCAATTGCTTCAAGGGATGTATCAGGCGCAGCCTACTTTATTAATGGCAGGAGCGATTGTTGCGATTGTTCCAACCTTCATTCTTTACTTATTTGCTCAAAAGTATTTCTTAGATTCTATGTCTCTATCTGCTGGAGTGAAAGGTTAATGAACAGAAGATTGGAAAGAAACTTAGTGAGAATAGCTGGGATTTGGCAGATAATTGATGGTTTATTTACGATCTTAGTGTATGGAACTTTGAAAAAAGTAGAAGGTGCAAATCTAATTGAAAACACGAGCTTTGCTTATATGAAAGCATTGGAATCAGTTGTTGGAAGTATCTATATATTTATCGCAATATTTGGATCCATTCTTATCGGAGTCGGCATGTTTAACTTGGTCTGTGCAAAAAAATATATTAAAGATGATCAAGTTCATGTAAAAGTGGCAGTGTGGTTTTTAGTATGTGGAGCTATGAGCTACATCATTATGGATATCATCAGTGTTGTCTTATACATGTCTGCTGGGATGATACTGTTGGCTAAAAACAAGTCTATCAAGAAGTTAATGATGAAAAGTAATCAACATATTGGAGGTATAAACTAATGAATGAATTACATCCTAATCCTCAGTTTAGAAGAGAGGAATGGTTTTCCTTAGATGGCAAATGGGATTTCGCCTTTGACGATGAGAAAGAAGGTGAAAAAAATAAGTGGTATGAAAAGTTTCCTAAGGGAACGGTGATTGAAGTGCCTTTCACTTATGAAACAAAGGCAAGTGGCATTCATCAAACAGAACATCATGAAATAGTTTGGTATGAAAGAACATTTAATATAAAGGATTTAGAGAAACACCCTATTCTTCATTTTGAAGGAGTAGACTATGAGGCGTTTATATATGTAAATGGTAAGCTTGCTGCACAGCATCAAGGCGGTTATCATGCATTTTCAGTAAATTTACAGGGGAAAGTTCATATCGGTGAAAATAAATTGAGTGTTAAAGTGTATGATTCAAAGGACTGTTCTCAGCCAAGAGGAAAGCAGAGGTGGCGAGAGGAGAACTTTGGATGCTGGTATGTACAAACAACAGGGATATGGAAATCAGTTTGGCTTGAATATGTTTCTCCTATTTATATAGAGCATGCAAAAATCACTCCTTTATTTGATGAACAAGAAATTCAGATTGAAATAGATACAAAAAATCTTCCGATTGAATCAGATGGATATCGTGTAGAAGCAAAGATTCTTTTTGATGGAAGGTTTATTAATTCTTTTACTGCAAATATAATAGATGGTTCTGCTTCACTGCAGGGAAGTGTGCTGGAAAGAAAAGATCCTTGGACCATGAAACCTTGGAGTCCAGAGAACCCTCATTTGTATGATCTTCAGCTTCATTTATATAAAGGCAACGAATTACTTGATACAGTGCATTCTTATTTTGGCATGAGAAAGATATCAATAGAAGGAAATAAGATACTGCTTAATAATAGAGAATTATATCAACGCCTTATTCTAGATCAAGGCTACTGGCAGGATTCTGATATGACTCCGCCGAGTACAGAAGCTTTAGAGGAAGACATACAAAAAGTGTTAGAGCTTGGATATAACGGAGTTAGAAAACATCAAAAGGTAGAGGATTCTCGCTTTTTATATTTAGCAGATAAATATGGGTTGCTAGTATGGGTAGAAGTGGGCTCTACATATGCATTTAATGATGTAGCAGTTAAGAACTTTTCACAAGAATGGATGGAAATTGTGAAGCAAAACTACAATCATCCTAGTGTTATTACATGGGTTCCTTTCAATGAATCTTGGGGAGTTCACGATATTCATGTAAATAGGAAACAACAAGCATTTACCGAAAGTATTTATTATATGACGAAAACTTATGATCAAATGCGCCCTGTGATAACGAACGACGGCTGGGAGCATACCATTTCTGATATTATTACGCTTCATGATTATGAAGAATTCGGCAAAGCATTTACGAAACGCTATGAAAATAAAGAACATGTTTTATCAAATAAGATGCAATTCAACAAAGATTTCTATCCGTTTGCTGAAAATTATGCCTATAAAGGTCAGCCGATCATTATTTCTGAATTTGGCGGGATTGCTTTCCAAACAGAAGAAGGCTGGGGTTATGGGAATCAAGTGAAGGATGAGGAAGCGTTTTTCAAACGATTTGAAGAAATTCATTATGCGATTCAGGATTTAGACTATGTGGTTGGCTATTGTTATACACAGCTCACAGATGTACAACAGGAACTAAATGGGCTGCTTACTATTGATCGAAAGCCAAAAGTATCTGTCAGCAGAGTAAGCGAAGTAAATACAAGAAGACTGAAACCGTAGGAGGCAATATGAGTAGAGCAGAGTATCCAAGACCTCAATTTGTACGATCTGAATGGATAAATTTAAACGGCAAATGGCAATTCGAGTTTGATGATAAGAACGAAGGCTGGAAAGAAAAGTATGCTAATCAGGAGAAACTAACTAGAGAAATAAACGTTCCTTTTGTTTATCAATCGGAGTTAAGCGGCATAAATGACCGCACAATTCACGAATATATATGGTATAAAAAAGAAATAGAACTAAATCATCCACATGATAAGGAGACGTTATTACACTTTGGTGCAGTGGATTACTATTGTAAAGTTTATGTGAACGGGCAATTTGTTGGAGAGCACGAAGGGGGACATACGTCCTTTCATTTTAACATATCAGATAAGCTAGTTAAGGGAAAACAAACAATCACGGTTTTTGTGCATGATCCATTTGATGATGAAACCATTCCTCGTGGGAAACAGTTTTGGGAAAAGGAATCGAGGGGGATTTGGTACACCAATTCTACTGGTATTTGGCAAACAGTCTGGATAGAGCAGCTTGATAAAGAACATATTGAAAGTGTAAAGTTCACCTCTGATTTTGATCATGGCATGGTATCGATAGATCTTCTTATCAGTGATTTTACGAACTTAATAGAAGAAAATAGATTCTTAAACTACACTATTAGTTATAAAGATATCATGATTGCAGAGGATCAGATTAAGTTAAACAGTCATAATGTGAAAAGAGCAATTGATATCATGCAGAATAAAATATTTCGATCCAATTTCCATGATGCAGGTTTTGCGTGGACACCTGAAAATCCAAACCTTTTTGATGTAAAAATAGAATTGGTTAATGATGCTGGTCACGTACTTGATACTATAAAATCTTATTTCGGATATAGAAAAGTACATAGTGAAAATGGGATGGTGTTTTTAAATAATAAGCCATACTATCAAAAGTTAGTCCTGGACCAAGGTTATTGGCCAGAAGGATTATTGACAGCACCTTCAGCAAGTGATTTTAAAAGAGATATTGAATTAGCGAAAGAGATAGGATTTAATGGTTGTCGTAAGCACCAAAAAACAGAAGATCCCTTGTTCTTATATTATGCGGATACTTTAGGGTTCTTAGTATGGGGTGAGTGTGCTTCTGCTCCTGTGTATACAGAAAAAGCGGCTACGAGGCTTATGAAGGAATGGGTGGAAATTGTAGAACGAGATTATAATCACCCGTCCATTGTCACCTGGGTTCCGTTAAATGAAAGTTGGGGAGTTCCTAATATTCACGCTGACAAAAAGCAGCAACAATTCTCCAAAACAATGTATCATATGCTGCATGCTATTGATGGTACGAGGCTTGTCATCTCTAATGATGGCTGGGAAGCTACTACTACAGATATATGTGCTATTCACAATTATAATCATGGAAATCATGATGAAAAGGATAAGTATCGTTATTTTAAAGAAGCACTCTCTTCTGTTGAAAATCTATTATCATATGCACACGGTAAGTGGCAAGTTTATGCAAATGGATATTCTCATCAAGGCGAACCAATTATGCTGACAGAGTTTGGAGGAATAGGCTTTAAAGTGGATGATCAAAAAGGCTGGGGCTATACTTCGGTTGAAACGGTAGAAGAATATATCCGGGATTATCGGCGCATTATGGAGGCTATCTACCAATCGAAAGGGTTATGGGGTTACTGTTATACACAGTTAACAGATGTGGAACAAGAAATAAATGGGATACTTACGTATAACCGCAAACCTAAATGTGATCTTTCTATTTTAAGAGAAATTAATAATCAATTTTACCCAAATAGACTTCCTGTAGTATTAAAACAGCGAAAAGATTGATTAGCTTAGTTATCTATCCATTATCTTGACTACCTCCTGAGTTTGATTATAAATCAGACTCAGGTTTTTTATATCTTCACTGCTAATTCTTTGTCGCCTTTTTAAAAGGAGAATTTTTTTGTTTAAATAAATTGACACTGATAATCATTTTCATTTACAATGAGAATAACCAAAAAAACAGATAATAAAAAAGAGCTAGGAAGGTGTAATTATATGCAAAATCAATTCTTGGTAACTAAGCCGTTTCAATATATGGTAGAATGTACTTGTCCTAGACCTGACCATACATTTTTTATTGATTTACATAAAGGGGATATTATTACTGTTACAGATGAGAAGAAATACGTTGATTCTCTAGGTTGGCTGATGCTTGTAATGATCAATGATTATACTGTATATATGTTTGTCCAGGAGCTGGAGGATTTCATTAACGAAGAAAAAATCGTTTCCATTATCGATATGGAATTAAAACGCAACTATCTTCAGTTTAAGGTAAATGAATCATTGGATAAAATGGATAAAGAAAGTTTTGAGCTATATGCTAAAGACTTGGCTAAGATAAAGGAAATGACCGAAATCGGTGCATTATCATAATAGACAGAAAATGGTCTGGCAGTATGCCAGGCTGTTTTTTTATATGTCAGTACCGATTGTTTGCAAACAGCTGTTTAGAGGACTACAATAGAGGCGTACAAAACATTCGAAAGATGGAGGCAATACAATGAAAGTTAAAGTAAACAGACATGCAGCGAAAGTCATGAAACAAATGCTGAGCAAAGCGGATGAAGGTGAAATGCTGCGTGTATACATAACAGAACATCATGGAAACCATGCTCATTATGATCTTAAGCTGGACAAGCAGACAGAAAATGATGAAGTGGTAGAATCAGATAAAGAAGTTGCGGTCCTTTTAGATACACGAGACAGTGAGTTCTTAGACGGTATCTGGATTCAATATTTCCATATGCCAGAGCCAGGTTTTGTTATTTACAATCCTAACAAAGAAATGCATAGTCATTAAAAAAACGGGGGAGAACCCCGTTTTTTTATTTCTTATCTAAGGATGATAGGCTTTGAATCAGGTCATCTTTAATGATTGTCCACCACTCACGATTGTTGATAAATTGCTGAACCATTTCCTTTATGAATGCTTTAAAAGCAGCGTCATAGTCTGGAGAGTCTTTAGCAGGCACGTCTTTTTTCAGGACATCCACTTCTTTTTGAATAATTTCTGCTCTAGGTCCCCATCTGCCGATTAACTCATCATTTTCATCGAGGAAGATGATAATTGGAATCGAGCGTGCAGTTCCATTTGTCAAAAATTGATCCATTAATTCCAGATTATCATCTCTGATTAAAAATCTTGTCTCGATTAACGCTTCATTAGCTAAGCGCAAAAAGATAGGCACATTGACCATGGCATCCCCGCACCAATCTGCACTAAGAATTATAGCCTTCATTCCTTTTGATTGCAGACCCTGCAGATTTTTCATATCTTGTGCTGGTACAGAGAATTCATTATAAACCTTTAAAAGATTCTCTTTATTCACCTCCATGCTGGATATGTACTGATGAGAAGACATTCCTTTATCAAACCAAACTTTAAGATTACTCAATTTAACACTTCCTGTTCTAATTATATTGGCTGAGCATAAGTTAATTTTACTAAAAATAAGACCAAGATAGTAATTATTAGCATTGCATCTGTAAGAAACTTAGTTACTAATGAAAAAGATTCCTTTAAAGAAGGAAAAACACTCCCCGAACAAGAATTATTGGTATAAGACAAATTGATGTGCAAATAATGTAATGAAAGGTATAATACAAAAAATGGTGAAGTTTGAAAACGGTTAACTAAGAAATTATTCCCATTTTCCGTGTGATCTATACAAAAATTAGATTAATTTTATTAAACTAATCTTTTCTATCTATTAATACTTGCGAATTCTTAATGAATTTTTGAAAGAATAGTGATAGGATTAAGATATCGAATCGATAAATATTATTTAGATTAAGGGATGGTAATCTAATGACAACAAGACTAAAAGTTAACGAAAGCAGTTCATCCTTACGCAGGGATGTTAAGCGACTAGGAATCATACTTGGTGAAGTGCTTGTGCATCATGGCGGGCAAGAACTTTTGCAAAAAGTCGAAACAATCCGTAAATTAGCGAAGGAACTGCGCAACAATTATAATGATGGTACATATCAAGAACTGAAAAAAGAAATGGAAAACTTAGAAAGACCGATGAGAAGGCAGGTTATCCGTGCATTCTCTAAATACTTCCACTTAGTGAACGTGGCAGAGCTTAATCACCGTATCAGAAGAAGAAGAGAATATCAGCTGCAGGAAAATAATCTTGTTCAGCCTGCATCAATTGAAAGTGCCATTCAGGCATTTAAGAGTAAAAACCTTACTGAGGATGCTATTCAAAATGTCCTTGATACTTTATCATTGGAGCTGATTATTACAGCGCATCCGACGGAGTCGACAAAGCGGTCTATTCTTGAAATTCAGAAGAGAATCGCAAACCTTCTGAAACAGCTTGATAATCCAATGCTTACAAGAAAAGAGCGTAAGCAAATTGATCAGGAGCTGTTTGAGGAAATTACGATTATGTGGCAAACAGATGAGCTCCGTTTAACGAGACCGACAGTAATGGATGAGGTTCGAAATGGTTTATATTATTTCGATCAGACATTGTTTGATGTATTGCCAGAGATTCATCAAGAAGTACAGGATGCTCTTCATGAGAATTATCCTACGTACAACTGGAATGTGCCGAACTTCCTGACATTCGGTTCATGGATCGGCGGAGACCGAGATGGAAATCCAAACGTAACTCCAGAAGTGACATGGCAAACACTTCATAAGCAAAATAAGCTTGTTCTTAAAAAATATACAGATGCAGTCATTGAGTTAATGAAAAGATTCAGCCATTCTACGAACAGAATCAAAGTAAGCTCGAAGCTGATTCAATCAATCGTGGAAGAGGAACAGCTGTACTTAGATGAAGACACTAAATGGGCTGTTGAAACAGAAGTATATCGCAGAAAGTTTGCAGTCATTATTGAGCGACTGAAAGCTACTGGGAAATCAGAGAAAGGCTACACTGACTCTGAAGAACTGCTGAAAGATTTAATCTTAATTCAGGACAGCTTTGTGATCCACCAGCCGAAGGATCATGAACAAAAAGACTTACAGAAATTAATTCGCCAAGTGCGTTTATTCGGCTTCCACCTTGCGACATTAGATATTCGCAATCACAGTGGTGAGCATGAAGCAGCTATTTCGGAAATTCTGAAAAAAGTAGGAATTGCCGAGGATTACAGCAGCCTTGATGAAGAGAGCAAAATGAATATCCTTGAGTCTGTTTTGAAGGACCCGAGACCGATTTTGTTATTAAATGAGGATTATTCTGCACAAACACAGGAAATGATTAAAACTTTCCAGATGATTCGCAATGCTCACAAAAAATTCGGCAAGCGGTCAATCACAGTCTATCTTATCAGTATGACTCAATCTGCCAGCGATTTGCTTGAAGTGCTCGTTCTTGCAAAAGAAGCAGGAATCTACCGTCTTCATGCAGATGGTACAGTGGAAAGCCATTTAAATGTGGCACCGCTTCTTGAAACAATCGATGATTTAGTGGCAGGTCCTGATATTATGCAAACACTGTTTGAACTGCCTGTTTACAAAAATCATTTAATCCAGCATGAGAACCAGCAGGAAATTATGCTTGGTTATTCTGACGGAAGTAAAGACGGCGGAACATTGACTGCCAACTGGAAGCTGTATAAAGCCCAAAGAGAAATTCATGAAATGGCAAGCAGATATAAAATCGGCCTTAAGTTCTTCCATGGTCGCGGTGGTTCTCTCGGCAGGGGTGGCGGTCCGCTGAACAAGAGTATCTTGTCCCAGCCGGCTGAGACACTTGGAGATGGTGTGAAAATTACAGAACAAGGGGAAGTATTATCTTCTCGCTACTTGTTGGAAGACATTGCCTTCCGCAGTCTCGAGCAAGCTATTTCGACCTTGCTGAAAGCTTTTGCGCATATCTCTAATAATGAGCTAGATCAAACGGAAAAAGACAAATGGGAAACAGCGATGGAAGACATTTCTGCGATCTCGTTGAAAAAATATCAGTCATTAGTGTTCTTTGATGATGATTTTATGACATATTTTAAAGAAGCAACACCTTTGAATGAGATTGGCAACTTGAAAATAGGGTCAAGACCGATGAGTCGAAAAAGCAAGCAAACATTTGAAGATTTACGCGCCATTCCATGGGTATTTGCTTGGACGCAAAGCCGCCAGCTATTGCCGGCATGGTATGCAGCGGGAACTGGTCTTCATGAATTCGCAGATAGAAACACAAGCAACATCGGTATCTTAAAAGAAATGTACCAAAAATGGCCATTCTTCCGTTCCACAATCGATAATTTGCAAATGGCATTAATGAAAGCAGACTTAACAACAGCAAGAGAATATTCATCACTTGTTGAAGATGAGTCAATTGGCACAAGAATTTATGAAAACATTAAAGAAGAATATAATAAGACAAAAGCCATTTTGCTTGAAATTTCTGGAGAGGAAGAGCTGTTGGATCATACACCAACGATTCAGGAATCTGTCTATAGAAGAAACCCGTATGTAGACCCACTGAATTTCTTCCAAGTAGAGCTAATTAAACAGCTGCGTGATCAAGAAACACCAGATCCAGAGCTGCTGAATCAAGTGCTGCTTACAATCAATGGAATTGCTGCTGGCTTGCGTAATACAGGCTGACATAATAAAAACGCTCAGATTTTTCTGAGCGTTTTTTTGTGTATATCAAAGCTGTTACTTTATTGGTATTACGTCTTGCGGCAAAGCATCCTCCTGTATCCATTTTTCAATCATTTGATTAAAGAAAGTAGGATATAACAGGGATACTCCGTGACCGACGTCTCGGATAATGATCCCAGTACAATTTGAATTATTTAATACTATATCTGTTGCTGATTTTTTCATTACTGCCTTTTCTCTTTCACCAACAGAAACTAATATTTTGCTCTTTGCTTTTTTGAAATTTTCAGTGATTTCAAATGACATATTTTCTTCTAATATTCTAACAAGAGCATCTGATTTCATTTGAGAAATTTCCTTATAATAGGTTGCAAAGTACTCTTTATCAATGTAAAGTGCTTTCGCTTGAAGCTTTGCAAAAGATTGATTTCTAACTAAAGGAAAGGTTAATTTTATCGTAGGTTTAATCATCCTTTTAACAAAAGAATTAGGTCTTACTAATGCACTGTTTATGACCGCATAATGAATTAAATTAGGTTTCATACTTAACATTTGTATCGTTACCTGTGCACCTAGGGAAAATCCAATCACGATTATTTTTTTACCATTCGCGATTTTTTCTATCAAGTCATTTATTTTTTCTGCACTTGTTTGAATGGAAAAATTCAACTCACAATCGTTCTCCCCATGTTCTGGCAAGTCAATTGTCAGGCAATGATAATGACTGAAATATGGAGTTTGTTTATCCCACATCCAGCTACTTACTCCACCTCCGTGCAAAAATACCATCAATGAAGCGTTCTTATCCCCATACTCTTGGTAACGTAAACACAAAAAGCTCACCTCACTTTTTTCTGTTTAATCCTATTAAGTAAACGGTGTTGCCTCGTTGAAAAACAGTTCCATCATTATTAACTATATTTTAGAAAAAAAAATCAATTCTTTTCTTTTATAATTGGCTAAAGTTTAAAAGACAACAAAAAGGAGACACCAATCACTGTTTGAATGTGTGTCTCCAATTATGCTGTTATTTAGTAGCAAACTCGTTTGCACTTTGCTGTTTCTTAATTTAACTTATTTTTTAAATGGAGCTAAAAACTCTTCCACTTGCTCTGGTGTTTTTGCGTTAGCGCTGTGCAAATGGCCGATTTTTTCACCGTCTTTGAAGACAAGCAGACTTGGAATACCCATAACATCATACTTTTCTGCTAGTTCAGGCAGTTCGTCCTTATTGAGGCTGAACCATTTTTTGTCTGCATTTTCCTCGATGATCTCCCCAATGAACATATCCATTCTTGTGCAGTCAGGGCACCAAGTCGTGAAAAATTTAACAATATTTGTTTCGCCATTATTGATAATCTCGTTGAATTCCTCTGTTGTACTGATTTGTTTCATGATACACCTCTTAGCAATATTTTATACTAGCCACAAAAGCTACTAACGCCATTATACACTAAATATTAAATATTTCCTGTTTGCAGAACCGAAATTATTTACACAAAAATACCATCTGTATTTCTCCTGTAAATTGAGAAACTAAAAATAAAAAGAAAGGAGAATTCCAATGCTAATGAATACATTAAAAACAGTTTTAACAATGAGTATGGCTGTAGGTATGCTTGCAGCTTGTAGTCCAGACCCTGATGATATGGATACTACCAACAATATTAACGAAACAGGCCAGATTTCGAACCTGAAAACGGACACAAACAGCAACCGTTATCCACATACACAACCGATTAAGATTCAGGATGCGAAATATGAGTTCAGAATAGTGAATCGCGGTGCCGTGCCGAATGGAAATGCAAATGGAAACACAAATGCTAATACAAATAATGCAACTGCGAATCAAAAGACTCAAAATCCGACTACAAATAACATCCAACAATCACAATCAGCGCCTGCCCAGCCTGCACCAGCACAACCGTCAGCTAAAAAGGCAGCTGAAATTGCCGGTGAAAATAAAGGCTCTAGTGAATACGTGGACGCTGTTATTAGCTTAACAAATAAAGAAAGACAAAAAGCTGGACTATCTGCGCTAACAGCGTATCCGGAATTAAATGATGTAGCCAATGTAAAAGCACAAGATATGAATGAAAAAGGCTATTTTTCTCATACAAGTCCGACATATGGATCACCATTCGACATGATGAGAGATTTTGGCATCAAGTATAAGTCAGCTGGTGAAAACATTGCCCAAGGACAAAGAACACCAGAAGAAGTCGTTAACGCATGGATGAACAGTGAGGGACACCGTGCTAATATTCTCAGCAAAGATTTCAGTCATATAGGTGTAGGTTTTGAAGAAACTGGTCATGAATGGGTTCAAATGTTTGTAAAAAAATAAGTGCAATGAATTAAAAAAGGGACATCTTCATTGGGAGATGTCCTTTATAATCAATATTTTTGATATCTTCCACTTGAATTAATACTGTCAGCTATACTATAGTATAAAAATATGACGTGACGATAATTTTTTGTCATAAATGTTGCCTAAGTGTAATATAATAAAAAGTATGTGTAAAATGGCAATGTGTCAGTTGATTGTAAAGAGGAGGATACAAATGGCTGCTACGAAAATAAATATTGCACCAGTAGAGAACAAATACATAAAACTAAACATGTCCGTTTCGGATATGGATAAGGAAAAGCTAGTAGATTTGGGAGATTCCTTTTTGCTGAAAATGAACAAGAAGAGCAAGAGCGGAAATGAATTGTATTTTTCCGTGTTATTTGCCAAAAAAATGATGAATAAGCCTTCTAGAACGTCGAATCCATCAGTAGCCATCACGAAAACCAAAAATTTAATTACAGTTGAACTTACCGTTATGCTTGAACTTGATTCAATTGCGCATAATGAAGGATTCTATTGGATTAAAACAGAAAATGCAGCATCTCCTGCATTTGAACTTTCCTATAAAATGAATGAAAGCTATTACGATAAAAAGGTAACGAATGTAATGGCTGAAAATGAAACGGAAACAGAGCAAGTTGACTAAAAAAGAGCGATACCTTGTATTTCGGGTATCGCTCTTTTTTGCTTATTCTTCTATGAGACCAAGCGTTTTTAAGCCATTATAAATACCAGAATCACTTACAGAGGTAGTGGTATGTTTTGCATAAGCAAACAGCTTTTCATGAGCATTACCCATGGCAAAGCCTTCGCCAACAACAGACAGCATTTCTTTATCGTTCATGCCATCACCAAAAGCAATCGCATTCTTCGCATCGATATTCAGCCTTTTTAATACGGTACTAATGGCCATTCCTTTATTTACTTGGTCACTGATTACATCATAGGAGTGGCGAAAACCTTCGATATTCACTTGGGATAAATGAATCTCAGGAAAACCTTCATACAGATGAATATCCTCTTCGTTCAAGTTCATGACCGTAATGCCTAATATATTTGCTTTTTCATCTTCCGTGTACTGCTTATTGCTTCTTAAATGGAATTTCTTGCAGAATTGCTTTGTTACTTCACTGTCTGGATTAGAGAGGAGATTATGGCTGCTTGTGTAAAGCACAAGCTCATTGTTTTTTTCAGCAGCGATTTTTATGTATAAGTCCACTAAATTTGGATCCATTGGGCTTTTCACAATGTCTTGCCCGTCGTAAATAGCTAAAGCGCCATTATAGCCGATGAAAGAATTAATTTTTAATATTTCTCCTATATCTGCTATTTCATGAAGCGGTCTGCCTGTTGCCAAGAATATTTCAAGTCCTTTTTCCTTCATCAGTTTGACTGCGGTTTTAGTTGACTCTTGCATCGTGTCATCAGGCTGCAGAATAGTGCCATCAATATCTAGAAATAATGCTTGGAAATTTGCCATTATGTCCTCCAGTTGTCAATTTTAGAAAATGCTCATATGAGAACATTCTAACATAAAGGCAAGAAATAGAAAAAGACCAGGAGGGCTCCTGATCTTAAAGTTACAGAGAACATTATTTATGCCAAATTTTCCACCATGTTTTTTTAGGAGGTTCGGCTACAGCCGTTTGTCTGAATGACTGGACAAGCTCCTGAAAGCTTTTTTCTCTGTCTTTAATATCCTTAGACATTTGCTCACGCTCTACTTGGATAGCCTCCATCAGCATCCGATCATTTTTATGAAGCTGCTCTACCGTTTTGTTGATTTCACTGTTTGATTTAGACAGATGATCCATCATTGCTTTAATTTCTTTAGTAGAGGTAGTTGCTGCTGTCCATTGCTTTGAATAGGTTTTTCTTTCTGCTTTTGAAATTTGCGACAGCTTTCTAATATTAGTTTTAATGGATTCATAGTCGTCCGTTGTTTTTTGTGTGCTTGTATGTACGATTTCTGCGATATGCTCCATCTCTTCTTTGGCAGCATCCTTGTGGTCAGCAAGTGCACTTGACAGTTTTTCAATCGTTTCTGTTTTGCCTGCTTGTATTTCTGTTGAGATTGTTTCAAGCACCTCTTGTTTAATGCCGTTGCGTATTTCTTGCTTCACTTCATGAAGAAAATCCTGTTTATATGTTTCTAAAGACGAGAGCAATACTTGAAGCTGATTATCATCCTCTGTATTTCTGTCTATTTTCGTTATTAAATCATCATTATGAATGATTTGAATCTCATTAGCAGCAGCTTCTTCTAAGACAGGTGGTGTCATTTCTTTAGTCGCCACGTCTTGTTCTTGCTTTGCTTCCTTAGGCTGAAGAATCATACTTAGTGTTTTTTTAACTTCTGTCGTATTTCGCTTTTCAGCATAAAGATTCTTTACTTCCAGCAGTAGGGAAAGCTCTTTGTCTGTATAAAAACGTGCTCCGTTTTTTGTACGAGGAATAACTAGCAGCTCTTTAAATTTATTTTCCCATTGCTTTAATGTTTTCGGACTTGTCGTCAGCTTTTGAGATGCTTCATGAATAGAATAAATGTTCATATTATACACTCCTTAAGGTAGGTTGAATAGAAAAAAAGATAAATTTATAAATGGCTATGCTTACCAATTACATAGTGCAGTGCTAATTTCCTGCAAGAAGACAAAAGCTATCAAAACCTCTTAATAGTAGACATATTTCAGCAAGCTTCAAACCTGCTCTTAAAAGTGTATGGGTAGTTTTGGGCGTTTTGGAGAAGAATAAGGGAAATACCCTTAAAATGGGAGCATCCGAGGTGGTCAGCCTGTGAGAAGACGATTTATTCTTTTGACTCTGGTGTTCATGCTATTGCCATTTCACCATTCAGAGGCAGAGGAACTACATAATCCAATTAAAGCTAAATTGAAAATACTACAAACAACCGACATCCATGCAAATATTCTAGATTATGATTATAAAAATAATAACAGGACAATTGAGTATGGTTTAAGCAGAACAGCTTCTCTTATTCAAAAAATCAGGTCACAAAACGAAAATACCTTGTTATTTGATGTTGGCGATATGATAAAAGGAAATGCTTTAGCAGACTTTATCGCCAAAAGTCCATTTCTTCCTGTTACAGACATTCACCCTGCTTACAAAACAATGAATTTATTACAGTATGACGCAGCAACAGTGGGAAACCATGAGTTTAACTATGGACTGGATTTTTTATTAAAGACTGTTTCAGGTGCTGATTTCCCAGTAGTGAATGCGAATATTTATATTGACGATCATAATCAAATGGCAGAGGATGACCTGCATTTTTTTAATCCTTATACAATCATGCCATATCCCATCAAGACAGAGGCTGGAACAGTCGAAACAATCAATGTTGGTGTCATAGGCTTACTTACGCCCATTGCAGCCGAATGGGACAAGGAATACTTCAAAGATAATCTCATCATTAAGAATATGAGCGAAACAGCTGCAGAGATTGTACCAATAATGAAAAAAGCGGGAGCTGATATTATCATTGCCCTTGTTCATGCAGGTCTTCAATCAGATGATGCCTTAAAGGATAAACGAGGCAATAATGTGGTGGATGTCAGCAAGGTAGAAGGAATTGATGTTTTGTTGTACGGGCATTCTCACAGTCTGTTTCCGAAAAAGGGCGAAAAAAATATAGAGGGTATTAATCACCAAGCTGGAACGATTAATAAAAAGCCAGCGGTGCAAGCTGGTTTTTGGGGAAATCATTTAGGCATTATTGATTTATCATTGGAAAAACGGGACAGCGTTTGGAAAATTGCAGCATCGAAATCACAGGCGAAGCCGATTATTCGCATCATAAACGGCAAAAAGGTACCCGTTGTTTCACCGTATCAGCCAATTGAATATTTAATGGAGCCTTACCATCAAGAAACATTGGAGTATGTTAAAACCTTAAAGTAAGATACTGTAAGCAGGAAAATTGCTTCTCGGTAGGCAAACATACTATAGTGAAATAGAACGTAAAAGGAGGTCAGAAACGATGATGAAAACATTAAAAGATGCTAAATTTTCTGTCCTTGATTTATCGCCGATAACAGAAGGCAATACAGCAGCCGATGCCTTTCGAAACTCTTTAGACTTGGCTCAGCATGCAGAAAATTGGGGATATAACAGATATTGGGTTGCCGAGCATCACAGTATGCCAGGTATTGCCAGCAGTGCCACATCTGTCTTGATCGGATATCTTGCTGGAGGCACCAGCAAAATTCGCGTTGGAAGCGGAGGCATCATGCTGCCAAACCATGCACCACTAGTAATTGCCGAGCAGTTTGGGACATTAGAATCATTATATCCAAACAGAATTGATTTAGGGCTTGGACGTGCACCAGGGAGTGACCAGCTAACAGCAAATGCATTACGTCGAGGCGGGAAAGGTGATGGCAGTGATTTTCCGGAAATGTTAGAGGATTTAAGGAACTATTTAAAGCCTTACGAACAGACAGGCCTGCCTGTACGGGCGATTCCTGGTGAGGGATTGAATATTCCGATTTGGCTCCTCGGCTCAAGCGGATTCAGTGCAAAATTGGCAGGGGAACTAGGTTTGCCTTTTGCTTTTGCAAGCCATTTTTCACCAGATTATACCATTCCTGCACTACAAATATACCACCAACATTTCAGACCATCGAAAGACTTAGAAAAACCTTATGTCATGGTTGGAGCGAATGTGATCATTTCAGAAACGGAAGAGAGAGCAAAATATTTATCTACCTCCTCTCAGCAGCAATTTTTAAGCTTAATCAGAGGCAGACCGACACAGCTGAAGCCGCCAGTTGATAACATGGATGAAGTTTGGAGTCCTTATGAAAGAAATGTCGTTCAGCAGCAATTAAAATCCTCTATTATAGGGACTCAAGAAACGGTTGCCCAAAAGCTTGAGGCATTTCTAAATGAAACACAAGCAAACGAAATTATCGTCAATACGGCCGTGTTTGATCATCAAGAAAGACTAGAATCCTTCCGGCTATTGAAGGAAATTGTCATGTAGCATTTGCTGTCTTTAGGTTATTGCTTGACTATATACCCGGATATGATTTATCTTTCTTACATGTGCTATACATGGAGGTTTTTTTTTGAAAACGACAATGGTTCTAAAAAATGCTGATAAAATTAATCAAATATTAAAAGATATAGTTAGTGACTCTTTTAAAGAAATTGAAGGGGAAGAGGTCTTGCTGTGTATGGAATGCTGTGACGTTGATCTATTTGTGACAGTGGACTCCCACGAAGAACTCCTCGATGCGATTAAAGAGAACTTCGAGCTTGATGAGTTCGGTGAGGTGCTCGATAATGACCAGTTTATTGCATTAATGAAAGAGCTTGATGAATATTATGTGCAGCTTCATATTGAATCTGGCTTTTATGACTATTTTCCAGCAGGAACTTATACTGTGAATGGTCAAGAAGAGGAAACAGAAACGGATATATTAGCTCCGAAAGGGATTTTTTACGCTCCATTTGAAGAGGCCGTAAAAGAGGATAAGTAAAAGAGGAAGGAGTTCCTTCCTCTTTTTTATGTAGTTTTTTGTTCATTGTCAGGTTCTTTCCATTTTAGAATGCCATCATCTTTATCGTACTCAATAATGACGTCTGATACCCCTTTTTCTTTAATAATCTGATCTTCAATCCGGTGTCGGATTAAATCAGCTTGTTCAACGGTTAATTTGCTATCGAGCTCAATGCTTAGCTCCACATGAAAATTCTCGCCTTCTTTATAAACAGAAACACCTTGAATGTCACGCACATCTGGATCAGCCATTGCAATAATGCCGATTCTGCCTTCCATTTCAGCATCACTTTCGCCAATTGCCCCAGCTGCGTTATCAAGAAATACTCGGCCAACTACAAAAAACATGAAAATCCCGATAATGATAGAGGCAAGCCCTTCTGCCTGATAGAATGGAGTGATTTGTGCGATAATAACAGCAGCCATCGCAAGTAGACCGCCGCCTGTTGCTACTAAATCTTCTAAAAACACGAGTTTTGTTGCTGGTTTTGCTTTTTTTAAATATAGAAAGCTGTCTTTAAATAGCCTTAAACCTCTAGAAGAGAGTCCTTCTTCGGCGACTATTTCTTTCATAGCTTTCATTAACACAAAGAACTCAAGTACAACAGCTAGAGCAAGTACGGAAATGTTGAGATAAAAACCCGTTGATTCTGTTGGATGGAAAAGATGATCAATTCCTTCACGAATGGTTTCATAGCTCATGATGCCTACAATCAGGACGGCAAATAACAACACGAGATTGACCAATCTGCCGAAACCTCCTGGAAAGCGTTTGGTCGGTGCTTTTTTGCTTAAGGCGGAACCGATAAACACAAAAAATTGGTTTGCTGCATCTCCGAGTGAATGCATGGTTTCTGCAAACATAGCAACGTTTCCTGTCAGGCCGAAAGCTGTCCCCTTAATAGCAGCAATCACTGTATTAATGACTGTTGCGTAAAGTGCCGATTTATTTCCGTTCCTTAGCAACCCAATAAAATCTTTCATTTTTTAACCCTCTCCTTGATTGTTCCAAAACAGTATACAGCTGCAGTTGTTTTATAAATACATGATTCCCAATAATCTACATACAATGCAATCCATTAGTTATGGGATGTAAACTAAAAAGAAGTCTGCCTAATAAGACGACAGACTGTAATATTATGTAAGTTAATTCTTGAAAGTTATATTATGCTTCTCTACAAGAACATGAAACAAAAAGGATGGAACAGCACATTAGATCGCTTTTTCTACTGCAGCATTCCAATCAGGAAAATAATGAAGGGCATGCCTCATTAAATCTGGATGGCTTGTTTTTATTTTCTTTTTGTTCAATTGCTCTCCGTTAGAACGCAAACCTTGAATTGCAGTGATTACTTCATCAAGACTCATTGTCACTTCCATTAACTTGCCTCCTTCAGTAGATTATCTACATTATTGCCCCTTTTATTTTATTTAAACAAGGCAAGTTTATTTTATTTCCTTGGAAACCGCATGATATGTCATTTTAGACTACCGTTTGACACAGGCTGTTTAAAAATTTAGCTGCTTTTTGTTTGTCGCAACGTTTAGCAAACTATATAATAATAGGGGTTAAGTGCAAAACTGCACAAGTTAGGCCGTTTCAATTTAAAAGGGAGTGTAGGGACTAATATGAGAATTAAATATTTTTCTGGAGTATTTCTAGCATTTATGCTTCTGTTTATGATAAATGTGTCAAATGCTTCTGCACATGCCTATATCGTCAATTCAAATCCAAGTGAAAATGAAAGCTTGGACGAGGCACCGAAGAAAGCTTCTATTGAATACAATGAAAAAATACAGTCGGGTTTTGCTGTGTTTAATGTTACGAATTCAGCTGGTGAAAAAGTCGATAAAGGAAATGTGGAAGTAAACAATAAAACCTTGTCTGTAGATTTACAGGAAAATTTAAAAGATGATGTCTATACAATGGAATGGCGTGTCGTATCGGCAGATGGACATTCCATCTCCGGGCTCGTTCCATTCAGTATCGGTGAGCTGCCTGAAGGTGTTGAGCTTCCAAAACAGCAATATACAGCAGATACAAGCAGTATGGTGAGTGTTTCGATTAATAAAGTATTTTTATACACTGGATTGTCTGTCTTTATGGGACTTGTTCTATTTTATCTTGTTTGGTTCAGACCTGATGCACTTGAACAAAAGGTCAGAATCAGATCAAAACGAGTTGCTGCAGCTGCTTTGACTCTGATTGGAATTAGCTTACTGTCCTTTATTATCATTCAGACACAAGTAAATGCAGGTGTATCCTTCTTCCGGGCATGGAGTCCGTCCTTGCTGATTGAGACACTGAAAAGCACAAAAGAAGGAACTATTTGGGCTATTCAAATGCTTCTGTACATAGTGCTGCTGCTTGCTGTAATCTATGTGTTTAAAAAAGGCGAGTTATTAAAAAGAAGGCTATGGATTTTGCCGTTAATCAGTTTTATAGGAATTGTTGTCTGCAAAGCTTTTATTGGACACCCATCGAGTTCTCCATATGAAACTGTCGCGATTCTGATGGACTTTTTCCATCTTACAGCAGCTTCGATTTGGCTTGGTGGGATTATCGTCACCATCTTTCTCTTGAAGGAAGGGATTTTTGCAAAAGAAGGGCAGCAGCATGATGTGTACTGGAATACACTTCAGTCCTATTCTCTGTGGGCCTTGTTCACAGTAGCAGTTCTTGCTATTTCAGGGGCTGTTAACGGCTCCTTGCTCATCCCAGATTTTCATTCACTAGTAAGCACGACATACGGGATCACCTTGCTAGTGAAAATTGGCATTTTTGTATTAATGATCGGATTCGGGGCTTATCATCTTGTCAGCAGAACCTTGCTTTCCCGCCAGAAATTTTATAAAAAGACAATCATAATAGAAATGGTCCTTGGTGTGCTCCTGCTTGTTATCACAAGCGTCTTTACACAATTGCAAACACCGACACTGCCGATTGATCAACCTTTTTATGGAGAAGCAGAAATCGATTATAATGAGAACTTGAGTCTGACTGTCTCCCCAAAGAAAACAGGAATCCAAAATCAGTATGAAGTAACTCTATTTGATAATGACAGAGATCCGTTAGAGGATCCTGAACAGATTACAATCGAATTAAAGCAGGGAGACCAGGAAACTTCCTTCGCTCTTGAAAAGGCCGAAGACGGGAAATACACATCTAATAATCTTCAGCTCAATAAACCTGGGAAATGGGAAGTGACCGTTCATCTGTTGTTTAAAAACTTGGACAGCTATGACATTCCGTTTGAATTTAATGTTAGATAGCTTGATAGAGAAATAATTATTTCTTGGGAAAGCGCAAGAAATGACAGAATTCTCATGTTAAGTCGCTTTTGCAGAGTTTCTGTCGAAAGAGAAACGTATGTTTGTGAAGAAGAAAAGCCATGCCTTTAGTAAACTGAAAGGCACGGCTTTTCTATTTAATGGATTTTTAAGCTGCTTCTTTTGAAATAAGCGTTGTTTAACCGGTAAGCAATGATTCCTGCCACTGCGGTAAAGATAATATCTTTTATTAGAGGTATGAGCATCCAGCTCCATGCAACAGCATAGGAGAAGCTGTCAGGCGCTTGCGCCCACCATTTATAGGAAAAATACATCCAGTTCGTGCCGAAAAGATAGTTAAGGATTAACCCGACAAAGCTGCTAATAATGAATCCAGCTAATGAGCTGTTTTTTTCACGAATCCAGCCAACTGTAAAGGCAAGTAAGATATAGCTGAGAATGAAGCCGAATGTTGGACTAATAAGGATTCTTAAGCCGCCTGAAAGCCCGGAAAATATCGGAAATCCGGCAAGACCAATCAGCATATAGCATAGCATGGCGACAGCTCCGAGTCTTTTGCCTAATAATAAACCGGCCATAATCGCAAAGAATGTTTGCAAGGTGATAGGTACGCCTCCGATTACTAGGAAGCTCGTTACATTTGCACCAATTGCCATCAATGCCACAAACAAAGCTACCATTGTAATATCAATCGCTCTCCATTTTTTCATAAGAATCATCCTTTATAAATTATGTATATTGACTAAAATTTACTATAAAGGGAGATTGTATATATGTCAACCTATTTTATTTTTTAGTTAACCTATTTAATTAGATGAACATACATAAAGCTTGCTGGATTGTTTCATACTACTAATAAACAAAAGCAGAAAGGAGAATACCCATGCAAAAAATGATCAAAAGCATTATTGGTATAACATTACTCAGTTGTTTATTTTCATTTCATACGCAGGCAGCCCCAGCAGAAAAAGAGCTCCCATCTTATGTGAAATGGGGCCAGATAGCGATGACAAAGACAAAGGAAAAGTATCCGAACAGTGAGATTATTGACTATAAACATATCGGAAAAGATACGCAAAAAAGCACTTCAATTGAAAAGTTCAAGTTAATTGTAAAGCAGCAAGATAAGAAAGTAGGAGTCATGGTTAATTTGACGTTTGACACAAGAACAGAAAGATTGATCAATGTGGACTTGAAAGAAGAGGCTCCATAAGTGAATAAACTAATAAACTCCACTAGGTCTCTAGTGGAGTTTATGGAAAGAAGATTTTACACTAGTAAGCCTTCTTTATATTCTTTTTTTAATGTTGGCCAAAAGTCTTTATTTGCCTCAATTAAATCGTCCAGTACTGCTTTAGCTGTTTGGGCAGACGGAAGTGTTTTATTTAGCGTAAACGCTTGAAGGGCTTTTTCGTATGACCCTTCGATTATTGCTTCTACAAGAATCTTCTCAGAAGCGAGCTGCTGTTCAATCATCGCTTTATAGAAGTATGGTATGTCCCCGACAAATTCCGGCTTAGGTCCGTCTGCTGTAATGAATGCAGGTACTTCTATCATTGCATCTTGTGGCAGGTTTGGAATGGTGCCATTATTTTCTGTCATAACTAAATAGCGTTTACCAAGATCTTGAGCGATTGATACGGTCACATCCACAATGAATGTCCCATGTACACCAACTGCAAAGGAATCCTCTAAAATGCCAGTTTCCTGAAATTTATCAACTGTTTCAAATAATGTTTTTTCTCTGCCGTCCATTACTTCATTAGCCCTTGTGTAGTCTTTGTTGGATGTTTCTACAATATGGTCCGGGAACAAATAGTATTGCAAGTATGGGTTTGGCAAATATTCAGGGAAATGATCCATTATCAATTTAATATTCTTAAATGTTTTAATCCAAGATGAATCAGCATGACGGTAGTCAATTTTAGAAACATCCTCCGTTAATAATCCATGTTTATAAACATGCTCTCTCACTTCATTCAGTCGCTCCACACCGTCCACTTTAATAGAAGTGAACCAGCCGAAATGGTTTAAGCCGAAGTAGTCGACAACAAGCTCTTCCCGTTCCACACCAAGGATTGCTGCTATATTGCGCATTGTAGCAACTGGCATGTCACAAATATTTAGGACTCTTGCTTTCGGGCGAAGCTTGCGAACACCTTCTGCCACAATGGAAGCAGGATTCGAATAGTTAACAATCCATGCTGTTTCTTTCGCGTACTGCTCTACATAATCAATAAGCTCAATCATTGGAGAAATGGTTCTTAAACCGTATGCTAAACCTCCAGGTCCGCATGTTTCTTGACCGACTACATTGTGAGAAAGTGGGATTTTTTCATCGAGCTCACGCATCGCATATTTTCCGACCCTCATTTGAGCAAAAACAAAGTCTGCATTTTCGAATGCTGTTTTCGGATCTGTGGTTTCTGTAACAACGATAGAGTCCGTATACTCTGCAATAACAGCCTTTGCAGCAACCACCACTTTTGCTTGTCTTTGGCCATCAATGTCATAGAAGCGTATTTCTGATAGAGGCAAATCTTCCAGTCTGTCCATTAAACTTCTAATAATGCCTGGTGTATAAGTGCTTCCTCCGCCTGCAACTGCTAAGATATATTTTTTCATGTTATAATCCTCCTAATTGTTGGTCTACTTGGTCACGTACACTCTTCACATTCAATCCATATACAACTTGCACATTGTTGCCAGATTTAATAATTCCTTTTGAGCCTGTTTCCTTTAGAACTTGTTCATTGACTGCATCTGGGTCTTTTAAAATCAAGCGCAGCCTCGTATAGCAATTATCTACATTTTCTATATTTTCACTGCCTCCAAGCGCTCCAATAATAGTAGCACCTAGTGCAGTAGGGGAGCTGTTTTGTCCAGGTGTTTGCAATGTTTCTGCTTGTTTTATGTTTTCTGAAGCAGATTCTTCTTCTTCACGTCCAGGTGTTTTTAAATTTAATTTCAGGATTAGGAAGCGGAAGATGATGAAATATAAAGCAGCCATCAGTAAGCCTGTTAAGATGAACATTGGCCAGTTTGACTTCGTAGTTCCTAACGGAAGATTGTACAGCAGGAAGTCAATGAATCCGTTTGCACCAATTGCATGGACACCGAATAAGCTAAGCAGCATCATGCCTGTACCTGTTAATACTGCATGAACAACGAACAGGATAGGTGCTGTGAACAGGAATGCGAATTCAAGCGGCTCTGTCACACCTAATAAGAAGGATGTGAATGCTGCAGGGAAGAGAATCGCTTTTGCCATTTTCTTTTTCTTTTTATCTGCAGTCATATACATCGCAAGGGCTGCACCCATTAGGCCAAACATTTTACTAAGACCACGAGCATCCCAGTTAACTGTACTGCTTAATACTTCAATAGTGGGATCAGCCATTTCGGCAAAATAAATGTTTCGCGCACCATAGATGATCTCTGAGCCGATATGGGCAATACCGCCAAGCTCTGTATAAAGGAACGGTGTATAAACAAGGTGATGCAGTCCTGTCGGGATAAGAATTCTTTCCAGAAAACCATATACAAGGAGACCGAAAACACCAAGATTTTTGATGCCGCTAGCAAGTGTTGTGATTGCACTTTGTGCGAATGGCCAAAACTCTGCAGCCAGCGCACCTAGTATCATCGCACTAGGAATGGCGAGAATTGCAACAAAGCGGTGGCCGGAGTAGATAGCAAATACACCTTTAAATTCGATGTCACAATATCTGTTATGCAATATTCCGACAAGGGCCCCAAGCATAATGCCGGAGAAAACACCCATTTCAAGCACTTGCACATTCAGCACCATTGCTTGTCCAGCTGATTGCATGGATTCTAGCGGCACAAGCCGTCCCGTGAGATTTAAGACTTGATGCATGGCATTAATAAAGATGACGAAAGTAACTAGTCCTGTTAAGGCAGCATAGCCTTTATCCTTTTTTGCCAGCCCGATCGGAATACCGACAGCAAATATTAATGCCAAGTTCTGCAGGATAGAAACAGCAGAAGCAGAAATAAACTTGCCTGTATTTTGAATAATAGGTATCTCTAAAAATGGAATGTATTGTGCAAGATTTCCATTTCCAAACACATTGCCAAAAGCGATAAAAAGTCCGATAATCGGCAGTAACAATATTGGTGCAAATAATGATTTTCCAAAGGCTTGGAGACCATTCACCATTCTTTTCATATATGATCCTCCTTATGTGCGAAAGCGTTATCAACTTATAATTAAAGTATAGCGGCATGCCGTATCCTTTGAAAGGGTATTCAAGCCATCTGTACTTTGTCTTTCAATCATGTAACATGTTACATTCTTAAGTATTTTAATATTCAGTGATAATGCCTTTTTTAACAGCAAGTGCTAAAAGCAGGTCAATGAGCATGAACATATTCGACTCATAGGAAGTAACTTCAAATTCCTGCTGTGATTCTATCGTCGGATCAAGAACAGTAAAAACGATATCGGCAATATTAGCAGTAGCACTTTTGCTGTTCCCAGTAAATAGAATCGTTGTTAATCCTCTTTCTTTAGCAATCTCCACCTTCTCGACGACTTTCGCCGTGTTTCCAGAGCGGGAAAAGATAATAAGCAGCCTGTATTTTTCAATATTGTTGAGAAATATCGCCCTGCTGTCACTAGTCGATGAATTCGATACATAATAACCGAACAGCTCCAGTTTTTTTGCTAAGTAATTGGCGAATAATGTTGAAAAGCCTGCTCCATAGAAATAAATCATGTTATTTTCGTTGATGACAGATAAAAATCGCTCAATGCTCTTTTCATTTAATGAATCAAACGTTTGTTCAAAATGCTGTTTAAATGTATTTACTGCTTCTGTTAAAGGCTGATGAATGTCTTCTATGTATTCAGCATCAATGTCTACAAGCTTTGCTGCCTTTAAATTCAAATGATAAATAAATTCACTATAGCCGCTAAACCCCAGTTTTTTACAAAGCCTGATAATCGTTGTAGTCGACACAAATAATTCAAGTGCTGCAGCGCGGATGCTCAGTGTTTCGTTCTCTAATTTTTTTCGGATTAAAAACAGAAGGATTTCATTCTCTGCTTCTGTTAAATGTCTTTCATTAGCATAATCAAAGTAAAGATGATCAATATTTTTCACGAATAAATCATTCCTCATATAAAGTTTTATATATGTATCTTATCAATAGCTGTACTAAATAAAATAGTCTAAATCTGCAAAATACGCTTCTGTTTATTGTTCACCAATACAGCAGATATTTTGTATACGTTTATCTCCACATGAATAGGTCAAAATAGTTGAATAAGCATATGTATATTGATTTAATAAGAAAGAAAAGAATTTGTAGGAAAAACAAGTGAAATTTTTGGGGGCAATTACATGGAAATTGGAATAAGTACGTTCGTAGAAACAACACCAGATACGAACACTGGCAAAACAATCTCGCATGCAGAGCGGATCAGAGAAGTTGTGGAAGAAATCGTTCTTGCTGACAAGGTAGGATTAGATATTTTTGGTGTAGGAGAGCATCACAGAAAAGACTATGCGGCATCATCACCAGCTGTTATTCTTGCAGCTGCAGCAGCACAAACAAATAATATTAGGCTGACAAGTGCGGTAACTGTGTTGTCTTCGGCAGATCCTGTGAGAGTATATCAGGATTTTGCCACACTTGACGGAATTTCAAACGGAAGAGCAGAAATAATGGCTGGAAGAGGTTCGTTCATTGAATCATTCCCGCTGTTTGGCAACGATTTGCAGGATTATGATGAGCTTTTTGACGAGAAGCTTGATTTACTGTTAAAGCTTCAATCGTCTGAAATGGTAACATGGAGCGGCAAGTATCGACCTGCTATTAATAATAGAGGCGTATATCCAAGACCTGTTCAAGATCCGCTGCCGATTTGGATAGGAAGCGGCGGTAATGCGGAATCCGCTGTAAGGGCCGGTATTTTGGGTCTGCCGTTATGTTTAGCAATAATTGGTGGGAGCCCAGTGCAATTTGCACCATTAGTGCAGCTGTATAAGCGAGCAGCAGCACAGGCTGGTCATGATCCAGCTCGGCTTCCAGTTGCATCCCATTCGCATGGGTTCGTAGCGGAAACAACGGAAACAGCAGCTGATAAATTCTTCCCGTCTACAGCTCAGGCAATGAATGTCCTTGGTAAGGAAAGAGGCTGGGGGCCATACAGCAGGGCAAGCTTTGATGCGGCTAGAAGCTTTGAGGGCGCACTATATGTCGGCGATCCGCGCACAGTTGCAGATAAAATCATCCATCTTCGCAAACATGTCGGTGTAAATAGATTTATGCTTCATGTACCTGTCGGCAGTATGCCAAATGAAGACGTTATGAAAGCAATTGAGCTGCTTGGCAAGGAAGTTGCACCAATTGTCCGCAAAGAAGTAGCGGATTGGGAAAAAACACTATAAGAAATATGCAAACCTGCAAACAAGTTTGGAAACAAACTGTATGCAGGTTTTTTTATGGCTGATTTTTCTGCAGCTATCATAATAATTAACGAGTGCATATAGCGGTAGTATTCGAAATCCAAATAAAACAAACTAAAAACAACAATACAAACATATTATTTTGTAAAAATACAAAAAAACAAATAAAAACAGATGAAAAAACAAGATGTTGGTAGTATAATAGAAACATAATAAAAAGAAAAGGCTTACAAGAAAGGGTTTGGAGATATGATGAAAGTCTCAATATTTATAACTTGTTTAGCAGACATGTTTTATTCCAATGTCGGAAAAAGCACGGTGGAATTATTGGAGAAGCTTGGTTGTGAAGTCGATTTTCCTGAGCAGCAGACATGCTGCGGCCAAGTTTCCTTTAACAGCGGTTATCACAAAGAAACAAAGGAAGTTGCCAAGCATATGATTAAGGTATTTGAAGCTTCAGAGTATGTTGTCGCTCCATCTGGCTCCTGTGTGGCCATGCTTCATGAATACCCGCACTTATTAAAAGACGAAAAAGAATGGAAGGAAAGAGCAGATAAACTCGCAGCCAAATCCTATGAGCTGACACAATTCATTGTGGAGGTTTTAAAAGTTGAGGATGTCAAGGCAAGCCTGCCGGCGTGTGCTACTTATCATAAATCATGCCATATGACGAGGCTGCTCGGAGTAAAGGATGCACCAAGCAAGCTGCTTTCACAGGTTGACGGCTTAACAGTTAATCCTCTTCCAAACAGTGAAAATTGCTGCGGCTTTGGCGGCACGTTCTCTGTAAAGATGGGGCCAATTTCCGAACAAATGGTGCAGGAAAAAGTTGAATCGGTTGAAGCAGCCAATGCAGATGTGCTGATTGGTGCTGATTGCGGCTGTTTAATGAATATTGGCGGTTATATCAACAGACAAGGTAAACAAATAAAAGTGATGCATATAGCAGAAGTTCTAAATAGTGAGGTGAAATAATATGCCGATGAAAATAGGAGATCAGCCATTTTTCGCAAGAGTAAAGGATGGTTTGGAAGACAGCTTTATGCGCTCTGCTGTTACTTCCGCACAAGAGAGAATGCAAGGCAAGCGGCTTGCAGCAGTGGAGGAGCTTGGAGACTGGGAGGAATGGCGCAAGCTTGGAGAGGAAATCCGCACACATACGCTGGAGAATCTGGACTACTATTTAGAAAAACTCAGTGAAAATACAGCTAAAAGAGGCGGCCATGTGTTTTTTGCTAAAACAAAGGAAGAAGCAAACGATTATATTAAAAGCGTTGTTGAAAAAAAACAAGCAAAAAAAATCGTGAAGTCTAAATCGATGGTAACAGAAGAAATCAATTTAAACGAAACACTAGAGGCTGCCGGATGTGAAGTGATAGAAACCGATTTGGGAGAATATATCCTCCAGTTGGATGACCATGATCCGCCATCCCATATTGTCGTGCCAGCACTGCATAAAAATAAAGAACAAATCAGAGATACGTTTAAGGAAAAGAAAGGCTACCAAAAAACAGAAATACCAGAAGAATTGGCATTGTTTGCGAGAGAACAGCTGCGCCAGGAATTTTTGACAGCAGATTTAGGGATAACAGGCTGTAATTTCGCTGTTGCTGATGCTGGCACAGTCTGTCTCGTCACTAATGAAGGGAATGCAGGACTAGTGACTGCACTTCCAAAAACACAAATCACTGTCATGGGAATGGAAAGAATTGTCCCGACATGGGAGGAGCTTGATATCCTTGTTTCCTTACTGTGCCGCAGCTCTGTCGGCCAAAAACTAACAAGCTATATCACAGGTCTAACTGGGCCGAAGGAAGAAGGCGATGTAGACGGACCAGAGGAATTTCACTTAGTTATCGTTGATAATGGCAGATCCAATATTCTTGGAACAGAATTCCAAAGTGCGCTCCATTGTATTAGATGTGCTGCATGTATTAATGTCTGCCCTGTTTATCGTCATATTGGCGGCCATTCGTATGGTTCCATTTATCCCGGTCCAATTGGAGCTGTTTTGACACCATTGCTTGGAGGCTATGAAGAATATAAAGAACTGCCTTACGCCTCGTCCCTTTGTGCTGCTTGTACAGATGCTTGTCCAGTGAAAATACCCCTTCATGAATTGCTGATTAAGCATCGCCGCAAAATAGTGGAGGATGAAGGGAAGGCCCCGATGGCAGAAAAGCTGGCGATGAAAGGCTATGAGTTTGCTGTTAAACATCCGAGCATTTACCAGGCTGGCACAAAATCAGCTCCAGTTGCTCTCAAACCATTCACTAAGGATAACAGCATTAAAAGCGGGCCTGGTCCAGTTAAGCTTTGGACAGATACCCGCGACTTGCCGGCACCAAGCAAACAAAGATTCCGAGATTGGTATAAACAAAAAAGAAAACAGGAGGATCAGCATAATGGAGGGTAATGTCACAAATAAGGAATCATTTTTGGACCATATCGCCCAAAAGCTGAACCGGCCGAGAGGGCAAGCTATTAAAAAACCTGACTGGAACTATAAGCCCCAGCTGAATGTCCTGCAAAACGCCAATCAGGATGACTTGGCTGAAGTGCTGAAAAAGCAATGCGAAGTCATCCATACAGACTATATAGAGGCATCTGCTGATGAGGTTGCTGAAACAATGGAAAAGATCTTAAAAACTAATCAATTGCGTTCAGTAATTACATATGATGACCCCCGCTTTAATGAGTACGGCCTTAATGAAATCAAACAGAATGAATGGAAAGTAAACGGAATTAGCACTTATATTTGGGATAACACCAAAAAGCAAGAAAATATAAACGCTGCTGAAACAGCGGATGTTGGTATTACAATCAGCGACATGACATTGGCTGAATCAGGCACAGTACTGTTATTTTCCAACCGTAATAAAGGCAGATCTGTCAGCCTTCTGCCCAAAACCTTTATCGCAATCGTGCCAAAAAGCACGGTTGTGCCGCGAATGACACAGGCAGCAACAGCGATTGCCAAGCTTGTAGCGGATGGCGAGGATATTGCAAGCTGCATTGACTTTATCACAGGACCAAGCAACAGTGCTGACATTGAGCTTAATCTTATTGTTGGCGTCCATGGACCGATAAAAGCTACCTATATACTTGTAAAAGACAAATAAACAAAAATAAATAAAAATAAAACAAAAGTATATACAAAATAAACAAAAGTGAGTTATAATAAAAACAGATAAAACAAACATAAAAAAAGATAAAGCGGAGGAGAACAAAAATGGTAAAAAGCTTATGGCAAGAAGAAAAGGCAGCACAATTAGCTAGTGGACTTGATGAGTTAGTTTATCGCTCCAATTTAATCGGGACAGACCGGGCTGTCTGCAACTGGGGCGGCGGAAATACTTCCATGAAAACAACCGTAACAGATTTCAGAGGCCGTGAAGTTGAAGTGATGTGGGTAAAAGGAAGCGGCTCTGACTTAGCAACAATGAAAGCGCATAATTTTACAGGTTTGAAACTAGACGACATCACCCCGCTTATTGAAAAAGAAGAAATGCCAGATGAAGAGATGGTTGAATATTTGTCACACTGCATGATCGACAGCAAACATCCTCGTGCATCTATTGAAACATTATTGCATGCATTTTTGCCATTCAAGCATGTAGACCATACGCACCCTGATGCAATCATTAGCCTTTGCTGTGCAGATAACGGCAAGCAAATTGCTGAAGAAATTTACGGCAACCGCTTTGTTTGGGTTCCATACATTCGCCCTGGATTCACTTTATCTAAAATGATAGCAGAAGGGGTAAAAAACAATCCCAATGCTGAGCTAGTACTAATGGAAAAGCATGGTTTAGTTGTGTGGGGAGATACAGCTTCGGAAAGCTATGAAAAAACAATTTCTATCATTAATGAAGCAGAATCCTATATTAATAGTAAAATAAACGAAGCACAAACATTCGGCGGCGCTAAATATGATTCACTACGCGTGGAAGATGCTGAAGAGATTTTGGCTGCTGTTATGCCAGTTATCCGCGGAGCTGTTAGTGAAGAAAAGAAGATGCTGTTAACTTATGACAGAGGAGAAGACGTCCTTGAGTTTGTGAACAGCCATGATGCAAAAACATTGTCACAAGTCGGAGCAGCTTGTCCAGATCATTTAGTTCATACAAAAATGGTGCCATTATATGTAGAATGGGACCCAGCAACAAAGGATATCGCTGCATTGAAGGAAGCAGTGAAAGAGGGAATAGCAGCATTTAAAGAATCCTATACAGCTTATTTTGATAGAAATAAGAATGAAGGAGATCAAATATTTGAAACAGCACCCCGCGTTATTTTAATACCAGGAATCGGCATGGTTAACACAGGCAAAAACGTTGCTATGTCTAAAGTAAGCGGTGCCTTGTATCACAGAGCAATTTCTGTTATGAAAGGTGCAACAGCACTAGGAAACTTTGTGTCCTTGAATGAAAATGAATCCTTCAATGTGGAATATTGGCCATTAGAGCTGTATAAATTATCACTAGCACCTAAGGAAGCAGAATTTTCACGTAAAGTGGCATTCGTCACAGGCGGAGCTGGCGGAATCGGCAGTGAAACATGCAGGCTGCTCGCATCACAAGGCGCGCATGTTGTTCTGGCAGACTTGAACTTAGAAGGTGCAGAAAAGGTAGCCGCAGAAATCAATGAGACATATGGAGAAGAGCGTGCTATTGCAGTGAAAATGGATGTTACAAGTGAGGAAGCAGTACAAGCTGCCTACAAGCGGACAGCTCTTGCTTTTGGCGGTGTTGATATTATCGTTAATAATGCAGGCTTGGCAACTTCTAGCCCGTTTGATGAAACATCGTTAAAAGAGTGGAATTTAAATATGAATGTGCTTGGCACAGGGTATTTCCTTGTTGCAAGAGAAGCATTTAAACAAATGAAGGAACAGGCTCTAGGCGGAAGCATGGTATTCATCGGTTCGAAAAACTCCGTTTATGCAGGCAAAAACGCAGCTGCATACAGTGCAGTCAAGGCAATGGAAACACATCTTGCCCGCTGCATCGCTGCCGAAGGAGGAGAATATGGCATCCGCGTCAATTCAGTACTGCCTGATGCAGTCTTGCAAGGTTCTGCTATTTGGGGATCTAGCTGGCGTGAAGAAAGAGCGGCAGCCTACGGAATTGAACCAGATCAGCTTGATGAGCATTACCGTAAACGCACCACTTTACTTGTTAACATTTATCCGAAAGATATTGCAGAAGCTATCAGCTATTTTGCATCATCAAAAGCAGAGAAAACAACAGGCTGCATGATTACAGTCGACGGTGGAGTTCCAGCAGCATTTACAAGATAAATAAGAGAAGGAGGACAAAATTTGTCCTCCTGTTTTCTATTTTATAAGGAAAAAGCAGAGGGATTTTATGCGAATATAGAAAATAACCTTGTCATAGACAAAAAATATTAAAGATTAAAAATCAAGGATAATACTATGACAAAAGTATTACATTTTAACTGTTTTTTCACTAATTATGGAAGGAGATTGGGAGAATAATGTTTTTTTCGGCAAAACCTCGGGTAAATTGACAACGGGTTGGTAATCTTTGGGCAAATAGTTATAGGTTGGAATCCTCCATTTATCGCATATATTCTTTTTCCTAGATGTCTTAATATTATATTACAAAGAGTTATTGGGGGTCGTTTTATTCATGACAAGTTTAGTAGGAGCTGACGGCGAGCTTAAAGTCTTAAGGAGAAACAGACATACAGACAAACCTGTCTATACTACTAGAATGGAAAAGCGTGAATTAGAGAGAAATCTTCCAAGCTTAGATATAAGAGACGCTTGGAATATCAAATCCGTTCTGGAAAGCATTAAAGAAAGCTTTATGGAGCATGTGGCAAAGGTTAGGAAAATGGTGCAAGCAAGTCCGGCAAAACGGCTTGTAGTTACAGGGATTTTTACGGTTCTCTTTTCATTAGGCGCAAGTACTGCTTCTGCATGCATCCAGGAATATACATATGAAGTGAAAAAGAATGAAACAATTACAGAGATTGCAGCTACTCATGGCGTAACGGCAGAAGCGATTACAAATGTGAATGGCACTGTGTCCCAAGGGGATAAAATTTTGTTGCCAAAGGTGCAAGACAAAAAAGTAACAGCAACCGTGCTTAATATTCGTGCAAAGGCAACAACAGACAGCAGCATTATCGGCAAGCTGAAACAGGGGAATACGGTCAAAGTTTCATTTATTAAAAACGGCTGGGCCGGCATTCTTATTGATGGCCGTCTTGCCTATGTAAGCGCTGCTTATTTAGCAGATTCGGCTGTTAAGACATCGGAAACAACAATCAAGACAGTGACTAAATACGTGACAGCAGACTCTTTAAGGGTGAGGAGCGGCCCGTCTACAAAAGATGCTGTACTTGGCTCATTGAAAGAAGGAGCGAAAGTTACAGTGAAAGCAGACAAAAATGGCTGGTCCTCAATCGATTACAAAGGGAAAAAAGCCTATGTAAGCAGTGCTTACTTAGCAAATAAGACATCAGCGAGTGAAGCTGTCAAAAATACGGAAACTGCAAAGGATACAAAAACATATACTATTAAAAAGGGTGACACTTTTTATAAAATCAGCAAAAGTTATGGAATCTCTGTTTCCCTATTACAAGAAGCAAATCCGAATGTTGATCCAACTAAACTTCGAGTCGGCCAAGTTATTAACATACCTGCGATTACATCTTCTGACAGTCTCCTGAAGGTGGAGGCGACAATTGGCGGAATTAGTCCAGATGGCACCGTGCGTTTTATTACAAATGACGGCGTTACTTATGCTGCAAAGCCGGAAACAGATGGAATCCTCAACAGCCTTTATGAAAAGCAAGGGCAAAAGGCTACTTTAACTGTAAAGGCAAAAAGAGGGCAGCAGATGGTTATTACGGCGGTTAAGTAATCTAAAAGAATGCAGCAATTCCTTTCTATTAAATAAGTGCTTCTGTATATGAAAAGGATGATTTTATAAGCTGCCGCTTGGCAGCTTTTTTTATTTTTCATAAACACGCTCAGAAAAAAGTCTATCTGTTAATAACTGTAAAGGTTATAATGGATAAATAAGGAAGGAGTTGTTAGATGCATAAAAATCTTTTGGCCTATTCCATAATTTTTCTAGGACTTTGCGTAGCAGCAGGCTGCTGGGGCATTGCCAGCTCTATAAAATCGAAGGAAACTATGAGGTAATTCCAGTAAACGATAATAATATTCTTTTATTCAATAAAGAAACCGGTGAGTATTGGCAAAAATTTGTGCCGTCTAAAAGGACCGACAGACTGGGAGAAGCAAGATTCACCTGTAGCTGAATAAGCTAAACAATAGAAAATAGAGAGGAAATAATAAGCAGCATGAAATATATCATCTTATTTGCCATAGTATGGGCAGGTGTATACTTAATTGAAAAACTCCTATTTAAATTGCTGGGTGTTCAAAAAAAGAAGGTATCTAAAACAGAGGGAAAGAAGGCAGACATATTCGGAAGGGGAATCATCGCCATATTAATCGTTTGTACCTCGCCGTTTATATTGGATGCCGATTGCTCCTTTATCTGGCCGGCATATGTGCTTGTCATATTCGGATACGAAGCATTCATGGAATGGAAATACATAAAAGGATCAAAACAATATATTGGCACCATTATTTTCATGATTATCTTTGGAGTAGCATTTTATCTCGCCATATATTTTGAATGGATACTTAAAGTCTAATTGCTAAGCGGATTCCCGCTTAGCTTTTTTATTCTCTTGTAAATAAATTTTACGTATCCAAATAAAGTAAGAAATGTCTAAATCAGCAATAAAATTATCCGCTTTTTTGACAGTTGTGGAACCTACTGGAAAACGTTTTCATTTTATTAGATTTTTTTCACTTTTTTCGTTACTAGCTTAAGAAAAAATAAGTATAATAACCTTGCATACATACTAGAAAGGCATATAGCTTGTAATTTATGGGAGGGAAGTAATGTGTATATGAAAGTTGATTCGTTTGCATTGCTTAATGAGTTTAATCAAATCTGGATGGAGTGCTGGGTTGAAAAGGGATATGGCTTTGAAATGTCTGAGATGGATGCAGACCGTTTTTTAATAATTGATCCAAATGAACAAAAAGTAGGAACTATTGAATTTAAGCCATATTCTCTTCATCCGACTAATAATATTAACAGTGTTTTCCCCTTTCACGAGCTGGAGAAAATTAAATCGTTGAAACTAGAGCAAATTATGGAGATTGATAAGGTAGCAATTTTAAAGAACCATCGCGGCAAAAATTTAGAAAGGCTGTTAACTTTGTATGTGGATTACGCACAATCCCGCCAAATCACCCATTGTGTCGTTCTGTTGGAAAGAGTTTTTTTTCGAGCATTAAAAACTGTTTACAAAATACCACTGGAAACTGCCGGCGAAAAAATATACTATAAAGGAGATTATGTCATTCCTGCTATCCTATATCCACAAGAGATATATGAACATAAAGATAAATTTTCTTGGCTGATTCAGCCAAAAGATATAAAAAGAAAAACGATATTTAAATAAGAATGGAGATATAGATGTCTAGTCTAAGTACAAAACGGTTTGCCTATTCCTTCATCGTTTTTTTTTATTGTGGCAAACGTCCTTTGGAATATCATCTTCAGCAGCAATCAACAGCTGCTGGACTGGGGCGGTGTAAGCTTCCAGTTGATTGCCTGCAGTGCATCTATCTATTGGATCCTATCCACATTTTTAAAAGATAAAACTTCAGCTAAAAGCTTTTGGCTTTTGCTTGCATTAGGGGTGCTGTTCTATCTTGTCGGCACAATGCTTTGGAGCTATAACCAATTTATTTTAAATAATAATAGCGGCTATGGTAAATTAGCAGAGAAATTTTTTATCGTACAGAACATTTTATATTTTTTGTCCTTGCTTGTCCTGATTAACCAGATAAAAAGTTCGCTTTTAACTATTAGATTTTTGCTGGATATCTTAATTGCGATGTCGGCAGCAGTAACCTTTAGCTGGTTGTTTTTAATTAGACCTTTATTCAGTCAATCTGCTAATATTAGCTTTTCGTTAACAGAATTAATTTATCCCATATTAGATCTTATTGTCCTAGTAGGGGTAATTAGTCTTTTTAATACATCGAAAAGAGTTTTGGCTAAGAAAACTACCTTTCTGCTTGTTGCTGGTTTACTTACACAAATAGTCGCAGACACGATTTTTACTTATCTTAAAGTGATCGATGCTTATTCTGTCGGCAGTATTAATGAACCAATGTGGATATTATCTGCCCTTTTAATTGGGCTCTCAGGTATCTATCATCAACCAGCGCCTGCTTTTGCATTATCGCGCAATAACACACAGGAAAATGAAAATATTTACATAAAGCATATTATTCCCTATTTTGGTGTATTGATATTGACCTTCTATTTTACGTATTTGCTGTATGGCACACATCCGGTTTTTCTTGGATTATCTATCAGCATTATCCTGCTGATAATAAGGCAAATCTTTACATTGCTTGAAAACGACAGATTAGTCGATGATTTAAACAAATTAAATGAAGGTTTAGAGCAGAAGGTAAAAGAAAGGACAGACAAGCTCGTCGAAATTATCAATTCGATGGAATACCTTGCCTTTCATGATGTTGTTACAGGACTGCCAAATCGCAGGTATATGGAAAAGCGGCTTGCACAGGCTTTAGAGAATAACTGCTCAAGTAAAAAGCTTGCCTTTATCCTTCTAGATTTAGACCGATTCAAGCATATAAATGACAGTCTTGGCCATTCCTATGGTGACTTGCTTTTGAAGGAAGTGGGGGAAAGATTGTCAGCCAACGTTTCCCCAAATGGGGTTGTCTGCAGAATTGGCGGTGATGAGTATGCGCTCCTGATTGAAAATGCAGAGATCTGTAAAATCGAAGAACTTGCGCAATTAATACTTAAGAGCTTGCGAGAGTCCTATTTTATAAATAATGTTGAATTGAATATTACACCAAGTATTGGCATTGCTATGTATCCTGATCACGGCAGCGACCTAGATGCTTTATTGATGAAGGCAGATACGGCCATGTACAATGTGAAAGAAAATGGTAAAGATCATTTTAAAGTATATAATGGCTCCATGAGTATGAAGTCTATAATGGAATTAGAGCGCTCGATAAGAAAAGGGCTTGAACGAAATGAATTCATCTTGCATTACCAGCCGCAAATATCCTTACACACTCGTCAAATTGTTGGCGTGGAAGCATTGGTGCGCTGGGAGCGACCAGGAATCGGTCTTGTTCCGCCAGGTGAGTTTATTCCCATAGCTGAGGAAACAGGCCTCATTTTGCCAATCGGAGAAAGTGTTTTATGGCAGGCTTGCAGGCAGTCTGTGCTATGGTGTAAAAAGGGATTCCCTGATTTACGAATTGCTGTCAATATTTCATCTCTGCAGTTTCAGCAAGAGAATTTCGTTAACCTAGTAAAGACGATTATGAACGAAACTGGTGCAAATCCAAAAAACATTGAGCTAGAAATAACGGAGAGTATTGCGATGGGACCAATTGAACAAAATATGTCCAAGCTTGCTTGTCTAAAGGAAATGGGCTTTAATATTGCCATTGATGATTTTGGAACAGGCTATTCCTCTTTGCATTATTTAAGCAAATTTCAGATTGACAGATTAAAAATTGACCGGTCTTTCATCACCTCGTTGGAAAAAAGCGAGAAAGATACAGCGATTGTCCGAATGATTGTAATGATGTCAAAGGCATTAAACGTAAAAGTAATTGCGGAAGGTGTAGAAGACGAACATCAAAGAGCATTTCTAGAAGAAGTCCAATGTGATGAATTGCAAGGTTACTTGTTCAGCCGGCCGCTAAATGTGGAAGACTGTGAGAAGTTTCTTGTGAACAATGCATTGTGACAGAATAATGGAATCAAAAAGCACGCCCACATTTAAGAAATGGGCGTGCTTTTTTGTCCAAGGTGAATATTCCTTTGATACTCTTTAGGTGTCACATTATATCTCTCTTTAAAGATTCTATTAAAGAAGCCATGATTTTGATATCCTATTTCATTTAAAATTTCGGCAATTGTCATGGATGTGTGATTTAGCAAATAGGAAGCTTTGTTAAGCTTTTGTTCCTGAAGTAGCTGTTTGAAGCTTTTCCCAGTAATTTTTTTAATAAGCCTGCTTAAATAGTTGGGATGGAAGCTGAAATGCTGTGCTACCTCTTGTAAGGTACAGCTTTGAAAATTTTCCTCCATGTATAGAAGGATATCCAATATCGGATTCTGTTTCCCATTAGCCGATTTGCAGTTATTGTCTGTTTGAAAATGCCGAAGCATTTCTGCAAAGATTAATACCATATAAGCGTTGATAATATCTTTTGAGCAAAAGCTTGGTTCGTAGAATTCACATAACAGATTCTCGACGTGTGAGCCTAGCTTATCACTGTTCTGACAGTGAAATAAAAGAAAGCGGTTATGCAGGCGATCATGTGATATAGCCTCTAATATAAAGTCGGAAATAATGCTATTGCTTGACAGCTGTCCGAGCATGGAAGCAGTAAAGTAGCTTTTATCCATGAGAATATTGATGATAATATCCTTTTCCTCTGCATCACAGATTGTATGAGGCACGTTTGTATCCATGATACAAACATCTCCGCACTGTAACGGGATAACTTTATCCTGGACGATTGCCGTGCAGGTCCCTGCATATACATAGTTCATTTCTATATAGTCATGAATATGGAAAGGAATAGTAGAATACCTGGAATGCTTAACAATTTCAAGAGTTGGGTTAGGCGGAGAATAGGCATTCTCCTTTTTTTGATCGTTGAACTTGAAGACATATACTTTTTGGTTATTAAGCTCTATGCTGTCACAGCTATCAAACAAGGACTTATAGTAATCTGGATTGGTTTTATAATAGAGCTCTCTGTCAGACATAGTAAACAAGAGCTCCATTAATTCAGTTTTTTGCATGCTCCACCTCTTTTTAAAAAGTTAAGTTTGGTAAAGTAAGTAGTTATATTCAGCAATTTTAATATAAATATATTTACATTACAATAAAAATTGTTAGCGGTTCCAATAACGATATTACTGAATTAACGTAATGCAAATGCAGGTAAATTAGTTGGTCATATACCGATAGAGGAGTGGCGTAAATGGATTATACAAAGTTGGCAGAAAGTGTTGTTTCTGAAATTGGAGGCAAGGAAAATGTTTCAAGCATTACACATTGTATGACAAGGCTGCGATTCGTGCTGAAGGATGAAAGCAAAGCAAATACAGAAGCCATAAAAAAAATACAAGGTGTATTAGGAACAGCTGTATCTGGCGGACAATATCAGATAATTGTTGGAACAGGAGTGTCGAAAGCATATGATCAGGTTATAAAACTGCTATCGATAGAGCATGAGCAGTCTGCACAAAATACCGAACGTTCTAGTCAAGTCAAAGAAGGGGCATTTAATCGCTTTTTTAAACTCATATCTGGCATTCTCTTCCCAGTAATGGGTGTCATGACAGCCGCCGGTATCATAAAGGGCTTGCTCGCAGGTTTTACTTCCTTTCAGCTGCTATCAACTGAAAGTGGCACCTATCAAATATTGTACGCTTTTTCAGATGGATTCTTCTATTTTATGCCGATTATTCTTGGCGTTTCTGCTGCGATGAAACTGAACTCCAATCCATTTGTGGCAGCAACGATTGGAGCAGGGCTCGTTTACCCTAATATTACTGCTCTTTACAATGAAGGAGCTCATATTACGTTCCTGCAAATACCGGTTGTGCTGGCGAGTTATGGAAATTCGGTGTTTCCGATTATTGCAGCAGTTGCCTTGGCAGCATTTATAGAAAAAAGAATAAAAGATAAAGTGCCGGATGCGGTGAAGTTCTTCCTGACTCCGCTCCTTGTTCTCATCATTACAGTACCTACAACCTTTTTATTAATTGGACCGCTGATGACTTATTTAAGTGATATTCTTGCATCTGGTACACAAGCAGTTTATGGGATAAGCCCAGTAATAACAGGAATAATCCTTGGAGCATTTTGGCAATTGGTCGTTATCTTTGGTCTGCATTATGCGTTTATCCCGATTCTAATGAACAATATTACAACAATGGGAGAAGACCCGATCAATGCCATTTTAAATGTAACCGTATTTGCCTTGGCAGGAGCAGCCATTGGTTTTGCTTTAAAGCAAAAAGATAAAGCGAATCGCTCACTAGGATTTTCGACAGGAATGACAGGGCTCTTTGGAGTAACGGAGCCGATTATTTACAGTATTGCGATTCCCTACAAAAAGCCATTTGTCGCTGCCTTTATAGGTGGAGGAATTGCCGGGGGCATAACAGCCTTTATGAATGCAAAAATGTATGGATTTGGCGGCAATGCACTTTTCGCTGCACCACTGTTCATCAATCCAAAAGGGATTGATTCTAGCTTTACAGCTTATATAATTTCAGCGCTTGTAGCATTTTTCGTAACATTAGCTATTACTTATATTCTGACTGGAAAGCAAACAGCTAAATTAATGGTTAATAAAGATAAGGGCAGGGAGATATAATGGAAAAATTAACTAAATTATTAACGCAGCAAGAAAATAATTATATATTTCCTTTTCTATGGATGCATGGAGAGTCTGAGGAAGTAATTGAGGAATATATGAACGAAATTTATAAAAGCGGGATAAGAGCGGTTTGCGTCGAGCCCCGGCCCCATCCTGATTTTGTCGGTGAAAGATGGTGGAAAGATTTACAGATCGTATTAGAAGTGGCTAAGGAAAAGAACATGAAGGTATGGTTGTTTGATGATGCACATTTTCCAACAGGCTATGCAAACGGGGCAATAATAAAGCATCATCCAGAATTAAGAAAGAAATTTTTAAAAATAACACAGCTTGATTTTCATGGCCCGCAAAGAGATGCTGGCATTATCGTTAGACATGCAAGTGGGGACCGAAATTCAATTCTGTCTGTAGGAACAGACGGAACTGCGGAAATAAACGGACAAAAGGACACAGCTGACCAGATTATTGGCATAATAGCTGCAAAAATCATAGATTACAATACAGTCGATACCGATACACTTGTTGATATTACGAAGCATTTAGAAAATGGTGTTGTTTATTGGGATGTTCCAGAAGGCAATTGGCGAATTTTTATTTTAGTAGAAACTTTCAGCGGTGGAGAAAGATCAACAGAAGGTTATTTAAATCCAATTGATCCAAATGCCACCCAAGTATTAATAGATACAGTTTATCAGCCTCATTTTGACAAATTCTCATCGTATTTCGGGACAACGATTGCTGGTTTTTTTACAGATGAACCTAGATTCGGCAATATAAAAGGCCCGGATGCTATTATCGGAAAAACGGAAATGGTGCTGCCATGGCATGCAAACATCGTTGCTTTGTTGGAGGAGACATTCGGAAAATCAGCCAAGGAACTATTGCCTCTGCTCCTTACAGATGGTACAAAAAAACAGCATCAAATAAGGCATGCTTATATGAATCTCGTTTCAAAAATGTATGCAGAAAATTTTACAAATAAACTAGCTCACTGGTGTACTGAGCATGGGGTAGAATATGTTGGTCATTTAATAGAGGATAATAATGCACATGGAAGATTAGGCTATGGTGCCGGACATTTCTTCCGCGCACTTGGCGGCCAAAGTATGTCAGGCATTGATGTAGTCTTACATCAGCTCCTTCCTGGAATGGATGAAGGCTATTTCAAAACATTCACTTCAACAGGATGGGACGGAGAATTCTTTCATTATGGCTTAGGTAAACTTGGGGCATCGCTTGGTCATTTGGACTCCCAGAAAAAAGGCAGAACAATGTGTGAAATATACGGAGCCTACGGCTGGTCTGAAGGATTAAATCTGATGAAATGGATGACAGACCATATGCTTGTTAGAGGAATCAATCACTTTGTGCCCCATTCTTTTGACATGGCACCATTTCCAGATGCAGACTGTCCGCCCCATTTTTATGCACATGGCATCAATCCGCAGCATCGCTATTTGCATTTATTAATGAATTATACAAATCGGGTGTCAGAGCTGTTAAGTGACGGTCAGCATGTTGCCACATCACTAATTCTTTATCATGCAGAAGCAGAGTGGTCAGGGAATGCAATGCTTTTCCAAAAACCAGCAAAGGTATTAACACAGAATCAAATCGATTTTGATATAGTATCACTAGACTTGCTTATGAATGCTGAGGTGAAAAATAATAAAATCCTCTTACATCAGGAGGAGTTTCATAACCTAGTCATTCCATATGCAGAACGGCTGCCGAAAGCATTCTTTGAAAAAGCAGCACAGCTGATTCGCGCCGGAGCAATGCTGATATTTATTAATGCTCTCCCTGTTGGAGCAAGTGAGGATGATTTAGTAAGTGAAGAAATAAAATGGCTAGAAGAATCAGAACAAGTCAAGATAGTGCCTTTAGAAAAGCTTGCAAGCATGATGAGAGCAGAAGGGGCCTATGAAATTATGTTAGAAAAGGCAGCAGCTGACCTGCGATATTACCAATACCGTCATTTAGAAAACACCGTGTATATGTTTTTTAATGAATCACCAGATAGTGAGATTATCAATAAAGTGACACTCAAGGAATCAGGTTATCTATATAAATATGATCCATGGGAAAACAATTGCCTTCGTTGGGTGGAGACAATTCAAAATGAAATTCCATTATTCTTGGCACCGCAGGAAGCAGCAATATGGATTGTGTCCGATTGTCAGCTCGACGCTCAACAAGTTCCTGCCAGCAAGCAAACGGGAGAATGTGAAATAACTGGCCCGTGGGAGGTTGCATTAGCAACAGCAGCTGAGTATCCGAGCTTCCATAAAAGCTTTGTGTTGGAGGAATTAACAAACATCGCTAAACCTTCTTTGTATCCAGCATTTTCTGGTAGTGTTCGATACCAAAAAGAGTTATTCATAAATGATTGTTCAACTGATTATCAGCTTGATTTAGGCGAAGCTTATGAAATTGCCGAAGTGTTTATAAATGGCTCTTCTGCAGGAGTAAAGGTAAGTAAGCCATACGTTTATGATATTTCTCCCTTTGTTCAAAAAGGCCGGAATTTGTTGACAGTGGAAGTGACGAATACACTTGGAACTGCCCAAAAAGACTATCTTTCTCAATACAGAATCTTGCAGCCAACTGGGCTGCTTGGAAGTGTGAAACTAAAAACATTTCAAAAATAGTCGCAGCTAAAACAGGACTGGTTTTATATCAGTCCTGTTTTTTTTTTTTTTAGTAAAACGGTTTCATTTTTTGATTGCCTAAACTTTGAGATTGTTAGTAATATAGTAATGAAGCTTCTAACAGAGAAGTCAGGGGGAATTTATATGGATGCACTTCTTTTAAAGCAATTAATGGAACTCACAGAAGAAGAGGCCGAGATATTATCTCAAGAGAAAAAGGTCAGGAAAGACCTTTATACAAGTCAAAATCATTTCATTATTGAAAGTGAAAAATTTCTGGATAAAAACAAAATGATAACCGTTAGGAAACATACTAGATTTATTGATTTTCCAAAGCACAAACATAACTATATTGAAATTAATTATGTTGTGAAGGGAGAACTGCGGCAAAAGGTAGATAATAACGCCATTATTTTGAAAAAAGGGGAGCTGCTTTTTCTTAATCAGCATATCGAGCATGAGATTGAGGCATGCGGGGAAGATGATCTTGTCCTTAATTTCATTATTCAGCCATTGTTTTTTCAATTTATCTTTCAATACTTAAACGGTGAGAATATCATTACCGAGTTTTTAATTAACAGCTTATTTAATCACACGCAAAATGGACAATATTTATATTATGCTGTAGCAGATGTGGCGGAAATTCAAGTACTGGTTGAAAATCTCATTAAGGAGGAGAACGCAAACTCCCT
Organism: Niallia sp. FSL R7-0271; assembly: GCF_038005785.1. NCBI lineage: Bacteria > Bacillati > Bacillota > Bacilli > Caryophanales > Bacillaceae > Niallia > Niallia sp. FSL R7-0271. Next base: position 2,081,660 of record NZ_JBBOTZ010000001.1, on the reverse strand, counting down.
GCTAGCAGAATCAAAAATGAAGCTGTATATGGGTCTGCTTTTAATTGAGCTTGTGAAAAATACGGATAAAATCACGAAAAACCTTTCATCCTCTTCTCAGCATTTCCTTATTGTTGAATCATTAAAATATATTGAAGAGCACTATAAAAGCGGCACTCTTCAGGAGCTTGCCAATCACTTAATGCAATCTAGCTCAAGCTTAAGTAAAAATATTAAAAAAGCGACTGGCTTTACATTTAAAGATTTAATACAGGAAAAGCGCTTAACGAAAGCGAAAGAACTACTGGAAACGACCGATTTTCCTGTCCGGACCGTAGTGGAAGAAGTAGGGTATGATAATATCAGTTATTTTTACCGAATCTTTAAAGAAAAATATAAGAAAACACCAAAAGAACTGAGAAAAGCACTGGCAAGGTAGCGAAACTTGCCGGTTTTTTTGTGGTTAATTTTACTATTTAGGAATTTAAGGACAACAAATAAGAAAAATAACGTTATTTTATTATGCGTTTTCATTCAGTAAAATACTAATTAGGAAACGTTTTCAAAAGGGGAACAAGGAGAGGTATTATATGAACAAATCTGTCTTGGCCGTTGATATTGGAGCCTCAAGCGGGCGACTGATGCTCGGTTCTTTAAAACAGGGGAGACTGTTTTTGGAAGAAGTGCACCGCTTTTCGAACAGCATTGTCAAAAAAGGACAATACTATTGCTGGGATTTAGAGCAGCTCTTTGTCGAAATAAAACAAGGAATAAAAAAATGCAGTGATTTAAATGTAAAGCCGGAAAGTATCGGCATTGATACATGGGCAGTCGACTTTGTACTGCTCGATGATAACGGTGAGCTGCTGACAGAGGCAGTGTCTTACAGGGATGACCGGACTGACGGCATGATGGAGGAGGTTTTCGAGCATATCATCAAGGAAAGGATTTACTTGGAAACCGGCATTCAGTTTCAAAAATTCAATACGATGTATCAGCTCCGCGCCCTTCAGAAAACAGATCAAGAAAGTTTGGATAAAGCAGCTACATTTTTAATGATTCCAGATTACTTCCATTACTTGCTGACAGGTAAAGCGGTTAATGAATATACTAATGCCACGTCCACACAGCTTGTTAATGCCTTTACGAAAAAGTGGGATAAACAATTGCTTGAAGCGATTTCTATCAAACCAGAAATCTTTCAGGAAATCAAAACACCAGGCACCGTATTAGGAGAAATAAAAGAAGAGTTGGCAGAGGAATTCGGGTTCAGCTTAAAGGTTGTGCTACCTGCGACACATGACACTGCTTCTGCCGTAATTGCAGTGCCGGAACATGAGGAGACTATTTATATCAGTTCAGGCACATGGTCTTTAATTGGAGTAGAAAACAGGTTCCCGATATGTGTGACGAAGGCATTGGATTACAACTTCACAAATGAAGGAGGCATTGACTACCGCTTCCGGTTTTTGAAGAACATCATGGGATTATGGATGATTCAAGAAGTGCGCAGAAATTATGATAATCAATATTCATTTGCTGAATTTGTGGAGCTTGCAAAAGCGGCAAGCCACTTCACATCGATTGTCAATGTTAACGATGACCGTTTTTTAAATCCAGAAAATATGATAGAAGAAATACAAAAATACTGTGCAGAAACAAATCAAGCTATTCCTTCAACACCAGGTGAGATCGCCAAATGTGTATATGACTCTCTAGTAGAGTGCTATGTTGCAGCAATTGGTGAAATTGAAGAAATCTTCGAGAAGAAATTTACAAAGATTAATATTATCGGCGGGGGCTGTCAAAACGAACTGCTGAACCAGCTCATAGCTGATGCCACAAAAAAGCAAGTGTTTGCAGGGCCTGTTGAGGCAACAGCAATCGGCAATATCGTTTCGCAATTAATTGCTTTAGGAGAAATAAAGGATATACATGAAGCGAGGAAGTTAATAAAGCATTCTTTTGATGTAAAAGGATATGAAGCAGCACAAACAATATGAGGAGGCGCAATGATGTCAGTAAAAGAAAACTTTGAAGCAGCAAAAAAACAATACGAACAATGGGGCGTGGATGTAGAGGCAGCCTTGAAAAAGTTACAAGAGATTCCTATTTCCATACATTGTTGGCAAGGTGATGATATTGGCGGATTTGAGGCCAATCCAAGTGAATTGTCAGGCGGGATTGATGTAACAGGCAATTATCCTGGCAAAGCAACTACACCTGAACAGCTGCGCAGTGATTTAGAAGTAGCTTTATCGCTCATTCCCGGCAAACATCGCGTAAACTTGCATGCCATTTATGCAGAAACAAACGGAGAAGCGGTCGAAAGGGATGAAATTGAACCGAAGCATTTCGAAAATTGGGTAGCTTGGGCTAAAGAGCAAGGATTAGGCCTTGATTTTAACCCGACTTTATTTTCTCATAAAAAAGCAGAAGACGGACTGACACTTTCTCATCCAGACGAAGACATCCGTGAGTTTTGGATCAGACACTGTATTAAAAGCAGACAAATTGCAGAGTACTTTGGCAAGGAATTAGGAACGCCTGCATTAACAAATATTTGGATACCAGACGGATATAAAGACATTCCAAGTGACAGACTCACACCTCGTATCCGCTTAAAGGAATCATTAGATAAAATCTATGCTGAAAAAACGGATGAACGCTACAATTTAGATGCAGTAGAAAGCAAAGTCTTTGGCATCGGATCTGAATCATATGTTGTCGGCTCTCATGAGTTTTATATGGGCTATGCCTTAAAAAATAATAAGCTCTGCTTAATGGATACAGGCCATTATCACCCGACTGAAACAGTATCCAATAAGATTTCATCGATGCTGCTGTTTTCCGATAAATTAGCACTTCATGTATCAAGACCTGTCAGATGGGATAGTGACCATGTCGTTATACTTGATGATGAACTAAAAGAAATTGGTCTTGAGATTGTCCGCAATAATGCCATTGACAAGGTGCTTATCGGCTTGGATTTCTTTGACGCAAGCATCAATCGTGTGGCAGCATGGACAATCGGCACAAGAAATATGATTAAGGCATTGCTTAATGCCCTATTGATGCCGAATGAGAAATTAAAACAGCTGCAAGAAAGAGGCAATTTCACAGAAAGATTAGCATTAATGGAAGAATTTAAGACATATCCTTTCGGAGCGGTTTGGGATTATTATTGTGAAACAATGAATGTGCCTGTAAGAGAAACATGGCTGGAAAATGTGAAAGCATATGAACAGGATGTTTTAGCTCAGCGCTAGTTTGTTAACTCCTCCCTAATATTAGGGAGGAGAAAAAAACAACAAAAATGAAAACCTTTACAAAAAAGGGGATGGAGAGTATGATACGCAAAGGCTTTATTATGAATGTTTATCCAGATAAGCATGCTGAATATGAAAAACGCCATAATGAAATATGGCCGGAAATGGTAGCAGCACTTCATGATCATGGTGCAAAAAACTACACGATATTTCTTGATAAAGAGTCAAGCAAGCTGTTTGGCTATGTTGAAATAAAAGATGAGGAAAAATGGAGCAAGATGGCAAGCACTGCCATCAACCAGAAATGGTGGGAATTCATGGAGCCTTTAATGGAAACCAATGCTGATAACAGTCCTGTTACTATTTCATTAGCAGAAGTTTTCCATATGGATTAACGATTTAAAGGTGTGCATGATGACTAAAGGAGAGAGAGAACATGGCGAAAGACAAAAAATTTGCGGCAAAAAACGTAACAGGCTGGAAAGCAACGATTGCTGTAGCAATGGCAAACTATATTGAAGCAGGCTCTATTATCGCCGCTGCAAGCAGTTTAACAATGTGGCAAGCATACTTGAATATTGACAGCATGGGTGTAGGGTTGTTAAGTGCATTAAGTGCAAACGCTTTCGGTGCGGCGATAGGTGCATTGATTGGTGGGCCATTAACAGATAAATTTGGACGAAAATTTATTTTTAGCTATGATTTGCTCGTCTATATGATTGGTGTTGCATTGATTGCAGCCTCTGTCAATTTCCCGATGCTGCTAATCGGAACGATTATTACAGGGTTGGCAGTTGGTGCCGGTGTTCCTGTTTCATGGACGTATATCGCAGAAGAATCTCCGCAGCATAAACGGGCAGCCCATGTCGGAACCGCCCAGTTGGCATGGTCAATTGGTCCAACGTTAACCTTTGTGTTTGCAGTTATTTTGGCTCCACTAGGGCTTGCTGGTTCAAGAATTATTTTTCTACACTTGCTGGTTATCGCGTTTGTGACATGGTATATAAGACGAGGCTTGGATGAATCGAAAATTTGGGAAGAACAACAAGCGAAAGAAAAAGCAGAAGCATTACAAGGCAAAGCAAAAACGAATGTATTGAAGGAATTATTTACACTAAAAGCTAATCGTCAGGCATTGGTTTTGTTAATCGGAATTTATTTATTCTGGAATTTAACAGCAGGCGCAATGGGGTATTTCATGCCGTATATTTATGAAAATGTCGGCGGGTTAAGCACAGGGCAGGCTAATATGCTGCAAGCATTTTTGTGGCTGTTCACCGTGCTGACAACATACTTCCTGTTTATGAAGCTTGGAGATAAGGTCAGCCGGAAAACATTGTTTGGAATTGGAGCAGGCATGGGACTTGTTGCTTGGATTATCCTGACATTCATGCCAATGACATGGCCGACACTGATTGCCTTTGTTATTCTGTGGGGAGCTGCAGCTGGAATTGGTGCACAAGCGTTTTATGCTCTATGGACAAGTGAGCTTTTCCCGACAAAATATCGTGCGAGTGCACAAGGACTTATGTATTTTATCGTCCGAACTGGTATTGCAGTCTGGTCGTTTATCCTGCCGCTATTGATGGATACGTTAGGGTTTACTGTTGCAGGTATAGTAATGATTGCCTTCCTTGCGATTCATATGATTATCGGTATAATTCTTGCACCTGACACAAGAGGAAAAACATTGCAGGAAATTGAAAAAGAGCGTTACGGTGATGTGCTTGAGCATAAATCTGTTCATAAAACGGTATAAAGTTTAGCTAATACGAATGGGGGCAAAGGTTATGATACTGATGCCCCTTTTTTTGTAGCTTGTATTATATAAAATAGTAGCTAATTATGGTATAGTAAAAATACAAAATCAAACGTAAAACCAAATAAACAAAAATTAGGCACTGTAAAGAAAGGGAGATATTAGTTGCTTGTTGCAGAAAGGCGCAGAAAAATTGTTGAATTAGTAAACGAAAGATTAAGCATTCGCGTATCAGAGCTGAGTGAAATCTTTTCTGTTACAGAAGAAACAATCAGAAGAGACTTAGAAAAGTTAGAACAAGAGCAGCTGTTAAGCAGAAGCCACGGCGGAGCTGTCAGCATTGAAAAAGAAGCAACCGATATTCCGTTTATTGTGCGGGAAATTACCAATTCTGCTGAAAAAAAGGCGATTGCTGCTGAAGCTGTGAAGCTGATTGAGCCAAGTGAGCAAATCTTATTGGACGGAAGCACAACAGCATGGTATATGGCTCAGGAATTGCCTGATATGCCTTTGACGGTTATCACGAATTCTATTAAGGTAGCCCTAGAGCTTAGCAAAAAGGAACAAATTAAAGTTATTTCCACAGGCGGAATGCTCCTTGCCAACTCGCTGTCCTATGTTGGACCCCTGTCAGAACGATCTTTAGACAGCTATTATGTCAACAAGCTGTTTCTATCATGCAAGGGTGTGCATTTGTCAGGCTTAAGTGACTCCAATGAGTGGCAGGCTATATTAAAGAAGAAGATGATCGATATTTCTTCCCAAGTTATCTTGCTTGCCGATTCTTCTAAATTCGGAGTAAAAACCTTCGCTCATATTTGTGATTTGAAAAATGTTCATCATGTCATTTCCGATGTGAACATCCCTGCTGACTATCAGAAGGAGCTGCAGGAAAAAACAATTCCTTATTCTATTGTAAAGATTTGAAACCCAATCATGGGTTTCTTTTTTTATAAGGGAAAACAGACATAAAATGTTCATAAATGCATTGTTTTTTATTTTGTTTGTTTTTGTTTATGTTGACTTATATTTGTTATCCTTTTATGATAAAGATGTAAAAAGACAACATACGAAAAAAGCAAAAATAGCAGATTAAGAGAAAACAAAGGAGTGCATGAGAATGCCAACAAAGGTTCAGAAGAAAAACCTAGAAGACGCCCCCTTCCTGAAGGAAATGTATAATGCTGCTTTTAATATGTGGAGGCTTGGATGGGATGAACGAAATGGCGGCAATATCAGTTATTTGCTGAAGGAAGAAGAGGTGAAAGAATACTTAGATGCGAGTAAGGTGGTACGCACAATACCGATTCCGACGTCTGTAGAAGAACTCGAAGGCAAATTTTTTATCGTAACTGGCTCAGGCAAATACTTTAAAAATGCGAAGGAAGACCCTTGCAACACGTTTGGAATTATTAAGGTAGGAGAGAGAGGGCAAAGCATTGATGTGTTGTGGGGATTGGAGGATGGAACACTTCCGACAAGTGAGCTTCCTGCCCATTTCAAAAGTCACACAGAAAGACTAAAGGTGGACAGCGAACATCGTGTTATCATGCATAATCATGCGACAAATATTATTGCCATGACTTTTACTCATGAACTGGATGAAGCAATGTTTACGAAAACCCTCTGGCAAATGTGCACAGAATGCATCGTTGTATTTCCGGACGGAATTGGCATTGTGCCATGGATGATTCCTGGTACGGCAGAAATCGGACTGCAAACAGCACAAAAGATGAAGGAGCATCGCCTCGTCATATGGCCCCATCATGGTATATTCGGTGCAGGTACAACAATTGATGAGACATTCGGTCTAATTGAAACTGCTGAAAAAGCAGCGCAAATTTACACAGCAATCGGAGACCCAGCGCGCATAAAACAAACCATAACAGACAGAGAATTAGCTGACTTAGCAAAAGCATTTCATGTTACCCCCCGTCCTGGCATTATTATCGCTTAATAGATTGCCGAATCTTTTTCGTTTTATTTGTGAAATATTGAACATATAAAGGAGGATAAACATCATGTCTTCACATGTTTTATATATACCAAGTACGAACTTAATCGGAAGAGGCTGCCTAAATGAAGCAGGCGAATATTTACATCAGCTGAAGTTTACGAAAGCACTGCTTGTAACTGATAAAGTATTAGTAAACAATGGTATTGCAGAAAAAGTGATAAATATACTGAAAAACAATGCTATCGATTATATAATTTACGACGAAGTAAAGCCTAATCCGACAATTGCTAATGTAATGAATGGCTTGCAAGTATTTCAAGAAAATCAATGTGATTGTATCGTTTCTGTCGGTGGAGGTTCACCGCAGGATGCAGCAAAGGCTATTGGCCTTATGGCAGCTAACGGCGGAGATTTAAGAACATACGAAGGTGTAGGAAAAACAGCGCATAAATCTGTCCCGATTGCAGCAGTTAACACAACTGCCGGCACTTCAAGCGAGTATACGATTAACTATGTTATTACAGATGAAGAACGGCAAGTGAAGATGGTGATGGTTGATAAAAACAGTCTTGCAGCAATTTCCATTAATGATCCTGAGCTGATGACGGCAAAACCTGAAGCATTGACAGCTGCTACAGGGATGGATGCTTTAACACATGCGATTGAAGCGATTGTGTCAAAAGGCGCATACAGGATTACAGATGCTCAAGCTTTGGCTGCAGTTGAAATTATCTTTGAATATTTGCCAAAAGCAGTCAAAAATGGGGAGGATCTCAAAGCAAGAGAGCAGATGGTATTCGCCATGTTCCTTGCTGGTGTAGCATTTAATAATGCAGGACTTGGATTTGTCCATGCAATGGCCCACCAGTTAGGCGGCGTTTACGATTTGCCTCATGGTGTGTGTAATGCGATGCTTCTGCCAATCGTTGAGAGGGAAAATGCTAAACGAGATCCAAGTAAGTTTCCGGCAATTGCTAAGGCTATTGGAATTCAAACAGAAGGCAAATCAGCTTTGCAATGTGCAGAGGAAGTGATAAATGCAATAGAACAATTAAGCGTTAGTGTGGGTATTCCTGCAACTCTGTCAGAATTAGGCGTATTTGAAGCAGACTTAGAAAAGCTTGCTCAGTTTGCGCTTGTGGATGCTTGTGCCCCAGGGAATCCATTTCAGCCTACAAAAGAAGAAGTAATCGCCATGTATAAGGAGATTTTATAAAGTAATATAAAAAGAGGCTGCTACAAAAGTATGTAAGTATACAAAAAAACCGAACTAATAAATAGTTTGGTTTTTTTGTGGGGCGGAGGGCACTCGACTCCTGTGGGAAATAGAGGTGGATGAGACACCGCAGGCGAAGACGAGGAGGCTTTAGCTTCCTCCCCGCGGAAGGCGCAATGAACTGAACGAATGATAAAGTTATCTACTATTTATAATCCCAAGCTTTATTTTTTCAAATATTCCTGTTTAGATAGGTTATATTTTGTTTTGTAGCATCCTCATTTGCTGATTAAAAAGCACGTTTCATTACTTTCCACAGCCAATATCCGCAAAATCCCCCAAGTGTATTAAGGATAACATCATCCACATCACAAGCACCTATCCTTGTTACAAGCTGAAGCAGTTCGACAGAAACAGACAAGGCAAAAGCGCAGCCAATAACCGAGGAAAGCTTGCGGACATTAGCAAAAAGAAGGGGAATAAAGAACCCGAACGGCATAAAAGCGAGGATGTTTCCGAATAAATTATTCGTCCATAACCCCAGATTAAAGGAAGACAATCCGCCTATGTCTGCAAGAATACTTCTAAATGGAATGAAATTATAAGCAACAGTTCCTTTGACTGCTTGTCTGTACCCTGAAAAAAACAATAAATAAAATAAAATTACTATATATACAGCAAATAAACAGAAGCACATTCCTCTGAAAATCTTTCGTCTACATACCATTACTCTTGCTCCTTATAATGAAAAAATTCACAGCAGTTTCCGAACATTATATAAGAAAAATGAAAGATTTGTACAGAAATTAGCTAAAAAAATGCATTTAACCTATTGATGAATTGTTTTCTTCTTGATATAGTTACTTAGGTAACTAATTTTAATTTAACCTTATAAGTTAGGAGCACCTGCTGCTATGAATGATGTTCATGAATTATTTCACTCGATAAACCAGCTTGCCAGACAAATGACAAAATCATTGAATGATGCACTTCAGCCGTTCGATATTTACAGTTCACAGTGGACTGTTCTCTTTTTGCTTAAAACAAAGGGTTCTATGACACAGAAGGAAATTTCCGATTATTTAGCAATTGAGGCACCGCCGATTACAAGAACGGTGCAAAAATTAGTAGCAAATGATTATGTGAGACAAGTAAAGGGAATCGACAAACGCACAAAAAGGATTGAGCTTACCGAAAAAGCGTTGGAGAAGTACCCAGAATGGGAAAAAGCAGTCCTGCAAATGAACGAGGAGCTGATTCAGCCATTAACTCCCGCATCTCAACAGCAATTACTGACATTGATTTCAGATTGGAATCAGGATTTATCAACTAGGGGGAAGGAATTTGAGTAAGGAAACACTTTGGACGAAAAGTTTTATTAATATTTGGGTTAGCAACTTTTTTTTATTTTTAACATTTTATTTTTTAATGGTGTCTCTGCCCGTTTATGCCATCAATGAACTGCATGGGAAACAATCAAGCGCAGGTCTGATCACGACAATGTTCTTGCTGACAGCCATTGTCATCAGACCGTTCGCAGGCAAGCTGATGCAAAAATACGGGAAGAAGACACTGCTTGTACTGTCATTGGCGATCTTCTTTCTTGTGGCGCTATTCTATTTCTTGCCTGAATCTGTCGGAAGCCTACTGATTGTCCGTGCCTTTCATGGCATCGGATTCGGGATGGCAACTACTGCAACAGGAACGATTGTTGCAGATATTATTCCCAACTCCAGAAGAGGCGAAGGAATGGGCTATTATTCAATGTCGATGAACCTTGCGATGGTTGCAGGGCCGTTCCTTGGTTTGATGGCCATTAATTCATGGGGAGCAGATACACTATTTTTGCTGGCTGTAATATTTGCGGTTTTTGCCATCCTAACAGGTTTATTTATTAAACTGCCGAAAAATACAGTTCCCGCAAGCGAAGCACCGGCAGAAAAGACTCCATCTAAATTCGGCGGCATTCTCGAACCGTCTGCTATTCCGATCAGCATTGTTGCTGCACTGTTTGGAATCGTTTATTCATCTATTTTGTCCTTTGTGTCTGTATATGCAGACGGCAAAGGCTTGCAGAGTGTGTCAGGCTACTTCTTTGTCGTATATGCTATAATCATGCTGATCGGCAGACCATTTGCAGGACGCTGGTTTGACCGTTATGGTGCAAATGTGATTGTTTATCCATGCATTCTGCTATTTGCTATAGGAATGCTGACATTGAGCAATGTAAACACAGCCTTTTTCTTCTTGTTTGCAGCAGCGTTAATTGGCTTAGGTTATGGAACGCTCTTTCCAAGCTTCCAAACAATCGCCATTCAAAAAGCTGCTCCAGAAAAGCGCGGCTTAGCAACAGCAACTTTCCTGTCATTATTCGACAGCGGTATCGGAATCGGGTCCTTTATAGTAGGTTTTGTCGGAGACATGATTGGCTTCGGTTCGCTATATTTCTACAGTACTTTCTATATCTTATTAGCACTTGTCGTTTATTATTTCCTACATGGAAAAGCGGCAAAACAGGCTAAGTTAATGAGCAATGTATCGAAAGCTGGATAAATCTTGAATGCCTGAGCAAATTAATTTGCTCAGGTTTTTTTATGGAAACAAAGAGCTTTTAACCATTTGCAGAAAAATTAAAAAATATTTTTTTGATTATTGACAAATGTGTGAACTTTTTATTATCCTAAGGGTATAACAAATGTTAAGTGCTGTAACAAATGTGACATGAAGAACCTTAAAGTGTTTATCTGTGACAGATGTTACAGTTTTTTTAACTTAAAAATGAAAGCGCTATTATTTAGGGTGAGGAGGCTCAATAACAAGCAAATAAGGGGAGGAGAAGGGGGCTTATATGCAGTTAGCTTTTATACTTTGTTTGATACTTATTGTGCAATATCTTTTATCGCTGTTTCAGATTAAGCAATACAAAAAGAATATCGATAAAATTGTCAGCGGTTACAAAGGTCAGGATGGTTTTTTTATGTTCTCAGGAATGACACGCGGAAAGCTTAAGCACGGAGCAATTGCTGTCTTAATTGTTGATAGTAACTATATCATTCATGAATGTCACTTGTTAAAAGGGATGTCAGTCTTAACTAAATTTAAGGCGATGGAAATCTATAAAGGCAAGCATGTTGGGGAAATTGTCAGCTACATCCATGATGAGATTCCTAATAAGGGCAAAAATAAACTTCCTTCCTCAAGAAAGGCATTGTTACAGGCAAGTGAAAATGCATTATTAACAATCGCTAAGAAAAAGGTGTCATTAGGAGTATAAATAAGGGGGTCAAACAATGGAATGGATCAAATGGTTAGGAGAGCATTTTATTGGGATGTTTCAGGCAGGCGGGGAAACCTTTATGGGGCTGGTAACAGGCATTGTTCCTACTCTCGTCGTTCTATTAACATTCACGTATGCAATGATGAAATTTGTTGGAGAAGAAAGAGTTACACGAATCATTCAGTTTGCTGCTAAATACACAATCCTTCGCTATACACTCATGCCAATTCTATCACTTCTTATGTTAACAAACCCAATGGCATATACTTTTGGCCGTTTTTTACCAGAAAAGCAAAAGCCCGCCTTCTACGATTCAGCCGTATCATTCGTTCATCCAGTCACAGGTTTATTTCCTTATGCAAATGCAGGAGAGCTCTTTGTCTATTTAGGAATTGCTAACGGCATCCAAGAATTAGGGCTGCCGATAGCAGACTTAGCTGTCCGTTACTTTATCGTTGGTGTCGTTATTATTTTGATTCGTGGAATCGTAACTGAAATAATCACAAAATATTTAGCGAAAAAGGATGGCGCTGATATAGCGTAGAAAAGGGGGAGATTGTAAATGACAGCTTATCGCGGTGTTTTCGTATCCAAAGGCTCAGGCGGCTGGGGTGTTGGTCTGTATGTGGAACCAGATTCTAAAAAGAACAAAATTGTTTCGATTACAGGCGGAGGGATTCATCCAGTTGCCGCAAAAATAGCAGAGTTAACTGGTGCTGAGGCAGTAGATGGCTTTAAAGGCTCCTATCCAGAAGAAGAAATGGCCTGTGTTGTTATTGACTGTGGCGGAACTGCACGGATTGGCGTTTACCCAATGAAACGAATTTTGACAGTCGATGTTCTTCCTTCCTCTCCATCAGGTCCGCTGTCCAAATATATTACCGATGATATTTTTGTATCAGGTGTAACAACGAAAGATGTGGCGATTTCAGAAAGCTATAATCAATCTGCAAGTGCCGAAGAAGCAGCAGAGCGTCCTAAATTTGATACTAAAGATAAAGACAAATTCCAGGAGAACTATAAACAATTAAAACAAAACATTGCAGCAAAACAAAAAGAAAATATCTTGCTGCGTTTCTCAAAAGGAATTGGCAATGTCACAGGCACATTTTATCAAGCTGGCCGGGACACAATGGATATTTTGCTAAAGAATATTCTGCCTTTTATGGCGTTTGTAAGTATGCTCATGGGAATTATTAATTATACAGGTGTGGGCGATTGGATTGCACAGGCACTTACTCCTCTTGCTGGTTCCCTTTGGGGGCTGCTTGTCATAGCGGTTGTCTGTACATTGCCCTTCTTATCTCCAGTGTTAGGACCTGGCGCCGTAATCGCCCAAGTTATTGGCGTATTAATCGGTTCGCAAATAGCGTTAGGCAATATTCCGCCCCAATATGCTCTTCCTGCCCTATTTGCCATTAATGGGCAAGTTGGCTGTGATTTTATTCCTGTTGGTTTGTCTCTTGGCGAAGCTAAGCCAGAAACAGTTCGCTACGGAGTACCTGCGATTCTTTACAGTCGTTTGATCACAGGTGTTGTTGCTGTAGTCATTGCTTATTTTGCTAGTTTTGGCATGTATTAAATACGTGGAAGGATAGGATCGATGTGTTTAAACAGGATAGAAGGATGCTCGTTAAAATTGCCCAAATGTATTATGAGGAAGGTGCCACCCAATCGGAAATTGCCGACAGAATTGGAATCAGCAGGTCCCTCGTTTCTAAGCTGTTAACGAAAGCGAGGGAAGATGGTATTGTCGAAATTATCATTCATGATGACCATATTCATCAATTTAGAAATATTGAACGGAAAATAGAGCGTCTTTATGCATTAAGGGAAGTAGTATGCATAGAGAGTGTTGGCAAGGAGACGTCAAAAAAGCAATTAGGCGAAGCGGCCAGTGAGTATTTACATCGTGTTATCAGAGATGGCCAGATTATTGGCATGTCCTCTGGCACGACATTAAATGAAGTGGCAAAGGCTATCAGTTCTGTGCAGCACTATCCAACAGCAACCGTTGTTCCATTAGTCGGAGGGATGGGGAACGAGCGAGTAGACATTCATTCGAACAGTATTGTCTCAAAGGTCGGCAATGCCCTTCAATCGAAGTATGAGTTACTGCATGTTCCAGTAATGGTAGACACAAAGGAAGCGAGAGAAGTATTAATACGCCAGCCTTCTATCCGGTCTATTTTTCATTTAGCAGAACAATCACATATTGCCATTGTAGGTATAGGCGGCCGGCCAGAGGATTCGACGATGGTAAAATCGTACATGGGCTCTGATCATCTGCAAATCACGAATGACTCAGAAATTGTCGGCGATATTTGTTATAACTTTATTAATAAGTTTGGCAAGCCTGTTCAAAATGCTTGGAATGACAGAGTGATAGCAATGGAACTGGAAAAATTAAAAGCAATACCGCTCGTTATTGGTGTAGCTTCCGGTCTGGAAAAGGTTCAAGCCATAAAAGCTGCCTTGGAGGGTAGTTTAATTCATGTGCTGATTACAGATGAAGCAACTGGAACTGCCCTTGTAGAAGGCTAGCAAGAGTTGAAGTCGTGCATATGAACTCTGATTTATTCGAAAATTACCATTGACAGGTATTATTTAACACCTTAAACTGAAAATGCGGAACAAATGATAAGGGTTGGAACAAATGTAATGAAGTTCACTATATTGTTAGACTATATAACATTTGTATTTCTAAAATATTAAATTGTAAGCGCATTACTAATACGAGGGAGGAATTATTAATGTCAATTTACACAAAGCTTTTACAAAGAGAACGTGAAAATGCACCCATTAAAGTCGGAGTTATCGGTGCAGGCCAGATGGGTTTTGGAATGATTGCGCAAATCTCCAAAATTCCCGGTATGATCGTAACAGGTATATGTGATGTAAATGTTCAGGCAGCACAAAGAGCTGCTGACTTCTATTCCTCTCAATCTGCCCGCAAGGATTCTATCGTAGTTACAAACGATTATCGTAAAGTCATTCAGTCAAACAATGTGGAAGTAATCGTAGATGCCACTGGTGTTCCAGAAGTAGGCGCAAATGTTTCATTAGAAGCGTTAAGGTCTAAAAAACATATCGTTCTGCTCAATGTAGAAGTGGATATAACAATTGGCTCCATCATGTATCAAATGTTCAGCAATGCCGGACTAATTTATACAGGCTCAGCCGGTGATGAGCCTGCTGCTACACTAGAATTATATGAATTTGCTAAAACGATGGGATTGGAAGTGCTTGTTGCCGGCAAAGGGAAAAACAATCCATTTAACCCGTTATCAAACCCTGATACAGCAGCTGCTGAAGCAAAAAGTAAAAACATGAGTGCCCATATGCTAGCGGCCTTTCAAGATGGGACAAAAACAATGGCAGAAATGAACCTGTTAAGTAATGCGATTGGGTTAATTCCAGATAAGGTCGGCATGCACGGTGTATCAGCAACAGTGCAGGATGTTGCTGATAAACTGGACTTAAAGGAAAATGGCGGGGTATTAAACAGCTTTGGGGTTGTAGAGTATGTAAACGGATTAGCACCAGGGGTTTTTGTCATTGTCAAAAGTGAGCTTGAACCAGTTGATGAAGAGCTGCGCTACTTAAAAGTTGGCAAAGGTCCTCATTATGTATTTTACCGCCCTTATCATTTGGCTAGTTTAGAAACGCCGATCACTATTGCAAAAGCAGTATTAGAGCATGACTCTTCCATTCACCCACTCGGGGCGCCTATATCTGAAACAGTAACGGTCGCTAAAAGAGATATAAAAGCTGGAGAAACATTAGACGGCATTGGTGGATACAGTGTTCGCGGTGTTCTGGAAACGCATTCTGATATGAAGAAAAATGGTCATATTCCAATTGGTTTAATTAGTGGAAAAGTAATAGCAAAACGGGATATAAAAACAGGAACGTTCCTGACTTTTGATGATATAGAGTTAGATACAAATACAACGGTTTGGAAATTAAGAGCATTACAAGATCAGCTTTTTCCATCTAATTTAGAACAACGGCCGCTTGTGACACTATAAGTAATGAACCAATAGGAGGATTAAGGATGACAACATCAGTCGTAAAAGAAATAGGTGTATTAGTTTCCGCATTTAAAGAAGATAAAATCTTAATATTATTCGGGCCACAGGCACCGAAGGAACTTCGAGAAATGGCAGTTATTCATGAATTTGAGCTGTTGGATAGTGAGCCATTAAAGCATGGCGGCACGATTGCATTTGGAGACGAGACTTTTACTATTACAGCGTTAGGAGATCATGCAAATAAGAATTTCAAGGAATTAGGGCATATATCTATCTATTTTCAAGAACCAGTAGATGAAGTGTTGCCTGGAGCTGTGTTTGCTGCACCATATTCCTTCCCAAATTCTATTAATGAAGGAACAGTAATTTCAGTAAAATAAACAAGCGGGAAAGGGAGAATCAAGTATATAAACTTGAGCTCTTTTTCCCTTTTTTTATCCTCTTTTAAATTGATTTTTGATTAGTAAAAAATATCAGAAAATACACGCTTTTCCCTTGACTAGAAGAGGAATACATTATATGATTTTTACAAATGTAACAGTATTGAACAAATGTAAAGGGAGGAACAATAATGAAGATTAAAACATTAAAGCTTCCTGAAATGATTACAGAACAGAAATTAAAAGAGCTGTATAAAGAACTGTGGCTAATTCGGTATTTCGATGAAAAAGTTGACCAGTTTTTTGCAAAAGGAATGATCCATGGAACAACACATTTATGTGTTGGCCAAGAGCCGTCTGCTGCTGGATCCATTGCAGTGATTAGCAGAAAAGATAAGATTATCAGCACCCATCGCGGGCACGGCCACTGTATTTCGAAAGAAGGCGATGTGAACAAGATGATGGCAGAGCTCTTTGGCAGAGAAACAGGCTACTGTAAAGGAAAAGGCGGATCGATGCATATCGCAGATTTAGAAAAAGGCAATCTGGGCGCCAATGGGATTGTCGGCGGCGGGCTTCCGTTAGCAGTCGGAGCAGCTCTTACCTCCAAAATAAAAAATGAGAATTATGTGGTGCTTTGCTTCTTTGGAGATGGTGCATCAAATGAAGGCAGCTTCCATGAATCGCTGAACTTAGCAGCGATTTGGGATTTGCCGGTAGTTTTTATTTGCGAAAATAATCAGTATGGGATGTCCGGCCCAGTCAAAGATATGACAAGGATTGAAAATATTGCCGACAGAGCCGGCAGTTACGGCATACCTGGCAAGGTAGTGGACGGTCTTGACATGATTGAGATAATGAATTCCGTTCACGAAGCGGTTGAGCATGCACGCAATTCTAAAGGACCATCCTTAATTGAAATGAAAACATACCGCTGGAAAGGCCACTCTAAAAGCGATGCAAAAAAATACCGGACTCGGGAAGAAGAGAAGGAATGGCGCGAAAAGGACGGAATTAAACGCTTTAAAGACACGTTAATCAATAGTGGTGTCTTAACAGAAGAAACAGCTAAACAGCTTCAGGAAGAAGCCTATGAAGAGATTGAAAAGGCTGTAACATTCGCTGAAAACAGTCCAGAACCATCCCTTGATAGATTACTAGAAGATGTATATGCCTAAAAGAGAGGAGCTAAAAAATGGCTACTAGACAAATAACCTATTTAGAGGCAGTCAGGGAAGCAATGAGTTTAGAAATGCGAGAAAACGAGGATGTGTTTATCCTCGGTGAAGACATCGGTGTATACGGAGGAGCCTTTGGCGTTACTCGGGGTATGATTGAGGAGTTTGGACCGGAGCGCGTTCGTAATACGCCAATCTCAGAGGCAGCGATTGCAGGTGCTGCCATTGGTGCAGCTTTAACAGGAATGCGTCCAATATTGGAGCTTCAATTCTCTGATTTTATTACAATAGCTATGGACCAAATGGTGAATCAAGCGGCGAAAACACGCTATATGTTTGGAGGTAAAGGCAAGGTGCCAATGGTGCTGCGCACACCTGCTGGTTCAGGAACAGGAGCAGCTGCTCAACATTCACAAAGCTTAGAAGCATGGATGGCCCACATCCCCGGCTTAAAGGTAGTCCAGCCTGCGACAGCTTATGATGTTAAAGGATTGCTAAAAGCGGCAATGGATGATGATAACCCCGTTATTTTTTACGAGCATAAGCTTTTGTATAAAACAACAGGAGACGTGCCAGAAGAATCATACAAAATCGAGTTAGGTAAGGCTGATATTAAACGGAGCGGCACAGATGTAACAATTGTTGCAACCGCCATCATGGTTCATAAAGCACTCGAGGCAGCGGCTGAACTGGAAAAAGACGGCATTAGTGTGGAAGTCATTGATCCGCGTACGCTTGTTCCACTAGATACAGACACGATTATACAATCTGTCAAAAAGACTGGACGATTAATTGTAGTTCATGAAGCAGTAAAGCGAGGCGGTTTTGGTGGAGAAATTGTCAGTGTTATTGCAGAGAGCGAAGCATTTGACTATTTAGATGCCCCAATTAAACGGTTAGGAGGAAAGGAAGTCCCGATTCCATACAACCCGAAATTAGAAAAAGCCGCCATTCCCCAAGTTCCCGATATTGTTGAGGCAGTGAAAGAAACAGTGAAGAACAGGTAAGAACAGGTAAGGAGGGAAAGCCAATATGGCAAAAGAAATATTTATGCCTAAGTTAAGCAGCACGATGGCAGTCGGGACACTTCTGCAGTGGTTTAAAGAAGAAGGAGAGACTGTCGAAATCGGTGAACCGCTGTTTGAAATAATGACAGATAAAATTAACATTGAAGTAGAAGCCTATGATGATGGTGTGTTGTTAAAAAAATATGTCGATGTTGACACGGAGGTACCAGTTAACCATATTGTTGGCTATATCGGTGCAAAGGGTGAAGCAGTGCCTGCCAATTCGCCAGGCATTGCTGGCGGTGAAACAGACGTGAGAGAACAAGCAGAATCAGTTTCTATTCAACAAGAACTCTCCCATAATCACATACAAACGGAAGAAAAACCTCGGGCAACTCCAGCTGCTCGGCAAATGGCCCGCACAAACAAACTAGATTTAGTTTTCATTAACGGAAGCGGACCAAACGGCCGCATTCATAAAAAAGATGTGTTGCTGCAACTAGAAGATAATACAAAGGCAACACCACTTGCGAAAAAAATAGCAGCAGCAGCACAAGTGGACTTAAATACTGTTGCTGGAAGCGGAGCACAGGGCAAGATTGTGAAAGCAGACGTATTATCAGCGCTGCCAGCAAAATCAATGGAATCAGAACCAGTGCTAGAATCAATGGAAATACGGAAGAAAATGTCTGGGATTCGAAAAGTTATTGCCGAAAGGATGGCACAAAGCGCTTATACCGCACCACATGTTACATTAACCACAGAAGCAGACATGACCAAAGTAAAAGAACTGCGAACATCCCTCTTACCAGTTGTGGAAAAACAAACAGGCCTTCGTTTATCGTTTACAGATATTATCATAAAAGCGGCAGGGACCGCATTAAGTCGTCATCCTCATGTGAATGCATCTGTAGTAGGAGACGAAATTGTTCAGTACAGAGAAATTAACATCGGTTTGGCAGTAGCGGTTCCTGACGGTTTAATGGTTCCAGTCATTAAAGACGTTTCTTCAAAAGGACTCACTGCAGTTACAATGGAGGCAAAAGATATCGGACAGAGAGCGCGTGAAAATAAGCTGCTCCCAGAACAACTAAAAGGCTCTACCTTTACGATCTCCAACCTTGGAATGTATGCAGTTGATGCTTTTACGCCGATCATTAATCAGCCTGAAAGTGCCATATTAGGAGTCGGCCGCATTCAGGATAAACCTGTAGCTATAAATAACAGTCTGGAAATTCGGCCAATGATGACATTAAGTCTCTCCTTTGATCATCGAGCAATCGATGGAGCCCCGGCCGCAGCGTTTTTAACAGAATTAAAGCAAATATTGGAAAACCCATATGAGTTATTAGCATAGGAGGTATAATGGTGAAAACCTATGATATTGTTGTTATCGGCGGAGGACCGGGTGGATATACAGCGGCTCTGCATGCAGCAGAGCTTGGACAAAAGACAGCCCTTATTGAGGCAGACTTTCTCGGTGGAACATGCTTGAATCGAGGCTGTATTCCCTCCAAAACATATTTAAAGCATGCTGAAATTATTGAACAAATCGAAAAAGGGAAAGAGTGGGGAATTGACTCAGGACCGCTTCAGTTATCTTTAAGTAAAATGAAGAACCGAAAAGATGACGTCGTTAAACGCCTTCGCAACGGCATTGCTTTCCTTTTAAAAAAAGGAAAGGTGGATGCTTATAACGGCTATGGAACAGTACTGCCTGATGGAAAAGTAATGATTCAATCCGCTAGTAAGGAAGAGACTATTAAGGGCAATAAAATCATTATTGCAACTGGCTCTGTCCCTGCGGTGCCGCCGATTTCAGGATTAGAAACTGTTTCCTATGAAACTAGTGATACAGTTTTCGATTTGGAAGAGATACCTAAATCGGTCGTCATTATCGGCGGTGGCGTAATTGGAGTAGAATTTGCAACTATCTTTGCTGCCTTACAAGCAGAAGTAAGCATTATCGAAGCTTCTGACAAGATTATCCCAACAGAGGATATCGAAGCTTCCAAGTTCTTAACTAGTAGTCTCAAGAAAAAAGGGATTACCATCCATACAAATGCTAAAGTGCAGAGAGTAGAGGAAACTGAAGGGACGAAACTAGTAGTCTGTGAGGATGAAAAGGGGAATGAGCAAAAGCTTCACACAGATATATTAATCGTATGTACTGGGCGCAGGCCGAATCTATCAGCAGTTTCAGGGCTTCCATTAGAAACGAACGGACCTTTTCTTCAAGTTAACAGCCAAATGGAAACAAGCATGACAAATGTGTATGCGATCGGAGACGTCATTGGCGGATGGCAGCTAGCACATGCTGCAAGTGCAGAAGGAATAGTTGCTGTAAATAATGCTTCGGGAGGAAAAGACTATATTGATTATAAAGTAATGCCGCGCTGCATTTACACTCTTCCAGAAATTGCTTCTGTCGGTTTGTCAGAAGCAGCCGCAAAAGCGCAAGGAATGGACGTGAAAATAGAGACATTTAATTTTGGCGGGAGCGGGAAAGCAATAAGTGCCGGTCAGCCAGAAGGATTTACTAAAATCATTTATGAAGCAAGGTTTGGCGAGATTATCGGTGTCGTTATGGCAGGTGGAAATGTAACAGAATTGATCGCAAACGCCTCAGCTTTTATGTACCTAGAAGGAACAATAGAAGAAGCAGCTTCCATGATTCATCCACATCCGACAATTTCAGAAACCTTCTATGAAGCAGCGCTGAATGCAGTCTACAAATCAAAAGCGAATAAAGAAATACATTCGGCTATCTAATCATAT
Source organism: Niallia sp. FSL R7-0271 (assembly GCF_038005785.1). Lineage (NCBI taxonomy): Bacteria > Bacillati > Bacillota > Bacilli > Caryophanales > Bacillaceae > Niallia > Niallia sp. FSL R7-0271. The sequence continues at coordinate 2,060,826 of NZ_JBBOTZ010000001.1, read as the reverse complement.
TCGCAACAAAAAAGCCTAGTAATAATAGGCTTTTTTGTGCAGTTAAAATAATAAGAGGAATAGACGAAATTAAATAATAAGAATTTTCTTAAAATGTCTTGACTGAACAGGTTCTGTATTTTATGATGATTACAAATGTAACGCTATTGAACAAAAGTAAAAATCACTACAAACGAAAGGAGGGAGACAACAATGGAAAAGTTAATTCAATTAGATGAAAAAATAATTCAATTGCATGTTAAAGCTGCAAATAGGGAGGAGGTAATGACGAGGCTTTATGAAAAGCTAAAGAAATACAATTATGTTAAAGATACTTTTTTAGCTTCTATTTTAGAAAGGGAAAGCATTTTTCCAACAGGCTTGCCTCTTGCTTCGATGGGCGTGGCAATTCCCCATACTGATCCAGAACATGTAGTCACCCCGATGATTGCTGTGGCAGTATTAGAGCACCCAGTAGAATTTATCGTAATGGGCAGTACAGATACACCAGTGAATGTGGAGATTGTCTTGATGTTAGCAATATCTGAACCTACTAAACAGCTTGTGATGCTCGAACGGTTAATGGGTGTCTTTCAAAATGAAGCTGCCATGTCCCAGTTGAAAAATGCAGCATCTGCTAAAGAGCTGCTTTCTGTATTAGACAGGGAAATAAATCAGATTAGTGTTTAGCACTTTTTATTCGCCAGAAATGTAAGCGCTATCTATTGTGAGGGGGTCTTATTATGATTAAGCAAGCTGTAGATTTTGTATTAGATTTAGGTCCATCTATAATGCTGCCGATCATTATGACAGTATTTGGCTTACTGTTAAAGCAAGGCTTTAAAAAGTCATTTACAGCAGGTATAACCATTGGGATTGGTTTCATAGGTGTAAATCTTGTTATCGGGCTTTTATCGGGGGCAATCGGACCAGCTGCCCAAGCGATGGTAGAGAAATTAGGATTAAATTTAGATATTCTTGATGTGGGATGGCCAATCGGTGCTGCTATTTCCTTTGGAACGCCTGTAGCACCATTAATGATTCCATTAGTACTGGTTTTAAATGTAATCATGCTGTCAACGAATTTAACAAAAACGCTAAATGTTGATATTTGGAACTTCTGGCATTTAATCTTCGCTGCCTCGGTCACTTATTATGCCTACGATAACATGATTTTAGCTATAGCAGTCGGATTAATTGTTTCTGCGATAACCCTCAAATTGGCGGACTGGACCGCCCCGGCTGTCGAACACCACTTTGGGTTAAAAGGAGTCTCAATGGCTCACTCGGAAACAGTTAACTTTGCTCCCATCACATATGCTAGCAACCGGATTGTGGATAAAATACCAGGAATTAATAAAATCGAGGCAGATCCTGAAACATTAAAGAAAAGATTTGGGATTTTTGGAGAGCCCCTCGTAATGGGATTAGTGCTTGGATTGCTGATTGGTTTTCTGGGCGGATACGATGCTAAAGGAATTCTAACATTAGGGATTCAGATGTCTGCAGTATTAATTTTGATGCCAAGAATGGTAGCTCTATTAATGGAAGGACTAATCCCTATTTCAGAAGGAGCCCGCGACTTAATCAATAAAAAGTTCCCTGGTAAGAATGTTTATATTGGGCTTGATACAGCGATTGTTATCGGAACAGCATCAAATATGGCGGTTGCACTAATCATGGTTCCTATTACCTTATTATTAGCTGTAATTTTACCATATAACGGTATGCTGCCTTTTGCGGATTTTGCAGTACTTCCCTTTACAGTCGTTTGGGCAGTCGCAGCAGCACGCGGCAATATTATCCGCGGCATTATTAACAGTATCGTCACCTTGATGATCGTCTTCTTTATTGCTACTAATCTTGCAGATTTAGCAACAACGATGGGAAGAGCAGTCGGCTTTGATTTCCCAGAGGGAGCTACACAAATTTCTGGTATAGATTTAGGATCACACGTCATTCCATGGATTATCGTCCGATTGCTTGACCCAAGCAATCCATACTTTATCGGTGCGATTATAGCTGCGATTTTGTACGCCTCGCTCTGGTATTGGGTCAGAAATGACATTAAAAAACAATATGCGAAAGAAATGGGATTAGATGCGAAGACATTAAAGCCTGTTCAACTAGAGGAAGATGAAACTGCTTTTAAAGCTTAATTATTTATTATAGGAGGAATTACAATGGCAAAAAAAATCTTGGTTTCCTGTGGTACAGCAGTTGCCACATCCACAGTCGTAGCGAAAAAAATAGAAGAAATATTAAAAAACAAAGGATTGAATGTTATTGTGGAGCAATGTAAAGTATCGGAGGTGCCATCTAAAGCGGCAGGTGCAGATTTAATTGTCACAACAACACCAGTAAGTAATACAGGCGGAACACCAGTTATACAAACAATCTCTTTTTTGACAGGGGTTGGAATTGATGCAGATATGGAAAAGATTATTAGCCATTTAGAATAAGCGATAAAAAAGCAAAAAAACGATGTTGTGTTTTTTTGCTTTTTTAAAATGGAGGAGAGATGATGAAGCACTATCGCTACAGTACAACAGTATTTTGGTTTTCTATTATTTTTCCTGTGATCTTAATGATTGGCATGTTTATTTGGGCTATAAACAGCCTAATAAATAATGGTTCAGAGGGTATTTATTTGCTTGTTTTAATCGTGATGCCTCTATTATTTGTTTCCTCTGTTATTGGTTTAAATAACCCTTCGCAAATTACTGTCTCTTCTGAGGCAATCGCATTTATTGGGTTTTGGCGAAAGCATGAGTATAAATGGCAAGAGGTCACAGAATTTACCGTTAAAGATTATGGATATGTAGGAAAATCCTTTATCAGAATTGGCAATTTCCGTCTGTTAGGAGGCCGCTATTGGATTTCTAATAAGCTCGATGGGTATCAAGAATTATTAACCATAATAAAAGCACAAGCAGAAGGACGTGAAAAGCATGAAGGTGAAACCTTACAGTCAAAATGACAGAGCACTGCCGATGAAAGTTGCTGCTTACTATAACAAGGAACAAATAAACTATGAAGACCGGCATATTCCTACTATCGGTGACGAGGAAGTGTTAATTCGCATGGAGTATTGCGGGCTATGCGGAACAGATATTCATAAAGTAATCGACGAAACAGTGCCGCCTGAAACTGTTCTTGGCCATGAAGTTTCAGGGGAAATAGTAAAAAAAGGTGCTAAAGTAAAGGATTACAAAGTGGGTGATAGAGTATTTGTCGCTCACCATGTTCCATGCTTCACCTGCCATTATTGCAAGAGAGGTTCGTTCAGCTTATGTGCGCAATTTAAACAAACCAATCTAGATCCAGGCGGATTTTCTGAATATATCCGTGTGCCAGCATTGCATGTAAAACATACGATGGGGCTACTTCCAAACGGAATGAGCTATGAACAAGGAGCGCTTGTCGAACCAATCGCCTGCTGTCTTCATGGCTTTGAATTAATAGATACACACCCAGGAGATACGATTTTTATTATGGGCGCTGGCCAAATTGGCCTCCTGCAAGTACAAATTGCCAGAGCCTTATATGCTTCCAACATTATTGTCAGTGATATTAATCCTTTTCGTTTGGATAAAGCACTAGAGTTCGGTGCTGATGAGGCTATTAACAGTCAAAAGGAAAATGTAGCAGAAAAAGTATTAGAGCTGACAAATGGAAGGGGAGCAGATATCATCATCATTTCCGCCAGCATTTCCTCTCTTTTACCTGAAGCATTGGAATGTGTTGCAAGAGGAGGGACCGTATTAGTTTTTGCACCATTTAAAGACACAGAGGTAGCCATACCTGCAGCAAAATTTTTTAATGATGAAATTAAAGTGATCGGCTCCTACTCTTCCAATCCATATAATTATGAAAAAGCGGTGTATATGTTGAAAAATAAAGTGTTTGATGTAGAAAGGATGATTACCCACCGCTTTCCGTTAGCAGAGTTAGATAAAGCAATCGCAACGGCACATAATCCTACTGCAAGTGTTTTGAAAGTGCTAATAACACCATAGAAAGAGGGGGAGCAATGGTTGATTTAAGGTTAAATGAAAAAATAGTACTAGTAACAGGAGCGGATGATAGTCTTGGTACCGTTATTTGCGAAAAGCTTGTAAAGAATGGCGCTAAGGTTTGGAGTCATCAATTTAGCGAAAATACAGCAGGTTCCAATCAGCATTATGTGAATACAACCACTATTATAAGTAAATTGGACTCACGTGAAGAGGTTCGAACGGTAGTCAATAAAATCATCGCAGAAGATAAAAAAATAGATATTCTCATCAATCTGGCAGAAAAGAAGGATAGCTTTACAATTGATCAGCTGACACCACAGACATGGTTAGCTGCTTTTCAAAGAAATCTGGATACACCTTTTCTATGCTGTCAGGAAATTCTCCCAGCCATGATAGAGCATGGCAGCGGAACCATTATTAATATAACTTCACAAGCGGCATTTACAGGAGATATTGGTCCTCATTATGCGGCATCCAAAAGTGCATTAAACTCATTTACAAAGGGCTTGGCAAGAGAGTTTAAAGAAAAGGGCATAAAGGTGAAGGAAGTTTGTGTTCCTGTTAAGCTACATAATCAGTCACTCCCTTTAAAGAGTAGAAGACACATGATCGAAGCAGTAGCAAATAAGACGTTACTAGCATGTTCAGCTTATTTAGATGATGAATAGTACATGATTTGAGGTGCTGTATATGAAGAAAAAAAACATTGTGATTATTGGCGGAGCAAGTGGCATCGGCAAGGAAATTGCGTTACATTATGCAGCAGATAAACATCAGGTTGCTGTTGCAGATATTAATAAACAATCCTTAGATCAGTTAGTTGTTGAAAGCGGCCAAGGTACTCTTATTCCATTGGAAGCAGACGCTAGTTCTTGGGAAAGTATCGAACTCCTTGCAGAACAAATAAAAAAGAGGTTTGGCACCATTCACACACTTATTTACTCAGCAGGAATCACAAAATCAATCAGCTTTTTTGAAATGGATTGGGGTGTTTGGCAAAAAACAATGGCTGTAAACCTGCATGGTCTTTTTTACAGCATTAAATTCATTTATCCGTTAATAGAACGCGGCGGAAGCATCGTTATTATTGGGTCAGGATCTGCTATTACTGGCACTGGAGGTGGAATCCAATATACGGCCTCAAAGGGCGGGGCATTTGGGTTAATGAGATCCCTTGTTCAAGAATTGGGAAATAACCATATAAATATAAATGTTGTCGCACCAAGGGTAATTGAATCAGATATGCTTGATATTTTATATCCTACAGAACAATCAAAGGCTGAGCTGAAAAAAGCCATTCCAATTGGACGGCTTGGTACACCAATTGATGTTTGTCAGGCGGTAAAATATTTAAGCAGTGAGGAAGGCAAATATGTGCATGGCCAAATCTTGCTGTTAGATGGCGGAAGAACATATAAAAGTGTCTTATAAACAGTTTCCCCGAGAATCATAATTCTCGGTTTTTTATGATAAGACGTAATGATTTTCCTAAAAATATGCTGTAATATGTTCTTATACATAACATTTGTAATTACGGATTGGCTGTAGAAAGAGGAGATGATGAAGCGTGGAATGGCAAGAAAAACGACAATTAGTGAAGGTTTCCAGCATGTACTATAATGACGGCTGGACACAAGCACAAATTGCCCAAAAACTAGGTGTTTCAAGACCAGTTATTTCAAAGTTATTGCAAAGGGCAAAGGATGAAGGAATCGTTAAGATATATATAAAGGATGAAAGTGTGCACACTGTAGAATTAGAAAGAAAGCTGGAGCAATATTTTGACCTAGCAGATGCTGTGGTTGTTCCTAATAATGGGCTATCGGCAGAAAGAGCAAAACGGGAAGTTGGTCAAGCGGGGGCCAGCTATATTTCTAACAATATGAAAGACGTTAAAAGTATTGGAATCTCTTGGGGAGAAACGTTAGCTAATCTCGTACAGGAGTATCCTTTTGAGCGAAAAGAAGATATTACCGTTGTTCCATTAGAAGGAGGGATGGGAGTTAAACAAGTACAAATCCATGCAAACCAACTGGCAAACGAATTAGCGAAAAAACTCCAAAGTACATGTGCCTATTTGTATGCACCCGCCATTGTCGAAACAGAAGAACTAAAACAGCGGCTGATGGGGATGGAGGATATTCAAACAGTTTTAGAAATAGGCAGGAATGTAGATGTTGCTCTCATCGGAATCGGAAATCCTTTTGATGATTCAACATTATTGAGACTAGGATATTTACAAGAAAATGACCTTGCCCAACTTCGAGACGTAGGTGCAATCGGCGATATCGGCTTCCGCTTTTTCGATCAAAACGGGAAGCCTATCAATGATTCGTTAAATACAAAAGTAATCGGCATTACGTTGGAAGAGTTTAAAGGAATCAAAAAAGTAATTGCAGTTGTGGAAGGGGAACATAAAGTTGCAAGTATATTAGGGGCATTACAGGGCAAGTTTATTGATGTATTGATTACCGATGAATTAACTGCAAATGCTATTATAAAAAACATAACGTGAGTAAATTTTTCTGTATATCTTGTACCTAATCCAGAAAAAATCGAATATAATAATGTTAATTAGTGGTATTTACGATGCATCATAATACGGAATCAATTTTCCTCATTAAGGATAAGGAGAGATTACGATGGAAATCACAAAATTAGATGTCTTCCTATATTGTTCACATTGTCAAGATGAAACTCTGCACAGTGTTCAATATTTAAACCATAAAATCTCTAGTACAGAGTGTACAAATTGCCACCGTAAACTTGATATGCATTTGAATCCGAAAAGAGAGCTATATAAAGAAATATATAAACGAATTGTTACAAAACCTACTAGACTAACCCAAGAATACAGAGATGATTTAAATAAATTTCTTGGAGAATTTCCAAAACGTGCGCTAAGCAAACCATATCGACTTAAAAGATATATGGATGAAACAAGAACGGCATTAAAGAAATTTAAAGACGGCAACTAAATAGCTTAAAATACCGCAGCAGGATAGTTATCTATCCTGTTTTTTTAGGAAGAAAAAAATACTGCTTTTCTAAATTGGAATATTGATCTTTACAGAAACTAGGGACAAGCAATAAAAATATTAATTTAATTTAAATAATCTGCAGTTAAAACAAAAAATGAACAAAGATGTATGTCAAAAGTGAAACGCACCATTCCTGTATGGAAAATCTCAGCAATATATTACATGGTATTCTTGCTAATAAGAGGTATATTTGCTCTGTGAAATGGCAAACTGACAAGAAATAAAAATGGAAATAAAGGAAAAAAATTCATTTTAGTTCTTTTTTTAGAGCTTTTTATATAATATAATAACTGTATTACGCATAATAGTACACTTAGTACAGATGGGGGGCTGAATATGTTTGAACTGGATATAAGAAGCAGGACACCTATCTATGAACAACTGGTGGAAAAGTTGATCGAGCTGATTGTGACAGGAGTGCTGAAGGCTGATGAACAGCTTCCATCTGTTCGAACGATGGCGACACAGCTGACGATTAATCCGAATACCATCCAAAAGGCTTATCGTGAGCTCGAAGTAAGAGGCTACATCTATTCCGTTAAAGGAAAGGGCAGCTTTGTGAAGGCTTCTGAGTTCGTTCAAGATGACAGCAAAATAAAAGAGGCGCTAGAGAGGTTGGAAAAAGCGGTGAAAGAAGCATTGTACTTAGGCATTCAGCCTGAGGATTTGCTTATGCATATCAGGAAATTGATTAATTAAGGGGGAGGGAATAATGCCGATGATTGAATTAAAACAAGTCGTAAAGCGCATTGATAAGGATATCATTCTCGACCATATGAGTTTGAATATACGAAAAGGTAGCATTTATGGACTGCTTGGCTCCAACGGGGCAGGAAAAACAACAATCTTAAAAATGATAGCGGGAATTTATAAGCAGGAAGAAGGAACGGTAACAGTAGATGGAGAGATGGTATTTGAAAATACTTCCCTGAAACAGAAGATGTTCTTTATTGCAGACTATCCTTCTTTTTTACCGCATTATACAACAAAACAAATGGCTTCTTTTTACAAGGAACAGTTCTCCAATTGGAATGATGAATTATTCAATAAAATGGGAGATCAGCTAGCTATAGACAAAAATAAAAAAATCCATCATTTTTCCAAAGGTGTACAAAGACAGATCGCTTTTTGGCTTGCTTTCTCCACACAGCCGGAAATTTTAATATTAGATGAGCCTTTTGACGGCTTGGATCCTGTTATACGTTCGAAAGTAAAGAAACTAATCGTAAACCAAGTCGCAGAAAATGAAATGACGGTTATCATTTCTTCTCATAATCTCTCAGAAGTGGAAGATTTATGTGACCATATCAGCATTATTCATAAAGGAAAATGTTTGATTGAAAATGATATTGATGATATAAAGCTTGATTTCCACAAAATCCAAGTCGCTTTTTCCGAACAAGGTGCAAAAGAATTATTGAAAGATTCTTTAGACATTGTTCATTTTGAACAGCGTGGAAGTGTCAGCATGCTTATCGTTAAAGGAGATAGAGAAGCAATTGTCAAACAGATTGAGCTATTATCACCCTTATTGCTGGATATCTTGCCTCTTACATTAGAAGAGATTTTTATTTATCAAATGGAGGAATTAGATTATGCCATCAAAGAAACCTTTATATTATAAGCAATTATATCTATTAATCTTCCGCAATGTCGGCTGGATTGGTATTCTTTCTTTTTTAGTCTTGTTTTTTGCGATACCAATGCATCTAGTTCTCTTAGACAAAAAGGAATATAGAGAATGGGGAAATAACATAGTATTTCAACAGATTCTTGATATTAATTCCGTAATACAAATGGGTGTTTTGCTGCTGACTCCTATACTGATAGGCATATTCCTATTTCGGTATATTCAAAATAAAGCATTTAGCGACTTGATGCACAGCTTGCCTGTCAGCAGAAAGTTCCTGTTTCATTTTTTCACTTGGAACGGCTTTGTTGTGTTAGTTTTACCAGTAGTTTTAAATGGTTTAATTCTAATGGCAGCTTATTCAATTTTTGATCTAGGAATATTTATTTCTATTAAAAGTATTTGGAGCTGGATTGGCATTTTTACTGTTTATACATCGGTAATATATTTTGCTTGTATCTTTGTCGGCATGCTTACAGGTTTATCCATTACTCAAGGATTGTTTACAGCTCTTTTTCTGCTATTTCCAGCAGGAGTTATCTTTATGCTTTTTTATAACTTCAGCACCTATGTGTATGGTTTTCCTCTCGAAAAATATATCTCTGACAAATTAATATATTTGTCACCGATACTGGCACCAGCCATCATCTACAGCAATTATTCAGACTTAAAGGTTTGTATAGCTTATATCGTCGTATCAGTCATTTTTTATGTGGCTGCAATGCTTCTTTACAAAAGACGCAATGCTGAAACTGTATATCAGACCTTGACATTCCGTAACTTGAGAGGATTGTTTAAGTACACAGTCACGATTTGCTTTATGCTTTTGGCTGGTTTGTATTTTCAAGTGATGAATAACGGCATCGGTTTTCATCTGTTTGGTCTTTTAATCGGCTCATTAATTGGCTATTTGATTGGTGAAATGTTTATCCAAAAATCATGGCGAGTATTCAACCGCCTAAAAGGATATGCTTATTTCTTTATTGCAGTAGTAATTGTGGCAGGAGTTTCACCATTCTTAATTAACAAATATGAACAATACATTCCAGAAGAGAATGACATTAAAAGCGTAGCTATAAATGACAGTATGACGTATACAGATGAGGCAATGAAGAAACTGTCTTCTTCAGAAAACATGGAAAAAGTTATAGAGATGCAACGTGAATTGATTAAAACACAAAACACAGTAGAAATATATGGGGAAAGTGTAATACCGCTGACAATAGAATATAAGCTCAACAATAATAAGAAAGTGACAAGAACATACACAATTAATCAAGATGATTATAGTAAATGGCTTAAGCCGATTTATGAATCAAAGGAATATAAGCAGCAAGTGTATGATTTTGAGTCACAAACGAATATTACAGAGGTAACGCTCGAATTTTCTTATGAAGGCGGAGCTATTACCATAACTAATCCCGAAGAACTTAAAGGCTTTTTGTCTGCGTTAACTGCTGACAAGCAGAAAGAGTCATATGAAGATATGAAAACCAGATATATTTCTTCTGCAAGTATTTCTATCCTAAAAGAGAATGATGAAAATAATTACAATTATTATGATAGTTTTATAACCTTAAAAGATAAACAAACGATTGCATGGTTAAAAAAGCATGGATATCATAATGAACTGACCATCAAACCGGAATTTGTTGAAAAAGTTGTTGTGTTTAAAGCTCGTGATTTAGGGATTGATATTAACCGTGATTATGATTATGTTCCTGAAAATATTGAAGAAGAACTAGATAAGCTTTCAAATAAAGTAGAAGTAAATACAGAAAGCTTACAAAAAGAGATTATTTCAACCTATTCTTATGGGAAAGAAAAATATGCCGTATATGTAAAGACAAGAGATCAATATGGATTAGAAGTAAATTACATTACGGAAGAAAACTTACCAGAAAGTATTAAAAATAGTCTGGAAAAATAAGTGAATGATAGGAAAGGCGGAGGTGCAAATGACTGACAATTACATAAACGAAGCATATATTGCAGTCCTTGCCCAGAAGCTTTTCCGCTCTGTCTTCTGTATTATTAAGCAGCAGCAATTAGCGGAGCTTGTCGTGCAGAAGGCGGTAACTTCCAGTCTTGATAAAACAAGTATGGCTCAAGCAGAATGGGAGAAATATGTGCAGAAGCTCGCAGTTCGCACGGCAATCAATTGTAAAAATTCAACAGTTGAGCAAAAGGAGAAGCTCCTGCGCCGTATGAAGGAGAGTGAAGCTAGCTCGTTAAGCTCAACTAAAAAAGAAAGCAAAGCAGAAAAAAAGCTCGGAAGCATGGTAGGATGTTAATCCTGCCATTTTTGTTTTCTTATTTTGAAAATAGATAGAAATTGCCCCATTATATGGTAGAATAAATTTGGAAAACAAACATTTAAAGGAGCACTAAAACTATATGAATTTTGAACCGCTATTTTTTAATCCGATCTTTATGGACCGTATTTGGGGAGGAACGGAGCTTCGCAGCTTCGGCTACGATATACCGACAGAAACTACAGGTGAATGCTGGGCTTTTTCTGCTCATCCAAATGGACAGAGCGTTGTTAAAAACGGCCAGTTTGCTGGTAAGACTCTAGGTGAATTATGGGAAAACAACCGTGAGCTATTTGGAAATGCCGAAGGAGACCGTTTTCCTTTACTGACAAAAATTTTGGATGCCAATCAAGATTTATCTGTCCAAGTGCACCCGAATGATGAATATGCAAAAGTTCATGAAAATGGAGAGCTAGGAAAAACAGAATGCTGGTATATTGTAGACTGCAAGGAAGGTGCTGAAATTATTTTTGGCCACCATGCTCAAACAAAAGAAGAATTAGCCAGCATGATTACTGAAAATAAATGGACTGAGCTGCTGAATAAAGTGCCAGTTAAAAAAGGTGATTTCTTCTTCGTGCCAAGTGGAACTATTCACGCAATTGGCGAAGGCATAATTATACTGGAAACACAGCAAAATTCCGATACAACCTACCGTGTTTATGATTATGACAGGAAGGATGCAAACGGCAATACTAGAGAGCTGCATGTTGAACAGTCAGTTGCTGTTACAACAGTTCCTCATAAAGCGGACGAGTATGATGTGAAGGTAAAAACAAATGGTGACTTAACAGCAACCACCTTTATTGAGTGCCCTTACTTTTCTGTTGAGAAATGGGAACTACAAGGTTCGAGCATAAACAATCAGACAAAACCATTTCTTCTATGCAGTGTCATTGAAGGGGAAGGCAGCATTAAAAAAGATTCTGCTGTTTATCCGTTTAAAAAAGGCGATCACTTCCTACTGCCTAGCGATTTTGGCAGCTTTGAACTGGAAGGAAGCAGTGAATTGATAGTTTCTTATCTATAATGTCGAAAAGAGGTGCATAGGGCACCTCTTTTTTTGTTGAAAATCACCAGAAAAAGTGGCTATTTAAGATGGAGTCATTACCAATAATCTGATTATATATACAAAAACGAGGTGCATAAATCACCTCGTAAGGAAAGCTTTCAATCAGCCAATTTTAACAGCGGTCGGCTTACGCAAAGAATATGTGTAGAAGTGGGTAAATCCACATGCCTTTACAAGCTCGATTCCTTCTTTAAAACCCGCGCCTGCTGTTGCGGCATGATGGGAATCAGAACCGATTGTCAGAAGCTGTCCGCCTAATTCTTTATACAGCTTTAAGATGTCATCATGTGGCATAGAGAGCTCAAGGCTTGTTCTTAAGCCGGATGTATTAATTTCAAGACCGATTTCCCTGTTGATGGCGATTGTCAAAATGTCAGCGATTAAGTCTTTATGCTTAGTAAAGTCATATAAACCTCTTGTAGAAAAAGCATAGCGTTTCATTAAGTCAAAATGGGCGATAACATCAATATCCGCATTTTTAACCATTTCCTTTAGTTCAAGGAAATAGTCTTCGTATATATCCTTTTCAGGATGTGCATTCATAAACTTTCTAAGGGTTGTGCCACCTAAATTATGGACAGATCCTAATATGAAATCAAAAGGTATTGGTGACAGCACACGATGATAGCTGTCCATCATTTGATGAGGTTCACATAATTCAATCCCGAGCTTTATCGTGAGTTTTCCTTTAAACAGTTCCTTGCATTTATTAATATCGTTTAAATACTTTTCCCACTCCATGTGCCCAAAGGTAGGCGCGTTCGGGTTGACAGAAAAATGTTCTGTAAAACAGATTTCATGAACGCCATTATGGATTGCGTTTTGGCAAATTTCCTCCATATCGGCTTTGGAATCAAAGGAATGATTGGAGTGATGATGATAATCGGTATAATATTGCATAATTCCTCCTAAATGAAAAGACTCTCTATCTATTATTTCATAGTATAAATTACATGTCAGTTTATTTAATTCTTTTTGACAAAAAAACAGTTTTCCCTCTATAATATAAAGATAAGAAAAAAACGTATATTAAAACCAAGTAAACCTGTAAGAAAAGTTTATTTAAGGGGATTATGGGAGGTAAACGAATGACAATTCATCAAAGGCTAATGTGGAAGCAAGAAGAACTTGCCCTTTCCATCGACTATCCAAGAAACAGAGCTAATAAAAATAATCATGTTATCCTGATTTGCCATGGCTTAATTGGCAGCCGAATTGGAGTGGATCGTCTCTTTGTGAAATCAGCAGCAGAGCTTGTAAATAACGGTTATACTGTGTATCGATTTGATTATGCAGGCTGCGGTGAAAGCACAGGCGAGTACGGCAAATTTGGTTTGAGTGACCTGATTGCTCAAACGAAAACAGTGATAGACTATGCATGCCGACAAGAGGAAACAGACGAAATTATTCTTCTTGGTCACAGTTTAGGAGGCGCTGTAACACTGCTTCAAGCGAACAGAGATGACAGAGTAAGCAAGCTAATCCAGTGGGCAGCCGTTGGAAACCCGTATGAAGATTTAGCGAAAATAGTCGGAGCGGATGAGGTTTCCGCTTTAACAGAAACCGAGACAATCGATTTTTACGGCTATCCACTTTCAGGCTATTTCTTTCAGTCGATGAAAAAGTATCAGCCTTTGCAAGAATGCACCAGCTTTAATGGTGATGTCCTGCTTTTGCATGGCAATGGTGATTCAGATATTCCCCATGATTACCTCCAAGAATATAAACGGAATTACGAACAACGTGCAAATGGCACAGCAGAAGCTTTTATCATAGAAAACGGAGAGCATACTTTTTCTTGTGCCAGTCATTATGAACAACTGATAGAGAAGACAGTTCAATGGCTTAATAAACAAATGTTGTGATTTGTTTGTTTACTCTAAAAACATACTAAACTGAGAGATTAGGATAACGAAAACTTAGTAGTGCGAAGGATTCTGCAGACAGAATCCTTTTTTTATTGCTGTTTTTTTATCATGTTTTTTGGGAGGAAAAATTTTTTTCATAACCTATTCAACATTTGTTTGCGGCTGTCGATATTACCGGTAGAGATAGGAGGGACTCTTTTTGACAGAAAAATTTAAATTCAAAAATCTTAGAATAGGCTATAAATATGGAATTGTGTTTTTGTTGACACTTGTATTATTTATCACTTCTATATCAATAACCTTTGTATCCTTAAATAAGATGTCCAAAAACAACGATGAAGTAAGCAGCAAAAACGAGCTAAGTATTAACACAATGGAGTTAGTGGCGTTATTTCAAGAGAAAAATACGCAAATACCGCTTTATTTTCTTGATGCAAACGATCAAAAACTTGATGAATACTTAGAATTAAGTAAAAAGTTTACAGCGACTGCACTTAAAGTCGAGAGTAGTATAGAAGGCGAAGAAGCGAAAAAAATATATTTACAGCTGATTGAAAATAACCAAAAAATTGATGAAATATTTTTCAACTCTGTTGTTCCGAACGTGAAGGACTTTAATACAACAGCATATAAAGAATTGGAAAAAGAAATCACAGAGTTAAAAGTAAAGGTAACAGATGAAGGGGAGCAGTTGAACAAGCTTGTCGCTGCAGAAAATAATCAGTCAATAACTGCATTAAAAGCCCTTGTAAGCAGAACTAGCTTGCTTGTCGGCGTATTGACTGTTGTGACAATTGTAGTTTCCAGTGCTATTTTAATCATCATCTCAAGAAGAGTACAAAGTCAGTTAAAACATGTCATTGAGGTAAGCGATTCCATCGCAAATGGAAAGCTCGCTATTGCACCACTTGCGGAAGATTCCAGTGATGAAATTGGTCAATTATCCAAATCTATTAATAAAATGGGCTCAAGTTTAAAAGAGACAATACATGGTATTTCTGGGATGTCGACAAATCTTGATTCAAGAAGTATGGAAGTATCAGAAGCAGCTGTTGAGGTAAGCGAAACAATTGATATGATGACAACGACAGTAATGGAGCTAGTAGAAGGGGTCAATGTCCAGGCAGATGCAGCCTCAACGATTGCCGCAAATATGCAAGATTTCAATCATCAAATTGCCGAAGCAGATGAAAATGCAAATGAATTAGTAAAAACATCCGCGGCTGTTACAACGTCAAGCAAAGAGGGAAGCAGACTGATGCATTTGTCCTTAGAACAGATGCATACGATTAATACAGTTGTAACAAGCAGCGTTAAGAAAATGAAAGAGCTTGAAAGCAATACAGCTAATATTACTGAACTTGTCACATTTATTAAATCAATTGCAGAGCAAACAAACTTGCTGTCCTTAAATGCCTCGATTGAAGCAGCAAGAGCAGGGGAAGCTGGCAAAGGTTTTTCTGTAGTGGCAGAGGAAGTGCGTAAGTTGGCTGTGCAAACTTCTGATTCTATTAATGATATTACAGGATTAGTAACAGCCATTCGGGAAAACAGTATTGAATCTCTGACTCAGCTTGAAAAAGGGTATGAGGAAGTAAACAAAGGAGCAGAACAAATTAAATTAACGGAAAGCTCCTTTAATGAAATCCTGGCAGGCATTGCTAATCTGACAGATAAAACGATGAACATTTCTGAAATCATTAAAGAATTCAGCAAAACGAGCACAGGCATAAGTACATCTGTTGAGCAGATTGCAGCTGTGTCGGAAGAATCAGCAGCGTCCTTTGAAGAAGTTTCTGCTTCGATGATGCAGCAAAATGATATGATGACAAGCATTACGGCAAACTTTAAAGAAATTACGCAAATGGTAGATGATATGAACAATATGATTCAAAAATTTGAACTAGAGAAGGAGGAAAAGGGACATGCGTAAACTGCATAAACAACTAGCAGCAGGAGCAATGGTACTAAGCATTTCCCTTCTGTCCGCCTGCTCTCAAGATACAGTTAAGGAAACAGCTAAAATAAAGCTTTCACAAGATGATAGTAAAGTTTATGTCGGCTTCTCTCTCGATACTCTCGCAGAAGAACGCTGGTATAAAGATAAAGATGCTTTTGAAACGACTGTTAAGGAGCTTGGCGGTGAGGTGAAAACACTTGCTGCCAACGGGGTTGACAGTGTGCAGATTAAACAGGCTGAATTGTTGATTGCAGAAGGTGTTGATGTTTTAGTCGTTGTACCTCATAATGCCGAAGTATCTGCTGAGATAGTGGAAATAGCTCATAAGGCAGATGTTAAAGTAATATCTTATGACCGATTAATTAAAAATGCTGATGTTGATTATTATATTTCTTATGATAATAAAAAAGTCGGCCAGCTGCAGGCACAAGAAATTTTGAAAAAACAAAATAAAGGGAATTTTGCTTATATCGGCGGCGCGGAGACAGACAATAACGCCATCCTCTTCAGAGAAGGAGCTATGGACG
The DNA here is from genome assembly GCF_038005785.1 of Niallia sp. FSL R7-0271. Lineage (NCBI taxonomy): Bacteria > Bacillati > Bacillota > Bacilli > Caryophanales > Bacillaceae > Niallia > Niallia sp. FSL R7-0271. The sequence goes on along the minus strand of NZ_JBBOTZ010000001.1, from coordinate 2,044,415 downwards.
TGCTGAAACCGTATATAGATAAAGGACAAATTAAGCTTGTATATAATCAATATACAGCTGAATGGAAACCAGAAACAGCCGAGAGCAACATGAAGCAAGCTTTAAAAGCTAATAAAAATGACATTCAGGCAGTTATCGCAGCAAATGACGGCACTGCCGGCGGTGTTATTAATGCCTTAAAGGCAAGCGGCTTAAAGATTCCAGTATCCGGCCAAGATGCAGAGGTTGACGGAATTAAACGCATCCTTGCAGGAACACAAACAATGACAGTCTATAAACCGATTCAAGCAATTGCAGAAAATGCTGCAAATATCGCGATGAAGGCGGGGAATCAGGAGGAAATCGAAACAACAGCAACAGTGAACAACGGCAAAATCGACGTTCCAGCAATCCTCCTCGATCCAGTAGCAGTCACTAAAGGCAATATAGAGGATACAGTAATCAAGGATAATTTTATTAACAAGGATGACTTAGAATAATCACTTAAGGAGCTTAGGAATGAGCTCCTTTTGTGTGTAGATGAGACTACTCTTTTTCAGTTGGATAGTATATAATTAAAGGTATAGAAAAATATAGTATCTAGTACTAAGAGCAGATGTTATACTAATCATAAATAATTCGTTGTATTTTTACATAAAGGAGATTTAACATGTATACATTCACAAGTAATTTTGCCAATATTGTTTTAAAAATATTTGGGCGCAGTGAGGCGATAAACAAGGATAAACTGCCAAAGGATACAGGTTATGTTGTTGCCTGCTCTCATATTGGCTGGATCGATGTTGTGGCACTTGGAACATCACTATTGCCGAAACAGATTCACTTCATGGCAAAAAAAGAGCTGTTCACAAAGCCTAATGCTGCCAAGTTTCTTAACAGCATTAACGCCTTTCCAGTAGACCGGGAAAATCCTGGGCCTAGCAGTATTAAGACGCCTGTTAAACTGTTGAAAGAGAAGAAAATCGTCGGCATCTTTCCAAGCGGGACAAGAACGTCCGAGGATGTTCCGCTGAAAAGAGGAGCAGCAACAATCGCCAATCTTGCTAAAGTGCCGATTGTGCCAGCAGCTTACAGCGGTCCGACAGATCTTAAGGGATTGCTAAAAGGAAATAAAATTAGAGTAATGTTCGGCGATCCGATTTTACTGCAAAAGGAAGACGGCTCGAGAAAAGATGTTGCGGAGCTGACGCAAGAAATGACTGATGTTATGGCAAGTCTGCAGCTGCAGCTGGATGCAAGAGGGAAAAAGCAATGATTGATTTAGCCATTGTAAAAGATATTTTAAACCGCTATCCGCTGCCCCTCGTAGATGAAATCTTGGAATTGAAGGCTGGCAAAATGGCTGTAGGTGTTAAGCAAATCAGTAAAGAAGACACATTTGCCACAGGTCAAAACCCAAAAAGCCCTATTTTGCCGGGAGTGTTAATCATTGAAGCAATTGCTCAAGTAACAGCAGTAGCCATTCACAGTGAAAAAAAACATGAAGGCAAATGGGCGTTATTAGCAAAAATAAATGACTGTAAAATAAGAAGACCAGTCTTTCCAGGTGACGAGCTTTGTATGGAGGTTTTCGTCACAAAGGTCAAAAAAACGATTGCCAAAGCAAAAGGAATCGCAACCGTTCGCGGTGAATTAATCTGTGAAACAGAGCTGCTGTTTTCCTTTAAATAAGATTTTCGCGTATGTAAGGGAGCTACTACATACGCTTTTTTAACAAATTTATAATAAATTTTACGCACTCAATTTATAAATAAAAAATAAACCAAAGCAACTAAAAGTTAAATAAATTCGTTCTTCTAAATCTCTTACAATTGAATATAAATTTAGAGAGAAAGGAGACGACCTATGCATATATCAAAATTAAAATACTATTTCCAATACATTTACACTACTGTTTTAGGAGTCATCCTTGTTTTTATCTTAATTTCTGGTGCAACGACTTCACTAGTTTCACAAAAATTCTCCTCTGATTATATAAGAGAGGCCCTCGACAAGGTCGATGCCACCAATTTATACTCCCAGCTCTTTAACTTTGAAAATCACTATTTTCCAAAGGAAGGAAGCGCTATTTCCTTATCAAACCTATTCTTTCAGGTTGCCACAAATATCAGCCTTGATGATACAAGAACACTATTAGGACGAGAGCTGCCCCAGCTAAGCTTTTATCATACAAAAATCATTGTTGCTGAAGAAGGGACAACCATCGCCCAATTGCCGTATGAATCAACACCTTCTGATGAAATACTAAAAAATCCGAAGGAAGCAGACGAAGAAAAAATTACCGAAGATACCCCAAAATCAGAAGACAACAATACAAATCAAACTTCCTCAGAAAAACGGGTTCTTATCTATCAAACACATAATTTAGAATCTTATTTGCCGCTGTTGAAGAATGCTAAAGACCCAGATGATGCAATCAGTGCGGATGAACGGGTTAGTGTAGTCAGTCTAGGTACTAAATTAACTAGCCTTCTGCAAAACGAAGGGATAGGGGTTCAGCATGATAAAACAAATATGAATCAAAGACTGTTAGACCGGAAGTGGAAGTATACTGCTTCTTATAATGCTTCAAGTGAAATTGTAGAAACAGCCATGGCAGAAAACAAAGATCTTACGTATTTAATTGATATACACAGAGATTCATTGCGGAAAGATAAAACAACTGCTACTATTAATGGCAAGTCATATGCAAAGATAGTTTTTGTTGTCGGTGAAGGTTATGAAGGCTATGAAAAAAACCAGGCTTTTGCCAAAAAAATGCATGAAGAACTTGCTGCTAAGTATCCTGGTATCAGCAGAGGCGTATTTGGAAAAAGTCAGGATTCAGGCAATGGTATATACAATCAAAACTACTCAGATAAAGCTATCCTTCTTGAAGTAGGCGGTGTCGACAATAACCAAGAAGAACTGAATAGGACAATCGAAGCTTTTGCCGACGTCTTCTCCGAAATATATTGGGAAGAAAACGGTGCAACAGAACAGTAAACTACCTTAGCCTCCTTTTCATTTTGGAAAGGAGGCTGTTACTTGTTTATTTTTATGCTGCTGAGGACTTGCTGGTATTTGACGATATACACATCAAGTTCTTGGCTGATATTCAAAACAGCAAGACTCTCTAAACCTTCCTGTGACGCAATTAGCAACAACTCACAGCGAAGATGATTGATTTTAATAAGCAACTTATTAAGCTTTTCCTCTTTGCAATCCCTTTCCTTCAGCAAGATGTATTCTCCCTTATTCATTATTCCTTACAAAAATGAGCCTTATAACCTATCATACTGTCAAATTATGAACAAATAATGAATGTTTTTTAAACTTTTGCAACTCACTTTAAAAATAATCGATTATTTAGACAGAAGAGGAGGAAAAGTACGTTCGAATATATAAAGAAGTACTTGAGTATTTTATACAAACCATGAAAAGGAGAGATTCTATGAAAATGCCAATCGCATTGCAGCTATGGAGTGTAAAAGAGGAGGCTGAGCAAGACTTTTTCGGGACGTTGGAAAAGGTAGCAAGCATGGGCTATGACGGTGTGGAATTTGCAGGTTATTACGGGAAAAGTGCACAAGAAATAAAAGCAAAATTAAAGGAGCTAGGGTTGAAAATTGCCGGTTCTCATATCAGCATGGAGGATATTTTGCAAAACACAGACAAGGTAATAGAATTTGAGCAAGAGCTTGGAAATAAATATATTGTGTGTCCTTGGGCAAACTTTCCTACGATCGAGGAGTGGAATGATTTTGCAGAAAAGATGCAGAAAACAGGTGCTAAGATTGCAGCTGCAGGATTATCCCTTTTATATCATAATCATAACCATGAATTTGCCCGCAATGATGATGAGTTTATTCTTGATAGGCTGTTTAAGGCAGTGCCAGCCGGCTATTTAAATGCAGAGCTTGACACATACTGGCTAGAATACGCAGGAATAAATGCTATTGACTATTTGGACAAATGGAAGGATAGAACTCCGCTAATCCATGTGAAGGACTTGGATGCTAGTAAACGGGAAAGTACAGAAGTCGGCAATGGCAGTTTAAATATAAAGGGTATTGTTGAAAAAGCTTACGAGAATGGTACAGAGTGGCTGATCGTTGAACAAGAAGCATTTACTCAGCCACCATTAGCGAGTGTCGAAATCGGTTTGCAAAATTTACAAACAATAGTAGCAAGTTTATAGTATTAAGTCCTCCCCTTGGTTTTTAAGTTGACCTCAGAAATGAAAACGCTTATAATTCAAATTGTAATCGTTAGTGAAACGTTTCGATAAAGGGATAAGGGGAGGCAGAAAGATGGTTGAGCTCAATCTGAAGTCAATAATTCATAACATGACATTAGAAGAAAAGGTCGCACAATTAATCCAGCTCGCCGGAAATTTTTATTACGGCTTGGCAGGTGAAATAACTGGTCCATTTGAAGAGATGAACATCAGCGGCTTTGTTGTTAAAAACAGCGGTTCTGTTTTAGGTGTTTCTGGAGCAGAAACGGTGCGGAAAATACAAGAGGAGCATTTAAAAAACAATCGTCATGGAATTCCACTCCTATTCATGTCAGACATCGTTCATGGCTATAAAACAATCTTTCCGATTCCTTTAGCGATTGGCTGTTCTTGGGATATGGAGCTGGCAGAAAAAAGTGCAGAGGTCGCGGCTAGTGAAGCAGCAGTTGCTGGTGTACATGTCACCTTTGCACCAATGGTTGACCTCGTCCGTGATCCGAGATGGGGCCGAGTGCTTGAATCGACAGGGGAAGACTCTTTTTTAAACAGTGCTTTTGCCAAAGCATTTGTGAGAGGCTTTCAAGGCAGTAATCTGGCGGAAGATTACAGCAAAGTGGCTGCATGTGTGAAGCATTTTGCTGCCTATGGTGCCTCAGAAGGAGGCCGTGACTATAACACTGTCAACATGTCTGAACGCCAAATGCGAGAATCCTATCTGCCTGCCTATAAAGCAGCACTAGATGAAGGCTGTGAAATGGTCATGACATCCTTTAACACCGTTGATGGGATTCCAGCTAGCGGCAACAAGTGGCTCATGCGAGAAATTCTTCGCGAGGAATGGGGTTTTAATGGTGTTTTGATATCAGATTGGGGCGCAGTCAAAGAGTTAATTCCCCATGGAGTCGCTGATGACGAAGCAGAAGCAGCCCGTATGGCAATCACTGCTGGTGTTGATATTGAAATGATGACCCCTTGCTATATCAGCAGCCTGCAAAGTCTGATAGAAACAGGGAAAGTGGAAGAGGCATTATTAGACGAGGCAGTGATGCGCATTCTAAAGCTGAAAGATAAGCTCGGGTTATTCCAAAATCCTTACAGAGCTGCAGATGCTGCAAAGGAACAAGAAGTGATCCTTTCTAAGAGCAATCGAGAAGTTGCCCGTAAACTGGCAGAGAAATCATGTGTTCTTTTAAAAAATGAGAACGTGTTGCCCTTGGACAAACAGCAGAAAATCGCCCTCATTGGTCCCTTCGCACAATCATCGGACATCTTAGGAGCATGGTCTTGGAAAGGAGAAATCGAAAAGACAGTAAACCTCCATGAAGCACTAAAAACAAGGACAGAAAATCTGTCCGTCGCACAAGGTTGTAATGTTGAAACTATAACAGAAGAACAAGTTGCTGAGGCAATAGAAGCAGCGACGGCCGCGGATATACTAATTCTTGCAGTCGGCGAAAATACTTCAATGAGCGGTGAAGCCTGCAGCCGTGGTGATATCACTTTACCGGAGGCGCAGCTGCAGCTAATTAAACAGATGAAAACATTAAATAAACCAATAGCTGTCATCCTGTTCAACGGTCGTCCCCTTGATTTACACGGTGTCCTAGATGAAGCTGATGCTGTGCTCGAAGCATGGTATCCTGGTACAGAAGGAGCAGCTGCAATAGCTAATATTCTATATGGAAAAGTGAACCCTTCAGGAAAACTGGCTATGTCTTTTCCCTATTCAGCAGGGCAAATTCCAGTTTACTATAATGCTTATAATACAGGCCGTCCCTATGACGGAGTAAGCCGTGATCATTATGTATCCAAATATTTAGATATTCCAAATAAGCCGCTGCTCCCATTTGGCTTTGGCTTAAGCTATACAAACTTCACATACACTAATCTGCGATTGTCCTCCGATAAGATGAGCGCAGATAAACCCGTTCAAGTCACACTAACCATTACAAATACCGGAGATTACTCTGGAGAAGAAATTGTTCAGCTATATATTCGTGATTTGTCAGGCGAAGTAGTCCGTCCCGTCAAAGAACTAAAAGACTTCCAAAGAGTAACCTTAAACTCAAAGGAAACAAAGGACATCCAATTTCAAATTACAGAAGAACAGCTGCGCTACTACCATTCTGATATGAGTTTTACTAGTGATGCAGGCTTGTTTGAATTGTATGTGGGCAGCAGCAGTGAGGATGTATTGTCTGGGAGATTTGCGTTGATAACAAAAGAATGTTAATTTAATGGGCATCTAAGTTTTTGCAGTGGATTATTTGGAAAATAAAACGTTTATAAGCGGAGCCAGGAAATCCAGACGATTTCCTGGCTCCCTTCCTTACATAAAAAATAACTTGCACACAACAAGAACTATCCTAGTAATTTTGATAAAATAGTATTATTGATTTATTTTACATAGCAACTTTTACAAGATTGGAGGGATTCGTATTGGCAGGAATTAAGGATATCGCAAAAGAGGCAGGTGTATCGATTTCAACCGTTTCGTATGCGCTTAATGGGAGCCCAAAAGTAACGGAAGAGACACGAAGCCGGATACTGGCAATTGCTGATCGGTTAGGATATGTTCCTAATGCTGCGGCAAGAATGCTAAAGGTAAAGCAAACAAAGATAATCGGTGTCTTTTTGGCTGATTATGGAGGATATTTCTATGGTCCGCTGCTTCGGGGGATGCGTGAGGCTTTAAATGAGAAGGGGTATGAATTAATTGCGTGCTCTGGTGTTCAATCTCATCGCCTTTTACTCGAAAAGGTTATAGATGGCGGTATTATTTTAGATCAGGCATTTACTGACGAAGAGCTGCTTAATTATGCTGACAAAAGCTATAAAATCGTAGTGCTCGACAGGGAGCTTAATCATGAAAATATTAAAGGAGTGCTTTTGGATAATAAAGCTGGTGCAAGAATAGCTGTAAGGAAGCTTCTTCATCATAAGGTGAACAAGCTGTATGCAGTTACAGGTCCTGCTGGTTCTTATGATTCCAAAAAACGGCTGGAAGGTGTCAGGGAGGAATTACTTTCGTTCCCAAATGTGGAGCTGATTGAAATACAAGGTAATTTCCTAAAAGATTCTGGCGAAGAGGCAGCAAGAAAAATTTTTGCAGACTGCAGGGAGCCGATTGCAATATTTTGCTTAAATGATGAAATGGCTGTTGGGATATATAATTATCTTCAGGATAAGGAATATAAAATAGGCAAAGATGTGTTCCTTGTAGGTTTTGATAATATTGAATTAGCACAATATATGGTGCCAAGATTAAGCACCATCAGCTATTCCAGTTATGAATGGGGTTGTATCGCTGCTAATAATTTATTAAAGCTGCTATCAAATGAAGCAGTTGAAAATGAACAAATTGAGGTTACGATAACGGTTGGCGGTTCTTCGTAATGGTTATTACAGTCTTAAGTTTTTGAACTTGAGGCTTTTTTTATATTTACTAAACCCGCATATTTCCTTATAACAACAGCAAAATAAGAGCATGGAGCTTTTCTATCTTAAGGGGGGCTATGATGGACTTTCCGACAATACAGACGAATTTCTGGGATGCCGTGGCGGCAGTGCCGATTGTGATGGTACTTACACAGCTTATAAAGTGGCTTTTTCCTATTCCTAAAAAATTCAGACCAACAACCGCTCTTATTTTAGGACTAATAATTTCTGTCTTTTTCAGCCATAGACATAGTTTAACAGCAGGTCTGTTTATGGGATGGTTTTATGGTTATTCTGCAATAGGCTCTTATGCGTCTACGAAAACAAGTGTATTAACGATGATAAGCAAGTGGGAGAAGAAGGATAAATACCCGCGGATTAGACTGTTTTTAGAAAAGGTATTTTTAATAAAAAAGAAGTTGACCACTTTGCCTGATTAAAAAGAGCAGATGGAATTATCCATCTGCTCTTATTTACTTGGAGGAGACTTCTTCATCCATCGCAAGCAAGTATTGTTTATATCTTCTCAATGCTGCTTCACTTGTAAGAGAGAAGCGTTCCATAATATATTCATCAGATTTGCCTTGCTGAATTTCCTCTAAAATCGCTGTATTCCGTAAGGTCACTGCTGATATTTTTCGCAAGCCTGCCCGCTTGACTTCATCCTTTATCATTTCCTGGATGGCACGAACGGATAAAGCTTTTGGCTTCTGTCTGTCATAATCATATTGAAAGGATAGAGACACATTATTAAAAGCAACGAAAAGCGGATCCTTAGAGTGATATTTCGGGCGAAACAGCTTCGGAATAGAATAAAAATATGTCCTGATATCTTCCATAATCTGATTTTCAACAGCAAACTTTTTCATCGTTGTCCCAAAAGGTATCGAAAGCTCTCCTTGCGAAAGATTCATTTGCTCCATCGTTATGGCATACACTTCTGTCGGTGTTAACCCGAATGCTCTGATAAGGGATGCAATGGCAGCATTACGCTCCACTAAAAAATTTCGTGCTGCTTTTTTTCCTGTTGCTTCCGAGTATCGAAGTTTCATAGTATAGATCAGTTTAGTGAACTCCTCACTCTCAATAAAATCATTGTTTGTTAAGGAACGGAGCGGTGCTGTGTGTGATAATTTATGAATATCATGGGCTGCAATACATTGATAATATTTCAGGAAACGGCTCAGCACTGTCGCTAACCGGCGAATCGTCGCATGGGAAAGTTTTTTATTATGCAGGTAGACGAAGTATTTTTGAATATCGTCTTTTCTTAATGCTTTTAACGTATCCATATCCGTTTTTTTCTGTTCTGCTTCAAGCCAAGAAAAAAACTTCTTCAAGTCTGATTCGTATTGTTTTAGCGTCAATTTAGAGCGTCCGGCTTCGTGCAAATCCTCTAGGAAAGCATGAGCAAAATCGGGTAATATAGCCATAAGCTTTCAGCCCCTTTCTTTTTTTAAAAATTTTTCTGGATTTAGATTAACTTCTTTCTTTATTTTAACATAGGTTAGTAAGTGAGAGAGAGGGAGGATTTAGGTTGATAAGAGCAAAAATTGGAGAATCGACATATGTGATTGGGACGGAGCTAGAATCACACTTTAGCTCATTCAAGAAACATATTATCGGAGATGATTTTGCCTACCCTACTGTTTATGGTACCCAAAAATTATTATATGCTGATTGGACAGCGAGCGGAAGATTGTATCGGAAAATTGAAGATAACCTTGTTGACATAATTGGTCCTTATGTAGCAAATACACATACAGAGTCCAACATAACTGGCACCTATATAACAAATGCCTACCATGAGGCAAAAAGCATCATTAAAAATCACGTGCATGCGAATGTTGATGACATTCTAATCTTTGATGGTTTTGGCATGACAGGTGTTATCAATAAATTTCAAAGATTAATCGGCATTAAACATATGGACAAACGAACGCTGACTATTAAGGAAAGACCAATTGTTTTTGTAACACATATGGAGCATCACTCCAATTATCTGTCGTGGCTTGAAACTGCGGCAGAAGTAATCACAATCCGGCCAGATGCCAATGGCGATGTGGATTACAGTCACTTAGAGGAGCTGCTTCTATTGCATAAGCAAAGGCATATGAAAATAGGAGCGTTTACTGCTTGCTCCAATGTAACGGGCAGAAAAACTGATTATCATCAGCTAGCAAAACTAATGCATCAATATGGCGGGATTTGTCTTGTTGATTTTTCTGCATCCGCCCCATATGAAACCATGAATATGCATCCCGAGGATAAGGAAGCATTCCTAGATGTCATCTGCTTTTCGCCTCATAAGTTCTTAGGTGGACCAGGTACAAGCGGCGTTCTTATAATGAATAAAAAGCTCATTCATGCAAAAATTCCTGATCATCCAGGTGGAGGAACAGTTGACTTTACGAACGGATGGGGAGACATTCTTTATAAAAAGGATTTGGAAGAGCGGGAAGACGGCGGAACACCAGGCTTTCTTCAAGCAATTAGGACTGCTCTCACTATTCAGTTAAAGGAAGAAATGAATGTCCAGAAAATGCAGCAGCGTGAACAGGAGCTTGTCGCTTTGACAATGACAGAATTAAGTAAAATACCAGGAATAACGATACTGGACGGTGAAAATAAAAACCGCCATGGTATTATTTCCGTAATTTGTGAAGGGTTGCATTTTGATCTTGGAGCAAAGCTTTTGAATGACCGATTCGGCATTCAAGTAAGAGGCGGCTGCTCATGTGCCGGCCCATACGGTCACTATTTGCTTGGTATGAGTAAAGCGCAATCTAAGCAAATAAGTGCAGAGATTCAAAAGGGCATCTTCACAAATAAACCAGGGTGGATAAGAATCTCGCTTCACCCGACAATGACCAATAAGGAAGTTTATTCTATTATCCATGCTTTTAAAAAGATAATCATGTATAAAGAAGAATGGCAGAAGGATTACTGCTATATGCCTCGAAGCAATGAATATGTTTGTGCATTACGAAGTAATGATAATCATACTGATATTTTTAAATCCTCCTTAAAATAGAAACTGCTTTTTAAATAAGTGTATGCTAAAATATATACAATTGAATAAAAAGCAAACCACAGGGGGAGCATGTATGCTGAGAGTGATCTTAAATGATCAGACCCTTAGAACCTGTTAGTTAATACTAGCGTAGGGATCGTGGCTAAAAGACAATTAGCTAAGTAGATAAGTTTATTCTTAACTTTTTTATGCGGAAAAAACACATTAATCTTACTTCATCTCCCCTTTGGTATGCATATATAACAAGGGGGATTTTTTATGAAAAAAATGGGGTTAGTTGTTTTAATTGAAATCGCCATCTTCGCAGCCTTTGCACTAGTACTGGATTTGCTGCCATCGATACATCTTGGCGCAAGCGGCTCTATTTCCATCGCAATGGTGCCAATCTTTATCATTGCTTTCCGCTGGGGTTTTAAAGCAAGCGTTGCAGCCGGCTTTTTATGGGGGCTGCTGCAAATCGTCACAGGAGATTTACAAGCACTGGCTTTTTGGCAAGTTATTCTTGAGTACTTCCTTGCCTTTGCCTGCATCGGGCTTGCCGGGCTGTTCATGCCAGCTATTCAAAATAAATTAAAAAATGGTGAAAAAGGCGCCGCGTCACTATTAATGGTTGCCGGCATCCTTTTTGGAAGCTTTGTCCGTTATTTTTGGCACTTTCTTGCTGGCGTAACAATCTGGGCTCAATACGCACCAAAAGGTCAGTCAGCCTTTGCCTATTCACTCTTTTACAATGGAGTTCCATTCATCGGTGCATCCATACTATGTGCCATTGTCGTTGTTATTCTGCTTGGAGCAGCACCGCGATTAGTGCTCAATCGTCCTGCTGGGCGCACAGGGTATCATGCCGGAAATACAGAAGCTAAATAGTGGTTGGAGAGGAGTCCTAAAGAGGGCTCCTTTTTGGATGTAATATTCATTAAATATTCACAAAGTACACTAATTTGGTCATTTTAAAAACGTTAACAAATATATAAAATTAGCTTATATAAGAATAAAGGGAAATCTATAAAGATTATCTATATATTATCGAAGGAAATGATAATATCTATGATTTAGAAGACTTTTCGTTAAAAAGATCCTTTCCGATTCAAACAGACGCTGACTTAATGTTTGGCAGCCTGCTTGTCAAACCTTCAGAATAACACTTACAGAAAAATGGAAAAGGCTCTTCCTTTTGTCTGCTCTTTTTTCATGTTAGAATAAAAATATCTTTCTATTAAAATAGAAAAAATATGGCATCATTTGATATGCATCACAGGAGGAAGGTAATGGCAGAAATATCTTTTCAAGCACCAAAAAGGCCTAACAAGTATAAATTCTTGCTGGGACTAGCATTTGCTGTTCTATTGGTAGTGACGAGCATCTTCTTTATATTCTATCCATTTGCAAGCTCTAAAACGGCTGAATACTTTAATGGAGAAAACCCGATTATTTTAGATGGAAAACAGGCTGGCAATGCATTAATAGACAATGGGACTGCTTACTTGCCTTTGAGCTTCTGGCAAGAAAATATAGATGAGAGCATCACATATGATTCTGAAAGCAATTCGGTAATAGCGACAACAAAAGATAAAGTGGTTCAGTTTCCATCTGAATCTGTTTCGTATTTTGTAAATGATGAAACGGTGGATCTGCAGTTTCATCCAATAAAGGATGATAATGGGGAAGTTTATGTAGCAGTTGAACCGTTAATCGAGTTTTATCCGTACCAGTTTACCCAACTTAGTGAGGACACAAATGCCATTTTATTGGAGAAAGATGGTACGGAAAAAACAGCGGCAACTTTCAGCACTAAACAAGTGCGTGATGATTTTGCTAGGCTTCGTACAGAACCGACTCTTTTTTCTGCTTATACTGGTGAGCTTGAGCAAAAGGAAGCTGTAACGATTGAGAAGGAAGAGGGCGACTACTATTTTGTGCGTAAGAGCAATGGGGTTGCAGGTTATATTAAAAAAGACCTTGTTAATACAGAGGATACGATAACAGTTAAAGCTGAAGTAGAGGAAAAAACGCCTGCGCTGAAAAAAATAGACGGTCCAGTCAACCTTACATGGGAAGCTGTTTATTCTCAGAATCCAGACACTTCAAAAATTCCTAAAATGGATGGTGTTAATGTTGTGTCACCTACATGGTTTAAGCTGTCTGGCAACAAAGGAAATGTCAGCAATCTCGGCTCAGCGGATTACGTAAAATGGGCGCATAAGCAAGGCTATCAAGTATGGGGGTTATTCTCCAATGATTTTGACCCTCAAAAGACTCATGATGTCTTTAAAGACTTCAAGACGAGACAAAAAGTAATCAGGCAGCTCCTTGTATACAGTGAAATGTACAACCTTGACGGCATCAATATTGATATTGAGAATGTAAATGAAGAGGACGGCAAATATGTGACGCAGTTCGTAAGAGAAGCAACGCCTTACTTCCATGATGCAGGTTTAACAGTCTCGATGGATATCACATTCATTGCCGGCGGAAATTACTCTGCTTTCTTTGAAAGAGATCATCTATCTGAGATTGTCGACTATTTAGTTGTTATGGCATATGACGAGCATTGGGCAACCTCACCTACAGCCGGCAGTGTTGCAAGTCTTCCATGGGTGGAGAACAACCTGAAGACTTTGCTTGAGGAAGTGCCGAATAAAAAGCTAGTATTAGGTGTGCCATTATATGCACGTTTATGGGAAGAGAAGGAAAACGGGGAAATCTCATCTGAGAGTCTCTCCATGGAAAAGGTGCAGGAATGGTTAGATACGTATAAAGTAAATCCAACGTATGATGAAGAAAGCGGCCAAAACTACGGCGAATACTATGATTCAAAAACAAAATCCACCTATAAAATTTGGCTGGAAGATGAATTGTCTTTATCTAAGCGTGCAAAGCTTGTAGAAGAGTATGATTTGGCAGGAATTGCGAGCTGGTCCCGCTACTTTGCAGACGAGTCAGCATGGGTAGCCATGGATTTAGAAGAAGACAACAGCAAATAAAGAAAAGCCCTTCTTGGTTATGCAAGAAGGGCTTTTTAGTATGCTGACAAAAACTTTTGGATTCGGTTTATCATGAAAGGGTGTGCTTTTGTCTTTTCATTTTCAAGTGGATGCAGTCAAGATTAGTCCGTTGCTTAATGTTAATGAAAGGACACAGTTTTAGGAGACGTTCAAGATAAGGAGGGTTCAAAAGCTAATAGAGTAAGATTGTAAAGAATTAGTGTCTCTGTATGGCTTTTTAAAATAAAGAATCTTTCACCCTTGCCGCTTTGCATATAGAAAAACATAAGCTAAACTAGTACATAACAGCAATTTAAGGAGGATCCTACATGATTAAAGTGTATCCATTAGGAACAGGTGGTGCTTTTACAAAGCATTATCATAATAATTATATATTTGAACTAGGCGACAGAAAGCTTTTGGTTGATGCCGGTACGACGTTGCGCTTCAGTCTGCCTGCGGCTGGCTATAAAGAAACGGATGTAACAGATATTGTGATTACCCATTTGCATGCAGATCATGTCGGGGGCTTGGAGGAGTTTGCGCAGCGCTGCATGTGGCTGTATAGTTATAAGCCAAACTTGTGGATTCGTGCAGAGCTAGCTGAAGGGATAGAGGATGTGCTGAAAGCTGGATTATTTACAGACGGTTTGCAGCTCAGCGATTATTTCCACGTGCATTACGAAAAGGATGGTTTTCAATTAGGCAATGACTATGAAATAGAGTTTATTAAAACAGATAATTTACATGCGAAAGATATGCTCTCAATGGGCTTTAAACTGTCTGACAAGAATGATAATGTTAATATCATTTATACAAGTGATATTGGCAAGCATGAGGAAGCTTTATTTGATAAACATTTTGATGAAAACACGAAAGCACTATTTCATGATATTTCCTTTATTCAAACACCGGTCCATTCCTATATAGATGATGTGATAGCTTATTATTCTGACAAGCTTGCGCTTCCATCTTTATACGGTATGCATTATGCTGATGACATTGATGCAGTAGAAATAGAGAAAAAATACGGAATACAAATGGTGAAGATACAGCAGCCCCTTGTGTTTCCATAAAATTTTCAAGCAGACATGTTCATACATGTCTGCTTATCTAATCAGCAGGGTTTATGATAGCGAGAACTTGATGATCCTCCCAGTTGCCATTAATTTTTACATTTTTTCTGGCAATACCTTCTTTATGAAATCCTGCCTTCTCTAATACTCGGATTGAGCCGATATTATGTGGCATTACCCCTGCTTCGATTCTATGAAGCTTAAGTCTTGTAAAGGAATATTCTACAACAAGCTTAACTGCTTCTGTTCCATAACCTTTGCCGTTATGAGCGTAATCGATAAAATACCCGATAAATGCACTTTGCAGTGAGCCTCTTACAACTTGAAACAAGCTGATTGTTCCAACGAGTCTCTGATTTTCATTTTCAAATATGCCGAATTGATAGTGAGTGTCTGCCTTCCATTTTTGTTCCCAATCAGCAATTAATTGCTGCTGTCTTAAAAGAGAATAATAGTGCTGATCCCGCTCCATTGAAAATCTCTCAAAAAAAGCTTTATTCTCATTCTGATACGTTAAAAGACTTTCTGCATCCTCTAAGGAAAATCGTCTTATATGTATATGTGTACTAGATAACATCCTTTCCACCACCTTACTACTAATATAACGCAAAAATCATATAGAAAGGGGGATTATTATCTAAAGTTTCTCACCTTATTGTACAGTGATAGCTAAACCACAAAAAAGAACTTTATGAAAGTAAAATCAGCCTAGAATACGAGTTAGTCAAATGGGGGAGAATAAAGGATAAAGTTGGAAAGATTTGAGGCTGTTTTTTATGGATGAGAAAACAATACGACAAAAACGAAAAGAAGAACATATTGAGCTTGCTTTACAACAGAACTACTTGCCACACGCTGATTTTGATGATTTATTCTTGATTCACCGCTCCTTGCCGGAGACTGGAATAGAAGATATAAAGCTGCAGACCAAGATAGGTCCACTATCCCTCCCATATCCAATCTTTATTAATGCGATGACAGGCGGCAGTGAAAAGTCAGGCGAGATTAATGGAGCTCTTGCTGAAGCTTGCATGGAAACAGGGATTGCGATGGCAGTTGGTTCTCAGCATGCAGGCATCAGAAATGAAGCATTAGCACATACCTATAAAATTGTGAGAAAGAAAAATCCAAAGGGAATTGTGTTTGCCAATGTTGGTGGAGATGTTCCCATTGATTACGCACTTAAGGCAATAGACATGCTTGAAGCAGATGCACTGCAGGTTCATGTGAATGTGCCGCAAGAGCTTGTCATGCCAGAAGGAGAACGGGATTTCACTAATATACTTCTGCGGTTGGAAAAAATGGCGGCAAAATTGGATGTGCCCGTAATCGTGAAGGAGACAGGATTTGGCATGTGCACTGATACATTGTTGCAATTGAGTGATGCGGGAATTCAGTATGTCGATATAGGGGGCAGGGGTGGCACAAACTTTATCCATATTGAAAATGAGCGGAGAAGCAAACGTGATTTTGCTTATTTAAAGGAATGGGGCCAATCGGCTGCTGTATCTTTGCTGGAAGCACAGCCAGTATTAGGTAAGCTGACTATAATTGCTTCAGGAGGAATACGCAACCCCCTTG
Organism: Niallia sp. FSL R7-0271; assembly: GCF_038005785.1. Lineage (NCBI taxonomy): Bacteria > Bacillati > Bacillota > Bacilli > Caryophanales > Bacillaceae > Niallia > Niallia sp. FSL R7-0271. Next base: position 2,028,083 of record NZ_JBBOTZ010000001.1, on the reverse strand, counting down.
ACGCAGTCAAATGCTTCTCTTTAGGAGCAGCTGCAGCTGGAATCGCCGGCCCGTTTTTAAAGATTCTTCATAATGAAGGTGTGGTAGGATTGATAGACGAACTGGAAGAGTGGAAAGAGCACTTAAAGACACTTCTAGTTCTGCAAGGAGCAAAATCTATTGCCAGCCTGCACAGCTGCCCCATTGTCGCAACTGGAAGGGTAAAAGAATGGAGTGAAGCAAGAGGGCATGATTGGCAAGGGTTAGCTAGAAGACGACCAAAATGACTGGGCTAATCCAAATATTAGCTCAGTAATATATCTTTTTTTACTTTTTTTAATAGCCCTTTCTTTTTCCTGCTATGTAAATATGATATTATCAATATTCAAGCACTAGTTTTTTGTTAATTTGGAGAAAGAGGAACAGCATGTTTGTAACTATATTTTGGACTATTTACATAGGCTTGCTGGGAACAGCAGCAATTGGATTTTTAATAAAGGGAAAATATAAGACAACCTTGTCAAAAATAGACTTTGCCCTTTCTGTCATAACATGGATAGGCTTATTTGGCTTTGTGACAGACACACAAATATGGACACCATTAATTTGGAAGATTGTGTTTTTTGTAGGGCTGGCATGGGAAATCTTATATGGGGTTTTTCTAAACGACCATTATGGCGAAGAGCCGGAGGAAGATGTACCGTTTATTATTGTCATCATTTTTTTTATTATATTTGTTGGCCCGTTATATTATGGGTTATACAGCTACGCATTTTAATATGGAAAATTTTAGAGAGAGTTGCATTGGCAGCTCTCTTTTTTATGGTAAAAAAGGAACTAATGTTCTATAATGGAAATAATTAACTATGGAGGTGAGGGGAATGAGACCGGAATTGTCATCAGAAATTACGGTTGCTTCTTTCCAAGAGTATTACTGGCTGAAAACTGAATTGCAGCAGTTTTGCCGGACAAATGGGTTGAGTGCAGCTGGGTCTAAGCTTGAGTTGACAGAAAGAATAGAGGTGTTTCTACAAACAGGAGAAATCAGGAAGCCCGCAAGAACAAAATCGCCAAAAACGCAACGGGAAAGTTTATCATTAAATACTGTAATAACCGAAAACCATCGCTGCAGTCAACAGGTAAGAGCATTTTTCGTATCTGCAATAGGGAAAAAATTTCATTTTTCTACTTTGATGCAAAACTATTTTCGCAATAATGCAGGGAAAACATATCGAGATGCTGTCGCCGCATGGCATGAGGAGGAGGAAAGGAAAAAGGATCCAAATTATAAGAGAGAAATTGCTCCTCCATTTGAATATAATCGGTTTATACGTGATTTTTTTGCAGATCCTAACAACAGAGGGAAAAGCCGCGATGAAGCGATTCAGGCATGGAATACGATTAAGAAACTGCCAGGCAGCAATGCATATAAACGTTAAAACACAAGTAAAAAACCATCCTAATGGGATGGCATTTATTTCAATCTCACAATTAAATCTTCGTATTTTGCTAGAATTATAGCTTTCGTGTAGGGGTTTTGAATTTCGGCGAGCCCGTTTCCATAATCAAAGAAGACAATATGAATTTTGCTTTTATAAATAACTTTCTGGCCAAATTTGATGTTGCATCCTCCTTTAGGTGCAGCTTGAAATAAAAACTTAGCATATAGAAAGATAGATGTAAACTCCAAAGGAGTTTCATGTATAAGTGCCGAATCAAAACAATATGGAAACAGTATGGAGAATTTCATCTTTAACGAGCATCCAAGTGAAGGAGGGAAAAAAAGTGGCAGCAGAGAAAATTCTTTTGCGGGAAATGGAGCGAAAAGACTGGCAAGCTGTTCATGAATATGCATCACAACATATCGTATGCAAATATCAGCCTTGGGGTCCTAATACAGAAGCAGAATCGGCTGCATTTGTTGATCAAGTACTGATAGATGCACAGCATCATTCGCGTACGAGATTTGTTTACAGTGTTTTTCTTCCGGATAGCCTCAAAGTAATCGGTGCCGGAGAATTAAACATCAGAGATATTTATCATCAAACTGGTGAAATTTCCTATATTATTCATCCTGATTATTGGGGCAAAGGATATGGAACAGAACTCGCCAAAAAGCTAATTGAGATTGGTTTTTCAACAAAAAACCTTCACCGAATTTACGCCACATGTGATCCAAGAAATATTGGATCAGCAAAGGTTTTAAAGAAATCAGGCATGACGGAGGAGGGAAGACTAAGGGAGGATATGCTGATACGTGATGGTTGGCGTGATTCATTGCTTTTCAGTATTCTAGAACATGAGTGGACTTAAAAGTAAACATAAAGTGATTTTAGTGTTGTTATTTATCATTATTGCCTTCATTCTTATGCTTGCCATTTTATGGCGGCAGGGAATTTTTATCCCAAATGAATTCCAGGCAAATAATTATTCAGTAAAGGGAATTGATGTTTCGGCTTACCAAGGGGATATCAACTGGCCTGTAATAGAGGAGCAAGCAATCGATTTTGCGTTTATAAAAGCGACAGAAGGCAGCTCTTTCGTGGATGAAAAATTCTCTGACAATTGGTTAGAAGCAAATAAAACAAGCCTGCGAGTTGGGGCATACCATTTTTTCAGCTATGACAGCAGTGGCAAAACACAGGCAGAAAATTTTATTAACACAGTCCCAAAAAAGAATGCTGCATTGCCGCCAGTGATTGATGTGGAGTTTTATGGAAATAATCACAAAAATCCTCCAAAGCGCAGTTATGTGGAACAAGAATTGCGTACGATGATTGAATTGCTTGAAGAGCATTACGGCCAACGAGTCATTCTGTATGCGACTCAAAAAGCATATAATCTTTATATAAAAAATGGTTTTAAAGATACAGATATTTGGATTCGCGATGTTTTTACAAATCCCTCTCTGGCAGATCATCGTCATTGGATTTTTTGGCAATACACAGATAAAGAAAAACTGGCTGGCTATAACGGTGAAGAAAAATTTATTGATATGAATGTATTTCATGGCAGTAGCCTTGAGTTTGAAGCATACGGAAAATAACAAAACAGAGCATTCTTGAAGTCAAGAATGCTCTGTTTTGTTATTGCTTACCGTTCTTAATCAATTCAGCTATATGAACGACACGCTGTGCTTGTACTTTTGCCGCTTTTTTAAACACTTCTTTGTCACCGACAATTTGGTTGTTCTGGTCTACAGTAACGCTTGTTCCATACGGATTGCCGCCTGCTGCATACAAGGATTGGTCTGTGTATCCTGGTGTGGCGACAATTGCACCCCAATGATACATAGTTGTATACAGACTAAGAATGGTAGCTTCCTGTCCACCATGTGGATTTTGGGCTGAAGTCATCCCGCTGACCACTTTATTTACCGTCTTGCCGTGGAACCAAATTCCTCCTGTTGTATCTAAAAACTGTTTCATTTGTGCTGCCATATTGCCAAAGCGTGTTGGCGTGCTGAAGATAATAGCATCAGACTTTTCAATTACCTCAGGTGTGACAACAGGAATATCCTTAGTTTCTTCAATATGTGCTTTCCAAGCTGGATTTCCTTCGATCACACTTTGGGGAGCAAGCTCTTCAACACGGTAAATCGTTACTTCCGCACCGCTTTCTTTGCCGCCTTCAGCAGCCCATTGTGCAAGCTGATAATTTGTACCTGTTGAGCTGTAGTAAACAATAGCAAGTTTAACTGTCATTGAAAATTCCTCCTATTCATTATTTATGTTCAAAATGGATACTTGCGGAATTTCGTCTGCACAGAGATCCATTTCGTCACCGTAAATTCTTCCGCAATCCATTCATTTCCGAAGCGTCCCATACCGCTTGCTTTTGTACCGCCGAATGGCACAGTAGGACTATCGTTTACGGTTTGGTCATTTATATGAGTCATGCCGCTTTCAATTGCCAAGCCAAGTTCTCTGCCACGTTCAAGATCATTTGTAAAGATGGCTGAGCTTAGTCCGTATTCTGTGTCATTCGCTAGTTCAATGGCGTGTTCATCTGAATCTGCCTTAATAATCGTCGAAATCGGGGCAAATAATTCTGATTGTGCCAATTTGCTTCTGTTATCGACATCAATAAACACAAATGGTGTTAAAAGATTACCGATTCTTTCACCTTCCAGAGCCAATTGGCAGCCTTCGTTTTTAGCTTCTTCAATAATAGCCATCGCTTTATCTGCTTGCTTTTCATTGATGAGCGGTCCAATGATGGTTTTTGGGTCTTGTGGGTCACCATATGGAATCTGCTTAACTCGGTCTATATACTTTTGCACGAACTCTTCATAAAGATCCTTATGAATGATTAACCGATTTATAATCATGCATATTTGTCCTTGATGAATGAATTTACCGAAAATAGCTGCATCAACAGCTCTATCGATATCTGCATCTGCTAAAACGATAAATGGATTGTTACCGCCAAGCTCTAAAGCAACTCGTTTTAACATACTGCCTGCTATTTTACCAATATGTTTGCCGACAGGTGTTGATCCCGTAAAGCTGATTAAACCAGAATCTTTACTTGTCAGCATCTCATCGCCCAGCTCTTCTAAGTCTGACTGGATGACCTGCAGTACGCCTTTTGGCAGTCCGGCAATCTCAAAAGCGCGAGCGATGATAGAGCCTCCGGCAAGGCCTGTCTGCACATCTGGCTTATGAACAACAGCATTTCCGAGGGCTAAAGCTGGTGCGATTGTTCGCATCGATAAATTCATCGGAAAGTTAAACGGCGAAATAGAGGTAATAACACCTAATGGCAGCCTGTACACATAGTTTTTTTTCCCTTCGGTTGTTTCTGCCATCTCTCGTTTTTGATGAATCTTGTCTACAAGATCAAACGAAGCCTCTAAGTAGTTAAGACTCAAGTCAAATTCTACATTTGCTTTAATCGAACTTCCGCCTGTCTCCTTTGAAATAATGGAGACAATTTCTTCTCTGTTATCACGCAAAAATTCACTTGCCTTTTTAAGGACGGCAAGTCTTTCTTCAGGTGTTCTATTGCCCCAGTCTTTTTGCGCTTTAACGCTTGAAGTAAATGCAGCATGGAGCTGGTCGGCAGTTGCCAAACTAAACGAAGTGATAAGCGATTGATCATATGGGTTTTTATCCTCGAATGTTCGGCCTGTTTTTCCTTCTGTCCATACGCCATCAATAAAACTTTTGTTTAGCTCTTCAAAATGTTCCAAGATATACACCTCTGATTAAAATATAGTCTTGTCCTAGTCTTGCTGAGTTTCATCCATATTATTCTACCCGATGAAATTTCCGGCAAACGTTAACGGGTTTTGTATAACAGACATGATAATAAGGCATGGTAAATAAAAAAGCCCCAGACTTAAGCTGGGAGCAGTTCATTACAGGCCGTTATCTATTTTTTTTAATAAATACATTAACTGATTTCTTTCCTCATCTGTTAAGTTTTTAGTTAATTCCTTATTTAGCTGGTCTAAAACAAATTGTATATGTGGATATACATCAATAGCTTTTTTTGTGGGGTAAAGTTCATTTGCACGCCGGTCTTTTCTGGCCGTTTCCTTAATAATGTAGCCAGCTTTTTCTAATTGGTGGACAGAACGAGCGGTTGTCGCTTTATCGAATTTCAGCTTAGATGTAAGTTCGTCTTGGTTTATCCCAGGTTTTTGAATGATCCATTTCAAGAACGCATATTGTCCGCCATTGCCGATTTGATATTGTTTAAATGCTTTGAGCAAATATTTTTGGTTTTGTCTGTGAATGACAGATATTAATCTTCCTAAAGGTGCTTCCTTCATTTTCGTCAACTCGCTTATATTTTATCAAGTCAATTGCTTAAGCTTTTTGATTAGATTACAATAAAATTGTTGCGTGCGCAACTAATGAATAGAGGTGATGATGTTGGCAACAGTTCAAGCTGGCGCAAATGGTCATGAAAAACGCTGGACGATATTAATTATTTTAAATTTGTTTACCTTTATGGCAACATTGGATGGCAGTATCGTAAATATTGCTCTTCCAACTGTTTCAAAAGAGCTTTCCTTGCCCCTTGCGCAATCTCAATGGATTGTCAGCAGTTATTTAATGATGATTTGTACGGCGATATTGTTCTTTGGAAAGCTGGGGGATATATTTGGCAAAATAAAAATCTTTCGAATCGGGTCAATTATTTTCATTATCGGGTCATTTCTTTGTGGATTTAGTCATTCTTTAGGATTTTTGATTTTTTCCCGTGTAGTACAGGCCATTGGCGCTGCGATGACGATGGCGAATAATCAGGGGATAGTCACAGAAGTGTTTCCTCCAAGAGAAAGGGGCAAAGCGTTAGGCTTAATAGGGACCTTTGTGTCATTGGGAAGCATTGCAGGACCAAGCCTTGGCGGCATTATATTATCTAGTTTAGGCTGGGAATATATTTTTTGGCTTAATGTGCCGATTGGCATTATTGCGATTATGATTGCCTGGAAGCTCCTGCCAAAGGACGTGACGACTACAAAAGTGAAGATCGATGTTCCTGGAAGCCTCTTGTTTGCCTTTGCGATATTATTTCTGTTTTCAAGTCTTCTGTTAGGTCAGCAATATGGTTATGCTAATATTTTTATTATTTTATCTGTTTTGATAGGGATTATTTTGTTTATCCTGTTTGTTCTCGTTGAAAGAAGGACGGAAAACCCCATGCTGTCCTTTTCCCTATTTAAGAATTCTCTGTTTACGATCAGCATCGTTTGTGGATTTCTCGTGTTTGTTGCTAATTTTTGCTTCAATATACTTGCACCATTTTATACACAAGATATTTTAGGACTTTCACCATTGCATGCAGGCTATATTTTAATGCTGTTTCCGATTGCAATGGCAGTTGTTGCACCATTTAGCGGAGCTCTTTCTGATAAGATTGGCGGGCAAATAATAACCTTTGCTGGGTTGATTTTAATGATAATCGCCCAGATAGGGTTAACATTTCTTCATGAAGGCAGCAGTATTCTCACATTATCGATACTAATTGTTTTGCTTGGAGCAAGCACAGGCTTATTTCAATCTCCTAACAATTCATTAGTCATGTCTACAGTTGATCGAAAACAGCTCGGAATTGCTGGCAGTATAAATTCACTCGTGAGAAATTTAGGAATGGTCGTCGGTATTTCTGTCGCAACAAGCACTTTGTTTTCTGTGATGAGCTTGCATGCAGGCTACCGAGTGACAGCATTGATTCCTGACAGGCCTGACATATTTCTAGCAGGCATGCATGTCGTGTTTATCGGGTCAAGTATTCTGTGCTTCATAGGGGCAATTCTTACAGGACTTCGATTTTATTCATCCAGAAAAGGGATGAAGAGAAGGGAAAATACCGCATAAAAAAGCACTTGATTCGTTATCCGAATCAAGTGCTTTTTATTACATGGTGAAGTTTTGATTATGTAATGGACAGTCCTAAAAGATTTGGACAATTTCTTGCATACCAATTGCGCCATCTTCAGTTTTTAAACCGATACTGCCATGTGTCTTTAGCAAAACAGCTATCCTGCCTAAGATGGCACCGTATGTTTTAATAACTTAACCCTGAACACCTAAATTTTAACTTCCGACGTGTATTCGTCTTTATAAAAAAATAAAAAAGCTAATAAACACACTGATTTTAAATTCCAATTTAGGTGAACAAACTACATGCCAATTTTATATATTAGTAGTGTAGAGATTAATTAGATAAAACGACATAAGGGGAGAGAATAAATGGCATGTCATTTTTGTACAGGGCATGATAAGGCAAACGGAGGCACTTGCAGCAAATGCGGCCATTGGTATTGCTGGAATTGCTCTGACTTATCAAGAGGAAACAGCCCAAGATGCCCTTCTTGTGGGAATACAGCACCTCAGGCAAGACAAATATCATGGGGTGTTTACAGAAATAGTTAAAGAGTGTCAAGAGCCTTGCAAACAGGCTCTTTTTTTATAGGCGAGTACAGAGAATAAAGCAAATTACTATAAAAATTCTATAATGAAATAAACCTATAATGCAAAAAAAATACAAATAATTACATATATGCAATAATAAACAAACGGGAATTTTTTAATATGAATGGAGGTGAACAAAAATGAATGAGAAAGATATTTGGGGCATGAGATCCGTTATATTAACGGCTATCTTAGTTGCAGCAGCCTTTGTAATATTTATCCTGCCTCGAGTTTTTGAGTTAGGAACAGTAGTCCTTTTATATCTTTTGATATTGGTCGGATTTGTTGTATCGTTTATTTTTGGTTTATTAAGTAAAAAATCTTTTAAGGTTTTTAGTTTAATAGCGAAAACTGTCCTGCTTTTAGGGTTAGGAGAGGAGTAGTTACCTTCTTCCTAGCACTTGCCTATGGAATTTCGGAGCCTTAATAAAAGAAGCTCCCTAACAAAAGCTAATTACTCTCTAGGGGAGCATCTTAAGTCAGTTTAACGATTAATTACAGGAACTTTATATTCGGGAAAGACTTTATACCAATACAATGTTTTGTCAATATTTGGATGGAAGGCATGCTTTAAAGTATCAACACCGCCAAGTTCCATTCCTTGTTTTATGTAAAATTTACAGGCTAGCAGGTTATCATCCTGTGCCTCAAGAGAAATTCCCCGTAAGCTCATTTGTATTGCCCATTGTTCTGCTGTTGCAAACAATGTTTTACCAACCCCATTTTTTCGATAATCTTTGCACACTGCAATATTCTCAATATAGCAGAACTTATTCCAATCTTTAATTAGACGGATTTGCCCGATATATTCATCACCTATAAAGGCAAGAAAGATTATTTTATTCTCTTTGTTTATATAATCATCCCATTCAAGGTTATCATCAGGAAATTTTGTATATGACGTATGTTCATACAGCTCTTCTTCATAAGTCCATTTACCATTATTAAATGAGGGAATCAGCCGACCGATGATGGAGAATGGTTCATTTGTTTTATTTATGATGCTTATATGTTCTCGCTGAAATGGCTTCACAGTAATTTGCGTTTTTTCCAAGTATGTTACCGCCCTTCAAGAATAATATATCATTATCATAGCATGACGCATAAAAAATGTAATTATTGTTCGAATACTTAGGTAATTTTTGTAAAAAAAAGACACCGATTTAATGACTGGTGTCTCTTGATGCGATTAAACTGGTTTTTTCGCTTCTTTCATAAATACAACTGCCTGATTTCTTCCTTGTGCTTTTGCTTGATACAATGCGGCATCTGCATTTAAGATTAGCTGGTGCAGACTTGTTTTGCTTGTTTCACCGGAGCTGATACCGATACTGATTGTCAGCGGAAGACTGCCGCCAAATTCAAGCTCCATTGCTTGGTCTTGCATTGCAAGAACAAGCTGTTCTGCAATCGTTTTAGCTTGGTTATGGGACGTATTTGGCAGAAAAACAATGAATTCTTCACCGCCATAGCGGCCGATAATTCCACTGTTATGACATATATTATGAATAATGTTGGCTACAAAAATAATTGCTTTATCGCCAGTCATATGACCATATGTGTCATTAACATTTTTAAAATGATCAATATCAATTAAGAACAGGGAAGAGCTGTCATTCAGGCTTGCTGTTATTTGATAAAGGTCTGTTATTTGCTCAAAGAAATACTTCCGATTATAAAGATTAGTCAGATGATCAAACATGGCGGAAACTTTCAAATTCTGATAGTTTTCTAGCTTTGTAAGAATATGCTGAAAATGATCGGCGAACGATTCGGTAATGATGTTAGCTTCGAATTTCTGAAGTTCTCCTTCTTGCTCGTTAAATACAACAAACAATCCTTCCTTTTTAGCAGCCTTTATCGGAATCGAGATTAAGGAGTGAATATCATTTTGAATGCCAAAAGGGTTATTACGGATATTTGTCATAAATTGAGGATTATCCATAAACTCTTCTGAAACAGTCCATTTGTCTGTTTGTATGGCATTTCCCTTATGTGCATAAACACTCCAGCCTTCTTCTTCCCGTTCTAAAAATAAAGCATTTTCGTATTTTGTCACATCTTGCAATACGGTCAGCCCGCTCTCAATAAGGGCTGGTGTTTCTTCCATCGCTTCCATATTTTTATAAGAGTTGTGGAGCATCGACTGAATATAGTATTTTTTTGTTTCTTGTTCTTTTTCAAGGCTGATTCTTTTGATTTTGTCAGCAAGACCAAGAGAAAGAATAAACACCTCTACTAGTGCGCCAATTTTTGGAGCAATAAGTGTAAAATGATTGAGCGGCAGGATTTTATAGGCAGCCAGCAGGTTTAGGACAACCCCTAAAACGAGCAGACCCCATGCTGCAAAATAATATTTAGCTTCTCTTGAATGAGCCCTCACGATTATTGCAACAGCAATAATATAAAAGACAAAAATCGTCGCCACAACCGTGCTAATCATCGTTGATAGCGATGGAGCAAACATTAGCGGAGCAAGCAGTGACAAACAGAAAACAGCAAGAATCCAATTGGTCAGCTTATACAGCCAAAGAGCAGCTGTTTTCACCTGCAGGAAATGTTTGGTGAATTGCAGGGCAAATAATGACGTGAATATGATAAAAAAGGAATTAGACCTTAATGCCCACCATGGGGAATCTCCCCACAAGAATTGATATGCATAACCATCCCAAATCAACTGCATAACCGTAAAGCCAATGACAAAGAAAATATAATATAAGTACGTTTTTTCTTTTAATGAAAAGAATAGAAAAGTATTATAAATAATCATTGCGATCATTACTCCAAAATAAATGCCGTTTGCGGTTTGGGTAAAATAATTATCAGTTGAAAAAGAGATAGGGTCCCATAAGACAATCGGTGCTTGAAAGAAAGTGTCTGTCTTTATTTTCAGAAAATAAACTTGTTCACCATCTTTCTCCAAAGTGATAGGAAATAACAAATTTTTATGCTTAATTTTCCGATCATTGAAAGGTAGACTGTAGCCAATTGTGTCTTCTTCTATCAGCTTGCCTGCTACTTCTCTGTACAAAGTAACAGAGCTGAGATGTGGTTTTTTAATTTCAAGAAGAAGTTCCTTTTCACTTGAAGACATATTAGTCAGAGGAAGCTTTATCCAGTAGCTTGCTGAGCTGATGTTACCGGAAGGGTTGGCTTCGGAAAATGGACGGAACTCATCCTGTTTATCTACTATACTATTAGGAGCGATTTTATCGGAATAATCAATAAAAATGCTAGTCTTGTTTGTTGCATTTAGTTCGTTCAGGCTGTTCCCTATCTTAATCTCAGCAGCTGATACAAGGTGTGCAGATGCCGTCCATACAGCAATAAATAACAGCAGGAACAGAAGACGACTCTGAAAGAATACTTTCATAAAATAACTCCTCTAATGTAAATTAGTAGTATAATTATACCATGATTTTCTAAACTCTCTACCAGTGGAGGAAAAAAATGAAAAGTAAATTATATAGTAAACTTGTAAAAGAATTCCAAACAGGTGATATCATTTTGTTTAATGGCAAATATCCTATCAGCAAGCTAGTGGAAGAATTAGAGCATAGCAAGTGGTCCCATGTAGGCATGGTTGTAAGGCCCGATCCTGAGGGAGAGGTGTATTTCTTTGAATCTACTGCATTAACAAACTTAGAAGATGTTCTTGAGCATGATCATAAAACCGGTCCTAAGCTAGTTAAGCTGATTGATCGCCTGAAGACATACGGAGCGGATCTAGTCCCTTATGTACCACCGGTTTATGCAGTTCGTTCTCTAAAAAAACATAGTGCTGTTAACATGGACAAATTATATACGTACATAAAGGAAGTGCACGGCATACCGAACCCATCTGAATGGAAGATGATTGAAGAAGTAATCGAAGGAAGAATCTTCTCTATCCATAGTAGAAGCAAAGATTATACTTGCAGCAAGCTGATTGGGGAAACGCTTGAGGTTCTCGGTCTTTATAAACCAAAAATGCCGCTGAACGGCCTTATGCCGATGGATTTTTCTACTGATAGTCATATTAAACAGCTTTCCGCTCTATGGGAAGAGGAAATCTACATCGAACTTGAAAAAGAAGAGGCTGTCGGCTAAATCCAAAAAAGCTGGCGTTAACCGCCAGCTTTAAAAATGTATTTTTACCCCTTTTTTTGCACTCTCCACTGCACCAAAGACCATCTTCATGCTTTTTATGTTATCTCGGCAGTCTGTTTCTGCATTTCTGCCGTTCTCAATGGAAGCAAACATTTCATCAAGACAGCCCCAATGCCCTTCACGAGCTGTCCAGCTGCCTTCATAATTCTTTCTTTCTACTGGATAAATGAAGCTGTCTTCGTTTGAGGTGTTTTTTATTTCTGCATAGAGACTGGTTGTTCCGTCCCATGCTGCACTGCCGCTGCTACCAGTAGCCCGCCAGTCAGATTCCCAGGAGGTGTTAAGTCCCTCTGCACACCAAGAGCCATTATAAGTGAATACAGAGCCGTCATTCATTTCAAAAATGCAGACAGCAGATGCATTTCCTTTATACCAAGAGCCCTTCGGATTGTATTCATGACAATACACAGAAACAGGGTCTGCCTGCAGAAGGAAGCGTGCTTGATCGAATGTATGGATAGCCATATCCACAATGAGAGGGCTATCCATGATTTCTCGGAAACCGCCAAAATGAGGTCCAAGGAAAAAGTTCGCATGCAAAGAACCTATGTCACCAATCATACCAGAAGCAAGGAGCTCGCCAAAGGCGCGGATTTGCCGGTTATAACGACGGTTTTGCATAACACTGTAGCTCTTTCCAGTCTCCATAGCACAATCAACTAACCGTTGCGCATCCTCAACGGTTTCTGCCATTGGTTTTTCACCAAATACATGACAGCCCGCCTTTAATGCAGCCGAAACAATAAAGGGGTGAGCTGCTGGAATGGTAACATCAAATACAAGGTTTGCTCCAGTGTTTTTGATTGCCTCATTAATATCCGTAAAAACTGGTACTTCTAAATCGAATTTTTCTGCTAAAGTTAACGCCGTTTCTGCATGTAAATCAACAAGTCCTGCTATTACTGCATTCTCGCGCTGCAAAGCATATTCTAACCAAGTATGGGACATGCTGCCGCAGCCGGCAATAATGATTTTATGAGTAGCCAAATGTATCACCTCTATCAGTTTGTTAAGCGTTTTCATATATAGTTATTATAATGTATTCTTCTTCATCATTAAATAGAATTCATTTAAGACCAGGGATAGTTCAATAAGATTTTTTAAAGTTGGCTATACTAACGGCAAAATGATTCAAGGGGGCTTTACGATGCCGAAGAAACATGAAGCTGACAAGGAAGACGCAGCGGCTGAAACAGAATCGAAAGTAGTAGCACTGCATAAAGAGGAGCATAAGGATAAAATAGCGGAGCTTAATCGATTACTAGCGGCAGTGATGACCTACATCTCCGATGATGAAGTAGAAGAAATCGATGTGTCTTATTTACTTGATAATACAAAAGGCTTAAAAGAGTGGTGGGATGAATATAAGGAAAGCAACAGAAAAGTCGTGGAAGAAGAAATCAAAAAGTCCCTCAATAAGCTATCATTGAAGGAATTGGAGCAGATTCGTGAACAAATAAAGGAAAAAAATGAGTAAAGCTTCCGAATGCGGGAGCTTTTTTCTATGCTGAACTTTACAATTTTTAGAAAATATAATTGTACTGCGTTTCTCGGATTGGTAAAATTGGAATACAATCTCATTATAAATGGTAACAGGGTAGTAAACTCAACTAAAAACTAAAAATTATTAACGTAGGCTCAGACTTCAGGAGCCTTTTTTTCATGTTCCTATTTTTATAGAGGGGTGTTTGTACAAATGAAACTAGCTGAAAAGCAATATGAACGAAATAATCTAGCTTTTTCGATTAGAACAGCAGAAGAAAAGGATGCAGCAAGCTTATCAAATTTGCGGCTGCAGATTGACGGAGAAACGGAAAATATGGATAGAGAAAAGGGAGAGGCCTTTTTGGATGAAGCAGCATTTAAGAAAGTGATAAATGAGGATACTATTGCGAATAACAGCTTGTTTTTGGTTGCTGAGACGGCTGGTAGGCTTGTCGGTTTTTCAAGATGCGAGGGCGGCGCGCTTAAAAGAACAACCCATCGTGCTGATTTTGGGATCTGTGTGTTAAAGGAATTTTGGGGTTACGGAATTGGCACACTTTTATTGAAGAGCACAATCGAGTGGGCTGATAGCATCCCATTAAAAAAGCTATCATTGTCTGTACTTGAGACAAATCAGAAAGCGATCAGCATGTATACGAAGCACGGCTTTGAAGTAGAAGGAATATTAAAGAATGATAAACGATTAGCTGATGGACGTTTTTACAGCACAATTGTCATGGGCAGACATCACAATATAGAAAGTTAAATGATATAAGGAGTGATGTTAAATGGGAGTAATATTTGGTGCTCGCAACTCAACATTAAAGTATCGGTACCGTAAAGCTGTATATGCAGTCATAATTAAAGATGGAAGCTTGCTTACAGTTATAAATCCTCGCGGTCATTATTTCCTGCCTGGTGGGGGAACAAGAGAGGGTGAAACGAATCTGCAGTGTTTAGAAAGAGAGCTGCTGGAGGAAACTGGCTTTACAATAGCAAATGCTCAATACATCGGACGTGCTGATTTGTATTTTCTTTCTCCAAGTGGTGCTCCTATCCATAATGACGGGCACTTTTATTATGCTGCTCTGACTGCACAAAAGAAAAAACCACTTGAACAGGATTATACTACTAAATGGCTTGATATCGAAGATTGTGAGAAATATCTGCATCATGCCCATCATGTGTGGGCTGTTAAAAAGTTTGGAAATGGTTTTAAAACGAATGGAAATAAAAGCTGCTTTTAGATTAAATATTTTCTGGTTATATATGAATATTATGGTATAGAATTGGTTTCCCAGCAAATACTAATGCTACCGAACTAAATTTCTCAAGTGTTTTGAAGGAGCATAAAACAGATGAAAAATGATATATTGACCTCTGTCGAACTTGGAGCATTATGGACAACCTACCATAAGAAAACAATGATTTTACGGGTTTTAGAGCATCTTATCCAGCATGCTGAAGACAATAAGGCGAAAAGCTTGATGTCCGGGTTATACGAAAAGCTGGAAAAGAAAGTAGAAGAAATGGAAATCATGATTAAAGACGGCGGTGCTGCTCTACCAAGCGGCTTTACTAAAGAAGATATCAATGAACATGCACCTGCTCTTTTCACGAATGGTTTTGATGTAATGTTTTGCCGGATATTAAAGGAGATTAGCATGGGGATGTATGTTCTTCATACAACCATTTCCTATCGAGATGAAATAATCAACTTTTACAGAGAGTTGACGGAATTAACGCATATGTATTACCGGCATTTCACTGATTACTTGCTGGCCAAGGAGTTTTTGCAGCTGCCAACTACAATTAAAATGCCAAATTCCGTTGATTTCATCAGTGATACGTCCTATATGAAAGGAACGAATCTTCTCGGCCAAAAAAGACAGTTAAACACAGTGGAGTATGGACTGCTGCATCATTCTGTTGAAACAAATCTGTTTGGTATGCAGCTGATGAAAGCATTTGCTCAATGTTCTACAGATAAAGAAGCAAAACAATATTTTACTAAAGGTCAGCAGCTATCAGAAGAAATTCTGCAAGGAACAGAAAAAATATTAGTGGAAAACAATATCCCTTCTCCAACATTACCTGGCGGGCTACTAACTTCTTCAACAGAAGCACCGTTTTCTGAAAGACTGATGCTATATTGTACATATTTATTAGGCGGGTTCAGCATTGGCGGGCAAGGTTTCAGCTCTGCATTTATCCTGCGAAATGACGTTATTGCCAAGTCTGCAATCTTTGCAAAGGATGCATTTGAGTATACGATGGAGGGTGCCAAACTGATGATGGAAAAAGGATGGATGGAAGAACCTCCTAAAATGGAGCTTTAATAAAGTTGAATATAAAAAAAGGCTATCTTCCATATTAGAAGATAGCCTTATTCCATTATATGAAGTTGTTAGCGAATTACGTTGCCAGTTTGACCAGCCAATTGTGATTGAGCTGTTGCAACAAGACGTTTTGTAATTTCTCCACCAACAGAACCATTGGCACGAGCTACTGTTTCAGCGCCAAGTTGAACACCAAACTCTTGTGCAATCTCATACTTCATTTGTTCTAGTGCGGACTCAGCACCAGGTACAAGAAGATTGTTGCTGCTATTACCATTACTGCGATTTGCCATTGTGATTCACCTCCTTGACTATATCATGTACGGTTTTTGAAGGAAGCATGTATAATAAATTCTGGAAGAATATTAGCTATAAAGACTGTTTTTATGATGTTAAAGGAATCTTAAAAAACAATAACAAAAAGATAATAATAACAGCTGAGAGAAGATAGCTCACCAACGGCCGTAGATGATGGAGACGAAGCATTACATACATAACCGTGTAAAAAAGTATTTCCATCCACGCCTTATAGCCGTTTATTAATTCAATACGATTAAAATATAGAAAAAGTGATTCAATTACTAATGAACCAGCAATCCATTGTAAAATATATTTAATTTGTCTGAAGTATCCTCTTTTATTAGGGTAATTAGCCAAGAATAAAAGCGTTATGGACGGCAGATTTATAAAACTGTGCAAGATGTCAACAAGAACAGGATAATCATGAAAGAAATCAGGATTGTATTTCCATAGGAGCTTGTCTGCGCAAAGTAGATTATATAATAAGTCACAGATGATAACATACAGGATGGTAAGATGATAGTGGTGGATTTTCTTCCAATCTTTTCTGAAAAAGCAGATTGATATAAGAATAATGGATAGCAGAAGATGCATATGAAAACTCCCATCACCTATAAAAAATCAGGTCTTAATCTTTTATCTACTTGAATATATTTTCATTAATCAGCACTAATTATTCATAAGTCAGTTATCTATATTTGATTCAAGTAAAAAAAGGAAATGGTATGTTACTGTCGAATTATTTATTGGGTACGTAATGTACATAGAATAAATTTTTTGATGAAAGAAAGTTGGTGGATGATGACCAGCCATATGCTCCGCAAAAGAAAATCAGAAGAGCAATTGCAAAGATTATCTGTGCCTGTTAATAAGCACCTGCCCTATGTCGAGGCAGAGCAATATACAGAAGTTCGTACTAAAGAAGAGATTGTAGACCGCATAATTCCTTTGACTATAGCCGCTGCTAAGGCACTGGGAGCACCTGATGATTTTTTGGAGGAAACAACGGAAGAATTTCAGGCTGCTGCTTTGTTTACAAACGAAGAACGTCAGTTTATGATGGCAGCGATCTTGCCAGAGCAAGCTAAAATTAATTTTTCTTGGAAGCTTGAATGTATTTGGATTTTGATGTGGTCCATTGATCTCGTTCCTGAATTAGGAATGCCTGATCAAACATGTGATGTAGATCTGTTGTTGGAAATGATCCTGGAAAGCTCGCGGACAGAGCTTCTTCATAAGGCCGAACTTAAACCAAAGAGCATGATATTGGATGAGCTTGATTTTATTTATCGTGCTCATTGGGCAGTCCGTGATGCACAGCTAAACGGAACCGAAATTCCTGCTGTCTTTGATGAGGGAGTTGTTTATGAAAGGCATTATGCCTTAAACTGGCTTGTTCATTACATGGATCAAACATGGGATGAGATAAGCACAGATACATAAAATCCAGCTGTCTAAATGACAGCTGGATTTTTCCGCTGCTACTCCTGAGACTTAAGGCGTTAGAATAGGTATAAATGATAGCGTTTTCTCGAACGTTTTTTTCTTAATTGAATACTATTTTTTAAAGGACTTGTACGTAAACAGCCCGTCTATTTTTAGCAGAGGAGGAAAAAATGTGTGAAAGGATATGGTTATAATATAGCTTCTATATTAATGATGGGGGTTGGGCCTTTAATTGCAAAGTTTGGCTTGCAAACCATTTCAGCCAGTGCTGCTGCATTTATTAATGCATGCACAATTGTAATTGCGAGTTTTATTTGGGGAATGCTTCGTAAAGAACCAGTTAAGTTTTATGTTTCAAAAGATATGACCTTGTTGTCTGTCTGCAATGTGCTCGGTGTCTTATTTATGTATGTGAGCTTAAGTTTGCTTTCACCTGTACAAGTCGGTTTTCTGGGCCGATTTTACACAGTATTTGCTGTTTTGCTTTCATTTGTTTTGTTAAGAGAAAAAATCTCAAAAACAGAATGGATGCTCGTTCTCCTTGCTGTTGCCGGAACCTTCCTGTTTATTACACCTAAAGACAGCGGAAGTCTGTCAGTTGCAGGAGTCATTTGCGCTCTCCTGTACACGTTCTTCTTTGCTTTATGCAATGTCCTTATAAAATGGCGAATGGAGAAAGGCAGGAATTCTAACTCGATTCTGTTTACAAACAGCCTGTGGACATTTTTTCTTCTTGCACTCTATCTGCTGATTTTTCCTGTAAGCTGGCAAGTGTCTGCTCAAAGTGTTTCTCTTACCGCTGCCGCTTCTCTGATGACAGGGTTTTTAGGAACCTTGTTTTTATATGAGGCATTGAAGCGAATCCGTTTTTCCATTGCAAACATCATGAGAGCTGCCAGTCCAGTTATTCTCGCAATCGTTTCTTATCCATTCTTTCCTGTTCCTTTAACTTCACTAAATATATTAGGAGCGGTCATTCTTTTAGCTTCCATCATTCTTATTGGTATTACAGACTATAAAAAACGCAGACTCAAAAGTTTAGTGGAATAATCCGAGGAGAACCAAATGATAAAAATCATCCAAAATCAACCTAATCTAATCATAGTTGCACATGAGATTTATGGAATAAATGAGCATATAAAATCGTTTTGTGAGCAGGTAGCACAAGCAGGATTTGATGTCGTATGTCCTAATCTGTTGAAAGAACCGCTAGCTTTTTCTTATTCGGAGGAAAAGGAAGCATATCACCATTTCCATACTAACTGCAGCTTTTTAGATAGTAGAGCAAGTTTATGTAAACTTGCTTCAGAAAATAGAAGGGAATATAAGCAGATTTTTATCGTCGGCTTTAGTGTTGGTGCGACGGCTGCATGGTTAGCCTCCTCGAGCACTGCAGACATTGATGGAGCGGTGTGCCTTTATGGATCGAGAATTAGAGACTATACAGAACTTGTGCCTAAATGTCCTGTTTTGCTTGTTTTTCCGGAAGAAGAACAGTCGTTTGATGTTACTAGCTTGATGGATATTTTAGTAAAAAAAGAAGTAAAGCAGGTTAAGTTGGCTGGAAAGCACGGTTTTTGTGATCCGTTTTCTAAAAGTTTCAATATAGATAGTGCGAAAACTGCTTGGAGTCATATGCTTGCCTTTTTTCGTTCTAACTAAAATTGTATAAGGATAATTTTTCCTAGTGAAAAAAACTTCATTTTAGACGATATAAATATAGATAACATAAGAACAATGCCTTGAACTATTGTTATCACTATTGTGTTTTTGCCTTAAAAGAACGGGGACTAACGTTTCTTTTAAGGTTTTTTAACGTAATATATTAAAATAATATTATGATTACATAAATTGGTGGCTGCAAGCGAACAATATCGGTAAAAAGGAGGGTGAATATGAGTAAAAACGAGGATACAACGAGCGAAGGATTGAATCAAATTTTTGAAATTATCAATGCTAAAGGTGATATTGGAGAAATTAAAAAAATTCTTGCAGACTCCAACGAAGAGGAGAATTCTAATCCCGAATAACTTGTATCGCTGCTGCTGCATTCCGACTGGGATGTGGTTTTTGATTTATTTGCACGGAATATAAAAAAGATGGTGTTTATAAGATAGTTAATTAATCTGTCTCTTATTACATAAAATTATGGTTTTTTATAGAGGTTTTGCAGCAGCTATGGTACGATTTGGCAAGGAGT
Organism: Niallia sp. FSL R7-0271; assembly: GCF_038005785.1. Classification (NCBI taxonomy): domain Bacteria; kingdom Bacillati; phylum Bacillota; class Bacilli; order Caryophanales; family Bacillaceae; genus Niallia; species Niallia sp. FSL R7-0271. The sequence goes on along the minus strand of NZ_JBBOTZ010000001.1, from coordinate 2,008,254 downwards.
AAGTACCATTATTTATTAGGAGTTATTCATTTATGTTCTATTCCATGCTGATGTTTATTATTGCAGGCTTGGCAGAAATTGGCGGCGGCTATCTCATTTGGCTATGGTTAAGGGAAGGCAAGCCCCTTTCCTTCGGCTTGATTGGAGCGATAGCACTTATACTTTACGGCGTTATTGCCACCTTTCAAACATTTCCGTCCTTCGGCAAGGTTTATGCGGCTTACGGCGGAGTGTTTATTATTCTGTCTGTGCTCTGGGGATGGGGTGTCGATAAAAAAACACCCGATTTTTATGATTGGATTGGTGCCGGTATCTGTCTGCTAGGTGCTGGTATCATTTTGTTTGCACCACGTTCCTAAAAAATGCAGCTTCCGATTGGAAGCTGCATTTTTTATTTATGGAAGTATGTTTCCTGCTGCGCGGAAAATTTCATACCATTCTTCACGAGTTAAAGTGATATCGCTCGCTTTTATACAGTCCTGCAATCTTGATTGATTCATTGTTCCAATCACTGGCTGCATTTTCGCTGGATGACGTAACAGCCATGCAATTGCAATAGTAGTATTGCTGACATTGTATTTTTTTGCAATTTCATTAATTTTTTGATTTAATTCCGGGAATTTTTCATTGTCCAAAAATACGCCTTCAAAAAATCCATATTGGAATGGTGACCAAGGCTGAATAGTAATATCATGAAGACGGCAAAAATCGAGAATTCCGCCGTCTCTGTTAATGGCCGATTCGTTTTCCATATTGACGTTAAAACCGCTCGAAATCATGGTCGAATTTGTGATGCTTAATTGAAGCTGATTCGCAACAATCGGTTGTTTTACATACTTTTGCAATAGTTGAATTTGCATTGGATTTTGATTGGATACACCAAAATGACGGACTTTTCCTGAGCTTTCCAGGATATCAAAAGCTTCTGCTACTTCTTCTGGTTCAACAAGTGTATCAGGACGATGTAAAAGAAGAATATCAAGATATTCTGTGTTTAATCGTTGTAAGATGCCATCAACAGATTGGAGGATATGGTCTTTGGAAAAATCAAACATTCCCTTGCGAATTCCGCATTTGGATTGCAAAATAATATTTTCTCGAACAGTAGGACTCATATGTATAGCGTCAGCGAAAATCTCCTCACAGCTTCCGCCGCCATATATATCTGCATGATCAAAAAAATTAGCTCCTTGCTCTAATGCAGTTTGAATAAAATGCTCCGCTTCTTTTGCTTCAAGCGAATTGATGCGCATACAGCCGACAGAGACAACTGGCACCTCTAAATTGCTTGATCCAAGCTTCATTGTTCTCATGATTTTTCCCCCTTTATGGTTAGTTCACGTACATTACAGAATGTCCCATGAGCCTAAGTTGAATTATAAATGAGAGCGATTTCACCGTCAACTTTAGAGCACAGCTAGGATAATAGCACTTCCGAAAAAAGGTAACGTTCATATTTTAATATAAGCGACAAAGGAGCGGATACTTTGAAGGAGGAAATGGGATTGGAAGCATTCACGAAAAGCATTACACTTTGTATGATTGTTAAAAATGAGTCTAAAATAATCACAAGATGCCTAGATTCAGCTGAAGCGATTATTGATTCTCTCTCCATCTGTGATACAGGTTCGACAGACGACACGGTTAAAATTATCAAAAACTGGGCAAAAGATAATGGCAAAGAATGTACGATTCATCATACTCCATTTCAAAACTTCGGATATAACCGAACACTGTCTGTGAATCTGGCACAAGTTGCCTATCCAGACTCTGATTATCTTTTATTATTGGATGCAGATATGATCCTGCAGAATTCCCTTGCATTTCATGTAAATAACTTAAAAAGTGACCAATATTTAATCATGCAGATGAACCAAGATTTAAAGTATTGGAACACGCGGCTTATCCATGCAAAACGTTCATGGGAATGCGTCGGTGTGACACATGAGTACTGGGAGCTGAAAGAATCTCCTGCCACAGGAACTGTTGGAAAGCTTGAGAATATTTTCATTCTTGATAAGGAAGATGGCGGAAGCAAACAAGATAAGTTTGAAAGAGACAAAAGATTGCTCGAAGAGGCTGTACAAGACGAGAACCAAAAGCCGCTTTGGCAAAGATATATGTTCTATTTAGCACAAACTTATTATGATTTGCAGGATTACTCCAACGCAATTGAATGGTATAAAAAGCGAATAGCAGAAGGCGGCTGGCAGGAGGAAGTGTATTACAGCATGCTGAAAATTGGTCTTGCTTATGAACAACTCGCGAACCGCTCCTCTGTAAATCTTAAGCGGGAAGAATTGCTGGCATTATCTTTATTTCGATTGCAGCAAGCATGGATGTATAGACCATCAAGAGGTGAAGCCATTTATCACCTCGCTCGGATTCATCGAGAATTAAAAAATTATCAGCTTGCCTATTTATTTGCAGCAGAAGGGAAATCAATTCCGTTCCCAGCAAACGATCTGCTGTTTGTCGATTATACGGTTCATGATTATAGATTTGACTGTGAACTGGCCATTGCAGGCTTCTATATAGAAAAAAACAAACTGTCTGGTAAACAAGCACTTGAACGCTTGCTAGCAAGGAAGGAAGAATTGCCAAGACATTTACATCCATGGCTTGAGCAGACTAGCCAGTATTATCACTAAAAGCACTGAATATTACTTCAGTGTTTTTTTCTATTAAATCTGCTTTTTTATAACCATATCAAAACAGGGTCTCTTCCTTTTAATATTTTCCCCCTCATCAGTGCAGGGATTCTTGAAAGGCACAGAGAATAGTACACAATTACTTAAAATAAATTTGGGGGCAGTAAGAATGATATTGGAAGCAGCTATGCTTAACGTGAAAGAAGGAATGGAGTCGGAGTTTGAACAAGCATTTGCTGAAGCATCGAGCATTATTGCAAGCAAAAAAGGCTATATAGAGCATGAATTGCAGCGCTGTATGGAAGATGTGGGCAAATACTTGCTGTTGGTCAGGTGGCAGACGCTTGAAGATCACACAATCGGGTTTAGGCAATCAGCAGAGTATGAGAACTGGAAAAAGCTGCTTCACCATTATTATGATCCTTTTCCAACGGTAGAGCATTTTAAATCTGTTTATATAAGCAAATAACGAATAAACGATGCAACAATTTCGAAATAATAGTGTAATAAAAGAGCTTAGAAGAGAAAGAGAAGCTATTATTTCTGGTAATGCCTTCCTTTTTAAAAGAGCGGACCACTTATCCAGCAAGATATCGAGCATTTTTCTTTTCATGTGTAATATTTTGGCACATGAATATATATATTACATCTGTTAACCTACTAGAGTATTAAAGAATGATTCTAGGAGGTTAACAATCTATGAAAAACTTAAAGAAACTACTTATTGTTTCAACAGTAGCCCTTTCCTTATTTGGGTTTAATACGCAGTCTAAAGCCGCCACCAATCATGTTGTCCAAAGTGGCGAAACTTATTGGATTCTTGCAAATAAATTTGGTGTTTCAGCAAACAGCATAAAAAGCGCAAACGATGCTACAAGCAACATGCTTATTCCTGGTCAATCGCTGACTATTCCTAACTCTACTATCTCAGCAGCTGATAAAGATCTAATGGCACGTCTTGTATCTGCAGAAGCTAAAGGTGAGCCATATGCAGGGAAAGTCGCTGTGGCAACGGTTATTTTAAACAGATTGGATAACAAAGATTTCCCTGATACAATTAAAGATGTAATCTACCAAAAAGACAATGGCTATTATGCCTTCACTCCTGTGCAAAATGGAGCAATAAATGAGTCTGCAGATGCAGAGTCGAAAAAGGCAGTAACAGAAGCAATTGCTTCAAGAGGCTACGGACAAGGCTCTCTGTATTTCTATAACCCAAAAACATCTACAAGTGATTGGATTTTCTCACGTCAAGTGACAATCAAAATTGGTAACCATACGTTTGCAAAATAATTGAATCCTGCATCACTCCATTTTGGAGTGGTGTTTTTTTAGTTAGGAGACATTGCTGATTCTATATATTTCATGAATTTTCTAGCAAGCAATGATGGAGTCTTCTTCTTAGGATATACAAAACCAAAAGCGATATGTACAGGCTGGTGATTCAGAATGTTCATTTTTTTTATAGCGTTTTGATTAACAAGGAGAGTATCTCCTTCCTTGTAAAGCTCTGGTGAGAAGGTGATAGCCATGTTTTGAATGACTGCCTTTTTAATGACATCCGTATTATTCGATGTAAACAATATTTGTAAGCTTCCAAATTCAGCAATAAAGTTTTGAACAAACCATTTTACATAATCTCCGTCATACATAACAATCGTTTCATTAATGAGTGCTTGTGGCTCAATGCTATCATTAACAGAAATGGCCGAATCTTTATGTGCGAATACCTTCATTTCCCCTTTATTTAGAAGCTGAAAATCAAGATTTTCCATTTTATCCTTTAGACCATCATGTAGTGTTATCAGTCCAATGTCCAGTTCAAAACGGGTAATATCGTTGATTATTTCATGTGTTTCCTGCTCCATAATCTCAATCTCTACATTTGGATAATCCGCTTTAAAGGCTGCGAGCGGCTCCAGTAAATAGGGCATATAGATTGGGATGGAAGCAAATGTTAGCTTCCCTTGAACATCTTTTGAGTCCTCTTTTATTTCTTCGCGTAATTCCTCTACTTTTAATAAAATTTCCACTGCCTTTTGAATTACTTTTTTGCCTTGTATGGTAGGCAATGTTCCTGTTCTGGCACGGTGAAACAAAACAACACCCAGTTCTTTTTCAAGAGCAGTGATTGATTGGCTCACAGCTGATTGTGTGACATGCAGGTTTTCTGATGCTTTGGAAATTGCTCCTGATTTTGCAACTTCGAGTACATATTCAAGCTGTTCAATCTTCATAGACTCCCACCTTCTATAAGTTTTCCTTACCTTACCTTCAAAAAGTTTAATTTTATTAATCATAAACTACATTATATAATTTATTCAATCTTTTCTTAATGGTTTACTCGGAATTGGTAGAAGGGAGATTCCATAAATTGCTGTCGATTATGCTTCAAAGGAGGAAGGAGTTATGCGTTGGTTGATTTTAGGGGCTGTGTTTTTACTGGCTGTCATTAATTTCGCAGACAAAACAGTGATTGGCTTATCAGCCGTTCCTATCATGAATGATTTGCAGCTCAATTATGAGCAGTGGGGCATTGTGGGCAGTTCATTCTTTTGGCTGTTTTCTGTCGCTGGTATTGTCGGAGCGGCTCTGTCTGATCGGTTTGGGACAGAAAAGATGCTGCTGATTATGGCAATCATTTGGACTATAGCCCAGTCCGTCACAGTGTTTGCCGCAGGATTACCGTTTTTAATTATGACTCGTGTGTTACTAGGTGCTGGTGAAGGTCCGTTTTTTGCAACAGCTGTCAGCCATCTCAGCAAATGGTTTGCCCCAGAATCAAGAGGGTTTGCTATTTCGATTCTAAATTTAGGAAATACAGTCGGAAAAGCTGTCTCTGTTCCGATTTTAATCTGGCTTATCACTCAAACAGGCTGGAAAATGACGTTTTTATTTTTAGGTGGTGTGAGCCTGCTGTTTGTTTTTATCTGGTTATGGCTAGGACGACTCCAGGCTCCTCACACTGTAGAACAAACTTCTGCAAAAACCAAAATAGTCTGGACTGATGTAAGGAAGACCATTTTTTCACCCACCTTTGTATTTACAACAATGATTGCCTTTATTGGTTATAGTGTTATTACCTTCAGTCTTGTCTTTAGTCCAACTTACATAACCGAAGTAAAGGGAATCTCACCAAGTGTAATGGGCTATATGAAAGCGACCGCTGGTGTGACAGGAGCAATTTTGTCTGTCGGACTCTCCGCTTATTCTGACTTTATCTTCAAAAGAAGCAAAAATATATGGCTGTCCCGTGTTTTATTTACATCCATTTGTGCAGCGTTAGCGGGGATAGTATTTTTCTTTTTTACCATAACAGAGTCTGTAGCACTTATGACGCTTATTTTAATTTTAGAAAACGGGCTGATTATGCTTATTTTCACACTCGGTCCGCAAGTTGTAAACAGCTTGATGCCTGAGAGAAAAGGGCTGATGTCAGGTATTATGATGGGGTTAGCGACAACCTCAGGTATTATTGCGCCAATAATTTTTGGCAAAGTGATTGATGCATCTGGTGATTCGCTTACCGGATTTACCGGAAATATACAGGCGATGGCAATCCTGCTGATAATTAGTGCAGTCCTGTTTGCATTGTTTGCAAGGCCGGCTCAGAAAGAAATAATCCCAGGTCAACAAAATATGGGAATTCATTTAAAATAGGAGGAAATAAGATGAAATATAGTGTAAGCAAGGATGAGAAAGAACTAGCATTAATGTATTTGCAGGAACATACAAAACGGTTTACGAAAAGAGTGGAAAAGGTTACTGAAAATATTTATTGCGCAGTTGGATATGGACTGGCGAATTCGACTTTAATTGTAACAGATGCAGGAAATATTATTGTTGATACAACCGAAGGAATAGAAACGGCTGCTGAAGTAAAAAAAGAGTTTGATAAAATATCGCCATTGCCAACCATAGCTGTTATTTATACACATGGTCATCCTGATCATATTAACGGAGCTTCCGTTTTTGCAGACGATAAAACAGAAATTTATGCCAACAAGCTTACGCTCGATTTTATTCAAACACAGTATAACCAGTTAAATAGTATACTTGAAATAAGGGGGGCAAGACAATTTGGCGTTTTTCTTCAGCCGGAGCATTATCCATACAGTGGTTTAGGACCTGCTTTAAAACTAAGCGGCACAAAAAAAATAATGGTGCCAACCACAGTGTTTGAAGATGCGGTGAAATTGCAGTTTGGCTCCACCGTTATGCAGCTAGTTTCCGCTCCTGGTGAAACAGAAGACCAAATCTTTATTTGGCTACCAGAGGAAAAGGTATTACTTGGTGCGGATAACTACTATCCAGCTTTTCCGAATCTTTATACGATCAGAGGAACAAGCCCACGGCCAGTACTGCAATGGGTATACTCTCTCGATAAAATGCGCGCACTGCAAGCCGAATACTTAGTGCTTGGTCATACTGAACCTGTATATGGCAAAGAAAAAATCGCTGAATTATTAACGATTTACCGAGATGGAATTCAATATATACATGACAGCACGGTACGCGGGATGAATGCAGGAAAAACGGTTGATGAATTAGTGGAGGAAATTTCTTTGCCAGAATCTCTAGCTTCATACGAAGAACTGCGTGAGCTGTATGGCAGCATATCCCAATCCGTTCGCGCGATTTACAGCGGTTATTTAGGATGGTTTGACGGCAATGCTTCTAATTTGGAACAATTAAGTTCCCGTGCTTTTGCCCAAAAAATGGCGGATCTTGCCGGAGGAAATAACAGGCTGCTGAAGGAAGCAACAAATGCTGTTGAAAATGGTGAATTTCAGTGGGCAGCACAATTAGCGGACATGCTGCTGTCTTTATTGCCTGAAAATGATCAAGCGTTGCAAGTTAAGATTCGTGCGTTAACAGAGCTTGGACTAAGATCTTATAACTCGAATAATCGCTCTTATTATCTATCTCAAGCGAAAGAGCTGCAAAACGGTGTGCCATTTTTAAACAATCGAAGCAACCACTCCGCTTATGCTTATGCTGAAAAAATGCCCATTCGCGCGTTCTTTCAGCAAATGACGATTCTTCTACAGCCTGAAAAATGCGAGCATCGAGCGCTTTCCCTAAGCCTTACCATTACAGACGATCAGAAGCAGCATATTTTAGTCATCCGCAATGGCATTATCGATATTCAGGAAGGATGTTTAACAAACCCGGATATAACGGTAGCAACAAGTTTATCTATTTGGAAGGAGATTATATTAGGTATTCTAAATCCAAATGATGCGGCAAATAATGCAGGTTTTCAGCTTACTGGGGATGCAGTATCCTTTAGTCAGTTTGTTGGCTTCTTTCAAAAATAATTAGTTTGTAAAAACCGTCTTGGCAGATAAAAGGCGGTTTTTACTTTAACAGCATATTGTAAGAAAACCTATATGTATTCTAAAATAATAGAAGGAACTAGTGCTTTACAAAGTTAGCGCTATGGTTGGAGGATACATCAACATGAATAAAGACAAACAATTACTGAGCTTAATAAATGCTGCGCAAGTCTTAACATCTACATTAGATTTGGACAAGGTGCTCCAGCAGCTGATTAAAGAAACGTTAAATGTAATAGATGGTGCAGATGCTATATTGCTGTTTGTATATGATAAACGGACAGGCAGGCTTATAGCCAAAAATGGTGTCGGAGTTGAACTAGCATACTTGCAGGAAATTAAACTTCATCCCGGGGAAGGCATGACAGGCAAAACATTCTTGAGCAAAAAAGGACAAATATTCAGTCATGTAAAAGAAACAGAGAGAGGGATGGAGAATATTAGAGGTGATAATAAAAGTCTGTTTCAAAAGGCTGTTGGCGCATTCCGCTATCATCCTGTCAGTACCATTTGTGCTCCCCTATTATCTAAAGAGGAATGTATTGGTGTATTGACGATTGACAGTTTTTCTGAAAACGTGCATTTCACAAACCATCATCTTCTCCTGCTCGAAACATTCGCCGCACAGGCCAGTATTGCGATTGAAAATGCAAAATTTTTTGCTGATACAGAGCGATCGAAGAAAATTCATGCTGAATTGGCTACCGCTTCGATCAACCAAAAAGGTCTAGAAGAAATTACAGGCACGCTCACACAGCTTATTAAAGAAGAGGTTTGTGTTTATAATGAGTTTTTTGAGATTATTTCTTCTTCCTCGACACAGGCTGAGGCAATGGGGACGGCTAAAAGAAACGTGATTATGACTGTTTATAATGATGAGGTGCAAAATGAGGGGAGTTTGTATTGTAAAGAAGAGAGAATAAAGCTGATTCCCATTAAAACAGATGCCAGAATTGTTATTGGCATTCTGGCAATCTTTAACGTCGAACGAGCTTCTCTTGATACACTAGACTTGCTTGCTATTGACCTTGCCAATAATATTTTCGCGCGGGAAATTATCGGCCAGGAAAGATTGCTCTCTGATTATTATAAATATGAGGGGTACTTATTAGATCAGCTTTTAAGTCAGAAGCTGGATTCATTTTCCGGACCGCAAAAAAGCATTGTCGGCCTGTCTGACAACTATCGATATATATGCATTAATATCCAAATTCCTAATCAGCTCCTTGAGTTTGAGGAATTAAATCGAAAGAAGCAGCATTTTCATCGCTTATTGTTTCGGGAAATCAAAAAGCTGCCCTACAAAGTATTAGTTTCGGAAAAGAACATGGAATATGATGTGTTAGTTATGATTCATGACCGAAAAACAGAAGAGGAAATAACAGAACTGTTTAGCCTATTCTTTAATGGGTTAAAGGATAAACTTGTTGAAAGTATATCCTTTGACTTCCATGTCGGCATCGGCAGGCTATTCTTAAAAATTAAGGAGATTCAAAGCTCCTACAGAGAAGCAAAGATTTGTTCCGACTATATTAAAACGAACAGTAAGGATTTACTAGTGCTTTCCTATAAATCGCTTGGCATCTATCGCTTGTTTATTAAACAGGAGCCAGAAGAGATTCGTGAATATGTAAAAAGCACGATTGGTCCGCTAATTGATTATGATAAAACAAATGGAACTGACTTGTTGTCTACATTAGCGGTATATATGGAGAATAAACAAAATATGACGTTAACAGCGAAGCAGTGCTTTGTGCATTTAAATACGATTAAGTACAGACTGCAAAACGTGAAAGAGATTTTAGGCATACACCTTGAAGGCAAGGAAATGTTTGAACTGCAGCTTGCTATTTATTTGTTTGACTATTTAAAGAAAGGCATCGGCAAACACTAGTCTAAAAGTTGTAAAAATTCGCTATTTTTTAAGATGCATTATCTTAAGCAGACAAAAAGCTTACGATTAATTTGTCTGCTTTAGATATATTAATAATTGTCAAACTATTCTACAATTTCTAAATAATGATACATATTATGAGGGGGTACAGCATGGATACAACAGCAGCAAGCAGGCTGGACGAGCTTCTGTTATCTGACTATGATCACACACTTGATCATGGGGGCATATCAGGTAAAAGAATAGCGCAAAGGCTGTATGAATTATCAAAGATTGGTTTGACAGACGAAAACGGTTCTTACCGAATCGGTTTCTCTGCAGAGGAAAAGTTAGCAAAACAGCTTGTTGCTAACTGGATGACAGAGGCAGGTTTATCTGTCAAACAAGACGAAGCTGGCAATATCATCGGCAGATTGGCAGGTAATGACGAGGAGCTTCCAGCAATTCTATCTGGTTCCCATGTTGACAGTGTTCCAAACGGGGGGCATTTTGATGGGCCGTTAGGTGTTCTTGCGGCGTTAGAGGTAGTGGAAGCATGGCGGGAAACTGGGTACAAACCAACTCATCCATACGAAGTGATTATCTTCTCAGATGAAGAGGGAGCAAGATTTAATGGCGGTCTGACTGGAAGCAGAGCAATGACTGGTGACATAGATGTTGAAAATCAACTCAGCTTAGTTGACAGCGAGGGAGCCAATTTTCAAACAGTTATTGAAAATAACGGCTTGTCACTTGATACATTCTTTCAAGCGAAACGGGACTTATCTAAAATCAAAGCATATGTGGAGGTCCATATTGAGCAAGGAAAACGGCTCGAAAAAGAGAATCTTCCAGTCGGAATTGTTTCGGGAATAGCAGGTCCAAGCTGGCTGAAAATCACTTTATCAGGAGAAGCCGGCCATGCAGGAAACACTCCGATGGATGACAGAAAGGATGCGTTAGTAGCAGCAGGTGAACTTCTTGCGGCAATTCCGGCCTTGCCTAAAATGGTAAGCTCCACCGCGGTTGCGACAGTCGGGAAGCTGCATGTTCATCCGAATGGAGTCAATGTTATTCCCGGCAGAGTTGAGTTGTTTGTTGATATTCGTGACATTTATGAAGACAAAGTAGATGCGCTTGTTGCTCTTACAATTGAAAAAGCTGCAGCTATTTCCGAAAGCCATGGAATCAAGACTATGTTTGAACAAACATTGAAAGTTTCACCGATGCTCGTACAAGATGACATGAAAGAACTGCTTGAGCAATCACTGCAAAAAATGGCCATTAAGCCGTACTTTTTACCAAGCGGTGCTGGTCATGATGCGATGGTTCTAGGAAGGCATGTACCATCTGCGATGATTTTTGCTCGCAGCAGAAAAGGGATTAGCCATAATCCCGAGGAATGGACAACACTTAGTGATTGTGTTCAATCTGTGCATGTATTGAAAAACATGATTGAAAGCCTGGATGAAAACTAAAAGGAGTGATACATAATGGAAGCAACAAAATCTTTTATACAAGCAAGCATAGATGCAGTGAAGGAAGAGGTTGTCACATGGCGCCGCCATCTTCACAAACATCCAGAATTAAGCTTTGAAGAGGAAAAAACGTCTCAATATATATATGACCAATTAAAATCATTTGGCAATATTGAACTAACCCGCCCGACAAAAACCAGTGTAGTTGGCCGAATTATAGGAGCTCTACCTGGCAAAGTTATTGCCATTCGCGCTGATATGGATGCACTTCCGATACAAGAAGAAAACGAAAGTGAATATGCTTCCCAAAATCCTGGCGTGATGCATGCTTGCGGTCATGATGGACATACAGCCATGCTTTTAGGTGCAGCAAAGGTATTATCCTCCCTTAAAAGCCATATCGAAGGAGAAATCCGTTTGTTATTCCAGCATGCAGAAGAATTGTTCCCAGGTGGAGCAGAGGAAATGGTCCAAGCAGGAGTAATGGACGGGGTTGATACAGTAATTGGCGCCCATTTGTGGTCCCCACTTGAAATTGGCAAAATCGGAATCGTTTATGGACCGATGATGGCATCACCTGATACCTTCTATCTTAATGTCAACGGCAAAGGAGGACATGCTGCTCTTCCTCATCAAACAGTTGATTCGATTGCGATTGCTTCTCAAGTGGTCACAAACCTGCAGCATATCGTTTCACGAAACACAGATCCTCTTGATAATCTCGTTTTGTCTGTGACAAAGTTCGTTGGAGGCACAACGCATAATGTAATTCCAGGTTCTGTTGAGATATGCGGAACAGTTCGCAGCTTTGATCCAGACTTGCGCAAGGAAGTTCCAAAGCTAATGGAAAGAGTCATCAAAGGTATTACGGACGCACATGGAGCGACTTACGACTTTAAATATGAGTTCGGCTACAGACCTGTCATCAATGATGCCCGCGTTACAGAGGTGTTAGAGGCAACAGTGTTAGAAGTGTATGGCAACGATGCGATCGACAGAATGAAGCCAAATATGGGCGGAGAAGATTTTTCTGCATTCCAGCAAGTAGCAGAAGGATCATTCTTCTATATAGGTGCCGGAAACCCGCAAAAAGGGGCTGACTTTCCTCATCACCATGCCCGCTTTGAAATCGATGAAGACTCCCTTGAAAAGGGCGTAAACTTATTTGTTTACAGTGCATTAAAGCTGTTAGAAGCAGCAGAAGGAAGGGAAGCAAATGATTAAAGTATTGGCGCTGATTCCGTTCGTTTTCATGCTGGGCGGAGCCTATGTATTCAATCAAGTGACACCATACGTACTAGGAATGCCATTTCTGCTGTTTTGGTGTGTATTATGGACAGTTCTGACATCTGTCATTATGGCAATTATCTATAAAATCGATCCAAAAAATAAAGAAGGTGAAACAGAATGAATGCTGCATTAGTAATTATTTTTGCTACGATGCTACTATCTATCTTTTTAGGTATTCGGGCAAAAAAAGGAAAAGACATGGATTTAGAACAATGGTCTGTAGGAGGAAGAGGATTCGGTTCCGTTTTAGTATTCGTGCTGATGGCAGGGGAAATTTATACAACCTTCACCTTCCTTGGAGGAAGCGGCTGGGCATATAGTAAAGGCGGCCCAACCTATTATATTATTTCATACGGTGCTCTTGCTTATATTATGTCATACTTTTTGCTGCCGAAAATCTGGCGCTACGCAAAAGACAACAAGCTTGTGTCTCAATCAGACTTTTTCGTCAGCAAATACAACAGCCCGTATTTAGGAATTCTTGTTTCGCTTGTAGGGTTTGTTGCGATGATTCCTTATTTTGTTCTGCAGCTGAAAGGGCTTGGAATTATTGTATCAGAGGCTTCTTATGGCCATATTTCACCAACTGTGGCGATTTGGATCGGCATTATCGTTGTAACCGTCTATGTAATGGTCTCAGGTATTCACGGCTCTGCGTGGACTGCTGTTGCGAAGGATATTCTTATTCTTGTTGTGGTCTTATTTTTGGGAATTTATCTTCCGCACCATTATTATGGCGGGATTCAGCCAATGTTTGAAGCAATTGACACAGCGAAGGCAGGCTTTTTATCATTGCCTGATTCAGGACAAAGCTCTTCTTGGTTTGTAACAACTGTTTTACTTACAGCATTAGGCTTTTATATGTGGCCGCATACATTCGGTTCCATTTATTCCTCTCAAGGAGAGAAAGCCTTCCGAAAAAATGCTATTTTCATGCCATTATATCAATTAGTCCTTTTATTCGTATTCTTCGTAGGCTTTGCAGCGATTCTGCAAGTGCCAACTTTAACTGGAGCAGATACGGATTTAGCACTGCTTCGTTTGTCTATCCAGACATTTGATCCATGGGTGGTAGGAATTATCGGTGCGGCAGGTATTTTGACTGCTCTTGTTCCTGGCTCGATGATTCTTATGGCAGCAGCAACCTTGCTTGCGAAAAACGTTTATAAAGTGTTACGACCAAGTGCAACAGACAAGCAAGTCACAAGCATGGCCCGTTATCTTGTACCTGTTGTGGCGCTCATTTCCGTAATCGTTACATTTAATGGCGGCGGAACGCTTGTTGCTTTGCTGTTAATGGGATACAGCCTTGTAACACAATTGTTTCCGACCTTATTGTTCAGCTTAATGAAACATAATTTTGTTACGAAACAAGGAGCGTTTGCTGGTATTATCGCAGGTGTTGCCACGGTTACTTATGTGACGGTTTCAGGCACGACTGTCGGAACATTGTTCCCATTTTTGCCGCAAGCAATTAAGGACTTCAACGTTGGTATTATTGCCTTGATTATTAACTTAGTTGTCCTTACGGTTGTATCATTGGCAACAAGACCAGTGGCAGTATTAAAAACGAAATCTAATCAAGCATAATAACAGACCCCTCTTATCCTTATAAGAGGGGTGTTTACTGTTTTCACATCTAAAACGAATGACTATTTATTAAGCGCTTTTTTGGCAAGATTAACGTCATTTTGCAGCAGACTCTTTAAATCATAAGCTGGGTAATACCCCTTTTTATACATATAGTGGAATACTTCCTCGTGTGAATCAATCGCTTTGTTTATATGCGTTTTTAACACCTTTCTTAATTCAGGTGTAGCTGTTTCAGTAATGGCAACCGCATAATTTTTGACACTTGCTTTAAATAGACCAAGCAAATCTCCTGCCAGAAAAGGTGTTAATGCTTGATTGCGCAAGTCCTCTTCCTCGTCTTCCTCTCTCGGTGCTAACGGATAGAATTCAAGCAAGTCTTTTATATTAGCTGTTAAACCTTCAATAGCCTTTGTGTACAGCCTTTTTAGTTCTGGGTCTGTCACCGTTGGAAGTGCGAGTTTCAATTTCATTAATGCTACTGATTGTGATGCTGTTAATTCATGTATTTCTAATGTTTCATGCCATGCTAAATGCTGCGGACGTTCGTTATGTTCCATTCTCATGCTCCTCCTTAAATGACGCTTCCTCTTTTTTTAGTGTCAGATAGAAAAAAGAGGAGATCACTCACCTCTTTTATCGTGACTATCTTTGTGGATATTGCTTATGCCAGTCATCCCAATGACCTTGTGGATGATGGTAGCCTTTTTTCCATGAATCTTGCGGGTAGTATGGCTTATGCCAATCTTGGTGGGGTTTATGCCATCCGTATGGATAATCGTCATGAAAACCTTGATAATACCCTCCAGGATATTGATGATAACCGCCGTATGGATAGCCTTGTTGTTGCCAGCCACCAAACGGATAGTTCTGCTGACCTTGCTGCCAGCCGCCGTATGGATAGCTTTGTTGACCTTGCCCCCAAGGGAAATTAGGTTGAAATGGTCCAAATTGCATGTGATCACCTTCCGTTGCGAGTTTTCTGTATAGGGTATGTCGGCTTGCTGTTAATGAGCTTATCTACTTTTTTTAAGAAGAAGCCCAATTATTAACTCTTATTAGAAAATTTTTATTTTTCAAGCTGTGCAACAATGGTATGATTGGCTATATAAAAAAAGAGAGTTAACGTTTAGGGGAAGAGAAGGAGGAAATATTTTGACAAAATATGATGCGATTATCATCGGTGCCGGTTCCATGGGGATGGCAGCAGGCTATTATTTAGCGGAACAAGGAAAAAAGACATTGTTAATTGATGCCTATGACCCTCCTCATGCACATGGAAGCCACCATGGCGAAACAAGAATTATCCGTCATGCATACGGGGAAGGTGCTGAGTATGTTCCTTTGGCGTTAAAAGCACAGGAGCTTTGGGGCGAGCTTGAAGAGGTATCAGGCAAGCAGCTGTTTTTGCAGACAGGTGTATTAAATGTCGGCAAAGCAGATTCACCATTTATGAAAAACATAATATATAGCGCGAAAACATATAACCTGCCAGTGGAAGTGCTGCAAGCAAGTGAAGTAATGGAGCGGTGGTCTGGCATTAAGCTACCGGCTGATTATATCGGCTGCTTTGAAAAATCGTCAGGAGTGCTTAAAAGCGAGACTTGTATTGAAGCATATAAAGAGCAGGCTATTAAAAAGGGAGCAGATCTTCTTACATATACAGAAGTACTAGAATTGCAGATGGATAATGGGAAGGCAATCGTAAAAACGGCAACCAATAACTATTATGGAGACGCTCTTATCATTTGCGGCGGCGCATCAGCAGGCAAGCTGTTAGCTACTCTAGGTTTAACGCTGCCATTAAAACCGACAAGGAAGACGTTTGCTTGGTTCCATGCTGATGAAGCCATTTATTCTAGTGAAAACTTTCCGGCCTTTTCCTTTGAAACGGAAAAAGGCATGTATTACGGCTTTCCAAGCATCGAACAAGCTGGTTTGAAAATAGGCAGACATGACGGCGGCGGTGTTGAAATACAACCAGGCCAGTCAATCAGCCCATTTGGTGAGCTTGCCGAGGATGAGGGAGATGTAGGGCAGTTTCTTTCCACTTATATGCCATTAACAGATGAGCTGAAGTTTGGCAAAACTTGCACATATACATTGACACCTGATGAAGACTTTATAATTGATCTTCATCCTGATTACGCCAATGTCGCCATTGCGGCAGGTTTTTCAGGGCATGGCTTTAAATTCAGCAGTGTGGTCGGTAAAATTTTAAGTGACTTAGCAACAAAGGGGAAGACAGAATATAATATCTCACCTTTTTCTATTAAACGCTTCTCATAAAAAAAGCTGCCTCTAATGGCAGTTTTTTTATTGGCAAAACAGGAAGTAAAAAGCTTTACAAAGGACTTTATTTAATATACCTTTAATTCAAGATATATTAAATAAAGATAAAATCGAAGGAGAAACAAATCATGGCTGAATTTTTAGATCTAGTTAAATCACGACGCTCTGCGAGCAACTTTTTGGAAGGAAACCCGATTTCAACAGAAGAGTTAAATAGTATTTTTGAAACGGTTAAGCTAGCACCATCTGCTTTTAATTTACAGCATACAAGGTATATTGCTGTTATAGATGATGAGAAAAAAGCTGAAATAAGAAATGCCGCAAACGGTCAATACAAAGTAAAAAGCGCTGCTGCTGTTATATTGGTAGTTGGGAACAAACTTGCTTATAAACAAGCACCAGAAATCTATGAAGGTCTGCAGATGCTCGGAATTGTAAACAAGCAGGAATATGACCATTTAGTTCAGGATACAACTTCCTTTTATGAAGACAGAGGTGACACCTTCCAAAAAGAAGAAGCAATTCGTAATGCTTCACTTTCTGCCATGCTGTTTATGCTCGCAGCAAAGAATCAAGGCTGGGACACTTGCCCGATGATTGGATTTGATGACAAGCAGGTTCGTGAAATACTGCAGATTCCCGATCAGGAAGAGGTGGTGCTGATGATTACCATTGGCAAGGAGAAAACAGACAGCAGACAGCCGCGCGGATACCGAAAGCCAGTCCGTGAATTTGTAGACTATATTTAATAAGGTTTATGGATGAATGGCTACAGCTGTGCCAATAGGAGCAATGCTTGCTAATTCCTCCACATCCTTGTTTTGCATTCTAATACATCCTCTTGATACAGCTTTGCCAATGGAGCTAGGATCATTTGTACCATGGATACCATAATGCTCTTTAGAAAGACTCATCCACATTGTACCGAATGGACCTCCAGGATTCGGCGCTTTATTGATGATAACAAAATTGCCTACAGGTGTGCTAAACAGCATTCTGCCTACTGCAATCGGATACTGCTTTTGCAAAACACCGCCTCTAAACAAGCGCAATATTTTATTACCTATCGAAACATCTATTCGATAAGGAATACTCTCAGGGGACGGTAAGCCGGGTATGATGATTATTTGTCCGGGGAAGATGCTGTTTGGCTGGATTGTTGGGTTTGCTGTTAATATACTGGCTAATGGAATGCGATAGTCTTTTGAGATTTGGGTTAAAGTCTCCCCGGGCTTAACAATATGGTTCATCGATTTGCCTCCGTTTTTACGTCTTTTAAGGTACTATATGACTATCGTCAGGAAAAAATATATAGTCCCATGAAAAAAGCCAAGTTAACAAACGGCAATTTAGGCATTTGCCTATATCACTAAAAAAGAAGTTTGCATACTTTATGGGTGACATAAAAAAAGGAGAGTTGCCTATATGTACCCTTATGTAAATTACGCTTATCCACAAACTCAATATGATTACCAATACCCGCAAGGATATTACGAAGATCCGAACAGACAAATCCAGCTGTCACAGCTTTTTCAACAGCCACAGTGGAGACAGTTTGAGCGGAGGCTTAATCAGTTAGAAAGACGGATTGAAGCTCAGGATCGCCGTATTGATCAGCTGGAACGGAGAATAAATCAGCTAGAGCGGGAGAATAACCAGCAGCAAAGAGATATTGACCAGCTTGAGCGCAGTTTGCAAAGAGTTAATCAGCGCTTAAATGCATTGGAAAGATAAATATAACTAAGGAGCACAGCAGTTGCTCCTTAGTTATTGATTAGAATTTTTTTTGCTGTTTAGGGAATGTTAATATATCATAATTGACTTTTTGGAGGTAATTTAAAAATGACCGTTTATGTATATCAAACATTTTCACTCAAGCAAGATAAATTCAAAGAAGGATTGGAAAATTTGCGTGAGCTGAAAAAGTTTAGTAATGAAAATTACTCACACAAAGTAGAAATATTGACGCCTATCTCAGGCAATGATCATACATATGCCCTTTTAACGGAGTACGAAGGATTGGCTGAAATGGAATTGCAAGGCAAAAAGATGAATGAGGATGAAGACTATCAAAAGCTGATTGGTGAGTTCTTTTTGCAAAATATAGAACAAAACAGCATGCATACGCAAATCTACAGAGCAATGCCTGAAAAGAAGGAAAAAAAGGACAAGGATAAGGAATCAGAGTAAGCAAAGCCTAGTTCATATTAGTTGCATCAACAGATACACGTCCACTAGTATAAAAGTAGAAATAAAGGTTAATTAAAGGAGGAACAATACTATGGCAATCGAAAACCCAAGCAGGGAAGAAATCGGCAAACTATTAAAAAAGGCAAAAAAAATCGCAGTTGTCGGTTTAAGTGACAATCCAGAAAGAACTTCTTATATGATTGCAGAAGCCATGATGAAAGCAGGCTATAGCATCATCCCCGTCAATCCTACAGTAGATGAAGTTTTAGGAATGAAAGCATATAAATGCCTGACAGATATTAAAGAACATGTTGATATTGTCAATGTATTTAGAAGATCTGAATTTCTTCCAGAAGTTGCGGCGGAATTTGAAAAAATCGATGCTGATGTTTTCTGGGCACAGCAAGGAATTGTTCATGAAGAAACTTTTCACTCTTTAAAAGAAAAAGGCTATACGGTTATCATGGACCGCTGTATTAAAGTAGAACATGCTCTAACGAAATAACTATAAAATATGGATGCAATAAGGTAACTTGACCCTCATAAGAAGCGGTCTTAAAAGCACCTTATTTGCATCCGTTTTTTTATTTTCTCTCTGCGCTATTATGAGGATAGCCCGTCAGAGAAACGGTAGTTAGCGTTTTTTTTATAAGAAATATGTGTTAACATAATTAAGATGCATAAACGAAACCTATTAAAAAAAGCTTTTCTCTTTTAGCTTTCTTGGTTTAATATTGAATTTAATCGATTATTTTGTGAGTAACTCGATATATCAATATGCTTGTAGAAAAAATGCTGCTATTATATGATAAGAACAAACGTTCTGATTTTAGTATTTTTTTATCAAATGCATAAAATAGTGTGCTTCGTCCACTATAGATGGCAAAAAGATAAAGAAAAAATAATCCTGCAAACAAAGAGGATAAATGAAATTATAGACGAATACATAAACAATTGTTCGACATGCTACATAAAAAGATAATATGTCGTGTTTTTGAGGTGAAAGGGGTATGTCTGTGGCGAAAAATCAACAACCATTTGACTATAACGATGATGCCATACAGGTGCTGGAAGGACTGGAAGCTGTAAGAAAGCGTCCCGGTATGTATATAGGCAGTACAGATTCAAGAGGGTTGCATCATCTTGTATATGAAATAGTAGATAATGCTGTCGATGAAGCATTAGCCGGATTCGGTGAAGAAATCATTGTAAAAATCCATAAAGATAATTCTATCAGTGTACAGGATAAAGGAAGAGGACTTCCGACAGGGATGCACAAAATCGGCAAGCCGACACCTGAAGTAATCTTTACGATCCTGCACGCAGGCGGAAAGTTCGGACAAGGCGGATACAAGACGAGCGGCGGTCTGCATGGTGTAGGTGCGTCAGTTGTCAACGCCTTGAGCGAGTGGGTTGTCGTTAAAATAAAAAGAGACGGTTTTATCTATGAACAGCGTTTTGAAGATGGAGGAAAGCCAGTTACTACGCTTGAAAAGCTAGGCAAAACAAATCAAACTGGCACGACTATTCACTTTAAGCCGGATCCTTCCATCTTCTCTACAACTACTTATAATTTTGAAACGCTTTCAGAGAGGCTGAGAGAGTCAGCCTTTTTATTAAAAGGACTTAAAATCGAATTAATAGATGAGCGCAATGATGTCCATGCTGTCTTTCATTATGACAACGGAATTGAAGCTTTCGTTGAGTACTTGAATGAAGAGAAGGATACTCTGCACCCGGTTGTTAGCCTAGAAGGGGAAAGCAACGGGATTGAAGTAGAATTCGCTTTCCAATTTAATGACGGCTATTCAGAAAATGTTCTCTCCTTCGTTAACAACGTCCGCACAAAGGACGGCGGAACACATGAAGCGGGCAGCAAGACAGCAATGACGAGAATGTTTAATGAATATGCCCGCAAGGTCGGCCTGCTTAAGGATAAAGATAAGAACTTAGACGGATCAGACATACGAGAAGGTTTGTCTGCGATTGTTTCTGTCCGCGTACCGGAAAGCCTTCTGCAATTTGAAGGACAAACGAAAGGCAAGCTTGGTACAAGTGAAGCAAGAAGCGCTGTCGATGCAGTCGTTTCCGAGCATATTTCCTACTTCTTTGAGGAAAATCCTGATACGAGCACATTGCTAATCAAAAAAGCCATTAAAGCATATCAAGCAAGGGAAGCGGCGCGAAAGGCTCGGGAAGAGGCCAGAAGCGGCAAAAAAAGAAAGCGCGGCGAAACAGTGCTATCAGGCAAGCTGACACCGGCACAGTCAAAAAACCCGCAGAAAAACGAATTGTATCTAGTTGAAGGTGATTCTGCAGGCGGCTCTGCTAAACAAGGAAGAGACAGACGCTTCCAGGCCGTTCTGCCATTAAGAGGTAAGGTTATCAACACAGAAAAAGCAAAGCTGTCTGATATCTTTAAGAATGAAGAAATCAACACTATTATTCATGCGGTTGGAGCAGGTGTCGGAGCGGATTTCAATATCGATGATTCCAATTATGACAAAGTTATCATCATGACAGATGCTGATACGGATGGCGCGCATATTCAAGTGCTGCTGCTCACATTCTTCTATCGTTATATGAAGCCGCTTGTGGAAGCAGGAAAAGTGTATATCGCACTACCGCCGTTATACAAGGTAAGCAAAGGCTCAGGAAAAAAAGAGGTTATTGAGTATTCATGGAGCGACGATGACCTGCAGGACGCTATCAAAAAGGTCGGTAAGGGCTATGTGCTACAGCGTTATAAAGGATTAGGCGAGATGAATGCAGATCAGCTTTGGGATACAACGATGAATCCTGAAACAAGAACATTAATCCGTGTTAAGATCGATGATATCGCACGAGCGGAACGCCGCATCACAACACTGATGGGTGATAAGGTAGAACCTAGACGGAAATGGATTGAGTCAAATGTTGCGTTCGGACTCGAAGAGGAAGGCAATATATTAGAAAATGAAAATATTGTGGTTGCAGAGGAGGGGGATGAATCATGAGTTCAAGTTCAACGGAACAATTTCGTGATTTGCCTTTAGAGGACGTTCTCGGTGATCGCTTTGGACGTTATAGTAAATACATCATTCAAGAGCGGGCGCTGCCAGATGCCCGCGACGGCTTGAAGCCGGTTCAGCGTCGGATTTTATATGCGATGCATGTTGATGGTAATGTTCATGACAAGAACTTCAGAAAATCTGCGAAGACAGTCGGTAACGTTATCGGTAACTACCATCCTCACGGAGACAGCTCTGTGTACGAAGCGATGGTGCGGATGAGCCAGGAATGGAAGGTCAGAAATCTGCTAATTGAAATGCACGGTAATAACGGAAGTATTGATGGTGACCCTCCTGCGGCAATGCGTTATACAGAAGCAAGACTTTCTGCAATATCATCAGAACTGCTGAAGGATATTGATAAAAAAACGGTCGATTTCATTCCGAACTTTGATGACACATCAACAGAACCGACTGTTCTGCCGGCAAAGTTCCCGAACTTGCTTGTGAACGGTTCAACAGGGATTTCGGCTGGTTATGCAACAGACATTCCACCCCATCACTTAGGTGAGGTGATTGATGGTGTTATCGAAAGAATGGATAACCCAAAAGCAACCGTAGAAGATATCATGAAGCATATCAAGGGCCCTGATTTCCCAACAGGGGGCATTATTCAAGGGGTAGACGGTATTAAAAAAGCCTACGAAACAGGCAAAGGCAAAATTATTGTCAGAGGCAAAGCGGATATTGAAGATATTCGCGGCGGGAGACAGCAAATTGTCGTAACAGAAATACCTTATGAAATAAATAAAAGCAATCTAGTGAAGAAAATGGATGAAATCAGGCTTGATCGAAAAGTCGAAGGGATTTCTGAGGTCCGTGATGAAACAGACCGGACAGGCTTGCGCATTGTCATAGAGCTGAAGAAAGATGCAGACGCTTCTGGTATTCTCCATTATTTATACAAGAATACAGATCTGCAAATTACTTACAGCTTCAATATGGTTGCCATTCATAATAAACGTCCGAAGCTGATGGGCATTATTGAGCTATTGGATGCTTATATTGAGCATCAGAAGGATGTTGTGACAAAAAGGTCGCAATATGATCTGCAAAAAGCGAAAGAAAGACAGCATATCGTTGATGGTCTGATAAAGGCACTGTCTATTTTAGATGAAGTTATCTCCACAATCCGTGCGTCTAAGGATAAACGAGATGCGAAGGATAATTTAATTGCATCCTTCCAATTCTCTGAAGCTCAAGCGGAAGCGATTGTGTCCTTGCAGCTATACAGACTTACAAATACGGATATCACGGCGCTTACTGCAGAAGCAGAAGATTTGGCGAAGAAAATCGAAGAATGGACAGCGATTCTTTCCAGTGAGAAAAAACTTCTTGCTGTTATCAAAAAAGAGCTGAAAGATGTTAAAAAACGCTTTATTTCTGACAGAAGAACGGCGATTCAGGCTGAAATTGAGGAAATCAAAATCAACCTCGAAGTTCTTGTCGGCAGTGAGGATGTTATCGTAACAGTAACAAAAGAAGGCTATGTGAAGCGGACTAGCCAGCGCTCCTATGCGGCAAGCAATGGTCAGGACTTCGGCATGAAGGATTCAGACCGTATCTTAGCTAAATTGGATGTTAATACAACTGAAGTTGTATTGCTGTTTACGAATAAAGGAAATTATTTATATTGCCCAGTCCATGAGCTCCCAGATATCCGCTGGAAGGATCTTGGACAGCATATTTCTAACATTATTCCAATCGATAGAAATGAAAGCATTATTCATGCAATACCAGTTAAGAGCTTTGAGGAAGGCAAGTATTTGCTGTTCTTCACGAAAAATGGCATGGCGAAAAAGACCGAATTGACAAGCTATAAAGCACAGCGCTACAGCAAGCCTCTTGTTGCACTAAATCTGAAAGGGGAAGACGAGGTAGTCGATGTCGTAGTGACAGACGGCAATAAAGGTGTTATCATCGCCACTCATTTCGGCTATGCACTTCGCTTCCATGAAGAAGAAGTCAATATTGTCGGAGCAAGGGCAGCTGGTGTGAAAGGCATAAGCTTAAAAGAAGATGACTATGTTGTCTCCGGTCAAATCATTACGGATGAAGCCAATGAATCGGTTGTTATTATGACACAGCGTGGTTCTGTGAAGAAAATGAAGTTAGCAGAATTTGAGAATGGCGGTAGAGCGAAACGCGGCGTTGTGATGCTGAGAGAGCTTAAAGCTAATCCACATCGCATTGTCAGCATGTTTATTGCAGGTAAAGCAGATACCGTTCATCTCCAAACAGAAAAAGGACTAGTCGAAGAAGTGCAGGTGGAATCAATCCGATTCAATGACCGTTATTCAAACGGATCATTTGTCATTGATGAATCTGATGCAGGCAAAGTTATATTAGCTTGGTTAACAAAACCGGTAGAATCTTAAAAAGATAATCCTTCACCAAAATGGTGAAGGATTTTTTTCTTCCTCCTTTACATCTTTTTTCCATTATTGGAGATGATATTTACTAACAGGATTACGCCAGGAGGGATTAAATTGAGAAAAGAACTATTGTTCGCCTTCACCGCATTTTTTTTCATGTCACTAAGTGCGATCACAGGGGCCTACGCATTGGAAAATGAAGAGCAGGAAAAGAATGTGCTTCAAGAACAAAAAGACATAAATGGTGATGGAAAACAGGAAACTATTGGCTTAAACGGAATTCTTTCAGAGGAAGAGAATGACTTTTATACAAGACTAACGATTCAAATAACTGACAGCAAGGAGCAAAAGTCAGTACAGGAGGTAGATGGCGGATTCAACCCACAGTTAGAACTGATCGATTTGGATGGTGATGGAACGGATGAAATGTTCTTAACACTAGCTGAAAATGAACTAGGCAGCAAAAAGAGATTTGCGATTTATGATTACGACGGTACGAAGATAAAGGAAGCTTCCATTCCAGAATTACCTGTGATGACAAGCAGCTTTAAGGAAGATTATAAAGCAGAGCTAGTGATTGAAGGGATAAAAACCTATAATTTTGATTTATATGAGCGAAAAAATACATATGAACAATTAGGCTTATATCAAAATGGGCATTTGAATGAGTCTACAGAGCTGATTATCAGTCCGTTCTCCCAATTAAAGCCTTCGAGCTATAAACATAAATTAACACTAGAAGGCAAGCAAATGATTAGCGGCATAGCACCTGTCGATAAAATAGCATATTTGGAGACAGTGTGGACGAACAAAGATAACACTTGGAAATTAGAAAAAATAAAAGTAAAAGAAATCAGCAAAAAATAACAGAGAACTGTTCATCCGAAAAGGGAGGGTGGATGAACAGTTTTTTATACGCAAAAAATAATCTTTCGAAACCCAAACTAATTTTTATGATAGTATATTATATATACATCTAATAAATTAGCAAGAAGGGATATAGAATGTCATTTTATCAAATGTTAGTGTCAGCTATTATTGGCGGAACACTTTTTCAATTGCTTCATCTGCCGTTAGCATGGCTTCTCGGAGCGATGATCGGCACAATAGCCTTTATTAAACTCACCAAGCAGACTCCAAAACTTCCTTTCTCCTTTCGCACTTATGCACTGATTCCAATCGGTTATACAATCGGAGAAAATTTCAATAAACAAACACTTATGGATATGGTTACACATCTGCCATCCATGCTGGTATTGACCATATGTTTAATCCTGTTCAGTCTGCTGCTTGCAGTTGTGACGAATAAACTCACACACAGCAACCTGAAATCAACGATTGCAGGCAGTATCCCTGGAGGATTAACACAAATGGTGGCGATCAGCTCAGAAATTAAGGGCATAGATCTTACTGTCGTAACTATCATTCAAGTCAGCCGTATCATGACAGTGGTTATGCTAGTTCCTTTTATCGTTTATAGTCCGATTTTCCATGCAGGAAGCACAGCAGTAGCAAGTGCAAATGCAGAAGGCGTAAACTGGCTGTTTCTGTTCTTTCTAGTCATTTCATATGCAGCTGGGGCAGTTGCAAAAAAATGCAAATTTCCAACTCCCTATATGCTAGGACCGCTTATCATCATTGCTGGTCTTTTGCTTATTGGCATGGATGTACCGGCAATTCCAGTGCCAGTCATTGCTGCAGCACAGGTAATGATGGGCATTGATTTAGGCATGCAGATGAAATTCGGCGAAATCGAGAATAAACCGCGATTCTTAGCCGTTTCAATTATTTCTTCGATCGTACTTGTTGGTTTTTCCTTCGTTCTGTCCGCCATTTTACTGGGGATAGAAGAGAATATATCGCTATTAACCGCATTTATCGGCCTTGCACCAGGAGGAATGGCGGAAATGGCCTTGCTCGGGCAGGCAGTTAAAGCCGATTTGACGATTATTACCACATATCAATTGTTCAGGCTTTTGTTTATATTATTTATAGTCCCGCTTATTATGAGGAAAGTTTTCCTGTTTGTGGAAAGAAGGCAGGCAGCAAAAGTAGTTATAAAATAGTTAACAGCAACTAGACATTAAAATTTATGTCTAGTTTTTTTTGTTTATGAAAAGCGCTTTCATTATATAAAAAAGTGAACCAATAAGATTGCGTTTAAACATGTAATTTAACTAGAAAAATGAAATAAATGATGCAATGAATCTATGCTAAAGACAATATTATAGAAACAATTAAAATAAAAATAAATGTTCAGCTAAAATTAAATTAAATTTTAGCACGAACAAACAATTATATATAAAAACAGTAGAAATAATTTAAGAAACTACAAGTAAAAATTTTTATTCTGTCTCACTATCTAAAGTATACTTTAATTTGAGACAGAATTTTTCATAATTGTAATTGCTTGTTATAATATATATTATGTAAACTAGAAAAAATAAAAAAAGAAAACTGGCTTTTCATTATTTTAAGATGCTTTTATATCTTCTCTTCTGGCATACTAATAACAATACAACTTTCACCAAGGAGTTTATACATGCTAATACATAAATTTCTACCTGCCATCAAAAAGCTTTCTGTTCATCAATCACTTACAAAACAAGACTTATTGACAGCTTCATTCCAAATTGGTGCTGAAAATGATCTTGTCATGTATTATGCACCACATAATGATTATGTAAACAAGCAAGCGATTATTATTATTGTCGGAATTACTCCTGGCTGGCTTCAAATGAAAAACGCTTATGAAGCTTTCCTTTCGTACGAACATATGTGCTTAACGGAACAACTAAAGCTGACGAAGGAATATGCAAGCTTTAGTGGATCGATGCGCATCAATTTAATTAATATGCTCGATGAAATCGGACTGCAAACGGAACTTGGCTTAAGCAGTACTGCTGAGCTGTTTGCAGAAAAACGGAATTTGCTTCATACTACCTCCCTTCTTAAATATCCAGTATTTTATAAAGAGCAAAATTATACTGGCCATAATCCATCAATGACACATGCTAAGCTCCTTCATCCTTATATTAACACTGTGTTTCCGGAGGAATTACAGCAGCTGCCTCAGAGCTCTTTAATCATTCCGTTAGGAAAAAAGGTTGAGGAGATGATGAAGAAGCTAGTGTCAGCTAATAAGATTAAGCAGCCGTATCTTTCCGGCTTCCCTCACCCTTCTGGTGCAAATGGTCACCGTTTAAAGCAGCTTATACAGGAAAAAGCTAGACTCATGGAAGAGCTTGCTGGCTGGTCTGAGACTTTTAAAAAAGACAACAGCCGCTACTAATGCTAGCGGCTGT
Source organism: Niallia sp. FSL R7-0271 (assembly GCF_038005785.1). Taxonomy (NCBI): domain Bacteria; kingdom Bacillati; phylum Bacillota; class Bacilli; order Caryophanales; family Bacillaceae; genus Niallia; species Niallia sp. FSL R7-0271. Next base: position 1,980,821 of record NZ_JBBOTZ010000001.1, on the reverse strand, counting down.
TGTCCTATGTTTGCTATTTCCACGAATTGATCAGTAAGTCAGCATGCTTCGTTAAATTTTTTGCTGCCTCATCTGAAATATTTTTAGCTTTTACGCCCTTCTCTATCTGGTCCTTATATTTCTCCAATGCTTTAACTGCTTGCTTCTTATTGCTTTTTTCCTTGTGTTTTATAGCCTGCGTATAGCTGTTTTCTAACTGTCCGTACAGCTTGCCTGATAGTTCGCCCTTATCTTTATAATCCTTCATTAACTGACTAAGCAAAGCTTCTAAACCAGGTGTTGTGAACGTTGGCACTGGCACTTGTGACCAATCTGTATCACTTGCAAAATAGAAGCTAGTATAAGTAGGCTGATTATAGGTTGTGCTTTGTCTAGCTACACCTGTGCGGTATTGAACATCATGCATTAGTGTATAAAGCTTTCTGTCAGTCACTTCTGTGCTTTGATAGATTCTGATCGCAGAGCTGTCTGTTGTGCGGACCAGCAATTCCTCACGCCAGTCGCCAAATATGTCAGCTACAAGCGATGGATTCCCCTTTGTGCCATTATTCGTTCTCGTTCCTTCTAGTGTCAGAAGTCTGCCATTCTTCCAGTCTTCAATGGTCGGTGTCACTTCAAGAGCTCCGTCGACTATTTGAGTTGTCATATTGCCTGCCCATTTAATACTCATATTCGTACCTGGTCCAGCATCTCCGATTTTTTCTCCTTTTGCCGTATATAAGCCGACACCTGTGTTGGCCCATGTCTCAAGCCCAGGCTTTGTTGGGTCGATATCACCAATCATCCCTCTGCCTGTATCTTTACCTGTATAACCGCCATAAATAACTTCACCTGTCTTAGCATCCCTTAAAGTGTAACCGTACGGTGCACTCGTTGCCCCTTCATGCACCATGTATATTTCCAAACCAGGACGCTCAGGATCGATATCGGTGACATGAAGAGCGTCACCGTGTCCGAGTCTTGCCGTTGTTCCAGGTGAAGCACTTCCTTCAGGCATTACATCTGTAGAGCTGTACAGTAAAGAGCCGTTATCGTCAATCGTTGCTCCCCCATAGACAATTTCCTGCTTGCCGTCTGAGTCCACATCAGCCATTTCCAGAGAATGGGCCCCTTGTGTTGTTAATGTGCCGAATTCTTTATTGGTGCCATCCTTGCCATGAGGACTGTCATTGAACGGGTTAGACATTGGTGTCCAGCCGGAGTCGACATCCCATTTCTTCTTCAAATGCTTCCCATCCCAGCTGTAGGAAACAAGCGTTGTTCTTGTATAATAGCCTCTAGCAAACACAGCATATGGCTTTTTACCGTCAAGATAAGCTACTCCAGCAAGAAAGCGGTCCACACGGTTGCCAGGCTCAATGCGCGCCATCGCATAATCGCCCCACATTAAGCCGTCATCATGGCGGTCTGTTTCATAATGGATGGTTTCCAATTCCTTCCCTGTAGCTCCTTCAAATACAGACAAATATTCAGGGCCTTCAAGAATGAACCCTTCAAAAGTCCTTAAATCATTACGTGTGCTTCTGCTTGGTGCGTAAACATCCATGAAATAATCAACAAGACTTTCTGCGTCCTGTTTTGATAGTGGATAACTGTATTTCTTTTCGATGCCAAAGGCCTCTTCTAAGCTTTTAGGCCAATTGGCATTAACAACTTCTTCATGCTGATGCCAGTTTCTAAACATTTTTACTAAATGATCATAATAATCTGCAGCACTCATGCGATAATCATCTTTATTGCTGTAGCCTGCCTTTATATCGCTTTTAGGCATCGTAATGTATTTTTCTGATGTAATATTGCCGTTTTTATCATAACGAATGACTTTCGTTCCCGGAGCAGTCTTAAACATTAACTCTGCTTTGCCGTCGCCATCAAAATCATACACCGACATTTGTGTATAATGCGCTCCTGCTCTTATGTTCACACCAAGGTCAATTCTGTACAGCAGCGTGCCATCCATCGTATAAGAGTCGATATACACATTGCCTGTATACCCTTTTTGAGAGACATCTTTAGAATTAGACGGATCCCATTTTACGAAATATTCATATTGCCCGTCGCCGTCGACATCACCCACACTCATATCATTGGCAGAATATGTGTATGTTTCGCCTGCAGGCGTTACCCCGTCCGCTGGTTTTTGCAAGGGAATATCATAAAACTGGTCAGCCCATGGACGGACTGAAGCACTTTCATCGACTTCTTTCCCGTTTACGACTGCCCTTACCTCATAAGCAGACGAAGCACTACCAGTTTTGTCGAAAAAATTGGTGCTGTCACTAACGGTTGCGATTTTTTTGTTATCGCGGTATACATGGAAGGATGCTCCCTTCATCCCATTTTTTGTGTAGCCTGTCACCTCTGTTCCTAAAAGTCTCCAGCTGAGGAAGTTGCCTTCAGAAGTTTGGGCTGCTGTTAAGCCTCTGTCTAAGTATTCTAATTGCACTTTAGAAGAAGTATCTGTAGATTTGTGAGCAAAAACACTGCTTGTATCAACAAAAAGCAGCGGCAGCACCGCTGCAGCACAAAGTGCCTTTCTCATATAGGAAGAACCTTTCCAAGACATAAGCTACACCTCTTTTTAATTTTTTTGTAAACCTTTTCATTTTATTTTAAAGGAAGAACCTTGCATACGAACAAGGCCCCCTATTAAAATCTATTACTGACAATCTTGCAAAAATTCTGCGAGACAAAGAATAGCTAAAGATTGACCATACGGCATCGCGGTAATTCGAATATCCTTATAAAACTGGAGCGTATCTCCCATTCCAGTGCCGACAGAAACTTTTTGCAGCACTCCCTCGCTGTTTATTTCTCCTCTGAGTGCTTCAATCGCCTTATAAGCAGTTTCTCTGTACATTTCAGACACATAGCCCTTATGAACAGCCTTTAAAATGCCATAGGCAAACCCTGCAGAAGCAGACGCTTCTAGATAAGAGCTGTTGTCATCAATTAACGTATGCCACAGCCCACCCTCATTTTGCCAATGGTGCAATGCTTCAATTTGTCTTTGTAAAGTCTCTAGAAGAAAGGATGAGAAAAAGTCATCTTCCTGCAGCCCGAGAATATCAATTAATTCTGGGATAGCAATGGTGATCCAGCAGTTTCCCCTTCCCCACAGCGCTTCTGCATAATGATGATTGCCCTCAAACGTCCATCCGTGAAACCAAAGACCAGTTCGTCTGTCTGCTAAGTATTTAATATGAATGAGAAATTGCTTTTTTGCTTCCTCGATATAATCTTGTCTGTTTAAGAGCATGCCGATTTTCGCAAGGGGCAGCACGGTCATCATCAGCGTATCATCCCAAAGCTGATTTTTGTTTTCAGGCCCGTATGTCATATGCTGCAGTCCATCTTCCTTCGTCCGCGGCATCTCCTTCATGACCCAATCAGCCCATTCTTGCAAATGAGGCAAGTAGTCTTGATTTTTCGTATCTTCATATAAACAAGCAAGTGTTAATAGTGGTGCCATCGTATTGACGTTTTTCGGCGGGACTCCCTCTGTGAATCTTGCAGTAAACCAGTCATGAATAATCTGCAATGCTTTTTCGTCACTAGTCAGCTTCCAATATTGATAGATACCATATAAGCCGACTCCCTGCGGCCAATTCCAAACATGCCAGCTTTTATCATCAACGATTAATCCATCGAAATTCAGTAAATATTCACCAGTATCATCCTGTATTTTCGTTAAATTGTTCATTAACAGCTGGATTGTTTCTGTCACCTGTTTTTTATCTGCTGCTGTAATATTTGCCATTTGACCATCTCCTTTACTGATTTTGCTGCAAAATGCCCATTTCCTCAAATAATGCTGCTACCTGTTCATAAGGAATGGCTGCAACCAATGGATCTTGAATAAAGGCATTAAAGAGGAGCTGATTGTCCATTGTTAACACCGCCTTTAGGACTGCTTCTTGGTTATGAACATGCCTGTTAACCATATTGGCAACATCAAGTGGCAGGTCTTTTGTTAAAACAGGCTGGACGCTGTTTCTGCGGATTAGAGCATTTGTTTCGACGATAGCATGATTAGGCAGATTTGGAATTTGACCTAGATTCGGAAAGTTGACGTTTGTCACTAGTTCCTCCAATCCAAGCAAAGCAAGGAGAATTTCCACCCCTTCTTCACCAGACGGCTCTAGGACGACTTTTGTATCACCAGTAAAAGCTTGTTCATTTTCGGTTATTTTCCGTGCTTGGTCTTTTACGCGAAAATCGACAGACGTTAAATGGAACTTCCAGTCATGAACTGTTTCAGGATTCTTTAAATAAACAGGCGGCATAAATTCGGCAAGATGACGATCGCCTGCTGCTGCAATAAGTCCGTATTTTTTAAATAAGTCAAATTTCACACGATTGCTTGAGCTGAATACACTTTCCTCCCATTTTCCTTGTTCTTTTTCGTATCCTGTTTCGGCATACTTCTCAGCAAACTGCTTATATAGGGGGAATAAGTCAATCTTTTGATAAGCGGCCTCATTAAGCCATGTAAAGTGATTGATGCCTGTTACACTCACTTGGATGTCTTTGCGGTTTTTCACGTTAACATTTAGCATTTCACCAACCATATCTGCTAGCAAATGCTGTGTTTCAAACACTTCATGGCAGCAGCCGATCGCTTTAATTGCTGGAAACACCTCATATAAAGTGCGGGTGCATAAGCTCATCGGGTTTGTATAATTGATTACCCAAGCATCCGGACAATGCTTACGTATTTCGGCAGCGATTTCCACAAACATTGGAATCGTTCTGACAGCGCGTCTAATACCGCCTGGTCCAACCGTGTCCCCGACAGACTGGTATATTCCGTACTTCTCTGGAAGGTGAACATCCTTTGCCATATCTTCAAAAGTCCCTGGCAGGATTGAGATAATCACGAAATCTGCTCCCGTAAGAGCTTCCTTGATTGCAGGTACTGCTTCGTACTTCCATTTGCCAGTTGCATCAGGATGATTCGTTATATAGGTGCCGATTTTTTCATTTGTTTTTGCAGCTTCGAGATTAAGATCATAAAGGGCCACTGTTCCTGATATTCTTGACTCGAGGGCAAGATCATACATCAATCTTCTGGCCCAGCCTTGCGAGCCTCCGCCAATATAGGCTATTTTAATATCATCGGCCTGTAGTTTATCCATTTGTAATTCCTCCTTTAATACAATTGCAGAATTCGATATTCATAGTTTCCGATCTTCCATTCACCTGCAAGTATTTCCTCTTGTGTAAGGCAGTCGACTGCTTTTTGAGGAATGCTGACAGTCCCTCCGTTGCCGTCCATATTGACAATAACCCAATATTTTTTGCCATTCTGGTCTCTTGGAGCGATAATTGTTCCTTCTGAAGCGGTTATCTCTTGCTGTACTCCAGCGAGGCGTGCATATGTTGTGATGATTTCTGTCAGCATCCTACTCCCCGCATCACCGAGCGGCAAGGAACCGAGCATCACTATCATGCCTTTGCCGAGTTGTCTTTCTGTCAAAAAAGCTTTCCCTGAAACTAGCCCGCCCTTTATAACACCGACAGCCTTTGCTTCCTGTACATCAAAAACAGAGCTCCACAGCCCTAGTGGCGCAGTATGACCGAAGGCTTCTCCAACAGAACCAGTATCTTCAATCGGGAAGGTGAAGGCTGTCTCTACTCCTGCCAGCTTCTCAAGACTTCCTAAAGCTGCATCTGTATGTATCGTATGATGCTCTGTTCTGCCGCCGCTCAACGGGCCGACAATCCATATACCTCCCGCTTCAACAAATGCTTGTGCTTTCTTAATAAATTCATCTGAGAGATGATGAACAAAAGGAGTAACCAACAGTTTATAGCCGTCCAGCTCAGCTCCTTCCGGCAAAAGGTCGCGGTGGAGGCCTGATGCTAAAATATACTTGTAGAAATCCGTGATTAATTCCTTATAGTGCAAGCCTTTATGCGGTTCTGTGTTGAAGAATATCTTGGCTTTATCGGAATAAGTAAGCGCAATTTCTGCCTGCATTGGGGATGTTTCTGTCAAGATTGGTTCAATGGTGCGCCTTGCCGTTTCTGTTTCTAAAACTTCTTCATACCCGACCGTTGGTTTCCCCCAGGCGCTGATGACAGAACCATGGGGCTGTTCGCAGCCTGCTCTTTGCTGACGCCACAACCAATAGCAGAAAGCTTCTCCGCCTAATGCGTAGGCAGCCACTGCTTCTGCTTTTAAATAACCTTTTGGGTGGGGCTTCGCATAGCTTTCAAGCGATGCACTGTAGGAGGGACTTGTTTCCATAATCCAAAACTCCTTGCCTTTTTTCAGGTTTCGCCATAGATCACAATTGAACAAATATGAGTAATACGAATTGGCTGGCGCATATGTGTCAAAGGAAGCAAAATCAAGGTTTTGAAAGAGGCGTTCATTGTCGACAGCGAACATGACGGTGCTGTTATGGGTGATTGGTGCTTGTGAATGCTCGCGGATAATTGCTGCTTGTTCTTCTGCAAATTCGGCAATTGCTTCCGTTGAGAAGATTTGATACATCGTCTTTAATGATGAATTATGCAAAAATGGCACGGGTCCAGGCTGCGGAACTTGGTCAAAGCTGTGATAATACTCACTCCAAACATGTGTTCCCCAATCGTGATTTAAGCACTCAATCGAACCATAGCGCTGCTCAAGCCACTGATGCCAAAGCTGTCTGCAACTGTCACACATACATTCTGCTACATGGCATTTAAACTCATTATCAAGCTGCCAGCCGATCAGCCCAGGCATCCCGCCAAGTGCTTCTGCGATTTTCTTTGTTAGAATTGCTGCTCGTTGTCTGAAGTATAGATTATTGGTGCAAACATGCTGGCGAGAGCCATGAATCATTGTTTGCCCATTTTGATTGACATACATGCGCTCAGGGTGTTCATAAGACATCCAAATCGGCGGTGTTGCAGTCGGTGTACACATTACCGTCTCAATACCATTGTCATACAGACGTGCAATGATGTTTTGAAAGAAACTCAAGTCAATTGCTCCTTCGGTCGGCTCCATTTTTGACCAAGCAAATTCACCGATTCGAACGACATTGATGCCAGCTTCTTTCATAAGCACAATATCTTCTGCTATCGTCTTTTCATCCCAAAGCTCTGGGTAATAAGCCGCGCCATGATACAGTTTTTTCGCCATCTTAGCTATCTCTCCAATCTAATCTCCGTCTTTTTAATGAAGTTTTTTAGCTCCAGCGGTAATTCCATGATACCCTCTATAAGGAGTCTGCATATTTCCACAGCACCTGACGAGTGAAAATGCGTGTCATCTTGCAACCCGCTTGGATAATTTGGATGCTCGCCTGCAGTCAGCCAGACAAATAGTTCCTTTGACGCTTCTGGACCGAGAGATTCATACAGTCCTTTCGTTTTAACATGCATATCAATCAAAGGAACCGCTAATCTTTTCGCCAATTGCCGCATAGCGTCTGGATAATCCCCCAGCGTATCAAGCAGTGTTCCATCTTCGCTGAACTTCCGTCTGTTTACAGATGTTAAAAACACCGGAAACGCGTTCTTCGTATGTGCCAAGGCTGCATATTCGGCCAGACAAGCCTGATAAGAGGTATATGGCTCGGTTCCATATGACTTTTGATCATTATGGCCGAACTGAATAAATAAGTAATCACCAGGCTGGATTCTGTCTTGAATGGAAAGAAGCCTGCCTTCCTCTATGAAGCTGTTAGAGCTTCTGCCACCCATCGCTTCATTGCAGACTTCGATTTCCTCTGTAAAAAAATCCTGCAGCATTTGTCCCCAGCCTGCCATCGGGGCTTCAAATGCTGGACAGGTGGCTGCTGTTGAGTCACCTGCTATAAACAAGCGGATACTCTTATCCTTCACGCTTTGCTGCCTCCTATTTTTAAGAGATTCAAACTACTCCGATTTTATGCGTAAACACGATTCGTGCTTTTTATTAACTGGGAAAGGTACACAAGTGCAAGGCCTTGTCCCCAGCCATGGATCCGTTTGAACGGTACTCCTTTGTAGCCGTCTATATCATCCATAACAGCAGTTCCTGCAGAGACATTCATTACCTTTCCGTCTTCTGTTATGTGTTCAAGGATGGATGCAATTGATTTCTGTGTGTATTTGTTATAAAGAGACCCTCGTGACAAAAGCGCTGCTGCAATACCACAGCTGCCTGACACTTCTAAATAAGAGGTGCTGTCTATCAAAACGGTGTGCCACAAACCTGATTTATCATCCTGCAGTCTTGCTAACGCACTCAGCTGATCCCTTAAAGAGCCGTCAATGATCATAAAGGATGGATGTGTCACATCAATTAGTTCAAGCGCTCTAGCCATCGTCAGAGCGGCCCAGCCATTACCTCGGCCCCAATAAATACTGGACATATGGTTTTTCGCCATATTATCCCAACCATGGTAATAAAGATCAGTAACTGGATCTTGAAGCAGTTCTTCATGACCATGAAACTGCTTAAGCCCATCCTCGAAATATTCCTTGTTTTCTGTTAGCTTGCCAATCCGCAGCAGGAAAAGTCCAGCCATCATCATCGTATCGACCCATGCTTGTTCATGGAACACATACGTAGTCGAATTCACAGTATGCTGGAGAATTCCGTCACCGAAGCGCTCCGCGTCATTCCGCAAGTATTCTGCTAGTTGGATCGCTGTGTCTAAATAGCGTTGATCATTTGTGCCGGCATATAAGCTCAGCAGAGCATGACCCATGGAAACACCGTTAACAGACAGCTTAGGTAATCCATCCTCTAATCTTTCGTCCATCCAGTTTTTCAATAAATGAAGATATTCCTCCTTGCCAGTTACCTCATATGCTTCGGCCACTCCATAAAAGGCAACTCCTCCTGGCCAATCCCAATTAAAGTCCATTTGAAACGTCTTATTCACTACAGCATCTATCACATCAAGAATGCTGCTTTCATCAAAAACAAGTGCTGGCATAATTTCACTCCTTCCATTATTTCAATCCGCTTGTGCTGATACCTTCAACAATATACTTTTGGAACAAGAAGAAAATAAGTACTACAGGCAGCAGGGACACAACACTCATAGCAAACATTCCGCCCCAGTTGGAGGCTGTTTCCGAATCTAGGAAAAGCTTTAAGGCAAGTGACACAGGATATTTCTCTGGACTGTTTAAATACAGAACAGGATTGATTAAGTCTTCCCATTTCCAGTAAAAAGAGAAGATACCTGCAGTCGCCAGAGCTGGTGTGATTAACGGCAAAATAATGCGGTAGAAAATGCTGAATCTTCCGCAGCCATCGATTCTTGCAGCTTCATCAAGCTCCATCGGGATATTGCGGATAAACTGGACCATTAAGAAGATAAAGAATGCATGCCCGAAATACTGAGGAACAACAATCGGCTTAATAGAATTGAGCCAGCCTAACTTCGCAAAAATAATATATTGCGGAATCATGATAATTTCGTGTGGAAGCATCATCGTTACCATCATGCAAGCAAACCAAAATGCCTTCCATTTAAATTGAATTCTGGCAAAACCGTAGGCTATCAATGCGGATGATGCAACCGCTCCAATTGTAGATAATACAACAATCACAAGGGAGTTTTTAATAAATACGCCAAAAGACTGTCCGGCAATCCCTTCCCAACCTGCTGCGTAATTGCTTAAAATAAACGGTTTTGGTATCAGAGAATGGGCGGTGATGAACACTTGTGAGCTTTCTTTAAAGGAGCTCATTAACAGCCAGATAATCGGATATAGCATCACCAAGGCGAATCCGCCTGTTACAAGATGGTAAATCCACTTTTTTGCCTTCAAACGAGGATTTTTATATGATACACCCGTATTTGGCATTAGCGGGCCTGTATCTTTAGTGGCGGTTTTCATGTAAATCAATCCTCCTTCGATTCGTAATGAACCCAAAATTTAGACGTTTTGAATAAGATCAGCGTCAAAATACCGACAATAACGAGAAGCACCCATGCCATGGCAGAGGCATAGCCCATCTGGAAGAAATTGAACGCTTTTTGGAATATATACAGGGAATACAGAAGCGTGCCATCAAGCGGTCCGCCTTCCCCTTTTGTGATAATATACGCTGGGGTGAATGTCATAAAGGCTGAAATAGTCTGCATTACTAGGTTAAAGAATATTATCGGACTTAACAGCGGCAAGGTGATTTTAAAGAAAACTTGAAATCTGTTGGCGCCGTCAACATTCGCTGCTTCATGGTAGGAAGGCGGTATGTTTTTCAAGCCTGCCAAAAATATCAGCATGGATGAGCCGAATTGCCAGATCGCAAGAAAAATCAATGTCCATAACGCTTTAGTCGGATCTTGATACCAAAGGATTTTTTTATCGATTCCAAAGAAAAACAACAAGGCATTCAATGTACCTTCATTGCCGAAAATATTTCTCCACATGATTGCTACAGCAACGCTTCCGCCAATGATGGAAGGCAAGTAGAACAATGTTCGGTACAGACCGACTGCTCTGGATGCTTTATTCAAAAGCATTGCCACAATTAACGCGAATATCAGTCTGAGCGGTACTCCTGCAAACACATACGTAAAGGTTACCTTCAACGATTGCCAAAACTTATCATCACCTGTGAACATTTCCTTGAAATTATCGAGACCAACCCACACAGGGGTGGAAAATAAATCGTAGCTTGTAAAGGATAAGTACAAGGAAACGGCCATTGGGATGATGGTAAATGCCATAAAACCGATGATGAATGGGGATATAAATGCATAGCCTGCTAAATTTTCACTTAACTGCCGCTTTTTCATGCCGTTCAACTCCTCTGCGGGCCTTTAAGAAACTAAAAGGAGGAAAAGCTTTCCTCCTTTCTAGTTTTACTTGTTTCTGCCCAAAATTTCTTCAGCTTGTGCTCGGAACGTTTTTGCGCCTTCTTCTGGTGTAATTTTCTTAAACAGAATTTGTTCTGAAACATCCTTCAATGCTTTCATTACTTCCGCACTTCCAAGTGGATCAGGAGGATCTGCCTGGCTTGCATTCTGTGAAGCTCTTTCTACATATTCGAAGATTTTCGTTTCTTCTTCTGTTAATTCAGGCTTGATGGCTTCAATAACCTTAGAAGAAACTGGAACACCTCTGTCGCCTTTAATCAATTTGTTTGCCTCTACATCGTTTACAAAGAAATCAATGAATTTCGCAGCTTCTTTTTTATGCTCAGAGCTTTTTGGAACAGAGAAATACATACTTGGCTTTAAGAATAAAGCTGTTTCTGCTGATTGCTCTGGCGGAAGATTAAGAGTAAGCGGAGAGTCTGTCAATTGAGCAAACCCTAAATATTGGTTAGACCAGTTCCAAGTCATCGCAGCATTGCCTTTTACGATAAAGTCATCCTCAAGTCCTTTAACCTGTGCTTGAACATCAGGTGTTGGGAATGCGTTATTAGCAAGGAGCTCAAGCTGTAAGTTAAAGTAATCTACAAATAACTTGTCATCTGTATAAGCTAATCCGTTGCCTTCTTGGTTATAGAAGCGCTCACCCTGTGTTCTTAAATAGTAAGGGAAAAATACGTCTGCCGGGTTCATCCCGTTCGTACCGTACTTGTCTGTTGATTTTTGAACATCTGTTGCCATCTGCACGAAGTCTTCCCAAGTCCAATTTTCATCATTCAGGTCAACACCAGAGCTTTTAAGCATGTCATCATTTGTAATAACAGACAGAACATTGGAGCCTAAATTAAAACCGTACATGCTATCGCCGATTTTACCGCCTGATAAAGTATTTTCATCAATCGAGCTCACATCAATGCTTCCATCCTCCGTATATTTTGTTAAGTCTTCCAGCTGGCCTTTTTCCCCGTATTGGGAAAGATAGGCTGTATCCATCTGAATAATGTCAGGAAGCTGGTTGGCAGCTGCCATAGGTGCTAGCTTCTTCCAATAATCATCAAAGTTGGCGAACTCTGCTTCAATTTCAACATTCGGATTTGCCTTCTCATACATTTCAATTACCTTCATTGTGTAATCATGCCTTGGCTGTCCGCCCCACCATGCTACACGCAAAGTAATTTTTTCATCTTTGCCTCCTGAAGTCTCTTTGCCGCTAGAACTGCAGGCTGCTAAAGAAAAAAGTAAAAGAAAACTTAAAGTGATAAGGCCTAGCTTTTTCATATATTGCCCTCCTTTATTGAAAGTGCTTACATCCTTAATTTAATGCATTTTTACTTTCTCTGTAATGGAAAAAACAGATATGAATGTGCAAAAAACAGATATAAATAAAACGCTTTCAAACAAGGTTTTGAGCTTTGCGATAATCTGACGGTGTATAACCGGTATACTTTTTAAACACTTGGCTGAAATATTGCGGATTATCCCCAAACCCTATCATATCTGCCAATGTCACCATTTTGACATCATCATTTTCCGTTATATATGCGATTGCTTTTTCAATTCTCCATTTCGTCAAATAAGCAGAAAAGCGCTCCCCTGTTTCTTGTTTAAATAATTTTCCAAGATAGTCAGGGTTCATATACAGCATCTCATTTGCGACCAGCTTTAAGGATAGATCTGGATTGGAAAAATGGGTTTCAATTATATCAATCACCTTGCTGATTACAGATGATTGCTTTGTCACAAGCCGCGCACTATATATTTCCGACAGCTGTGCTGCACAATCCTTCAGATAATCCTTCATCTGCTGAACAGTCTCCATTGCCAGCAATTCTGTTGTACCAGTATGCAAGTCTAGCTCTTCGTCTTTATCGGCTTTAATTATTTCCTTATAAAGCTGAATACAATGAGATTTTGTCCGGTGGATGCCAAGCCGTTGATTCGCCATAGTGGCAAACAGACTGTCAAGCACACCTAGTGCCTCCTCTTTGTTTCCAGACTTGATTCTTAAAGTTATTTCCTGCTCATCCAAGGAAAACGGTTCGCTACATGTTTGATTTCTAACAGGTGTAATATTGGCAGCTGTAATCAGCTTGCCTGTGCCGATATAGAATTTATGTCCGATAAATTCACAAGTTTGCTTATACAGTTTCTTTATTTCTTTGAGAACGCCAGATTCGCTTAATGCAGCAGTTGTTTGCACATTGTATTTCGAAGAAAACTGGGACTGTATGTCTGTCACAAGATGTATAACATCCTGCCTTGCTTCCACTACAATGATGGCCTGTTTCCCGATAACTGTTGACAGCACAAGTTCAGGCACAAGCTCCGCAGCCATTTCTGCAAGGTAGGTTAAATATTCATTAGAATCCTCGCCCTCCACTTCCAAAAGAGCAAGCATGACTTGCTTATGTCTGTCTTTTATGTCAAATAAGTGTTCATACCGCGTAAAATCACGATTAATCTCTTTGCCTGCAAAAAGCTCTGTTAACAGCTGTGCCTTCATATATAGCTGAATTTTCTCTAAATTCTCTTCGAGAAGGAGGAATTTTTTATTCTGCTGTTTTTTTGCCTCCAACTCCTTAATGATGTCTTGCAAGGCAGCAGTGATTTTCTCTTCATTGCAAGGTTTGAGCAAGTAGTTTTTGACACCATATTGCATTGCCTGTCTTGCATATTCAAATTCTCCAAAGCCTGACAAGAGAATAAAGCTTGTAGCAGGAAACTCTTCATACACTTTTTTAGCTAAGGCAATACCATCCATTCCTGGCATCTTTATATCACTGATTACGATATCCGGTTGATGTAAGACAATTTTTTCATACGCATCGACGCCATTTCGCGCCGTAGCCACAAGCTCTGTATGGAGCATGCTCCAGTTGATGACGCTTGAAATTCCTTCCACGATAATTCTTTCATCATCAGCCAGCAATACTTTATAGGTCATCTGATACCACCCCTTTGAATTGGTAAAATGACTGTTACAGCTGTGCCTTTTCCAGCGAGATTCTCAATTTCTAAACCATATTGCTCACCAAAACCGAGCTTTATGCGCTGATCAATATTATTTAGGCCAATCCCGGTTCCTTTTGGTTTAATAATGCCTTTTTTTATGTATAGTAGTGTATTTGGATCAATACCAGGTCCGTTATCCTCCACTCGGATATACAGTAATTGTTCAGTCTCTACTGCTGATAGTTTAATAGTAGAGACATCAAGAGCAGGCTCCACTGCGTGCTGAAAAGAATTTTCTAAAAGCGGCTGAAGTGTCAGTTTCGGGATATGATGGTGCAGCACAGAAGCAGGTATATCCATTTGAAAATTAAGCCGATCGGCAAACCGATAGTTTTGAATCGTCAAATAGCTTTGGACAATGTCCAGCTCCTTTTCCACTGTAATAATATCTTCATTAAAATTAATAGAATTACGCATGAGATGGCCAAGTGCTTCCACCATGCTGGAGATTTGCTGCTGCTTATTCGTTTTCGCCAGCCAGTTGACCGATTCTAACGTATTGTATAGAAAATGCGGATTAATTTGTGCTTGCAGTGCTTTGAACTCGGTTTCTTTGACTAACAGCTGTTTAGAGAAATTTTCCTTAATCAATTCATCAATACGCTGAACCATTGTCTTAAAATTTCGATATAGCGTTCCAACCTCATCCTCTGGCATTTCATCTACCTTAAGTGATTGCACAGCTAAAAAGTTACCTTTTTGCACCTCCTGCATGGTGGAGGCCAGCTCCTCGATCGGATTGGTAATTCTCTTTAAAAATCCAAAACCAATTGAAATCAGCAGGATAAATAAAAACGTGAATAATAGCACCATCGAGTATTTGACTGCTGTAATTTTGGAAAACATCGCATGAAAGGGGATGATATTCCAATATGTCCAGTCCTCAAAATTTGTGGCAATATGATTTACGAAATATCTTTCGCCGTTTATTTTCTCAATACCATAGCCTTGCCCCTTCTTTGTGATGAAATCAAAATCACCTAAATCATGGGTACCCTTTTGTGAGTAAAAAACTTGGCTGCTGTTAGAGATAACGATATTACCGCCGACCTCTCCTTGTGTAAGCGGCAGACCGGCAACGATTTTATCAAGGTTGACCCGAATCATCAGCTTGCCAATTCTGTCAAAGTTTAAATTCTCATACGAGCGCAGCAGGCGTACAGAAGTCAAAAATTCATCCACACCGTCTATTTCCATCCAATAATTTTTGCCTTCATACCTGTCAGCGCTGTACATAGCAATGCGCTTTTCCTTTTCGCCAAGCGGTTTAGAGCTTGAGCCCGCTAAGAATTCTCTCCCTGAAGAATCATAAAGATAGATAGAATGGATATACCTTTCCGAGCCGACGTAATTGGCTAACTCCTCCTCCAGCTTTTGCTCGAGCCGGTAAATATCATAGCCAGTAACCTCTCCCTGCAGCTCCAGCAAAGCTGATTGTATTTGCGGATCAACGGCAATATTAAAGCTTACCTCCTCGATGCGTTCCAGCTCTTCTTCAATGGTATTGGATGACATCATTAATACCTGTGATGATTTTGCATATATTTGTTCATCATATAGGCTGAAAGCATATTGGAGACAAATTAATACGAGCGCAAGAGTAACGACCATAAGAAGTGTGATGCGAATAA
The DNA here is from genome assembly GCF_038005785.1 of Niallia sp. FSL R7-0271. Lineage (NCBI taxonomy): Bacteria > Bacillati > Bacillota > Bacilli > Caryophanales > Bacillaceae > Niallia > Niallia sp. FSL R7-0271. The sequence continues at coordinate 1,965,358 of NZ_JBBOTZ010000001.1, read as the reverse complement.
AGAGCTTTCCATTCAGTTTCGTATTTTGATAGATTGTGATGATTGATGCCCATGTTTTTCTCATAGAACGAAAGTACTCCTTTATTGTCTTATCTCCTTTACTGCAAGACTTGTTCCTCAGTTGTACCATTGTCCATGCTGCTAAATGCCTTCATAGCAAAAGCAGTGACAACCAATGCAAATAAGCTTCCACTGAAAAATATAATCACCGTTACGTGGATAAGACTGATTAAAATGGCACCAACTGCTCCTGCCAACATTCCAATCGTGTAAAATGGTCTAGAAAAGCCAATTAGAACTGCATACTTAAATGTTTTTGATAACGGAATATCATAGTGTACGTACACGGGAAACACCATTAAGAACACAATGGTAAAAATGAGCAGCAGAATCATAAAAATTAACGCAAAAACGGATGTTTCTTGGCCCATCCAGCCGAATATAACAAAATCAACATAAAAAACAGCCATTACCGTTAATAAAATCCAGCTTAATTTATTGGCGCGCCAGAATTCCCGCTTATATGCATGCATAAATGTGCGATAAACAGGTATATCCGTGTGCCCTTGCAGCCATTTTCGCGTGACCGTATACATAGCAACCGTTGATGGTCCAATTCCAAATACAATGAACCCGACAGCAGTAAAGAATGCCCATAATAAATTTAGATAGGCAAGCCTTGTCACCCATTCACAAAAACGATAGATACCATTTGTGACGAAATGATACATAGTAATCCCTCCATCATCCATCTTTTTTATTTAAGCGCTTTCATTCCTCCTTTTAGTTTAATGAATTATGACCGCCAAGAAGTGCAAAAAAACAGACATTCATGTTTAATAATCAGTGATTTGCTAACAGAAAGCCTGGCCGATTTACTTTGCTGTCTGCTATTATTATAAAGCACTTCTCCCAGTATTTGAAAGATACTAGCAAATAATAAGGAAATTCTACCATAAAATAGTTATCCTTTTTAAAACTAGAAGACTAGAAGCAAACATTTGTTTATAAAAAAAGATGCCTGCATCATCTATGCAGTGCATCGTTTTTTATTTGAACCATCCTTTTCGCTTAAACCAAAGGATCATGATGACCCCTAAAACAATCATAAAAGTTAGGGAAAACAAATAGCCATAGCGCCAAGACAGCTCAGGCATATGTTCAAAATTCATGCCGTATATCCCAGCGATAAAAGTAAGCGGCGAAAAAATCGAAGTGATGATTGTCAGCACTTTCATGACATTATTCGTCTGATGGGAATTAAGAGATAAATAGCTGTCTCTAATATCTGCTGTGATTTCACGGTTGGACATAACCATTTCCGACAGCTTAAGGAGATGGTCATATATATCGGAGAAATACTCCCTTCTCGCATTGATTCCCTTCAGATGATGGGAGTTGAGCATGCGATACAGCAAATCACGCATGGGATGGACAGTATGCCGTAAGTTTAAGAGGGAATATCTTGCATCAAAAAGCTCTTCCATTAAGGCATTCATTGATTTATTCTGGGTATTATCTTCTATTTTGTCTAAGTCATCCTCTAAACTATAGAGGAGAGGAAAATAGTTATCGACTATTTTATCAAGGATTTGATAAAACACATAATAGGTGTCCCATTTTTCTATTTTCTTGTGAGAAAGAAGGATTGTCCACACTTGAGATACTTCGATTGCAGGTGAAGAATGAAAGGTGACGATAAAATTATCTCCCACAAAAAAATCTAATTCCTCCTTCATGAGTTCACCCTCTTCTTTGCGAAGAATATGTGTTACATAGAAGGCATGATTGTCATAATAGTCAAGCTTCGGACGCTGGAGCCGGTGGACACAGTCCTCGACCGCCAGTGGGTGAAAATGAAAGACATCAATCAGTTTGGTAATTTCCTCTTCTGTCGGACCGTTAAAGTCGACCCAATACCATTTATATGCGGATATATTTAAGTCATTGATAGAAACATTCAGATCCAATCGATTATCTTCAGTAACGCCAATGATTTGAATCACCTAAAAACAGCCCCTTTTAGTCTAGCTTCCTTTTGCGTATCTTTCCCAACCATCCCTTTTCTTACTATAACATTCCCCCTTTATTACATAAAAAAACAGGCCGGTAGCCTGTTTTACTGGATGACAAAACTTACACCTAAATAGCCGAAATAAAGGGCCTGACCAAAAAATAAAATGCCCCAGATAAAGGCGGGAATGATTTTTGTCATCTTGGCAAGACTTGTAGCATCTCCTGCAGTCATCGGTTTTTTAAAGCTTAAATGAAGCACAATAAAGGCGCTTTTTATTGACTGTACAAAAATAATACATGTTAACAGCTGTAATGTATGTACTTTCAGTAACATGCTGCCGTAAACGGTCAGCCAAAGAAAAAAGCTGCTCGCACAAATAATCCACAAGAAACCATATAAATTGCGTATCCACAATACAAGTGCTGTTAAACAAATACCTGCATAAATGTACAGCAAGAGCTCAAATGCCCCAATTGTTATCAGCCAGATTGAAAAGAAGGAAAAGGCAGAAGCAAATAGATAGCCAGACAGTGTTGTTACAAACCTGCTGAACCAGTTGGCATGTGCGGTGAAAGCCAGTCCTTCAGTATTTGTGAATAAATGAATTTTTCGTACCTTTCCGCCACATATTATCGCCGCAAGCCCATGGCCGACTTCATGAATTAATGTTTGAATAACAGCAACATATCTTCCGAGCACGGGAATATGCAGAAAAATTACCGCCACAATTAGATATAATAAAAAGCTCGTTAAAGTCAAAGTCGTGTCCTCCTGTCATTTGATGCTTATATATTAAGGGAGAAATCTTAAAAAAGCCTAAACATTACATGCAACTATGTTAAAAAAAATGCCGTTTGTCCAAGCAATTACCTGTCACTCATCATTCAATATACTATAATGCCAGAGCAAAGGAATGATTATGGTGAATTTACAAGAAATAAAAGGCCCTTATGATTTAATGCTCGGAATCGGCAGCTGGTGTGGTCCTTCCTTGAATTTAAGAAGACATAATTTGCGCAGATTTGCCTTTCCCCTTGATTGGATGGTTTCCAACTCCGTAGCTGATGTGACAAGATTAATCAACAACCGCTTCCAAGGATTTATGGATTTTCCAAATCTCGTACTTACAGAAGGAACCTCCAGTTCCCTTGATGATGGAGTAGCTGTCATGCCAGCACAAGGCGGAACAGAACCAGTTAATGCCCATTTCATTTACGATACTGTATATAATATAACATCTGTGCATGATTTCCCAATCGTCCCTGGACAAGATTGGACTGTAACGTATCCAGCTTACAAGGAAAAGCTGCAAAAACGGATTGCTAATCTGTTTGAAAAGCTAGAATACAGCCCGAAAATTTTATTTGTGAGATGGGGTTTTGCTACCCAAGAAGAAGCGCTCGCCCTTCATGCTGCCCTCTCAACATTAGTAAAAGGGGATTTCAATTTACTGCTCATGCTGCCAGTAAACGGAATAAAAGGAATGCAGGAAATGTACTGGCCATATCCGGGAATATGCGCTGTTCAGGTGCCAATTGAAGAGCCGAATAATGATTCTATTTGGGACGAGGTCTATAACGGACTGTCATTGACAAATTTTTGGCCATAAGCACTAAAAGCCATACAGCACTCCGTGCTGAATGGCTTTTTTATCTCAGATAGCTGCTTATTCTTCTCGCATCAGCATTCCCTTTTCGAACCAAAATACAAATACTTTTAAGAGTGAGAGCATGATGATGCTTGATACAAATCCAAGTGCCCAATTCCAATGATGGTACTCGACAAGAGAAGTAGTTCTTTCTACAATAACACTGTAAGTTGGGGCAATCGTTCCAAACAGAAGAAAATAAAACAGAGTTTTTACATACCGGCCCTTTTTTGGATAATACAAGATAAACAGCATCCCGATCGTTGGAAAAAGCAAGTAATGAAGGGTAAAGCTTAATTTCGTCGCGTACGGAAATTCGCGATACGGAAATGCGACTAATTGCATTTTTATTTGTACAAATTCATAAAGCCATGCAATGGACTGGGAAAACAAGAATGTGATTTGTGCTACCCGTTTATTGCTATTACGTATGTTCAGAAAAATAATAATCGGTACAGCAGCCCATATAATCATTAATATCCAAAATTCTTTATGCATGGTGTCTCACCTTAATCCTCTTTTAAACCATTTGTAATACTTATGGCTCAAATATAATATGAGCATGACACTAAAATAACTCCAATACCATTGCCATTTATGATAATCCACCAACTTTGTAAATCTTTCGAGTATGAACTCTATGCAGGTAAAAAAGCCGGCAATCAACAAATAATAGAACAACTTAGGAATAACTCTTCTTGATGATGGATAATACAAATTAAACAAAATAGCTGTTATTGGAAACAAGAAGAATTCAAAATATAAACTTGATCTGTAATCATTATTATCATTAGGAAACAATTGCACCGGATATTCAATCCACTTCATTTCTACGACAAATAATCCAATCGGCCATGAAAAGAATTGAATAGACAAAAAAAGAATAAAAGCATCCCTTGCTTTCTCAGCTGGGATGAATCGCCATGCAATCACAAAGCTGATAATAAGTATGCCTGCTAAAATCAAGCGTTCCATCACCAAAAACAATCACCTCAAAAGGGTTAGGTATTCCCATATTATACCCAGTTGATAACATACTATGTGATTGCTTTTTATTAAGAAACCCTGCTTAACAGCAGGGTTTTCTTTTTTTTTATTTAATACGGATACTTTGACCAACCTTCAGTTCAGTCGCATTAACATTAGGATTAAGATTTTTTAATGTTCCATGCTTGATATTTAAACGTTCTTCTATATCCCAAAACGTGTCTCCTGCTTTAATTTTATACGTTGTGGAAGCGGCTTTTTTCTTTAAGTTAAAGGCTCGCTCAAGCCCTTTAACATGTCCTAATGCAACTGCATCAAGGAAGTCATCATTCTTTAAAAGGTTAGCATCCTTGCGAGTGTCGATGAATAAGCTTTCTGTCAAAATTGCAGCCATATCAGATTCTCTCAATACATGCAGATCGGATGCTTTTGTCCCCCTGTCGACTACATTATAAGATTCAAGTTCATCCATGATTGCATTATGAATGGCTGCATGAACCTTACCGGTTCTGCTTGAGATTGCAAGTGTGTTGTAGCGGTAATCTTCATAGCCTGTTCCGCCGCCAGCATTGATATGCACAGACAGAAAAAAGTCAGCATTCCAGCTGTTAGCAGCATCTGTCCGCTGATCAAGACTTAAAAATTTGTCTGTTGTGCGGCTCATTTTCACCTCAACATCTTCGTAGTCCTTCAACAAAGCTTGTATCTTTTTAGCAATCTTTAACGTTAAGTCCTTTTCCTGCAGCCCATTACCGACGGCACCAGGATCAGATCCGCCATGCCCTGGATCAATAAATATTTTTGTCATACTAACCATCTCCTTTTTAGAATTAGCGAGTATGGATCAGCACAGAAGAAAAGGCATTCATGTTTCCAAATAATAAAATAAGTAATATAGTTATAACGACTCTTTTCTTTTACCGATCGACTAATATTAATATATGATTATTTGAAATTTTTGTGAAAATTAGTGATGAAGGGCTTCTAGACAAGAAAAGAACAGTTGCTAACGGCATATTTACTGTTTAAATTATTGTTTTTATAAAAAAAAGATATCCAATTGGATATCTTCGAAAAGTTTAACAAACTACCCCCTATTCATTTTCCTTGCTTTTGCTTTTCTGCTCTTCCTTTTTTATATAAGCATAAATAAATGCGGTGACAGTTTGGATAATCAGAAAAACGGGAAGAGAATGGACAAGTTTATAGCCATTTTGCAAGGTGATAATATGCAGCAGGCTAAATACAAATTGTGCTCCAATACCAATACCTGCCCAAACGACAATATACAAAATGCTAAATAGACCCCGTATCCGCAGCACTTCATAGAAGTAATTAAAGCAATAACCGAACGGTACAAACAGCATATAGTACACAAAGTCAAACAGCTCATAATGATTAATATCATTCACTCTATAATAATCAAGCCGGCCGCCACCGATGGTGAAATCGAACACCACCCCGATTGTGAACCCCCAAACAATACTTAATATAGTCAGTTCTGTTGACAGCACCTTTGGCAAGATAACCATAATCGCGTATGTGACTCCGACGAAAATCAGCAAAGCAATTTCATTCATATCAAATGTTCCGATTAATTTCATACCGTTTTACCTTCTTTTTGAATAATGGACTGGTAGAAATAATGAATTACTAAAGCACCGCAAAAATAAAGGACAAAATAAATATAATCAAGACTTAGATTCCACTGCTTTGTTTCAATCAAATTACCTGCGAGTGCCAACAAAATTAAAGCGAATAAACACAGCGCTCCTCCTAATGTAACGAAAATGGTTTTTAATCTAGTCGTTTTTGTCAGGATGATGTTTATATAAATAATTGCCGCTACTGGTGTAATTATCGTCCGAAACAACAAAAAAGCCGTATATGCTTGTGTTGTATCCGCAATTTTCACTAAAACAAGCTCCTCGTAAATAATCCAATTCCAATGGATGCTGACAACAAGCATGATTAGAAAAATAATCATATTTTCCCCTTTTGATATCACCTTTTTTTGCAGATAAAAGATGGCCGTAATTAGCCATGCAAAAAAGAAAAAAATAGAAAACAGCATTTTTTTCACCTACTAGATATTTTTTTTAGCTTCCCCCTTTCGCTTTATCCTATACGAGAGGCTTTGTGAATAATCGATAACTTACTTCCTGGACAAGCCCGAACAAATGGTTGTAATTCAACATATTGTAGTTAAGAGGGATAAAGGAAGGTGTGATACGATGAATTGGAAAAGATATTTAATCATTACAGCTTCAGCTTTATTGATTTTGTTAATGGGCATCGGTGCATTTATATATGAAAATTCTAATAGTGCTGCAGTGGCTGATAGCTCTGAAACAAAGGCTAATAATAGCTCTGCAACTGAGTCAGAGCAACAAAACGAAGCAGAAAGCAGCTCTAGTCTTTCAGTTTCTAATAATATTGAAAACAATGTAAGCGGCCAAGCTAAAGCGGAAATTGAGAGTTCGATTCAGAATGAAGTGGAAAATAAAGACGCAAATATTAAAAACAATATAACTAACTCTATCAGCGATGAAGCAGAAGTGAAACTGACAAATAAACTGGAGAGTCTCTTAAACGGCAGCTTAACAGCTACTTTAAATAATACAATCAACAATGAGGTAAACAGTACTGGGCCAACAACCATTGAAAATAATCTGATAAACAATATTCAGCTTCAAGTTAATGTCGAAGTTACAAATGGTATTACAACGTCAGGCAAAGAGACAAACGCAGAAAACGACAGCAAGGAGAATAACGATAACGAAAATGCAGGAAGCGAGGAAGAATCAGCTAATAATAATGCAAGTTCTTCAAAGGAAAAACCTGCCTATATTTGGGGCATAGACTCTGCCAGTGCATCTACAGATGAATTCTATGCTTGTGTGAATGAGAACTTCGGTAATCCTAAAGTGGTAGCCCGCTATTTGGGCCACAATGAAGGTGTTTCTGCTGGTTTAACAAATGAGCAAATCGACTTAATTCATGAAAAGGATGCAGACGTTTTGCTTATACACAACGGCTTTACTGATGCAACAGGATATGATAATGGAGTCAATGAAGCGAAGGAAGCGATTGATCTTGCAAATGAATTAGGAACACCAGATGGAGTAGCAATATTTGCAGATATTGAACCGACTTACCCAGTCGATGCTGCCTTTATTGAAGGGTGGTATGATGAAATAACTGCTTCTAATTTCGAGCCAGCCATATATGGCGTGTTTGACAATGGCAGTGATTTAGTAGATTCCTTCAACGAAGCTGCTCAAAATAAACAAGAAGTAAAGGATGATACCTTTATTTGGTCAGCATCGCCAAGCATCGGTATCACCACAGAACAAGAAGCACCTGATTTTGATGTCGACGCACCTGAAGGATCGTTGGCATACGGCTGGCAGTATGGAATAAATGCTGAAACCTGTAATATTGACACAAACCTGTTTGACAGCAAATTAACAGAAGTATTGTGGAGCGCATAATCAAATACTGGTATGTTACAGGACTTACTTACCTGTAACATACCAATTTTTCATGGAATTATATAGACTATTTTACCTAATTATTATAAGCTACGATAGATACAGCATATAGTGAGTACTTCCAACAGCTAGCTTTAGCTGCTAAAAATTTTTGGCCATTTCTAAAAAAAGGCACTCAAGAGGATATCTTGATCCATCTAAAACGAGCACGCAAAACAAAAGCAGCTCAAGCCGTATGTTGCACTAGATGAAAAAAATAAAAAGTCTTCTCAGAAGGTGTGCGTTCCACCCATCAAGCCTATCAACAAATCGTAATCATACTAGAGTCTTAAGGCATGTTAGGGCTGTTTGAAACACGAGCCTTTTGAATGATGTGAAACACCGCGCTCCTTCCTATAATGAGGAGTAATAGACATAAAAACACAGGGGGGAAATATGAAAATTTATTTGGTCATTTTACAAGTTATTTATTTACTATGTCTCATACCTTGGCTGCCGATATGGGGACTTTCTTTTATGAGCTTTGATGGAGGATTCAGCTTTTATAATATTCTATTTGTCTTAATTGTCAGCTTGTATCCAGTTGCCTTTATTGTCTGTACGATTCTTTCGTGGATATTCAGAAACAAACGAAAAAAAACTGCCATTATTATTAACTTAATTCCTATTATTTGGGTCGCAGCATTTGCTTTCGTTTTATTTACATTTAATTTTTCTTAAAAAAGGGCTATGAAAGGCCCTTTTTTTGTTTCCGCTTTAAACTGCTTGCTGCAAGGATAACAGTAATTTATAGCGTGCATACTATCCTTACTACTATTATTTTTGGAGGCAGACAATGAGTAATATTTTAGGAACTATGTTCGCTAAAGCTAAAAATACATTGACGCAGACAGCAGAAACGGTACGCAACAGCATGCTTGCAAACAAAGAAGGTGCAACTATATCTGTCATCGGCTTAGCAGACTATATTGAAACACATCAAGATACAAAAAAAGCCACTCAATTCTTATTAGGAGATTTTTATCATTTCTATGTTTTAGAGGCAGAGGGAATACATTATTATTTAGAGAAAAAAAGTGACTATATTCTTCAGTTGGATGCTTCGATGGATGACCAAATCCTTGTTGCTTATCGCTCTTACCGGGATAAGCAGCATTTACAGGAAATGTTTTCTTTTCCAATCCAAAAATAACACAACGCCTTTATCTTCGGCGTTGTGTCCGTCTTGGCTTTGCACAATTCAAATCAGTGCGCAGTTTCATGAAGCCAGAGATAAGTCTGGCAGTGCTTCCTTCGTGTGTTCTTTCATTCGTTTTTCTTTGCACGCATTCAATTAACAGCTCGTCACATCTGCAGCTTGAGCCGTATCTTGCTACACAATCATCATGTTTTTTACAGCATGAATCTACGTAGTTGATTGGCGCTCCTGGGCCGCTGCAGCCTGGGCCACAGTATCGATAACCGCCTGGCAGGCAAAATCCCCTGCTCCTTTTATTTCTTTTCATCTTTTCACCTTCCATAATAAAGCTTCCTCCTAGCATTTTATGGAATGGAACGAAAACGGTTTGGCTTCCCACCTATGGCAATAAAAAAATCACTTATGCTGTATGCATAAGTGATTTTTTTGCTTTTATTGTTTTTGGAAAATAGTAGATATAATTTTATTTGTAGACATGGAGCTGTCGATTTTATATGAGCCAGGCTTCAAGTATTTTTCGACACCTTTTTTCTCTACTTCTTTAGAAAATTCGAAGCCGCTCATTTTAATGATATCAGCATCTTTCAAGGCGTTTCCAACATCAATACTTGTCATCCCGTTTGATACATATATGCTAGTGCGATAGACAACATCACCATTGCTCTCTGTATCTTCACTTGCTGATTTTTTAGCAGCATCGACTTTTTCCTGCCATTGCGTTTCTGTCTTTTCAGCTTCTTCTTTTGTTTGTACAACATAGCCGGAGGAAGCGAGTAGTTCTTCCATCTCTTCAACAGTCGGTGTTTTAACCGCTTCTGTATTTGTATCCTCTGTCACAGCAGTTGTTGCAGGTTCTGCTGCTTTTGGTGTATCTTCCTTAGTCACATAATAGGCAACACTGCTAATGGCTGCCGCTAAAAGTAAACCTGCTGCAAAACTGCTTATGGTACTAGGCTTCATTTACAACAGATCTCCTTTCTTCTTTCTCCATAATATAAGGAGCAAGCATTTTTTCCACTTGTTCAACTGACAGCTTTTTTTGGCCGGCAATTGTTTCAATGGAATATTTGCGACGGTGCAAGTCTAAAACTTCTCTTAATTTAACGCGATCAGCTAATGCTAATCGAACGCCAGATTCTTTTTCAATGATCTCTATATCGAGCTCTAGATTGCGAACTTGTGTCTGCAGCTGTGTCAGCTCTTCCGTAACAGAAAGGTGAATCATATCGATTTCCCTTTGTTCTGCTTTTGCTGTTTTACGGCTTCTGATTGTGGAAGCAAATAACAGCACCACTGCAGCAATAAATAAAATGGCTAAAGTCCATTCCATTACTTATCAGATCCTCCCTCTTGTTAGAATCTACTATTCTAATAATTTATTATACATTGTTTCCCGCTTTTTTTCGATTATATTCTACAAATTCCTCCGATAGTAAGATAATATTGTGTCCAAAAAAGGAAATTTGTCCATATTAATAGTTATATTGAACCTTATATTTATCAGTAAAACTAGGTATTTATAGTCTAAACGCCTCTTTTATTTCCCCAAACCAATGCATGAAGCTGCGGAAGAACGCGAACGTCATTCATTTCACTCGTGTTCATAGTGAGGTCAATCAGCCATTCATATTTCGTTAACAGCTTTTGCAGCAATTCTTCATTATTGCCATTTGTAATGTCATCATTGCCTACTTGCAAATAAAAAGGCACATTTGGGTAGCGTTGATGAACATGAATAGCATATTCATAGTCTGCTTCATCAAAAACAACCACCTTCAAACTGAACAAGCTGTTTGCATCTGACAATTTCGTGGTGATGTCATCTAAAATGGCGAAATTTGTTTTCATTCCAGAGCTTGGCGGCTTAGGCGAAATGGTCAGATCATCAATTTGCTCAAACCAGTCTTGCCATTTGCTTCCCTGTGTTTCTAAAGCCAACTGGATATTTTTTTGCTTTGCCAGCTCAATGAAATGGCGAAGGTTTGTCAGCAGGGCTGGATTCCCCCCTGAAATAGTGACATGGTCGAAGCGATCTCCGCCTAATTCAGATAATCGTTCCCAAATTTCCTCTGCTGTCATTTGGATAATATCATCTTTTCCTGTGCCATCCCATGTGAAAGCAGAATCGCACCACGAACAGCGATAATCGCACCCGGCAGTGCGGATAAACATTGTTTTCCTGCCCACAACCATCCCTTCTCCTTGGATTGTCGGCCCGAAAATCTCTAGCACCGGTATTTTGCTCATCCCATCCATTCCCTTCTTGCTTCTGCAAAACTCGTAGGTGTCTCATATAGCTTGATATACTCTACTCTCAGCTTTTGGCTGTCATTATTGTATTTTTTTAATTCTTCATTTAATTTTTCATACATCCACACAACCATGTTTTCTGCAGTTGTATTCATATGCGGCAGTGTTTCATTTAGATAGCGGTGGTCGAGATATACTTCTATTTTTTCCTTCCAAATGTTTTTCAGATCACCAAAGTCAATGACAAGTCCGATATCATTTGTTAAACCGCTCACTGCTAGAATAACTTTATATGTGTGCCCATGTAGATTTTTGCATTTTCCTTCATAACAGTGAAGATGGTGTGCAGCATCGAAAGTAAATTCCTTGGAGATTAGCACTCTTTTCTGATGATAATTCAACTCTTCTTTTTTTATGTCCTGGCCGATTTTCTGCAGGTTCTCCACAATTCGAAAGCCGAAGAAATTAGTGTCCATTATACATGTGCCTCTTTCTTTCCTTCAAGATATTTATCTAGTCCTGCTTTTCTAAGCAAGCATGAAGGACATTCTCCACAGCCGTCGCCGATTACTCCTTCATAGCATGTCAACGTCTTTTCTCTCACATAGTCCAGTCTGCCTAAATCGTCTGCAAGCTTCCAAGTTTCCGCCTTATCCAGCCACATTAAAGGTGTATGAATGACAAAGGATGTGTCCATGGAAAGATTAAGTGTTACATTAAGGGATTTAATGAAGGAATCCCGGCAATCAGGATATCCGCTGAAATCTGTTTCACAAACGCCTGTAATGATATGCTTTGCACCAATTTGGCTTGCTAAAATAGCCGCAAAAGACAAGAAGACAAGATTTCTGCCTGGAACAAATGTAGAAGGAAGCTCCCCATTTTCGCCTTCTTTCACTTCAATATCACTTCGAGTCAATGCGTTCGGTGCCAGCTGATTTAATAATTCCATATCTAGAATATGATGTTTCACACCAACCTCTGCAGCAATATCAATTGCACATTGAATTTCTGCTTTGTGTCTTTGATTATAATTAAAGGTAACAGCTTCTACCTCTTTGAATGTTTCTAAAGCCCAAAACAGGCATGTAGTGCTGTCCTGGCCTCCGCTGAATACAACAACTGCTTTTTCATCTCTTAACATAATTAAAAATACTCCCTTTCTACCATTACAACTAATGCCCAATTACCAAAAAAAAACAGCACTCCAAGATAGAAGTGCTGCTTCTTCTTAGTTTTTTTTAAGAGGGGGGCTACAACCTCTCCGATCTAATATTAAGCGGCATAATGCCTTTGACTGTTAAAAAACTCAATCACTATTATATCGTAAAATAATGAAAACACAAATCAGAAAATAACTGCCAAATTTTTAAAAGATCAACTAGGCAGCTTGCTTATGCAAAAGATTCCGATCCACCAAATATGCCAGTGCTACTCCGACTGTGTAACGAAGTAAATCAATCCACAGAAAACCCTTCCCAAGGATAAGTCCACCAAGCAATGTATTACGGATTTCAACCAGCCAATCTCCTTGATATAATTGACTAAATTCAATCAGCCAGCAAAATAACAGTGCGAGCAGGATGGAAAATAGATAATGATTTTTCTTAACAAAGAGCCTTAAACCAAAATAAATCATACTAGCCCAGATTACATCACCAAGATGGGATTGGATCACTTGCGGATAAAAGGCTGTATATCTGGAAGATAATCCGATCAATATGCATATTAGGATTGCTGTTATATATTTTGCCATCCTGTTCATTTTTGGGCACCAGCCTTTTTATTAATCCTGTTCCATTCTACTATTTTATAGGCACAAGTTGAAACAGATATGCCTGGCATATTTAACACTGATTGTCACAAGCTGCTTTCTCATACACTTCTTCTAGCTCTGAGACCGATAATTCAAAAAGGTGCAGTGATTCCTTCTTATATATACCGAGTGCAATCAGCTTTTCAATCAGCAAGTCTTTTTCGTCACTATATTGAGCGTTGTCAAACCCCATTATTTCTGCCTCCTGTTACTATTCGATTTTCGTCTTTTATAGGAAGGAAATAAAAAAGTCCTCTTCTTGACAGAAGAGGACTGTATCATTCATACACTTAGTTCGTGCAACCATGCATTTCTTCCTCTTATCTGTAAGACCGAATAATCGCGTCCTTGGAATTGGCACAGTATTCATCTCGTAAGATGAACCCGCTGCCGAGGTTTCATAGGGCCAGTTCCCTCCACCTCTCTGGATAAGTTTTGAAATATAATATTTGGATTTTATTTAATCATATTATGAAGTTAATGTCAATATATTCTCATGTTCCTTTAACGTTTCTATCAGCTCTGTGTCACTCATCGGTTTTTGTGCAGGTTTTGAAAATAAATAACCTTGAAACAGATCATAACCCATTTCCTGTAGAAAGTGAAAGTCTTCCATATGCTCAACACCTTCAGCGAGCGCGAGCGCACCGATTCTTTTGCTGCGAATTAGCACCTCTTGTGCTAACTGTTGCTTCTGTGAATCTTTGCTCACACCATTTACATATTCAATCGCAAGCTTCACAACGTCAGGTTCCATTTTTTCCAATTTGTCTATCTGGTTATAGCCTGTTCCCACATCGTCAAGTGCATACTTAAAACCATGTTTTCGATAATAAGCAAGAATAGACTTTAAATGATCGAGATTTTGCACGTCATCTGTTTCAACTACTTCAAATACTACTTGTGATGGCTTCACACCAAGTTCCTTAATTAAAGCAAATGTACTTGCAAGACAGTGCTCCGGTACATAAATAGCTGTCGGGATAAAGTTAATAAAAACAAGCTTATTTTTTACAACGCCTGCATTGCGGACAGATTGGAGACGGCAGGCTCGATCTAATGAAAATACGCGGTTGCGCAAGCTCGCTGCCTCAAACAGTTTATTAGGAGGGATTATTGCCCCGTATTCATCAAGTCCTCTTGATAACAGCTCATGTCCATAAATTATCGGTTTGCTGTCTTCTATCCGGACAATTGGCTGATAATGTGTGATAATCCTGTTTTCTTCTATAACCTGATCTATCCAAGCAGCCTCCCTTTCTTCTGTGAATAGATGAATTGGTTTTTTTCTGCTCTTATTTTTATCCGGATTCCATATATCAGCTTCTGCAGCTGTTATTCCGTATTCGCCGAGGTGTACAGCTGCGTAATCGACAAAAGAAAAAAAGATTGGTTCTAGTAGCCAGACTGTGCAAGTATTCACGATTTTGAATGCATCAGGCGAGCTGCCCTTTAAATATTTAAGGAGCACGTTCATTGAGTGAGCATCTGGAAAGAAGACACTATAGCCTTTAGTACTCGGTTTACAAACATCACAAACCACGATTCATTTCCTCCTGTTCATCTCTTTGTCTAGTCGTTTATCGTTCTAATTTCATCAACTTTAAATAATAAATCTAAAATAGTGCTATTTTACTATAACTTGGAGCAGTATAGCTTTCAAGGAATACGACTTATTTCCTGGTAGGATATTAATGTTTTTTATTTCCTGTTTTGGGAAACATAGAAGGAAAAGACATAGTAAGGAGATGGATGGTTATGGACAAGCATGAATCATTATGGAGGGATACAGTTAAACTTCCTTCCTTTCCTAAGCTCACTAACGATCATGAAACAGAGATTTGTATTGTCGGCGGAGGTATTACTGGTTTAACTGCCGCCTATTTACTTGGAAAAAAAGGACGTCGTGTCACACTGCTGGAAGCTGATAGCTTGATGAGTGGAACAACAGGATACACGACAGCAAAAATTACGGCGCAGCATGGACTTATTTATGATGAATTAAAGCAAAACATGGGATTAAAAAAAGCGAAGCTCTATTATGAAGCAAATCATAACGCCATGGAATTTATAAAAACAGCAGCTGAACAATTAAATATCGACTGTGGACTAGAGAAACATGATGCTATCCTTTATGCAGTATCTGATGAATATGAAAATAAGGTAATGAAAGAGCATGCTGCCTACAAAGAAATTGGCATAGATTGTGAACTGCGTGAGTCCATACCTTTTCCAATTGAAGTGAAGGCCGCATTAGTAATGAAAAATCAGTATCAATTCCACCCACTTCTGTTTTTCAAAGAATTACTAGATAAAATGGATAATGTAACAATATTTGAACAGACAACAGCAACAGATGTGGAGGAACAACAGGAGAAAAAAGCAGTAGTTACTAGGGACGGCTACAAGGTACATGCAGATAAGGTAATCAGCGCCTCTCACTTTCCTTTTTATGATGCAAATGGCTTTTATTTTGCCCGTATGTATCCAAAAAGATCTTATGTCGTTGCTGTGGAGGAAGCAGATAAATATCCTGGCGGTATGTACTACAGTGCTGATACTCCTTCAAGATCGCTCCGTCCGGTGTCACATGACGGCAAAAGATTAATTTTAATTAGCGGAGACAGCCATAAAACGGGACAGGATGAAGATACTACTAAGCATTATGAAGCACTTAAAGCGTTTGGACGAGAGGTTCTTAACAGTGAAAAGGTATATTATGAATGGTCGGCACAAGACTTGATTACACTTGATAAGATCCCATATGTAGGACTTATTAAAAAGGGGCATGACTCGATTTATGTAGCCACAGGCTATCGGAAATGGGGCATTACAAACGGGATAGCAGCAGCTTTGTTGCTTGTTGATATGGTTGAAGGTAAACAAAATCCATACGAGGAGTTGTATGCTCCTTCCCGTTTTTATTCTGACCCATCTTTGCGAAAATTCATCAGCATAAATTTAGATGTTGCAAAGCATCTTATTGGCGGAAAGCTGAAACCTGCCAGCGATGAGGAGGAATTGTCTCCAGATGAAGCATCCATTCTCCGCATAAACGGAAAAAAAATCGGCTGTTATAAAGACACTGATGGCAATGTTCATATGGTTGATACAACCTGCACCCATCTTGGCTGTGAGGTCGCTTGGAATAATGGGGAAAAATCATGGGATTGCCCGTGTCACGGCTCGAGATTCTCTTATGATGGCGAAGTGCTGGAAGGCCCTGCCGATAAACCGCTGCAAAAATATCAATAACAAAAAAACAGGACAGGAAAACATGTTTTCCTGTCCTGTTTTTTTACTTACCTATAATTTCTGTTAATTGTTGCAATATTTTTCCTGATACGATACCGCCATGATAGCAGATGACTGTTTCAATATCATAGTTTAAAAGTTTTGCAACAGATGCTAGTGCTTCATCCATATTCAATGTATGCTGAGGTGCTGGTCCTAGTAAGTTGCCGTCCGAACAAGTCAGTGCATCACCAGCAATCAATGTTTTTGTTTGTTTAACATAAAGGCTCACATGGCCAGGTGTATGACCAGGTGTAGCAATGACTTCAATGCCAGGAAATCCCTCTACCTCAGCACCGTCTTCAAGAGTATTTGTCACTTTCGCTGATGGCGGGTTTTCATAAAACGGCTTCAAAGCATCTGGAATAGCCGCCCATTTTTCTGCTGTCATATTTTCACCGTTCATCTTAATAAGGGGGAGTTCTCCTTCTATATAAGGTTTTTCCACTTCATGAGCAAATACAGACAAATTAGGGTTTACTGTTGTCAATTCAGGCAGACTGCCGATATGGTCTAGGTCTTGATGTGTTAGGATAATTGCTGACAGCCTTTCAAAAGGAACATCTAGTTTTGACATTTCATTTTTAAATACAGGAAGCAAGCCTGGCATCCCAGTATCGACTAATATCGCCGTCTTTTCATTCCAAATCAGTGTAGGAAAAATAGTAAAGCCGCCAAGATTAATCTCTAATGCTCTTATATTCCAATTTACAGTCACTTGTTTTCTCCCCTTTACCGTTATTTTACTATTTCATTATGGTATATTCAGGGGATTCAGTCAAATATAAAATATTTAATAATATCACAAAAATAATATTTTGTCAATATTTAATGCAGTTAAAAACAGCCTGCAAGACAGGCTGCTTATAACTTTATATTAATCCATGATTTTGCAAATATTATTAGTGAAGTCAACTGGGTCTTCAATTGGAAGTCCTTCAATCAGCAATGCTTGATTATACAGCAGATTCGTATAAAGGCTAAGCTTCTCTTTATCTGCTTCTAACGCTGTTTTTAATGATTGAAAGACAGTGTGGTTCTTGTTAATTTCAAGCACCTTTTCTGCCTGGACGCCTTGGCTGTCAGGCATCAAGTTAAGAACCTTTTCCATTTCAATCGTCAATTCGCCGCTTGTTGATAAACAGACTGGATGAGACTTAAGGCGTGTAGATATTTTAACATCCTTGACCTTGCCGCTAAGAGCTTCCTTCATAAAGTCTAACAATGGTTTGTTTTCTTCCTCAGCATCTGCTGTGTCTTTATTATCCTCATCAATCCCAAGATCACTTGCAGAAACGGATTTAAATTCTTTGTCATTAAAAACACGCAGCATCTTGATGGAAAATTCATCAATATCATCTGTGAAGTAAAGTATTTCATAGCCTTTTTCCGCTACTGCTTCTGTTTGTGGAAGCTTGCTTATTCTGTCGATAGAATCTCCCGTTGCATAGTAAATGTATTTTTGCTCCTCTGGCATTCTCGATAGATATTCATCTAAGGATACGAGCTTCTTCTCTGTGGAAGAATAGAACAGCAGTAAATCCTGCAGCATTTCTTTGTTGGCACCAAAGTCACTGTACACGCCATATTTAAGCTGTCTTCCGAATGATTCGAAAAATGCTTCGTATTGTTCTCTCTCATCCTTTAGCAGCGCTTTTAATTGACTTTTAATTTTTTTAGTAATATTTTTTTCGATTTTTTTCAGCTGTCTGTCATGCTGCAGCATTTCTCGTGATATATTCAAGGATAAATCCTCAGAATCTACGAGTCCTTTCACAAAGCTGAAATAATCAGGGAGCAGATCGGCACACTTCTCCATGATTAAGACGCCATTGGAATATAGTTCAAGTCCTTTTTCGTACTCTTTAGAGTAATAGTCAAACGGAGTCTTTTCTGGAATATACAAAATAGCATTATAGCGAATCGATCCATCTACACTTACATGCAGATGTGACAAAGGCTTGTCAAAACCATAACGTTTGTCCTCATAGAAACGCTGGTAATCCTCGTCTGTAAGCTCACTTTTGTTTTTTCTCCAAATTGGCACCATGCTGTTGATAGTTTGCTCTTCGACAAACTCATCGAACTCATCCTCTGTTCCTTCTTTTGGAGCAGATGTAGTCACATCCATTTTTATTGGATAGCGGATAAAGTCTGAATATTTTTTGATGATTTGCTTTAAACGGTAATCTTCTAAAAATTCGTCGTATTGGTCATCTTCACTGTTTTCCTTCAATGATAAGACAATTTCCGTTCCAACCTGTTCTTTTGCCGTTTCCTCGATTGTGTAGCCATCCGCACCCTTTGATTGCCACTTGTAGGCAGTGTCACTGTCAAGGGATTTTGATGTAACTGTGACAACATCTGCTACCATAAACGCCGCATAAAAACCTACTCCAAATTGGCCGATAATATCATGGCCGTCTTTCAGCTCATTTGCATTTTTAAAGGCCAGAGAACCGCTTTTAGCAATTGTTCCTAAGTTATTCTCCAATTCTTCCTTCGTCATCCCGATGCCTGTATCCGTAATCGTCAATGTCCGATTTTGCTTATCTGCTTTTATCTTTATATAATAATCTTCTTTATGGAAGGTAATGGCTTCATCTGACAATGCTCTGTAATAGATTTTATCAATTGCATCACTGGCATTGGAAATCAGCTCTCTTAAGAAAACCTCTCTTTGTGAGTAGATAGAGTTAATCATCATTTCGAGCAGCCTTTTCGATTCGGCTTTGAATTCTTTTGTTTCGACCATTAAATAATAGCTCCTTTCAAAAGTAAGAATAATATGTAGTCCAGTTTAGCACTTTAAGCTTCAGAGTGCTAACGATTATTTAATACCATATATTTGGATTTATGTCAACAAAACAACACATTGAAAAAGCCTGCTGTCATAAACACAGCAGGCAATGATATTAATAAGGATCAGAAGGATGTGACACATCTTCTGCTGTTTGCACAGCATCTTCCATTTGATCAACTCTAGTTTCTGTTATTTTCTGGATTGCTTCTGCAATCCGTTTTCCGTAATCTTCATCACACTTTGTACACATGTCGATCATTTTCTCTTGAATTTCTGTACGGCAAGCTGCAAGTGCGGAGGATAAGTTGCTTATAAGCTCATCTCTTTCAAAATCCGTAAATCTTCGGTAAGTTTCGCCAGCTTGTCCAAAGTTATTTTCACGAGAGATTTTTTCCCTTTTTACATTGCCTTCCACATATGGTTCATGCTCTTTGCCTGGATTTTCTGCTTCTTTTAAGCCGCCGATTACAGAAGGCTCATAATTAATATGCGGATTTTGGTGTTTGCCGAATTCTGTTCGGAAGTCCATTTGTCCGCCTTCTTGATTAGTAGCAACATGTTTTTTCGGTCTGTTGATAGGTAATTGCAGATAATTTGTTCCCACTCTGTGTCGCTGTGTATCGGAGTAAGAGAAAGTTCTGCCTTGCAGGAGCTTATCATCGGAAAAGTCCATTCCGTCGACGATTACGCCTGTTCCAAAAGCCGATTGTTCCACTTCTGTGAAGTAGTTCTCTGGATTTTTGTTCAAGACCATTTTGCCGACTGGAAGCCAAGGGTAGTCCTCTTTATACCAAAGCTTTGTAGGATCAAGCGGATCAAAATCCAATTCTGGGTGCTCTCCATCCTCCATGATTTGCACATAAAGCTCCCATTCAGGATAATCGCCTTTTTCAATTGCTTCATATAAATCCTGTGTTGCATGGCTGTAATTTTTCGCTTGAACTTCATCTGCTTCTTTTTGCGTTAAGTTTCTGATACCTTGTTTAGGCTCCCAATGATATTTTACAAGCACAGCTTTGCCTTCTGCATTCACCCATTTATAAGCATGCACTCCAGAGCCTTGCATTTGCCGGTAATTGGCAGGAATGCCCCATGGTGAAAATACAAAGGTAATCATATGCATCGATTCTGGTGTCAATGCAAGGAAGTCAAACATTCTTTCAGGATCAGACAATCCTGAAACAGGATCTGGTCGGAAGGAATGAACCATATCTGGGAATTTAAGCGGATCGCGGATAAAGAAAATCTTTAAATTATTCCCGACTAAATCCCAGTTGCCATCTTCTGTATAAAACTTAATGGCAAACCCACGTGGATCTCTCAATGTCTCTGGAGAATGGACTCCATGAACTACAGTGGAAAAACGGATAAACAGCGGTGTCTGCTTGCCTTTTTCTTGGAAAATTTTTGCACGTGTGTATTTAGAAATAGGTTCATCACCAACAGTGCCGTATGACTCAAAATAACCATGTGCACCAGCACCTCTTGCATGAACAACCCTTTCAGGGATTTTTTCGCGGTCAAAATGCGTAATCTTTTCTAAAAAATCATAGTTCTCCAATGTGGTTGGCCCTCGGTTGCCAACGGTTCTTACATTTTGGTTGTCTGTTACAGGATGACCTTGGCGATTTGTTAACAAGTCTTCGCCAGTCGGTTCATTCATCTTCTCTTCCATCCATTTCAACTCCTTAATATGTATAACCCTATCGTTACCAATTTAAGGATTGATATGCATAATTTAGTTTAACTTTACAATATTTTCATATGATTTTAAATTAACATCGTCATTCCAGGCGCATCTGTATCTCGTTCTTGAAAGCCTAATTTTTTATAAAAAGAATGCTTGCCTTTTGCCGAAAAAAGCTGAACAGTTTGAATCCCGCTGTCCTTACATTTTTGTAAAAGCTCTTCTATGACTTTTTTGCCCAAACCTTGTCCTTGCATATCAGGACTTACCATCACATCACATATAAGTGCCTGATATACTCCGTCTGAAATCATTCTGCCGAAAGCTGTTAATGTATTATTATGATAAATCGCTGTATAAAACCAGCTGCCTTTCGCTGCTTCAAATAATTGTTCTCGTGTATAATTTCCTTTTTTATTTTGAAGCAGTCCGCTGTCTTCATGGAGCTGTGCAAACTGTTCAAATGTCGGAAGTTCATTGGATATATGGAATTCCATCGTTATTCTCCTTAGTACGTTTCTTTATATAATATTTATACAATATTATTAATAAATATTCAATTATTGTTTTTAAAAAAAACACCTTTTTTAAAGGTGTTTACAGTTTAATTTTTTCTCGGGATAAGAAAGGAATATTATTACTATCCGCTTTAATGGCGAAAGCAGTGTCAAGTCGCTTCACTGCTAGTTCGTCTTACCTATCCATTCTTATTTTACAGTTTAAATTTATGCTGTCTTTGCTTTTTCTTTTCTGCTTTTTAGAAAGACAATCAGAAAATACGTTACAGCAAGCAAAACAAATATAATGGATGAATATAATGCTTTTTCCTCCACTGAAAAGGGAAAAAACTCGACAGCAAATGTTGGAACATAGACGACTAATGGGATGAATGGTGCCCATGATTTAGACCACCATGCAAACGATGCCAGGAAAACGAAAGCAACTGCAGCTATTCCCAGCTTTCCAAGCAAACTGTCGATGATAAGGACAGGTGTACCTTTATTACCGAAATACAATATGAAGAAAAAGGCTGCGGTAGACAGTACATTGAGTACGAATATACCAATGGCCATTCTTTTTGACAATGCTTTCGAACGGGATGCAAAGGTTTTAAAGGTTAAAACATATAACAGAAGCATAAAAGCAACGACAATTGGCTGACCGATAATGACTGTTAACGTATAACTTAACTCACCTAATAAGGCATCACCAATAACCTGGTAGGAGATGATGCTTAAAAAAAGCAACGGAATATACTTAAGCCACTCCCCATAATCTGTTTTCATCTCCTGTGCAAGGCTTTCCATATAGCTTTTCGGGGAAGCACCTGTGATTTCAGATATGTCCTTGCCATCCTTTTCTGCTTCTAATAAATGATCTGTCAGTTCCTCTACTATTTCATTTATTTCCTTGTCCTTTTTACCGCTTGTCATAAGGTATAAATGAAGGTTATCAATGAATTCCTGACTTTTTGCCGACAGTTCCACTTTTTTATGTCCTCCTTTATGTTTTTTTTAATAGTTCGTTGACACTGTTGGAAAGCAGCAGCCACCTTTCTTCAAATTGCTGTAATTGGTGGTGTCCTTCCTCTGTCAATGTATAATACTTTCGTTTAGGACCTGATGGGGATGCTTTTGTTTCAACATGGACGAGCTTTTCTTTTTTCATACGCAACAGTACTGGATAAATACTGCCTTCGCTTATCATAGTAAAGCCATACGCTTCGAGCTTTTCAATCATTTCATATCCGTATACTTCTCCTTTTGAAATGACTGCCAATAAGCACCCTTCCAGCACTCCTTTAAGCATTTGACTTGAAGACATTTGTTTCTTTCCCTTCACGTAACCTTAATCGCTATTTTGCATTGCAATATAGCTTATATTTAGAGGATATCATACACTATTTTGCTTTACAAGATAGTTCTGGTAATTATTTTCCTGAATTAGAATAAATGGGCTTTTCTGCTATACATAGTGGACTTCCACTCTTTCATAAATTGAGGTAAGGAGGTTATTAAGTGAAAAAAGTTATTTTTTGCACCATTTTACCCATTATCTTCGTTTTATCTGCATGCTTTAATGATCCAATTCAAGATGATCTAATGAATTATGTGAACAGTGAAATGACAACAGCATTTGAGCTTGAAGCAACAGCTGTTAGTGCATATGACCAAGTATCTGGCATTAACTATACGGATGACGTGACAATGTATGATGCGTTAGTGATTACTGTCATCCCCACTTATAATGAATTCATTAAAGAATTGAATTCCGTTCCGATTGATACAGAGGAGTTACGAGCTGTTCATGAAAAATATATAGAAGGAGCAGATCTTCAGTATAATGCGTTCGTGAAAATTGTAAGGGCCCTTGAAACCCAAGACCCATTATTAATAGAAGAAGCGAATGGCATGCTGGAGGAAGCTCGGTCTTTACTTCGTGAATATCAAAATGAAATTGATAAACTTGCAGAGGAACATAATGTCGAGTGGGAGGAAAAGGATAATCCTTCTTCTTCTTTATAAAAAAAAGGCGAAGCAGCTTAATAGCTGCTTCGCTCTTTTTATTTATCAGACAAACTCTGATTGCGGGGTACTTTTGCATAAAACAAGATTCCGCTAGCAAGGAGAATGATTCCGAACATAAATGTCTTAATATCTGCTGTCCCGGCAATTATTACCCAAATAGAGTAAACAGAGGCAAGCAAACCGATGATCATGTCTGTAACTCGTCCTTTTCTTTGACCATATGTTTCTCCAGTGAAAGTAAGTTTCACTTGGAACAACGAGGCGATTAAATATGGAACAAGATATGCTAGTGTCGCAATGTAAATGACAAAATCAAATGCTTGTGAAATGCTGTTAGACACGGTCGAAAATATAAATAGCTGTCCAAGGATATTTGTCAGCACTAAGGAAAACACAGGAATGCCCTGTTTGTTTTCTTTCTTAAAAGGTGTCAGGAAGATACCTTGCTTTGCGGCTTGGTATGGTATCTCTGCACTTAGCATGACCCAACCGATTGTTGAACCGAACAAGCTGATCAATCCAATAGCTGCTAGAACTTTTCCGCCAATTGGTCCAAGCACGACCTCGATAGCATCAATCAATGGTTTCTGCGAGGAAATAAGTGCTTCCTGATTTAACAGTCCCATAACCAATGTGCTTATCCCAATGTAAATCGCAAGTGCAAGCAACAATCCTAAAATCGTAGCACGCTTCACATCTATTTTCCTTTTCGCTCTGCCTGCAAACACGACCGCAGATTCAACACCGAGAAATGCCCACAGTGTGGTTACAGCTGCATTATTAACTTGCCCAAGTAGACCTACTGAATTGCCGGCAGCATCTGTTTTTGCTTCTGCAAATGGCAATATATTGCTTGATTCAAAAGCAAACAGTGCAATAATAATGAACAGCAAGAAACCGACCACTTTCGCTGCAGTCGCAAGGAAATTCAGTTTCCCTGCATTTTCAAGCCCACGCAAAATAATAAAATGTGTTCCCCATAATAAAAGCGTACAAACTGCGAATGTAAATGTATTGCCGACTTTTAAAGTAAAGGATCCTGCTGTAAAGAGAACAGCTTCACTCGTTAAAATAGGGAAAAACGTGGATAAATAACCAGCAAATGTCGTGATGATTGCAACATTTCCTGCAAGATTACCAATCCAGTATCCCCATGACGACATAAAACCGGACAGCAAGGATAGATTTGATCCTTCTTTAAACAGCTGCTTTGCATATATTTGCGGCCCGCCAGTCAGCTCTGGCTTCCTGATTGCTAAATTCCCAAAGACAAGGGCTGTGACTAATACTCCTAAACCAGTTAAAACCCATGCAAGTATAACCCCAGCTGGGCTTGCTACCTCTGCTAATGTGCGAGGAAGCATAAAAATTCCAGAACCGACCATATTGCCGACAACAAGTGATGTCAATATGGCTAGTCCGAGCTTATTACCATTGCTCATGATGTAAGTGTTCTCTCCTTTAAAAGTTAATTGTCTAGTTGAAGTTGGGAGATTACTTATAGCTTGTATAAGCTGTGAATACAGCTGATGTTTGACGATAAACGCATAAAAAAAACACCTGTTATAGTTTGGTGTAGACTAATTTAAAAACCAGCCGATTCAATAGTAATATCCGAAAAGCAGCACTAATGGCTGTATTAATACGACAGCCATTTCCCCCATAAATCAAAATACGTCGGGCGGTATATATATACAATACGGGAAGGTTACTAGTGATGTCAACCATAAAGTTTACTCTGCTAAAGTACTAAAATATTCTGAAAAAAACAGTTAAAAAAAGTTGTTTACACACAAAAAAATACAGCCAGCAGAAATGGAAAATCTGCCGGCTGTACTATTTATAGTGTTGTAATAATTGGCTTATCTTTTGTAATGATTACTGTATGCTCATACTGTGCTACGAAGCTTTTGTTTTTCGTTGAGAAAGTCCAGCCATCTGATTTTTCATATACTTCTTCAGCACTTGTCGAAATAAATGGTTCAAATGCAATAACCATTCCTTCTTTCAAAAGGTCATTATCCCATGCATCAAAATAGTTGAGAATATGCTCAGGCTCCTCATGCAGAGATGTACCGATTCCATGGCCAGTAAGGTTTTTGATTACTGTAAATCCATGTTTTTTAGCGGTATTATAAACAAATTTTCCGATTCTGTTCTTTTTGCCGCCTGGTTTAAAGCATTTTAGTCCTTCTTCAAAAGCTTCCTTCGCAACTTCACACAGCTTCACTAAGTTTGGATCACCATTGCCGACAACAAAAGATTTGCCTGTATCAGCAAAATAGCCGTTTTTGCTGGCAGAAACGTCAATATTTACTAAGTCGCCTTCTTGAATAATGCGGCTGCCTGGAATGCCGTGAGCTACTTCATCATTTACAGAAATGCATGTATATCCTGGAAAATCATACATATCCTGTGGTGCAGATACAGCACCATGTTCAGCAAATAGCTTTCCTGCAAGCTCATCCAGTTCCTTTGTTGTAATGCCAGGAACAGTTTTTCTATATAATTCTTCCCTAATTAAGCTTACTATTTTTCCAATTTCCTTTAGACCATTGATGTCTTGTTCATTTTTAACAATCATATACTTACTCCTCTTTGTTTCTTCTAACGCATTTTATTCCATTTAAACGTTATTATTATAGTTTAACAAATTTTTTTAGTAAAATATATCCCCTAATAAGGATTAGGTTTCTATCCTGCTGTTACTTCTCTGGATACGTTTCTTTCAAAAAATCAACAGAAGCAATAATCAGCTCTTGTAAAACAGCTATATCAATGTCTGCAATTTTGTTTATGTAGACACATGCCTTGCCAGTTGTATGTTTGCCAAACCGCTCTAACATTTCAGCCCGCTTTGATTCTCCAGGCGCAAAATAAAGGCTCGTTTTGGCCTTGCGAGGTGAGAATCCTACTAACGGTGCATCCCCTTCGTGACCTGAAGCGTATTTATAATGATACGACCCAAAGCCAATGATGCTTGGTCCCCACATCTTGGCTGGAAAACCAGTTGTTTCAGTAAAGATATCCAGCAATTTATAGGCATCCTCTTTTTTCTTCGGATTTTCCACAGTTTCAATAAATTCAATAACACTGTTATCTGTTTCTTTTGTCTTCAATTCATACACTTTTTAAGAAGCTCCTTTCTAGTCAGTCGTTACCGTATCGACACCCATTTGTCTTCTTGCATCATCTAGAATTTCCATCACAGCCATCGTGTTCGTCCATGTATTGCGTGGTGATTCGAGACACTCAGACTTGATTAGATCAATAAACTCCTCGATTTCATAGTACATTGGATCAAATTGCTCCTGTTCGCTTATATCCTCTGCTACCCCACTTGAAAAAAGGATTTCTGCTTTTTTAGGACTAGAAATATGATGAACAAGGATTGTTCCGTCCTCGCCTTGAATTTCTGTCGGCAACGTAGATTCTGAAATACAAGAAAACATTACATTCGCTTTAAAATTACTGTAGTGAAGGGTAATTTGCCCATTTCCGTCCACACCCGAATCTAGCACGTTACCGCTTGCATCCACCGCTTTTGGAACACCAAATAAATCTACGATTGGGGCTATTGTGTATACACCTAAATCCATTAGAGATCCGCCAGCAAGCTTAGGGTTGAAAAGATTCGGCAGCTCTCCCTGTTTATATTGCTCATAAAAAGGCGATAATCTGCAATTCGTTGAGAAATACGATTGAATCTTACCGATTTTATGTAGATTTTCCTTCACCGCAAGAAAATTTGGCATGAGCGTTGATTTCATTGCTTCCATTAGCGTAACCCCATTATCCTTTGCAGCTGTAATCATTATTTCTGCTTCCAGCTTATTTGCAGCAAATGGTTTTTCGCAAAGCACATGCTTGCTGTTGTTCATAAACAGCACTGCTTGCTCACAATGAAGGCTGTTCGGTGTTGCAATATATACTGCGTCAATCTCACTAGATTGCGCCATCTCCTCTAAACTATTGAATGCATTTTCTATTTGATGCTTCCAAGCAAACTCTTTTGCTTTTTTTTCTGTCCGTGAGTAAACAGCCGTTACTGTAAAATCTGCATGCTGTCTACCTGCTTTAATGAATCTCTCCGTTATCCAATTAGACCCAACAATTCCAAAACGTATCATTTTGTCACCGCTTTCTATTTTATTATTTATAGAATAGCAGACTGCCAGACAAAAGCATATGCTGATTAAACTTTTCTGTAAAAAAGCAGATTCAGATAAATGCTCGCATGAAACATATTTGTCTCCACTAAAACATAATAATGGATGTACAAGCAGTTGTGATGGGAGGAAAAGGATTGAGCCTAAGTATTTTATTCAGCTATATTCTTTTAGGGTTAACATTAGCTGCCCCAATAGGACCAGTTAATTCTGCTCGTCTTGATAAAGGTATTAAAAATGGGTTTTGGCATGCCTATATTGTTGGTTTTGGATCAATGGTTGCTGATGGGCTTTTTATGTTAATGGTCTATATTGGCATGGTCAATTTTCTGGAAATACCATTCATTCAAGTATTTCTTTGGCTCTTCGGCGGATTTATCCTCATTTATACAGGCATAGAAAGTATTAAAGGCTCCAATTCCATTACCCTTGATTCGTTAAGAGGAAGAGATTCCTTGTTCAAATGCTTTATTACTGGCTTCATTATGTCTGCGACTAGCCCGTTATCTATATTGTTTTGGCTTGGAATTTATGGGTCTATTTTAGCGAAAACAGCAAGTGAAAACGGTACAGGGATGCTGCTAGTGTACAGCAGTATGATATTTTTAGGGCTGATAATTTGGGATGTTATTGTCGCTGCACTAACCTCAAGTTTTAGGAGATTCCTAAATCTCACAACATTAAGAATGATTTCTATCATTTCTGGCATAACCTTATTATTATTCGGTGCCTACTTTGCTTATCAAGGAATTGACAGTCTTTTTTAAACGATAAAAAGGAATGGCGTATGAAGCCATTCCTTTCTTACTAGTAGCATTCCATCTTCATCAACTAGAACAAACGTCATATCCTCCCAATCCTTATCTATTTCTAGAACTGTCTCCCCTATTTTTCACCATCTTCTAATGCTTAGCTTTGAATTTCTCCTTGATTTTTTTTACCTACTTGATATTGATAAAGATAATATATTTTATTTTGTTCAATTTGGTTATCACCAATAAGCCTTCTGAACTTTCTAGTTTACTTAAAAACTTACTTGACTCCTGTATTGAGTAAATTCTAGCTATTTTATTAAATGTTGCCAAATACCCTTCAGTCGTAAATAAATTTGAAAAAGATACTGAGTATTCCGCTTCATCCATTTTATTAATATTATCTATAGTACCATCATCACTTGAGCAAGAGGTTAGTAAAATGGTACAACATAAAATTAAAACTCAGCACAGGAAAACTTTTCATAATTAAAGCCACCTCAATATCTTTAAGTATTGTTAATAAGTAGGCTTGAATCTATATCATTTTGTATTTGAAGCACCTTTCACCCACAAACCGTAGTACTAACCCCCTCTTTACTAATAGGACTCCAATAGTTTGCAAAAGATTCAACTGTATACTTTTATTATAGAGCGCTTACATTTAAGCGGGCAATAATATTGAGCAAAACTTGTCACATACATAAAAAAATGTTCGTGTTAAGCAAAATGAAGAGGTTATTATCTTTTGATTACTTAGGAAACTACTCCAGACACAATTAGACACAAAACAATAAAAACAACCGCAGATACTATTTGAATATCACTGAAAATAGAAGAAGACGAACTAAACAAGTTCGCCTCCTTCCTACACAACAGCTAGAAAATTTTTAGTAATCTTATAAATCAACAGTTGAATCCGATTATCCATCGACTTATCAATTTAAACTTAATCCGCCAATCCCCAAACAGACACGCTTTGCCCATTAACAGGGAAATCGGCAAAACCATCCTCTTCAATGACAATTTGCTCTTCTCTTGTATTCGTTAAGTCTATCCAAGTTTCTCCAGCACGCTCTTGACCGACAAACATTCTTTTGCTGCCTTCTACATTATTGGATATAACTACAGCACAGCCGGATTTTTCGATGTTCTCATCGCCATGGCGAACCCAACCGATGACATTTTTATCATCAAAATAATCGTCTTGTTTTCCGTATGCTTTTCTTTTTCTAGCATATAACAGTGGATCAATTGCTATTTTTTTGCCATCAACAGGCACTGGACCGTTGATACCGTAATAATCGCCGTAGAACACACATGGATACCCATCTTTACGAAGCAAAATTAAGCTGTATGCAATCTGTTTAAACCAATCCTCTACCCATGATTCTAGCGATTCATTCGGTTGTGTGTCGTGATTATCGACAAATGTAACACTATGTGTTGGATGGAGGTTTACAAGAGTATCCTCAAAAATGGTGGATAGATCAAACTCACTGCCTTGGATGGAAGCAGTATGTAATTTATAGTGAAGCGGAACATCAAATAAATCAATAGAGAAATCCATTTCTTCTAAAAACTGCTGACACTCTTCAATATCACCTTTCCAAAACTCACCGACAAAATAAAATTCGTCGCCTCGTTCTTTCTTTAACTCAAGGGCGAAATCTTTAATAAATTCATGATTAATATGTTTTATCGCATCAAGACGGAAGCCGTTGCACGATAATGTTTCACTGATCCATTTCCCCCACTTAAACATCTCTTCCCTGACAGTCTCATTATTAAAATCTATATTAGAAAACATTAAGAAATCATAGTTTCCTAGTTCCTTATCGACATTCTTATTCCAATATTTATTCTCACCAAGAATGCGGAAGACGCCTTCCTTCTCTTCTTTCGCATCATAATCTGTTCCATTAAAGTGGTTGTAATTCCACTGGAAATCAGAGTATTTACCATTTCTTCCTGGGAAGGTGAACTTTGTCCAGCCTTCGATATCATATGGTTCAGAAATATCTTCTTCTCTGTTCTCTGGATTCACTTCAACCACTTTAAAGGTTTCCGCTTCATCAGCGCCTGCCTTATGGTTCATTACTATATCAACATAAACAGCGATTCCAACATTATGACATGCCTGGATAGCCTCCACTAATTCGTCTTTAGTTCCGTATTTTGTCCGGACACTTCCTTTTTGGTCGAATTCACCAAGGTCATACAAATCATAAATTCCATATCCGTTATCATCACCAGTGATTCCTTTTGTTACTGGAGGAATCCAGACAGCATCAATTCCTGCTTCCTTAAGTTCACCAGCTCTTTCCTTTAATCTTTTCCAATGGTTCCCATCTGCTTCTAAATGCCATTCAAAAAACTGCATAATCGTTTTATTTTCCATAATAACACTCCTTTAAAGTTTAAGATTATGAGTAATAAGTACCCCAATTTTTGTTTTTTAAAGCACTTAGCAGGTTATTAAGAAAATTTTTTTCGCGATTGAATTTCGCATTGCGAAATAAGTGTATTGCTTATACAATAAAACTGAATAGTCTAAAATAACTGATATTAAAGGAGCAGCGATGAATAAGAAAGTTTTTTTATATGTGAAGGCATTCTCCGACTTAGGGACCTTTATGGATTTAATCGCTATAAATGTCTTAATGTATGCTGCTACAGGATCTACTGGTTGGCTAGCAGCGACAATGGCGTTCCGCACACTCGGCGGCGTGCTTTCGAGCCTATTTTCAGGGGTACTTGCTGACCGTTTTGACAGGCGGAAAATCATGATAACAGCAGATGTTTTGCGGGCAGCTATTATTCTTTTGCTGTTGATTTACCCAAATCCAGTTATGATTGTGACTGTATGCTTTCTGATCGGATTAACGACCAGCCTGTTTGCTGTCAGCTACAGTGCGGAAATCCCGCAAATTTTCGGGGAGGATAAAGTGATTAATACAAACGCCTTAATCGCACGGCTTACTTCTGTAAGTCTTGTGTTTGGATTTATTGGCGCAGGTATAATCACGGAGCTTATCGGTTATCAAGCCACACTAATTATTGATGGGGCAACGTATATATTGTCTGCCTTTATCTTAATGCGGATGAAGTGGCAAACGTCCGCACAAACGAAAACTCCTCTTGCTGCTAGCAGTATGAAAAGCGTATTAACAAGTCTTGGCAATGACCTGAGAGAAGTCAATGCGTTCATTTTATTAGCACCAATGCTGCTTTTAGTTAATCTTGTTTTCTTAATCGGCTCCTTTGCAGGTGCTTCTCATAATTTAGGAATTCCCTTGCTTGCTGAGGTGATTAATGGAGAAAAACAAAGTCTTTATTATGGGTTGATATGGGGTGCTTGGGGAATTGGTTCTGTTTTTGCAACAATGATTATGCCGAAAATTAAGTTCCAGACGGAAAGAAGCATTTATTATGCCTGTTTCGTGTCTGCTATGTTGATGTCAGCAGGTTTTATTATATTCTTTTCTAACACAAACAGCTGGATTATCTTAATATTTGCATTTGTCACAGGAATTTTTGATGCAACCTTTACTACCCTGCATGCTGTATTGCTTCAAAAAACAGACAATCATATTAGAGGAAGAATCTTTGGTGTTGGCATGCTCCTCAAATCTCTTGGATTTGCATTAGGTTTCGTTATAGCTCCACTCATCCTTGAAGCAACCTCACTAAAGCAGATGGTTTGGATATTTCATGGGTCATTGATTGCTTCAACAGTGTGTATTATTTTTATAGCCTTAAACACAAGCAAAAAACGAAAACTATGGAAAAGCGTTTCTTAAAAAAAACCTCCTGGCAAGCGCACCAGGAGGTTTCTGTTATTTATTGCGGTTAAATTCATCTTTAATTTGTTGAAGCAGCTCTTTGTTTGTTAATACTTCATAGCCTGTTAACGCCATCGATTTAGCCCCAACAATCATTGCTTCTCTCGCCTGATCTGTCATTGCAGCCTCTCTAAATTCATGTGTGTGGCATGCATATGCTTCGTTGCAAATTTTAATATATGGGTGAATCGAAGGCACAGCTTGGCTGACATTACCCATATCAAGGGAACCAGATCCGTCTCTTTGCTCATAGATTTCCTGTGCAGGTATGCCAAGTGAAACTAATTCCTTATTAAATGCTTCAGAAAGCGTATCGTTTGTAATCATATCATCATAAGAGAATTCATAGTTAGACACTGTTAATGTTGCACCAGTCTGCAATGCAGCACCTTCTGCGCATTTTTTCACCTTCTCAACAAGCTCGTTCACATAGTCTCGTCTGGCTGCACGTACATAGAAGTGGGCAACTGCATAATCAGGGACAACATTGGCTGCCTTGCCGCCTTCTGGAATGATGCCATGAATGCGTGCATCTGAAGTAACATGCTGGCGAAGGGCATTGATGCTGTTAAATGTTTGCAGTACTGCATCTAATGCGTTAATTCCCATATGAGGGCTTGCAGCAGCGTGGGCTGCTTTCCCGAAGAACTCAAATTGGATCGCATCCATCGCTAAGGAAGATCCGCTTTTCATATTATTATCAAGAGGATGGACCATCATGGCTACATCCAGTTCAGAAAAGATATCTTGTTCTGCCATGGTAACCTTGCCGCCCTTTGTTTCCTCTGCAGGCGTTCCATAAACGATAACTTTACCGCCAGTCTCAGCCAGGACTTTGCTCAGGCCAATACCTGCCGCAATTCCCATCGTGCCGATTAAATTATGGCCGCATGCATGGCCAACTTCTGGCAATGCATCATATTCTGACATAAAGCCAATGACTGGACCTTCCTTCCCGCTGTCAAAAACGGCACGGAACGCAGTTGGCAGTCCGCAAAAATCTCTTTCTACTTTGAAATCATGTTCTAATAATGTTTTTATTAAGACTGCACTTGCCTTGAATTCCTCATGGCCAAGCTCAGGGTTTTCGCCGATATATATGCTGATTTCTTCAAATGTTTTTTTATGCTGATCAATTGCATCGATGATTGTTTGTTTCAAGTAAACCTTTCCCTTCTCCCTATTATGATACTATCTTACCAAAATTTTTGGCTATTAACATTATAAAATGATTAAAAATTATATTTCAAGCATATTTATACAAAAAAAGAACAGGCTAAACGCCTGTCCCTGTATTAGTTGTTGATATTTTTTCCATAGAAAATCTCGTTCATTTCTACTGTCAGCTTTTCTGTTATGTCTGCCTGCTCTTTTTCACTTAATTCATCAGCTGTATATCCAAACAAGTAATTGTTTAAATCAAACTGCTTCAGCTTACATTTTGTATGAAAAATATTTTCTTGGTAAATATTTACATCAATCATATCAAAGGTTTTTTTCGCTTCATCGGGAATATAATTCTGAATTGAGTTAATGTCATGATCTATAAACAGCTTATGTCCATGAATATCACGGGTGAAGCCTCTGACGCGGTAATCAATAATCATGATATCTGTATCAAAAGAATGAAGTAAATAGTTGAGTGCCTTCAATGGAGAGATTTCTCCACAGGTGGAGACATCTATATCAGCGCGGAATGTGCTGATTCCTTCATCAGGATGGTATTCAGGATAAGTATGAACAGTTATATGGCTTTTATCAAGATGCATTACAACAGAACCAGGCAGCGGCCCTGGTGATTCTTCAAATACCTCTTTAGGAGCTTCCGCCACAGGGCCTTCTGAAACTAATAAGGTGACACTTGCTCCTTGCGGTTCATAATCCTGCTTTGCGACATTTAGAACATGTGCCCCAATAATATCGGAGACATTTTTTAAAATACTCGTTAACCTATCGGCATTATATTGCTCATCAATGTATTGCAGATAGCTTTCTCGTTCTTCCTTTGTTCTTGTATAACAAATATCATACATATTAAAGCTCAGCGATTTTGTCAGGTTATTAAAGCCATGCAATTCTATACGCTGCTCAGGTGTTAAGCTCATGTTTGTATTCCCCCTATTTCTGCTTTAAACTAGTCTCTCAAATAGTTTTATGTTACCCCTATCTATTTGAAAATAACCAAAAGCAGAAATAGAATGGATCATCTCATTTACTCAAATGGCGACAACTCAATCAAAACATACTTAAAGAATATTTCTTTGCTAAGATTTCAAGCAGCTTGACTCCTGCCACACTATTTCCTTTGTCATCAAGGGCAGGACCCGAAATGCCGATACCAAAACGATTAGGAACAGCGCCTAGAATTCCGCCGGAAACACCACTTTTTGCCGGAATGCCGACACGAACTGCAAACTCCCCAGATGCATTATACATTCCGCATGTTACCATAAAGGTTTTGCAGATTCGGGCCACATGCGCTGGCATTATCCGGTTATTCGTTACTGGCTCTACACCATCCATTGCAAAAATAATCCCTATTCTTGCAAGATCCAGGCAATTAACCTCAATGGCACATTGCTTCGTGTAAAGGTCCAGCAGTTCTTCCACATCTTCATTGATGATGCCGTGCTGTTTCATAAAGTGGCATAAAGCTCTGTTTAGATGAGATGTTTCAAACTCAGAGCGGGCAACCTCTTCTGAATAGCTGATGTCATCATTGCCTGCCAGTTTTTTCACAAAATCTACAATACGTGTTAAACGCTCCTCGACAGAATTTCCTTTAATCATGCTTGTGACCGCTAATGCACCTGCATTTATCATAGGGTTAAGCGGCTTCGACGGATTGCTCATTTCCAATTTAACAATGGAATTAAAGGGGTCTCCTGTCGGTTCATAGCCTACCTTTTGGAAAACAGTGTCTTCTCCGGACTCCATTAATGCAAGTGCTAAAGTAAGCACCTTTGAGATACTTTGCAAGGTGATTTTTTCCTTAATACACCCTGCTGAATAACATGTACCGTTCGGATAATAGACCGCAATCGACAAATCATCACCATTTGCTCGGCTCAATGCTGGTATGTAGTCAGCGACTTTTCCATCTTTCGTATATACCTTTGCTTCCTCTAGAACTGCTTTCAATTCATCTACTGTTTTACATGGCATACATCATCACCAACTTCTTTCATTTCATTTCTTTATTTATTTCCTTATCGAAAAGAAATAAACTTCCACTTAAATATAGCGGACTTCTATATACTTATACTATACAATATGAATGGAAACAATCGCCAAGTTTGGTTATTATCCTAACAAAAAGGACTTGAATTTATTCAAGACCTTTCTGATTTTCCTGCAGAAGCCTGTGCAAACAGCAGTTGTTCTATTTCCTGTCTCGGCAACGGCTTGCTGTAATAAAAGCCTTGTCCAAGTACACAATGATTAACTTTTAAGAAATCTAGCTGTTCTTCGTTCTCTATCCCCTCGGCAATAACAGAAAAATTCATATTATGACCCATATCAATAATTGCTTTTACTAACGACCCTTTATGAACTGGATCTGTTATATCATCGACAAATGTTTTGTCTATTTTAATCGTATCAATCGGCAAATACTTTAAATAGCTTAAAGAAGAATAGCCTTTGCCAAAATCATCAATTGAAATATTAAAACCTAAACTTTTCAGCTTATGCAGGATATTCAAAGATAAATCAATATTTTGCAGCGTGCTTTCTGTAATTTCTAATTCAAACATTTTTGTGTTCAAGCTGTACTCTTTTGCAAAATTACTGATAATCTCTGCAAAATCTTGACAATGAAATTGTCTTGGCGATATATTAATCGACATTTTAATATCATTTATGCCTTGCTTGTTCCATTCCATCATCTGCCTGGATGCTTCTTTTATAACCCAGTCTCCAATTGGAATAATTAAGTTTGTTTCCTCAGCGATTGGAATAAATTCGGCTGGAGAAACAAATCCAAATTGGGGATGCTTCCAGCGCAATAATGCTTCCACCCCAAAAATCTCACCTGTAATAATGTTAAATTGAGGCTGATAAACTAAAGAAAGCTCATTAAGCTTAATCGCTTTTCTTAAAGCCATTTCCAGCACCATTTTTCTCGAACTGCTTTCCTCCAGTGCGTGGGAATAAAACTGATAATTGTTTTTGCCATTATCCTTAGCCAAATACATTGCCGCATCTGCATTTTTAATTAATGTTTCCTGGTCTTTACCATCAGATGGATAATGGCTGATGCCTATGCTTGGTGTGACGAAAAACTCTTCCATCTTAATGAAAAGCGGCTGCGTGAAAGCCTCCAGAATTTTGTCTGCTTTACTTTTTATTTCCTGTAAGTCTGCATTTTCGAGGATTATGACAAATTCATCTCCGCCAAGCCTTGCGACGAAATCACCTTCTTCAAGAGAAGATTTCAGGCGATTAGCTACCTCCTTTAGAATCATATCTCCTGTTGAATGTCCCCTCGTGTCATTTATCCGCTTAAATTGGTCAAGATCCAAAAACAGCACATACAAGCTTTCAACAGCAAGACAGTGGATACGATCATGCAAATAGACCATACAGCTGTTTCTATTCGGCAAATCGGTTAACGTGTCATTATATGCCAAACGCTTAATTAAAGTATCAGATTTCTTTCGTTCTGTAATGTCTCGCCCAACAACAAGCACGGCATGACTTCCCGCGAATAAAATTGGCATGCAGGACAACTCAACATCCATTACTTTTTGCTGTAATGTTTTAATTTGCACTTCTACTCTCAAATTTTTAGCGCCGTTAATGGAAAACTCGTGATTAATCTTTTC
This sequence comes from Niallia sp. FSL R7-0271, assembly GCF_038005785.1. Classification (NCBI taxonomy): domain Bacteria; kingdom Bacillati; phylum Bacillota; class Bacilli; order Caryophanales; family Bacillaceae; genus Niallia; species Niallia sp. FSL R7-0271. Next base: position 1,928,044 of record NZ_JBBOTZ010000001.1, on the reverse strand, counting down.
ATAGTCTTCCGTTGACAGCAACTCATACACGGTGTTGCCAACGAGCTCTAATGGATTGGATGCACCAATGAGCTTACTGCCTGCAAAGTTGATATAAAGCATTTCGTAGTTACTGACAACAGCAATTATGTCAGGCGACATTTCCACAAGTGTACTAAAACGGTCTTCATTTTCTTTACTTTCCGTTATATCAAAAAAAATGCTAGTGAATTCTATCATTTTGCCATTACCGTCATATAAGGGAATGCCCTTGTCTTTAATCCAGCGGATTTGACCGTCTGGCCGTATAATTCGGTATATGCTTGTGACTTCTTTATCGGTCTTTAATGCTTCCAGTCTTTCCGTTATCAGACCTCGGTCGTCTTCATGAACTACTTCTTTCCATAAATCAATATTTTGGTAAAATTCTGCTGTTGATCGACCATAAATTCTTTCCATTCCCGAAGTGATGAATAATGTTCCTATCTTATAATCGTGAAACCAAATTGCCATATCCATCGTTTCAAAAATAGTCTGCAATTTAGTGCTGCTGTTTTTCAGCTCCATTATAAGGGCAGAAATGTTCTTTAACAGCACCATCAAGGAAAAGATGGAAATAAGGCTGAAAAGAAGATGCAGTAAAATGAATACAACATGATTTAGAAAGTGATAAAAGATATTTACAAGCATTGATAGAACAACACATAAACAAAGGGTAATGATCCATTTCGTTTGACTGTTTTTATAGATCATTGTTGCTCTCTCCAATCGTCTCATGTACCTCCTTAATAAGAAGGAAAATAAGGATTTTGCACCCTATTTACACTCTTATATCGGTACAATTCCGTATTTTGTTGAGAGGATTTCACTACGATAACAATAAAAAAATCAGGAAGGATATCCTTCCTGAAAATAAATTAATGAAGTGCTGCTAAAATAACACCTATTGTAATTAATCCAATCCCTACACCGTTCAGAAGACTAATCTTTTCTCCTAAGAAAATGATAGCGATAAGTGCAGCCAAAACGACACTCAATTTATCAATTGGCGCTACTTGTGTGACCTTTCCTGTTTTTAATGCTAGAAAGTAGAACAGCCACGAAGTAGCCCCTGCAATGCCGCTCAATACAATAAACATGAAATTCTTTTTATCAGAAATAATGCTCGGAATTTTATGCAGGTTGCCTTCTATCGCTACAATGATGAAGAGAAAAACTGTCATAATCATTGCTCTGACAGCTGTTGCTGTATTAGCATCAACATTTTGCAAGCCAATTTTTCCAAAGATACCAACTAATGCTGCACAAACGGCTGAAAGAATAGCATAAATTAACCAAGACAAACAAATTCCCCCTTTTTTATAGTTTGGTTGTTTAATCTTGATTTACTCTTCCTTCCTGAAAATATCTGTATTTTCATGCATAAGAAAATGCTTTTTTTGTGAATTTATACGAGTTTCAAAGCAATCTGAGTATTTATATAGGATTTAAAGTGTCCACTCTATTGACAGTTAGTATATCTCTATAATAACATTATAAATATTCTAAAAACTTTAGCGCCCTAAAATATCAGATTACATAAAAAGGAGAATCAACATGAAATATGGATTTTGGCTGCCTATTTTTGGCGGATGGCTTAGAAATGTAGAAAATGAAAACATGCCGCCTACATTCGATTATGCAAAAAAGGTCATTCAAAGTGCAGAAAGTTGGGGCTTTGATACAACGTTGATTGCAGAACTATACTTAAATGATATTAAAGGCCCTGAAAGAGATTCATTAGAAGCCTGGTCAACTGCCGCTGCACTTGCAGCAGTTACCGATAAAATAGAAATTATGACAGCGATCCGTCCTGGGTTTCACAATCCTGCAGTTGCTGCTAAGATGGCCGCCAATATCGATCATATTAGCAACGGCCGATTCACCTTAAACGTTGTGTCTGCATGGTGGGAGGAAGAAGCTAGGCAGTATGGCGGGATCTTCACAGAGCACGATGAGAGATATGAGCGTACAGAGGAATTCTTAGCTGTTTTAAAAGGATTATGGACAGAAGAAACATTCAGTTATAAAGGGAAATTCTACGACATTAAAGAAGCAAAGCTTTCTCCTAAACCTGTGCAGAAGCCTAATCCAATCCTTTATGCAGGCGGAGAAAGCCCGAAAGGCAAAGCAGTCATTGCTGAAACCTGCGATGCTTATGTGATGCATGGCGGTACAGTCGATGAGATTTCTCTAAAAATTCAAGATATGCAGAAGAAAAGGAAAGAGTTTGGAAAAGATTTGTTTACGTCCTTTGGAATGGCTGCCTATGTTATTTGCCGTGATACAGAGGAAGAAGCACAAGAAGAGCTTGCTAGAATTACAGATGTGAAAGAATCCTCTGCCTATGCAGGCTTTGATGATTTTGTAAATAAATCACAGCTAGAACAGCAAATTAAATTGCAAGATTATTCTGTTTCTAACAGAGGCTTGAGACCAGGACTTATCGGCACTCCAGAGCAAATTGCTAAAAAAATTGTTGAATACGAAGATGCCGGCATTACGCTGCTCTTGCTGCAATTCTCTCCTCAGCTCGAAGAAATGCAACGATTTTCAGAACAAGTTATGCCCCTTGTCGCATCATTAAAAAAAGAAAGAGAAGTGACGAAGTGATGAGTAAAGTTTATGTTATCCATGAAAACAGTGAATGGACTGTTCATTTAACGAGACGTTTGGAGGAGCTTAATATTCCATTTGAGGAATGGGATTTGTCAGAAGGCAATTTTGACTTAACTGAAGCACCGCCTGAAGGAATTTTCTACAGCCGTATGAGCGCTTCCTCCCATACGCGAGGCCACCGCTATGCGGCAGAATATACTTCTGCTGTGCTCGAATGGCTGGAATCATACGGCAGAACTGTGATAAATGGAACGGGCGCACTTCGACTTGAAGTGAGCAAAGCGGCCCAATACGCGGCCTTGTTCAAACATGGTATTAAAACACCTAGAACGCTTGTGGCTACAGGAAGTGAGCAAATTATCCAAGCTGCTAGAAAACTAGGCGATCCTTCTTTTATTACGAAACATAACAGAGCAGGAAAAGGCTTAGGTGTCCGCCTGTTCCATTCAATCGAAGAGCTGGAAAGATATGTGTATGGCCCTGAATTTGAAGAGCCTGTTGATGGAATCACGCTTATTCAACAATATATTGAAACACCTGACCAAAGCATTACACGCTGCGAGTTTGTCGGCGGCAAGTTTGTGTATGCAGTGAAGGTTGACACAGCAGGCGGCTTTGAACTGTGCCCGGCAGATGCGTGCCAGATCAATGATCTCTTCTGCCCTGTCGGCGAACAGGTGGAAGACAAGCCAAGCTTCACCATCCAAACAGAGTTTAATGAGCCTATCATTGAAAAGTATGAACAGTTTCTGCAAGCACAAAAAATTAAAGTAGCAGGAATTGAATTTATGAAAGATAAAGATGGAAACTTGTATACGTACGATATCAACACAAACACTAATTATAATGCGGATGCTGAAAAAGAAGCTGGTATATTCGGGATGCTGCAGCTTGCTGAATATTTGCAGGGGTTACTGCAAAAACAATACGGAGTTCCAAACTAAAGCTTTATTTAGGACTTGCTAATACTTTTAGCAAGTTCTTTTTGTGACAAGCTGTGTTATGATTAGGAAATGACTTTAGTTTGAGGAGGCAACTTCTTTATGGCAAAACAAAAATATTATGTCGTGTGGAAAGGTCGTAAGCCGGGGATTTATAAAACCTGGGCTGAATGCGAAAGGCAGACAAAGGGCTTTCAAGGTGCGTCCTTTAAATCGTTTCCGACATTGGCAGAAGCAGAGCAAGCATATAAGCAAGGCGGATTCAGTTCGTCTTCCGCAGCAGGAAAAAGCAGCAATGCAGCTAGTAGCAGTTCTTCTCTGCCGATTGACGAAAACAGCATTTCAGTAGATGCAGCATGCAGCGGAAATCCTGGCATGATGGAGTATCAAGGTGTCGACACAAAAACTGGTGAAAGAATCTTCCATTACGGTCCTGTGTTTGGCACAAATAATATTGGCGAATTTCTAGGAATTGTCCATGCCCTTGTGATGCTTAAAAAACAAGGAAAAAACACAACCATATACAGTGACAGCATGACTGCACTGTCATGGGTGCGCAATAAAAAAGCCAATACAAGTCTCACTCGAGACAGCCGTACAGAACAGCTTTGGCAAATGATTGAACGTGCAGAAGCATGGCTGAAGGAAAACAGCTATGAAAACAAAATTATCAAGTGGGAAACCCATCTTCACGGCGAGATTAAAGCTGATTTTGGCCGGAAATAGATGGGATAGTGTTTACGTAAACATGAATTGCCAGGAAGGCTTCCCCTTCCTGGCTTCTTTTTATTGGGATGCTAACAATTCCACAATTTGATCTTCTATGACCTTGCCCTGCTTTTCATCCATTAAGTGATTCAACAAAATCGAGAATATGTATGTTTTGCCGCTTTTACTTCTAACATAGCCTGACAGGGAGCTGACTGCAGATAATGTACCTGTTTTTGCTTTAACTGCCCCTTTTGTATTTTCAGAAAAAAGACGGTTGCGCAGTGTGCCGCCAATCATTCTATCTTTATTGCCGGAGACAGGCAGTGCCTTTTCATAAATCGGAAACCAGGCTTGCTTTTGCACGTTGAAAAGCAATGTTGACAAATCGTTTGCTGTTATTAAATCAATTGGCGAAATGCCAGAACCATCGCGCAGAAGTATTTTGTTTTTATCTAGACCAAATTGTGTCAATTGGTCCCGCAAAACAGCAATTCCCTCATCAAAGCTGCCTTCCCCTTTTTCCACTCTGCCCATTTCCTTTAAGAGTGTTTCTCCTATCGTATTATTACTGAGCTTCATAAATGGAATAAGCAGTTCTGACAGCGGCATGGATTTATGCACAATAATTGGAGTGGACAAATCTGGAGTTTTCCCTTCCTTAACTTGACCTGTCCAAGTAATGTTCTGTTTTGCCAATGCTTGCGTAAAGACATCCAGCACCATATCCGGAGGACTTTCTACTGCTACCCAAACCTTTGTTTCCTCTGCACCTATTGGGATATTTCCCTTTAAGCTGATAGATTCCCCGCCATGCTCCCTTTCTGCCTCTATATCCTCTTTTGCTCCTTGTGCGGCAGTTGTGGTTTTATTGTTCATTTCAAGCTTAAGTGAAGAAGGCAAAACACTGACGATTGCCCTGCTTCCAGCTTTTGCCCCAGGTTTCACCTTCATCATTATAGTGCCTGCATCATATTCTTTATCTGGTGACATAGTCAAAGCAGAAACTGGTGCTCCATAATAGGTGGATTCATCACTCCAGGCTAAATCAACTGAGTACGGCACATCATCATACCAGCTCGCATCTCCAATAATACTGCCATTAATTTGATTAATCCCTTTAGCATGCAAATGTTCAGCAATTTTATCTAAATCACTTGCCAGTAATGTTGTATCTCCTTTTCCTTTCAGATAGACATTCCCACTCAACACCCCATCTTCCAGCTTTCCGTCTGTGTAAATCTCTGTCTGAAAACGGTAGTCAGGACCTAAAACCGAAAGAGCAGCAGCTGCTGTTAACAGCTTTAAATTCGAAGCAGGAGCTAATCTCGTTTCAGCCATTTGTTCAAACAACACTTGGCCGCTGTTTTGATCACGAATGCTGATACCAGCGAGACTTCCCTTTAATTCAGGGATGGTGTTGAGCAAGCTGTTCATTTGACTGTTCAGCTCGCCCTCATTTCCTTTAGCATTTGCTTCCACATGAAAGGAAATGGTTCCGCTCAGTTGTAACACAATCATTCCAATCATAACAGGAAGCAGTACGAATTTACGTCTTTTCAACATCCAACTTCACTCCTTGGCAGATGCATTTATAAAAGACTATTATGACCACAAGAGCAGCTGTTTAGACACTTAGTGCTGACAGTTAGGGCAATAGAAGGTTTTTTTAGAGGAAATCTCTGTTTGAACAATCTTTGTACCGCATCTTTGGCATGGTTGGCCTTCGCAATCATAAACACGGCAAAGGTCATTATATGCGCCTGTTTTGTTATCGTTAATGAATAGAGGATGTTCCATATAGCCACCAATATCAGTCGCTTCTTTAAGTACAGTCTGAATAGCCGTATATAATGCTGTTTTTTCTTCAGAAGTTAAGTCCTCCAGCTTTCTTTCAGGAAGCAGCTTTGCATGATAACAGATTTCGTCTGAATAGCAGTTTCCGATGCCTGATAAGAAATGCTGATCGACTAGCTTGAGCTTTAATGTGCCGCGCTTTTTTTCTATATATGCCAGAAAATCCTCTTTAGTAAAGCTTAAGTCAAGTGGTTCAGGTCCTAAATCAGCAAGCTCGGCTTCTGCTTCAGCGTTTGTATATAGGTGAAGATAGCCTAACCGAAGTCCAATAAAATACAGATGCATATTTCCGAATGAAAGCTGGATTTGAACCGTTCGCTTTGGCTTGTCTTTTTCCTCTGAATAAAACATCCAGCCTCCCAGCATTAAATGCAGCAGCAGTACTTTACCGTTGCTTAACCGAAACAGCAGATGCTTAGCTCTTCTCTGAACAAGACTAACAGTATTTCCCTGAACTGCTTGTATGAAAGTTTGCGGATCAACGTTAATAGATTTTTCTCTGTTAACTATTACATTAGATATGACTTTACCTTGAATCAACTGATTTAGATTGCGCTTATAGTTTTCCATTTCTGGTAATTCAGGCATTTATGGAGCCTCCTAAATTAGTATTTGCTTGTTATCATCTGACTCTGCTGCTCTTTTCATGCACAAAAAAAGCTCCATCTTTGACTTTGCAAAGATGGAGCAGAATGCTTACCGTTTTTTTACGATTTCATAGCCAAGCAAGTCGACTGCATGCTCAATACCTTGTTCTAATGTTGAGAAGGTTGGAATAGTACTTAAATCTACTCCTGAGTTAACAATTTGCACACCTAATGTCGGACTGATGCCAACAAGGATACATTCCCCGCCTAAAAGGGACACTGCCTTTACTAAGCCCTGCAGGCGAAAAACAATATACTCGTCAAATTCACTGATTGCCGTCATATCCAGCAACAAATAACTAGCTCTTTTTTTGGAAAACTCAAATAAGGTTGTTTGGAGCAGTCCTTCAAATCGCTCATCATTAAATTTCCCGACAAGGGAGACTGCTAATATCCCTTTTAACACAGGCATAATCGGTGTAGACAAATGTTTGACAAGATCTGTCAGCTCATGCGTTCTGTCCGCTACTTTTTGTTCCAGCTCACTGATATATGCTTGTTCTTTTTGTCGTGCAAGCTCATGGATATTATCATTAGGTGTAATAGAGGATGGGAAAATTTCAATCTCATCATATTCACTGCCAGACAGCTGCGATTTATTGACTTTATACCACATGTTTTCCTTCAATAAGCCTGTAAACACTCCGGCCCAATGGCTTGGTAAAAGAACGAGCGCCTGCTCTTTTTTGAGAGATTGATAGATGCGATGCTCCCAGCTGTTTTCAAGCTGCAGGATAATTCGTTTCTCCTCCAGACAAAAATGGCGGACATTAATTTTCCCCCAGCCTGCATTCCGATAAATATCGATATATTGCGTAAGTACATTTCGTGTATCAATTCTATCTTTGTAATAACTGCTCACCAGCTCGCCCATTCGGAATCCAGTTGCCTCTAAAACGGTATTAGACACATCTTCCCCTGATATCTCAATGATCGTGCTGATGAATAATTCTATCGCGGAGTCCCAAAACAGCATAGATGGGGCTCCGTCAAATGTAAATACACCTTTTTCTTTATCCCAAGTAAACACAGTTGAATCAACCTGTGTACGTATAATAGAGTCACCCATCGCTACTCTCTCCCCTTTTTATTTCTCTTCCAGCTTTTTTCCTAACCCAAACATGAATTGGTAAAACAGCTCTAACGCTTGTGCGATTGTTAAATCCTCTGTAAAACCAGCCATATTTTCAATCGGAAGGTTTACATCCCAAAGTCCGTCCTGTCCGTTAAACATCAAGCTGTAAGAATTCTCTTCTCCCAGCTGTTCAGCAAAATAGGCACGGATTACGGCTTCCTGTTTTTTAGGTGCTTTGAAGCCGAACAATGCATCATACTTGCGAAATACAGAATCTACTTCCAATGTCAGTCCTTCCACTTGAATAATGTCAAATAAATCAGACTCGATGTATAAGTATTCCTCAAGATTTGCTTTTAATAGTGAAAACTTGTCATTCAAAAAAGAGGCAGGCAAGTTGTCCTTAACAACTTCATCACTCTCTTTATTGGCAAGCTCCATATAAGTTTGACCAAGTCGGTCAGTTAACTCGCTTACAGCGATATTTTCTTCCTTTGCCAACTCATTTTCAAGTACGTATGCTCTTTCTAATGGAAGAACGGAGATTTTACTGTTAGTTGCATTTTTTTCAATGTATTTCATCATGTTTGCTTTAATCACGTTCCTGATAGCTCCTTTACCTTATTATTTCTTTTTAGATCTTTTTGGTTTATAGACAGCACTGCCTGTATGCCTGCTTGCATTTGAACCATTCGTGCGCCCTTTTTCCTGTCTTGTTCCACTATTGCTGTTTCTTTTTCCACTATCTTGCTTTTTATCTTCATTCGAAGACTGTTTTTTTCTTCCTTGAACAGCTTTTGCTTTTTGCGCAGCACGGAAGCCAGTTTTCCGTTTACTGTCTGGGGCCTTTTTCTCCTGAACTTTTTTATCATCCGTCTTTTTTAATTGCTGCATTTTTTCAATACGAATGCCAAGCTCATCTTCTATCATATCCAATGTTTGTCTGTCATCAGAAGTATATAAAGTAATCGCAAATCCTTCTAAGCCAGCTCTTCCTGTACGTCCGATTCTGTGCACATAGCTTTCTGCATCTGTTGGGATGTCATAATTGAATACATGTGAAATCCCGTCAATATCCAACCCTCTTGCTGCAACATCTGTAGCAATTAAAATTGGAAACTTTACATTACGGAAATCTTTCATCACTTGTTCACGTTTCGCTTGGGAAAGGTCACCGTGTAATTCACGGCACTCAAAGCCATTGTTCCGGAGAACTTCATACAATTTGCTTACACGTCGTTTCGTACGGCAAAAGACAACAGCCATATAAGGATTAAAGGATGTAATTAGACTCATTAATGTTCCTTGTTTCGCTCTGTCTGTTGAGTGCATCGAAAACTGTTTTACCGTTACAGCAGGACCTTGTTTTTTCTCTGCTGTTATATATTCAGCTTCTTTCATATATTTCTTGGCAAGCATTTTAATATTATCTGATATCGTTGCAGAGAACATTAAAGTTTGTCTGTTTGCTGCTGATTTACGCATTATGTATTTGACTTCCTCTAAGAAGCCGATATGAAGCATCTGGTCTGCCTCATCTAACACTAGCACTTTCAAGCGGTCGAGCTTAATGTGGCCGCGTTTCATATAATCGATTAGTCTGCCTGGTGTTGCAACAACAATGGAGATATTATCCTTCATCCGATGCAGCTGCTTCTCTACATCCTGCCCGCCGTAAGCAGTGAGCACCTCTGCATAATCTGGTTTCACTTTCTCTATTTCGGCAGCGATTTGGATCGCTAGCTCTCTTGTTGGGCTGACAATCAATGCTTGAATATAGTCTGCATCTTTTTTTAGCTTTTGTACGATTGGCAAAGCAAATGCATATGTTTTACCTGTACCAGTCTGGGCTTGTGCTATCACATCTTTTCCTTCTAAAATGGATGGAATAACCATTTTTTGAATAGGAGAAGGTTCTATTATACCTCTATTTCGCAAAAGGTTTATTGCATTATCATTGATTCCTAAGCTTTTAAAATCTGTCAATTCATATCCCTACTTTCTACTGGCTGACTTAATGTAGCCAACCATTCTTTATTTTGGCTTTTTATGATGAAAATAGCAAGTATATGTGAAGAATTCTTGACTGAAAACCTCTGTTTCTTTGTAAATTTCTCAAAAGAAAAGGAGCAATAGACCTTAGTCTATGCTCCTGGCATTGCTTAGACCAACTTTAGAATTTCGGTGACTGCATAAGCTACACCATCATCATTGTTGCTCTTAGTTATATCACTTGCTCTTCTTTTTATTTCATCAGGAGCATTTTCCATTGCAAATGATCTTGTAGACACTTCGAACTGTGTTAAATCATTGCCGCCATCTCCAAATGAGTAAATTTCATCGAATACCATTTTCTTCATGTTTTCATATCTTCTAATTGCTTTGCCTTTTTGAGCAGCACTTGAAGTGATCTCACAGTTATTTGGGAAAGAGGATGAAAAGGATACGCTGGAAATCTCTTTTAAACTATTTTTAACTGTATCAATTCGCTCAATTTCCGTTTCATTTACTACAGCTATCAATTTATATAGCTTAATATCTTCCATGTCAACAATGCCTTCATAATCCTGGCTGCTGAACATTTCTTCAATTTGGTCCCATGATTTCCCTCTTAAGGAAGGTAAAGTACCTGGGAATCCTCCTCTATTTGTATAAACAAGAATACCGACGTTTAACGGCTTTAGTTTTTCTAAAAGTTCAAAGTACAATTCTTTGGAAAGAGTAGTTTCATAAAGCAGCTCCCCTGTTTCTGAATACATCATACTTCCGTTCAAACAGAAAATTGGCAGCTCCAATTCAGCGACACCAGCAACTTTAATAACGTCTGCATACTGTCTGCCTGTATTTAGAATTACTTCTATATTATTGTCCTTCATTTGTTTAATAACATTTCTATTATTCTCGGAAATCAGATGCTGGTCATCTAACAGAGTTCCGTCTAGATCAATGGATACACATTTCATTCTGTTTGCCCCCTTAAGTACTATACTCTTAGTATTATAACTTTTCGTTTCTCTAATAGACAGCCTTTTTGCCTCACAAAAAATAAGGAGAGAGCTAAAGCTCACTCCTTATTATGCATCTAGCTTTGTATCAAGGGGTTTTAATCTTGCTTCAATCTGTTCACGCTGCGGCTCTAAAAACGGCGGAAGTGCCAATGACTCTCCAAGATGATCAATATGCTCATCTGTATCAAAGCCAGGACCATCTGTTGCCAGTTCAAACAAGATACCGTTTGGTTCTCTGAAATAGAGAGATTTGAAATAGAAACGGTCTACGAAGCCTGAGTTTTGGAATCTTGATTCATTGACTTTATTGATCCATGCATACAGCTCTTCTTCATCATCGACACGGAAGGCAACATGATGGACTCCGCCTCTGCCTAGCCGCTGCACAGGCAAATCGGTTCTTTCCTCAATATGAACTTCTGCGCCAGTTCCCCCTTCTCCCGTTTCAAATACTAATACATCAGGCTGATCTTTAATAGTGGAAGGAAATTGTCCTTTTAAACGGAACCCCATTAGCTCTGTAAGCACACGTACGGTTGATTCTGTTCGGCGGACGGTCAGCTGAACTGGTCCAAGGCCGATAATTGCATGCTCTAGCGGAATTGGTCCGTTCTTCCATGGTATTCCTCCTGCTACCCCACTGTTTTGTTCATCAGAAACAAGGAAGAAACGCTGGTTTTCATAATCTCTGAACTCAAGTGTTTTCCGTCCCGCTCTTTGGAGAATGTCCCCATGAGTGACTTGCAACTCATCAAAACGGTTCACCCAATATTGTAAGGATGCATCACTCGGCACACGTAAAGAAAGTGCAGAGATACTGCTGACACCTTCTTTGTTCGGAGCAAGATTTGGGATTTCAAAGAAGGTAAGCTCTGTCCCTGGATTGCCCTTTTCATCACCATAAAAAAGATGATAAACAGATGGATCATCTTGATTTACTGTTTTTTTAATAAGGCGCATGCCTAAAGTTTTTGTGTAAAAATCATAGTTCTGCGCTGCTTTTGCTGTCATGGCTGACACGTGATGAATGCCTTTAAAGTTCATCTTAACTCCTTCTTTCTATTTCTGAATTTTTTTTAGCAGATGAAGCAGCTGCTTTTTTTCCGTATCTGTTAATGCATCAAATTGAGCCGCTTGAAACATCTCTTGTTGAGGAATCACTTCGCTGTACAGCTTAGTTCCTTTTTCTGTGAGCGATACGTATTTCGTTTTCCATTCCTGTTTTCTTTCAATCAGGTTCTGCTCCTCCATCTTCTTTAAAAGCTGAGCAATATTCCCTTTTGAAACAAGTAATTTATCTGCAAGCTCTTGCTGGGAAATAGATTTATTATGACCAATTTGCGCCAGCAAATCCAGCTGTGCAACATTCAGTCCGAATTCTTTCAAGTGCTGGTTGCTCTTTCTGTTGCTTTTGTTATAAAACCGGGAAAGCCGGAACCATAACAATACGCCTAGCTTTACATTTCTGTTTGTTTTCGTCATTTTTATTCACCTAATTATGAGTTTAGCGGTAAACTTATAATCTTAGTTTATAACTAAACTGATATTTCGTCAAATACTTTTACCTTAAAAATTGGATTATTTATGAATTTATTGTATGTCTTAAACTATTATCTTCTCGATTTATGCAGACATACATATATTCGAGCAGGAAAAATGGCCAGCGAAAAGCCCAAGCATTCAGCTTGGGCTTTCATCAAATATTTATTTGCAACAATACCGGACAATGATCACTGCCCATGACATCACAATGAATTTCTGTATCTATCAGTCTATCTTTTAAACGTTCAGACAGGATAAAATAATCGATTCTCCAGCCGATATTCCGCTCTCTCACTTTTGCCATATAAGACCACCAAGTATAAACATCACCTCTGTCTGGATACAGATAGCGGAAGCTGTCAATATAGCCTGAATCAAGCAGGCTCGTCATTTCTCCCCGCTCCTCCACTGTGAAGCCGGAATTGCCGAGATTTGATTTTGGGTTTTTTAAATCGATTTCCTGATGGGCCACATTTAAGTCCCCACAGTAGATAACCGGTTTAACGGCATCAAGTTCTTTTATATAGGTTTTTAGCTGTTTTTCCCATTCGATTCTATATCCAAGTCGGCTTAAGTCTCTTTTCGAGTTGGGTGTATACACGTTAAGCAAAAAAAATTCAGGGAATTCTAGTGTAATAGCTCTTCCTTCTAATTCCTCAAAGTCTTCCCCAATGCCGTAAGTGACACTGATTGGCTCCTGTTTTGTAAATACAGCTGTGCCAGAGTAGCCTTTTCGCTCCGCATAATTCCAAAACTGATGATAGCCTTCTAAGTCTAACTGTATTTGGCCTTCCTGCAGCTTTGATTCTTGTATACAAAATATATCTGCATCTATTTCATGAAAAAAGTCTAAGAAGCCCTTTTTTACACATGCTCTTATGCCGTTCACATTCCATGTTACTAATTTCATCTGTAATGCTCCTTATTAATAATAATCATTCTAAATTAATAGATTACCATGAAACTAGCAATCAATAAAGTAATATCCTTTTTCCAATTTAAACACAAAAAAATCTTATCCCTGTTGCTGATATGAGCATGGGATAAGATTGCCGTTTATACAACGGTTGGCGATTCAGCAAAACCAACATCATAATGGCGAATAAGCTGATAAAGACCTTTAGCAATTTGCTCTTTACCGTATAGCGGTTTTCCATGACCTGTATAAATGGTGCTTGGCTCTAGTTTTGCCAGTTTAATGATTGATTCTCTGCTTTCTGCACGGTTTGGTGTAAAGTAAGCAGGAGGTCCATGTATCTCTTCTTTTTGCGTTAATACAGCAAGTAATGACTCTTGTTTAACGGTAACAAAAGCATCTCCTGCCAGCATCAGTCCATCTTCTTTTCTGTATAACGATATATGTCCTTTCGTATGCCCTGGTGTATGAATGCCCTCCCAGCCCTGCATGAATTCTAACTCTGTGCCAGTTTCTATTTCACGTAAATTAGAGTGAAGCCCAATGCCATCACGGGGATAAAACGGCGATAAAAACGACATTAGTCCTTTAACAATAAATGGTGTTGGTCTTGGATACTCCTTCTCTCCTGTTAAATATGGCATCTCCTCGTGATGGGCATATATTGGTACATCCCATTCTTTAAGCAAAACCGGCAATGCCCCGATATGATCAAAGTGGCCATGTGTTAATACGATTGCTTTTGGCTTCTTGCTGCCAAATAACGTGGAAGCATATTTCAAGATAAATTTAGCAGAATACGGCACCCCTGCATCAACCAGTACCCATTCATCTTTATTTTTGCCCAGTCCAGAAATGAATGCGATATTTGCGATAGCTGTCCTGTATCCATATACATCTGTGGCTATTTTCATGTTCGATTCTCCTTTTTCCTATTATTGTTGCCAATATTTTTGTTCTGACACTGTAATTCGATTTATTTTTTTCAGGGATACATGTAATTTTCCGTTAAAGCGAACACTAAACTTAAACACTTAATGGAGATGCTTTAAATGAATACACAGCAAAAAAGTCTGCTTGAAGAATTAAAAAAAGATGAATGGAGTCACTCTAAAGAGTGGTTTGAATATTGGCTCGGCTATTCAGGACCAGATCACTGGCAGTTTTGGATTGGACTTGCTCTTTTAATAGTGCCGTTAATTGCTTTTTTTCTATTGATAAATAAGCGTAATGCCCTCCAGCTCGGCTTCTATGGATACAATGTTCATGTGTTCTTTACCTATATCGATTTATATGGCGCTAATAATGGTTATTGGTTTTATCCATATAAGGTGCTGCCAATCCTTCCATCCAGCTTTGCATTGGACGTCTCATTTGTACCGGTGTTTTTTAGCTTCATATATCAGTGGTCTCAAGCAAAACAAAAGAATTATTATGTATGGTCAATAATATTATCTGCTGTTTTCGCATTTGTTTTAAAACCTTTGTTTGTTGCTATTGGCATGTTCGAGTTTGGCAAAGGTGCAAATTACCTTCATCTATTTATTGGCTATGTTATTGTTGCCTTAACAGCAAAATGGATGACAAATCTGTTCTTGTATTTTGAAAAAAAAGCCAAAGTTCAGCATTCCTAATTAATCAAACCAAGCTATTCTAGCACAGGTTCACTTATTCAAAATGGATGTTTTGACCAATCTGGAGAAAAAGTGTTAAGATGGCAACGAGGTGAAACGACAATGATAGATTCATTTAAAGCAGTAGTTGTAGATAAAAAAGACGAGGATTTTTCTTTAAAAGTGGACCAAGTCAGCCTAGATAACTTATCAGAAGGAAATGTTCTTATTGAAGTTCATTATTCTGGAATAAACTATAAAGATGGACTTGCAAGTGTACCAAACGGCAAAATCGTCCGTTCCTTTCCACATATTCCAGGCATTGATCTAGCAGGCATTGTAGTCTCATCTGATGATGAACGCTATCAAAAAGGCGATAAAGTTATTGCCACAAGCTATGAGATTGGCGTATCGCACAGCGGCGGATACAGTCAATATGCAAATATCCCTGCAGATTGGATTGTGCCCCTTCCAGATGGCCTTACATTAAAGGAAGCAATGATTGTTGGGACAGCAGGCTTCACTGCAGGCTTAAGCATTCAACGACTTGAAGAAAACGGCTTGACTCCTGAAAATGGCAAAGTACTCGTAACAGGTGCAACAGGTGGTGTCGGAAGCTTTGGTGTGGCGATGCTTGCAAAGCTGGGCTATAAGGTCGATGCAAGTACAGGCAAGCAATCGGAGCATACATATTTACAAACTATAGGTGCTGACAGCATCATTTCCCGCACAGATATTTATGACGGCAAGTTGAAAGCCCTTGATAAACAACAGTGGGCTGCTGCCATCGACCCTGTTGGCGGAAGCACATTAGCTGCGATCACAAGCAAGCTTCTTTATAACGGCTCGGTAGCTGTGAGCGGCTTAACAGGCGGCGGTGATGTCTCAGCAACAGTCTATCCTTTTATTTTAAGAGGTGTTAATATACTGGGGATAGATTCTGTCTACTGCCCGATGGAAACAAGAAAAAAGGTTTGGAACCGAATCGCTACAGACTTAAAACCAGCTGATTTAACCCAATTTATTTCAAGTGAAGTAACGCTCGAAGAGCTTCCTTCTGTCTTGCCAACCATCTTGGAAGGCTCTGTACGCGGAAGAATAATTGTTAACATTAAAGGATAAAAAAAGGACCTTCAAGGTCCTTTTCTCATTTCATTTGCATCCATGTTTCAATATAATGGACTGCAAAGTTTATATTTTCTTGTGGATACGCTTTAGCTACCTTCGCAAGCTCACCTTTCATATAAGACTTACCCTTTTCATAAAAGCTTATATTTGCTCCCTCAGAAGACTCTCCTGTTTCAACACCAATATTGATTGCTTTGCCAAAGTCTTTCGCATATTGCACCTCTGTTTTTACAAGAGCATTAATACCATTGATTCCTGCTGCTGCATTTCTGTATGCCATAATTGTGGCAAAATCACTGTTTTTAATAGCCCATTTTGCAAGATTGCTTTTCCCATACGTATTGGCAAATGTTATTTCATCAAACCAAAAAGGAATGTCCATACTAAACTCAAGGTTTAAGTTATTGCTTAGTTGTCCGCTGCGTTTGATTAATTTTTGATATGCTAATACAACGTCAGCTCTGTCTGTATTCCATTCTTTCAAAATATATGGTTCTACATCTAGATGAACACCTGTAAAACGTTGATTTTCCGTACTGTTTTTTTGATAGCTTTTCACCCATTGAAACAAGCTGTCAGCATAGCTTTGACCGCCGTCCGACGCCCATTTCGGTGCACCATCTAATGCATGAACACTGATTTTATTATTAGTCGCTTTAGTAATAAATTGTTGATATACCTTCCGTGCAACCTCTTGGTCAACCTGCAAATAAACATCCGTTACCTGATTTTTCACTAGGAAACTAATGATTTTATTTTGACCAGCTGCTGATGTTAATGACCATGGATTCCAAATCCAAGTAGCATTTGTTTTACTGCTTTCTGCAGCATTTGCATTGAAAGCAGGCAGCATTAATCCCACCACCAGAAAAAGAATGACTAGTTTCTTCATATATATACTTCTCCTTTTAGAAAAGCCTAGACTAATCCAAAGGAGAAGTCTGGCAGCCTGGCAGCCATTCGTTTTTACTAACGGTTAGGCCCATAGCTTTGCGTCCTTGCTTTTCAACAAGTTTGCCCTTTTCAGATGTAATTTAGTTACCTATATTATAGCTTTTCTCAATCTATTTTCCTACTACTATTATCATAGTTGTTAAATGTAAAATATGGTTATAAAGGAAGAAACAACAAAAAAAGATGTGTTTAGTTACAACACATCTTTACCTAGTTAACATAATAATATTATATTTAACCATTTTCAATTGCCTTACACACTTCAATCGTTAATTCTTGAGTGATTTCATCGAGCTTCGGCTGGAGAACACTATTTACCATTGGTGCAAACGTTCCAAACGCATTGATTTCCAAGTAGCCAGTCATCCTCGTCTCATTCACTCCGCTTTGCTCGGCTGAAAAATACCCGTTTCCCATAAACTTTTCATTTATACCAGTTAATTTAAAAGAAACCTCAGAAGGTTCTTCCCATTTAAGAATATCTACTCTTAACGAGATCTTCTTCTTTAGAATGCCTAGATCTGTCTTGAATTCCCATGTTGACACCATTTCTGAAATAAGTTGATGCTGTATATACCCTGGCACAAGCGGAGCCCAATTATCCATTGAGCGAACAAAATCCCATACTTTCTCCATTGGTGCTTTTACTATAACGCTATGTTTTCTGCTTGGCATTTACATGAACACTTCCTTCTCCATATGTCTATTATTATGCATATTCATATAGGAAGAAAGTATGTATACTGACAATAATTTTATTAGTTTACATAATATTATTATCGTAACATTAATTAAAGTAATCTGACAGCTCCATCTCCATCGCTTTTTCTTTTTGCGCATCAGAGACATGTGTATATTTTTGAGTTGTATTTAAATTTGTATGTCCTAACAACTCTTGAATTGTTCTGATATCTCTGCCGTCCCTGACAAGATGTGTTGCAAAGCTGTGGCGAAGCTTATGGCTGGAGATAGATTTTTGTTTCCAGTTATATTCTGGATATTCGCTTTCAATCGAAGCACATATACGCTCTGTTATTTCCTGAATCCTTCTTCTTGAGATCCTTTTCCCTCTTCTTGAAATGAATAATGCATCTTCATAGCCTTTCATTGGCAGAATTCTATCTTCCTTAATATAGGCCGCCAGCTCATCATAAAGCTTTGCTGGCAAAGGAATATATCTATTTTTATTACCTTTACCTAAGACGTGCAACCCTCTTTTGCCAGATTGAATCGAGGATATGTTCAGAATATGAATCTCAGAAACCCGCAAACCAGCAAAAGCCATCAAGCCCATCATGATTTTATTTCTGCGCTGATGCTGCTTTTGGGAAACAATGCCGACCATTTCAAAATATGCTTTCAACTCATCCTTTTCTAAATAACTCGGCAGCTTTCCTTTTTGTTCTTTTGCACTTACCAGTTCAGCGGCAATGTTTTTATCGAGAAGTTCATAGTCCATTAAACATTTGAAGAAAGAGCGCAATGCTGTCAGCCGTCTATTTCTTGATGCAGCACTGTTGCCTCTTTTCGTTTTAAGCTCATTCATAAATAGAGTTATATGAAGTTTTTTTACATCCCCTAATTCTACTTTTGCTGCCTTTTTTCTTGTTATAAATTCTAAAAATAAGAAAATATCGCGTATGTAGTTTTCTATTGTAAATTTGCTGTAATCTTTATTGTCCATCTCTGTTTGAAAGATAGTAATTTCATCCTCATACCAACTTGCTAATAAATTATTATCCATCTCTATAATCCACCAATCTTCGACTTTTATCTATTATTTATTATACTATATTCCTTAATAAACCGCACATAAGAGATATTATGCGCGGTAATGCAGTCAAAACTGCTACAAAAGAATGAAATTATCTTCTCCGTGTTATGACCTATTTATTTTTTTGCTATTTATTGGGATAATTAGTAAGAATAACTAGCTGTTAACTACTAGAACTAGAGGTGTTTTTTTGTGAAAATACTCTTTTTATTAATCAGTTTTTTAAATTTAGCAGATGGGTTATTAACCTATATTGGGATACAGCTTGAGCTAATAGATGAAGCAAACCCGTTAATGAGTTCTGTCTGGGAGATATCTCCTTTTTTGCTTTTAGCTTTGAAAATCTTCTTATCATTCATACTCTTTATTTTCGCTTATACTTTTTCAACAAAACATGTAAAAACATGGACGATTATTCTCATTGTTCCCCTGTTATTATATGCAAGTATTTTCGCTGTCCATCTAACTTGGATTTCATACGTAATTAAAGTATAAGATAATAATATTATGTAAACTAGTATTTTTCACTCTTTATCTGAGTATATAAAAAAACTAAATTACTGTTAAAGGAGCTTTAATCATGAATGTACATAAAGCCATTACCAAACATGTTAATAAAGTGAATGTTCGTGTAAAAAAGTTCCAAGCATTAGATCAGCAGCGAGAATTCATTATTGAAGAAGCAATTGCTCTCTGCAAAAACGAATATCCCTTCACTGTCGATAATATTAATGCAGTCACAGAGCAAATTAATGAATTAGCAAAACAAGGAACTATTCCAACACGAAAAATCTTTTCAATTAAAATGGTTCAGGATTTTGTAAAGAAAGAAAACTCCTTATCTTAACGATAAGGAGTTTTCTTATATTATTTTCCTGCCTAGCTGTCCCAATGCATAATGAATGCCATGCTTTAACGTTTGGAAACAATCAAATTGAGATAAATTAATATTTGCCTGTGATACGACAATACTCAGTTCTGGGGAAATTCCTACTAAAATCGTTTGAATTCCAATAAGATTTGCAGCCGAACCGATTTTCTCCAAAAGACTTGCAGTATGCTGACTGATATCCCGGTCCAAACCAGTTAAGTCTAATACTAAATAGCTTGCCTTATATTGAGGTAAATTATTTAGTGTATTAGTAACAAGCAGTTCAGAACGGTCTTCATCATACTTTCCAAGGAGCGGAACAATTACGATGTCATCATGAACGGGAATAATCGGAGAAGAAATTCTTTTGACTAATTCCTTCAGCTCTTTCGTTTTTTCCTCAACAACCTGTTCTAATCGAGCAATCTGTTCGGATTCTTTTTTCCTCGCGAGCTCATGGATATTATTCGTAACAGTAATTTCTGATGGGAAGTATTCAATAATGCTGCACTCATTGCCTTCAAGCTGCTCTTGAATAATTTTGTACCAAATATTTGTGCCGAGTAATCTGGTAAATATACCAGCATAATGGGCAGCTAAATAACATCCGCCCTTCTTTTTTCCTTGCTCTACATTTATTTTATATTCCCAGCTGTCTTTAATATGAGCGGTTAAAGTTTTCGTTTGATAATTCAAATCAAAAATTTCAGCCACACCCCAGCCTGCCGATGCATATGTAGCGGTAATAAGATTCGCCGCCTCCTTCACATCTACATCCTTCATTTTTTCAAAATACTCGCCAACGACTAGACCTTGACGATAACCGGTTGCCTCAAACACTAAGTTAGAAGCCTCTTCACCAGATATTTCTTCAATCGTATCAAAAAAAGTTTTCATCGCACTAGAAATCCAAAAAAGAACAGCATCTTGCTCTTCAAACAAAAACCTGCCCTTTTCTAATTCCCACTCAAAGTGTAAACCACCAATATGAATAGAATTATTGCTCATGTAAATCCCCTTTTTCCGTTCAGTTTTCTTTTCTCTATTATTGTTATATTCACCTAGCTTATATACACTGTTTTTCATTTTTTTAAACCTGTTTCGTGAAAATTTTATGTGGAAATAATAGTTTATTAAACTCCTTCGTTTTGGAACAGTGCTTTATCTACTTATATTACTTCTCTAGTTGATTATTTTTAAAATAGCTGTTTTTAACACTCCATTCATTTATTTTTCCTTTCCTCTTAGTTTTACTAGGCCTCCGCCAACTCCAAATGTAAAGCATTGCATACAATATGACATGGTTATGCTTGGTGCTATTTTTCAGGGGTGCTCATACAATAGTTAATGGTAAGTACTTCATTGCTTGTGTTTAGACGTTTGAAGGAGGAGCTAATGAATGGCGGCGAAAAGATGGTCAGAGATGGCATTTCAGAATCTTCAAGAAAAGTCGATGACATTTGATGTTGTTTTTCAGCGCATTTCCAATTTTATGAGAAGAAATCCACGGGGAAATTATCGGTTGATGATTGGCACTGATTCTCAGGTTCACCCTAAGCATACTACCTTTATAACGGGCATTGTAATCCAGAACAAGGGTAAAGGAGCTTGGGCATGCATTAGAAAAATAATCGTTCCCCGCAAAATGCTGGCGTTGCACGAAAAAATTTCTTATGAAACAACCTTAACAGAGGAAGTGGTGTCTCTGTTTACAGAAGAACGGAAAAACGAACTGATTGATATTGTTCTGCCATTTATATATAGTGGAGCGACATTTTCAATGGAAGGACATATAGATATTGGCAGCGGCTCAAGAAATAAAACGAGTGAGTTTGTTAATGAAATGGTTGCAAGAATTGAATCAATTGGAGTTGAACCGAAGATTAAGCCTGATTCGTTTGTAGCCTCTAGTTATGCTAATAAATATACGAAATAATTTTTTACATAAAAAAAGCCTGTCCCAAACTGGAACAAGGCTTAATTTGTTATTCTTTTGTTGATGCCACTTCTTCTGACATCTTTTTGTTTTTGTTGATGAAGTGGATGATAAACGTAATAATGAACGCAAGAATCAATATAGCAAAGAAGATATAATGATCTAATTCAAAGCCAAAGATACTTGCAAACATTTTAAGAGCAATAATGCCAATTAGCACAAATGCAGTGTTTTCCAATTCAGGCACTTTATCAATTAACACAAGGAATAGCTTCGCTACTGTTCTCATCATTAAGATTCCTAGCATTCCACCGAGAAGCAGAATCCAAATTTCTTCAGAAACAGCTAATGATGCGAGAATACTGTCAACTGAAAATGCTAAGTCCAACAATTCAACAGAAATGACCGTAGCCCAAAATGAACCAAACATCCGGACAGTCCAGCTGTCTTTTTTTATTCCCTTAGCGTCCTCATCCTTGTTGTCAAGCCAGAAATGTTTAATAACAATCCACGCAAGATAAGCTGCACCAAGGACTTTAATCCATGTGAACTTGATTAAATATACCCCAAGTCCGATAAATAGAAAGCGGAAGAAATACGCTCCAAACAATCCGTAAGTGAGTGCTTTTTTTTGCTTGTCCTTCGGCAAATCCTTGACCATAATGGCAAGTACTAACGCGTTATCTGCAGAAAGTAGTCCTTCAAGGATGATTAATGAACCAATCAATCCCCACGAAACTGGATCTGATAATACTTCTACCCACATGTCCCAATCAAAAAAGGAAGCATAAGTGGAAAGTATTTGATGTAGTATGTCCAATGAAAAAGCCCCCAAATATAAGTAATGTAATTTCGATAATGAAAATATTATACTCCTAAAAATACACAACTGCAAACCTTTAAACAGTATTTGGAAGCTTAGCCCTTGTAATGATGCTGTTATATACTATTGTAAATCTTCAAATTCCTTTGCTATTCGATCTAACGCTGTTTGAATGAGTGAACGCGGTGATGGAATACAAATTCTCTGAAAGGCTGTGCCTTCTTCTCCGAACATACTTCCATCCTCTAACAGGACATTCGCTCTGTTATAGATGCGATCATGGACTTCTTCAGGTGTAATATTATAGGCGGAAAAATCCAACCACATAATATAAGTGCCTTCTGGTATGACCACTTTCACCTTTGGCATTTTTTTGTCGATAAATTCTTTCACCATTTCCATCGTGCCGTCAATATATGTTTTCAAATCTTCGAGCCATTCTTCTCCATCGTTATAAACAGCAATAAGCGCAGATATGGTAAACGGTGATGCCATTTGGTGACCCATTGTTTTTATAAATTGTTTGCGCAGCTTTAAATTCGGAATGACCATATTTGTGCAATGAAGACCAGCAACATTGAAGGTCTTGTTGATGGCTGTACAAGTAATTAACATCTCATTATCAGCGATTTTCGCCATTGGAATGAACTTTTCATTTTTTCTGATCAAATCACCGTGAATTTCATCAGCAACTATCAATACTTGATGCTTTTTGCAAATCTCCGCTAATCTTTTCAGTTCATCTTCGCGGAAAATCCTGCCTGTTGGATTATGAGGGTTGCATAATATAAACATTTTTGTGCTGTCTTGACTTGCCTTTTCCTCAAAATCTGCAAAATCAATCGTATAATAGCTCTGCTCATCATATAGAAGAGCGTTGTTCAAAACTGTTCTGCCGTTCCCCTCAATTGCTGTTGTGAAGGGCGGATAAGCAGGACGCTGAATAATAATGCCGTCGTTAGGCTCTGTATAGGCACGGATTGCCATATTAATTGCATGAACAGTGCCAGGGCTATACACAATATGCTCTTTATCGATGTCCCAATCATGTCTTTTTTTGAACCAATGCTGGATGGCTTTATAATATTCATCTGGAAAAATGGAGTAGCCGTAAATTCTGTTTTCAACTGTCTTATGCAAGGCATCAACAAGAGCCTGTGGTACTGGCAAGTCCATGTCAGCAGTGAATAAGGGAATCGTCTCTTCATCATAGCGCTCAGTGAGACCCATCTCCTTAATGAGCTTGCCGCCATCCCATTTAACCGAATATGTATTGCGCCTGTTTACTACTTCATCAAAATTATTAAGCATTATTGCACCCTCCTTGCTTTTTTTAGAAATCAATCTTCTTCATAAATCATCTTAACCGTCATCCCGCCGTCTATTGTAAGATTTGTTCCTGTGATGAAATTAATCTCTCTGTCTGTCAAAAATAGACATGCTCTAGCGATATCAGAAGGTTTACCAACTCTTTTGGATAAATGCTGCTCATGATCCACATCCCTTAATGAATCATAATGCTTCGTTTCAATCCAGCCAGGAGCAATGCTGTTAACAGCAATCCGGTCATCTGCAAGACTGTTCGCCAATGCATGGGTAATTGCCATAATTCCGCCTTTGCTTGCACTATAGCTTTCTGTATTCGGTTCAGACATATATGCCCTTGTCGATGACATGTTCACAATTGCGCCGCCGTTTGTATTGTGCCTCATTATCTTAGCTGCCTCGCGGGAGCATAAAAATACACTCCGCAAATTTGTATTTATAATGTCATCCCATTCCTCCACAGTTAGATCATAAAAAGATTTAAACAGAGACTTGCCTGCATTATTGACTAAAATATCAATCCTGCCAAACCTCTGTTTCGTTTCTTCCATCAGCCGAATAATATCCTGTTCCTGCCTTACGTCTGTTTTAATGAAAGCTGCATTTTCAGAATAAGCTGACGCTTCAATTATTTTATTAGACGCAGCTTCATCCACATCTGCAAAAACAACCTTAGCACCTTCCTTTAAATAGTGCTCTGCAATGCTTTGACCGATTCCGTTGCTTGCGCCTGTTACGATGACGACTTGATTTGAAAATTTCATCGCTGTCTCCTTTATCCTTTTTGTTCCCATCCATTTTAGTTTTTACATTTCATTATTATTGTAATAAAGGAATACAGACATTTCAAAAATTAACACTTTAAAATTAAATTACCAGCGATTAGATACTTAGATTTATCGTACTAACAAGGGCAATTACCTGCAGGAGATTAAAAAAAGTAAGCAAAAACGCTCCATATAATGGAGCGTTTTTTATTCATCTAGTTCTTTAACACTAATGTTTTCAAACAAAGCTTCCCAATAATCATCATTGTTTGTCCACTTTTCGTATACAGGCATTTCCACTACCGTAACATTTTTGATTGGCCAGCTTTTCACTTCCATATCCTCTCTGTCATTATGATTGACGACCAGTATATGAAACTGATTTTTAACAATATCAGACAAGACAGCTTGCAGCTGAAGTGTATCTGAAAATGATGCTTCTGTCCTAACAAATAACAGGCGTTCTCCTTCATCAAAGAATTTTAACATTCTTTCCACACGTCTATCTACCTTCTGTTTTACCTTTGAATATTCCGGAAAGTTTGTAAATGTATTGCTGTCTGCTCGAAAATCATGGCTGGAAACAATATTGTAAGCGGTATCTGTAATGACTAAATGTGGATCTGTAGAGTTGATGCCTGTCGAGTACTCTCCAGTTGCTTTTAGGTTATGAAGTTCCATATATCCTGAAAATCTGTTAGCCAGCAGTCTAGTAACATCTGGCAGGTTATTTGAAGCCATCCAATCCAGCGGCCCTGCAAATGGACGCAAATTAAATTTACGCAATTGGATGCTTGCCAAGCACAAATCTCCTAAACTGAAAATAGCGTCATATGTTCCTTTCATATCTTGTACACTCATATACTCAAAGTCTCCTTTATACATGCCTTCATTTCGGACGAATAGAAATTCCATCGAAAATTTGTTGCCAGTGATGATTATTTCCATCCCATATATCTTCATTTGGCAGCCATATAGAACAAACATTATCAATATTGCATTCTTGCACAATAAGATCAGAAACTGGATAGTGATTAACGACTAATAGTGTAAAGTCACCTTTGACAACCTCACGAAGTGCGGATTGGAGTTCAATAATTTCTTCAATGGATGCTACTGACCGAATGAATAAGATACGTTTATCAGTCTGTACACTCTGAATGAATCTGGTGATTCTTCTGTAGTACTTCTCCTTAACAAACGGCAAATCCATCAGATTATCAATCGTATTCCTGTCTGTTTTAAAATCATGGTTAAAGCTGATGATATTATCAATATCATATACAAGCAAATCGGAGTCTGAAGCATATCCGGTAGTGACTAGGTTCTCTTCTGCAAGAAAACCGGTAAAATAAGTGCGAATCAGCTTGGCTACATTGTGCACATACCTAATCCCTACCCAATCTAGTGGACCGGCAAATGGCCTGAGATGAAACTGTCTCATTTTCATGGCTGGCAGGCAGTTTTCACCTAAACTATAAATAGCATCATATTCACCTTTAATTTCATGAAGCTTCATGTACATACTCCTTTTAATAACACTAGTGTGCCATTATCAAAATGAAAACTCATAGAGGCAAACAGGTGATGGAAGAGGGGGCTAGCAGCATACGACTATAAACTGAATTTTACAAGGAAAAGGAAACACAATATGGAGAATGGTTATTAATTATTATAATAATGATAGGTTTTTTGTAAGCCTTCACTTATGCTGTACTCCGGTTTCCATCCAAGCTGTTCACAGCATTTTTCATTTAAAAGACAGCTGTGTTTAATATCACCTGTCCGGCTGGTAACATGAATGGTTTCTAGGCTGTCTGGATGAAGTTCTAATAGAATCTCAGCAAGTTGATTAATGCTTGTTGGCTTATTTGTACTTACATGAAAAATATCATTGCTGCCGCTTGTCATTGCTGCGATGTTTGCTTTCACAACATCCTCAACAAATACGAAATCTCGTGTCTGTTTTCCATCTCCATGGATTTTCAAACAGCTTCCTTCTTTAATCCTGTCCATAAAAACGGCAATAACACCGCCTTCTCCTTTGGCAGTTTGTCTTGGACCGTATACATTTCCATAGCGCAGGATGGTGAAATCCAGTCCATATAATACTTGGTAAAGTTGAATATATTGTTCAGCAGATAATTTAGATAATCCATAATAGGAAATTGGTGATGTACGATCGTGTTCTTCAATCGTTTCTTTTTGAAGATTGCCATACACTGCAGATGTAGAGGAAAAAATAATTTTTTTTACATTTGCTTTCCGGCATCCTTCCAATATATTAATAGTGCCGTTGATATTGATATCTGCATCTTCACATGGATTGTTAATCGACCTTGTAACATCTGCCTGTGCTGCTAGATGGAATACGAATGCAGGCTTTTCGGCTTCGATTATTGCTTGTGCCCTTTCACTGCGGATATCCACTTCATGCAATACCACATTGGGATGTTCAGGGAAATAATGGCCTGACGAATAATTATCCAGTATATGAACTTCATATCCCTCTTTTAATAAATAATCTGTTAAATGAGAGCCGATAAACCCTGCTCCACCAGTAACTGCTACTTTCATCCTTCTGCTCCTCTACTCATTTTTAATAGCTTATGATATTCGAGTGTTCCGTGTATATGGCGGGTGCCCATACTGAGCCAAAAATGGACATCTCCTTATAAGAAAAAAGCGAATGGCGACAAACCATCCGCTAAAAAACTCATAATTTTTCTGATGGTATCTTGTTGATTGCCGTTGTGTCAGGGATTCTATAATTAATTGGTAATGCCGAAGTTATTTCATCTACATAACGTCTATCCACGAAGGCTTTTTTTGTATGTCCCCTTTTTTCAAACAAATCATCATAGTTGTCACTTGACATCTCATCAAATATTTTTATCATGCGGGAGTTAGGAAGGTGATAATCAGCTGGTAAAGCTGCTACGATTTTATCAAATATTGTCCGGTCCACAAAGAACGGCTTTGCTCCCGGCTTTTTAACAAAAAGAGATTTATAGACGTCACTTGACATCTTAGAAAAAACCTCTAATGTTCCGATATTAGGAAGAAGATAGTCTTGAGGTAGCACTTCACCAAGTCGGTCCATAATATGATTATCAATAAATAACGGCTTTGCTGCGGTATTAGCAGGGGAGTTCCTAATAAATAAATGTTGATACGCATCTACCTTCATCGGCTGAAAAACAGATATCGATTTTTCGTTTGGCATGTTGTAATCCGAAGGAAGAACAGAATCGATTTTTTCCCACACTCTTTGCCGTTCTTCCTGCCTTTTCTGCTCCTCTAGCTTTTTCTGCGCTTCGAGTTTTTGCTGCTCTTCAAGCTTTTTCTGCGCTTCGAGTCTTTGCTGTGTCTCGAGCTTTTGTTGTGTTTCCAGCTTCCGCTGTGCCTCAAGCTTCTGCAGTGTTTCGAGCTTCTGCTGTTTCTCAAGCTTTTGTTGTGTATCCAGCTTCTGCTGTGCCTCAAGCCTTTGTTGAGTTTCGAGCTTCTGCTGGTTCTTACGACTTTGTTGTGCCTCTAATCTTTGTTGTGTTTCAAGTCTTTGTTGCTCTACTACTCTCTGGTACTGTTCTAGTCTTTTTTGCTGTTCTAATTTTCGTTGCTTTTCCTGCTCTCGCTGCTGTTCGAACCATTTTTGATAATTCTGCCACTGTTGATGTTGACGCCATTGCAGCGGTCTTTGTGTTTTTTTAGCCTTCTTTTCATCTGTATGATTATTTGTGTTTTCTTCTTTATTAAGATCATTCGTCTTGTCCACATCTTCCTTTTTTACAGAAAAGGGGAGAATTTTATGGATGTTCTGTTTCCAAGGAAACTTCATTACCTTCCTTCCTCCCTCCCTTTTGCTAATGCAAGCTCATACACTTCCAGAATACTTTTAGCTCCTTTAGATAATGACCAATGCTCTAGTCCCCATACTCTTGCATTATTTCCAATAATGGATTGAAATTCAGGCGTACTTAACAGCAGCTGCAACAAACCGTATAATGCATCTACATCTTCAGCCGGATAGATCAAACCTGTCACCCCGTCCTCAACCATTTCAGGAAGTCCTCCTGCATCACTTACAATGGCAGGCTTTCCGGCAATTTGTGCTTCTACCAGTGACAGTGGCTGATTTTCCAATAGACTAGGAAATACATAAATATCGGACTGGGAAACTAGATACGGGACATCACTCCGATTCCCAAAGAAAAATACATCATCCTCCAATCCTAGTTCTATTACTTGTTTTTCCAATTCCTTCTGTTTATCGCCTTCCCCAATAATCCAACAAACCCAATCGTCTCTGTCTTCCTTAAGCTTACCTAAGGCAGCAATTAAATGATGTACACCTTTCATTTCAATAAGGCGCCCCGTATAGGTAATAATTGTTTTATCTTCAGGAATTAACAGTGATTCATTTACCTTTTGTGTTTCCAAAAGGAATGTATCAGTGTCAAAACCATAGTGCAGCACCTTTATTTGCTCTTCTGGCACTTGGAACTCCTCTGTTAGAATTTTTTTCATCCAGTTGTTTGCTACAATTGTATACGCCGCAGCAGTAGCACCAACCTTTTCCATTTCATCATAATAGGCTCGAGCCATATAACCGGTAGATGATTTATGCATTCCTTTCAGCTGGTGTCTAATTTCATGCGCCACTGAACCATGGAGTGTCGCAACTAACACGGTTCCCTCTGGCAACACCCTTGCAAGGCTTGCAGTTGCAATGACATCCTGTGTGTGGATGACATCGTATTCTGCAAGTCCAAGATAAGCCGCTGAAAGCTCAAAAACATAGCGCTGAAATTCAGTGTATTTCACTAGTGCATTTGCATGGATCTCTGGATATGCTTCTTCTGTCAGCTTCGCTTCGAGCAATGGCATGATTTTTTCTTTCTCAATGGAGATATCTTTATTGTAGATATATACAACACTTGTATCTTCATTAAACCCGAGCAGGTCTACTTCATGCCCGAGTTTTTCTAATTCTCTTTTTTGTTGTTCCATATAATGCCAGACTCCCCCGACATGGGGAATGGGCCAATAGGTTGCTAATAGTATTTTCATATTTTTCGATTCTCCTTTACTGTAATATTTCTAAGTCTTAAGGGGTGGTTGCTTGGCGATAAATCGCCATAATATTCTCCACTCCAGTTTCTAAGGACCAATGCTTTAGTCCCCATTGCTTGGCGTTAGCTCCAAGAAACGTTTGGTATTGCTTATTTACTAAAAGCATATAAAGACTGTTCCGAAGCTCTTCGACATTCCCTTTTGGAACAATCAATCCTGTTAACCCATGTGTAATCATTTCAGGGAGTCCCCCTGCATCGCTCACAATACATGCTTTGCCGACAATCTGTGCTTCAATAACAGATAATGGCTGGTTTTCGATCATGCTTGGCAAAACATAGACATCTGCCCTAGATAGAAACTGCGGGATGTCTTCTCGTTTTCCAAAGAATACAATCATATCTCCCAAACCAGCTTCTGCAGCTTGAAGCTTAAGTTCATTCAGCTTTTCACCTTCTCCTACAATCCAGCATACCCAATTCGATAAAGAACCTCTGAGCTGTTTTAATGCTTCAATTAATACGTGCACACCTTTCAATGCAACTAGTCTTCCAGTAAAAAGAATTACTTGTTTCCCAATTGGTTTTGTTATGCTCCTATCCTGCGGATCGATTCTGTTCAAAAAAGCTTCTATATCAAATCCATAATGGAGGACAGTCATTTGCTCTGCTGGTACATGAAATTCATTGATGAGAATATCCTTAAGCCAATTGTTTGCAACAATTGTTACATCAGCAGAAGTTGCTCCTAAATACTCCAATTCATCGAAATACGTACAGCCTATTTGGGAAGTTGCTGTAACATGTTCATAGAGAAGATGATCTTTCATTTCGTGTGCAACTGAACCATGCAAGGTTGCAATTAACTTAGGTCCATTCAACTGCAGCTTCCCAAAGCTAGTTGTTGAAAATACATCCTGTGTATGAATGATATCGTACTTAAGCAAATCGAGACTGGAAATGGCAATTTCATATCCAATCCGGTGTTTTTCACAATAAGTGACAACTGGATCTGCCATATACGGTTTATGCTGGATGCTTGCTAAACGGCTGTTTATTTCTACTTGTAAATCATCATTAAAAATCTTTTTTTCTTCTGATACAAAATATGTGTACTTATGCAATTCTCCGTACCCTAATAAATCTACTTCATGTCCTAATACCTCAAGTCGTTTTTTTAATTGGTTCATATAATTCCATACTCCTCCGACATGTGGAACGATCCAGTATGTCGCAAGCAGGATTTTCATATATACAGCCCCTTTCCGCTTTGTCTCTTTATTCATATTTAAATAAATAAAACTAGTATAGGCTGTTGCCTGTAAAATGGGTGGACTTTCTAAAAAAATCCATATTTTACCCATAATATTTGTCCAAGCTTCTTAGTATTTTGCACATAAGCTATTTTGTAACTTCCGAGAAATTGAAAGGAGGTGAAATAAATGCCTGTTGCATTACAAGCCTTTACAAATCCAACAAACACTGTCCGAATTGCAGACTCTGCTACAGCACCTGGTCCTGTTGTTACTGTAGGCCCACAAACTCCGTTAATTGATGGAAACAGCTCCTACATTTGGTCTCCAGTCAGTGTTTCTGGCCAAACAGTAACATTCCGCAGTGTCTTTTCATTAGGTGCTCCAGCGTTGGGTCTAGCTTTGCCATTAACAGTATTTTATGCATATGCTGGAAATCAAACTGTGTCTGTTACAGGAACATTACAGGTACTGGATGTATTAGGAATCATTGTTCTTACAGTTCCTTTATTCTCAGGTGATACGAATTTAGGAAATCCGTTAAACGTAAGCACAATTGCAGCTGATACTCTATTGGCAGCAAGTATACTAGGCGGCACGATAAACATTACAATTGATGCTGTTGTGACTGCACCTATCACGACTCCTTACGAACCAGTCAACACTGGCCGTTATCTAGGAGAAATCACTGTTCAAACAATTGTCTAAACCTAAAAACTAACTGATAGATTAAAACTAGGAGGTGAAAAAATGCCAATCGTTTTACAAAGTTATACTACTCCGGCCAATACAACTATTGTCGCAAATACTGCTGGCGGAACATTTCCACAAATACCAGTTGTGGTAACACCATCTGCCACTGCCCCATTCATTGACGGGAGCAATGCTTATATTTGGGCCCCTAATAGTGCAACGAACCAAACAGTAACCTTCGTAAGCAGATTCACTTTTCCGTTAGGTCTTTTAAATGTTGCTTTGCCAGTCAGTGTCAACTATGCCTTTTCTGGAACAGAAACAGTCATCGTTAGCGGAATATTAGAAGTCGTCAACCTACTAGGCATTGTTATTGCGACAATACCGGTATTTACGAATGTTGTGAATGCAGGTGGACCTTTAAGTGTAGAAATCGCATCCGGCGATGCCCTTCTTGCATTGCAGCTTCTCGGCACTAACGCAGTTTTGACTATTACTTCAACAGTAACATCAGGCGCAGCAGGCACTGGAAATTATTTAGGACAGGTTACGGTTAACGAAGTAATTGCACTGTAACTAAAATAACTGTTTATGCTTCCCACTTTATTAGCGGGAAGTTTTTTTACTTATGAACATTTATTAACATAATTTTCTATAAAAAAGGATTGCTGCCTAGAACATGCGGTACGGACATGCATATGTTATAGAGATTCTTCATTACAGGCTTTACGAGAGGTGAGAAATGAAAGTATTGACAATATTGGGGACAAGGCCAGAGATCATACGTCTTAGTTTGATAATTGGCAAACTCGATCAATTGGCAGATAAACATATCCTTGTGCATACAGGACAAAACTTCACTTCGTCATTAAGTGAAATATTTTTTCAGGAAATGGGAATAAGAAAGCCAGATTATGTGCTTAGTGAAAAGCATCAGTCGTTGGGAGAACAGCTTGCCGTCATATTCAAAGAATTAGAACTGATATTAAATAGAGAAAAGCCGGATAAAGTGTTGGTACTTGGTGATACAAACAGTGGTTTAAGCTCCATTTTAGCAGAAAGAATGGGCATTCCAGTCTATCATATGGAAGCTGGAAACCGATGCTTTGATTTGGAAGTTCCAGAAGAAAAAAATAGAAAGCTAATTGACAGTGTCTCTAGCTTTAATCTCCCATACACACCACAAAGCAAGCAGAATCTTATGCAGGAAGGATTCCCATCGAGCAGAATACTTGTGACTGGAAATCCCATTTACGAGGTACTGCTTCATTATGGAGAACAAATTGATTCTAGTGGGATATTAGAAAAACTTTCCCTTAAAGAACAAGATTATTTCCTTGTGACCACACATAGAGCGGAAAATGTCGATTATAAAGATCGGTTAAAGGAAATCATTACTGGCATCAATTCGATAGCAAAATTGTATAAAAAAAGGATTATTTGCAGCATACATCCCCGCACGAGAGCTCGTATAGAACAAAACAAAGAGCTGAAGATTGATCCTTTAATTGAATTTTATGAGCCATTTGGATTTTTTGATTTTGTGAAGCTAGAACAAAACGCCCTATGTGTGCTTACTGACAGTGGAACTGTCCAGGAGGAATGCTGCTTATTCCATGTTCCGACTGTAACAATCCGCAAGACTACAGAACGAATGGAAACAATTGAATGCGGAAGTAATATCCTGTCCGGGCTGAATGGCAAACACATCACAAGCTGTGTGCAGGCAATGGTTAATCAATCAAGAAAATGGTCTTTTCCTGAAGGCTATGATCATGTGAATGTATCAGATAAAATAGTAAAAATTGTATTGGGAGGAATGAAAGTTGTTTGAAAATAAAAAGATTTTAATTACTGGCGGAACTGGTTCATGGGGACATGAGCTGGTGAAGCAGCTGCTCAATGAAAATCCAGAGGAAATTCGCATTTTTTCCAGAAATGAATCTGTGCAATTCATGATGAAACAAGAGTTTGACAATCATCCTAAGCTGCATTTTATTATTGGTGACATTAAAGAAAAAGAAACCTTGATGGATGCATGCCAAAATATCGATTATTTATTCCATTTAGCAGCCTTAAAGCACGTGCCAATTTGTGAACACCAGCCTCTTGAAGCATTAAAAACAAACGTCATCGGCACCCAGAATGTCATAGATGCTGCGATTGCACAAAATGTCCACAAGGTCGTCTATATTTCAACAGACAAAGCTTCTGATCCGTCTAATTTCTATGGTTTATCAAAAGCGATGGGAGAAAAATTAATCATTCATGCGAACACACTTAATACAGATACGAAATTCGTCTGCATTCGCGGTGGTAATGTTCTCGGAACAAACGGAAGTGTTATCCATGTCTTCAAAAAGCAAATTCGTGATAAGCAAACGGTCGGCATCACAGATCTAAAAATGACAAGATTCTTTTTGACCGTACAAGAGGCAATCAAACTAGTATTTAAAGCAACATTTGAAAGCTTTGGCGGCGAGATTTTTGTCATGAAAATGCCTGCATGCCGAATTATAGACTTAGCTGATGTAATAGTCGAACTTTCACAAGTAGAAAATGTAAAAACCGAAATACTCGGAATCCGCCCAGGGGAGAAAATTCATGAGCTGCTGCTGTCCAAATATGAGTGTACTACAACATGCATTTATGATGAGGAATATTATGTTATCTTGCCATCCATTCATATTGATGGGTTAAAAGAGCATTATGAAAATTGCTCTCCTGTTGACCTGGATGAGTATAATTCTGGCATCGGCTTAATCAGCAAAGAGGAAATCAAGGAGATGCTATCGAAAGGCGGTCTTATCTAAATGAAGCTCTTAGTCCTTGGTGGCAAAGGGATGGCAGGACATGTAATGGTAGCTTATTTCAGAAAAAATCCGAAATTTAAAGTCTATTACACATCAAGGGATAAGCAGGATAAAGATAGTATTTATCTGGACGTGACCGATCTGATTTCTTTGGAGAAAATCATTGAATCTATAAAACCAGATATAATCATTAACTGTATCGGCATCTTAAACGAAGATGCCGAGAAAAATCCTTTTATTGCCATGCAAGTTAACAGCTTTTTACCGCATCAGCTCGTCAAACTAGCGAAAAGAAACGGCGGAAAATTGATTCATATTAGTACAGATTGTGTGTTTTCCGGCGATGAAGGAGATTATACAGAGGACAGTATTCCAGATGGTACTACCCAATATTCCAAAACAAAGCAATACGGGGAAATTAAAGATGATGAAAACCTGACTATTCGAACTTCGATAATTGGCCCTGAACAAAAAGAACACGGAATTGGCCTCTTCTTGTGGTTTATGAAGCAGACTGGTGAAATTAATGGATATGAGCACGTATATTGGAATGGTGTAACAACCATAGAGCTGGCGAAAGCAACTGAAAAGATGATTGAAAATAATGTAACAGGTCTTTATCATTTATGTGTAAAAGAAAAAATTTCAAAGTACGAATTGCTAAAGCTGTTCCAAACAGTGTTTGACAAAAAGGATGTGAAAATCCTTCCAGATAAGGAAAATAAACTTGACAGGACAATCGTAAATACGAGGACAGATTATGTCTACACTCCCCCCTCATACTTGGATATGCTAAAGGAAATGAAAACTTGGATGAAAGCAAATGAATAAAACAATCTTAATTACCGGTGCTAGCGGGTTTACAGGAATCCATGCTTGCAGATTTTTTGCAGAAAAAGGCTACCATGTTTATGGAGCAGCTAAAAATCCAAATTCCCTCATTCCTGGTATTAAACAGCTCCTACTATGTGATTTAGCTAACGAACAGGATGTGGATAAATTAATTGAAACATGCAAGCCGGATTACTTGCTGCATCTTGCAGGACAAAATCATGTCGGAGACTCCTGGGATAATCCTGTTAAAACACTGGAAATAAATGCGCTATCAACAGCCTATTTGCTTCAGGCAGCAGCTAATCACAGGCCAGACTGTAAAATTCTAATTGTCGGTTCAGCCTTGCAGACCAATCCACAGGATATATCCGCTATCCCGCACCCTTACAGTTTAAGCAAAACAATCCAAACAATGATTGCTCTATCTTGGGCTAATCTGTATGATATGGACATTAGAGTCGCAAAACCAACAAACTTGATTGGCCCTGGTAATTCTAACGGCGTTTGTGCAATTTTTATTAAAAATATTCTCGAGGCTTCAAAAGATGGAAAAACACCAGTTATCAAGGTTCAAAATATTAATGCAACAAGGGATTTTATCGACGTTCGCGATGTTGTGTCTGCATATGAATATATCTTGCTTAAAGGAAGCAAAAACGAAGTGTATGATATTACAACAGGTGTTAGCCAGTCGTTAGGAAATGTTTTAGCGCATCTGGAACAATTAACAGGAAGAACTATTGATATAAAATCAGTTTGTTCTGATGCTTCCGATACTGCTCCTGTGATATACCCTGTTAAACTGAAAGGGTTAGGCTGGCAGCAGGAAAGGTCACTGACATCTTCTTTAGTTGATATGATCAATTATTATCAAGGATAAAAAATGAGTCGTGCATGAAATGCGCGACTCTCTTTAGTAGTTACCAGTTGATTTCTCTAGTTCTGTGGTTTTACACCAAAATGACTCATCATGGAAACAAAGTTCTGGCAGTACTGCTCTGGACTGAATTCACGTCTCAAATGCAAGTAAGCACTTGTTCGGATATGTTCCCTCAAGGGTACGGAGAACATCAACTCCTTCGCTTCCTTACACGCCGCTTCAATATCTCCTAGCGGATAATACTTTCCCGTTACATTATGGATAATAGAACTTCTCACCCCATCAGAGTCTGTTGTAAGTACAGGACATTTGCAGCTGAATGCTTCGAGTACAGAATAAGGTGCACCTTCCACTTTAGATGTAGAGCATAGAAAACCGCCCGAATCTCCAATCATCGAATAATAATCTGCCATTTGTTCATTCGGGATATTCGGCAGTACTGTCAAATGTTCAGCTAGCTGGAGCTGTTCCACTAAAAGTTGAAAGGCTGCTCTCTCCTCTTGTGTCGATAATGTAGGATCCTCAAACATATAAAGCTGAATACCATTATTAACATCATTTAAGAGCTGTTTTCCTATCTGCAGAAACTCTCTCCAGTTTTTATTGTCCTCCAGTCGTCCAATCCAAGCTACAATCGGTTTCTCCGATTTTGGCAGGCGCTTATATGCGAATTTTTTGCTGTCGAAACAATTATTAAATTGGTAGGTTGGTATGGACGGAAATAATTCACTGAAAATTTGAGAAATATGGGGTGTCTTAGGATTGAGTAACCCAACTTTTGGTGTTGTCACATATGGAACTGCGTTCGTCATTTCGGTTCTGGCCACATGCTTTGGTCCATACCCTTGTATCTCCAAAATAATAGGGCCAGTGTATCCGAAATTCCGAAAGCGCGGAATCGATTTATAGTCTGAAATGATTACCATCCATTGATAATTGCCTTTATCTAAAATTGCTTTAATTTCTGTATCATCATCTGTGATAAATGTTGGTCCTTCATGGTCATTAACTAAATCTCTTGCTTTGCGGAAATATAGGAAATGGCTGTTAATACCAGCCTGTTTAAGGGCAGCTGAACGTTGGCGATTTAATGTTTCCACCCCGCCGCTCGGCACATAATAGACAAATAGAATATTCATTGTTGTTTTCCAGCATCCCTTCATATCATTATTTTTTAACATGCTTCTAATAGGATATGGAAAAGTGCTCCAATTTGACCTCTTTTTTGTCTTTTAGGGAGAAAAAACTTTGATGAATGATGTAATTCAGTCAAGCACATACCTATACAGCAAGCAGGAGATATACATATATTACTATTACTGAAAAGAATTTCTACACAAACAGAGGAATAAAAAGAAGGAGGAAGTAAGTTGTATCCGAAAATATCAATCATCATCCCTTTTTATAATTGCGCTTATGTAGATCAAGCCATCAGGAGTGCCTTGAATCAAACCTATCCGAATGTAGAAATAGTTCTAGTTGACGATGGCTCCGTTAAATACAGAGAAAAAATTATGCCATATAGGTCACGAATAAAGTATATTCGAAAAGAAAATGGTGGTACTGCAACAGCTTTGAACAGGGGCATTGCAGAAGCGACCGGTGAGTATATAGCATGGCTTAGCTCAGATGATCTTTTCAAGCCCGAAAAACTTAAGCGGCAAATGGAATTTATGTTGGAAAGAGGATTAGACGCAAGCTTTACAAACTATGATATTATCGACAGTAACAATAATGTACGAATCCCATCTAATGGTGCCAACTATTCAACCATGAAGGCAGTATATGAAGGTTATTTATACTCTAACCCAATAAACGGATGTACCATTTTAATCAAAAAAACCATTTTTGAAAAATATGGAGACTTTAACCCTGCAATGGTATATACACATGATTATGAAATGTGGTTTCGTTTACTGTCTAAAGGGGTGCATATTGTTTACTTGGAAGAGTCATTGACACAGTTCCGCTCCCATTCTGAATCTGGTACAACTAAATACCAACAGCAGATGCTTGCAGAAATGCAGGTCATTGAGGCAATGTACAGACCGCTTATAGTTCAGTATATTGTTGATCATTATTTACTTCTTTAAATAAATAAAAAAGTGATTATTTGGATGCGTAAAATCTATAATTACAGTTAGAATAGGACAAACCCCCATCGATCCTTTTGTTCGATAGGGGTTTGTCTAAGTATTGCTATAATTATTCTCCGATTACAACTTTCTCCATAACATCGCCGTTTCTCATTGCTTTAACAGCAGAGATTCCAGATGTTACTTTACCGAATACTGTATGTACTCCGTTTAAATGCGGTTGAGGATCATGTACGATAAAGAATTGGCTACCGCCAGTGTCTTTACCAGCATGAGCCATTGATAATGAGCCTTCTTGGTGTGTATGAGGATTGCCTTGTGTTTCACATTTGATTGTGTAACCAGGACCGCCTGTACCGTTGCCGTTAGGGTCTCCACCTTGGCTTACGAAGCCTGGGATAACGCGATGGAAAGTCAATCCATCATAAAAGCCTTCTTTAGCAAGTTTTGTGAAGTTTTCTACTGTTCCTGGTGCTTCGTTCGGATAAAGTTCGAATTCGATCTTTTCACCGTTTTGCATTAGTATGTATCCATTTTCTGCCATTATTTACATCTCCTTTAATCTTTGTCCCTATTTTGTTGGGACAAATGTTTCAACTTATCATACCATACATTCTATCAAGAAATAAAATGTATTGCTTGTCCTTAAAAAAAAGCTAGTGCTATTCTACCTTTTGCGGCTCTGGAAAATTAACGCCCTTCGTATCCACACTTACTTTCTTCATGATAACATCTTCCTTCGGTTTATCATTAGCATCTCTGTCAACGGCAACGATTTTGTCGACTACTTCCATGCCGCTAATGACTTTACCAAATGCAGCATATTGGCCATCCAAGCTTTCTGTCGTTTTAGTCATAATGAAAAACTGAGAGCCTGCTGAATCTGGATCGCCTGATCTTGCCATGCTGATGACGCCTCGTTCATGCTTCAGATCATTGTCAAATCCATTGTCTGAGAACTCCCCATTTATCGCATAGCCAGGACCACCTGTGCCATTCCCCGCCGGATCTCCGCCTTGGATCATGAAGTCAGGAATAACTCGATGAAATGTTAATCCATCATAGTAACCCTTTTCTACAAGTGTAACAAAGTTGTTGACAGTATTCGGCGCTTTTTTCGGATATAATTCGATTTCAATCTTTGAATCATCTTCCATGGTAATGGTCACAATTGGATTTACCTCAATAGTTGGAGAATTAGATGTAGAGCTTTTTGAATCCTCCGCTTCATTCGTACTGCCGCATGCTGCAAGTCCCATCGTTAGCAACAACAAACATGCAAGCAATAATCTGTTTTGTCGGAATTTCTTCTTCTGTTCCATATTACACCCCCTATATACTTGACGAATTAATTGTACATAAAGAGATAAAAATAAACAAATCTAAAACAGTCAAATGTACTTACAGTTCAATATAGATACGGTAAACTCCATCAATAAATTGTTCATCATACACATAAAATCCATTATCTTCAAGCTTAGCAAGGATTTGCTCTTGTGCTTCCTTGTCAGTGACAGTAATATACCCTTCACTATCGTATGTTTCGAGTGCTTTATTTACAGCATCTTCTGTTGTGAGCACTTGCCCAATCGTTTCTTTTAAAGTCATTTAGCAATCCCTCCAGAAAAATTTACAAACTACTATTAAATGATACCCTGTTTCCTTTAAGGCTGTAAACAACCATCGTAAATTTTACGACAGCTGTTTAAGCAAATAGGCGGCAAGCTGTTTCGATTCTATTCTGACTGCTATGGAAGGTGGCTTTGCTCCTGGCACGAGCTGCAGTGGATGACCAATCCATACGATGTGTTCATCTACAATGACAAACGGAAAGGGAGCGTCATATTCCATACTATCGACACGTTTATTTTTAAAACTCTTTACTGGACCATATACTTTGCATAATGTGTTTGCAGCAATTGCTTCTAAAAGCTGCAGCCAGTCTTGTGGAACTTGAACTATATCCGGCATTGCAGCAACAACGGTTTTTCCATTCTTCATATCTTCCCATATATCTTTCGTGTTTTTTGCATGCTGCCATTTAAGATACGGGTGGCTGGAATTAATCCATGTGCCGATTTTCTGCTGTTCAACTAGTAAATTCTCACTCCATTGATGCTCCACAAGCTTTCTTACAGCCTTATCTCTGCCTACTCTTCTTTTGATGAAATCACAGTTAGCAATATGAATAAACTTACCCTTAGACCTCGTAATTGCCACGTTCAATAATCTGTCACTGTCTTTTCCAAGCAGCAGCATTCCCGGCCGCTCATGAGGGTACCCTTCTGTGCTGTCAAATATAATCATATCCTTTTCACTGCCTTGGAAACGATGGACTGTCGCTATCTGAATACTGCTATCAGCAAGCTGCTTAGGGAACAGTTCAGCGGTAACAGCGTCCATCAGTTCACTTTGAGCTCTATATGGCGTCACATAGCCAATGCTTCTTATTCCGCTTTTCCATGCTTCTACAATCAGCTGTAAGGAGAGCAGCATATGCATGAGATTAATACGTGATTTTGTGCCTTTTTCAAAGCCGCCATAATAGCCAAAATTACTTGTATCCAAGAGGATATTGGCTTCTTTCGGAAAAGGACCTTTTTCTGTGATCGCTTTTCGCGATGATGAAACGGTTGGATGATCGGAAACAAGTGAGTGATAAATATGCTTATTAGTAAAAGACGATATGCTTGGATGCATCCTTCTCTGTTCATTCAGTAACAGCAAATGCTGATGAAGGGACCCAGATGCTACACTGTCGGCAACGCCTGACGCATGGAAAATATCCTCTTTCAGCCATTTATTCACTGCTTCGCTTCTGCTTGCTGCAATCGGAGGCAATTGTTTAAAGTCGCCGCAAACGATCAATCGCTTTCCAAGTGAAGCTGCAAAGGCTGTTTGCGGCACATAGGCCATACTTGCTTCATCAAGGAGAATAAGATCATATTCATCCTCATAAATAGCTGGGTCTGTCGCAGCTTTAGCAAGTGTAGTGCCAACTACCATCGCCTTTTTAATAAACTGCAATTCTTTTTTTCGTATTTTTTCTAATACTCTTGCAATCTGTTCCTCCATTTTAAGTAGAGCTTGTGAATCTCTGCTACTGAAGGATCTCGCTAAATCTCTTTTTAATTTAATCTTTTCATCTAACAATTCTTGTTTTTGAACAGCTAAAGCTTTGTCCTTCTCGTCAAGAAGTGCACTTGTTGTTATTTTTTCATCGTGCATATCCATTTCTGCTGCATTGCCTCCATACCGGAGAATATCGCCAATTTTAAATCTTTTTTTGTTTTGTGCTGTTTTCGTTATTTCCTTCATGAGCACATCTACTGCTTGGTTGCTTTGAGACAGGAGAAGAATCCTTTTTCCCTTCCAATATTTTTGGAGGGCAACTCTTGCTAATGTATATGTTTTACCTGTTCCCGGCGGTCCCCATACAAAGGTGATGGGATTATACTTGCTTCTCAAGGAAAGATCATGAACATGGTTTTTAATCATATCCTGGGGATGCTTCGCAGGCATGGAAGGATTCATCAGCCTTTTAATTCGCATTCTTTTCGTCTTATTTTCCTTAATCGCATCAAACCGGATCATCAGCTGCTCCAAAAGCTCCCAAGGATCGTGGCTAACAAAAGCTTCTGACACATAATCGCCGATTGATTTGTCAATCTGGAGGATTAAGCTTTTACCATCTGAAGACAGAATGCGGCCGTTAATCTTGGCTTTCCCCCAAGTAAGGACAACCGATGAACCGATAGGTATTTTAACGAAAGAAATGCTTTCAAAATAATATGTATAGTTCTCCTCTGTTTGAAGATGTTGGCCATTAAATAACGCTATTTTCGTACTGGAGAACCTTTTTAAATGATTTATTTCCTGCTGAAGAGCAAGCTGCCATTCTTTTATATATCTAGAGGTGCTTATCATTGTATTCCCTTCTAACTTCTTAATGATTTTTTTATTATAGCACCAAATTGTCATCATGAATGAAAAAAGGAAGACTCAAGGGTCTTCCTTGTATATCCTCTGCTGCCAAACATAATAACCATATATGATAAACGAAAGTCCGTACATGATTAAAAAATACTGCCATGGAGCAATCCCTTTATATTCAGCAATATGAAGCTTACTTAAGCCTGGCAGCACTGCAAATGCCATAAATGTATCCATGATGATGTTCGTAATCGTAAAAATAATAAAGCGGCTGCTTGTGAAATAAAATATCCAAAACGTTCCTACCGGAAATAGCCCATATGCGAAGCTAACATCAATCATATATCCCCATGGAACAATATATGTATGAATAATCCACCATTTATAATGAAACGCTATTTGAAAAATGATTGTCATTAAAAAAACCGTTAAAATTATTACAGGTATATACTTTTTAATGCGCTTCTTATTAGCAAACAGCAAGGAAAACCACGGGAGAAGCAAACTTATATAAAGTATCATTTTAGCTGTCATGATAATACTCCTATTCGTTAATTTCCCTTTATTATTTTTCCGCTCTTTGCAATTATGCAATAATGCAAAAAAACGGAAGGAAAAGGGGCATAATTGCCTACTTTCCTTCCGTTTTATCTTCGTCTTGGGTGATATATTTATCAATTTTTTCGTCTAGTCTTTCCAAGCTCTCTATTGCTCTTTTAATACTTATCGTCCGGTAATGGTGATGCCCGCCTGGCTCCTCATCCTTTTCGTCTGCTGCTTTAACAATTTCCTGCAGCGGTGTTAGGATGACATTTCCTCCAGGAATGAAACTGTCTGTATGAAACAAAACAGCTAATGCAATTTCTTTTGCTTTAACCGGATTTTCACCGAGTCTTATAAGGAGTTTATGTGCTCTTTCTGCCCCTTTAATAGGATGAATATCATTTTTTTTATACAGCTGATAATCCCATTTACCGTCCTTATACCACGTATAATGTCCCATATCATGAAGAAATCCTGCTTTAGCGGCATTATCCACATCTATATTTCTTTCTTTAGCCAACTCAAAAGCATGATAAGCTACGGCCAGAGCATGAGCTAATCCTGATCGCGTAATATACTTCTGCGCAATATGGTGTTTAAAAATATCTGTCAGTCTTACATCTCTCATCTCCGACACTCCCCTTGAATTGTTGCAGGCAATGTCCAAAAAACTTAAATATTAATTGCTCTATTACGAGGACAGCCCTTGATTTTTACCCATTATATACTATTAGATGAAAAAAGATAATAAAAAGGGTAAACACATTTTCATTTTTTTACCCATTTTATGTATGATTTATTCTTCTTCCATAAAAAAAACTGGCATCCTTTAGGATACCAGAAAATAATTATGCATTAACGGTTGGCAAACAAGTTACACCCATCAAATATTGATCTACTTTATACGCAACTTCTCGGCCTTCATTTATTGCCCATACAATTAAGCTTTGGCCTCTTCTTGCATCACCTGCTGCAAAAACGCCATCTACATTTGTTTCAAATTCGGCATATTTAGCGGCAATTTTGTTATTGCGTGTATCTACACCAAACTGAGAAAGAACAGATTGTTCTGGACCTTCAAATCCAATTGCAATAAACACTAGCTGAGCAGGCCAAACCTTTTCTGAGCCAGGAATCTCTTTAAATAAAAATCTGCCGTCCTCTTGTCTGATTTTCTCCATTTGCACTGTATGAAGCTCCTTCAGGTTCCCCTCTTCGTCATGCACCATTTTCGTTGTTTGGATGCTGTACTCACGAGGATCTTTACCAAATTGCTTTTGTGCTTCTTCATACGCATAATCAAGTGTGAAAACATGAGGGAAAGCAGGCCACATATTATCAGTAGCACGTGCTAATCCTAGCTGTGGGTGTTTTCCGAACTGAACAACTGTTTTGCATTTTTGACGAAGTGCTGTTGCAACACAGTCTGCCCCAG
The DNA here is from genome assembly GCF_038005785.1 of Niallia sp. FSL R7-0271. Lineage (NCBI taxonomy): Bacteria > Bacillati > Bacillota > Bacilli > Caryophanales > Bacillaceae > Niallia > Niallia sp. FSL R7-0271. Next base: position 1,883,969 of record NZ_JBBOTZ010000001.1, on the reverse strand, counting down.
TATCACCGCCGCCGATCACGATAACATCCTTGCCCTCTGCATCAATGCTCGGTTTACCTAGACTTGGATCAAGCAGGCTCTTCGTTGATTGTGTCAAATAATCCATTGCAAAATGAACGCCATTTGCTTCTCTGCCTTCGATATTTAAATCTCTTTGCTTTTGCGCTCCAGTACAAAGGATAACTGCATCAAACTGAGCTTTTAGCTCTTCAGCCGTAATGTCTTTACCGATTTCAGTATTTGTGACAAAATCAATTCCTTCCTGTGTCAGGAGGTTAACTCTTCTTTCAACATCCTTTTTCTCCAGCTTCATGTTAGGGATACCGTACATCAAAAGCCCGCCAGGACGATCAGAGCGCTCAAATACAGTGACAGAGTGCCCCGCCTGGTTAAGCTGATCAGCGCTGGCAAGGCCAGCAGGACCGCTACCGACAATCGCTACTTTCTTGCCTGTACGATGTGATGGTATTCTTGGTGAAATCCAGCCGTTTTCAAACCCTTTATCGATAATAGTTTTCTCAATATTCTTAATCGCTACAGCTGGATCGGAAATGCCAAGGACACAAGACCCTTCACAAGGGGCAGGACATGCTGCTCCTGTAAATTCAGGGAAGTTGTTTGTTTTCAGCAATCTTTCAAGTGCATCCTTCCATCTTCCTTTATAAACTAAATCATTCCATTCAGGAATCAAGTTATGAATCGGGCAACCGGAGGTGCTTCCTCCGATTTCCATCCCGATATGGCAAAATGGTGTGGCGCAATCCATACATCGTGCACCTTGTCTGCTTAGCACCTCGTCAGAGAAAGGAGCAGAATACTTCTTAAAATCGTTAATGCGGGAGAGGGGAGACCTTTCTTCCGCTTCCTCTCTTTTATATTCCATGAAACCCGTCGCTTTGCCCAATTGTTTTCTCTCCTTTCTTACCGAACTGCTAAAGTCATCTTAGTAGTTTGCTGTTTTTTTTTGCCTTGGTTTGAGTTGCTCTCAAAAGCTTTCATTTCCGCTTCTTCTTGCGTTAATCCATGGTCAATGCCTTCTTGGATTTGGCTGATCATCCGTTTGTAATCTTTAGGGATTATTTTTACGAATTTAGCAGCATTTTTCTCCCAGCTGTTTAACACTTGCTGTGCTGAGAAGCTGTCTGTTTGTTCCGCATGTTTACTGATTAAAGTCCTTACTCTCTCCAACTCTGCCTTATCTGTCAATTCTTCAAGCAGAATCATTTCCATATTGCAAAGATCCTTAAAGCTGTCCTTGTCGCTTGGCAATACATAAGCAATTCCTCCAGACATACCTGCACCGAAGTTTTTGCCGACTTCACCAAGGATGACTACTTCCCCGCCTGTCATATATTCCAGACCATGATCACCAATACCCTCAACTACAATGCTAGCTCCGCTGTTTCGGACTGCAAAACGCTCTCCTGCTTTACCGTTAATGAAGGCTTCCCCGCTAGTTGCACCATAGAATGCAACATTTCCTGCAATAACATTATCTTGAGCAGAAAACGATTCAACTGATGGAGTCTTAATGACGATTTTACCGCCGGATAAACCTTTTCCAACATAGTCATTCACATCGCCGTTCAAGCGGATTGTCAATCCTTTTGGAATAAATGCACCTAAGCTTTGGCCTGCAGATCCTGATAAATGCAGATTGATTGTATCTTCAGGCAATCCCTGCTCTCCATACTTTTTAGAAATTTCACTGCCGACAATTGTACCGATAACACGATCTGTATTGCGTACATGGTAGTGCAGGTCAATGTTTTCGCCATTTTGAATCGCTTTTTCTACTGCAGGCAGGATTTTTCTCATATCAATGCTTTCTGCAATTTTATGGTTTTGCGGCGTTTGGAATGTTCTAATTCCATCCACTTGGTAAAGAAGCTTAGTTAAATCAAGGTCTTTTGCTTTCCAGTGGTTTTTAGCATTCTCACCGACAGTTAATACATCTGTTCTTCCAATCATCTCATCAACAGTGCGGAAGCCTAATTGTGCCATAATCTCTCTTACTTCTTCTGCGACAAAACGCATGAAGTTGACAACATGATCTGGATCTCCAGCAAATTTATAACGAAGATCTGGATTTTGTGTGGCAATCCCGACTGGACATGTGTCCAAGTGGCAAGCACGCATCATTACACATCCTAAGACGATCAGCGGTGCTGTTGCGAAGCCAAATTCTTCTGCGCCAAGCAATGCTGCCAGCACAACATCTTTACCTGTCATCAGCTTTCCGTCTGTTTCTAGGACAACTCTGCTTCTCAAACCGTTAAGCATTAATGTTTGATGTGCTTCAGCTAATCCAAGCTCCCACGGAAGACCAGTATGTTTGATACTTGTTTTTGGTGATGCACCCGTACCGCCATCATAGCCGCTAACAACAATAACATCTGCCGCACCTTTTGCCACACCTGCAGCAATCGTGCCGATTCCGCCTTTTGAAACAAGCTTCACACTGATTCGCGCATCACGGTTCGCATTTTTCAAATCGTGAATAAGCTGTGCCAAATCTTCAATAGAATAAATATCATGATGCGGCGGAGGTGAAATTAAGCCAACTCCCGGAGTAGAGCCCCTTACGTCTGCAACCCAAGGATATACTTTGTTTCCTGGCAGCTGTCCGCCTTCCCCAGGCTTTGCACCCTGCGCCATCTTGATTTGCAATTCGCGGGCATTTATTAAATAATGACTTTTTACACCAAAACGTCCTGATGCAATCTGTTTAATGGCGCTGATTCGATTGTCGCCATTCACATCAAGCTCGTAACGGGCTGGATCCTCTCCGCCTTCCCCGCTGTTTGAGCTGCCGCCTAGACGGTTCATTGCAATTGCCAATGTTTCATGCGCTTCCTTACTAAGCGATCCAAAGGACATAGCTCCTGTTTTAAACCTTTTTACAATGGATTCAACTGATTCGACTTCTTCTAGATCAATTGGATTCTGGTTAGCATTAAAGGCAAACAAATTTCTCAAGAAGTTTAATCTCTCTTCATTGGCTGCCTCTGAATATTGCTTAAATAAGCTGTAATCAGCTTTTCGGCATGCCCATTGCAATGTATGAATTGTCTTTGGATTGAACGCGTGATGTTCTCCGCCTTTTCTCCATTGGAACTCACTTCCAGAATCTAAAGTCTCATCCAGAATATTTGCATATGCTGCATCATGTCTGTCAGCAGCTTCTTTTGCAATCGTCTCTATACCTATTCCGCCTAATTGTGATACAGTTCCAGCGAAGTATTTATCGATAACCTCTTGGCCAATGCCGACTGCTTCAAAGATTTGGGCTCCGCGGTAACTTTGCACGGTAGAGATACCCATTTTGGACATTACTTTAACGACACCTTCAGTAATTACAAGATTATAGCGTGCTACAGCTTCCTCGTAGGAAATGTTCAGCAATTCATCTTCAATTGTCTTCTGATAAGTCGCATACACTAAATACGGGTTGATAGCATCTGCACCAAAACCGATTAAGCTCGCGAAATGATGAACCTCTCTTGTTTCACCTGATTCTACGATGATACTAACCTTTGATCGAAGTCCTTTTTCAATTAAATGCTGGTGCAGTGCGCTGACTGCTAACAGGACAGGTATAGCTTTTTGTTCTTGATTCATTCCTCTATCCGTTACAATTAACAGGCTAACACCTTCAGCAATGGCATTTTCTGCTTGCTTCAACAGGCTTTGAAGACTCATCTCCAAGTTATCTGTGAAAGTCGCTGCAAAGCTTTGTGCTGTAAATCCGTACAGCTCATTTGCTTTCAGCTGATTGATTTCAGCATTAGAAAGGATTGGACCTTCCAACTGAATGCGGCGACAATTCTCAGCTGTCGGGTGAAGCAGGTTGCTTTCAGCTCCTAACCAAGTCAATGTTGATGTGACCACATGCTCCCTGATTGCATCAATAGGAGGATTGGTTACTTGGGCGAACAGCTGCTTGAAGTAGTTGAATAATGATTGGGACTTTTCAGACAATACAGCAAGCGGTGTGTCATTCCCCATTGAACCGATTGGATCCTTGCCTTCTGTTACAACAGGCAGCAAGTTTTTTTGGATATCTTCATACGTGTATCCGAAAGCACGCTGGCGTGTCAGTAAATCTTGGAAAGACTCTGCTTCATCGTTTTCCGATTGCTCTAGCTTAACAACTTCCTCCAGCCATTCTGCATACGGCTCTTGAGATGAAATTTCGCTTTTCAGCTCATCGTCAGAAACGATTCTGCCTTCCTCTAAGTCTATTAACAGCATTTTTCCTGGGCTTAAACGGTCTTTATATAGAATGTTTTCTTCTTCTACCGGTACAACACCTACTTCGGAGGAGAACACAATATAATCATCTTTTGTCACATAATAACGAGCAGGACGTAAACCGTTTCGGTCTAATATTGCCCCGATTTGCTTACCATCTGTAAATGTGATGGCCATCGGACCATCCCATGGCTCCATCATTGCACTATGAAACTCATAAAATGCTCTTTTCTCGCCAGTCACGTGAGGGTTCTCTGTCCAAGGCTCCGGGATAAGCATCATTGCGGCATGAGCCGGCTTACGGCCTGCAAGAATGAAGAATTCCAAGGCGTTATCGAAAACAGATGAATCACTTCCATTTGCATCAAGAATTGGCAGAACCTTTTGCAGGTCATCACCGAAAGCTTCTGACACAAATTGCTGTTCTCTTGCCTTCATCCAATTGAAGTTACCGCGCAATGTGTTAATTTCTCCGTTATGGATCAAATAACGGTTTGGATGGGCTCTTTCCCAGCTTGGAAAAGTATTTGTGCTGAAACGTGAATGCACAATAGAAAATGCGGACACGAATTCTGGGTCTTGCACATCAAGATAGAATGTTTCTACTTGATCGGAAGTTAACAGCCCTTTATATACAATGGTGCTCGTAGACAGACTCGCAAAGTAAAATTCTCTTTCTTCTGCCTTGCCCCAATTTTCAGATAATTTACGGATAATATAAAGCTTGCGTTCGAAACCAAGCTTCTCTAAACCATTATTATTTTTAATAAACACTTGTCGAATTACAGGACAGCTCTTTTGAGCGACTTTTCCGATTTTTCTGACATCTGTAGGTACAGTTCGCCAGCCGAGTAGCTCTTGGCCCTCAAGCTCGATATATTCATTTATCTTATTTTCAATTTCATGTCTGTTTGGATCATCCTTTGAAAAGAAAACCATTCCGACACCATATTGTCCGCGCTCTGGCAATTCAAAATCCGTAATCTCCTTGCGGAAAAATGCATCTGGAATTTGAACCATTAATCCGGATCCATCTCCTGTCAACGGATCGCTGCCTTGACCACCGCGATGATCCAATTTACATAGCATGCTTAGTCCCTTTGAAACGATGTCGTGAGTTGCCATCCCCTTAATATGAGCAAATAACCCGATTCCACACGCATCATGTTCAAATTCAGGTCGGTATAGACCTTGTGCTTTAGCTAATTGGTTGTACGTCATTTCAACCACCCCTGTCAGATTTTCTAACACTTTTTTTTGTTCAGATAACCCAATTATACTATGCAAATTCATATATACAATATATTATTTGGATAGAAGTAATCTAATATTGAGATGAATAGGAGGATTAACCTAAAAAATGGAATTAAGACAACTGAAATATTTCATCGAAGTTGCAGAAAGAGAACATGTATCAGAAGCTGCTGAACGCCTACATGTTGCGCAATCCGCTATAAGCAGACAAATTGCTAATTTGGAAGATGAGCTAGGTGTCCCTCTATTTGAAAGAGAAGGACGAAATGTCAAATTGACATCAATTGGTAAAATATTTTTAACTCATTCCCTTGCGATTATGAAAGCAGTAGATCGTGCTAAAGAACAAATTGATGCTTATTTAGATCCAGAAAGAGGCTCCATTAAAATCGGGTTTCCGACAAGCCTTGCCAGTCATTTGCTGCCGACGATAATTTCCGCATTTAAAGAAAGGCATCCAAACATAGCCTTTCAATTGCGACAAGGCTCATACAGTTTCTTAATCGATGCGGTAAAAAATCGAGATCTGGATTTAGCGTTATTAGGCCCTGTACCGACAGATGATTTTGATTTAAAAGGGAATATATTATTTACAGAAAAAATCTTTGCCCTTCTCCCAAGCAATCATCCGTTGTCCGAAAGACGTACACTTCGGCTAAGGGATTTACGAAATGAATCATTTGTATTGTTTCCGAAAGGTTATATTTTGCAAAAAATAGCTTATGATGCTTGTAAACAAGAAGGTTTTTTGCCGAATATAAGTTCTGAGGGAGAGGATTTAGATGCTATTAAAGGGTTAGTTTCAGCTGGAATGGGAGTGACATTGCTTCCTGAAAGCACCTTTTATGATAATGTTCCAAAATTCACAGCAAGGGTGCCAATTGAGAATCCTGCAATCAGCCGTACGGTCGGTATTATCATTCCCAAAAACCGAGAGCTGCCGCCGTCTGTACAAACTTTCTATCATTACGTGATTGAGTTTTTCTCCATTCTAGAAAAATACCAATAAAAATTTTATGCAAAATAATTAATTTTTATGCAACTTGTTCCTAACGGTTCAAGAAAGCCGTATACAAAGTATACGGCTTTAACCAATTTTTAACCCTTTTTTGTCATCTCTTCTACAAGAGAGTGGAAAATAGACATTGCTTGTTCTATTGGTTCTGGAGTAGTTAAGTCAACACCAGTTTTTTTCAGCAATTCTAATGGGAAATCTGAGCTGCCGCTCTTTAAGAATTCTAAATAGCTATCCAAGTCTTCCTGTTTGCCTTCCAAAAGCTTATCAGCAATTGTAATAGCAGAAGCAAAGCCTGTTGCATACTTATAAACATAGAACGGACGATAAAAATGCGGAATTCTTGACCACCTGTGCTTCACTTCATCATCAAGGACTAGCTCGCTGCCATTGTAAGCTTTAAAAAGAGTCTCATAAGTCTCATTGAAAAAATCAAGTGTTAGCGGTTCTCCCTTTTCTGCTTTCTCATGTACCTCTTTTTCGAACTCGCTAAACATTACTTGCGTGAAGAAAGTCCCTTTAAAGCTGTCGATAAAGTGGTTCAATAAATGCTCCCGTTTTTTCGGATCTGTTTCTGTTTTTAACAGATACCGAATCAGCAAGACTTCATTGACTGTTGATGCAACTTCAGCTACAAAGATGCTGTATCCTGCACTGATTGCCGGCTGATGCTTATTACTGAGATAAGAATGCATCCCATGGCCGCACTCATGCGCCAATGTAAAAAGACTGTCAAGGTCATCTCGGTGATTCAACAGGATGAATGGGTGTACCCCGTATACTCCTAGATTATAAGCTCCCGACCTTTTCCCCGGTGTCTCTCTCACATCAAAATAACGTTTTTCCTTAAAGCTTTTCAAAACATCAATATACTCAGACCCAAGCGGCTCTAAGCTTTTCAGCATAATATCATAGGCTTCATCAAATGAGATTTCCTGCTTCGCTGCCTCGCCTGCAAGGGGAACACTTAAGTCATATGCATGCAGCTCATCGACACCTAATTTTTGCTTGCGGTATTGCATATATTCATCCATATATTTTAAATTATTTCTAGTTGATTCTATCAGGTTCTCGTAAACTTCCTTTGGAACCCGATCACCAAACAAACTTTTTTCAAGGGCTGAAGGATAATTGCGCAGTTTGGATGTTTTAACATTATTTTTGACTGCAGATGAAAAAGTTGCTGCAATTGTATTCTTGAGTCCGAGATAAGGTTGATAGTATGCCTTGTAGGCCTCGATTCTTTTTTCTCTATCATCGCTTTCCATCAGCTTTGAATACATACCTCTTGTCAGCTCTACTTTGTTTCCGTTCTCATCTGTCACATCCCCAAACTTAATATCTGCATTATTAATCATCCCGAACACTTGGCTTGGAACAGACAGGGACTCCCCTAATTCTGATAAGATTTCTTCCTTTTCTTTGCTTAAAACATGCTTTTTATAGGCAAACGACTCCAGCAAATCCTTTTCAAAATATTTCAAGCCTTCTTCTTGCGCAATATATGCTTTTAATTGGCTCTCTTCCAGGCTTAAAAGATACGGCATAAAAAACGAGCTTGCGCTGCTCCATTTTTGTCCTGCACTTCTCGCTTGGTCTACAAGGCTTTGAGCGCTGTTATTTCTGGTATCTGTATCAAGCAGCAGCATGCCGTAAGCGAAAACCTTCCTATATATGTAACCGATTTCTTCAGATAGCTTTAGATAGGCAAGCAAGCTTTTGGCATCGTTTATATTATCATTGTAGGTAGCAATATCGCCAACCTTTTCACTGACTATGTCCAAATCTGCTTTCCAAGCTTGCTCTGTTTCGTACAGATCACTAAGATTCCATTTCTCTATGTCTTTTACTTCATTTCTGTCTTTATAAGAAATCATCTGCAGCCTCCTCATTTGTTTAAGTTTATTCCATCATAATGGATAGCATTTACTCCTGTCCAAAAATTAACACTATTGTTTTAGCAGAAAAATTTTCTGCTTTAGAAGATTAGTTTATGCAGGAAACTAATTTGTCATGAATCTTTTGCGCTGTTAAAGAAAAGCCCCCGGAGATAATCGCCGGGGGGCAAGAATTGCTTATACTCCTGGGAACCAGCCAGGAGAGTTGATAATTGCATTCCAAAGCGGATCTGGCACTACCAGTTCCTTCTGCTTGCTTTTATCTAATACAGAAACAATTTCACTTTCTCTGCCTTCCTCGATTTTTTGAACAAAATCAGGATCGATAATGAGCTCACGGCCAATAGCTAAAAGATCAATATCTGTTTCAAAGGCTTTTTTTGCATCATCTGCTGTATACACGCTGCCGACACCAATCACTGGCACACGTCCATTGACACGCTCGATAATCCATTCAATTCTGGATTTGCTATCATCAGCGCCACGTCTTGGTGCTGACCAGAACTCTTGTAAGGAAGCATGCAAATAATCTAGATTTTTGTCTGCAAGTGCATCAATCAAGGCAAATGTTTCCTCCATCGTTAAACCTGGAGTTTCCGGTTCTTCTGGAGAGAAACGATAACCAACAATAAATGGCTCTGTTGCTTTTTCTGCTTCTTTTTTCACAGCATCAACAACAGCAAGCGGGAATGCCATTCTATTCTCTAGAGTACCGCCCCATTTGTCGTTGCGTCTATTTGTGTGCGGTGAATAAAACTGCTGAAGCAAATATCCGTTTGCGCCATGGATTTCAACACCATCAAACCCTGCTTCCACAGCACGTCTTGTTGTTTCACCGAATGCTGTGATAATTTCAAGAATCTCTTCTTCTTTTAAAGGTCTAGGAGCTGGATTATTGTCTTGTGCAACATCGCTGGCACTTACAAGCTCACCATTAGGCACTAGGTTTGGAGGACAAGATCTGCCGCCATGGAAGATTTGCAGAATTGCTTTCGCCCCTTCTTTTTTTATTGCAGATGCAAGTTCTCTTAAAGACGGAATGAATTCATCAGAATATGCAGCAAATTCTCCCGGGAAGCCTTTGCCGTTTTCTGTTACATATGTACATGCAGTAATAACCATGCTGACACCTTTAGAACGTCTAGCATAATAGTCAACCTCAGCTTTGGTAACTGTGCCGTCCTCGTTTGATGAGAAATTAGTCATTGGCGCCATTACTAAACGATTTCTCAGTTCCAGCTTATTTGCCAAGTTCAATGGTTGGAAAAGCTTTTCGGATTGATTGCTCAAAATTAACACTCCTTTTAAATTATATTTACATAATGTTTCTTGATTAAATGAACTTCTGCTTCACTCCTGTAGTATGCCTTTATCAGGGTGAATTATTGAAGTAATGTCATCTTAATATTCTCGCACTTAAATAGTCAAACGATTGAACTCGGCCAAAAACAAAAAAGCACCCTTGGTGTTACCAAGCGGTGCTGTACTTATATAAAAATAACTTTAAATCGGTTACTTCAAAGACTCCAGTGCCTGCTTAAGATTAGCATAAACCTTGATTGCCGCCATATTTAATCTTGTTTCCACAACTGTTTGAGCAAGCTGCGGGCGCAAGCCGGTTACAAGGACCTTGATGCCAAGGAGCTGAAGCACCTCGCCTAATTGGTACAGATAAGAAGCGATTTCCGAATCTATATTTTTAATGCCAGAGTAATCTGTAATAAGATATTCAAGCTGAAGCCCAGCTATATGGGGGACAACTTTTTCCATTATATACGAAGCTCTGTAGGCATCGATTAAGCCAACAAGCGGCAGAACAGCTACACCTTCTTTTACAAGCACAACTGGGGCAGACAGCTCCGCCAATTCCTGCTGGGCTTTCTTTCGGTAACTTTCTGATAAACATTCATAAGTGGAGACTGTTTCACTTAAGCTAGTGTCGAGTATATCGTCAACCATTTTTATTAAAAAAGCATTCTCACTAAGAGCTAGTCCAAACTTAATGCTTAACTCTGTCAGCAGCTCATTAAAAATCTTCCTTGTCGGCTGGTAGCGGATAACGATTTCTGAAATTCTTCCTCCTGCGTTCAATTGCTGTTCAGCATTGTGCTTACTCCAAGCAATTAAATCCGCTGGCACTCCTGACACACCTGTATTAAGTGACTTGCCTAAAAACCCTAAAAACTCTTTGTACATGAGAAATGCATTATTTCTCTCGTCATCAGGGATGCTTAAATCTAAACTGCTGAGAACTCCCTCTACTATTCTATGAGCAAGGACTTCTGTATTTTCCTCTATGTACTCAGCCACTTTACACATTGTTGTCATATATCATTCCCACCCTTTACCCCAATAGTATAACTAGATTATAACGCAAAAAAGGGCGGTTTTGGGAGAAATATTCCGTCTTTATTGCAGCTAATTTGACTATAAAAAAATAATAGCTTGCAACAAATTAATAGATATGGTATATTTATTTCTGCGATGAGCTCTATTGAATAAGTCAATAAACGCTAATGTGCTATGTGGAGCACAGTTTATTGCCTCAATAACGTAAGGACACCATTTTTGGTGTCCTTTTTCATTTTTTTCAAACGAACAACAAAAAGCATGAAGATTTGCATCTCCATGCTTTGATATATAACGACTATTATTAAAAACTATTTAGGAGATCAACTTGTTTAGTTCTTCTGTTAAACGAAGAAACTCAGGCTTATCACCAGCGATTAATGTTGCATCAATCTGCTTTTTTAGACTCTGTTTCTTGAAATTATAAAGGGCTTTCTCCAAGACCATTTCAGCTAATAAAGAATCAACTACATTTCCTTCAGACTGTTGTGGTGCATTTAATAAATACTTTTCCATTTGAATCAACCCCTTTGCTTTTTTATATTATAGCAACAATTTTCTGATAATTCAAATACTTTTTCGAGGTAATTTCTCCCTTTTTCTAATAAGAAAAAAATCTCCCTTTCCGCTATAATCTCAACTGATATTCATGTATTCTTAAGATGTAGAATAAATTTTTTTAAGGAGATACAAATGAAATATAAAATGATTGTACTAGACATGGATGACACATTGCTTCAGGATGACCATACGGTCTCAGAAGCGACAAAGGCAGCATTGATTAAAGCACAGGAACAAGGGGTTAAGGTAGTTCTTGCTTCAGGCAGACCTACTTTTGCGATGTGGGATACTGCAAGAGAACTACATCTGTCTGATTATGGCAGCTATATCCTTTCATTTAACGGCGCGAAAATCACCAATTGCCGAACAAATGAAGAGATTTTCAGCAGTACGCTTTTACCAGAGGTTGTACACCAGCTGTTTGAATTGAGTAAAAGAGAAAAGGTTTGGCTTCATACATATGTTGGCGATACTATTGTGACAGAAGAAAACAATCCATTTACGGAGATTGAAGCACAAATAACTGGGCTGCCAATCAAAGCTGTGCCTAACTTTGTTGATTACATAAAAGACCCTGTTGTAAAGGTATTAATGGTTAAAGAAGAGGATATTCTGAAAAATGTGGAGAAAGTATTACAGACAGAACTTTCAGAGCAACTGAGTGTTATGCGCTCCAAACCGTTTTTCCTTGAATTCACGGAGAAAGGTGTTACTAAAGGCACAAGCCTATCATTATTGATTGATCGCCTTGGCATCACAAGAGAAGAAGTTATCGCAATGGGAGACAGCTATAATGATGCCGCAATGATTGAATTTGCAGGTCTTGGCATTGCAATGGGCAACGCTCCTGACGACATTAAGCTAATAGCCGATTATGTAACAGATACAAACAATAATGACGGAGTTGCCAAAGCGGTCGAAAAATTTATTTTAAACGCTTAAAAGCTTATTTTGTCAGCTTGTGAATGGATTGCCCAAAACTTAAAAAATGGAGGATTAATATGAAGAATGATCAATTGTTGATTGGGAGCCACAGCGAATATGCCCCATTAAAAAAAGTGATTTTAACATCTCCATTATATATGACTATTAAAGAACCAATAAATGCGATCCAAAAGCAGTATATGAAAGAAAATATTGATACAGAATTAGCTGTTAAACAGCATCAAGGCTTTGTTGAAGCTTTGAAAGCTGAAGGCATTGAAGTTGTGCTCCTTCCTGCTGAGAAGCAATTCCCTGAACAGGTATTTACTAGAGATATCGGCTTTACACTTGGTGATCAAATGTTCGTTGCGAAAATGGGGCATGATGTCCGTAAAGGAGAAGAGCATGTTCTGTTAAACTGGCTGAACGAGCAGGAAATTTCTTTTACGAAATTAAACAGTGACAAGATTGAAGGCGGTGATGTGCTGATTGACGGCTCGACCATTTATGTCGGTGTCAGCAATCGCACAAATGAACAAGCCATTAATCATCTTCAAAGCTTGCTGCCTAACTATGAAGTGATTGCTGTTCCATTCACAGACAGCTTTTTACATCTTGATTGTGTATTCAATATTCTTTCGCCGCATGATGCGCTGATTTATCCTGGGGAAATTGATAAAGATAAATTGGAATTGTTAAAGAAGCGGTATTCTCTCATTGAGGTGACAAAGGAAGAGCAAGCAACACTCGGAACAAATGTACTATCTATCGGTCATAAAAAAGTCATCAGTCTTCCCATTAATAAAGGTGTAAATAGTGAGCTGCGCAAACGCGGTTTTACAGTGATTGAGGTTGATATAACGGAAATCATTAAGTCAGGCGGAGCCTTCCGCTGCTGCACACTTCCTTTGTACAGGGAAACACAGACAACATAATTAAAAGAGCCGCTGCCATGATTGACAGCGGCTCTTTTATTTTATACTTCGACTGTCCAGCCAAACGGATCTTCTGCTCTTCCGTTTTGGATGTCTGTCAATGTATCATAGACTTTTTTCGCAAGCTCGCCAGTTTCTCCGTTATTAAGAGTAATGGATGTTTCATTCCATAAGAACTCACCAATTGGAGAAATAACCGCTGCTGTTCCTGTACCGAATGCTTCTTTCAACTCACCATTTTTATGAGCTTCAAAAATCTCTTCAACAGAAATTCTGCGTTCAACTACAGGGATATCCCAATGTTTAAGAAGATCCATGACGCTTCTTCTTGTCACACCTTCAAGGATGCTTCCGTTTAATGCTGGTGTAATAACTTCATCACCAATCTTGAAGAATACGTTCATCGCGCCTACTTCTTCTACATATTTCTTTTCGACTCCATCAAGCCATAATACTTGAGAATAGCCTTTTTGTGTAGCGATTTGCTGCGCTTTTAAGCTTGCTGCGTAGTTACCAGCTGTTTTTGCAGAGCCAGTTCCGCCAGCAACGGCACGGACATACTCATTTTCAACAAAGATTTTTACAGGTTTAACACCTTCTTTGTAGTATGAACCAACCGGTGACAAGATGATCATGAATTTATAGCTGATAGAAGCCGCAACACCTAAAAATGGTTGTGTAGAAATAACGAAAGGACGGATATACAGGGAAGTTCCTTCTCCTGATGGAATCCAATCTTTATCAATATTAATCAGCTGCTTTAAAGCATCAAGAGCGAAATCCTCATCAATTTCTGGAATGCAAAGACGCTCATTTGATTTGTTCAGACGTTCCATATTTTTTTCCGGTCTGAAAAGCAATACTTTTTCTTCTTTTGTCAAATATGCTTTCATACCTTCAAAAACTGCTTGCCCGTAGTGGAAAATAACTGAAGCAGGATCTAACGTGATTGGCTGATATGGTAGAATTTGAGCATTATGCCAGCCGTTCTCTACTGTATAGTCCATCATGAACATATGATCCGTAAATACTTTACCGAATTCCAATTTAGACGGATCTGGCTTCGGTTTCTTTTCTGCAGCTAATGTTACTGTGATTGTTTGTTCACTCACGTTGAAAAACTCCTTCATATGTAAATTATTATTTCTATCTATTATAACGTAACTTTTCTGGAGGAAAAGAGGAATATATATTTTTTTAAAAACTTTTTTTGCTTAACCATCTTATTGTTATAGCACAAATAAAAAGAAATACGCGCCATAAAATGGACTGGCGCTATATTTCTTTCCAAAAAATATTTGCTTACAGTTCTATTTTCTCTTGCTTTAATGCTGCCGGAAAACCTTTAAGCATATGGGCCATATAAACAATTCCTTGTTCATAATCTGATGTGCGGATGCTCTCATTCGGTGCGTGAGCCTTGCTGCCGACCCAGCCAACTCCTGTGCTGACAATCGGCAAATTCAAAATTCTGCCAAAATCAAACATCGGTCCTGTTCCTGCCGAGTTTGGTGCGAGCACAACATCACTATTGTAAACCTCTTTAGCTGACTGCTGTACATGACTGATAAACGGATGACTGAAATCCGAGCGGTACGCTTTCTGACCGTTAATCAACTTTACAGACACATCATCGAAACCATGCTTTTTCAAATGATTCACAACACATTCAAAAATATGGTTCGGATCTTGACCAGGCACAAGGCGGCAATCCAGCTTCATTTTTGCGCTTTTTGGCAGAACTGTTTTTGCTCCTTCCCCTGTATAGCCGCTTTCGATCCCGCAAATTGTCATTGTCGGTTCAAAAACCATTGCATAACGAGGGTCCTTTCCTAAAGCCTCTGTTATTAAAGGCCTTTTTAACCCATACAGCTCCTGAACTGCTTCTTCATTGAACGGCAATGACTGAACGACCTCCTCCTCTGCAGGAGATGGTGGTGTTATTCCATCATAAAAACCTTCGACAATAATTTCATTGTGTTCATTGCGCATAGAGGCTAAGGCATGAACAAGTCTCCACGCTGCATTGTCGACATACGCTCCTACCGAGGAGTGCATATCGATGTCAGCACCTACTGCTGTTAGCTCCAAATAAGCCATCCCTTTAATGCCTGCTACCATGCTGATCCGCTCTTGTTCATCCTTTCCGCCAAATTCCCAAATGCAGGCATCAGCTTGAAACAATTCAGCATACTTTTCTAAATAAGGAGTCAAGTTAGGGCTTCCTATCTCTTCTTCTCCTTCAATAAGGAACTTAATATTACAGGGAAGACCGCCTTCTGTTTCCTGTAGCACTTTAATGGCTGTAAGTCTCGCGATTGTGTCCCCTTTATTATCAGAAACTCCCCTTGCAAACAGTTTTCCGTCGCGCACGGTAGGTACAAACGGTTCAGTCACCCATTCATCAAGAGGATCGGCAGGCTGCACATCATAATGGTTATAATAAAGAAGCGTACTAGTCGAATCCCCCTTCTCTCCTGCTGGGAAAAATCCATAAACAACTGGGTTTCCACCAAGATCATCTAGCACCTGAACGTCACCGCCGAAATCCTTTATCACACCAGAAATATACTCCACTGTTTCTGGAATGAACTTGTTTTGCGCAGATACTGTTTCTAACTGTAAATATTGTTCTAAAATAGCAAAGGATTGTTCTAAATTTTCCTTTGTCTTCGTTTCAATTGCTTGTAAATCCATTTTTTCCATATTGCCAGCTCCTTTATATTTAGATACTCTATTGTTTCGCCAACCGAAGAAAAAAACCTGCTATTTTTCAAAATATTTTATAAATTAAAAAAATAATTTTAGTCACAAAAAAAATCTAAATCAGTTCGGAAAAGAAAGATCGTCTTTTCAAAAGTGATTTAGACTTTATTAGATAAGTTTAATTCCAGTTTTTCGTATCTTCAAGCAGATCATCAATCTCAATAGTTTTGATGTTCCATTCACTGACACAGCTAGCCAGATCCAGCGTGTCTTGCAGAAGCTGGTCTATATCGGCTCTAATTAATTGCATTTTGTAGCCTCCTTTAGTGCCTAATCATGCTTAGTAATGCCCCCTTGAAACAATTCTTAAACGACTATTTCTCTAGTTATTACAATTGCTGCATTACAAGTATGTAGCACTTTATAGCTTGGAAACTATATCCATGCTGTTGTTTTACATGCTCATTATAGCATGTTTTTATCAATTAGCCCATTACGCCCAAATTACATGAACATTACAGCCTGTAATACTGTCTTTCGCCAATAGATTAGCAAGTTTTTCCTCTTACTCAAAAGATGTTTCACTTATTGGAAGATGGTATACTTGAAACTATATATTCCCTTCAAACGTCTGTCTATATTCGTTAATTTCTAGCAAAAATTAATCATTTGCTTATGTTTTTTCCTGATTCAGGCAATCATGGAGAGGAAATGGAGGGATTTAATTTTGAGAAGGCTTATAAAACTGGCGTTGCTCATTTTAATTGTCTACGTCGGAGTGCAATATATACAGCATAAATTTGGCACGGAAACGATACCGAATGCGATTGATTATGCAAAAGCCGAAGTGAACGAGCAGGAAGCTGCTAATTTTATTGAAAAATTTATTGAGCAAAGTAAACAGATTTTCCAAGATACACAAGATATCCTCCCAGACTGGGATACTGGTGCGGAAACGGAACAGACGAAGCAGGCAGAAAAACCGGAATTAGAGACACCAGCTCATCAGACCTTTTCGATTTATAATATTCAAATGGGTGATTCGAAGGAAGCAGTTGAGCAGGAATTAGGTAAACCGCAGCGTACATCTATGAATGAGTACGGCATATCATGGAATACGTACCACGAAAACTATCAAAATTTTGTTATGGTAGGATTTGATTCCAATAAAAAGGTAGCAGCGCTGTATACAAATCAAGATTTGATTTCCTCTACAAACGGAGTGAAAAAAGGCAGCAGTAAAGACAGTGTCTTGAAGACGTTAGGAAATCCCCTCGATGAACTGACAAAAGGCTTTGTCCGTTATAAATTTCCAGAAGACAGAGATTATGAAGTTTTTGAGATGGACGGCAGTTATGTCACCGTATTTTTTGATAAGCATGAAAACAATACAGTAACGGCAATGCAGATTGTGACAACTGAGCTTGAAGAGGACAGAAGTGATTTCTATACAGACGGAAGCGCCCAACTGGAAGAGGGCTTTGAATTCCAGCTGTTTGATTTAACGAACGCCAGCAGGGTTAACAACGGTCTTGGCGTATTGACATGGGAAGATAATGTAAAGGTAACCGCAAGGAAGCACAGTGAGGATATGGCGAAAAACAACTATTTCGACCATACAAACCTCGATGGTGAGTCCCCATTTGACCGGATGCTCTCTGACGGCATTAAGTATACAATGGCTGGTGAAAATCTTGCTTACGGGCAATACAGCAGTATTTTTGCACATGAAGGTTTAATGAACTCTTTAGGACATCGGGAGAATATTCTGCAGGAAGGCTTTACTTACCTAGGTGTCGGTGTTGCTTTCAATGAAAAATCACAGCCGTATTATACGGAAAACTTTATTACAAAATAAAAACAAGGCTATCCTGCAAAAGGAATAGCCTTGTTTGTTTACACAATCATATTTCCTATCACCCATAACAAGACAAAGCTGATAAGGATAGACAGGTTTGCTGCTGTGCCGACAAATCTCTGATTATACTTAAACTCTACACTGTAAGGTAATACAGAGGAGGCCATCGGCAGAATAAGACCAATCAGGACTGTATAGCGGAACATATCATCGACTGGCAGAAGGAAGAACCCTAATGTTCCAACAAGTAAACCGACACCATAGCGCAACCCTAATACCCTTCCAATGCCCTTCCAGTGGCTTTTTTCAAATGAAAAATTCAAATAGATTCCTAGAAGCAGTAAAGACAGAGGCATATTAGCCTGAGAGATGACAGAACTGATGTCTATAACAGCAGTCGGCAGTGGCAAGCCGGTAATATTAATGATAAATATGACCACATATGTCATTAACGGGATTGATTTGCCCATTTTGCCGGCAACATGCTTGAAGTTCAGCACAACGCCTTCCTTTGCATAATAGCTTCCAATTAAATAACTGACTCCAAATGTAATAATAGCATTACCAATATCGAACATGCCGAAATACTTTAATCCTGCTTCTCCCCAGATACCTTGAACTAAAGGATAAGCAAACAAGCCTATGTTAAACCCAGGGATCAGCATGCCAAGCATCCCTTTATCTCTCCGCTCCTCCTTTCTGAATAAAAACAAGCCTAATATTGCGACAATGATACCATATACAAAGCCTAGGACCATCAGCATCATCAGGGAGGAATCGATTGTTATACGATGAAATGTTACGATGATTAAACTTGGCAACGTAACATTAAAAATAAGGCGTGCCATCGCTTCCCCGTCTTTTTCCTTGAGGATCTGCCACTTCTTCAAACAATAGCCTAGGGCAATTATAATGAAGGAAATGATAAACTGATTATTAAAGTTTTCCATATTGCTAATCTCCAATCATAAGAGGAAAACTCAAAAAAAGGTCAGGGGTTTACCCCCAACCTATTAAATGCTGTTGCCTCCACTAATTTCTTTATTCATCAACTTAATCTTTTTAATATCCAAACGGATTAATAAGGAGATTGTCAGTGAAACGATGAACATACAGGAAAAGACAATCAACGTCTCCTGATAGCTTCCTGTCGTGTCTCTGATCCATGAGACAAACCTAGGACCAGCAATACCTGCTGCAGACCACGCTGTCAGTATATAGCCATGAATGGCACCAAGCTGTTTCGTTCCGAACATATCTCCAATATACGCAGGGATCGATGCAAATCCTCCCCCGTAACAAGACATTATGATACATACTATTATAGAGAAAGTAATAGCGTCTTGTAAATGAGGCAATACAAAAAAGGCAGCAATTTGAATCGCAAAAAACAATGTGTATACATTAGGACGACCAATATAATCGGAAACAGATGCCCATGCAATTCTTCCTAATCCGTTAAATACACCCATAATACCGACTAATACGGCGGCTCCTGTAACGGACATTCCAGCAAGCTCTTGTCCCATTGGAGATGCAACAGCCAATATGGCAATTCCACACGTAATATTAATGAAAAGCATTGTCCATAAAGCCCAGAATCTTTTTGTTTTTATTGCTTCATTGGCTGTCGATTGAGCTAAATCAGCTTTCGGAGCAGCAGCCCCTGTCTCCAATGCCTTCTTGTAGCCAGCAGGTACATAGCCTTTTGGAGGCGGAGCCAAATATTGAGCTGAAGCTAGTATTATTATAAAATAGATGATTGCCAAAATATAAAATGTAGAAGGTATACCAACAGAGCTAATCAACTTATTCATAATCGGACTGCTGATCATGGAAGCAAAGCCGAACCCCATTATAGCCAGCCCTGTTGCCAGCCCTCGTTTATCAGGGAACCATTTCACCAATGTTGATACTGGCGTAATATAGCCTACTCCAAGACCAATTCCGCCAAATACTCCATAAGTGATATACAAAAGGGGCAAGGATTCAATACTTACCGCAAACCCTGACCCTGCCATTCCTAATCCAAATAGAGCGGCGCAGAGTGTTCCAGCAGCACGGGGACCGAATTTCTCCACGAAATGTCCTAAAAAGGCTGCAGAGAGACCTAAAAATAATATAGCGATACTGAATGTCCAGGAAATGCTTGTTAAACTCCAACTGTACGTTTCTTCCAATGGTTTTGTAAAAACACTCCACGCATAAACAGAGCCAATAGAAATATGAATGCCAACTGCTGAAAGGGCAATTAACCAGCGATTTTTTGTTTTCATAACAGTCTCCCTTGCTTCTTAGTCTAGTTTTTCTGGGCTTAAATAAAATCTATTGTTCGGACTTCCCATAAGTAATCGACAGCTTAGCGTGAGCCTCTCTTGCATCAGCAAGTGCTGCTTCTGCTGTTTCTCCTCTTTGCAAAAGAACAGCTAAGCGTCTGCCGACAACTGCATTCGGTTTTCCAAAAATGCGGATCTGGCTGTCTTTAGATGCTAATGCTTCTTGAACGCCATGGATTTCATAATCCGCACTTTCTCGTGATGCCTTTAAAGTCTTACTTGCACCAGGCGAGTTCAGCCTGATTTGCGGTATAGGCAAGCCCAATACAGCACGGATGTGCAAGGCAAATTCTGATAAATCCTGTGTTGCTAATGTTACCATTCCAGTGTCATGAGGTCTTGGCGACACTTCACTGAAATACACACCATTATCTGTTAGGAAAAGCTCTACACCAAAAAGTCCGTAGCCTCCTAAAGCGTCTGTTATTTGCGCGGCAATTTGCTCTGACTGTTCAAGCTGTTCGGCGGTCATCTGATGAGGCTGCCATGACTCGATATAATCCCCATCCTTTTGGATATGACCAATCGGCGGACAAAAGTGCGTGCCACTGATAGAGCGGACCGTTAACAATGTTATTTCTGAATTAAAGGAGATGAATTCCTCTACAATTACTCGTGTTTTTTTCCCTCTGCCTCCCTCTACCGCTTCTTCCCATGATTTCTTTACATCATCAAGACTGCGGCAGATGCTTTGCCCTTTACCAGATGAACTCATTATCGGCTTAATTACACACGGTACACCGATAGTAACAACGGCATTCTGCAATTCTGCTAAACTGTCTGCAAATTCATACTTCGCTGTTGGCAAATTCAGTTTCTCACTTGCAAGTCGTCTAATTCCTTCCCGGTCCATCGTCAAATGGACAGCATTTGCAGTCGGAATAATATTAAAGCCTTCTCCTTCTAATTCAACGAGCATTTCAGTTGCAATGGCTTCAATCTCAGGCACAATGAAATCAGGCCTTTCTCTGATAATGATTTCTTTAAGTGCTTGGCCATCAAGCATATCGACCACATACGATTTATGTGCTACCTGCATTGCTGGTGCATTTGCATAGCGGTCAACAGCAATCGTGTTAATTCCTAGTCTCTGTGCCTCAATAATCACTTCTTTTCCTAACTCTCCTGCTCCTAGAAGCATTATCTTTTTCGTATGTTTGGAATTTATTGCACCGAACATATAAACAACCCCCTCTATTGTTCGTTCCTTTATTGAGCATAATAACGTACTTCACCTATCAATTTCAAGGTTTTTTTATAAAAATAACGAACATTTTATAAAGTTATATAAATATAGTTCGGTTTTTCCGATTAGAAGAAAAATAAAAAAGAGTGCTTATCGGCACTCTTTGGAGGATAGCGATTTAATTAGTTTAGTTGCTTTCAAATCAATCAAATAGAAGTCTTCAAAAGTGTTTCTTAACCATTCACTTATCTTGAAAAACAGTTCTTCCTCTTAGCATTGTCTGCTTCACCTTTCCACGAAATGTTTTTCCAATATAAGGACTTTGAGTATTTCGATAATAAAGATCTTCTTTTGTTAATGTATATTTCTCACTTATATTAACTAAACAAAGGTCTGCAGCACTGCCAACTGTTATATTCCCTTTATTAGGATATAATCCAAACCGCTTTGCAGGGTTGGTGCTTGTTATCCTCGCAATCACGGAGAGCGGTATACCTCGTTTCCAATAGCCTTCCTCCAGCAGAATAGACAATGTCGACTGACAGCCAGAAATG
Source organism: Niallia sp. FSL R7-0271 (assembly GCF_038005785.1). Classification (NCBI taxonomy): domain Bacteria; kingdom Bacillati; phylum Bacillota; class Bacilli; order Caryophanales; family Bacillaceae; genus Niallia; species Niallia sp. FSL R7-0271. The sequence continues at coordinate 1,862,139 of NZ_JBBOTZ010000001.1, read as the reverse complement.
CCTCCCCATGCCTCTTTAAGACTTCCTTGCTTCATCTCCACTAAAGATGGGGAATGGTCGGAGCCGATTATATCAATTGCTCCTTCCTCAATCGCCTTCCACAGCCCCTCTATTTCTTGGTTATTTCGTAATGGCGGCGCACATTTGGCAACAGCGCCTAGCTGATTCAAATCATCGACAGTCAATGATAAATAATGAGGGCATGTCTCAACAGATACGTTAATCCCTTTTCTTCTGGCAGCTAATATCGGCTGCAGCACCTCACTGCTGCTAATATGTACAATATGAACTTTGCAATTTGTAGCTTCAGCATAAGAAAGAATGCGATTTACTGCTTCTAATTCAGAATAGATTGGTCTTGATGCAGAAAATGCCCCGCCATCCTCTGCTCCGAGCACCTTGCTTAGCTCTTCTGTAATAACATCACTTTCAGCATGAACAGCAAGAATACTGTCAAGGGCTGCTATCTTTTTCATACCAGCAAATAAGGTCTTGTCATCTGCTGCTTCGAAATCTTCAATGCCGCTGTTTGACATAAATGCCTTAAAGCCAATGACACCGCAAGCATGCAGCTCTTCTAGCTCACTAAGATTTTGCGGAACAAGTCCGCCCCAAAGTTTATAATCAACTAATGATTTTTCGTTTGCCAACATGTCCTTTGCTTCGAATCCATATTTATTGACAGTAGGTGGATGACTGTTTAATGGCATATCAAAAAATGTCGTCACTCCTCCTGCTGCCAAGCTTTTACTGCCTGTTGCAAACCCCTCCCACTCTGTTCGTCCTGGTTCATTGAAATGAACATGTGTGTCTATCAGACCTGGAAACACATGCAAACCAGAAGCGGAAATTATTTGAGCATCGTTGTCGATATCAATATCAGTGGCGATATTTGCGATTTTACCATCCTTAATGGCAATATCCGCTTGAATCTCACCTGTCTCTAATACGATTATTCCACCCTTTATGACGACATCATATTGACCCATTCGCTTGCCTCCTTTATTAAAAACCGTTAACTGCCTCGGTATGTCTGATAACCCCATGCCGATAAAAGAAGTGGCACATGGTAATGGGACTCTCCTTCAGCCACTAAAAACCGTATCGGTATTCTTCGAAAAAACACGTTTTGCATCTCTCCGTTTTTAAAGTAATCCTCTACATAAAAAACTAGTTCATATTCTCCATGCACAAGCTCCGTCAAAAGCGGCGTTTCGACTCTGCCATCATCGTTTGTATAACCGCTGGATATGAGCTCAGATTGATTCGCTCCGCTGTATTTCCACAGTTCTACAAGGATATTACTTGCTGGCACTCCCTTTACCAGGTCCAATACATGTGTCGTTATTCCTGTCTTCATTTCACAATCTCCTTTCTATCAATTAAGCTTCGAGCACTTTTTGGACGACTCCTTCCAGTCTAAAAAAAGTGATAGTGAATATTTCAGATAATGCTGTTTCGAACTCTTCCTCCATTGTATGATGGATACGCCCTTTCATCGCCTCGTAAATAGAATCCTTCGTATGTCCTTTCACTGCCAGAATGAATGGGAAATGAAATTTAGTGCGATATTCGTTATTTAATTGGAGAAAGCTTTCATATTCCACTTTCGATAACGTATCTAGTCCTGCCCCCTTTTGTTCATTCACCGAGGACTGTGTCATCTTTATTTTTCCTCCTAAATCAGGATGGGCCCGAATTAAATCTAGCTGCTCTTCTCTTGCCGCTTCTCTAACGACTTTGACCATTTCGTGGTGCAATGTTTGCAGGGACTCAAAAGTTGACTGTCTTTCCCAAGTTCTGTCTGCGACCCACGGACTGTGTTCAAAAACCCAGCCTATTTTTTCAATAAACTCATTTTTTGACATCGCATTTATTGCTGCTATTGTATACATTTAAATCGACCCTTCCTTACTATGCTAGTTACTCTGCTTTATTTGCCAAGATGTCCACCGCCCGTAATATCCCTTCGTATCCTGTGCATCTGCACAAGTTCCCTGAAAGTCCTTGCAGAACTTCTTCTTTCGTCGGCTGGCTTTCACGTTCCAATAAGCCCTTTAGTGCCATAATCATCCCTGGTGTGCAATATCCGCATTGCAAGGCGCCTCCTTGCAAAAAGGCTTCCTGGATCGGATGTAATGCATCTGCACTAACACTCTCAATTGTCTGCACCACTGCATCTTCCAGCTGGTAAGCCATGACTAAACAGGAATTGACAAGCTTTCCGTTCAAGATAACGGAACATGCTCCGCATCTGCCGACTTCACAAGATATTTTTGTGCCTGTCAGGTTTAATTCCTCGCGAAGGATATCTACTAATCTATAAGTGGCAGGGACAGATAAATCTACTGAGCTGCCATTCACATTAAAGCGGATTGTCTTTCCAGCTTGCAGCTGCTCCTTCATCCTTTGTCCCCTCCTAACCATCCGTTTTGATCATTTTTGCTGATTTTTGTAAAGGCAAACTCCATAATCTCTTCTGGACAGATAGGCAGCTTGTTAACCCAGTGGCCTGTAGCATCATGAATGGCAGCAACAATAGCAGGAGCTACTGCTACTGTCCCAATTTCCCCAACGCCGCGCGGTCCATACTCGTCGCCGTCCTCTAACTCTTCGATAGCTGACACATTCGTGGATTTGGGGATATCCAGAATGGTTGGAATTAAGTAAGAATCAAAGTTTTCCGTCATATACCTGCCATTATCCATAACGGCATCTTCCATCAATGTAAAGCCGAGTGCCATACTCCCGCCACCTTCAATCTGCCCTAAGTAGCCCATCGGGTTGACGACAGGTCCGGCAGCAATGGCATGATCGAGTTTACTGACATAGACTCTTCCTGTCAGTGCATCTATTTCTACTTCTGCAGCTGCTCCAGCAAAGGAATATAAAAAATGTCCGCCATCGATGCTTTCTGGAGTTGTCGGAAAGTGATAGCTTGCCGTAACAACTGGGAGCTCGGAAATTTTGTCTGCTACTTCTTTATAAGTCATAACGAGGGCTGAGTTACCATTTTCTTGATATTCCCAGATCCCTCCATGTCCCGTCTTTAAGACTTCAAGGGGCACTCCTGACTGTTGGGAAACAAAAGAATTAACCTTATCACACCACGAACCTTTCATTTTGTTGATACCGGTCCAAACCATATTTGTAGCCCTAGAGGCAGTCGAAGAACCGGAGTGAGGTACTTTTGCAGTATCGCCGATTGTTATTTCAACATCATCTGCAGAACAAGCAAAAGACTCTGTCATAATCATTTCAATCGTTGACAGCAGACCTTGACCACATTCTTCAAAACCAAACGAAATCTCTAATTTACCTTTTTCATTTAAGGACAATCTAGCTCCTGAAGGATCGGAGCGGCCATAACCAAGCCCTCCACCATGCATGGTTATGCTGTAGCCTTTCCCTTTTAAAATAAATGGCTGACTTTCATTGTTAGGAGGTTTGTCTTGAAGAATCGGTGATTTCAGTATTTCATCTAATACTTGCTCCGCTCCGGCGGTTGGAACGATTTGCTGATTCACTGGCCCAGGATCTGCTGTTTTCCGCAAATTCTTACGGCGCAGTGCTGTGCTGCTTATGTTTAACATCTCAGCCAGCTTTTCGATTTGGCTTTCTAGTGCAAAGGTGACTTGATTACCGCCAAAACCTCTAAATTCTCCAGCAACACCGTTATTTGTGTACACAGAATAGCCTTCTACCTCAACATGCTTTATCCTATAAGGTCCGGTACTATGCTCAACAGCAAAGTCAAGTACAGCAGGTCCCAATGTGGCATATGCACCAGTATCAGCCAATATCCTCACCTTATGTGCAAGCAGGTTGCCATCCTTATCTGCGCCAGTTTTCATGGTTATTTTCATCGGATGTCTTTTTAGGCCTGCTTTAACAGACGTTCTTCTCGATTGATGGATTTTAACTGGTTTTCCAGTTGCTCTTGCAAGCAAACAAATAAAGGGCTGGATATTTAATTCATCTTTTCCGCCAAAAGATCCGCCAATCGGACTTGAAATGACTCTTATATCGCTCTCTGGCATATTTAGTATTCTGGATAGCTGCAGCTGATCTTTAAAGCCATGCTGGGTTGGAGCATATATCGTTAAGCCATCTTCATGAGGAACAGCAACTCCACCTTCTGTTTCCATATATGCATGCATTTGCCTTGGTGTATAGTAGACCTCTTCCACGATACAAGCACAGTTTGCAAACGCTTCTTCTACATCAGCTCCTTGTTTGTAAAAGGCATTATGCAGAAGATTGCCATTTTCATGGAGCTTAGGCGTTTTTGCTAACAGGCTGACTTCCGGATCTGTAATGGGCTGCAAAGGAGTGTATTCGACCTTAATAAGCGCTGCCGCCTTTTCGGCAATTTCCTGTGTTTCTGCAGCAACTGCAGCAATGGCATCTCCCACATATCTGACTGTATCCTCACAAAAAACAGGCTGGTCTTGAATAACAATGCCAAAGCCATTTAAGCCAGGAATATCTTTTGATGTCAGAACCGCACTAACACCTGGAAGTTTTTCAGCCTCTGAAGTATCAATACTGTTTATTTTTGCAAAGGCATATTCACTGCGGAGCACAGTTCCATAAAGCATGTTCGGGAAGGACATATCCGAAAGATACTTCAATTCACCCGTTACTTTTTGAATCCCATCTCTTCTTGCCTTCCACCTGTTTTGAGAGCCTGCTCTAGTCAATCGCATCCTTCATCCTCCTTTACATACTCCGAATTTAGCAGGTTATAAAGATTGGCAACAATAATATTGGCAGCCGCTTTTCTTCTGTAGCTGTCTGTAACAAAAGGGTCAGAATAAGAATGGAAGCCATGTTCAATCATAGAGCGTAACACTTGCCACTCCATCGTTTTTAAGCTTTTCTGCAGTACATAGCTTTCCGCGTCTGACAGTCTTTGCGGCTGGTGAGCACCGCCGCCGATGGCCATTTTTGCATCTGTAATGACGCCATTTTCCATCTCTATCCTGCCTGCTGAAGAAATAATGGCAGCAGTGAAGCTTTCTCTGCGTCCTATCTTCTGAAAGAAGGATATGCTCCGGCTTTCGGTGGATAGCGGGATATTTACCGAAACCAGCAAATCAGGCTCTGTTAGCGGACCAGCTTTAATCCATTGTGATAATGGAACAACATACGTTGAAACGCCATTAAAAAAATGCAGCTGTGCATCTAAAACAAGTAAAGCAGGGATAGAATCTCCTACTCTGCTGCAAATATTTCCGCCTAATGTACCCCTGTTCCGAACAGCAGGTGCAGCAATTTTTGTACAGGCCTCCGCTAAAATTTTCGCTCTTTTCTGAATATTTGAGTCAAGGATACAATCAGACAATAAAGCTGATGCACCGATTCGCAAAAAGTTTGCTTCTTCTTCTATACCTTGTAAGCTTTCTAACCGGTGGGAGCTGATCAAATGATGTGGTTTTGGCTGACCAGCTTCCCAGTTCAATTGTAAAAGAGTGCCTCCGGCAATAAACATAGAACCTTCCTGTCTTAATGAAAAAACCTCTCCTAAGCCCGCAGGTGCATCAACAGCTGTATCATCATTTTGTAGTGAATTTTTCATCATCTGCCCCCCTATCTTCTAAAACACGGCAATAATTTCGATAGTCAGCCATTGTATCGATATCTGCGAAAAAGTCATCATCAATAAATTCAAGCAACTTCCCTTTTAAACTTGAGTCTTTTAGAATAGTTCTTGCTCCTGTGTCTCCAGTCAATTCATAAATTCGATCAAACAATAAAGAGGATAACACTACAGGCGGTTTAATGACTCCGTTATTTAAGCAAGCAATATATTTTTCGTCTTTCTCCAATGACTGGCACAGCAAGGTTTGCAGCATAGATTTAGGGATGAAAGGCTGATCTGCCAAGCAAATCAGCACTTTGTCTGCCTTATGCTCTTCTGCTTTTTTTACGCCTGCAATTAAGGAGCAGGATTGCCCTAAATGGGCTTTTTCAGAGACAACTAATTCCCCTCTTCCAGCTGATAGCTGTTGCTGCACATCTGCAGAAATCCAATCTAAGTTATCTTGTGGATGCACGACAACATACACATAGGTTTTTGGATTATGAAGGATTGTTTTTAACGCCCTCATTCCCAGCGCTTCTCCTCCAAAGTGAAGTGCCATTTTTTTGCAGCCCATCCTTTTGCTTTGCCCAGCAGCGAGGTAAATTACCTTCAACTTTTCACCACTTTCGAGCTTTCCGTATTGCTGTTTTTGACTGCAATTAATTGTGCTGCAATGCTGATTGCTATTTGTTCAGGACCGTCTGCATTTATGCTCAGCCCCACAGGAGAATAAAACCAGTCTGGTTTGCCTTTATTGCCCAACAGCCGATCTGCTCGTTTTTTCGAGCCGAGCATACCGACAAAAGCATACTCTCCACCAAGTAAATAGTTCATCAGCTCTTTATCCTTCGTAAAGTTATGTGTCATGATAACAATAAAATCGCTGCTTCTAACATGAACTTCCTCCAGCACAGACAAAGGATTGCCATTAACGAGCAGGTCAGCATGGGGGAAATGCTCTTTTGTGCAATAGCTTTGGCGCCAATCAGCAACAATTACTTGGAAACCTGCCTGTTTGGCTATTTCACAAACTGGCCGTGCATCAGCTCCTGCACCATATATAATCAATCTTGGCTGTGGTAAGAAGGTTTGGCGAAAATAATATCTGCCTGTCTTTTCGTCAGCATACAGCTTATTCACTGGAACAGAGTGCACAAAATGAGTGTCAAAATTGCCAGCATTCTCTCCTGTTTCACTGATAAACACACTTGAAATGACGTTTAAATCATCATCAAGCACCTTAATATGCTCTACTGTATCGCCATTTTCGAGCCATTGCCTCACCAAGGTGAGATTATTCTTAAGCTCACTGCTCACATATTCCATCAATACAGTTATGCTGCCGTCGCAGCCTGCGCCCTGTCCCCAAGATAAATCATCCTCTGAACGCAAATCATATATAAGGGAAAAGGATGATCTTCTATCATGCTCCTCGATTTCCATTCTTGCTAAAATATCTTGCTCGACGCAGCCGCCGCTCAACAAACCCATTTCCCAGTTATCCTCTGAAAAGAACATCATCGTTCCTTCTCTGCGGTATGCAGAACCTGTTACATCAATGATTGTCGTTAAAAAACCGCCAGAGCAACTAGCTGCAACAGCGTGTATAACAGCATACTCATCTGAAGACATCATGTTAACCTCCTAAATGGGTGGCTATTCTGGGATAGAAACAACTTTAACTATTTAAAGAAAGAGGGCTTATAACCGCCCTCATGTTAATAAATATAACATCATTTGTTATTAAAAAATATTATCTTTCTCCATAAAAAATGTCATTGTTGAATTTATATAATAAAAATATTTAGAATTAGCTAAATTGCACAACTATTTAACCTGCTAATATATTGTAAAAAATCAGTTTGCCAGCGCTTCTCTGTTGTCGTCTAGTAATTGTTGCAGATAAGAACAAATGCTAAAAAATATTTGCAGCATTGCCTCGGTATTTTCAATTGACACATTTGCTAACATTGATATTTGAATCCAGTTTCTCTCTTGCAAGTAGCTGCTTTGATAATGGAGATGAAAACCTTGCTTTTTCATCCAATCACCAATCATAACAGAGGAAAGAGCGGGATCAAGACATACTGTCAGGATTGGGGAACAGTGCAAATTTGCTGCCGGCAACACATAAAACTTAGCATCTGTCAGTCTTTTATATGTGTATGCAAACCAGTCGGCAACATCGCTAAACTTTTTTGTGAAATCTTTTGTGAGCGCTTGCTCTAATGCAGCAAGCAATGGGGAAGAATGGGTATATGGGACACTGTTATGGGAATGGTACAGTCCTAAATCTAAATACGGTGGAAGCTGTTCATTCGGCTTAACAGCATGATTATGAAATACGAGAGCTAATCCTGAGACTGATTCAATTCCTTTCCCACTCACAGCTGTTGCTAAATATACATTTTTAAGGCTGACTGGCAGTGCTCCTATCGTGCTGATACAGTCTACTGCCTGTTTAATCGGCTTGTCACCTATTAACTTGGTTATATGTTCAATCGGAATGACAGTGCCCGTAGAGGTTTCACAATGAACATACCATATCCATTCCACTCCTCCATTGAGTGCTGTTCTCAATTCCTCCTCTGAGAACGGCTCGCCCCACTCTTTCTTTAAAACTTGGCAATGAAGCTGGAATCTTGCTGCCCTTTGCGCCAAACGCTCTCCAAATTCTCCGTTGCTTAAGATTAGCCCTTTACCGTTTAATAGAGACAGCTGGGCGGCGACAGCGTCGTTTGCGAGCGTTCCTGTTCCGAGCATTACTTGAACATATTTAGCTTTCGTAAGATCTGTCAGCCTTGTCTGCACTCGTTCCATCATCTCCATAAATAAGTTGTCACGATGGGAGAAACCTTGGCGACAAAACGCATCAAGGACATTGTCTGTTACTAAAACAGGGCCTGGCAAAAAAGAAACCGTTGCCGGCAAGACTTTTTCTGAAAGCAAAATTCTTTCCTTTAACAGATACATAGGCTGATAGATTGCTCCATGACTGCCAACTTGATGGGCAAACGGAATAAACCCGATATGCTTATACAGTTTTTCCTCACGGAGAATGCCGCTAATAACAGCTCCATCGTAGCCTTTCTCGATAAAGACATGGTGAAGCAGGCGCAATAAGCCAACGAAAACCTTTGTTTTCCGGTACTCCTTCCTAATAGAGAGCAGCCTGATTTCGCAAAGCTTATTTACATTCACTATGTCAGACAAGTAAACACCAATATCTCCCAGCTTTTTATCTAAGGAAAAAGGCCGCTTATCTGCCAGAGAAATCATGCCAATTACTTGATGATCCTTTAAGGCAATGATATATGTATTTTGGTCATGAAAAGAATCAATTAGCACTCCTTGCTCATTTCTGTCATGCTGGGGAATTTCCTCAGCAAAGGTTTCATGATTTAACCGAAAAATCTGTTCGAATTCCTGTGGATGTGAAGCAATTTTGAATAAATAGGAAGTTTTTTTCGCCATTAAAATACACCTCTCCAAGAAATATAAGCTTATTATTTAGTTTTTCTAACTAGAAACTCCCTCCAGCTGACACGATGGGCGAGTATAATCACAGCTACCAGCAGCAGAGCAAGGCAGCCTGACCAAACGTCCTTTTCCATTAAGAAAAAAGCGAAGGCACAAACAGTTAAACTCAGCAAACCTGGTACAGTAAAACCTCGGTATAGAAGATAAAAAACAAAGAAGCTGACAATGATGATCGGGACAAACAGCCAATGAATCGCGATTAGTCCGCCGATTAATGTGGAGATTCCTTTTCCGCCTTTAAACCGAAAAACAAGCGGCTTAATATGCCCGATACAAACAAACAGCAAGCCGGCAAGCAACACTGCAGTCGAGTAACCAAGTAATTTTCCTGTTATAATAACAGCCGCACCTTTTAAGGCATCTCCTAAAAACGTAAGTACAAATGCTTTTTTACCATACAGCCTGCCAGCATTCCTTGCCCCAGCATTTTGGCTGCCTTCTGAACGTATATCTGTCCCTGACAGAATTCTCCCAATGATGACACCAAATAAAAGATTTCCGAGTAGATAAGCGGAAATGAAATACAAAACTAGCAAATTTACACCCTCTGTCTGTTTTTACTATTTAACTGTAATTTTCAACCAAGTAAATTATACATGATTAGAATAAATTTACACAATTATTATTAATTTTTCTTTAAGATAAGACCAAAATGAAGATATTTTATTTACAGATGCGAAATACCTGTTGAATAATTTCTTTAGTTTTTTTATTATGAATGTAGCAATCTATCCGATATATAGATAGTTGAGAAGAAATGTTTAGAATCTGGGGTGATTTATGTCCAGGTTCAGATGTATTTGCTTGTAAAACCGAGGTGAACGAAATGAACAAAGAAATTATTAAATTTATTCGAAAAAACTATGAGATGACACAGAGAGACTTTGCTAAGGTTGTCAATTGCAGCTTTGCGTTAATTGCACTTGTGGAAGTAGGTAAAAGAAATGTCAGCAAGGAGCTTGAGAACAAGGTGAAGACGGCATTTAACATAGATGATCAAGACATACAGTCCATCACTACTATTATCTCTGAATTTAGTAAAGGCATCCCTCCATTCATGTAAAACGAGCAAAACAAGAGGGGCAAATAATTTGCTCTTCTTATCAACTTTGCTCTCCCCTTCTTTTTTCCTTCTATTGCTAATTAAAAATGCCTTCTCCATTCTTTTATTAATTTCCAGTTAACAAAATGCTTATTTATTATTTACATAAGTTTTTTTAGTGAAAATAAATCTTATATCTCCCTCTTTTCTCTCATTTTCTTACGAAAAATCTGATTATTTCCTAAACAAAGCCCTCGAGTACGCTCGAGGGCTTTGTTGTTATTTACAGCTTAAATCTGCTAATTAATGTCATTAATTCTTCCGCCATTTTACTTAAAGAGAGTGCAGATGCAGAAATTTCCTGCATGGATGCAATTTGTTCTTCTGTAGCTGCCGAAACATTCTGTGTTCCTTGATCTGTTTGCTCTGCCATTTGTTTGACAAGATTGATTGCTAGAACCATTTGTTCCATGCCATTGTTCAATTCTTTAACAGAATGAGAAACATGCGTAATTTGACCACTGACTTCATCTACCGCAGATTTTATTTCACCAAATATTTCTCCTGTTTGATGGACTACTTTAATACCGCCATCCACCTCTGCAGTCGCATTATTCATCGATTCAACTGCTTTTATTGTTTCTGTTTGGATTCTGCCGATAAGATTACTTATCTTGCCTGCTGATTCAGAGGATTGCTCTGCCAATTGGCGGACTTCTTCTGCCACAACCGCAAAGCCTTTACCCTGTTCTCCAGCTCTTGCTGCTTCAATCGCTGCATTTAAGGCAAGAAGATTCGTTTGGTCAGCAATGCCAGTAATAACTTTCGATATCTCTCCAATTTCACTTGAATAGCTGCCAAGCTCTTTAATAACCTTTGATGTCTCTCTAACACTAGTGTTAATCGTATCCATCTGGGCTTCAACAGTATCAATTGCTTTGTTTCCGTCTGCTGCCTTTGCAGATGCATCCACAGACCGTTTTGCAACTCCATCAGAGCTGACTGAAATTTTCTGTACATAATTAAGCATATTAGCTACAGACTGATCTGTTTTTGTCAATTCAACAACTTGGTTATCCATTGCTGCACTCACTTCATGGACAGTTGTTGAAATATGCTCTGATGCGGCATTCATTTCTTCTGTGCCTGCTGTCAGCTCTTCAGCTGAGGCTGCGACTTGTTCTGAGCTGATTCTCACCTTTTGGATAACCTCCCTAAGGTTGTCGGTCATTACACGAAAGGAAGCGGCAAGTTCGCCAATTTCGTCCTTAGAGTTCGTAATCACATCATCACTTTGCAGGTCGCCTTCTGCTATTTTTTGAGCATGCAATCTAATATGATCCAATGGCTGTAAGCTTTTTCTAATAATATAAACCAATGCGGCAATCAAGCCAATTGACAGGATTAGTGACAAAATAAGGGAAGTCATATTCGTTTTTGTCAAGCTGTCTTGAACATCCGTCAAAGCCGCACTTGCGATATTTGCATTCTCAAAATAAGAGGCTGTATCCACTTGCGCCATTAGCACATATCTCGCTTCATCATTAACGATAACTGGATAATATGTTTCAGCTTTTCCATCTTTTATGGATAAGGCCGGTTTTTTTGAATCTATAACTGATTGAATTGTTTCATCCTTAATCGTTGAACCCTTTTCAAACACTTGCTCTTGTCCTTCTCTCAAGGTTTCCGTCAAAACAATACCACTGCTGCTAATTAAGTACAGTGACTGAACACCGTTTCCATCTTGAATAAATTTAGAAAGAGACTCTTCAAAAACTTCGGCATTTTGACCGACCTCTACTATCCCCTTTCCATCTAGTCTTGGAATAGAGGTAAATTTAAAGATCTCACCACTTTCTTTTTTTATTGTCAGCGGACCTTCCATGATTTTAAGTTCACCTGACAGAAGTCCCTTAACGGTTGGATCAATGGCAAGCAAATCAAAGCCAATGGATGCTTTATCTGTTGAATAAGTAAAAACCCCTTTTTCATTCGTAATTAAGAAATCATTCATCCCTGTTTGTTCTGCTATCTCCCTTAAATCTTGATTAGAGATATTTTTTTGCGCATCTATTTGTTGAAGCGTATAAGCAGCATTTGCCATTGCTTGGTCTAACTGCTCCTCTAAAACTACTACATGCTGTGAAATTTGCGTTGATAATTCTGTTAGCTTTTCTTCCACATCTTTTGTTGAGTTGGCATCCAATTCTTCCATTACTGCCTTTGTATCCTTTTTCATGCGGTTTGTTTCCACAAATTGCACAAGACTTGATGCTGCTATGAGCACAATAATGATTAAGCTCGTAATGCCAATCATTTTGTTTTTTAATGACATAAGTAACCTCCAAAAATATTAATACATATTTTTATCGGACAATCTCGAGAAATGTTAAATTTTATCTCGGATAGAGTGCTGTTTAGCAATAGCAACCTTTTTGCAAAGAAGCACATAAGCTGTAAGGAATAGATAAAAAAGGAGGAAGTAAATTGCCTGAATATGATAATCGAAATACATCTGTGTATTTGCCAGAGACAAATATAACCGCAGATACGTGCCAATCGGTATATCATCATAACTATCTGCAATCTGTTTTAGCAAACCAGCAGATAAAAAACGAGCAGCTTGCATTGCAATTAGAGGAGCTTTTACTTCAAGGAAATAGAAACAGCAATGCGCAAGGAGAAAAAATACAGCATTTGGAGGAATTACTTTTTGTGCAGGAAGCTTTGTCTAAAGATATTCTTGAAGAAGCAAAACGAAACCAAGATGACATAAAAACGATTCTCCAGACCACCCAGCAAACAGAAAGATTGGCTGCAGACACCGAACAAAAGCTCATTGAAGAGCAGCTCGTTCATACAGCCATACTCGATCAGTTCACCATCCAAGAAACTGCGCTTCATACACTTACTAAAACATTAGAAACATTTAAGCAGAGCTCTGACTCCTTAACAGCAAAAATAAGTGCGAATGAAGAAACGCAGCAAAAAATCGAAGAAAAATTAGACCTTCAAGAGGTTTTCCAGCAAACAATCCTAGAGAAAATGGAAGATACAGATGCGAAAGTCGGTAAACTAACAAGACAAATGGATCAGCTTAAAGGCATCGTTTTTGAAAGAATTCAATTTCTAGCAACTAAGCTAGAGGACAATATGAAATCACTTGTTATGCCTGTACACCAATTTTTTGTGAAGGCGAATGATAAGGAAAATAAATAAGAAAGCAAAAAAAAAGGATAGCAAAATGCTATCCTTCATCTCTGACATGATTAATCAATGATTTTAACCTCGACTTGCTGTCTTCCCCATTTCAGTGCTTGCTTCTCTGAAGACATAAACAAGTCTATTTTATTCCCTTTAATAGCTCCGCCTGTATCTCCAGCAATAGCCTTACCGTAACCTTCCACATAAACGGTAGAGCCTAGCGGAATAACTTTCGGATCAACTGCGATGACCTTTTGATTTGGATTTTCATTCAAATCAATCCCTGTCGCAGTAACACCAGAGCAGCCTTTACAATCTGCTGTGTAGGCAGTTGCAGAAACAGTCAATGTCTCGGCATTTCCTGAATCATCCTTATTAACTGTTTTTGCAGCTGACTCTTTTGTTTTTTCCTTCTTACCGGAATCTTTTTTGTCGATTCCGTTATCGACGATTATTTTTTCACCAGCATAGATTTTTTCTGAAGATAGATCATTCCACTCCATTAAATCCTCTACTGAATTGTCATTTTCCCTTGCGATGCTCCAAAGAGTGTCGCCAGATTTGACTTTATATTTTTTCTCCACTTGGAGATCTAATGTATCGTTAACTTTAATTATGTCAGAATCAAGGTCATTCCAATCTTTAATGTCACCTGTGGAAACATTATAGTCTTGGGAAATGCTCCAAAGTGTGTCTCCTTTTTTTACAGTGACTTCTGCCGCCTTCGCTTCTGTCCCTATGGAAGTGGCAATTGTTGCGCATGCAATAAATGATAATAGTTTTTTCATTTATCTTTACCTCCTAACTAGCTTAAACAAGCTAACGGGTATTATCTTAACATGAAAAGCGCAAATAAAAAGAACAAGGAGATAGCAATTCCGTTACTAATATGACAAACCTTTAACAGTTAAAAGTCTAATTGTCAGAATAGTACGTATTGTTATATCCTTGCTCTTAGTATTTTAGGACTATATTGGAAATAACTAAGTCTTTTAACCTATATCATTTCCTGCTTTCGGAAAAGTTATATGGAAAGATGTTCCTTTGTTTTTTTCACTTTCTATATATACTTTCCCTTTAAAGTTCTCAATAATCTTAAAACTCACCAATAATCCTAACCCTGTTCCTTCTTTTTTTGTAGTGAAAAACGGCTCTCCCAGTTTTTGAAGCTGGTCCTTGTCCATCCCAATCCCCGTATCTTGAAGCAGCACATCAATACTCTTGGCAGTAGTTTTCACTGCTATTTTTAAGCTGCCTCCACTCGGCATTGCTTCTACTGCATTTTTAATAAAATTAAGAAAGACTTGCTTTAGCTTGTTTTCATCACATTCTAGACGAGCCTCACTGTCATCAAAAGTAAAGTCTACTTGCACTTTGCTCTTTCTTAACTGGTAGTCTAATATGGAAAGAACATTTGCGATGATTGGTATGATTTCCTTCTTCTCCAGGCTGGCAGAAGTCGGCTTGGACAAGAGCATAAACTCTTCGACAATGGAATTAACCCGTTCAATCTCTTCTAATACAATGGAAAACAATTCCTGCCTGTCTGTTTCTGTTTCATCCATACTCAAGAATTCTGTATATCCTTTTATAGAGGTGAGCGGATTGCGAATTTCATGGGCTATACCTGCAGCAAGCTGACCAACTGCCGCTAGTTTGTCCTGTCTGTGCAGTATTTCTTCTGTTCGTTTTCTTTCCGTTATATCATTTCTAATGGCTAAATATTTATATGGTTTGTTCTGACTGTCCAAGAAAGGAATAATAGTGGTATCTACCCAATAGTACGATCCGTTCTTCGCTTTGTTGCGAATCTCTCCCTTCCACACCTCTCCGTTGGCAATAGAATGCCATAAGTCTTGAAAAAAGGCGGCCGAATGATAGCCGGAATTAACGATTCGATGTGTCTGACCGATCAACTCTTCTTCCGAATAACCTGAAATCCGGCAAAACTTATCATTTACATTGGTGATGACTCCTTGCTTATCTGTAAACGCAATAATGCTTGACTGGTCGAGGGCAAACTTTATATCGCTCACCTCTTGCACCATTTCCTGCATCTTTATTTGGTCTTGCTTCTGATCTGTAATGTCTCTTCTTATGGAAACATACTGATATGGTTCTCCTTTTTTGTTAACGAAAGGAACAATAACCGTATCCACCCAGTAGAAGCTACCATCCTTTGCTTTATTGCGGATTTCACCTTTCCATATATTCCCTGAACTGATAGTCTTCCACAATTGTTTAAAAAACTCTGGCGAATGATAGCCGGAATTAATTATGCGGTGATTTTGGCCAATTAATTCAGAACGGCTGTATTTCGATATTTCCACAAATTTATCATTCACATATGTAATCATCCCATTTTTGTCTGTAAAGGCGACAATCGAGGACTCATCCAGCGCATACTGCATATCGCGAACATTTATATCATTGACAGCAAGCTTCTCCCTTATCAATGTACTAGTCCCAATAAGGCCGCCCAAGATTAATATAGTAATAAATAAAACGACATAAACAATAAAGCTGTCATCATAGTGGCTCGGTTCATATTCAATCGGTGTCATGCTGTGCAAAAGAATGAAATGACTTAAAAAACATACACCTGTAATGATGAAGCTGCATAACGGTCTAACGATGCCTTTAGCTATTCTTGTCTTTTTAGCAGGATAAAAAGACAGCTTCACGGAAAAGGAAAAACCGCTGAACAGCAACAGAAAGCTGAAAAATAGAGCAGGCATATTCTCAGCTTGCACCGAATTACCGATTGAATAAAGCCCTAATATGAATACTGCCAGCATGGAAAAACTGAAAAACAAGCTGCTTACATATATCCGATGCTTATTATTCTCCTTATCCAGCATAGAATAAAACGCCATTCCGGCAAAGCAAATTCCGATCAGCATGGATAAGGTGGCAATGGGAATATCGTAGCTCGAAGTTGCGTATATATTATCGGCCATTAATGCAACAAAACTCATTACCCAAAACCCAAAGCCAAGAGAGAAGGTGCTAGCTAAAAATAAAAAGCGGCTGTTCTTTTCAGAGGCTTTAACAAGCTGAAATAAATCAAAAGAAGTGTAGCTGGCCATATAAATTAAAATAATACTGATAATGACTAGAATGGAGTTATACAAAATAGATCCTCCCATACCATTTTAAAAAACAAAAATGAAAATTTTATGACAAAATAACAACACTTATGATTGTAATGGAAATGTAATATAGATGAAAGTATTTTTCTTATTTATGTCATGGAAATGATTCTTTCTCATTAATAAGCTATCCTCTATTAGTCATATATTTTTGAAGCAAAAATATACTTACTATTCAAAATAATATGATATAATCATTTCGTATCACTAAATACCATTTATAAGGGGAGGAATCAGATTGCAAATAACTAAACAAACAAGGCCCTACCGCCATGAGGTGCCAGAAGAATTAAAATGGAAGGTGGAAGACCTGTTTGCAGATAGCAATGCGTGGAAAGCTGCATTAGTACAAGCAGAAAACAGCTTGGCGGCTTTTGATCAATATAAAGGAAAACTTGCTACAAGCAGTTCTGTATTATTGGAATGCTTGCAAGCACAGGAAGCGTTGCTTGAGAGTATCGTACTTATCAGTACATATGCCTCCTTAAAGCAGTCTGAAGATGGCACTAATCCTGAAAACCAAGC
This sequence comes from Niallia sp. FSL R7-0271, assembly GCF_038005785.1. Classification (NCBI taxonomy): domain Bacteria; kingdom Bacillati; phylum Bacillota; class Bacilli; order Caryophanales; family Bacillaceae; genus Niallia; species Niallia sp. FSL R7-0271. The sequence goes on along the minus strand of NZ_JBBOTZ010000001.1, from coordinate 1,845,086 downwards.
AAACTCTTCCCTGTTTGCAGCTTTTAATGCTAAGGCAGCCGGCACCATGTCCTTTATTCAATCAGAAATTTTAGAAATGCCAGAGGAGCTGATTGCTCAGTTCTTGAAAGAAGAACAGAAGCTTGCCGTTTACAGCCGCAACATTCAGAAAATCTTAGCTGCAAAAAAATATGCATTATCGAGTGAAACAGAAAAAGTACTGGCATCATTAGGCCAAATTCATGCTTCTCCTTATTTAGTGTACCAAAGCAGCAAACTGGCTGATATGAGCTTTGCTTCCATTGAAGATAATAACGGAGCAGAACTTCCTGTATCTTTTGCATTATTTGAAGATGTTTATGAGTTTTCACCAGATCCGGAAATAAGAAGAAATGCTTATAAATCGTTTACAGACACTTTAGCAAGTTACAACAATACAATTGCTGCAGCTTACAGCACCGAAGTAAAAAAACAAGTAACTTTAGCTAATATTCGCGGATATGCTTCTGTTACAGACATGCTGTTAGAGTCACAAGAAGTAACTACCGAAATGTATCATAACCAGCTAAGCGTTATTTTCAATGAACTAGCCCCACATATGAGAAAGTTTGCAAGCTTGAAAAAAGAACAGTTAGGTTTAGAAAAGATGCTTTTCTGTGATTTAAAGGCACCGCTTGATCATGAATTCAATCCTGAAACAACATTTGAAGAAGCAAGCGATATTATTTTAGAGGCATTAAAGGTGATGGGACCTGAATACTCTGAAATCATGAAAAAAGCTTTAACAGAAAGATGGGTTGATATAGCTGATAATGTTGGAAAATCAACTGGTGCTTTCTGTTCTAGTCCGTATGGCTCTCATCCATTTATCTTAATTACTTGGGGTAATACGATGCGAAGCGCCTTTATGTTAGCACATGAGCTAGGACATGCCGGTCACTTCTATTTGGCAAATAAAAATCAACGTATTGTCAATACAAGACCGTCAACCTATTTTATTGAGGCACCTTCTACAATGAATGAAATGCTGCTTGCTGACTATTTGCTGGCCAAACCAAATGACAACCGAATGAGACGCTGGACTATCCTTCAGCTCCTTGGCACTTACTATCATAATTTTGTTACACATTTGCTTGAAGGAGAATTTCAACGCCGTGTTTATAAGCTGGCTGAAGAAGGAACACCTTTAACAGCCAGGGTTTTTAATGAAGTAAAAGGAAACGTATTGAAGGAATTTTGGGGAGATTCTGTCGAGATTACAGAACAGGATTATCTGACATGGATGCGTCAGCCTCATTACTATATGGGATTATATCCTTACACCTATTCAGCAGGGTTAACAGCTTCGACAGCCGTTGCGGCTAGTATTCGTGAAAATGGTCAAGAAACAGTCGATAAATGGCTTGATGTCCTTCGCGCTGGCGGAACAAAAACTCCGCTTGAGTTATTGAAGGACGCAGGAGTGGATATGTCTAATCCAAATGCAATAAAACAGGCCGTCGCATATGTCGGCACACTTGTCGATGAATTAACAGACAGCTTTGCTTAAATAAAGAAGGTATCTATCCTTTGATAGATGCCTTTTTTGCTTTATTTTCCATCATATTTTTTTGCGCACAAGCAAACACTGTTTTTAAAGGAGAGAGTATGATGAAGAACTCAAAAGACACTAAAATGAACAACAAGCAGCGTTCAGCAGATGACCGAGGAGACTCTATCGACCAGCTTCAAAAATTAGAAGCTGCCAACAGCATGATAGCGGAAAAGGAAATTGGTCAACAGAACGAAAATTTATAATAGAAAGGAGAACAACCCAATGGACACACTTGATCCAAAAGATCTGCAATTAGGTGATGAAGTATATGTCATTTACCATAATCCCCATACACCATCTGTATCTAATGTAAAACCGGCAGAAATCGTTCAGCATCCAAAAGATCCAAATGCATTAGCACTTTTTTTGAACGACACATTCCATACAATTGAAGATGATGATGCCCTCTTTCACTCGGAATCAGATGCTGAAAATGCCTATAACCAAATGTATCAAGATGAAATAGACAATTATTTTTAATAAAACAAGACCCCGAATATGGGGTCTTGTTTTATTAGTTATTTATTTGTGGCAATTCTCTCATTTCCATCGTTGTCTCATTTCCACATAACGGACATTTCAAATCATCAGTTGCAAAATCCTTCCTCATCCAACCGTTGCAGGAATTGCAAGCATACACTTCCAAATTCAATAAAACTTCCTCAGGCTTATCATCCATTCCTTTTCTGTTAAAAAACATGCTGTTAGCCCCCTTTTTTGTTTATTATGAACATAAAGACTCGTTTTTATAGGTATTTTGACGATTTTTTAGAATTTTCTTTCCGTCACATAAACGAAATGCTTATTCTAAAGTTCACTGAATCGCGATAAGGGTTGAAATTATGCTATGATGATTGTCTAACAAATACGTATCCTTAGGAGAAATCAAACATGACAAACCAATTGTATTACTCGTCCCCCTACATGTCTTCTTGGACAACAAATATCGTAAAAACACTTCATAAAGATGGTAAAGAATATGTTGAATTAGCAGAAACAGCTTTTTATCCTGAAGGAGGCGGACAGCCAAGCGATACAGGTACCATCAACGGCATTACTGTATTGGATGTTCAAAAGGAAGATGACGGCACCATTTTACACTTAGTCGAGCAAGAGATAACCGGGCAAACTGCAGAGTGCATAGTTGACTGGGAGAAACGATATGACCATATGCAGCAGCATACTGGCCAGCATTTGCTGTCAGCTGTATTGCATGAGTGGAAAGATATTGCAACAGTAAGCTTCCACCTTGGAACAGATTACACAACAATAGATATAGACATAGAAGAGCTTACAGCATCAGATTTACTGGAAATTGAAGCATTATGCAGTAAATACATATTTGCAAATAAAGAAATAAAAACATATTTTGTAACAGAAACAGAGGCTGCAGCATTACCTTTGCGGAAGCTTCCAAGTGTTACAGGCAAGCTTAGAATAGTGGAAATTGACCAAATTGATTATTCAGCATGTGCAGGCACACATGTTGCCAGGACTGGTGAATTAGGTTTTATTAAACTGCTTAAAACAGAAAAGCATCGCAATCAAACCAGGCTGTTCTTCTTATGCGGTCACAGGGCAATGAAGGATTACCAAGTTTCCCAAACAATCTTAACGGCGCTCAGCGACAAATTCCGAACTAATAAGGAAATGCTGGCAGACAGAATTGACAAGCTGGAGAAGGAAAAGAAAATATTAAATAGTGAGCTGGAAGCAGCCAAATTAGAAAATGCCGCTTTTTTAGCTGAAAAGCTGACAAGCAATACGGACAGCACTGTCATTTCTGCTTCATTTGCACATAAACAACTAAAGGACTTACAGCTTCTTGCTAAGACCATTATTAAAGAAAAGGATTATATAGCAATCCTGGCTTCTGAATCAGATAAGAAATTATTAATTCAGCATAATGGCAGTCAGTCTATTTCTTGTGGAGCACTGCTGAAGGAAGTGCTTGCCGAAATAAACGGCAAAGGCGGCGGCAATAACACTCAAGCCCAAGCAACCTTTGACAGTGAACAAGACTTGAAAAAAGCAATGGACAGCTTAATCAGCTCAATATAACAAAGGAGAAGCCTAACAGCTTCTCCTTTGTTATATTGTCTGCTTTCTTACATACAGGGCAAGAGCAATCTTTATTTGAAAATAGCTGATATGGGGGTCCAGTTCTTCTTTAATTGGCTTTAGCTTCTCTCCCCCTACCTTTTCGATCATTGCCTCAATTTGTTGCTGCTCTTCCTGTGATAAAAATTGGCTCCAATCAATGGAGTGCCCCTCTTCCTCACATTTAAGCAAATGGTTTTCGATAGTTATAGTTGTCATGTCTCTTTTCTCTGCGATTTCTTTAAGATTTAAGCCAGTATTCAACATTTCGAGTGTAATTAAGTGAGAGTTTTCTGTTTTGCCTTTTTTCTTTGGCAATGAACTAGATTCTGTTCCTCCTACCTCTTGCCCTTTTTCCCAGTCCTGCGGATTTTCTTGTTTATAAGAAATCAGTGTCTCCAGGATAATGCCGCCGTATTTGTTGAGCTTATGCTCTCCTATCCCTTTTATCGCCGACAGCTCATTTACGTTTTCCGGTTTATGACTGGAAATTAATTTGAGCGTTTGATCGGAGAAGATAACAAACGGAGGGACACCTTCACTATCAGCCAGACTTTTTCGCATTGCTCTTAAACGCTGGAACAATCCGTTATCTTCTGTAAGTGCCTTCGTTTGCACCTGCTCTTTTCTCAGCACCTGTTTGCGCTGAAGCAACACTTCTTTTCCTGTTGCTGTGACCTTCAAAACAGGCAGGGAACCGCTGCTGACAGCTATATAATTTTCTGAGATTAGAAATTCAATGAAGTCACTTACAGCCTTCGCTGACTGCTCCTTCATAATTCCGTATGTTTTTACCTTATCTAATGAAAAATCAATTATTTTCTTATTTTTAGAGCCAGTCAACACTTGGGCAACCATTGTTTTTCCGAACCGCTCTCCCATGCGCATCATGCAGGAAAGCACCTTTTGTGCTTCAACCGTTACATCTACAACATGCCTTTCATCCTTACAATTTCCGCAGCGTTCACAAGTTTCCGTTGTTTCCTCCCCGAAGTAATGAAGGATGTATTTCTGAAGGCAATCCTCTGTATGACAATAATTAATCATTGCTTGCAGCTTTGATAAATCCTGTGCTTGTTTATCAGGATCATGTGTAGTCTGATCAATCAAAAACCGTTGAATCCGAATATCTTGTGCAGAATATAAGAGGATGCACTCACTCGGCAGGCCATCTCTCCCAGCACGGCCGGCTTCCTGATAATAACCTTCCATGTTTTTCGGGAGCTGGTAATGAATCACAAATCTTATATTGCTTTTATCAATACCCATCCCAAAGGCAGTTGTTGCCACCATAAGCTGACAATCATCGGTGATAAATTTCTGCTGCTCCTCTTCTCTTGCCTTGTCTGTCATGCCGCCGTGATATTTTGCCAATGAATAGCCTTTGTTTGTTAATCGTTCATATAGCCGTTCCACATCTTGTCTTGTGGCAGCATAGATAATTCCTGATTCTTCTTTGTTTTTGTTAAGAAATCTCTCAATATACCGATGCCTGTCCTCTCCTTTGACGACAGAGAAGGACAGATTACTTCTTTCAAACCCGGTAATAACCGTGTTATCTACAGAAATATCCAATTGAGCGCAAATATCCTCCTTAACTACTGGGGTTGCTGTAGCCGTAAGGGCAGCAACAATCGGCTTTTTCTCCAGCCGTCTAATTAATTGGCCTAATCTCGAATAACTCGGACGGAAATCATGTCCCCATTGGGAAATACAATGAGCCTCGTCGATTGCGATAAACGGAATTTCCAAGTCATTAAGCATGTCAATAAAGAACTCTCCATCAAGTCTTTCAGGGGCAACATATAAAATCTTGTATTTGCCAGATTTTAAGTCTTCCATTCTTTTAGAAGCTTCATAAGAGTCAAGCGTGCTGTTTAGAAAAGTTGCCGGTATGCCCGCTTCTGTCAAAGCATCGACCTGATCCTTCATTAAGGAAATCAGCGGTGAGACAACAAGCGTTACACCAGGAAAAATCATCGCCGGAACTTGATAACAAATTGATTTTCCTCCTCCTGTTGGCATAATGCACGCAACGTTTTCGCCTTGGAGGATTTGGCGGATTACCTCCTCCTGACCATTTCTGAAAGTATCATAGCCAAAATATTCTTTTAAAATAGATAAAGCTTTGTCAAACATTTATATTAATCCTCCTAATAAACCGAAACTTAGTCCTTTCCATTGTAACATTTTTTTTGCATGTAAAAAGTCGACAATTTTATAGGACTTCAAGCCTTCAGAGATTCTTTTTTTGCACTAACCAAAACTTATGAAGGAATTACCTATTCTTTTAGAGAACTTTCTATTATCAACATATTAGGGTGAGTACGATGGAGTAGTCTATTAATGTAAACTAGAAGGTTTAGATTTTAGCCTATTATGGAAAGGCTTGATGATATGCGAACAAAACTTGTTATAGTAGAAGGCTTGCCTGGAAGCGGCAAAACGACAACCGCTTGTGCATTACACGAAATAGTAAGAAATAACAACATAAATAGCGAGCTATATCTTGAGGGTAACCTTGACCATCCAGCTGATTATGACGGTGTCGCCAGCTTTTCTCTTTCTGAATGGGAACAGCTTTTGAACACCAATCAACAATGGGATGCATTAGTTTCGTATGGTCAGCAAAAAGGAGACAATATCCTTTTGCCTTACAGAAAAATAATCAATCAAGACAGCATGTTTTTTTCTAAAGAACAGCTGAACGATATTTATAAGCATGACATTTATGAATTGCCATTTGAACAGCATGCTATGCTAGCTGCTGAAAAATGGGCTGAATTTACAGAAAAAGCGCTGCAAGATGATAAGCTTTATATATTCGAATGCTGCTTCCTCCAAAATCCATTAACAATCGGCATGATAAAATGGGGAATCCCGCAGGAAATCGTGGTAGAGCATGTACTTTCTTTAGAAAAAATAATTCGCAAGCTCAACCCAGTGTTACTTTATGTAGACCAAGATAATCTTCCAAAGTCATTCCGTAAAGCATACAACGAAAGACCAGAGGAATGGAGAAACGGATTTATTGAGTATTATACAAAGCAAGGCTACGGAAAAAAACATCATCATACTGGTCTAAATGGTACAGTGGAAGTTCTAAAAAGAAGGAAAGAACTAGAATTGGAGATTTATGAACAGCTGACAATCAAGAAGTACATGCTAAACAATTCTCTATATGATAAATCATCAGCACGTGCCCAAATTACCGACACATTAGCTTCATTTTATCTAATCTAAAACAATAACAAAAAGGCATAAGCGATATCGCTTATGCCTTTGATGCTGTTTTTACAGCCAAGCTGCTCCAACAATGATCAATAGAATGAATAGAACAACAATCAATACGAATCCGCCACTACCATATCCACCAGATACTGGAGCTGCATAGCTGTATCCTCCACAACCACAAGAACCGTAACCACCATAACCGTATGCCATTTATAAAACACTCCCTCTTTTTATATTAATTTAATTAATAACCATAACCAACGTAGCTAGATCCTACAATGATTAATAAAATGAATAGCACTACAAGCAGAGCAAAGCCTCCGCCGAATCCTGCTGTTTGTTCACCACCCATTTAATCCACCTCCCTCATGCACATAAGCATCATATGTACATACAGGTTGTCTCGAATGGGCACATTTTTATTTTTTTTTTTATTTTTGTCCATTTTTATTAATTATCATAAAAATAGGCAATCTTCCTTTGAAAAGGAAAATTGCCTATCGTCCGAACTAGAAAAAAGGAATGAATGCAAGTGCTGCAATCAAGCCAAAAGAAAAACCAACTGCTGCTGCACCCCAGCCCCAGCCGCCATAGCCACCATAGCCGCGGTAATAACCAAATCCAAATCCGCCATAACCTCTTCTGCCGCCGCCTAATGGCCTAATGTAAACTTTGTTAGGAGTAACTCGATCAATGATTCCTGTATGAACTGTGCCGTTATGTGTACGAATACGGACACATTTTCCAACACCTTTCGAACATTGATTATAATAATTGTTCATCGCGCTTTCCACCTCCACTTATTTCCTTATATCTTATGTCCAAGCTATAAAAAAGTATGGACAGCCTTCCTATGACATTAGCGGAAAATAAAAAGCTCCCTTAAAAACAGCAAAAAGTCAGCCCTGCTTATAAGTTAATTTATTTTTAGCAAGTGCTGACTTTATTGAGTTATGACGGACTTTCATTCCATTGTTCTTTTAAAACAGCCTCCTGTTTTTCCAGACGAAGCAAGAATATATTCAGCCCTAAACCAATCACTGTTAAGACACTGAAAAATAAATACACATGAAAGATGCTGTAATGATCAAAAATAATGCCGCCGATAAAAGTATTGAACCAGTTGCCAAGCCCATTGCCAATCGCCGAATAGAAGGTGATTGATGTTGCAATTAAATGGACTGGCGCTATTCTTCTAATATATTGTAGACCTGCCGGAATGAACAGCCCCACACCAAATCCTTGCAGAAAAGCAGTGGCATAAACGAGTGTTAAATTCGGTTCTGTAAAATAAAAAATCCATCTGATTAAGGAGAGTATTCCCGAAAATAATGTAATTTCTAACAGGCCGAATTTTTTTATCCATGCCCCTGCAATTCGCATAAAAGGGACTTCTGACAGGACCGCTATTAAAAAGGCTATCCCTATTCCGGTATATGTACCTCCGCTTCCTTCCACAAACAAACCAAAAAAAGTGTTGTTAGCCAGATTCGGACTAAAAATCATAAACGTGATGATTAAAAACAGCATGTACTTTTTATGGGCTAACAGCTTGCTTGCTCCTTTAAGGGGATTGCTGTTTGCAGCAGCTTTTTCACGGGGCATCTTAACTGTTGTAAGCGAGCAAATCAGCAATGCAGCGAAAAAGGAAATAAAAATAATGCTCGGGGAAACTTCTGAAATCCTGCCCATTACAAAGACAGCAATCCCAAAACCTAAAGCTCCGTACATCCGCACATTTCCGTAATCAAGATTATGTTCACTCGTGTATTTTATCGTGATGCTGTCAGAAATCGGGACGATTGCACTTTGGAATACGGCAATCAATGTCGCAATCACAAAAATCCAGATAAACTGGTCCATAAACAAATACCCTAGACCACATAATCCAGCAAAAAATGCGCATAATTTAAGGATAGATGTGGGCGCATTTGTCTTATCAGAAAGAATTCCCCAAAAGGGTTGAAAAAATATGGTGACAACAGGGCCAATCGACATGATAATGCCAATTTCAAAACCAGATAAACCAATCGAATTGTTTAAATAGACACTAAGCAGCGGAGCTATGCTGCCGCTGCCAAAAAAGGCAAAAAAATAAAAGCATTGCAGGATAAAAAGTTGTTTTTGTGTTTTCATTTAAGTCCGGTCTCCTTTGCTTTTACCATTATATATCAGCATCTGAATACATGAAATGAATTTACAGAAAAAAACCAATAAGGAGCTTATATTTATGCTGGAGGCTGCAATATGGGGAGCTATCGCTAGTCTGTCTTTGTTTATCGGAAGTATAATCGGCCTTTGTTTTGAGGTACCTGCAAAAGTGAATGCCTATTTGATGGCACTGGGGACAGGAGTGCTTATCGGTGCTTCTGCCTTTGACCTGCTTGTCGAATCAATGGAAAAGAGCGGGCTTTTGATGACTTCTGTCTCTTTTCTTGGAGGGGCCCTTCTGTTTACTTTAATTGAAGTTTTCTTGTATATGAAAGGCGGTACAAACAGAAAACGGTCAACCGGAAATATTGCTTCCCACTCAGGCATAGCCATATTCATCGGAACTTTAATGGATGCTATTCCCGAATCGTTAATTATCGGTTTAAGCTTGATCGCAACCAACCATGTCGACATTCTGTTTATTGTCGCCATCTTAATCAGCAATTTTCCGGAGGCCCTTTCTTCTACTGTCGGCTTAAAAAAAGATGGCTACAAAAAAAGAAAGATTTTATTTCTATGGGCAAGTGTTGTAGGTATATCCGCACTAAGCAGCTTAATCGGCTACTCATTTATGGCAAATGCCTCCGAAATAGTTATTGCGAGTATTGAAGCTTTTGGTGCTGGAGGACTAATTGCAATGGTTTGTTCCACTATGCTGCCTGAAGCTTACCAAAAGGCTGGTCCGGTTGTTGGGTTTATCAGCTGTATCGGCTTAATGATTGCTCTTGGACTGACCTAAGATTCTGCTATCTTATTTAGCGATCTTCTTTTGACTGCTAGTTACATTTACGTCTTTTAGCTTCCCTTTTTTTCCGGAAAGGATGTACATATTTACTGCTCCGACAAACAAGCCTCCGCCAATAATATTGCCAATAGTCACCGGAATAAGATTATGAAGCGCGTTTCCTATTGTAATAAATTCAGGATGGGGAACAATTAATGCAATGGAAAACAGTCCCATATTGGCAATACTGTGTTCATAGCCTGAGACCATAAAGCCGAAAACAATAAGCATGGTAGCTAATACTTTTCCCACATCTTCTTTCATATTCATTGGAATCCAAATTGCCAAACAAACAAGCCAGTTACACAGTATAGCCCGTATAAACAGCTCTAATGTTGTTGCGCTCATTTTGCTGTTTGCGACCTCCATCAGCCAAGTTGTTTTTTCCTCCAAATGAAACAACCCGGAATAGTAAATAAGAACCGCAAAAAGTACAGCGCCGGCAAAATTGCCTAAATATACGGTAACCCAGTTATAAAACGTATCACTCCAGGTTGTTCTGCCGGCAATTGTGCTCATTGTAAAGGCCATTGTATTTCCGGTAAAAAGCTCCCCACCCCCATACATGATAAGCACTAGTGCCAGGCCGAAAAACATAGCTGTCATCATATAAGTTCCGGGCGAATGTACATCATAAAAAGGCTGTGCCAGCTTATAACAAATCACAAGGCCAAAGCCAATATACATACCTGCTAAAATTGCTTTTGTAAAATACCGGAGAAAGGAGCAATCAATCAGCTCTTTCTTTTTTAAAGCATAGGCAACCGCCTTCTTAATTGGTTCCTGTTCCATTTTGTGTTCACCCTCTCTCAATCAACAGTTTGTTCACTATTGAACAATCAATGACATTATATATTATTTTTTTGAGAGAATGACAAAGAAAAAACATGTTTCACAAAATTGTAGCATTTATTGCCTTTTTTCCTATTCATACGATGGAAACAGCATATAATGTACAACGGAACATGTTTTTAGCAGTGTAATTTAATGTGTTGTGGAGGAAGTCAATTTATTAGGTTGGCGGATGGGAACGATTAAATGTGATCTAGGTTTAGTGAAGCTTATTTTGATCCCTGATTTTTTCATCTTATTTACTAAATCAACAAGCTGTTTTCTAGCCATTTATATCTACTCCTTTATGTCCTGTTATATGTAGTGTACAGAAAATATATGAAAAAAATATGAACATTTAATAAAATTTTATTGATATTTTACGTATTCCCCAATCCAAGCACCTAAAACTCGTTTTAGTCATTTTAACGCTTACAAATCATATTCGCTTAAGATTAAACAATTCCTCCTTTTTTTATAAAAAATCTCAAATCTTACATAAGGAAAACGCGGAGATTGAGTAAGTTTTTCTAAGAAAAATTCGCTCTTCCCTGTTAATGATGGTATAATTTTATGGATATTGTATTTTGGAGGAAAAAATATAAATGATAACAGTTAGCAATGTTGGTCTTCGATATGGTGATCGTAAATTATTTGAAGATGTTAATATTAAATTCACACCTGGGAATTGTTATGGTTTAATCGGGGCAAATGGTGCCGGTAAATCAACTTTCCTTAAAATTCTTTCCGGTGAACTGGAAGCTCAATCCGGTCATGTTTCATTAGGCCCTGGAGAAAGGCTTGCTATCCTGAAACAGAACCATTTTGAGTACGAGGAGCATGAAGTGCTGCAAGTAGTCATCATGGGTCATACAAGACTGTATGAAGTAATGAAGGAAAAAGATGCTATTTATATGAAAGAAAACTTCTCTGACGAGGACGGTATGAAAGCTGCTGAACTTGAAGGTGAATTTGCTGAATTAAATGGTTGGGAAGCTGAATCAGAGGCGGCAATCCTATTAAAAGGATTAGGAATCAATGAAGATCTGCACAATAAAAAAATGGCAGACATCAGCGGATCAGAAAAAGTTAAGGTACTTCTTGCACAAGCACTATTTGGTCAGCCAGACGTTCTTTTGCTTGATGAGCCTACAAACCATCTTGACATCGGCGCAATCCAGTGGCTAGAAGAATTCTTAATCAACTTCGAGAATACTGTTATTGTTGTTTCCCATGACAGACATTTCTTGAACAAAGTATGTACTCATATTGCTGATTTGGATTACAGCAAAATTCAGATTTATGTTGGTAACTACGATTTCTGGTATGAGTCAAGTCAATTAGCTTCTAAAATGGCAAATGATGCAAACAAGAAAAAAGAAGAAAAAATTAAAGAGCTGCAAAACTTTATCGCACGATTCAGTGCAAATGCATCAAAATCCAAGCAGGCAACATCAAGAAAAAAATTGCTTGATAAAATTTCTCTGGACGATATTAAACCATCTTCTAGAAAATATCCATATGTTGCATTTACACCTGAAAGAGAAATAGGAAATGACCTATTGCGTGTAGAGAATCTGTCAAAAACAATTGATGGCGTTAAAGTTCTAGATAACATCAACTTTATCATGAACAAAGATGACAAAATTGCTCTTGTTGGAAAAAATGAACTGGCAAAAACTACTCTATTCCGCATTTTAATGGGAGAAATTGAGCCAGACAGCGGTTCCTTCAAATGGGGAATTACGACAACACAAAGCTACTTCCCTGCAGATAACTCTGAATACTTCGCACGTGACGAGCAAAGCCTAGTTGATTGGCTGCGCCAATACTCACCAAATGATCAGACAGAAAGCTTCTTGAGAGGTTTCCTTGGCAGAATGCTGTTCTCTGGTGAAGAAGTAATGAAAAAACCTAGCGTTCTTTCCGGAGGAGAAAAAGTCCGCTGCATGCTTTCCAAAATGATGCTTAGCGGTTCCAACGTGCTGCTTATGGATGAACCAACAAACCACTTGGATCTTGAATCCATTACAGCATTAAACAACGGCCTTATTAACTTTAAAGGCTCCTTGCTGTTCGCATCACATGACCATCAGTTTGTTTCTACAATCGCAAACAGAATCTTTGAGATTACACCAAGCGGCCTAGTAGACAAACAAGTAACTTATGATGAGTACTTGGAAGATGCACAGCTGCAAAAGCAAGTAGCTGAAATGTATAAATAAGTACAAAAAAATGGGCCCTGCTTGTTGCAGGGCCCATTTTTTATTGCACTATAATATTGATAATGGGTTAGTAGGTATTTTTAACTTATTTGTTAAAGTGATACAAAATACCTAAAATACGTTTATAGGAGTAATAGAAGTCTTTATTCAAAAAATGAATGGAAGTGGTGAGACTCCTACAAGAATAGCGAAACAGCCTTGTCCCACTGGAAAGCGAACCACAGCAGTGCTAATCAACATCCCTAGTTTACCAATAAATTTATCAAGCTTATTATCAAACAGTCTTCTTTTGCAATCTTTTCTTTTTGTATATAACAGCAGCTGCTATGATACCAATAACAAGGACACCAGCTATGACCTTAATAGAAAGATAAGAACTATCGCTTTCTTCCTTATTACTTAAAGTGTCACCAGCTTGAAGCACATCGAGAGGCACCTTTTCCTTCAGCTGAAGTGATTGAATAGTATCGCCAGCTTTTGTCTGCATCAACAGCTCTCCAGTCGGTGTGATAACTGGTGTGCTGTTATCCTTCGGAACAGTGACAAGCTCGGTCTTTTCTGTTTGAAAGACTTTACCTGCAACTGGATATTGCATACCTGGCGGAAACGTGTCATTTATAAAATTTTTGAAGCCATAATCAAACATTGCTTCTGTATCTTCATAAACATCCTCTTTCCAATCACCTTTCAGGACAATTGCAATTAAGTTTAGCCCGTCATTGGCAGCAGACGTTGCTAATGTTTGTTTGGATTGATCTACATAGCCGGTTTTCCCACCGTTGACACCTTCATACGGCAGTTCTCCCTTTAACATAAGATGGTGGGTAACAAGCGTCGTATCCCAAGATAATCCATCCCAGTTCAACTCTTTCGTACCGAAAATAGCTCGGAAGGCTTCATTTCTTAACGCATACTTTGTGATAAGCGCCATATCATAAGCAGTCGTATAATGGTTTTCATTGAACAAACCACTTGGATTCGTAAAATGAGTCGACTTTACTTTTATTTCTGTTTTCAAATAGTCATTAAAGTTTTGTTCAAATTGCGCAGGATTTCCATCTAGATATTCTGCAACTGCATCTGCAGCATCATTGCCCGAATTGACAAGCATACCATTCAGCAGTTTTTCCAGACTGACTTTTTCACCAGTCTCTAAATAAACACTGGTTCCCTCTTCTTCTGCTGCATGTTTGCTTACCATTACCATATCGTCTAAAGAACCTTTTTCTAATGCGTATATGGCCGTAGCGATTTTCGTCAAGCTCGCTGGATACATTTTTTTATAGCCGTTTTTTTGGAATAGTACTGCACCTGTTTTTTCATCAAGCAAAAGTGCCGACTCGCTCTTTAACTCGAGTTCTTTCTCCTCTTTTCCTGCAGCTGATGCAGTTGACGCAAAAAGAAAGCTCAAAAGAACAAGTGCGGCAATACTAATCTTCATCTGTAAATCACCTAATTTTTCGTCTCTTTTCAATTACCATGACTATTTTACCAGATTTTACTCTTGATTGCACAGCGATCATATGTTTCAATTCATTATCATTTTCTATATTTGAATAATTTATTAGAAAATTTTTTCAAACTAACGTTTAAATGACAGCAAACACCGTTGACCAAGTCAGCGGTGTTTCCTGTCATTAGATTAAGCTGTTATTTAATTCCTTTGCTTTATTAACGGCATGAAGATACACTTTCTCTGGAAAACCCGTAATCCTCAGCAGTTCGATTGCGTTTCTTGTGTTGGACGCACCTTCTTTTATTAAAAAATCAAAGATGATTTCATCGTCTACTATCTGTTCTCTGAAATGATAATTTTTGTATTTATCATTAAGCATCTCTGTTAATTCTATATCATGAGTTGCCGCCATGATTTTTGTATTGCTGCAATGATTTAAATATTCCAGTACTGATTCGGCGGCAGCAACCCTCTCCATTGTATTAGTGCCTTTAAAAATCTCATCCATAAATACATACAATAACATATCACTGCTATTGTTTCTTCTGTCAAAGATTCTTTTCAATGCCTTAATTTCACTTAAAAAATAGCTTTGTCCCTTTTCGATATCATCAGACATTGCCATGGAGGAGTAAACCTCCCCTCTTGTAAGTCTGATTTTATGGCTAGTACTTGTATTTAAAGCTTGTGAAAATATAATATTTACAGCAATGGTTTTGATGAAGGTCGATTTTCCTGAAGCATTCGAACCTGTCAGCAAACTATTTTTCGTGAATTCAAAGTCATTGCCAACAGGGTTGCTTACTAAGGGATGATAGCCATTAACAATTGTCAAAGAATCATTATCAGTGTATTCTGGCAAACAATAATATGGCAATGTTTTTCTCCACAAAGCAATCGAATAATACAAATCAATTTCCGCTGTTTTTCTCCATGCCAACTCGTATGTTTGACTGTTCTTGTTTATAAGATAAACGATGTAATGAAAAACAAAATAATCTATAAGAAAAATTGATTTCAACATCGTAAATAGTTGCAGTATTAAATTTGTACCCGTCGGATCATCTTTCAATAAAAAAACACTGATAAAAGGAGCACTTTTTAGTTTACTTGTCTTTTTTAAAAAGTCAGTGTCCTGATTTAGCTTCGCGATATTTCTGGAGGTAAGCAGGATAGTTAGGCAATAAAACAAGCTTTCATATTCAGCTTCGTTTTTAGAACGGTTTATGTAGAATAAAAAACTGTTCACTAATATGCTAATAAAAAATAACCCTAAACCAATTTGAAGGGAAAATCCAATGATTGCTAATCCTATAATCGGAAGCAAACCTAGCAATATATATATTTTATTGAAACTACTATCAGGTTTTGCATAAATATATTTGGAAGAGTTAGCATACGGTGCTTTTCCTAATGCTGATAAAATCAGTGATAACTTCGTGCGGTATTCTTTGTTTATACTTATTTTTTCTATCTTTTTTTCTTCAAACAAATGCGTTTCATGTGGTGCTTTTAATCGATAGTACAGCAATTCCTCACCGATTGATGTAAAGGTGAAATTAATCGTCTTAAAAATTTTAGTCAAATTTAGATCATGCCAGGTAATATGATCGACGACAGCATTCTTTTCTTTATTTAAGTTCACATTTTCATAGAGATATGTAAATGTTTCATGGAAATTTTCTGTATGATCTAATTTCTCGTTCTTGTCCCATAAACTTAAAATAAGCTTTTTCCTTTTCCGCGAATAATACATATTAACAAGTACAGCTATTCCGCTTACTATTACGATTATAAAAACATAAAACATATTTTCCTCCTATTCTAGCATTTGAATATACTTTATTTTAACTTAAAATCCAATTTATTACCAAATTTGTTTTTTATTATCTTATTTGAATGCGTAGAATTATTTAATTTACAATAGAAAAAAGAGCTGAATAATATTTCAGCTCCTTTTACCCTTAGCAACAAGCATTGTTACTTGTGCTGATGTAAACGGCAGGGATGACTTCCTTCTATACCCTAAATACTTTGGCTCCCATATGTCACAATATTTGTTTTTAAAATTCCGCAATCCTTGAAAATGATAAAAAACATGTCCGTGCTTAAAGATTTGCGCGGCCACCTTTTCACTTAAGAAGGAAAAGCGTGAAATCCCAAGATTGGATAATGGAGCCATTCCTAAATTACAGCTTTCCGTCCCTGCTTCCTTCAAATACTCAAAGGTATGCAAATACAGAAAATCCATCGATCCAGATGGAGCGCCAGGCAAACTTCTCATTAAATCTATCGACCACATTTGTTTTTGTTGATAGGAAGGAATCAGTGTTAAAAATGAAATTATTTTACCATCAGGATCTTTTACGTAGATTATTTTACATGTATTTATATAATCCCTTTCAAAAAAACCTAATGAAAAGCCTTTTTCTCTTCTTCCTCCAAGCCATCTGTAGCTTATATTCTCCAGTTCATTTAAAAGTTTTAGATCATGTTCTGGCAAAGAAACTTGCACAGTATAGCCTTCTCTTTCAAATTTATTTTTTATCGCTCGATAATTTTTCATTTTTTTACCTGTCAGTGAAAAGCTGTTCAAGTCTACATGCCCTTCTTCACCAAGCTTAAAAAAATCATATCCGTTAGCATGTAGAATCGGCAGCATATTTCGGCTCGTTTGGTAAAAGACGGGCGTAAATCCATAAATATCAGCTTTTTCATAAAGCTCCTCCACGGCTTTTACAAAGTCTTTCTCTTCGCCGATAGGGTCTCCTAAAACAATCAGTTTGTCTGCATATGTTTCATATGCAAACAGCACATTCCGCTCTTTATTCCAAAAGATATATTTATCATGCAAAAAGATAAGATGTGCTAAAGTGGTGCCATTATACTTTTCCAAATGTTCCATTATCTCTGCTTCCATTTCCCTAGATGGCAATTTTGTTAAGCTCTTCGGCTTCTTAATCCAATAGCCTACAAGGATGATGATAAGAGCAATAAATAAAGAAACAAATGCACTCCAAAACAGACTTTTTGCATCTGAAATAATATAGGGCTTCACAAATTTAGGGACACTTGCAATGCTTGTTGGCAAATTTAAATAACCAAGCGTCAAATAACCAAATGAAAAAAAGGATATAACAATTATGTCAAAGCAAATTTTCCCCCAGGTTAGGACAAAGCTCTCCCGGTAGAACTTGCCCCTTGAGAGCAGCAGAAGGATTAACACAACAACGATGATTGTTGCTTCTTCATAATCAAGCCCTTTTAAAAATGTCGTAACAGCCGCAATCGCCAAAACGAATAAAGTGAGATGATAGGTCCTCTTTTCCCTGTATTCTATCCCTCTAGCAAGACCTAAAAGGACAAGACCTGCTCCGACGGATACGTGATGGGAAATGTTCATGACAGGCAAACTGATAAATTGCTCTGTAAGGCGCAGTCTTTCTAAAATCCCTGGTACTGCACCTGAAATTAACAGCAAAATTCCTGAAAGAAACACAAGAATTGTCAGAAAGAAATGACTGATATTCTGCACAACTGCACGCGGGATATTGTTCCAATATTTATTCCACTTTTTCCATAAATCGCGAATAAGCAAAATCAAACCAGTGAAGAACGGTATAAAATAGTAGCCTATTCTGTACAGGAGAAGCACAACAAGCAGTTTTTCTGTAGAGACACCTATATATTCAAGGCCCCATAGAAATACAAGGTCAAATGCTCCGATTCCACCAGGAATCATGCTGACAATCCCAGCACCGACAGCAATAAGGAAAATCTTCAGAAAGTCCCAGCCTCCTACAGGGAGGTCAACAAGGCATGCGAGCCAATATAAGTAGAAATAAATGAAGCTCCACTCTAAAATAGATGCACCGAGCAGCGAAGCTGCCATGGTACGTGATTTAATAATCTTATGTAAATTGGTTTTCTTTATGAAATAGCTGATGATAAGGATTGGCAGTATGGCCGAAACGACTAAGGTTGTCACCATCAGCCAATGATGATTCTGTATGAGCGGCATCTTCCAGCTGTCAAATAAAATCACCCAAGTTAAAAAACTAACTCCAGTTAAGTAAAACATCGTGATAAAAGCAATACCCTTCATCAGCCTCTTCTTGTCTTGCTCATATTCTTTATAAAAATAAGTTCTTAAGGCGATACCAATTAATCCGCCAAATCCAAGCAGATTAGAAAAGGAATTGCTGATAAGAGAATACTTGGTCAGCTGTTTCACTGATATTTGTGCATTTAAATATTTGCTTAAAAAATGATCATAAAAATACATTGGCGATAACGCTATAAATCCAAAAACAACGATGAGGACTAGCTCCAAAAAGTCCAATTTATCAATATATTTCATTAACAGCCCGAAATCGATGGTAAGGAACATATCCCTGAATTCCAATGAAACAAGCAGCAGCAAGGTTACTGGAAATAGTATTTTCAGCAGCAGCATTATTCGGTCTTTTGTTATAAACGACATTAAAACACCTCAAAAAATTTTTTGCGCTTCAATTGATATTTAGTAATCATTAAAGCATGTCCATCATTGCCTTTGACTTACATGAAAGACCAATGAATGGCAGATAAAAATAAGAATACAAACCAGGAGAAAAAAATACATACTCCCCTATCATATCTTAAATCGGCTGTGCGGAAAATAAAAATTAACTTTTTTACATGCATTTTCCATTAGTAAAATTATGCACAAGTCACATTACTGCTAATCCTATAGTTCACTGGTAATTTAAAATCCCATTAAAACAGATTTACTATTTTGCTTTTCTATTATATAACAGTTAACAAAAAGCAATTTTGTTATACACTTTAAAATACGAAGATTTTATGCTATTTCACTTTTCTCCCCCCTCCCCAAGTCTTGTCATATCAACAGTTCACAGATTAGTCACAGAATTGCCTTAACTTATACATAATTTTGTGAAATACATCACATTATTATCTGTTATATTTAATTTAGAAATATTTTTAATATCTGTTATACAAAAAAAGAGGTGACTAGTAATGGAAAAGCTGGAAACAAATTATTGGAATGGATTTAAAAGCGGCAGTTGGGAAAAGGAAGTGAATGTGCGCGACTTTATCTTAAAGAATTTCAAACCGTATCACGGCAACTCTTCTTTTTTAAGCGGTCCGACTGTGGAGACAACGCAGCTGTGGGAACAAGTTCTTGAGCTTTCTAAGAAAGAAAGAGACAGAGGCGGTGTTTATGATCTCGACACTGACATCCCTTCTACAATTACATCGCATGGTCCTGGTTATTTGGACAAAACAAAGGAAAAGATTGTCGGTGTTCAAACAGATGAGCCATTCAAAAGATCCTTCCAGCCTAACGGCGGCATCAGAATGGCAGTGCAAGCGTGTGAGTCTTACGGTTATAAAGCAGACGAAAAATTAGAAGAGTTCTTTACTAAACACCGAAAAACACATAATGCCGGCGTCTTTGATGCATACACAGATGAAATGCGCCTTGCACGAAAAGCAGCAATTATCACAGGGCTCCCTGATGCATATGGACGGGGCCGGATTATCGGCGATTATCGCCGTGTAGCTTTATACGGTATTGACTTCTTAATAAAAGAAAAACAAAAAGACAAAAAAGCAACAAGCTCTATTATGACAGAAGATGTTATGCGTCTTAGAGAGGAAGTTTCAGAGCAAATCCGTGCTTTAGCTGAACTGAAGGAGCTGGGAGAAAGCTACGGCTTCGATTTGTCCAGACCAGCTGCTAATACACAAGAAGCGTTTCAATGGCTGTATTTAGCTTATCTGGCAGCAATTAAAGAGCAAAACGGGGCAGCAATGAGTCTTGGACGTGTTTCCACTTTTCTTGATATTTATATTGAACGAGATTTAGAGCTGGGATTACTAACAGAGAAACAAGTCCAAGAGATTGTCGATCATTTCATCATGAAGCTGCGCCTTGTTAAGTTCGCCAGAACGCCAGACTATAACGAACTGTTCAGCGGCGATCCTACATGGGTAACTGAGTCCATTGGGGGTATGGCTAATGACGGACGGCCGCTTGTGACAAAGAACTCATTCCGCTTTCTCCATACACTTGATAGTCTCGGACCTGCGCCTGAACCGAACTTAACAGTTCTTTGGTCCACCCAGTTACCGGAGAATTTTAAAAAGTACTGTGCTCAAATGTCTATTCAAACAAGCTCGATTCAATATGAGAATGATGACATTATGAAACCTCACTGGGGTGATGATTACGGAATTGCCTGCTGTGTTTCTGCGATGGAAATAGGCAAGCAAATGCAGTTCTTCGGCGCTCGTGCGAATCTTGCAAAATGTCTTCTATATGCAATTAACGGAGGCAAAGATGAAAAATTGAAAGTACAGGTCGGCCCTGACTACAGCCCTGTTGCTTCTGAGTATTTGGATTATGACGAAGTGATGGAGAAATTCGATCAAATGATGGAATGGCTGGCAGGTCTTTATATCAATACATTAAACGTCATCCATTATATGCATGACAAATACAGCTATGAAAGAATAGAAATGGCCTTGCATGATACAGAAATATTACGGACGATGGCAACTGGAATTGCTGGACTAAGCGTAGTGGCAGACTCATTGAGCGCTATCAAATATGCAAAAGTGAAAGCAATCAGGGATGAAAACGGCATTGCCGTTGATTTTGCCACAGAAGGAGATTATCCGAAATACGGAAACAACGATGATAAAGTTGACAGCATTGCCGTTTCTATTGTCGAAAGCTTTATGAAAAAGCTGCGGAAACATGTGACTTACCGCAACTCTATGCACACAATGTCCATCCTTACGATTACTTCGAATGTTGTGTATGGTAAAAAGACAGGAAACACACCGGATGGGCGCCGTGCCGGCGAACCGTTCGCACCTGGAGCAAATCCAATGCATGGCCGGGATACAAAAGGCACATTAGCCTCTCTGTCATCTGTTGCCAAACTTCCTTATGATTCATCTTTGGACGGTATATCTAATACTTTCTCTATTGTTCCTAAAGCACTCGGCAAAGAGGAAGAAGACCGTGCATCCAATCTTGTTTCTATATTAGACGGTTACGGAGTAAAGGCCGGTCATCATTTAAATGTAAACGTATTTAACAGAGAAACACTTCTAGATGCAATGGAGCATCCAGAATCATATCCGCAGTTGACTATTCGTGTCTCAGGTTATGCCGTCAACTTTATTAAACTGACACGTGAACAGCAATTGGATGTCATTAACAGAACATTCCACGAATCTATGTAATTTATCCCCTCTCAGGCTTGCAGTAAGAATTGCTGCTAGCCTGAGAAGATTGCTTTTATAAAAAGCCGGCATACAAGGAAAAGTGAGACCCCTTCTTTCCCTTGTATGCCTAATAAATTGCCCCACACACAGAAAGGAGCATAATCATGAAAGGCAATATCCATTCCATTGAAACATTTGGAACCGTTGATGGACCAGGCATACGATATGTATTATTTATGCAAGGCTGTTTGTTGCGCTGCCAATTTTGCCACAATGCAGATACTTGGGAAATGAATGTTGGCAAAGAAGTTGAAGTAAAGGAAATCATCGACGATTTAACAGCCTACCTCCCTTTTATTCATGCATCAGGAGGAGGAATAACAGTAAGCGGAGGTGAACCGCTGCTGCAGCTCCCCTTTCTAATCGAACTGTTTAAAGAATGTAAAAAAATAGGTATTCATACAGCAATTGACACATCAGGAGGCTGCTATTCAACAGCACCTCATTTTCAAGAACAGCTACTAGAGCTATTTTCCTTTACAGATTTAATTTTACTAGATTTAAAGCATATCAACCGTAAAAAACATATTAAATTAACAGGAATGGGAAATGACCATATCCTTGCCTTTGCTACCTTTCTGTCTGAAAAACAGATACCTGTTTGGATACGGCATGTTCTCGTACCAACTATTAATGACAGTCGAGAAGACTTGAGTATGCTTGGAGATTTTATTGCGACATTGTCTAATATCGAAAAAGTTGAAATCCTTCCTTACCATAAACTAGGTGTTTATAAATGGGAATCGCTTGGTCTAGAATACCCATTAAAAGGAATTGAACCTCCAAGTGAAGCCTCTGTCCAGTTCGCATATAACATGCTTACAGGCTCTCAAATAAATTTAAGATGATTTTTTGACAGAGAAAAGCCTCAAGCAAAAAAGAATCATTAGCTCGAGGCTTTATATTTATGACAGCTGCCAAAAGACAGCTAATGTGATTATTCTTCGTCTTCTCCATATTCTTCGTCTTCTTTAGAATCTTCAACTTTACCTTTTCCTACTGATAATCCCCATGTAAAGTTAACTGGTACGTTCAGCAGCAGCATGCTTAAGTTCACACCAAATAGTGTCATAGTTTTCCCTCCCTCTTACTATTTTTCCTGCCTATTTCTTCACTTAAAAAGTGAGCATCTTTTTTACTTACACTGCTAACTTATGTAAAACATCTAGGACATGCCTGTGTGAATAACCAGTTTTGGTTATTCACACCAAAAAAACCTCCCGTTTTATAACGAGAGGTTAATCCATTTATTTCTTCCACCAATCATCAAACATAGATGCAGGCACTTGTCGTTTATGTTCTGTAATTAAGTAACGAGCTTCAACTTTTTCAGCTGCTTCTTGTGGGACTTCCTTACCTTCTAAGTAGTCATCCAACTGATCATAAGAAATTCCAAGCTCTGTTTCATCTGCTTGACCTGGTTTCTCATCAAGCAAGTCAGCAGTCGGTACTTTTAAGTAAATTCTTTCTTCTGCTCCAAGTTCCTTTAACAGCTGTTTCCCTTGGCGCTTTGTAAGACCAGTTAACGGCAGTACATCTGCTCCGCCATCTCCATATTTTGTGAAGAAGCCTGTAACTGCCTCTGCAGCATGATCTGTACCAATTACTAGTAAATTTAACTGACCGCCAATTGCATACTGCGCAATCATTCTCGCTCTAGCCTTGATATTTCCTTTATGATAATCAGCTAGTGGAGTATCGGCCATTTCATCATAAACTCTCTTAAATTCGTCAACAGGACCACGAACATTGAATTCAAGCTCTTTATCTGCTGCAATAAACTTCAGTGCTTTGTTAGCGTCGTCTTCATCTGCTTGCACACCATATGGCAATCTTACTGCAACAAATGTAGCATCATAGCCTTCACTGCGAAGCTCTTCCACAGAAAGCTGTGCCAATCTGCCTGCAAGAGATGAATCCTGGCCCCCGCTTATTCCTAATACAAAACCTTTTGCTTTTGTCTTTTTCAAGTATTCTTTCAGAAAGTTAATGCGCAGTCTTATTTCTTCTTTAGCATCAATTTCAGGTTTCACGTTTAGTTCAGCGATAATTTGATTTTGTATGCTCATGTCAGCATTCCTCCTGTTATTCCTTATTTTTAATGTTGCTTTTTACTTTTTCTAAATGATTCATCTTGTTTTCCCAACAAAGCGGGCTTAAATCAACTGGATATTCCTCCGGATTGAGTGAACGCTTGTATTCATCCCACAGCACATCCAAGTTATCCTCCGCATATTTTTGTGATTCAAAAATTGTCGGTGACTTATAGATAAGCTCTCCATTTTGGAAAATATCCTTATGAATATCCTTCGCATGGAAATTAGTAACAAATTTACTGATATAAGTATGTGTTGGATGAAACATCTTTAAGCGCTCCTCTTCTTCTGGATGCTCCGTTTCCAAACAAATATAGTCACCTTCGGATTTATGGTTGATGCTGTTGATGATGCGGTATACCCTTTTAATGCCAGGTGTTGTCACCTTTTCTGGGTTTCCGCTGATTTTGATTGTATCTTGCATATTACCCTCTTCATCCTCAATTGAAACAAGCTTGTATACTCCGCCTAAAGCAGGCTGGTCAAAAGCAGTAATCAGCTTCGTGCCAATGCCCCATACATCAATCTGAGCTCCTTGAGCCTTCAAGTTGATAATCGTATATTCATCCAAATCATTGCTTGCTACAATTTTCGTATCTGTAAAACCTGCTTCATCAAGCATTTTTCGCGCAGCTTTGGAAAGATAAGCAAGGTCGCCGCTGTCTAATCTGATGCCGACAAAATTAATAGCATCGCCAAGTTCCTTTGCCACTTTAATGGCATTGGGAACTCCTGAACGCAAAGTATCATACGTATCAACCAAAAAGACACAGTCTTTATGACGTCGTGCATACTTATGAAATGCCGTATATTCATCTCTGTAAGCCTGAATCATGCTATGAGCATGCGTTCCAGATACAGGGATGCCAAACAGCTTGCCTGCTCTAACATTGGACGTGGAGCTAAATCCGCCGATAAACGCTGCTCTTGTACCCCAAAGTGCCGCATCCAGTTCATGGGCGCGTCTGCTGCCGAATTCCATTACGACTCCCTCACCGATAGCATGCTTGATGCGAGATGCTTTTGTCGCAATCAATGTTTGGTAATTCACAATATTTAGCAATGCCGTCTCAATTATTTGGGCTTGAGCAAGCGGAGCCTCCACTCTTAACAATGGTTCATTAGCAAAAACGATTTCTCCTTCCTCTACTGAACGCAAGTTCCCGGTAAAACGAAAATCCTTTAAATACTCCAGAAAGTCCTCTTTAAAGCCGCTCTCTCTCAAATATTCAATATCACTGCTTGTGAAATGCAATTCTTTTATGTACTGAATTATTCTTTCTAATCCTGCAAAAACAGCGTATCCATTATTGAAAGGAAGCTTGCGAAAGTACACCTCAAATACAGCATTTCTTTCCGAAACGCCATCCTCCCAGTATGTTTCTGCCATATTAATTTGATATAAATCTGTATGCAGCATTAAGCTGTCATCACGAAAATTAAAACTCATGCTTTTCCTCCTGCGGTTTAACCAATTCGCCTTACAAAATGACTGCACCTAATGTGCTTTTAAAATGATCAATGGCCCAAATATGACCTGGTTCATTAAAGGATGCGGTCGCATTCTCATGAATGAAAAGGTTGAATCCTTTATTGTAACAATCTACAGCTGTATGAAGTACACAAATATCTGTACAGACACCTACTAAATGCACGTCCTTTATGTTTCTTTCATTCAGCTTTAATTCAAGATCAGTACCGGCAAAGGCACTATATCTAGTTTTGTCCATCCAGTATACATGCTCCAGTTCCTTGTTTTTCTCATACACTTCCTTTAATGAACCATAAAGGTTTCTGCCTTTTGTTCCTTTAATGTTATGAGGCGGAAACAGCTTTGTCTCAGGATGATATTGATCCTTTTCCGTATGTAAATCAATAGCAAAAACAGTAAAATGACCTTCTTCAATAAATTGTTTGGTAATAGCAGAAATAGTGCTTTCTATTTTCATTCCAGATTCTCCGCAAGGCAGAGCTCCCTCAATAAAATCGAAAGTATAATCTATATTTATTAGTGCTTTCACTTATGAGCAGCCTCCTAAGGTTACGCCAAAATATGTGAACACATTATACCGAACTTCGTTTCATTTTACCATAAACTAAACTTGTTCCATTTTGTAAGTGATGTATTTTTAACTCTATCATACACCTAATTATGACAATTATTAAGGAAAGTTTTTAGATTGAGACAAATTTTTAATAAAAATTAAGTATTTCCCCCTGTCAATCACCGTTTCAATCATTTGAGTAAATTATGTACAAAGTATGACTGGTAATAGAACACGATTGCCATTTAGGCTTATTTTCGATATAATTTATTTGTTGATAACGAACCTGAGGTGTATAAATGTTCGAATTCTTAATAGATTTGACAAACATTCCAAGCTATCAAACCATCTACATTACCGTAATGATTGGATTAATGGTTAAATATTTTTGGGATATCAACCTGCAAATCACTGTTAATGATGATTTTATCGCATCAGACGGCCTTTACTTGCAAAGAGTCGTCACGACGGTAAATTTTAATGTTCAAAAATACAATACTCCTATTTTGCAATGGATATGCAAGAATATCCGCAAAAGAATGGAAAGTTCCGCTGATGATCCGGAAAAACCGCTTCTCCTCCTGAATTAAACAAAATTTTTTCAACGAACTAGGAGGAGTCGAAATGACAAAATCAGCAAAAAAACTTTTATTAGTATTTATGACAATATTAACTGCCGTTATGCTTAGCGCATGTTCAACAGCAGGAAACGGAAGCGGGAACAGCGGTGGCTGGTTCCATAACACGGTCGTAGAGCCTTTCGCTTCTTTAATACATGGAATGGCAATGATGTTTAACGGCAACTTCGGTCTTGCCATCATCTTGATTACCCTTATTATTCGCCTTCTATTGATGCCGCTTATGTTAAGACAATACAAAAAGCAGCAGCAGATGAAAGAAAAGATGGAAATAATCAAGCCGGAAATGGACAGAATCCAAAAGAAAATAAAAGCGACGAAAGACCAGAAAGAACAGCAAAACCTACAACGGGAAATGATGGATCTTTATAAGACACACGGTGTCAATCCATTATCAATGGGCTGTCTGCCTATGCTTATTCAGATGCCGATTCTCATGGGCTTCTATTACGCGATAAGAGGCTCACAGGAAATTGCCAGCCATTCATTCCTATGGTTTAATCTTGGCCATTCAGACCTTATTTTAACAGCTATCGCTGGTATTGTTTATTATTTACAATTCCGTGTTACTCAAAACACGATGACTGCTGAACAACAAAAACAAATGAAATTTATGGGATTAATTTCCCCAATTATGATTGTTATGGTTTCTCTTAATGCTCCAGCTGCCCTGCCGTTATATTGGACAGTCGGCGGAATCTTCCTTATCTTCCAGTCTATGCTTGGAAGAAAGCTGTATCCGCCTGCCAAAGTGGCTGAAAGCACGAAAGAAGTTAAACAATAAGGAAAAAAGCAGAACGGACCTTAGTTAAGTAGTTCAGATAATGTGGAGAAAAATTGAAATAACAGCTCAATTTATTAGCTAAATGACATTAGTTTTAACAATCGAATTAGCAGTATAATTGACACAAAAAAACGCTTGGCTCTCAAACCAAGCGTTTTTAACTAATTATGCTTTAATTTATCTTTCTCTACACTATTTAGAAATCTATCATTACCTTTTGAACAGCCACTTACAAAGAATTCAACTTTGCCTTGTTCATTTTCTTTCTTAATTATTTCTGTACAAACATCTTTTTCTATTCCTTTATCTTTTCCAGCATACTCATCGTTTGAATTATCATAAGTGTATTGAATAGCCTTTCCATCAAATTGTAAGTCTTGGAAAATAGGGTCTCCTTCGTGTGTATAGCCTGTAACTCGTATAGTGTCCTCTTTCTTGTTAGAAAGGTTATTTAAGAAGTTCTCAAACCTATCTAAATTAGCAACCTCAACCTGATAAACAATATCACCCCTTTTAATTGCTTCCTCAGAACTATACGCTCCGTTTGAACATCCCATAGTGCTAATTACAATCGAAAATAAAAGCATTATCAATAAAAATCTCTTCACTTCTTCCCCTCCCAAACGGATTATTTATTTAAGTTCATTACCTCACGCTTTTAGATATCCTATCAATTCAATTTTATCATAAATTTTCCATTTCCCTTTAAAAAAATAAGTTCGCCTAATTTTTAAGCGAACTATCTTAGATAGATTATATCTTTCAAATCAAACACTTTATCTGTGATTCCTAAACGCTGTGCAGGTGTAAGTTCTTTACCATCTGCTGATTTATAGGTTTCACAAAAGTTGTAAAATGTCCTTAGAATGGTTAATGCGTACTGTGCGTATTTCGGATTAAAGTTGGCGTATATATAACTTTTTCCATCGCCCCTTGCGGTCATTAGTGGTCTTTCAAGAATAGATAATCTTCTACGAATTTGTTGGATAAAACTATTTGTGGCGTTGTCATTCACATTCATTACCATTTTTGCTATATCCTTCGGTTCAAGAGATGATAAATCGGTTGTACAATCCACTTTATGAAATCCTTTATCTCTTGATGCTAATGGGTGAATAATTGGAGTTTTTGCCCAGTCGTTATAAGAATGTGTTGGAGTTTTGATTTCATTGTGAAACTGATGGGTTTCAAATAATTCTTTTAAATAAGAATAAGCCAATTTACGCAAATTCTTTGTTTCGTATCCTCTATGAAATCCCCAATCCAATAAATCCGCTTTCGCGTCATCAAATTCTTCTAAGCAATGTTTTCTACTCTTGTTCTTATCTATTAAACATAGGAAATGGTGAGCATCATACATCCTTACTTCCTTAGAAAACACTCTAAAAAATGCAGTCATTATGGAAGCGTCATTATCACTTATCATTCGCCACTCATTTGCTTTTACCATTTGTTTTATCAACCAATAATGAGCGATTGTTGTATAGGTAGGATTAACGTGAAGACCATCTACATACTGCATTCTTTTTTTAAACTCGTTAAGTTCCGTTCGATATTCGTGATGTGTTTGTGTATCGTTCGGTGTCGGTTCTTGTGGGTAATAAGAAAAGTCTAAACGATTGTTTTTCTTACTGAAATCATTCAAATGGTCTTCTTTATAAACCACCGTATCAAGTTTTAAATCCTCTACGGTCATTTCCCAATCATAAGCAACATCTGACCGAAATACATATCGTGAGTTTGCATCAGCCGACACAACTACATATGTTTGTACTTGGCTGTCCTCCAAGCCAAAATATTTTTCACCACCCTGACCTTTCTTGCGAACATTATTTAGGTTATAGTGCATTTTATCAGTATTTAACCACATTTCTTTAAATGACATTATAGCCAAAGGTGTTGTTTCATACTTTTCTAAGAACTCCAAACAACAACGATATAACCATTCTAATTTGTGATAATAAGTACCGACACCAATTTCTAAAATATCGCAAGTTCGACTTATTGGCATTTTATTTAATAGTAATTTAGCAAACATAGGAAGAATATCATTCTTCTTTTGACGGTAGGTGGTAGATTGTCGTTTGTTTGGAAGAATGCTTGTTTTCTTCTTACATACTTTACATTGCCATCGTTGAGCATTATTCAATGTCTTTCCTTGCTTATAGAACTCGCTTGGCGTATCGAATGGCGTTAGATGTCCAACCGTACAACTTTCTTTGTGAAAATTATATTCTGGTTCAATTTCTTTGGTCTGATTGATACGAACAAGCCTTGAAATTTCTTCGGCAACTGACCAATTAGAAACAGTCATAGGACTACAATTTAAAGTCATACCTTTTGTTGGGTTAATAGGGTCAGGATTGCATCGTAATTTCTTTTGACTGTTTTTACCACCGCCTTCTAATTTATAGCGAGATGGTTTCCCTTTTACTGTTTCAAACCTGACTTGTTCTTGACATCACCATTTACAGAAAGGGTTTGTACAGAAATTGTATTGAATTTTATGTGTAAATCCATTCCAAGTAAATTCGATAGGGAGAAACAACATATGATTATAACGAAAAGCAAATTTCTTATCGGATAGGAGTTTGTATTGTTCCTTTCTATCATTCAATTCTACTTCGCTTACAGGATTACGAACAACAACGATGCAGTCTTCTTTAGTAGCCAATCGTTGTAATTTAGCCAAGTTTTTGTCCCTCCAATATATCCTCTAAACCCATTTTCCTTATCATTCTTTTATTGTTTCGAATGCCATCAATCCATTTCAGAAACTCTTCGTCTTTGAGAAGGTTTTTTAAGAACATATCAACTACTTCGCTCTCGCTATATTCGCAGTATTCCGCATAATTCTTAACTATTTCTCGTACTTGTTCAGATATTAGCCAATCCACTTTATCAGCATTATTATTCTTAGGTTTGATGAATTGCACGATATTTTTCGCTCCTTTTAAAATATAGTAGAATTAGCATAGTAATTAACACCCATTTTACCATCGTAATTTTCACATTGACAATATATTGTCACTCTGTTATTTAGTATGCGATTTATTGTGCTATACCTATTTTTAAAGAAAATATTGATATATCAACAAATAGAAAAGACCAAATCATTATGCGATTTGGTCTTAAAATTGGTATATTATTTCTACTGTTTCTCCCCGAAAACTGAACTACTTAGACCTTAGTCCGTCTGCTTTTTTATTTACCCAATATTCGCAGTTAAATAACCAAACCACACAAAAGCAAGTCCTCCGCCAAACGAGAGCACTATATACCTATAAAAGGTTATTTTGTTGTTTTCCTTCCACAACTGAACTGCTTCAACAGCCAATGTAGAAAAGGTCGTAAATGCCCCTAAAAACCCGACTGCAAACAACAAATGTACCATTTCACTCACATGCAGTCCTGAAATTAATCCTAATAAAAAAGAACCAACTAAATTAACTATCAAAGTGGCAACTGGCAAAACAGTAGTGATTTTTGACTTTATGTATTGTATTAACCAAAATCGGCTGATTGCGCCGATAAATCCGCCGATGGCGACTGCACCAATCATGTTAACCATCGTTCTGCCCTCTTTCTGCAAGCTTTGATCCTGTCTTCATTCCGATATAGGCAGCTGCTAGGCCGAGTGATGCACTTGCTGCCATATACATAAATGCCTGCAGTATTTTAGCTGATTGCAAAAGGTTCAGTGTGTCGAGACTGAAGGTCGAAAGGGTCGTGAATGAACCGAGAATGCCTGTGCCGACCGCTGTTGCAAGTTCTGGCGGAAAGCTGACTCGGCCAGCAGCATATTTTGTTAAAGCACCGAGAAGAAAAGAGCCTGCTATATTAATACATAATGTATGTAACGGAAAGCTTCCCTGCCCTATGCTGCATAAAAATCTGGCGACACTGCCAATTATGCCGCCTATTCCTACATACAAATAAATCATGAAGCAATCCCTTCTTTCCATTCAAAAAGGAGAAAACATCAGCTGCTTTCTCCCGTTCCCGCTTTTATAAATCTTGAAAATAATCCTTATAAAAACCGCCGACTTTTCCTGAGTTATCAACAATGAAGTAAAACTCTTCTGTTTCATTTTTAACTTCATATGTTTGACCGACAGTCAATACTCTATTAACAATATACTTGCTTGCATCTGTATGTATGCACTTTACTTTTTTGACAGTGTTTTTGTCATTCCAAATTTCATGTATCAATTGATAAAGCCCCTTTCACTTATATACTACTTTAGTATATAGCCAGTAAGCCCTTCAACGCAACAAATCCTTAGCTTAAGACACTAAATTCTTTTCATTATCGAAAAGAAAATTAATGCTGCTTCGGTTGAACGTATACCATTTTCCTGTCGAAGCTTGTTGAAAAGTGATATAGCATTGTTTATTTATCCAGTCCATCCTTTTAAATTCCATTGCTTCATATGTCTGATTTTCCTGTTTAATCGAATATAATATGTTATTTGCCTGTATATTCATCATATATGACCTTCTTTCTATGATGTCGTATAGAATATATATACCACTGGCAAATTGTCCGTTAAACATGATTAAGCCTATTTTTTATTGGCTGAATCTTGAAAAAACAGTCCAATCATGGCCTTCAATTTCCTCCAAAAGCATTTCCTCTTTATTGCAAGCATATGTAAAAGCCATTAAAGGTTTTTCTTGTCCATAAACCTCTACCTCAACTCTTATATAGAGGCTGTTTTGGTCCCCTGGTGTATAATCTTCAAACTCGTCTAATAGATGCAAATCTGCAGCCGGGACTTCAAATACTTCACCACGCACCCTTTCGTTACCTTTATCTAAACTTAAAAAAGGATAGCCTACCCCTGCATCATACAGCTTGCCATAAATCCACATATTTTCAGCAATACAAGGATAATTTCTCATCATATAGTGATTGATTTGCTGCTTCCTTAAAGTGCCGTAAACAAATAGATAAATCTTCATTTTTATCTCTTCTCCTTAAAGCTTTTAGCTCGGCATAAATTTAAGTGAATAGCTTCTGTATCTTGGTCCGTCAAATTCACAAAAATAAATCCCCTGCCATGTTCCTAAACATAAACGCCCACTTTCTACTATAACAAGCTCAGATGCTCCGACAGTACTTGCTTTCATATGTGCTGCTGTATTCCCTTCCATATGCCTGTCTTCGTTGACAGTCCAAGGATATACTTCGTCAAAACGACGAATCATATCACGTACTACATCTGGATCTGCATTTTCATTTATGGTAATTCCAGCAGTCGTATGCGGACAGTACACAATGACTATTCCTTCCTTCATTCCATATTCAGTGACTGCTTGTTGAATATCATCTGTTATTTCATACAACATCGTGTGCTCTTTTGTTTCCAATCTTTTGTGAATCATAGCCTGCTTCTCCTCTCCTAATTCTTTATATAACTTAACTTATATCCTTTTTTTCCATAACTATAACATGTCTCATTCCATACCACTCCTATATCGTTAAATTTATCCAGCTCCACCTTATCGCTTTTCATTGTCCAAGCATTGCGTTAGTATAAACATTGTAAGAATATTCAATCCATTTATTTAAGGAGGATGCAAAATGAAGATTATGAGCAATGAACAGCTGATTTTTTCTTATCGAGATGCATTAAAGGCCGGAAATGAAGAGGAATGGATTCTTATTTTAAAGGAAGAAATGGACAAACGAGGACTTAAGCCAAATATAATGTCTGAATAAACAAAAAGGGGATGCTTATTTTTAAGCATCCCCTTTTTATTATGCTTCAAACAGTAAGGATTCTGGATCTTCCAGCAATTGCTTAACTCTTGCTAGGAAGGTTACTGCTTCTTTGCCGTCAATGATACGGTGATCATAAGAAAGTGCTAAATACATCATCGGCCTGTTTTCCATTCTTTCATTATCGATCGCAACAGGGCGCATTTGGATTTTATGCATTCCCAATATCCCGACTTGAGGTCCATTTAAGATAGGTGTTGACAGTAGCGAACCAAACACACCGCCATTAGTTATTGTAAATGTGCCTCCTTGCAGGTCTGATAACGACAGTTTATTATTACGTGCTTTATCAGCGAACGTTAAAATATCACTTTCGATCTCTGCAAAATTTTTGCGATCTGCATCGCGAAGAACTGGTACAACTAGCCCTTCATCTGTTGACACCGCAATACCAATGTCATAAAACTTCTTAAGGACAATTTCATCCCCTTGGATTTCAGCATTTAAAAGCGGTGATTTCTTTAAGCATGCTACAACTGCTTTTGTGAAAAAGGACATAAATCCAAGCTTTACATCATTTTCTTTTTGGAATTGATCCTTCCGTTTTTTGCGAAGGTTCATAATATTAGTCATATCCACTTCATTAAAGGTTGTAAGCATTGCCGTATTTTGCTGTACCTCAACAAGCCTTGAAGCAATTGTTTGCCGTCTGCGCGTCATTCTAACGCGCTCAGTCGGTTTTCCTGGGTCTGCTGCTTGTTTAGCCTGCTGCGGTGCTTCTTTTTCAATTGGAGCCTTTTGGACAGGCTGGTCTTTCTTACGGTCATGCTCGATAACATCATGTGCACGCAATCTTCCTAAAGGATCAATGGAAGAAACTTGATTCAAATCAATGCCTTTTTCTCTAGCCAGCTTTCTGGCAGATGGTGAAGCAATTGGATAGCCTTTTGCTTCTGGTTTTACTTGCGGCTGTTCTTTAACAGGCGGTGCTTCCTTTGTTGCTTCTGTTTCGACTACAGCTGCTGGACCTTCAGCTGGTTTGCTGCTTGGTGCAGCATTTTCAGAAACGATTGCGATTGTTTCCCCTACCTGAACTGTATCGCCTTCATTTGCCTTGAGTTCCTGCAGGATGCCGCTTTCTTCAGAGATGATTTCAACATTTACTTTATCTGTTTCCAATTCTACTATGTAGTCGCCTTTTTCTACATATTCACCTGTTTTCTTAAGCCACTGTGCCACGGTTCCTTCTGTGATTGATTCTGCTAGTTCTGGTATTTTAATCTCACCCATCTTAAAAATCCCCCTCTATTCAGTCCATGTCAATGCTTTATTAATAATTTTTGCTTGATTTTTGCGGTGAACAATTGGATCCCCTTCTGCAGGACTCGATCTTCTGCGGCGTCCGATATAATCGAAGGACACAGAATCTTGGAGCAGCTTTTTCACACGTGGTTCCATAAAGCTCCATGCTCCCATATTTTGCGGTTCTTCTTGCACCCATCTGATTTCTTCTAAATTAGGATATTTTATTATGATTTCCTTCAATTTATTCGCAGGGAAAGGATAAAGTTCTTCTATGCGCACACTATGCACCCAATCAGAATCCTCGAGCTGCTTAATTCCTTGATGAAGGTCAATCGCTATTTTACCTGTAGATAAAACAATCCTTTTAACGGCTTGCGGATTTTTGCCAGTAAGTTCATCCTCTACCACTGATTGAAATGTTTCATTGCTAAATGCAGTAGTGCTAGATGCCACATCAGCATTTCGCAGTAGACTCTTAGGTGTCATGATTACTAACGGTCTGACTTCTTCCTTATTCAGGATAGCTGCCTGCCTGCGCAGAATATGGAAATATTGAGCAGATGTCGTAAGGTTTGCAACCGTCCAGTTGTTCTCGGCAGCAGAAGACAAGAAACGCTCCATTCGGCCGCTGGAATGCTCTGGACCTTGCCCCTCATATGCATGAGGCAACAGCATAACCAAACCGGATTTTTGACCCCATTTTGCTCTACCAGCAGAGATGAATTGGTCAAAAATTACTTGTGCAGCATTCGCGAAATCACCAAACTGTGCCTCCCACAGAACGAGTGTTTCTGGTGCAAACACATTATATCCGTATTCAAAGCCAAGAACGGCACCTTCAGAAAGGGGGCTGTTATGGACAGCGAATGATGCTTGGGCAGTTGACAGCAAATGAAGCGGTGAATAAACCCTTCCTGTTTCACTATCATGAAGGACAATATTTCTGTGAGCAAACGTGCCTCGTTCTGAATCCTGTCCTGACAAGCGAATTGGCGTTCCATCTTGAATTATGCTGGCAAATGCTAAGGTTTCTGCCATTCCCCAGTCAATTTTGCCATCTTCAATTGCAGCTTCACGCCGTTTTAAAATTTTCCCGAGTTTATCGAAAATTTGAAAGTTGTCTGGGAACGAAATAAGTTCATGATTGATTTCTTTCAGTCTTTCAGCTGAAATAGTTGTATCAATCAATGGCAAATCTCTTTCCACAGAGTTTGGAGGCAGTGCTTCTTCGTCCATTTCCTCTTTTGTTGGCACCTTTTCATACGCCTGCTTCAACTTGGCAACTACTTCGTTTTTGAACCCATGGAATTCTATTTCAGACAATACTCCTTCTGCTTGTAATTGGCGGAAATAGCTTGCTGTAATCGTAGGATGCTCTTTAATATTCTTATACATTAATGGATTGGTTGTCATCGGCTCATCCATTTCATTATGACCGTATCTTCTATAGCCGATTAAATCAATCAAGAAATCCTTGTTAAAAGCTGCTCTGTATTCACAAGCTAGCTTAGCAGCCTGGATGACAGACTCTGGATCATCTGCATTTACATGTATAATCGGTATTTCAAAGCCTTTAGCCAGGTCACTTGCATATCTTGTTGATCTAGAATCGCTTGATTCAGTCGTAAAGCCAATTGTATTATTGGCAATGATATGAATTGTTCCACCTGTCCGGTAGCCTTTCAGCCCAGTCAGATTAAGTGTTTCTGCAACAATTCCTTGGCCTGGGAATGCTGCATCGCCATGGATGAGAATGGCCTGTGCTGATTGATGGTTTTCTTCTGGAAAGCCTGGTGCCGTTCTATCATCTTGAGATGCACGTGTAAATCCTTCGACAACAGAGCCGACAAACTCAAGATGACTTGGATTATTGGCTAGTGTCAACCGTACATTTGACGTGCTGCTTTTCTTTATTTGCCTGTTCAAGCCTAAATGATATTTCACATCACCAGTCCAGCCGAAGCTGATTCCGATTGATCCTTCTGATGGAACAAGATTCTTATTTGGAGCATGCTGAAATTCAGCAAAAATCATCTCATATGGCTTTTCAAGGACATGCGCCAATACGTTCAGCCTTCCTCTATGCGCCATCCCGATATGTACATTTTTTGCACCATTAACAACAGACTGGGAAATAATCTCATCAAGCAATGGCACCATTGTATCTAGTCCTTCAATCGAGAAACGCTTTTGGCCGACAAAAGTTTTATGTAAGTAATTTTCAAACTCTTCAACCTCTACTACTCGCTTTAACAGCTTCTTTTTCAGCTCTTTATTGCAAACAGGTTTGAGGCTTCCTGATTCTACCTTTTTTTGGAGCCAATTTTTTTCGTTAATATCGTTTACATGATAAAATTCAAAAGCGATTTTCTTCATGTAAACATCCTTTAAGTAATTAACAACTTCATAGGCGTTTTTAACTGTGCTTGGTGCATCTTGACAAAGCAATGATGCATCCATTTTTTCTAGATCTTCTTTTGTTAGCTGATAGCGGGACAAATCGAACAATTCCTCTTGCCTATGTACATCTCCCAAAGGGTAAATATCTGCAGCTAAATGGCCATAAGCTCTGATTTTATTCACTAATGTGACTGCTGCAATGACTTTTTCAATGTCCATTTGGTTAGTTGAGGTTACTGCTGGTTTTCGTTCTGTGACTTCCTGCTCTATTGGTGAACCCCATGTTGCGAAAAAATCTCGCATTTCCTCATCAACAGAATCAGGATTTTCTAAGTATTTGTCGTACAGCTCCATTGCGACCCCGAGATTTGGTCCATAAAATGCTGGCTGATAGGAGCTTTTACCACTAGCTGGCTTTCCCATGAAAATTTCCCTCCACCATAATTAGTAACAACTATATTCCCCATATGCTCGCCTTTTACACTTTTCTAGGCGCTTGTCTGATAAAAAATAAAACGTTTACATTTCTATTTTAACATGGTATTGCCTTCGTTACAAAAGATTTCCCCGTTTTAATAGTAAAAATATTGTAAATTTTTTTCACATTGTTTTTAATTGGGCTAAAAACCTTTTATATTAATAAATATGCCAGGGATTTTCGGATAATGTACATTAATTTTATTATTGAAAAATGGATTAAATTATAAAAAAAAACTGCCTTATAAAAGCAGTTTAGAATGTAATCATGCATATGATATTTTGGGTTTTCCTTAATTCATTGCCACTCCTCTTTTTTAAAAGGGGGCAGCAGATTTTTCTATTAAAGCCTTTGGATCAGGCAATGTAATTATTACTTTTGTACCCTCGCCAAGCTTGCTTTTAATTTCGATTGTTCCAGAATAATAATCAACGATTTTTTTAGCGATGGCCAAACCGAGTCCTGTGCCGCCCCGCTCTCTGCTGCGTGCTTTATCTACTCTGTAAAAGCGGTCAAAAACTTTATCGAGCTCATCATGGGGAATTCCTATCCCTTTATCACTTATTTCTAAGCAGAACTGCTTGTCTTTTTTTGCTGTGGAAATGGAAATTTCTTTAACAGCTCCTGAGTATTTAATAGCATTATCTATTAATATTGTCAGTATTTGTTGGAAATGCTGTTCAGCTACACCGTAAAGCTCATTAGACTGCAGATTAACATGAAACTTAAACTCACGGTGAAGCATTTGGAAGTCCTTAACGGCCCCGCTAATAATCTCCTCCACCTTGTCTGGTGACATATCATTTTCAAGCCGCTGCTGATCCAATCTTGTCAAATCCAGCAAATTGAGAACAAGTTTTTTTAGTTTTTCTGTTTCATCAAGGGATGCCTTTAAAGATTCTTCTAATATTTCCGGGTTATGCTTACCCCATCTGTTCAGCATGGAAAGATGTCCTTCCAATATAGAAATCGGGGTGCGCAGTTCATGAGAAGCATCCTCTACAAATTGCTTTTGTGCTTGAAAGGATAGCTCTATCCGATCCATCATATGATTAAATATCGTCGACAGTTCGGAAATTTCGTCCTTTTGCGGGTACACAGGCATTCTTTCTTTAAAGCCTGCACTTTTTATTTTCTTCATTGTGTTTGTCATAATGCTCAGTGGCTTTAACAGTTCTCTTGATAATAAGTAGCCGATAATCGCGCTGATTAAGATGGCCGCAATTGCAAAAAGCATCATCGCAAAGGCCAGATGCTTCATTACGAGTTTATAGGAATCAAGCAGCCTGATAATTTCTATTTCTCCCGAAAATGCCTTTCCCTTTATCGGGTAACTGTATACTAATGATTGCTCCTCGCCAATGGAAATGTATTTCAACTCTTGTTTACTGTCGATTATGTCAGGTTCAAGTATGGGAAAATCGCCGTTAAGATGAGATATAATCACATTTCCGTTATCGTCAACGACACGAATGAGCTGATTCTTCGTGTTCAGCTTTTCTAATGTCGAAAGACTGTTTTTAACATCCTTTTCCGTAATTGACTTATCTTCTGATTCCAAATAGGCAACAAACTCATCCATCGTTTGTCTGACGTCATTTTCCTCCTGGTTCATCAGCCAAGTAGAGACAGTATGGAATTCAAAAAAGGTAAAAATACTGTAAGTCAAAAAAATGCTGGTTGACAACCCGAGTGTTAGCTTCCATTTCCAAGGAAGGAGAGATAGTCTTTTTACGATATTCATCTCATCACATACCCTATTCCTCTTACTGTTTCAATATATTGCTCCTGCCCCGTCGGATCCAATTTATTGCGTAAATAGCGAACATAAACGTCAATAACATTCGTTTCGACTTCTGACTCATAACCCCAAATTTTATTTAAGAGCACATCCCTAGTCAGTACAATATTGATATTGCTCATAAACATGCTGAGAAGATCATATTCTCTTTTTGTTAAAGCAATAACCTCATTTCCTTTTTTGGCTATATGTGATTCTAGCTCAAGTACTATGTCCTTATATGTAAGAACAGTCATTTTTGGTGCCGGCTCTGCTTGTTCACTCGATATAGTATCTATTCTTCTGAACAATGCTCGCAATCTTGCCAAAAGCTCTTCAATTGCAAACGGTTTAACCAAATAATCATCTGCTCCGCTATCCAAACCTGATACTCTGTCAAGAACATTATCTCTTGCTGTAATCATTAAAATCGGCGTATTTTTCACTTGCCTAATTCTTCTGCAAACTTCCATCCCGTTCAGTTCTGGCAGCATTAGGTCAAGAAGAATAACATCCCATTGCTCTGCGATCGCTTTATTCAAGCCGCTTCTTCCATCTGCACAAACTTCTGTATGATAGCCTTCATAATTTAATTCCAGCTCAATAAACCGAGCAAGATTTTTTTCATCTTCAATAATAAGAATTCTCTTCATTTACACCACTCACATCCCAAATTAAGCATACTTCTAGTTTATCATGCAATGTATAAAGACAAAAAGTGTGCAGATCTATTGTATACAAAAAGAAGGAGCGGGATGTGTCCCACCCCGCCTCATTCATTATATTATCATTTGTTTTTTCTATACATAAATGTGTCTTTTATAGCGTGTGTTATGCCCACAATTTGAACTCCGAACAATGAAGCAGCAGTTAAGGATGAAAAAATAATCATCGCATATCGAAATACCATCACTTTTCCTCCTTTAATCCGTAGTGTAGGTTAATGATTAACCCTATTTCCAAGTTGCATTTGTTTATCTTATTGTTAAATTACACCCCTATTCAAAAAATCCAATGAGAGAAACATTAAAAAAACATTAGAACGCGTTTTCAGCTGAATATTTTTTTTAAAACTACGAAAGCTACTAATCGAACCAATTGGGGTGAGCTAAAAAAGGATAAGCTAGCAAGGATTAGGAGGATATAAGATGAATGTTGGAAGAGCTATTGAAATTATGAATGCTGGTGAAATAGTGCATGTAAGCTATAAAGGAGAACAGATTTTCATTCAAAATGTCGATGAGGATGCAAGAACAGCAAGAATTTATACGAAGAACAATCCAGACCAAGAATTAGAAGTAGATGTGCTGCAACTTATTGAAGAGCAATAAATA
Organism: Niallia sp. FSL R7-0271; assembly: GCF_038005785.1. Classification (NCBI taxonomy): domain Bacteria; kingdom Bacillati; phylum Bacillota; class Bacilli; order Caryophanales; family Bacillaceae; genus Niallia; species Niallia sp. FSL R7-0271. The sequence goes on along the minus strand of NZ_JBBOTZ010000001.1, from coordinate 1,804,782 downwards.
CCTTTTTATTCAAAAAATAGTGAAAAACCAAAAAAATTGTTGCAATTTATGGAAAGGTATAGTAAATTAAATTCAAATTACATAAGTATTTTCTTATCAAGAGAGGTAGAGGGAATGGCCCGAAGAAACCTCAGCAACCTTCAGCTTGTATACCAAGACTGAAAAGGTGCTAATTCCATCAAGCAATGAATGCTTGAAAGATAAGAAGAATGGCCATAATGATAACACATTACGTCTTCTTCTTATTTTTAGGAAGAGGACTTTTTTATTGCAAAAATTCACTTCGCCTTCCTTCTATTCCTTGAAAGATAATACTCTCGGACAATATCAAACTATTAAAAATAGACTATATATTTCAAATTGTCCGTGAAACAAGAAGGAGTGTATCAATATGTATGATGTAGAAACTAAATTAGCCCAAATCGGCAACAGAAGTGAAAAAACAACAGGAACAGTCAACCCGCCCGTATATTTTTCAACGGCTTTCAGACATACAGGAATCGGCGAATCTACTGGATATGATTATACACGCACAGGCAACCCGACTAGAGAAATCCTTGAGCAGGCAATTGCTGACTTGGAAGAGGGCGACCGCGGTTTTGCCTGCAGCTCAGGTATGGCTGCTATTCAAACGATTTTAGCTTTATTCCAAAGCGGCGATGAATGGATTATATCGAAAGATTTGTACGGCGGAACTTATCGTTTGCTTGAACAAGGGTTTAAAAAATGGGGCCTTCGATGTTGTTATGTAAATACTTCAAACATTGAGGACATTGAAGCAGCCATTACGGAAAACACAAAAGCTATTTTCATCGAAACACCTACTAATCCTCTAATGGAAACAGCAGATATTGCCAAAGCAGCAGAGCTTGCTAAAAAGCATAATATTTTGCTGATTGTGGATAACACTTTCTATACTCCTCTTATCCAGCAGCCGATACGCCTTGGCGCAGACATTGTCATTCATAGTGCCACTAAGTATCTTGGTGGTCATAATGATGTGCTTGCAGGGCTGATCGTAGCGAAAGGCGCGGAAATCTGCCAGGAGCTTGCTCTGCATCATAATGCTGCAGGAGCTGTCTTGAGCCCATTTGATTCTTGGCTGTTAATGCGTGGAATGAAAACATTAGCCCTTAGAATGGAAAAGCATGAAGAAAATGCGAAAGCACTTCAAACATTCCTGCAAGGTCATGATGCAGTGCTTGATGTCCTGTATCCAGGCAGAGGTGGAATGATTTCATTTAGAGTCCATGATGAAGCATGGGTAAATCCATTCTTGCAAAACCTTACATTAATTTCATTTGCTGAAAGCTTAGGCGGTGTTGAGAGCTTTATTACATACCCTGCTACTCAAACACATGCAGATATTCCAGAAAAAATCAGACTGGAAACAGGTGTCTGCAACCGTCTGCTTCGCTTCTCTGTCGGCATTGAAAACATTGAAGACTTAATTAAAGATTTGGATAAAGCCTTTACGATTGCCAAGGAGGTAATAAAATGAGCGAACGATATTCCTTTGAAACGAAACTGCTTCACAACAAACATAAATTCGATCCTGCCACAGGTGCAGTAAGTGTGCCGATTCAGCATGCTTCCACTTTCCATCAACAGGAGATTGATAGTTTTGGAAAATATGATTATGCAAGAAGTCTTAATCCTACAAGAGAAGCACTGGAAGAGATTATTGCAGATTTAGAGGATGGTACAAAAGGCTTTGCATTTGCATCAGGAATGGCCGCTATCTCTAGCGCCTTCCTCCTCCTTTCCCAAGGAGATCATGTGTTAATTTCTGAGGATGTCTATGGCGGAACTTATCGCATGGTAACAACAGTGCTCAATAGATTCGGTATTGAACATACTTTTGTCGATATGACCGATCTTGCTGCAGTTCAAAATGCCGTGAAGCCTAATACGAAGGTTTTTTATATCGAGACTCCATCTAATCCGCTTATGAAGGTTACGGATATCAAGGCAGTCAGCACATTGGCAAAACAAAACGATGCTTGGACGTTTGTTGATAATACCTTCTTAACACCTGCTTTGCAAAAACCGTTAAATCTTGGTGCAGATATTGTTCTGCACAGCGCCACTAAATTCTTGTCTGGCCATAGTGATGTTATTGCCGGTCTTGCAGTTGTCAAAGATGAAGAGCTTGGCAAACTGCTCGGCTCCATCCAAAATTCCTTTGGAGCAGTACTTGGAGTTCAAGATTGCTGGCTGTTAATGAGAGGACTTAAAACACTACATGTGCGCATGAAGCATTCTAGTGAGGCTGCCGAAACGATTGCTACCTATCTTAACAATCATCCGGCCATTAAAAAAGTCTATTATCCAGGGTTTGCAGATCATCCGCAATATGATATCCAACAAGAGCAGGCTACAAGCCCTGGCGCGGTATTCTCGTTTGAGCTTCACAGTGAAGAAGCGATGCGAACTTTTGTAAAAAATGTAGAGCTTCCAGTGTTTGCAGTAAGCTTAGGAGCTGTCGAGTCCATCCTCTCCTACCCTGCTAAAATGTCGCATGCGGCAATGGATCCAGTAGCCCGTCAAGAAAGAGGAATAAGCGACGCCTTACTTCGCCTGTCAGTAGGCTTAGAAAATCCACAGGATTTAATTGCAGACTTTGAAGCTGCATTAAAGAAAACAGCAGAACTTCATTATATTTAATAAAAAAATTCAGGACTTACATGTCCTGAATTTTTTGCCATCTACAAACCTGTAAAGGAGGGTATGCTGATGCTTCGGCAGCTTACGGTTAAAGACCACCAACAAGTGATGAAGTTTTTAAATCAAGACCCTTCTCTAAACCTTTTCATTATTGGTGATATAGAAGGGTTCGGATAGGAGACTTCCTTTCAATCTTTATGGGGCGAATTTACTAATTCAAGCCTTAAAGCTATTCTACTGAAGTTCTATGACAGCTATATAATCACCGCTCAAGATGAAGCTTATGATGCGGATGCTTTTGCTAGCTTGTTAACATCCACTGATAGCATCATCAAGCTGTCTGGCAAGGCGAATATTGTCGCTAAGCTTGAAGACAAGCTTGGAGGCAGACTTGCATCCAAAAACGTACAATTTTTTGCAGAATGTACGAACTCAGTTAAGATGAAGACAAACACATTGCCGATTAAACAAGCAACAACAGCAGACGTAGACAGAATTATGGACTTGCGTTACGGCATATCCGAATTTAAGCAAAGTAAGAACAGCCGTGACATGCTTTATAAAGCGATCGCAACAAATACTGGCCGCAGCTTTTATCTCGAGAATAATTTTGGAGAAATCGTCTGCTCGGCTTCTACCACAGCAGAAACCTCTGATTCTGCTATGATTGTTGCTGTTTGCACACATAAGGATTATCGGGGCAAAGGTTATGCTACTGGATTGCTGTCGGAAATGATTAACATTTTACTTCAGGAAAAGCAGAGTGTCTGTCTTTTTTATGATAATCCTGATGCAGGCAGAATTTATACAAAAATCGGGTTTAATGAGATAGGTTTATGGGCGATGCATCGGTAACTTCAATAAATAAAGACGACCTCCAGTAAAGCATAAGGAGATCGTCTTTTTAGTCTAGAAAGATGTTACTTAGATCCATGTATTTCGATAAAGTCTTCGTCATTTGCTTCCATTCTTTTGCCTTTATATCAATAAAACTGTATACATAGCTTTTGTTCGTTGTTTTAAGCTGAATCGTATAGAGGCTCTCTCTGCCATACGCTCCCTCGTCGCTTTCCCAATCCCAAATTTTTAATTTATAGAGATCCTTTTTCAAATCTGAATAAGAGAAATACGGAAATAAGACATTCTTAGGAGTAAAGCCTTGATTATCAGAAAATAACGTCCATGACTGAATATGATAAATTTCAAAAAGAAAGTCTACCTTCAGCCGATAAAAATGATTTCCTTTTTTTACATCCAATGTAATTTGGCTTATTTCTTTCTCAGGATGGATGGAAACAATATTATTATGGACGGAAAATAAGTCTTTTTTGCGGCTGATCACTGATTTAACAGAAGAAAGTTGAATTTCCTTATTGTTATCAGCTGAAATATTAGTTGATGACACCATCTTTTCATAAATGGTGCTGATTGGTATTGGACCATTCTCTTCCAAAACCTCAATGATTTTTTCATACATATTGCCCATTACTAATTCCTCGCTAGATTTTTATGACATATTCCTTCTGGGAAAACTCTCTTTCTAGTATAACAAAAGTATGGTAGTTGCCAACATTAAAATTCATACATTTATTTATCTCTGCCTACTCACCGTTTATTAGCTTGTTCAACTCTAAGAACACAGTGGCTGCCATCTCCTTATAGCCATCTGCGTTCAAATGGATACCGTCGTCACTCATAAAATCAGAAACATCCCCTGCCTTTTCTAAATTAGTCCGGACATCAATTGTAAAAACGTCAAGTTTCTTCGCCAGTTTCTGAAGCTGATTGTTATACAATCCATGCCAATGTTCAATTCCGCCGCACAGGCTTATCCAATGGCCAATGGAGTTTCCATATTTGCTTGCAAGAAACTTATAGTATTTAACTGGTTCCAATGGCGGCAATGTCAAGATTACAGGTATGATATTGTATTCTTTCACTTTAAGGACAATTGCTTTTACATTTTCCATGTAATCGTGAAGTGGTACAATTGGTATATGTTCGAGTTCAGGAAACTCAGCAACCTCTTCCCATTTAAAGTTGCAATCATTTCCGCCTACTCCAATTATACAAATGTCCGGTTTTTCATAAAGAACATCTTTATCGAGACGGTTCATCAGAGAAGTGGAGTCGTCATTAAAGACCCCTTTATTAAGAACAAGCAGCTCCTCTGCAGTATGACCATTTGCCTGTAAGAGACTGTTGAGGATGGAAGGATAATTATCCTTGAGTATGCGCGGTCTTCCTTTTACAAAGGTCACGCCTCTAGTCAGACTGTCCCCAAAACAGATGATTTTCATTTATTACCCCTGCTTTCTGTCCATCACTGCTGCTGATGCGGTTAAATTTTAAAAAGTATACTATTTATTATAGCAAGTACAACTAAAAGAGCTAAATGCATTCGCCTAATTTTAGTAAAATGATGCATTTATCCTTTCAAACAGCAAAAAACAGGGAGCAATACTCCCTGTTCTAAAAATTAAAAGTTGAAGTTATCAGGATCTGGACCTACTCGTTCATTCTTGTTAAGGGCATTGATCTTGTCGATGTCCTCATTCGTTAATTCAAAATCAAAAATGTCAGCATTTTCAATGATTCTGTGTTCTTTAATGGATTTCGGTATTGTCACAATATCATTTTGCAGATCCCATCTTAAGATAATTTGCGCGGTAGACTTATTGTATTTCCCAGCAATTTCAGCAAGAACAGGATTATCAAGCAGCTTTCCTTGTGCAAGCGGAGACCATGCTTCTACAACAATGCCTTTTTCCTTACAGAAATCACGTAGCTCTACTTGGCTTAACAATGGATGAAGCTCAATTTGGTTCACCATTGGCACGATTTCTGCCTCTTCCAACAGATCCTCTAAATGATGTTGATGGAAGTTGCTGACACCGATTGCTTTCACTTTTCCATCTTTATATAATTTCTCAAGTGCTTTCCACGTTTCCTTGTACTTGCCCTTTACTGGCCAGTGCACAAGATATAAATCAATATAATCAAGGCCAAGCTTTTGAATACTCGTTTCAAATGCTGCTAATGTAGACTCATAGCCTTGGTCTGCATTCCATACTTTTGTCGTAATAAACAAATCTTCTCTGTTGGCGCCAGACTCTTTAATGCCTTGGCCAACACCTTCTTCGTTCTTATATACAGCCGCTGTATCAATGCTTATGTAACCTGCTTTAATGGCTGATTTTACAGAATCGATAACCTCTTGACCTTCTTCCACTTTAAAAACACCTAAACCGAATCTAGGCATTTCCACACCATTATTTAACTTTACCGTTGACTGTAAATTCATCCCTAATCCCTCCTAATATGTACGCTGCTATTTTCTCATAATATGTCCTGGTAATAAAGTATTTTGCTTTGCGAAATACAAGTGCATTTTCCCTTTGTTATCATGCCAAAAAAAAACCTCTGTATACTTAACAGAGGTTTAGCTAATTATGTTTAAACGGATTTCTCCATTCCATCAGCAGAGCATAGTTTAAAGAATCCTCATCTTCCAAATAGTCCTGCAATACAGCTACAGGAGTCCTTTCACATCTCAGCAAAAAGGAAATGACAGGGTCCTTCTTTTCACCTGCAATAACATCCTTTATATAAGCTTCAGGAGTAAGCTGATCTGCCCATTTTCGATAACCTGGCATTCTGCCGCCGCCAAGAAGTCGATCGAGATTTTTTTCAATAACTATCTGGTACATGCTTTGCATCATAATTTTCCCTAATCCTAGAGAGCGAAAAGCTGGCCTGATACTTATATCCACAATATAAATAGCATTCCCATTTGGATTATGTGTAGTAATATTTCCGTCATCTGTCAGTTCACTCCAAGTATGATGCGGATGCTTTTCGTCATAATCCACACATAAAGAGGTAATGGAACCAGCTAATATTCCGTCAACTTCCACACAAATGGCTCCATCAGAAAAAATAGCTATATGACTCGCCAATTGCTCCTTCGTCCACCAAAGCCCTGACGGAAACGGAGGTGGGAAGCATTCTTCCTGAATTTTGATCAATTCAGCAAAATCTGCTTCCTGATAATTACGGACCTTGCATTTTTTTAATTTATTTCCTTCATATATATAAAAGCTGCTGCTGTAATACATATCAGCCCTCTATTGTTTCCCAATCTGTATACATATCAGTACGTCTGTCTCTCCAAGTTGTCACAGAACCTTTAGCACGCACCTCGTATAATAGAGATAGATCAAGATCTGCTGTGATGATCATATCATCATTAAGCTCGCCTTCTGCCATGATCCCTTTTGGAGGAAATGGGATATCATTTGGAGTAATGACAGCCGCCTGGCCAAAATTCGCACGCATGAAGTCCACATTAGTTAAGGAGCCGACCGTTCCTGTTACGACTACATACACTTGGTTTTCAATTGCTCTTGCATGGCAAGTGTAACGAACACGATGAAAACCGTGACGATCATCTGTACAAGAAGGACAAAAGATAACATCAGCACCTTTTGCTTTTGCCATCCGGACAATTTCCGGAAATTCTATATCATAGCATGTCAAAATTGCAATTTTCCCTTTATCTGTTTCAAAAATACGGAAGCTGTCGCCTTTTTCCATATTCCACTCATCAATTTCTGTTGGAGTAATATGAAGCTTAGCCTGCTCCTCTATTTTTCCGTCTGGATAAAATAAATGGGCGACGTTAAATAATTTGTCATCCCTGCGGATAACATGAGTTCCACCGATAATATGCATGCCAGTTTGTACAGCAAATGTGCGGAACAGATTTTGGTACTGTTCTGTAAACCCAGGCAACTCATTAATGGTTAACGGATTTTGACCATCGCCCATTGACAATAATTGTGTTGTAAAAAATTCAGGAAACAAAACAAACTCAGCGCCAAATTCTTGTGCCGTTCGGACATAGTGTTCACATTGCTTTGCAAAATCTTCAAATGACTTAATGTTTTTCAGCATATACTGCACGGCAGAAACTCTTATTTTCATCTTCCATCTCCCTTTAACAAAAAAATTTTTTGGTACTTCATTGAAAGTTACAAGAATAGATTATGCGTCATTTTTTGTCTGTTTTCAATAGTTTTGCATCAGTTTTTTATATTTTATCTAATTTAGCATAAATCGTTCCTAAAATAATTGAAATGGTAAATTTAGGTTTAGGTTCTTTTAAACATAAATTTACCATTTCATGATACAATGGATATATATTACAGATAATTAAATAAATAACATATTTACTAAGCTTAGGTGATTTATGTAGCCAACAAGGGAGGGCTTATCATTAAATATTTGCTTTGGGGATTGCTTTTTTTCTTTTTATTGGAGGAAACCATTATTTTTAGTGTAAAGCGCTATTTACATGGACCAGCAAGATGGGAGTTGTTTCTGAAACAGAGAATGTCTCTTCTACGCAGAAAAAAACGGCCAGAGAACCATGCAGCCTAAGTCTAATACAAATAAACCCAAGAAAATCTTGGGTCTTTTTTTATGTTAAATCTCTCTTAATGATTTCTCTGCTAGCTGAGAAATTGTCATATCATCCATCGGAGGATTATGAAGTCCTGCCCGCACATCGCGGTAATATCGTTGCAGCGAGCTGCTTGCTGACAGACTTCGTGCTCCTGCAATACGCATAGCCAAGTCGACTACTTCAATCGCTGTGTTTGTTACAAAATGCTTGGCAGCGCTCATTTCAGGAACTAAAGCTTGCTGCTCCTCCTTTGGTGCAGCATCCCATTTTTTGCTGACGGAATAAAGGAAATGCTTGGCAGTCTGCATTTTCAACTCCATTTCGCCGATTTTCGTGCGCACATTCGGAAGGTCGCTGATTGTTCCTGTTATGCTGTTGGGCGAGTGGCTTTTTGCAAATCTGACCGCTTCTTTTTGAGCTGCCCCAGCAATCCCTAAATAACAAGCAGGGATATGAAGCAGCCATGGATTAATCTTTCTTGCTCCCCCTAGTTTCTCCACTAAAAAACGCTTCTCTATGATTGCATTTTCGAAGTACACATCATGACTGCCTGTTCCTCTTAAAGCGATGCTGTCCCAAGTTTCTTCAATTTTTAAGCCTGGGTTATCCTTTGCAATTAAAAAGTTGGCTACCTCGTCTGAATCCTTAATAGATGCACTGACAATGAAGTAATCAAGCATCGGTGACATGGATGTAAAGGATTTGCGTCCATTAATTACCCAAGTATCTCCGTTTTGCTCTGCTGTCGTTTGAGGTTTCCCTCCCCTAGTTGGACTCCCAGTCTGAGGCTCGGTAGCAGCACTATTAATAAGTGCTCCACCCTTAATTGCTGTATACATTTCTTCAAGAAGCGACGGCTCCCAGTTGTTTTCGTACATATTGCGGATAACGCCCATATGCCAGCCAATGGATAAGGCTGTTGAGCCATCACCGATGGCAATTGCCTCCTGCAGCCGTACCATTTCATAAACAGATATCTCCTTGCCGCCATATTCACTTGGCACTGTTAAATATGTATAACCGCTCTTTTGAAGTTCGCTAATATTTTCATATGGGAAAGTTCCATTTTCATCCACTTCCCTTGCTCTTTCTGAAAACTTAACTGCCAACCTTTCCATTGCTTCCAGTCTTTCGCCAAGTTCCTTCATCTGTGAAAAATTCGCAGTCACCTTTTTTCATCTCCCGCACTAAAAGTTCTTGTTATATACTGTCTGACTCTCTCCTTTTTATTATAAAGGACTCTTTGTTACTTGTATATGAAACTGCCCGACCGAAGAACCTTTCAATAAGTTGTAAACCAAAGCAGGCGCTGCAGGCGGTACAGCAAATAACGAAATGCAGGAAGTTCCGCTTCTGTGCTGTAATTTTTTGTATATTCTCCGTCTTTATTAGACCAAAGTTTATCAAAATAACTTTTTGTTTCTTTCATTATATCTTTGTCTGGAGCAGCTGCTATTTTTATATTTGTTTCTAAATTTAAATCATGAAGATTTCTTCTCGTATAGTTGGCAGATCCTGCTATTATGACATTTTCCTTATCTCTTTCTATAAGCATCAGCTTAGAATGGTACTGCTCCATCCCAGTGTTATACCATCTTATCGCAATATGACCATTGCCTTTTTTCATCAACTCAGCAGAAGTTGGAACATTGGGAAGGCCTGCCTTCTTATTTCCGAAGGAGTTTTGATTAGGGTCAAGAATAAGCCGGATATTAACATCCCTTGCTGATGCAGCTATCAGCTCTTCCATTACTGGTCTGTCGGCAAGATAAAGCATACCAATCCAAATAGTATCACCGGCAGCTGTATTGTGAATCTCTTGTATAACATGTTTGGCTATTTTTCCTTCTGTCAAAAGCTGTAGTTTAATATCGCCTTTTTCCTCTGTTTTTTTGGCGACAGGAAAAGTAGTCTTATCCATTAATTGATAAACACTCTCCTCCGTTTCTAACAAATCGTTAATAATATTTCCTTTAACTGTATAGGCAATATTAGAATGATATCCGCTCGCATCATGAATATTACCTGATGAAACGATGGCTGATTTTTCCGTAATTAACACCTTGCGATGATTTGCCTTAACATTCAGCAAATCTAAATAAGACCTCAATGTCACATCTGGTCCGCTATCAGCTAAAAGATTAGGAAGATGACCATCCTTACCGTGTCCGAACCATTTCATCGACATCCTCCAGAAAGCAGAATAAAGTGGGTTCGAATCACGCAGGCTTTCCATATTCGTTTCCACCACTTGCGCGCCGATAGATTTAAGTTTTTCGAGCTCAGGAGACGGGTAGGAATGATACGTGGTATTTACAGGATCTGTTATAAAGATAAGCTTTAAATCAGGATTCTTTTGTTTCTTCTTCACAAGCTTGTCCAAGAACTTTTCTGTAATTTTTGGATATGTTTGATCATCGTTCGTATCGCTGTTAAATAAAAACATGTCTATCACAATAAATTGCTCTGCTTTGTCTACCTCATCAAGCATTCGGGCAATTATTTCCTGATTCAAATGTTGGTTGCCCTTCTTATCCTTATAGGTTGTATCCTCCACAAACTCAATATCTTTATCCTCTACTAAATGTATCTCACCTTCATATGACAGCCCTTGAGGCAATGGTTTAAGTGTATGATATACTATTACGCTTATGTAGACGGCGAAATATACGACAAGTATATTTGCTGCTAACTTTTTTGTTATTCTCATTTCATTTCCCCCAAGTTTACAAAAAAATAATAATAATCTTTTTCCCTTTATGCAGGAAGCGATAAACTTAATGACACGAAGATTTTTTCGAAAAAAGAGTGAGAATTTATAAATACGTGGTACAATATCCATATACATAGAACGAAGGAGAGTTAGCATTGATCATTGCCATTTTAATTATTTTAGCCTACCTGATAGGATCCATTCCCTCCGGGTTAATTATTGGTAAGGCTTTTTATAAAATAGATATAAGGGAACACGGAAGCGGAAACTTAGGCGGAACGAATTCGTTTCGGGTGCTTGGCAAAAAAGCGGGCTTTGTCGTGACATTTTCTGATATTTTAAAAGGAACGCTGGCAACATGCCTGCCTGTTTTGCTTGGTCTGTTCACAGATATTGATGTTAGTGTAAGTCCCTTAATTTTCGGAGTAGTTGCGGTAATCGGCCATATGTATCCAATATTTGCAGGCTTTAAAGGCGGTAAAGCAGTCGCAACATCTGCCGGTATTCTGCTTGGGCATGAACCGCTGTTATTTATTATAATTATTGCTGTCTTTTTCCTGGCACTATACTTATCAAAGTATGTTTCTCTGTCATCCATGATTGCAGGAGCTGCCGGGTTGGTTTATTCAATTATCCTTTGGGATGACAAGCTTCTGATTGCCATCCTTGCTATTCTAACTATATTTGTTGTATATAGACATCGGGCAAATATTAAACGAATCATAAATAAGACAGAGCCGAAAATTACTTGGCTGTAAGAAATTAAAACCATCCTTGCGATGGTTTTTTTGGTTTTTTTTTTGACATATATAGCTTAATTTCGTCATAAAGTTTACTAACTAATGCGAAAAGGACGGTTGAACTTTATGTCAGATAACCACAAACTTCTAAACAATCCTCACAAAACAGCGGCTGGCTATGCTCATGAAATCAAAAATCCAATAACCGCAGTCCGCGGCCTTCTTCAGCTTCTTGCCAATCCAGATTTACCTGCATTAAAAAGATCTCTATATACAGAAATCGCCATAGAAGAACTCGACAGAGCAAATGGTCTGCTCTATGAAATGGTGCACAACAATCCACCAGCTAACAGGCAGGAAACAACTAATATGAAGGAAGCGATTACGAAAACTACCCTTCTTTTTGAGCAAGCCATTCAATCTAAAAACCTTCAGCTTGAAACATTTTTTGCGGGCAACTTTAATGTACAAATACCAAAACAGCAGCTGGCACAGGTGCTTGCAAACATTTTAAAAAATGCCATTGAAGCAAGCAGAGCAAATGGCAGGATTACTATTAGTGCCTACACAGAAAGACAATTTGGCATTATTTCCATTAAGGATAATGGACCTGGTATTCCGCCAGAAGCTTTAGACATGCTATTTACACCTTATTTCACAACAAAACGGACTGGAACAGGACTAGGTTTGAGCATATGTCAATCAATTATTCATGAAGCTAACGGTCAAATCACTGTTCACTCCGAACTTGACGCAGGAACAGAATTTATTGTAAAACTGCCTATCTGTTAAGCAATTCTGTCAGCCTTTATCAGAAATTTCATTATTTTTCCATTTTGCGAAATTAGTCGAATGGACCGTGCTTTTTTGTTATCCTATAAAGGAACTTATCTTTTTTAGGAAAACGCAATTAAAGGCAGGTATGAATAATGAAAAAAATCCAGCTCTATCTATTGCTTGCTTTTATCGGTATTTCGATCACAGCCTTTTTTATTTTTAAGCTTGATGAGGCAACATTAATCAAGCAAAACAGCAATACAAGCAGCAATCAGCCCTCAAAAAAAACACAACTCAGCACAAAAAGCATTGGCAAAGAAGTCACTTTAGGTGCTGTCGGGGATATTCTAATCCACGATAGGGTATATAATGAAGCAAAAGTAAAAGACGGTTTTGACTTTAGGCCTATGCTTGAAGAAGTGAAGCCAATCTTACAAAAGCCGGACATCCTTCTGGCTAATCAGGAAACCATTGTGGCAGGCGAGAAAATTGGTTTATCCAGCTATCCTGCTTTCAATAGCCCACATGAAGTCGCAGATGCGCTAATTGATGCAGGTGTCGACATTGTGACAACTGCTAATAATCATTCTTTAGACAGAGGTGTTGATGCCCAAAAGCAGTCTCTTGCGTACTTAAAAAAAATCAAGCTTCCTTATGTTGGTACATTTGAAAATAAAGAAGACCAACAAAAGCTCCGCATAATGGAGCATGACGGCATAAAAATTGCTTATCTTTCTTACACATATGGTTTGAATGGTATTACTGTTCCCAAAAAGGACGACTATATCGTCAATCTTATTGATAAGGAAAAAATGCAAAAAGAGATAGCGCAGGCAAAAAAACAAGCTGACTTTGTGGTAATGGGCATACATTGGGGCACAGAATATGAACGGAAGCCAAATGTGGAACAAAAAACTCTCGCCCAATATCTCGTTAATGAAGGTGTCGACATTATTTTCGGAGGACATCCACATGTTCTGCAGCCAATGGAATGGATGTATGACAAAAACGGAGAAAAGTCCTTAGTCGTCTATTCTCTCGGCAATTTCCTGTCAGGACAAGCAGATGATTATCGAGATATTGGTGGAATGGCCACTGTCAAAGTGACAAAAACTGAACTGGGCGGTAAAGTGACGAAAAAAATAGAGGTTCCATCCTTTTACCCAACATATGTCTACAGTAAAAATGATAAAGACTATAAAATGGTTCCTCTAGAAGAAGCTGGTAGTCTTGGAATGCCTGACAGTGAGGAAAGCTATAAGGAGATCATGACACATATGCTGAAAAATGTGCAGCCTAAATAAACTTACAGACAGTTTAATTATGTGCATAGTATATGTTTATCCTTTATAATAAAAGTGAGGGTTAATCTAATCTCAAAAAAGAGGTGCTTGAAATGAAAATAGTAGTTAGCGATAAAGCAGCAGAATGGTATAAAGATGAAATGCTTCTAAACGAAGGAGATTATGTACGATTTTTCGCCCGATACGGAGGATGCAGCACTGTCCAACAGGGATTTTCTCTAGGAATTTCTAACGAAAAGCCTGTGAACTCAGCAGTTAGCACAGAAAAAGACGGCATCCGTTATTATATTGAAGAAAAAGATCTTTGGTATTTTGATAACAATGATTTATACGCAAACTTCAATGAAGCAGCACAGGAACCGGAATATCATTACACAGAAAAGCAGGCTTAATTAGCCTGCTTTTTACTTGAGGAGAATATCGATTCCTTCCTTCTCCAAAATATTTTTTTGGGTATCGCCAAGAAGATCAAAATGAGAGTAGCCATCTTTCCTTTTATGTATCCACTCTTTTTTTAATCCATACTTCGCTCCCCATTGCTCGAGCCTTTTCAAATCCGCACAGCCAACCTTCGTGACTGTCTTGCAGCCTGGAAAGCGGTCATCAAGCCAATAATGAGTCAAAAAAGCAATCTGGCCTTCATCTATTTTTCTTTTCCAGTCTGCCAATTCCTTTCGGTTGATGCCAAACGCCATAGTATTAGTCTCCTTAAAAAACGGTTATTTCTTTTTTAGCTCCTCATACTTTTGGAACCATTCCGGAAAGGTCTTTTTAAATGATTTAGGGCGGAAGCTATCTTTACTGACAATGATATGGGTAGTCGTACCCTCTACACAAAGATCTCCTTGCTCATTTACAATCTGATATCCATAAACCGTTTTAATGCCATCATTTAAGTCTATCCATGTTTTCACATACGCTTTTTCTCCGTATCTTAACGGCTTCTTATACGTAGCCTGTACATCATAGACAGGAGCGAAGTACCCAGCATCCTCCATCGCTACATAGCTATATCCAATATCCTCTATCAGCGCTGTTCTGCCGCGCTCAAAAAACTTTAAGTAATTCGCATGATACACGACACCCATCATGTCGGTATCTGCATAATCGATCTTTAAATCTAGTTTATGTACGTATTCCAAATCTGCTTGCACTTCCTTTGTATTATTTCTTCCTTATTAATATTATGGTTAATTCAGCAACTAATCAAGGAAAGTGCCACCTTCAACATTACTCCGCAACCATCCTATTAATGAGCTCTTGCATTTTTTTTGTCAAATTTACTTCTTTCCGCAACAGCTCTTTATATCCTTTTGCCATTACAGGCATGTTCTCCATCTGAATGGAAAGCTTTTTAATCTCCATTTGCAAGAGCTTATACTCTGTATCTAAATCAGTCATATTCCCCTCCATATAACTAATCAAATCTATCTACCTTGTTTCTACAGTTATTAATATGTATTCATGTTAAGCGTTTTAAACAGCATAGCGTGTTATGTATTTACTGCCATCAAGCTTGTTATCTTTCCAGTAAGTCTATCCATTTTCAGTGAAACCCCAATCATTTGTGTAGAACTTACTTCTACAAATGCATTAATGTAAAAAACATTCTCTTTTCCCCGCTTGACTGATTCAATTATATATTTGTCTCCCAGCAAATAACCGCCAACTAATTTACCTGCTTCTTTCTCTGTGATTTTTGCAGTATTCATTGCCTTACTAGAAGAATCTGTATGTTCCATATAGTCAAGATTGTTAATCTTCCATTGACCTTGCTCTTTTTCTGCCTCTATTGTATAGATTAGGGGCATATTATTGTATGACGTTTGTGCCGTCTCCACGATAATCTTATTTTTTGAATGATCTTTCACGATGAAATGCTGCTGATAATCAAAATCTGCTGGGAAATTACCACCTGTAGGGACAGTAAATTCTACTGTATTAAGCTTACTTATGAAAGCTTCCGTAAAGTAAGGCTGCAATGCCTGTTTAAAGGGTTCCATATTAAGGTGCTGATTCTGTTCTGCATAGTCTTTGGCCGATTCTGCCAGCTTATACGATTTCTTGCTAATATCTTTTATTTCAGCAACAGACAATAATTCAGTGTCAGAAACATTAACAGTATCCAGTTCTCGCCGTTCGACATTACTATTACTATTACTATTACTATTACTATCCTTTACGCTGTTTCCATATAATAATAATAATAATGTACAGCTAAATACGATACATAGCGTCAATCTTTTTCTCAAAAAAACGAACTCCTTCCCCATGGACAAATGTTATATTTATCCATTTTACCATATTTTAATGGAGGGAAGTCTATCGAACTTAGATAGTTTTAAGTTCTCTTAGACAGCTGTAATGATTTCTTTCACCTATTTTTTTTATAAGCTTCATACGATTTTTATGTAGATACGTTTGACATTTTTACTTATTAATATTACCTTAATAATTCGAAATAAAAAACACCAAAATGGTGTTTTTTATTTCGCGAATATACCTTAGCTCGCACTATTATGTAAAGCTTTAAGTATTAGGGAGCTTCTCCACTTTTTTCTTTGCTGTTTTCCTCTCTTTTCTCATCTTCCACTTTCCCTTCTGCAACTAGCTCTGTCCAATCTGTTTCTACTATTTTCTTCTGCAGCTTTTCAATGAGACCCATAATTCTTTACTCCTAGTAGTTTATTTTGTTATAATTATAAATACCCACTTAATGGAAATAAAAAACAATATTTTATAGGTTATATCGTTATTTTTGGTACTATCTGTCTACAAGGAGTTAGAATGATGATTAAAGATGATGAAATGCTTTTATTCATTAGACATATATATTTTCTAGTGAATGAGTGTAAAAAATGTGAAGATTACGAGATGAAAAGCAAAATAACAGATGAGATTTATTTCTTCGGTGAACTATTGGAGCAAAAATAAGCTGAATTTGTGAAAATGTTAGCATTCACTATTAGTCAGACCTCATACAGTGCATTTTTAACCTCTCAAAACATGATATAAACAACACTAATCCCCACACCACCAACAGTTGTTGGTTTAAATTACCTTTGTTATTTGCTTTTAAAAAAAGTACAATAAAGTCTGCAGTTTTTCACATAAACTACACACCTGAGATAAAAACTGCTGATTTTGACTATCCTTATGGGATAGTCCTTTTTTATATAAAAAAGCGGCTGTAAAGACAGCCGCTTTTGTTTACTATTATGATTGCTTTGTGTTTGCACTGTTGCTGAAGGAATCTAGTGCATGAAGCATATCTGCTTCTGTAAGAATAGAATAATCAAGGCTATCATCATTAGCTTCCATGATTCGCAATGCTTGCATCTGGACAGCTTCATCTACAAGATTAGTCGCAAATCGCCCATTTCCATTTGAGTTAAATGACGCAAGCTTTGTCTGAAGGGCAAGCTTCGCATTATTTTCTAACTGATAGTCATATTTTGCCGCATAACCTTCCATTATTTGAATCAATTCTTCACTATTATAATCCTCGAAATGGATAAACTTCTTGAAGCGTGATGTTAAACCTGGATTGCTTTCAAGCAATGCCTTTGTTTCATCAGGATAACCGGCCAAGACGACAACAAGATTTTCATTATGCTTTGTCATTTCCATAACAAGTGTGTCGATAGCTTCTTTGCCGAAATCTTGATTAGATCCTGACAATAGAGAATATGCTTCATCAATGAATAGAACGCCGCCTAATGCTTCTCTGATCTTCTTTTTCGTTTTAATCGCCGTTTGGCCCACAAATCCTGCTATAAAATCCGCTCTGCTTGCTACTACGAGATGCCCACGCTTTAAAATCCCGCAATCCTTTAAGAACTGGGCATAAAGCTTAGCAACTGTCGTTTTTCCTGTACCTGGATTTCCCGTAAATACAGCATGAAGCTGGATAGGCAAGTTCTTTTTAGAATTCGTTCGTCTGACTTGCTGAACTTTAACGAATGAAATAATTTTTTTCATTTCATCCTTTACCTTTGTCAGACCAATCATAGAATCAAGTTCTTCCGCTGGATTATCTGAAGCCTCCTCCTCTGACGCAGCAAAATCATTGCCGTCAAGCAAGGTATATGTGAGGAACTGCTTGTTTGATTGTGCTTGAGATCCTTTGTTAAAAATCGCATCTAGGACAATATTTTTAACTGCACGGGCATTGCCGAAGCTTTCATCAACCTGTTCCTTTTCAAGGCGCAGCTCTAATTGCTGTTTGCCTTCTTCACTGATGACATAATCATTGTCATTGGCAATTTTTTCTCCGATAGCAACAAGTTCCTCTGCAGAATAATTAGGTAAATGAATAAAGTTAGATGATGGAAAACGGCTGCTTAATCCATGATTGCCGTCAAGGAACTGTCTCATCTCTTCCGGATAGCCTGCTAATATAACAGCAAACTTCCCGCCGAATTCAGAACTAGTCATTAAGGAAACCAATGTGTCAATCGCTGTTTGTCCGTAATCATTGCCTTGTCCATCTCTGTTTAAGCTGTAGGCTTCATCAATAAACAGCACACCGCCAAGAGATTGCTTTACAACATTGCGCACATTTTCCTCTGTCTGCCCCATATAGCCTCCGACTAGCTGGGATCGGTCTGTTTCAACAACCTCCTGACTAGGCAGCACACCTAGTTCATAATAAATTTTAGCCATTAACCGTGCCAATGTCGTTTTTCCTGTACCAGGATTTCCTGTAAAAATCATATTAAGACTTAATTCATCCTGAATGGTGAAACCGAGCTTTTTCCTTGAGTTTTGATACTTTAAGAATTGATAAAAATCCTTTACTCTATTTTTAACTTTCTCTAAGCCAATCATTTGTTGAAGCTGTTCTAAGGCTGAGGTTGTTTCCGCTTTTGCCTCGCTTGAGTCTTCCTCTTTAAAAATGTTCAACCAAGCACCCTTTAACTCATTAAGCTCTTCAATCAGCTTTTTAACACTGTCATAATAAATAGATGTATGAAAAACACCGCTTATGGATTCTTCATATTCTTCAGATGATTGCAGAAGCTGAGATGTTTTTTGCGTTACTTCATCCAGCAATGTAATAATTTCTTTGTACTTAGTCACAGCAAGTGTATTATTAAAAATAGATGCTGCTGCACTGTTTTCTGTTAATTTATCGTTTTCATCATCAATCATATCAAGAAACTTCCGGCAGTTATTAATATACTGTTCAGCAATTTTCCTTTTCGCTGTCCGGTTATCTGTCTCTCTAATCGCAGGGAAATTAAGCATGTCCAACAGACCTTCATAGTTTTTCCAGTCGTTTTGGGAAAGGTATTTATTTGCCTCTTTATTACTTGAATCTAAATCTTTCGCCTTTTTAAGCCATGCTGTTGCAATTGAATCCTTTTCATTTGCTTTTAATCGGGAGATTGCCGCCATTGTTAGCAATCGGGAGACAATCTCTGGCTTCTCGGCTTCATTTAATGATTGTATCGCAGACAAAACTGCTTTTTCGTTGTTAATAGTACCTGTATTCTTAAATTCCTCTTCAAGAGAAGCAATTGTTTGACTGACTGTATTTTCGAATTTCTTTTCCATTATCTACTTTCACTTCACTTACATATAAGTTTATTTACATCTTCTTATAGTATCATAATCGTGAATATTCGTTAATGATTTAAGCTGTTTTCCTTCGTTTATACATACAAAAAGCTTCTGCACATATGTACAGAAGCTAAAAAGTTTATTCACCTTTTGTTTGGATCACTTGGGCATGCTGACCTGAAGTATCCTGCATTTTTTTGCCTTTATTGCCGCCGAAACCTCTCGATTTAGTTCCAATATGGCTAGGCACAAAATGCTTGCTGTCTTTTTTTGGATTGCTCATCATTCATCCCCTCCTTTATATAAAGTTTGCACTATAAAGGAATGGATGATGTGTGGCAAAATTTTTCACTAATTGATTATCTTGCTTTTTTCAAATGTTTTTTTTCAATGCGCTCTTCAATTTTCTCAATTGCTTCTCTGTCTCGAAGCAATTGCAGTTTATTTTCTGACACTAGTTCCTGGAATGACCGTTTACGAGGTTTTCTCATCTCTTTTATCTCCTTTATCCTTTTATATTTTCATAATTCCCAAAATTGCCTGTTTTTAATACGCATTTGAAGAAATTCTTTTAAAAGTTTGAAAAGTCATTGTTTTCTGAAAACAATACTCATATGTATACTTTTGATACGCTCTCATTATACGTGATGTCCATATAATTGTAAAGCGCTTTCAGAAATTATTTCTTCCTTATTAACTCCCTCATTATCTCTAATGACATGACAGAATAGTATTTATTGACAATAACTCCTTTCTCGTCAATTAAAAAAGTAGTGGGAATAGTGATTACCTTATACATTTCATTTACCTTATCTTGTTCATCCAGCACGACAGGAAAAGTAAGCTTCATTTTTTTTATATAATCAGCAACGTTTTTGGGAGCTCCGCCATCAATATTTATTGCCAATATCTCTATATCTCCCTTTTGTTCTTGAAAAAACTTCTCGATTTCCGGCATTTCCTGTCTGCATGGCGGACACCATGTTGCCCAGAAATTGATCATTACTTTTTTACCTTTTAAATCAGAAAGCCGCACTTTTTGCCCTTTCATATCCTTCAAAATAAAGTCAGGCGCGATATTTCCAATATTCACTCCAATATTTTTTCCAGTGCCTTCGGCAGAAGCTTTTTGTATATCAACCAGTAAAAGGCTTACACTAACAAGGATACATAAAAATACGATTATTTTTTTCATCAAGACCACTCCTATAATCATTTCTTACATTTAAGTTCTCCATTTTTATTTTAATTACGATGTTTATTTTTGGAAGGGACTTTGAATGCGTAAAATTATAAGGTTATAGGAATGAGTAAAATCAGCAAAATATTTCATGCCTGACACGTCGTTATTTAAAAACATTTGTTTCCTGTCCCTTACACCTTATCAGGTATAGACAGAAAAATATATAGGATATAATAAATGTTGCGAATATTGTCATAAATTAGGATTAAAATAAAAAAACAGCCTAAATGAGGCTGCTTCTTATAGTCAGATTAAAACCTGTCTTGCTCTTTACTTAATATTTTTCCTGTTTCTGCTGAAATGCTCAGCTCTGTTTCCATGCCATCCTTTGCTGTTACTTCTAGGTCATAAATGAATTGAGCGTTATCATCATCTAACTCAAATTCTGTAATGGTGCCATCTGCTTCTTTTAATGCTATTTCTTTCGCTTGCTCTTCTGTTACTTT
This sequence comes from Niallia sp. FSL R7-0271, assembly GCF_038005785.1. Lineage (NCBI taxonomy): Bacteria > Bacillati > Bacillota > Bacilli > Caryophanales > Bacillaceae > Niallia > Niallia sp. FSL R7-0271. Next base: position 1,783,860 of record NZ_JBBOTZ010000001.1, on the reverse strand, counting down.
AATTTTATCAGCAAGCATTTCCTTTGTAATGATGGTGCCGTCTTCTGAATCGACATATATATCATCTTGGTCATCAGCGAATTCTACTTGGTATACACCTGCTCCAGTTTCCGTATACTCTTGCTCTACCTCTTCTACAGCACTATTCTTTTCTTTTGAAGCAATTTCAGCAGCCTCTTGTTTTGATACAGCCGCCGTTTCTGCTGTAAAGCTTTTTACAATACCACCGTTTGCATAGACATCTCTGTCATCAATCAGGTCATATGCAGCTGCTCCGCCAAAACCGATGATTGCTGCACCGATACCGTATTTTAACCATTTAGTTTGTATAATTTTGCTCCACGCTTTTTTTATTGTATTCATTTTAAATTCCTCCTTTTTCTTATACTTCTATCCTATCCTGAGAAAATGATAAGACTTTAGCAGAAATATGAGAAATTGATGAGAATTCATCGGAGCGTTTTAATCATTGTCCCAATTAATTGATTCAATGGCACCTGTATAGGCATTAATATACATTTTTACTTCTTTATCGCCTTCCGCTTCTATTTCCAATTCATAAACGAGACCGAAATCTTCATCCTCTTCCATATCGATTTCTGAAACAGTTCCTCCGATTTCCTGTAAAGCTATTTCCTCTGCTTTTTCCTTTGAGATATATTCTGTAGTTCCGTCTGCCGCATCTTCTTTAATTTCTCCAGTTTCCCTGTCTAGCAAATAGGCTGTGTCTTTAGCTTCTGTTTTAATAATAAAAGAATAATAGGAAATACTATCTTGGTTTGTTTCTTCAATTGTCAATAAATCACCTTTTATCTGCTCTTGTATCAACGTTTTTGCCTCTTCTTCTTGGATGAGACTAGCTTTGTCGGTAGTATCTTTCACAGATTGTTGAATTAAGGTCTCCACTTTGCCTGTCTTTTTGTTAAGCACTATATTGTATACACCACTGTCTGTTTCAAAAATGATTTGATAAGAAGGTCCTGATTCTCCATCCCTTTGTGAAACACTACTTACCGTGCCTCCATAATTAGACAAGACAAAATCTTTTGCCGCATCCTCTGTTAAAGTACTGCTTTCATCGGCGAAGAAGATAAAATACCCTAAAACCAATAGGACAATAATCAAAAGGAAGCTGCTAATGAGGAGAAGTTTCTTCTTGTTCATTATTTGTCCACCGCCTTTTGTCCTGCAGGGAACATACATGTAAACGTTGTTCCTTTATCTAACTCACTTTCCACTTCAATCATACCATCATGAGCAGTCATGATAAGTTTTGCGATCGACAGTCCTAGCCCAACACCGCCGTTATCCCGATTTCTCGACATATCAGCACGGTAAAAGCGGTCAAATATTAACGGCTGCTTTTTTTTATCAATACCGATGCCATCATCTTCAACCTTTAAAATAATATTCTCTTGTGTAGTGTTCACTGCCAATTTCACTGTATTTGCTCCATACTTAAAGGCATTATCAAGGAGAATAAGAAGAAGCTGCTTTATTTTTTGCTTATCACCATACAGAATGACTGGCGTGCTTGCCTTTTCAACTAACACGATCCGTCCTGTCGCCATTTCCATATTCTTCGCAGTCTTGATGCAAAGCTTATTCAGCTCAAAGTCTTCCAAATGCAAGACAAGATGATCATCGGCTTTTGCCAGCTCAAGCATTTCATTTGTCATTTCCTTCATCCGCACCGCCTCTGATAAAATGGCATCTATTCCTTCCTCTAAAGCATCAGGCTTATTCTTTCCCCAGCGCTTCAGCATGCTGGCATAGCTTTCAATTACAGTAAGCGGAGTTTTCAATTCATGCGAGGCATCATAGACAAATTGTTTTTGCTTATCATATTGCAATTCTAATATAGATATCATTTTGTTAAAGGTGTTCCCAAGCTGATACAATTCATCCTTACTTCTGTCTTGCAATTCAAGCTTTTGAAAACTGCCCTTTGATTGGATCTCCTCCATTGTTTTTATAAGAGACTGAATTGGTGTCAATATGAAACTTGATAGCAATCTTCCAGCCAAAAAAGTCGGCAATATAACGAGAACAGTCCCGATTATCAAAATCAGTCTTAATACATCCAATATACGCAGTGAGCTGTCGATATTTTCAGCCATCTCCAGCTTTACTACACTGCCGTCATTCCAGATGACTGGCAGTGAAGCAACGGCAAACGAGCTTCCATCTTGTTTTAGAACGTTTTCCGATTGGCCAGCTGAAAAGGAATGGTCTATATCAGCATAGCTTGATTCTTTCGTGCTTGTAAAAATCACTGCATTATTTTCGTCAATTGCACGAATCATTCCATTTGCCGGGACGAAGGCACGCAGGAGGGAATTTCTCGTCATTTCTGTTGTTGCACTGTCAAGATTTCCTGCTGCCTGCATCAACTTGCCTGCTGTTTCGTTCACTTCATTTTTAAGGATTTCCTTTTGAAAAACGAAGTAAATGGTCGTATTAAGACAAACCATCATTATGATTAGCAGCAATGTTGAAAAAACTTGGATGCGCGTTCTGACTCTCATATAGAAGATTCCTTAATGACATAGCCAATCCCGCGAATTGTTTGAATCAGCTGTCTATCAAATTGATAATCGATTTTCTTGCGTAAATATCTTATATAAACATCCACCACATTTGTATCTGCCATAAAATCATAACCCCAAACATGATTCATAATTTGTTCTCTGCTTAACACAATATTTTTATTTTCCATTAAATAAAGAAGCAGCTCAAATTCCCTTGGTGTCAGTTCAATATCGATGTCTGCACGCTTTACGGAATAAGATTTGACAAATACTTTTAAATCATCCACTTCTAGCACTTTTTCCTGCTCTTGTTTCCATTGCATCTTGCTGACGCGAAGGCTTGCCCGAATTCGGGCAAGCAGCTCCTCTATTTGGAATGGCTTTGTCATATAGTCGTTTGCCCCTAAATCAAGGCCTGCTACTTTGTCTGGAATAGAATCTCTTGCAGTCAAAAGAATAACCGGAACATGAACAGCTGCATTGCGGATTCTTCTTAAGACCTCTAAACCGCTTAATTCTGGCAGCATTACATCAAGCAAGACAAGACTCCAGCCTCCCTCAAGCACTTTCTCTAAACCTTTAACACCGGAATGCTCTGCGTGAACTTCATAACCTTCGTATTCGAGCTCCATCGTAATGATTCTTGCGATTTTTTGTTCATCTTCAATAACAAGAATTTTATCCTTTGGCAAACTTCCTCAGCTCCCTATTACATCTCTGGGGGAAATGTTTTTTAGTCATATCTTTACTTTGATATTATCGTAAACACGCACATAAAAAAAGAACTTGCCTTTGAATAAGTGATCTTTATGATCAACTTACACAAGCAAGTTCTTTTTACTATTATGGATTATTTTGATAATTCCTCTGTTAATACAGGAACGATTTGTTTTTTGCGTGATACAACACCTTTAAGCAAGGCTGTGTTATTTTCAAGTTTTACGCCAAATGCCGCTTCCACTGCACTAGTTTTCGTTCCAAGTGCAAGGGCAACAGAATCATTGTTTAAGATATCTGTTACAACAAGCAAGAATAAATCAAGCCCTTTGTCAGCAATCACTTTATTTAATGCATCTTCCAGTTCGCCTTGTTTAGCAAGTACATCATTTGTGTCCACTGCATTAACTTGAGCAACTTCCACTTTATATGACCCCATTGGAAATTCTTTTGCATCAAGGCTGATTAGTTGCTCTACTGTTTTGTCGCTTAAATCTGCACCAGCTTTAAGCATGTCCAAACCATATTGGTCCAAATTAATGCCAGCAATTTCAGCAAGCTCTTGTGCTGCTTTAACATCCTGATCTGTGCAAGTTGGAGATTTAAACAATAATGAATCGGAAATAATTGCAGAAACCATTAAACCTGCAATGTCTTTTTTGATTTCAACATTGTTCTCTTTGTAAAGCTTGTTAAGAATTGTAGCAGTACAGCCAACAGGCTCAGCGCGATAATATAAAGGATCGCTTGTTTCAAAGTTAGCAATACGGTGGTGGTCGATAACTTCCAGGATAGAAACCTCTTTAATATCTTCCACACTTTGCTGGAATTCGTTGTGATCTACAAGAATTACAGAATCTGTTTCCTCTGACGCCTTTTGTATGTATCTTGGAGCTTCAGCTTTGAAGTAATCTAGAGCGAACTTTGTTTCGCCATTGATTTCTCCCAGGCGAACAGCTTCCGCTTCTACACCTAAAGCTTTTTTCAATTCTGCATAAGCGATAGCAGAACAAATCGTATCCGTATCAGGATTTTTGTGACCAAAAACTAAAACTTTTCCCATTCTTTAATTCTCCTTGTAACTGAAATTATTGACATAGATAAACAAGGATGCACTTGTTATCCAATGTATTTATTGTATCATATCGCTAGCAAAAATAAATAATCGATAGACAAAATCTCCTTCTTATTTTATCGGAATTGTATTTTTGCGAAGAAGCATTTGACATAAACTACTAAGATAGCACAACAAAAAAAAGAGGGCTGATGCCCTCTCTTATCTATCAAACTATTAGAATTTAAATTGGTAGTTTTCAATTTCCCAAGCATGGATTTGTGTACGGTAGTTATCCCACTCTTCTTTTTTCGCTGCAACATACTCATAGAATACGTGCTCTCCAAGTGTTTTAAGACCGATTTCTCCTGCTTCTAGTTCAGCGATAGCTGCTTCTAGGCCACCTGGTAGGCTGTCGATGCCCAACTCTTCGCGGCGTGCATCTGTCATGTGGAAGATATCTTCGTTAACAGGTGCTGGAGCTTGCAATCCTTTTTCCACTCCATCAAGACCAGCAGATGCTATTACTGCAAATGTCAAATATGGATTTGATGCTGGATCTGGACAACGCAATTCTACGCGAGTTGCCATGCCTTTTTTAGCTGGAATACGGATTAAAGCTGAACGGTTTGAAGCAGACCAAGCAAGATATACTGGTGCTTCATAGCCAGGTACTAGACGTTTGTAAGAGTTTACTAGCGGGTTTGTAACTGCTACGAAACTCTTAACATTATCAAGGATACCAGCGATGAAAGAGTAAGCTTCACTTGAAAGCTGCAGTTCATCAGACGGATCGAAGAAAATGTTTTCGCCATCCTTGAAGAACGACATGTTAACATGCATTCCTGAACCGTTGATGCCGAATACTGGCTTTGGCATAAATGTTGCATGCAAGCCATATTGTGCTGCGATTGTTTTAACTACCCATTTGTAAGTAGTCGCAAGGTCTGCAGCTCCTAGAGCATCTGCATATTTAAAGTTAATTTCATGCTGGCCTTCTGCAACTTCATGGTGCAATGCTTCAATTGTAAAGCCCATTGCTCGCAAAGTTTTGAAGATTTCAACACGAACCTTTTCACCTAAGTCTTTAGGAGATGGCTCAAAGTATCCGCCTCTGTCACCTAGGACTGTCGTTGGGTAACCTTGTGCATCTGTTTCAAACAAGAAGAATTCCAATTCAGGACCTACAGAAATCGTATATCCTTGTTCTGCTGCACGTGCCACTGTCTTCTTAAGAACATTACGTGTGTCACCTTCAAATAATGTACCATCTGGATTTGTTACAGAGCAAAGGAAGCGTGCTTCTGAATATCCTTCTTCTTCTGTCCAAGGCAACACAACAAATGTGTTTAAATCTGGGGCTAAATAAGAATCTGATTTATTGATAGGTGAGAAACCTTTGATGGAAGAACCATCAATCATGATTTTCCCTTCTACTGCATCATCTAATTGAGCTGCTGTAATTGTGATATTTTTCAAAATCCCTTCAATATCTACAAATTGCATATGCAATAATTCTACATTTTTTTCTTTAATGATACTTTGAATCTGTTCTAATGTAATTTCAGCCATGTCAATTTACCTCACAATTCATGTTCTATTATCTAACTTGAATTCATTATAAGAAATTATTTATAGTTATACAATATCTTTTTTAAAATTTTTTAAATATTTTATAAGATAGCGTTTACATTCTTTTGTTTTTATGTTTGGTTTATTTTTTATAAAAATCCGAAAATTCTGTAAAAAATGAAATTAACTGCTTATTTTCTTTTGAATGCTCGTTTTTACGCCGTCTTTTAATATTTCCATATTCGAAATAAATAGCATATAGTTGGCTCTATATTCAGTAATTCTCCAAACGTTTTACTGACGAAAGGAGCAAACTGGCTTGGCTTCATGCAGTTTTGCTATCGGCAGCTTCTTTTCCCATTAGGAATGTCTGCACCATTAAACTTGTCAGATTTTCTTCGCTTATTAGCAATTCATGGAAGATAAATCAGGAATTTGCAAAACAGTACATGGAGGTAGTGAATCAAGGATTTATGATTAGCCTTTAACAAGCAATCCTTTTCTACTAAAAGCAGTTTTTGAAATAAATTACTTTATAAATTATTTGAATAGTGTTAATTTTTAAAATAAATTATTTTTTAAGAGGATGGTGTTTATAGTATGAATTCATTAAAGCAATTTACATTTAGTAAAAGATTTCCGAACATGCCGATTATCGGCTCCTCCTTCGCCGGTTCACTAGACCATGTTATTCCATTGTCTTATGGTTTTCCTGCTCCAGAGTCTTTTCCATTAGAAACGATGGTTGCTGCAACACAAGCTGCCATGAAAACGCAAGGGTTTGGTGCTATGTCTTATAGCGGCGGAACAGGCACAAGTCATATTGTTAACTGGATTCTCGAACGATCAAAGCTCCGTGACGTACATGCAAAAGAGGACCAAATCCTTGTAACTGCCGGGAGCATGCAGGCAATCGATTTAGTGGCACGAACACTCACTGACCCAGGTGACGAAATTTGGATTGAAGCTCCTTGTTTTTTTGGTGCAATTCGGACATTTAATTTGGCGCAGGTAAAATTACGGTCATTTCCGATTGATGAGAATGGAATAATGGTTGACTATGTGGAAAAAGCATTATTAGAAGCCACTCTTCAGCAAAAGCCAATTCCGAAGCTTCTGTACATCATGCCCAATTACCATAATCCAGGCGGTGTCAATCTCTCTGTAGACAGACGAAGGAAACTCGCAGAGCTTGCTTATGAATATAATTTCTTCATTTTGGAAGATGATGCTTATGTGGAGCTTTCCTTTGATGGCACTTATCTCCCTTCTATCCACTCCTTCGGTCCTGAGCGCGTCATCTATTTAAGCACCTTTTCAAAAGTAATTGCACCTGGGATCCGTTTAGGCTGGGCAATTGGATTAAGTGAGATTATCACTAAGATGCGTATTTTGAAAACAGACGGGCTGACTAGCGTATATGTACAGGAAGTTGTTCACAATGTGTTAGACCAGCTGGATATCGAAGAACATATCAAGTATTTAAGCAATACGTATAAATCAAGAAAAGAGGCAATGGTTGAAGCCATTAACGAGCATTTCGGCGACGAGGTCAGCTTTGTTTCACCAGAAGGAGGCTTCTTTCTCTGGCTCACATTCCCTGCTGGCATAAATACAAGCGACTTTGTGGAAGCTGCAATGACTGCTGGTGTCTCCTATTTGGATGGACAGCATTTCTTCCTTGAAGACGAAGGCTTTAACACAATGAGACTTTGTTTCACATACTGTAGTGAGGAGAAAATTAAAGAGGCGATTAAACGGCTTGCGGATACTTACTTCCAATATATCCGCACCTTGCCGATGGAGGAAGCTAACTGATGGATTCATCATCCCCTGTCATTTATGTTAGGTACAATATACCAAAAAAGTATATCGAAAAAATAAAAGCCTTAGGTGCAACCGTTTTGTTTGATCCTTGGCAATTTGGTAAAGAAGAACCAGCAGTGAACTTCGATTTAAGTGAGTGTGATATTATCCTTACCTTAGGTTTAATGGACCCTCTTACCATTAGGAACAACGCCCCAAAGCTTAAATGGGTACAATCATTAAGTGTTGGACTGGATGCTCTGCTTCATGAGGAAACAATTAAAAGTAATCTACTGATTACCAATACAAAGGGCTGCACTTCTATACCGATTGCCGAACATACTGTTGCCATGATTTCTGGGTTTGCAAGAGGGCTGCCAACCATGCTGCGTAATCAAAACAAGCGAATCTGGAGCAATACGGATATTCAAGACTTAGACGGCGCCACTATAGGAATTATCGGATATGGAGAGATTGGCAAAGAGATTGCGAAAAGATGCAAAGTTCTTGGCATGCATATAGTCGGCTGCCGAAAGAGACCTTCCATTACAACAAGTAATGATCCTGCAGATGAGGTGGTTGGACTTGAACAAGTCGATGATGTCATTAAAAATGCTGATTTTCTTGTTCTCGCTTTGCCTTCAACAAAGGAAACGTACCAATTCATAAATAAAGAGAAGCTAAAGCTTATGAAACCATCTGCTTACTTGATTAATATCGGCAGAGGCAATACAATTGCAGAAGCTGATTTGCTGGAAGTGTTAACAGCTCAGCGAATTAAAGGTGCTGCTCTTGATGTATTTGAGGTGGAGCCGTTACCAAGCGAGTCCCCCTTCTGGGCATTGGAGAATGTCATAATATCTCCCCATAATGCCTATTATTCTCCGAAAAGCATGGATCGTTATATGGATATATTTTTAGAGAATGTCACTAGATTTAAAGAAGGCAAAGAGCTACTTAATTTGGTTAATAAAGAGCTTGGCTATTAAAATATAAAGAGGAGCGACCATTTAGCGCTCCTCTTTTCCTTCGGTATTATACTGTTTCGAAGCCTTCTTGTTTCCAAGCAGTTGTTCCGCCTTCAATGAAAGCTACATCAGCAAATCCCATTTGTTTAAGCAAATAAGCGCCAAGAGCAGCTTGTCCGCCTAAACCGCATGTTACTAGAATCGGTCTGTTGCGATCAGCTAATTCTGGATTGCGAAGCTCTTCAGGAAGCTCCAAATCAGCACGAATCGGCAGCATGCCTAGTGAGATGTTTACACTGCTTGGGATTAAACCGCAAGCTCCTGCATCCTCAGCATCCTGCACATCAATTACATATGTATTAGGTTTGTCTTCCATTTGTTTTTTTGCTTCAATTGATGAGATGCCTTTCACATTGCTTCTTGCTTCTTCTAATAATTTTCCGAATGTCAACGCCATTCCAATCACTCCTTCATGGTAATTTCCTACATATCTATAGTAGCAAACTTTTCCTTAATTACCTAGCAGAATGTACGCCCACTAAAAGAAAAAGAGACTAATGAGTCATTAGTCACTCATTAGTCTCTTTCTATCATTAGTTCTTCAATTTATCTCGAAGCACCATCGGTAAGATTCCACCGTGACGGTAGTAGTCTATCTCTACTTCAGAATCAAAGCGTACAAGCACTTCAAATGTCTTCTTGTTTCCATCCTCATCTGTCGCAGTAACTTCAATGAAATCACGAGGTTTAACTGTTTCATCAACATATATGTTAAACGTCTCTTTTCCTGTTAAACCAAGAGACTCTGCGCTGTCTCCATCCTTGAATTGCAATGGAAGCACACCCATTAACACAAGGTTAGAGCGGTGGATTCTCTCAAAGCTTTCAGCAAGAACTGTTTTAATTCCAAGGAGATTCGTACCTTTTGCTGCCCAGTCACGAGAAGATCCCATGCCATAATCTTTGCCGGCAAGAACCATTAGGCCAGTTCCATCTTGTTTATATTGCATACAAGCATCATAAATGGATGTCACTTCACCTGTCGGCCAGTATGTCGTAAACCCGCCCTCTGTACCAGGAGCAATCTGATTACGGATACGGATATTCGCAAATGTTCCTCTCATCATGACCTCGTGGTTACCGCGGCGAGAACCGTAAGAGTTGAAATCGCGAACCTCTACTCCGTTTGCTTTTAAATATTTACCTGCAGGAGTGTTGACACCGATTGCTCCGGCTGGTGAAATATGGTCTGTTGTAACAGAGTCGCCAAACTTGCCGACAATTTTAAGCCCTTTAATCGGAAGCACCTTCTCAGGATCAGGCTTCAGCCCTTCAAAGAATGGAGGGTTTTGAATATAAGTGCTTGAATCATCGAATGTGTATAATGAATCGCTGCTAGTCTGAATTTCATTCCAGCGCTCGTTGTCGTCGAACACACGCTCATACTCCTTCTTAAACAGTTCAGGAGTTACAGTGCGGTTTACCACTTCATTAACCTCTTCAGTTGATGGCCAAATATCCTTGAAGAATACATCGTTGCCATCCTTATCCTTGCCGATTGACTCGTTTTGCAGGTCAATATCAACAGTTCCCGCAAGTGCATAAGCCACAACTAACGGCGGTGATGCCAAGTAGTTTGCTTTTACAAGCGGATGAATACGACCTTCAAAGTTTCTGTTACCGGAAAGCACACTAGTAACAAGCAAATCAGAATCAGCAACTGCCATTTCGATTTCATCACGCAATGGACCAGAGTTTCCGATACAAGTCGTACAGCCGTAACCAACAAGGTTAAAACCGATTTGTTCCAAGTATGGCAGCAAGCCGGAATCTCTTAAATAACCAGTTACTACTTTTGAACCTGGCGCCAAAGAAGTTTTAACGAATTTAGGCACTTCCATGCCAAGTTCCACTGCTTTTTTGGCAACAAGGCCAGCACCAACAAGCACATACGGGTTGGATGTATTTGTACAGCTAGTGATAGCAGCGATTGCAACAGAACCTGTCCTCATTGTCGTTGAGTCCCCGTTAGCAAACTTGATATCTACTGATTTATCAAACTCATCTTTCTTCAAGCCGAAGCCTTGATTTCCTTCAGGTGCAGTCACAGAATCAACAAATGCTTTTTGCAGCTGCGATAATGGAATCAAGTCTTGCGGACGTTTTGGTCCAGACAGGTTTGCTTCAATATCTGAAAGATTAATTTCAATTACTTTTGTATAAACTGGCTCAATACTAGGATCAAAGAACAGTCCGTTAAGTTTAGAATATTCTTCTACCACTTTGATTTGCTCTTCTGATCTGCCTGTTAATCTCATATAAGCCAATGATTCCTCATCAACTGGGAAGAATCCGCAAGTTGCTCCGTATTCTGGAGCCATGTTAGCGATTGTCGCACGGTCAGCTAGCGGCAATTGGGAGATACCAGGTCCGAAGAATTCAACGAACTTGCCTACTACCCCTTCACCTCTCAACACTTGTGTAACTTTTAAAGCAAGGTCTGTTGCTGTTGAACCGTTAGGCATATCACCAATAAGCTTCACACCCACAACTTCTGGAACTGGGAAATATGATGGTTGTCCAAGCATGCCAGCCTCTGCCTCGATACCGCCGACACCCCATCCAAGTACGCCGATTCCGTTGATCATCGTCGTATGTGAGTCTGTTCCTACTAATGTATCAGGGAAAGTTTCTAACTCTCCATCTTCATTTTCGACTACTTGCACAACATTTGCTAAATATTCTAAATTTACTTGGTGTACGATTCCTGTAGCAGGCGGAACGGCACGATAATTATCAAAAGCTTTTTGAGCCCAGCTCAAAAATTGGTAACGCTCTGCGTTTCGTTCAAACTCAAGATCCATATTTGCAGTCAACGCATCTGGCGTACCATATTTGTCAACCTGCACACTGTGGTCAATAACAAGATCGACCGGTTTTTCCGGGTTAATTTTGCTTGGATCTCCGCCAAGATCAGCCATGGCTTTTCTTAAAGAAGCCAAGTCAACAACTGCAGGAACTCCTGTGAAGTCCTGTAGGATAACCCTTGAAGGCTTAAATGGCACATCAATTTCTTTCAGTTCATCTGTTCCCCATTTTGCAAGGTTTTCCACATGTTCGTCTTTAATGACAAAACCATCCATTTGTCTTAATACAGATTCCAATAGAACTTTGATAGAGTACGGCAATTTGGAAACATTGCCGATTCCCGCTTTTTCCAATGCATCCAATTGATAATAATGATAACGCTTCCCATCAACCTCGAATGATTTACGTGCATTGTAAGTATCTTTTGCCATATGTATTACCCCCTCCATGTAATCATATACCAAAAATAGAAAAATAGTCGAATATTTCGTACTTTCTATCTTTTTAGTCTTTTATTTCCTCATTCATTTTAATACAGTAGCTTTGATAAGTAAATAATAAGAAAGTTATCATTTATAATAAGCGCTACTTATGACCTAATTAAAAAAGCACCCTTTCCAAAAGAAAAGGTGCAACTATTAAAGTTACGAAAGATCATTTACCTCACTGACAATCGTTTTTAAATCTTGCTGGAATGTCTCTAGCTGTTTGCGCTGATGTTCAGACGCAGTTTCTAAAGCATTTTCGATTTGTTCATATGTTTCGTTTATTTCTTGTTTCAGATGCTTCAGCTGATGACCGTAGCTTGCAGAATCCTTTACAATATCTTCATATAATGTCTGCGTTTCGCGCATGTTATTTTGGGCAGCTTGGAAAGCTTCTTGTTTATTGCTGTGATAAAACACTGTATTTCCTCCTATCTATTTTTGCATAAGAATCGTGGTTGTAAGCAGGAAAGAAATCCTACAGTTAAATTGCTCAAATACACAAAAAAATATTCTGTATAAACAAGAGATATTTCTCCCATTCTAAACAGTGAAGAGCAAACTGCTTTTCAAATGGCAAAGGAGATGAAGGTCTTGAATAAAAACGACGGTAAAGATATGCGCAAAAATTCACCGAAAGGCCATCACGGCGGACAGCCTGAGCCTCTCAGCGGGAGCAAAAAAGTGAAAAACCGCAACCATACTAGACAGAAGCACAACAGCGGACACGACTTTTAATAAATAAATAAACACAGGCTGATGATATATCATCAGCCTGCTAAAAAATTTTCTATGCACAGGTTACGGCAGCTGCGAATATCTTGTCATCAAAAAGGAGCAATTCACAATGAGTGATGAGCAATTATTTCCCTTGATGGAAGGATATAACTCTATTAGCAGCTATTTAGATGAAACAGAATTTCCTGTCGATTTATATGAAGCAGATTCTTACTATTTAGCTGAAAGCCTTCTGCCATACATCTCTCCTAATAGTATGGAGATTTTTGTAAAAGACAACTACCTGACTGTAAGGGTTCGTACTTTAGACAATCACATTAAATCAAGGACAGTTTATTTCCCTCAAAAGATTGAAAATAATGCTATTACTTCCGCCTTTACCGACAATATTTTAGAAGTAAAAATCTTTAAAAATTAGGAATACTTCAGTGTTAATCGTTCTTTCTCTAATATATAGTATATGATTCCGTTTGAATGGTTGCACGCCTTCATCAACTGCTTATTTGCTGAATCACATTTCCCCTGCTCTTGATAATCTAATGCAGCGATCGTATATTCCATCCATTTATGATCGGACGCTAAGCTTGAATCATTAAATTCATCTTTGTTTTGTCTGATTTTTAACCACTGCATAAAAAATTTTTTATTGTTATCACTGCTAAGTTTTGCTATTTCTTCATTCACTCCTTTCGTACTGTGAAAATAAAAGCAAAATAGAATGGTCAAAAGCGGATAATACTTTCTGAGATTAGGGCGTTTCACAGCTCTGCGATAATTGGCAATAACAGCTTTGTCATCCTTATTAGCAAGGGCATAAATATAGCCATAATACGGGTTATGTTTTCTAAGCCGCAAATACGTTTCTATCCACTTGCTGCTCCGTGATTTTTTTTCGAAATGATAAGCAAGTAATCGTAAAAATAGAATCGCTGTAAGCATAATGATTGCTGTTACATATATAACTGTCAAAAGCACCCACCCTCTTCTCTTCTAATTAAACCAAACTTTCGCAAGCTGCTTTATGTATTCGTCTATTTTATGCAGTGTTAATCCTCCAAACCCTAATATGATTGGACAATCATCTACTGATTTATTGGAATAATAGCTTGCAGTAGAATATATGCCAATAGACTGGTGTGCTGCTGCCTCAATCAATTGGGAATGCTGCTTATTTTCAACATTTATAATCAGATGCAATCCGGCCTTTTCACCGATTATGTTAACAAATCCCCCCATATACTCATTTAGGGATGACAGCAGCATCTCATGTTTTTCTTTATAGATTTTCCTCATTTTTCTTAGATGCCTCTCATAGTGTTCTCTTTCCATAAATAGTGCTAATGCATGCTGAAAAATGGGTGAAGCATTTTGGGAATCAATGAACCCTTCATGCAGATTCTCCAATAATTTTTTTGGCAATACCATATAGCTAATCCGAACAGAAGGCAAAAATGATTTTGAGAAAGTCCCTGCATAAATAACTCTGTCCTGCCGGTCTAAGCCTTTTAAACTTGCAACCGGTGCCCCTTCATAACGAAACTCACTGTCATAATCATCTTCAATAATATAAGCATTTGTCTCTTCAGCCCATTTTAACAGCTCCAACCTTTTGGCAGCAGGCATGATACATCCGAGGGGAAATTGATGGGATGGTGTGATATACGCGGCATTGCAGCCACTGCTTTTTAATGCTTGGACATCGTACCCATCGTCTGCTGTAACAGGTATGTCAACAATCATACAGCCTTCTGTTAAGAAAGTATTTTTTACCCCATCATAGCCAGGGCTCTCCATGGCAACAGCTAGTTTATCCTTTGGAAGAAGGGAAATAACTGTTCTGACAAGCTGATTTGTTCCTGCTGATATTACGATATCTTCATATGTGCAATGAATTCCCCGCGATTTGTAAAGATATGTGGCTATCTGTTTTCGCAATGAAATGCTGCCTAATTTATTTCCGTATAGCAGGATTTCTTTATCATTTTCCTGTAAGCTGTCTTGTAAGCATTTTTTCCAGGTTTTCATTGGGAAATGCTCTAGATCAATATCTCCGTATTGAAAGTCAATGGTAAATTCCTTCGCTGCAATAGTTTTATTCTCCTCTTGAAGTACTTCCTGCTTTGTATCAGGTAAATATTCAAGATTAGGGACAACCCAATACCCTTTTTTGACTCTGCTTTCAATAAATCCTTCTGCCAAAAGCTGCTGATATGCTTCATTTACTGTATTTTTACTTATGCTTAACGTTTGAGAAAGGGATCTGACAGAAGGAAGTTTTGTGCCTTCTTTTATGTTCCCATTGAGCATTTCTTCTTTGTAGAAATCGTACAGCTGTTTATAAATTGGTGTTTTTTTGTCTTTTTCAATAAAACAGGAAACCATCTTCCCTCTCCATTCTGTCCCAATGTTTTTTTCGCAAACTGGCACTTTTTTCTATGACACTATTTTTTTACAATGATTCTAACATAACACTGAAGGAGATGGATAGGATGGAACAAATGAGACAGAAAAAAATGGAATGGACCGATGATGAACAAATCAACAGCTGTTTAACAAGTTGCCGCACCGGTTATCTTGGCTTGAGTGATGGCACTGAACCTTATGTTATTCCCCTTAATTATGTTTGGTATAACAAGGCCATTTACTTTCACGGTGCTGATGAAGGCAGAAAGGTGCGCATTATCGAAGCAAACCCCGCAGGCTGCTTCACCATTTGCGAAGAGCTTGGCACAATGAGCAATCCTGTTCCTGCAAAAACGGATACTGCTTATTGGAGTATCATGGCATTCGGAGAAATAAAGAAGGTAAGTGAAATGGAGGAAGCTAGGAATATCATGCAGGAAATGCTGAACAAATATGTACCAGATTACTATAACAAACCTCTTGCTTCGTCTCATTTAGAAAAATATCGGTCTTCTTTAGGCAGCAAAACAGCCATTTATAAACTTTGCCCAACAACGATAACGGGCAAGGAAAATCCACTTGATGCAAAGACAAAATTCTCGCTAGGACGAACGATTTCAATGGATTTAAGATGAAAATAATAGAAATGAAGGAACTAGTCTAGTTTTCTGTTCATTATTTTAGTATTATGAAGAAATGGATACTGCTATTTATTGATTTTAGAAATAGCAAACTGTCATCTTACATGTACTTTATAATGAAGTGAGGATACAAAAATATGTTATTGAATGTGGAAAATTTAAGCCATACATTTGGAGACCGCACCCTATTTAAAGATGTGTCTTTCCGTTTATTAGCGGAAGATCATGTCGGTCTTGTTGGTGCAAACGGGGTTGGAAAATCAACACTGATGAATATTATTACAGGACAGCTGATTCATGACTCAGGCAAAGTAGAGTGGATTCCTTCTGTTCATTACGGCTATTTAGATCAGCATACAGTTCTTACACCTGGAAAAACAATTCGCGATGCATTAAAGGACGCATTCCTTCCTCTATTTAAGGAAGAAGAGAAGCTGAATGAAGTAACGGCGAAAATGGGCGATGCCACTCCAGAAGAGCTGGAAGCTCTGCTTGATGAAATGGGAGTTATTCAAGATAAACTTGATGCCGGCGGCTTTTATACACTTGATATAAAAATTGAAGAAGCAGCGCGCGGGCTTGGTCTTGATGCAATCGGACTAGACCGTGACGTAACAGCACTAAGCGGTGGACAGAGAACAAAAGTTTTACTCGCAAAATTGCTCCTTGAACAGCCGCAAGTGCTATTGCTTGATGAGCCAACGAACTATCTGGATGTAGAGCATATTAAATGGCTTGCTTCTTATTTAAAAGAATATCCATATGCTTTTATCTTGATTTCTCATGATACAGAGTTTATGAACCAAGTATCAAATGTTATCTTCCATCTCGAATTCTCGAAGCTGACGAGATATACTGCAAGCTATGATAAATTCCTTGAGCTTGCTGAAATTAATAAAAACCAGCATTTGAATGCTTACGAAAAGCAAAAGGAATTTATTAAAAAACAAGAGGATTTCATCGCGAAAAACAAAGCGAGATACTCAACAACAGGACGTGCAAAAAGCCGTCAAAAGCAATTGGACCGCATGGAGCGCATTGACCGTCCGGAAACTGCCTTAAAGCCGACATTTGACTTTAAAGAATCACGCGGCAGCAGCCGTTATGTTTTTGAAGGGTCAGATTTTGAAATTGGCTATGGATCTCCGCTATTGCCGAAAATGTCCATTACAATTGAGCGCGGCGAAAAGATTGCTGTAGTCGGCTGTAATGGTGTCGGAAAATCTACGTTGCTGAAAACAATGCTTGGTAAAATTCAGCCGTTAAGCGGAAAAATTGAACGAGGTGACTTCCTGTACCCTTCTTACTTTGAACAAGAGGTTAAAGCAGGAAACTTAACACCAATCGAGGATGTTTGGAATGCATTTCCAAGCATGGATCAGCACCAAGTACGTGCTGCCCTTGCACGTTGCGGGTTGAAAAACGAGCATATCTCAAGACCATTAAACCAGCTGAGCGGAGGCGAGCAAGCAAAGGTGCGCCTATGCAAGCTATTGATGGAAGAAAGCAACTGGCTATTGTTTGATGAGCCTACGAATCACTTAGATGTGACGGCAAAAGAAGAATTAAAACGAGCGCTGAAAGCTTATAAAGGCACTGTTGTTCTTGTTTGCCATGAACCTGATTTCTATGAAGATTGGGTTACAAAGGTTTGGAATGTGGAAGAATGGTCTAATCAAAACTAATTAATTTAAAAAACTATCATTAATGATATATTTTTCGCAAGGAATGGATAAACGGCCATTCGCGGGAATATTCATTATTTGATAGTTTTTTTATTTGAAGAAAGGAGGCTTTGCATGTATTTCTTTGGCCGAATTTGGAAAGTGATCATCAGCTTCAGCTTTTCAGCGATACTGCTCGTTACCATTATTGTTCTAATAAGTGCTGCATGGGTGTTTCACTTTTTAGAGCCTGCTACATTCCCAACCTATTTTGATAGCTTGTGGTTTACAATGGTCACCTCTACAACCGTTGGTTATGGAGACTATTATCCTCAAAGTGTGCCAGGCCGCTTATTTGCAATGGTCTTTTTCTTATACGGTATTATGACATTGACTGTTTTTATCGGAAAAATGCAGCAAATGCTTTCTGACTATAAAAGATTAAAGGAGGAAGGAAAGCTGGACTACAAAAAATCAGGCCATATTATTTTTATTGGTTATGGAAAAAAGACAATGATTGCGCTGAAAGAGATAAAAAACGCCAGCCCTGAGATGGCAATTGTGCTGATTGACAGCAAGCTTGCCAAAAACCCATATGATAATGATTATGTTTTCTTTATAAGTGGAAATCCAGCCGAAGATAAAACATTACTGAAAGCAAATTTGCCTGTTGCTGAACGGGTGTTTATCTTCTCAGATGAAAGGATAGAGGATGATTTAGCAGCGGATGGAACAACTGCGCTGATTGCATTAGGCGTTGAGGATTTATCCAGTGCTTATCATGTAAATATGCATACTACTGTTGAAATTCGTAAAGCAGCACATAAGGAGCGTTTTAAACATGCGAATGTAGAACGTTTCATTTATTCCTATGAATCTGTCGGGCTGCTATTTGCCAGAGAATGTCTGCATTCTGGAAGTGCGACTCTGTTTAATGATCTTCTGTCAAATGAAAGAGGCTCTGACTGGCATCACATAAAAGCCAAGCCAGAATGGATTACATATAAAGACGCTGCACTTGGTGTGTTTTCTTTAGGTGCAACATTACTAGCAGTGAATAATGATCTTGATGTCGCCACGAGAGCAGCAGAGCCCCTCCCGAAAAATGCGACACTTACGATTGTTTGCACCGACAGTTCTATCACTAATTTTTAACTGGACATAATTTGGGCTCTTTGTGTGTTTAAAACCAATCAGCCCCATTTTTTATTAATTTGCTTCTGTAGACTGCTTCCCTTTTTTAACTGCTTTTAATTCATATTTGCCGACAGTCACAGAGATTATATGATCCGGCTTTGGCTTACCAAGATTTTTGCGGTGTCCTTCAATATGTGCCGGGCTCTTTTCCCAATTTTTCCATGCTTCTTCTGATTCCCATCTGATTAATATCAGCACTTCTTCGTCACCGCGGCGGACTTTTTTTACATATACGCTAATGTCGACAAAGCCTTCCTGCTCCTCAATTATTCCCCCTTTACTGAACCTGTCCACAACAAGATGTGATGTTCCTTCCTTTACGACCATATTTCGTGTAATAACAAACATAACTCTATCCCCTTTCCAAATTATATATACATATATTTTATTGATAAAGATTATCATTGTCAATTAAAACCCTTCTCTTCTTCATCTTCCTGTCTGAATAAATACAAGGAAAAAATCAACTTTAAGCACTTTTTTTGGAAAGACTGTATTTTTTTCTCGTAACGACAAATAATACCAATAATTAGAGTTATTGGAGGTCTTTCCTATGTTTAAAGGTTATACTCTTGCACTGCTTGCCTGCTGTTTGTTTGTTATGTACCCGCTCGATGCGTTTGCTGCTCCTACTGGTGAAGAAGTCAGTCAGCTTGCCGACTCCCTCGGCTGGACAGTTGATGATTTAGAAAACTACTTAAGCGATAAAGAGCTCTCTGTAGAGGAGTTTGATTCCATTAAGGAATTGAAGGATTATCTCGGCACACCAATTACGCCAAATAACTTAGATGCCTTATTAAAAAACTATAATATGACAAGGGAAGAACTTGATATTCTTCTGACAGGATTTAATGAAAATGTTCAAGATTACTGGTTTATTGAGGATTTAGACGTTGCGATTGATTTTTACCAGAATCACGAAGAGCAAATGCAAAGTCTAGAGGTATTCCTTCTCAATGCAGGAATGACGGAAGAAGAAACGGCAAATCTTTACCACCATTTTAAAAAGCTGGATAAACAAACACTTGCCGAAAATATTTCAGCCTGGAAGGAATTACTGCAAGGATTCGCTGCGATGGATCAGGAAGAGCAATTATCTGCTTCTAGCAAAGAGACATTGCTGTCGATGTGGAAAAGTGTCAGTGAACAGCTCGAATTGACACCTGTTTTCTACTCTGTTGATGACAATGGCAAGCGGGAAAAAATTGCTTTAGATGAGTTTCTCCAAGCACCGCAGTATGACACTGTCGCACTTGAAGTATTCGACAACAATAACGACTTGCTTGTCGATACTGTCATTTCTCCAGAGAAATTAACAAGCAACTTTGCTGTTGCTGCTGCTGACAAAGTCGTAAATCTTGCTGAATTAAGCGGTAACTTAACAACACTTTATGAGTCTCAGCTGCCAAACACAGCGTCAAAAGTCCCGTTATACTTATTTATCGGCTATTTGCTTGTATTAATCGGCTGCTTTATCCTTCTTGGTAAAAAGAGCAAAAAGCTTTATGAAAAGTAAAGCTGTCAATAGCCTATCTTTGCTTGCCTACTTCCTAGTGATTATTGGAATGACATTCATCGTGTTTAATTCCATTATTCTGTTAAGAACACATGAGCAGATACCTGTACAGGACAGCACAGACAATCCCTCTTTCGATAAAAAGGATCTACCATTAAAAGAAGGCGAATGGTTCGGTGTTTTAATTGCACCGAGCCAAAATAAAAAGGTGCCCATTTATGAAGGCACAAGCAGCGATATTTTATCGAAAGGGGCTGGTCATTATTCAGCCAGCGCTTCTCCTGAAGACAGTGATAATACGATTATATCAGGACATCGTGATACGTACTTCCGTTTTTTGAAGGATGTATCAAAAAATGATAAAATTATTATCCAAACAAAAAAAGGGATTTTCACCTACCGTATCCGAAAAACCGATATTGTTTCTGCTTCGGCTGATAATATATTAACACCTAAAAGCAGACCGATTTTAACGTTAACGACTTGTTTCCCTTTTTCCTATATAGGCGATGCGCCTGATCGGTATATTTTAACGGCAGATTTAATAAAACAGGAAATAAATAAATAAGCCAAGATGCTACTATCTTGGCTATTCTTTCGTTCCTTTTACAACAAGAAAATGCGGATGACTCATCAAGTAATCATAACTTCCCCTAGCCAATTCTTTTAGCTGCTCTGTAGGCTTTAGCTCTTTTACTGCATTTAGCTTGAATGCTTTTGTTGTTTCATTAATAATAGCATGCAGCGGCCTGCGGTACATCGGAACCTCAAATTTTTGTCCGTCTTTATGCCAAGAATCTACATAAGCTTCCGTTTCAAAATAGCCTTGTTCGCCTGCATTCTTTATATCCATAAATGGATGATGAACAGAATAGATTATCTCACCACCCTTTTTTAATATCCTGTTAAACTCTTTAAATGTGCTGCTCCAATCTCGGATATAATGGAGGGTTAAAGAGCTGACAATGATATCAAAGGAAGCATTCGCAAATGGCAGTGCTTGCTCTAAATCCACACAGTAAATTTTACCCCTTTCACCAATTCTCCTTCGTGCCGCTTCAACCATTTGCGGGCTGATGTCAATCGCAGTTACGCTAGCGCCTCTAACAAGCAGTTCATTTGTATACCAGCCTGCTGCACAACCGGCATCCAGTATGCTCTTATCGCTTAGGTTCTCCGCGATTTCAGCAAGCATTCCCGGTCTTTCGTATTCTGCATTATAATAACTAGAACTATCCACTTGTGTTTCAAAAATAGTGGATAAAGCATCGAATACCTTCCGTAATTCTGTTTTCATCCTTAAGCCTCCCTCACCTTTTTTATCCTTTGTTTATATTCTTGATATAAGCAAAATATCCTTTATCCAAGCAAAAAACCATGCAAATGCATGGTTTTTAATTCCATTTCGTTAAAATGGCCGCTAGTTTATTTTTCCATTCTTTTAAATATAAACTAATATTTCTTCCGCTTTTTTGCTTTTGCATTTCATACAGGCTGGCAGACGCAATTAAGATTGTGCCTGCGATAAGCAAGTACGCCCACCATGGCATAACACCCCAAAATGGTCTTGTTTGCAGAAGTACATTTAATAGAAGCACCCCTATGCCGATGAAAAAGTAGGATTTATACCGGAAATAAAATCCGCCGATAACAGACAGTAAGGAAAGTGTCCCTAAAATGATAGCATCTGTTATAGCAGAGGTTCTTAATCCGTCAACACATAAACTAACGGCAGCAATAAGCAGGAAGCCCCATTCTGCTCGTATGATGAATTGCTTAAATGGCGCCATGATTTTTTTGCTTGCCCAAAATAGCAAAAACCATGGGAAAAGCAGAAGCTCCATTCGATAATAAACTGATATCTGCCATTCATGGAGCAATATATAATATGGCTGCAGCAACAACAGCAAAGCAAGCATTTTTACTGTCCACGTAAATTTAATGCTAACTCTTCCCTTCTGGATGTATGCAGTTAATGCCATAAGCAATCCAGGCACTGCCTTCATCCACCATACATCCACGTGCGAAAACACCAAGAAAAGGAAGGCTATAAAGCCACTGATAGTGTAGAAATCAATGGATAACACTTTTCCATTTTCAATGAGAAGGATTTTTTTATAAAGATACATACCAATACAGACAAGTGCGACACCAATTAAAGTGTAGAGAATAAAGCGGTCTGTTGGCAGAAACCCTTTTGCGTATATTAACCGTTCTGCACTAATGAACAGGAGCAGCATTGCAGGTGCGACAAGAAAATGCTTCCTGTCCAGATGCGTAATAACTAAGTATATAATCAGATAAAACAGTGTGGCAAAAAAGACTGAATAAGAAAATACTGTAAGCACTTGCCACGAAATGATTCCAATGATGCTAAATGGGATAAAAAACAGGAGCAATGATCTGCTGCTCGCGCTTAAAACAACTCTGTGCAGGAGCAAAAGTATACTTGTAAATATAAAGGCTTGTGATACGGCAGGGACACTGTCAATTACAAGCAGCTTTTCTAAAGTAAAAAATAAAAAGAAAGATAGATAAGCCCCATATTGCAGCAGCACGTTAAAATACTTCTGTTTAACAAAATAAGCACTTGCCGCATAAGCAAAAAAGCTAAAAACAAAATGAATGCTTGCGTCACTATAGTTAAACCAAACATCCAATAGTAATGCAAATGGCAAATACAAATGACCAATAAAACTTAAAGGCATTTTAAAGTCTTTGTTTTTTATAAGCACGGCGGCAGTCATTAGGAATATCCAGCCATATAGTGCTGCTTTTTCAAATAACCAGTCAGATGAATCAAATAATAGGTCAATGGCCGAAAAATAAGTAAAACAAGCTACTGCTGATACAAGCCAAGCCAATGATTTTTCCCGTTTTTTCCTATAAAACAGGTAAAAGACAAAGATGCCTGCAGCATATACTGCTGTTCGTGCGAAATCATGAGTAGATGGTGATGTAACAGTCAGCAAGATTGAGACCATATACATGATTTGGCTAATATAAAAACCATTTATGCCTAGTTTTTGATTTTTATTAGAATACCATTTGCACACCGATAATAATGTGATACTGCCAAGTGCAGTTGGACATGCTATCCCAAGCTCTCTAATGACTGGGACAGCTGTGTATAATGCTGCAAACGCAAAATATCCGACAATAGGAATAACAATGTCCAGTAATGAAAAACCAATCATATCTACCTTTTTATATTGGATATACAATAATATTACTCCAAGAAGGATAAGCATAAATACTACTTCCCATCCTCCAAAGAAAAACATCCCGCTTCCATATGCGCAAACAGCAAGTGCCCAAATGGAGATATTTGTTGAACTTCTTTTAATTAACTGAAGCATGGAAAACTTATTAAATATCCCTAAAACTAGCAAAAGGAAAAAGGCAATGACATAGCAAGTCACTAAAAAACTGTTTAAATTGGTGACAAAATCCCATTTTACTGCAAGCTGCCACAGACTGCTTCCCCAAAGTACTGCTGGGAAATAGGCAATGATGCCATGATAGAATCGAGATAAATAAACAAATTGTGCTCCAAGCAGTAAAAACGTACAGGAAACTATAAGAGAACCATACCAAAATAGTTCTAAATGAAAAACAGCACTATACAGCAGTGACGCCAAGCCCACAGCAATACTCGTGTATTCCCATGTTTTCCCTAAGTACAAGTCATTCCTCACCAATTTGAGCAAAAGGAATACAGCTCCTAAAGCAGCAAAGGCTAATGGCTGGAAATTGAAAATAAGATCATTTGAAAAAAGCTGATATGTCCCGGCAACAGCAGTCACTGTAACAAAAAAATGATAGTCCTTTTTTTTCGTTCGTAATAAAAATAAGAAATAAACTGCACTCATTAACAAAAAGTTCCAACCTTGAAAAACAGCAGATTCATAGAAAAAGCTTAGAAAAAGGGTTGTAACTGCCATATGAACAAGCAAATATACTGGAAGCAAACGATAGTAGCTTGAAGCCCATTTGTATTTCTTCTTTATTCCCATAAACAGAATAACTGCTAAATTAAAAATAACCATCAGCAAGACAAATACATCAAGCGGTACATACAATGCTGCAAACGCAAAGGCAAAAGCTGCTGAGACAGCGATTAATACTAATATGCGAAAAATGAGCGATTCTGTTATTTGTGCACATTTATGATAGACAGGAACAAGGATAATTCCTGCCATGACACCAAATAAATATTTGCCATCCCCGGTGACTGAAAGATACAGGCCTGCCAAGCGAAAATAGCTGACTGACAGAAATCCAATTGGTAAAAACAAACCGCCTAGCACAGTAAAGGCAAAAGCAGTTTTTTCAATCTTCACAAATACTTTGGCTACATAGCCAAAACCGAAAAACAAAATAGACACAAAGAAGATGCTCGCAGCCTTCATCCAATCTGCCATTGTGCTCCAATTGCTTGTAGCAACAAATAGCCCGCCAATTATAAGCAGAAAGACGCCGATATACAAAAGATACGAAATATTTCTTTCGCGTATTTCTTCTTTGCTGCGGATTTTTTTTGGTTTTTTCGGTTGAACCGGCTTGGAGTTTACTTGTTTCTCTGTATAGGTTGAAACCGCCGTTTTAGCCTTTTCTGCTGCTGCTAATTTTTCATCATCAACATAGCTGGTATAGCCGCCTAACACTTCATCATACGTTTGTTCCCGTATGTATCCACGCGATTTAAGCAGTGCAAGCTTAGTCAAAAATGGATTTTCTGTCATTTCTATTAACCCCTTATGATCATTTTGTACATAATGTGTAATTTTACATTATTTAATACGATATTTCAATATTATGCACAAAAGTAATAAAAAAGCCGCTTAGGTTTATGTCTAAGCAGCGATTAAGATTAATTTGAAATTTTTATATATGTGTAAGTATCTTCCGCAATATTATTTAGGAATGGACTAGGTTTATCTTTTTCTTTATAAACATACAATTCATGCATTGCTCTTGTGCAGGCAGTATAAAAAAGTTCTTTTTCGAGCTCATTCACATATGCTGAGCTGTTATAAAGGATAACAGCGTCAAATTCAATTCCTTTTGCCAAGTAGGCAGGAACAACAGAAATACCCTTTTCGTAAGAAATAGTTCCCTTTTCTAATAAGCGGACACCGCCTAATCCTTTTAAGGAGTCATATACTTCTGTACTTTCCTTTTGTGTTTTACAGATGACTGCAATTGTTTTATGACCCGCCTCTTTTAAGGTCTGCAAATCTCCTTGCAAATTAGCCAAGATTACTGCTTTATCAGCAGCTTCCTTAACGACTGGCTTATTTCCATGACGGTTAAATGGCTCAATGTCATCCCCATTATGAGTTAAACTTCTAGTAAACTCGATGATTTCTTTCGTGGAACGATAACTTTTCGTTAGAGTAATTTTCTCGACGTCTTCATTGCCATCCCGTATAAATTCATCATTTCCATGTGCAAAGATAGCCTGGTTTAAGTCACCTAAAAATGTCATTTTACTGTACGGGAAAAGCTCTTTTATATAGCTGATTTGGAAAGCGGAATAGTCTTGTGCCTCATCGATAAACACTTGCCTGATGCTTGTGCTTGCTTTTTTCCCTTCAAGCTTATCCTTCAAATAGGAGTAAGGTGTTCCATCTTCATTCCAAAGCAATCTCTTTTCTAGATTCTCCGATGTATCAGTGATAATTTTGTCCCAGTCTGTGTTTGACAGCTCTGCTGGCGTTGGCGTAATCTCCCTTAATGCGTTTTTGTATATTTGGCTGTAATCGATAAACCGGAGATTTTTTATCCTTTTATAAATTGATTTAAACCGTTTGTTCACAATTACCCTGCGAAGAACAACTTCTTCTTTGTCAAAATAAGTAAACTCATCTAAGTCATTATTTTTTTTCTGTGCTTCTTTAAAGGCATTTAAATAATCTTCTTTATCCAGAAGCATCATTTCCTCATCGACCCAGCTCTGTTTTCTTTCTGTTTTCGCATGCTTGCGCATTTCTGCTTGTGCCCAGTCCTTTAGAAGCTGCATTCTATTAGGTATAGTGATATGCTCTTCGGACTCATAAAATTTCCGTTCTAATTCTTCCTTAGAAATCAGGACTTTCTTTCGGAAAGAGATATCTTTAAAAACAATCCCTTCCTGCATTAATCCTTCTACATATTTATCAAGCTCATTTTTAAAGGAAAGACTGCTCTTATATTGAATCCCTGCAAGACGGAGCTTATGGCTTTGCACATCCTCATCGGAAAGAAGAGCTTCCAGCTGGGAAAAGGGATCTTCCACTTCTAATGATTTTCCAACACGATTGACAATATACTCATGCCAAGTTGTCTGCTGCATATTCTCCTCTCCTAATTCAGGAAGAACGGTGGAGACATAGCTGTTAAATAACGGATTGGGTGAAAACAGCATGATATTATCCGATTTAAGTGTCTTACGGTGCCTGTAAAGGAGAAATGCGACACGCTGCAGTGCAGCCGAAGTTTTGCCGCTGCCTGCGACGCCTTGAACGATTAAATATTTGCTCGTTTCATTGCGGATGATTTTGTTCTGCTCCTTTTGAATGGTGGCGACAATGCTTTTCATCATCGAGCTTGCATTAGTGCCGAGCACCTCAAGGAGCAATTCGTCACCGATCGTTACGCCAGTATCAAAAAGATTTAGAATTTTTCCATCACGAATCAGAAATTGCCTTTTTAATAAAAGCTCTCCGCCAATTTCTCCTTCTGGTGTCATATATGCAGCCGCACCTGGCGAATAATCATAATAGACACTGGAAATAGGCGCTCTCCAATCATATATTAAGAAATTTTCTTCGTTTTGGTCCATCAAGGAAGTAATGCCAATATAAATGGCTTCTGCTTCTTCGCCTTCTTCCTTAAAATCAATTCGGCCAAAGTATGGTGAGTACTGCAGTTTCTCTAATGTCTTTAGCTGCTTATGTATTTGGCCGATGCTTCGCTCTCTTTCACCCAACAGTTCTGCCTGCTGTCTAAGACTGATATGCGTCTCTAAGACGTCATCAGGCTCGTCAAGGTTAACCGTGACATCTTCCCAAAAAGTTTCACGAAGGTGTCCTGCATCACCGCCAACTTCTTTTCTGTTTGCTTCTAATTTATTTATTTTTTTGCCGATTTCCTGTATTACCATATCTGCTCTTTGTTGCTCTGTTGAGATTTCTTCTATATCCTTTTTGCTCATTTTTTCTACCACTCCTTGTACTTTACTATTTGACAAGCAGGATTTTTTATGATAATATAATATTAGATAGTTATAAATATTTTTATATGTTGTTATTTATAACTTTTCAAGTATATCATAATTTTCTTTACATATCTATAGAAATCATCCCATGCTAATAAGAAGCATGGGATTTTTTGCGTTGTCATTTTTTAAATCTTCGCCGCGGTTCTTTTCAAAAGAAGCGTATCTTTTCTCTTTAAGTATACGTAATAAGCAAAGAAAAATACACCACTTAACGCTCTCAAAACAGATGATATATTCATCGCACTGTATATATTCGTCATTTCCAGCAGAACTACACCTGCTTGGGGTGCTACAAATGCAACAAGTGCCAAAAGGATATTATAATTTGATATACTTTGACTTCTTGTTTCTTCATTGGTGCTGTCCAGCAGCTGATTAAACAATAGCAGAACCGTTCCTGACACGAATAGTCCAGCAAGGAGATTAACAGCAACTATATAAGGTAAATTAGTGGATAGCACCGTCATAAATGGAGTTGTTGCCATCCCTAACGATACAAGGACAAGCATTTTAGAATGGGAATGCTTTTCAGCCATCCTGCCCCACCATTTAAAGCTGACAATTTGTCCGATGGAGTTGGCGACAGCAAACAAACTGATCCATAAACCAGTAGCTCCAGCGTACTTTATTTGATAGATGCTGAATAATGACCAGCACATTTGCCATGCAAAATTAAAAAACAAACTGCATAGCAGAAAATATAAAAAAGGTTTATGCTTAAAAACTGTTAAACCAAACAATGATTTTTTAACAGCTGTTTTTGGTTTTTCTTTTATCGGTTCGACATGTCTTTTTAAATAGATAATTTCAACTATTCCGCAAAGGAAGGCAGCGATAAATAACAGCTGGTATGGCAACGGATTGCTTGAATCAAACAGCTGCAGAAACAAACCGACAAGGAAAGTTGATATCATTGCTACAATTGTCATAACCTTATTGCGCGTGCTAAAAAATATATTTCGCCTCGTTTCTGAAACGATATCAGCAATTAAAGCCTGCCATGATAAATTAGCAAAGGAAAAAGGCAGATTCATCAAAGCGACCAGGAGAATAAATGTCCAGCTTTGCATTGTCTCTGGCAGGAAAACAACTAATGCCATCCCAATTAGAAAGATACGCGCCATCATAAAGGAATATACTGTAAACATTTTTTTACTTTGAAGCCTGTTCATGATGACGGAACCTATAATCATCGCAAACATTCCAACAAATTGCGGCAATGAGCCGATCAGTCCAAGCTCATAGTTACTAACACCAAGAACACTAATAGCGAAAAGAGGAAAATAATTATTAGAGATATTAAGAATGAGAGTAGTATAAATCCCGTTTTTAATACTCCATTTTTCATTAGCGCTATTCACCTGTTCATGCTCATCCATTATTGAATCCATCCTTTTATCGAATAGTTTTTCCTATCAAATTTATTTCGAATTCTGAACTTTTCCACTAGTAATAATACTCCCATCCTATCGCTGTTACAAGTACTTTTTGAGAAATAAAAGTACAATTTTTATAAAGCTTATATAAAAGGAATAAAAGCTGTTGTTTGCAAATAAAAAAGCCGTTTATCCAATTGGATAAACGGCTTTACTTTTATTCGCCACTATCTGTTGTTGCATTTGTTTCTGTTTCAGACTCTGTTGAATCTTCACCATTTTTTACATAGCTGTAATCATCTCGATTAATTGGCGTGAACCCTTTTGGCGTATAGAAACGCAGCAGATCTTTATTTACGATAGCATCAGATGTTTGCAGCTCTGCTGCTGCACTTTCTGCTTGCTGTGCACATTCTTTGCTATCTAATAAATCACCGCTATTCGTATCATAACAATTGTCTCCGATTTTTGTTACGGTCGGTGACACATAGTCTCCGTTACGGAACGGTATTGTTTCACGATGATCTTTTGACAGCAAATCAGATCCGATTTGCAGATAATCCTTTGTGTCTACGCCTAATAAATGAAGCACTGTCGGCATAACATCAACGTCGCCGCCATACTCGCTGACAACTTTTCCTTCAGCACCAGGAACGTGAATGAATAATGGGACACGTTGCAGCTGCGCATTCATTAACGGTGTAATTTCATCAACACCCATAACCTTTGCCATTGCAGTATTATGGTTTTCAGAAATACCATAATGATCTCCGTACATGACAACCATTGTGTCGTCATATAAACCTTCTTCTTTCAAGTAGCTGAAGAATTCTTTAATCGACTCATCAAGATAATGAGCAGATTGGAAATAGTCGTTTACAACAGAATCGCCAAAATCACCAGCAGGGAAGTCCGTATCTCCTTCATCCATTTCAAAAGGATGGTGGTTAGACAATGTGATGAATTTTGTATAGAACGGCTGTTGCAATGATTTTAAGAGCGGCATGCTTTCCTTAAAGAAAGGAATATCCTTCATACCGTAGTTCTTTGTATTTTCTTCGGACATATCATAGTATTCTGCATCAAAGAAATAATCATAACCAATTGATTTGTACATTTCATTTCTGTTCCAGAAAGTCTTGTAGTTACCGTGGAACGCCGCAGAAACATAGCCTTTTGTCTTCAGGATAGCTGGAGCAGACTGCAATGTGTTTTGCGCTTTGTTCACGAACACTGAGCCTTGGCTCATTCCATACAAAGAGTTATCCATCATGAACTCAGCGTCAGAGGTTTTCCCCTGGCCTGTTTGATGGAAGAAGTTTTCGAAATAGAATGTGTTTTGGTTACCAACAAGAGAATTCAAGAACGGCGTAACTTCTTCTCCGTTAAGCTTGTAGTTAATAATAAAGCTTTGCAGTGATTCAAGAGAAATATAAACGACGTTTTTGCCTTCCGCTTTTCCATAATAAACGGAATTCGGCTCTGCGAAGTTAGCGTTGATATAGTTTTGCACTTCCGTTATATCACTGCTGTCAGCAAGAGCTCTTTGGCTTTCTGAGCGGGCATTCTGCACGACATCATAAATCGTAAAGTTATATGCGCCCAAATATTTCACCAAATAGTTTCGGTCAAATGATCTGCTTAAAAGCTGTGGACGATCTGCTTCTGCAAGACCTAAGTTGATGATAAACACCAAGATTGCAAGAGCAAACACAGATTTGGCAGCTCTTCT
The DNA here is from genome assembly GCF_038005785.1 of Niallia sp. FSL R7-0271. Lineage (NCBI taxonomy): Bacteria > Bacillati > Bacillota > Bacilli > Caryophanales > Bacillaceae > Niallia > Niallia sp. FSL R7-0271. Next base: position 1,753,328 of record NZ_JBBOTZ010000001.1, on the reverse strand, counting down.
ATTTTTTTGAACTTTAGGTTTATAAACTTTCGTTGCCAGCAATACTATTAGTATAATCACATCCAGGAAGTACAGGATATCAAATATGCTCATCAGCGAGTTGATGCTGTCGCTGAGCTGGCCACCGTTCACCTTCACCTGCATAACAACAGGAACGGTGATAAAGTCTGTAAAGAATCGGTAGTACACGATATTTGCATAAAGCAATGCAGACATGATTCCACTTATGACAACTATCATGATTGATTGTGCTTTTCCTTTAATAAACAAAGCAAGTCCTATAAAGAATAAAGCAGAGCTTAACGGGTTTAAGAACAGAAGGAATTGCTGCAGTGCACCTTCGACTCCAAGGCTGAACTCAACCTTATAAGCAATATACGTTTTCATCCAAAATAAAATAATGGCGATTAAAAAGAAAGAAGAATGTTTAGAGAAAAATTTCTTCATTAATTCCGCTGTACCTTTCAATCATATTCACCTCAATTCAAGTTTGTAGCAAAAAATCCAATACTGATTTCATCGGCTTCTTACTTAGCCTTTTTTTTGTAAATTTTATTGTCTAATCCTAATACAATTAGTAAAAGCCTATGTTCAGCCTTAATCGAGATGTGTTTTGCCTTTACATCAAAATACCGTTTAAAATTATAACACAGGATGATTCAAAGAGAAATAAATAAATATGCCTTCTTTTCCACTAATATCCTTCACATAGTGTTTACAAAAAGCATATAAATTCTTCAAATTAAACCCATCTTACATTAATTACAAAAAAAATGCTAGTGAAATACTATAAGTAAAAAGAATCAAAATACTTCGTTAATCAAATTAATTTTTCCCTCCTATTTCAGGGATTTCTTTAAACTATATCTTCCAGAATTTTTCAAGTATAATAAAATAGATACTTTAGCAGGAGGAATTAGCATGAATAACTGGAACAAAGAGGAGTTCTTTGAGACACTAGAGGGCTTATTAAATATAAGCAGCCCTTCTGGCAATACCGATACCATTATTGAATACATAGAACATCAGCTGCAAGCTGACGGAATCAGCACGAAAAGAAATAATAAAGGCGGCTTGATTGCAACCATTGGTGGTAAAAGCTCAGACAAACATAGGATGCTGACTGCACATGTCGATACACTAGGAGCAATGGTGAAGGAAATTAAAGCAAATGGAAGGCTTCGTCTTGACTTAATAGGCGGCTTCACCTACAACAGCATTGAAGGAGAAAACTGCCGCATCGAAACGGCAACAGGCGATGTATACACAGGAACCATTCTGCTTCATCAAGCATCTGTTCATGTATATAAAGATGCAGCCAAGGCCGAAAGAAACCAGGCAAACATGGAAGTCAGAATCGACGAACGTGTCTCTACTGCAGAGGATGTTAAAAAATTAGGAATTGCTGTAGGTGATTTTGTATCGTTTTATCCAAGGGTAGAAATGACTAAATCAGGCTTTATTAAATCTCGTCACTTAGACGATAAAGCTAGTGTTGCAATTCTTTTGCATATTATAAAGAAACTGCAAGCTGCAACAGATACTCTACCCTATACAACTCATTTCCTTATTTCCAATAACGAAGAAATTGGCTATGGCGGAAATTCCAATATACCAGCAGAAACGGTTGAGTATTTGGCTGTTGATATGGGTGCAATGGGTGATGGCCAATCAACAGATGAGTATACTGTTTCCATTTGCGTAAAAGATGCAAGCGGTCCTTATCATTTAGGGCTCCGTAAAAAGCTGGTGAAGCTCGCAGAAGATAACAGTATTCCATACCAGCTTGATATTTACCCCTATTACGGCTCGGATGCTTCTGCTGCCATCCGATCAGGACATGATATTATACATGGATTAATTGGTCCTGGAATTGATTCATCTCATGCGTATGAAAGAACGCATTTTTCCTCGATTGAGGCAACGGCAAACTTAATTTATGCTTATGTATGGAGTGAAATGGTTAAATAACTTAAAATATTCATAAAAAAAACAGCGGCAATGTCATTTTGCTGCTGTTTTTTTATGGACGTTCCCCATTTTGCAAGTCTTCAATCGATAAACCGAAGTCCATTTGAAAATGTGGATAATCCTTAAAGCTGATCCAATCGCCGCCCCACTCAAATCCTAAGGATTTAGCTATTTCGACAACCTCCGACCAGTCATCTTTTGAATTGCCGTTTCCGTCATATTCCATATCCCAAATGACTTCCCCATTTATATTCATTAAGGCAAAATCGATTGCCAATCCATAGTTATGATAGGATTCGCCGCCCTTAGCATTTGTCACAATATCTCCATCTGCAGTCCTGCCTTGGGCATACAGTTCATCCTGTTCCTCTGCGCTTCTGAAATCTGCCGTTATAACCACATTGATTCCTTTGTCTGCTGCTAAGCTTATTAGCTCATCTCTTTTTTTAGCAACGGTCTCATTTAGTTCTGTCGGCATTGGAACATTTTCTTTTTTTACAGGCTGCTTTTCCTGCCAGTACACAACAACAAATAGACATAAAATCAGACAAACTAAAAGGAAGCTGGCAATATTCCTGCTCTTTCTTTTATTTGTTTTTTTCAATAATTCTCTCCTTGTTTCTTCTATAAGATTATTGCTTAGTTAACAAATAGCAACACATATTTATATCACCTGCTGCTGCTTAACTTTTTCGCCTCAAAATAAAGCACTTGGATAAACTTTTTCGTGTGAATTTTCACTTGCTTTGGTGAAACTTCCTGTTCATTGCTGAGCTCTGTCATCTTACACCTTATAGTTGAAAAATCAAAAAACTTTGTCGCGTAATTTTCAAATTTTGCATTAGTTGACGCACTTAAACCAATGTTCGCCCAATGGGTAATCGATTGATAAATGGCCCTCCGCACCCGCTGTTCACTAGCTTTCGTCTCTCTGTTCAGCTCAAGTGGCGATGCTGCTTCGCCAAGTCTCATAAATGACAGCTTTTCAAACAGCTCCTTTAAAGAAGGAAAATGAAGATCAAACCCATCATTTATTTCATGTTCATATAAATATTGAACCATTTCCAGTAAATCTTTACTGCCGTTTTCCCCGATGATACCAAGTTCTGACAGCAAAAACTCTGCTGATTCGACAATTTTTACACTTGCTTGAGCAACTGCTGTACCGTCTGCGGTGTTTTTCCCATTTGATGTCAATAAACTGTTAAGTGAACAGCGAATATCATTAACGGTTTTCTCCAGCTGAATGGATTGAATCACTTTATTTATAACAGCAACTAATTCCTTTTTGTTAATTGGTTTTGTCACATAATAATCAACGCCTTCAGCATAGGCATCGCCGATTAATTCTTTTGTTTCAACTTGAGAAAGCATGATAACTTTGCCTTTAAACTCTCTGTTCCAGGACTTTATTGTTTCAATACCATCACGCTCTGGCATCAGTAAATCCATGATGACAATGTCGATATCATTAAATTGCAATACATTGCTTGTCACTTTACAGCCTGTTTCCGCTTCTCCAATAACAGAGCCAAGCTTTTCACCCTCAATGATATGCCTCATTACAGATCGGATTGCTCCATCATCATCTACTAAAAAAAATCTCATGCATTATGCCCCTTTTTCCATTTTACTAATAATGGCCAGATTTTGCAGCTATTCGCAACTGTCCTATATACTAATTAAACATGTGTACTAACTAAAAATCTATTTTGAAACTATGTTTAAGTCGCTTTTTATCAAAATAGTACTACAAATTTTCCATTTCGTTGTATTTTTTTATTTTTCTTATTATTCAGAAGTCAAATAATAAAAAAATATAGGACGCTTATTCACCGTCCATTATAGCAGGACAACCAAAAAGGGCATGTGCTAAAAATCACTTTTGTGATAAAAAGCCATGCCCTAATTATCTTAGAAAGCCTCTTTCTTTATTAGCAATTAAAGCTCCTCGAGATTTCCGAGCAATACTGATATAGAAAGGAGTTCTCTATTTATTAGAAATATGATTTCACGCCTAAATAACGTGGTTTCCAGTACGAATTGCTCATATCTGTAATTGTAACACCTGTTGAAGATCCAGCATGAATAAATTTATTATTCCCCATATAAATACCAGCATGTGATGGACCAGAAGTTGTCTCATAAAACACGATATCGCCTACTTCAGGTGTTGAAACTTGAGTTCCAGCATTCCAAATTGTTGCAACTGTTCTAGGAATAGAAAGACCTACTTTTGAGAAAACATAATTAATGAACCCGCTGCAGTCAAAACCAGATGGTGTACTTCCGCCCCATACGTACGGAACACCAATATATTTTTGTGCTTCAGCAATTAATGCATCAGCTTTACTAGCTGTGTTTTGAGTGGGAGCAGTTGACTCGCCAGATGCAGGTGCCTTAACATTTAAGGCTTGTCCAACATAAATGGTGTCTGTGCTTAACTTATTCCACGTTTTTAATTGATCGACTGTAATCTTAAACTTTGTTGCGATCGACCATAACGAGTCTCCGCTGGCAACCTTGTACGTTGTCACTGTTGAAGCTGTTTCAGTAGTATTCGTAGCTGTACCTTGAGACGTGACGATCATTAATGATTGACCAACTTTAATGATATCGCTTGTCAAACCGTTCCATTCTTTAATCTTTGCTGCTGTCGTATTATACGTGACAGCAATTTTAGACAATGCATCACCGCTTTTCACCGTGTAATGAATATGAGTCGGAAGCAATGTCAGCTCTTGTCCTACCTTAATAATAGAACCATTTAAATTATTATAAGCAGTAAGATTCGCAACCGAAACATTATTGGCAGCAGAAATCTTCCATAATGTATCTCCTGATTTTACTACATACTTCTTTTCATGAGCACTTGCATTTGTTTGAAATCCGGCAAAAAATATAGTCGCTGTTGCACAAACAGTTAGCAGCTGTTTTTTCATGTAGCAGCATTCTCCTTTTGGTGTGTTGTTGTCTATCTGACTTTTATTCTAATAACTAACCTGCTAGATTCCTATGCGTAAAAGCTGGATGTTTTGGTGTTCATTTCCTTTTTTGCAGCAGCAAGTATAAAAATACTATAAACGTTCACAGAAAACAGTATATTAAGCCTAGTATTTTTCCGGATGATTACTGTATTACCATATAAAAGAAAGAAAGCGCAAAGCAAAAAAAGCAATACACTAGGAGTATATCCCTAGTGTATTGCTACTTTATCTGTCTATTAAAACAAATGATGGAACTGAGTGGTGCTTCCGCTTTGTCCTGCAATAACTTCTAATTGTACATCAATTCTTTCCTTTAACTCAGGCACATGAGAAATAATTCCAACCAATCTGCCGGAGCTTTGAATTTCCATCAATGTTTCAATTGCTTGATCTAATGATTCAGGATCTAATGTTCCAAATCCTTCATCAATGAACATGGTTTCCAAAGAAACACCGCCAGCATATGCTTGAACAACATCTGCAAGTCCCAATGCTAACGACAGGGCAGCTTTAAAGCTTTCTCCGCCTGATAAAGTTTTAACATGCCGTTCTTGTCCAGTATATTGGTCAAAGACAAGCAGCTCAAGCCCACTTTGAACATTTCCTTTCGATCTGTCCTTCTTTCTCATGAGCTGATATCTTCCGCTTGTCATCTTCACAAGCCTGCTGTTGGCCTCTTTTAATATATCATCAAGGAATGCCGCCAATACATAACGCTCAAACGTCATTCTGTATGTGTTCTGCCCTCTTGTAATATCATATAAATGACCGATAAGCTTATAGCTCTCTTCTAGTTCTTTAATTTCTTGATTGATTTTCTCCACCTTGCTCATAATTTCTTTATTATCATTTTCTTTTATGAGCAGATTTGTATGCTCCTGCTGCTTCTGGCTGATGACTTCATCCAAGTCTTTCCGTCTTGCCAACAGTGATTCCATATCAGGTGTTTTCACATCCCGAAGTATTTCGTCCAAATCATGATAGCGATCCCTAATTGAACGGTATTGTTCCTTATATTGCTGTATGCTAGCCAGCAATGCTTCAATCTCACTTGCAGGCAGCTTCGCTTGATGAAATTGTCCGTATGTGGAAAAACCTTCTCCTGTCATCTTATCCAAGAAAATTTTCCGTTCTGTTTGCAGGTTCGCAGCAATATCCTTATGCTGCTTGTCCAAGCTTTCCATAATGCCAAGTTCTTTTTGCTGTTTCGTTTTCATTTCCTGCAAGGCAGCCTGTGATTTGCTGTATGCTTCCTCCAGAAGAGCAAGCTTAGACTCAGAGGCTGAGAGCTCCTGTTTAAAGCTAGCACTGTTCCGCAGATTTTCTGGGACTGCATTCCTCATTGTATTAAGGGCTGATTCTGATTCTGTCTTTTTTAAGGTTAACTGATGAATTTGCTCTGTTGTCTTTTCCATACGAGCAGTATTTACATCCATTGCCTTTTCCAGCTCTGTAATCGTACTATCAAGCTTTTCGAGCTTGCTTGCAGAAAGCTCTAACTTGCGCTGCTCACGCTCTAATTCTTCTGTTTCCTGTAGTACTATTTGCTTCATGTCTGCAGCAGATTTACTTACAGCATCCTGTCTAACCTCTTCTAGTTCCACTCTTGTTGCCGTCTTCTGCTCTTCTAGGAAGCTAATTTGCGAATTTGTCTGCAGCAAGTCATTTTCTGCAGCAATCTTTTCCTTCTCAATGACAGCTAAATCTGCTTTCGCACTTTTAATATCTTCCTGTGTCGGCATTGTTCCATGGTTGTTTTTAGGGTTAGGGTGATGCGTGCTGCCACAGACAGGACATGGCTTGTCTTGTTCAAGTGTTTGAGCTAAATGGTAGCTTTGTGCTGCAAGCCAGTTCTCCTCTAGTTTCTCAACAAGCGCTTTAGCATCCTCGAAGCGGGCCGTATTATGGGCTGCCAATTTCGTTTTGTTTTGGACTTCTACTGTGCGTTCTGCAATTTTATTTTCAACGGATATAAGCTTTTCAAGCTTTTCCAATAAGTATCTTTTATCTGCTAATATTCCTTTGTTTTCCAAAAGGGTAAGTTTATTTTTTTCAAGTTCTTGCTTGTTTGCTTTTAATGCTTGAACGTCTTTTTCGTGCTGGGCTTTTTCTTTTACTAGAAACTGCTTGTTTGCTTCTTGCTGGCTTATTTGCGCAGACGCCTTGACTACGGCTTCTTCTAATTTAGAAAACTGCTCCACATCATGCTGGATTGTTTTTAGATAAGCAATATATTCAGACAGCTTTTTTCGTTCCGGCTCTTTATCCACTTCCTGGTGAAAAGCTTTTTCTGCTTGGATTATATTTTCGGAAATTTTTTCAAGAATAGCAGTCAAATCATTTTTTTGTTGCTCACATCTGTCCAGCTGTCTTTTTAAATGATGGCAAATTTCCTCCTGTTGGGTAAGCAATGCAGCCTTTTGGGCCAATAATGCTGTCTTTTCGTTCGTTTCGACAGCTTCGCGCTGTTGTTCGAGCTTATCTTTTTGCTCTTTCAATTCTTCCCTTAGCTTCATTTGCTTTAAAACAGCTTCTGCCTCAAACACTTTATTGTTAAGGTCATCCCGTTCTTTATGCTTTGCTTCCAATTCTGTTTTTAACTGAACTGCTGCTTGCGCCATTGCTTGTAATTCCTTTTGAAGAAGCGGCATTAGGACAACATCATTATCATTACCTTGCAGAAGCAATTCTTTCAATTCATCTACAAATAGGCTAGTAATATTGGAAAGAGCAGATGCGCGCATTAACAGCTGCTGCTCCACATTCTTCTTTAGATGAGAGGATTTTTCCTTCAGCTTTTCCTCCATATATTTATATATTTCGGTATGGAAGAGACGCTGAAGAATCGCTTCCTTCTCCTTGCTGTCTGAAGTGAGAAGCTTTCTGAACTCTCCTTGTGGTATCATAAGAATTTGGCGAAATTGATTGCTGTCAATTTGCATTATCTCTTTAATTTTTTCCTCAACATCACGAATGGAAGACGCAATATTCTTTAATTCCCCATTTTCGTCATACACATATAACTCTGCTTTTGCGCCAATTGTTGTGAAGCCGTCGCCTCTTTCTTTCTTCTTCTCCTGCTGTGGTGACCTTGTGATAAGATACCGTTTATCCCTTAATTTAAAATCAAGGCTCACTTCTGTTGATAAAGAGTCACTTGCAAATTGGCTTCGCAATTCAGGGCCATTCCGGTCTTCTCCGCTTGCTTTTCCATAGATAGCATAGCTTATGCCATCAAAAATCGTCGTTTTCCCTGCTCCTGTTTTGCCTGAAATAACGAACATTGTCCGAGTTCCAAGCTTAGTAAAATCGATTACTTCTGTTTTTGCATACGGCCCAAAGGCCTGCATTGTCAATTTTAGAGGCCTCATTTCAACTCTTCCTCCCTTCTGACCTGATTGATGACATCACTAATCATCTGGCGCTTTTCTTCTGTAAACTCAGCTGTTGTCATCTCTTCATAAAAGGACATAAATAAATCAAGCTCTGTTTTTCGCTTCTGGTCTTTTTCTGTTAAAGATGACTTTTTCTTTTTATCAATATTTTCTAATTTACGTTCAAGATGAAGAACGTTTGGGTACACCTGTCTCAGCTTTTGAATAGGATCTAAAATGGCTCCTTCATCTAAAATCGTTATTTTTAAATAATCATCTATTTTTTGCTGCCCATAAAAGCTTGGATCGAGCAATTCTTCCATATATCCCTCTAATTCTCGCATGTCTTTTTTTGGTGTAAAGGTATGGAAGCGCTCTGTGAAGTTTCCTTTATCATCCATTTCGATAATAGATACAGATTTACGCTGTTTTGCTTCTGAAAAGGAATACTTCATTAAACTGCCTGAATATTTAACTGATTGATGATTTAAAGCATCTGGACTGTGAAGATGGCCTAAAGCAGTGTACGAAAAAGGCGCGAACACTTCTGCACCGACACAGCCTGAACCACCAACAGACAGGACTCTTTCTGAGTCTGTTGTTTTCCCGCCTAGAACGAAGCTATGTCCTATAAGGATATTCGGTTCGCTCGCATTCAATTGAGCTTCTATTTTGCCAACGATTGCTTTCATTGCATCATGGTGATTAACGATGGAAGAATCTCCGAGAAATTCTCTTACAGTTACCGGCTCACAATAAGGAACTAAATAAAAGTTAACGCCTTTCATATGAATTGGCGCAAGGCTATTTTCGATTTTGCCGTTTAAGAAAAATTTGTTTTGTTTATACCATGAGCTTCCGAAAGACAATCGTTCTGCACTGTCATGATTGCCAGAAACAGCTAGAATCGGAATATTCAATTCAACGTTAATGGTATATAACACCTCATCAAGCAGGTTCACTGCTTCTGTAGGAGGTATGGAGCGATCATATAAATCCCCGGCAATAATAATGCCATCCGGCTGTTCTTCCTTCGCAAGCTCAACAAATTGATTAAGCATATGCCTTTGGTCCTCTGTCATATACAAACCATGAACAAGCTTTCCTAAATGCCAATCTGCAGTATGAATGAATTTCAAATCTATCACCTCAAAAAACTATATATATTAAAATTTCGTTATCTAGTATTACTATGGAGACTATCCTTCATTATAGCAAACAATTGAGTTTTGCAGTTTATGAGATTTTTTGACAACACAAATTAGGGGATGCTTCTTGTGGAAGCATCCCCTAATATATTTATGTTAGTATATTATTTTTTATTAACATTAGCAGCTTGAGGGCCACGTGCGCCTTCTACTACTTCAAATTCAACTTCTTGTCCTTCTTCTAAAGACTTGAAGCCTTCTGTTTGAATAGCAGAATAGTGTACAAATACGTCGTTTCCGTTTTCTTGTTCAATAAATCCGAAACCTTTTTCTGCATTAAACCATTTTACTTTGCCGTTGTTCATGAAAATATCCTCCTATTAGCTAAAAAGCTTCCCTTAAAATTACCATTTTATCCCGCATTTTTATTACGAATGCCAATCTTTAAAACTATGAAAAAAAAGGCTGTAACACGTAAATACGTTAACTAACGGTTAATGTAAATTTAACATTTTTAGTTATTATTGTCAATAGAAAACCCTTTCATTTTTCAGATAATTACCCCAGAAATTTTATTACTATTATTTCATCCTATCTGGCAGACTATCAATTGACTGAATCATCGAGTCTAATCTTATTTCAATCCTGTACAGTAAATACATACTGACAGCGATTGGAAAGCCAGCTTCACTGATTACTGCCATCCATTCAGTCATTGCCTTCACCTCTACTTTTAGTTAAAAAGGGACAGGAAAAAAACTGCCCCTTCTTCTGCTACAGTTCATACTCGGTAACATTTCGTTCAATTACCCGTGCACCTTTCGGGGAAATTAAGTCACCATTAGCTGTAGTAAAAACGTCGGCTGCAATAATGCTGTCCATTGCCGTTTTCATAGCTTCCAAATCTATTGGCTCCTGCGGCTCACCTAAAGTTAGTTTAGACTGTTTGCCATTTGCGGCGCTAAAGGTCAATTCAAGTGTTTTCGCCATTCTTTTCACCACCTTTCTATGCAAGATTTCTTTATCTTGAAATATCATAGCTTTCATGCTTTGTTACAGAATAAACAGGGAAACTCACAATCGTTCAATAGAGTCGGCTGCCTGCAGAATCTGATCAGCAGAAGCAGTTGGCTTGACGAGATTAAAGGTTTTGCTGCTTAACTGGGGGTCACCATTTTCCTTAACACCGTTTTGAAAATGCAGCTTAATACTAGTTTCTTTCAACACGATTTGTGCCATGATTAACATCACCTCCTTTCCCTTTCTATATAGACATATGGTGCTAAAAAGGACAGGGGGAATGCACCGTTATTTTTATAAATATTTTATTCATAGGTATGCAAACAAACGAAAGAAAGGATTTTTTCATAGAATGGAAGCATAAGAGGATTAAAGGAGGGAACCTACATGGAATTGGAGCTTCTAAAGGCATTTATAAACGAAAATTATTATGTTTTCATACCAGTTCTATGGGTGATTGGATATGCACTTAAACAAACACCCAAAATCCCTAATTGGCTAATTATTTGGATTTTACTAGCATTCTCCATCATTCTTGGAACTTTTGCTTATGGATTTAACCTTTCAGCCATCATAAATGGAGTATTAGTAACAGGTGTAGCTGTATTAGGACATCAAATCATTCAACACAACCCATTCAGATGATATTAAACATCTTTTATATATAAAAAAGGCTGGTGCAAAGCATCCCTTAAGGGGAGGTGCGCACCTGCCTTTCATTTTGCGTTTTAAGCACAACAAATTTTTTATTCCTTAACCATCCTTTTTTCTATAACTAATACAACAAATAATCCTGCCAATAAACATAGACCTGAAAGTATTTTTACCGATATGTTTACAGCAGAAGTAATATCTTTCAAAAAAGAAAAACAAACATATATGAACAAAAGCCAGTGACCCTTTTTAGCTATCCGTTTTATGTTAATCACCCTTCATATAGTTAGACTAATATTTATTGATTTTTGATCGGAGTATCCAACTGGGATAGAAAGGTACCGACCTATTTAATTATCTGTCCTTCTAGCAACTTTTAAGACTTTTCCTCTGTATATAATTTATATAGTTTTAAATGCCTCTCACTGAGCGTTTTCCGTTTCTCGATATCTCTATTTAATTGAATGAATGCTTCTAACTTAGTGTTTCTTCGCAGCCAATATACTTTTAAGTGCTCCTCACAATACCAGTTTAATGCTGTTCCTTCCCAATTTTTCAATGGACGATTTCCCCTTGAATCACAGTTCTCTGCTTCGCATTTTCTATCTATAAAGTATTGGGCCATAAATCTTCCTTCTCTATTTTTTAATGGTTTCTTTTAGTTTCTCCTTTGTTTCTGCTAATCTTCTCTGTAAATGGCTATTGTGATAGGTATCCAAGTAAAAATCTGCAAAAGATTGATGCTTATAGCGTGGTACAACATGCATATGAAAATGAGATAACTCGCTAAAGATGCCGCGATTTTGGCATCTCGTTATACAATCCGGCTGGTAAAGCTTTTTAAGAGCTTGTGCAAATAATCTAGAAGCTTGTATGACAAAATTTGCTGTATTTGTATTAAGCTCATCGATATCCTCAACATGCCCTTCATTAAAAAGACCATCATCTAATAGACCACAAATATACTCATTATCATAAACGATATACGCTGTTAATCTCTTATTTGCTAGACTGCAGCCTTAACATTCCAACGACTCACCTAAATATTAAAACTGGGACTCCATTCACTGCAAACATCAAATTTATTGCCATCAATATCTGAAAATACAAAGTTACGTCCTGAGTGTCCTCTATCTTCTATGTCACCAACTTGGATTTTTTTATAAACAAACTCGCTATGTAATGCTTCTAATTCGCGTAATCCATTAACTTCGAATGTCATGGAGAAATGTTCTTGACCATATATATCCAAAAAGTTTGCAGTTTGGTTAGGTTGGGATGCAACTAAAAATAAGCTTTGGTTTGCCAGGTTTAGGGATAGCCTTATCAGCATCCTTATAACTCAACTCCGCACCTGAATTCCGGGACATACCATACTGCAGAAAGGTCTACATTAGTAACTGGGATATAAGTTGTGCTTACTCTTATTAGTTTTCCACTCACCATTATCCTCCTTTTCTAAGTTTTATTTTTTACGTATATCCTGTAAAAATCAGCTTTATCAGCTGCAGTATTCGTTTACCATTTTCATCAATAGTTTGTTTTCTTCCACAGATACATTTTCATATAACCTTGCGCCTGCGATTATTGGCAACCACTCGAGTATTTCACCTTTAAGAATGGTTGTATGTTTACAATACATATCTATATAAAGCTCGGCTAACTCTATAGAAAATGACAAAAACAATAAATAAGTTCGGCATATATCTGCCTGCCTATCACCAGCACTAGCATCCACCCAATCAATGATATAAACTTCCTTGTCTGTTGCAATTAGATTAAACGGATGAAGATCTCCATGACAAAGTCTGTGTTCATGCTTTAAACTCTTCAATTTTAGAAGCAAGGCTTGCTTTTGTATGTCATTTAAACAAGAAACCGCTTGAAGCTTAGATTTGAGTCTTTCTGGCAGAGGCTCTAATGCATCGGCTTCAACTATAACTGCATGAATGGATGTTTGTACGTTAATTAAAAGCTTCATGTATCGCTCCGCATGCTCTAAATCATTTAATAATTGCTGCCCCAATGTTTCCCCGTAAATATACTCCATAACGATTGCCTGACTGTCATTTATATTTTTCACTTCCAGTACTTTAGGAGCATTAAGCCCTTTAGAATAAGCATACTGTTGTTTTTCAGCTTCATAATAAGCTTCACCCTGCGGTAAAAAATCTTTAAAAACTTTCATTATTTTACTGTCCAATAAATATAGATTGGCTGTATTGCCTGTAGCTATTGGATTCCCTAAATTCATTATTTTCTCCTCCGAACGAATAACGTACTAGGCGTAATACAAAAATGGCTGTATTGCAGCAACTAACATTTTCTATTTTAGGAAAAGACAGCAGGACTAATAAAATCTCCTTGGATAGGATCTAACCCTTTCTCAAACCGAATACGAATGGATGAACCCTCTCGGTAGTTTGATGAATTCATAACTTGAAAATGCAAATGAGGTTCTGTTGAATTACCTGAATTACCGCATAAAGCAATTAATTGACCTTTCGTTATTGAATCTCCTTCTTTTACAACAATGGAATCCTGTTTTAAATGGGCAAGCATACTAAACTCATTATTGCGGTGTTCCATGATTACGCAATTTCCTTCAGGATATTCCGAATTCAATTCACCTATAGCATTGTCTTTCATACCATCTACTATTTTTACAATCTTGCCATCTGCTGGTGCAGTTATTTCTTTATTAAAGGCATAATAATTACTCAGATTGTTTCTAGAATCATGGTAGGATAGACCATCCTTCATAATGACTAAATCATATGCATATCTTTGATTTTCATAAGGATAATGATAGTTAATAAATTGATTAGTGCCGCCCCAAAAAACAAACCATTCTTCTTTAATTGGCATTATATAAGCATTTCGGCTAAATTGACGGTCACTTTCTGGATAGGAAATAAAGGGGGCAAGTCTTATTCCATGTATGACATTATCCGGGGCAAAGAAAACCACCATAGCCTTGTCTCGGCTGCTGTCTAACCACAAATATTGTGTTAAATCTCTATTCAAATTTGTTTTCATTTCTAAGGAAAAGCAGTCTACTCCGCTATTGAAGGATTCTCCGAGTTCCTTTAATTGTTCAAATGATACTTCCTGTTTAAATTCTTCTGTTGTTTGAGAATAAATGCTTAAAAAATCTCCATCTAAAAATTTATGTGCGAATTCTTCTGGTGTGACCCTTCTATTTTCTTTCATATAGACACCTCCTGAATTATTACATGTATCTTTACGGACTCATTTGGGAAAAGTTTCTAAAACGTAATTAATTTACTGTAAAAACTACTACTAGACCTTTTTTACAGTCCCTTCCACTTTCATTCTTTATTTAATATGTCTCTGATAAATTCCGTTTTGCCATTTGTATATGCTTGCCTGTCTTTTGCCGTTCTTGCAAGGTCTTTTTTTAATTTAGTATATTCGGCTGCTGCTTCTGCATTCTTACGAAGGTAGTTGCGAAAGGCAAGATGCCTAGCTAATTCTTCACTTCCTTTATCACATACATACAAATGATGTTCCAGCCAATCTGTACAATGATTATCCCATGGAACGAAACAATCTCTTCTCCCAAACGCTTCTCTGCCTTCAAAGCTCCATTCTTGCTGATGATAATAGCCTATTTCCTCCAGTCCTTTGACTACAGCAGGAAGAATACGATAATCTTCGATGACGATATCAATATCTAAAATCGGTTTCGCTCCAAGCCCTCTTACTGCTGTACTTCCGACATGCTCCACATAGAGTATAAGGTCACCAAGAGCTGATTTTATAACATGCTTAATAAGACCAAAACTCTCTTCCCATTTTTCATCATAATCCTTAATTTCAATGCCGCTTTGAGCTTTATTATTTTTTGACATAATCGCCTCCAACAATAGTGTTCATGCACCGATTAATCCTTTCTCCGTTTATAAATATCTTCTACAAATTGCGCCTTATAGTCCGTATATTTATCAATACCGGCAGTAGGATATTTCTCTATAAAACTAGTCTTAAGATTTGTATACATGTCTCGTGCTGTTTTATTTGAATTTAAATAATCCCTAAAAAAGATGAAATTATTCCAAAGGTCTTTATTATATTCAACAAGATGGAGATAATGAGTTTTTTCTTCAAAGGTATCGTCTGTAAATTTTGCTAGTACGATTTCCTCCGGCCTTTCAACACGCAGCCTGAAAAAGCCTAATTTTTTTAATGCATAAAAAAATTTTTGGTCAACTTTTGTTAAATCATCTATTCCTACTGCTAAATCCAGTACTGGTTTAGCTGTCATTCCTTTGATTGCTGTACTGCCAATATGCTCCACTCTATTCCTTAATTGTGGAAGCACATGCAGAATAGCCTGCTTTATTTTTATGTATTCTTTATCCCATTGCATCGAATACTGACTTAGTTTCACTTCATTTCTTCTCAACCCGAGTTTCATAAGCGCACCTCAATAATCTATCATGGTATATAGGAGAACCATTCGGGATATATCCAATAAATCCCTCTTCTTACCTTGTAAAATATGATGAAAAACAACTTCCCAGGATTAGGAAGCTGTTTGTCATCATTTCTTAAGTTATTCAACTTCTTTAAGCATCTTCTCTATAACTACTAATCTTTGATTCAATTCATCTAATCTTTGGTTTATTCTTGCTGAATTTTCCCTTTCTAGCATTAGTCTTTCCTCCGCTTTTTGTTCGAGTCTTTTGGCTATTCGGGAAAGACTAATCCAAGCGATAGCTCCTATAATGATAATAGGTATTAATTGCAGAAATAAATTAACAATCATGGAAATTATGAGCGTATTATTAGCCATTATTAAACCCCTTTACTGGTTTTCTTTTTTCTTGTTATTGGTGAAGAAAGGAACTAGTGAGCTTATTATTTGTTCATTAATGGTGAAACGCAAGAAATACAACTTATAGTATTTCATCGCCTTACCGCTATCTGATATTTCCATATCACACTTGATACAAGCTTTGCCTCCCCTAATTTTGATAAACGAAGATACAGTAAGGCTCTGCTGATAAGCACCTTCACAGTTCTATAGATTCATTTTTATTTCAAGCCCTGTTGGTTCATCCATTAAAAAATCTCTATATTCTTTAAATACTAAACGAATGCCTGAAACATCATCTGGTAGGGCTGGAGAAACAATAAAACTATATGTATAATGTCCTGTTGAACCGCCTGATCGATTGTTTCGGCACTCATATTGCTTGTCGGTAATATTTAAAGCGTAGGTAGGATTTTGTTTCTTGATTCTGGTCATAATTGGCGTCTCTTCAGACTCTTCCCAGTCAACATGAAGCTTTATGACACTAGTATTCTCATACTGGCGAATAACGGTTAAGGAATAAAAACGGCCAGCTATCTCCTTTACCTTTTTGCACAGCAATCTGTTTTCTGAAACCAACTGGTTCTATTGTCGATTTAAATATGTGATCATAATTCATTGCTCCAAATAATTGATATAAAAAGTTCGGATAAAGTTCGTACTGATTTGCCCAGCTAGAAAGAATTTCTTCAGGTGGTACACCTGGATTATCGTTGGAAAGGATTTTACGTTGTTGTAATAAAGAACAAATTTGTTCATCAATTTCGAGAAGTTGATTATCATAATAATCTGTAAAGCGGGGAACTTGTTTCATATAGACCTCCTCCTTTTGTATTTATTGTTACTTTAACAGAAAGTGGAATAAAGTGTATATGGATATGGTATAATTTTCTAAAACAAACACAAAAGAAATATCTTTTCAGAAATATAAGGAGCAGAAACTATGTTAAAAAGAAAATTACTTGCTTGCATGTTTACCTTCCTTTTATCTCTTTCATTCATTACAATATTATTGCCTGCAAATTTATGGTTTTCTGAAATGGAAATGCAATCAGACTTTATTGGTGATTTATTTATGTATTCCGTTTATATAGGGTTAGGATTATTGCTTTACGGTCTCCCTGTTTCCATCCTTATCGAAAAAATAGCAAACAAACTTCCTGAAGGAAGAATGGCATTTACCTTTGGATTACATATTTTATTTGGTTTCCTTCCCTTCTTTCTATTATGGTTTTTTACGTTATTTTCATTAATCAGCTCTATTTTATTTTTTGTAATAGATGAAGGAATAAGATTCATAGAAAAAAGAAAAGCGATGGAGGTAAAAGTCTAATAGCAGACTGGATGTAAGTAAAAAAAAGAGCTGCCTATTGGCAACTTTTAAAGGTAAGCTTCGTTCGGATCTGCTGAAAGCTCTTCTATTGTCAAAAATTCAAATTGCACAGTTTGTTCCTTTCCTTGAGGACTGCATGCGAATACTCCAGCAGAAATTGGTGCGTCATTGGGAATATCCAAATGAGCTAAACGTATTTGCGACCAGTCATTACCATTCCACGAAAAGTCAACATAGCAGTTTTGAGCTATTCTCGATATTCGGAAGTACAGATTTGTCTCATTAGATTCCGCTTTTTGAGTCGACCAGTCCGAGTACCCTTGATTAGTAACGACAGCTCCTAATTTACTGAGCTCATCTGTGATATATTCTAAAGAAGTTTTAACCCAGACATCTTGTGAATAGCGAATCATCAAACCTGCATGATCATACTTTGATTTCGGGTATGTTTTTACCTTTGTTGTCATCCTGAAGTTCTTATCTGTTTCTATAAACAGAAAGTGCCCATTGTCTGCTTGAAAGCCATAATGTGTTTTTTGCCAATAATCTGTTTCCTGATCTGTTTCTAACACTAATTGCGAGCTTTTTTCATCGACGTACCATTTTCGCGGCTCACACCGCCACTGAAGCAAGCTGTTCAACTTTGTATTTTCAAACTTTTCATCGAGAAGCAAATTACCCATATTCCATTTACCTCCTATTTTCCCAATTATAAGTATACGCTTTCATTATACTTCAGCTTACTTCTATAAGATATAAAAAAGTCATGAGAATCTTAGACTTATATGGTAAATATTATGTTAAAATGAATTAGTTCACGCTTAGTGTTCAAATACATATACTTTTTGAGGTAAACGATGAATAACAAATTGCTATTTACTTTTTCCACTCTGTTAATTGCTGCGATTGCATTTATCACAGGAGAGATTGCTACTGTTATGATGCTGTACTTAATATTATTAGCTTTACATGGCATCCACGGCACATTGAAGAATTTCTATGAAGATTGGAAAAATCGGAATAACTATCCTCACTAGAAGGATTTAATACACCTCCTGTTTTGCAGAAATGGGAGGTGTTTTTACTAACACACAAACCATAGAGGAAAACATGTAATTTGCTACTATAAAAATTTTTATGCAGCTATGCTTCGGATGTATAATCATCTACTATTTCTACCACTTCTATCCTGCCGTTTATTAAAAGTTCTGGAAGCTCATTTCCTATATTTTCTTTCCAATATTCTCTTGCTTCCTTGATCTTATGTGCAAATGTTGCCCCATCTTCTTTTGGCAGAAGACTGCCATCACCTTCAAAACAACTGCCTATAACCTTTAATTTAACAATTTGCAAAACATTGCGGTTAAAAGAATCAAATAATACTTTCCACTTTAATGCATCTTCATAGCTTTTGGCAGCATACAAACAAGACAATCGTGAAGGATATTCGGGAAATTCTTGAAGCCTTACCATTTCTACAATTACTTCTCTAATAGCGCGAACGGTTTGGCCAACATATTCAAAGGCAACTTTTGCATCTTCGTCCTTTAAGTTCAGTTCATCTGCTGAAAAGTTATTATAGAAAATTCTCATAAAGTCTTCTCCTTGAGAATTTTTCCAGTCTCTTTCGAAAAAGAATCGATAAAGATTATTAGCTTCATTCCTATCAAAGTTCAGAACTTGGCCAAGCGCCATTTTCTTTCTTGTAACTAGATGATAAACATAATATACTCCATCCACCTGCATCGCCCTCCCTTTCCTAGTATTAGTTCTCGTCTTTTTTTGAAAAGCCTGCTATAATAAAAAACCTTATCCAAAAAGGATAAGGCTTTAACTAGCTTTAAGCTGTGCTTCTAGTTTTTTATAGTTAACTAACATCGCTATTCTCCAAGGTACAATCATCGAAAAAGCAAGAATCCAGAACATTCCGCTTAGTGCTCCCACATCTATGGAGCTGCTTAAGATTAATTTAGCGACAATCCGAACAGCAAGAAGTCCAAATAAAATAAAAATAAAGGCTTTCGACTTTTTCAAGTATATATCATTTTCCTTTATCTCAAAACTTGAGGTTTTAATCAACAAGATAGAAAAAAGCATACCTATAATACAAGATTCCAATATCTCCGTTGTCGTTACCGCAAACATCGGAAAAACGAACATGAGCGCGCCTGTGCTCATCATGACTGGAGGCAAGATAATTTTTTTTGCTGATACTGGTTTTTTTGCCGCTTTCATTCGGACGACCATAAAAAATGTCCCCATGAAAATAGCTACAATTGATGATAGAATGACTGATGTCATTGCTCATCTCTCCTTTTTATTTAAGCCAGCCGATTGGCTATTATCATTTAATCCTATTATATAGTAACAAAATTTAGCTTTTTTTAAAAGAATTAAAAAACGGATATGATTTGCATCATACCCTAAAAACTCCATTATACATTAGCTCAATACTCTATTGACAGCATCTAAAACTCTGTTTTCATCAAACGGCTTAACAATAAAATCCTTTGCTCCTGCTTCAATTGCTTCTACTACCATTTTTTGCTGTCCCATTGCTGAACACATAACAACTTTAGCATTTGGGAATTCTTTTTTTATTTCTTTGACTGCTTCAAGTCCACTCATTTCTGGCATTGTAATGTCCATAGTGACTAGATCTGGATCTAATTCCCTATACAGGCGAATAGCATCTTTCCCGTTTTCTCCTTCACCAACCACTTCATGGTTTGCTTTGGTTAGTATGTTAAAGAGTGTCAATCTCATAAATTTTGCATCGTCTACTATTAATATTCTTGCCATAGTTGTTCCTCCTCAACAAAAAACGGACAAATACTTTTCCATCTATAAATTAGCACCTTAAACAATATATCGAATCTTTGTGATCTTTTCAATCACTATTTTTTGATAAGTTTGCGGGCATTTCCCTTACCTATTATTATACAGGAAAGTAAAAAATTTAAAAGCCTTTGAAGCCTCCAAAGATTGGCGAAAGAGCTCGAATTATGACATTTAGCCCATTAAAATACAAAATAATTCCCATAATTATCATAAAAACTCCTCCTATTCTCATAAAAGACCTGCTGTATCGTTGAATGACAGGCATACTCCCAATGAAAAAGGAAAGCAGCAAAAAGGGAATCGCAAACCCTAAAATATAGGCAAACATATAGAGAATGCTCGAGGCTGGATTTGTGCTCGCTAAGTAAAGAACAGCACCTATAATTGGTCCAGAGCATGGTGTCCAGCCTGCTGCAAAACTTATTCCGATTAAAAAGGAACCAAAAAAACCAGCTGGCCTTTCACGGAATGTGATTCTCCGTTCCTTCATTAAAAATTTCGGTCTGATTATTTCTAATATAAACAAACCAAAAACAATGATAATAATCGATCCTGCCTTTCTCAACAACTCCATATGCTCTTCAAATAATGTCCCTATTAACGTAGTGCTAAATGCTAAAGCAAAAAAAATCGAAGAAAACCCTATCAGGAAAAAGATTGTATGCAAAATGCTTGTTCTTTGTAGAAGTACAGCATTATTTTTCATACTGCCAACAGACATTCCTGTAATATAGGAGAGAAATGCCGGATAAAGCGGAAGACAGCATGGAGATAGAAAGCTTAAGAAGCCTGCTCCTAAGGATATAAACAAATTAATATCACTCATCAAATCCCTCCTGTTTATGTCCATCCATATACTATATGACAAGCTTTCCTTAATATGATATTTACAGATTTT
This sequence comes from Niallia sp. FSL R7-0271, assembly GCF_038005785.1. NCBI lineage: Bacteria > Bacillati > Bacillota > Bacilli > Caryophanales > Bacillaceae > Niallia > Niallia sp. FSL R7-0271. The sequence goes on along the minus strand of NZ_JBBOTZ010000001.1, from coordinate 1,732,262 downwards.
TTGCATTAAATTCCATAAATCGCTATAATCAAGATATAGACATGCATAGTAAAAGTTTTTTAATAGCTTAAGAAATAGATAACACTTTTGATGCATAAGATTTCGGCGGCATGTACATGATTTAAGTAACAAGGATGTTCGACGAATCATAAAGCTAGAAAGGACTAATACCATGTCAAATCAGCAATTGGTTTACTTAATAGAAATAAAAAGACAAAAATTAGTTGAAGCTGCAAAAGAACATGGTTTTGCTTCACCCATTGTAATCAGCTGCAGTCAGGAACTAGATATACTTATAAATAAATTAATGGAAACTACCGCTAATCCCAAAAAAGTTTCTAAATAAAAAATCCCCCACTTTATGAAAAGAGGGGGATTTTCTTGAGGAATAATATATTCAATTATTCCCCCGGCAATCGCAAAAAACGACAAATTTATTGGTTTTTCACCATTGCTAATAATCTTTATATTTAAAAAAGACATCCAACAGGATGCCTTGTACTAATTTTCTATCTTAATACATCTCTCTCGTAAAATCATTAGGTGCTTCTTCAACAGAGAAGCTTAACACTTTATCAAAATTAAAATATTCTCCTGTAACTGAATCCTGAATCCACTGATTCTTTAAAATAAAGCCTGTAGCATTGCTTAAATGATTGTGCCGAATAACCAAGCTTCTTTTTTCATCATTTCCATAAGTAAAATAAACAATATATTCTTTCATATTGAATACACCTCCACTATTATTAGTATTCGGTGATATAACAAACAATTCCTTCTTAATAACGAACACCTTACTAAAAATTTTATAACTTGGCGGTATTCTCGCCTTATTAAGTAGATTAGCTATATCTTCAATTACAAGCTTAAATCTTTTTAGCCAATAGTTCACAAACCATTTCATTCATACTCACTATTCATCGTCTCTCTTTTCTAAACTCAAATATTCCCACTATAATCACACCAACAAAAATAATAGAAAGCCAAAGCCACCAATAGTAGATAAACTTCTCACCTTCTGTCATGTATAAACAGTTTCAATAGCTAACGATGTCCCTTTTTTTAAATCTATGTTTATTTACAAAAGAATTAATAAAAATAGTGTTTGTTCTTCGTTTACATACCATAAACTCCCATAATATACTTTACTGTAACTTACATAATTAAGCGAAGTAAGTTATACACCGATCTAACCTTCACTAAGGATAAGTGAAGGCTTTTTATTTTATACGCTTATCCAAAATAAAAAGCCCATTACTGTACTTCCATTCGCTTGTATTTACCTTTCCCTAACTTTAACCACTGGTCACTTCTATGTATTGCATACCATAATGACTTACTAATTGCAGTTGGATAATATGTTTCCACTTCTTCACTATAAAACTTAGACGTTTTGAATATACCTATAAGTTCCTGATTACTAATAACTTCACCTGATTTAACCAACTTAGTGTATTCCATTAAAAAATCCAACGTTGATTGATTTAAGTTATACTTTTCTGTAATCATAATAATCCCCATTTACTTTTTACATTATTATAAAATAAAAAAGCCCTATAATGGGCTAATTTCATTTTAAATTCCCTGTTTTATAAAGTCACCTTTTTTCTTACTTTACTACTACAATGCTTACATTTGCCTTTTTCAATTTCGTTATGGTATACGATTTTCCCACATTCTCGACACTTCTTATATAGATTACTTACTAATAATTCATTGATATTATTTTCAAATAAGTGAATCTTATTTTCATACTTAATAAATAAGTGTGCAGTATTTATAGAATCATCCAGTCCAGAATGTAACTTTCCTTCATGATTAATATTTGCAAATTCTAAAGCCTTTTTTAAGCTAACAGGATGATGACTTCCTAATACTTTAGAAATTGGTTTTTGTATGTCAGTGTAGTTTTTTAACCAGGAAATAGGATATGCGTCAATTGAATAATTATTAATTAATATATTGAGGTCAGATGGACTCCACGTACATATATAGTAATCATCTTCACCTATCCACTTTTCAAACTCCTTCATCGCTATAGCCAAAGGGATTCCCTTGCGCATTTCAGCCTCTGTAATACCGATCATTTTTCTAGATGATTTTCTTATGTGTCCTGTCTTTGGTAAAACAATGCGCCTGAAAGTAGAAATGACTTTGGAGTTTCTAACTTTTGCAGCTCCAATCTCTATAATGTATTGTTTTTCCCCTTTGTTGAAAGTAATTTGATTTTCTAGATCAACAATTATGACATCCATGATGGTTATTACATCTCCCTCTTAATGCTGTACAAGTAAAAATTATACCATTCCTATTATTAGTGTTCAATTTCACTTATATTATTACTAATAAAAAGTCTGCATTTATCAATAAAACACCCAATTAAAATTGAAGGTTGTATTTTATGTATTTATTTAATATCTGGAGTTTCTTTCAATATCACGCATTTCATTGCTCATTGATCTCATATCGTCGTGCATATCAGCAACTGAATCTTGTACATCATAACATTGCTTCTATTCTTTCTCTATGTCTCCTATTAGTATGATATAAAGTAATGCACTCTTCTAAAGTTTTAGCCTGAAGCGTATCGATATACTCAATAAATTCTGTAATTGCATGGTGAATATGATACTTACTAGGAACAACATTCAATTTATCTATTTTTGATTGTGCAACATTTGAAAAGTCATTTAATATCCTTTTCAGTGCTGGGGATATGAAAACATTCCTCTCTATTCCCTTTACCATTGACCAAGATAGTAACGCCATTTACATTTTTACTTAATAATCCACGTATCTCAATTGATCTCAAACCACAATCTGCAAGCATAGCCACAATTGCCTTATTTCTCGTCTCAAGATTGTTCTTATAACTGAAAGCATCTATCATTGCTTGTACTTCAGTTATAGAAAACCCTTGTATTAACTTTTTAGGTACTTTAGGAGTAGCGACTTTTTTCGTAATATTCTCCTTTATATAACCTTCTTTCTCACACCAACTAAAAAAAGCTGATACCATCTTAAACATAGACACTATACTCTGTGGCTTTAATCCATCCTTCTGTTTTAGCCGTACATAGGACTTTAAATCAAATATTGTTATGTTTTCTAATTGTTCAATTCCACGCTTTTCATTAGTACTGTTTGAGTTGTTTGTACTCTTGACGTTTATTTACCATGGTCTATGGGGTAAAACCCATTGCTTCACAATGATATAAATACTCGTTTAATACATCTTCAAATTCCAATGAAAAAACCACTTTCCCTATGATTATGTTTTCACAGGAAAAGTGGTTTTAAATTAGTTTGATGAAAGTTACACCAGAAGGTTAAACCAAATGCGATGTAAATTCTAGATGAAAGATTCACTCTACAAGGCATTTTTAGGGAAACCTTTATCTATTAAACGCTATGTAACAGCGTAGAACCTACAACCACAAAGGTTTATTTCCCTTGTTGTTTGTTCATTGCAGCCATCATTTGATTGATTTTCTTTTGGGATGGTTTCATTCCCATTTGCATCATCATCATTTTAAGCATTTGCTCGTTAATTGGCGGGTTGTTCTTCAAGTAAGTCATCATGTATCTACGCGCGATGAAGAACCCAATAGCTAGTCCAGCAATCAGTGCCAAAACACCAATTAGAATATAAAGCCATAGCATATATCTTTTCCTCCTTCATGTTGTCTATTACTTAGTGTACTAGACCAAAGAATATTATACAATATTTGTCCAATAATTTCTCATGTTCATATCAAATTTCTTTCTTTTATTGGTTTTAACCAGCCAAATCGGGCATTTTCCACGTCAATCGCCAAAAAGGACGGTTCATTTTTTCGCAAAATTTCAAAGAAAATCGACTCAGCATCATAATATCCTTCTGCTTCAATAACTATGTATTGTTTGGTGAGCCTCAGCTGCGCACTGCTTAAATTGCCGTTTTCTATGTAATATGTATGGCTGTCCTGCTGCTTGAAGCTTTTGTTTTTTTGCAGATCGCCAAACAATAGCTTCTGGAGTCTCCACACAGATATAGGAAGTGTGATATAGTCGATTTGCTTTGCCGTCTCTAATTTAAGCAAGGAATCATCTGTTTTAGTATGCTCAGAAAATAATTTGTAAAACATTCTTTCTTTCCCAAGATAATCAGTTGCTATATCCTCTTTAATCAAATACAAATAATATTTTCTCATACCCTTTGCACACCCGCCTATTTGCATTCTTTTCTTCTATTATAAGGAAGCAAATATACAAGTTGTGTCTCAAGCTGTTAAAAAAACAGACTAGTTTTGTCGAATTCGAAATTTATTGGCATATTCGAGAGATTCTGTTCAAAAAAAAGAAGAGCAATCTGCTCTTCTTTTTTCTGTATATATTAGTTGTTATCAAGCACTGCTTTAAGACGTGCTACAACATTTTCTACTGTAAAGCCATATTCTGCTAGAATTTTATTTCCTGGTGCAGAAGCTCCGAAAGTATCGATTGCCAATACTTCGCCTTCGTCTCCAGCATATCTATGCCAGCCTAGTGAGCTTCCCATCTCAATTGCAAGACGTTTTTTCACTGTTTTTGGAAGAACGCTGTTTTTATACTCAGCAGATTGCTGTTCGAAGCGATCCCATGATGGCATGCTGACAACAGATACAGAAATACCTTCTGTTTCTAATGCCTTTTGTGCTTCAACCGCAAGTCCTACCTCTGAACCAGCTGCTACTAGAAGTGCATCTGGAGTTTCTTTGCTTGCAGGTGAAATGACATATGCACCTTTAGAAACGCCTTCGTATGCGTTAACATCCGTCCCTTTAATAGTCGGCAAGTTTTGACGAGTCAATACTAAAGCAGTTGGTTTGTCCGTTGATTCTAAAGAAAGCTTCCAAGCAGCAGCTGTCTCATTACCATCAGCTGGACGAATTACGGAAAGGTTTGGCAATGCACGCAAACCAGCAAGCTGTTCAACCGGCTCATGTGTAGGACCATCCTCACCTACTGCAATACTGTCATGTGTAAAGACATAAGTTACAGGCAAGCCCATGATTGCTGCAAGTCTGATTGCTGGTTTAAGGTAATCAGAGAATACGAAGAACGTTCCTCCAAATATTCTTAATCCGCCGTGAAGAGCGATACCATTCATAGCAGCACCCATTGCGAATTCCCTTACTCCGAACCAGATGTTTCTGCCTGCAAAGTTTTCAGGAGTGAAATCTTTTTCTCCTTTAATCATTGTGTTGTTGCTTCCTGCCAAGTCAGCAGAACCGCCAATGAAGGAAGGAACGTTTTTAGCAATACCGTTAAGCACTTCTCCAGAAGAAGCACGGCTTGCAAGGCTCTTGCCTTCTTCATAAACAGGAATATCTTTATCCCAGCCTTCTGGCAATTTATCATCGATTGCAAGCTTGAATTGTTTAGCAAGCTCTGGATATTCACCTTCATATTGTTTAAGAAGTTCTGTCCACTCTTGCTCTTTTTTCGCACCATTTTCAGCGATTGTTTTTTTGAAATGCTCGTAAACCTCTTCAGGAACATAGAAATCCTCTTCGAAAGTCCATTTGTATGCTTCTTTCGTCAATTTGATTTCGTCTGCACCAAGTGGAGCACCATGTGAAGCAGATTTACCAGATTTGTTTGGAGAACCGAATCCGATAACTGTTTTCACTTCAATCAATGTTGGATGGTTTTCATCTGATTTAGCTGCCTCCAAAGCAGTTGTCAATTCTGCAAGATCATTTCCATCTTCAACACGCAAGTATTGCCATCCATAAGACTTAAAGCGTTGTTCTACACTTTCAGAGAAGGACTTGTCCAAGTCTCCGTCCAATGAGATATCGTTTGAATCATAAAGAACAACTAGTCTTCCAAGCTTTAAGTGACCTGCAAGTGAAGCTGCTTCTGCAGAAACACCTTCCATTAAGTCGCCGTCACCGCAAATGCCGTATGTAAAGTGATCTACCACTTGATATGAATCTCTGTTATAAACAGAAGCCAAATGTCTTTCAGCCATTGCCATACCAACAGCCATTGCAATACCTTGACCTAGTGGACCTGTTGTTGCATCAACACCAGCTGTGTGCTTGTATTCTGGATGTCCAGGAGTTTTGCTTCCCCATTGGCGGAATTGCTTTAAATCTTCGATTGATAAATCATAACCGGATAAATGCAGCATGCTGTATAGCAATGCAGAACCGTGGCCTGCAGAAAGAACAAAGCGATCGCGGTTAAACCAAGTTGGATTTTTTGGATTATGGTTCATGAAAGAAGTCCATAATTTATATGCCATCGGAGCTGCACCCATTGGCATTCCAGGATGGCCGGAATTAGCTTTTTCAATACTATCAATCGCTAATGTGCGGATTGAACTAATAGCTAAGTTATCAATTGTTTCTGTCATTCACTAACATCCTCTCATTTATAAATCGTACATACTTATAATAAATGTCTCGGCTTTATAACACAACTCATTAGATTATAAGATGTCTGACTTTTATAGTATAAACCCAATTTCGGTAAAAAAAAATACCATGATGACTATTTAATCTCCCTGTTTACCAATTCTTTCATTATATCTTAACCAAATTCACAAAAAATCCTAAAATTTTTTTGAATTTCATACAAAGAAATTTTATGTTTTCTAGTAAGGATTGGCATATAAATCGATATCAAAATCTGCTTCAATTTTGGAAGCGAATTCTACTAAATGGCTATCTAAATGCAAACTTGGTGAATATCCATCATTAATTTTTATCACGATAACGAAACTGCATTCTAAGCCAAATTCCTCTCTAAGATCATTTATAACAGTTGTTTTCCCCTGTAATTGTCTTATTATTTGCGATATCAGTTCTCCTGTATCAAGAGATTCTTGATACCCGGTACTGAGTTCCCAAGATGTATAGCTTCTAGTTAAGTTTTTCGTTTCATTTATCTTTCTAATGAAGTCACCTTTTTTATAAATTTTTGTTGGGTATATATCCAAGCGTTTTGTAACCTGCTCCAATGGAAAATCATCTGCGTAGATTTTAAAGTACACCTTGATTTCTGTTTGATCCATTCCATTCTCACCTCTTGTGATTCCATTAACCATCTTTATTGAAAGTGAAATCTTCAACTTTTTAACAAATTCCGTTAATCGTCAGAAATAAAAAAAATCATGGCAAACTAAGCCATGATTTTTTAGTGCAATTTTTTCTTTTCTTGAATGTCTTTAATTTTTTGAGGAGTTACATCATCACCATTTGGGTCATAGATTTTAACACCTTCTAGTGTTGTAAGCATGTTAGAACGGAATGTTTTTAAGTATTCAGCTCTTAATGCAGTTTGTTCTTTTGCTTCTGCTTCAGTTAAGCCTTGTTCTTTTTTCTTTTTTGCCAACTCGTTTATGCGATTAAGCTTTTCATTTGAAATCATCTGCATTTTCTCCTTTCCTTCTTCCATTACGGAAATCCCCGAAATATATATGGAAACATAGTTAAGTTATTTATGAAAAATTCATTATAACATAAAGAAGTGCAGCTTTACATTTATCAGCATTATTTGGCAGCGTCTTTGTTCTCATCCATAAACTCTTGATATCTTCTATGAATCGTCGCTTTCGAAAATTCATAGCCTAAACCACGAAGGGTAGACGCAATCTCTGCGAAGGTTAGTCCGTTCTTCTTCAACTTAACCACTTCTTCTACTGGAACTTCCAAGCGGCTTCTTCCTGAATGAACGCCTTGATTCCGCAGGTTTTCTGCTGGCTTATAGCCGTTTTCAATCGCTCTGTTCATACCTCTTTTAATCTTAATATTATGTATCTTTCTTTGGTATTCTTCCACAAGACTAACGATTTGCAGCACCATGGAGTCTGCATCAGATAAAACCAGCTCTCCTGCATGTGATATGCTGTAAAGCTTTACCTTTTCACGCAAGATGCAGTGCAGTATAGCAATCTTTGCATTCCCCCTCCCCAGTCTTGTCTCATCCTGTATCAAGACGGCTGCGATATTCTCTTCCTTTATGATTTCAAGCAGCTCTAGCAGGCCATCTCTTTCGAGGTCGAAACCGCTTGCCTGTTCTTTAATGATCTGACAGACACGAAAATTCTTTTCTTTGGCGAGCTGGAGGAGCTCTTCTTCCTGTCTTACTAAAGAGGTTGCCTGTTCCCCTTTGTCTGTAGATACTCTGCAATATATTACAACGTCCATTTTATAACCACCATTAACAAGTTTTTAATACACAGATGCCGCCTGCAATTTATAAGCAAGCGGCATCTGCAATCCATATTAACATAATATTGTTTATTACGGCTTTAGTCTGCAGCAAGCATTGTGTTCTGCTTTTCTAGCAGGACTGGAATAACCAGCTCTTCTCCTGTTTGAATCTGATTACTGGCAATGTCATTATGGTCTTCCACCCATTTGATAAACTGTTTTTTTGGCATGCTGTATAAACCCTCATATTGATCAGAAATCTCCCATAGGGAATCCCCTTTGCTAACCGTTACCTTTATGTATTTATCTGTATCTGCATGACTGGACTTTAATGCGATGATAAAGCATGTCACTAAGCTGAATATTATAAGTATGATAGAGTATGAATGTTTTCTCCAAATTTTTTCGACCATTGTAAATCACCCTTTATTTAGAATGTACGTTCGCTTATATTTGCATTTTAATACGAACAGATGTTTTGTGTCAACAAAAAAATCAGAACTTATGTTTGTATCGATATTTATTCCATGTTATACTAGCTGTAAGAAATAATAGTCGAGGTGCATACAATGCAAAAGCTATCTAAAAGACAACTAGATATATTGGAATACATAAAAGAAGAAGTCCGCCTCAAAGGCTATCCGCCATCCGTAAGAGAAATTGCGGAAGCTGTCGGACTTGCTTCAAGTTCAACTGTACACGGGCACTTGGCAAGATTGGAAAGCAAAGGCCTAATCAGAAGAGACCCTACAAAGCCACGCGCAATTGAAATACTAGATTTGGAAGAAAACAATATACCAAAATACAACATTATCAATGTTCCTGTTGTCGGTAAGGTAACTGCAGGTTTACCAATCACAGCGATTGAGAATGTAGAAGAGTATTTTCCTCTTCCTGAAAGACTTGCTCCAAGTGATGAACAAGTATTTATGTTGGAAATTATGGGAGAAAGTATGATTGAAGCAGGGATACTTGACGGTGACTATGTAATTGTAAGACAACAGAATTCCGCTAATAACGGAGAAATTGTTGTTGCAATGACAGAAGATGACGAGGCGACAGTCAAGCGCTTCTTTAAAGAAAAGGATTCGATTCGTCTTCAGCCGGAAAACTCTACGATGGAGCCAATTGTCCTTCGTCATGTAAGCATCCTTGGAAAAGTTATTGGCGTATACCGCCATATCCAATAAAAAGAGATGTCGTCCTTAGTGGTCGACATCTCTTTTTATTGGATATGTTCCCGCTGATTAGTGTTTACTCTCTGTAAATGGGGGTAAATTTCTACTATCAAATGATAAAAGGTGATGTAATGCATGATTTAGAGATTAGGATGTTCGTTAAAGAGCTGCAGCATTTGAACCGCGAATATCTTGTCTGTAATAACCCCACAGTCAAAAAGCTGATACTGTCCGATATCCTCTTGTTGATTTCTGTCCTGCCTGCTGTTATATAAACTAGTCTAAAGTGACTGTTAAGACCCTCAATCTTTTTTCCATAGTGTGTTAAAAGGCTGTAAAAATAGAGCTGCCTGTAATACTGAGCCTTGTTTAGCAGGCACAAGGATATTATTTGGGAGACTATTTCTAATTACTAATTTATGAATAGTCTCCTTTAATTTTTATTGATGCCAATCATGGATGTTGAGTATTTTTCGAAAGAAGCTGTCCAGTGTTAAAGTGATTTCTCTTTCATTGTAGATGCTTACAGGCATTGTATCTGCTGTTAATTGAAGAAGCTTTAATTCTTCTGCTATAAAATGATTAAGAATGGGATAAATAACTTCTTGCTTATCTCCACTGGCTTTCTTATTAATCAGCTTAGTGATTTCAGAATGAAGTACGCCATTGTCGTTAACCTCAAAGAGCAGTTGCTGGATATCATTTGGAGGCATTTCTTTATTTCTGTCAATCCACTTGCATGCAAGAATTGATTTCAAGCAATAATAATAAAGCTTTATTGTCCCCGGCTTTTGTTCAAGGTCTTTCCAGTTATTCTTTGCGAGCCGGAGATAATGATAAAAGGCTGTTTTTGTATTAAATGCCTTTTTGTATAGATCCAGCAGCTCGCTTTCAAATTGATTATCTCTTATATACACGATATCCGATTGAAGCCACTCAGCAAGTGATATATTTGATTTGCGCAAAAGTCTTAAAGTTTTAGCCAGCTCCCAGCCGCTTATATCCAAATTTCCAGTCTTATCTTCCAGACTGTCCCTTTTTTTGTCTAATGATAAGTACCATTCCTTCTTGTGCATATAGATAAACCGAACATCATAATCGCTGTCAGAAGAAAATGAACCCTGTGTTCTGCTGCCAGCTTCCACGGCGTACAAAATTTTAATAGCATGCTCTTGTTCGAGCTCTTTCAGCTTGTTCATTATTGTCTCTCTCATTCTTCTCTCCAACCTTTGCAGACATCTACCCAGCCTTTCCCGTTTCCATACAGGAACAACTCATCACATGTCAGTTCAATTGCCGAATTGCTGCTGCCACACGCAGGGAATACGGAAGAGAAACGCTGTAATGATTCATCTAAGTAAACGTCCATGTTTGTTGTCAGTCCAAACGGACAGACACCGCCAATCATATGGCCTGTTTTTTGGAACACTTCATCAGCTGTGAGCATGCGAGGTTTTTCTAAAAAAGCAGCCTTGAATTTTTTATTATCAATTTTAGCGTCACCTGCAGCTACAATAAGCACACCCTCTTCTCCTTTTCGAAAGGAAAGTGTTTTAGCAATTCTGGCAGGCTCTACATTTAAAGTATCTGCTGCCTCTTGCACGGTTGCGCTTGATGTTTGAAATTCCATGATTTCCTTTTCTTTCTCCCACTTTGCAAAGTGTGTTACAACATTCTCTAATGACATATAAATCCCCCAAAGTTTTTTCATTTATCAATAAATTCAAATATACCATTCTGTGCCCCTTTTTTTCAAACGTCAAACTTCTATACAAAAAAAGCGCAGCCAGCAATTGGCTCCGCTCATTCTATTTCAAACAAAAGTATTGTAGATATTTTCGCATTCTTCTGCAGTTGGTTCATAAAAACAATGGAGCTTAAATCTCCCCACATGAGGCTGATTATACCATGTTGCAGGGCAATATCCTGAAGGGCGGAAATACCAAAGACTGAATTTAGCCGGCCAAATTCGTTCGCCATTTATTGCTCTTCTTGCTAACCTTCGTTCAATTTCTCTTGGCCGCTGATAAAAATATCCCTTAGTTGTTGCTTCAAAGGCATGGGGATTGATACACCATTTCTGGAATGGTGCGAAGGCCTTTAAAAACGGAACAGTTAGCTCTCAATCTATTGATGCCAACATTGCCAACCATCAGCATACCTTGTTCCCCTTCCCCTTCTGCTTTTTGCCCTGAGAAGTCTTGCAAGCAAATCAATATCTGCAGATGTCGAATAATGACACCCATGACTCTCACCTCCTATATTCCATCCTATTAGCAGGTGACTTATCTCATTACAGACTAGAGATATCAGTGCTTAGTCTATAAACCAAGCACTTCCTTAAAATCTTTAAAACCGATTACGTAGCTGAGAATAACAATGGAGCCCATAAACATTAGAAAAAATGCACCTTGCAGATAAGTCTTCATCTGTTTTCCAAGTTTCATTTCGTTCACTCCCTTTTTGCATATCTTTTCCAATGACATATTCTTATATGCAGTAAAAAGGTTTTTCCCAATTGGAATCATAATTTACAGAGGTAAGAGCAATAATAAAAAAATATTCACGCTGTAAATTGGCTTAACACGCCTAATTTAATTTTCCTGGTAACTGATAAGCTGGCTTACTAAACTATATGAGTGGTGAGTGAACATGATATTCCTTATTCATGACATGCCGACACATACAGAGATTAATGAGGCGAAAAAAAATCTCGCCGATATGACATTAAACCATTGGCTTCACCATGATCTATTTTCTATTCAGTGGTGGATACTTGTTTGTGCCACCATACTTCCCTATTTTATTTGGTGGAAATTAGTGAATAAAAACCGTTTTTACGAGATTTTCACATATGGGCTTTTATGCGGGTGCTTTTCTATTGTCTTAGATATTATTGGGACTGAAATGATGCTTTGGAGCTATCCGGACAAGCTACTCCCATGGATACCGCCATTAATACCAGCGGATCTTGTGATGATTCCTATTACTGCTATGCTTGTATATCAGTATACAAATAAATGGAAAACGTTTATTGCGGGTACCATCATTTGGGCTGTCTTGTTTTCATACATATTTGAACCGTTATTTGTTGCTTGGAAAATGTTTATGCTTGGACCTGTCTGGAAACATAGCTATTCTTTTTTCGGCTTTATCTTCCTCGGCATATTTTTACGACTATTATTTTTAGGGATAAAAAAGGAGCTAATCCAGAGCTTAAAAGACAGCACATAGCGAGTGCATATAAATGATAAAAAGCTGGCATCCTACAATCGAGGTGATTTGTTTTGGAAAACAACAATAACAGCCAAAATGAAGATTTAAAACAAAAACTGGCGAGACAGCAAGCAGAATTAGGCGTTGATATGGATGAGCAAGAAATAAATGGCTTATGGGGTATGCTGGAAACAAAAGAAGAGGATATGCTTCATAAAAAAGACAAATAAGACCTGTCAAAAACAAGAGTTCTATCTCCATTTTTTATAGAACTCTTGTTTTTTTGCTGCAAATATTTCGGTAATGGAAGGTATTCTGCTCTGATATAAAGAATATATGAACAGTAAGATTATGTTTGAAATATAATGATAGGAGAATACATACTAAATGACTAAATTAACTCTGTACTTCGTACGTCACGGAGAAACACAATACAATATCGAAAAAAGAATGCAAGGGTTTTGTGATTCCCCTTTAACCGACAAAGGTATACAGCAGGCGAAAGCAGTAGGTGCCGGTCTTGCTTCCATTGATTTTAAAGCGGTCTATGCAAGTGAAAGCCAGCGAGTGCTTGACACAGCTAAATTTGCATTAGGTGAAAGAGAGCTTTCTGTATCAACAGATGCACGTCTGAAGGAAATGAATTTCGGTGTTCTCGAATCATTGTTAGAGGAAGAGATCATTTCAGAGCACGGCAATATATTAGAGAGAATATTCTCTATGTCTGATATTGACTTCAGAGTACCAAAAGGAGAATCATTTACCGATTTATTAACAAGAACAAAAGCCGCGGTAGAAGAAATCATTGCAAAACATAAGGACACAGGCGGTAACATCCTGCTATTTTCTCATGGTGTGACAATTGGTTACTTTATCATGTCTGTTGCAAAATTAGAAACCTTCCCACATCATGATAATTGCTGTGTGTCTGTAGTTTCCTATGAAAATGGGAAGTTTACAGTGGAACATACTGCAGATCCTTCCTTCCGTGATAAAGGTAGAGAAATGCTGCAATCTTAACAATTCTTCCCTTTAGGTCAGCTTGTAAGCTGACCTTTTATTTGTGTAAATACCCCTTAAGCAATGCTGCAATTTCCTTAAAATAAGAATCTTGATGGGGAACAAACTTGTCTTTCCCTATTTTTAAACTCTCCTTGCTTTTAGTTGCTCCAGCTTGCCAAGGGTAAATTTCCATTTCTGCTCTTGTACCTGTACAAAAATTATAAAAGCATTCAAACTCGGTTATTACCATTTCTGAAACTTCCTCTTCTTGTAAATGGAAAGAAATATTATCATTCACGAAATATACATAAATATGACTAAATTCATTATCTGTTAATCGGTCTGTATGAATGATATTCTTGACAATTCCGAGCTTATGTAACTGATCCTTATTTACACTAAAAAAGCCTAATTCCTCTTGAAGCTCGCGCACTCCATTTGCCGGGCTTTCTGTTGCTAATAAATGTCCAGCAGCTGTAATATCATAAAGATTAGGATAATCCTTTTTGCTTTTGCTTCTCTTTTGCAGAAATACATAATGTTTGCTGTTGATTTTCGTCATCAGCCAGAAATGAACCGTTTCATGCCAAAGTCCTTGCGTATGAATATCTGTTCTTGTTGCTACCCCCTTTGCTGCATAGTTCTCGTCAAATACTTTCAACCATTCTTCTGTCATAACACGCTCGTCCAATCTTTATTGTAATCATTACTCTTTATCATATCATTGATTTCCAATTCTTTTCTAGTTAGAATATATATATAACAAATATTAGGAGAATATAGATGAAAAAACGATGGCAGCAAGAACTCTATTCTTTGCTAAAGTGCTTTGTTTTTGCCTTTATTATTGTAGTAATTTGCAGGAACTTACTGTTTAGTCCAAGTGTAGTTCATGGTGAAAGCATGTCTCCGACTTTCGAGGACGGCAATAAAGTTATCTTGAGCAAAATCAGTGATATTGAGCATTTTGATATGATAGTATTTCATGCACCTGACCAGGATGCAAATTACATCAAAAGGGTTATCGGCCTTCCAGGAGACACGGTGTCAATGAAAGACGACGTTTTATACATTAACGGCAAGGCATACACAGAATCCTATTTAAAGGAAAATAAGCTAGGAGCAACCACAGCAAAGCTGACTGGCGACTTTACACTTGAAGAGGAAACTGGTGAGAAAACTGTTCCGAGCAACAGTCTGTTTGTGCTCGGAGATAACCGGCTTAAAAGTAAAGACAGCAGAGATTTCGGCTTTATAAGTGACAAATCTGTTATTGGCAAGGTTGTTTTGCGCATATATCCGCTAAATGAGATCGGACTTCCATAAAAATAAGGGAGGGCTACTGCCCTCCCCTTGTTATGTTCATCGCTTGAATAACTGCCTGCTCTATTTCCTCGTAGCTCGTACAACGGCAAATATTGGATGACAGCCATTCACGTATCTGCTCTTTTGAAGGATCAGGCACAAGTGTCAGGGCATGGGCATTCATAATAAACCCTGTGGTGCAATAACCGCATTGAAAGGCGAATTGCTCCATAAAGGTTTTTTGGATAGGAGCTTCATGCAGACCCTCTACTGTTACAACTTCCTTGCCGATTGCTTCAACTCCAAGCATAAGACATGATTTCATAGGCTCATTGTCGACAAGCATCGTACATGCACCACAATCACCATTTAAACAGCCTGGTTTGCTGCCTGTTAAATGAAGCTCCTCTCTGATCACCATCAAAAGTGTTTTATTTGGAACAATAGCGACCTGTTTTTCCTCCCCATTAACAAACAGCTTTATTAATGTTTTTTTTGCTGGTATATGCATGCTACATCCTCTCCAAGCTTTGTAAGATTTCCTCGAGCAGATTTCTAAGCACAAATAACCGGTATTCACGAGAACCTTCCACATCATCGAGAATTTCGCCTGGCACAGTTTGAATTGCTTTATTTATTTTTTGCTCAGCACTTAATTCTGCTTCATTTAGTGCAGCCTCCATTTCATTTGAACGAAATGGAAATGCACATAATCCACTGAAAGCAACCCGTATTTTTTGGTCGACCTTTAATGCTGCAGCTGTAATCAGCGGATAACCAGTTTCCCATTGCTGTCGTTTCTTTCTAGTATAAAACGGCTGCCTTCGATACTTTTCTTCCACAAAGGCTTGGACAAAGACTTCCCCTTCCTCTAATAGCATTTTCTGCTTAAATTTTGCCGAAATATATTCCATCCTAATGTCCCGCTCTTTTGCTGTTACAATCAGACTGTCTGCTAAAAGAAGGGGAAGTACAGCTTCCCGATAAAAGATATTGCCGCAAATATTGCCGCCGAGCGTAATTTTATTGCGTGCTGTTCTGTCTGCAACCTCTTTGCTGACCTCTGTCAGCAGAGGGAAAAGGTTTTTGTTCTGAATTTCTGTCAGTGTCACTGCCGCCCCAATCGCAACATAGCCTTCCACTATATCATGGATGTTGACAGCATCTATAGCTTTAATATCTATCGCTGTGTCAAGTGTTATCTCATGCAGGCGCTGCATCGTTATTATTTCTGTGCCGCCCCCAAAAAACAGCGGAATTCCTCCTTCCTTCCGCCTTTCTGTGAAATATTCCGTCGCCTCCAGCAATCGCTCTGGTCTGAAATAATCAAAGATCATTTTTGGCAGTCTCCCTTTTTGTTCTCCAAATTTCCTCAGGAATGAGCGGAAGTCTAACTAGCTCTACTCCTGCAGCCAATGACAGCGCATTAGCTAAAGCTGCAGGAATGCCAATAAGTCCATGCTCGCCTGCTCCCCTTGCTCCAAATGGTGCTTCTAAATGAGGAGTTTTGACAAAGTCAGCGATATATTCTGGATGTTCACCAAACCGGATGGGCCGATATGTCCGCAATTGGGGATTAAGAATCCTGCCGTTTTTGTCAAAATAAAATGCCTCTCTGGCCGCCCATGACAGCCCCATACTCATGGCTCCCTTTACTTGGCCGACTGCGGCCTTGAAATTTAGAACTTCACCAATATCCATTACAGTTACAGCCTTGCGAATTCGATATGTACACTCTCTCGTATTAAAATCCACTTCGACTCCATGAGCTGCAACTGCCCATTCAGGGCCCGGGTTTCCTGCCCCAGTCTCTGGATCTAAATTTGTTAAGCCTCTCAAAATATATTTTCCTCTTGCTACAATTTGCCCGCCGATTGCATTGCCATTCGGATAAACATAACCGTACACAATATCTTTGAAGTCCAAGAAGGAATCAGGATTATCTCGCAGATACACTTTTTTATAACCGACCTCGAGATCATCTGCAGGCACACGCATTACTGTTGCAGCAATGGATTTCAACTGTTGAATAGCATCATTTGCAGCAGCTAGCACTGCTCTGCCTGCCATCAATGTTCCTCTGCTTGCCACTGTCTTCCAATGCTCTGGTTCTGTTTGTGTATCAATTGTCATTCGCACATATATATCATTTATATCCATCTTCATCACTTCTGCCAGTATTTGTGCCAGCACCGTTTTCGTGCCTGTGCCAATCTCTACTATACCTGACATAAGGTTAATGCTGCCGTCAGAGTTAAAGGTAAGCACAACACCTGATGCTGCATCAGGACCAATAGTGGAGTTTTTCCAGCTGCAGCTGATTCCTTTTACTCTAAGCACATGCTCCCCTATTCGTTCAACCTGCCCCTTTTCCCAGCCAATCAATGGTCTCAAGCGACTAATACATGCTTCCACATTGCCGACAGTACTTCTGTTTAACACCACTCTTGTTGGCGTTTGATCTCCTGGGCGAATCGCATTAATCTGCCTGAACATCAGTGGGTCCATCTTCAGCTTTTTCGCCAGTAATTCCATTCCCCGCTCGAAGGCAAAATGAACCTCACCATGTGAAAAACCGCGAAATGGTGCTGCATATGGATGGTTTGTGTACACACATAAGCTGTCACAAAATATATTGTCTATTTTATACGGCCCAGTGCAGTCAACTGCCCCTGCCGTTGTCAAATGAGGAGATTTATCTCCGTAAGCTCCGCCATCAAAAATATATTCAAGCTCGGCCGCTTGCAGCTTCCCGTCTGCAGAACAGCCAAGTTTTACTTTTGCTTCTAAACCGATATGAACAGGGGATACAAGAAAATCATCTTCTCTTGTATTAACTAACTTAACGAGCCTGCCACCAACTGCTTTGCTTGCAAGATAAGCAAATATTTCAAGCTGCACCGAGGCCTTGCCCCCATAGCCGCCCCCGACAAATGGAGTTTGCACAACAATTTTTCCTGTTGGGATATGAAAGTCTCTGCTGAGGATTTTTTTGACCATATACGGTGCCTGGGAACTCGTCATAATCCGTACGTCTCCGTCAGGCATAATTTCACAAGTGGCGCTTCTTGTTTCCATCGCACTATGGTCTGAAATTGGGATAGAAAAAGACGCTTCCACTATTTCACTACAATCGGCCCAGCCTTTTTCTATATTGCCTTTGCGGATTTTCGTTTTATTAATGATATTTGTCCCTGTAATTGGATATATTCCTGGATCTTTATCGTATTTATCTATGCCCTCATGAATGAGCGGAGCATCTGCTTGAATGGCTGTGAGCGGCGAATTTACGACTGTAAGCGGCTCATACTTAATATCAAGCAGCACCTCAGCATTATTTGCTGCGTCATACGAATCAGCAACAATTAGGGCAACCACTTCACCAGCGTAACGAACCTTGCTGTACGCAAGCGGCGGCCTGTCTCGGACTTCCTCTCCGACATAAGGCAAGCCTTTTCCCAAGACTATTGCACGCACTCCTTTTTGCTGCAGCGCTTTCGTTTCATCTATTTTTAATATATTGGCATGTGCATATTTACTTTTGACAAGCTTTACGAACAACGCTTCTCCTGTTGTTGTATCAGCAGTATAGTGGGCATAACCGGTGACTTTGCTTTTCGATTCCTTACGCAATACGCTCTTTCCAATTATATGCAAGTATTTTATACCTCCTTTAAGAAAAGGCAGTAATTTGTACGTCTCTACCCATCTAGTCACTAATGTATATGAACAATTTACTGAAAAAATTAATAAAATGGAGTTTGATTTTGCTTCATGCAGTGTTTCGGCAGTTATATTGACGTTATTGTGATTTTGCTATAATATATGGCTGTACATGATAATCCAAGAGGTTCATAGCAGATACCCTCTATAAAAAACTATGGATACAGGTGAGCTTGCCATGTCCATAAGGATGTGGCTTTTATTTTGCTTAAAAAACCGGCCATATCTATAGATTGCTATTCTCGAGTGTAACGCATAAATGAAATGGAGAGATGAAAAATGTCAGGCAGAAAACATGAAGAAGGTCTTGAGGATTTAACTTTACTTGGTAACCAAGGAACAACCTATCTTTACGAATACAATCCAGAAATATTAGAGTCTGTAGACAACTTGCATGTCAACAGAGATTATTTCGTTAAGTTCAACTGTCCAGAATTTACTAGCTTGTGTCAATAAGGGCACACTTCAGTGGAAACACTGTCGCTTAAACCTCGTGAACTCAGGGAAGGAAGGAAATTCTAATCCTGAGCCAAGCCTCTAAAAACTAGAGGAAGGTGCAGAGACTATCGAAACCATTCAAACAGGAATCGGGTAAAAGTACTGCTTGAAGAAGGAAGTAGAGTACATCCAATCAGGATGGAAGCGCGAGGATGCTTATATTCTACCGTAAGAATATATGTATATGATATAGTCCACCTGCGTTTTATCGCAGAGCCAATTACTGGACAACCGGATTTCGCTACAATGTATATCAGCTATATTCCGGACAAAAAAATCGTGGAAAGTAAATCATTGAAGCTGTATTTGTTCAGCTTCCGCAATCATGGTGACTTCCACGAAGACTGTGTTAATATTATTATGAACGATCTAATTAAATTATTAGATCCTAGATATATCGAAGTATGGGGCAAATTCACACCAAGAGGTGGATTGTCAATCGATCCATACTGCAATTACGGCAAGCCTGGCACGAAGTTTGAAGAAATGGCTACACACCGTCTTATGAACCACGATCTGTATCCAGAAAAAGTGGACAACAGATAAAAAAATATAGAAAGGATGCAAAAGCTCATGGCTTTTGCATCCTTTTTTCATTTACCAGCCTAGCCGCTTCTTTAGGCTTGTGATATGGGCAAGATGGTGCTTACCGTGCCATGCATAAATTCCGATATTTCTTTTTAATGTTACTTCGCCAGACTCTGGATGAAGAAAGGCTCTGTCTAACTGATCTTGTGATAAAGACCGAAGTAATTGTATTAACCGCAAATGCAAGGAAGCTAGTAATTGTAAGGAAACATCAACCGGCAAAAATGAATCAGGCGTTTCAGCCCATTTATCCTCGGCATACGGTTTAATGACCGGTCTAACTTCTGTTACAGCAAGCTTAAAGCGAGTATATGCGTTTAAATGACTGTCTGCAACATGATGGACAACTTGCCGTATTGTCCAGCCTCCTTCACGATACGGTGTATTTAATTGCTCATCAGTAAGGTCAATTACAGCTTGATGCAATTGTGTAGGCAACTGCTCGATATCATCAAGCCAGGAGGCAATCACATCTTCTGGGTATTCATCATTCCAAGTAAATTGTCCAATTGGATATCGTAAATCTGTCATTATTTCACCTCTTAACTGCTGAATTCAAGTTTGTTTTTCCGTAATATATGTCTTAATACTAGGGGGATTATATGTAAGAAACCTGTCAATTATTACAGCAGGGTCCTCTTCGACTATAGTGATACTTCTGTATTTCTCCTGCAGAAACTCCGCATCAGCCATATGGTTAATAAGCTTGACTAATGGATCATAATAATGATTCGTATTCAAAATGCCGCATGGTTTTTGGTGCAATCCAAGCTGTGCCCATGTGAAAATTTCAAAAAACTCCTCCATTGTTCCAGCACCGCCTGGCAATGTGATAAATCCATCCGCCAGCTCGGTCATTTTTGCTTTTCTTTCATGCATCGATTGCACAGTAATCAATTCGGTTAATCCTTTATGTGCAATTTCTCTGTTTTCAAGAAACTCAGGAAGCACGCCAATCACTGTACCTCCTGCTTCTAATACAGCGTCAGCAACACTGCCCATTAATCCGATGCTTGAACCTCCATAAACTAGCTCTATCTTTCTTTTGGCTAGCTCCATTCCTAATTCTTTTGCTGCTTGTACGTAAATAGGAGAACTGCCATTGCTTGAACCACAAAACACTGCTACTCTTTTCATCATAAATTCCCCCTTACTTAATAAACGGACTCTTCCTCTCTTATTATAAAATGTTATGAGGTGATTAGGAACAGCTATCACTATTTTTACAAAAAACCTTCATAATTTACATAAAGAAGGACGTGCTGACAAAAGCTAATGCTTAGAAGATGGATTTTTTACCAAATTAATTATACATTTTTTGTGAAAAAAGGAGTCTTTCATATGGTCACGCTATTTATAAGATGCGGCATGATACTCTTGTCATGGTCAACAATCTTTTTTTTGCCAAGAAAATCTTTTCTTAAATTTTTGCCAGTAACGATTTTTTCTACTGCCGTCCTGTTAATTGAAGACATGATTGGCCGAACATATAAATTGTGGAAGGTAAATGGCGGGAAAAAATCAGCAACGAACAATGCCTTGACGTTTATTCTCGGTCCATTTTTCGCAGCAAATTTATGGACGTTTCATTTTACTTACGGAAGGTTTTGGATCTATACCATTTTCAACTTAGTGTTTGATTTACTGTTTGCTTATCCTTTACATTATTTTCTGGATAAAATCGGATTATATAAACTTAAAAAAGTGAAACCAATATTTTTGTTTTATACGGCCTTTGCTTATTCTATGCTGAACTATGGCTTCCAAATATTCCTTGATAAAAATTTCACAATAAAACAGGAGAAACACTAAAATGCAGTTTCGCTGCCTTCTAGTGTTTCTTTAAGAGCTTAATGTATTAATGATTTTAAATAATCAACATGTTCACGGTCCTTATTTAAAACTTGATGAACTATTTGAAGGCTGTCCTCATCAAGTTTATTGCGAACAAGCTGTTCAGACATTTTTATTCCGTACAAATTTTCACCCTTAATGGCATGTTTAATAATCACTTCATCCCCATTGTCTGGATCAAATAAATTGCCGATAAAGCTTTCTGCCTTGCCGACTACCCCTTCATTCGTGACTGGTTCTCCTCCTAGTTGGTGAATTCTGTCAGAAATGATATGGGCATTTTTCGTATGTTCTGTTAATATGTCTGAAAAGGACTGCTTTAAGGACGTATCTTCTAAGTTCTCAATAAAATGCTCATATGCATGAATTCCCATGAATTGTCCTTGTAGAAACTTATTTAATGTTTTTATCGATTGCTCCGTATTCAAAGTATGTTCACCTCCATTCCACATTTCTCTTTGTTCTACTAGTTAGAATGCTCATTTTTCTCCTTTTCATCCTAATCTGTATTCTTGTCCATTTCCTCTTTTACAGAACTTCATATGATGTTGTATACCTGATGTTCGGAGGTGAGAGGCATGTCAAGAGGTTATGAAGAAAATGGTGGAGGGTATAACAACAGCTTTGCACTAATCGTTGTTCTATTTATTCTTTTGATCATCATCGGTGTATCTTATCTAGGCTAATTAGAAGTAAGCGAAAAATGCCCCGGTCTATTTAAGACTAGGGTATTTTTTGTTATAGATTTTTCCAGTCACCTTTTAAGAGTTCAGCCTGTATTTCTGAATCAATTTTGCTAAAACCGTGCATAAAAGCATACTCCTGCACCTTTTTCCCAACTGTAGCAAGTGCAAGCTGCGTATAATCAAAATCTGCTACCGTCTTACAATACTTTACAAAGAAATCAATAGACAGCATATTAGGGAAAATGACTGTTTGCCAATCTGTTTCGTTCAGCGTTTTACTCATTTCTTTTTCAAAAGAGAAGTCTAGTCCGATATGATGTGTATGTATAAGTAAATCATCTTCGGAGTATACGTTGCTGTGCTGATAATCATGCCCAAGGAGAACAGCGGGTTGCTCCTTCTGATAGGAAGCAAGATTTGCTTTTATTCCTCTTGCCTCTAATACCTTTCTTGATTTCTCTGATAAATATTCGATTTGCTCTGGAAGGTTTGCTGTTATGCCGCTCTTTGTATATTGCCTGAAAAAGATTTGGATGCTTGTTGGATTTAAAAAAATCAACCGATGTTTCTTCGCAATCAATGAAAATACCTCAATAGGTAGCTCTTGCTCCGTGCTTTTCAAAATAGGGAAGGACATTGTCTTTGCTCCTAGCTTCTGAAAGTAAGTCTCCAGCCTGCTTTGCTGTTCTCCGCCTCTTGCAATAATAATAGACTTTTCCATCATACTAATCTCCTTTAAGTGGATATTTCCTATTATATCAAGATGCTTTTTGTTTGAGAGTAAAAAGAAAAATCAGCTCATCGGCTGAACTGATTTTAAGGTGCTCGTTTAATGAGCTTTATATTATCCACCTTCTCTTCCTTAAATGTGATGTATACTTTATCACCTTGTTGGAAGGCTTCTGTTTTATCAATAAGAACAATATCCTTTTCATCATAATTATTTACTGCTGAAAAATGTTGCCCATCCTGTGTTTTGCTGATAATTGTTGCAGAGATTGTTTGTTTTGCTTCATCATTATCTTCTATTACTTTCCTATTATTTTCTGTAATAATTTCCGGCTCTTTATAAACTGACTCTGCCGTTGTTTTTGGAGTAGAGTTAGAGGATAAAGTTAATACAGCTATTATAACGATGGCCGTAGAAATACCAGCTACTGCGTAATAGGAACGATTGCTTTTCAGTTTCATCCTTAAAACTCCTTTTTGTTCATTAAATACCCGTAAAGTATCGTACTAAACAGTTTTGAGTATTTTTAAGGAACAAAAGGCGCGATGATTACATATTTTTACTATATTTTTCATAAAGCTGCCGTGACTTTTCCGGAAGCCATTTTCGTTTTTCTGGATCGGAGTAATAGTGCATAAATGCCTGTTTCTCTTTATTACTAAATGCTGCAGCTGCTTTAAGATGTTCACTGCAAAACCAATAAACTTTATCTGGCTTATCCCATGAAGTAAAGGGGAATAGCTTATCAGCGCCACGCACTTTACATGCAAGGCCTTCACATTTCTCTCCCTTTAACATCCATGGTCCCTCCCGATAAACATATTATCTTTTAACCTGCTCTCAAAACCCTCAATATATGCACAAAGGAACAAAGCAACCTTATTGCAATATATTGCTCTGTTTTTTAGTTCTTGTCTTTTTATAATTTATTAACGAATCATTAACAAGTTGTTCATATTCTCCGCATAGAATGAAACTAAACTAGCTAAAGGGCAGGTGATTAATGTGAAGCTAATGTCCATTATTTGCTTTTTTAAAAGAAACCATAAATACAGCTATTACTCAGACAGATGTGTAAGATGTGGAAAAGAAAAACAGCATCACTGACCAGCCCGCTCTAACAATTGCCCCACACATCACAGCAACTAAATTAAACACTACATCCTGCTAGGAAAGAATTCTCTTTTTCCAATTACATAAAAAATCAAGATTATTTGGTAAACAAGACAAAAGAGAGGCAGATTTTTAAGTATATGCCTCTCTTTCGTCTTATATTATGTAAGTTAACTTTTCATTTCTTTTAGCAAGATGCTAATTTGATGATCCAATTCTTCTTTCACTAGCAAAGTTGGTGATAATCTGCTCTAATCTGATTGCTGAACATTTAAGCTGCTTTTTATTAAGGATGTTTGTATCTTTACCAGCTCTTAAATATCCTTGATAAGTAGTAGGTTGTTAAAAGGATATTGCCGCTTTATCTTTGTTTTTGATTAGATATTTTTATATATAAACACCTTTTGCACAGCTTATTTTTGCTGTAGTTTATTTCTTAAAGCTCAGGAATGCTTTCTAACTAGCGGCAAAAAAAAAGACAGCAGATAAACGTATCTGCTGTCTTAACTATTAATTATATTTAGCAAGGAACTGAAGTAATTCTTTATTAAACTGCTCTGCATGTGTTGCATTAAAACCGTGCGGGGCACCTTCAATGACGGCAAGTTCAGAGCCTTCAATCATATCATGGGACAGCTTTCCGCTTGCTTCGAATGGAACGACATTGTCTGAATCGCCATGAATGATTAAAGTCGGGATGTTGATTTTTGCTACATCCTCACGGAAATCGGTATAGGAGAATGCTTTAATGCATTCAAGCGTACCTTTCGGTGATGCGAACGCGGCAATATCACGATTATAAAGACGGAATGGTTCACTAACAAGGCCATCTCTTTCTCCTGCAGAAAAGAAGTTATGTGTAAAGTTATCAAGGAAAGCGATACGGTCTTTTTGCACACCATTCAAAAACTCTTCAATTGTTGCATCATCAAGAGCACCCTCTGGATTACCTTCTGTTTTATACAGATAAGGAGGCACCGCACCTGCTAATACAGCCTTTTTCACACGTTCCACGCCGTATGTACTAATATAGCGGACCACTTCCCCGCCGCCCATTGAAAAGCCGACAAGTGTAACATCCTGAAGATCTAGATGTTCAATTAATTTATGCAAATCTTTAGCAAAAGTATCATAGTCATAGCCTTCATAAGGTTGAGATGACCCTCCGAAACCTCTGCGGTCATATGCAATAACACGATACCCTGCTTCAATCAGGGCAGGCACTTGCAGTTCCCATGAACGGAGACTCAGCGGCCAGCCATGGATTAAAATAATCGGTTTTCCGCTTCCATGGTCTTCATAATTTAAAACAACTGGTGCATTATTGACTGTATCAACTGTAAGTTTTGGCATCTCTCTAACCTCCAATGAAATGTTTTGTTTCTTTGCAGCTTATAATCCTTTACCCAAACTTCCCTTGGCATAATCTTTTCCGATACCAGAATTCCATTATATACCAGAATTGTACTTAACTCCACTAAAAAGATGCTTTCCTGATAGAAAGCATCTCTACTAGCTTTTCAACTAAAGAATAGGTTCTTTTTCACTCGATAGAAGTGCCTCTGCTGTTGCATGATGTACCTCTTCTAAAAGGATAGGGTTTTCCATTAAGGATAAACCGTAGGATGGGATCATTTCCTTAATTTTTGACTCCCACTCGTTAAAATGCTGCGGAAAGCATTTTTGGATTACTTCAAGCATGACATGAACAGCTGTTGAAGCACCTGGTGATGCACCCAGCAATGCTGCAATCGAACCATCGGAGGCAGTGATAACTTCTGTACCGAATTGCAGTGTTCCTTTGCCGCCATCCTCGGTATCTTTAATCACTTGCACACGCTGCCCTGCTACTACTAAATCCCAATCCTCTAGTTTTGCATTCGGAATAAATTCTCGCAGTTCTTCCATGCGCTGCTCTTTTGATAACATAACTTGCTGAATTAAGTATTTAGTCAATCCCATATTTTTTGCACCTGCTGATAACATTGTGATAATGTTGTCTGGCTTCACAGAGGTGATTAAATCAAACATAGAACCAGTTTTCAAAAACTTTGGTGAAAAGCCGGCAAAAGGTCCGAATAACAACGATTTTTTATTATCAATAAATCTTGTATCTAGATGAGGAACAGACATTGGCGGTGCGCCAACCTTTGCCTTGCCGTAAACTTTTGCATGATGCTGCTCAACGATAGCTGGATTGTTGCACACCATAAAAATTCCGCTTACCGGGAATCCTCCAATATGCTTGCTTTCAGGGATACCGGTTTTTTGAAGAAGATGCAAGCTTCCGCCTCCGCCTCCGATAAAGACAAACTTAGCCTTATGGCGTTCGACCGTTCCTCGCTCAAGATTTCTGACTGTTAGCTCCCATAAGCCATCACGAGTCCTTTTTATATCATTAACACTATGTTTGTATTTAATCTTTACACCATTGCTGCCTAAATGATCAAATAACATCCTTGTTAATGCCCCGAAGTTAACATCTGTTCCAGAATCAATTTTAGTTGCTGCTATCGGTTCTTCTATATTCCTTCCCTGCATGATGAGGGGAATCCACTCTTTCAGTTTTTGCGGATCTTCAGAATACTCCATGCCTTGAAATAAGGGATTGTTTGACAGCGCTTTAAATCTTTTCCTTAAGAATTCTACATTCTCTTTCCCTTCCACTAAGCTCATATGCGGTAATGGCATAATAAAGTCTTTCGGGTTATGTATGCGCTTACTGTTTACTAAATAAGACCAAAACTGCATGGATAATTGGAACTGTTCGTTAATGTTAATTGCTTTGCTAATATCGATGGAGCCATCTGGCTTTTCAACCGTATAGTTCAGCTCACAAAGTGCCGCATGCCCTGTTCCCGCGTTGTTCCATTCGTTTGAACTTTCCTCTCCAGTGTTAGCAAGCTTCTCAAATACTGTAATCTTCCAGTCAGGTACTAATTCTTTCAGAAGTGTCCCCAATGTTGCGCTCATAATTCCAGTACCAATTAAGAAAACATCTGTGTTAGTTTCTCTTTCGCTCATATTAACCTTCCCTTTACATTATTGTATTCGCAGAAAGGATGCTGGCGCTCGATATGAACACACCATTTCTGTCTTTCATTATGACACTCTTGTTATCTATTATAATTATTTACAGATAAAAATATCTTCTTTTATCTGATAATTATATACTATTTACATCATTTTAAAAAGGATAAGTTCTAATTCTACCTGCCATTTAAGAAAAAATCCCTATATAAAGCACTCTTTCCTTCCTCTATCAGTCAATATGCTTCGTTCATAAAAAATGCAATTTGTACGTTCCTTCCTTACATTCTATGCAAAAAGAATATATTTTATTAAAACTGCATACACCATAACCTATCTAAACAAACATAACCCTTTTAAAAAATACTATTCTAATATATTATTTCTCGTAAGATAAAAGGTTATTATTTGATTCAATCTTAATATTTAAACTCCTGTTATTAACTTAAATAAAGCTTTATAAGCTGCTCTTCCACATTAATGAGGAACCGTAATTTCCCAGTAATTCAATGAACAGGTTATTCTCCTCCTATAACTAAAAGCAGGTCATTTTTAAAGTGACCTGCTTTTTTTATCTCTGTACTTTTACTTAAATAACACCTTGTTCGAGCATAGCATCAGCCACTTTTTTAAAGCCTGCAATATTAGCACCTGCTACAAGATTGCCTGGTACATCATATTCTTCAGAAGCTTGCATACTCTTACTATAGATATCTTTCATAATTACTTGGAGCTTTTGATCGACTTCTTCCTGAGTCCAAGAAAGCCTTGCACTATTTTGTGCCATTTCCAATGCTGACACAGCAACTCCGCCAGCATTCGCTGCTTTTGCTGGTCCAAATAAAACATTGTTTTCAATAAAAAGATCGACTGCCTCTTGTGTGGACGGCATATTGGCACCTTCACCGACTGCCTTTACTCCATTACTTAGTAAGATATTGGCAGCTTCCTTGTCCAGCTCATTTTGCGTAGCACTTGGCAAAGCAATATCACAAGGGACTTGCCAAATTCCTGCACAGCCTTCAGAATAGGTAGCGCTTGGATGCTCGTTAACATATTCTGAAATCCGTTTAGATTCTGCTTCTTTTAATTGCTTTACTGTATTTAAGTCAATTCCGTTTGGGTCGTAAATATAGCCGCTTGAATCACTGCAAGCTACTACTTTTGCGCCTAGCTGCATGGCCTTTTCCATTGCATATATGCTTACATTTCCAGAACCAGATACCACTACAGTGCTGTCTTTAAAACCTAAGCCTTTATTGTTAAGCATCTCTTCGACAAAATAGACTAGACCGTAACCAGTTGCTTCTTTCCTGCCAAGACTTCCTCCATAACCGATGCCTTTTCCTGTCAGCACTCCTGCTTCAAAGCTGCCTTTCAGTTTTTTATATTGGCCGAACATATAACCAATTTCTCTTGCTCCGACACCAATATCTCCAGCAGGCACATCTGTATCTGGGCCAATATGTCTTGCTAGCTCTGTCATAAAGCTTTGGCAAAAGCGCATAATTTCCATATCTGATTTTCCTTTTGGATCAAAATCAGAGCCGCCCTTCCCCCCGCCGATTGGCTGGCCAGTTAGAGAGTTTTTGAAAATTTGCTCAAACCCTAGAAATTTAATAATACTTGCATTAACAGACGGATGGAAACGCAGTCCGCCTTTGTAAGGACCAATCGCACTGTTAAACTGTACGCGGAATCCTCTGTTCACCATGATATTACCATTATCATCAACCCACGGCACTCTAAAGCTAATCATCCGTTCAGGTTCTGCGATTCTGTCCAGCACAGATTTTTTTATATATTCAGGGTTTTTCGCAAGAACAGGAATTAAAGAGTCCAGTACTTCCTTTACCGCTTGGTGGAATTCTATTTCATGGGGATTACGCTCCACTACCTGTTTATATAAATGATTAACATAGTCTTTTGCGATTTCAATTTCATTTGTTTGTGCTACTTCCATATATTCCACCACTTTCATTCGAACTCAGCTCCTAAAGATGTTTTAAGTTTTAGAAAATTCCCTTTTCTTAAATGTGGTTTCATTTTATAATTTTATAATTGATAGTTCCAATACTAATTTCGGATGAGATTCATGCGTTAAACGCATTAGGAGAGTTGAAAACATGGAAACAAGGCAAATTCAATACTTTTTAGAAGTCGCAAAACGAGAACATGTAACAGAAGCAGCAGATGCTTTGCATATTGCGCAATCCTCTGTCAGCAGGCAAATATTCAATTTAGAAGAGGAATTAGGAATCGAGTTGTTCATCCGCGAAGGCCGCCGTGTAAAGCTGACACCTTTAGGAAAAATCTTTTTTGAACGAATGAAACAGGTGTGGAACATGATGGAGGATGCCAAAAGAGAGGTAAAGGAATATTTAGACCCTGAAAAAGGAACCGTCAGAATTGCCTTTCCAATCAGCATGGCAGCACACACATTGCCATCGATCATCTATGCATTTAGGACAAGATACCCTGAGGCTAAATTTCAAATGAGCAATGCTCTTTATTATGATTTAATCGACGGTGTTATCAAAGGTGATTTCAATTTAGCCATGATGGCGCCAATGCCAAATCAGGAAAAAGAGCCGAAGATTAAAGGAGCTACCCTCTTCACGGAAAATATTGTGGCATTAGTTCCAAACCATCATCCATTAGCAAACAGAGCCTCTATAAGACTTCGTGACTTAAAGGATGAGCCCTTTTGTGTGCTGCCAGAAGGTTTCGTCTTTCGAGAACAAGTCGTACAAGCATGCAAGGACGCTCACTTCTCACCGAGTATTGCCTTTGAAGGCAAGGATATTGATGCATTAAAAGGGTTAGTGTCCGCTGGTTTAGGGGTTGCATTAATGCCTGAGATGACGCTGGTCGACAATACGCCCCGCTCTACCGTTATTATTCCGATTGCAGACAGCAATCTGACCAGAACGGTTGGTGTCATCTATCCGACGCAAAGAAAGCTTTTGCCAACAGAGGAATTATTTTATGACTTTTTGCTGGAAACATATGAAAGATTGAATGAATTTAAACAATGATTTAGACTGTCCTGCATACAGGACAGTTTTTTCGTCCTCCTTGATAAAGACTATTTCTATAGTAAAATAGTTTGCCATATAAAAGTTTGGGTAAGTAGTAAGTAACACCTACTAAAGAGGAGGATACTTTGACATGAAAGCAGTGACGTTTCAAGGAACAAAAGATGTACAAGTAAAGCAGGTCGCAGATCCGAAGCTTCATAAAAAGGACGATATTATTGTCAGAATTACTTCGACAGCGATTTGCGGATCTGATTTGCATATCTATCAAGGCGCTATTCCTGCTGAGAAGGACTATGTAATTGGGCATGAACCAATGGGAATAGTCGAAGAAGTAGGATCTGAGGTAACAAAAGTCAAAAAAGGAGACCGCGTTGTACTTCCATTTAATATTTCATGCGGCCACTGTTATTATTGTGAACATGATATGGAAAGTCAATGTGATAACTCTAACCCAAACAAGCAAATTACCGATACTGGTGCATACTTTGGCTTCACAGAACGTTACGGCGATTATCAAGGCGGCCAAGCAGAATTATTGCGTGTGCCATACGGAAACTTTATGCCATTTGTAATTCCTGAAAGCTGCGAATTGGAAGACGAAGCATTGCTGTTTATGTCTGACGTACTGCCAACAGCGTACTGGAGTATCGAAAACTCTGGAGTAAAAAAAGGAGACACAGTGGTCGTATTAGGTTGCGGACCTATCGGCTTAATGACCCAAAAATTCGCCTGGATGAAAGGTGCAAAGCGCGTCATTGCTGTTGATAATATCCCCTACCGCTTAAACCATGCCAAAAACATGAATAAAGTCGAAACAATTAATTTTGACGAACATGAGGATGCAGGAAATTTCATTAAAGAAATAACCGCCGGTGGAGCAGATGTCGTGATTGACTGTGTTGGAATGGATGGAAAAAAATCAACAATGGAAGCAATCGGACAAAAATTGAAAATCCAGGGCGGGACATTAAGCGCTATAGAAATCGGACTAAATGCTGTTCGTAAATTCGGAACGATGCAATTAACAGGTGTTTACGGCTCTAAATACAATATGTTCCCATTAGGACAAATATTTGAACGAAATATTAACATAAAAACTGGCCAAGCCCCTGTTATTCACTATATGCCAATGCTGTTTGATAAGATAACAACAGGAGAAATTGACCCGACAGAAATCATTACACATCGAATTTCCCTTGATGACGCCAGCAATGCCTATCAAATGTTTAATGATCATCAGGATGAAGTAATTAAAGTCATACTTAAGCCATAACGTACTTTAGACTCGGCAATAATATGCCGAGTCTTTTTTATATTCCTATTAATAAAAAAAACAGCTGTTAAAACATACAGCTGCTATTGCTATCTTCATTACATTCCTGTTTTATATTTCTTTTCACTAGAAGATGTATTCTTCGTATCATGCTTTGCTTTTTCTTCCCGATATTCTTCTTTTATATCTTCCATCGGCAATGAATCCACTGTTTGTTCACTTTCAAACTTATCAAATAGGCTTTCGTTTTCGGTAGGATATTGTTCAGGGTTGTCCATATTTGTATGAGCATTATTTAGGCCTGACTTTTTCTTTTCATCCATCACTATCACCTCATTATAAACATTCCCCTATTTAAGAAGAAAAAACTGTCCATATTTATCCAGTTGTTAGTGATGATTGCCCTTTTTAAAAATTATCCACATATAGCTTAGCCTTTTGTAAAAATAACCATTTAATATAGTATAAAGTAAATGTTTACAAACAATAAAAATTTGAACGTAGGGGAAAAACGAATGAAACTTGCTGATATTAAAGGAGAATATAATCAAATTTTTAGTTTAGGAGAAAACTGCATTCCTGCTTTGAAATTGAGGAAATTTAATTTGAGACAACAAGCTGGACCATTCGATTGGGTAGGCACACCGAATTTATTTAAGATTATCATCTTATTTCAATCAAATTTCGCCGATTTTCTTAAAGAAGAAAACCTAGAGCCGCTGCAGTATGTTAATGAGGATGACATACTTGTACATGATAAACTATATAATATTGGCTTTAATCATGATTTTAAAAAAGATGTTAACACATTGGAGCACCTGGGAAGTTTGCCGCAAGTTCAAGAAAAATATCAAAAACGAATCAATCGTTTCATGGAAGCTTTGTCCGCATCCCCAAACCTATTATTTATTAGAACAGAAGCAACATTAGAAGGAGCGACTGAGTTAAATAATGAATTATCCCAACTAGTTAAAAACTCTTATCGCCTGTTAATCGTCAACCATGCACCAGTAAAAGAAATCATCGAGCAGGACTGGGGCCTCAGCAATGTCTGTGTACTTGAATTACCAAATGATGAAATTTGGGACGGAAACGATCATCTATGGCAGTCAATATTTGAAGGCATCACATTAGTAAAATAAATGTATAGTAAGACTTTTAAGGATGCAATCCAAAACAGTGCATCCTTTTTCTTGCCCAAATAAAAAAAGGAGTAGGCGAACCTACTCCTTTTTCAAATACATATCCTTATACAAAGCGAATGATATTTGTCTTACGATTTTCCGAAGTGGCTGCAGTAACATTTGTAGCTGTAATTGGTTCAATCGTTACTGTATACGTAGCAGTCCCCGTTTCCGCTGGAACATCGACAACAGTAACAGAAGCAATAAACCGCTGCGTCCCGGCAGCTGCTCCGTCCCGGCTAATTCCTTGCGTATCAATCACCGTTCCATCTCTGCTGATGTTTACATTAAAATCTATACCCCAATCCGCAGCAGTAACAAAATCCAGCTGCTGTGACGTATCAATTTTCACCTCATTACCAGCAGTGACAGGAACAGCAACAGTATTCACAACAGTTGCCGCATCTAAAGGTAAAGCCAATGCTGCGGCAGCTTGGTCGAAGAACAATGCAGAAACAGAAGGATCACCGCTTGGGCCTGTCGGTCCTGTTGGACCGGCTGGACCCGTTGCTCCCGTCGGACCTACTTCTCCCGCTGGACCGGCTGGGCCTGTTGGACCCGCTTCTCCCGCTGGACCGGCTGGACCCGTTGGACCGGCTTCTCCCGCTGGGCCTGTTGCTCCTGTTGGGCCTACTTCTCCCGCTGGACCGGCTGGGCCTGTTGGACCTACTTCTCGCCGCTTGGGCCTGTCGGCTCCTGTTGGGCCTACTCTCTGGGCCCGTTGCTGGACCGCTTCTCCCGCTGGGCCGTTGCTCCCGTCCTGTTGGACCTACTTCTCCCGCTGGACCGGCTGGGCCTGTTGGACCCGCTTCTCCCGCTGGGCCGGCTGGACCCGTTGGACCCTGTCCTGGGCCTACTTCTCCCGCTGGGCCTGTTGCTCCTGTGGGCCTACTTCTCCCGCTGGGCCGGTTGCTCCTGTTGGACCGGCTTCTCCCGCTGGGCCTGTTGCTCCTGTTGGGCCTACTTCTCCCGCTGGACCGGCTGGGCCTGTTGGGACCTACTTCTCCTGCTGGACCGGCTGGGCCTGTTGGACCTACTTCTCCGGCTGGACCGACTGGGCCTGTTGCTCCTGTCGGGCCTACTTCTCCGGCTGGACCGGCTGGGCCTGTTGGGCCTGTTTCTCCCGCTGGGCCCGTTGCTCCTGTCGGACCGGCTTCTCCCGCTGGACCCGTTGCTCCTGTTGGACCTACTTCTCCCGCTGGACCGGCTGGGCCTGTTGGACCTACTTCTCCTGCTGGGCCAGTGGCTCCTGTTGGACCTACTTCTCCGGCTGGGCCTACTTCTCCTGCTGGGCCTGTTGCTCCTGTTGGGCCTACTTCTCCCGCTGGACCGGCTGGGCCTGTTGGGCCTACTTCTCCTGCTGGGCCTGTTGCTCCTGTTGGGCCTACTTCTCCTGCTGGACCGGCTGGACCTGTTGGACCCGCTTCTCCCGCTGGACCGGCTGGACCCGTTGGACCGGCTTCTCCCGCTGGGCCTGTTGCTCCTGTTGGGCCTACTTCTCCCGCTGGGCCAGTGGCTCCTGTTGGACCTACTTCTCCCGCTGGACCGGCTGGGCCTGTTGGACCTACTTCTCCTGCTGGGCCAGTGGCTCCTGTTGAACCTACTTCTCCCGCTGGACCGGCTGGGCCTGTTGGGCCTACTTCTCCTGTTGGGCCAGCTGGGCCTGTTGGACCTACTTCTCCTGCTGGGCCGGCTGGGCCTGTTGGACCTACTTCTCCTGCTGGACCGGCTGGGCCTGTTGGACCTACTTCTCCTGCTGGGCCAGTGGCTCCTGTTGGACCGGCTTCTCCCGCTGGACCCGTTGCTCCTGTTGGACCTACTTCTCCCGCTGGACCGGCTGGGCCTGTTGGGCCTACTTCTCCCGCTGGACCCGTTGCTCCTGTTGGACCTACTTCTCCTGCTGGACCGGCTGGACCTGTTGGACCCGCTTCTCCCGCTGGGCCTGTTGCTCCTGTCGGACCTACTTCTCCCGCTGGACCGGCTGGGCCTGTTGGGCCTGTTGGGCCTGTTGGGCCTGTTGCTCCTGCTGGACCCGTTGCTCCTGTTGGACCTACTTCTCCCGCTGGACCGGCTGGGCCTGTTGGACCTACTTCTCCTGCTGGGCCAGTGGCTCCTGTTGGACCTACTTCTCCCGCTGGACCGGCTGGGCCTGTTGGACCCGCTTCTCCCGCTGGGCCTGTTGCTCCTGTTGGACCGGCTTCTCCCGCTGGACCCGTTGCTCCTGTTGGGCCTACTTCTCCTGCTGGACCCGTTGCTCCTGTTGGGCCTACTTCTCCCGCTGGGCCAGCTGGACCTGTTGGGCCTGTTTCTCCTGCTGGACCCGTTGGACCTACTTCTCCCGCTGGACCCGTTGCTCCTGTTGGACCTACTTCTCCTGCTGGACCCGTTGCTCCTGTCGGACCGGCTTCTCCCGCTGGACCGGCTGGGCCTGTCGGACCTACTTCTCCTGCTGGACCGGCTGGACCTACTTCTCCTGCTGGACCCGTTGCTCCTGTCGGACCGGCTTCTCCCGCTGGACCGATTGGGCCTGTCGCTCCTGTTACCCCCGCTGGACCGATTGGGCCTGTCGCTCCTGTTGCTCCCGCTGGGCCAGTCGGTCCAGTCGGTCCGGTTGGGCCTATAATGCCGGTTGCTGTTAGAAGCGCTACATCATCTACTAGCACATTTGAAGTTCCCTCCGAAGGAATAACGCTGATTAATAAATATGCTTGGCGTGTTTCACTCGGTGCACTGCTTGCAGTCAAGTAGACTTCCTTCCAAATACTGACTCCCGCATCTGGTAATCTACCAGGAGGGATATAGTTGGACAATCCTGTATTAAGAAGCTGAAAATTCTCATCAAAAAAGAACAATTGTAACAGCATTGCTGGTGCTGGAAGATCATCAAGCTTAGCTAACGATATAATTAGCTCAAGATTTTCTCCTGCAGATGCTGAAACAAACTGCCCTAAATAAGTCGATCCTTCTCCTTGTTCAAGAAGTGCTGAGTATGCACCTGAATGGGAATACTGGGTAGTCACAGAGGCATTCTCTGAAATCCAGCTGCTTAGATCGCCTGTTTCAAAACCACTGTTCCCAATTAAATTTAGTAAACTCATTCTCATTCTCCTTTCTGTAAAAAACTAGAATACAAAGGTATTGTATGAAGCAATCAAAAAACCGTTTATGCGCATACCTCTGCTTTGATAGTACATTTTCAAAATAATGGATAAACCTATAATATTTAGGTCTACTAACTCAAGTTATTAAATCTATGAGAAGGCACACCCCCTAAGTTTGGTTAACGATTATAAGAATTAGGTATTATAGAATACAAAAAACGATTCTCCTCAAAGAAGAATCGTTTGCTTTTTTCCATAATAAACTACTAAACAGTATTAATATTCGTTCTATGTACTGGAAGCTGTATGGTAAGAATAAACCAATTCCCTTTAAGCTCCGCCTCCATTTTCCCATTCATTTTTTCCACGAGCTTTTTCGAAAGATAAAGACCTAGCCCGCTTGATTCTGTATTTGTTCGACTAGAGACCTCAGTATAAAAACGCGAAAATACTTTATCAATCGCTATTTTACTATCTGGTTTTATATCATTTTTCACCGTTAATAGAAAATACTCCTTTTCCATTCGATAGCTAATCGCTGCATGACTACTGGCATAACGAAGGATATTTTGCACAATATTTTGAATGACACGTATTAACATTAATTTATCTGCAATTATCCTATTATCCTGTTTATGTTCAGAGAATTGAAGTTCAATCTTCCTTTCTTCTAGCTGCTCATAAAAAGACAAAAAGATGTCCTCGACTATAGTGACAAGCGAAAGCGAAGTTAATTCTATGTCTTTTTGGTTTGTTTCCATTCGTGCTAAGTCATAAAATTGATCTGTCATTTCAATTAAACGCTGAACGGAATGTTCGATAATACTAATATATTGGGCTTTCTTAGCTTCATCTGCAGCTACATTTAAGAGTTGCACATAGCCATTGATGGAAGTAAGCGGTGTTCGCAAATCATGGGAAAGCCCGGCAATTGATAACTTCACATTCTCTTCCATCTGTTTAGCTTGGTGATTCCTATGCTCAAATTCATCTATCATTTGGTTTAGTTCATCAACTAATTGAATTAATGCCTTCTCGCGGAAATCAAGATACAGCCTGCTTCCGAAGCTCGCGCGGGTTGATAGTTCTTTTACTTCCCTTGTTAATTTTCGCAGTTCTCGTTTTAAGAAAAATATATAAACAAGCAGCGCCAATGCTAAGAAGAAGAACAATATCCACATAACATTCACGCCCTTTCATTAATCAAATTTAAAGCCGATGCCCCAGACAGTTTTAATATAGTTGGTCCCATTACTATTAAGCTTATTTCGTAAATTACTTATGTGCATGTTAATCGTTTTATCATTATCGAAAAAAGGTTCGTTCCAGACACTTTCATATATATTAGCACGACTGAAAACTTTTTGGGGATTCTCCATAAGTAATTGAAGGATTGCAAATTCACGACCAGTAAGGTGGAGTGCCCGATCACTTAGCTTTACTTCACGGGTATCTAAATTAAGGCTGATATTTTTATAATGAATTTCTTGCCGATGCTCAGCTGTAACCTTTGCTGCATGGCGCAGTTGAATATCAATTCGGGCAAGCAGCTCTTTTACATCAAAGGGCTTCGTGATGTAATCATCTGCACCGTTCGTTAACAATTGTAACTTAGAAGGCTGGTCAATCTTTGCGGAAATGACAATGACAGGAATGCTAGAAGTACTTCTAATATGTTGTAGAAATTCCTCACCATTCATACCAGGAAGCATCAAATCTAAAAGAATGACATCTGCTTGGTTATTTTCGACTAACATTTTACCTTCTTTGCCAAAATAAGCACTTAGTGTATTAAATCCATTTATTTCCATCGTTTCTTTTATCAAAGAATGAACGGCGGTGTCATCTTCTATAATTAATATTACTGCCACACTAATCTACCTACTTTATATCTGTTCGATTAAACAGAAGGATTCCTATAGCTGATGATAACATGATTGTAATAAGACTCACCAATATCATCTCAGGAAATTTTGCGATATCTGTTTTGCTGGCGAAATCTGAATAAAACAGAAAGGATTCTGTAAACCAAAACGTTACTTGTTTAAAGTGCGTTGTTTGCTGAAAAATCCCTGCACCAAAACCTGTAGCCATCGTATAAAGGAAACTCCAAATCAAGGAAATCCCACTGTTTTTTGTCATAAACGTAATCATAACATAAATAGACACATTAGCCAGAATTAATAAGTACAGTATACTAAAAGCCTTAAAGGCGTATTCGCTGTAATTGCTAATACCTCCAAGCTCACCAAAGCCAAATACAGCTGAAAAGCTGATTATGCCAAACCCAGTCATTGCCAGCACTCCAATAACGCCTAGCAGTGCTGCTATAATTAACTTAGACAAATAATAATGCGTCCGGCTGCGCCCTAAAGATAATGCATTTCGAATCGTGCCATTTTGAAATTCTTCGCCGATAAAGAAGCTGATAAATGCACTCATAACAAGCAAAATAGTTAAAGCATTTTTCTCGATCATCAAAACACTGGATGCACCATTTACTACAGTATCAATCGCTTGAACGAGTTCAGTACCATAATGGACCATCATTTTACTATTTATAGCTTGCATGACAGGAAGTATGGAAAGTATGCCTAGAACAATCCATAGCTTTTTACTGCGTACTAATTTTATCTTTTCTGCTGTTAAAAGATTAAGCATTTTTATTTCCTCCCGTTAACTGCAAGAAATAATCTTCGAGCTTTTGTCTCGTTATGCCAATTCGTGAAACATTTACATTTGCCAGCACTAATGAACGATTTATAGTAGCAACTTCATCGAGCTGTTCATAAATATTAATCTCTGTCCTATTCATAACTGTATAATCCTTTATTCCTAATTCATCTAAAACGACAATAGCTTTTTCGACCTCTGTTGTTTCTAATTCAATATATTGACGCGTTTCTTTCGCAAGCTCTTCCCGCGAAAATTCACTAATCAGTTTGCCATCATGCAAGATACCGTAATGGGTCGCAACTTGGGAAAGCTCATCAAGCAAATGACTAGAAAGCAACACAGTAATCCCTCGTTCTGTTACCAACCGTTGAATAATCTCACGCATTTCCACAATACCTGACGGATCTAATCCATTTGTCGGTTCATCTAAAATGAGAAACTCAGGATTAGTAATAAGTGTTGACGCAATC
This sequence comes from Niallia sp. FSL R7-0271, assembly GCF_038005785.1. NCBI lineage: Bacteria > Bacillati > Bacillota > Bacilli > Caryophanales > Bacillaceae > Niallia > Niallia sp. FSL R7-0271. The sequence goes on along the minus strand of NZ_JBBOTZ010000001.1, from coordinate 1,693,408 downwards.
GCCAAACGCTGGCGCATTCCCAATGAGAAATTTTTTGCTCTTTTCTTGCCTGTATTACTTAAATTCATTAACTGCAGCAAAGCATCCATTTCACGTTCACTCACACCGCCATTTGCCGCTTGAACACGCAAGTTCTCCCGTGCCGTTAACTCAGGATAAAGAGCAGGTGTTTCAATAGATTGCCCCATCTTCCTTCGTGCCCGCTGCAAGCCTTTTACACCTGATTGCCCAAATAGTTCCATTTCCCCACTATCAATAGATATCAATCCCATTACCGTCCGCATAAAAGTCGATTTACCTGCACCATTTTCGCCAATCAAGCCATAGATCATCCCGCGCTTAATTTCAATTGATACTTTATCAAGCGCTTTATGCTTGCCATATACCTTCGAAACATTTGCAGCTTTAAGAATTGTTTCTGCCATAAATTTCATCCCTTCATTGTAGATGTTATTAGAATAAGTGAGAGGTATAAATAATTAGACTAGAAAAGTATAAAAAAAGTATAAAGAATTCAGCAAAAGAAAAAGCATCCACAGTTGTTGTGGAATGCTTCCGTTTCTAGTAATTGTTCAGCCTACCTTATTGTTTTTTCGTTCCCTTAATCGTCTGAGGATAGTAAGAGTCACAGAAATAGCAAACATAACAGCACCAATAATCATAATTACATCTACAAAAACTTGTATCCAGCTGTTAAATGTTATATCTCTTACAACACGCATATAAAAGTAAAAAACAGCTATAATGAAAAACACTAAGTCAGAGTATTTATCCATAAATTGCATAACTAAATAGACTTGGCAAAAGTTAAAAATACTGTATTATTATTGCCCACAATTCCATATTAACTTCTATTTAACCAAATCTATAGACACCTCTCTTTCCATTTGTTTATGATATCATTTCTATTTGCAAAAGGATATTGGGGTGGAGATTTTTTATAGGAAATTCGAATTTAAGTAAATTCAGTTATGGTCATAAACCTTTCTAGAAATTGAAAAAATCCCTGATTCTGCATCAGGGATTTTTCAATTTCTATATAGCCATGCTTTATCTTAAAAATAGATATCCGGCTTTTTCATTAAATGTATTAGCTTCACTCTATTCTATGTGAGCAAGCTTTTACCACCAAATAGGATAAAAAGGTCCAAATCTTCTGATACCATAAAACGGGAATCCAAACAGACCAAACCCTCCAAATGGAATAAATAAGCGATTGTTATCATTCCCACTTTGGTTTAATACTAATATATAAACATTCTCATCATCATAACTGTGAAGAATACCTTGGTGAATCTCATCGTCTCTTGTCTCAATTTGAACAAACTGAAATAAAAGTTTATGGCATTTTTGATGATGCTTGTGTTTATGATGCTCATGATGATGACTCATTTTATGGTGCTGTTGACTTGAGGACTCATCAAAATCTCTAACGTTTTCCATACCCAATCTCCCCTTTTTTTAAACTCAAGGCATATTATTCAGGAGCATAAAAAAGGTGAGACTGAAAATTTTTTCTAAAACAAAAACACCAGATTATTCGAATGCTTGCATTAATTTGGTTTTAAAAGTTCATATTTCAACAGCCAACAACTATTGGATATCTTCAAAAAAAATTTCCTCCTCTTCAGCTTGCTTCTTTCTATAATCACTCCATAAATTAATCGCATCAATACTGCCTTTTGCTAAAACTAGTACTCGGCCAATATTTGTTGTGATTAAAAAATATTCTTTCTTCCATTCGCCTTCTCATCTAACATGCTTATTTAGATTGCTATTTGTAAGCCTATATTTACTACATAAGGAAACTCTTATTTATATAATCCGTGATAGATAAATCCAATAAGATTTTAATTATATATCAACAAGATAGACTTACCATTTCCAAGCCCTAATACTTTCTGTCCAACTCATTGAGCCAATTCTACCTTTTAATAATTTCAAGATAAAAAATTAAAGCATGAAGGAAGCAATCATATATGCTCTTTCTGATTTTTCTTTATCTAAGAAAAATCTCTCCATAATGAAATCACAGACAAAACCACCCATCAACTCCATCCTTTACATTTGTATCAGTTAACTTCTGTGTAATTGAGTAGAATTTTTTAGACTCTAGTGGATTTATTGAAAAAAGGGTACAAACCTAAGGCCTGTCTTAATCGTGATACATATAGATATAGTACAGCACCACATGAGGGATAAATGAAACGGAGAGACATTAGTGGATTTACTTACAAACGGAGAAAATGCCCTTTCGTTTCAAAAAAGATTCATACTATTCATCACATGAAAGGAGTATTTTTATGGCCGACTTCACCGTTTGGATAACCATTGCCACTTTTTTGGTTACCCTCGGGTTAATACTTTGGAGACCTAAAGGATTGAATGAAGCAGTGCCTGCAGCTGTTGGTGCAGTTATTGTTGTGCTTTGCGGCAGTGTATCATTCTCCGATTTAGGCATCATATTGAACACAATCAGCGGCGCCGCTATTACAATCATGGCAACAATTGTTATGGCAATTGTTTTAGAAAGCTTTGGTTTTTTTAATTGGGTGGCAGAAAAACTGGCAGCTATGGCAAAAGGATCAGGAATTCGTTTATTCTGGTATGTCAATTTATTATGTTTCCTAATGACACTATTTTTTAATAATGATGGTAGCATACTCATTACAACACCGATTCTCCTCATGCTGTTAAACAACATGCGCTTAAAAAATCATCAAAAAATCCCCTATTTACTATCCGGGGCGCTAATTGCAACTGCTTCAAGTGCTCCAATTGGTGTAAGCAATATCGTCAATCTAATTGCATTAAAAATTGTCCATATGGACTTATGGCTCCATACAGCGATGATGTTTGTACCATCAAGTATTGGATTATTATTTTTGACCTTCCTGCTGTTTCTGCGGTTTAAAAAAGTCCTGCCCGAAAAAATTCCAGTACAAGTTTCCGGTCTGTCTAGATCTTCCTATCACCCATTAAAATCCGTCATCCAACACGAATCAGAAAAAGCTCGTTCAAAATTTATGAGAAATATTTTATTATTTGTTCTTGCTGTCCGCTGTAGCTTGTTTCTTGCCTCCTATCTTCACATTCCGATTTCTGTGATGGCTGTCATCGGATCACTCGTTCTTTTAGCCTGGAGATGGATATATTTAAAAATATCCCCTGCTGATATGCTAAAGAAAACCCCGTGGTATATCATCGTCTTCGCCTTTAGTATGTATACCATCATCTACGGCCTCAATAATATTGGCTTGACTAACTGGCTGATTGGTTTTATGGAGCCTGTCGTTTCAGGAAGTCTGCTTCAAGCGAGTGTATTAATGGGTACACTGCTAACAGTTCTTTCCAATATTTTCAATAATCACCCTGCCTTAATGGTGGGTACCCTTACCTTGACACATATGGATCTTAGTTTGCTTGAATTGAAGGTTGCTTACTTGGCTAACGTAATAGGCAGCGACATGGGAGCATTACTGCTGCCAATGGGTACACTAGCCACTTTAATGTGGATGCATATCGTCAGAAAAGGTAAAGTTTTCATTAGTTGGTGGGATTATATCAAAATAACAGCCGTAGTAATTCCTCCTGCTACAATTTTCACCTTAATTATTCTATATTACTGGGTTTCTTCCCTTTTTGCTGGTGTACTTCAACAATAGAAAAATATCGATTGAGACACATACAATACCCATCCTTTAAACATGCAGATAAAAAAAAGAGTAATCCTCCCTAAAGATTACCCCAAGGTTAGATTACTCTCGAAATACCAATAACAACTAATAGTATATTCCCCCCTAAGGCAGACAGACAAAATAAGTTATGTTCACCATTGGGGGAGAATTTTTACATACTTCTATAATAGTCAGTTTATGTACTTACTATTTTATTATCGTTTAAATAAGCTAATTTAGTTTAACAATCAATTCCCCTTTCCTACTCCTTTATATCTCAAAAATAAAAAACACCTGTTTAAAACAGATATCTTACTATATAAATTAAGGTTCATCCCAAAGTATAGTCATTGCAAGAAAAAATAGTACGAGTACAAGAAACACTAAGCCAAGAAACCAAAGAGCAATCTTTCTCCAAATATTTTTTTCAGCACACAAGGCAAATATTAAGGATATTGCCATGGAAACGATTAATATTTGTAAAAACCATTCGCTAATGTCATAGATAAATAACGGGCTAATGCCTATTAACGTAAAGACAATAGAAAGTGCAGCAGAATATCTCTTCACTTCAACACCACCTTTTTAACATTTTTAATATATTTAGTATATTTGTAGAAATGTCTATTCCATTGACCAAGACCCTTTTTTCTTGATTTAAAGCCATTTACTTTATTGCAAATGCCCTAAATCTGTAGGAATTGTATCTCGCTCAGCATACTCATTGTCCATATTACTCTACCTAAATCTTCACCTCAATTGGCTGAATTTTAGCTTAAAGGAGATGTGAATTTGTAGAAGTTTTCCGTCTAACTGGACAAATGCTAATCATCCATTACATTTTTTAGCTCTTCCCTTCCACATCAATCTGCATTTCATTCTTTACAGTAATTTAGATTTTTAATATTTTGCCGATAATAGTAAGGGAGGTGAGTTCCTTGAATATTGCAGCTTTATCAGTTAGCATGCACCAAGCTTCACTTGGTCAAAGTGTAAGCTTAGCATTAACTAAAATGTCTATGGATAATACTCAGCAAACTGCAACACAAATGATGGAAATGCTTCAAGCTCCACATCCAACATTAGGTAATTCTATTGACCTAAAAGGATAAATCTACATAAAAAATGTATTCTTAATGGGATGCATTTTTTTCTTTCTTCAAAACTACCCTTACAATTTTTAACGCTTTTTACCTGTATTTTGTTGGGTGTAAATTATATGCTGTTGAAAATCCACCTCTGTATATAATAGTTGGATTTTTTCGTTTCGATTTTTTTAACTCTGTTTTCACCTTATCTAGAAACAGCAATAAAAATTATTATCTCTTAATACTAAACAATACAGGATTAAGGAAAGATAGAACTACAATAACAAGAAACATTACAAATGATACAGCATCTCCTACTAAATTAAATTCATCTACAACGATACCTTCTTGCCAGATATTAATAGCACCCACTATTAAACATACTAATGAAATACTTATAACAGTAAATCCATTGAGTTGCTTCCATTTCTCTTTAAATAGAATTAAAATCAGTAACAATAACAAAACCGAAATCATGGTAATAAAAACAGGTCTAAAAACCGCTAATTCCATTACGTCACCCATCCTCAAAATTAGTCAACATCCACATTTTACCATAAATTCCAAAACAACGTTTCATTTATTTTCTATTTTTGAGATATTAGACATAAGAAACAAGAGCATTCATCCTTTTTGGATAGATGCTCTTGTTAACGAAAAATAATAACCATACAAATCTAGATGATACAACCATTGATTTCAGTTGTTCATTTACAAACATCCATTCTCAAATTGTTATAAAACGCCCAACGAGGAAAATGTTCTTTCATTCCTATATTATTTTGCCTCAAAATTCTAGGGCTTACTCTCCTACCAAACCGTCCTTATCAGCATCGTGCATATAGGGGTATAACCAATGGTCACTCGTTATTGGCATACTGAACCCTGCTGCTTTTGCTTCTTTAATCGTCACTTGTCCATTACCGTTTCTGTATCAACACTAGAAATATCATCATTTGTATTTGAACTAGTTGAATCAGAAGGCTTACTGCCTGTTAAACCGAGAGATGCGTTCACTTCATCAGGGTTCACATTGTCAAATGTATCTACAATCTCGTTCCCCATTAAAGTATAGGTATACTGATAACTTGAAGGAATCTGCGTTTTCGTATCCGGATATGTGATTATTGCTTCAAAATTAGTGGCTCCACCTGCGCTACGGATTGCGTCTTCCATATAAGCTTGATCACCATGTCGGTTAAGCGTACTATCTTGTGGAGTAATATTGTACGCATTCGATACCCCTCCGAGAGAATCAGCAATGACATGTCCTTCATCTAAAACGTCACTTTCGACACCAGGAACCTTTGCCTCATCAGAGTAATATCTGCCAGACGATAATACAGGTTCGTTCTCGTCATCTTGGAGAGTGATTTCGTCAGCAATGACACGAACTAGCTGCCCATATTCATTAGTAAATGCCCAATATTCACGGTCTCCATAACCAATGTCAACAACGACATTAGGTTCACGATATCCAGACAAATCACCACCATCCACTTCAATCAGTTTATGCCCTGAGAACAGTTCCTTATTTGTTTCGGTTGGTGTTTCCTCTTCCACTGGTTCATTAACCAACGCAGTATTAGCTTCTTCTTTTTCACTAGTTTTATCTGTATTAACTGTGGTTACTTCTTGTGAATCTGTCTTTTCATCTGTAATGGACACATCTTCTACGTTGGTACAACCAACAAGAAAGATGGTCGTTAAAAGTAAGATTAAATAGTTCATTTTTATTTTAGTACTCTCCTATAATAATTCTATTAAACTCGGGATGTTAACAGAGATTAATGCTGGGTTTTCGTTCAATTTTTCATGAAACGAAATGATTTAAATATCAAGATATAATAATGTATTTACGATAAACTTTATTTATATCCTATTTGCACCATCACAATAAGAAAAAATGCCTCTTCTTTTTTATTATACAGATTAATAGTATTACATCACAATATAATATTCTTTAGCTTATACTATAGTTCTTTATGTCCATCCCTTTTCTAAACTTCCTATCCAATACCTCATTATTCATTACAATATCTCATAAAAGGTGCAGGATGTATTTGTCCACCTAGTACGTTTTACTAATATAAAAAATGCAAGTGAGGACCTGTACTGTCGCCTGTATTCCCCACCTCACCTATAACCTCTCCTTGTTTAACTTTCTGCCCAACTTTTAATACTTCTAGTTAAAGGGAACTGGATATTTTGTTTAGCGTTTTACAAAATCTTTCTCCACATGCATTTCCCTAAGTCTTTAATCTGCTGTTAATCTCCCATAAAAAAAGCACCTCCAATTGTTAGAATATGTCTAACCATTGGAGGTGCCTTCACTAATAGTCTGAGTATTTTTGTACAGATTAAAGGCATTAAAAATAACCATATATTAATACACCTTTCTGTCTTTACTAGTATTTCGTACACTGTAACTCCACTTCCCTTTTTATCCATTCGTACTGCTTTCGATAAGCTGGAAAAAATACATTGAATCCATCCTTTCGAATAACTTTATTTTTATAAAGGGATTCTTGGGGAAGAATTCTGTTGTATTGTCCTATACTGATATACCAATCTACCAGATCACGGAGTCGTGGATAGGTAGAATCCCGAATTAAATGCATAGTATAAATAATTTTTGCCAGTTGATTTTCATCTTTCATCAGCATTGCATGACTCATATATATCTTGACAAAATCCCATGATTCAGCTCCATTCATTGAACCAAAAACAAAATCCTCTGGTTCAAGTATCTGTGTAAATATAAACTCATTGGCATTTGGCATTATTTTAATACTATTATCGAAAATTCTTTCCATAAAAATATGTTTCAATGTTTTAATAATGGAAAACTCAAATTTAGGATTATAAAAATGGAGAAGTTGCTTTTGAAATATTTTATAAACAAATGACTTATCCCCTTCATAAATAATAGCTTGATTGGCAATATAAAAGATGGAGTAACCCTTCTTAATATATTTAATTCTTGTTAAAGTACCGTGATAATAATTTTCGTTAACATTCTCAAGAATGTAATGGTTAAGCATATTGAGACAAATAAAAATTGCATAATAAGGCTGATGGCAGATTAACAGAATAATGCATAAAATAACAGAAAACACTATTCTAAATATGAATCCTGTTTTTTCAGAATCTATTAATTGCGTATCAAATTCCTTTAGTTGTTTTTCTGTTTGGATTCGAGAATATATATCAATGGGAAAAAAACTTTTATAGCAATCAAAAGGATCCCAAATTAAGTTTAATTTAAATGACGTACTAAAATTTATAAGAAATGGGTAAAAGACTAGAGCAATAGGTGGTTTTTTATTTTTCATCCAGTATAAAAACCTTCCTAAATTACATATGAATTCATACCAGATTACTATAAAGAAATATGAGATCATTGTTACAACATATGTTACAATAACTGCTTTTAGAGTAATATTTTGAAAACCATCGTTGTATTGATATAAAAAGACAAGTGAGAAATAAATTAAATTTATATATAGGAAGATAATGAATCTCGAAATTTTGAACATTTTATCACTCCTACTTCAAATAATTTAAGTTTTAACATTCACTATAAATGAAAACAACCAAGTACTATAAGCTAGTTAATTTAATAGTAATTGGTTGTTAAACGAATGAGTGCCACTGTTAGACCTCCATGATCCAAAGCATTCGAACTACCTCTTTTAAGCAATACTTTTCATATTCTTACCAAATGTACTACTTGACCATCCTCCTTCCAAATAGGTCATTTCGTCTTCTTGTATCCCACATAATTTTTGGGCATAAATAGCTCCATTCTCACTTCCTAAAAATCTTAATTTCCAAATACTTATTGTACGTAAGGTTGTTCTCAACCCTAATAATTATTACCTTTATTTCTATCACTCCATTACATTAATCACATTTTTTTAGCAACAATTCCACTATGTCAATTTGTTTCTTCTTTTAACTCTTTTTATCCTGTATGTTCACAAAAAATACATAAACATTTAAGTCAATTACATTACCTATACTCAATACTCTCTTTAATTTACGGGTAATATCTCACAGAAAATTAGAATTAAATGTAACCATTTCGATTATTGCTCCGATAGTATAATGGTAATAGAATATCCTATGTCTTGCTTCAGTTTACCGATGTATTCCTCGCTTTACAGTCTCTTGCTAAAAGAGAATTAATTTAGCACAAACAACGGAAGCTTTTATTAAAACTAATAATATTTTGAGTAGGTACCGCCCACTATCAGCTTTGGTTGCAGTAATCTTAATTTTCCGTAAAAGATCTCGCTGAGATGGTAATTAAGGAAAATTCTCTACTTTATAATAGATATAATTTCTTTACCAAATGAGTACAAAAAAACAGCTGCTTTGATTCTCACAGCTGTTTCCGCACATATTACATACCGGTTTTATATTTCTTTTCACTCGAAGAGGTGCTTTTACTATCAAGCTTCGCTTTTTTTTCGCGCCATTCCTCTTTTACATACTCCATTGGAATTGCATCAACGGTTTGTTCACTTTTAAATTTATCAAAAAGGCTTTCGTTTTCTGTCGGATACTAATCAGGCTTGTCTATGTTTATTTGTTAATCTTGAAGCTTCATATGAATCTTATGAGGTTTTAATTGATCATAATACAGAATTCACAGGTGATATAACTAGTATGGAAAAATTAAAAGAAAAATTTGATAAAGATGACAAGTTCGATGCTAGCCTATGGGTAAAAGATAAAGGCAAAAATAGCGACATCAACTATAAGGTAGTCACGAAGATAAATATATTAGTATAGAAGAATCTTAACTTCCACTAGCAACAATAATCAATTGATATTAAACTAAGAATTACAAAAAGCTAATCACTTTTATCTTTCGAAAACGCAACGTATTGTCTTATTTACTATTAAAAAGCGTATAATAAAACTTCCCCTTCATAAATCGGCGAATTAACTAATGCAGAAAGCTTATACCTCATTATTTCTGCTGCTTCCTAGGGTTTAAGTGAACCCTTCAGCTGTATCAACGTTTAGGCACTGGCATTCTATCGTGAACATCTAATGTAACATCGTTTAGTTTTGTCGTTATAATCGTGCAGGTTGCAGTGGATTCCCATCTTCCTTCCACACACCATAAAAAACTAGCAAAAGTAAAAGGTATTTTATCTTTTCTTTAAATTAATATAAAGAAGGACTTATCTCTAAAAGGCTAAAATTCTGCTTTGTATCTCGATATTCCCACCATTCTTTATCATAGCCAACAAAGCCCGCCTCTTTCATAGCCTTATCCATTATCTTATAATATTTTTCTTGCTCACTATTACGCTTATAATTTCTATAAGCTTTTGATGAAAATTCATCGAATTTACTTTGCATAGGTACTTCTTTTCCATTTTTCAAGAAACATATAGTCATATCAATTGTAGCACCCAGTTGATGCCCCCTGATATTTGTTGGATCAGGCTTTGCCACAAACTTAGAATTAGGATACGCTTTCCATAATGTTTCTTGTGCCGCATAAGGGCGATAAGCATCCCAAATCTTGATTGTATAACCTTTCTTTTTTAATATTGCATTAGCTTTAGCTAATTTTTCAGCCGTACTTTTTCTTAAAATTGCTTGATTGAAATTATATATTCTTTTACCAGTAAAGTTACTTTTCGTATTATATTTTAAATCTACTATAATACTCTTATCTAAATTTTTCACATTAGTAAATTCTGAACTTTTCTGATTTGATTTTTGCATAACATATTTATTGCTTACATAACCTGTCTTCTTATTAAAATTAATCTTATACCATCCGCTGGATGTTTTACTTATGACTGTAATTTTTGTTCCCTTTTTTACAGTTCCAATAGATTTGTAATTAGTTCCCGCTCCATTTCTAACATTTAAGGAGCTTGCCATTACAATATAAGAAGTTTTACTTGATGTGGAACTTTTGCTTGATGTTGATCCAGAAGATTTATTTGATGTTGAATTGCTAGAAGGCTTGTTTACTTTTACATAGCTACTACTAACGTATCCGGTTTTACCCTTATAAGTGATTTTGTACCAACCATTTGATTCCTTTTTCTGTACAGTGAGTTTCGTATTTTTCTTAACGGAACCAATCACCTTATTTTTCGTACTTTTACCACTTCGGACATTTAGGGTGCTTGCTGTCACCGTATATGTAGTTTGGCTTGAGGTTGAGGCTTTTGAAGTAGAGCTACTTGATGAAGTGGTTTTTTTAACGTATGAGCCGCTGACATAACCTGTTTTATTTTTGTATTTAATTTTATACCAGCCATTAGACTCTTTCTTTTGGACACTTAATTTTGTTCCTTTTTTTACTGAACCAATTATTTTATTTTTCGTACTTTTTCCGCTACGGACATTTAACGTGCTTGCTGTTACAGTATAGGTTGTTATACTCGCTGCTTCAACGGTTAATGGTTTTGCAATGAATTCCTCTCCTGTAACAAACCCAGAACTTATTACTAAGACTGTTACTAGAATTACAATAGGTTTTTTCCATTTTTTCAATACATCTCACTTCCTTTCTCAATTTGTAATTTTTACAATTAAAAGGACATAATCTAATTCAAATTATTTTTCTCATTATTTATGTCCTCAAAATTATTATTAATATTTTCCTAATCCAGATTCAGGTGTTTGAATAATAACAGGGTTCTTATCAAGTTTTAGCCATTTTAATATATTTGATACATTTGTTTTGGATGTAGCAGTACATCCAAGCGTGTATCCAGACTTTCCTGCTACATGAAAGAATATAGCACTACCTTTGCCCGCAACTGGTTTATTTGTATTGTAATTAATAACAAAGCCCAGGTCATATTCTGCGATATTCATTTTCTCCGCACTCTTCCATCTTCCTTTGTTTTTTGAAGCTTTCTGCCAAGTGTTATAAAGAGAAGACTTCGGATCATCTACCCATACATCATCACTGGTTATTTGCCGATAAGGTAGTTTAGTACCGGGATTAGCTCCACGCCCAAATGCTGTTCCTATTGTGTATTTACCAGTTGGAGAAGCTTTCGAGCTTTCTGACATCTTATCTGTCATTCCCTCCTTGCCAACCACTCCAGAAATAGAATGCACTTGTTTCCACTTTCCATTAGCTTTTTCAAATGTACGGATAGTTGCTGATTTCGTACTTGAATTTGCAGCTGTTACTAAAATTAATTGTTGGGATTTCCCAAGTGTCTTCATACTATTCACTTGATCTACTATAGACTTTTTTGCTTGAGTTTTTGTTGTTGATGAGGATACCTTTACGTAAGAACCACTGACATAACCTGTCTTACCTTTAAAGGTAATTTTGTACCAACCATTAGATTCTTTCTTTTGAACAGTTAGTTTTGTATTTTTCTTGACTGAACCAATTACCTTAAACTTTGTACTTTTACCACTTCGGACGTTAAGGGTACTTGCCGTCACTGTATAGGTTGTTTTACTTGAGGTTGAGGCTTTTGAAGTAGAGTTACTAGTTGAAGTGGTTTTTTTAACATACGTTCCGCTGACATAACCTGTTTTATTTTTAAACTTAATCTTATACCAGCCATTAGATTCTTTCTTTTGTACACTTAACTTTGTTCCCTTTTTCACATAACCAATCACTTTATTTTTTGTACTTTTTCCGCTTCTGACATTTAACGTGCTTGCTGTTACAGTATAGGTTGTAGTACTTGCTGCTTCAACTGTTAATGGTTTTCCAATCAATCCCTCGCCTATAACAAAGCCCGAACTTATTACTATGGATGTAACCAAAATCGCAATTGGCTTTTTCCATTTTTTCAATTAATTCACTTCCTTTCTTTTTGTCACTATCATTCTAACAACTTTTTCTCACTAAAAATGCATAATTCTACAATGTTCGCAAATTTGTCAGATTTAAAGCACCATCTTTCACCATGTGTTGCTTCCTTCCTTGCAAAAGGTCTTGTTTCACCTAAGTTAAGTGGTTTATACAGTGATATAGGGATGAGGTTTATTAACCTCTATGTACTGCCCTGATTAGTTTATAATCTCTTTTATTAAATTTTGCGCAAGTTTTTGATACCTTCTAAAAATAAATTAAACTCACAAATAGGAATTTTATAATGCTTTCTAATTTGTTCATCTTTAAATCGTTTTCGGAGGATTTTATACTTATTAAAAGTAAGTCTTTTAGTTCGGTCACTATAATAATCTTTATATTCTTTTACTTTCCAGTGCGGAATACTAAGTAATTTAATTATTTCTTTACTAGTTTTATTTAGTTCCATAAGTTCACAGTATCTAGTATATTGGCTAACTTGTTTAACTGAATTATCTTGTGATTTTTTAATCATTGAAATCTCACCTACTTATAGCAAGGTTTATAATAAACGTATTTCCCTATTAAGCTTGTGGAAATTTTAGAAGATAAATTCTTGTGGTCACCTCTTTACGTTGTTCAGCAGCTTCTTTTTTCTCTAGACGCTCAAGATATTTTTCACACTCTTTGCTTGCCCAAACAGCAACTCTAATTCTTTTTTTCTTGTACATCACTACAGAAAAATTTATAAACATTTCAGCTCTTTCCAACAACAAAGTAATCACCACCTAAGTATTAGATTGTTCTTTAATCCAGCTAAGAATAAAATGCTCCGCTTCCTTTGCTGGGAAGTACCATTTACCACCTACTTTATATTTTGGAAATCTTGGGTCATAGAAGAACTTTTCTTTTATATTATTGTCACTCATATTTGTTTGCTTAATAAGTTCTTTCATATCCCATAAGGTACATCTGTTCTCTAACTCACTTAGTTTCTTGTGTAGTTCTTGATAAAATTGTTGTTCAATGTGTTTCTCATCAATCGTTACACTAAGCATATAATCACTCTCCCCTTTTTATATTTCTAATATTTATGTATTAACAAAGATTGTTAACATTTTCACAACTAAATTGTATTGCATATACGACATTTTGTAAAATTCCAAAAAACGCTAAATAAAGTCAAAATCAAGTTATTTAGCTAATATAACTTGCTAAAACGTCATTTTACTACGTTTTACTTGTATTTACGACAACGCATTGTGTTGTATTACCTATATTTAAAAACTATAATTAAATTATATTACGGTATTACCGTCATTTTGGGGGACATAGCATATGAAATTCGGAGAAAAAATTAAATTACATAGAAAAAATGCAAAATTAACGCAGGTACAATTAGCCGAAAAAGCCAATATGTCTCGGTCGTATATAGCTGATATAGAAAGAAATCGTTATAATCCAAGTATTGACACATTAACAGCGATTGCTAATGCACTTGATATAAACTTAAGTAATCTTTTAAATGATAATGAAGATAATCTAAATAATCCTATTAAAGAAGAGATTGATATTCAAAAGGAACTACAAAAGATGATTGATGGATTAAATGAAAAAAATGGGCTCGCACATTTCAATGGTGAATCAATAGCAGATATGAGTCCAGAAGATAAAGAAATTCTAATTTCATCTTTAGAGAATTCATTAAGAATCGCTACCCGATTAGCAATGCATAAATCAAACTCTAAAAAGGACAATCATTAATTTTATGTGTAAATAAATTTATTTTAAGGAGGTGAAACTAGAACTCTTTCTAAACTTATTGAGAAAGGATGGTAAATATTAAAATGGGCATTAGTTATAGAAAACATACTGATGGAAAATGGGAGTACCGCATTACCTTTCAAGACCCTATAACAAAAAAGCAAAAAGAAAGATCGAAACGAGGATTTAAAACTAAATCTGATGCTAGGCATTCTGCCCAAGCACATGAAAAAAAGTTATTAAGTGGCCTTGAAGTAGACAAAAAAACTCTATTAAAAGAATATTTATATGAATGGTTAAATGAATATAAAAAACCAAATATAAGAAAAAACACATTCTTAATTCATGAACGAAGTATTGACAAACATATCCTCCCTTACTTTAAAAATATTAATTTAATTGAAATTAAACCAATTATGTACCAAAAGTTTTTAAAGTCACTCGCCCAACAAGACTACAGCAGACGCACTATTGAGATTATTCACGGTACTTTTTTCTCAGCTATGGAAAAAGCCATTACTTTAAAAAAGCTCGAATTTAATCCAGCAATCGGCGTTACTATCCCTAAACCTTTAAAAAGAAAAAATAAATTAGAATACATGGAGTCTAGTGATATCCCCCTTTTCCTAAACGAAGCTTACAGTTATGGATATATATACTGGATTTTCTTTAAGGTGCTTTTAGAAACTGGAATGAGAAAAGGCGAAGCAGCTGCTTTAACTTGGGATGATATCGACTTGGAAGAAGGAACGATAAGTATTACTAAAACTCTAGATTTCCAAGCTAAAAATAATGAAGAACTGTTTGGAGATACTAAGACCTATCACTCTTTCCGCACAATATCAATTAGAAAAGGATTAGTAAAGGATTTAACATTCCATAGTGAATATCAAAATCAAAATAAATTAATATTAAAGGATAATTATATACATGAACTTGATTTAGTTTTATGCAGAAATAACGGAAACTTCATGCCAAAATCAAGCTTATTTAATGCGATGGAAAGGATTTTAAAAAGAGCAGCTTTAAATCAAATACCGATACATGCACTTCGAGATTCGCATGCTGTATTACTGCTTGAATCAGGGGCAAGTATTGAATATATACAAAAAAGACTTGGTCATAAAAACTACCAAGTCACTGTCGATTTATATTCTCATATATCGAAAAAAATTGAGAAGGACACACTAGAAAAATATGAAAATCATATGGGTGATGTCCTGGGTTAAAAATAATTCATGGGCGTTTCATGGGTACAGTCAACACCATACCCAATCCTAAGCCTTCGCACCCATGAATTAATTATTCAAAACCCACTTATATCAACGTTCTTACCTCTTAGTACATCTCCATGTACTGGTCACGTTCCCATGGATGCACTTGTGTGCGGAACATATCCCACTCAATCTCTTTAGCTTCTACAAAGTGTACGAAAATATGCTCTCCTAAAGCGTCAATCATTGTTGGATTTTGCTTTAGTTCTGTTAATGCGTCTGCAAGTGTTGATGGCAAATCAACGATGCCTTCTGCAAGGCGTTCTTCTTTGCTCATGATGTAAATGTTGCGGTCTACTGGTGCTGGCGGAGTCAATTCGTTTTTGATTCCGTCAAGGCCTGCTGTCAGCAATGCTGCCATAGCTAGGTATGGGTTTGCTGCTGGGTCTACGCTGCGCACTTCTACGCGTGTGCTTAGACCGCGTGATGCTGGAATACGCATTAATGGTGAACGGTTGCGTGCTGACCATGCAACATAGCATGGTGCTTCGTAGCCTGGCACCAAACGCTTGTAAGAGTTTACTGTTGGGTTGGTGATAGCTGTGAAGCTTGTTGCATGCTTATTGATTCCAGCGATGAATTGAAGAGCTGTTTCGCTCATTTCTAATTCTGTGTTTGGATCGTAGAATGCGTTTTGACCGTTCTTGAATAGGGAAAGGTTACAGTGCATTCCTGATCCGTTTACGCCGAACAATGGTTTTGGCATGAATGTTGCATGCAATCCGTGTTTGCGTGCGATTGTTTTTACAACCAATTTAAATGTTTGGATTTGGTCACATGCTGTGATGGCATCCGCGTATTTGAAATCGATTTCGTGTTGTCCTGGAGCTACTTCATGGTGAGATGCTTCAATTTCGAAGCCCATTTCTTCAAGCTCAAGCACGATATCGCGGCGGCAGTTTTCACCAAGGTCTGTTGGCGCAAGGTCGAAATAGCCTCCGTTATCGTTTAATTCAAGGGATGGTTGCCCTTTTTCATCCAATTTAAACAGGAAGAATTCTGGTTCAGGCCCTAAGTTGAAATCAGTAAAGCCGAGGTCTTCCATTTCTTTAAGTACGCGGCGCAAGTTGTTGCGCGGGTCCCCTTCGAATGGTGTACCGTCTGGATTGTAAATATCACAGATTAGTCGTGCAACTTTTCCTTTTTCTGCTGTCCATGGGAAAACTACCCATGTGTTCAAATCTGGATACAGATACATGTC
This sequence comes from Niallia sp. FSL R7-0271, assembly GCF_038005785.1. NCBI lineage: Bacteria > Bacillati > Bacillota > Bacilli > Caryophanales > Bacillaceae > Niallia > Niallia sp. FSL R7-0271. The sequence continues at coordinate 1,676,597 of NZ_JBBOTZ010000001.1, read as the reverse complement.
TGATTCTTCGATTCTTACAAATCCTTCGATGGAAGAGCCATCAAACATCATTTTGTTATCAAGGGCTTTATCAAGCTGGCTGATTGGAATCTCAACATTCTTGATAGTTCCTAAAATATCCGTAAATTGAAGTCGAATGAATTTTACATTGCTTTCTTGTGCAAAACGTTTGATATCCTCTTTCGTATAGTTCTTTGCCACGGCTATTTCCTCCTCTTAGTCCCTTTAATATCTATCTCTGAAAAAATCGAGATCCTCCCTGTCCCATTGAATTGCCGCCATTATTAAAACGTCCAGCATTCAACAGCTCCTTGCGCAAAAGTTTACGCAAGTCTTCATCTGTAAGCTCTCTGCGAGCCTTTTCAGCTTCTTTCTTTACATCTTCTGTAAGTACTTGCTTTTCCTTCACTGAGAATATTTGTTTAATTCCAGCGAGGTTAACACCTTGATCGATTAGATCCTTAATTTCCAATAGTTTGTCAATATCCGTTAAGGAAAAAAGTCTTCTGTTGCCATCCGTTCTTGCTGGAGCAATTAATTCGTGTTCTTCGTAGTAGCGAATTTGTCGAGCGGACAGCTCCGTTAACTGCATGACAATACTAATTGGGAATAGAGGCATCGACCGACGAATTTGACTACCAGACATAGCGATTCGGCTCCTTTAGATTAAATTTACCCAATTTCATTATAGTTTTCGAGAGATTTATTGTCAACAAATGTTACAATTTCTAACCTCTGGATGCAGCTCTTTTTTTAAATTGTTATTAGCTTTTGTTCAAGCAGTCTGTTTACTGCCATACAAACAGCGATTTTCACATGCGAATATGTCAATCCACCCTGCACATAAGCAACATATGGTGGTCTGATTGGACCATCAGCAGTAAGCTCAATGCTCGCACCTTGAATGAATGTTCCTGCTGCCATGATTACATCGTCTTCATACCCTGGCATATAGTTAGGATATGGCGTTACATGGGAGTTTACAGGAGATGCGAACTGCACTGCCTGGCAGAATGCGACCATTTTATCCTTATCATCAAATTGCACAGCTTGAATTAAATCTGTGCGCGGTACATTCCATTTCGGCGATGAATTCATGCCGAGTTTTTCTAAGATTGCCGCTGTAAACACGGCACCCTTTAAGCTTTGGCCGACAACATGGGGCGCAAGGAAGAATCCCTGGTACATTTCCTGCAGGCTGTATAGAGAGGCTCCTGCCTCCGCTCCGATTCCCGGTGATGTCATACGGTAAGAGCAGGCTTCTACAAACTTCTCTTTCCCGACGATATAACCGCCTGTTTTGGCAATGCCGCCACCTGGGTTCTTAATTAACGATCCTGCCATCAAATCAGCGCCAACATGGCAAGGCTCTAGAGCTTCTACGAATTCACCGTAGCAATTGTCCACGAATACGACTACATCTGATTTAAGCTCTTTAACAAAAGCAATCATTTCCTTAATTTCTGCAATCGTGAATGACGGTCTTGTTGCATAGCCTTTTGAACGCTGGATGCCGATCATCTTCGTATTGCTTTTAATGCTTGCTGCAATACTCTCAAAATCCGGGCGGTCGTCCTCTTTCAAGTCAACGCTGTTATACGAAATGCCGAATTCCTTTAATGACCCTGTGCCATTTCCTCTGATTCCGACGATTTCCTCTAAAGTATCATAAGGTTTTCCTGTAATATAAAGCAGTTCATCCCCAGGACGAAGCACACCGAACAAGGCAATGCTGATTGCATGAGTGCCCGAGATAATTTGAGGACGGACAAGTCCTGCTTCACCGCCGAACACTTCTGCATAGATTCTTTCAAGTGTGTCTCTGCCAAGATCATCATAGCCGTAGCCTGTAGACGGGATGAAATGAGATTCACTCACTCTGTTATTTTGGAAGCTTTGCAGAACTCTAAATTGATTTTCATCAATGCGCTCATCGATTTTTTTATGAACCTCTTTAACTTGTTCCTCTACCTCTCCGACAAGTACTCGGAGTTTATCGCCAAATGTTAATTGATCGTACATTTCTGTTCTCCTATCGTGTTGCTTTATAAGCTTTTAACTGTCCTGACAAGCTGCTGTCATGTAAACAATAGCCTTTACATGAGTATTGCTGCTCCTCTTCTTCAAAGGCAAGGCTTCTTAGGATAGTCTCATTTTTCAGCTGTGCCAGCAGCTTGCCGTTGCTTGCTGGAACGACAACTTCATAATATTCCATATTCTTGATCATCGTGTCTTCAATTCTCTGTTTCAGACTCATTCTGTCGTCAGCATTCAAAGCGCTGATTTCAATGCTGTCGAGCTTAGAGCTTGGCACGAAATCTGAATGAACAAGATCACGCTTGTTGTAAACAGTAATTTGCGGAATTGCCGGAATTTCCAAGTCTGCAAGCAGTTTATGCACTGTTTCTTCATGCTGATAATATTCTTCATTCGACATGTCGACAACATGCAGCAGCAAATCTGCTTCTCTTACTTCCTCTAATGTGGAACGGAAGGCAGCGACAAGCGTTGTTGGCAAGTCTTGAATAAAACCAACTGTATCAGTAATAAGCGCGCTGAAGCCGCTCGGCAAGATCAGCTTCCTTGTCATTGGATCAAGTGTCGCAAACAGAATATTCTCTTCAAAGGAATCAGCTTCTGCCACGCGGTTAAACAGTGTTGATTTACCAGCGTTTGTATAGCCGACAAGCGCAATTTGGAAGGTTCTGTTGCGTTTTCTTCTTTCCCGGTATCTGTCACGATGCTCAACAATGACATTTAATTGGCTTTTAATATCATCAATTCTGCGGCGGATATGCCGTCTGTCTGATTCGAGTTTTGTTTCACCAGGACCTCTCGTACCGATACCGGCACCGAGTCTGGAAAGCTGGAGTCCTTGTCCGCCAAGGCGCGGCAGCAAATATTGCAGCTGCGCAAGCTCGACTTGCAGTTTACCTTCCTTTGAACGGGCTCTGCCTGCGAAAATGTCCAAAATTAATTGGGTTCTGTCTATGATACGTGCTTCAATGTTTTTTGAAAGATTGCGGACTTGGCTTGGGGACAGTTCATCATTAAAAATAATAATATCTGCATCCAACTCTTCAGCCAATGTCTCCAATTCTTCGACTTTCCCTTTACCTATGTATGTTGAAGGATGAATCCTGTCTCGATTTTGTGTCAAGGAAGCGACAACTTCACCGTGTGCGGTTTCCGTCAAGGAAGCGAGTTCTTCCATTGAATATTCAAATCTTGCTGTGTCATCTGTCGTTTGACAGCCAACAAGAATAACTTTTTCTGTCGATTCTTTTGTTTCGTTCAAAAGAAAACCCTCTTTCTACCTTTTAAGATTATTATAGCAAAAATAACGCTTACTTTCCTGTTCCTGCAACTAGTAGTATGCGATTATTTCTCCTTTAATAAACACGCTTCGTCACTCGCATTCCTCTACAGTAGCATATTACTTGTTAGAAAAACAGCATTTTTTCACAGCCTAACTATTCCTATTAAAACAGACATAAAAATACGAATATATATAAGAAAAACAGGAACATTAAGTTTCCTGTTCCTGTTTTTAGCCTTGTTTAGAAGCCGTTATTCATGAAGGGCATCTCTTCTTTTTGAATGGCTGCTCCTTCGTAAATAAGATCATTGCTTCTCAATGTCATAAGCTCATGCTTGTCATAGTTGCCCTGCATAAGCAAGCGCATGCTTTGAGCACGGATAGACTTTTCTAAAACATTGCGGATATACCTGCCGTTTGAGAAGCTCCGTCCATTTTGCACAGTTCGTACATAGGTCAAGTGTGTTTTCAATGATTTTTCTGCTTCATGGCTCAATGTATACTCCCGCTCAACCAGCATTCTTTTGCCGATTTCCATCAGCTGGTCTGTCGAGTAATCTGGGAAATCGATGACTAAAGGAAAACGAGAGTGAAGTCCCGGGTTCAATGATAAAAAAAAGTCCATTTCCCGTGAGTATCCTGCCAGAATTAAAATAAAGTCATGCTGTTTATCTTCCATATGCTTAACAAGTGTATCGATTGCTTCCTTGCCAAAATCTTTTTCCCCACCCCTGCCTAAGGAGTACGCTTCATCAATAAACAAGATGCCGCCAAGGGCCTTTTTTACAAGATCTCTTGTTTTTTGGGCGGTATGACCAATGTATTCTCCGACAAGATCGGCTCGTTCTGCTTCAATTAAATGTCCCTTAGACAGAACATTCATTTTTTGAAACAACTTGCCAATCAAGCGGGCGACTGTCGTTTTGCCGGTGCCGGGGTTTCCTTTGAACATCATATGAAGAGCTTGCTTGCCTGCCTTCAGACCATGCTCCTCTCTTTTTTTATTTACATAAATCCAGGCATATATTTCTTTAATCATTTTTTTCATTTCGTCCATGCCGACAAGACTGCTTAACTCTTCTTCTATTTCCTTAAGTGCGCTATGCTCACTAGTCATTTTTTTCGGTATCGATTCAGCTTCTGGCAATTCCTTTGGAAGAACCTTCTTTTTCTGCGAATTGATCACAACACTTATCTGTCCATTATTCTTCATCCGGATCGGATGCTCCAAAAGCCACACCTCCTAACGTGGATATGCCTAATTGGCATAAGGCATGTTCGCCTGTTTCTTTTACTCCATAAGTAATATATATTCATGAGTTGACTCATTCATTAGTGAAATTTTAGATATTTACTAAAGTTAAGGGGAAAAAGACGAGTGAAGGGAAGGGAAAGTGAGACTCCTATTTACACAAATGAGACAGCGAAGACAATTACTGCAAGCTTTTTTTAAAAAAAAATTCCAGGCTTTACGCCTGGAATTTTCTTATGCTTGTGTGCCTTCCAGATCAATCTGGACGTTCTTTTGCGGTGCAAAAGTTGAAATAGCATGCTTGTATACTAACTGTTGCTTTCCTTCAGATTCAAATAAAACAGTGAAGTTGTCGAAGCCTTTTATAAGTCCGCGAATTTGAAAACCGTTTAGTAAGAACACTGTTACACTAGTACCATCTTTACGTAATTGATTTAAAAATTGATCTTGGATATTTACTGATTGCTTCATGAAAATCCTCCTCTTTTCTCTCTGTTATTATGTATTCGCTTATTTTTTTAGCATTCCTTCTACATAGTGCGAAATTTCCATTATTTTTTTAGAAATGTCATTTGAAATGACACTATCTGTCATATCAAACCATTTTACACTCATTTTATTGCGAAACCAAGTCAATTGCCTTTTGGCATATCTTCGCGAATTTTGCTTTAATTCAGCGATTGCATCTTCCAATGTTGATCTATCTTCTAAGTACTTATATATTTCCTTATACCCGATCGCTTGGATGGATTGGCAATCTTTAAGGCCTGCATCATAAAAATGCTTCACCTCAGCGAGCAGCCCTTCAGCCATCATTTTATCAACACGGCTGTTAATTCTTTCGTATAGGAGCTCTCTGTCCATCGTTAAGCCAATAATGGCTGCATCATAAAGCATTTCCGGGCTTTGGTTTTCTTGAAGCTCTGAGACAGGTTTGCCTGTAACATGATAAACTTCCAGCGCTCTAATGACCCTGCGGACATTATGATGATGGATGCTTGCTGCTGTTGCCGGATCGACCTGTTCGAGCATATTATGTACCTCTAAAGTGCCTTTTTGTTCGGCAAGTGCTTCTAATGATTTCCGATAGTCTAAATCTGTAGGCGCTTCTTGAAATTGATAGTCATACAGCACCGATTGAATATATAGGCCTGTGCCGCCGACAATAAAGGGAAGCTTTCCGCGGCTTTTAATTTCCTCAATCTTGCTGCGGACTAGTGTTTGAAACTCAGCTACAGAAAAGGCTTCATCTGGATTGACAATATCAATCAGATGGTGAGGAATACCTTCCATTTCTTCCTCTGTAATCTTGGCTGTTCCGATATCCATTCCTTTATAGATTTGCATCGAATCGCCGCTGATGATTTCTCCATTGAATCTTTTAGCCAATTCAATGCTTAAGTTCGTTTTCCCAACAGCTGTTGGACCAATTAATACGATTATTTTTTCCTTATCTGTCAAACCATTCAACTGCCTTTTTTAACTTTTTAGCACAAGTAATCTTGACTTTGTTTATTGTACCATAAATGCTTGCCATAGTTTAACATCTAACCATTATTGCCTGGGTTTTGCGGAAATATACCAAGATTTGAGGCTTAATCTGTGATAATTTCTTTATTATTTGTTCCAAGAATAACAATTTTATAAGGGTCATCACCAGTGACTTCTTTTATTTTTTTGTTTTCCAAAAATATAGCAATACTTCTTTTTACTTCTCGGGCAATTTTCTCTCTGTCCTTGTCAGCATTAGTCAATTGCAGATTTATTTCTATTTTCATTATTCCGCCAGTAGAATATATGTTGATATTTTGGAATAAGTATTCTTCTTCCATAAGAAAAGCTGTGTTTATAAAGTATCCGACATTATTCCAGCGGCCTTGTTTTTCTTGTTCCTTATAGCTGTATTCTTCGAAAATTAGTTTCCGCTTATCTTCGTACTCCTCCAGCACAGTTTCAGCAATATTTTTAACTTTTTGTTTTTTGTCTGCTTCTAGTTCCGTCGGAATATGGATATACCAGGCGTCAGCTGTCCAAAAGACCCAAGAACCATAGCCCCCCATTTCTATATCGATTTTATTTAATAGCTTGTCCGTTATTTCAGATGAAATGTCTGTTTCTTCGTCTGCCTCTGCGTCAACCTCCTCTATGTCCGCTTCCTCCATTACGTAAAATTGTGGTTCTAAATAATAGGAAAGGTTTCTTTCTTTCATTTCATTTTCAACCATTGTGATAATATCCTTTTGCTTCGCTTCGTTTTCTTTCCCTTCTATGTCCAAATAAGCATATTCGACCTGACTATCTATGTAAAAACTCACATTTTCATAACCAGCTTCACTAATTATCTCAGCAATTTCATTTTCTATTTCTGTTATTCTGCTTGACTCGTTATATAACTTCATTAAATCGAGACCAGGCTTAACCTCTGCTTCCGCTTTAAGCGTCTCATTAACTGTACCACCAAGAAACAGAAACAAAAGCACAGCAGCCACTGACAGCAGCCGTTTTTTCTTGAAAGCATGCTTTTGTTCGTCATTATTTAAAGAGGATATCTCTATATCTCTCCATTCATTTCGCCACTGCTGCTGCAAATTTTGAGAATTTTCAATCGCAAACGAAGAAGACTTCCAAATTGGCAGCACAGTCATTAGTTGCTGCTTCCCTTCTTTTTCAGAGCAACCCATAATTTTCGCAAGTTGCCGGATATTAAAACCTTTATAATAATACAGCACGAGCAGCAATCTTGCTGGCTTTTCCACTTTCTGCAAACTCAGGGACAAAGGCTTGTTTTTTCTATATTCCCTATCATGGTCTTTCTGTTTATATGGTGTATTTTCTAATTGTTTGCAGAACAGTTTTAGCAGTGTTAGTTCAGACGTGATGGGAAAAAGAGCGTTTCTTGCTTCCTTTTTTGTTTCTTCTATTAAAAAGGCAGCTTCCGCTTCCTCATCCGCCACCATTCTTGCAATTATTTCAAGCTCTTGATATAGGAAAGTGATCTCTGCCTGCTTTTTATTCATACTCGCCAATCCACTACTCCCTTTCTATTAAACAATTCCAACTCTTAAAACGATAGTTTTGTATAGAATTCCATCATTACCATTTTATAGGGAGGTTAAAGAAAAGTCATTAAATTGTGACATTTTAAATAAAAAACTGTTTTCCTCGCGCATGAAGGAAAACAGTTAGGAAGAATGATATTTTTAGATTTTCAGCATTCTGTCTAATGCTAGCTTTGCCAGTTTTGCAACCCCTTCTTCCACAACAATACGATTGCTCTCAAATCCGTCCTCAACTGACTCAAGACACCACACAAAATGCGGCAAGTCAATACGATTCATGGTCAGGCATGCGCACATATATGGATTTAAGCTGATAATATGCTTGTCAGGATGTTGGTGCATGATTCTGTTCACTAGGTTCATTTCTGTGCCAACCGCAAAGGAGCTGCCTGGTGCCGCTTTTTCTATTTCGGTGATAATGTAATTGGTTGAGCCTGCCATATCGGAAAGGGCAACGACTTCACGGCTGCATTCTGGATGAACAATTATTTTCATGTCAGGATGCTGTTTTCTTACTTGCTCGATATTTTTTGTCGTGAAGTTTTCATGCACAGAGCAATGCCCTTTCCACAGGATTACCTTTACTTTTTCTATGTCGCCCTCATATTGTAAGCTGCTTTGAATCGGGTCCCAAACAGCCATGCTATCAAGGGGGATGCCGAGCTTATATGCTGTGTTTCTGCCTAAATGCTGGTCTGGCAAAAACAAGAGCCTTTCCTTTTGGGTTAGAGCCCACTCTACCATCTTTTCGGCATTGGAGGAGGTTACTGTCGCACCGCCTTGTTCTCCGACAAATGCTTTAATGGCGGCTGTTGAATTGACGTATGTTAATGGGATAATCGTATCGCCAAATTGGGCCTGTAGCGCCTCCCACGCCCGATTTGTTTGATGGATGTCTGCCATATCAGCCATTGAGCAGCCTGCTCTCATGTCAGGCAAATACACCTTTTGCTCATTCGTTGTCAAAATATCGGCTGTTTCTGCCATAAAGTGGACACCGCAAAAGACGATAAACTCAGCCTTTCGGTTTGCGGCAGCCACTTGAGCTAGTTGGAGACTGTCTCCTGTTGCGTCGGAAAACTGGATAACCTCATCTTTCTGATAATGATGTCCTGGAACAAACAATCGGTCACCAAGCTTCCGTTTTACAGCCCAGGCTCTTTCTTCCAGTTCTGTCACGTTCATGGTTAAATAATTTTCTGGTATTTGTCTTTTGTTTGCCTGAAGGCTCTCTAGTAAGTTCATAAGCTATCTCCCCCTCCTATTTCTTCTCTAGTCCAGTTTTACTTGGACGCTAATATCAAGTGCTTGTGCAGAATGTGTTAAAAAGCCTAGTGAAATATAATCAACACCACAATCTTTATAGGAAGCTAAATTGGCTAATGTTATGCCGCCAGACGCTTCTGTTGTCACTGTTTCCGGAACATGTGTAATCCAATCTGCTATTTCAGCAGGTGTGCGGTTGTCAAACATGATTACATCTGCTCCTGCTGCAAGTGCCTCTGTCATTTGTGCAAATGATTCTGTCTCTACTTCCACCTTAACCATATGGCCAATAGAATTTTTGACTGCCCGAACGGCCTCCGTAATACTGCCAGCAAAAGCAATATGGTTATCCTTTATCATGACGGCATCGTATAAACCAAACCGGTGATTAAATCCGCCCCCGACTGTGACGGCGTATTTTTCAAGCATTCTTAGGCCTGGTGTCGTTTTTCTTGTATCGCATATTTTTGTATAGCCGCTGTTAAGTGCTTCAACTGCCTTGTTTGTAATGGTAGCTATACCGCTCATTCTCTGAATCAGATTAAGAATAACTCGCTCTCCTTTCAGCAAATGGACAACAGCGCCACTAACGGTTGCAATTGGCTGACCAGGCTCCAGTTTTTGTCCGTCTTCTATATGCAGTTGGATCTTGATTGAGTTATCAAGAATAAGAAAACCTTGTTCAATTATGTCTGTTCCGCAAAAAATGCCACTTGCTTTGGACAGGAATATAATTTCTCCTGTTTGTTTCTTTGGAAAAATGATGTCTGTTGTTAAGTCCCGATCGCCAATATCCTCCATAAAAAATTGTTCAAGTTGCTGTCGCAATTTTAGCTGATTCATTTGCCACACCCTTTTCTTCGTATCGATTTAAAATGATTGTTTTCTTTCTCCAGCTGTCTGATTCTTGTGGATAATCACTGCGATAGTGACCGCCTCTGCTTTCTGTCCTTTGCAAAGATGCCTTTGTGATTAACTGTGCTGTCAGCACCATGAAGTATGTCTCATACTCTTCCTTGGTGTAATTGGTTGTATGCTCTTCTCCTTTTTCCCCGCGCAGCAAAGACTCTAACCAAAATAAATGGTCTTGCAGTTTTTGCTCTGTTCTCACAATCCCGACTGCTTCCATCGTTCTTTTTTGCAGTTCCTTTCTGATGGGAAGCTTAGTCACATAGTGCTGGCGGGAAGCCGCTTCCTTCCAGGCAGAAGTTATACAGGGCTGTTCATTCAGCCGGTTCGCCAGCTCGCTGCCCATATACAGTCCTTCAAGCAAAGAATTGCTGGCTAAACGGTTAGCACCGTGCAAGCCAGTGCAGGCTGCTTCGCCAATTGCATAAAGGCCGTTAATCGATGTTCTGCCCCCTAAATCTGTTTCAATTCCGCCCATTAGGAAATGGCAGCCTGGAGCAACCGGAATTCTGTTTCGTCGCAAATCAACGCCATGCTGCTGACATAAAGAGGAGATGGCGGGGAAACGGGCTGTAAAGTTTGGTACAGTCGAAATATCTAAATAAACAGATTCCCCTGCTTGTAAGTATCGATAAATCTCCTGTGAAACGATATGTCTTGGAGCTAAGTCGCCTAAAGGATGGACTCCCTCCATAATCCGAACTCCCTTTTCATTTACAAGCACCGCACCTTCTCCTCTGACCGCTTCAGAGACAAGCCCTGCGGTTTTGCCATTTAAATACAGCAAGGTCGGATGGAATTGAATAAACTCCATGTCTGCGATATTCGCTCCTGCCAAATAAGCGAGCGCTATGCCGTCGCCTGTAATAGTTTGGGCATTTGAGGTATATTCATAAACCTGGCCGCAGCCTCCCGTGGCAATAATTGTCTGGTCTGCATAAAAGCTTTTCTCTGTACCATCATCCAGAATGCCTTTTGCACCAATGCAGCTGCCGCATTCTGACAGAATCAGCTCATGAACTAACACGTTTTCCGTCACCTTTACATGCGGCGGCATCGTTGCTGCGAGGAACTCCATTACCTTTTTCCCTGTCTCATCTCCTCCGCTATGGACAATTCGTTTTTTCGAATGAGCTCCTTCCATGCCGAGATTCCAGCTCCCTGTGACATCTTGATCAAATTGACAGCCCGCTGCCGCCAAATCATGGAGAAGAATTGGTGCCGCACTGGTTACCTTTTTGACAGCATCGGCATGGTTGTGGAATCTGCCTGCTTCTAAGGTGTCAAGGGCGTGCAGCTGAAAACTATCGTCAGCACTTATGCTTGCGGCAATTCCACCTTGCGCTAAGTAAGAATTGCTGCTGAAAATGGTGCCTTTTGTGAGAATCATCACATTTAAATGTGGAGAAAGCTTCCGTGCCAGCTGTAAGCTAGCCATTCCACTGCCAATTATTAATACATTTACCTTCATCTTTAGCCCTCCTGTTTTAACAGGTGTCTTGACACATATATTTACATAGATTTACACTATTGACAAGAGTTTTTTTAGAAAAGTCTTGGAAGGGTGAGGAAATGATTTACTTGGATTATGCAGCAACATGTCCCCTTGATGCAGATGCTGGCAAGACCTATATCGAGGCAGCAAGCGACTATTTTGGAAACAGCAGCAGCCTCCATTCTATCGGCGGAAAAGCAACTGATTTATTGGAAAGCTGCCGGGAGGAAATGGCACGCTTGCTTAGCGTTGAAAGAGTAGGCATATACTTTACAAGCGGCGGAACAGAAAGTAATTTTCTCGCAATCCATGCCCTTTTGTCTGTGAAAAAAAAGGCAGGCAATCATATTATTACAACAGAAAGTGAACATTCTTCTATTCACGGAACGATGAAATGGCTGGAAAAGCAAGGGTACGAGATTACGTATTTGCCACTATCACCTCAAGGGATGGTTGATGCCGATTTGCTGCAAGCTGCTATTAAGCCGGAAACAGTGCTCGTGTCGATTCAGCATGTTAATGCAGAGATTGGGGCAATTCAGCCGATCGCAGCAATCGGCAAAATCTTAAAAGAAAAAGATATCTACTTTCATAGTGATATGGTTCAAAGCTTTGGGAAAATAGATATAAGCTCCATTTCTAATACAGTGGATGCCTTGTCGATTTCAAGCCATAAGTTTTACGGACCAAAGGGAATTGGTTTAGCGTATGTCTCCCCCTTGATTCCATGGACTGGCTTTCTTCCTGGCTCTACTCATGAAAAGGGCTTTAGGGCAGGAACGGTGAACATTGCCGGGATTGCTGCAATGACGACAGCCGCACAAAAATCTGTACGTACATTAGCAGCAGAAAGGGCGCATTATCAAGGATTAAGAGAGATCGTGCAAAAACGGGCAAAACACAATGTTTCATTAACTGTATTTCAGTGTGAACACCAGCTTCCGTCGATTATCGGGATGAGGATTCATGGATTAGAAGGCCAATGGACAATGCTTGAATGCAACAGGAGGGGATTTGCGATTTCAACAGGAAGCGCATGTCAAACAGGACAACAAGCTCCTTCCAAAACAATGAAGGCAATGGGGCTATGTGATGGAAGTGCAAAAGAATTTATTCGCATTTCATTCGGCAGACAAACAAAACCTGCTCATGTGGAGGCCTTTATGGAAACAGTTGAAGCACTTGCAATAAAATAAAAAAGAGAGGGTCGCTTTTTCAGGCGATTCCCTCTCTCTTGTCCAATGCCTGCCAATAAATCTTCCAGCAAGCCTCGAGCTTTTCTTCTGCTTTTTTTTCTGTATGGTCATAAACGAGCTCAACCATAATACTCATTAGAATACCTGTATAAGCAATAGTCAACGACCTTGCGTCAGGTCCTGTAATTAAATCTTCGTCCAGCCATTTTCTGAAAGATTGCTCAAGCATGTTTTCTTGGAGTACTTCTACCTCAAGCACCTCATCTAAAATCGTTTCATATAGATGGCTTGGCGGAAAGAAGCTCATGCGCAGCCAAAACTTCAAGCTTTGGTTTTCTTCAAACATTTGCTTAACTGCTACTAAATAGCTATATAAAAATGTTTTCGGACTACTATTTTCCGTCTCGCTGAAATAAGCTTGCTTCATCTCAATTTCAGCTGCTTTCGCCTCTCTAAGTACCTCAAGAAACAAAGCGTCTTTACTGCTGAAGTGTGAATAAATGGAAGATTTTTTTATACCGACCTCTTCGGCAATTTTCGAAAGGGAAGCTCCTTCATAGCCAGACTGTGTGAAATGCTTGAGGGCTGCTACCTTTAAATCGTCTTTTTTCACCGTACTCCTCCTTTAGCCAATTAACTTTAAGCCGATTGCCGCTGCTAAAATAAGTCCGATGAATAACAGCCTTTTTGCTTCGCGCGGTTCTCCGTATAGAAACATGCCGAGCAGTGCTGAACCGACTGTACCGATTCCTGTCCAAACACCGTAGGCAGTTCCCATCGGAATAGTGTTCATAGCATATGATAGCAGAGAAAAGCTGCATGCAAAACCGATAATCAGCAAAACCACTGCATCCCATTTTTTCATGGCTGCCCTTTTCATGTTCACGACACCGAACACTTCAAATAATCCTGCTCCAACCAATGCTAACCAAGCCATTATGATCCTTCCCCTTCTGTGCTGTTTTCGTCTGTGACTAGCTTTAAGCCGACGACTCCTACAAGTAATACAACAACAAGCACGAGCTTTATGATGCGGAATGGTTCACCGAAAAAGACCATTTCCGCAATGACCGTCCCCATTGTGCCTAGGCCTGTAAATACAGCATATACCGTTCCTACTGGCAGATATCTTGTCGCATATATTAGCACGACAAAGCTGATGATAATTGCAGCAATAGTGCCTGCCCACTCTATTACGCTGTTGGCATGCTTTAAGCCGGACACCCACACAACCTCCATTAAGCCTGCGGCAAGCACCATTATCCAATGTCGATTCATTGCTGTTCCTCCTTCACAAAATCACCTACCGACCGTTCGTTAGTATTATTTCACATCAATAATTATAAGTCAATACTTTATGCTCACTCTAAAAACAACAACAATAATAGGAAACATACTATAAAAAGCAGCGGTTTTCAAACAATTGTCCAAAACCCGCTGCTTTTTATATTGTTATATTATCGCTAATAGGTTGGCCAACCGCTTGAATCCCAATACAAATCATTGATCAGCATTGTCGGCATACCATTGTTCAGTGCATCATAGGAATGACGGACAATGATGTTATTGTTCAAAATATCAGAATGACCCGGCCCTTTCCAACGGTCATTGCCTGTATCAAAAATCGTACCGCCACCATTTAACATATTGACACCATTCTTATCTACATAAGGTCCAGTAATTGATGTAGAACGGCCAACCGCCATTTTATATGTGCTGTTCACACCTTGACAGCAGCTGTCAAAGGATACAAATAAATAGTAATAACCGTTACGGTAAACGATATTTGGCGCTTCAACTGCACCATTATTATTCGGCCTTGATGCAATGGAATACAAACTGCCTGTCGGCTTCATCGTTGTCTTGTCAAGACGAGTCAGCTTGATGCCACTCCAAAATGATCCGAATGACATCCATGGATTTCCATCTTTGTCAATGACAAGATCGCCGTCGATTGCGTTATAATTATTCGACGAAGTGGAACGGATAACAAGACCATCATCGCGCCATTGTCCGGACGAGATACTTGGTGTGGAAAGCAATCCGATTAACGATGTGTTAGAACCAAAGGAAGATACAGAATAATACAGCCAGTATCTTCCATTATAGTAGCTGATATCTGGTGCCCATTGGTTTTTCTCATAGTTAGGCACATAATTAGCCCACCATGCTGGAGCAGTCGGGAAAATCGTCGGCGCTTGATACCAGTTTGTGCCGTTATCTGAACGAAGCACTCTAATGCCATTTGGGCTTCCAGTTCCAAATGTATACCATGTGTTGCCTTCTTTTATGATAGACGGATCATGTATTTGCAAATCTCCTGTTAAATTCCAAAAGCTGGCTGACGCTGAGCTAGTGATAGAGAAGCAAGCAACAAGGACAAGTAAAGCAATTTTAAACGAAAATTTTTTCCCTTTCCTTTTCATCGTTATCCCCTCTTTTCTCAAAATGAAAAGCGTTGTAAATCTGTACGGACATCCTCCCTCCCTTTTTAATGCCAAACAATGGTATTATTCTCTTTCACACAGTGAAAACCCTTTCATTTTTTCGCGAATTTTGCAGTTTTTTTCCGTTTTTTCTATTTTTATTTTCGGTTTCTATCCTATTGCATACATCTGATAGGAAAGAACAAGCTATTTCTATACCATTACTTATACGGAGGAGTTAGAAATGCTGATAAAAATCAACAAGCAGATTGAAAATATTCAAAAGCATAGTAAACCTTTTCACACTATTGATGATCTCGCCCCACTAATTAAAAAAGCAGGAAAAGTAAAATATGTCTTGCTTGGGGAAGCAACACACGGCACGTCAGAGTTTTATTCCCTTCGAGCTGAAATTACGAAAAAACTGATTGAAGACCACGGTTTTTCTTTTGTTGCTGTTGAAGGAGACTGGCCCTCTTGCTTTGAGGCTAATAGTTATATTAAGAATCGTTCAACAGCCGATCGGGCAGACGATGTGCTAGGCCATTTTAACCGCTGGCCGACTTGGATGTGGGCCAATCAAGAAATCATCCCACTCCTTGAATGGCTCAAAAACTACAATAGCAAGCAAGATTCAGACAAAATGGCAGGTTTTTATGGCTTGGATGTCTACAGTCTGTGGGAATCTATGGAGGCCATTATTCAATATCTGCAAAAAACAAATTCGCCACATATTGATAAAGCTTTAAAAGCGATTGAATGCTTTGAGCCGTATAATCGGAAACCACAAACATACGGAATGTCAGCTGCTCTTTTAGGGGAAAGCTGCCGACAGGAAGTGCTTGACGTGCTGCAATCCATCCGCAAGCACAGTGAGTCAAATTCAGAGGAGCAGCTAAGTCTTGAAATCAATTCATTAGTTTCCAAAAATGCCGAAAACTATTATAAAACAATGATTACAGATGACCAGGAATCATGGAATATCCGAGATCATCATATGGTTGAAGCATTATCAAACATCAGCAAATTTTATGGCAGTGAAGCAAAAGGAATCATCTGGGAGCATAATACCCATATTGGTGATGCCCGGGCAACAACCATGAAGTTAGAAGGCTTAGAAAATGTCGGTCAAATCACTCGTGAAAAATTTGGCAAGGAAAACATCTTTTCAGTCGGGTTTGGGACATATACTGGAACGGTGATTGCTGCCGAAAAATGGGGAGCGCCCTTTGAAATCATGCCGTTGCCAAAAGCAATGCGCGGCAGCTGGGAAGAGCTGCTGCATCGGGCAGGTGCGCATGATAAATTCCTAATTTTCACAGATGAAAACAAGCATCTTTTTGAAGAACGAGTAGGACATCGAGCAGTTGGTGTCGTGTATCATCCTGAATATGAAAAATACGGCAACTATGTGCCCTCCAGCATTTCCGAACGTTACGACAGCTTTATTCATGTAGATAAAACGCAGGCTCTCTCCCCTTTGCCTGTTGAAGTAAAAGAAGAGTAACCTAAAGAAAAGGGAGCAGTTGTCTGCTCCCTTTAAGTGATGGCTTATTTTCTTCTCATAAATGTCATGATAATGGCGATCACTGATATAACAATCGCAGCAATGGATAAGATTGTGCTAGTCGAAGAGCCAGCTTGGTCCTCATCACCTGCATCTGCTTCATCCGTTTCAGCTTCATCTTCATGTGTGTGTCCGTGGCTGTCTGTTGTTGCTGTTGAAGCAGCAATTTCTGTCACAGAGTGCGGTAGGTCTGCATCCTCATCCCCAGTCCATTCAACGATGCTTCCATCTGTATAGTATTGGAATGCATCCCATGCAACGTCCCCTGCTTCAGCAGGGTTTTGCGCAGTAAAGCTGAATTGGCGGTATTCGCCCGGTTTAATCGCTGCATCATCATTTGCAGCTTCCCATGTAACAGTAGTTACTTTATCATCATCATTAGTCTCTGTAGTTACATTCCAACCCTCAACAGGCTCATACATTTTAAAATCTACAGTATCAGGAATCTTGATAGCAACTTTATTTGTATTAATATCCTTTTCAACAGGTATTTTAACCGTATACGTTTCCCATGCCTCTGTTGTAGAAGAAGTAGGTTTTACGGTAACATGTGCGCTCGCTGGAAGTGCAATGAAGAAAACTGCCGCAAACGCGACTAAAAACGCCGTTAGCTTTCTTTTCGTATGTATCATGCTTTTAACTCCTTTTGTTCTTTTTTTCACAAGTGCTGGTAACTAAACACTATGCGAATAGTAATAAGTCCTTTTTATCTTAACAGAATTATAAAGCGCTTCACATTAAAAATGTGTCTGTTTTGTGAATAATTCATCATGACCATTTTTGCCAAAAAGTTTATTTTTAAAACGCAGATTTAAATAACATCTATTTTTTGCATTAACAGTCACATAACTGTCACAAATTAGTAATTTCCTCCCTTAAAAAACAGCCAATATTTGCAGTAAGCTTGTAGTAACTACATTCTTTAGAATCAGGTGATGGATATGCAACTAGGGCAAAAAGTAATATACAAACATAAAATTCATTACTTTTTTTATGATCACGGCAATGGCTTGTGGGAAATACAAGATATCGTGACAAAATCGATTATTCTTGTAACATGCGACGCTATCATTCATCGGATCAAATAAAAGTTCTTTTAAGCAATTATTTTTGCTGTATATAGGAAAAGCTGTATAGTATATTTTGAAAACATTTTTTTGTAAAAGGAGTCTGGGGGATATGAAGCTGACTGGTAATACAATCCTGCTTACAGGAGGAGGCTCAGGTATAGGACTTGCCTTTGCCGAGCGCTTTCTGAAACGAGACAATACAGTCATTATTGTGGGCAGAAATGAAGCAAAATTAGAGGAAGCAAAAAAAGCCTATCCAGGACTTATAACGAAATCCTGCGACTTGACGGATGAGCAGTCCCGGATTGATTTGGCTCAATGGGTTCTTACAGAATACCCGTCTTTGAATGTTTTAGTGAACAATGCGGGTATCCAGCAGCGAGTAAATTTAAAAAATGCAGCAGAGTCATGGAGCTATTATGAAAAAGAAATCACTTCTAATTTAAACGCTCCGATTCATTTGACACTGCTGCTTGCAGACCATTTAATCAGAAAAGACAATGCAGCAATCATGAATGTCACTTCTGGACTGTCTCTTACTCCAGGTGTATGGGTGCCGATATACAGTGCTACAAAAGCAGGTTTACGGTCCTTCACAAAGTCGTTGCGCCTTCAATTCGAAGACGCTGGTGTTGAAGTAATTGAAGTGCTGCCGCCAGCTGTCAATACAGATTTAGGAGGGGCGGGACTTCATACATTCGGTGCTCCGCTTGACGATTTTGCGAATGGAATTTTTGAAGGATTAGAATTGGGCTTAACTGAAATTGCTTACGGAGGAGCTGCTGATCGCCTTCATACAACCATTAAAGAAAATGATGAACAAACAGCGAAAGTTTGGGCTGGTTTTAAGCAAAACAATCCTGACTTTTAAAAGGGGCGGACAGCAGTGTTGCTGTCCTCTTGTTATTTCCTGCAAATACAAATCATGTTCTGGCTGCCGTTTTTTAAAGGGGTTTTGTTCCAATCCTCATATATAGCAACCATTTCAAGCTGATGACTAGCTAACAGTCGTTTCAGCTCCTGCGGGTACACATAGCGGAGCTTAATATTCGTTCTGCTTTCTTTTTGCACTTCCCCGTTTTCCTTGATAAATTTACGGATTGTTACATAATGCTGAATTTGTCTTACATCATCATAATGGCTGATGGTAGAAAGCTGGACGGACAGACCGCTTTTGTGTTCTTTATATGTTTTCCAATATTCCTCTGTAACAGGCTGAAGCAATTCTTCTTTGCATGGAAATCTGGTATCAAAGATGAAATAGCCTCCTTCTTGGAGGGAAGCTGCGACACATTTGAGCAAGTTATCCTGATCTTCATTTGTCAAAAAATGCTGAAAGGAATTGCCGACCATGTACAGAAGCTTGCTTTTTTCTGCTAGTTTAAAGTCCGTTAAATCTGCATGCAGCCAATTAATTGATACATTCCGCTGAGCGCCTTTCTCCTTGGCGCGGTTTAGCATATTCTTTTGGATATCAATGCCTGTCACCGAAAACCCTAATTCTGCCAGAGGAATGGCAGTTCGTCCTGTTCCGCATGCAAGATCAGTTATTGGGCCACAGACAAGCTTGGCATATTCCGATAATAACGGCAGCTCTGGTTTATATGCTTCATTTTCCGCGTCGTATCGTTCAGGGTTTTCATATTCTTCAAAATTGCTCATCCGGCTTTCCCTCCCTTAGTATAAGTTCTATCTGATAACCTATCACCCATTATCCACCACCTTCATAAAGTATCGGTAAAGGAGGGGAAAATGACAGTGTATCGTACAACAAGATTGCATGGGGGCGCACCTGTAGTAGCAGGTGTACATGTTGCACCCGTAGCCGCACACATGCCTGGAGCATTGACTGGCTTTGTGGCACCAACATCAGGCTTCGGTGCAGGTAATCCAACTATTATCTATCCATATAAGCAGTTTCCTGCCTATATGAGTCCAAACCCATTTTACCATTATTATCCTTACTATCCACCGTATTATCGCCATTAATCCATAACAAAAAAGCATTTCGTATATAGAACGAAATGCTTTTTTTGTTTAGACAATTGGTGCTTGTGCTGTATTTTTCGGCTTTCTCCACCCAAGCACAGTTATGCTTAAGCCGCCGACAGAAAAGATTATTCCGGCAATACTCAGTACTAATTCTCCGATATTCTTCTCACCTGCTGCTCCAGGACCATTTGTGCCATTCATGGCAGGTATATTTCCTCCCTGACTTGGATCAAAACCAGAAGTTGTGCTGTCAGTAGAAGCTTCTGTATCTGTTGTGCTTGTATCTGTGCTTTGTGCTGTATTAGTACTTGACGTGTCGGTACTGCTTCCATTCATTTGCATACTTGGTGCTTGTCCTCCCATCTGTGCTCCATCTGGAACAGATCCTGAGCTGAAGTAAGATGTGATTCCTAGTACTGATTGTGCAAGCAATAATAGCATAGCGGCAATTACCGCGAAATGTTGTAGTTTTTTCATTTATTTTCTCTCCTAATTCATAATGTAGGTTCATTATGAGTTAAGAGTCTTAACTTTTACTTAACTTTTTATTTTAGAATAATCCTCTGCCGATAAAATTAGGATTAACTGGCGCTATTCCTAGTTCACGGGCCCACACAGACAACTGGCCGATATGATGAATCTCGTGGGCGATACAATGGTTAATAATTTCGCCTCTTGTAAATGTCTCCTTATTCCATGGTACTTTAATATGCTCATGCAGGTCTTTAGCAAGCTGTGCTGTCAGTATCTCCTCTATCTCCTGCTTCATTCTATCCGATAATGTCTTTACCTTCAAAAGACTGTTATAGTCAACCAGCGTAAACTCATCTGCATTCTTGCCGCTAAGAGCTGCTATCCAGCTATATTCTACATCGATAATATGAACGAGTGTTACGAGAATTCCTTGCACTCCTCCCGTTCTTTTCTGGAGGAGCTCTGCTTCCGGCAAGGTTTCACACCACTTCAGCCATTCATCTCGCACTTGCCAATTATATTGGAATAATGAATACATCTGTTCTCCTTTCTTTTCCTCTAAAGTTTATGATCTGTCAACTGGAATCCATATTTCTGAATAATAATCTTCACTATCCGGCTTTCCTTCTCCATACACCTCAAGCTGTGGCGAGTTTGTTTGGATATAGCCGCTTTTCGGGAACCACTCTGCATATATTTGCTTCCACGTGTTTTGTATACTATGAGGCATTGGTCCATGTACCTCAAACACAGCCCACTTTGATTGTGGAATAGTGATGGTTTCAAATCCTTCTGCCTTGTCTTTCGTTGTGGCTACTGCAATCCAGTAATCCATATCTTTAGTTGAGCTAGTAATCTCCGCACAAATTCCCAGTATCCCTTTAACACAACCATCATTCCATTCTGCAAGGGAATCAATCGTGCCATCACGATTAGCTTCCTCCCAAAAAAGCGGAATTCCCTTCAGGTTCTCTCCCTCTTTATACGAATAGGACTGCTTTTTCCCAATTGCTTGAAACTCATCCATATGGACAATCTTTACATTCATTGGTTCTGCTCCCTTCAAAACGATTTGTATAGCAAAAGGATTGTAAATCGTAAGCTTCCCCTTTCCCTTGCGGATAGCGCTTGGTGTTATTCCGTGCTGCTTGCGAAAAGCCTTCGTAAATGCCTCAGGAGACTCATAACCATATTTGATTGCTGCATCAATCACTCTTAAATCTTTATTCATCAACTCCTGCCCGGCAGCAGACAACCGCCTTCTCCGGATATACTCTCCGACAGTTGTGTCTGTCAGTACAGAGAACGTCCGCTGAAAGTGGAATGAAGACAGACAAGCCTGCTTAGCAATTGCTGCTGTCGAAAGCTCTTCATCAAGATGATCCTCGATATAATCAAGCGCCTTTTGCAATCCTTCCAGCCATGTCACTTACATCACATCCTTTTATTTTATATTAGCTTTTTCTGGTATTTCCCTGCCTGTTTTTTCTTGCTTTCCGCTAACAGATTGTAATCTTACTACACTTCTTTATTGCTGTTCCTTTTTCCTCCCCTTATTTAATAACAGGATTTATAAAAACAAAAAAAGTCCAGTAAAAACTGGACTTTTTCGTAAATTACGAGCTTCCTCCGCCGCCGTCACCGCCACAGCTGCCACCATCTCCGAAAGATGGACCACAATCATTGGAAGAATGAAAGCTATGTCCTCCATCATGGAAACCATTATTAGGTAAGTCCCAAGGCGTATAGCTTGCATGAGAAGATCGGGAACGCTTGGATGCCTTTGAGCTGTTCGTAAATAGAGATATAACTGACAGAATAATGACTAACAAGATAACAATATACATAATTTTCAGCCTCCTTTTATTGTTATACGGATTAACTGTTTATATAGTTTCAACTTTTTCACCAAAAATGTCAAAAGCTGCCTGAAAATTTTCCGGCAGCTTTTACTTATTTTGGATTAGATGAAGTTTTTACTTTATTTTTCCTTTGCTTTTGCACGAAATAAAGGCCGGCTGTAATTACTACGATGATCAGTACGATTAAAATCGGATTAATATCGGTTGACAAAAAGCCGTATGGTATTAAAGACAAAACAAAAAAGTACAAAAAGTTACCGATAGCTGTTCCTGTTACAAACCCTTTAAGAGAGATAGTTGTTACTGCAGCCAATATATTTAATATGCTTGTAGGGAAAAGCGGAAATATCCGTGCATAAAACACATAATGACCACCTTTATCCTCGATCTTCTTAAGTGCTTCGCCATGCGCTTTTTTTTGGACAAAATCCTGAAACCAATAGCGAACAGCTATAAATACAACAACTGCCGCAATAATACTTGATACCCAGCTCCAAAGAAATCCATAAAAAAAGCCAAAGGCATAGTAATTAATGGTAATGACAAGAATTAACGGTATGATTGTAAAGCTATTTTGTACAATCATGATAATTAAACTTAAAATAAGTGCATAAATCTCGTTATTTCGATAATAAGCTGTAAATTCCTCCAGCTTCCCGTTTCTGATTGCATGAAAAATTTCGAGTTCATATAACAAGAAACCGACCAGTAACACCGTTCCGGCAAAAGAAAGTAACTTCCATAAATTTTTTATAAGCTATCACCTTTTTCATATTTATATGGCCGGCTCCGCCAACCGGATACCGCTAAACGCCTAGGTTATGGTGTTTCGGCCAAATCTTTTAGCACTTTATTGTCTGCTCCCTCTTTACCTGTTAAACAGGCAAAAATAAACATGGATAATATATCGGTTTTATTATATTTCGGCAAATTCCTTTACAATTTGATTAAATTTGCCAAATATGCAAGATATGGTATTTAAAGAAGCGTATAATTGTCTGTAATCCCAAAAGGAGGTAATCCTATGGCTATTGTATTAGACACAAATTTAGGCCAGAAAGATACGGAGCTTTATATAACCCGTACGGAAGATGGACGAGTTATAGTAGCAATTCCAACCATCCATTGGTCTGCAGAGTTACAGCTAAGCGATGACGAAGTGAAACAAAATGAATATATTCAAGCCTCTCTTCAATTTCACATGTATGAAGGCGACATAACCGAATTGGCTGATAAGATACTTGAGCATACTGCAAAATGCTAACATATTTTTTTCTTTTTCACCACCTCCAAAATTACTGACTTTAAGGTTGCCCTTTTCCTTTGGACGAATGGTTCGACTTCTGCTACTCTATGTATATCCCATTTATTGTTTGAAGGAGTATTAAATATGAGTTATCTATTTACAAGTGAAAGGCTTGGCTTCCGCTTTTTGACTGATGAGGACCTAAAAGCATGCGAGTCATTTTGGGGCAGTGAAGAAGTTATGGCTTATACAGGTGGAAGCATTGAGGCAGCCTTACTGCCGCAAGTTATTCATTTCTATGAACAAACACACCAGGATTTTGGTGTTTCTGTATATGCTGTAGAAGAATTAGCGACAGGACGAATCATCGGTGCAGCAGGTTTTGATTTAGAAGCAAAATCAGAGGACATCGAGCTTATCTTCCATTTTATTAAAGATGTTTGGGGGCAAGGATACGGAGCTGAAGCAGCTGTTGCTTGTATTCAATATGCAGCAGAAGTGTATGAACCAAAAAGTATCATCGCCAAAGCAAGTGTTGAAAATAGACATGCTTTAAATGTTCTAGGCAGAATTGGCTTCTCTTACTTAGGAATTAATTATTCAGAAGACATCGAACAAGATGAGGCACTTTTCCAGCTTGTTTTGTAAATCACTTCTATAGGATGAGCACACATCTTGTTAAACACTGCTGATGGTGTGCTCTTTTAAGGTTTTTAGTTATTACGATTTATTTACTGTTTTGTTACACTGCACCTGATTCCTTGACTATGCACAATTTACTGCACTACAATATGTAGTGTGAGGTGCAACTATCATGAGAATTAATAAATTCAAAGTGCATGAAAAAGGATTAAATCGTTTTTTTGGCCCTTTAGAAGCCAAAATTATGGAATTGCTTTGGGAAAAAGATGAGCTTTCCATAAAAAAGGTGCAATTATACTTAGAACCTGACAAGACTGTAAGCTTTAATACCGTCATGACGGTCATGAACCGTTTAACAGACAAAGGATTTTTGCAAAAGCGCCATGAAGGGAGAACATCCCTTTATTCGCCGATTCTCACTAGAGATGACTTCTTAAATAAGCAATCAAAGGAGCTTACACATGAGCTGATGGATGAGTTCGGATCTAGTGTCGTTGTCAACCATATGCTTGATGCACTGCAAAATGTCGATGAAGGTTTAGTAGCAAAACTGGAACAAAAAATAAAAGATTTAAAAAAGGATCGATAAGATGACGAGAAATTATGCTATTGGCCTGCTGCTGATCAGCATAATGATTAGCAGCAGTATTCTTATTCAGATGATTTGGTATATTTATTCGCTCACAAGTAATTTTGACGTTGGTTTTAACTTGTTCCAAGCTTGCCAAGCGCTGTTTGAAATGTTTGGCGTTCCATTTCTAGAGTATATTCTCCTTGCATTTGTCTTATTTACCATCCTGCATTCTCTGTGGTTCTGCACCATACAGATAAAAAAGCTGCACAACCTTAAAAAGAAAATGAGTGGATTGGCAATAGAAGAGTTAAGCCGTAAATGGAATAATCGGTATGAGACAGACCGTATTCAAGTCATCCAATCTGAACAGCCTTTTGCGATTACAATTGGGTTTTTTAAGCCAAAGATTGTCTTGTCAACCGGCTTATGGGAAATTCTATCTGATGAAGAGATTGAGTCTGTGATTTATCATGAATTTCATCACTTAAATCAGTTAGACCCAGGAAAAACCTATATTATGGAGCTTTTTGCGAAGGTGCTTTGGTTCCTTCCTATCTTGAAATGGCTGGCACAGCAATTTTCAATTGTTCGAGAAGTACTCGCAGATAATTATGCTATTGAAAAAAGCGGACAGCGCCTGCATATATCAAGCGCCCTTTTGAAAATGATTAACAGTACGCAACTAAAATCGGCAAGTTTTGTTTCCTTTGCAGATGGCTCTGTAAACTACCGTATTCAAAACATGATTGAGCCAAATACTAGCAATCGAATTAAATGGCCGCTATTAAATGCTGCTGCATCCCTATCTATTTTCGTCCTGCTTAATGCAATCTTCGCACAATTGCTGCGCTACTAATTTTTTTTAAGCTATTACACTACACAATGTAGTGTATAAAATCTATTTAATATACACACTGCTGTTGTGGTGTTTTATATACAATAATTATAAGGAGGCAAATAAAAATGAAAAACGCAAATATCGGAATCGCTATTATTCGAGTAGTTTTAGGTGCGATATTTTTCGCTCATGGACTGTCTAAATTCCAAGGAGGACTGGAAAATACAGCTGGCTTCTTCAGCAGTTTAGGTTTACCAGGCTTCTCTGCTTACATTGTCGCTGGTATAGAATTAATCGGCGGTGCTCTTATTATTCTTGGTCTTGCTACAAGAATCATTGCTGCATTATTTGCTGCTATCATGGTAGTCGCAATTGCAACAGTTAATCTGCAAAATGGATTTGTCGGCGGATATGAATTCGATTTGGCTTTGCTTGCAATGTCTCTGCTATTAGTTTTAAATAAAGAACAGGCATATGCTGTAGAAAATGTTATACTATCTAGTAAGAGGAAAGAACAGAATGTTTAAAAAGCTTGGTAAATAAAAGGAGAAGTCATTGTGGCAAAAACGAAGAAAAAACAAAATAACATGCAATCTAAAAAAAACAAGCCTTCTAGTTTCATTTATTGGATCATCGGCATCGTTGTCGCATGTATCGCAGGGCTTATCATCTTAGCAAATTTGCCTGAAGAAGGCTTTGATTTTGATTATGACAATCAGCCTGTTATAGGTGAAGAATCAGCGAGCGTGAGCATCGTTGAATTTGGGGACTACCGCTGTCCTGTCTGCAAAAACTTTAACGAGTCCTTTTTCCCAGTTTTAAAGGAAAACTTGATCGACACTGGTAAAGCTAAATTCTATTACATGAACTATCCGTTTATTCATGCAGATTCTACGACTGCTGCCTTGTACGGCGAAACTGTTTTTAATGAACTTGGTGATGAGATATTCTGGAAATTCCATGATTCTGTCTACGCTAATCAGCCTGACAATGAAACAGTCGAAACGTATACGGAAGAATTCTTAACAGACCGTTTGAAGGATGCTGGTGCATCTGATGAAGACGCTACGAAAGTAACAGAGGCCTTCCAAAATGAAACATACAAAAGTTCTCTCCAAGATGATATGGATGATGTGAAAAGCTTGAACATTACTGGCACGCCATCCATTTATGTTAATGGAGTAAAATTTGAAGGCAACAGCTATGATGAATTATTGGAAATGGTCAATGAAGCAGCTGAAAAGTAAGAATCGTTAGAGAGTACATTCGTACTCTCTATTTTTTTATCCAGGCAGCTTCCTGCATTTGCCGTCTACCATTTGATAAACTCCCCTGCCTTCGGTTGTCGCCAATCTGCCATTATGAAAATACACCCCTGTGTTTTCATCGATTCCGTAATGAATAGAGGATGGATGCTTTGCTGCTAGTTGCTGTAAATGGCTTTCCTCATCCCACTCTGAAAAATGAACTGCTAAAAAAATATTTTCTAATAGTCCGATGCCCTTTCTTTCGACAAAGGCATTCTCTCTATTGTCTTTAGCTGATATGCTTGTTTGTTGTGGACTGATTAAAGCTCCTGCTGAAAATCCCGCAACTGGTACTCCTTGGTCATACACTGCTTTAATAGCGGCACCTATTGCTGTATCGACAATATAGTCTGCATAACGGTCAGTCTCTCCGCCGCACAGAATGATACCTCCGCTTTTTTTGATTTCTGCTACTGCTTGTTTCTCTTGAATAGTTGGCAGCGGAATATAGGAAAATCTGTCATGACCACTTGCTATTAGTCGCTTCGTATAGTTAGGCATAAAAGATTGCCAATCTTCCCGTTCTACTAAAATAATAGCAATCGGTCCCCCGCTAGTCAGCTCGATATACTTTTCAGCCAATTTGTCTGTAAAAGGCGGTCCGCTTCCGAAAGCAAAAAAATGACGGTTCACTATTTTCACTCTCCCTCTTAAAAGCCTGCTTAATGGTCTTAAATTTTTTGTATCTCTTTAGCGATAATGCCAGAAAGTTCAAATTGTTACATGCACTACTGCTGCATGCCGCAGCAATAAAAAAGCCTTTCTCTTAAAACGAGAAAGGCTTAAGTTGTTATTCTCCTAAGTCAACATTGTGATAAACTTGGCGAACATCCTCTAAATCTTCTAGAGCATCTATCATTTTTTCAAATTTTGCCTGTGCTTCTTCATCAAGCGTTACATCACTTTGCGCAAGCATTGTTAATTCTGCTACAGTAAACTCTGTTACACCTGCAGTCTTAAATGCTTCTTGCACAGCATGGAATTGGTCTGGCTCTGCATAAACGATAACAGAGTCTTCTTCTGCAATAATGTCACGAACATCTACATCAGCTTCCATCAATAACTCTAATACTTCTTCTTCTGTTTTGTCCTCAACACCAATAACCGCTGTTGCGTCAAACATATAAGCAACAGATCCGCTCACACCCATGTTTCCGCCGTTTTTACCGAATGCGGCACGAACATCTGAAGCTGTTCTGTTTACATTGTTTGTAAGAGCATCAACGATTACCATCGATCCGTTCGGACCAAATCCTTCATAGCGAAGCTCATCATATGTTTCTTCTGATCCGCCCTTCGCTTTTTCAATGGCACGATCAATGATGTTTTTTGGTACACTATATGTTTTTGCGCGCTCTAGAACTACCTTTAACGCTTGGTTTGATTCTGGATCTGGCTCGCCTTGTTTTGCTGCTACATAAATTTCACGGCCGAACTTTGCATATATACGGCTAGTATTTGCATCTTTTGATGCTTTTTTCTCTTTAATGTTATTCCATTTACGACCCATTTTGAACACTCTCTTTCTGGTTTTTCCATCCATTATCTATTATAGATAACTTCTGGGCGGCACATCAATGCCTATAAGCGTTTTTTTAGTAAATTTCTTCTTTCAAGCAATGCTAAATCATTGCTAAGACGAATAATATTATACCGCAATTTTAACGATTTCCGCAATAATCCTTGAATACCAATGATTAGAAGGATTCTATCCCCTTACGAGGTAACAAAAAGAGTAACCATCTACTTTTTAAATCCTTGGAGTACCTTTTCTTCATTTTCGGGTAACCTATCCAAATAATAATTCATGGTTGTTGTCGCCTTCGCATGACACAATCGCTTTTGAATCGTTTTAATATCTATCCCTTGGCTTAGTAGCCACATTCCATGACTATCTCGCAAATCATGTACTCTAATGTTTTCTAATACCTCGTTTTCTTTCGCTGTCTTATTCCACTTCTTTACTAAAGTTGTTTTCCAACAATTCCATCTTGTCGGTGTATACATCGTCCCATCACACATAAATATATAGGGTATGTCTCCAAATATATCACGTTGTTTTTCACGCCATTCTTTCAACATTTCTATAATTTTCGGGGTTAATTTGACCCAACCTGTACTACTAGCTGTTTTTGTTCCATCTTTTGTACTTGCCGACCAGTTTTCCTTATTTCGGTAATAGAGAGTGCTATCTACATAAATAGACTGATTATCCCAATCAATATCCGTCCATTTTCTTGCCATCATTTCTCCTATCCGTAAACCAGTGAAAAATAAAAAGTAGAATCCTGTTCTTTTTAAACAACCAAGATAGCTATTCCCCTCAATAACAGACAGAAAGCGTTGAAACTCTTCATATGTCCAATATTGAACTTTTTTTGTTATTTGCCGCAACCCCTTGATATTTGGGCGATATTCTCCTTCACTACATCATGTTCACATGCTAAATCATAAATCTGCCCTAATGTACTTAATACTAGATTGAGATACATAGAGGATAATGGTTCTCCATGTGAATTCTTCAAATCCATCAAGTAGCTTCGGAAATTCGCAATATCTTTTTGTTCTATCTCTTGAAACGTTTTTCCCTTAAAATATCTTTTTATATGACGACAATGACCTTTTTTTTGCTGATAAGTTCCTTTTTTTAAACCTCGCTTAAAATGAGGAAGAACAACATTTTCTACAAATAACTCAAATGATACCTTTGATGTTTCACTTTTAGATAGCCTTGGAACAATTCAAGTAAAGATTTTTCACCGTTCACATATGTTAGAAAGAAGTGATGCGCTTTTTCGCGTCTGCATAAGGTTTCTGTTCGTATCTGTGGTGATAAATCCTTCTTTCTTATCCCTTGCTTTTTTGCAAGCTTTGCTTGTTTGTCGTAGAACTTCAAACGGTCATCGGCACTTGGTGGCTTCAAATATAGAGTAGATCCTGTTTGTTTATCTCCGTAAGGGAGGTAACTTGTACTTCTTCCATAAACGAATTGTTTCTTTTTGCAAATTCTAGTGAGTTGTATAGGTGTAAAAAATGGTGTTTGATTGAAGTCATCTATGGCTACATCAATTCGTGTTATAGTCACCCTATCTTCAAAGATTAGTAGATTTTTCATGAATGTTTTGAAAGATAGCTTTTTTTGTTTCAACCATACCTCCCGAAGAAACTCACAGGCACTACCACTAAGAACAATCATTTTATCTGTATATACTTCCTCAAGGTAATCGTAGATACGAATATCCCCGAACCGATAGCAACAGTCATAGTTGTAATGTTGCAACCTCCCTTTTTCAAGCTTGAAATATTCTTCTGGTATACCCAAAATATTGCGAGCAATATTTTTAAGCTCCATTCCAACTGTTTGAATTTGTAGCCAATCGACAACCGCAATTAATCCTTTTCGTGTTGCAATTTATATCACCCCCTTTTCATTTTTTAATTTCTTAGTTTTTACAATAACTAACTTGCTGTAAACCAACATTTACAGGAGATTCCACCTAGTGTTAGAGGGTGGTGTTGAAAAATTTTCGACCGCCTACGCTTCCCACAGATTTTGGGGCTCTGTGTTTAGCACTCGCCCCAAATCTGTGGGCTTGTCGTTCTCAATTTTTCCGTCCAAATAACCCTTTACGCTTAGGCTGTTCCTCTAATTGTACTAATCGCTTTTCTAAGCTATTTATAACCATTTTGAGTGTTCTATTCTCTTGATAGACATGTGTGATTTTTACATTTACTTCCTGTTCCCAGTCTATAAAGGAGAGTTCCAATAATTTAACACGCTCATTCAATGGTTTAGGTAGTTCTCTTTCGCTCGCAAAAGCACGTAAATTAAATTTTTTACGAAAAGTTTAAAGAGGGAGAGAGAAAAATTACGATGAAAAGAGTTAGAAAATTGTAATAGTATTACTTGTTGTACTATCAATTGGAGGTGCCTTATCTCCAACTAGGTCGTATGCAACTGTTACAATAACAGATGAACAGTTAGCATTAATTAATATTAGTAGTATAGTTAATCAAGAAGACATTTCAGAAGAGGATGTTGCAGTACTCGAAACTGAGCTTGCAAAATTAGGTATAGATGCAGCATCATACTTTACTCTTGAAGATTATGAAAGTATGGCTTTAGCTAGAGGATATGGACAGACGCATAACTTAGGAGGAGGCTGGAGAGCCAGAGTAGATAAGCCGCATACTGGAGAGGGATTACCTCATGTTCATGTGGAGAACAATAAGGGAGTTAAAGGGGCAGAAAGCGTATTGGGTACAAAATCCCATAAAAAAACAATGAGTTCTTCTGGTATTCCAAATAGTGTCCAAAAAAAGGTAAAAGGATTGAAAGATTATAAGAAGGGGCAAGAAGATGCAAAAAAAATCCAAAAGGCAAAATCCCAAATAAAATCAAAGAAACTAAATTTAAAAAAGACAACCGATATAATTATTGCTATTGGTATATTTGTAGCAGTGGTAGGATTAGTTATATTTGCGACTAGCTCGATTGCAGCTTGGGGAGCATTCTTATTATTGATTTAAAAAGGAGGATTTTTTTGCTTAATAAACGATATTATCTTCAGCTAGAATTAAATATGAGTCAACATATAATTTTTGCAATCAACGAGGAGAAAAAAGGATGTGGTCGATTAATAGGGTATTTATATCTTGAAGATTTGAAAAGAGCCGGTACCCCAAAAGACTTCGAATTCTTAAATCCTGTTTTTTTAGAGGATTGGGATGATTTTCGTAATTTAATTGTGGCGAGAGTCATTACATATGAAAATATATCTGCTGAAGAAAAGGAAGAGTTGCTGTTCCTTGCTAGTACTATGATTGAATTTAAGCCAGCAGTTAATCATAAAGTAGAATTTTTTATTTCAAAGGAACTAAGTGCTTTTTCTGAAGACTATTTGAAAGAGAATTGTATGAAAGATAATATTCCTATTTACCAATGGATAATAGAGAACATGGCTGAAAATCCTATTAATCTAGAAAAAATAACAGAAGGTTCTTTGAATTATTTATCTCAAGATTAAACATAAATTTTAACAGTAGGCTATCTTTCTCTTAAAATTTAAAAGTGAAGGGTAGCCTACTGTTAGTTTTTGAGGTAACATTTGGGTAACAATCCATCTATCTTCCCACTTTTCCCACTCATTACAAATGAAGTAAAATCCCTTTATATCAATGGTTTTTCTTTTAATTGATACTATTATATTCTTATACTGCAATTATAGAATTTGTTCATCTATCTGGACTAGGATTGTTCATTTTTGAATAAAATTACTCCACTACTTGCGTTCTTGATTTCTTTTAGCAGCAATAAATGGTACAGTTAAGTGACAACTGTAAAGGAGCAATAGACAATTATGATTGAAGTAAAAGTATCTCCATTAAGTGATGGGGAATTCAACAGAGGTGTTTTCGCTACGGAAAACATCAAAAAAGGTGAGCTAATCCATAAGGCTCCCGTCATTTCTTATCCGAATGAACAGCATGAGCATATTGAAAAAACACTGCTTGCCGATTATGCCTTTGAATATGGAATAAATCATACTGCGATATTACTTGGCTATGGCATGCTGTTTAACCATTCTTACGAACCAAACGCTATTTATGAAATTAATTTTGACGAGCATACATTTGATTTCTTTGCTTATAAGGATATTACAGCAGGAGAAGAAATATTAATTAATTATAATGGCGATGTGGATGATAAAGAACCGCTTTGGTTTAACAAGTAAAAAAAGCAAACCTTCATTAACTTGAAGGTCTGCTTTTTTTTATTAGCGTCCGTCCACGATTTCTTTAAAGATTTCGTAGGAGCGGATTTGCTTTTTAAGATCATACATGTAAGAAACGGCCATAATCTCATTAACATTATACTTCTCTTGGAAGCTTTCAAGCTGTTCCTTGACGGATTCTTTGCTGCCGATAAATGCCATGCTGGACATGGAGGTTGCCATTTCTCTTTCCATTTGGCTCCAGATTGCGTCCATGCTTTCCACAGGCGGGCTTAACGGTGTCCGTGTTCCTCTGACAACATTTAAGAAAAATTGCTGCATCGTTGTTGCTTCTTTTTTTGCTTCCTCGTCTGTTTCTGCAGCAATAACATTTAAACAAACCATCATATATGGTTCAGCTAAATAGGCAGATGGCTGGAATCTTCTTCTGTAAATGGAAATCGCTTCTTCCATCTGTCTTGGTGCAAAATGGGATGCAAATACATATGGCAATCCTAATTGTGCAGCAAGGTAGGCAGAATCAGTGGATGAACCAAGAATGTAAATTGGAATATTTTTATTTGCTCCTGGGTATGCGCGCACATAGCCTTGCTCTTCTTCAGGACCGAAATATGTCAGCAATGCCTGCACATCATCTGGGAAGGTATAGACAGAATCATGAGCGGACCTTCTTAATGCACTGGCTGTTTTCATATCAGTGCCCGGTGCCCGGCCAAGACCTAAGTCCAGTCTGTCTGGGTAAAGAACAGCCATTGTGCCAAACTGCTCTGCAACAACGAGCGGAGAATGGTTTGGTAGCATAATGCCCCCAGACCCAACTCTGATTTTCTTCGTGTGTTCTAATGTATGTTTAATTAAAAGAGACGTGGCAGAGCTCACTAATGTTGGCGAGTTATGATGCTCTGCAATCCAGTAGCGTGAATAGCCCATTTCTTCTGTTGCTTGTGCTAAATCAACCATTGCGTCAATTGCTTCTTTTTCTCCCTGCCCAAGGCGAATTGGCGCCAAGTTCAAGACAGAGACTGGTATATTTATGTTAGACATTGTAATAATCCTTTCTGACAATAGATTCTATATTATAGTAACAATTTCCCCAACTGAAAAAAACTTATTTGCTTATAACGCTTAAAATGCAAAAAAGAGAGAGTCACCTCTCCCCAAATAAACATTATGTTATGATAATATTTTCGTTTCATCCATCCTCGCAAACACTTTGTGGCATAAGCTGTAATGCAAGAGTGCGGCGGTGCTGAAGAGGATGATGCCTGTAAACGGAATATAAAAGAGAATAACACTGCATAAACCGAACATCGCCAGAATCAAGATAGTTATATGAATATTCATCATCGACAGCAGCAAGGAATTTCTTAAAGCCGCCTTTATCGGCAAGCGATAATGAGAAATCAGCGGAAAGATATAGAAAAATGTCGCTAAAAAGAGGAAGCTGACCAATAATAATGGAACGGTCATTACTATTTTCATAAAGGTAGCATCTTGGTTTAAATAAAAGAAGTTAAAAAACAAAATGCTTAGCAAAACGGCCACAATGGCACCAATCGAGATGCTTTGCTTGAAGTTCTCTTTAAAATAATGAAAATAATTGCGGACAACACTATTATCTTCGTTGACTTTCCACTGCCTGACGACACTGTACATAGCGCTCGTAGCCGGTGCGATTGTAATGATCGGGATGCAGGACAAAAGCCAGAAAAGATTGAGGATGAAGAGATTCGATAGTTTATCAATTACACCATAAAATTTACTGTCGATAATATTCATAGCAACAGCCTCTTTTCTTTGAATTTTGCTTTAGGTTGATTCTCCGGCGATAAATCTGTACGATAGCTCTGTTGTCTCTGTGCCTATGTAACTGCCATTTTCGATTTTATGAACAATGCTCTCGACTGCTTTATAACCGATATCCTCCACAGGATATTCAATCGTCGTGAGCGACGGTGTAATATATTTGAGCACATCAATATTATCAAAGCCCATTACTCCTACATCTTCAGGAATCTGGTAGCCTTTCTTTTTTAAGAAACGCATCACTTCTAGCGCGTATAAATCACAGGAGCAAACGATCGCTGTCTTGGCCTGACTGCGAAAATCAATTGTATCTAAGTCTGCAAGATAATCATTATGTCTAATAATTTCTGCTTCTGTCAGATTTTCCGCAGACAATGCCTCAAGGAAGCCTTGGAGGCGCTCTTCTTGTGTGTAAATATTAGTCAGCCCTGCGTATTTTAAAGGAGGCGAGATATACATAAACTGCTTATAGCCTTTACTGATAATGTGACTGACACCATTTCTCATCGCTGCCCGCTCTGGTATGCCGATATATTCCCAATCTGCCGACAAGTAATTAAAAATCGTAACAATCGGAATCGACAGTCCCTGCAGATACTCCTCGAACTCCTTACCTTTATTGACCGAGAAAAGGATGATACCGTCGACTTTATGATTGGCCAAATACTCAATGCATTGCTTTTCATTTTCCATATCCTTATCTGTGAGTGCTATGTATAAAAAATAACCGTATTGCCTTGCCCTCAGTTCGACTGCGTTTAACAGCTGTGCAAACGAGCGGTTGTACAAATCAAACAGCACTATCCCAAGTGTCATTGTCCGCCCCTTTACAAGGCTTCGCGCTGTGAAGTCTGGACGATATTTCAATTCCTTTGCTGCCTGTAACACCTTTTGCTTTGTTTTCTCTTTTATACCCGGACGATTGTTTAATGCCCGGTCCACAGTGCCTGAAGACACCCCGCAATGCTTGGCGATATCCTTGATAGTAACCCTCATAATGCCTCCATTTTATCTCCTTGCAGCCTAGGCATTCTGTTAGAAGGAATGCCTGGCATACTCGGAAACTATGCAAATAATTGTCTTTTATATCATTCTATTATACATATAATTCCATTACATTTCTCCTTATCTTTATTATTAGTGATCGTCATGAACAACTGCCTCTATCAGCCTTTCACAGAACCAATCATAACCCCTTTTTCAAAATATTTTTGAATAAATGGGTAGATAATTAAGATTGGCAGTGTGGACACGATTATGACACCATATTTAATCTGATCTGCATATTTCTGTGCATAGCCGCCGGCAGCACCGCCTGAGCCTGCTCCTTCAGCAAATACCTGATTTGATAGGAGAATATCTCTTAAGACGATTTGGAGCGGCTGCAGACTATAATCTCTTATATAGATTAAGCCTGTGAAGAAATCATTCCAATGGCCAACCAAA
Source organism: Niallia sp. FSL R7-0271 (assembly GCF_038005785.1). NCBI lineage: Bacteria > Bacillati > Bacillota > Bacilli > Caryophanales > Bacillaceae > Niallia > Niallia sp. FSL R7-0271. The sequence continues at coordinate 1,641,116 of NZ_JBBOTZ010000001.1, read as the reverse complement.
TAGTAAAGACCTACAACAGAAATAACTGCTTTTGAAAGCGGCAGCGCTATCTTCCCGAAAAACTGAAAATGTGTACAGCCATCCATTTGTGCTGCTTCAAACAGTTCTTTCGGCAGTGAGCTTTCAAAGAAGGTTCTTGTAATAATCAGGTTGAACACATTGACTGAAAACGGCAGGATGAATACCCACATATTGTTGATTAAACTTAGCTCCTTCATCAATAAGTATGTTGGGATAAGTCCGCCATTAAAGAACATCGTCACAACAAACACAAACATTAAAAAACGTCTTGCCTTGAAATCCTGCCGTGAGAGCACGTATGCTGCAGGCAATGTAAACAGGAGATTTACAAATGTTCCTACAACCGTATAGATAATCGTATTTTTGTAGCCGATCCATATTCTTGAATCATTAAATATCTCTTGATAACCGAATAAGCTGAAGCCTTTCGGATATAGAGTCACTTGTCCTGTGGCAACTAAGGTTGAATCACTCACAGAGGCGATGACAACAAAATACAATGGATAAGCGACAAGTAAGAAGATAAATACACATAAAATCAAAATGATCGTATCAAAAACGATATCACTCTTCGTTTTGCCTTTTGTGCTGAATAACTTCATGACTTCCCTCCTACCATAAGCTTATATTGGAAAATCTCTTGGCGATATAGTTCATGGCGATCAAGAATACGAAATTGATGAGCGTATTAAAAAGCCCAATCGCTGCTGAATAGCTGAACTGATTCGAGATAATCCCGATTTTGTATACATATGTCGCAATAACTTCCGAGACTGGGAGGTTAAGAGGGTTCTGCATTAAAAATATTTTCTCAAATCCGGTGTTAAGAATATTCCCCATACTTAAGATGAACAAGATAATCATGGTTGGCACAATCGCCGGCAAATCTACATATCTGATTGTCTGCCATCTGCTGGCTCCGTCGATTTTAGCAGAATCATAGAGCTGCGGATCAACACTTGCCAGGGCTGCTAAGTAAATGATGCTGTTCCAGCCTGCATGCTGCCAAATATCAGAAAGAACATATACAGGCACGAACGCCTTTTCAGAAGCGAGGAGGTTAATGTCCCAGCCGAAGGTCGCCAAAATATGGCCGACCACTCCAGAGTTTGGCGACAATAGCACATTAAGCAGGCCGACCATAACTACAAGGGAAATGAAGTGAGGCAAATAAACGGTCGTTTGAATTGCTTTCTTCCATCTTTTCCAAATTACTTGATTGATAATAAGAGCAAGAATAATCGGTGCAGGAAATCCAAGGATGATGGTCGCAAGACTGATTACAACAGTGTTTTTCATCAAGTCAGCAAACATGTAACTGTTGATAAATTCCTTGAAGTAATGAAGACCGACCCACTCACCGCCAGTGATTCCCTTCGTAAAGTCATATTCTCTGAATGCCAATTGCACGCCGTACATAGGGATATAATTAAAGATGAAAATGATGACTATAGCAGGCAGAATCATAATCCACAATTGGTAATCTCGCTTCAAGCTCTGCAAGATATTCCGTTTTTTTGTCGGCTTCGATTGGAAGCCTGGCGCTGCTTTTTTTGCTTCCGGATTAACTACGGCCACAAGCTGTACCTCCTTTATAGAAGGATGCAGTCTGCATCCTTCCTCTTTTATAGGTGATTATTGATTCTTTTTGTAGTCATCATAATATTTCTGCATGATTTCAAGATTTTCCGGCAAGCCTGTTTTTTCCACATTTTCTAAATAAGCGTCCCACTCTTTTTCAATTCCGCCTTTTGTAATCCATTGCGAATATTTCGCCATCGCTAGATTCATTAGGTTTGTATTGTTAAGACTTAGCTTGGAGTTGTCTTCTTTGCTGTATTTAATAAACATGCTAGGAAGAACATCATTTTCCACATCAATAGCATCAAGTGCCGGCTGCAGAGGCTCTGTTTGCTTGCCGACTGACTGCATATCTGTGCCAAGCTCCAGCTTAATATCATCTGCCACATACATTGGTCCGTTGTCTGCCCATGTTGTTGTCCATTTCCAAGTGCCTGGATCCATGTTCGCATCCTTAGGCGGCAAAACTTTGTAGCTTCCGTCTGCATTTTCCTCAATATTAGTTCCGAGTGAACCGAACAGAACCTGCATGCTCACTTTAGGATCGTACAGCTCATTAATAAATTTCAATGCAGCTTCTTTATTCTTCGACTGGGAAGATAAAGTAATCATGTTAACACCGTAATTAAGACCGTTATAGTCGTAATCCCATGACACTTGCTCATTAGCATCTGCTGTTACCTGCAATGGCGCCATAGAAGCATACTGTGGTGCCAGCTCATTTCCGAATCTGTCTGTCACTTCCCAGCCAAACGTATATCCAACTCTAGCTGTCTCTTTATCGCCTCGGGCAACAGATTGGTATTTCGTATAGTCTTGTGTGAATACTTCTTTGTTGATTAAGCCTTCTGCATAGCATTTATGCAAAAACTCAACAAGCTCCCTATAGCGCTCGTCTGTCAGGAAGTTCTTCACTTTGCCGTCTTCTGCATAGTAGCCTGCACCGCTGGCATCTGTCAGTGTAATGCCAAAGCTTCCTAAGAGGACTGTCGGCTGAAAGAATCCAAATCCAGTTGTACCTGTAGGTGAAAAGTCTAACGGGATTTCATCGTTTTTGTCGCCATTACCGTTCGCATCTTCATCTTTGAATGCTTTTAGGACTATATATAATTCATCCCAATTTGTCGGCATTTCCAAGCCGAGATTATCGAGCCAATCTTGGTTGATGAATTGCCTTGTCGCAGTTCCCGGCCAGAATCGCTGATATTTTGGAAGTCCGTAAATTTGCCCGTCAAGCTGTGTCGCTATCGCTTTTGTTTCCGGCTTTGCATCAAACATTGCCTTTACGTTCGGCAGACTGGAGTCAACGTCATCAGATAAGTCCTCAAACAATCCTGGAAATTGAACATAATCAGCGTCTGTAATTGCATTAGGACCGATGATCAAGTCGGGTACATCACCGCCGGCAAGCAGTGCGCCCTTCTTCTGATCCCAATCTGCTGTTACTTCCTGCCATTTAATATCAATACCGAGGCGTTCTTCAACATCTTGAAGCCATTCAATTTTATTCACATCCTGTGTTAATGGATGCTTTGTTATAAGTGCTGTAAGCTGCGGCTTCCCATCCTTTGTGACGGCTGCTTCTTCCTCTTTGTTTGAACAGCCTGCTAAAACAAGAGCGGCAAGTGATGCTGCAAGAAAACCATACCCTAATCTTTTCATCTTGTTTTCCCCCACTAATAAATTTTTTGGCGTTTGAACAAACAGCTAAAGCGGTTCTATGTTTTTACCTCCTTTTTTAAGATTAATATTTATATGTAAAATGTGAACGTACACGAAAAACCATGTCCATTCTACATATACAATCACCAGTGCTAATAACATACTTTCAAAAAAATGATAGGTAACAGAGAACGTGAATAAAGTGAAGGTTAAAATTGTGAACGTACACGAATTGAAAAAAGAGAAGAGGCATGAACTTACATGAGACTAAGATGAGTAATTTCTTGTGGGTAAGGGCTTTATGTTGAGTTAATGATAACGCTTTCTTTTTTGAGCGTCAATATGCTTTTATCGCAATCTTTCCGCCATTTTTCCAGCAAATCTGGCAAAAAAACACTGACTTGCTACTAAATGTTTACAATTATCTGGTGCTCTGCCTTTATTTCTTGTCGAAGTTTCAAAGAAAGAGCCATTTTTTGTGGTATTAAACTTATAAAAAAGGGACTGCAAAAAAAGCTGTGTGAAAAACTCTTTTTAGCCCCTTTCTAGCTTGTTAACGATTGCTTTTCATGTAGTCCAACGTTATTTTTATGCCCTGTTTGTAAGAGGTTCTCGCAAGCGGGCCAATTTGTTCTTCATATTTTTTACCGCTTAATAGTACTGGCTGTTCGTACAGATACATCATTTCAATCAATTCCTTCATGAACGGATTAAACAAAGCCATGAACTTAATCATTGTTTTTGATACAGTTCTAAAATTTTTGCTGTAATTCCATTCCGTTTGTAGGAGATCTTTCATTTCATTGCCTGTTATTGGGGACACGCCGGGAATATTCCAATTCTGATTGTAAGCATTCTCCCGTAAGGCAAGCTCTATCATTGCCTTTGCCCCGTCTTCTGTAAACAGAAATTCCTTTGCTAGTGAAGGAGAGCCGATAAAATTGGCGGTTTTATTTAAGGCAACGTTTTTTAATGTTTCATTAAGCACTGTATTTCCCGCATTTGGTCCGTAGAAATCCGGCATATGAACGATCAGATATGGCACACCGCTCGTCTTGATTACATTCTCCATCTCCAGACGAATACTGCCTTTTTTCGTATGCGGTTCTTTTTTCGCAGCCTCATCTATCGGACTGTCTGTTTGCCTGCCGTAAGCGTAGATGTTATCAACAAGTGCAAATTTAGCTTCTTGACCTTTTGCTGCTCTCAGCATGTTTTTTAGTGCGAGCGGATGTGTCGTCTCCCATTCTTGATAAGGGAAGCTAATAGCATGGAACAACACATCAGCACCGTCTGCTGCATGAATGATATCTTTCTCCAATAAAGCATCCCCTGCTCGCACCGCTACACCTGGCATATTGTTAAATAGTTCTTTAAGCTTTTGCTCGCCTCTGGCAAAGGCAATTACTTCAATATTTCTGCGTCTAAGCTCTTGTACGAGTGCATACCCCATTCCACCTGTTGCTCCTGCTACTAACACTTTTTTCATGCCCTTCTCTCCCTTAACCGTTTTATTAACCACTGGTCAATTAAAAGTAAAAAAATTGTTTTAGCTCATGGAAGAGCTAAAACTATGCATGACTTTCCAAGCCTTGTATAAGGAATTGCACATGATATTCTGCAGCCGTTTTTGCTTCTGCAAATCCACCGACAACACCGTGATAATGGGAAACAAAGCCATGAAGTGACAAAAATGCAGACCAGATCCCGCTCAACTTTAGCCTGTTGGCTGAAAGAGCTTGAATAGCCTTAGCAAACTTTTCATAAGAAAGATTGGCAGCTTCCCGTGATAAACTGTCCACTTCCCTCTCCCGCTGCATAAACATCATTTCATATTGACTTTGATTGTCGAGGCCAAATTCAATAAATCTGAGCATCAGCTTGTGCAGCTTTTTCATATCTTGTTCCTTTCCATGTAACGTTTCCTCAATAAGCTGATTTAATACAGCAAACCCTTCATCGACTATTGCATAAAAAAGCTCTGCCTTATTTTTAAAATGATAGTAGATAGCACCGTGACTGCAGGCAAGCTCCTTTGCAATGCTGCGCATGGAAACTTCTTGATAACCTTTTTCCACAAACAGACTCCTTGCCTTTTGCACGATAATATCCCTCGTTAATTCTTGTGTTCCTGCTTTTCTGGGCGACATATGCTGCTCCTTTTATTGACCATTGGTTAATAAGATTATAACACATCTTCCTGTTTTTACAATAATCGGTAAAAAATTATATTGCTGGCTTTTCACCTCTGCTGTACGAATTTCCACCTGTTTAACATCGGAAGCGGCACGGAAAGCACGCTTCAGCTTTTCTAATAGCAATTGGCGTGAATTACTGGTTTATCCATTCCTTCGTTTTCCATTTGACAAACAATTGCTTATTTATAGAAGTTAACTTCCTTTTTTGAAACCTTTGCTGCGAACTTTTTTGATGCTGTCTTTTATTAGTCATTGAATGCGTAAAATTATTTTCAAGCTGCTTCCTTCCTTTTCCAGCATGATTTCTGCTGCTTTCCTAATATTACATGTAAGACTTTTTTAGAAGCCTTCTTGATTACGAACGTTTGTTCTGATATATTAAACACTATAAGGAGATGATTTTCATGATACGAGACAGAGGGGCGATTAAATGGACAGCAATGATGCTGCCAGAGCATGTCCAAAGCGTTAAAGAAGCGCTGGCAGAAGATAAGAAACTAACCCAGCCTATCCTTGACGAGGACCAGATCCGCGAAATGGAGCTGCTTATCCTTGAAAGCATGGAACACGGCTGGAGCCTTCATTGTGAGGTTTTCAAAAATGGTGAAATCCGGCATGTCAGCGGCCATGTCGTATATATTGATCATCTGAAACAGGAAATTCGCATTCAGGATGATTCAGACAATATTCATCAGATTCCTTTCCGCAGCTTAGTAAACATTCAAAAAGATTAAAAAAGGAGATGCTTTCGTGTGTTTGATTATACTCAATTTCCAAACCGCTCGATTCTGTGCGTGGATATGAAAAGCTTTTACGCAAGCATTATCGCCGTTCATGAAGGCTTGGACCCCCTCACCTGCCATCTTGCAGTTGTCGGCAATACAGATCGCACAGGCAGTGTCGTCCTCGCAGCATCTCCTGCCATGAAACGAGATTTCAAAATTAAAACCGGCTCCAGGCTTTTCGAGATACCTGACGATCCAAAAATTAAAATTTTTAATCCGCGCATGGGCTTGTTTGTCCGTGTATCAACAGAGATTACGAAGCTGTTCTTCCGATATGTTCCGCCATCAGCCGTTCATACATACTCTGTGGACGAAAGCTTTCTGGATGTAACCGGCCTTGAGAAAATTTGGGGCACACCAGAGGAAATAGCGAGGCAAATCCAGCAGGATATCCTTTTAGATTTCGGCTTGCCGTCAACGATTGGCATCGGCCCTAACATGCTGATGGCAAAGCTTTGCCTTGATTTGTCTGCAAAAAAGACAGCGAACGGCATTGCAAGCTGGACGTATGAAGACATTCCAGAAAAGCTGTGGCCTGTTTCCCCGCTCCGGGAAATGTGGGGCATTGGCAGCCGTGTGGAAAAAACACTGCACAGTATGGGGATATTTTCTGTCGGTCAGCTTGCCCGCTATGATTTGGCCTTGTTGGAGAAAAAATTTGGCATAATGGGCAATCAGCTCTACCACCATGCTTGGGGAATTGATTTATCCGAAGTCGGTGCACCGATTATGCAGGGCCAGATCAGCTACGGAAAAAGCCAAGTTCTGCTGCGCGACTATAAGGATGAGAGCGAAATTAAATCGGTCATTCTGGAAATATGTGAAGAGGTGGCAAAAAGAGCGAAGGCACACCACCATGCAGGAAGAACTATCAGCTTTAGCCTGGCCTACAGCAAAGAGGAGTTCGGCGGCGGATTCCATCGGTCGCGGACAATTGACAAGCCGACTAATATCACGATGGATATATACCGTGTCTGCTTGGAGCTGATGCGGGAGAACTATAATGGCCAGACTGTGCGGCAAATCTCCCTTTCTCTCGGAAAGCTCGAGAAGGATACAGAGGTTCAGCTCGATTTATTTGATACAAACAGCTGGAAAAAGAGAAAAATCGGCTATGTGGTTGACAGTATCCGCAACCGTTACGGTCCTGCCTCCCTGCTGCGTGCTGTTTCCTACACCTCTGGCGGGACTGCCAAACATCGAGCCAAGCTTCTTGGCGGCCATATAAAATAAAAGAATTGCCTGTTCGCTTAGCGAAAATAACAAAATGGCAAAGTCTTTAAAAGGAGGTACCCTTGCTATGTTCCTAAAAAAAATCTCACTTCTGGCAGACAGCATGCCAAAAAGCAGCTATCCCTTTTCCATCCCAGCCCTTAAAAATTTACGGGAATTGGAATTAACCAATAAAGTAACCTTCTTTATCGGCGAGAATGGCTCAGGCAAATCGACATTGCTCGAAGCGATCGCCGATAAATGCGGCTTTCATACAGCAGGAGGCGGGAAAAACAATTATTATGAAGTGCATTCTGCTAACTCTGATTTAGGTGACTATATTCGGTTATCTTGGATGCCTAAAATTACAAACGGCTTTTTTCTGCGCGCTGAATCCTTTTACCATTTCGCGACATATCAAGATGAACTGGAAAGTGACAAATTAACGCGTACTAACTACCGGGCTTACGGCGGCAAATCTTTGCTTGAGCAATCACATGGCGAATCCTTTTTAGCTCTTTTTCAAAACCGCTTTAACGGGCAGGCCATCTATTTACTCGATGAGCCCGAAGCTGCGCTTTCACCGCAAAGACAATTAGCCTTTATCCGTATTCTTTATGATTTGGCTGAGTATGAAGATTGTCAGTTTATCATTGCTACACACTCCCCTATCCTGCTTGGATACCCAAACGCATCCATCCTAAGCTTCGACGATGGCGAAATAAAAGAAATACAGTATGAAGACACAGAGCATTACCAGTTAACAAAGTATTTTTTACAGCACCGAGAAAGGATGCTAAGTGAACTGCTCAAAGACGATGAATAATCATCATTACCTCTAATGGATATTCTTCTAGAAATAGGAAAATATAAGAATATCTTCATCTACACAAGGAGTCATTTATGATTGGTATGCTAGCTGCCATTATTCTTTTTAATGCTGTCGTCTATTTTATAAAAAAGCGTTTAACCTGGAACCAAATTTTGCATATATGGATGTTTACCATCGTGTTCCAGTTGATTTTTGATGTATATATTGATTTGAAATACCATGCCTATTGGTATTTGTCAAAAGGGATTGACTGGCTGGCAATTCCCCAGCTATTTTTATTGGTGCCTCCTGTTAATATTATTTTTTTGAATTATTATCCATTCAAAAAAAAGCTAAAATCAAAAGCTGTTTACATTGCAGTTTGGGTTTGTGCCATAGTCTTGTATGAACTAATGACATTGCTGCCAGAGCCTTGGGGCTATTTTCATTATGGCTGGTGGAAGATATGGTACTCCATTTTGTTAGATCCTTTTCTGCTCATCATCGTAGTCAAATACTACAAATTTATTTGCCGTTTGGAAGCAAAAGCAGAAAAACATGCACCAACTTAAAAATGAGTATAATTTCTCAGTTGAAGAAAAAAAACATTTACAAAAAATTAATATGTGATAAAAGTCACCCCTTAGGAATCCAGGAGCTGCATGCGTTTTCCTTGACATTTCTTCGTATAATGATAGAATCGACTTGGGCAAATTTTACGAAAGTAAAAGACGCAAAGCCACGGGCCTAAAGCAAAAGCAATGGCAGCCGGGTTGCAGATAAAGAATGTGAGGCCGCGAAAATTAAGGATAGAAATCCCTGATTACGCAGCCTATTAAAGAACGACACTTCCTGTCTAATTTGCCTTAATAAATTAGAAAAGAGGAGAAGTATGTTTTATCCAACTGTTCTTAATGAAAAAACCAGCCTTCGACATATCGTGAAAGATAGGCAGTATTGCATGTGCGGTTCTAAGTATAATCCATATGCAACACTTGAAAAACGTGATTTTAAACGGATTGAATTTAAGCAGGAGCATGAAATTTCTTGCCCTAGCTGTAAAAGAATGTCTCATTAAGTGTAAAAAGGGAGCTGATGTCAGCTCCCTTTTCCTAATTTATGCAAAAAAAAAGAGCATCTTAACGAATGCCCATAACGCTTATATACTCTCTAAAAAAAACGCGTAAATCCTTTTCCTCATTGTGCAGTTCATAACTTTCCAATCTCAGTTTGGCTAATTCTTGCTGCAGGCTCTTGTTGGTTGAATCATGCTGGAGCTGTTTTATAATTAAAATCGACTTGGCCTTTGTTTCAAATTGGGCTTTAGCCAATAACTTCATTTCGTTGATAAAAGAGTCTTCTTTTAACATTTAAACACCTCCTATATATTCACTTCGACATTTGCTATTCATTTCCTTTTTTTTCGCAAAAGTATCTTTTTTTCTTCCATCATTTTTTAGTACTTTAAACCCATAACATTTTTTTGTAATACAGGAAAAAAATACCTTAGCAACTACTTTCATAAGAGCTACAATAAAAATACAAACATAGACATGCTTAAAATATTTTTAAGGAGGATTTCTATGATTAAATCTTTTATTTGCTATATGCGCAGGTATCACAAATTCGACTATTATAATGATAGATGCAAAACTTGCGGAAAACTTAGAAAGCATCCTTAAAAATACAGAGCCTTTATAAGCTCTTTTTTTTTTACAAAAAATTAGTAGAAAACAATGTTTAGTGGGGCCGGCGCTAGGGAAAAATGGGATAAATGATACTTATGAGAGGTGTTAATATGTCTTCCTTGAGACTCTTAAGTAATCAATCCTTGCTTCTCGCCTATCGGCATGCCCTTCGTTTACAGCTTGATCCAGCATTTACAATAATGCTTAAACAGGAAATAAAAAGGCGAAGACTTATCCGTATCGTCTATAAAGAAAACGAGAAATTTCTCTCTGAGCAACCTAAAAAAGGGAAAATCTAAGAAGCAGGAATTGGTGAAATGAATCAAGCTTTTAAAAAAAGAATAAAATTACGAAAATCAGCCCATACTATAAACAGGACTTGTAGCTCAACGGATAGAGCGACCAGGTTGTTCTAACATGAGAACAGCTTAGCGTATTTTGCGGGTTCAAATCCCGCCAAGTCCTATTTCCCTCCAATATACTCTCCACACTCCTATAGGTGATACAATGTCTATTCCTTAGTGCTAACCGGTATTTTCCAAACAACAAAGCGCTGTCAGTGGTGGATAATTAAAGAAAATATCGCCATTTTGACTGGCTATCCTTGTCGGCACAGTTTTTACCTTCTATTTTACATATAAAAATTGTCTCTTTACTTAGTGACAAACTTAATTGTCGGTGCTGGACTTTTTTTGCTTTAAGCAAAAGGTATGAACACTTTATCAATTGGTGAATATCCATTCATTTGGTGTACATGTCATGACGACTGTAGTCGCTGTTCTAATTTATCTATACCAAAGATGGCAAGGTGAAAGAGCGGGAAGAAAACGCCTCCTAAACGAGGCGTTTTTTTTGTATATTTCCTACGATTGCGCCATTGCCCGGGAAATCTGCAAGACTTTTCAGATTATTTTTCTATTAATACAGTTTTAGCTTGATTAGAACGGATAGAGAGAGAGAAACTATTGTCATATATAGGAAGCAAAGATTCAATATTTTCATTTAATTGACAGAGCCAGGCTTGTTTCAGGCTAGCGGCGTTGAAGCTGACAGAAATTTCGCCTTCGGTTGCAGCAGGGTTATACATCCGCACTATGAAACCGTCGCAGTTTTCTGCTTTTTTTAATGTACTTAACACCTCCGTTCCAGTTCCCTTTTCCTGAAGCAAACTGAAGCATAATGGCGTTTGCTTGTGTGACGAGTTAAGCTTCATCGCATGATAAGGAATTTTATTATATGTTTCAATAGGGGTTCTGAATTCTTTAGAGATTCTTGCTGTATATTGTGTGCCTTTACTGATGGAAATAGCAAATTCGACGTTAAGAATGCCTTGCATATGCGAATCAGGTGTAGGAAGCTTGATTCCTGAAGGGCGTCCTGGCCTTCTTACTAAATTCTCCTTGCCAAGGTAACCAACACTGCGTAAGAGCGTTAAAGCAATCGTGTCAAAATGGTCTCCTATAATTTCATATTCTCTAATGCTGTTTGTAATAGCGCTAACCGTATAATGCTTATCATACAGGCTTACATAGGACAGCATTGGATAAATCGCATCAGGCCGCTCATCCCAATCTTCTTCCTCCCAGCTGTGCATCGCTGGATCGCTAACACCTCTTTTAATAGATCCAAACTGATTATCTGCAACAGAAAAAGCAGCAGCAATCTTTGTAGGAATTAACGTCCGTAAACGATAATCCTTTGCCTGATTATTAATTTCTCCAGACACTTTGATTATTTGCTGATCAGTAGGGATGATTATTTTCCAAGTTATCTCTGTGAGTGAGCTGTTTATATGCTTTTTTCTGTCCTCAGCGTCTTTTGGAACAGCGATTTTGACTTTCATATCTATTCGCGCTTGTAAGTCATTTTGGGAAATCGCATAAGAAGTGACAGCATGATGATGAACAACAGGCTCCTCTGCAAACACAGGAGAATAATCATACTCATCTCCATCATCGCCGGACGTTTCTAAAAGCAGCACATTACAAAATGTTCTGTCCATACTCTTATCATAAATAGTCAACGTCCCATTGAGATTAACGGTAATTCGATAAAATGGTGTTTCAACAGTATCCTTCTCAACGAAGGATACTTCTTTTTCTTTGTCCATTGGTACAACAAAAAAAGTTTTGTAGCCCATAGACGGAATAGTTGACTTAAATTGAATATGATAACGCCAAAAGGGTTCATAGTTTCCGTAATGAACAAGCTGCCTGTCAATCAAGCCAGGGTCCACCATTTCTTTAGCTATCATTTCAAACGGCACCTCATAACCATCTGCATCTTCTAAAATAAAGGAGCGATGTATCGTTGTAATCACTGCATTTACCGTATCATATCTGCTATAAGGAAGAAGATTAAAGGCTGTGAGCAAATCCTCCTCTCGGTCTGTATCAATAGAATCAGTAATTTTCCGCTTATAGAACTCTATCAATCTGTCTATCTTTTCTTCTGCCAGCAAAAAACGATTTTTTATTTCGGCATGAACTTTGTCAGAACAGCAGCAGCCAATACTGTCATGAGCATGATTTTTCAGGATTTCTTTCCAAATTAACTCGATTAAGCCATGATGATATTCAAATCCTAAAGAATAAGCGATAGCTGCTAATGGCTCAAGAATATCGACTAGCTTATTTTCAATTCGGGTATTGGCTGCCTTTATATCCATTCTGCTTGAATAAATGCTGCGATGAACTCGCATGTATTTGCCATCAAGCAACTCACCTTTTATAGTCGGTAAATGCTGCGGTAAATCTGCAAAACTATCTTGATAGCTGCTTAATAAAAACTGTCGATCTGGATAGATTTCTTTCAAGTTCTCGATAACTTGAAAGATATTTTTCTGGATTGGCATCTGGTCATGGCCATTTGGCAAAATAACACTCCCATTCGTGCTGCCGTTGTCCAATATTGGCAAATATTTATCCATTCTTTCGCGGAGTGCCACCTTGTTTTCTGGCAAATATTTGCCGATTGCATATCCTAACGGCAGCAGCTGAACAAGTACTTTGGAGCCTTCATCACTTTCCCAGTAAAATTCAGTTTTATCCGTTCCGTGCCGTTCAGAAGCTCCTCTCCAAAAAATAAAATGCTTCATATCAAAGCCATTTAATAGCTGCGGCATTTGCGATGACTGGCCAAAGGAATCAGGCAAATAACCGATCATCATTGCCTGGCCAAAGGCAGCACAATCCTTTAAGCCGTAAAGTAAATTACGGACAATCGACTCTGCTCCAACAATCATTTCATCTGTTTGTGTATACCAAGGTCCAATGAACAGCTTCCCCTTTTGCACAAGCGTTGTTATTCTGTTGCGGTTTTCTGGTTTTGCTGCTAAATAATCTTCTAAAATAGCTGTTTGGCCATCTAGCAGAAATGCTGGATAATCCGGGTTGTTTTCGAGCATTTCGAAAATTTCCTCCATATTGTTTACAAGCAAGATCCGCGATTCTTCTGTTGAGAAATACCACTCTCGATCCCAGTGCATATGTGGGATAATATGTACTTTCTTCATCTTTCCCCTCCTGTTTCTTTGCTGAGTTTTCTTTGCCTGCTGATGATTAAAAGTGCTGTTGAAATACATGCTCCAACACATGCTGCGCCAAGCCAAATAAAACCAGCCATAAAGATTGATTTTCCTTGCAATAAGGCTAGAGAGAAAATCCCTGCTCCAGGGACGTTCAAGCCAATTTGCGAGCTGGCTACAATGGCGCCGGTAACTGCGGAACCAGCGATTAAGGACGGGATAACCCGAAGAGGATCGTTCATCATAAACGGAATCGCTCCTTCTGTAATCCCTGCTAATCCAAGGAGCCATGTTTGTTTGCCGATTTCCCGTTCTTGCTGATTAAAGAATTTCTTGCCAATAATAGTAGCTGCCGTTACAGCGAAGGCAGAAACCATTTTAACGGAAGCAAACGCTGCATAAGGAATAAAGTTGCCACTTGCCATCGCACCAATACAAAATGTGTAAGCAGCTTTATTGACAGGACCTCCCAGATCAAACGAAACCATCGCACCAATGATGGCCCCTAAAATAATGGCATTTGCGCCAGATAAATCTTCCAGCCAAGCATTGAGAGCTTGATTCAGCCAGGCTAAAGGCTCGCCAACTACAAACAGCATGACAGCGCCAACGATTAATGTTCCTGCAACTGGATAAACCCAAAAACTAATAAAGCCAGCAAATATTCCATTCGTTTTCAATCTGTGCTTAAACCATTTGAGCAAAAATCCTGCCAGAAATCCGCCCAGCATCCCGCCTAAAAACCCGCTGCCAATTAAATTAGCTGCAATTCCCGCAGCAAAGCCTGGGGCAAGTCCCGGTTTATCCGCGATAGAATAGGCCATATACGCTGATAAAATCGGAATCATCAGCTGCCCGAGCATTCCGCCGCCAAGCTGCCTTAACAGCCACAGCCATGAGCCTTCAAGCTCATATACATCCTGTAATCCAAATGCTTGTGCTATTAATACAGCAGCAGCCAAGGTCATTCCTCCTGCGACAATAACAGGTATGATATAAGAAATACCTGTCAGGATGGAGTCTTTTACCTCTGTTTTAAAGGATTTGTTATCTGAGCTATCACTGTCGTCTGTCTGCGCATAACTATTTTTTTCTGCTGGCTGCCGTTCTGCTATGTTAATGGCTTTAGTGATGATTGCAGAGGCATTTTTCAGAGGTGCAGCAACATTTGTCTTCACTTTAGGCAAATGGCTGTATCGCTGCTCGTCTTTAATAGCCACATCGTTTGCAAAAATCACCGCATCTGCTCTATTTAAATGAGCATTCGTATGCTTGTCTTCCACACCATTGGCACCTTGCTTCTCAACCAGCACAGCAACACCCAGCTCCTTGCCTGCCTGTATTAATGCCTCTGCTGCCATATACGTATGAGCCATGCCTGCTGGACACGCAGTAACCGCTAAAATCGTTTTGCTAGTCCCCGGTAGTTCAAAAGATTTTTGCTCGTCCGTGTTATCAAGCTGCTGCCATAACTCAACAGGGCTTGCCGCATTCAATAACCGGTGTTTATAGTCGTTATCAAATAAACGTTTCATAAACTCAGAAAGTAATGTTAGATGAGTAGAACCTGCTTTATCTTCTGGAATCGCCAGCATAATAACCAATTTCACTTCATTGTCTGGATTGACACTTTCCCAATCCAATAACGGCACTTTAACTGTAGCAATTGCAAAAGCTGCTTCTTTTACAGCTGTTGATTTTCCGTGCGGGATTGCAATGCCCCCCTCAAAACCTGTCGGTGACAATTGTTCCCGCTCCAGCACAGAATTAAGAAATTCTTGTTCAGAATATAGCTTTCCTTCCTTGTAGAGCAAATTCGTCAAAAACTCAATTGCCTGCTGCTTCGTTGCAAAATTTTTGTCGGTACACAATAACCGGACAGATGTTAAGTCTCTTAACTTCATAGAACTAACCTCCTTTTTTTGAAATCGATTTCATTTTTTCGGTTTAATACTAACAAAAAAAACAAGAAGAGCAGCTTTTCTTCTTGTTTTTACACAAATAAAAATTGTTTATGGAATTTTTGTGTATTTTTCACTTAATTTATGCTCCAATACTGTTCTGACAACGCTTGAAGAACAATCATAACAGGTGTTTTATCTGTAATGTTATAACCATTTTTCAACCTTTTAGGGGAATAACAGTATAAATTGTAATCTGTTAGTTTTTGTAGTGAATTATGACTAAAATGAGTCAAAGATATCGTTTGGATGTTCTGCTCTATTGCTAATTGGGCGATTTCAAGAACAAGCGGTGTTTCTCCTGAAAGACTGATTGTAAACAGCACATCTTGCTTTGTCATCGATTTAAGCATATGCATTAGCTCATGTCTGTGACTTAAATAGACAGAGCTTTTGCCGACTACTCTAAGATTTCTTACCATCATTTCACAAAAATCAGCGGAGTCACCAGCACCGTAAAATAAGATAGTTTTAGCAGAAACAAGTTTCCGCGCCAGTTTTCCAAGCAACTCTGTATCAAGAAGATCATATGTCTTTTTTATAAAAGCGAATGAAAGATGCTCCTCTGACTGTGCCGCTTGCAGCTCATCCTTCATGCTGTTTTTCATATGAGAAAAGCTGTCATAGCCAAGCTTTTTAGATAACCGTGTAATCGTATTAGGAACAGTGTACAAAGCAGCTGCAGAGGTTTGAATTGAATGATGGATAAAATCTTTTTTATGCTGAAGAATATACTCTATTATTTGGTCATCCGTATCATTAAGCTTATAATCAAACATATGTACTCGCTCTTCAAAGTTCATCTAAACTCACACCTAATGATAATTTTAGTAAATAGAAAGAAAAGACCATTCACTTATCCATTTGCCTGCGCCAAATCATATGATGCGCTCCCTCTCCCCAATAATCTTCTAACAATAAGTATGGACTGCCAAGTTTTTTCGTCCATACTTTTTGAGCGAGCTGATAGCCGCTGTCCAAGCAATATTCTTTTATTCCCTTGCTTTTTAAGACTTCGAGGATGGCCTGCAAAAGCAGTGTGCCAATTCCTTTGTTCTGATGATCTGGATGAACAAACGCTGTGCCCACCTCCAACATATCAGTGAATTCTCCCTTTGTTTCTCTTACTATTAATGCACTTACAGGGCCATATGCAATGCAGCCGAGCAAGTCTCCAGTAGCTTTATCAGTTGCCAATAAAAAATATCGTTTCTTTCCGCTGCTCGCAAAATCTTCGTTAAGCTGGTCCTGCTTTTCCTGAAGCTCCGTTTGTCTGTCCTCGACAAGATTGGCAATACCATTCTTATCAAACGTGCTTTTGAGCATGATATCAAAAAAATGCTGCAGTTCTTTTCGGTCTGTCTCGAGCGGCCGTCTTATTTCTATTAAATGCATCTTTATTCCTCCCCATTCTGCCTTTTTTTCTAGTGTAATCCTTTTCTTCATGCATATAAATAGGACAATAATATAACTTGTGATAAGTTCCTATTTTTTGTAATATTAAAATCAAAGGAGTGGATATTAATGGAATTAGCACTCAGTTTGTTTCGGTTTGTGGGGGAGATCATCGCAGCTATTGCGATGAGTGCTTGGGCACATTATGAGGAAAAATGGAAAAGAAACTAATCATACAAAGATGACTGATAATAAACTGCCTTGGTATCTGAAAGAAAAAGTATTGTTTGTGCTGTGCTTTATATTACCGCCAATTGCCTATTTCATTGTAATGGCTAATAAGAAAAAATTAGGCAGAAAACGGTACTTAGAGCTGTTAACATTTTCGACATTAATGGTTAGTATTTGGCTGTTAAAATTCCTGCCAAACTTGCTGTATTTTTTGATTTTGCTTATTATCATCCTGGCACTCATATTTAAGCCCTGGAAGAAATAAAAAAATAAGAGGAGTTTCCCTCTTATTTTTTTAAATGAAAAGATGGACTTTGCACTCCAAATTACCAGCTTTTATAGGTTACTTTCCTTTTAAAGTGATTAACCCAATGCTCGGTGTATTAAACAGACGAAATTGTGCAAACCAAGGTCCACTTACACCTAATCCGTTATTTATATATTGGGTATGATTATCAACCGTATGCACACCTGTTACGTTCACTTTACCAGGAAATAAGCCAAAATTCGGAGCATACAGCGGACCGATAATCGGCAATTTGAATTGTCCTCCAAGCGTATGACCGTTAAGACTGACATCCCATTGTCTCCATTCTTTGTCTGCATCATTTAATGTTGTTGTCCGATATTCATGCAGATACGGATCTTCATAATCAATTTCTGTGGCACGGTGGGAGATTTCAACCGTAAAGGGGTCTTGCTGCTCCTTAAGTCGAGCTTCAAACGCTTCTTTTTCTTCTAACAATTGACTTGAAATATCACCTGCTCCTACTTCATTCATGCCAACATACGGATTTGTTTTTAACCAAATCGAGTCTCCTCCCTTCTTAATCTCGATTCCAGGATAGAGTGGCTTGACATTATATTTTGTAAACAAATCATAAAAACGGTCACCCTTTTTCAATGCAGCCGTACTGTTATCTCCATCCTTATCACCTAAAATATAATACATGTCGTTATTTTTCGGCATTCCCTTTAATAAGCTTTCAAGCGGCTGCAAATTCTCTTCTTCTTCGGAAATATAGTCTCCTGTGAAAACAACTGCATCATACTGCTGTTTTTTTATTACATTCACTAGTTTTTTTTGATTGTTTCCAAATTCCTTTCCTTTTAAATCAGAAATCTGCAAAATTTTAAAGTTTTCAAATGCTGCTGGTAAACGATTATGAGCAATTGTCACTTTGTCTACAGTTACATGTGAATTGCTCCAGATAGTGCCAAGTAGGAATAGAATAATTACACCAATAATAATCCAAGCTGTTTTTATTTTTTTCACTTTCATTCTCCTTTAGTGCTTAATGATTTTTTTATAGCTTTTTTCGGTGAATAGATAGGTTGCACCATAAATGACTGTAAAAATGATTGCTGCAAATAATCCGCTGCCTAACACAACAAGCCAATTATCCATTGCAGCGATACCAATGATTTTCGTTACAAGCGGCAAACCAGCTCCTAAATGAAGTAGTGCTACGGTGAGTGGGGCAAAAAACATAATCAGCGTTTGCTTTCTAATGGTTTTCATAATTTCTGCTTCACTCATGCCTACTTTTTTCATAATGGCAAAGCGATTTCGATCGTCATAGCCTTCTGAAATTTGCTTATAGAAAATCATTAGCGCTGTCTCGGCAACTAAAACCGCACTAATAAAAATTCCTAAAAACAGCAATCCGCCAAAACGAACTAACAGTGATTCTTTGTAAATTGACTTTGCTTCTACATCCAAATAGCCAATTTTGTCAGCCTCCTCTGCAATCGCATGGGAAAAATCATTCACTGCGTCTGCATCCCCCTGTAAGTTAAAGTCTTGATACATAGTAGTTGAGTTTTCCAAATCTAGTGTTTGCGCAAATTCACCAGTTAACGGAGCAATGACGTAAATCCAATTGCGATCAACACTGTCAGCAAGGGCTGTATCAATTGGCAAATCTTCAACCATACTTTTCACTTTAAATGATTCTTCGTTTAGGTTGATGCTTTGTAATCCTGCAGTCTCTTTATCTTTTAAAAGCATTACTTCATCTGCAGCTAGCGAAATATCCTCGTTTGTTAGTGTATTAAAATCTTCTAACGGCAAAATAAGAAAGAAGTCTTCCTTTCCATCTCCTGTTAAATCAGCAGCAAACTGTCCGCCGCGGTATGATGCAGCAGATGTAGTATCAACATCATAACGATTTTTATTGTTATCGATAAATGTTTGCAGCTGCTGCTGCTCAGGGATGTTTTCTGCCGGATTTGTAATAGATACATCGAACTGAAAGCTATTGTTCAGCATCGTATTAACACCTAAATATAAGGAAATGGTAGTTGTCATAACAATTAAGGTCGCCGTGCTTAACACAGCAATATTTGCTAATCCGACCGCATTTTGTTTCATCCGAAAAATCATGGTTGAAATGAGGGTAAAATTGTTTTTGTTATAATAAATGCTATTCTTTTTGCGCAGCATTTTAAGGAGAACAATACTTGCCGCAATAAAAAGCAAGTACGTTGCTGCCACAACAAGGACTATTGCTGTAATCATCGCACTTATATCTAATTTTGGGTCTTTAACAGTAAATGATAGAAGATATCCTGAGAATAAGAGGACACCACCAAGCACTGCCAGCACAAGCTTCGCCTTCGGTTCCCGCTCCCCTTTTTGGGCCCCTTTCATTAATTCAATCACTGAAACAGAGTGAATCTGCTTTAAGTTAAAGACCAGGATAATGGAAAAGACCATTATGAATATGCCAATCGTTTTTAATAAGGCAGGTATAGAAATCATACTGACTGTTAACGGGACCTTCATCATGGCGGACATAGCTATGCCGACAGCTTGATTTAATACTAGACCAACTGCAATACCGCCTATCATTGTGAATAGTGCAATAAGCGCAGTTTCTAGTATTAATATTTTTCGAATATGCTTTTTCTCCAAACCTAATAAATTATATAAACCCATTTCCTTCTTTCGTTTCTTAAATATAAAGCTGTTGGCATACATCAAAAAGAACAGAGATAGTACGGTAAACAATAAACTGCCAAACTTCATCACGTCGATGGTAAAGTTCCCGCCTGAAATGGATTTTAGCGCATGAGCATTGATCAGGCTGTTAATGGTATAAAACAGGGCTATAATGACCATGCAAGTAAATAGATAGGGCCGAAACATTAAGCCATTGGTTTTGATGTTCGTTACCGCTAATTTCACATACCATTTTTTATTCATAGGCTGCGGCTCCTTTGTGCAATTGCTGCTGATTGCATGTCAAAAATTTGTTGGGTGATATCTTCATTCTTATCTCTTTTATGGATCTCACTGTTGATTTTTCCGTCTTTAATAAACAGCACACGGCTTGCTTTACTTGCTGCATACACACTATGTGTCACCATAATGATGGTTTGGCCCGCTTGATGAAATCTTGCAAACAAATTCAACAGCTCCTGTGCAGAACGAGAATCGAGTGCGCCAGTCGGTTCATCAGCTAAAATTAAGCTCGGGGCTGTGATTAACGCCCGTGCAACTGCAGCTCGCTGCTGCTGGCCTCCTGAAACTTCGTACGGATATTTTTCTAAAAGATGATCAATTTCCAATATGCTTGCTAAATCCTTTATTTTTGCATTCATCTCTTTTACAGAGTGATCAGCAAGGACTAGCGGTAAAAAAATATTATCCTTTAAGGTGAATTGATCTAATAAGTTAAAATCCTGAAACACAAATCCTAAATGCTGCCGGCGAAATGCTGCCAATTCATCATTTTGAATTTGTTTGTAGTTCACACCCTCCAGCAGTACTTCCCCTCTTGTAACGTCATCTAAAAAAGCTAAAATATTTAAGAGTGTTGATTTGCCTGAGCCTGACTCTCCCATAATGGCAATATATTCTCCTTTATTTACAGTGAAGTTAATATCAACCAATGCCTCAACCTTTGCACCTTTGTGAGACTGATAAACCTTTTTTACATTTTGCACCTTTAAAATTTCCATACTTATCCCTCCGAAAAATAAAAAAAGCCTTTGCTTTCAGTACTTTAATCATACTGAAACCAAAAGCTTTCTTTATTTGCGTTCTATAACAATTATCTGCTTTTTTTCTGCGTAAAATCTTACGAAATTCTTACGATAACGGCAGCTTCACAGTAAAGTTAATCTTTTGCCCATTTGAACTCGCTGTTATCGTGCCATGATGCTGTTCCATAATTTGCTTAGCAATAGCCAATCCAATTCCAGCACCGCCGCTTCGAGTCGATCTCGCTGCATCTAAGCGATAAAATTGTTCAAACAGGCGATCCAGCTTGTCACGTTCAATCGGATATCCTTCATTACTGAATTGAATCACCGCACTGTCCTCATCCTGCGTAATAGAAATAACAATTTCACTATCCTCAAAGCTATAATGCACAGCATTGCTAACTAAGTTATCAAATACTCTTTGAATTTTCTCTGCATCACAAGCAATTTCGATATGTTGCGTGTCTTCGATACGATATGTTAAATTTTTAGCTCTTAATATGGGCTGAAACTCAAACAAGAGCTGCTCCAGCATAAATGACAGATTCACTTTGCTGTAATGTAAGGAGATGGCCGATAAATTAAAGCGCGTTATCTCAAAAAACTCATTAATTAAATCATCTAAGCGCTCTGCATTAGACATTGTTACATGGATAAATTTTTGATACATCTCGTCTGAGAGATTTTTCTCATCTCGCAGTAATGTTAAGTAACCGATAATCGAGGAAATCGGTGTTTTCAAATCATGTGCCAAATACACAATTAAATCATTTTTCCGCTGCTCCGCTTCCTTTGCTGCACGCTCTTTTTCCTTCAGCTCATACCGCAGTCTTTCCATCCCCTCCTCTGCATCCTTTAAGATAGGCGGAAGCTGTAAGTCGTGTTTCTCTTCAATCGTGATCGTTTCTAGGTTTGCTGATAATGCAGCTAAATACGTTATCAGCTGTCTTCGTTGAATGATTAAAATAATAAATACGCATGCAATAAATACACTTGGTGCCAGCAACAATAAACGGTTACTTGTCCATTTAACAGCATCTCCTATAACACCCGATAACGCTTGTGAATCATTAACACTTACTAGAATAAAAGACAAAAGAAAAATAATAACAAAACAAGATAAGGTAATGATGAAAAAGCGCAGTGCTAAATAGTTGGAGATTTGCTTAGCTTTCTTATTCAATCTTATACCCCACTCCCCAAACAGTTTTAATAAACCTCGGCTTTTTCACAGGCTCCTTCAGCTTTTCACGCAATCTAGCAATATGAGCCATCACTGTATTGTTATTCTCAATATATTTTTCTCCCCATACCTTCTCAAATAGCTCCTCAGCTGAAATAACTTTTCCTTGGTTTTCAGATAAGTGCCATAAAATAGAGAACTCGATCGGCGTTAACTCGATTGGTTCCTCAAATAAGGAACAGCGATGTGTGGATTTATTAATTTTTAATCCTCTAATATCGTACTCCTCTACATCCTTTACACTTCCTGCCTGTTCGTTGTAACGTTTATATCTGCGCAATTGAGTTTTCACTCTTGCCACTACCTCAAGTGGATTAAAAGGCTTTGTTATATAATCATCTGCTCCAATTGTTAATCCAGTAATTTTATCAATATCCTCAATCTTAGCTGTTAACATAATAATTGGATAAAAATATTGCTCCCGAATTTTTTTGCATAATTCAAATCCATTTATGCCCGGTAACATAACATCCAAGATCGCTAAATCATATTCTGTTGTTTTTATACGCTCTAACGCATCCTGCCCATTATGAAAAGTATCTACTGCATATCCTTGATCCTTCAAATAAATTTCCAATAAATTAGAAATATCCTCTTCATCTTCAACAAGCAATACTTTTTGATTCACTGCAAAATCCCCTTTTACTGTTTATGTAATTTCTAAAAATGTTTTTTTAGAATGAATTACTTTCCAATAGTATACATTAACTTTAAACTAATAGTTATATATACTCTATGAAAAGCCTTGAAGTAAGGATTGATTCTACCTTTTATTATCATCATCTGCAGCTGTGTAAATATATTCTGTAAAAAGACAATGTTTGTCTAAATTTAGTGCTTAAAGGAGGAGAATACTTGTTAGATTATATTTGGTTTAATGACCAATCACCTGTTCTAAAACAACTTCCAAGCAACTTTAAATCTGCTGCCATATTACTACACCCTTTTGTCCAAATGCCTTTAGGGTGGGAGGAATCTATGAGAAAAACCCCTTGCGAACACATCTATCCAAGTAATAATGACGCCCTTACTATTGGAAAGCCTGTTTCTTGGCGGGAAATTATGTCTTATAGCGGGCTAGATTCTTATAATGCTTTAGCCTTAGCTTTGTTAACCTCCATTTATGCTCTTAAAAAAGAATATAAAGAAGTGGACTTATCTAACAAGTTAAATTCAAACCTAAAATCAGATCTTTATTTTCCAACAGATGATAGTACATCTGTATTCTTGTTACATAGCTTACTGAAAGTTCTTGGCTCAAGAGGTGCTAGCAAACTATATTATTTAGACCCAATCTTAGAAAACAGGGGGATATTAAATATAAATGATGCTACCCCTTTAGATATATGCAATCTATGTGATAAAGAGTTAATTGTGACGGATGAAAATATGGATTTCGCTTTTATGAGCTTGTATGAATCCTTTACAACCTTGTTCTTTACGAAAGATAAAAATATCGAACAAATTGTTCAAACGATGAATGGTGAAGCTGTTATATGTGACCAAAAAACGTTTATTAACTGGTATTTTTAAATATTCTTTTTGAATAAAAAAGCTGCCATGTTCATCACACAAGAAATGCTCTCCCTTTAATAGAGGGAGAGCATTTCTTGTGTGATTAGAATAAAAAAGTTAAATGATATCCGTCTAAGAATAAGGTTTAATAATCCTTCCTACTTCTCAAAAACCTATATCAATTTTCCGTTAATCTATTATCTCTTCTTTCAAAGAACCGTACTTCCCGTTATAGTAAATAAGCGGCGCCTTATCTTCTACGTAAATATCGGTTACTTTACCAATGAATAATATATGATCTCCCTCGATATGCTCTCCACTGACTTCACAGGCAATCTGAGCAATTGATCCTGGAATTACTGGTTTCCCATCAAGACGGTTAAAATCAACTTGTTTGTCCTTTAGTTGTCCTGCAAAAATCATGGATACTTCCTGCTGATCTTCGCCCAAAATATTCACTGAAAAGGTTTGACTCGATTGCAATTTTGCTAGAATACTTGCTTGTTTCCGTACAGAAATAACAATCAATTTTGGATCAAGAGATACTGACATAAAAGCATTAGCTGTCATTCCGTGTACTTCGCCCTCTACTTCTGTAGCAATAACTGTTACCCCTGTAGCAAATTTCCCCATTGCTGTGCGAAATTGTTTATCATCCATTTTAAACATTGCTCCCTCTTTTTTATGATATATTCTTGCTACCTTTTACGAATGATTTCCAATCAATTCATCTTTTTTTAAAATGGATGCTGCACCTAATGTCATGATATGCTGTGGAGGTAAACCCATAAGGACCCTTCCGTAAAGTTCAAGACCAGTGGATGCAGTAGTAAGCGCATGATTGGAACCGCCTCGGATATCTCGGAATATCTGCGACAGTCGATTCGAATCAGCTATGACTCCACCACCGCTTTCTGCCATTAGCATATCCACTGCCTCCCAGCACAACATCGAAGCATATGTCATATCTGTTTGAAGTTGTGCCAATTCTTTTATACTGAATTTTTCTCCTGTTTGTACTTTATTCTCTAAATTATTAATCGTACGACTGATATGAAGATGAGCAGATTCAACCTTCATAGCTGCAAGCCCTACTTTATACTGAATATGGCCTACTTCTGCCTGAGAAGTGTGAACTGTCATGGTAATTGGCTTATTAGGCGCTTTTTCAACAAAATATTCAATAGCCCCTCTTGCAAGTCCAAGGATTGCGCTGATTCCTGTAGTTATACTAGTGATAACTTGTACATAAGGTCTATATTTGTCGCGTCCTTCTAGGTTTTCTATAGAAATAATTTGGGACATATCCTGGACGGTGACGTATTTTTCAGGTATGAATACATTTTTCATCTCTAAACTATTACTTGCTGAACCTTTTAGGCTCATCGTATACCAATCATCTACTATTTTAATGTCATTCATCGGAACAACTGCCAACTTCATTTGCATTGCCTTGCCTTGCTGTATGGTCCTAATGTCGTTTAAATTTAATAATGCATGAGTGGCATGCTTAGATCCTGAACCAAATCCCCAAAATCCGTTCTCTACTAAATAGCCTCCCTCTACTTTTTTTACATCTGCCTTTCTTGCTTGCAAGACAGAACAAAAACGCACTTCCTCTTGTTGATTAAAGACTGTATTTAATACTTCAGTGGGTAAAGACAGAGAAGCTGTATAATTATTTCCATTTATTATTTGAACCACCCAGCCGACTGAACCATTCCCCTTAGCCACTTCAGAGATAATTTCCACCATGGCACGGATACTAACTTCATAACCTCCGTATTTTTTTAGTGTCCCTAGCTTAAATAATCCAGCATCTGATACTTTTTTAATGACCTCATCCGGAATATGTCTCTCCTCATCGATTCTTCTGCCAAATTGCTGAAGATACGGAACTAACTCCGTTGCATTCTCCAATAGCTGCTGTTCCATTGCTGTGAGCTTTTTATTTGTCATTAAATGGACCATTAATATCTCCCCTTTTTCTACACATGTATATTTAATTTCCGTTTGTAGTTTATATGTTAAGTTGTATAATTAAAGACATCAACCGATGAAATGATCGTTCTGTTGAATAACTATACAGAAAGAGGAAATTGTATGGATAAAATGAAACAAGATGACCTCCGAATAAGAAGAACCCGCAAGCTACTGTTCCATGCTTTATTAGAGCTTATGGAAAAACAAGCCTTTGAAACTATTTCAGTTAAGCAGATATGTGATTTAGCCATGGTTCATCGAACCACTTTCTATACTCATTTTCAGGATAAATATGATTTACTTTCCAGTACTATAAGACAGATTGCCGAAGAAGAGTTACCTCTTGCTGGTAAAACTCTTTCCCCATCTGAAAGCTTTCAAGAGATATTGTCGGTAGCAACTAAACATCATAAGTTATTTTCGCAACTTTTAAATAAAGAGAGGGATTCTCTAAGCAATATTTTACGAAGAGATATGGGAGAAGGGATAAGAAAATACTTGGTTGAAAACTATGCTATGGAAGAAAATTCGATTGAACTTCACATTAGAACAGAAGCCTATATTGGAGCCATTCTCGGGGTGTTAAATTGGTGGCTAGAAAACAATATGTCTATTGATTTAGAGACTTTAATGAGCAAATTGGGTATTGTTAATGAGTGGGATTTTTTTGGATAATAAATATGCTGTTAGTATGGATTAATTCGGAGTATTTTTGATGGAAACATAAAGAAGGAGGTACTTTTTAAGTAGCTCCTTCTGCAAATATTACTATCTATTCTCATTTACCATTTAATCATACTTTTAATTCGATAAGTCTTCGCCATTTGTTTGAATTACCTTCTTATACCAGTTAAATGACTTTTTCTTCGTTCTGTTTAACGTACCATTACCATTATTGTCTCGGTCTACATAGATAAAACCATATCTTTTTTTCATTTCACCAGTACCTGCTGACACTAAATCAATGCACCCCCAGCTAGTATAACCAAGAAGGTCCACTCCATCCTCGTCTACAGCTTCTTTCATAGCCTGAATATGTGCCGCTAGATATTCGATTCGATAATCATCTTCTACATACCCCGATTCATCTGGTATATCTACAGCACCAAGGCCATTTTCAACGATAAATAAAGGTTTTTCATAACGATCATATAAATCATTCATAGTAATACGTAAACCTAAAGGATCAATCTGCCATCCCCATTCACTTGCATGGAGGTACGGATTTTTTATAGTAGGGAATAGATTACCTGCCGTTTTTTCAACATTAGAATCTTCAGCTGCTGCTACACGGGAAGCATAATAAGAAAACGAAATAAAGTCCACAGTGTGTTTCTTTAGGATTTCAAGATCCTCAGGCTTCATATCAATGGATATATTGTTCCTAGCTAATTCTTTTAGCGCATACGCTGGATAGGCTCCTTTTGATTGCACGTCAATGAAAAAGTAATTCCCTCGATCGTTTTTCTTTGCTTCCCACACATCTTCTGGTCGACAGCTGTAAGGATAATAACTAGCAGCTGCTAACATGCATCCTACTTTATTTTCAGGATCAATCTCATGAGCAATTCTAGTTGCTTCTGCACTTGCAACAAGTTCATGATGTGCTGCTTGATATTTTACTTGCTCCTCATTTTCGCCTTCTTCAAAACAGATTCCTGCTCCAAGAAATGGTGCATGTAGAATCATATTAATTTCATTGAAAGTAAGCCAGTATTTTACTAGACCCTTGTATCGAGTAAACAATACAGTACATAAGCGTTTATAAAATTCTATCAACTGCCGATTTCGCCAACCACCATAATTTTCAATCAAATGCATTGGACAATCGAAGTGGGTGATTGTCACTAAAGGCTCAATTCCATATTTATGGCATTCTTTAAATAGGTCTTCATAAAATTTTAAACCTTCTTCATTTGGCTCCAGTTCATCGCCCTTTGGAAAAATGCGACTCCATGCAATCGATAAACGATACGTTTTAAAGCCCATTTCACCGAATAACCTAATGTCTTCTTTGAAATGATGGTACATATCAATCGCTTCTTTAGCAGGATAATAATACCCTTCTTCAAATTCAAACATTCTCTTTTTACCTGTAATAATACTTCTACGATCACTACCTGTTGGAATAACATCTACATTTGCTAAACCTCTTCCACCTTGATCGAATCCGCCTTCACATTGATTTGCAGCCGTAGCTCCGCCCCATAAAAAATCTTTTCTAAATCCCATTATTCTTCCTCCTATTTCATTATTTTAATTATTTCTTCTCCAAACTTAATTGCGTTATCATTTGCTGTTAGTATTTCTCCAACTTCTGCCGAATTTGTAATCACAATCGGAGTAATTGTCTTATATCCTTTTGATTTAATTCCCTCAAGGTCAAACTGAATCAACTTATCTCCTATTCGAACTTCTTGTCCTTTCTGAATAAGATACTCATATCCTTCGCCATTTAGTTGAACTGTATCTATTCCAATATGGATTAAAAGTTCTATACCATCTTCACTCGTAAGACCTATTGCATGTTTTGAATCAAACACGGCGCTTACTGTACCATTTATCGGTGAAACAACCGTACCTTCTGATGGTTCAATTGCAACACCTTGCCCTAATATTTCTTCTGAAAACATGCCATCATCTACGTGCTTTAAACCGTGTAAAGTGCCTTGCATCGGAGATAAAACTGTTGCACCATTTATATGCTGCTTCTCCTTTGCTGCCGGTTTTTTTGGTTCAGATGCTCCATCAGCTACTGATTCTACTGGATCTTTATAAAGTATTAATGTTGCAATAAACGTTACTACAATACTGATAACTGCCCCTATACATGCAAAATAGAAGAAACTTAATGTGTTGTCTCCAATATAACTAGGTAATGTTAGCAGACCTGGTGAGCCACCAGAAAAGTTTCTTACTCTAAAAATCCCCATGAATAACCCACCTACTCCACCGCCAATCATTGCCGCGTAAAGTGGTGTTTTAAAGCGTAAATTAACACCATATAAAGCAGGTTCTGTAATACCAAATAGACCAGTCAAACCAGCAGAATAAGCTAATTGTTTAATCTTAGTATCCTTCGATTTAATACCAACCCCAATAGCAGCAGCACCTTGGCTTACATTGGAAGCAAGCATTCCAGGATAAATCACTGTATCATAACCTGTTGTCATCCGATTGTTAATTCCAATTGGAACTAGACCATAATGAGTACCTGTTGCTACAAGTAATGGAGTGAATGTACCAACCAACAATGGCACGATCCATGGACTAACAGATTCTAAAGCTGTTATTCCATTTGATATAGCATCACTAATCAAATAACCAATAGGTCCTAATACCACAAGACTAACTGTTCCTACAATAAAAATCGTAATCAATGGTTTACTAAAAAACTTAATTGCCTTTGGAGAAAGTTTATCTGCAATAGGTTCAATATAAGACATAAACCATACAGAAAGAATAATTGGTATTACAGAAGAAGAATAAGATACTGCTGAAATCGGCAGTCCCAAAAGATGAATGCTACCTCCAGACTCTTTTACTGTATTTACCATCGTAACAAAAGATGGATGTAGTAAGATTCCTCCAACCATTATAGCTAAATACATATTTGTCTTAAATTTTTGTGCAGAAGATGCTGCTAGCAAAATAGGCAAAAAGTAGAATGCAGCATCTGCCATGAAATTAATAACTTGATAACTTTGGCTTTCCGTTGTTAAAACCTTAAATACAACTAAAACAGATAAAACTGCTTTTAGCATCCCTGCCGCTGTTATGGCTGGAAGAATCGGTGTGAAGATACCTGTAATTGTATCAATCACTTTTGCAAAAGTAGAACGTTTATCTTCTCCTTTAGCCTCTTCCCCTTCATTTGAAATATTGGTTTGCTTAGTTATCTCTTTATAAACATTTCCTACATCGCTTCCAATAATAACTTGGTACTGACCACCTTTGTTTACTACTCCCATTATACCGGGTGTGTTTTTTAACGTTTGTTCATCCGTTTTTTTGTCGTCTTTTAAATTGAAACGCAAGCGTGTAGCACAGTGATTCAAACTTTTAACATTTCCTTCACCACCAACTTTGTCGATGATTAATTTCGCTAACTCTTGATAGTTCATCTCTATCATCCTCCGTTTTAGAAAAAATGAATAAAAAAATACCTAAATGAATTCCTCAAAACAAGAGGGTCCATTTAGGTATAGCCTGCAAACAGTAACAATCCTAGTCATTTGTTATTCTTTTTATGTGTATCGTTAAATAGATTAACTCATCTTCTTCTAAATCTTTTCCAAGTTCCTTTTTTATATATTCCCTAATTTTCAATGCACAGGCATACTCGTTTGTATATTTTTCCTTCAACATAAAAATAAAACTTGTTGTCCCTGCATCATCCAATTTCACATCACTATACAAACGTTGAAAGAAAAATTTCAAGTGCGTGATAAATCGTTCGTAATAAAGGGAATACTCGTCCAACTCAATTTTGAAGTGAAACTTTATAATACTTAGAATATTTTGGATAACCTTCGCTATTTCTGAAACGCGACTTATTTGTCCCATATCCAGTTCTGCATTTACAATATGTAAGGCAATAAATCCAGCTTCATCTTCCGGTAAATCAACCCCAAGCCGGTTTCTTACAATTGATAACGCTTCTTTGCCAATTAAGAACTCATGGTTATAAAACCTCTTAATCTCCCAAAGAAGAGCATTTTTAATTTCCATACCATTCTCATAGCGCTCAATTGCATAACTAATATGATCAGTCAATGTTAAGAAGATGTTTTCACTTAATTTTTTTCCAAGTGAAACCTTCGCAAAGCTAATGATTTCATTGGCAACTTGAATATGTTCGAGTGGGATGGAAGAAAGCAACTGGGTTAACTTATTGACACTCCACTCCTTTGAACTGAGATAAATATTCTCAATTCGAGTTTCATCAATACCGTCGCCGACTTTTTTCTTAAAGCCGATACCGCTTCCCATTACGACAATTTCATGATTATCTTGATTTCTTGACAATACGATATTATTATTAATTACTTTATAAACATTCATCGATAGTCCCTATTCATCTTAAAATTCATTAATTAAAGCCATTCATTAATCAAAGCAAACATTAGGTATAGCCCACAATAAAGCGGTAACAATCCTTGAGGTAAGTCTAGCATAGGTAATTTCTTGTTGTCAATTTAATATTTACCAGTATTACTTGCCTATTAAAATTGTATAGCTTAGTACTAGTAGATTCCATAAAAATTGGATATTATTCTATCAAAATCGTCGATTCTTCACGATGATTAGTTTTATTTTCAAATCTACAAATCCTTTCAGGCTTATCAGAAAAAGACACGTTATATGAAATTGGATGGTTAAATGGAATAATTGAAACTGAATATACTACAGTTGAGACAAAAAAGAGCATTCCTTCTAAAGAAAATGCTCCACTATAGTGTCGATACAATATTTATGATGTAAATGGCCCTTGCTTAGCGAAGTATTGATCTATGATATCCAATACTCCATTATTATTATTAGATGGCGCTAAATATTTTGCTATATGTTTTACCTCAGCGCTTCCGTTTTCCATAGCAAACCCATACTCTACATGCTTTAACATTTCCATATCATTTCCACCATCACCAAAAGCCATCGTTTCATTGTCTTTTATATTCCACTTTTCTTGTAACAATTGAATTCCAGAGGCTTTATGAAAAGCAGGCACAATTAAGTCAATGCTTCCATGCCCACTAGAAACAGGTGATACTAAATTCCCAATGCTACTATGAAGCAAGTCTCTTAACGGAAGCGTCTCATCCTCTGAACAAGATAAGGCAAATTTTAAAATTTGATCATTTACATTATCAAAACTTGGAATCCTCTTCAAGCGGTGATAATACTTATTCATCGTATTAAAAAACGTATCAGAAACCTCTTCTAGAACATAGGCACTTTCTTTGCCACATAACACAGTTGTAAATTTATTATGTGACCCCAATTCTTCTAGGATTACCTTCACGTGGCTTTTTGGAATGTCAACAGAGAATACTTCTTCACCTTGATCGACTATAAAAGCACCATTTTCAGAAACATAACTAATTTCATCTTGTATATCATCAAAAAATGATTTCAACTGGTAATATTGATTTCCACTTGCAACAACAAATCGTATTCCTAGCTCTTTCATCTTTTTATATTGCTTAAAAAATCGCTCTTTATCATATTCCATTTGATTATTTAGAAAAGTACCATCCATATCAACTGCTATGAGCTTAATAGTCATACTTTGACCTCCAGTAGTTTTATCCTTCCACCATTAAAGTACGGGTCCTTGTAGAAGTTAAATCTCTCTATTAAGAACAAAACTTATTAAACATGTTTAATAAGTTTTGTTCTTAATATACCATATCTTTTCAGATGAGGGTAATAATCATTTTAAATTCCTATTTTCAGTTCGCTCAAACATTCTTCTACTCCACCAATATCATAAATTCACTTCATCAATTATTTAATGGAGTGAACAAGAACACATACAATCTTATACGTCTTTTAGTACAAGTTAATAATGCTATTTGCGAATTTGAGAAATAAATTTCTCCTCAATCTTCAAAAAAATACGTAGCAATAACTAAGTGAAAATTAAGTATTGCTGCGTATTTCATTATTAAAAGCGAGGTATTCATTCATAAATCGTTTATCCTACTAACTTTCTGTTTATATCTATTAGAATTATTCCACATCTTCTCAATTTATTATTTAATCTCAGCTTTAATCTCTGTTATTAGATTCGACTATTAAAAAAGGATAATTTATTTGAATTTATACCATTCTTCTAATGTCATCATTTTAAACTCTTCTTCATAATCCAATCTTAACGGAGAAATCAATTCAATACTATTTCCATCTGGATCTTTAAAATAGATTGCGGCATGTGCTTGTGGATTATTTGGTAATACTAATGGCTGCTTTTCAGGTGGAAAGCCAAAATTTGTTGAGACATCTATGTTTCTTTCTTTTAACCATTCTTTAATATCCTGCATATTATCTCTATCAATTTGGAAAGCAATATGCCTTAAAGAAGGATGGTAAGGTGTATTTACCATATCTGTTTCCCATAATCCTAACCAGCTTCTTCCCTTCTCAATCCAAAAAAATGCTAACTTTTCTTTTTGATAGGCTATTTCTAAGTCTAATTTTTTATAAAACTCAATGGATGTTATTAAATTACTGACAGGTAAATGTGCTTCATATATTCCTTTAATCATGATTAGTCCTCCCATATATTGCACTATATGAATAAAAGAATTCTTCACCAATTAGATAAAAACCTTCTTGGACAATCCTGCCCAATTTGTTCCTTATCCATTTATGTTAAATCTATTCTATGAAAGCTACTACTATTGTACCAAAGCGGTAAAACTATCTTTCATCGCCTTATTAGAATGCATCAATATTTTAATATAAGTTATACATAGTAAGAAATTCTATGTAAACTATCCGTTATAGCTCATTCGATTATAGTAACGTTTAACAAAAATATGAACTGGGTACTAAATAATATAACCAAAAAGTACTAAAAAGGAGTGCATAATCATGGCAGAAAATAAACAAAGTATAGCAGATAAAGTAAAAAGCGGTGTATCTAAAGTTAAAGGGGAAGCGAAGGATCAGATAGGTAACGCGAAAGGCGATAAGAGTATGCAAGCTGATGGTAAAAAAGATAAAGTCAAAGGTAAATTACAGGAAACAACAGGTAAATTAAAAGAAGATGACGACCGTAAGTATTAATACCAATATTGGCTGCCCTTTGGCAGCCATTTTTATGCCAAACTCTCCGCAGGATCTCCAATAAGTTTTTACCGCTAGCTATCCAGCACGGTTTGTTACTAGAAATACTCTTTCCTTATTCAAACAAAAAAATTTCCATTGTTTTCAAGAATTACTTTTTTTATACTGTTAATTAATGTATAATCTCCATTAATAAATGCATTGAAGAGAAGAGTAAGTGTGCAAAAGCATAACAGAGAACTCCAGTTGCTGGAAATGGAGGATGTAATGGTACACTGAAACAAGCCTTAGAGCAGCATATAGGATATTTTGTTCTGATATTGATTATGTGCCGGTTTTCTCCCGTTAAAGAGAATAGTATAAACATCCCATTTAATGGCTGTGTTGTACTTGAAAGGTTTCTGTGGTAACACAGAAATAAACTGGGGTGGTACCACGAACTTCTAAACTTGTAAGGAGTCTCGTCCCCAAGGATATTATCCTTGGAGGTGAGATTTTTTTTTATTTATAAATCTTATATTTAGGAGTTACTGAAATGAAATGGAAAAACCCGAGTTTACTGTTATTTGGTATTGGAATTTCTAATATAGGTGCATGGGTTTATTTAATCGCTTTAAACTTAATTATTTTAAATATGACGAAGTCACCGTTAGCCGTATCAATACTATATATACTTCTACCTCTTGCCACCTTAGTTACAAATTTTTGGTCTGGAACTGTCATTGACCGCTTTAACAAAAGGAATCTAATGATTATTTTAGACTTAATTAGAGCCATATTAATTTTCACCTTGCCTTTTGTAGATTCTCTTTTTCTGATTTATGTGGCAGTCTTTATGATTAATATAGCCAGTTCAATCTTTGAACCTACTTCAATGGTTTACATGACAAAGTTAATTCCTAAAACAAGTAGGCAGAAATTTAATGCAATGAGAAACTTCATCCATTCATGCGGATTTATAATCGGGCCATCTGTTGCTGGGTTCCTTTTTATTGTTGGGTCACCTTACCTAGCTATATTTGCGAATTCCTTTGCATTAGCCTTATCAGCAATCGTCATTTTGCTACTTCCAAATGTGGAGATTAAGAATGAGGATATCATAATTCAGAGGATTAATATAACATTAATCTTAAATGACTGGAACAATATCATTGATTTCAGTAGAAAAAATATTTATGTGACGCTAGTTTATGTTCTATTTAGTATGATTACAGTGTTTATGACTGCCTTAGATTCCTTAGAAGCAGCTTTTGCCACAGAAGTATTAGCGCTATCTGAAAGCAAATATGGATTTCTAGTCAGTATTGCAGGAGTTGGGATTATTGGTGGTTCACTAGTAAATGCGTTATTTGCCAACAAATTGAATCTAAACATTCTAATTGGACTTGGTGCCATCTTTACCCCTATTGGCTACATAATCTTTGCTTTTTCACCTAATTTCATATGGGCATCTATTGGGTTCTTTACATTAACTTTTTTCTTATCATTCGCCAATATAGGATTTTTAACTTTCTATCAAAACAATGTACCCGTAGATATTATGGGAAGATTCTCTAGTATCTTAAGGATTTTCGAAGCTGGTTTAATCCTATTATTTACGATAACAATCGGCTTATTTGCTGAAATATTTGAACTTCGTGGTGTATATATAATAGGATCCTTCAGTTTTTTAGTATTGGGGATCATCATACATTTTATTGTAACTGTGAAGTCAAAAAGACATTATTATGAACGAGTGTTAGATTAATAACAACAAAGTTTAAGACAAAGCAAGTCCTTGTCTTAGACAGAAAAGGACAAGGCTATTCTTCTCCTCCATAAATGGGAAACCTAACTAAACCCGCCCATCGTGATAACGGATGAGCGGGTTTTGCCTATTATTTTTCCTGTTCCTTTATTACTTGCTCAATTCCCAATATTATCACCTTCACGCCGAACTCAAAAGCTCCGTCGGTTCCCATCAACTCAAACAGCCCGCCAGTGAACATTCTCTTAAACAATCCAGCGTCTGTTTCGCTCATACTGTCCAGAAGTTGTATCAGCTCATCACCTGGAAGTGTTTCCTGTTCCTTAAGGGCAACGGAAACATTCCGCTCATGCTGATAATCATCTAGGACAAAATAAAAAACATAGTTTACAAGCGTCGTAACGACTTGCATTTTCTGCCCTTGCTCAAGTGGCGTCGATTCAACACAGAGCAGCATGCGGTTAGTGAAGCGAATGATATCCGGTTCATGGGGCAGTGTCATCATCATCATCTGTGTGGAACATGGATATCTGCTGAGCACGCTCCGTGTTGTTACCGCAAGTGCTGTCAATTGCTCCTTCCAGTCTCCATCGGAGCGGAACTCTTCCATAATTACCTTCGATACATGGTTTGCTAGCCGTTGATAGAGTTTCTGCTTGCTTTTAAAATACCAATACAGTGATGGAGCCTGTATCCCAAGCCGGTTGGCCAAGCGTCTCATACTAAATTTTTCTATCCCATCCTCTCCAAGAAGCTCCCACGACGTTTCTATAATTTTATCCTCTGAAATCTGAGGCTGCTGCTTTTTCATCATTATCCACCCTTTTATCTAACAGTGTAAGTTTATGCTTTACAGGTTCATAAAAGGATGATATCATCTAACACTGTAAGAGGCAACCTTACACTGTTAGATAGAAACCCTACTAAAACACGTTTATTAAATTGTTGGATAAAAGTTGTCATTGTATAGTATTTAAATTTTTTTATTAATTATAAAGAAAGTAGTGATTAAACATGGATGCAGAAAACCTCTATTATTTTGAAAAAGCACCTGTCGCAAAAGCTGTAGCTCACTTTGCAGTACCAATGATGATTGGTTCATCAATGAATGTTATATATTCCATTCTGAATGCTTATTTCCTTGGAACACTCCATAATACTGCCATGTTAACTGCACTCGCATTAACATTGCCGTTATTCGCAATCATAATGGCATTTGGCAATTTAGTGGGCATGGGCAGCGGTACATTTATTTCCCGTTTGCTAGGAGAGAAAAAATATAATGATGTCTTGCATGTGTCTTCATTTGCCTTTTACAGCAGTTTAATTCTCGGTCTTATTATGATAGTCGTAGGTCTTCCGTTGATTAATTCAATTGTTCATGGCTTGGGAGCAATGTCAGACTCCTTTATATTCACAAAGGAATATGTAACAGTTATGATTATTGGTTCCCCATTCGTTATATTGTTTTTCACACTGGAGAATATCGTACGCTCAGAGGGTGCAGCAATTACATCGATGATTGGGATGATTCTCAGTGTTGTTTTAAATATTATTCTTGATGCTTTAGTCATCTTCGTATTCCATTGGGACGTGATTGGTGTTGCAACTGCTACAGTTATTTCTAACTTGGCTGCGAGTGCCTATTTCGCCTACCATATAGGAAAAAAGAGCCCATTTTTAACGATCTCTTTAAAATGGTTTAAAGCCTCCAAAGAGATTTTGAGCAATGTAAGTAAAGTTGGAATTCCAATCTTTATCATGAGCATCTTTTTAGGTGCAATGTCGCTTATCTTTAACCATTTTCTTGTCGATTACGGGGAACAGGCTGTAGCGGCATACGGAATTTCATCTCGTTTATTGCAATTTCCTGAGTTTATTGTAATGGGCTTATGTGAAGGAGTCGTGCCATTAATTGCCTTCGCTTTCACAGCAAATAAATTACGTATGAAAACTACGATTGGATTTACGATTAAAGCAATTGTGACGTTAGCAGTCGTGTTCGGCATCGCCGTTTACTTTGTATCCGACCACTTAATCAGTTTATTTACAACTGACCCGCAATTAATTGAAATGGGCAGCTATATTTTACATGTAACGTTTCTATCCTTGTTCATTACAGGAATGACAACACTATTTACAGGCATCTTCCAAGCAACAGCACAAGGAACTGCCGCATTTATTATGTCCATTATTCAAGGAATTACGCTGATTCCTGTATTGTTTATTGCCAATCATTTATATGGATTTGAAGGGGTCGTTTGGTCGATTGTCATTGCAGATGCCGTCGCATTTCTTGTTGGTGCCTTTATGCTGTATGTTCTGCGTAATAAATTGCAGCCGGAATTGGATAGTTTAGTAGAAAACATATAACCAAAGTAATCTCATTAACAGCTGTATTCAAAAGAAGAATCTATATAGATTCTTCTTTGAGTTTATTTTTACTATCTGTACTGAAATATGACCCGAAAATTACTGAAGTAACTGCATTAAAGATATTTAAATTTAATGGAGCACGTTATGCTAAAAGTCCCGATAGATTTGAAGAAGATAAGTGATGAATAAAGAAGGATGAAAATGAAGGTTATAAAGCTCATCAATTTTTTTGCTAATCTGAAGAATAACACACAGAAATTAATATCTTTTTACTCACATAAAGATTATTTCTATTAAATAGTAAAGAAAGCTATAACTGGCTTTCCTTTTTAAAGATATCCCCTTATAAAAAAGAAATATAAACCCCTACTTACAGCAAGGTTTAGCCATCACTTGAAAACGAAGTCCCGGCCAACTCCGCCTGAGTATTTTCCCTTAAATCAATAGGATATGTAATTGCAAAAAGCCCCTCTAATTAGGGGCTTTTAACATACTAAGTAAAAAAAAGACCTTACCCGTAAAGTTTACATAAGAATAAGGTCTACAATAATACTTGAACTTAATCAGCAATATTTATTATATAGTAAAAAATTCCTAATTCCAAGTAAAAAGACCTATAAATAGAATTTTACTAAAGGCTTTTTTAAAATATTTAACAAGGGGTTCTCCTACATCACCCTCTTAAACATCTTCTCCATCTCATAAGAAGAATAATGAACAATAATCGGCCTGCCATGTGGGCAAGTGAAAGGATCTGATGTGTGGCGGAGCTCTTCAAGCAAACTTTCTATCTCGTCATTGCGGAGATGGCGGTTTGCTTTGATGGAGCCTTTGCAGCTCATCATGATGGCTGCTTCTTCCCGGAGCAGCTTGATGTCGACTTTTTTCATGGCAAGGACTTGTTCGATCATTTCTTCAATTGTTTCTATTTCTTCGTCCTTTGGAAACCATTGCGGATGGGAGCGGACGAGATAGCTTTGCTGGCCGAATGGCTCGAGGAAGACGCCGACTTTTTCTAGTTCTGCTTTGTTTTCCTCTATCTTCATCCATTCATCTAATGAGTATTCCAATGTAAGTGGAATCAGCAGCTCTTGCAGCTCGTTATGAACTTCACCGACTTTTTCGCGGTAAAATTCGTATTTGATGCGCTCTTGGGCGGCATGCTGGTCGATAATGTACAAGCCTCTTTCGTTTTGAGCGAAAATATAGGTGCCATGCATTTGCCCAATTGGGTATAATGGCGGAACGCGGTTTTCCGCTGCCACATCTTCGAGCACTTCCTCTTCCCACGTGTCTTCGCTGGTATCCACTACTGGTTCTGGAACATTTGGAAAAGCAGTTTCTTCTGTGTATAGTGGCTCCTCAACCGGAGGCTCTTTCATTGAAAACAGTTCTGGCAGCTCTGCATTTAGGAGCGGAGCTGTGTCTACTGGTGCATAATCAATGCTTGTATTGGAGAAAGCAAATGGCTGTGCCTGCTGTTTCGGCATTTCCTGACGATTTTCCCTGGCTTGGTCAAAGGAGAACGCTGTTTGCTCGTCCTTCGGTGCTTTCGCTTTTTCACGGATAAAGCCGGCTGGAATTAATTCCTTCTTTTTGAACGCTGCTTTAATACTCTCACTCACCAGTTCATTGAGCTCTTGCTCCTTGCTGAAGCGAACCTCCATTTTAGATGGATGGACGTTAACATCGACTAGCATCGGGTCCATTTCCACATTCAAAAGAACGATTGGAAATCGGCCAATTGGCAGCAATGTATGATAGCCTTCTTGAATACTGCGCACAAGGGAGTAGTTCTTAATAAACCTGCCGTTAATCATCGTTGAAATATAATTGCGGGAGGCTCTCGTTATTTCAGGGAGCGCCATAAAGCCTGAAAGGGTAAAGTCCAGTGACTTTCCTGTTATTGGAATCATCTTTTTCGCTATATTTAACCCATAAATACTTGCCAAAACTTGCCTAACATCGCCGTTTCCGTTCGTATGAAGCAGCTTCCTGTCATTATGAACAAGGCGGAAGCTGATCTCAGGGTGCGATAATGCAAGCCTGTTAACGATATCTGTGATATTGCCAAGCTCTGTATGAATGGATTTCATGTATTTCAAACGTGCCGGTGTATTAAAGAACAGATTAGAAACAGTGATTTCCGTGCCTTTTCGCCCTGGAGCGCTCTCTTGCTTCTTAAGATGACCGCCTTCAAGCTCGACCATTGTACCTTTTTCTCCAGTTGATGTTGTCAGTACTACATGGGAGACAGAAGCGATACTTGGCAAAGCCTCGCCTCTGAAACCTAATGTGCGGATGCGGAAAAGATCGTTTTCATCCTTAATTTTACTTGTAGCATGACGGGAGAAGGCAGTCAGCACATCCTCTTCCTCAATGCCTGCGCCATTATCGAGAATGCGGATGCTTTGCAGGCCTGCTTCCTCGATAAAGATTTCGATATTGGTGCTGTTTGCATCAATGCTGTTCTCTACTAATTCTTTAACAACAGAGGCTGGCCTTTCGACTACTTCTCCTGCAGCGATTTTATTGGAAAGTGCATCATCGAGTTGAAATATCTTTGCCACTGTCTTCACCTCTTCTTTTATGTGAACTTAATCGTTTTTTATCTTTTTATGCAGTTCATATAATGTGTTTAATGCCTGCATTGGTGTCATATCTAAAATATCAAGTGATTTGATTTTCTGAAGAATTTGTTTTTCCTTTCCTGCCAATTTAGCAGCAGGTTTTTGGTTTTGCATTTCATCAAAGAATGACAGCTGGGCATCTCCATTACTCTCAACTGCTGGAGTTTCCTCCTTCACAATCACTAGTGCAGCAGCTTGCTTGCCATCTTCTTTCTGCTCAAGTGACAACAGAAGTTCCTGTGCCCTGTCAATCAGCTCTGGCGGAAGCTCTGCCAATTGTGCGACATGAATTCCGTAGCTCTTGTCTGCCGCTCCTTCTTTAATCTTATGAAGGAAGACGACTTTGCCGTTTTGCTCCATGGCACTTACATGAACATTGCTTAGGCGGGCAAGCTCTTGATCGAGCACTGTGAGCTCATGATAATGGGTAGAGAATAATGTTTTCGCACCGACTATATCATGAATATGCTCAATTATTGCTTGAGCAAGGGCCATGCCATCATAGGTGCTTGTCCCCCTGCCAATTTCATCAAATAAAATCAAACTGTCCTTTGTTGCATGCAGCAAGGCATTGCGAGCTTCTAGCATTTCTACCATAAAGGTACTTTGTCCAGAAATCAAATCATCTGCTGCCCCGATTCTAGTGAAAACTTGGTCAAAGATTGGCAATGTCGCTTCCTCTGCCGGGACAAAGCAGCCGATTTGTGCAAGAATGCTAGTTAAAGCCACTTGCCTCATATACGTGCTTTTACCAGACATATTCGGACCTGTAATGAGCAGCAGCTCTCTGTCAGCATCCATTAAACAGCTATTAGCCACATAGCTTTGTGAATTCATCACCTTCTCGACAACAGGATGGCGTCCATTTTGAATGTGCAGCACTCTTTCAGAAGAAAAAGCAGGTTTCACATAACGGCGGTCTTCGCTGACGGTTGCGAAGCATTGGAGCACATCTAGTGCGCTGACGGTTTTCGCTAACATCTGCAGTCTTGGAATATAGTCTTTCACCGTTTCACGGATGATTGTGAACAAGTCGTATTCCAGCTCTACAATTTTTTCTTCTGCCTGTAAAATCAGGCTCTCTTTTTCCTTCAGCTCCGGTGTTATATAACGTTCTGCATTTGCCAATGTTTGTTTTCGCTCGTATTGGCCTTCCTGCAGCAAATGCACATTTGCTCTCGTCACTTCTATATAGTAGCCAAACACACGGTTATAACCGATTTTTAACGACTTAATCCCTGTTTTTTCCCGCTCTTGCCGTTCTAGCTGGGCAATC
This sequence comes from Niallia sp. FSL R7-0271, assembly GCF_038005785.1. Lineage (NCBI taxonomy): Bacteria > Bacillati > Bacillota > Bacilli > Caryophanales > Bacillaceae > Niallia > Niallia sp. FSL R7-0271. The sequence continues at coordinate 1,599,491 of NZ_JBBOTZ010000001.1, read as the reverse complement.
CAGGTTTTACCGTTGCGGCTCGCATCTCTGTATTTGTCAAGCTCTTCATTATAACCATCAAGAATGATATTGCCTTCCTTGACAGATAGCGGCGGATTTTCCACAATCGCTGTTTCCAGCAAATCTGTAACCTCTTCACAAGGGTCCAGTTCACTTGCAAGCAAGTTTGCTTCATTAGTGCCGAATTGAGCGACAAGCTCTTGAATTGCCGGAATTTGCTGCAGCGATTTCTTCAACTGCACAAGATCCCGTGCATTCACATTCCCGAAAGCAACTCTTCCGGCAAGTCTTTCTAGGTCGTACACTTCCTTCAGCTTTTCGCGCAAGTCCATTCTTTCGAAATAATGGCTGATCATGACCTCTACCATGTTTTGTCTTTCAGCGATTTTATCTCTGTTCAAGAGCGGACGGTCAATCCATTGCTTTAAGAGCCTGCCTCCCATTGCTGTTTTCGTCTCATCCAACAGCCACAGCAAAGAGCCTTTTTTCCCTTTCGAGCGGATTGTTTCTGTCAGTTCAAGATTGCGTTTTGAGAAATAATCAATTTTCATAAAGTCATCAATCACATATACAGACACGGGCTGCAAGTGATCAAGGCTTCGTTTTTGTGTTCGGTAAAGATAAGCAAACAATCGGCTCACAGTAGATTGCAGTGCTTCATCATGGACTTCAGCCAACAACACACCATACTGCTCGAAAACAGCAGCATCGTTTTCATAGGACAAAGTTAAATGAGCACGCTCCTGCATGCGTTTTTTGCTGTCTTCTGGAAAATCTGGGCTGATGATGACCTCCTTTGCTCCTGACAAGGACAATTCATTTAAAGCTGCATCAAAACCAGTTGTTTTAGTCGCTTTACACTCACCTGTTGACAGATCACTATAGGCAAAACCATATGTATGGTTATCCAATACCGTGATTGTGGCAATATAGTTATTTTCCTTATCGGAAAGGTTTCGCCCTTCCATCATCGTTCCAGGTGTAATCAGCTGAACAACTTCCCTGCGGACAACTCCCTTTGCCTGCTTCGGGTCTTCTGTCTGCTCGCATATTGCCACCTTATAGCCGCGCTCAACGAGCTGCTCGATATAGTTCTTCGCTGAATGGTGGGGAACTCCGCACATTGGAATCCGTTCATTTCCCCCGCCTTCCCTGCTCGTCAGCGTGATTTCCAATTCTTGTGATGCTTTAATTGCATCATCAAAAAACATTTCGTAAAAATCGCCTAAACGGAAAAATAAAAAGGCATCCTGATAATCTGCCTTTACTTGTAAATATTGTTGTATCATGGGCGTGTACGTTGTCATAAAATCCTCCAAAAAGATGTTGCTCACATTAATTCAAATTTATTATTCTACCATTATAGCATATCGGGACACTTTGTTTCAGGTGGTTCCTTCTGCCAGAAAAAAAACAGTCTGCTTTAAGCAATTGCTTAAAGCAGACTGTTTTTTAAAAAATAAGAACTAGGAGAACCTCCTAGTTCTATTCTTCTTCTGAGCCTACAAGGAAATCAGGGTTCAAATCTTCAAACTCTTCATCCTCAACATCCAAGCCCCATACATCATCGCCATCATGTTCTTTATGCTCTGGGAACACTTCAACAACTACTTTTGTTTCCCCGATTACTTCCACTAAAAATTCTCTTTCCACATGAACGATGATTTTGTTGCCGTTTGGTGAGATAACTGCTTCAATGCAGTTCGGTTGCTGAAGCACACGTGCAATCACATCATGATCATCAAGGCAATCTGGATCACGATATTTTAATTTCACGATATCTGTATATTCAACCCGTTCAGTTACGACTTCTGTTTGTGTGTTGTCGTTATAGGAATACCAAACGTTGATATCGTAGTAACCGCTTATTTCTACTGTCTTGCCATTCTTTTCCGCTTCGTACGTATGGTTGATGATCCAGCACCCTAAAATGCTGGAAGGGCTGTTGTCTGGGCAGATCGTATGGTTGGATTTTGTAAATTTACGTCCTTTCGCAACGACTGCCTTTGTAATAATCTCTCTATATTCTCCCATTTTCGAGCGAAACCTCCTCATTCATTTTCATTTCATCCTATGCGGGATAGGAGACTAGTGTGCGATAATTTTTGAAGCTGATAAATTAAAGCTTAAGCCTAATTCATTGTATGAAAATGGAGGGCAAATGTGCCGAACAACAGGAGATTTTCTAGACGAACAACTTAATTTTCTTGCAAGTATGTTTTTGCTACAGTTCCAGCGAAAGCCGAATCATGTCTCTGCATATAATCCCGTTTTCAATGATTTCTTCCTCATAATCTTTAAAGAAATCAAAATCGATGCCAACAATACGGAACCCGCATTTCTGATAAAATGCCAGCTGACCGATACTCGAGTTGCCTGTGCCAACGTCTATCTGCCTGAATCCTTGCTGTCTTGCCCAATTAATGGCATCATGCACAAGCAGCTTTCCGATACCGCGTCCTTGCATCGCTTCAGCGACTGCAATATTCACTAATTCCACAACTTTAGGTCGTGTTGGCAGAAGAACATATACACCTGCTATTGTGTTATTACTGTCTGCCACAAAACATTGTCCTCTGCTTAAATAATCATGGATATGACTAGAAGAAGGATCTGCAGACAGCAGCAGTGTTAACGGAGGTGTTTCATTTACTGACAGTTTACGTATATTCATCTCAAATCTCTCCTTTATCCATAAATAATTCTTTCTAAGCTTTAAAAAAAACTTCCTAACAAAAAAAGCCTGATAAGCAAAGGCTTATCAGGCTTACATTCATTTATCGTACTGCTTCTTCTAATTTATCAACAAAAATTCCTGTATAGTTGATGCTTGCTGCAAGCTTCTTCATTTGCATTTTGGAAATAGCAGATGATGGATTAATCATGATGATTTTTTTGAAGCCGTTAGACATATACAGCTTGAAGCATCCTTCTAAAACTGGGAGCATATCAGGCTTAGATGCAGCAAGATTGGTTGAATCAATAACTAATGTATATGTTGCTGGAACGATTGATTTAACATGCTTATTATACTCAGCAAGAAACGACTGACCATCTTCTTCTTTCATAAATCCGCTGACAGTAATAAATAATTCCTTTGTTGCTTCCTTTTTTTCAAATGTAAACATAATAATTTCCTCCTAAAATTGATATAAAAGTGATGACATACTATAGCCGACAGCTACAGAGCAAAAAACTACCTTATCTCCGTCTTTTATTCTTTTTCGTTCAAGAGCATCATGGAGCGCAAATATCGGGCTGGTTACGCCTGTATAACCAAACTTTTCACCTACAAATGTATAGTTATCTAGACCAACCTTAAGTTTCTGCAATGTTTCTTCCACTTCTGGTCTGGAAAACTGAGAAAAAATCCAGTGGTCAATCTCCGCTGGCTGCACATTATGCCGAGAGAGCATGGCAGTAATCAGCTTTTTCCATTCGTCAGAGAAAAAGCTGACATCATGGGGATCAAACCGAAGTTTTTTACTTGCTGCAGGGATGTTCTCATTAAACAGTTGAGAAAATCCTACAGCTGGATACATGACGAAGTCTGCAAGACTTGCATCTGTGTGATAATTGCTTGCTATAAGTCCAATAGGCTCTTCTGTTTTTTCCAGAACTACAGCACATGCGCCGTCTGCAAAGTTAGGATACATAACAGTATCATCTTTTCTGGCGATATTGCTTACATACACACTGCCGATAATAAGTGCTCTCTGAAGGTCTGCACGGCTCTTCAAAAATGCATTCACTTGATCAATAGCTGACAGCATTCCAATACAGTTAGCATTCATATCATAGACAATATGAGCATTTTTCGCCCCTAATATACGATTAAGGAGAAGTGCGTTGCTTGGATAAGTGTATTCAGGTGTGTCAGAGACAAAAACAATCATATCCAGTTCTTCTGCTTTAGTATTAGTACTATCAAGTGCTTTTACTGCTGCTTCGCTTGCCATCGTAATGGTGTTTTCTTTCTCCGGATTAACTAAATATCGTTCTTTCCTGCCAAGATGGTTCATCAATCCTTCTGCTTCTAGGCCTAATTCGTGAAAATGGTCTATAAAAAACTGATTATCATATTTTGTTTCTGGGTGGGCAATGCTAACACCCTTAATTTTGACTTGATTAGCCAACTTGCTCACACTCCCCCAAATTTCATAAAAAAAATCCACCCGAAAAAGGATGGATTGGTATCTGTCTCCTTTTCGGCAACCTGGCAATCATTGCAGCTTAACCACTGCTTTAGACCCATAGCTTTGCGTCCTTATTTTTCAATAAGTTTGCTAGTATCGAAGGCTTATCTTCTCATGTACGAGATTATTTTAGTATATTTATTTTCCTTCGTCTAGTATTTTAGAACTATTAAGGAAAGGTAAATATAACCAATTATTTGTATTCACCTAGTTTTATATACCTATAAACCCTCATCAAGTTAGATGTGTTGTACAATTATACAAGCTGCATTTCCAGCTGTTATCAATAAATGAAAAATTCGTAAAGGATGTATTTTTCAGCGGATGTTCCACACTAACTTGCGGGTCAAGCTCAGCTATAAGCATAGTTAGAAGTGCACCATGACTGACTATCAATATATTTTGATGTATTGCTTTGTCTAATCTTTCCCTTCTAAAGGCTTGCGTGCGTGCTTTGACACTTTCAACAGACTCTATCCCTAAGTCTAGCTCACGCCAATCCTCGCCCCATCTTGCTATTCTTTCTCGTTCTGTTGTTCCTTCTATCATTCCTCCGCCTGTTTCGCGCAGCCTTGTATCAAAAATAACCTTTATTTGCAGTCTTTCTGCCATGATTTCAGCGGTTTGTTTCGCTCTCATTAAGTCACTTGTGTAGATTACATCCCAATTATCTTGGCAAAGACGGTCTGCAAGCAAACGAGCTCCATCTACTCCCTCTTTATCTAAAGGAATATTGCTGCTCCCTTGTGCCCTTCCCTCTCTATTCCAAGCTGTACTGCCATGGCGAATTAATCCCAGTTTCATCTTGTTTTTCTCCCTCCTATAAAAAATGCTTTCCACTAGGAAAGCATTTTTAGCTATGTCTATGCAGCTCATGTGCCAGATATATCATTACTTGCCTTTTCAAAGCACAAATTAACCGTTCGTTCTAATGAGCGGGTTCGATGCATCACATTTGCCGGCACAGTATACATGTCACCTGGCTTTAAGCTTACTGTTTGGTTATTTTCCAAATCAATAAACAGCTCCCCTTCGATCACAATAAACAGCTCATCACAATCCTCATGCTTATGCCAATGATATTCTCCTTCAATGACAGCTATCCGAAGAGCGTGATCATTTACCTCACTTACTATAAAATTACTGTATTCTGCCTTACCCTTTGTCAACTCTAATAAATGAATTAACTCTAACTGTCCCTTTTTAACCAGCCTGCTCACATCCTGCCTTTCATTTTCATTTAATATTTCTCTGCTTATTTCTAATCTCCTGTTTTTTTTATAAAAAGGATAAAAGTAGTAAGAATGGTTAATCTATACATAGTGAATAAAAGGAGGAATAGTTATGGAGCAATCTTTATATGAAAAAGTTGGCGGAGAAGAAGCAATTTCTAAAGTAGTTGATTATTTCTATAATGAGTTAGTATTAAAGGATGAATCAGTAAGTCATTTTTTTGAGCATACAAATATGGAAAAACAACGCAGTCATCAGACTAAATTTATCAGTTTTGCATTAGGCGGACCGAAGCAATATACAGGAAAGGCAATGGCAAAAGCGCATGAAGGAATGAATATCCAGCCGGAACACTTTAATGCAATCGTCAAGCATTTGCATGATGCACTTGCTCATTACGGTGTAGAGGAGAACGATATCCAGACCGCTTTAGAAAAGGTTGGCGGCTTAAAGGACGATATTTTGTACAAATAAAGAGCAAAAGAAGGTTTACCCTTCTTTTGCTCTTTCCACTTACTATTTAAGGTTTGGCAAGATCATCCCGGTTAACTGCATGCGGCGGTTCTTCCATCCAGCCGTTTTCCATCATTATTTTTGCCCCGTTTGTCACAAACATCATAATATTCATAAGCGATTTCGTATACATAACTCCGATATCATGTCTGCCATTTACAGCAAGAGAATTTCCGAACGCTCTTATTTTCATGGAAAACATGTCAACTTTATGAAAAAGCATCAGCTTATCAGAAAAGGGCGCAAACGTCGAGGTTGTTATTAAATGGTCTAAGTATTCGGGAGACGGCAAGTTTTCCTCATGAAGTAAAAGCTTGTACCGTTCCACATTCTTATGCGTCATCTCTTTCCCTCTTATAAATAAGCTTTTCACTTTTTCCTGTCTTGCAACTTGACCGAAAGCCAGTATTAGCGCTTTGCTTGTGACATTGTTTTCGATATTGTCGTAAAGATGGGTAATCTCCATCGCATGAAGAGGGCGAACTTTCCCAATATATCCATTCAGAAAATTTTCGTTGGCAAATTCAGGCCTGTCTTGCACTGGAATAAGCGGCGGCTTCTTAATAAAGCCCTTCCTTAATAGAATCATTTTAATTTGCTCCATCAATTGCATCGTTGCATCCATACAATAAACGAAAAAATCACGAACATCCTCACGATAGACGAGGGGAATGGCTATTTGATAGATGCTCAAACCTGCTTTGGCTGCGTATTTTAAATAATGAACATAGAATTCATCTTCAAATAGCTTAGGAGCATTTAAATTAACATCCTTTTCTGTGAAGCCGACAGGAAATGGAATCTTATCTTTTTTAAATATTTCCTTCGTCGTTTCCAGGAAAACATCCGATAAGTGTAAAGCATTCTTTAATAATGCTTTAATATCCTCATCCTCCACATGCTGTAAATAATAGCTCAGTATGCATCTCGACATGCTGTTTCCCATATAGGTTGCCCACAGCTTTGCCACTTCTGCCGAAGTAAGTGGTTCATTCGGACTTGATTTATGTGAGCCTATTTTAATCGGTTTGATTGTATTCAAGGCATATTCCTCCACGTCGGTTTTGCTTATTTTTTCCGTGAAGGAATCAGATTATACAAAGGATTAGTTACTCTTACAGCAGACCTACCAACTGAAGACCATGAACAATTCCGTCTTCTTCCACCGATTTCGTTACATATTTGGCACAAGCCTTTATATGCTCCTCTGCATTGCCCATTGCCACACTGTTAACAATAGCTGTCAGCATTTCCAAATCGTTTTCACCATCGCCAAAGGCATATTGGTTCTCTTTAGCAATGCCGAGCTTTTCGGTCATTTTGGCAATACCTCGAGCTTTTGAGCCGCCTTTAGGCAAAATATCGACAGATACAGGATGCCATCTGACAAAGTCGAAGTCTTCAGAGACTTGTTCATACTGCTTTTCTTCCCCCTCCTGGCAGAATAATAGCGACTGGAACAGGTCTCTGTCTTTATAATAAAGAGGATCATGTGTTGGAAAATGGGCTATTTTCAGTGTTTGGATGCTTTCTTGTATAAAGATATGCTCCGGAACATTTGCTCTCATATCCTCATGGTCCATATACACTACCGGATGGTCATTTAGCAATGCGGCTTCGGCAAGCTTTTCCAATGATTGAATATTTAATGGGTTCTTATATATAACCTCGCCATTTAACACGACATACTGTCCGTTGTAGCTGACATACGAATCGATTTCAAGCTCCTTGCGTAAATCTTCGAACATAAACGGCGCTCTTCCTGTAGCAATCGCTACCTCATGGCCTTTTTCTTTTAATTGGAAAATTGCTTCTTTGGCAGACTGAGGCAATTGCTTTTCATGTGTAAGCAAAGTCCCATCTATATCAAAAAATATAATGCTTTTCTCGTTCATTTCATTCCCTGCTTTCTATTAGTAATCCTGCTGTAAAAATACTCCGCTGTTATGTCTATTACTTGAAGTAACAGCTTAATTTTCATTTAGTTTACGGTATGAAACGCATTTCAGGTCAATTATTAATTGTGTAAACGCATTAAATCATATTATTTCTTTGTTTTTTTCTGTTGACATATACAGAAAATAACAGCATACCGAGCATAAGAGAGCAAGCAGTCCTATAAATCCATAACCAAATTTCAAACCAATGATTTCACTGTTCGCTGCACCAAGGCTATTTGCAGCTATACGAGCTGTATCAATGATAAAGCCAATTAAGAAATTTCCGATCACACTCGCTATTCCCATTAAAGTAACGGTAAAAGTGATCGCAGCTCCCGTTCCAATCGGGTATCTTTTGGCGAGCAATGCCATAATCGTTGGATATACCAGGGCTATGCCTATGCCAGAAATGCAAAAGAAGATGGCGCCTTTTTCTCCGATAAGAATTCCTGCAATGGTGCAAATACCAGAAAAAGCCGAAAAGTACATGATGGACCTAGCAAAGCCAATCTTGTCTGTTACAGGACCTAGCAAAAGCCGTGCAAGCATAAAAAACAGAAAGAATAATGACAGCATATTCGATGCTTCCTTTATATCCCAGCTATATGCCTGCACTAAGAAATTGATCAGCCAGCCGCCTACTGCCATTTCTGAGACGACTCCTAACGAAAGAACAGCGACAATCAGCCATGCAACCCTGTCCTTAATCAAAGACTTAAAGGAAGCACCGTCGCCGTCACTTTTACTTTCAGCCGGAAATTTACTAAAAAGAGACGGTAGAATCGGCAGTAAGGATAAAGCTAAAAACAAAAAATACATGCCGCGCCATCCGACATCTCCTTCTCCCCAATGCCAATCCATCACAGAGGCAGCGAAAATTGGTGCGACAGTGGAGCTTAATCCATAAAAGAAATGAGAGATATTCAGCATGGTACCTGTATTTTTTGTAAAAATTCTGGCTGCCATAATGCCAAGGGCAATCTCTAGCATGCCATTCCCCAAATATAAAACAAAAAAGGCAGCAGACAGCGAAGGAAAACTTGCTGACAGATAAATGAATACTCCTGAAAAGGTCATAAGTAGGAATGCAGAGATTCCTGTCCATTTCACTCCGATTCTGTCAGACATCCAGGATGTATAGGAGCATGCAAGAAGATAGCCGAATGAGTTTAAGGCTAAAAGCAAACCAATCTGCGTCTGACTAGCACGAAAGTCTTGTTGAATAAGCGGAATAGCCGGACCTTTTATATTTTCCGAAAAACCAAAAATCAAAAAACCGCCGAAAACTATACTTATGAGCAAATAGTGATTCCATTTACGATCCAACGGATTTTTTTGCAGCACAGCGCTTGCTGTATCGTCTTGTTTGTAATTTAAATTAGCCATAGACTTTCCTTTCTTTAGTCGGTTCTGTTCAATATGTATTTTGCAAAGAACTCTTGTGTCAACTACTAGAGGTCTATGCTAAAAAGCAAAGTTTTATCGATTAATTCCAATTCGATTATTGTCCTTTTCCCTCCTGTTTGCTGAATTTAGATAATGTTTTTATATTAGTCAGCACCTAAAAATATGACCAGCTCTCCCTAGAATCAGTTAAACACATCTAGAATATTAAATTCTTGATGGTTTGCTCTTTTCCTGCCTAAGCTTTGTAAAGAAAAAGAATAAACAGACACAAAATTTTCGGATGTTTTTCGGTTGTAACAAACTGATTATGATAAACTATATTTTGCAATTCATGCTTTTTATTATTATGGCAAGAAATTATTTTTAATGGAGAAGGAGAAATTTACATGCATGAAAAACTAAAAACCATTCCCTCCCTTTCCTCGAATTCTATTTATATGGGTCTTATACTCGCCATTGTGGGGGGCTTTCTTGATGCTTATACTTTTGTCAGCAGAGACGGAGTGTTTGCTAATGCCCAAACAGGAAATATGGTGCTTTTAGCTGTTAAGGCAGCAAACGGCGAATGGAAAGGGGCTCTTTTGTATATCCCGCCAATCATTGCCTTTATATTAGGTGTACTTGTTTCTGAAATAGTGAAAATACCGCATGTACGGCATGTTTTATACAGCTACCGACGCTCTATTCTAATATTGGAGTTTTTTGTTCTTGTGTTTGTCGGCTTTTTGCCATTAAGTGTGCCAAACATGCTTGTGACTGTCAGCATCGCTTTTGTCTCTTCCTTACAGATTTCCACATTCAATAAAGTGGACAAATGGGCCTATAACTCGACTATTACGACAGGAAACCTGCGAACAGCAACACAGGCTGCCTATGCGGCTATTGTCGGACACGATGAGGAAGCTAAGCGGCAGTTTATTGATTTCGGTGTAATCATTCTATCTTTTTTTGCTGGTGCTTTGCTTGGAACGTTTTCTACAACTTATTTTGGAAAAACTTCGATTTGGATTGCTGCAGGCATATTAATGATTGCTATTATTTTGTATCACCGTGATAAAGGATATTATAGGAAAGGGGCACAAAATTAATAAGACAGAACAAAGCCTGCAGCAAATCTTTGCTGCAGGCTTTGTTCTGTCTTATAGCGTAAAACCTAAATATAGTACGATAATAAGGGCGACAACAAACTGAATCCATAAAATAGATGTTTTTCTTCCCTTTTTAGTGCGAATTACAATCATCTCAAGCATTGCAATTACCCATAATCCTACTAATGTTTTTAATGTATGCATAACATCAAGGCCAGTGTAGGTAAGCATCGTCACACCTGTGCCAATGATGGCTAAGTACATCAGTCTTAAAACCATATGCACAATTTTACTTCCTTTGTCTTTGCCGCTCTTATGCAGAAGCAAAGATACCACAAAAAGAATCAAGGCAACCGACCATGCCGTTATATGTATATGTCCCAAACTTTTCCCCCTCCTTTCACTCTCTCAAATCTTATCATAGAATAAAAAAAAATATCCAATAAAACTATCAATTTCCAACTACTTATTTTATAACTGTCCAAACGCCTTGCAATATGGGCAGAACTGCTTTCAGCCCCTCTAACTGGATTCTTCCGAGAACCGAAAGTTCTATAGAAATGCTTGAAATTTTAATTTTAATATTATAACATAGTGAACGTTGTTTATAAAAAATACAATAGATAGTTAACAGAAAAAACAAAATCTTTGGCTTTTTTAGCCTTACTTAGTCAGCATGATGTTCCACTGCTTAATGTATGATTTATAGATTTGATGTCTCCGATTATTTTCAGAAATTTTTAGAAATACTAATAAGGACCGGCAAGGCCCCTAAAGACAAATCATTCTTTAAAAGTTAGACATTTGTTAATGAACAGCATTGAGACTTACGAAGTGGCAGCATCTGGTGATTTTTTCATTTGGCTATTATTTTTTGAAAATTGCTATCTTTACGATTTCGCCATTCAATAATCGTGAAGAGTATTTTCGAAAAGTAGTTAACTTTTATATTTGATCTAAGTTCTGGAGGTTTTATCGTGTCAACTAAAGTACCATTTTCCTTTATTATTATTATTGGCCTGATGTTATTTGCACTGTTTTTTGGTGCAGGAAACCTTATTTTCCCGGCCATGCTTGGCCAATCAGCAGGCAGTGAAATCTGGTCAGCTAATGCTGGGTTCCTTGTTACTGGTGTTGGCTTGCCACTTCTCGGTGTACTAGCTTTCGGCTTTTCCGGGAAAGAAGACTTGCAGTCATTAGCGAGCCGTGTACACCCACTTTTCGGGATTATCTTTACAACGGTTCTTTATTTAGCAATTGGCCCATTATTCGCTATACCGCGTACAGGCAATGTATCTTTTGAGATTGGTGTTAAGCCATTTGTGACAGAAAGTTCTGCCGGTATTGCCCTTCTTATTTTCACTATTATCTTTTTTGCTATTACTTGTTTCTTGTCTCTTAACCCAGCTAAAATAGTAGACATAGTCGGCAGATTCTTAACGCCAATCAAGTTAACATTTATCGGGATTTTGGTTGTTGTTTCCGTCATTTTCCCTATTGGTAAGTTTCAAGCTCCAACAGAGCATTATATGACAAACTCGTTTTTCAACGGGTTCCAAGAAGGATATTTAACAATGGACACACTTGCGTCCTTTGTGTTTGGAATAATTATTATCAATGCTATCCGTGAAAAAGGTGCTACTACTAGAGGCCAAATCATGAAGGTTTGTTTAATGGCAACAGCAATTGCGGCTGTCATCCTTGCTGCTATTTATTCAGCACTTTCCTTTATGGGTGCATCTAGTGTGGAAAAGCTCGGTTATTTAGACAATGGCGGAGAAGTTTTAGCTCGTGTTTCTGACTACTATTTTGGAACATACGGCGGAGTATTGCTTGGCTTGATGATTACAGTCGCTTGTTTAACAACTAGCGTCGGACTAATCACATCTTGTTCTTCCTACTTCCATAAGCTGTTCCCGTCTATTTCGTATAAAGCAATTGCAATCAGTTTATCCGTATTTAGTGCAGTAATTGCCAATGTCGGTTTGACTGAGTTAATTACGATTTCTGTGCCTGTGTTGACTATTATTTATCCACTGGCGATTGTGCTTATATTCCTGACTTTCCTTCATCCACTTTTTAAAGGAAGACCAGCAGTATATCAAATAAGCCTATTGTTTACATTTATCGTCAGCCTAGTGGACAGTTTGCAAGGAACTGTATTAAAAATTTCAGCACTTGATTCGTTCTTTGCAAGTTTCCTGCCAATGTACGGCATTGGTTTAGGATGGATTTTTCCTGCTATAGTCGGCGCTATAATCGGCTATGTAGTGCAGCTTAACAAAGAGAGTGTTGCTACTTTAAATAAATAGATCAAACGAAATAAAAAAGGAGACTGACGCAATTGTCAGTCTCCTTTTTTCATGCTATTTGACAAAAATTTATAAAAAAAGCAAGACTGGTAAATCGTTCTAGTTCCATGTATAGTACAACTATCTTCTTATGAAAGGAATGTTTTACTTGTTTTATAAATTAACAAAAGAACAGCAGCAGCTAATGGTTTCGGAAATACAAACGTTTTTTGCAGCTGAACGGGACGAGGAAATATCAGAATTCGCAGCGGAAAGCGTGCTTGAGTTCTTTAAGGACACGATTGCTCCTCATTTTTATAATGCTGGCGTTATGGATGTCAAAAATTTAGTGGAAGAGCAATTCTCTGCTATTGAAGATGAAATTTTAACATTGGAAAAACCAATCAGAAAATAGAATCCCTTTTTCCTGCATATACCATTATTCAATGTACATATAGGAGCTGCCAAAGTAACATGCTATACTAGACTTCATTTCTTTAATAGGAGGTTTTCTAGCTATGCGTAAAACAATGCTTGCACTGCTCCTCGCTGCATTTCTTGGCTCAACGATGACTGGCTGTGATGAAATTAATCCAGGCACAGACCAGCCAGGAGAAGATGAAATCGGCGATAATGAAATTAATGACGAAGAATAAAGGCATCGAGTTTTCGATGCCTTTCTAAAAAGTAATTCAAGCTTTCCTCAATCCTCATTATTTGCGTATTTCAGTTCATATCTCTCTTTTTTTGCAAGCCTGAAAGCGCCGCGATAATTGTGCCTGACTGTATTGTTCCAGCGATACCCGCAGGTTGCCGCCGTTTTATTTAATACAACGGCAACCTCTTCAAAGGCAGCAATTGCTGTACTGCCCTCACGAATATGATTCAATACCGTTTCTGCCAGTAAAGCATCTTGTTCTCTCGTAAATGTATGTGGCATTTTATCACCTTTTGTTCGTCTTGATTATCCTTAATATCGACACGAAACAGTTTAGTTTTAGTGCCATTTTACATTTCTAGCAAATCTGTTTATATCATCGTTGTACCCTTTTTCGTTTATACCCAAAAGGAAGGAATGAAAACAGCGTTGGAACCCGCTTAATTATCCTCTACATTGGCAAAAAACTCTTCCAATGTCCAATTCTTCTCTTTTATTAATTTAGCTGCTTCCTTGCCAACATAGCGATAATGCCATGGTTCATATTCATATTGGGTTATGTCAACCTTATCTTTCGGATAGCGCAGAATAAATCCATATTTATAAGCATTGTCCATTAACCATTTGCCTTCTTTATCTTCTCCGAACTCTTCCGTTAATAAGAAATTCTGACCCTCTGAAGTGATATCCATTGCTAACCCGCTTTGATGTTCACTAGAGCCGGGAATAGCTACTGCCTGCTCTGCTTGTTCTTCCCCTACATTTGCAACCTCTTGGTCAAAAACTGCAGATTGTCGTTCATATGACCTGTATCCTGAAGAGGCATAAAGAATCATACCTTCTGATTTAGCTCCATTAAACATTTCAGCAAGCGCTTCTCCTGCTTCCTTCCTCATATAGCTTTTCTCGATATCCTCATTCCCAAAGGAAAAGGAAACTTCTGGTCTGATAAGATCCTTTGGTTCATAATCACTTGGCAAATAATATTCTTTATTAACTAACGCTAATATATTTTCAGGATTCAAAATGACATTATGTCCGTCTTCTTCCTTTACTTTATTTAGATTTTCACTTGGAATGGTCCATTCCTTTGTTTCTTGATTTTCTGCCTGCTGCTGGGAAGTTTGGTTCGTGTTTTCCTCTTTTGGCTGACTCTCTTGTTGTGTCGTACTGCAGCCGCTCAAAATAAAAGCAATAGCTGCAGTCGTAATTATTTTTTTCATGTTGTCACCTTTCTTCTCTTGCTCAGTAGTCCTTTTTATGTATTTCTTTCCTTCTACCTTCATTATTATAAGGGAATATTAACATTATAGAAGTGTTTGTCGACAATACCATTACAAAAAAATGACAAAACAAAAAAATATCTATTACGTTCCGAATACGAATGGCAACATAAAAACCGCTTTTTCATCTAACAATAAGGAAGAGATACATCAAGCAATGGGAGGGAATCACAAAATGCCTAGAGATGCAGACAATATTCATGTGGAAACAGAATCTCATAAGGATGGTCCAAGAGAAGGAGTCATCCCAAGTGGAAACAGTAATCAGATGGGGATTAGAACAGAAGCTGGACATAAAAAGGCAAATGCCTTCCATGTTCAATCACTGAAAGCAGATGCTGATATGCAGCAATTCAGCGATACGATAGATAATGCCTTTCCTAAATAAAATAAACAGGATGCAAAAGCATCCTGTTTAGCTCCTAATACCAAATCTTTCTTTCGCCTTTAATATAAATTCTTGCGAATCTATATCTTCCTTTTGTTTAGTTCCGTCCGACCATTCTGTAAATGAATGATTAGTCAAAACTATACTTCCCTTATCTGTTAACAAGCTAAGCAGAGGATCTTTATTAAAACGCGACGCAGGATGATTAACGATAATTCCTTGCATTTCATTTAACTCTTTGACATCATCGAAAACTTTAGTTGAGCAAAAGGCATAACCAATCCTCCAGTCCTCATCTTTATCCTTCAGCTTGACATATAACATATAATCTCCATACTCACTCGGCTTCTGCTCTATCTTAAATTCTCCATTATCTGAAACTATTAGCTCTCCATCAAGGGGCACAGGCTTTAATGGCAGATTGGCGCCATATCCTGAATCCACCACATATTGGCGTCCATTATCCTCAAGCAATATACAAGCGTGGGTAGCTCCTGTCTTGCTCCAAGCTTGATTGGCAGGATCATAGGTAATCCCCTTAATTAGGGCGACATTTAACCCGTTTTCACGTAAAAACAAGTAAAGAAGGGAATTTATATCATAGCAAAGCCCGCCTTCTTTTCGCTCAATGATCTTATCTTGTAAATAAGCGGGAGATATCTCGCCCGTTTTCCCTCCGATTATAGCCATATTTTCAAAAGGGACTGTTTTTGCCACCTTTTCCAATACAATTTCTAGATTTTGCAACGTTATTGCTTCTGCAAGAGGGAAGCCAATTCGCTGCCGAAAGCGTTCATTTAATTCATGCATTTGTCATCCTCCTAACTATATAAAAAGATTCTCTCCTTGAAGGACAAGGACTGTCATGCCTTGCTCACTGCCTGATTCATGGCCTTCTCCCTTGTCCCACAGCACTCCCTCACCTGTTTGCAGTGTCTGTATTTGTCCGTCCGCTCCTTTAATCCAGCCTTGCCCTTCCATTATGATGAAGGCCTGTTTAACCGGAGCATCATGATAACCGACCATTCCCCCAGGCTCGACATGAATTATACCGATACTAACAGGTTCATTTGTTCGCATTAAATTCGTGTAATAAGCAGCTACGGAATTATAATTGCTGATGGCCTTGCCTGTAAGCTTATTAAATGACATTATTTCCTTCATTTAAATACCTCCTTGTTCGCCATCTTATTATCGCATACATTTATTTAAGGTCTCTAGGAAAAGCTGTTACAACTGCTTCTGTTTTTTGTAGGCTAAAGGCGTTATCTTCATTTCCTTACGAAACTTTTGAATAAAGTAGCTTGTGCTGCTGAAGCCGACCCGATAAGCGACCTCCGTAATATTGGCATCCTCTTCTTGAAGCAAAATTAGGCTTTTCTGAATGCGATAATGCTCCAAATAATTAAAGGGCGAACGGTTTAAGATCCTTTGAAAATAGCGGCAGCATTCCGATCGACTCAAATGGCCTGCTGCAGCAATATCGACAAGCTTTATTTTCTCCTCATAATGATGATGAATCCAGTCGAGCATCTGTTTCATTCTTTCATTTTTAACTGACTCTGCTTTGTTAAAGGCAGGCGGAAGTCCATTTTTCATAAAACTTTTCCATAATAAGGAAAGCTGTATGCTAATATCAATTTCAAAATACGGCTCCTTTTTTTGAAGGAGTTCGTTAATGGCTAGGATAGCGTCCAATATAATTCTGCCCCATTCTTTATGACCATCAAGAGGAACATATGGAAGATTGCTTGCTTGCATATATGGATAAACATACTGAGAAAAAAGTTCTTGTGTGAGCATAAAGGAAGGTGCGACGTTAAGGCAAATATAGGATGCGTCCTTTGTGACCTCCGCTGCCATATGCAGTAAACCGCTGTTTATAAATAGGCCGCTGTCTTCTTTCAGTAAAATATCGTCTCCATTTACCGAGAAATTCGCTTCTCCTTTATGCATGTACACAAACTGCAGTTCATCATGCCAATGCAGCGGGATATGCCCATACATGTTTTTATTAATGGTTGTTTCGTAGCAGGCTACAGGCAATAATACAGTATAATGCTCTGTCAGCTCTTTTAGATCATCACCGATAGGAAAAGGACGGTTTTGCATAGCAACCTCCATATATTTATATTTTTTCCGTCTATTATCGTATTTTTCCGCTGATTATTCCTTTATTATAACAATATCTTTATAAAAGGCGGAGACATAATGACTAGAAATAGAGGTTTGTTTTTTGTAATTACAGGTGCTGCTTTTTGGGGAGTCGGCGGCACAGTTGCCCAGAAGCTCTTTCAAACCTATCAAATCGATGTAAATTGGCTAGTTGTCGTAAGGCTGCTGCTTTCTGGCTTAATGCTGCTTTTGCTGACAGCCTTTAGCAAAAAGCGCAGTCAAATTATTGCTGTTTGGAAGAGTCCTCAATCCGCTTTCCGATTGATTGCCTTTTCCCTTTTTGGGATGCTGGCCGTTCAGTATACTTATATGGCAGCCATCAATCATGGCAATGCAGCTGTTGCTACGTTGCTGCAGTATTTAGCACCAATCATGATTATGATATATTATCTTTTAACCAAAAAAGCGCGGCTGTCTAAACTAGACGGATATTCTGCCGCACTTGCATTAGGCGGCTGCTTTCTTCTGCTGACAAATGGTTCTTTTTCCGAGCTTTCTGTTCCTGTTCAAGCTGTTGTATGGGGTGTGCTTTCTGGAATAGCGGCTGCTTTTTATACTTTAAGTGCCGGACGCTTGCTGGAAAAGTTTGATTCTATGGTAATTGTCGGCTGGGCGATGATAA
Organism: Niallia sp. FSL R7-0271; assembly: GCF_038005785.1. Classification (NCBI taxonomy): domain Bacteria; kingdom Bacillati; phylum Bacillota; class Bacilli; order Caryophanales; family Bacillaceae; genus Niallia; species Niallia sp. FSL R7-0271. The sequence continues at coordinate 1,581,697 of NZ_JBBOTZ010000001.1, read as the reverse complement.
TCGGGGGACTTTGCTTAAATACGTTAGAACCTGTGTGGAAGACAGCACCTGCTGAACTGCCTAGTGCAGCCATTGGTTATTTATTGTTTGTGATTGTGTTTGGCACAATGATAGCCTTTTGGTTTTATATAAAAAGTTTAGAGTCACTATTGCCGAAAGAATCCAGCTTGTTAGGCAGCATTGAGCCGCTTGCGGCTGTGTTGACGACGGTCTTTTGGCTCAACATGCCATTTGGCTTATTTCAATGGCTTGGCGCAGCCTGCATTATCAGTGTCATTCTGCTTCTATCTGCTTTTAAACGGCAGAACGCTCAATCTGTCCAACTATAAAAAAAGAGAAGCTGCCGTCAAAAAATCGGCAGCTTCTTATATTGCGTGCTCTTCTACCTTATACTTATAAAACTTCTTATCAACCTCCATAAGCGGAAAAGCCTTAGGCAGTTCGGCCAGCTCAATACTTGTAAACTGGTTTTTCTCATAAAAGCGATGAGCTGCTAAAAACTGAGGCGTAGTGCCAAGGTAAACTTCTAAAATATCGACTTCCTTTGCCCAAGCAAGGGCATTTTCCAACAAAAGTCTCGCTGTATTATAGCCTGCGCCGCGATAGTCTTTATGCACGAACATTTTTCTTAAGGCAGCTTGGCTGTTGCCGATATCAAGTAAAGCAATGGTACCAACTACCTTCTCCTCACTACGAGCAACCCAAAAGTTGCCTTTTCCTCTTTGATAAAATGTTTCTATCATCAATAAATCAGGCTGGTCTTCTTTTGTAATAGGGATATTATATTCTGTTTGCTGAATCGTTAATATCAAGTCAACCACTTCAGCTTGATGCTTTTGCCGAAATAGTTCCACAATTGGTTTGTTCAACTATTGCCACCACCAAAAATTATTTTTCATGCCAATATCTCTTTATTCTGTTTATCCTGTTAAATTCCTCCTTTTAAATATCAGATTTTTCAGTTTAGTTTCACTTAGAATAATTCTGTTGTTTTAGGACAACTTACTTTTTGGAGGAGGTGATACATATGGCAAGAATTGGTGTAGAACAATCACTAACAAATATTTCAGAGGCTCTCCGTGAACAAGGGCATGAGGTGATTGATTTAAAGCAAGAGTCTGATGCACAAAACTGTGATTGCTGTGTTGTCTCAGGAATTGATTCTAACGTAATGGGCATGCAGGACACACAAATACAAGGGTCTGTTATTGAGGCAAACGGCCTTTCTGCTGATGAAGTATGTCAGCAAGTAGCACAAAGAACAAACAAATAAAAAACATGCTTAAGCAAGCACCTTTTTTGGGGTGCATGCTTAAGCGTAACCTCCTATGAATCCAGCTAGACTCCCCTTTTTCCTTCCCCTTATGTATGAAGAGCTTAAATCATGGCGATAAACATAAGGGACACTTTGCTTTTTTATCAAAAGAATTATGTATTTTTAGTAAAATTTCCACTCTCGTTACATTAGTTTTTTCCCTTTTGTCATATGATGTAGTATTCCTTTTAAAGAGGGGAGCTGATTAAATGATTATCTTTTTGATCGGGTTAGGCATATTGCTTGTAGATGTGTTTTTTTGAAGGTCATCTTCTCCAAAGAAAAGGAAGGATTACAAGCGCAATCCTTCTTTTTCTTTGGTTTTAATTGGCCTTAAAATTATACAAAGGCTTAATAACCTTCATAATTTCAATGGTATCAACACTATGTCTAATAATATCCTCCATTGGCTTGTATGCCATCGGGCTCTCATCTAATGTGCTTTCATTAACAGAAGTCGTCCATACTTCCTTCATTGAATCCTGGAATTCTGTCAATGACACCCTCTCTTTTGCTTTCGTTCTTGACATTAATCTTCCTGCACCATGAGGAGCCGATTCATTCCATTCTGCATTACCTTTACCAATTGCAATTAAGCTGCCATCACGCATATTGATTGGAATGATTACTTTTTCCCCTTTTTTGGCAGAGATTGCCCCTTTTCTGAGAATCATTTGTTCCATATCAATATAATTGTGAATCGTTGTAAAGCTGTCCGCTATTTCCCAGCCCATACGGGAGACAATTTCTTCTGCCATTGCTTTACGATTCAAAAGTGCATAATGCTGCGCGATTTTCATATCATTCATATAATGATCAAAGCTTTTTCCTTGAAGATAAGCAAGATCCTTTTTGATGAAAGGACTTTTAAGGCTTTTTAACGCTTCTTCAATTTCCCTTTCCCTGCCTTCTGCTTTCAATTCATTAATCAGCGTTTGGCGTTCTTCCTGCAAACTTAACAGCTCATTATATGCTAAGTTTTGATAATGCTCTGCAATTACCTTGCCTAAATTTCTAGAACCAGAGTGGATGACAATCACAATTTTATCGTCTAATTCGTTCAACTCAACAAAATGGTTACCTCCACCTAAAGTTCCAACTGATGATTTAGCTCTTTTCAAGTTAAAAGGCGCGACCACATTACGAAAATCAATTCTTTTGGAATACGGATGGAATTGACTGCTTTCCCTTGTGGCAAAGCCGCTTGGAATATGTTTGCGGATTATTTCATCGAGCTTATCGAAATTAACCTCTGTTTTATTTTTATTTATAACGGCAACTTCCATGCCGCAGCCGATATCACATTTTTCTCCTAATTACTTAAGAGTTTGGACTATACCTTCTCTGCGGTTATCGGAGTTAGGCAGCTCCTATCGCAGGCTCGCCGTATTAATTATCCCATCTTTTATAAGGTTTGGTAATAATTCTGCACGTAAATCTGCCACTAGCGTGCAAGTCTCTGAACCATTTGACTATGTTGCCACAGCCTCTGGCTGCTGATTGCCCTAATAGGGGTTCCAGCAATTGAGCGAGTGGTTTAACGTCTGGGCCAACATCAAGCAACCCCGACTAAGTTTGGAACAATTTTATCTGTTATAGTCATCGTTGTTCCGATTGTACAGCCAGCGCCTGCATGAGTATCAGGCATAATCCGGATTTTGGTTCCTTCTGTAAAGTCCTGATCGCAAAGCTCTTGAATTTGCGACAATGCTGTTTCTTCGACTTTATCTGTAAAAACTTTGGCGCTGTTAAATCTACCTTGCACTTCAATCATAAAATCCCTCCTCATTACACTTATAACAGCAGTTCCACAACTGGGAATGTGCTGCCGTTTTTAGTCCAGTTCGCTTAATAGTGTATATAATCCTGCTTATTTTGTAAAATAATAGAAAACAATTACAGCCAGCAATGAATGAAAATCAGACATATGGGAAAACTTTTTTTAGACAATATAGACCGTTATCGTTCTGATGGGAGCAAATCATATATGACGAAACTTAACAAACCACCGCTAACTAGTGCTGAACAGGGAAACTTATGGAACTTTTATATAGCAAACACGATGTCTCACTGTATGTTCCAGCCTTTTTTAACAAATGTGGAGGATAAAAGAATCAAGGCAATTATTAAAGACAGTGATGTTTTAAGCCAAAGAATCATTGATCATGTTACCATTTTCTTCCAAGCAGATAATATTCCTCTCCCTGTCGGTTTTTCAGCAGAAAAAGATGTAAATCTTTCCGCACCTCGGCTGTTTTCTGATGAGTTTTATCTTGAGTACATAGACATGATGTATAAGTTGGGAATTATCTTTTACAGCATTACCTTGCCTAATACATCAAGATTAGATATACGTCAATTTATTGTCGAAATCATGAGGGACGCTGCTACTCTTTCCAATCAGGTGACAGAGTTAATGCACGAAATGGGGATTCATGTGCGGCCTCCGAATATACCTGCGATGGATGCTGCTGAAATGGTTCAACGGCAAAGCTTTTTTAATGGCTTTTTTGGTGATAAAAGGCCATTAACAGGTATTGAAATTTCGCAATTATTTGCTAATATCCAGTTCAACACGATGAAAACCGTGCTGCTGCTCGGTTTCAGCCAAGTCGCAAAATCAGAGGATATCAGCAACTATTTTATAAGAGGCAAGCATATAAATATTAAACAAAATTCCGTATTTTCCAATGTACTAAAGTCAGAAGACTTGCCATTGACAATGCCAAGTCAATTTAATATCACCACATCCCAAACAGCGCCCTACTCTGAAAAACTGATGCTTTTTCATATCAGCAATCTGTCTTCTGCAAAATTACGAAATTTTGGTGATTCTATTGCAGTTAGTCCGCGCCATGACCTTGGTTCTATCTATCTTCGGCTAATGGTGGAAACTTCAAACTATGCAGAGGACGGCGGAAATCTATTAATCGAGCACAATTGGATGGACAAGCCACCGCATAACATCGACCGTAATTTACTTGCAAAAAAACAAAAATAATATATTTTGCTTAAAGGAGCCTTGATAGATGAAAAAAGAGCAAGAAGTTATCTCAGATGAATTTTTGGATCATCTCGTCGAGGAAATTAATGAAATATATGGATGGGATGATAAAAAAGACCGTAATGAAGAAGAAAATAGAGGTTAAAAATAGCCATAAAAAATGTTAGTCCCCATTTTTCATGGCTTTTAAAAATGTAAGTGCTACTACTCTAGGCATTGGTGATAGCATTACATTTCTATTGTAATGTTCTTTATAGAGAATGTCTCGTGCTTTTTACCATTTTAACTAATTTTTTATAGAGTAAATAGTATTAGCTCTTAAAATCAGTCTTTAATAGGGAATACATATAAAGATCATCCATTTTTCCGCAGCTGTATTCATAGCTTCTTAACAGTCCCTCCTGTAAAAAGTTATTCTTCTCCAGCACTCTTTGTGATTGGCGGTTTGGAGGCTCTACAAGTGCTTGAATCCGCACTAGTTTCATTTGGTCAAAGCCATAATCAACGACAGCGTGAAGAGCCTCACTGACAAGTCCTTGTCCCCAATACTGTTGATGAAGCTCAAAGCCAACTTCTGAGCGAAAATGGCGCTTCTCCCAATTTAAAAAACCGCAGCTGCCAATTACTTTGTCTTCGCCTTTTAATGTAATGCCCCATCTTATTCCAGTCTGCTGCATGTGGATTTTGCTATACCAATCGATCTCCTCGACTGTTTCCTCCACTGACTGAAAAGGCTCCATTCCATAATATTTCATTACAGCTTTGTCAGAAAGATAACGATAAATATCTGCTGCATCTTCCTTCGTTATTTTTCTTAAATGTAAGCGATCTGTTGCAAGCAGTGGGAAATCTTTATGCTTGAGGCACATGTATTTACCTCCATTTATTTATACAATTCCATAAACGTCCCTGCCACCATACATGGCTTAACATCAATTTTTTGCCACACATTGCCTGTTACATAGGGTTCTACCTTTAACCATTCGTCAACAGCTTCTCTTGTCGGATATTCAACGACCATCATCGAACCAATCATTTTTCCGTGATCATCCAATAAGGCTGCACCATATAAATGCTTTCCTTCCTTAAACCGCATTTCTACGGAACTTAAATGCTCTTTTCTTGCAAGCATTCTCCGTTCCAATGCCTGCTCATCCGTACCATCATATGCCGTAACAACAAATTGCATTAATCATGTCCCCTTTGTATTTATAGATATCATTGCCATTAATATTCTTTCTACAGCAAACAGCACTTTTCCTTCACAGAAAAGTGCTTATTCTTGTAATCCTTATGACAGCTCTTTCAGCTTTTTTGTTAGCTCGTTGAATTTCGCATCAAGCTTAGAATATTCCTTATCATGCGGCATCATGAAACTTAACCTTCCTAGTATTTCCTGCCTTTCTGTTTCAAGCTTCAGCCACAGTTCTTCCACATCATCTCTAGCTGCAGCAGGTGATTGCCATTGTTTGCGAACTCCATTATTCGTGATTAAAAGCGAGCTTGTTGTCGTTTTCTCCAGGAAATAGCGGTCATGTGAAACAACAATTAATGTTCCATTATATTGTGCCAGTGTTTCCTCCAGCTGCTCACGGGATGCAAGGTCCAGATGGTTGGTTGGTTCATCTAGTAAAAGCACATCTTTATCCTCTAATATATATGCCATCAGCTTGCATTTAACGCGCTCGCCCATACTCATCGAGCCGATTGGTTCCCTCCATTGAGACGCAATAAAACCTAACTGCTTCATTAAAGTTTGTACCTTGCCTCGTTCTGCAAACGTCTCGCGATGAAAAAGCTGTGAGGGTGTCTGTTCAAGGGGAAGATCAAAAACCTCCTGCGATAAATAGCCAATCTTAGCTGTAGGAGATACCCATATCTCGCCAATTCCTTGCTCACTACCAACAATCATTTTCAAAAGAGTCGTTTTGCCGGATCCATTTGGACCTGTTAGAGCTACTCTTTCGCCGTGTTTAATGGTAAAATGCACATCCTTAAACAATGTCCGCTTGCCATATGCTTTCGCCAAACCCTTCACTTCGAGAAACCGTTTGCCGACCTTACTGTTGGATTGAAGGGAAAAATAAACGGAGTGCTCGCCTTCAACAGGTTCCACCTTATTCTTCTCCAGCTCCTTTTCAAGCCGCTTTTGTTTTGATTTTACTTGGGCATCCATGCGCTTTGCTTTAACTCGGTAGTACTCCTTTACCCCTTCCTTTTTCGTGGATTCGGCGTGAGCTTTTTTTGACCAGGAATTCAATTCCTTAATCTGACCTTCTATTCGTTCTGTCAGCTTTTGCTGTTTTTCATATTCCCTCTGCTGCACAAGTCTTTTTTGTTTGCGAGCCTCCATATAAGCAGTATAGTTCCCCTTATGCTCCACAAGCTTCTTGCCTTCAATAGCCCAAATTTTTGTGGCCACTTCATCAAGAAAATAGCGGTCATGTGACACTAACACAATGGTGCCTTTATATTCCTTTACCTGCTTTTGAAGCATCTGTAGACCCTTGTCATCAAGATGATTTGTCGGCTCATCCAGCAATAACATATCAGCATCTTGTGCGAATCCTTCAGCAAGTCTGGCCTTTAGTTTTTCGCCACCGCTTAAGTATTCATATGGAGAGTCAGGCACTTGCCATTTTTCTAATAGCTTTACTTCAGCGACTGATTTATCTGCAGACAGATGCGTCGCTGATTCCTGAACAACAAGCCAAGAAGTTAAGGGAACAAGCCATTGGAGCTCACCGTTAGAAGGAGTTATGTCTTCATTCAACAGATGCAAAAGTGTCGATTTGCCAGCACCATTATTACCGATAATGCCGATTATATCCCCTTGCTGCACCGATGCTGTCACTTCTTCGAATACAAGATGGTCCTTGATCTCATAACTAATATGATGCAATTTCAATAATTCTTTCATTAATTAATCCCTCTCTTAAATAGGGAGGACAAAAAAATCCTCCCAAAAGTAATTTTGGAAGGATTAGCCGAACATTTTAAGCATGACCAAATAAGCCTTGTAAGACTTATTGATACGTATAGATAGAAAATGGGCAGACTAATCCTATTTTAGTTTGATTTGCAAATATGCATTTCAGGCTAAATAAAATAAGATTAGATAATCATCGTCCACCCATCATCCCTTTCTGCTTTGTTACTAACAGTGTAACAAAACTCTTTTTTCAATGCAATGGTTTACAAACTATAAATGACAAAAAAAGGAATCGGCTTATATGCTAAATCGCGCTCGTTTCCCATTCCTCCCGCAATATTCCCATGCGGATGGAATCATAATAAACACCATTATAATAACGGCATTTCCTGAGCCGTGCTTCTAGCTGCATCCCAAGCTTTTCTCCTACCTTCATCATGCGATGATTGCCAGACCATGTTGTAAAGCCAACTCTTACTAGCGGGAGTGTTTGAAACAAATGACTTGTCCACAGCCTTAGTACTTTTGTTCCGTATCCTCCGCTCCAATACTGAGGATTGAAAATAACGATACCCATTTCCAACCAATTGGAAGGTTTATGCTCCCAGTAGTAGCTAACCGTACCAATAAGCTTTCCGTCTACCTCAATCCCCCAATAATCGCCTTGACCGATTATTTCATTCTTGCGCTTCATAAATTCGGCCCACGGAACAGCCTTATGTTCATAATAAGGCGCATCCCAGTTTTTCCATTCAGGTGCCTCTTCTTTATATGCCTGTTCCCAAAGCGGATAAAGATCAGCCTCTATCAACGGTCTAATGATGATGTTATCTTCTGCATACATGCTTGGAATAATGGAGCTTTGTCCGCCAAAGAAAATATTCTCAACCTCTTGAATAGTGTCTGCTAGATAGGTAGGCTTGGATAAAGCCAGCTCTTCCCGGGACCCATATCCATATGTAACACCGACAGAGTCTATGCCAGTATTATTCGCTCCAATTAAGTCATATTTTCTATCCCCAATCATGATAAAATCACTAGGTTCATATTCTTTGTAATAATCAAGCAAATATTGAATGATGTCTGTTTTCGCTGATCTAGTTCCATCGAGATTGCTGCCGACAATCATATCAAAATAAGAATCAATTGCAAAATGCTCGGCAATTTTTTCAGCAAAAACCGTCAGTTTTGAGGTTGCGATTGCCAAAATACAGCCGTTCGCTTTTAACCGGCTTAACAATTTTGGTATCTCTTCAAAGAGTTCATTTTCATACATTCCGTATTTTTTAAATCTCTCCCGATAAAATCCAATTGCCTTTGGAATTGTTTCCTCATCAAATCCAGCATATTCTGCAAAAGAAACATGCAATGGCGGTCCGATATAGCATTCTAATTCATCCAATGTTGGTACTTGTTTATTAAGCTTTGCGAATGCATATTGAACAGATTTCGTGATTCCTTCCTTAGGATCTGAAAGTGTTCCATCCAAATCAAATAGTATGACTTTATATGTTTTCATTCCAACATCCCTTTCTGCTTGTAAACTACCTCATTTTACCATATTCAAATTCAATGAATACCCACATTGTCCTAAAAAAGAAAAAAACTGCTAGTTAAGCAGCAGTCTTCCTGAATAAAAAAATATTGCACCTTCTTAATCAAACACTAGCGCCGCCCTCAAATCACAGATGTTATGTTCTAAGTAACCTTTTAAGCAGGTAAGGGTGTAAACCCAGCCTTCCTTTTGGCCGAGCAGTTTTTCAACAAGCAGGGGATCTTCGGGCTTGAAGCCCGATTCTCGCACTTCCATGATTGTATTTGTTTGTTCGTGCTCCCTTAATTTAATGGTAACGATTGTTTCCTCCCGTTCAGCGCCCCAAGCAAACACAATTTTTTCGTTATTCAGAATTTCCAGCAGACGAATTGCTGCTTCTGCCTTATACTCGTTATATTTAAGGATGACAGTATGACCTTGCGCCCAATTTTCTGAACTGGATGAAAACCAAAAATTGCCGATTTTTTCTCGCTCTACAATCGCTGCGAATACATTTTCAACAGGCTTGTTTATTTGCAGTTTAACAGTTACTTCTGTTACCAACTATAATGACCCCTTTTTTATATTATTCTATTCTTTCATAGGAGGATACGGTACCTAAACGGAGCAATGCGATAGTTTACATAATTAGCTTATCTTTAACAAAGAAGGTGGATACTGTTCTATCAGTATCCACCTTCTTGTACAGCTAAACTCTCATTTTCGGTGGTGACTCCAGCCAGCCTTTATCAATCATAATATTAGTTCCGTCCTCTGCATACAGTTCAATTTCTCCTAACAGACGGTTATAAGAGACGCCTAAATCCCGACGATAGCTTGTGCCTAACCCTAATCCGTAAAAGCCTATGCCTGCTGATGTAAGTGCGCTTGCAATGAACATCATCAGCTTTTCAGAGAATACTTTCAAATCCTGTGGTATGACCTCTTTATCCCAATGAAGGCTAGCGTACAAATCATTATCTTTCAAATATGCTTGGAAAATCTCGCAATGCTTCTCAGCAATTTCTTTTCCGCGAATTAAATATTTTTTTACTTCCTCTGAACGTGTTGATGGAAGGAAGCCAATCATTAATCCAGCACCTAAAGCATTTCGGTGGAAATTGGCATATAAATTTGTAATCTCTGGAGCAGTGAGCGGTCTCTTATCTCCTAGGAATCCAGACAGAAAGCTCTGGCGCTGGATATAATCGACTTCCTTTGCTGGCGGAACCTCCGGTAAGCTCTGGTATTTTCCTTTAAGTGTAAGAAGTTCCACCAGCATTTCATAAAGCTTCATAGCATCTGTTAGACACTTCTTATAATAGTCCATACAATCTTGTCTTTGAACAACAGATAAATTTATCCCATGCGCCCGTAAACCCATTCTGGCAAACTGGTGAATATACTCCAGTATAAAATCGTCTGTATACACCTTTTTTGCTGTTGGAGATATATCCTCTTCTACATGAAAACCATGAGGTATTGCCCTACCCTCAGACTTAAAGATCTTTTTTATTTCATCCAGCTGGCGAACCGATGTGTGATAAGCAAACTCCACAATATCCTTTGTTTGCTTATCTTCGGCAATTTTCAAAAAATAACTGAACATGCATACTTGAGAGCTTTCTCCCATATAAGATCCCCATAGCTGGGATACTTCTGCTGAAGATAATAGATGTGAGTCTTTTTTTGACACAGTAAGTCCTCCACGTATTTTTTTATGAGTTTGCCCATTACCGGAGGATTTCATGTATGTTCCTTAAAAACGCAAACCTTTTGCAATATTCTAATACTTGTATATAATAAAATGACCAGTACATACAGCTTTAAAAATTATTATTCTTTTTGTCTATAAAGGAGCAGTTATGGAGCAAAACATCGGCAGATTAATTTATGAGCTTCGGCGCGGCAAAAAACAAACATTGAAACAGATTGCAGAAAAAACTGGCTTATCTATCAGTTTTATATCTCAGGTGGAACGATCTAAGTCTTCCATTACGATTGAGTCGCTCACAAAAATTGCTGAAGCGCTTAATGTCAGCCCAAGCTATTTTTTCACAGATAAAAACAAAGAGAAAAAATTTGTTCATCGCAGTGTTAAAGATGCGGTAACCATTCAAGCGTCCCAATTCATTTATGAAAGCATCACAGGTGATGTAAACAACCCTGTGTTTGAACCGATGATTGTCACATTGTTGCCGCGCAATCAAAAAGTAACAACATTCACTCATTCAGGACAGGAGTTTCTGTATGTACTAGAAGGAATACTTACCGTCCTCTATGAGGAGGATGAATACGAGCTTCATCCTGGAGACAGCTTTCATGTAGAATCTACCAATCCTCATAACTGGTATAACAGAACGGATAAATTAGTTAAAATACTATATGTGCGCTCAAGCGTAACTTAAAGTATCTCCATCATAAGATGGGGATTTTTTATAATGCAACTTCGTAACCCACCCCATTTTCAACTGCCTTCATAAAGACTGCAGCTGCAACGGCAGTATCTAAATAAGCAACACCGACAGATTTATATAGAGTGATTTCATCCTCCGAAGTACGGCCGGCCTTTCTGCCAGCTACAAGCTCTCCTAATTCCCCGTAAAGCATGTCAAAGCTCCACTGCCCTGCTTTTTCTGGTATGAGTAAGTCTCCTGCTTCATCACGAGCACCTTCGATTGTATCGACAACAATCTTGCTGCAGCGTTTTAATGTCACTAAATCAACTTCCCTCATCTGCGGCTTAAAGGCGCCGATTGCATTAATATGTGTGCCAGGCCGTATATAGCTGCCATCAAAAAGCGGCTCAGTCGATTTAGTGCTACAGACAATAATGTCTGCTTCTTTCACCGCATCATTGCCTGTTTTTGCAATCTTTATCTCACCATTCCAGTCTGGATAGAGGGAGGAGATTACTTCAGCAAACTCGACTGCTTTTTCCGTCGTCCGGTTATACAAAACCAGCTGTTCTAGATTACGAACTGCCATCACAGCTTGTACTTGACCGAGAGCTTGAGCTCCGCAACCCAGTATGGCAGCACTCCTAGCATTCTTCCTTGCGAGATGGTCTGTTGCGACACCACTTGCCGCACCTGTTCGTAATACAGTTAAGAAACTGGCATCCATAAGGGCTGTTTGCTTGCCGGTTTGTGTTTCAGTTAACAAAATGACGCTTTTTAAGGCAGGATTGCCTTGTTCGTTATTCGGAAAAATTGTGATAACCTTAACCGCTGCATAGTCGAGCGGCTTTAAATATGAAGGCATTATAAGGGAAGTTCCACCTGCCTTTTCATGCTCCACTGCTGTCCTGACAGGAGTAATTGTCTCTCCTTGTGTATCATATAAAAAGGCTTTGCGCACATCTTCTAAACAATCTTCCATAGGATAAATGGTGCGAATCTGCTTCTGTGATAATATCAGCATCTTTTTACCTCCCCTTAAAAAATTTTTCTGGGAGCAGATCTATAGCCCCCATCCCCATCAATCCAGTTCTTCGTTGCTTTTATCTTTCGCAAAGTAAATGGCAATTAAAGATATGACACTTGTAGCAACAATATATAATGCAACAGGAATCCACGAATTACTGTATGCGCTTAACAATGCTGTTGCAATGAGCGGTGCTGTCCCGCCGGCAAGTGCAGCTCCAAGCTGATAGCCTAGTGTGACACCTGTATAACGGACATTTGTAGTGAATATTTCAGTAAACATCGTGCCAAGTACAGCTGTAACTGGTGCCCACAGAATGCCAAGGCCAATAACAGTTGCTATAATCAGCGAGAAATCTGATTGTAAGGATACAAGATAGAAGTACGGAAAGGCATAAAGAAGAATCGCAACCGTTCCGCCAATGTAGAGCGGTTTTCTCCCTACCTTGTCTGATAATTTTCCCATCAAGGGAATCATGACAGTTGCAACTAAGACCGAGATTGTAACTGCATTCAAAGCAACAGTCCGCTCATAACCTTGGTATTCAGTGGCATAGGCAATGATGAAGGTTCCAAAAATATAAAATGGTCCTGTTTCCACCACTTTTGCGCCGACAGCTATTAACACTGCTCTCCAGTGATAGCGCACTGTCTCAATAATCGGCACCTTTGCAACGTTTCCACTTTCTTTAGCTTCTTTAAATGCAGGTGTTTCATCAAGCCCCTTTCTAATCCAAAGGCCTAGAAATACTAATAAAGCGCTTAAAATAAACGGTATTCTCCAGCCCCATGACATAAATTGAGCATCACTTAACACAGTAGTCAAAATAGTAATGGATAATGTTCCTAACAGCATCCCAATTGTTACGCCGATTTGCGGGATACTTCCAAAAAAACCGCGGCTGTTTTTGTTTGAATACTCGACTGCTAGCAGCAAAGCACCGCCCCATTCCCCGCCAATGCCAAGGCCTTGAATACATCTTAATGTAATAAGCAGGATTGGTGCCCAAACACCAATTGCATCATAATCTGGCAAACAGCCGATTAAGACTGTTGCGCCGCCCATCAGCGACAATGTCATTACTAGCGTTGTTTTTCGCCCGACTCTATCACCAATATGGCTAAAGATAATTCCTCCAAGAGGTCGAATGAAAAAAGGCAATGCAAAGGACACATAAGATAACAGCAATCCGACAACAGGATCATGATTTGGAAAAAACAAGGTTGTAAATACTAAGGAAGCAACTGTGCCATATAGAAAATAATCAAACCATTCAATGGAACTGCCTATTAAACTAGCAATTAATGCTTTACTGGCAATCTTTTTTGTCACTGCCGGCTGAACTTGTATTGGCTGTGTCTCCATTATCCATATCACTCCATCTTCACATTTTTTTATCTGCTCTGCCTGCCCTAGATGAGGTAATCATATGTTTTCTCCTCCCCACTCCCCTTTTAACCTAATATCAAATATTTTGTTACCACTTCATATCTGTTTAAAAAATTGAAGTGACACTTAAATATTTAAGCAAAAAAATTTTCCGATAATTGGAGTATATTATATTCAGATTTTTCAGTCAATGTGTTTTGTAAGAAAATCTCTCCTTAAAAATATCCGTAACTCTACTTGAATTTATTGGATAAAATAAAAAAGAGTGCATCTTATTATGCACTCTGTCTACTTTAAAAGAACCTCTTTCGCCAAAAAACAACCGCTGTAATACTAGATAAGATTGTTGAAATTAAAATAGCGACAAAAAAGGCATATTTATATTCTTGATAAGGAATGTCTACATTCATTCCATAAAAGCTCGCAACCATTGTCGGAAAGGAAAGAACAATCGTAAAGGAAGTTAAGAACTTCATTACCATGCTAACATTGTTAGAAATAATGGAAGCAAATGCATCCATCATGCTGCTTAAAATAGATGCATGTGTTTCAGCCATCTCAATCGCTTGCTGGTTCTCTATAATAACATCCTCAAGGAGATCCTGATCGTCTTCATACATTTTTAAAAATCTGCTTTTCATCATTTTATGCATAACAATATCATTTGTTTTGAGTGATGTTGTAAAATAAACAAGGCTCTTCTGAAGATGCAGCAGAGAAAATAACTCCTTGTTTCGCATCGACTGCAGAAGTTGACCTTCAATCGTATCTATCTTTTTGCTGATTTGTTTTAAATACTTTAAATACGCATTAGACATAGAATACAGGATTTGAAAAGCGAATCTCGTTCTTTTATATGTAAAGAAATCCTTGACTTTCCCTTGAGAAAAAGCTTGAAAAATCGGATTATCCTGTAAACAAATGGTGACGAAACAGTTTTTCGCAATGATAATTCCTAATGGAATCGTATCATACTCCGGTTTCTTTTTTTCATTCATCGTAACATTTGGAACGTTGACAATGATCAAAATATCTTCACCGTCTTTTTCAATTCTTGAACGCTCCCCCTCATCCAAAGAGTCTTTCAAAAATCCATTCGGTAGTTCAAGCTTCTGGGCAATAAACTGTATCTCTTGTTCCGTTGGGGCAACCATGTTGATCCAGCACCCGCTCGTAATCGTATTCGTTTCTTTAAGTACTCCTTCTTCGTTAGAAAGATAAATGTTTAACATGATAAAACCTCCTCTAAAATTATGAGGAAGCCAAAACTTAGCCATAAACAAGTTGAATTTTACTTGCATTCAATATTTGAAGGAATGACTCCTTATTGACTTCCCCCTTGGTCGACTCGGGCTCTGGTTCACTGCAATAATGACTACTCATAAAAATTCAACTCCTTTTATAATCTAATTTTTATCAACTACTTCATTGTACTTATTTCCTATGGTTTTGCAACTAAACTAGTAAAATATTAAATAAAAATCCAAAAAATCAAACTTTTCGACTATTGTGTAATTCAATGCTACAAATTCGAATTTCCTATAGATTTTAATAAATTTTAAAGTAGGTTAACTTTCTCCACAAAAATTCAACTGGGCCTTGTTTAAAACGTTGTAACCAAAGATAGCTTAAGCCAATTTGGCAGACAGCAAGTACAAAAGAGATGAGTATTAACTTTGATGGCGGTATTGTTGCATACAAAGAAAAAATTCTGAAAATGAGTAACCCAATAATGTTTTGCATTAAATAATTAGTAATCGCCAATCTGCCAACATAACGGAAATAGATTAGACTCATTTTGCTTAGCTGCAAAAACAGTAAAATACTTAACCCATAAAACAATGACATAAGCGGATTACCAAATGCATCAGATGCTTGAATAAACAGCAAGGAATCAGGGTGCAGCACAGCCAATATTTTCAAGCCTAACCCTAGTCCTCCAAACAAAATCCATACAAACACATGCTTCTTCGTTATATGTATAATAGTTGATTTATTTTTCGCTAGTAAAACCCCGATTAAAAACATCGGAAAAATGCTTAGAAATAAATATACAATAGAAAAAAACTCAAAGGTTGACAGCCAATCATAAAAATTTTGTAAAAAAGCTGTGATTCCACTTGTCTGATAATTTTCAATAACGGTTAGTAAGTAATCGTAATCAAAGTACTCAGCCGGATTATACGGAAAATGAATAAATAAAAAAAGCAGCAACATATTTGGCAAATATAACAGTATTAGCAGAATGCTAATTGTCTTACTAGACGCCTTATAGAGTGGCAGCAACAAAAAGCCAAACAGAGCATAGGTGGTTAGGATGTCTCCGTACCAAATGAAAATAGCATGCACTGCCCCAATACAAAGTAGAACGAATTGCCTTCTGGAAAATAGTATGTACGGATTTTTTCCCCTTGCCGCTGCCTTGTCCATAAACAGCATAAAACTGAATCCGAACAGAAGAGCAAATAAAGGATAAAAATTTCCTTGTACGAAAATAAATAATAATTGTTGTATTAATAAATCAACTTGTCCTGTCCAAAGACTGCTTGGAAAACTGTCATATAATACGGGACTGCTTAACGGCACAATATTCGCAAAAGCAAGCCCTAAAACAGCAAAACCTCTTACTATATCTATTTCATGAATTCTCTCTAAGCTATTCATATCATCCCTTCTTTCATAAAAAAGACTCACCGCATATAACAATTGCAAATTCTGCTATATGCGGTGAGCCCCGCTACCTATATTTTTTAATGAAGTTATGCATCACATGAAATTCTCAGACCATTTTCCTCTAGCCAAGTAAATCTTTCCGTTTGGTCAGGGATATACCGGAGCACATCTTCAATCATCGGAAAATACTTCGTATTGCGTTCAAGAGAGTATATCATCCATTGCCCTCGTCTTTGTTCCTTCACAAGTCCTGCATCCTTTAACTTTCTTAAATGCTGACTGACTGCCGGTTGAGACATTTGAAAAATGTCAACAAATTCACATACACAGCAATCATGGATATTCAGCATCCCGATTATGGACAACCTAGTCTTATCACCTAATAACTTTAAAATGGCTGCTGTTTCTTCCAACTCTTCATTAGACATTATAATCATCCATTTCCATTAAATTATAATTATATAATAATGCCGTTTTCTAATGTCTGCAAGGATATGCTACTTCTAATTACCTATTTTGCTTTATTTCATAAATAGAACATCCAAAAATACTATACCGAATGAGCAGCCCAACGGGATAAATAAATAAGAGTATGCACCGTTATTATCTTGCTTGAGAACATTATTAATAAAAAAAGAAATAATGGCAAGCACAACAAACCAAGAAAGGAATTTTAGCATTCTCTTTTTAATTTCTGTCCGATTTGCCTTTCCCCAATATTTTAAAGCACTACCACCGAGGTACAAAGCATACAGCAAAATAAATACTATATATCCATAAATAAAATTTTCTGCAAAGGCAAGACCATTATGAAATAAACAATAAAAATAGCTAAAACGGTAGATAATCCGAACACTGCAAGCATGAGCCAGTTAAACCAAACATAATTTTTTACCATCGTACACCACCAAAAACATTCATTAAACTGCTAATCCACTATCTCAAACTATACATTATTTGTAAACTTTTTTGTATTTTTCCAGTCAATCTGGATATTCCTCCAACACCCATGGAAGAAAAACTTCAAAATTCAGCTGAAGAATGGGCTCAGGAAAATTTGCTTGTACCTGTTCTGCTTCCTGTGCTAGACAAAACTCAAAAGGGCCGAGCTGGCATGTATGATGATCCTGCCAATCAGACATTGTACATGTGTCGCCCTTCAAAACCTTGCCGACAATATGATAAAAGCCTATATAATGATGCAGCTCTGCGTTTTCCATTGCAAACTCTGAAACTTCTGCCGGTTTTTCTGGTATGATGCCAAGCTCAGCAAAAAATGAGGTGACAGAAGCATCGGCACTTTTGACCGCCTCTGCATAATTACAGCAATAGAGACAATCACACACCTCTATATCTGTTTTGTAAAATTTATTTGTTTTTTCCACATCTATTTCCAATATCCAGCCATTATATGTCCGTATTTTCATATCCTTCCCTCCTATAAGAATAGATATATATGGAAAAACATAAAAGGTTTTCTTAGCAGTGTCAACAAATTCTTTTATTGACCAAAAAACCGTCCAGACGGTACAATAATAAAAAAACAGGAAGGAGACATTACAATGGATTCAAAAGCTGATGTTAAACGCCGGCTTATTATTGATACAGCGAAACAAATTATTCATGAGAGCGGCATTACCTCCTTAACCCTTGATGCTGTTGCCAAACAAGCTAATATCAGCAAAGGCGGTCTTTTGTATCATTATTCGAGCAAAGAGGCTTTAATAAAGGGGATTGCTTTGTCTATATTTGAAGACTTGGATACAGCTTTAACGGAATACGCAAAAAAAGACCCCGTTGAGACAGGCAAGTGGACAAGGGCAATGATTGAAGTGACAAAGGATGATTTATACAACCGTGCCGAGCTAAATGTTGCAGTGATGGCTTCCTCGTTATTGGATAAGGATGTAGCTGAAGGTATTTCAAACAGCTATCAAAGAGCTTTAACAAAATTGGAAAACGACGGCATTTCTCCTGTGACAGCTTCAGTTATCCGTCTCGCCCTTGATGGACTGTACTACTCGCAAATGCTCCATGTTGCTCCATTGGATAAAAAAATGCAAACAGCAGTGCTTGATCAGCTCACACTCATGACAAGGAAGGAGGATGTGTAATGAATCCATATTTACTACTTGTAGTTTCCATTATAAGTGAAGTGTTTGCAAGCTCGATGCTGAAAGCAACAGAGGGCTTCAAAAGGCTGCTACCGTCTGTTGGTGTCGCTTTAGGATATGGAATTGCCTTTTATGCTTTATCGTTGACATTAAAGACCATGCCGATTGGAACAGCCTATGCAATTTGGGCAGGTGTTGGCACAGCACTGACGGCGGTGGCTGGAGCCGTACTTTATAAAGAAAGCTTCAACAGCAAAAAAGTAATCGGCCTCTTACTTGTCATCGGCGGGGTAATCTTATTGAATTTTGGCGGAGCTCATTAATTGAAAGGAGACTTCCATTGTGAAAGGATATATTTATTTAACAATCTCGATTATAGCTGAAGTATTTGCCACAACAATGCTTAAATTGTCAGAAGGCTTTACCGTTATGCTCCCGTCTGTCGGTGTAATTATCGGCTATGTACTTGCCTTTTATTTCATTTCAAAAGCGCTCCAAACACTGCCGCTAAGCTTAGCCTATGCAATATGGTCAGGTGTTGGGACCGCTGCGACTGCGATAATAGGCGTCATTTTATGGGATGAGCTGATGAACACAGTCATGCTGTGCGGAATTGTGCTTATTATTGGCGGTGTTTTTCTTCTGAACGGGTCAGAAAAGACAGAAACAGCGAAGAAGCCTGCTAACTAATGAGCTTCTTCGTTTTTCTTAAAAAGATCTCCCTAAATATAAGGCAATGTCTCGTATCCTTTCATCTATTTCCGCTTCTATTGCTTCCCTTTCCTTACTATAGGAATAAAAAGTATCACCTTTAAGCAAATGGTCCGATAAATTTAATAAACTGACTGCTTTTTTGTTAAATTTGTTCGCAACAGCAAGTGTAACGGCTGACTCCATATCAACACCTAAATGCCCAGCTGTTGACCAGGCTTGAACCATCTTTTCTGTCTCTAAATACGGAGTGCTCACAGACAAAACACTGCCTGTAACATACTTGTAGTTTTTTTTCTGGCAAAATTCAATGGCCCTCATTGCAAGTTCCTCATCGGATGTTACCGTTTCACAGCCTGGCAAATAAGCAGCTGAAACTCCATCGTCCATTTTTGCCTCAGTCACTATCAAAATATCACCATAGTTGACTTTAGCTGACAAACCGCCAAAATAGCCTGTTTGGATAAATATGTCAGTGCCCATTGCTGCGAACTGGTGGGAAACTGCTGCAGCCATTGCTCCTCCGTATACATTAGCAAACCCTGTTAAGACAGCCTTATTTCTCCCAATGACTGTATTCCACTTTGGCAAAAGCATTTCCTGGCTCAAGATTCCCTTCCACTTATTGATATTATCTGCATGATTCCATTCCCCATGAACAATTAAAGCATCAGGAACATGGTGTTTTAGGATGCCAACAGCATGAAGCCAATCTTCTTCCGTAAAGTCTCCATATAGTTTCATATATTAGTAACACCTCTTAAAAGTTAGCTAATAAATCCCTACTTCCACGTTTCGTTCAATTTATCTGAATAAAAGGTAATTGCTTTCTTGTACTGTAATATACTTTCATCCATTGTTGTCTCCACTAAGGCAGTAAGCAGGAGCTCCATCGCCTTTGCATGATTCTCCAGATTGTATAAAGTCATCGCGTAAAACACTTGGAGTGCTCTGTTGGCCGGATACTTCTGAATTGCCTGTGAAAAAATGTCGCTTGCCTTCTCATAATCTCCTAATGTTCGGTATGTGCTGCCAAGCCCCAATAAGGCTCCTTCCAATTCCGCTTCGGGAAGTCCTAACTGAATAGCTTTTTCATAAAATAACACTGCCTTCCTTTCTTCTCCTAATAAATCTAGACTCCAGGCGTATTGATAAAGGATAAACGAATCCTCCGGATAGCTTTGGACTAATTTCATCAGCACACCGCTTGATTTATAATACTCCCCGTCCTCTCTCCACTTTAATGCTGCTGCAAGTTCGTTTCTCATGTTTCCCTCCTAAATACTGCTATTAACTTATTAAGTTCGCTTAATCCCCCGCTTCCCCTGCTTGTTTTTAATATAGGAACTTAGATTTTTTTATTATTTTTATTAAAATCCATCTAAACCACTTGGATTAGTGTATTTTTTTGTTGTATAATGAATATATGATAATACGAACAAACAAAATCAGAGTTATACAGTAATAGACACATATTGATATAGAATATCCATAGGAGGGAATACCATGGTAAATCTTAATGATGCAAAAAGAAGATTAATGATTCAAAAATTAGCAGTGTATGGCAATTACTCGTTTGATGCCTTAAATAGCTTTTCTCTTCCTGAACTGAATAAAAGATACCATGAGTGTATGGCAGCAGTGCATCCTCATGATGGAACAGGCTCTATTAAGTGGAAAAAGCAAAGATAATTTTTTACTCGAAAACCAACCTAACAAGTAAGAATAATTGGATATAAATATAATCTGCTAATCTAAATGAATATGCCGATCAGTCAGCCTGAAGGCCCTAATGTATAGTGTTTGCTATACTTAGGGCCTTTTTATTTTCAGCTTGAAAGGTGGTGAGAACTGTATAGGCTCTGATTTGTTTGTTTATAAAAATCGTATGGGAGGATACATAATGGTTTATTTTAAGAAAGCAAGTTACTTACTATCTGTTTTACTGTTAATCTTTGTGAGTGCCGCCTGCGGTGCACCCTCTGCATCAAACAGTTCGTCTGACGAAAAGGCTGGCGAAATAACTGTAAATATCGGGGTACAGCAAAGCATTTGGCCAATTCTGCTTGCGAAAGAGAAAGGCTGGTTTGAAAGTGAGTTTGAAAAGGCTGGTGCTAAAGTTAACTGGGTAGAATTTCAGAGCGGGCCTTCTTACTTTGAAGCAATTGCTTCTAACCGCCTTGACTTTGGCCGTGTCGGCAATATCCCCGTTTTAGCTGGCCAAGGCGGGGGAATAAAATTCGAGGAAATCGCAACAGCAAGCACCGGGGAGCTTGGTGATGCCATTATCGTACCCAAAGACAGCCCGATTAAAACAGCAGATGATTTGAAAGGCAAAAAAATTGCTGTTGCTAAAGGCAGCAGTGCATATGGTCTTTTATACAGACTGCTTGAAAAAGAAGGCATTAAACCATCTGAACTGGAAATTATCCAGCTTCAGCCAGATGAAGCTCAGCCTGCATTTGAAACTGGTTCTGTTGATGCATGGGCCATCTGGGAACCTTATCAGTCCATTCAGGTGATTAACAAGAAGGCGAAAGTAATCGCAACAGGAAAAGATATCGGCAGCTACAGCCCAGGCTTCCAAATTGTTCGATCTGAATTTGCAAAAGAACACCCTGAGCTTGTTGAGCTGTACTTAAAAGTTACGGAAAAAGCAACTAGATGGCAAAATGAACATAAAGAAGAAGCAATTAAAATTTATGCAGACTTAAAGAATACGGACGAAGAAATAATCAGCAGAGTCCTTGAAAATTCTGTTCCTGAAAACACACCTATTAGCGCTGACATTATCAAGGAACAACAAATAACTGCTGATTTGCTTTTGGAGCAAGGTGGATTGACAAAAAAATTGGATGTGGCAGAGGTTGTTAATAACCGTTACATTGAAAAAGTTTTAAAAGAATACGAATAAGCTAATAGATTTCCTTCTGAATGCTTGTCTCTTACATTCTATCAAGCTAATGAAAAGACACCTCTCTTTTTATGAGAGGTGTCTTCTTATATGCCCAGTTTATCTCGAAGCGTGCCGTCAGTGTATTCTGTTTTAAACAAGCCTCTGTTTTGTAGTTCCGGGATAACGGACTCGATAAACTCCGTCAAGCCTTCACTCATCTGCTGGGGCATGATGTTAAAACCGTCAGCAGCACCATTTTCAAACCAGACCTGCAGTTCGTCTGCAATCCTTTCTGGTGTTCCGGCAATAGTGAAATGCCCGCGACCGCCGGCTAAGCGGAGCAGCAGCTGTCTTAATGTGAGATTTTCTTTTTTAGCTAGGTCACTGATTAGTTTTGTTCTGCTCTGATGCCCCTTTATTTCTTTTATATCAGGCAGTTCTGGGAAAGGACCGTCTAACGGGTAAGAAGTCAAATCAAACCCGACTCTGTTGGACAGCTGAAGCAAACTGTACGCTGGATTTGTAAGCTTATGCAGCTCTGTCTCTTTTGCTTTTGCTTCTTCATCCGTATTTGCGATTACAGGGCAAATTCCCGGAAGAACAATGACCTTGCTTGGATCACGTCCAAAATCTTGAACTCTGGACTTTAGTTTTTTATAGAAGATTTGTGCGTCTTCCAGTGTTTGCTGTGCTGTAAAAACGATTTCTGCATATTGTGCCGCAAAGTCAATGCCGTCTTTAGAGGAGCCAGCTTGAACAATTACTGGCTTGCCTTGCGGTGATCTTGGGCTGTTTAATGGGCCTTTAACAGAAAAATAGCTACCTTTATGGTTAATTTCATGGACTTTTTCGCTTAACGCATAAACCCCTGTTGCCTTATCCTTGACAAGTGCATCTGCTTCCCAGCTGTCCCAAAGCTTATTGGTCACTTCTAAAAATTCCTGTGCCCGCACATACCTCTGTTCATGATCTGGTATTTCTTCTAAATTAAAGTTTTTCGCTTCTTCATCTGTTCCAGACGTGATAACATTCCAGCCTGCTCTTCCTTTACTCAAATGATCAAGGGAGGAAAAACTTCTGGCAACATTGAAAGGCTCTGTAAAGGAGGTTGATACTGTTCCAATTAAGCCGATTTCCTTCGTAACAGCTGCCAGCGCGGACAAAAGGATGAGCGGTTCCATCCCCCCTCCACCGAGTTCTCCGTATGTAACTGCTTTAGTCGAAACAGAGTACCTGTTTGCCATAAAGATAGAATCAAATTTTGCCCTTTCTGCTTTAGCAGCAATTTCTTGATAAAGCCTGAAATCCTGCACACTTTCTACTGCAGAGGCTGGATGCCTCCAAGCTCCTTCATGATGACCCATGCTTGTTAAAAACAAGTTTAAGCGCATTTTTTCCCCTTTTGTACGGTATGTCATTTGATTTCACTCCCTTTGTTCATTAGCCTTTAAAGCTGTCCTGCCATTTCAACAATCTTCTTTCAAATATCCTTATAAACGAATCTGAAGCCTTCCCAAACACTGCAAAGATAATAATTCCTACAAAAACGACTGTTGTTTGTGAAAATTGCCGGGCATCTGTAATTAAATAGCCGATACCTTCAGATGATCCCATCAGCTCTGCTGCCACTAACGCAAGCCAGGCTGCTCCTAAGGCAAGACGCAGGCCGAGCAGAATATTAGGAAGTGCTGATGGGATAATTAAGTTAGTTATTTGTTTCCATTTGCTGTACTGTAAAACTTTCGCAACCTCATACATTTTCCCATCAACACTGCGTATGCCTAAAAAAGCATTCACATATAGCGGAAAGAAAGCACCTTTGGCAATCAAAAGAACCTTTGAAACCTCTCCAAAACCAAACCATAGGATAAATAGCGGTATGACAGCTAATGTCGGAATTGTGCGCAGCATCTGCATAGTCGGGTCAAGGGTATGCTCTATTTTGCTAGAAAATCCAACAGCTAATCCAGCTAATAGACCAAGAGAACCACCAATTATAAACCCTCCGATTGCCCTAAGAAAACTGACTTGGAAATGGTAGAGCAAATTCCCTGTTGTCCATAAATCAATGAAAGCCATGAAAATCTCACTGGGTCTTGGAAGCAGTGTCTCTGATACAAACCCATATATTCCCGCTGCTTCCCATACTGCTATTAATAGAACAGGGAAAATCATTCCCCGCAAAAAAATAACCGTTTTAGAAGGAAGCTGTTTTCCTTTTATCTTTTTTTTACGCTTAGCTTTTACAACTGAGTCTCCGTATAACAGTTCACTATTATTACTCAATGTGACCTCCCTCCCATCACTGCATGCTCTGATTTCTCAAACTCCTGCAAAATCGCTTGACGGTATGCTTGAAATGCATTATCCGCTTTCTTCCGCGGGTAGGGAAGTTGAATATCTACAACCTTTTGTATCGATCCTGGTCTTGCATTCATAATGACAACTTTGCCTCCTAAATAGATGGCTTCATCTAAATCATGTGTTACTAGCAGCATGGTCGTTTTGTTTACTTGCCAGATATTCAACAAAGCATCCTGCATATGTGTCCTTGTGAATGCGTCTAACGCACCGAATGGTTCATCTAATAGCAAGACTTTCGGATTGCGGAGCAGAGCTCTTGCAATTGCTGCTCTTTGTGCCATTCCTCCTGATAGCTCCCTTGGGTATGATTTTGCAAAGCCGTCAAGCTTAACGAGCTTAATCAGCTCTGCGACCTTTTCTTGAACTTTTTTGTTTTTCAGGGAGAAGTTTGCGGCGATATTTTTTTCTACCGTGTGCCAAGGAAAGAGGCGTGGTTCTTGGAAGATAAAGCCCTTATCGACGCTGGGCCCGGTTACTTCCACCCCCTCAATCGATACAGAGCCGGACACTTCCGTATCAAGGCCTGCTATGATTTTCAGCAAGGTGCTTTTCCCGCAGCCGCTTGGGCCGATAATGGTAATCAGTTCACCTTTTTCTACTGCTAAGTCAATATCCTTTAATGCATGTGTATCACCATTTTTCGAGCTGAATTTTTTATTTAATTGCTTGATTGCTAATAATGTCATAAACTTCTCCTCTCCTTTCAATCTTCCTATTTACGATTGGAATATGGATAAAAAAAAGACACGAAGCAAAAAAATCAGCAACCGTGTCTTCTCCGGTGGTCCGGTAGCAAGAGCATCTTTTATTTTTTTGTGTCTGTTTGTATACGGATTTTTTCTTCTCTCTCAATTTGTGCTATTCTCCCGGCATGAAGGGTAATGGTGACAGAACCATACTCAATTTCCTTTAATATGGAGATGATATATTTTTCATTTTCGTAAGTTACTTCGGCCATTTAAATAACCCCCTATATAAATTTAAAAAAGCCGCTTACTCCAATATTGGGAAGCGGCCTTCAGTTGTCTGATCAGCACCTTGCTTATTCTTTTGTATTCTTTATGCGTGAATATTCCTTTTCCAGATCTGTTAGTGTCCATTCAAACAGATGCTGTCCCTCTTTTTTATAAATGCCTGCAGCTATCAAGGAATGGATTAAATAACTTTTTCTTCTGTCTACCAACTCTCTTAATTTTCCAGACATTTTTCATCGCTCCTTAGTAATCTCTTTAAATACTAATTATTTTAATCTCTTTACTAGGTATTAAATCACAAAAAAATTATGGACGAATTTTTTCTATATATTTTGCGGTATATTCCACTGTATCTGGATACTTAATACCAACTCCTGTATTTAAACAAACGACTTTTTCTTCCTTGCCAAGCCAGCCTGCTTCCCGAAGTTTATCAGCTGCTGCAATTGTTGCGGCACCCTCTGGACATATAAACTGACCTTCTGACTTTGCGACAAGCTGCTGAGCTTTCGTTAATTCTTCTTCTGATACTGCCACTGCACAGCCATTTGTCTCATATATCGCCTTTAAAACCAAAAAATCTCCTAAAGCTTTCGGTACATTAATTCCAAATGCTTTCGTTTCTGAATTCTCCCAAAAATCAGACTCTTCTTCCCCCTCTAAATACGCTTTGACAATAGGCGCACAGCCTTCTGCTTGTACGGCGACTAAACGGGGAAGTCGACCGCTGATCCAGCCAAGCTCTTGCATTTCCAGAAATGCCTTGTAAATACCAATTAAACCAACACCGCCTCCAGTTGGATAGAGAATGACATCTGGTAGTTCCCAGCCAAATTGCTCAGCAATTTCATAGCCCATCGTCTTTTTCCCTTCAATCCGATATGGTTCCTTCAAGGTTGATGCATCAAAATAGCCATTATCCTTTACCAGTTGTGCCGTGATTTTGCCTGCATCACTTATAACGCCGTCAACTAAATATAGCTCTCCTCCTGAAACGCTCACTTCTTTGCGCGTAATTTCTGGAGCATCAAGAGGCATGACGATATGTGCGCGAATTCCCGCTTTTGCAGAATAAAGGGACCATGCAGCACCTGCATTCCCATTTGTAGGCATCGCAAGCTCCCTCACCCCAAGCTCTGAAGCTTTTGAAACACCGACTGCAGCGCCTCTTGCTTTGAATGAACCTGTTGGAACAAGTCCTTCATCCTTTAAATAAAGATGCTGAAA
Source organism: Niallia sp. FSL R7-0271 (assembly GCF_038005785.1). Taxonomy (NCBI): domain Bacteria; kingdom Bacillati; phylum Bacillota; class Bacilli; order Caryophanales; family Bacillaceae; genus Niallia; species Niallia sp. FSL R7-0271. Next base: position 1,555,138 of record NZ_JBBOTZ010000001.1, on the reverse strand, counting down.
GCCTAACTCTGCTCCTGCCCTTTCTAATGGAAGCAGCGGTGTCATCCCTTCGCCTAAAGTTTTTACATTCTCTTGGTTCAATACTGGAAGCACCTCATGATATCTCCATAAAGTGTTTTCCCTGCCTTGCAAATCCTCTTTCGATAAGTCATGTTTTAATTTATCCAATTCATATCGAGCGAGTAGTGGGGAACCACAGCTACATAATTGCTGTATTTCTTCGGCAGAATAATATTTACTGCATTTTGGGCATTCCAGATGGTGTATGTAGCTAAATCTCATGGCCATCCTCCTGTATAAGTATTATGTAATTTAAGTTGATAAAAAAAGAGACCAACAAAATACAAGTCTGCTTGACATGTATTTCGCTGAATCTCTAGTGATCTAGTCGATTCCTTTAAAATATTTACAAATATCTGTTAAACCTATGTTAACAGCATCTAAAAGTCGTTGTCAATCATTTTTTAGGGTATTCTGATTGATTTACTTGGAATAATAGTTTAGTCCTATTAATCCTCCTACATTCGCTCTTATTGGACGGAATCTCCGCTAGGGTAGACTGTTGTAACATAGTGATAAAACAACCCAGTAATCGTCTGGGTTAACAAAAATATCGGGAAGGAATAAGGCAAGCTGTAATTATTCTGATAGGTGATGATATGCAACAAGGTGAAAAGCCATTGTGCAATAACCCCAAATAGAGCCCATCCTCCTACATAAAACGCAAACGTTTTTTTACGTATTTTTAATACTTCGTAAAAATATATAAAGGCATAGCCAAAAGGTCCATACAAAGCATAATAAAACAAGTCAAAAAGCTCGGAGTGGTTCGTATCATTTTCCCGATATAAATCGAGTAATCCTCCCCCTATTGTAAAGTCATATAATATTCCCGTAGTTATACCCCATAATATACTCATACAGGTTATTTCCCTGCTCAGCTTTTTCGGTGTGAATATAACGAACAAATAGGCGGCAACCGTCAAGAGCAATAAGGATATCTCATTAATATCAAATTTTCCAATCCAAATCATTTTGTCAGCACCTCTTTCTCTTTATCCACCATATATGTTTGATACCATTTATGAATCCCTAACACTACAAGATGGAGAAGAAGATAGTAAACCAAATCATAAAATATCGACCAGTGTTTGACTGTAGTGACCTTTAATAAATGACTGATCATTGTTATACCTAATATCACTAATGACGACACGAGGATATGCATTAGCTTTTTCACTAGGGAAGATTGTTTGCGACCAAAATTCAAACAAATTAACACAATCACCGGAATAACAATGCTTCTCTTAATCAAATAAGCAACAAAAACCCACGGTTCACGAGAATAGGTAATCAACTCAAACTCCTCATAAACAAGCCAAGTCCAATTAAGATTTATAATTAAAACACTTAAAATTAAGACCGTATTTTCTACAATGCTGTACTTCTTCTTTTGAACAAAAAAACAAATAATGGTCAGCCACCCTATAAAAAAATAAATTGCAAATGCCATCATAACCTCCAACTGCTTTTTCTATATTGTCACCTGAACTCCAAGGAATTATGAATGTTTGCTAATAGATACATGTTAAAAGCTTCGCCCTTTTTTAGCTGATAATGCTTACGCCATTCCCTTTTTTTGATAAATTTCATTTACTAATAAAAAGGAGATGTTTGTAATGACAGAACAAGACTTGATTATTTTTCTCCACATACCTAAAACAGGCGGGTCCACTCTTAATACTATTTTCAAACGGCAATTTTCGGTGGAGGAAATTTATGATCATGAGCTTTTTCAAAATGAAGTTATTCCATTGGATCAGCTGACAGAACGTCAAAAAACCGATATTAATGCATTTGCCGGCCATCATTTGTATGGAGTTCATGAGCATTTTCAAAAGCAGCACCACTACTTCACTATGCTTCGCCATCCTGTCGATCGGGTTTTATCCCTGTATTCTTATTTGAGAAACTATCCAGGCTATGAAAGATTAAAAGATATGACGTTAGAGGAGTTTGTGAGGACAGAACCAGAAGCTAATAACTGTCAGACACTGCTTTTATGCGGATATCCTGTCCAATATGATCTTAACTTAGCCAAAGAAAGATTAGAGTCATTTGATGCTGTGGGGATAACGGAAAGATTCGATGAATCCTTATATTTACTTAAAGCTGTGTATAATTGGAACGACATTCATTATAACAAGGTCAATATTACAAAGAAAAAGCTTAGGCGGGCAGATGTCCCGAAGGAAACGATCAAGCTGATAGAAGACTATAATAAGCTTGATATGGAACTGTATCAGTTTGCTAAAGAGCTTTTGCAAAAACGATTGAATGGCTTGTCAAAAAAGGAAAAAAAGGAAATGAAAAAATTTATTCAAGCCCAAAGAGCCTTAAACAAACAAAATAAAAAAGCAAAGCCTTAAAAAGCTTGCTTTTTTATTGGGGCTCTACATGGACATGCACTTGGTAAACTCCGTATTCACGCTGCAGCTCTGCCTCCACATCATCAGCTATCCCATGGGCTTTTTTAATATCCAATGTAGAATCAACGAGAATAGAAACATCGACCACTTCGTTATTGCCGTAGTTTCTCCCTTTTATTTCTTTAATGCCCTTTACCCCTTCCATAATCAAAATAGCATTCTTTAACTTTTGCAGCCTGTCCACATCAAAGCCGTCTGACAGCTCATGGGATGCTTGCCTGAATATCTCAATAGCTGTTTTACAGATCAGCATTCCGACAACCAGTGCAGTAACAGAATCAAGCCACGGCATGTTCAACTGTGACCCGAATATGCCGACAGCCGTACCGATACTTACCCACGCATCTGAAATATTATCCTTTGCCGCAGACATAACAGCACTGCTGTTAATTTTCTTAGCCAAAGTGCTGTTGTAGCGATATACACCATACATTACTGCTGCAGCAAATAAACCGACAAACCCTGCCATCATATCAGGTGACTGACTATCCTTGTGCATGAAGGAAGAAACAGAATCAATTAACACCTCAATGCCGACAACCATCATAATGAATGAAGCTACCATAGAAGAGATGCCTTCGCTTTTCCAATGACCATAGCGATGATTCTTATCTGCAGGCTTTTGTGATAGTCTTAATCCTATTAGGACTGCAACCGAAGCAATAATATCTGTTGCGTTATTCAGACCATCTGCCCGCAATGCTTGTGAATCCGTCATAAAACCTACCGACAGCTTTATAATCGAAAGGAAAATATAGGCAGCAATACTGATTAATGCTCCTCGTTCTCCTAATTTTAAGTCCTTAAATTTTTGCTCCTCCATGAAATCTCTCCCTACTTAATAATAATCATATGATAACAAGCATATTTCGGGTGGGTCTAGAGCAATCTTCTTGCACAAAAATTAAAAAATTCACTTTGCGTAATTGTTTTTCCGCCATGCAAAACGTATCCATATTTTTACTTCGCGATCCCTCTTTGTTTGACTGCCGTTTTTACCAAAATAATTAAATATAAAAAAGTGAAAGCATAAATTGCAGCGGCATACTTAAAAGATAATGAATAACATGAAGACCTTCGTTTACATGGTCAGCGAAATATCTGCTGATGAATATGGAAAACATAGAAACGATAAAAATAACGGGCATAACAAAAAAGCGATAGGGAAGCCGAAATATATATTCCAGCCCTTTTAGTCCTCCGTATATAAACACCGAGCTTTTTACCAACACTCAAAAGCATGATCATAAACACTGTAATAACATCCATTCTTTCAATAAATTCCCCATTTGATACAAGACGGGTTGCAGATAAGAGGGGGAAGTTTGCTCTTAAGGCAATCCTGCTTCCAAGGGATGCTGTTATCAGCAAACTAGTTAATGTTAAAAACAGCCCTGAAAAAATAATGGAAAATAAGTAGATGATTCTGCTTTTGTGTATATTCCCTACTAAAGGCAGAATGCACATAAAAACAATCATTTCTCCATATGGCCTTGCTAGGTTAACACGATGAATTCTATTGGTGTTAACGGCAAGATAGCAGCAGAAGTCAACACACTAAAGTCTCTGACAATCCTTGCTGCAATATAAAAAAAATAGACAGCATAAATAAAACCTATTATGATTGCAACTGGTCTGTTAAAGCAGAACTCCAGGATTTGATATAAGTTCTTGTTCGGCTGTAACATAATCATATGATAATATAAATAGGCAATAATAACGCCGATAAATGTAGAAAATAAAATAACAAGCCAGCTGTCTTCCCTCGCCTCAAGGCCTATACCAAAAACAAGGGAGCTTCCTAGATTAAAGCCTAATATTAATGTAAATAATTGTGTGAGCGAAACTTTTTCCGTTAACATAACAGCAGCAGCCTCTTTCCCATTACCGATGTACCTATAATTCCCATAAGCCTCTCCATATATGTATAAACAAAAAAAGACCCTTTCAAATAGTTTGAAAGAGTCACTTTATCGACTTAGTAAAAATTGCAGGCAAATCACGCAAGTCATCTATTACTATATCTGCCTCGGATAACTCCTCTAGTTTAGCAAAATCAAAATTACATCCGACCGAAAGGAAGCCATTTCGACTCGCTGCTTGAATATCTGACAAGCGGTCACCGACAACAGCGCCAGACGCTATCTCATATTTCTGGATGACAGCTCTTACTAAATCGGCTTTATTTAGTGAATGTATTTGAGCAATGCTAAAGGTTTCGGTTACCCATTTATCTAACTCGTAATACTCGACAATTGCTTTTAAATAGGCAGGCAGGCCATTGCTGGCAATAAAAATTGCAAAGTTCCTGTTTTTTAATTCTGCAAGCACTGCTTGTGTGTGAGGATATAATGCTCCTTTGCCATTGTTGATATTTTCTATTAATCTTTCTAAAAAATAAGCGTCTGTTGCCGCACGTACCTCTTGGCTGTGTAACGGCAGTAAAGTTTCCCATACTTGCGGAAGCGGCACCCCCATAATTTCTCTGTATTTTTCAATTGGTGTGGCACTATTCCATAGCTGCTGATCCCTTAAACGTTTAAAAGCATCTTCTAAGGCCAATTCTAAAATAGAATTTGTTTGAAATAACGTACCATCCATGTCAAAAATGATTGCTCGTAATTTTATGCGCTCCTTTTACTGATTCGTTAGAGGATTGCCAAATACTATATGCCAATGAAGATGTTTGGAATCCTGATAATTTCCTAAATTTGTAATTACACGACATGCACCATATTCCTCCGTCACACTCGCTGCAAGCTTTTGAATGACACCTAAAAGCTCAAGCAGCAGTTTTTGATCACTTTCCTCAAGTGTCAATAGCGACGAAATATGCTTTTTTGGTATGGCCACGATATGTACCGGATAAAATGGTTTAGTGTGATAATAAGCTAAAACATTATCTGTTTCGATTATTTTTTTCACCTTTGTCTTATTACTCAGAACTTCCTCACAGTAAAAATCGTTTCCCAACATTTATTCCCCTTTTCACTTTTTTGTTAGTCTACGAGATGAATATTCTTGATTGGCCAATAAATAATATTTGTCGTCCCAACTACTTTGCTTGTCGGGATTACTCCGATATAACGGCTGTCCTTGCTGTTTCTTCTGTTATCACCGAGCACAAACAGGGAGTCCTTCGGAACTCGGTCCAACCCTAGCAGGCTCTTTAATGTAAAGTTTTCTGTTAACAATGCCCCGCTTCCGAATAATTGCCGTAATTCCTGCTTGTTTTTATCCAAGTAAGGCTCTTCATAAGCCTCGCCATTTATGTAGAGTGTATCATCCTTATATTCTATCTTGTCGCCCGGCAAGCCGATTACCCTCTTGATATAATCCTCCTTTTCATTAGCGTGGAACACGACAATATCAAATCTTTGAATCTTCCCTACCTTTGTAACAATCATTCTGTCGCCATTATCTAACGAAGATTCCATTGATTCACCGTCCACAATGATTGGGACAAAAATAAATAGGCGAATGACAAGCACTGCAATAATCGCTATAAAGGCAGATTTCAGCCATTCAAAATTTTCATTGTTCAGCAGATTTTTCAAGCTATCACTACCTTTTCTTGTTTGCGGACATTTTTCTCCCTATTATCGTACCATTTTATGGCATTATTTTGAACTAATTAAATGCGGTTAGGACGGAAATACTATATTTGATGTTGATAATTTTTAGGAGGAAAAAAGATGAGAAACTGGAAAATGTATGTGCTGCTGATTGGACCATGGTTCACTTTTTTACTATTTGGCGCGAAATCCTTTAGACGCTTTTTGCCTACAGGCATTTTTAGTTCACTTCTAATTACTTTAATCAGTGAGCTTTCTAAAAGCTACACATGGTGGAAAGTAAAAAAACCGATTATTCCAGGACTCTCTACAGACATCACCTTTGTATTCGGCCTTTTTTTCACCTTAAATTTATGGATTTTTAAACTTACATATGAAAAAGTTTGGCTTTATATTATCTCGAATATTTTTGCCGATTTTCTGTTTGCCTACCCATTAAGTACACTCGCTGAAAAGTTCAAAATCTATAAGCTGGTCAACCTGAAGAGGCTGCAGCTCTTCTGCTTAAGTCTGTCTGTCGCAGGATGCAACTATTTCTTTCATCGTTTTGTTGTAGAAAAGGAAAGAAAAGGATAACGATATTTTTTATGGATTATTACACTAAAGGAACTGATGCGTATTATGACCTTTTTAATTATCTCCTGCCTCCTATTTATTGTTATCGCTTGGATAATTCCGAAGAGAATTTCACAAGCAGAGCAATATGCCGTTATCCTATATTCCATGTTTATTGGATTTTTTGTTGACGTACTGCTTGATCTTAAGCTCCATCTATATGGCTATTTTTCCCCAGGCATTCAATTTGCCGGGTACTTGCCAATCATCATTCTCTTTCCTGCATCCGGAATATTATTTGTAAATTTTTTCCCATATAAAAAATCAGTGCTTCATAAATCCTTATATGTCATTTATTGGAGTATTTTCTGTATAATTTATGAGTTTGCCTCCGTTAAATCAGGTTACTTTTATCATAATGGCTGGAACTATTGGTATTCTGCCGCTGCTTATCCGCTGCTGTTGATTTTTCAACTAATCAATATTGCTATCTTTAGGAAATTAATGAGGGGGGAAGCCGAATAATATACCCCCTTATTGGTTCTTAAGTAGCTTGAGCCTTATCTCTTGTGCAGATGAAGCCTCTAATAAGAAATGATCCAAAATAACAGCTGACATTAGTAAAGCCGCAGTCATACAATAATTCTTTCCATTCTTCGTCACTATTAACCTCTGTTCCCTGCCCAATTGTTGCAGCAAATTCTGCGAACTCTTCAGGTGATATGCCGTTTGAGATCATATAATTTCTCCAACCCGCCATTTGCATTTCGAAAGATTCACTGACCTGTTCTCCTTGAATGGCAGCAAGTAAAAGCGGTGCACCTGGTTTAAGGTGTTTAGCAATATTCAACAGAAATTTCCGTTTATTTCCTAACCCTTTTATAAAATGAAGAACAAGCAGGCATGTAGCTCCATCAAATTGTTTTTCGGTAGAAAACATATCCCATTCTGAGTGGTGAAAACAGATTCGATCTGCTATATTCTTTGTTCTGCTTTTCGCAAGTTTAAGCATCTCCTCTGAGGAATCGACAGCCACATATGACCAGAGCGAATTATTGCTGAATGTGACGAGTTCTTGCCCGCCGCCAGCTCCGACAATTAATACTGTATGATTACTGTCACCAATTAAAAAACCTTCCATCAAGTTCCCTGTCAGCTCATATAATAGTGGGTAACCTGCAATCTTTTTCCTTATTGTTGTAGCATAGGAATTAACACTAGGATCCTCCCAGCTCTTCGCTCGTTTGCTTTCCGGCATATGAATGCCTCCTTTTTTAATGAATGCAATTGTATTTCCCATTTGTTATCATTAAATTAATGATATTAATAATCATTATCATTCTATTTAAAAATTACAACAAGCAAAATCCCATATTTATGGGATAGTTATCACCCTGGAAAGAGGCGAACAAAAATTGAAGAAAGACACAGCGTTTATAACTGATTTTTTGAATAACTGTTTAATACATATAAAAAAGTCTATTTGTTATGAGGCAGGGTGTTTTACGACAGTCGACTCATTAACACTTCTATCAACAGGTGCCTTCACGGATGCTCGGATTGAAAAAATACATCCTCTTTTATTTGAAAATGAATATTTACAGAAGGACTTTAACCGGTTTGAAAATCTCATAAAGCTTCCTGTTCCAGTTGGTGTTTTAAGTCACTCTACAAATGGAAATCTTGCGTTGAGTACCCGCAGTAAAGAAATTCTTCAGCCTGCTGGTTTTTCAGATGAGCTGCGTGCAGCTGTTATGTATAAAGGAAAATGCTGCGGATTTTTGACATTGTTTCGTTCTAATAAACAGCAGATGTTTACCCAAAAAGATATGGACGAGATAATTTCGTTGTTGCAGCCGATCTCCATAAAGCTGTATGACTTTTTTGCTGCTCCATTGCCACCAGGCAATACAGCAGATTGGGATAAAAGTGTGATACTGCTTAATGAAGATATGCAAATAACCGCAGCCAATAAAGGCGGGCAGAGCTTGCTTGACTTTCTGCGTAAGCTAGAACAGATAGACAGCACCATTTTACCGCGGCCGGTTAGGGCAGTATGTACAAAAGCAAAGGCGAATGATCTAGTGCAGACAGAAGCAAAAATTTGTATTCACCCCTCTGCAGGAGAATTTTTCACAATCCATGCGACTTTAATGCAATCACAGGACCAGCACTTTGCCGTCACCTGCCAAAAAACAGCACCACAAGAAATTTTACATAATACAGCTTCCCTATATAGACTGTCAGACCGGGAAAAACAGCTAGTAAACTATATATTTCTCGGAAATACCACTAAAGAGATTGCAGCAGCATTATATATTTCGCCACATACAGTACAGGACCATTTAAAATCGATTTTCACAAAAACGAACAGTACAACGAGAGGAGAATTGGTGTGGGTGCTGCTTAATAAATATAGTTTTTCTTGAGGCATTAACAAAACTCTCCTGATGGTGGGAGAGTTTTGGGATTGCTTTTGTTTAGCCGTTTTCTGGAGGGCATTTGATCACCTTCCGATAAAACCAATACAAACCTAGATAAGATATAAAATATACAGGGATAGAGTACCAAAGCTTCCACTCGAAATGCTTCATGAATCCTGCTTTATGCAAAAGATACTCAATCAAAAAAGAGATGGCTGTCCAAATGATTACATAGAGAAGATAATGATTATTTTTTTGAAAGTTTAAATATAATACTGTTAGCAACGGAGGAACTAATGAAACGAGAGCGAAATCCGTAAATTCTACCTCCTTGGATGGGCCAAAATCTACATAATCAAGCTTCACAGCAATGAAGAAATGAGCAAGCCAAGCACAATAGCTTACAATCGGCACAACAATGACATTTTCTCGCCATGTTAATTGCTTCGGCATAAAAAAGAGCATGATAACAAGCAAACCTACTGTACTCCATAAGATATACATATCAATCCCACCTATAACTTAAATATGGCAACTATTATTGTTTGAATGCTAACCAAGTTATATACATTTTTGGTGCAATTGCTTTACAACAATTCTAAAATACGTAAAAAAGAGCTCTCACAATCGTGAGAGCTCAATGAATTGTTTCCAGCCCTGTATTCTAAACAGTCATTTTCCAGTTTGAAAAGCTTAGCCAATTTTCTTTTTCCTTATAATCAGGCATTATTTTCCCAACAAGACGCCAAAACGAGCGGTCGTGGTTTAAATGGACCATGTGACACATCTCATGTACAACTACATAGTCAATGACCTCACGTGGTGCCATTGCCAGTCTCCAATTGAAGGTTAATTGCAAATTGGAATCACATGTACCCCAGTTCGTTTTACTATCTGATATCCGTACAGAACGGGGTTTTGTTTTAAAGTTGCCTTGATAAACAGAGATACTTTTTTGTACTAAGTCCTTACACTGCTGATAATAAAAACGTCTTAATGCTTGTTTACTCTTTTCATCGTCAAGCTGCTTCACATATATATACAGTGTTTCTTCTTCAAATACAACATAGTCCTGCTTAATTTTACGGTCTTGGAATATTTTAATAGGATATGCTTTCCCTAAATACAGAAAGCTTTCATCATTATCATAGACCTTTTCTTGTGGACCATTCCACCTATCCTTCATTTCTGCTAATTTTTCCTGTATGAGTTCCCATCTGTCTTCTAAAGCCTGAAGCACCTTTTCATCTGCTATCTTTTTCGGAGCTTGTACTTCAATTTCTCCATAGCTATTTATTGATATTCCGATGGAGGTTCTATTTTTGTACTTTACTTCATAGCTAATTGTCGAACCTGAGTACGTATGAATCATTTACATCACCTTATCCTCTGTATCGGACTGCGAGTCCTTTTAAGAAGTTTCTGGCGAATTTATCTCCACACTCTTTATAATTTTTATGTCCCTCTTTTCGCAATAAAGCACCCAACTCACCTTTTGTCACTGTTAACCCTGCGTTTGCAAAAATATCCAGCATATCCTCCGTAGTTAAAGACAGTGCTATCTTCACTCTTTTTAGAAGGAGGTTATTAATATGTTCCCCTTTTTGAGAGGGTTGAGCTGGAGCATTAGGCATCCCTGGTTTAGGCTCTTGTACTCCCCTTTTATAAATAATGAGACCATTTAAAAAGGAATCGAACATACTAGTTGTACATTTAATTTGATCGTCATTTTCCTCTTCTTCGTCATCTGTCTTTTTCAGGATTTGCACCACTTCAGGTACCGTTACCTCGACACCGCCAAGATTAAAAATCTCCACCATTTCTTTATTTTTTATTTCTAGCGCATATCTCAAGCGAATAAGCATATCTTTAATTTCCATTTATGTAACTCCTTATATTAAATAATAGTACCTTTTTATAAAGCAACAGGCACTTAATTTTAGTATAACTAATAATACTTCGCAACAGTCTAGCCATATACAATTGATAAAAGCAAAAATTGGCTGATGGGAGTCAAGGTAAATGTACTCACATCAGCCAATTAATCACATATTCTTACTCAACTATGTCAGCATTTTTCTCAAAGAGATCAAGCATTTCACGCACTTCATCCGATGAATTTGTGCTCATCAATTGATTTCTTAGTTCACTTGCTCCTCTAAATCCTTTAACATATATCTTGAAAAAGCGATGCAGAGCTCGGAATGAGCGTGTCTCTAATTCTTGTGAATATTTGTCATGTAGATCAAGATGCAATCGCAAGAGATCAAGCAATTCTTTACTGCTATGTTCTTTTGGCTCTTTTTCAAATGCAAATGGGTTTTTAAAAATACCGCGCCCAATCATTACCCCATCAATACCATATTTTTCAGCAAGCTCCAAGCCAGTTTGATAGTCAGGAATATCTCCGTTAATCGTCAACAATGTATCTGGCGCTATTTCATCACGGAGCTTCTTAATCTCTGGAATCAGCTCCCAGTGAGCATCCACTTGGCTCATTTCCTTACGTGTACGCAAATGAATTGAAAGGTTAGCAATATCTTGTTTCAATATATGTGCTAGCCATTCCTTCCACTCTTCTACTTCCGTGTAGCCAAGTCTTGTTTTCACACTTACAGGCAATCCGCCTGCTTTTGCTGCTTGGATTATCTCTGCAGCGACATCTGGACGGAGGATAAGGCCGCTCCCCTTCCCCTTAGATGCCACATTAGGCACAGGACAGCCCATATTAATATCGACGCCACGAAACCCGAGTTCTGCCATTCCAATACTCATTTGGCGGAAATTTTCAGGTCTATCTCCCCATATATGTGCAACCATTGGCTGTTCATCTTCTGTAAAAGTCAAACGCCCGCGTACACTTTGCTTCCCATCTGGGTGACAGTAGCTCTCTGTGTTCGTAAACTCTGTAAAAAACACATCAGGTCTTGCTGCTTTGCTCACTACATGGCGAAATACTACATCCGTTACCTCTTCCATTGGTGCAAGTACAAAAAACGGTCGTGGCAGTTCACGCCAGAAATTATCTTTCATCATTACAATCAAATCCTCTCATTATGGATTAATTTTTTATGATCAAATGGTGGTTTTCTTTTTAAAATAAAAAACGCCCCTTACAGAGTGTAAGAAACGTTGATTTCACTGCATAAGCAGCATCATAATACCGGTGGCCGGGGTCGAACCGGCACTCCAAAGGAACACGATTTTGAGTCGTGCGCGTCTGCCAATTCCGCCACACCGGCATAATTGGAGCGGGTGATGGGAATCGAACCCACGACATCAGCTTGGAAGGCTGAGGTTTTACCATTAAACTACACCCGCGAAATATAATGGCGGTCCGGACGGGACTCGAACCCGCGACCTCCTGCGTGACAGGCAGGCATTCTAACCAACTGAACTACCGGACCAAACTATTAAATTAATGGAGGAGGAAAGGGGATTCGAACCCCTGCGCGGTTTGACCCGCCTGTCGGTTTTCAAGACCGATCCCTTCAGCCGGACTTGGGTATTCCTCCGTATTGGTGGAGCCTAGCGGGATCGAACCGCTGACCTCCTGCGTGCAAGGCAGGCGCTCTCCCAGCTGAGCTAAGGCCCCGTAAAATGCAAATGTATATGGCGCGCCCGAAAGGAGTCGAACCCATAACCTTCTGATCCGTAGTCAGACGCTCTATCCAATTGAGCTACGGGCGCATATTTTTGGAGCGGAAGACGAGGTTCGAACTCGCGACCCCCACCTTGGCAAGGTGGTGTTCTACCACTGAACTACTTCCGCTTAGAGTATTTAAATTAAATGGTGCGGGTGAAGGGAGTCGAACCCCCACGCCTTGCGGCGCTAGATCCTAAGTCTAGTGCGTCTGCCAATTCCGCCACACCCGCAAAATCTAATGGTGCCGACGAGAGGACTTGAACCCCCAACCTACTGATTACAAGTCAGTTGCTCTACCAATTGAGCTACATCGGCGTATTATGGTGGAGGATGACGGGATCGAACCGCCGACCCTCTGCTTGTAAGGCAGATGCTCTCCCAGCTGAGCTAATCCTCCATTATATTGGTGACCCATACGGGATTCGAACCCGTGTTACCGCCGTGAAAGGGCGGTGTCTTAACCGCTTGACCAATGGGCCGTTTCATTTTCTTCGCTGTCATGTATCAGCGACAAGGATTATTATATCTAGTATTTAAATGAGCGTCAATACATTTTTTAATATTTTTTATTTTTTTGTATCAACTTTTGACTCAGACTGTCTTTAGCACAAATTATTATACCAAAAAAAGAAGCTGAATTCCTTACATTCAACTTCTTCCTTCTACTTATATATATTTTCACTTAAAGTGAATAACTATTTGTTGTAAAACGGCGGCACCCGCAGCCACCCATGCTCATCTAAGTATTGCTTAACAGTTAGACCGGCAATGGTCTTCTTCATAATATATTTAGAAAAAAGCAAACCGACATCTGCACGGATAGATTCTGTAAGACCTCTTGCTGCATAATTTACTCCTGCTGCAAGATTATAAGAAAGGAGGTTGGCAGTCTCTTCATCATTCAGTTTTGCTCCTTCCGGGATGTCGCGAAAATCTCCGACTGGTTTTTCTGGGGTAGTCTGTGGGAGCGGAACTCCTTCTTTTGTCAAAAATTCTTTTAACTCATCGCGCATCGGAATATGCACAGAATCGGTAGTATCCTTAATGATTGCTTTTAATTTTGGATCTTGAACGATGTTAACAGCAAGCTCTTCATTACGAAGGGTTGTTTCCGTTGCCAACAAATAAAACCACAGATTGCTGACTTCTAAGACATTTAATGGTCTTTTTTCACCGTCCAAAAATGGCTCAAACGCATCGTACATGACTTCAAACAATTTCATAAGTAAATCCCACCGTTCTTAAGTATGTTTTTGAGTTAGTTTGTCTAAAAATTTTAAAAACATACTAAGAAAAATAAGTCTCTATCACCTTTTCTGCTGTCCTAGCAGCTAAGGCTTGAGTTGTAAGGGTTGGATTAGCACCACCGAGACCATTAGCATGCACACTGTTGTCAGCAATATAAAGCCGTTTTACTTGATAGGCCTCACAGTTTTCATCCACAACAAAGCCGATTCTCATCGTGCTTTCCATATGAATCATCATACCCTCCGGCCAATTGGAGCGCAAAATTTGTTTCGCTCCCGCCTTGCGTAATAGGTCTGCAGCCAGTACAGCAAGTTTTCTGCGCCGCTCGGCTGATTTTTTTGTAGCTCTATACCGGATAACTGGCACAAAACCATTCTCATCGGAAATACGCGGATCTAGTGCGACACCGTTTCTGTCATCCACTTCATCGTCTGTTGTTACCAATATACTTAAAGATCGAGCATAATTATCCATCAAGTAATGTAAAGTTTGTCCAACTGGCCGTCCCTCCATATCCCATGGTCTGTGATTGCTTCGCTCTTTTCTAACAGCATACCCATCTGTACTCAAGCCATAAAAGGAAGCGGTCAATCCTGGACTCATTCCAGCTGTCTGTAGTGCACCAAGTCCTGGATAGTCTAGCCTTGCTCCACAAGTGTTTCCTACATATGGTCTTATTTGCGTTGCTCCTATAACAGACAATAAATCTTTCTTTTCAAAGATTCCTGTAATCCAGTCCATATAATGTGTGACTAATCCTTTGCCAACAAACTCATTTTCTGGCAGGGATGAATTCAGCCAAAGTCGCGGAGTTTCTATACTGCCGCAAGCTAACACAACTACGGATGCGGTTAATTCTTCTTCTTGTCCTGTCCATGTATCTCTTATTCTTACACCGATTGCACGGAGTTCAGAACCCTCCTTTTCGGTTAGGATTTTCACAGCGAACGCATTTGGCCTTATGCTTACATTACCTGTCCTTAAAGCGAGTGGAATATAACTTACATTCGTAGAGCGCTTTGCGATTTTCTCTATAGAAGGACCATGAGCACAACCGTTAATACAATGTCCTGATAATGTACAGCCTTCCATCCAGGATAGCTCGACATCAGTAATATTGGGGTTAATGATTGCTTCGTTTGGTGGAAGAATGGCATTAGGCTGCGGTCGATATCCAGGCGAATAAATATCAAGCGATGGATTTAAATGCAGCCCGAGTTTTTTGGCACCGAAATAAAATAGTTCTTCCTTTGCCGTAACTGGCGCAAAGTTCACTGGTAAGGTTTCCTCTACCTTTTCATAATACGGGATAAGCTCCTTATACGAAAACGGCCATTTACCATCCACTAATTGCGGATAAGCTCGCGGACAGTTGGCTGTATAAACTTGCGTAGTGCCGCCAACGCCGGCACACTGCCATATCATTGCCTTTTGTTTAATATTCCGGAACCATTGCGCCTTGCTTCGGTCTGCCGGTCCAAAGCGATACCTTCCTGTCACTAAATCATTCATGTTCATTTCCTTCTTATCCATTAACTGCTTGTATAGATCAATGTCGAGATCAGATAAAGAGGAACTGCTTTCGCTGTTCGACTCCGTATTGGGTTGTGGCCATTGTTTATTGCCATACCAAGGACCAGCCTCCAAAACAAGCACCTTTAATCCTTTTTCTCCAAGCTCTTTCGCCATGACAGCCCCTCCTCCGCCAGACCCAATTACGATGACATCCTGCAACTTCATACTATCCCTCCTTTTTATGTGGCATAAGAGCTAAAAAACCGCGAAAATCCCGATAAGCATAAGCTGGTCCTGGATAGCCTGCCCGATGCCAGCCAATAGGGAAATATTCCATTTGCCGGTTTTCCGGAGGCAAAAAAGCAGTACTGCCATATCCCGTCCATTCGGAATAAAACCCGAAAAAAGTCAGCTGATGCAACACATCAACGATATTTTGAATAAGTCCTGGATTATTGTCATAAGGCGGTTTTAAATTCACCGGATTTATTTCTAGCCTTTCTATATATGAGATTGCGTTAAGCCTGTCTAATGGTGCTAATAACGTGTAAGGACCACCTTCAGGGAATGTATTACAGCAGAGCGGATATATATTTTTCTGAGATTGGACCAGATAAACTGCTCCACTATCTAGCAGTTCTGCTGTAGACTTAGCCATTGATGCAATCATCAACTGTTTTTTGACCTTTAGGGGCATGGACTGATTTAGTATCTGCATTAGATATTCGTAAACCTGCAGTTCAAAGGCACCTGGCTTGATAAACGAAGTGCTGTTGGGAAGGTAATATGCTTGAGGAGGAATAACTGCCTGTACAAATGCTTGAAAAGTGGATTTAGTATGAGCATCACTAATTTCTATACTAACCATTCGCTAACCCCTGTTTCTCATGTTTATCAAATAGTTTACTATCCTTAATATTATTCACCTCAAGGCTTGGCTATGTCATTGCCAATAGTAAAAGATAGGAAAAATTGTGTTTTCGGCCAATAAGGTTCATTCTTATTATCTCTTAAACAAGCACTTCCCCTTTCCTTCCCATAAATCTTTTACCGAAATCTCGAAATCCAGCGGTAATCAATATCTCACCCTTCTTTATATATAAAAAGGAAGTCTGGCTATTTATCAGCAAGACTTCCTTAAACAAGCAACCTATTTCACTGCACTGCTTCCCAATGCTCTTTTTTTCTTAATCGTAATTTTCACCTCTGAAACAACCAGTCCTGCTAATGTAAGTAGTATTCCCAATGCTGACAGCTTTGTCAGCTGTTCGTGCAGTACAAGCATAGACACTACGACTGTAATGACAGGTACCATATAAATATAAACACTCGTTTTTATTGCCCCAAGAATGTTGACAGCTGTATTCCATGTTACGAAGCAGACGGCAGAAGCTCCTATTCCAAGAAATAGAATATTGAATAGATAGATTGGATTAGCAAACCTGGCAAGCTCAAGCTTGAAATCAAAGAAAAACAATGTTGGCACCATAAGAAGCAGTCCGTAAAAGAATACTCTTTTTGTTGTCTGGATTGGATGATAGCCATAGCTTGAGATCTTTTTTGTCAGCACGGAGTAGGCTGCCCACGCAAATGTTGCGACAGCTGCCAGCATATCTCCAAGTGGATTTAGCTGAAAATTGGCCTTTCCATTATAGCTGATTAAAAAGATGCCAATCATCGCCATTGCAAAACCAACAAAAAAGTTTCCTTTTAAACGTTCATCTTTCAAAAACAGCATCGTCAGAACTGCTGTTGAAAACGGGACAATTCCGCTGATAACTCCCACATTAGAGGCCATTGTCATCGTTAAAGCGATATTTTCCAACAAATAATATAAGGTAACGCCACATAACCCGGCACAGATAAATAACAGCTCATGCTTTCTGTCTGCTACTTTCATCCTCGCTGGAAATATAATCAGCAGCATGATAAAGCCAATAGCAAACCGAAAAAACAAAATTTCAGTCGGTGTAAAACCTGTCAGTAAAACTTTAGTCGAAATAAAGGTAATGCCCCAGATAAAAATAGTCACTAGTGCTGCTATATGACCATTTGTAGTTTGATTTCTCATTTTTTGTCCTCGCCCTTTTCGTCATGCTTGTTTCTTATGTTGATAAATCTCCCGATACTGGCCTGGTGTCAGACCAATAAATTCAGTGAAAAAATTGCTGAAGTGGCTTTGGTCTGCAAACCCTGTCTCCATTGAAACATCTATTGGCTTACGCCCGCTCTCAAGCAGTTTTTTTGCCTCATTAATCCTAATAGTTTGTAAGTATCTATATGGAGTAATGCCAAAATTGCGTGTAAACGACCGCAAGAGCGTATATTTGTTCATATCACAAACCTCTGCTAAGTCAGTTAATGTTAAATGTTCTGTATAGTTTTTTTCCATATAGCGGCATACTGCATGCAGACGCTCATCTGTTGATGTACTTTCTTCATACTTAATGCTGCATTTTTTGATTAAATGTTCCATTAAAAAATAAAAGCTTTCTTCCTTTTCCAGCTCTTCATTGGTAGACATAATCATCTCATGCACTTCTTTTAACAGTGGTGCAAAGCTTGTTTGCACCAGAACAGGTGAAGTAAAGTAAGGAAGATAATCTACTCCCATAATTTCCTTAGCTACTTTCTTCATAATATCAGCATTAATATTCAAGCAGCGGTAATCTAACGCATTAAGATCAACTTGTTCACATGCATGATTATCAAGAGGATTAAAGATGACCATATCTCCTTTGTTAATAATAAAATCCTTATTTTTGCAAGTGAGTTTCCTTTGCCCATTTTCGATAAAGCCGATAACATAATATTCATGGAAATGGTTTGGGAATTTCTGCATGATCCCATCAAAATGGTATGCTTCCACCTGCAGCTGAGAATCAAATTTCACCATTCTTTTTTCCTTCAATGAGTCGTGCCTCCTTTTTCGTTCATTTTCTTAAAATTAGTGTAGCATATGACTTTATAGCTGCTCTTGTATGATATTGACTAAAAGCCAAAAAAAAAAGCCATGCTTCTGATCCAAGAAGCAAAGCAATGAATTTACAGCTTGAATTTGTCTTTAATCAACGCAGCAACGTCTTTAGGGCTTTTATCTGTATTGTTTATTTTTAAATATTCTTCTTTTTGTATCTCTCCTTCACGGGAGTTTAATCGATATTTTTCCAGAGAGCTTTTTAGCTCTGATTCCGACCATTCAATATTTCTTTTTGTTGGCTTATGTTCTAATCTGTTCGGAGTTTTATTTCTGTATAGCCGTTCGTCGAGATCTGCTTCTAATTCGACGTAATAGACTGTTCCGCCTTGTTGTTTAAAAATATTAGAGATTTTTTCAACATAATTCCAATCTTCTTTCAAATTAAATGCCCACACATAGGTGAAAATTAATCCAGGTAAATCGCTTTTGGCGACTGTCTCAAAGATTTCCTGCCGAAAAAGATTTACAAGCCTGCTTCCTTCTTTCGTTCCATATCCGAAAAAATTACTGACTAAATCAATGCTCATATGATTGTGAAAAAGCTTTAAACCTGTAATGGCGGCTAACTCCTGGCCAACCGTCATCTTTCCAACAGCCTGCGGTCCAAATATAAGAACAAACTTCATGATGTATTCTTCCTTCCTACCTGATACTTATCGGGAATAAGACAGACTCACCGGAATGTTCCCTTGCCCCACACCTGCTTAAAGCTTTCTATTCTCTCCATCCCTGTAATCAATGGTTTCGCCTGATTAATTAGCGTTTGCACTCCTTCAAGGGATAAAGAAGCTTCGTGGGCGGCTTTACTGCTCCATACCTCATAAACATACACACTATCAAGTTCAGTTTCTGGCAGATTAATCGTATACAGTTGACAGCCTTCAACTGCCTCCATTTGCGATGCGGCTTCAATTAGAATGGCTGCAAGCATATCACGATTCTCTTCCCTAGCCGTAAACTTTCCTAATAATCCAAAATTCTCCATAGTTATCCCTCTTCTCTATGCTATTTTTTCGCTTAAGATCTTTTTAAACGTTTTACTAAAATATACTGGCTGCTTTCCTTTGTAGGATGTTCACTAATGAGTCCAGCAATCTCATAGCCATGTTTCCGGTAAAATTCTGGGGCTTGGAAGCTGAAGGTATCCAGTTGAATATGGGTGCATTTGCATTCAATAGCACTTTCCTCGATTGTTTTGAGCAGGCTGCTGCCATATCCCTCCCCTCTTTTTGTCTCATCCACCCATAATGATTCGATTTGCAAATGATGCCAAAAAATCACTCCCGAAATACCGCCAACGATTTTTTCGTTATCATCTCTGGCAGTAAAGCAGAGTTTGTTAACTGGATGCTTTACCTCATCTGGCAAGCGGGAAAGATTGTATTCTATTACCCTCTTTCGGAGAAAATCACTATTTTCTTGATAAGATTCTCTGCAAATTTTCATTCTCCTTTTCACCCCATCGATCTTTCTATTTGTCCGACAAAGTTTTCAGTGCATCATGCATCCTATCCATATTGCTGTTACCAAATATATTCTTATCATCCGAAAAAATTTTTCCCTTACTTTCTTCACAGGCTCGTAATTTTTGCAAGTGGCCATAGTCTTTGTTGGAATAATTCTCCACCAGATGGCTATATCCCTTCTACTAAAATAGAAATAAGTCATTCATCAAATTGATGAATGACTTATAATGCTTTATTTCACTAACTCTGCTTTCCACTCAATGGTGTTAAGCTCTTCTATTAAAGCATCCACTTGATTTTTTGTCAGGTTCGCTTCTGGAAACTCTGCTAATTCCTGCAATGTTTTTGTTCTCATCGCAAAAATGCCTGGCGGCTTAGCAATCCATGGTGCATGCTTATCGAGAATAGCTGCTGATGATTGATGTCCTAGCACATCAATCAATCGTGAGTTCTTCGTAAATTCCACCATTAATCCGTTCTTGTTATCATATTGGAAATGATAGCTGCCAGATCCGACGGTTAACGTGACTGTATCATCCTTTTCCTTATACGTATATATTCCATTTGCTTGTGCAAGCGGGTTGCCGCCTTCTGACACATTCGCTGTTTGTGCAAACGGCAAGACAATTTCTGCTGTTGTATTTGCTGGGATCTCTACTTTCAGTTCAATCTTGTCTGCTGTTATGCTCCAAGCGGATTGGATTCTGCCATACATCGACTCAAAAGCAGCTTTTGCATAGGTTAAGTGAATTCCGGCAAATGCTGGCTGTATGCGGATTCGTTTGTAGGCTGGCAGCTCTTCATCCATATCAAGGCCTGCAACTTTTCTGTACATCCAATCCCCGATTGCGCCGTAAGCATAATGATTAAAGGAATTCATATCATCGCTCCAAAACGAACCATCCTCTTTAATTCCATCCCAGTGCTCCCATATGGTTGTAGCTCCTTTTTTGACAGAATAAAGCCAGGAAGGATAGCCCTCTTGCAGCAATAGTTTAACAGCTGTTTCGTGATGACCTGCTTTTGAAAGAGCAAAGCATAAATACGGAGTTCCGACAAACCCTGTTGTCAAATGATAATTATTGTTAATAATGAGCTCGTTTAATTCATGTGCTGTTCGCTTTTTTACGCCTCCATCGACGAGATCGAAAATCAATGCCAGAACATGGGCGGTTTGCGTCGGTGACACTAGCCTGCCAGATTTAGAGACAAATTCATGATTGAATGCTTCTATTATATTTTCAAGCAGCAAACCATAACTTTTAGCATCTTCCCATTTGCCAAGCACTTTAGCAGCTTCACGCAGAATTCTCGTGGAGTGTGCATAAAAAGCTGTTGCAATAAAGTCCTTTGGTGTGGCACCGCTGTAGCTGCCTGACGGTGCATCAAGGGCAAGCCAATCACCGAAATTGAAGCCGACAATCCAGAGGTACTCATTTTCCCCTTGTCTGCGCATATACTCAACCCATGCCTTCATGCTGTCATATTGCTCTGCTAACAACCGCTTATCACCGTATGCTTTGTAAATCTCCCATGGAATAATTGTTGCTGCATCACCCCAGGCTGCCGCATTGGCACCGCCGACTACAGCTGGAATAACAAAGGGAACTCCTCCATCTGGATGCTGCTCTGCCTTGAGGTCACGAAGCCACTTTGTGAAAAAAGGACCTCCATGATAATTGAACAAAGCCGTCTGTATAAATACTTGTGCATCACCAGTCCAGCCAAGGCGCTCGTCACGCTGCGGGCAGTCTGTCGGCACATCAAGAAAATTGCCTCTTTGCCCCCATTTAATGTTTTCCTGAAGCTTGTTTACAAGCGGGTTGGAGCATTCAAACTCTCCAGTCGGCTCCATATCTGTATGGATGACTTCGCCTACAAAGTGCTCGAGAGAAAGCCCGTTTTCCTGGTTCGGATACCCTTCCACCCTCACATATCGAAAACCTTGGAAAGAAAAGTGCGGAGCATAGTTTTCCAGCCCGATTCCTTTTGCAATATATTCTACTTGCTGGTCTGCCTTGCGCAAATTGCCGAAGTATATGTTTCCGTCCTTATCCAGCACCTCTGCATGCTTTAAAATAATCTTCGTTCCTTTATCAGCCTTAACAAAAAAGCGAATTCTGCCGACCATGTTCTGCCCCATATCGATTACCGTCTCTCCTGAAGGAGTCGTAAATACCGCAATAGGCTTAATAACCTCGGTCACTTTTGTCTGCCAATTTTCTTGTGCAATCAGCTGACCTACAGGCATTTGTTGTTCTTGCACTAAAGACCAGCTGCTGTCATCAAAGTCAGGCAAACTGAAACCCTCCTCAAGTCTTGCATCATATTTTTCTCCTTGATAAATCTCTGAATATACAACAGGCCCTAATGCTGCTTTCCATGATGGATCTGTCACAATAATATCTTCCGTGCCATCATTGTATCTTACATGCAGCTCAAAAAATGCTGCTCGCCTGTCGCCGTATATATGACGCTTGTTTTCCCATGTCATATTCCCTTTATACCAGCCGTCTGCAAGCATGATGCCAAAGGCGTTCGGTCCCGCTTGAAGTTGGGATGTGATATCATATGTCTGATATTGAAGACGTTTGTGATAGCTGGTCCAGCCGGGAGCAAACAGCTCATCACCGACACGCTCTCCATTTACATACAGCTCATACAGACCTAAGCCTGTGCCATATATGCGGGCAGATACAATGTCGTTTTGCAGCTGAAATTCTTTTCTTAGACAAAAAGCCGGCTCACTCAAACGGCCTATCACTTCTTCATCTGGTGTAATCCATTGTGCTTTCCAGTCATATTCGGCAAACAAAGCAGTCTCCCACCAAGCTGTTTCACTCCAAGCGGATTCGCGGCTTTTATTATCCCAGACTTTCACTCTGTAAAAATATCTAGTTCTTTCTTTTAGATCTGGACCTTCATATGGAAGATGCAAGGACTCTTGTGAGTGAATGATGCCTGTATTCCACAGTAATGTATCAAAAGTAGGATGTTCAGAAACTTGAATTTGGTAGGATTGCTGCAATGTTCCTCTTTCATCGGAAATGATTTTCCAGCTTAACCGTGGTTTTTTACAATCAATGCCGAGTGGATTTGTTCGGTACTCAGTTGTTAAGGATGCTGCTTTTAAGTGTGTCATAGTTACTTCCTTTCTAGTAAAATTTCTGTCATTATTAGAAATGCCTTTTCAGCCATGCGGCCGCTAAATCAAACCATGGCTGGCATGCTTCGTTTATGTGTTCAGCGTTGCCTGCTGTCGTTTCATCACTTAGCGACAATCCATGTACACCACTTTCAAATACATGTAATTCATAGGGAATATGATGCTTTGTTAGTTCTACAGCAAAAACTAAAGCATTTTCTGCGTAAACTAAATCATCATCGGCTGTATGCCATAGGAAGACAGGCGGTGTATTTATAGTGACATAACGGGCAGGACTTGCTTCTCTTAGCTGTTGGTCAGTAGGTGTGGTTGTATCGAAAACTGCCTTGCTTGATATTTCCCAAAAGCTTTTTTTATTCTCATCCGCATCACGCTCTACTTTTGCTTTCATCCATTCATAATCAAGGAGCGGATATCCTAATATAACAGCATTTGGCTTAAATAAATCGCTGCTTGCTTGAATAGACTCTTGGAGGAAGCTGTCTTGCCAATGAACAGCCATGCTTGCTGCCAAATGACCACCAGCAGAAAAGCCGCATAAAGCAATGGCATCTGGATTTACAAGCCATTCTTTCGCATTTCTTCTTACTAAAGATATCGCTTTCGCTAAATCAAGTAATGGATTGGGATAGAGAGAGCGCTCATTTACCTCCGGTAGCTGTTTGAAATCTTTCACCCACTCACGAAAGTACGTATTGTAGCGCAACACAAATGTATGGTAGCCTTTTGAAGCAAACCGTAAAGCAATCGGTTCTGCCTCTCTGTCAGATGTATTTAAATAACCCCCTCCTGGGCAAATAATAACAGCAGGACGCTTTTTATCTGTTTGAAATTCTTGAGAATTCTCTAGCAGATAGGCAGTCAAGGTAACATGAGCATTATCTTCCCATAACTGAATCTTTTCGATTTTCATACATGCTTCTCCCCTTTGGCAGCTTTATGCGTCACTTTCCTTAAAGGGATGAATAGATATTCATCCCAATCAACATTTAGGAAACGACGATTTCATCCATAGGTTCGTCATCAACATCCCCTTTTCCTTCCATTTCTGGAATCGGAAGAACAGCGATAGCAGAGAGAATGGAAAACACAGCGAGCACTAGGAAAAACAGCGTGTATCCATCACCGCCAAATGTACTTGCACCAAAAGCAATCAGAGCTGGAGCTGCAAAGCTGACTAATGTGGAGGCCATATTTGTTGTTGTATTCATGATAGAAATATCTTTCGCCGCATTTTCCTTAGAAGGCAGGATGCGGTTTACAAGGGCATTATCGACAGCATTGTACATACCGAACCCAAAGTTAAAGATGAAATTACCGACAATAACCCATGCCACGCTTGTGGAGAATGCAAAGGCAACAAGGCACAGTGCGGTAACTAGGGCCGCTCCCATTACAAACGGCTTTTGCTTTTTCACTTTATCTGATAAAAACCCGCCGAGAATGCCGGCTCCAACCATCATGATAATCGTAGGCGCAGTCAGCCCCATAATTTGAAAAATTTCCGCTTCGCTTAAATGAAATCTGGCAATATAAAACAAAGTGAGCATATTCAATCCTGCATTGGAGAAATTGATGAACAGCTTTGTTAAAAGGGCCCAAGTATATGCAGGATGCTGTTTATAGCTCGGATAAAAGCCGCGAATACCAAGGTTTTTTTTGCTGATTGTGGCTGTTTTCGCCAAATAATTATCCTTAATTAAAAGTGCCGCCGTTATTCCGCCGATCAGCTGGACAATAATCAATGCAATCATCTTTTGTTCAATCGTTGAATTGGCGAGCACCCCCATCAGCATTTGACCAGACATAACTAACGCAGGTCCAGCGGCTCCAATCAAACCTGACACACGGCCGAATTTATCCGGATCTACCTGCTCTGGAACTATTGCATAACTGGAAAGGGAAACCATGCCGTAAAAGAAATTCACCAAGCATAAAGAAATAATGAATATAGGAATGGATGATGCAAAGGTAAGCATCAGCATGGAAATCGCACCAAGAATGCTTCCTGCTACCATCCAAAATCTTCTTCTCCCCATTTTGAGCCTTGTCTTATCAGCAATCACCCCTCCAAACAATCCAAAAATAACAATGGCAATTCCTGTAATCCCTGATGCCGTTCCATAAACAGCAGTCGCATCCTCTGAACCTACAATTCTTATTACAATAAAAGTAGAAAGACCAAATCCTAATAATACTAGTGGTGCGATAGCAGTACCGACACCAAGCATTGCCGCTACTATCAACCTCTTAAACGGTGTCCTTTTCCAGCCAACTGTCTCCATCATTTTCCCTCCAACTTTGTCCTTAGTATTGTTTTTTCACATTATAGCAAGCGCTTTCAGACAAATGAATGAGATAATCAAAGAATATTTTTGCTTGATTCAAAGATTATCGAATAATAACTATAATAAGAAGCTTGCTCCCTAAAAGCTTGGGAGCAAGTGGTAAGGTCATTTGTTAACAAGGGAGCAGGTTTGAGCGATTTGGCCAAGATATTTGGCGCTTTCTTTTACCGTCCTTTTTTGTGTAGTGCGGTCTACCTCAATTAATCCGAATTTTTTGGAGTAACCTGAATTCCACTCATAATTATCAAAAGTGGACCAATGCAAATAACCTCTTATATCAATACCATCCTCTATACAAGCCTGAACACCCTCTAATCCTCTGCGGATAAATTCTACACGTCTTTCATCATTGTCTGTAGCAATGCCATGCTCTGTAATAATGATTGGAATGGTGATGGCAGCTGATACTTTGCGAATGACATTTGCCAAGCCTTCCGGATAATATTCATAGCCCATTTGTGTTCGTTCTGCATGCTCTGTCAGCACTTGACCATTTGGACCGTACACTTCTCTCGTGTAGTTTTGCAGACCAAAAAAGTCATCACCTGCCATCATCGGCAAGTATTGTTCAAAATAGCTATGCCATTTTTCCGCAGCTATTTTCTCGCCCCCTGTGATGGATTGTACATCAGACAGCGCCATGGAAAAGCCAACTAATGTGTCAGGAGAAATATCCTTGATCACTTGGCGCGCTTTAACATGAGCTTTGTGGAGAAGCTTCATCGATTTCTCATCAGATATCATATGGAAAGTAAAATACTTGTCTGTTGTCGTACCACAACGCTCAGCTGCAGCCTCGCGCCATTTAGGCGCTGTCCATGCATCTTGATCAATTCCGACCGGCGGAATAAACCCAATGCCCGTAAACAGCTCACGAAGCATGACAGGCAGATTCACCTCATTCATCGTCAAAACATACGGAATTAAATGACCGAGCTCACGGAATACTGTTTCACAGTAGTTGGCAAAGCGTTCAGGTACATCTGGGCTTGCCCAGCCGCCAAATTGCATCAGCCATTTTGGTGATGTAAAGTGATGCATCGCGACAAAAGGTGTCATATTATTGGCATAGCATGTTTCAAGAACGTCCCGATAATGATCCAAGGCAGCTTGTGAATACTGTCCTGGCTCTGGCTCAATTCTCGACCATTCTATAGAAAAGCGGAACACTTTTAAGCCAAGGCTTGCCATTAGGGCGATATCTTCTTTATAAAGATTGTAATGGTCGATTGCATCCCCCGATTTTTCTTGATACGGCGAGCCTTCGACTTGCTCCTCTGCCCAAAAATCACTGTTATCGTTATTGCCCTCCACCTGATGGCCTGCCGTTGCTGAGCCCCAGAGGAATTGCTTTGGAAATGAAAAACTCATCATGTATACACCCCTAATATCTTTTACTTACTCTTATGTCTTTTATTTTAGCAAGCGTTTTCAATTGATTTAATGGCAAATACAAAGGAAATGTTTGCTCGATTCAAAGATATTAGGTAGTTAAGAGACTTAAGTTTTCATTAACGGTTTTGCTCTCTGTATTCCTTTGGTGTCTGAAGGAAAATTTCGTTGAATTTTTTATAAAAAAAAGAAACGCTTGAATAACCAACCTCTTCGGCAATGTCTGGAATCGGCATATCCGAATTCGTCAAATAAAGCGCAGCCTTATTAATCCGCTGAATTTGCAGCAAATCAGTGAACGACTTGCCAGTAGCTTTTTTTAGAATAGCAGAAATATAGTTAGGGTGATATTTAAATTGCTCTGCCATTAAAGCAAGGCTGCAGTCCTTCCAATGGTTTTCGATATATTTCAAAAAATCAACAATAATTACGTCTCTTTCTGTTCGATGGTTCATCTTCATGCTTGTATAGCTGTTGCTGTGCCGGATCAACTCCGTAAACATAATAAACAAATAGGCATCTATCAAGCCTGATGTAAAAGCATCTTCATCAAAATACTCACACATAATATGCTCCATAATGTTATTAAAGTTGGAGCTAGCTTCAAACGGAAAAAAAAGATATTTATTAGCACTTCTGCTGCCGATGAGAGAGTCGACTAAAAACTGTGAGATAATACTTTTATTTGTAAATCTGCTCAAGAAATTCGTCGACAAGTAATCATGCTTCAGCTTAATTTCAATCACAATATCATAGCTTGTCGTCGCCTGTACCGTATGAGGAGTATTTTTGTCTATCATAATCATACCTCCTTCCAGAATATCGATGGCATCATCTTGAAGAATGATTTTGCATTTGCCCTGATACACATATATCAGCTCAATATATTGATGAATATGCATGGGAACATATGCATTTGCAGGACATTGGGACAGGAAGATATTATCTTCAATCGGATTATGTGATGGATCAAATATCATATTAAATTCATACAACGGCTCGCCATTAATTGTCGCAATCGGTTCAACCTGATAAGTAGTTTTGATAAAATTCCAGTCTGGAGGGTCCATCTTATTATAGCTTTCAAGCTTTGCTCTTAATTCAGCACTATTCACAGGCAGGCTCCTTTTTAGTAGATTTAGACATATTTCTTTGTTTGTTTTTATTTTCTTTTGCTTTTTCTTCAAATATATCATATAAACCTCTAAAACACTCACAAATAAAAATATTTTTATGGCCTTTGCTCCCTTGGCTCTGTTACTCCAACTATATGAATAGACTTCTTGTTTATCATAGCTTGGATTACACCACTTGCTATCTCCTTATTCGTCAGCCAGCGTGAATGACCATCATCCATCATAAAGCCTAGCTGAATTTGATGATATATCATATTTCGCTTGTCTGTAAGCCTGCTTTGCAAGACTTGCAAATCTGCATTACTTCCTAGCACATGAAATAACTGCCAAGTGCTTGAATCCTTAGAAACTGTATCTATAATAAGGTTAACAGCTTCTTCTGCATAAGAATGAATCCAAGCAACCACTAACTCAATATTGGTATGAATACGAATAGTATTTCGCAATTCTGACTCTAGATCTTCTAGCTTGCTGTAATCAACCAAAATTGGATGAATGATAGAATTTGGACAAATGGTTCTGATCTCGTCCATTCTATGTTTATTTCTTCCGATTACAGAGACGATATAACCCTGTTTTGCCAGCCAAATCGTTACTTCCGAAAGCATTCCTGTCCCGCCTACTACTAATGCATGCTTCATTCATTCCCGCTCCTTATTATTTTGTTTGTAAAAAAGGCACCTGCAAATTAAAAGAACCATGGTCTTTTTAATTGCAGGTGCACATGTTTATTTATACCAGTCAGCTTGCTCCATATGAACAAATGGGATATCTGTATCAATCAAGCCTTCGACCTTTTCAATCGGCAAGTCTTCTCCTTTAAGCCAGTTTGAAAAATTGAATTCAATTGGGTCTTGGTCACCGCCAAGTGCAAACCAAGCTTTTCCTTCCTTAGGGAAATAAGCAGAAGTATGAATGGTTCCAGCCCAAGCTCCATACAAATTGGAGAATATGCCTGCATTGGAGTCATTCAACAAACTGAAGGCTTCCTTTCCACCTATCAAACTGGTTTGATGGGTCTCGATAATTTCGAGGCGTCTTTTCGAATCATCTAGAACATGGCGGTTTTCTTCTGTCATAATATTAAAATGGTTTGTACAAGAAAAGCCTCTTCTCACTTCCACTCTTCTTGGAGAGGTTTCCACTATAAATGGTGTTTCACAGCTTCTGTCAAACAATACATAGCTAAAGGAATGACGGTGGGGAATTTCTTTGAGCAAAGCGGCCGCCTCTTCTGCCGTACTGCAAAGCTCTAAGATGAGCCTGCCGATCATATTGCACACAAAGCCCGTGCCCGGTTTCTTCCTGTTCATGAAATTATAGCCCATCGTCAAGCCTTGTTCATTCATGCCATCCATTCTTCCTGTGCCTCTTTGGCTTGGACCGATGATGGCATTTCCTCCGTCAGTCGGCTTAAAAATGGTATAGCGGCCATCATATGTTTTTGGATGATAATCATAGTTTCGGATTAAATAATCACCGCCGACATAAATCGAACAGCCTGACTTGTCAATATCAAGACGATAGCCGCAAAATTCAAGGAGCACCTTGTCCATCGGCCAGCCTAATGCATCACGAAAGCCTTCAAACTCCTCCCAGATTAACGGGGCAAATTTAGCAAAGATAAGTCGGGTTTCCTCGATATCTATCGTGAATTTCGGCTTTCTTACCTTCCATTGCCTTTCCCTGTTCTTTACAAGGATTGATTCTTTAAAATATTCTCCTTGCTTATAACCAAAGTCATAATGTGTTCCACGAAATTGCATGACATCTGCATAAACTTTTTTCATCTCATATCCCCCATCTCTGCTATTCTTTAGCATACTTGGAAAAGGAGGGAAATGGAAGAGATATACTTTTAACCTATACAGAAAAACCAGTCCCCAATTATTGGAGACTGGCAATCAATTATACTTTGAACTTGCTGATTACTTCTTTTAAGTCCTCTGCTAAATGAGACAAAGCTTGAGCAGATGCAGCAATTTCTTCCATGGATGCTAGCTGCTCCTCTGCTGAGGCGGCAACATTTTGTGAATGCATCGATGTTTGTCCAGAAATATTTTGTATCTCTGAAACAGTTGTCGCCACTTCTTGTGTGCCTGCAGCAAGTATTTCCGAAGTATGAGCCATTCCTTCAATTTGCTCTGTAAGATTTTGCATAAAGTCCATAATTTCTGTAAAGTTCGCTTTCGTCTGCTCGACGATTTCCAAGCCCTCTTTTACATCCAATGTCACTTGTTCCATTGACGCATTAGATTGGACCATATCTGCTTGGATTGTCTTAATAAGTGCTGATATTTGAGCAGAAGATGCTTGAGACTGTTCGGCAAGCTTTCTGACTTCATCTGCAACAACAGCAAAGCCTTTTCCGTTTTCCCCTGCTCTGGCAGCCTCAATTGCAGCATTCAACGCTAGTAAATTTGTCTGATTAGCGATATCTGTAATCACATTAGTAATTTTCTCGATTTCTTGTGAACGGGAGTCCAAATTTTTAATCGCTTCCCCTGTTTTGGCAACAGAATGATTGATTTCAGTGATTTTCTGAACCGTTTTATCCACATACAGTCCGCCATTCTTCGCTTTTTCAGTCGCCTTCAAGCCGACATCGGAAACTGCTTGAGCATTATCAGCAATTGATTGAATGCCTTCTGTTACTTCAACAAGAGCAGCAGCACTGTCTTGTACATTTGATGCTGATTGGTCTGCACCATTTGCGACCTGCTGGATTGATTCTGTAATTACTTCTGTCGCTTTGCTTGTCTCTTCTGAGCTTGCCGTCAGCTGTTCTGAAGAAGAAGCTAACTGTTCAGATGTTGAGATAACTTCATTCATCATCGATTTTAAACTGTCTGTCATTTTATTATAGCTTACAGATAATAGGCTCAGCTCATCAGTCGATTTATCCTCCACTTTTGAAGTAAAATCGCCGTTGCCTGCCAACTCCAAGGCTGCAGTAAGCTTTTTCAGTCTTTTTCTTATTGAATTTGTAAATAAAAGAACGACTGCCACTGCAATAACAACCATAATGATTAATACAATCACAAATTTCGTTAAGAAAGAAGACAGGATATTATCAATCATTTCTTCTGAGGCACCAACATACATGATACCTACAACTTCCCCTGCTGCATTTTTCAGAGGCATATAGGCTGTCTGATAGTTTTTCCCGACTACATTTGCTTCGCCGTAGTATGTTTCTCCATTATTAATAACGGTGTCAATTACTTCTTGTGATGCTTGTGTACCTGTTGCCCGCTTGCCGTCTGTCATTACATTCGTCGCAATTCTTGTATCACCTAAGAAGAATGTAACTGTATCGTGCGTGTCCTTGCCAATTATGTCGACTAATTCATTATTATCATTGATTATTGTCTCGCCTTTTAAAAGCTTATCTCCGTCCGCTTTCCACTCGCCAGGGTATTCACTATTTACATAGTTATAACTAAGCGCAAGATCACCTTTTGCTTTTTCTGTTGCAAACTCCTTTATTCCCCTTGTAATCTCACTATTTGCCACATACCCGACTACCACGGATAAAACAATAATAATGGCAACAACAATTAAGTTAATCTTTGTGCCTAATTTCATCTTAAGCTGTAATTTCATACACTTTCCCATCCCTTAAAAAATTAGCAATTTAATGATGCTAATGGTTGTATCGGTCCAAATTTGTGAAAATTAATCACTTTTCATCTCCATTTGAAAATATTGTTGTACAACGGAGGAAGGAGTTTCCATAACTTCTATACAATAGGAAAAAAGACGGCAGAATAGCTTCCACCGCCTTTAGACAATTGTTTATTTTACAGTTAGAATAACACGCTGATAGTATTTAAGCTTATGTGCACCGTCATCCTGCACCTCTACGATAATATGAAGTGTATCTCCAGATTTCGCATCTTTTGGCACAGTGAAGCTCACTGTTTTTGTGTCCTTGCCTGTTAATTCAATCGTGTCCGTTGCTTCTCCTTCTGCCAATTCACGATGAAGGCCAAGCTGAAGACCATCTATTACATCTGAAACTGTATCGTTCTTAGCTACCTTTGACTCTTCGTACGTATCTGCTTCAAAATATCTCCACCATTTATAGGAGATTTCATCACCGTCTGGATCGCTGCCATTAGCATGCAACGTCACTTCCTCTCCCTTTTCAACCGCCAAATCCAAACCTTCTTCTACCTCAACTGTTGGATTATGGTTTGCATCCTCATAGCTTTCTGCAGTCAGCCAATCTGCCCTTGCTGCAAAATCGCTTTGTATATCATCAAACCAGCGTGTTAAAGAATACTCTGCTTCATAGCGGTTTGCGTACACATTAAAGTCTGTAACAGTGTTTTTATACACCTTGCTGCTCACAGCGTCAAAGCGGCCGCCCCAGCCTCCATATGTCGGGTCCTCCAAGCTTCTTAGTCCATTGTCGATTAAGTAGAAGAAGGATGGAGAATCACCTTCTGAAATAAAATCATACTTTTGATATTGAGGATTTTTCTGTAAGTATTCTTCCGTACCGCGCTGCTCTTCGAAAAGCTCTCCCTCAATCATCTTGCCGTCACCCATTAATGCATACATATCCATTAACGGACCATGACCGACAATATTTTCTTTATGCCAATCACCAGTAAGCTTTGTGTTTAATTCCTCAGAATGTAATTTCCACGCATATGCAAAATGCCAGAAATTCGAGGTATCATTAATGATGCGGATATCTGGCCAGTTTTTAGCAATATATTTACTGTAGCTGTCATCCTGGTCCAAAATGATATATAAAACAAGCTTATCGCTTACTTTCGATTTAATCTTCTCCCAATCATCTGTTTTGCTATATTCTTCTTCAATCGATTTCAATGCACGGGCCGTTGTATTTGTTCCACCCCATGTTTGCACATATAAATCACTATCATCATCATGGAGGAACAGTTCCTTCAAGAACTCAGATCCCTCTGTCTCTTCTTCCATTTCCCCTACATTAGAAATATTACCGATTTTTGTAATGCTGCGTAAGTAATCTGGTTCAGGATAGCCGTCAGCATGCTTCACCAAATTAGGATAACCCTCTTCGTACGCATTAATCATATCTGTAAGCCATTGGGTCCCTGTCCATCTAAAAGGTTCAATTCCTTTTGCTTTATCACCTGCATAATGGTAGACAGAGCTTGTCAGCACAATTCCTTCTAAATCCATCTTATTGGCATACACTAAGTAGCGGAGTACAGAGTTCATATCATCCACTTCGCCATCTGTTGTAATAACCGTTCTGGCTTTTTGCTTTTCAGCTGGTTTGCTGTCACTGCTGTTTTCTGTTTTTGTTTCGTTAGATGAATTAGTTTCCTCTTTGCTGTTTGAACAGCCCGCTGCAATGATAGCAAATATCAGCAACAAAGTAATTAACCCTTTTCCTTTCATCCTTTTCATCCCCTCTTTTTGGATTTTAGAAGATTACCTAACGGGAGAAAAACAAAAAACCTAAACAAACACACGGATTTAGCCATGCATTTGTTTAGGTTATGCCCGTTAGGTAACATTCCTAATGTCCATATGTATTTTAAGCGTTTACAACGATATTCTACCTTATCAATATAGCGTTTTCATCTTACTATTAGCCTATTTTTGCTGGTTTACTGCCTGTTCAAAAGTTGGCTGTAAACAGAATTTATAGAGTATGGATCGACTTCTTCCTCCTGTGGAGCATACATCTCTCTGTCATGATAAGGCAGCTCCAAATTTCTCCAAACTTCATTCGTTTCTGCATCCCCATTAAGACATTTTACGTATAGGTCATATCCTTCACCATCACTTGTTGATGCAGAGAGGCGTCCTTCTCCATACTTTAAGGCAACATCAATGGCATTTTTCAGCTTTATTAATGCCTCCTTATTAGCAACAATCAAGGCTTCATCATGCCAGGATTTTTGCCCGTATGCATGAAGTATAGGAAAGTGCCTCGTTTGGTTTTCATACTCTTTTAACACATGCTCAAATTTTGGTATAAGGGCTTCATGTGATAGATCTGTAGTGATCACATCCAAGTCAGAACTGCATATTCCAAAGATTTCTTCCATTTCCTTTATAAAGGGTGTTACTTCAACAAATAAAATAACTTCTTTTTTTAAAAAATAGGTACGGATTATCGTCTCGTCTTTTCTGTACGAGGCATAAGAAACATTCGGAGTTAGTTCTATTAAATCTGTCCTCTTAATTTGCCGTTTTTTTCTTTTATCTAAATTTCTTTGTAAGGAAATATTTGTATCAATTCCAACAAACAATGTAGTTGTTTCCATTTGTTGCCCCCCTATTCGTTCTATACTATTTATCATCCTAAAAAGGAAAGCCCTGGGTTCTTATCCCAAGGCTGTTCCTTATAATTTGTTCGTATGTATCAAATCAATCATTCCATCCTCTGAAACTACAAGAATAAGACAATTTTTATATTTAGTACTATGTAAATAGCGATATGCAGAATTATATCTTGCACCTCTTGATCGATCACCGAAACGTGTATCTGCAGTGCCATCTAGTATAACACCGATAGCATGACAATTCCCATCTGGATGAAGCAGCACCGCTCCATCAATAGCGGAAATATGTTTGATAGAGCTGAAGAAATTTTTGTTATCTGCTTTATATTCTAAGCGTATGCATTGATTCGACAGGCGGCTAGCCTCTGCTGCAGCTTGTTCTGAAATAACGAGCATCGTACCTTTTTGTTGATTTTTAGCTTGTGTACACAAATCCCAAATCGCTCGGTAATGATACCGATTCGAAAAGGCTTGATTGAAGCATGCTGCAAATTCCGCTTCTTCTAAAGGCGCTTTTGGGAATTGGGGAATGCCATAACTAACATGAAATATCTTTTTCTTTCTATTTCCTGTTTCTTCTAAATCCCAATTAGCATGACTTACAAAAGTCACAGAGTAGCCGTTTATGCGATTATTCAGCTCATTAGTCCATTCAATGAAGCCGATTATTTCCTTGCCATTAGATAGGAGATATATATTTTCTTGGGCTATCTCTAGTAGTTTACGAACGCCTTTATAATTAGTGAGCGGCATTCTATCAACAAACATTACAGCACTGTTAACTATATCATTCTCCTTGCAAAAGAGGATCTTGCCGCAGCATTCAGCTCCTTCGTAGTAACTCGTCGCAATCTCATTTAACTTTTGATAGATTGCTAAATCAAATACTTCAAGAATGGATAAAAATGTATTGCTAATATATTTCTCAGCAACATTTCGGACGATGTTATTTGTGCTAATATAATGTTCCATTCCTTCATGAATAAGAGGCTTGCTCGCATATACGATAGAATCTGAAACTAATTGATGAAAAAATCCACTGTTTCTGTACTTTTTAAACTCTCCTGTTTTCATTTCCACTACTTCTATAACAACCGTATTCTCACTTTCTATGAAACTGCAGAAGATGTCTATTATTTCCGACTTTCTTTTCGCAAACAACGCAGTAAGCGTGTCGTCGATATAATCCTTAAAGAATTCTTTTACTTTATTATCAGAGGACACATCCTCCGAATAATACGA
This sequence comes from Niallia sp. FSL R7-0271, assembly GCF_038005785.1. Classification (NCBI taxonomy): domain Bacteria; kingdom Bacillati; phylum Bacillota; class Bacilli; order Caryophanales; family Bacillaceae; genus Niallia; species Niallia sp. FSL R7-0271. Next base: position 1,519,661 of record NZ_JBBOTZ010000001.1, on the reverse strand, counting down.
AGTGGACCGAAGCGGAAAACGATGCTTCTGATTCATTTCTATTTTATAGTTATACTCCGGGTCGAAGATAATGGCAATGTTATTTACTTGCAGCGTATTATAACTCGGCTTTTTATTTTTAGTATTAAGGGAATAATCTAATTTAAATAAACTGACAATCGGTTTGTCTTTAATCGATACTATATCAAATGTTTCTCGCATCGTGTCAGCTAACTGTTCTTGATAACTTTCCGAAAAAGAATAAGTCTCTTGGAGCGTTTGGTATTGTCTCATAAAAGCCTCCGATATTAGTGTTTTTGTGTGAGTGATAGATTACTTGATTCAAACTAAAAATAGACACAAGTTAAACTTTTGCTGCAACAACGGTAATTGGAAACTTGCCAACCATTAGAGCTTTCTCTTTTGGAAATTTTTTATGATTTCATTTTACCAGAAAAGTAAAAATATTGATACTTTTCACAATGAAGGATTTTACTGCCTTTTTTACTCTTTTAATAAGCGAGATAGATGAATGGAAACAATTAGTATAATCACAAATTTTTAACACATACTACTCTTGTGCAAGAAGGCTAAATCGGCCAAGAAAGAGGGAAAACTTCCCATATGATGAAGGAAAATATCTCATTAAATCAGCTGCTTGCCCTAGTCATTTGCTTTAATTTGGGAAGCTCTGTCGTGCTTGGTATCGGTTTAAAAGGGAAGCAGGACGCTTGGATTGTTGTATTAATCTCTTGCATTATTGGGATAGCGATTGTACTAGCCTATCACTATATGCATTCGTTTTTACCAGAAAAGAACTTATATGAACTGATGGAGTATTGTTTTAAGAGACCGCTTGCTGTCTTGATTAGCTTTGTATACATCGTTTATTTTTTTTATATGGCTGCCCGTGTCATCAGAGATTTTATTGAAATGACATCGACGGTTATTCTGCCAAACACACCTATCGAAGTTCAGACATTAGCACTTATGCTGACAATTGCCTATATCCTATATTCAGGAATTGAAGTACTTGGAAGAACCACTGAAATATTCACGCCGTATTCGATTATTTTTTTCATCTTACTGGCTGTTTTTCTGTATGCAAGCAGAAATTTCTCTGTTGAAAACATAACACCTATACTCGAAGGTGGAGTTAAGCCGCTTTTGAAAGTAATATTTCCATATGAGCTTGTGCGCCCATACGGTCAAATAATTGCATTTACTTGTATATTTCCTTTGCTTGCTAACTTCAAAAAAAGCAATAATGTGTTAATCTTTGGTGTTATTATGTCAGGCTTTTTTCTGACTGTGGCGACATTAATCGTTACCCTTGCATTAGGAAGCAATATCGCATCAAGAGCGACTTTTCCGCTGTTAAGCGCAACCCGCTTAGTTGCAATTGGGGAATTTATCGAAAGAATTGATGCGATAACAGCATTTATTATCTTGCTCGGCATATTGGTGAAAAGCTCTGTGTTTATGTTTGCTGGATTAAAGGGACTAGAATATGTATGTAAAATTCCGTATCGATATTTTACTATGCCGATTATGTGCATTATTACGCTATTTACGGTATTTATTGCGCGGGGAATTGCGGATCATGTCCTCGAGGGATTTCAGGTTATTCCTTATTTTCTAAACTTGCCGCTGCAATTTTTTATCCCCATAATTATATTGTTCATCCTGTTAGTAAAAAAAGCACCAAGCAAAAGGGATAAAATTCCTGCTAGCAAAAATTAACGCCTTCTCCATGTGAGAAGGCGTTAATTTTAATTATAGTTCTGCCCCGTTTGTGGAAATAACATTTTTGTACCAGTCAAACGATTTTTTCTTCTTTCTTTCCAATGTACCTTTGCCATAATCGTCTTGATCTACATAGATAAAGCCGTAGCGCTTAGACATTTCAGACGTACCTGCACTGATTAAATCAATACAGCCCCAGCTAGTGTAGCCCATTACATCTACGCCATCTTTAATCGCTTCGCCCATTTGTTCGATATGAGCACGCAAGTAATCAATTCGGTAGTCATCCTGAATAGTGCCGTCTTCCTCTACTTTATCATAAGCACCCAATCCATTCTCAACAATGAACAATGGTACTTGGTAACGGTCATACATTTTCTTCAACGTAATGCGCAATCCTTTCGGATCGATTTGCCAGCCCCAATCAGATGCTTCTAAATAAGGATTTAGAATGCCGCTAAAGAAGTTACCTTTTTCTTTCATTTTATCAGGTGAACCACTTGATACCATTGTCATGTAATAGCTGAAGGACAAGAAATCAACTGGATGCTGAAGCAGAATTTCTTCATCACCTGGAAGCATTTCAATCTTGATATCATTTTCCTCGAAATAACGGTTCATATAGCTAGGATAATAACCGCGCACTTGTACGTCTGTGAAGAAAAGATTTTTTTGGTCTTCATCCAATGCTGCAAGCACATCATCTGGATTGCATGTTTCAGCATATGTTTCCATGCGGGCAAGCATACAGCCTATCTGCGCACCTGGAATGATTTCGTGACAAGCTTTAACTGCTCTTGCACTTGCCACAAATTGATGGTGAAGTGCTTGGTAAACAGCCTGTTCACGGTTTTCAACACGGTCTACGAGGATACCGCTGCCGATATACGGTGAAATTGTGGAAACATTGATCTCATTAAATGTCAGCCAGTATTTCACTTTATCTTTATAACGGTTGAAGACGGTTTCAGCATAATGCACAAAATAGTCTACTAATCTGCGGTCAGTCCAGCCATTATACTTCTGCACAAGATTCAGTGGAAGCTCATAATGAGACAATGTTACTAATGGCTCAATTCCGTATTTTTGCAGTTCATCAAACACTCTGTCATAAAATGCTAGGCCCTCTTCATTCGGTACCGTTTCATCTCCATTTGGAAAAATACGCGGCCAAGAAATCGACATACGGAATGTTTTGAAGCCCATTTCCGCAAAAAGCGCAATATCTTCCTTATAACGATGATAGAAATCAATGCCGCGGCGTTTTGGGAAGTTATCTCCGCCTTTTCCAGCAAGCAGCTCTTCTAATTCCTCTTCACTTCTTACATCCATTTCAATTTCATGATTTCTTTCTTCCTTCGGCACGAATGCTACCATATCGAAAATAGATAATCCTTTTCCGCCTTCATTATAAGCCCCTTCGAGCTGATTAGCTGCTGTTGCTCCGCCCCATAAAAATCCTTCAGGAAAATGACTTTTTTTCATATCAATGCCTCCTAGTATGTTTATAAATCTATGATACTAGTATTCCACAAGAAAAACTGGTCTGATTAAGACCAGCTTATTGGCTTTATAAAAACTATTATTCACGTCACTAAGAATTAAAGCTGATAGACCAACACCTATCTGCTGTCAACGGGGGGAACTGGTCTGAATGAGACCAGTTAATAGCGGAAAAAGAGCACATCAAACAGCCTCAGAAGTGTATAACTGCTCACGCTTGAGTTTTCTATTTTGCCACATTGGATGATTTCATCGAAAACGCCTAATTTACCAAGCTCGTCCGAAAACGTTATAAGGAGCTTTTGACCTTGTGCAGCCTTGAATTTTTCAATAAATGGAAAATAGGCAGAAAATATATTCCCTTGAATGGAAATCGTAATAATGAGGTCATCCTCGCCGAGCTCTGCTAATGCATCCATTTGTTTAAAGAAATTGGTGCCGCACTCACTCAGCTTACCTAAAAGAAGCAACTTCTTCTGCAGTTCCATCGCTTGGACTTGATATTTCTCAAAACCTAGTATGATGATTCTTTTTGATTTTTTGATACGTGTTGCAATGCGATCAATCTGCTCTAGCGGTATTTGATCAATCATGGCAAGATTTTCGTTTAATTGCTGAAACAGTTCATGTGTATGTAGTGGAGTATGATTCGTTTCGTTAAGTGATGCATCAATTGGGATATTGACACTGTTGCGCATGCTAGAAAAATTCCGGAATCCAATTCTCTTACAAAAGCGGTTAATCGTAGATGGTGCCACATGACAAGCATCTGCTGCGCTTTCGAGTGAGAAGCTTTCAATCTCATGAATATGTTCAAGAAGACCTCTTGCTACATGATAATTAATATCCTTGTTCAAGGAATTGTTGATATATGCCAACAGCGTATAAATCAGCTGCTCCATTTTTACCACCTCGAATGCAATTCTACCATACTATTCACACTTGCTGAAACTTTTGGAGTAAGCAAAACTATTATTTTCTTTTAATAAAAGAAACTTCTTTGACTGCTTGCACGTAGATAGTAACAAAGACAAAAAACTTTAATATAAACGGAGTTGCATGAAATTGTTAGATTTATTGTTCAGCCTGATAATAGGTATTATTTCCGCTTCGCCCTCTCGATCACTTTATAAAAAATACAAGCTGCTTCAAAAAGAGACAATGTATATGCAGCTTTTAAACAAATATGGAACAATGCTGCAAATGAATAGTGCTGTTCGTGCATTCATAAAAGAAACGGATGTAAACAAGATTCTAGCTGACCATGTTCAAAAGCTGCATTTTCATAGAGAACTAGAAAAAATTATTCTAGCAGAGAACTTATAGCAGTTCTCCTACATGGTCGCAATCTGTCTTTTTAAAAACGAAATGAATAAATTTGCCTCCTTTGTTATCACCTTCGACAATAAATAGGTAGTTGATGCTGGAGGCGATATTTTATCCGCCTTTACTTCCATTAGCCTGGCTTCCTTTATTTCTTCCATAACAGTCGTGTAAGGCAGATAAGATACACCGAGTCCAATTCCTATAAATCGCTTCGTTATTTCCATTTGATTTACCATCATCGTCCTGACAGCAGGATAATTTCTTTTAATGACATGTAGCAGATCCTCCCAATATTCTGGATGATTATGCGTAATTAACCTATATTTTTTTAGCACCTCCCCTTCCTCCATTTGCTTTTGAGGAGGCGCTATAAGCATTACTTTATCTTCATGAAGGGTTTCGACATGTAGACTAGCTTGGATAGGCTTTAAACGTGATAATCCGATATCTGCTTTTAATAGGCTGATTTCTTCCCCCATTTCATAGGAGCTCACCACGCGGACAAGTACCTCAATATCCGGGTATTGGTCCATAAAGCTGCGTAAAATCGACGGCAAAATGCTTGAAGCGATTTGCGGTGCTGCTGCGATAGTCAGTTTTTTTACATAACCTTGCTTCCACGATTCAAAACTCTCCAAGCCTTGCTCATATTTATCCATCATTTCCATAGCAAGGGGCAGAAAATGATGACCAGCTGATGTGAGCGAAATACTTTTGCCGATTCTATCAAACAATTCTGTATGCAATGTTTCTTCCAATCTTTTAATATGCTTTGTGACAGCAGGCTGTGTCAAAAACAGCTCCTCTGATGCGATGCGAAAATTCTCATGCTTTGCAGCAACAATAAACGTTTTAAGCCATTTAATATCCATGTTAACCTACTCTCTAATAACTATCCGTTATTAATTCCTTCGTTTTTTGTTAATTTCCAAACAATGTTATTCCCATTATAATCTAATTACAGAAATATACATATACGAAAGAAAGGGGAAAGACGATGAACAGCATAAGTAAGCAAGACATGTGGAATGCAGGCTTATACGATGAAAAACATTCATTCGTATCAAACTACGGAGGTGATTTAGTCAGCCTCCTTGCCCCGAAAGCTGGGGAAAAAATATTGGATCTTGGCTGCGGCACAGGAGATTTGGCAAACAAGTTATCTGCGAGCAACTGTGAAGTTCTTGGCATGGATAACTCGCCGAATATGATTGCTACCGCAAAAAAGAAGTACCCTCATCTGAACTTCCTTGTAGGCGATGCGACAAACCTTCCATATACCGAGGAATTTGATGCTGTTTTTTCCAATGCGACACTTCATTGGGTTAAGCCTCCTGAGCAAGCATTAGCTTCCATTTATACAAGTTTAAAGCAAGGAGGAAGGTTTGTTGCCGAATTCGGTGGAAAAGGCAATGTGCAAAAGATTTCAGAGGCCGTTCTATCAGAAATCGCTGCTTGCGGGTTGACCTTTGACTGGGATAAGTATCCCTGGTATTTCCCGAGTATTGCTGAGTATACAACCAAAATGGAGCAAATAGGATTCCGCTGTATTTATGCACAGCATTTTGACAGGCCAACACCTTTTATTGGTGAAAACGGTCTGTATAACTGGCTGGAGATGTTTGGTGGAGCATTTTTTGCAGGAATGGCAGAGAGCACAAAAAATAAGATTATTAAAAGTGTAGAAGCTAAATTAAGAGCAGATTTATATGTGGATGGGACATGGATAGCCGACTATAAACGAATTCGAGTCATCGGTATGAAGGAATAAACAATAAATAAAAAACAGAATGCTGTTATTAAAGGCATTCTGTTTGTTTAGTTTATAAGCCATTCGCAAGCAATTCGTCCAGACGGCAGAATTGGGATTCCATGCCTTGGACAACACCCATTTCCAACACTTGCATCAGCGCTTCCTCTGAAGCAAAGGCGCTCTTAATTTCAAGAAGTGTTTGCTGGCTTTCTTCCTTGAAAAAGACGCTGATCTGCATTTTCGGCATGTCAGGAGCAACATTTCCGTCCTTATCTGAGAACGCATCTGTATAGAGTATGACTTCTGGTGCAACCATTTTCTTATACACTGCAAGTCCCCAAGATTCCTGCCCAAAAAAATCTCCCTGATTTTCATCTGTACAAGTCATGCAATAATGCCATACGCCATTTTGCTTGAATTCAAAGCTTGTATTTTTAGTTTTCCAGCCCTCTGGTCCCCACCAAGCCTCTATCAGTGCTGAGTCGGAATAGGCCTTAAAAACCGCTGCTCTAGGTGCCTTAAACTTTCTCTCCATTACAAGATTATTACCTTCCGTGTAATAGACTATATGCTCAAAAGTTTGCTTTTCAGACATAACATACCTCCAAATATTTGATCCTGTTTTTCTAGCAGCAAAGATAAGTTTCCTATCGTTTACATTCTAGCAATACTCATTGAAATCCTGCTGTGTCACACGATGAACTTAGTATGCGGCACGAGGGTTGAACAGGAGCTGTGTACGGATAACCATTCAACTGTGATTCTTTATGTTAAGGCATCTTCGGCACAAGGATGAACACTACAAACTTCTTCATATAGATGAGTGCCCCTCTCTGCTGATAAATGGATCATCACTCTGTTCCTGCTTTTTCACATACTCAAGTGTCTTCTATACTCGGCGCTTTATTTATGAGGCTTGCCAGTAAATGACTGCTGCTCCTATTCGCCCTTCTTCATACTCTTCCCTGTCGAACAACTTGCACCTGACAGTCTGACTGCAAAGGCAAGTGGCTCAATAAAAATGAATGATAAAAATAAAAATAAAGAAAAAAGCAGTGATGTTAAGCAGCAAATGCTGAAAACTCTAACCCTTTTGTTGTTTTTTAAGGTTCAAGAACGCTTTCCAAGGCTTGTTTGTATTGTTGTCTTAAAAATATGCGTTTGCACTGATTAATTCGCGGATACAGCTTGGTCTCGTTTTTATATACTGTACTATACGGCAAGGGGGTGAGGGAGTTGGCAGGGAAATTCAATATAAAAGATCAATTCGATTTAAAGTTTAATGTAAATGGAAAAGAAGTTTCAAATGAAGAAAGAGCAGCATATGTGGAGCAGTTCATGAACAAGATGACAGAAGAAATGGGCGGCTTGGCAAAAAAGCTCAGCAGCAAGGTCACAGACACTGTTGCGAATAAAAGTGTGGATGCGATAAAGGAAAAAGCAGTCAATACACTAAATATTAATTCCATTAAAGACTTGCTGAATGAGGATAACCTCAGCAAGCTGAAAGAAAAGCTACCTGTCATTGACGCTTCAAATGAGGAAGGAAATTTAAAAGTAAATGTAAATGGAAAATCACTTTTCTCATTAGACCTTTCTAATTTCATAAAGAAATAACAAAAAAAGAAATGTTGCTTGAAAGGAGGTGAAATCATATGTTGTCTGGATGCACATCTGATTCTCACAAAAGAAGCCGTTCTGGCTCTGGTAACGGTACAGAACTTCGTGCATTTACAAACGCTACTCAAGGTAACGGTAACCTAGCTAACCAATTTTCTGCTGCTGGTGCTGCTGGAGGAGCTGCTGTAGGTGTAAACTTGTTGAACTTCTTCATTGGCGGAATTCTTGTAAATGCAAACAGTGCTGGTGATGCTACTGCTGTTTCTTTCAACGAGAACAACCCTGAACAGGTGAACGAAGCTTAATACTAATCAAAATTTCCGGGCAGCATTTCCGTGATTGATTCGTCAATTATGGGCATGACTGCCCTTCTTATCTTATATATATTACATAAACGAAAGGAAGTGGGAACATGGCGGAAAAGAACATTGGCTTAACGAAGGAAAAGCTGCAGGAATTAGGCGTGCCAGAGGAGCTTGTTGACAAAATCCTTGAATCAGGAGCACCTTCTGTCAACACACACGCAGAAGGAGGAAATGGCGGCAGTGCAGTCAGTTTAACCTATGTGGACAATTATTCGAGCTTAATGCTTGTTTACACCTTTCTTTTAAATACTATTCAGCAAAGTAACAATCGAGACAGAGAAACAAGACAGCTAAACAAATCCTTGCTGACTACTCTCGAGACTGCAATGAAGGAACAGCAGGAATACAGGAAAGCGTTCCTGCAAGCAATCAACATTCTTAATAATAAATAACTGTAAAAGATAAAAAGCCAACAACATGGAAGTGACCCCTAAAAGTTAGGTACGGTTATTTCATCAGACAGCTTGCTCAAAATGAGTTCGGTATTGTACCGGACTCATTTTGAATTTGCCTTATCCGTTTGGCATTATAATATTCCATATATTTTTCAAGGTTCTTATTTAAGATGTTCTACATATTCGAATTCCTTATATTAAAGGAATTCTGATTTCATCATCCCGAAGAAATTCTCCATCACTGAGCTATCGTAACAGTTTCCTTTATGAGACATACTTTGTTTCATTCCTCTTTTTTGGAGGGCAGGATGATATTGTTTTCATCTGGTAATGCCAGCCTTGATCTGATTTGCTCTTCTGGTGAACGTTCAAGGGCTTTCTCTAACATCTCCGAAACAAGTGAATAGGGTGGTTTTTTCACGGATGGATGCCCCTTTTCTTGCGGTTCAGGGGGCTTCTATATCGCCAACCTTCATTTATCTCTGCTAATTATACACCATTGTATAACTAGGGATTTTAAAAAGAATGCAGTATCCATTAGTGGCAATTACTTTCGGGTTGAAGCCTTGGACAATATTTAATTTTATATCACTTGTATATTAGTCATAAAAAAACTGCACCTCCAATTGTTAGACAGTGTCTACCAATTGGGGCGCAGTTCAACATTGTTGGCTTTTTAACATGCTTCTTAATGAAGCTTATTTTTGTTTGTTGTATTTATATCATCAAAGGAATCAACAACATTGTTGGCAATTGTTTTCGTCACGAGCTGCAGCATGTCATTGACAATTTTTTGTGATTCTTTAAATTCTGATACGATCGGTATCTCGTCAATTTCTGCTTGAAGTGCATCAATCTTCGCTTCTGTTTCCTTCAGTGCTGAGATTTTTCCATAATGCTGCAAATTTACTGCTTGCTTCTGCAGCTTTTTAATCTGAGCAATTCGGTCATTCACTTTACTGTTTTGGTTGATTTGTTTTTCCGCACGTATGTAAAAATCAACCTCTTCTGTTTCCTGAATCATTTTGGCAAGCTCTTCTGTCCGCTTCAATATTTCTTCTTTAGAATATTTAGCCATCTCAGTTTGCCTCTACAGCTTCGATAATCTCAATCATTTCACCATTTAATGACCAAGTTTTCGCATCTGTAATTTTAACTGATACGAGCTTGCCGATTGCTGATTTCGGACCGACAAAGTTCACAAGCTTGTTTTTGCGCGTATAGCCTGCAAGCACATCCGATTGTTTTTTGCTTTCGCCTTCTACAAGTACTTCCACGATTTGGCCTTTATAGCTCTTCATGGATTCAGCTGATTTTGCATTCACCAATGCATTCAAGCGCTGTAGACGTTCCTTTTTCACTTCCATCGGCACATTGTCCTTCATTTTGGCAGCAGGAGTTCCTTCACGCGGTGAATAAATGAACGTATAAGCAGCTTCGAAGCCAACTTCTTCATATAAAGAAAGTGTTTCTTGGAATTGCTCTTCTGTTTCATTTGGATAGCCGACGATGATATCTGTTGTTAACGTCAAGTTTGGAATCGCTGCTTTCATTTTGCGAACAAGCTCTAAATACTGCTCTCTCGTATATTTTCGAGCCATGATTTTCAATACATCAGAAGAACCTGATTGTACTGGCAAATGAATATGCTCTACCATATTGCCGCCTTTAGCCAAAACTTCAATCAAATGGTCATCAAAGTCGCGCGGATGGCTTGTTGTAAAACGAATTCGCGGAATATCGATTTTGCTGATTTCATCCATCAAGTCACCTAGACGGTAGTTCATATCTGTAAAGTCTTTACCATATGCATTAACGTTCTGTCCTAGGAGTGTGATTTCCTTATAGCCTTGTGCTGCCAACTGACGGACTTCGTGAATAATATCCTCAGGACGTCGGCTTCTTTCCTTGCCTCGAGTATAAGGCACAATACAGTATGTACAGAACTTATCACAGCCGTACATAATATTAACCCATGCTTTAATCTGTCCATTACGTACTTTCGGAAGGTTTTCAATAACATCCCCTTCCTTCGACCATACTTCTACGACCATTTCCTTGGACATATAAGCTTCATGAAGGATGTTTGGCAAACGGTGAATATTATGAGTTCCAAAGATAATATCAACTTGGTTATATGTTTTTAAAATTTTATTAACGACAGATTCCTCTTGAGACATACAGCCGCAAACGCCAAGTAGAAGATCAGGCTTCTCTGTTTTCAGAGACTTAAGATGACCAAGCTCACCGAACACTTTATTTTCTGCATTTTCACGAATTGCACATGTGTTCAGCAGGATGACATTCGCATCCTCTACTGTATTCGTCGGCTCATAGCCTAAACTTAAGAAAATACCTGCCATTACTTCTGTATCATGTTCGTTCATCTGGCAGCCGAATGTGCGGATATAAAACTTCCGTCCTTCTCCCATACCGCGGAATTGTTCAGAAATCACAAAGTCATTTTCATAACGGATTTCTTCCTTTCCTCTGCGCTTTGCATCCCTTAAGGATGGAGGTGTATAGACAGTTTCAAAATATTTGCTGTAGTCTTTTTCAGGTTTTTTAACCGTTGAAGTAACAGTATCCAATTTTTGAGTTTCTAAACGCTGTTTTTCGTTCATTTAACATACTCCTCTCTTATCGATGAGATGTCATTATCATCCATAAGCTTTTGTTGAAAAATTTCCCATTAACGCATTCATATGCTAGTTTTGACAAGTTTACATTATATTAGTATAAGCCTTTCAAGCTATGAACACAATAGGAAGGTTCTTAGAGCATACTGGATGAACGAATGTTGGCTACTCGTGTGGATACCGTTTTTTCATGTTCTGAAACAGAAACTTTTCTGTCTGACTGGTAGTATAGTATTTTAACAGTTCATTGATTAGATTTTCATAGCCATAAATGGACTCGAGGCCGCACACAAATGAGTCTGTGCCATCAAAATCGGAGCCGAATCCCACATGATCCTCGCCCCCTAATGAACAAATATAATCTACATGCCGAATCACATCTGTTAGCGCCGCAGAGTCTGTTCCGCTCAAAAAAGGTGGAACAAATGTGATGCCGATAACACTGTTCACATCAATCAGCGCTTTTATTTGATCATCTCGCAAGTTTCTTGGATGAGGACATAATGTGTACGCGTTCGAATGAGAAGCGAATGGGTAGTCTGCCACTTCCAGTGTATCCCAAAAGCCTCTTTCTGAAAGATGGGAGACATCGCACCAGACTTTCTGACTATTAAGCTCTTTCACTACTTCTTTGCCAAAGACAGTCAGCCCAGCCCCTCTGGGCTCCATCGCTCCATCGGCTACAGCGTTGGCGTGATTCCAAGTCAGTCCAACAGAGGTAACGCCAAGACGCAGCAAGGTTTTAAGCTTAACTAAATCCTCCCCGATCGCTTCACACCCTTCTAATGTTAAGACAATACCGATTTCATCCGGCAATAGGGAATCAATATTCTGTTGGCTTTTAATTAGCTTTAAAAGCGGATTCGGTTTTAAGATTTGTTCATAAAAGATATCAACCATTCTCAAGGCTGCATCAAAGCGCACATCAGGATGCACGGATTCAGGCAGATAAATCGCAAAGCATTGAACCTTTGCTCCGCTGCTGCGTAATCCCTTATAGGTAACTTGCAGTTTGTTGCTTTCATGAAAGTGAATCTTCTGGTCTAAAAACATTTTAAACAACACATCACAATGTCCATCAAAAAAAGGCAATGCTGCCATCTTCTCACCTCGTGAAATCATAATTAACTATATTATATTCTGCTTTTATCCAAAAGCGCCTACTTGCTAAAAAAAGAACCTGTATGGCTAATCATACAGGTTCAGTCCCTTATTCCTCTGCCGGCTATTTACTATGTAAAAGAGCAGTGTTAACAGGGTTATGGTTTGTTCATTTGCCTATTTTTCGCCTGTTTATCTAGGCTCTACAATGAGCTTGATGGCTGTTCGTTCCTCACCGTCAATAACGATATCAGTGAAGGCTGGGATACAAATTAAATCCACTCCGCTAGGTGCTACAAACCCTCTTGCGATAGCAACTGCTTTAACAGCTTGATTCAATGCACCTGCACCAATAGCTTGGATTTCTGCTCCGCCTCTTTCACGCAGAACACCTGCAAGCGCACCAGCTACAGAATTGGGACTAGACTTTGCTGAAACCTTTAATATCTCCATTTCTAGCTCCTCCTTGTTAACCCCCCCGCATGTTCAGCATATTAATAGAACACATCAGGATATATATCATTCCATTGCTACTATATTCTGCTTTTAAAACACTTATTCCAGCTTGGACAAAAATTTAGGAAAAATAATCCTAAATTGCGTAAAACACTGTATAACAAAATAAAAAAACCGAAACTTTACGTTTCGGTTTCCACTTTATTAAGAGAAGAATGGATGATCTTCATTAATAAGGATTCGGTTGATTTTTTTCGCTTTGCCGGTTTTTTTGTCCACCTCGATCAGACATGCACTCAAAGTCGCTCTTCCTGCTTTTGGCGGCTCAAAGCGTGTCGGCAAGTTTGTCAAAAATCTGTTAATGACAGCTGACCGTTCCATTCCTAATATGCCGTCATATGGGCCTGTCATGCCGACATCTGCCATAAATGCTGTTCCTTGCGGAAGGATGCGGTTATCAGCTGTTTGTACATGGGTATGTGTTCCGATAACTGCTGTAACCCTGCCATCTAAGTACCAGCCCATTGCCTGCTTTTCACTTGTTGCCTCTCCATGAAAATCAACAAAGATAATATCTGTTCGTTTTTTCGCTTCAGCAATCAGTTCATCTGCTTTTACAAATGGATCATCACTTGGATTCATGAAGGTTCTTCCTTGCAGATTGATGACAGCTACTTCTATATCATTGATTTTGACAAAAACCATGCCTTTGCCAGGATTATTCTCCGAAAAATTGGCTGGTCTCACCAAATATTTGGCTTCATCAATAAAATCAAAAATCTCCCGATTATCCCAAGTGTGATTACCTAAAGTCACCGCTTGAGCTCCTACCTCTAAAAAGCCGCGGTAAATTTTTTCTGTAATCCCTTTGCCGCCAGCAGCATTTTCACCATTAATAATCGTCAATTGAGGGCGGTATTTTTCCTTCAGCTTCGGCACATATTCTTTAATCATGTCCCTTCCCATCGATCCGACCACATCGCCTATAAATAAAATATGCATAATATAAATCCTTTCTATGAAGCCCTGCCAAATATGGCAGCTTCCTATCCAAACTAGGTTCTCTTTAGTTTAACATACATTCATTCTTTTTCTCTTATACAGCTTTTCAAAATAAAAACGGTGCACATGGCACCGTTTTTTTATTTTGCGTATTCAACAGCTCTTGTTTCACGTATAACTGTAACCTTGATATGTCCTGGATAATCCAGCTCTTCTTCGATCTTTTTGCGGATATCACGTGCTAATCGATGTGATTCCAAATCGTCAATCAAGTCAGGTTTAACCATTATTCGTATTTCACGGCCTGCTTGAATAGCAAACGACTTCTCAACACCATCATATGATTCAGAGATTTCTTCTAATTTTTCGAGACGGCGAATATAATTCTCTAGTGTCTCTCTGCGGGCACCAGGTCTTGCAGCTGAAAGTGCATCAGCAGCAGCAACAAGTACCGCAATAATAGAAGTAGGCTCTGTATCGCCATGATGGGAAGCAATGCTATTAATAACCACAGGATGTTCTTTATACTTGGTGGCAAGTTCTACCCCAATTTCAACATGGCTTCCTTCGACTTCATGGTCAATAGCTTTTCCGATGTCATGGAGCAATCCTGCTCTTCTCGCAAGTGTTTCATCTTCCCCAAGTTCCGCAGCAAGTATACCTGAAAGCTGTGCAACCTCTATACTGTGTTTCAGCACATTTTGGCCGTAGCTTGTTCTGAATTTTAAACGGCCGAGAATTTTGATCAAGTCAGGGTGAAGTGCATGTACACCAACTTCAAATGTTGTCTGTTCACCGATTTCACGGATATGTTCATCAACTTCACGTCTTGCCTTATCGACCATTTCCTCAATGCGAGCTGGATGGATGCGGCCATCCTGCACAAGCTTATCAAGGGCCAGTCTTGCTGTTTCCCTTCTGATAGGGTCAAAACCTGAAAGAATGACAGCTTCTGGTGTGTCATCAATAATTAAATCAATTCCAGTAAGTGTCTCAAGCGTACGAATGTTGCGCCCTTCTCTACCGATGATTCGGCCTTTCATCTCATCATTAGGCAAGTTAACCACGGATACAGTTGTTTCGGCAACATGATCTGCGGCACATCTTTGGATAGCAAGCGACAGAACTTCTTTCGCTTTCTTGTCTGCTTCCTCTTTTGCTCTTGTATCGCTTTCTTTAATCATTATAGCGATATCATGGGCGATATCTTGCTCTGTTTTGTCTAAAATGATGGATTTTGCCTCTTCGCGAGTTAAACCGGAAATGCGCTCTAGTTCAGTTTGCTGCTTGCGAACCATCTCATCCACTTTGCTCTCCATCTCTTCCATATGCTGTTGTCTTTTATTAAGAGAATCGTCCCTCTTTTCTAAAATTGTTTCCCGTTTATCAAGCGCCTCTCCCTTACGGTCAAGGTTTTCTTCTTTTTGCAATAAACGATTTTCTTGTTTTTGTAGTTCATTTCTTCGATCACGAACTTCTAGTTCTGCTTCACTGCGAAGCTTGTGAATCTCATCCTTTGCTTCTAACAAAGCTTCTTTTTTCAATGCTTCTGCTTCACGTTTTGCAGTTTCAATCATTTGTTCAGCAGTCATTGTCGCATTAGCAATTTTTGCATTAGCATTGGACTTACGAATAAAATATACAACAAAGCCAACAACGGCAATTACGATTAGGCCAAGCAAAATGGAGATGATAATTGTATTGGTTTCCATCATTTCACCTCCTCTTGCTATTAAATTGTGTTGTTACGATTTTAAAAGTATTGGCTTATAGTTCTTTTTAAAGCGAAAATACTGCCCTAGCACATAGTTTCTAGGTTTTTCATACTCATAAAAATGTAAAATATACAATATAATTGTATAGTTGTGCCAATTCATTGTCAAGAGCTTGAATTAGGAGGATAGACACTAATTTAAGGGGTTTCATCTTATTCGCCTATGCATAATCTAGCATTTACTGGTAAATTATACATCTTTCTCTCTTCTTGTAAAAAACTGTTGCGAAACGAATAGATTCTAATTCCCAACCCTCAGATAAAATCGATTCGTATTACTAGTATAGACAGGAAAAAAATACCTAAACAGCACCTTTAGCTGTTTTTCAAATAACGAAAAAAGGATAGCAGTCTAGTGACCGCTATCCTATCCTTTACGTTAGTCTACTAATTCAAAAGACTCTTGGTCTTCTTCATCTTGTCCTGGTTTTAAGACAACTTCGTTATCCAAACCGTAGTGGTCACGAATCTTCTTCTGAATTTCAAGAAGAATATCTTTGTTTTCTTTAAGGAAAAGCTTCGCATTTTCACGGCCTTGGCCTAAACGCTCATCATTATAAGAATACCAAGATCCGCTCTTTTGAACAATATCCAGCTCAGAACCAAGATCAATTGTCTCGCCTTCTTTGGATATACCTTCTCCATACATGATGTCGACTTCCGCAACTCGGAACGGCGGTGCTACTTTATTTTTCACAACTTTGATTTTCGTTTTATTTCCGACTATATCCGTACCTTGTTTAAGTGTTTCAGCACGGCGAACTTCTAAACGAACAGTTGAATAGAATTTCAATGCGCGGCCACCTGGTGTTGTTTCAGGGTTTCCGAACATAACGCCAACTTTTTCACGAATCTGGTTAATGAAAATCGCGATTGTTTTCGATTTGTTGATTGCACCTGAAAGCTTACGAAGCGCTTGTGACATCAAGCGAGCTTGCAAACCAACATGGGAATCACCCATCTCCCCTTCAATTTCCGCTTTAGGTACAAGTGCTGCAACGGAATCGATAACAAGGATATCAACGGCACCACTTCTTACCAATGCTTCCGCGATTTCAAGCGCTTGTTCTCCCGTATCCGGCTGAGAAAGAAGCAGCTCATCAATGTTTACACCGAGCTTTTGTGCGTAAACAGGGTCTAACGCATGCTCTGCATCGATAAATGCAGCTTGTCCACCAGTTGCTTGAACTTCTGCAATTGCATGTAGAGCAACAGTCGTTTTACCTGAGCTTTCAGGACCATAGGTTTCAATAATACGGCCTCGTGGATATCCGCCAACCCCAAGTGCTGCATCCAATGCTAATGAACCGCTCGGAATAGTGGAGACAACCCGGTCTGTCTGTTCTCCTAATTTCATGATACTACCTTTACCAAATTGTTTCTCTATTTGTTTTAATGCCATTTCTAAAGCAGCTTGACGATCGCTCAAAAAATTCTCCTCCTTTAATATATAAAAATGAATCATTTCCCATTCGGCAGATTCATTTGGTGTTCAAGAATATATATTAAATATACTCTTTTTCTCCGAGTTTGTACAGCAAAAAGTAGAACATTCATTCGTTTTTTTAAAAATGCTGCACCATAACTAAGAAACGAGCCAGGAGTGCTAATTACAGCTTCTTCAATTCTTTAAGCAGGAAAAATTGTCCGTATTTTGACGATCTGCTTCTGTTTGCCGAACGTCCTCCTCCAAGAAGAAGCTTTTCTGAAATAGTCGGTTTTCCTTTCACAGCAATTCCGATATAAACAGTTCCAACCGGATGCCCTTCTAACTCATCAGGACCAGCGACTCCTGTGAAGCTGATTCCGATATCTGTGCCAATCAGTTTAGCTACGTTTTCAGCCAGTTCGATTGCACACTGCTCACTTACAACACCGTGATTCTTAATAGTCTCTTCCTTAACAGAAAGAACATTTTGCTTCACTTCATTCGTATAGCAGACCACTCCACCGCCAAAAACAACGCCTGCTCCTGGGATGTTCGTCATTTCCTGCTGGAACAATCCGCCGGTGAGGCTTTCGGCCGCAGCGACAGTCAGTCCGTGTTTCTCTAATTCCTTAGAAAGCTCTTTAGCAAGAGTCGTGTCATCATACCCATAGAAGAATTCGCCGACACGTTCAAAAATCTCTGTTTCAGCAGCATCAATTAAACGCTCTGCTTCCTCTTGTGAATCATGCTTGCATGTTATGCGGAGAGTGACTTCCCCTTCGCCAGCCAGCGGTGCGATTGTCGGATTTGACTGCTTATCAATCAAATCAACAATTTCTGTTTCCAGCAGCGATTCTCCTATGCCGAAAAAGCGCAGCACTCTTGAGACGATTAGCTCTTTTGTTGTCAGCTTTTCCTGCAGTGCCTGATAGCCGTATACATCGAACATTGGCTGCATTTCCTTAGGCGGACCAGGAAGGAGCATGTAGAAACGGCTGTCTTTTTCAAGGAACATTCCAGGCGCCATTCCATGATCATTTGCAAGTATGCGGGAGCCTTCCAGTACTAGCGCCTGCTTCTTGTTATTTTCTGTCATCGTGCGCTTAGAACGCACAAAGTATTGCTCGATTGAATGGATAGCATCTTCATCAAAGACAAGCTTTTTCCCAAGATGCAAAGCGATTGTCTCCTTCGTCAAATCATCCTTTGTAGGACCAAGGCCCCCGGTAAAAATAAGAAGATCTGAACGAGACTCGGCAATCTTAATCGCATCCTCCAAGCGGGTTGAATTGTCCCCAACCGCTGTGTGATAATAAACATTTACTCCGAGATTTGCCAGTTGCTTTGAAATATATTGGGCGTTTGTGTTGGCGATTTGACCGAGCAGCAGCTCAGAACCAACAGCTATGATTTCTGCATTCATCCGTTCATTTCCCCTTTCTCTCTCCCATATATGGGTGTCTCTTTCCTTATTCCCAACTTGCCTTTAATTCAAAAGTTAATTTCTGCTGAAAATTATTTAGAATTAGCAAAAACATGCTTATTCTTAGCGAAATAGTCCCAACCAGACCAGATTGTAAAGATTAAAGCAACCCATAAAGCGATTTGATCGAATTGTAGTCCAATCAATTCAAAAATCATGTTGTGCAAAAGCAATGCGGAAATTGCGACGATTTGTGCCCATGTCTTTATTTTCCCAAGCATGTTTGCAGCGACCACTTCTCCGCCTTTTGCAAGAATAGCACGCAGCCCTGTTACAGCAAATTCTCTGCTGATAATGACAATAGTAATCCAGGCAGAAGCCATATCAAAACTTACAAGTACAATTAGAGCAGCTGATACAAGCAGTTTATCTGCCAAAGGGTCAAGAAATTTGCCCAAGTCTGTCACGAGATTATATTTTCGTGCGAAGTAGCCGTCAACCCAATCTGTTGTCGATGCCAAAATGAACAGAAGTGCGCCGACAAAATGAGTCACAGGCAATGAAACGCCAAGCAGCTCCAGTTCGCCCCAAGAAAAGTCTGCAAGCATAATGACTAAAAATACCGGAATTAACAGTATTCTTGAAATGGTTATTTTGTTAGGTAAATTCATCTTACTTCCTCCGTTTTATGTACAAAAATAGCGTTATTTCATCATTGGCCAGTCAAAGAAGACTTACGTTACGCAAAATTAGCCAAAATAGTATGAAAACATTAGTATTATACCCAATAATAATAAAAAAAGCGAAATATAGTGACCTAGCAGACTCTCTAAACATGCTGCATATTAAGAAAGAAGTCTGCAAAAAGCAAGAAAGAGCCGATTACACAGCCCTTTTTTCTTGCTAAATGGTTTTTGTTATTCACTATCCTTGACATACTTGATTGTGATGTCTTGGCGTACGGAATCTGACGGCGAAACAGCAAAATCGATTTTCTCATCATTAACATAAACCTCTGTTTGACTGCTGTTACCGATGACAAGCACCGCTTCTGTTTCCTTCGAGTAATCTACTGTCTTAGATTCTTCTCCATCTTTATCGAGAATGCCTTGGAAGAAAGAATACCCTTTGCCGTTTTGCATGTTCACCCATGTCTGTCCTGTTGAAACAAGCTTGACGCTGAACTTGTCCGCATTTTTCAATTCATATGTAGAGGCGCTTCCGCTTGTTCCGCTAACGGTAATTTCCTGCTTAGGCGTTTCCTCTTCCTCTTCTTCAGCAGGCTCATCTTCTTTAGTTGCTGTATCGGTCGCTTTTTCTTCAGAGGCATTGTCATCTTTCGCCTCGCTGTTTTCCGTATCCTTCAGCGTTTCTGACTCGCCATACTTCGCTTCTGTTGGGGCGTTTTCATTCTCTGCAGCAGAGTCACCATTGCCGCCTTTTGATATGAAATACCATGCAATGGCAGCCACACCAATAACGAGCAATGTAATAAGAATCTTCGGCAATATATCAAATACCTTTGATCCGCCTTCTGACATCGTTTGTCTTGATGTCACCCTTGAGAGCTTCTCTGGTATTTCCTCATTGCCGCTTGACGGGATTTCGCTCTTATATTCTTCAAACAAGTCATCAGCAGGCAAATTTACTGCTTCCGCATATTGTTTAATGAACGCTCTGGCATAAAAATTCCCGGGCATCATGCTGAAGTTGCCCTCTTCAATCCCGATAAGATAACGGGTTTGTATTTTTGTAATTTCTTGCAGCTCCTCAAGGCTTAAGCCTTTTGCAAGCCTTGCTTCTTTTAATCTGTTTCCTAGTTCACTCACAAATAACACCTTCCAACTTGCTAAAAATCAAATCCTTGAAACTCATTTTGTAAAAGCAGCGCATTCTTTTTGCGGACATCTAAGATGATTTCTTCATTCGGCTCATGACGAAGCTCGATAATATAATCAAAATCATCTAGTGAATATTCCGTATTATGAACAAACACATCCGGATGCTCGACCACTTTGACAGCAGGAAGGCGCATCACTTCCCTGATCAGCTGCCAATGCTTCTCGTTTATCTGCTTGCTAGAAACAACTCCATCTATAATAAAAAGATTGTTCTCACTATACTCATCTTGAATCAGTGAACTTCTGACAGTCTGTTTTAATAACGTTGAGCTGACTGGAAGCCACCTTTTGTTAGCACTGACGCTTGCTGCAACAATCGATTCTGTTTTGCCAACCCTGGGCATTCCTCTTATCCCTATTAGCCGATGTCCTTCGAGCTTAAACAGTTCTGCCATAAAATCGACCAATAGCCCCAGTTCAGTGCGGACAAACCGAAATGTTTTTTTGTCATCTGCATCTCTTTGTATGTATCTGCCATGACGCACAGCCATTTTGTCCCGAAGAGTCGGCACACGGAGCTTGAACACCTTGATCGTGTCCATCGTATAAAGGATGGATTCCAGACGCCTCACCTGCTCATCATCGGTTGTTGTCATTAAAAGGCCTCTCCGCCCATCATCGACCCCATTGATGGTAATAATATTGATGGAAAGCATACCTAGCAATGATGATATTTCCCCGAGTAGTCCAGGTCGATTTTTTTGGATTTCATATTCTAGATACCATTCCTTCTCTCTCAAAAAAATCCTCCCCAAATCTTGTTCTGTTCGTTTTTTTAACTCTATATAATAATAAAGGAAAGTTCCTAAAGATGAAAGAAAAAACCAAGCACTTTCCGATAAAATTAGAAGCATGTGCAGCTATGTATTATTTGAAGCTGTTTTTCAAAAAGGAAAAGAGGCAGCTTATCCATAAGGTGACCATAAAATGAAAAAAAGGAATAGCTTTAATTGCCTTCTTGCTTTTTACGGATCTCCCTATAGATATAGCCGCCTCGAAAAATAACCCTAATTAACGGTCAGTTCCGTTGTTTTGAACAAGCTTGACCATCATGTTCGCAATTGCATGCTGCTCTTCTTCAGAAGCAACAGACCAAAGATCAGCAAGAATTCTTTCCTGATCGTTTTTTGGTTCTACTTGGTTTGATAAGTAATCACCAATTTGGAATGCAAGATCACCAATAACGCCTTTGTTCATTCCTTCGTTTTGTGCATGATTAAGGCGGTCACCTAAAAAGTCTTTCCATTGATCCCAGTTTTGCAATATAGACATAGAGGTACTCCTTTCCATTCTGTAAGTTGTATTACATAGTTATTTTGGATTGTTCAACCGAATTATATGCATAACAACTTAGGAAAAAATCTTTTACACATGCCAGCCGCCATTTGGTGATAATACTTGTCCTGTTAAATAAGAGGAGTCGCCAGACAGCAAAAATAAAACGCTTTGTGCGACTTCCTCTGCCTTTCCAAGCCTGCCCATCGGAATTTCCTCTGCCATCCATTCCTTTTCTTCAGCTGTAAACATGCCGAGCATCTTTGTATCGATAGCACCAGGTGCCACAGCATTAACGCGAATACCATTTCTGGCAACTTCCTTGCTCAATGCCTTAACGAAGGATAGTTGGGCACCCTTTACAGTGGAATAAGCAACCTCCATCGATGCACCGATCTGTCCCCAAATCGAAGATATAGCGACAATATTGCCAGCTTGCTTTTGTGTCATTTTCGGCAAAAGCTCCCTTGTGACAGATATTAAGGAAGCGACATGTAGATTCCATAGCTGATCCATTATTTCATCAGTCGTATCCGCCAACATTCCGTAAACACTCACTCCGCTGGCATACACGATACCATCAAGGGAAAAAATCGAATTTATCACTTGTTTATATCCATCCCGTTTGCTTAAGTCAGCTTTTATTGCTATATAATCTTGACCAAATGGCGCTATCTCTTCAAGTAGTTTTCGGATAGCCTCCTCATTCTGGTTATAATGCAAATACAAGGAATACCCCTTGCTTGCTAGCAATTTTGCAATGGCTGTGCCAATTTCCCCTGTTGCTCCTGTAATTAAAATATGTTTCCCCATTTTGTTCACTCCGTCATTTCTAATGTGTACAGCAAAAAAGGAAGTGGGTTTCATCCCATTTCCTTTTTGCTGTTAACTGCCTTATGCTATGCCTTTGGCACAACTTGGCAGACAGTGATTCTGTCTTCGTCAATAAACCGCTGTGCAGCTGCCTGAATGTCCTCTACAGTTATTTGTTCAATCGTTCCGACAACATCAAATAAATTCATATCATTGAAGGAATATCTTGTAAACTGATTCGCAATATATTCAGGTGAATTAACGGCACGAAGGAAGGTTCCGATTCGTTTCTTTTTCGACCGTTCAAGCGTTTCCTTTTGAATGGCAGTTGATTTTGCCTCTAGAAGTATTTTTTGAATTTGCTCTGCAAGTTCATCCGGCTTGCTTGTATCTCCGCCGACCATCGCAAAGCCAAAGCCCTTTTCCTGTGTATAATCATAAGAGAAGGTATCATCAATCAACCCTTCAGAAAACAGATATTGATAATTTTCGGAGCTGTTAGAGAAAAGCAAGTCGAGCAACGTGTTAATACACAGCTCATTCTTCAGCATTTTAGCACCTTGCTGCTCGGTGTCCACTGCTTTAACGCCGACAAGGCATTTGGATGTTTGCACATTCATATTAAGCACTTGTTTCTTTTTATGCACCTCTAGTGGTTCTTCCTCAAACTGCCTTTTTATTTCCGACTTTTTCGTATAGTCCTTCTTCTGCTGGTTTGCTTTAATACTTTCCATATATTCGTTAGGATCTACCGGACCGACAATAAACAAGAGCATATTGCTAGGGTGATAAAAAGTATCATAGCACTCATACAGCAAATCCTTTGTAATATGTGATATCGACTCAATTGTACCTGCAATATCAATTTTAACAGGATGGTTTTTATACATGTTTTCAATCAAGCCAAAATACAAACGCCAGTCAGGATTATCATCATACATCGTAATTTCTTGGCCGATAATACCTTTTTCCTTTTCAACTGTCTGTTCAGAGAAATATGGATCTTGCACAAAATCAATTAATGTTTCTAGGTTGTTTTCAACATTCTGTGTGCTAGAAAATAAATAAGCCGTTCTTGTAAAGGAGGTAAATGCATTAGCAGAAGCTCCGTTTTTGCTGAACTCTTGGAAGACATCACGGTCCTTCTTCTCAAAAAGCTTGTGCTCTAGAAAATGAGCGATGCCATCTGGAACTTTTTTATATTCTGTTCCGTTCAACGGGACGAACATGTTGTCAACAGACCCGTAATTTGTTGTAAACGTACAGAATGTTTTGTTGAAGCCTTTTTTCGGGAGAATATAGACTTTAAGCCCATTATCAAGCTCTTCAAAGAAAAGTTCTTCTTGCAGCTGTTCAAAAGAGATTTTTTCCATTAGTTATTCCCCTCCGATCCTGATAGGAAATAGATTGTATCCAATTCGATTTTATTAGCAACACTTTGAATTTCTTCCTTCGTTACCTTGCTGATGGATTGCAGCCATTGGGACATATCCACTTTTACACCGCTTACTGCATTATGGTAGAACACCTCAATCATACCTCTTGCTGTATCAAGTGTTTCAAGCATTTGATTATGAGTGACTGCCTTTGTCTGCATAATTTCATCATCAGTGAAATCACCCTTTTTCATTAGCTCTAACTGCTCCTTAATGATAGATACAGCCTTTTCATAATTTTGCTGGTCAATCCCTGACAAAACCATCAGCAAGCCTTTATGACTTTCAATCCGGCTTGCAGCATAGTAAGCAAGACTTTCTTTTTCTCTTACATTAAGGAAAAGCTTGGAGTGGGAAAAGCCGCCATAAATGCCATTGAATATTTGCAAAGCAAAATAATCTTCATCCCCATACACAACATTTGTTCTGTAACCGATATGAAGTTTGCCTTGTTTCACATCTTGAACTTCCTTTACTTCCTTTTCCTTTACTTCCTTATGTACCGCCCTCGTATGTTCGGAAGCCGTTCTATCAGCAAAT
Source organism: Niallia sp. FSL R7-0271 (assembly GCF_038005785.1). Lineage (NCBI taxonomy): Bacteria > Bacillati > Bacillota > Bacilli > Caryophanales > Bacillaceae > Niallia > Niallia sp. FSL R7-0271. The sequence goes on along the minus strand of NZ_JBBOTZ010000001.1, from coordinate 1,495,185 downwards.
GGCAGCTTTGTGCTTATATAAGAGGCTATTTCCTCTTCATCAATATCTCCTACAACAAATACATCGATTTGATCCTCTTGTCGCGATTTCTCATAGTATTGATACAGTTCTTCTGCTGTGATAGGATCTACCTTATCAGCAATGCCGTTTACACCTAAAGCATATGGCTCTCCTTTAAACATTTCTTCTACTAAACGGAAATTAGCATACCTCATTTTGTCATCATAAATGGATTGAATTCTTTGCTTCAAGGCTCTTTTTTCATCTTCGACTATTTTTGCTACGAAGGATTTTCCATCTCCGTTAGGGTTAAAAAGAATTTCCGCCAAAAAATCGACGCCTTTTTTCAGCAGCGGGTCTGGATTGCTCAAAAACTTTTCATTAGCTATTTCTAAGGAGAAGGAAATAATTTGATAATCACCTTTTTTGGAAAGGTCAATAAAAAATGTCGCTCCATATAACTCTTCCAAATATGAACGAAGTGTTGCGGTATTTGGGTACTTATTGGAGCTGTTTTGCAGGACATACGGCAAAAGAGCCCTTAATGTAGCACTTTCTTCTGTAATGGGAGCCTTCCACTTTACGACAATATTATTTGTTTTAAACTTCTCTGTTTTAACAGTATGCAGATTATATCCGCCGTATTTCCTGACTTTCTCTTCAGCAACACTCATGGGCTACCTCCTAAGTTCACTGCACTAAAAAATGCATATTTTTATAACTATAGTATTGACTCTAATACAAAGGATATTCTTACTATAACTTTGTTAAGCACACGTTTTCAAGTTTCTTTCGTGCAAATCACAACCGTGTTTATCAAATGGTATGTTTTAATACCACTTCATAATCCTTAAAACAAAAAAATCTCCTGTTGCATAAATGCAACTAGGAGATTTTTGTAATATAATTATCTGCTTCCTTTTATATATGGGACACCGGAAGCTTTCGGTGCATCTGCTCTGCCGATGAAGCCAGTAAGTGCGATGATTGTCAGCACATATGGGGCAATCAGCAAGTATACATTCGGAATGTTCTCAAGGAATGGCAAGCTGCTTCCGACGATGCTCAATGATTGGGCAAATCCGAAGAACAGGGCCGCACCCATCGCTCCTAATGGATTCCACTTTCCAAAAATCAATGCTGCAAGAGCCATGAACCCTTGTCCGCTGATTGTAGAATGAGTGAAGTCATTTGTAATCGACTGTGCGAACACACCGCCGCCGATACCGCCTAACGCACCAGATAAAACAACACCGATATAGCGCATTTTAGTAACATTGATACCCATTGTATCAGCTGCCATCGGATGCTCCCCAACAGCACGGAGACGAAGACCGAATGGTGTTTTGAACATTACAAACCAAGAAATAATAGCTACTATAATAGCCAGATAAGATGTCCAGTACGTATTCTGGAAGAACAATTCTCCAATGACTGGAATATCTTTCAATACTGGAATATCCACTTTTTTGAAGCTGTATTGAATTGTTGCAGTTTGTCCTTTGTCATAAATCAGTTTAACCAAAAACATTGCCAAACCTGCTGCAAGCAAGTTTATCGCAACACCGGAAACAGTCTGATCAGCGCGGAATGTGATGGACGCAACAGCATGCAGCAAGGAAAAGACTGCGCCAACGACCATTGCACACAATAAGGCTACCCATGGAGTCCATGCTCCTAAGCTGTCTGCAAAAGTTAAGTTGAATACGATGGAAGAGAATGCCCCCATCAGCATAAGACCTTCTAGCCCGATATTAACAACACCGGCACGCTCTGAGAAGTTACCGCCAAGCGCAGTAAAAATCAGCGGAGCAGCCCATAATAGTGAAGAAGGAATGACAATTAATAATACATCCATTAATCCCACTTACTTCTCCCCCTTTTTACTTTTATTTTTGCTCATTTTCTCTAAGAAGATGCGTATCATATAGTTTGCTGCCACGAAGAATACGATTAATGCGATGATGATATCAACCATTTCATTCGGCACACCAGCCTCGAGCGGCATATTCAACGCTCCGACTTTCAAGAAGCCGAATAATGCGGCTGCAAAGACAATACCTAATGGTCCATTTGCACCGAGAAGAGCAACGGCGATTCCATCAAATCCTACGCCTGTGAATCCAGCTTTATTGCTGACATATTCGAATGTTCCTAATCCTTCCATTGTACCTGCAAGACCTGCAAAGGCACCAGAGATTACCATAGAAAGAACGATATTTCTGTTAACATTCATACCGGCATATTGAGAAGCATTCTGGTTAAAGCCAACTGCTTTCAATTCATAGCCTTTAACGGTTTTCTCAAGAATAAGCCACATAATAAGCACACATGCTAGAGCTATTAAAATTCCCCAGTGTAAACGGGAATAATCTGTCATGCTGCTCAAGAAATCTGAGCGAAGAGACGCAGATGCCGGAATATTTTCCGTACGGTCTGCCTTATCTGTTAATACATTACGAATTAAATAGTTTGATACATGCAATGCGATATAGTTCATCATAATGCTGACGATTACTTCATGCACTCGGAAGCGTGCTTTTAAAAATCCTGGCACAAATGCCCATAATGCACCTGCAGCTGCTCCTGCAAGCACTGCCAACGGCAAATGAATGATTTTCGGCAAATCAAAAGCGACTCCGACCCACACTGCTGCAAGCCAGCCGACGATTAATTGACCCTCTACTCCGATATTAAACAAGCCTGTACGGAAGGCAAATGCCACTGCAAGTCCTGCAAGGATTAACGGAGTAATCTGGCGCACTACTTCACCGACAAAGTAGACTTCGCCGAATGCGCCGTTCCACAGTGCAGTATATGCTGCAGCAGGATCATAGCCGGTAACGAGCATGATGATTGTTCCAACTATAATGCCCAGCAATACAGATATAACAGGTATACTTATTTTTCTTATTGTATTAGACATTCTTCTCCACACCCACTTTTTTATCTTTCGATCCTGCCATTAATAATCCTAGCTCTTGTTCTGTTGTATTCTTCGGGTCTACCTCCGCAATAATATTCCCTTCAAAGATAACAGCAATCCGGTCGCTAACATTTAAGATTTCCTCTAGTTCGAAGGAAACAAGCAACACCGCTTTTCCTTTATCTCTTTGTTCTATCAGACGTTTATGGATAAATTCAATCGCTCCAACATCAAGTCCGCGTGTCGGCTGTGCCGCAATCAAAAGATCTGGGTTTCTGTCCACTTCTCTTCCGATGATTGCCTTCTGCTGATTACCGCCTGATAAAGCTCTCGCTGGAGTATGTGCGCCAGGTGTTCTTACATCGAACTCTTCAATCAGCGTTTTCGCTTTTAAATCAATTTCCCGTTTGTTCAAGAAGCCAGCCTTAGAAAATGGCTGTTTGTAATACGTTTGCAGCACCATGTTTTGACCAATTGGGAAATCAAGAACTAAGCCGTGTTTATGACGGTCTTGCGGGATATGGCCGAGACCGCTTTCTGTGATTTTTCTAGGTGTCAGGACGCTGAGCTCTTTGCCGTTCAGCTTAATGCTTCCGTTATCTTTTTTTAGCAGCCCTGTTATCGCTTCAATCAGCTCTGACTGCCCGTTACCATCTACACCGGCAATTCCGACTACTTCGCCGGCACGGACATTCAAGTTAAGCGAATTTACAACAGGTACTCCCCTAGAATCTTTAACAGTCAAATCAGAAATTTCCAAAACTGTCTCTTTAGGCTGCGGTGCTTTTTTGTCGGTTTTGAATGTAACTTCACGGCCGACCATCAAGTTTGCAAGCTCTGTTGGATTTGTTCCGCTTACATCGTATGTACCGATTCCTTCCCCTTTGCGGATAACGGTTACACGATCACAAACTTCCATGATTTCCTTCAGCTTATGAGTGATTAAGATGATGGATTTTCCTTCCTTAATCAATGTTTTAAAGATGCCAATGAGTTCTGTAATTTCCTGAGGTGTCAGCACAGCAGTAGGCTCATCAAAGATAAGGATTTCCGCTCCGCGGTATAAAGTCTTTAAGATTTCCACCCTTTGCTGCATACCTACAGAAATATCAGAAATTTTCGCCCGTGGGTCTACTGCAAGCCCGTAACGCTCACTGATTTCTCTTACTTCATTTTCTGCCTTTTTTAAGTCTATTTTTCCTTTACTTACTGTTTCTTTTCCTAAAATAATGTTTTCTGTAACAGTAAAGGTATCGATCAGCATGAAATGCTGATGGACCATCCCGATGCCCAAATCATTCGCTACATTAGGGTTGGAGATGTTGACCACTTTCCCTCTTGCTCTGATTTCTCCTCTTTCCGGCTGATAAAGTCCGAACAATACGTTCATCAATGTTGACTTTCCTGCACCGTTTTCCCCTAACAATGCATGAATTTCCCCTTTTTTTAACTGAAGGGTTATATTGTTATTGGCAACAATTCCAGGAAATTCTTTTCGGATATTCAGCATCTCAATAACATATTCCATCTCATTCACTCCTTCTTCTCCACAAACGAATGTCAAATAATTAAAAATACAGCTGGCAAAAAAATATTTAAGTGTCAGCAGTAAGAGGAATTTCTGCAACCTATGATATTTAACTATTTCGCTATAATTTCACCATCGTAAAATTTTTAATAAAAAGCAGAAGGCTTCTGCCTTTTAGTTAAAATTCTAGTTATGGTCGTAAAAAAGGAATAAGTGTTTTGCCATGCAAACCACTTATTCCTGTAAAAACTTCTTAAATCTAATTATTGTACAGTATCAGGAACAGTGTACTCACCGTTTTTAATTTTGTCTGTCCATTCTTTAACAGCAGCTTCGATGTCTGCTTTGTTTTCTGCTTCTTCGTTGATTTCAGCTAGACCAACACCGTCTTCAGCAAGTCCGTATACAGAAGTTTCTCCGCCTGGGAAGTTTCCTTCTTGAGCTTTAGTTGAGATATCTTGAACTGCAGCAGACACACCTTTAAGTGCAGAAGTCAATACGATATTGTGGTCGCCGACAACACCTTCAGATGCTTGGTCAGAGTCAACACCGATTGCCCAGATTGCTCTTGATGGATCTTTTTCCTTTAGCTCACGAGCTTCTGTGAAAAGACCAGCACCAGTTCCGCCTGAAGCGTGGAAAATTACGTCAACATCAGAAGAGTACATTTTGCTTGCAATTGTTTTTCCAACTTCCGGCTTGTCAAATGCACCAGCATATTGGGAATCAATTGTAGCGTCAGGGTTAGCTTCTTTTACACCAGCTTCAAAGCCAGCTTCAAAGCGAGTGATAACTTCACTTTCTACTCCGCCGATGAATCCGATTTTATTTGTTTTTGTTGCTTTACCAGCAGCTACTCCAGCAAGGAAGCCTGCTTCTTGTTCCTTAAATGTAATGCTTGCTACGTTTGGTTCGTCAACTACAGCATCAACAATTGCAAAATGAGCATCTGTTTGCTGTTTAGCAATTTCATCAATTGCCCCTTCCATCATGAAACCAATACCATACACTAAGTCATATTTTTGGCGTACTAAGCTGTTCAAGTTTGTTGAATAATCAGAGTCTGATTGAGATTGTAAATAGTCGATACCATTTCCTTTGTCAAGTCCATTTGCTTTACCGAAAGCTTGCAGGCCTTCCCATGCTGACTGGTTGAATGATTTATCATCAACACCGCCGACATCTGTTACCATTGCAACGCTGAAAGAATCACTCTTTTCTTCTCCAGAAGATCCTTCGTTATCATCGTTTTTACCACAAGCCCCTAAAACAGTCCCAGCAGCAAGTACTAAGGACAGCGCTAAACCAAATTTACGCTTTTTCAAGGTTTGTACCCCCTAATTTTTTTTGTTTTTTGTTTTCATAGTGAGAAATGCTTTAACAATAGTTTCTCCGATTGTCACGAATAAATTCGTTTTCTTAGCACTTGAAAGCTAAACTTATCGGCTCTAAAGTAATTGACTGAATAAAGCACCGGCTCATCCTTTTCATCATAATGCATCTGCTTTAAGACTAGCAGTGCAGTTTCAGGCTCGCATTGTAAGATCGGAGAGATTTTTTCATGATAGCCGATCGGCTCGATTTGCGCGACAGCATATGTAATTTTCTTTTGGGCATCCGCTTCCAAAAACTGAAAAATTGAATCGTTTTCATACGAAAATCTTTCAGGCAGAATATTTTGCAGAAGCTTGTCTAAACAATAAACAACAGGCTCTCCGTTAGCAGTTCGAACACGTTCGATCACTACTATCTCTTCGTCTTGCGTGCAGGAAAAACGCCTTGCATCCTCTTCAGTTGAACATTGAGTTGTTGAACTTAGAAAAATTGTTCCTGGATTCATTCCAGCTTGCCGAATCATGTGGGTCACACTGTGGAGCTGTTCAATGCCTGAATTGAAAAGCGGCTTGCTGTTGACAAATGTCCCAACGCCATGACGCCTTATGATGACATTTTCCTCTTCCAGTGTGCGCAGCGCCTCTCTTAGTGTAGCTCTGCTTACGCCCAAAGTTTTTGCAAGCTCAAATTCAGAAGGGAATTTTTCTTTTTCTTTGTAAATCCCATTCTCAATATCACGTTTCAGTCTGTCCACAACCTGCAAATATAAATGCCTTGTATCTGACTTAATTAGCATGCGACCTTCCTCCAAAAACTTTCTAAGACATCAGACATCTGATGTTCAATCATTCCTACTAATCGAAAATACTATAACACTTTTTGACTAATAAATAAATAGTGAATTGTGAAATAAGTCGAAAAAAAAAGAGAAAAGAAACAATTGTCCGGAAATGACTTCCAATTCTATTGCTTCTTTCTCTTAATATTCGTCTTTACAAGATATTTTTTCCTTTAGTCTAGTAAAACATTTGTATTATAAAGCTTAAAACCGAACTTTAATAGTATAACCTATTTCGGCGTACGAAAGATAATCCGTTTTATAAATTGATCTCTTCTGATGCTTTTGGCACAAGAACTGTCCGCGGTTTGCTGCCCTCATACGGACCGACGATGCCCCTTGCCTCCATTTCGTCAATGAGGCGGGCAGCTCTTGTATATCCGATTCTAAACCGTCTTTGCAGCATACTTACGGACGCAGTCTGCATTTCAATAATCAAGTCGACAGCTTCTCCATACAAATCGTCCTCTACAGCTCCTTGATTTGTTTCAGCAATCTCATCAGGAATCATCTCCTCCTGATACTGGGCCTTTTGCTGGCCGATAACAAAGTCCACTACTTCTTCCACTTCCTCATCCGACAAGAAAGCACCTTGAACACGAACTGGTTTGCTCGCTCCATATGGGAAAAACAGCATATCACCGCGGCCAAGAAGCTTCTCCGCTCCGCCCATGTCAAGGATTGTCCGAGAATCTGTTTGAGAAGATACAGCAAAGGCAATCCGTGAAGGGATATTCGCCTTGATGACACCTGTGATTACATCAACAGAAGGGCGCTGTGTTGCGATGATTAAATGAATTCCAGCTGCACGCGCCATCTGCGCCAGTCTTGTTATCGAATCTTCCACATCATTAGACGCGACCATCATTAAGTCTGCAAGCTCATCTACGATCACGACAATATACGGCAAAAGAGGCTGCTTTTCCTGCTCCTCTGCATTATACCTTTTGACATAGTCATTATAGCCTTCAATATTACGAGTTCCTGTATGGGAAAACAAATCATATCTTCTTTCCATTTCGCTTACGACCTTCTGAAGAGCCTGAGATGCTTTTTTCGCATTCGTAACAACAGGTGCAAGGAGATGGGGAATACCATTATACACATTCAACTCGACCATCTTCGGGTCAATCATCATCATCTTAACCTCATGCGGTTTTGCCCGCATGAGAATGCTTGTGATAATCCCATTGATGCAGACACTCTTACCGCTCCCGGTTGCTCCGGCAACAAGCAGATGGGGCATCTTATTCAGTTCAGCACAAACAGCATTCCCTGTAATATCTCGCCCGAATGCGATCATTAACTTACTTTCCGGCTTATCATTTTTATTCGTTTCGAGCACTTCCCGTAATGACACCATCGCTACTTCCGAATTAGGCACTTCAATCCCAATTGCCGATTTGCCTGGGATTGGCGCTTCAATGCGGATGTCCTTTGCCGCAAGAGCCAATGCCAAGTCATCACTTAAATTGACAATCTTGCTTACCTTAACTCCCTCGCTCGGATGCACTTCATACTTTGTGACAGCAGGGCCGAGATGGACCTCAGTTACCTTTGCCTTAACACCAAAACTATGGAATGTTCTCTCCAGCTTTGCTGCATTTGCATGAATTTGTTCATATTCTCCGCTTTGGTCTGCCTTTTTCGGGGCCATTAATAGTTTGATAGGCGGAAGCTCATAATCTTTATTCTCCACCTCTGTGAAGGTAATCGGAGCAATAATCTCCTCTGTTTCAATTGGTTCACTAGCGTTGCCAGCTTCTTCCTGGACTTGTCTGTCATCATAAGCATTCTCTGTAAAAGAAGAAATGATAGGTTCAGCATATGCAGGCTCTTCAGACTGCTGGATAGGTGGATTAACAATTAAAGGCTGAACTTCCTCCTCAGCTTCTTGTCTACGCTCCACTCTTTGTCTCCTTGCTGTCCGGTCTGACTGCCTGTCCGCTTTTTTCGCTTCCCTTTTTGCAATGCGCGCTTCTTTCCACTCACGAATATCATCTAGAAACTCCAGCCATTGCCGCTTTATAAAGCTCCAAATAGACAGCATCATCTTGCGGAAAGCACCGCTGAGCGTCTTGCCTGTCAACAGAATTATACCTGTAATAATGGCTAAGAAGCTGACAATTTGCGTGCCTGCCGTATCAAATAAATAATGAAACATCGCAAACAGGACTGCCCCAATCATACCGCCTCCCAAGCCAATCTTTGAGGCATTGCCGTCCGCTTCATACCAAAACAGCTCCCAAGTATTAAAAATGACGCTTGGATTGGTAAATCTACCTTCTCCTGACAGCATATTAAACAAGGATACATGGGTTAAAAGCAGGATTGCTCCAACAATTAAATAGAGGCCATTCAGTTTAGTATGAAATAAATATGGCTTCTCTCTTTTCCACATCAAATAGCCGCCATATACAATCAGCCCAAGGAGGCTTAAAATATACCATTCACCCGTAAAGAAACGAAAGAACAGCACAATCGTCTTTCCTACAACTCCTAGCTGCAAGATAGAGATAAAGCTTAACGTAATTAAAAGAAGAGCAGCAAGTTCATACTGAATTGTTTTTTTCAGATGCTGTTTCTTTTTCGTTTTTCTTGTTTTTCTTTTTGCCATGTTTATCACCTAATGTTTCTATGTTTTCTTAAGTATCTTTATGTATGAAATAAGCAGCCTTAGTTCGGCTGCTTAATGTTTGGTTATTCAATTCTATTATATCATAAGATGGAAAAATACAGTCATAATAATGGAATCTTTGCCCCTGGCTGAACAGGAGCATGCAAATAATGGCTTGGATCTGTCGAAAGCACACGCACTACCTCATATTCATGCATCTCATTTTTGGCAACGAGGAGCGGAATACCGTTAAAATCAATTACTTGCTGTTTTTCATACGTTTCTTGACCGATAGGAAACATTAACTCCTCCGGCATCATCGTATACATAATCATTGTACGATACCTTCGTTCTTATCTTTATTCAGTTCAATGAGCTCATTTAGCTTTGTCATCGCTTCGCCCACTCCGCCGACACTGTCAATCAGTCCAGACGTCACTGCATCACTGCCAATTACATTTGTTCCAATATCCCTTGTCAGGTTACCTTTTGCAAACATTAAGTCTTTAAAGCCATCTTCTTCAATTTTGCTGTGCTTTGTCACGAATTTCACTACTCGCTCCTGCATCTTATCCAAATACTCAAAGGTTTGCGGAACTCCAATAACAAGACCTGTCAAACGAATTGGATGTATCGTCATTGTTGCTGTTTCTGCTATGAATGAATAATCACAAGATACAGCAATCGGCACACCAATTGAATGTCCTCCCCCTAGCACAAGGGAAACAGTTGGCTTAGAAAGGCTAGCAAGCATTTCAGAAATTGCCAAACCTGCCTCTACATCACCGCCGACTGTATTCAAAATGACAAGTACTCCTTCAATCTTTGGGTTTTGCTCAATGGCGACAATTTGCGGAATAAGATGCTCATATTTAGTTGTTTTATTTTGTGGCGGAAGCTGAAGATGTCCTTCAATCTGCCCAACAATTGTTAAACAATGTATTTTAGAATCCTGCGATAGTTGCGGTACATTCGTTTGACCAAGCTGCTGTATTTTTTCCATTAAAGAAGATGCTGGTTTGTCTTCTTTTGGCTGAGTCTCTTCTGTATTATTTGCTTCATTTCGGTTAGCCATAATTTTCTCCCTTCCTTTCACATGATGTTTTTATTATGAAGCTAGAAGGAGAATTTCATGCGAACCAAAATAAAAATTCCGCAAAGCCTCGTCATTTGGCTGAACATTAATGTGCTTGTCCTTTTAATATCTTTCTATTCGACATCGTAATCAAGCCAGGTGCCGTTTAAGACTGTAAGGATAGGAGCATAAAGAAAGGACCTTGCTCATAGCAAGATCCTACTCCCGTTTATCCTTGTTCGTTTTCACTATCTTGTTTGTGTTTTACCCCTTTGCTTTTATAGGGTTTTGCACTTTTGGCTTTTTTAGCACTAGCCTGCCAGCGGTTCCAGCCTTTTTTACCGGTCCCTCTGCCTATACCACTCTTGCCTTTTGCTTTGCTCATTTTGTCACCTCATAATGTTAAACGCCATATCTACCCACTAATCTTTCCTTTGAAGGAAGCGTACATGCAAAAAAGTTTCCTTGATTGCACAAGGAAACTTTTTTATCCTTACTTTCTTGGCGTTTTAACTTCCATAATAATCGGCAGAATCATCGGTCTGCGCTTTGTTTTTTCGTACAAGAACTGATTTAATGTATCTCTAATATCTTGTTTAATGCCTGTCCAATCAAAGCTGTCTTTGCTAATGCTTTTTTCGACAATGTCTTTAACCCGATTTGCAGCTTCTTCAAGCAGCTGTTCGGACTCTCTAACGTAGACAAATCCTCTAGTAATAATTTCAGGTCCGGCAGAGATTTTTCGCTCTTGCTTATTCAATGTTACGACAACTGTCAAAATTCCGTCCTGTGATAAAAGTTTACGGTCTCTTAAAACAATATTGCCGACATCGCCAATACCGCTTCCGTCAATAAGTACATTGCCTGATTGAACCTTGCCGCTTAAACGAAGCTTGCCGTCTTTAATTTCAATCATTTCACCTAGTTCAGGGATATGGATATTTTGCGGTTGCAATCCGGTTTTTTCCGCTAGCTGAGCATGTGCTTTCAACACGCGGTATTCCCCGTGAATCGGCAGGAAGAATTTCGGCTTTAGAATATTGATCATAAGCTTAAGCTCTTCTTGGCTACCATGATTCGAACTATTGAATGTTTTGTTTCCTGTAAGGACACTTGCACCAAGTCGGTAAAGCATGTCGATTGTTTTTCCAACAAACACTTCACTGCCAAGGAGTGAAGATGCTGCAAATAGAATTGTATCTCCATCGCCAATATTTACTTGCTTATGGTTTTTCCTTGCCATTCTTTGCAGCGCTTCAACAGGTTCACCTTTGTTTCCTGTTGTTAAAATAATCGTTTGATTTTTCTCAAATCCTTGGATTTCCTGGAATGATACTAGAATATCTTCGGCAATATCGATATAACCGTGCTTCATCGCAATATTTAAGATAACTTGAAGGTTTTTCCCCATTATCGCAATCTTGCGCTTTGCCTTCGCAGCTGCATCAAAGATATGTTGAATTCTGTTCAAATCTGTTGCGAACACAGTTGCAATTATTCGGCCTTTTGTACGAAGAAAAGCAGCTGTCAATTCCTCTGTTACGACTGCATCTGACGTTGAGTAGCCCGGCTTGTCTGCATCCGTACTGTCAGAAAGCAAGCAAAGAACGCCTTTCTCCCCAATTTTCGCCATCTCTGCAAATTCCGGCTTATAAAGATCGCCTGCAGTTTGGTCAAATTTAAAGTCGCCAGTATGTACAATCGCACCTTCAGAAGTGTGAATGACAATAGCAATACTGTCAGGAATACTGTGGTTCACTTTAAAAAAGGATACAGACGCAGAAGGGAATTTCAGAACAGTTTTTGATGTGACAATTTCAAAACGAACTTGCCCTTTAAAGTCCTGTTCCTTCATTTTCTCTTTTGCCAGTTCAGCAGTAAGCCTTGTCGTATAAACAGGTACGTTCAGCTCTCTTAAAAAGAAGGATAGACCCCCAATATGGTCCTCATGTCCGTGCGTCAAAAAGATACCTTTTACTTTTTCTTCGTTCTGCTTTAAATAAGAGATATCTGGAACAACAATATCAATTCCAAGCATCTCGTTTTGTGGATACATTAAGCCAGCGTCAATTACAAATATGTCTTCATCGACTTCGACTGCCAACATATTTTTTCCGTTCTCCCCTACTCCTCCGAGGGCGACCAGCTTTATCTTTTCATTTGTTTTCAATTTTTGTTTCCTCCTATGTTGAGTTAGCCGACCATTGATCAGTTAACAATATTATACTTTATCTATTTAAATGTTTACAACCAATTTCAAAGAAAACGCCTGCAAGATGGAGGGAGAAATACGGCGTTACCTTAGAGTAAAAAACGCTTTTGCAAGAAAAATCCTTATGCAAAAGCATGTTTTTTATTTTGTTTTCTTAAATTTAAATGCCGCATGTATGATTAAGTAAACTAGTACAAGCAAACATGCCATAATGCTTATTCGGTTGTCTTTATTTAATACAAAGCTGATGCTGATTAATGTTAGTGCTGCAGCTGCAAGTCCTGTGATATATGGATATCCCCATAGACGAAAACTCGGCATTGTCGGATAGCTTTTGCGCAGTTTGATTTGAGCAAGGCAAATACTTACCCAAACGATTGATACGACAAAGCCTGGGAATGCCATTAGAATCGTAAAGACTTCATCTTGTGCGACTAATGCAATCATTGATCCGAGAATCAATACTATCCCTGTCAGTATTAAACTGTATGTCGGCACACCGCTTTTTGATAATTTACTGAAAGCCTTAGGCGCCTCTCCTTCCTCTGCAAGAGAGTGAAGCATTCTAGTACAGCCGTAAATGCCCGAGTTTGCTGCGGATAACACCGCGATAATTAAAATAAAGTTCATCACATGTGCAGCTCCTTGAAGACCTGACATGGAAAGCACCTGTACAAACGGGCTTGAAGATTCTGTCAATTCATTCCAAGGAATCAATCCGCATATAACAAGAATTGGCAATGTATAGAAAAGCACAATGCGGAAAATAAAACTTTTAATAACTTTCGGCAGAATCTTTTCTGCATCTTGCGCCTCTGTTACGGTAACACCGATAAGCTCAGAGCCACCATATGAAAACATAACTACTAATAGTGCTGCAAAAATGGATGACCACCCATTCGGGAAAAAGCCTCCATGCTCTGTATAATTGCGGAAATAATCTGCTCCATCTGAAGGAATGATGCCAAATAAGATACCGGCACCTAATATAATAAAGACGATAATCATTGCGATTTTAATGCCAGCAAACCAAAACTCAAACTCTCCATAATGCTTTACGTTCATCAAATTGATGCTCAAAATAAATATGGTACAAAGAATGCTTAATACCCATAATGGAATGTTTGGAAACCAATATTGCAAAAAGCTTCCTGCTACAACCACTTCAATAATACAAACGGCAAGCCACAGAACACAGTAAAGCCAGCCAACAATAAAAGACATTCTGCTTCCAAAAGCCTTTAAAATGAAGCCCTTCATATTTGTGTTTGGGTATGCAATCGCCATTTCAGCAATGGCTCCCATCACGACTAATAATAATAAACCGGCAAAGATATAAGTAACAACTACTCCTGGACCAGCGACACCTACTGTTTCTCCGCTTCCTTTAAAGATGCCTGTCCCAATTGCCCCTCCCATCGCCATAAGGCTGATATGTCTCGGCTGCAATTTTTTCTGCAGCGTATTCTTTGTCTCCAATTTCAAATCCTCCTAAACAATGAATAACCAATAATAACAAAATGAAACAAAAAATCCAAATCTCCCGAAGTTCTACTGCAAGCACAGCAGGGCTTAACGGGAAATCTGGATTTGTTTTTTCCACATGTCTATAAGCCTTGACTAAAATTGTTTTACGTCTATATGGATAGACTAGCTATGTAATTCCTATTTTGCTTCGTTTACTTAACTGATCTATCCACTAATAACTGCATTAGAAAAAGCTTGCTAGTTTTGTTCTCTCTTCTTCTGTCAGCGGCACTAGAGGCAATCTGACAGATCCAACATCAATTCCCTTTAATTGCAGGGCTGTTTTAACTGGCACTGGGTTCGGTGCAGCAAATAGTGCAGTCATGACAGGCAGCAATTTTTGATGCATTTGCGCTGCTTTTTTGTAGTTTCCTTCAAGGAAAGCACCAACCATTTCCTGCATTTCTGGACCGATTACATGTGAGGCAACAGAGATAACTCCTGTTCCGCCAACGGAAAGCAATGGCAATGTTAAGCTGTCATCTCCGCTGTACACATAAAAATCATCCGGGGTGCCTGCGATAATTTTTGTGATGTTGTTTAAGTTTCCACTTGCTTCCTTAACTGCAACAATATTTTCAACAGCTGATAATCGAATAATTGTTTCGGGTTCGATATTTACAGCAGAACGACCTGGAATATTATAAATCATGACTGGAAGGGTTGTGCTATCTGCGACTGCCTTCACATGCTGATACATGCCTTCTTGGTTTGGCTTGTTATAGTATGGGCCTACAACCATTACGGCATCCACCCCAGCCCGTTCTGCTTCTTTTGTCATCTCGATGGAGTCATAAGTGTTATTACTACCAGTCCCTGCGATGATTGGAACTCTCTTTTCCACTACCTTTACCACATGTTTGAATAATGCTATCTTTTCCTGTTTTGATAATGTTGGAGATTCGCCTGTCGTTCCTGCAACAACTAAGGAATCTGTTCCATTTGCTATCAAATGGTTAACAATCTGTGTTGTTTTTGGAAAATCAATATGTCCCTTTGCATCAAATGGTGTAATCATGGCCGTTGACACTCTACCAAATAAACCCATCGTTCCACTCCTATTCTCATTTTCAATCTTGTTGTGATTAATGCTGTTCCTTATCTAAATCAAACGAATCATGCAATACATTTACAGCACGTACTAAATCTTCCTGTTTAACGAGGACCCAAATGGTTGTATGGCTATCCGCTGATTGCAAAATACGAATTCCCTCACCTGAAAGTGCAGTGACTATTTTTGAAGTGACACCAGGTACACCTGCCATGCCGGCACCAACTACAGATACCTTTGCACATTCACTCTCTACAATCGGGTCATAGCCCATTTCCTGAAGAACAGCTGTCGCCTTTTTAGCCATTTCATCGGTTACAGTGTAAACAACACTGTTCAATGAAATATTAATAAAGTCAACACTGATTTCTTCATTGGCCATCGCTTTAAAGACTTGTGATTGCAGATCATATTGGTCTTTTTTGGCGAGAACTTTAATTTGAGTAACGTTTGCTACATGAGCAATCCCCGTTACTGGTCTTTCCTGGATATCACTGCCTTTATTGTCATCACTGCTAGATGTCACAAGCGTACCAGTTCCCTTTGAATGTGTGGAACGAATGCGGATTGGAACTTTCGCCTGCATTGCAATTTCCACAGCTCTAGGGTGAATTACCTTAGCACCTTGATACGCCATATTGCACACCTCTGTATATGTGACAACAGAAAGAGGTCTTGCATTTTCTGCAATGCGCGGATCTGCAGTCATGATGCCTTCCACATCTGTGAAAATATCGATTACTTCAGCGTTTAAAGCTGCGCCTAATGCTGCTGCAGAAGTATCACTGCCTCCTCTGCCTAAAGTAGTCGTATCTCCGTTTGTAGCAGCACCTTGGAATCCGGCTACTACAACGACATCATGTGTTTCAAGCTCCTTTAATACGCGAGTGCAATCCATTTCCAATATTCTTGCGTTCGTAAAATCATCGTTTGTGATGAAGCCTGCTTGTGCGCCTGTAAGTGCAGCTGCTTTTATGTCATTTTCCAGTAAAAGCTGTGTGAACACAACGCTGGAAATGATTTCTCCACATGATAGCAGCAAGTCATTTTCTCTTTTGCTTAAATGACTGTCAGAACCTCCAATTAGAGACAGAAGAGTATCTGTTGCATACGGCTCTCCTTTTCTTCCCATTGCAGATACAACAACTACTACCTTTTTACCGCTTGCTAAAGCGTCTTGAATATGCTCTTTTGCTTGATTTCGGCTGTTTTCATCTCTTACAGATGTTCCTCCGAATTTCTGTACTACTATGTTTGTCATTGCTATACACCTCTGGACACTTTTAAAAAGTGTTTCTTAATAAAAAGGGGATCACTATGAAGAATCCGCATCTTCATTTGCTAGAAAGCTGCAGTTCCTCAAACATGTCCCCTTATTGCTATTATATGAAACAGTTTGCCGCAAATTTATGATAAGGGCAACGCTGCTTAGAATATAATAAAGAGATGTGCTGTGTTAAAAAGTGTATTCTTGTTTATTTCACTAGTCCCAGTTTTACAAGACTTTCAGCGATTTGAACAGAATTCCACGCAGCACCTTTTAGCAGGTTATCGGAAACAACCCACATATGAAACCCGTTTTCTGTATCAAGGTCTTTGCGGATACGACCTACAAATACATCATTCGATCCGACACAATCAGCCGGCATTGGATATACTTGATTTTGGATGTCGTCCTGCAAAATTACACCTGGAGCGTCTTTCAGCAAGCTTTGGATATCGGATGCTGTTACGTCTGTTGCATCCAGTTCAAAATAAACGGATTCAGAATGGCCTGTAGCAACAGGGATTCTCACACAAGTAGCCGCTACTTTAAGATCCTCGTCATGCATAATTTTTTTCGTTTCGTTGATCATTTTCATTTCTTCATACGTAAATCCGTTGTCCGTAAATACGTCAATTTGCGGAATAGCGTTGAAGGCTATTTGATAATGCTTCTTATCGCTTTTTACTGGAAGAATTTTCGGTTCAAAGCTCTCTTCATTGATGATTGCTTTCGTCTGGCTGTTAAGCTCATCCACCGCTGCTGCACCTGATCCTGAAACAGCTTGGTATGTGGAGACAAGCACTTTCTTCAAACCGTATTTTTCTTTTAACGGCTGAAGAGCTACAACCATTTGAATAGTAGAACAGTTTGGATTTGCGATAATGCCGTTATGCTTATGCAAATCTTCTTCATTCACTTCTGGAACGACCAACGGTACGTTTTCATCCATGCGGAATGCACTTGTATTATCGACTACAATCGCACCATGCTCTACAGCATGTGGTGCAAGATCCTTTGATACGCCTCCGCCTGCTGAGAACAAGGCAATGTCAATTCCTTGGAAGCTTTCAGGTGTCGCTTCCTCCACTGTGATTTCCTTGCCTTTATAAGTAACCTTTGTCCCTGCAGAACGCTTAGAAGACAAAAGAGTTAATTTTGAAATGGGAAAATCTCTTGTTTCCAATGTTTTAATCATTTGTTGTCCTACTGCTCCAGTTGCTCCAACCACTGCTACATTAAATCCTTTTTTTTGCTCCATAAAGGCTCCCCTTCTTTCAGGTGTTTTCTCTGTATATTATACAATTAATGACGGCGACAAGCTCGCCGCCAAATGAATATTCTCTATTTTAACATATTCGTGCTATATGAACAGAACCTTTTTACTTGAAATATGACAAAAAGTTAAAAAACAGTATAAATTATTCTATTATTTTCATTTATCTAAATATTTTTCGACGATAACAGGCTGTATTTGTTTTCCTTCTATTGCAGCGTTAATTGTCTCAGCCAGCATGCTCATTCTTGCAACCATGGAATTTGGCTTTTTGTCTGGATCGTCCTGGCCGAAAGGAATGAAATAAATATGTTTTGTTGCCATCAAGCGCATTAGGTTAACTCCATTTAAGCCTAAAGCATCATTCGTCGATATACCTAAAACGACTGGCTTTTGGTTTCTTAGCGTAGCTTTTGCTGCCATAAGTACTGCATTGTCTGTCATAGCATTAGCGAATTTACTCATGCTATTCCCAGTAAGCGGAGCTATTACCATGCAATCAAGGGGAATTTTAGGTCCTAGAGGCTCCGCTTTGACAATACTGTCAATAATTTCATTCCCTGTTACTTCCTCCAGTTTACCGATCCATTCCAATCCTTTGCCAAATCTTGTGTCTGTATGCTGAACATTGCCTGTAACAACAGGAACGACATCAGCTCCAAGACTTACAAGCCTTTCTACTTGCGGCATAACTTCTGCATATGTGCAGTGGGAAGCAGAAATTCCAAATCCGATTCTTTTTCCTTGTAAGCTCATTTATGATTGCTCCTTTCGACTTTGCCATTCTTCTTGCAGCAGCTGTGATAGAACCTCTGCTAGTATATTCCCAGCAGTCTTAGGCGCAACAATTCCAGGCAAGCTAGGTGCAAGCAGCGCCTTAACCCCTCTTTTTTCTGCATATTGGAAATCTGTACCACCTGGTTTTGAGGCAAGATCAATGATTAATGTATGCAGTGGCATTTTTTCAATGACAGAGGATGTAACAACAAGGTGGGGAATGGTGTTAATGCACATATCTATATCACAAACCGCTTTTTCTAATTCTGATAACGGGACGGGCGTCAAGCCCATTTCTAAGATTCTGGCCAGGTGCTCGCTCTCACTTGCTGCAACCTTCACCTTGCCTCCTAATGCATGAAACGTCCTTGCTACACTCATTCCAACACGGCCTAAACCAAGTATTAGGATATTCGAACCATGAATGGTTGTATCCGTATGCTGAATAGCCATCATAATCGTGCCTTCTACCGTTGGAATGCTGTTCAGTATTGCCACATCATCTCTGTTAAACAGCTGTACGAGCGAACGATTTGTACTTGAGATAATGCCATTTAAATAGTCATTGGTGATTCCCGAATAAATAGTACAATGGGACGGTGTTTTCTCTAGCAATTCTTCTGTTAAAAAAACCTTTTCATTTGAAAAGATTGTATCCACCTGTCCGTTTAGATCGGTTCCTTTAACAGGCAGAATGATCGCATCAATCATTGAAAAATCCACATTATCGATCTTTTCTTTTGTGGCTCCAGCAAAAGCATGATCCAGCTGTTCAAAGCCAACTAAAGAAAGCTGTGCATGCTGCTCTGTCAGCTTGCGGACAATTTCGAGCTGCCTTGCATCGCCGCCGATAATGGCGATTTTCATCCCTGTCAGCATGTATATTTCACCTTCTTTTTTAAAGATCCTAACACTAATCAATTACTACTCCAACATCTTATGTCACGATCTTGTTTTAGGTGAGTTACTTTATAGATTTTCCTCTAAAATCATCGCATGCAGTATTTTCCAAAAACAAAAAAAGCCCGGCGCCATTTATCCCTGTTATGTTAACTTGGGATAATGGGCCGGACTTTTACAAATTAGTCGTGTCATCCTTATTCGGAATATCGATAATAATCATATCAGTGCCGATTTTTTTTATATGGGACCAAGGCACTCTCAGTTCATCCCCTGTCTTCCGGAAGCCAAACCATTTAAGGGAGGGAATCAACAAAGTTTTGATTTGCCCGTCCTTTTCATTTATTTCTAAATCTGTTTGACCGAGCATGCCAAGCCGGACGGCATTTTTCACATCTACAAGCTCTTTTCCGCTTAATTCGCTTAGTCTCATTTCTCCGCCTCCTAATGATTAATGCTTTTCTATTATCATATCAACAGAGGTAGAGAATTAGACTAGCTAAAAGTATTTTTTATGTAACCCCTTCTATATTATAGAAGGCTTTTCGGCATATTGCCGTCAGGACTGATAAGCGATACAGAAAAGGAATCAGTAAAAATCTGATGTGCCATCTTGTTCACATCTGCATTGGATACCTTGTCTATTTTCGCAATAATCTCATCTAAAGTATGGTGTTTTCCAAGCAATAATTCATTTTTACCGTTGCGGCTCATTCGGCTGTTTGTGCTTTCTAAGCTCAGCATCAAGCTGCCTTTTAACTGCTCCTTGCTGTTTGAAAGCTCTTTTTCAGTAATGCCATCTCGTTTTAGGTTAGCAAGAGTCGTCTGAATCGTTTCATACAGCTCATCCAGCTGTTTTGCACCAGTTCCGCCGTAGATTGTCACAATTCCGCTGTCTTGGAAGGAGGAATGATAAGAAAAGACTGAATATGCTAAGCCTTTTTGCTCCCTTACATCCTGGAACAATCTGCTGCTCATGCTGCCGCCAAGAATATTATTTAAAGAAATCAAGCTGTACATATCCTCATGGCCAACTTGCAATCCTTCATATCCTAGGCAAAGATGTGCCTGCTCTGTTTCCTTTTTACGAGAAATTCTGTTCGTATGGAACGATGGCTTACTAATTTCTCTTTCACTTTTACCTGCTTCAAACGCTCCAAAGTATTTTTCCACTTCAGCGATAAAGTCATCTGTGATATTTCCTGCAATGGAGATAACCGTATTTTCAGGTGTGTAATGTTCAAACATATACTCTCTCAATGTATCGCCATTGAAAGTGCTTAATGTTTCCTCTGTCCCTAAAATCGGATAACCAAGCGGATGCTTCTCATACACTGCCTGGCTCAATAAGTCATGAACAATATCGTCAGGTGTGTCTTCGTACATTTTTATTTCTTCGTAGACGACATTTTTCTCTTTCTTCAGCTCTCCCTCTTCAAAAGTGGAATGGAAGAACATATCAGCAAGCACCTCAAGTGCAAAATCTGCATGTGTATCCAGTACTTTTGCATAATAGCAAGTGTACTCTTTTGAAGTGAATGCATTAACCTGACCGCCGATGCTATCAAATGACTCAGCTATCTCTCTAGCATTTCTTGTTTTTGTTCCTTTAAAAAACATGTGCTCTAAAAAATGAGACACGCCATTATTTTTTTCGTCTTCTTTTCTAGACCCAGTGCCAATCCAAACACCGATAGCTACAGAACGCACGGTAGGGATATTTTCCAGCACTATTCTAACTCCGTTTTGGCAAGTGTATCTTTTTATCAAGTAAGTTCCTCCTGTTCTCGTTTGCCAATGTAACTGCTCGCGACTGCTAGTATATCTTATTCTTCGTATTTTTGCCAAAAAGTTGTTTCATTATGAAAATAATTGTTCTAAAACTTGCAAACAATTACTTATCAGGCATAGAACGGTCCTCGCTGAGCATTTCTGTGACAGTATTAATTTCCAAATTTTTAGCTTGGATTTGGCTGATGAGTTCATCTAAACTGTTTGCCGTAGATTCGGTTGGATGCATTAAAATCATTGCTCCATTATGGACTTTACCCATTACACGCTGCAGCAACACTTCCGGACTCGGCTTTTGCCAATCAATTGTGTCAACTGACCACATTAAGGTGCCTAAGTTTTGCTCTTTAGCAATTTTCACAACTGATTCATTATAATAACCGCTCGGAGGCGCAAGCCATGTTACTGTTTTTCCTGTTGTTGCTTCAATTACATCATTTGTTTTTGTTATTTCTTCTCTGATTTTCGCTTCACTAATTTTGCTCATATCAGGATGTGTGTAAGAATGATTGCCTACCTCGTGGCCAGCCTCTGCGATCATTTTTGCCAATTCTGGATTTTTTTGAACCCATCTGCCCTCAAGAAAAAAACTTGCCTTAACATGATGCTTTTTTAAAGTTGCTAAAATATCAGGCAGATATTCATTGCCCCAAGCAACATTAATGATAAAGCTGATCATTTTTTTCTCAGGATTGCCTTTATAAATGGCTGCTGCCGGAAGATCTTCGAGATGCACCTTCGGCTTTAGTTGTTTATATACGAGTTTTTGTTTATCAAAAACGCCGGCTTTTTTCATTTTCTTGTAGGATGCCTGTACGTCGACCTCTAACCCATTAATACCTGGAATCGCCTTCCACACAGGATCAATCTTCGCATCAACTGCTTCGACTCTGTACTTGTCTGCATTACTTTCAATTGTTTCATACAGTGGACTAGTACTAGTGCTTTTGGACACAGTCACACTCTCTCTGTTATCAACTAAAGTTGCTACATATGTATTGGACAATGGATTGTTGGCAACAAACCATGCTGCTAACAATAGACCAGCCATCGGAATTATTCTTTTCATTCTAAATCCCCTCCTACTAAATCTTTATGTAGAAGGAGGACAAGGTAGAACGTAATGAAAAGCGTAAATATCTAAAGCTTGGCAGTCTTTTTACCATCTATATAAAAAAAGGCAGACCCTTAAAAATTCACTGCCTAACAGCAATAGCTGCGTTAAATACAGAAATCATTAGAGTCAAACCTCATTTTTAAAAATTATTTTGTTGCATCTTCTGCTTGTTCTTTTTGTTCCTTCAGTACAGCTTTGCGGGAAAGATTTACTCTGCCCTGTTTATCAATTTCTGTTACTTTAACAAGAATTTCGTCACCGATCGCAACAACATCTTCGACCTTACCGATTCTTTCTTCTGCAAGTTCAGAAATATGAACTAGTCCGTCTTTACCGTTGAAGATTTCTACAAATGCTCCGAATTTTTCAATTCGTTTTACTTTACCAAGATACATTTGACCGACAACAACTTCACGGACAATATCTTCGATAATCGCTTTCGCCTTTTTGTTCATTTCATCATCCACTGAAGAGATAAACACTGTTCCATCTTGTTCAATGTCAATTTTTACGCCAGTTTCTTCAATGATTTTATTGATTTGTTTACCGCTTGGCCCAATAACATCACGGATTTTATCTGGATTAATTGTCATCATTAAGATTTTTGGTGCATATGTGGACAGTTCTTCTCTAGGTGTTTGGATTGTTGCAAGCATTGATTCAAGGATTTGCATACGGCCGATTTTTGCCTGTTGCAAAGCCTCTTCAAGAATTTGTCTTGAAAGTCCTTCAATCTTGATATCCATCTGCAATGCTGTAACACCTTTTGCTGTACCTGCTACTTTAAAGTCCATATCTCCAAGATGGTCTTCCATGCCTTGAATATCTGTTAAGATACTGTAATGTTCGCCTGATGCAATAAGACCCATTGCAATACCTGCAACCGGAGCTTTAATCGGAACACCAGCATCCATCATTGCAAGCGTGCTTGCACAGATACTTGCTTGGGATGTAGAACCATTAGATTCCAACACTTCTGATACTAGACGGATTGTATAAGGGAAATCCTTCTCAGACGGAATAATTGGTTCCAATGCTCTTTCACCAAGTGCTCCATGTCCGATTTCACGACGTCCAGGTCCGCGCATTGGGCCTGTTTCACCAACGCTGAAGTTAGGGAAGTTATAATGATGCATAAAGCGTTTTTCTTCTTCGACACCAAGGCCGTCCAAGATTTGCACATCACCTAATGCTCCTAAAGTACAAATGCTGAGCGCTTGAGTTTGTCCGCGAGTAAACAAGCCTGATCCATGTGTACGTGGAAGAAGGTCAACTTCTGATGACAGTGGGCGAATCTCTTCAAGTCCACGTCCATCAGGTCTTACTTTATCTTCTGTGATGAGACGACGAACTTCATTTTTAACAAGTTTATCAAGAATTTGCTTTACTTGTTTCAGCTTGTCTTCATCTGCTTCTTCTGTTTCATATTTCGCAACAACAGAATTTTTCACTTCTCTAATAGCTGCTTCACGAGCATGCTTTTCTTGAACTCTGATCGCATCAAGCATTTCTTTTTCGCATAGTCCGCGAACTTCTGCTTCAATATCCTTGTCCAACTCATAAAGAACTACATCTACTTTTTCTTTACCGATTTCAGATACGATCTTTTCTTGGAATTCAATTAGCTTTTTAATTTCGTTATGTCCAAACATGATTGCTTCAAGCATCACTTCTTCAGGTACTTCTAAAGCGCCTGCTTCAACCATGTTAATGGCATCCTTAGTTCCTGCAACAGCAAGCGTAATATCGCTTTTTTCTGCTTGTTCCACTGTTGGATTGATGATGAATTCGCCGTCAATTCTGCCGACATATACGCCTGCAATCGGTCCTCCGAACGGTATATCAGATACAGATAATGCCAAGGAAGATCCGAACATTGCCGCCATCTCCGACGTGCAATCTTGATCTACACTCATTACAAGGCTGACAACCTGTACTTCGTTACGGAAACCATCAGCAAATAGCGGACGGATTGGTCTATCGATTAAACGGCTCGCCAAGATTGCTCTTTCACTTGGTCTGCCTTCTCTTTTAATAAAACCGCCTGGGATTTTACCAACAGCATACAGACGCTCTTCATAGTTAACTGTTAAAGGAAAGAAGTCTAAATTCTTTGGTTCTTTTGATGCAGTTGCTGTACTTAGAACTGCTGTATCCCCGTAACGCACCAATGCTGCGCCGTTTGCTTGTTTTGCCAATTGGCCGATTTCGACTGAGAGCTTCCTGCCTGCCCAGTCCATTGAATAGACATGTTTATCTTGTCCCATTCTAAAAACCCCTCTCTACTCATTTCACTTGTTAGAGGTTTTGGTTATTTTAGTGCTACCTAAACCTACATGGATATTTTTTATCATTACCAAAATACTTATTACATATTATTTCAGTTAAATTCGTTTATGTCAAAAGTCAGTGTCCACCAACAATTATGTAATCTATTCATTAGTTATCAAGTATATATGTCAATAGTTATAGTTGTCTTCTTGCACAATAAAAAAGCGGGAACAAGTATCCCGCTTTTTAATACTATCTACGTAGACCAAGTTTGTTGATTAAAACACGGTAACGTTGAACGTCTTTATTACGTAGGTAAGTTAGTAGATTACGACGTCTACCTACCATTTTCAAAAGACCACGACGTGAGTGATGATCTTTTTTGTGTGTACGTAAATGATCATTCAGGTTGTTAATAGACTCAGTAAGGACAGCGATTTGAACTTCTGGAGATCCAGTATCGTTCTCATGCGTTTTGTACTCATTGATAAGTTCGTTTTTACGTTCTTGAGTGATTGCCATCCTGTTTCACCTCCTATATCCTATTACACTAATCCCCATTTACTGAGCAAAACGTTGGTGATTCGATTTTGCCAAGCAAAGGTTGTTTTTAGTACGTTTATAAGAATAACCTTTTTTCATAAAAAAAGCAAGAAAATCATCTATTAATTTTTTAGGATTGGGATACCTGTCACTATCATTGCCAATCCTAGTTATTTTTAAACATTATAGATTAGCAAAGTAAGCAATTGCTGTCTGCTTATCTCTTTCAATTTGCTCAACAAGCTCTTGAATGCCGTTAAATTTCTTCTCGCTTCTTATCCGCATATGCCATTCAATGGTAATAATCTGATCATAAATATCTTGATTAAACTCGAAAATATGCGCTTCAACGGATTGAACAGTCTTGCCAGGATGGAATGTCGGCTTCGTTCCCACATTACAGACGCCATTATACCATTTCTCGCCAACATTCACTTTCACAGCATATACGCCTTGTGGAGGAATGATTTCCTCGTCCCCAGTCTTGACGTTCGCTGTTGGGAAACCAATCGTTCTGCCCCGCTTGTCGCCGTGAATGACTTTACCGTGGTTTGTGTAGAAACGGCCAAGGAGCTTTGGAACCTTTTCCATATCTCCAGCATTTATATAGGATCTGATTAAGGTTGAGCTAACCTTCTCCCCTTCAAAGGTCTCCTTGCTGATTATTGTTGTCCCAAACCGCTCACGGCCATGAAGAGCCAATGTTTCGGAAGTGCCTGCTGCTTTCATTCCATACGTATAATCAAACCCGCAAACAACATGCTTAACATTAAGATCCACCAAATATTGATCAACAAAGCTTTGCGGATGCAATCCGGCAAACTCTTTTGTGAAATGGACGATAAATAAGTAATCAACACCAAGCTTCTCCATCTCAGCAATTTTCGTTTCCAGTGACGTAATCAGACCGATTTGTTTCTTTTCTTTTGACAACACTAGAGACGGATGGGGATCAAAGGTCATAACTCCAGTCTTCAATCCCAATTCGCCGGCAATTTTTTTAGCTTCCCCGATGACCTTCTGATGGCCAAGATGGACTCCGTCAAAGTAGCCCAAAGCCATAACCAGTGAAGGAATTTCCATAGATTGCATATTTTCTATATTATCTATTCTCACTACTCTCAAACTTGACTCACCTTTTTCTAGCACCTGAAATTTATTTTTCTTATGCCTGTCCTTATACCGACAACGCTACAGTCTATTTACAAAACCTTTAAAATTTTTGAAGGCTTTATCATTCCTTGTTTGGAAGGATGATGCACATAAATCGCTATAGCTTCACCACTTTCCGTAAACACAGCAATTGGCCCTTCCGTTAGGAGGAGCTCGGGCGGCGCTTCAAGCACTGCACCGTTGCGGACTCTCATAGCTAATGTATCATTTATTTCATATTTCGGCAAATAACTGAGCGCATCCTCAATCGGTCTCAAGCTTTGCTCTAAAAGCCCTTTACTTTGCGCTTCTTCAATCTGCTCAAAGGTAAGACAATCGGACAAAGTCATTGTGGCCGAACGGGTTCTTGATAGATCCGACATATGAGCAGGGTAACCGAGCTTCTCTCCAATCATAACTGCTAATGTTCGAATATATGTCCCTTTGCTGCAATCCACTTTAAAGCGGAAGGAAACTTGCTCACCGGACAGTGACTCCCACTCATCAAGCAGTTCTATCTTGTAGATTGTCACTTCCCGTGTTGGCCGCTCTACTTCTATTCCCTGCCTTGCATACTCGTAGAGCCTTTTCCCATTGACTTTCACAGCTGAAAACATCGGTGGAGTTTGTTTAATTACACCTGTCAATGAACGGAGTACTTCCTCCACTTGTTCCCTTGTAATGGAACCTGTTACGACTTTTTCCTCGACCTTGTCGCCTGAGCTGTCTTCTGTTGTTGTGGAGTATCCGATGGTTACTTCCCCTTCATACGATTTACCTGCATCTGTTATGTATTCAGCAACCTTAGTCGCCCTTCCTAAGCAAATCGGTAGAACACCTGTAACATCAGGATCCAATGTCCCTGTATGACCGATTTTTTTCATGCGCAATATTTTGCGAAGCTTAAACACACAGTCGTGTGATGTCATGCCCTTCGGCTTCCATAATGGCAAAATGCCCTCCATATTTTCCAACCCTTTCTAATTAAACAAAATGACTCCTATTGTCTATTGTTTCAAAAACAAAGAGGAATACCCTCTTTGCTTTTAAGACAGATGAAAATAGGAGTCATACTTGCTGCTAAAATTATTTAACAGCTTTCTTATTTATCTGATTCTGATTCCGATTCTCTTGCTATTTGATGAAGCAATGTATCGATTCTGTTTCCGTAATCAATAGACTCATCAAATTCAAAAGTAATCTCTGGCGTTTTGCGCAAGCGAATTCTTTGTCCAATTTCAGAACGTATAAATCCTTTTGCTTTTGCCAGCCCTTTTAGGGTATTTTCGCGTTGTTCTTGATCTCCCAATACGGAAATGTATACAGTTGCCTGCTGCAGGTCACCTGTTACTTGAACATCTGTAACTGTAACGAAGCCAATACGAGGATCTTTAATCTTTCTCGTAATGATCTCGCCAAGCTCTTTTTTCATTTGTTCGCCAACACGGTTGGGTCTAAGGCTCATAACATTCTCACCTCGTTCTATTAAAGCCATTCTATAGCTGTCGTCGAAGCTTCAATTTCCGGAAATGAATCGATCAGCTTCAAAGCATTCTGAAGCTCTCTTTCTGCTGCAACCTTGACAGATGCTACCGTTACAACGGCGAGCTCTGTCCGCTGCCACATATCCTGGAAGTCAACCTCCGAAACAGCTATATTAAATTTTTGTTTCAAGCGATCCATAATTCGCTGGAGTACAGCGCGCTTCTCCTTGAGCGAATGAGCATCATAAATGATGCACTCAACTGTCAGAAGACCTACAATCATTTGCGCTCAATTTCTTGCATTACATAAGCTTCAATGATGTCTCCTTCTTTCATATCATTGAAGTTCTTAATAGTGATACCACATTCATACCCTTGAGAAACCTCTTTTGCATCATCTTTGAAACGTTTCAGCGCATCAACTTCTCCTTCAAAGATAACAATGCCATCTCTGATGATGCGGATACCGCTGTCTCTTGTAATTTTTCCATCAGTTATATAAGAACCAGCAATCGTACCGATTTTTGAAACTTTGAATGTTTGGCGAACTTCAGCCTGACCGATAACTTTCTCTTCGAACTCAGGATCAAGCATACCTTTCATCGCCGCTTCAATCTCTTCAATTACTTTATAGATAATGCGGTGTAAGCGCACATCTACTGCTTCGGCATCTGCAGCTCTTTTCGCGTTGACATCTGGTCTTACGTTAAAGCCGATAACAATCGCATTAGAAGCAGCTGCTAGCGTAATGTCAGATTCGTTAATAGCACCGACACCAGTATGGATGATTTTAACATTTACACCTTCAACTTCGATTTTGTAAAGTGCTGCTGCTAGCGCCTCAGCTGAACCTTGAACGTCTGCTTTCAGTACGATGTTCAAGTCTTTCATTTCGCCTTGTTTCATATGTTCGAATAAGTTATCAAGGCTGATTCTTGCCTTTTCAGATCTCTGTGCCTGAATTGCTATAGAAGAACGTGCTTCACCAATTTGGCGTGCCGTTTTTTCGTCTTTAAATACAACGAAGCGGTCACCAGCTTGCGGTACTTCATTTAATCCCGTGATTTCAACAGGAGTAGATGGACCTGCAGTTTTAACACGACGGCCAAGATCATTTACCATTGCACGGACACGGCCAAATGTGTTTCCGACAACGATTGGATCACCAATGTTTAATGTTCCGTTCTGGACTAATAATGTCGCAACAGAACCTTTACCTTTATCCAACTCTGCCTCAATAACTGTACCAACAGCATTGCGATCTGGATTAGCCTTGTACTCTTCTACTTCCCCTACAAGAAGAATCATTTCAAGAAGTGTATCAATACCTTCACCAGTTAATGCAGATAGCGGTACAAAAATAGTATCTCCACCCCAAGCTTCTGGTACTAATCCATGTTCTGTCAGTTCCTGCATAACTCTGTCTGGGTTTGCAGTCGGTTTATCCATTTTGTTTACAGCTACGATAATTGGCACTTCAGCCGCTTTCGCATGGTTAATTGCTTCAACTGTTTGAGGCATTACTCCGTCGTCAGCTGCAACAACAAGGATTGTGATATCCGTAATTTTAGCACCGCGTGCACGCATTGTTGTAAACGCAGCATGTCCTGGTGTATCAAGGAAGGTAATTTTTTTACCGTTCTCTTCAATTTGGTATGCACCGATATGCTGTGTAATACCGCCTGCTTCACCTGCAGTCACTTTCGTGTTACGGATGCTGTCAAGCAATGTTGTTTTACCATGGTCAACGTGACCCATGATTGTAACAACAGATGGACGTTCGATTAAAGCAGCTTCTTCGTCATCACCGAAATACACTTCAAGATCAGTTGTATCAATTTTAATTTCTTCTTCTACTTCTACACCATAATCTCCAGCAATTAGTTCAATGGAATCTTTGTCAAGATCTTGGTTGATCGTAGCCATTACACCAAGCATGAATAATTTTTTGATGATTTCAGAAGGTTCACGATGCAGTTTTTTTGCAAGTTCTGCAACTGTTAATGAATCACTGAACGTAATTTTTGTTGGCAGTTCTTTTTCTTTTTTAGGAGCTGGAGGAGCTGCTGGAGCTTGACCTTGTTTCCCCTTGCGATTGTTGTTGTTATTTCTGTTTTTGTTGTTATTATTGTTGTTGTTGTTGCCTTTTGGTTTGTTGAAACCTGGTTTTGTATTATTAGTTTTAGTTTGAGTTGTTTTTCCTTTTTCAGCCATTGCATCACTTTCTTCTTCATAAGTTTCTGCTATATTTTTTGATACAGCATTCTTATTGTTATTTTGTATCGCTTCTGTACTTTTATTATAAATACTATCCAATTTTTTTACTGCTTCCTCTTCTAGTGTTGTCATATGATTCGAGACTTCTACATTCATGTCTTTCAGCTTTGTAATAACATCTTTACTTGATATGTTGAATTTTTTTGCGTATTCGTAAACTCGCATTTTACTCATCATTTCACCCCCGCAAGAATTAATCGAGCAGCGTTAAAAGTTTTTTTGCAAATCCATTATCCAAAACAGCGACAACCACTCTTGCTTCTTTGCCTATTGACTGTCCAAGCACTTCCCGGTTAGGTACCATTTTAAACGGCACTTTATAGGAATGGCACTTGTCCATTATTTTTTTGGCCGTGTTTTGTGAAGCATCTTCCGACAATAATATTAGTTTTGCATTTCCGCTTCTAATTTCTTTTACGGTAAGTTCCTCACCAGAGGTAATTTTCCGCGCTCGATATGCTAAGCCAAGTAATGACATCCATTGATTATTGTTCATTTGGATTGTCCTTGCTCCTTCTCTATTAAATCAAGCAGCTCGTCGTATACAGAATCTTCAATTGCAACGTCAAGCTGATTTCCTAGAATATTCTTTTTCTTGGCTAAAAGCACTGCTTCTTTATCCTTAGAAAGATATGCTCCGCGTCCTGATTTCTTTCCAGTTAAATCAACAGATACTAGACCTTCCTTCGAGCGAACGATGCGAACTAGTTCTTTTTTTGGTCTCATTTCACCTGTAGCAACACATTTGCGCATTGGTACTTTTTTTCTGCTGTTCACACTCATTCACCCCAATCAATCTAAATCTTCACTGTTTAAGCGAAAATCCTCTTCTTCCTCATCATTGTCATCAAACGTTAACAGCGAAGCTTCAGTTGGATAAATCCCAGCTTCTCTTGCATCTGTTTCAGATTTGATGTCAATCTTCCAGCCAGTCAGCTTAGCAGCAAGGCGAGCGTTTTGACCTCTTTTTCCGATTGCTAATGAAAGCTGATAATCAGGAACGATAACAGTTGTTGCCTTTTCTTCCTCATCTACAATTACTTCCAACACTTTAGATGGGCTTAGAGCATTAGCAACAAACACCTTTGGATCTTGCGACCATTGGACGATATCGATTTTTTCCCCTTTAAGTTCATTAACAATTGTCTGTACACGAGTTCCCTTAGGGCCAACACATGAACCTACTGGATCTACTTCTTCGTTTTCAGAGTGTACAGAGATTTTAGATCTGTCACCAGCTTCACGAGCAACAGACTTAATTTCTACAGTGCCGTCATAGATTTCTGGAACTTCCATTTCAAACAATCTTTTTAGCAAGCCAGGATGTGTTCTAGACACATAAATTTGTGGACCTTTTGTTGTTTTTTCAACTTTCGTCAAAAATACTTTAATACGGTCATGAGGCTTGTAAAATTCATTTGGCATCTGCTCATTTGCAGGTAGAATCGCTTCGATTTTTCCTAAGCTCACGTAAATGAACTTGCTGTCTTGGCGCTGAACAATACCTGTCATAATATCTTCTTCACGGTCGATGAATTCCGAATAGATGATTCCTCTTTCCGCTTCACGAACACGCTGTGTAACAACTTGTTTAGCTGTTTGCGCAGCAATTCGGCCGAAGTCCTTTGGAGTCACTTCCAGTTCCACGACATCTTCCACTTCATAGTTTGGATTTACCTTTTGAGCATCCTCCAATGAAATTTCCAAACGCGGATCAAAAACTTCATCCACCACTTCTTTACGTGCAAATACACGCATTGTACCTGAACCTAAATTTAAATCTATGCGAACATTTTGTGCTTGATTGAAGTTTCGGCGGTATGCAGAAATAAGTGCGGCTTCAATAGCCTCAATAATTACATCACGCGAAATTCCTTTTTCTTTCTCAAGCAATACAAGAGCATCTACTAATTCACTGCTCATGAGAGTGTATCCCCCTTTAACCTCAACGGAAAATATAGAGCGGAAGCCCTTTGACCAAACCAAAACAACTTACGAGTCAGTACTAAAAGTCGGGCCTGACTATTAAGTGTCGAAGGTTTAAGGGCTTGACGCAAAAATAAAATAAGTGCAAAAGTGCTTTGCTATAAAATTTTGCCAAAGCACTTCGTATTTCTTACGAGAAGCTCACTGCAAGCCTAGCTTTAGCAACTTTCTCATAAGGAATTTCAATGGTTTTTTTTCTAGTTTTGATTTTCACTTCTACTGTGACAACATTGCCATCAAAACCTGTAAGGATTCCTTCAAAGGTTTTTTCGTTGTCAATCGGTTCATATGTTTTAATATGTACATTTTTCCCAATTGCCTTTTGGAAATCCTTATCCTTCTTCAAAGGTCTTTCGGCACCAGGAGAAGAAACCTCTAGGAAATAGTTTTCTGGAATCGGATCCAGTTCATCCAGTTTTTCGCTTAGCTTTTCGCTGACCGCAGCACACTCATCAATATCTACACCATTGTCCTTATCAATGAAGACGCGCAAAAAGTAGTTAGGACCTTCTTTTACATACTCAATGTCAACTAGTTCTAAGTTAAGATCTTCTAATATTGGGTTAACCATTTCTTCGACTATCCCTGTTACTTTGCTCAAACTTTTTCCCTCCTTAAGCAAGGAACAATTATTGAGGCAAGAATGCAGACTGTTCAAGCATGCTTTTCTTGTCTAACCTGTTTAATAATTTTTCGCTTTCCAAATAGAAAATACCACCCGTAAAAAGGTGCGTACAATAGGAAAGAGTGGGTTGCCCCACTCTCCATTCGCGAAAGTTATCTTTAGTATTTCCAACTAAACTATACCATAACCGCACTATTTATGCAAATAGAACTCTGATACAGCAAGGCTCCGCCTGCCTTTTCCCTAAATTAACAAACTGTCTTAGAATAGTGACAGCTGGTTTTGGTCCGGCATGTCAGCTAAGCAGCCATGGTTATCCAAGTACTCCATGATAGTTTTAGACACTTTTCCGCGCTGTTGCAAATCTTCTTTAGACAGAAACTCGCCGTCTTGTCTTGAACGCACAATATTCAATGCCGCATTTGTTCCAAGGCCTGGAATACTGTTAAACGGCGGAATAAGAGTATTTCCTTCAATAATGAATTCAGAAGCACTTGATTTATATAAATCGACTTTTTGGAAAGAGAATCCTCGCTCTACCATTTCGAAAGCAAGCTCCATAACTGTAAGCAAGTTTTTCTCCTTAGTAGATGCATCAAGACCTTTGCCGCTGATTTCATCTATAACTGCTTTAATGCTTTGGGCGCCTTTCACCATGGCGTCTACATCAAAATCTTCTGCTCTTACTGTGAAGTATGCTGCATAGTAAAGAAGCGGAAGATGCACTTTAAAATAGGCAATCCTTACGGCCATGAGGACATAAGCCGCAGCATGCGCCTTCGGGAACATATATTTTATCTTTTTACAAGAATCAATGTACCATTCCGGCACTTCATTTTTACGCATTTCCTCTTCCATCTCATCAGTTAGACCTTTACCTTTACGGACACTTTCCATGATCTTAAAGGCAAATGCCGGGTCTAAACCTTGGTATATCAGGTAAACCATGATGTCATCACGACAGCCGATAACTTCACTCAGGTTACAGATATTATTGTGGATAAGCTCTTGTGCATTGCCGAGCCAAACGTCTGTACCATGTGAAAGTCCAGAGATTTGGACAAGCTCTGAGAATGTAGTTGGTTTTGTATCCTCAAGCATTTGTCGGACGAATTTTGTTCCGAACTCTGGTATTCCAAAAGTACCTGTTTTGCAATTAATCTGTTCCGCTGTAACACCAAGTGACTCCGTACCGCTGAAGATTTTCATTACTTCCGGATCATCTGTCGGAATGGTTTTCGGATCAATCCCGCTCAAATCCTGTAGCATCCTGATAACAGTCGGATCATCGTGTCCAAGTATATCAAGCTTAAGCAGGTTATCATGAATGGAATGGAAGTCAAAGTGAGTCGTTTTCCATTCAGAATTTCTATCATCTGCCGGGAATTGAATAGGTGAAAAGTCGTAAATATCCATATAATCAGGTACTACGATAATTCCCCCTGGATGCTGACCTGTAGTACGTTTTACACCAGTACAGCCTGATGCAAGACGATCTATTTCCGCACCTCTTATTTGCAGATTATTATCCTGCTGATATGCCTTTACATATCCGTAAGCTGTCTTATCCGCAACAGTACCTATCGTTCCTGCACGGTAAACATATTCCTCACCAAACAGCACCTTTGTATAGTTATGGGCTTTTGGTTGGTATTCCCCGGAAAAGTTCAAATCTATATCAGGTACCTTATCCCCTTTAAACCCAAGGAAGGTTTCAAACGGAATATCATGTCCGTCTTTTTTATATCTAATTCCACAATTCGGGCAGTCCTTATCTGGCAAATCAAAGCCTGAACCGACTGATCCGTCATTGAAGAATTCTGATTGCTTACAGCTTGTACAAACGTAATGAGGCGGAAGCGGATTAACCTCTGTGATTTCGGTCATTGTGGCAACGAAGGATGATCCGACAGATCCACGTGATCCTACCAAGTATCCATCATCCAATGATTTCTTCACCAGTTTATGAGAAATCAAGTAGATAACGGCGAATCCATGGCCGATAATACTTTTCAGCTCTTTCTCTAGCCTTGCCTCTACGATTTCTGGCAATTCGTCCCCGTATATTCTTCGGGCCATGCTGTAGCTCATTTCGCGCATTTCTTCATCTGCGCCTTCAATTTTCGGTGTGTACAAGTCATCTTTAATCGGCTTGATTTCATCTATCATATCGGCAATCTTATTGCTGTTGGCAACGACGATTTCCTTTGCTTTGTCTTCTCCTAAAAAGCGGAAGCCGTCAAGCATTTCATTTGTAGTCCTGAAATGAACATCAGGAAGTTTATGCCTGTTCAGCGGGTTAGCTCCGCCTTGAGAACCGACGAGTATTTGTCTGTAAATTTTGTCGTTCGGGTTTTGGTAATGGACATTTCCTGTTGCGACAACAGGTATATCAAGTTTCTCACCGAGCTTTGTGATATTTCCGATGATTTCTTCAAGGGCCTTTTCATTTTGTACTAGCTCCATTTCAATTAAATGGGCATATACTTCTTTCGGCATTACTTCCAGATAATCATAAAACGGCGCCACACTTTCCACTTCTTCCGGCGCTTTTTGCATCATTGCCTCAAATACTTCTCCTTTATCACAGCCCGAGCCGACAAGCAATCCTTCTCTGTGCTTTTGCAGGACAGAACGCGGTATGCGCGGCACACGGTAGAAATAATTCAAGTGAGAAATTGAGACTAGCTTGAATAGGTTTTTCAAACCAACATCATTTTGGGCTAGCAGTGTGCAATGATATGGACGGGCTCTTTGATAGGCATTGCCTTGTCCCATATTCTCATTAAGCTGATTATGATTGGTGATGCCTTTTTCCTGTGCATCCTTCAACATTTTCAACACTAAATATCCCGTTGCTTCTGCATCGTAAATGGCACGGTGATGCTGTGTCAGTTCAATATCAAACTTTTTCGCAAGTGTGTTCAATCGATGGTTTTTCATCTCTGGATACAAAAATCTTCCTAGTTCCAATGTATCAATGACAGGATTATCTGATTTTGGCATTCCAGCCTTTTGATAGCCGACATTAATAAATCCGACATCAAAGGAAGCGTTGTGAGCAACAAGTATGCTGTCTCCAGCCCAGTCTTTGAATTTGCGCAGGACGATACCAATCTCTGGCGCACCTTGGACCATATCATCTGTAATCCCAGTCAGATTAATGGTAGTTGCCGACAATCTGTGATGAGGGTCTGCAAATGATTCAAAGCGGTCGATAACTTCTCCGTTATGAATCTTCACCGCTGCCAATTCAATGATTGTATTGTAAACAGCAGATAACCCAGTTGTCTCTACGTCAAACACGACATATGTTGCATCTTCTAAATGCAGATCCTTTTCGTTATATGCAATCGGCACACCGTCATCGACTAGATTCACTTCGACTCCGTAAAGGATTTTCACGCCATTTTTCTTTCCGGCACCAAAGGCTTCCGGAAAGGATTGGGCAACTGCGTGATCGGTTATAGCAATCGCTTTATGACCCCATTTTTTCGCCTGGCCGACAAGCGCGCCAACAGACGAAACAGCATCCATTTGGCTCATTGGAGTATGGAGATGAAGCTCGACTCTTTTTTCGCCTTCTTTAGCTGTGTCCTGTCTTTCGACTGGCTTTATTTCATTTAAGTCATTCCCGATCATCACTAAGTCTCTGACAAAGGTGTCGTTCTGAATGCTGCCTCGCGCCCTTAGCCACATTCCTTTTTTAACAAGCTGGAATAACGCTGCATCCTCCTTGTCTCTTGAGAACATCTTCACCATGATGGAGCTAGTGTAGTCGGTAATCTTGAATGTCAGCAATGTTCTGCCGCTGCGAAGCTCCTTCGTCTCTGCGAAGAACACGTATCCTTCAATTGTCACTCGTCTTTCTTCATCGACAATTTCCTCAAGTCGGCGGTAGTCGCTGTCATCCTTAATTGTTAAGCCGATTGTAAGCGGACCTGATGGAATGCTCGCATCGCCAGCTTCTTTGTCAGCCTCCATCTTCTGAATATCAAGCATGGCCTGTTTTCCTCTTTCTTGATCTTCCAGTCTTTTCGCTTCAAGGAACTGGGCATATGCGTCATTCGTCTCTTGAGTTGCCACTTCTGTATCGATCATCATAGCTGGAAAACCAAAATACTGATAAGCATTTGAAATTAAATCAGCATATTTGCGCTTAATAGCCAGTCCTTCCATTTCGTTATTGACTGTTATCGTCAACTTGTTGCCTTGAATTTTCGGCACTTGTTCATTAAGCAATTTAATGAGCGGCGGTGCAATTCCCTGCATTTGTTCAATACATGCAGACCAATAATCCCTTATAAGTATTTCATCAGCAAGGCTTGATTGAACATTTATATTGAATGTCACTGTTGCAATATGCTCGAAATTGCTGACAAGTTTAGTTGTGAACAATTGATAAATGTTATAAGGAATAATGCTTTCAAACGCGAAATGGAAATGCCATTTTTTCGCTTTTCTTTCAATGACTATTTTATCTATTTTAGCGTTACGAAAATGGGTAACAATCGCATCATCTGTTAATTGAAGCTGCTGCAATAGCAATTGAAATCGTTCCAATTTCCCTTCTATTTCTGCCATTTGTTCTCCCCTTACTTTTCTATATTTCTTTTATTGGTGCTCTACCAAGCTACATTATATCATAATCTATTTTTTCTTATTGAATAAAAGGCTGCTTAAATGTTGGCAATTTAAAGAACGGTTGGCAGCCTATTTACACCATAAAAAAAGCTACAGCTTGTCGCTGTAGCTGTAAAACTTAGTTGGAAAGCTTTGCAAGAGTCTCAAGCAGATTATCAACATGAACCTCATGAACATCGCCGCTGCTTCTTTCTTTCAGTTCTACAATTCCTTCTGCCGCTTTTTTGCCGACAGTAATACGAATTGGCAAACCGATCAAATCAGAATCTGCAAACTTTACTCCCGCTCTTTCCGCACGATCATCAACAAGCACATCATAACGGTTTTGCTTCAAGCTATTATATAGCTTGTCTGTCAATTCTGTTTGAGCTTCGTCCTTAGCATTAACTGTAATCAGATGCAGATCGAATGGTGCGATTGCTTTTGGCCAAACGATGCCTCTCTCATCATTAAATTGCTCAACGATTGCAGCCATTGTTCTAGACACACCGATACCGTAGCAGCCCATGATGATAGACTGAGAACGGCCATTTTCATCCAGATAGCTCGCACCCATTGCTTCACTGTAGCGAGTTCCTAGTTTAAAGACATGACCAACTTCAATTCCTTTTGCAAACACGATTGTACCTTTTCCATCTGGAGAAACATCCCCTTCTTGAATGAAGCGCAAATCAGCATATTGACTTACAGCAAAGTCTCTTTCTGGGTTTACATTCGTATAATGATAGTCTTCTTCATTTGCTCCGCAAACACCATTAACAACATATTGAACCGCATTATCTGCAATTACTTCCACATCTTTAACGCCGATTGGTCCGAGTGAACCAACACTGCAGCCTAGAATATTCTTTGTTTCGGACGCATCAGCAAGCTCGACAGTTGATGCTTCAAGCAAGTTTTTCAATTTAATATCGTTCACTTCATGATCTCCGCGAACTAATACAAGTACATGCTTGTCGTCCACTTTAAATAGAAGTGATTTGATGCATTTATTTTCTGAAACATTCAAGAAAGCTGAAACTTGCTCGATTGTTTTAACGTTTTCTGTTTTTACCTTCTCAAGCTCGCCTTGAGGTGTATCCTCTTTTTCATATACAGCAAGCACTGGTGCCATTTCAATA
The DNA here is from genome assembly GCF_038005785.1 of Niallia sp. FSL R7-0271. Classification (NCBI taxonomy): domain Bacteria; kingdom Bacillati; phylum Bacillota; class Bacilli; order Caryophanales; family Bacillaceae; genus Niallia; species Niallia sp. FSL R7-0271. Next base: position 1,456,848 of record NZ_JBBOTZ010000001.1, on the reverse strand, counting down.
TTAGCTGCATAGTTTGATTCTGTTGAATAAGCGATTGTATCCTCTCCAACATCGGAAAGTGCCATAAATTCATGCGTATCTTTTCCGCCCATAGCGCCGCTGTCTGCAATAACAGCACGGTAGTTCAAACCGCATCTTTCAAAAATATTGCAATATGCCTGGAAGATTGCATCATACACTTCCCCAAGACTTTCGTGAGAGCTGTGGAAGGAATAAGCATCCTTCATGATGAACTCACGGCCACGTAAAATCCCGAATCTTGGTCTCTTTTCATCTCTGAATTTCGTTTGAATTTGATAAAGAGATAAAGGCAAACGCTTATATGATTTAATTTCATCCCTAATTAGGCTTGTGATTACTTCCTCATGTGTTGCACCGAGGGCGAATTCACGATTATTACGGTCATTTAGACGCATTAATTCTGGTCCGTAAGAATACCATCTGCCAGACTCTTGCCAAAGTTCTGCTTGTTGCATAGCAGGCATTAGCAGCTCGACTGATCCTGAATTATCCATTTCTTCACGGATAATTTGTTCAATCTTTTTCAGCACTTTATTTGCTAATGGCAAATAAGAATATATTCCGCTCGCATTCTGCCTGATATAGCCTGCGCGCAAAAGCAGCTGATGGCTTTTAATTTCTGCGTCTGCTGGCACTTCCCTTAAAGTCGGGATTAACATTTTACTTTGCTTCATTATTTAGCACCTCTATTTTTATTTTCAAACAAATCACGAATGAAGGTGAGGTCTATTTTCTCCTCACCCATTCACAGATTAACTAATTGATTATTTAAGGAAGAAACGCTGAATATCGTTCCACGTTACCACAATCATTAGCAGCATCAGCAATGCAAAGCCAACAAAGTGAACAATTCCTTCTTTATGCCTGTCAATCGGCTTGCCTCTGATTGCCTCAATAGCAAAGAAGATCAATCTTCCGCCGTCAAGAGCCGGCAGCGGCAGCAAGTTCATGATACCTAAGTTAATGCTCAAGATAGCCGCCCATCTCATCAATGAGTATATACCTGATTGAGCGACCGTATCCGTTGATTTATAGATTCCCACAGGTCCGCTTAACGCATCGATGGAGAATTGTCCTGTTACCAGTTTACCGACTGCTCCAATGATCGTTTTCGTCCATGTATAGGTTTCTGTTACACCGTATTGGAATGCTTTTAACGGGGATTTTTCCATCGGGCTGTATACACCAACTAATCCGATCTTTTCTCCGTCTTCCACTTCCGTTTCTTTAGGCGTAACGTCAACAGTCATTTCCTGCCCGTTTCGGACAAGCAGGAACTCAAGCTCTTCACCTGGGCTCTTCTGAATGATAGAGACAACATCCTCCCAAGAAGAAACAGATTGTCCGTCAATACTTAATACGGTATCTCCTTCTTTTAAGCCTGCAGTGATTGCTACACCATCCTCTGTCAATTTGCCAAGCTTCGGCTCATTGGAAGGCATTCCTTGTGTTAAAGCAATGATAACAAACACAACGAAAGCTAGAACAAAGTTCATCATCGGCCCTGCAAAGATAGCCAATGTGCGTTGCCATAGAGTTTTACTATTGAATTGACGATCATATGGCGCAATTTGTGTTTCAATGCCATTTTCGATGATAACCGCTTCTCTATGAATTCGGAATACTTGCAGCTCTTCATTCATATCATCTTCTGCATAACCTTTGATCGTTAAATCGTGATCTAGGTCGGCAGCTTCAACATTAATTATTCTTGCATTCGGATACTTTTCTTTGTTATTAAGAATGATTTTCTCCACTGATCCATCTTTGCCAAAAAGCAGCCCAATCCGATGTCCTGCTTTAATTTCAATCATTTCAGCGTCTTCCCCAGCCATCCGGACAAATCCGCCTAAGGGAAGAAGACGAATGGTATACGTTGTTTCTCCTCTCTTTTGAGAAAAGACTTTTGGACCGAATCCAATTGCAAATTCACGGCACAGGATACCTGCCCTTTTTGCAAATACGAAGTGTCCGAGCTCATGAAAAAACACTAACGCACCAAAAATGATAATAAAAGCAACTACTGTATACAATATATAACCACCTTTTTATAGAAGTGTGCTTGCAATTTTTCTCGTTTCTTGATCAACCTCTTGGATAATGGCAAGGCTTGGATTAGCGATAAGACGATGATTGTTCAACGCTCTTTCAATCAGCTCTTCAATTTGCAAGAAGCTGATTTCCCCTTTCAAGAACCTGGAAACAGCCACTTCATTGGCAGCATTTAAAACGGTTGGCAGCGTACCGCCGGCTTTGCCCGCTTCAATCGCGAAATGCAGACAGCGGAACCGTTCAAGATCCATCTCCTGAAAATGCAGTTTCCCGATTTTTGCAAGATCGAGACGTTCTGACGATCGAAGGGGAAGGCGGTCCGGATATGTCAGCGCGTATTGAATAGGCACTTTCATGTCTGGTGTGCCAAGCTGAGCAATGACACTGCTGTCATGGAATTCGACCATAGAGTGGATGATGCTTTCCTTATGTAATAAGACATCAATTTGATCATAAGGCAATGCAAATAACCAAAATGCCTCGATAACCTCCAAGCCTTTATTCATCATTGTTGCAGAATCAATCGTGATTTTCGCACCCATTGACCAATTTGGATGCTTTAGGGCATCCTCTACTGTCACATGCTGCAGGTCTGCTCTCGATAAATCACGGAAGCTGCCGCCTGAGGCTGTTATGATTAAGCGTTCAATATTTTTTTCTTTTTCACCTTGCAAGCATTGATAAATAGCTGAATGTTCACTATCAACAGGGAGGATGGGAACATTATTCTTTTTCGCTGCTTCCATCACCAAGTGACCAGCTGTCACCAATGTTTCTTTATTGGCAATTGCAATTGTCTTTTTTGCTTCAATTGCCTGTAAAGTAGGGTATAAACCGACACTTCCAAGCACAGCATTCACCAGTATGTCCGCCTTGTCAAAGACTGCTACCTCTACCAAACCTTCCTGACCAAACGTAAACTTGGTATTAGCAAACTCAACCTTTAATTTGTCGCAGTCTTCCTTTTCAGTAACCGATACTAATGCTGGCTGGAATTCTGCGATGATCTGCCTTGTCAGCTCTATATTTCTGCCTGAAGAAAAGGCGACAAGCTTAAAGCTATCGGGATGTTCTCTTATGACATCCAGCGTCTGTGTTCCTACCGAACCAGTTGCACCTAATAAACTGATATGTTTCACTGTCTCACTCCCAGACCATGTTGCTATATTTCTTCATTCGTAAATTCACAGCATTTTTCAAACTTAAATGCTGATTATATCTTACCTACTATATCTAAAATAAAATACAGCAGCGGCCAAACAAACAGTAAACTGTCAAAACGATCCAGGATGCCGCCATGTCCCGGAAGAATCTTACCAGAATCTTTAACACCGTAATGGCGTTTAAGCGCAGATTCTGCCAAATCACCAATTTGTCCAAAAATAGACAAGATGATTGTAATAAACGGTATTATAGACCATTCTATGTAGCCAAACACATAAAATAGAACTGAAACGATAACGGCACAAACAATGCCTCCGATAAAGCCTTCAACAGTCTTATTCGGACTAATCTCCGGCCAAAGCTTCCTTTTTCCGATAGCTCGTCCAATAAAATAAGCACCTGAATCTGTCGCCCAAATAATAAATAATGAGTAAACGAGGATAGTCAGATCATTATTTGAAATTTGCACAAAAAAATGAAAACCGACACCCATATAAAGGACAGAAAGGACGGAAAAGCCGACATCATCAAAAGTAAATTTGTTTTTAGATGCAACCATATAGCTTAAATAAAGCATGATGGCAAGCAAGCCTATTTCTGTTTTTGACAAGTTCCAATGTGCTAGAAAACCGCTGTATTGATCTGGCAATATAAATATCCATGTCACCAGCAAGGAAAGAATGCCGCTAAAAGATAAAAGCGGAAGCTTTCTCATCTTCAGCAGCTCGTATAAACCAATGGCCGCAATTAAAAATGTAAACAGCACCAATGGCATGTCGCCAAGCAAGATAAACAGGATAAAAATAGCTGCCGCAATCACTCCTGTAATAGTTCTCTGTTTCATACATTCACAACCCTTATTAGACTCCTCCAAAACGCCGCTGGCGACTTTGGAATACTTCAATAGCTTCGATTAAATGCTCCTCTTTGAAATCCGGCCAGAGGACATCTGTGAACCAAAGCTCTGTATAGGCAAGCTGCCACAGCATAAAGTTGCTTATACGGATTTCGCCGCTTGTGCGAATCAGCAAATCCGGATCATTCAGTCCGCCTGTCATCAAATAAGATGAAAAGACTTCTTCTGTAATGTCCATTGCTTCCATACTTCCGTTTTGACAATCTTTTACGATGTTGCTTACCGCTTGAAGAATTTCCGATCTGCTCCCATAGTTCAAAGCGAAATTCAAATTCAAGCCAGTATTATTTTTTGTTTTTTCCACTGCATTATCCAATGCTTTTAAGGTATGTTCCGGAAGCTTTTCTTTATATCCAATGGCAGTCACGCGAACATTCTTCTCAATTAACTCCGGCAAGAAGGTTCCTAAAAACTGTTCAGGCAGTGACATGATATAATCAACTTCCGTTTTCGGCCGTTTCCAATTTTCTGTTGAAAAGGCATATAGGGTCAAAACTTTTATCCCCAAATCATCAGCCATCTTCGTAATGCGTTTGACACATTTCATTCCTTCATGATGGCCAGCTATCCTTGGCAGCTTTCTTTTTTTAGCCCATCTGCCATTGCCGTCCATTATGATAGCGACATGCTCCGGAACTTTCTGCTGCTTTATTTTGCTTATCTGGTCTTGGAGAGTATTAGTAGTGGTCCCCGTCTTCCATAACCTTAATTTGTTAAACATACTATTGTTCCTCCAAAGTAGATCCTCTCACATCAATTATATCCTTCTTATGTTACTTTAGCTTTTTCTTATATAAGTAGAAAAACATCCACATTCCTTGTATGCGCAAAAACAGTGAGGGTAGGCTTACAATGTTCCCTTTATATCTTATAGGAAACTAGACTGCATAAGCAACCAAAAATACAAATAGCTTATAATAAAGCGAAAAACCCCCTAATAATAGAGGGTTCTTTAGTTTAGACAAAGCCCTAACCAATCATTCAGGCATATAAAACAGGGTCTTTTACGCACCCTCTTGCCCAGAAGCTTTAACGCTACCTTATTACTGGAATAAGATGAGAAAGCACTGGCTACCCGAGAGGTTACGAAATCTTAATTGAATTCATCTCTGGCATGCAACCATTAAAGTCTGCATTATATCTTCCTTAGCGATAGAAAGAGTGAAAAAGGCTTTGGTAAATTCAAATTCGCTTCCCTTTTTGGCAGCAAACTTTCTATTATACCTCTAGAATTTCTTTTTCTTTCTCTTTTGTCAATGCATCCACTTTTGTAATGTAATCATCTGTAAGCTTTTGAATATCATCACTGTAACCACGCAAAGCATCTTCTGTGATTTCACCGTTCTTTTCAAGCTTTTTCAAATCGTCATTCCCATCTCTGCGGATGTTACGGATAGCGATTTTCGCTTCTTCTGATTCTTTTTTAACGTTTTTAACCAGTTCCTTACGGCGTTCTTCTGTAAGCATTGGGATAGTCAGGCGAATGATATTACCATCATTCGTTGGGTTTAACCCAATATCTGATTTTAGAATAGCTTTTTCGATTTCACCTAGAATTGATTTATCGTAAGGCTGAATGACAAGCAGTCTTGCTTCCGGCACGCTGATTCCAGCTAGTTGGTTTACTGGTGTTGGCGCTCCGTAGTAATCCACATTGATGCGATCTAGAAGGGCTGCATTAGCTCTTCCTGCACGGATGCTTGCAAGTTCACGTGAATAGCTTTGGATTGCTTTATCCATTCTTTCCTTTGTACTTGAAATGACTTGTTTTGGCATTATTTTTTCCCCCTTACTAATGTTCCGATTTTTTCACCCATAACTGCTCTTTTAATATTGCCTTCTTCCATAATAGAGAATACAATCAGTGGAATATCGTTATCCATACATAGGGATGATGCAGTTGAATCCATGACAGCAAGTCCATCTTTAATCACATCAAAATAAGTCAGCTGATCATACTTAGTTGCGTTTTTATCTACTCTAGGATCTGCAGAGTAAACTCCGTCCACATTGTTTTTAGCCATCAAGATAACTTCTGCTTCAATCTCAGCAGCTCTTAATGCAGCAGTAGTATCTGTGGAGAAGTACGGATTTCCAGTTCCTGCAGCGAAAATAACAACACGTTTTTTCTCTAGGTGGCGAATCGCACGTCTTCTGATGTAAGGTTCAGCTATTTGTCTCATATCAATTGATGTTTGTACACGTGTTTCAATACCTAATTGTTCTAAACTGTCCTGCAAGGCTAATGAGTTCATGATAGTGGCAAGCATTCCCATATAATCGGCATTTGCTCTGTCCATGCCCATTTCCTCACCGATTTTGCCTCTCCAAATATTCCCGCCGCCGACTACAACGGCAGCTTCTACACCTAGTTCAGCAACTTCCTTCACTTGCTCCGCTACATTTTTGATGACAGCAGGATTAATGCCAAAACCAGCTTCGCCAGCTAAAGCTTCCCCGCTTAATTTTAGAACAACACGTTTATATTTTGGATTACTCATGGAAACCTCCGTATGTATTAAATGTCTTTAAAAATAGGGAACACAATGTGCTCCCCTTCTTAAACTTGTCGAAACACCATTCTTTAGCCATTCCATGCTGCTTTTCTTCCAAGATGGAAAAAGCAGTGGTTTTGGAAGAAGAGCGCATCCAATCAACTAACCATTTCATGAATGATACACAATATAAGGAACACAGGAGTGTTCCTATATTGAATCCGACAAATATTATTTTTTGTTAACTTGGTTCATTACTTCTTCAGCAAAGTTATCTTCGCGTTTTTCGATTCCTTCTCCTACTTCGTAGCGAACGAACTCACGCAAAGTTGCACCTTTAGACTCAACGAATTGACGAACCTTTTGGTCTGGGTTTTTAACGAAAGTTTGGTCAAGAACACAAACATCTTCGAAGTATTTGCCAAGGCGGCCTTCTACCATTTTTGCAACGATGTTTTCTGGTTTGCCTTCGTTAAGAGCTTGTTGAGTTAATACTTCTCTTTCGTGTTCCACTTCTTCTTGAGAAACTTGGTCACGAGAAACGTATTTAGGGTTTAGTGCAGCGATATGCATAGCGATATCTTTAGCTGCAGACTCATCAGTAGAGCCTTCTAATACTGTTAGAACACCGATGCGTCCGCCCATGTGAAGGTAAGCACCGAAAGCGTCGCTGTCTGTTTTTGATTTGATTTCAAAACGGCGTAATGAAAGCTTTTCGCCAATCTTAGCAATAGCAGCATTGATGTGAGATTCAACAGTAGTTCCTTCAGTGATGTTTTGAGCTACAGCTTCTTCTACAGTTGCAGGCTTGCTGCTTAGAAGATGTGCTGCAAGTTCTTTAACAAGCACTTGGAAACCTTCGTTTTTAGCAACGAAATCAGTTTCTGAGTTCACTTCAAGAATAACTGCTTCGTTACCTTCTACAGCGATGTAAGTAGTACCTTCTGCAGCGATACGGTCTGCTTTTTTAGCAGCGCTAGCGATACCTTTTTCACGAAGGAAATCGATTGCTTTTTCGATGTCGCCGTTTGTTTCTGTAAGTGCTTTTTTGCAGTCCATCATACCAGCACCTGTTTTTTCACGTAGTTCTTTAACCATTTGAGCTGTTACAGCCATGTTAATTGCCTCCTTGTATTTTCCGTATGTACGTATACTTATTGTTTTTCCATTTATTATTGCTTTTAAGCAATTCTCTTTAAAAAAAGGTGATAAGAGGGCTGCTCTTTATCACCTTTTTCACAAGTCCCTAAACTAGTGTGTCTAGCAAAAGACTACTAGGTTGATAAAGACCATATTGTGATCTCTATGCGCTGTTCGTTTTTCTAGCAGACACAGTTATTTGACTTAAGCAGTTGTTACTTCTTCGCCTTGTTTAGCTTCTAGAATAGCATCTGCCATTTTTGCAGTTAATAGTTTCACAGCACGGATTGCGTCGTCGTTCGCTGGGATAACAACATCAATTTCGTCTGGATCACAGTTTGTATCAACAATTCCAACGATTGGAATATTCAATTTATGCGCTTCTGCAACTGCAATGCGCTCTTTGCGTGGATCAACAATGAATAATGCATCTGGCATTTTTTTCATTTCTTTGATTCCGCCCAAGAATTTTTCCAAGCGCTCAAGCTCTTTGTTCAATTGAACTACTTCTTTTTTAGGAAGTACTTCGAAAGTACCGTCTTCAGACATTCTTTCGATTTCTTTCAAACGAGCAATACGTTTTTGGATTGTTTCAAAGTTAGTTAAAGTTCCACCTAACCAGCGTTGGTTTACATAGTATTGACCAGAACGGATAGCTTCTTCTTTAACTGAATCTTGAGCTTGTTTTTTAGTTCCTACGAAAAGAACAGTTCCGCCGTTACCAGCAAGTTCTTTCACATAGTTGTAAGCTTCTTCAACCTTTCTAACTGTCTTTTGAAGGTCGATGATGTAGATGCCGTTACGCTCCGTGAAAATGTATTTTTTCATTTTTGGGTTCCAACGGCGAGTCTGGTGACCGAAGTGTACACCAGCTTCAAGCAATTGTTTCATTGAGATTACTGACATGTTTGTTCCTCCTAATGGTTTTGTTTTCCTCCGCCTTTATCATTTTTAATCAAAACTGTATAAACAGCACCAATGATTAAATCCAAAAGCGTGTGTATTAACACCGTTTTTTAATATAGCATATGTATGATAGACAATCAAGCTATTCCTGATTATTTTGTCTAAATTTCAGTAAAAGCTCTATTTCTGTCTTACCTTTGTTTAATTTTTTGGCAATCTGTTCAATCGTTTCGCCTTGCTTCTCAAGCTCTATAACTTGTTCAAGCAGGGACATTTCCTTTGGTTCTTGCTCTATTTCTTCTACTATTGAGTCATCTTCAGCAAGAACTTCGCTTTGCGGTAAAATAAGATCCAATAGTTCTTCCACATCATCTGGCTTTATGTTACTGTCATAAGTTTGATAGGATTTGACTGCTGCTGCATAAGGATTCGCCTTTGGCACTGTAAATGAAGCAGGCTCCTCATTCTTGTCCTCTTTTTCTTCGGCAGCTTCTTCCAGGCTTTTTTTCGGCTGTTCATCAAGCTCATGAATTCTTTGCAGGAACAATTCGTTCTCTTCTTTTATTTCCGCAATAAATGTCGAAACGATTTCTTCCATTTCTTCCAAAGCTTTTTCTTGTCGGCTTTCAAATGCAGCCAGTCTGTTTTGTCTAATAAACAACAGCGCAATGCATAACAGCGCCAATATATTTAACGCAATACTAAAAACAAGCAGAAAATTAACCATTTTATTCCCTCAATCTATCCACTATAGTCTATCATATTCCCTTTATACGGGTGATCAGGAAGGGACAGCTCCTCCTGGGTGCGTTTCTTCTTCCCTTTCGGCAAATCTGCGCTCTCCCTGTCTTGTTGGTTGTTATTGGAGACATTCCCCTTTTCTTCCCCTTTAACAACACTTGTCCTTTTTTTCAATTCTTCTTGCAAGGTAGCTTGCAGGGCATGATTATTCATCAATTGCCCTCGTTGGTCCTGCTGCTCCTGGATTTTCCCAGCATCATATGTGCGGGGTAAGGCTACCTGCATTTCAATCGCCTTTAAGCTCATTTCCCTTTCCCACTCCCTTTAAATGACCTTCTCTAATGAGTGTCTTAATTTAAAGATTGCTTTCGAGTGGATTTGTGAAATACGGGAAGTAGATAAATTCATGACTTGTCCAATTTCGGTTAATGTAAGCTCTTCTTTATAAAACAAGCTTAAAACAAGCTGTTCTTTATCGTTTAATGTCTCAATCATGGATGCCATTTCCTTAATTAATTCATCCTTCATTACTTTTTCTTCCGGTATTTCTGTTTTATCATCCCTGATGGCGAATGTCGGGCCTTCTTTTTCATCCGATTCATTAAGCTGCTCATCAATGGAGAGGACATTGGCAAAGAAATGTTCATTCATCGTCGAGTACACTTCTTCTGTCGACAAATCGAGCTCATTGGCAATTTCCTGAACTGTCACATTTCGCATCATTTTCTGCTCGAGCTTTTCAATTGCTGCCTCGATTTTTTTTGTCTTTTCCCGCGTGCCTCGAGAAAGCCAGTCTTCTTTCCTTAAACCATCAATAATGCTTCCTCTAATGCGAAAAGACGCGTATGTGTCAAACTTCAGATCGCGTTTAGGATCAAATCTTTCCAGTGCATCATATAGGCCGATCATTCCTAAACTGTTCAGCTCTTCTCTTGAGACGCTCTTAGGAAGACCTACAGAAATGCGCTGCACATGAAAGCTAACAAGGGGCATATATTTTTTTATCAATGTGTTGCACGCATCTGTATCTCTAGTGGTTATCCACATCTCCCATGCATTTTTCTCCTCTAACGTCGTCTCGCTTGCCATAAACATCCTCCTCAAAACAGCATTTCCATTCCATTTGGTATTATTTCTTTATTTTGAACGCTCTGAGCCATTCCCATACTAAAAACCTTCTTTTAAACAAAAGCTACTACAGCTAAAGTGTAAGAAAGGCTTTTTCTTTCAGGTAATTCCTGACCCGAGCAGACTTTTATGCAAATCATTTATTATTTAAAACAGAATAGTACTTTACTACTCAATAAGATAATTGTACTACTTTAATTTGATAAGCCGCTTATCCTACATTTTTATTAAAACAGTTTTTTAAACTGACGCTGAAAACCCGTTTCTTCAAGTGATTAAACAGCTTTCCACCTATTAAACTTTAACATTGTCGAAATTTCTGCGGAATAGTACATTTAACCTATTTTTGTTGTAAAATTACCTTATGTAAAAAAAAGGATTGAATTTTTCGTTTTATATAGTTCTTTTGAACTATTAATATAATAGTTTATGGTAAACAAAAAAGCCTGCACTCTTTTAAGTGACAGACTTTCCTATTCTTTGGATATTTCTGATAAATCCTTAAATAATATGTGTTCCCTTATTTACAGTACGAATCGCAAGCTCATAGGTAGCAGGATTAAATTCTATCGTTCTTCCGCTGTTGCCGCCTACGTCCTCTCCGTAAATTTTAATATTGAGTGCATTCAGTTCCTTTTTAACTGCCTCTACATTGCGCGGACCGATTCTCATAATATCACTTGTTCCGCTAAACTGGAACATTTGCGCTCCGCCGGCGATTTTCGCCTTTAAGGAAAACTTGCTAGCCCCCAGTTCCCCTAGTCTGTTTACAAGCTCAGGAATCGCAGTATCAGCAAATTTAGCAATATTAACTGGGCCGCTCTTGCTTAGAGAGGAGTCAGGAAGCATTATATGTGCCAAACCTGCAATCGATCTTCTCTCATCATACAAAACAATGCCGACACAGGAGCCAAGCCCGGAAGTACGAATGACATCCGGTGCTTTTACTGTGTTCATATCCGCAATACCGACCTTTATAACAACAGCCTGATCGATCATCATCCAAGCTTCACTCCCAATGATTCAAACAAGGTATGAAAAGAGTCTGGGTCTGGAAGTAAGAAAAAATGACCTTTGACTATTTCAGAAATTGATTTTTCATCTTCATTGAGGGCAGTGTTGATGACGATAGCATAATCGCTCACTTGCGAAAGTTCAATCAGCCCGTAGCTGACAATTGCGCCGACCATATCAATAGCAAGTGCTGGTACTGATGGATATAAAGATAGATTTGTAAAGTCAGAAAGTGCAGATAAATAAGAGCCTGACAGAATATTGCCTAGCTCCTGCAAAGCAGATAATGCTAATTCTTCATATGGAGGTTCAGCTAATTGGACTGTCTCATCACCGATCATATCTCTGATGAAATTCGTCGCTTGTTCAAGCGGCAACATGAAAAACATGCTGCCAGGAGCATCCCCTTCAATTCTAAGGAACACTCCTGCTGCTATATTATCTGATCCGCCTGCCATATCCATCATTTCATCAAATGAAACGATTTCTACATTCGGAACCTTCATATCAATCTTTTTATTAAGAAGCTTTGACAGAGCGGTGGCAGCATTTCCTGCCCCAATATTCCCTATCTCCCGCAAAATGTCGAGATGAAGCGAATTAATCTTGTCTGTAAAGCTCATTAAACTTCACTTCTAGCATATTTTTTTAGTTCTTCTCGATCGAACACTCTTTCAAGGTTAACAAGGATAAGCAAGCGTTTGTCCACTTTCACGACGCCGCTGATATAATCAACTTCCTTGCCTCCTACAACCTCTGGAGCTGGCTCGTAATCGTCTGAATTAACATCAACCACATCATTGGCAGCATCTACAATCAATCCAACTTCCATGTCCTCAATCGCTATGATGATAATTCTTGTTTGATCTGTATGCTCGATTTCTTCTAAATCAAAACGCCTGCGCAGATCAATGATTGGTGTAACAACTCCACGTAAGTTTATAACTCCTTTTACGAATGGAGCAATATTTGGGATTCTCGTAATATGCATGATTTTTTCAATCGATCTTACATCGTTAACAGGAATCGCATACTCTTTTCCCTTCAATTCGAAAATAATCAGTTTTACTTCTGTTGAAACCGATTCTACCATTTCATTTCTTCCTCTCTATCAATCTATCTTTGCATGAATTCTGACGTTATTTAATCAGGGCGTTGCAGTCAACGATCAAGGCTACTTGCCCATCTCCTAGAATAGTTGCACCTGAAATAGCAAATGCATTTGTCAAATAATTACCTAGTGATTTTAAGACGACTTCTTGCTGTCCAATGAAGGAGTCAACAACAAATCCTGCCAGCTTTTCACCTTTTCTCACAATAACAACAGAATAGAACTCCTCTTCTTCCTTCGTAACAGGAACTTCAAAGATATCCTTCAAGAATAGAAGCGGAACTACTTTGCCGCGGAAATCAATTACTGTTTGATTATGTGCTTGCATCACATCGTTCTTATTGACGATTGCTGTTTCAATAATAGATGATAAAGGAATCGCATATTTTTCCTGCTGAATTTCCACAAGCATCACGGAAATGATGGAAAGTGTCAATGGCAGCTGGATAGAGAATAAGGAGCCTTTTCCTTCTTGTGATTCAATTGTGATTGTTCCGCCTAATGATTCAATCGTGCTTTTTACTACATCAAGGCCAACACCGCGGCCAGAGATATCTGAAATTTTATCTGCTGTAGAGAAGCCAGATGCTAAAATAAGTTCTGCAATCTGTGAATCTGTTAAGCTATTAGCCGTTTCTTGCGTGATAATGCCTTTGCTTAATGCTTTTTGCAGGACTTTTTCTTTATTGATGCCGGCACCGTCATCTTCAAGCTCAATGAATACATGGTTTCCACTGTGATAGGCTCTTAGGACTACTGTACCTTCTTCGTTTTTATTGTTCGCTCTTCGAACTTCCGGTGACTCAACACCATGGTCAAGTGCATTTCGGATAAGGTGAACAAGCGGGTCCCCGATTTCATCGATAACCGTTCTGTCTAATTCTGTATCAGCACCGATGATTTCTAGATTGATTTTTTTGTTCAAATCTCTTGCCAGCTGTCTAACCATACGAGGGAAACGGTTAAATACAGTCTCAACCGGTACCATTCGCATGTTTAAGATAATATTTTGAAGGTCGCCGGTAATGCGGGACATTCTTTCCACTGTCTCATGCAGCTCTTGAACTTGCAGATCTTGCGAAATCTGGTCAAGCCTTCCTCTGTCAATCACAAGCTCCTCAAACAAATTCATCAAAATATCGAGACGCTCGATGTTAACTCTGATTGTTTTGCTTGATTGCTTCGCTACAGCAGCAGGTTTTTCCTCTTCTTTTTTCGGAGCTGCACTTGGTGTTACCGCTGCAACCGCTGTTTCCTGAACTGCTGGAGCAGTTTCTGTAACTTCTTCTGCAACTGTTACTTCAGATGCAGCAAATTCTTTAACTACTACTTTTTCAACTTCAGAAACCTTCATAATTTTCGCTTCAATTTGGCTAGGCTCTTCTTTTGAAACAATTGTAACCATGAAAGAGTTCTCAAACTTTTCTTCTTCCAGCTCTTCAACAGGAGGATTAGATTTAATCACTTCACCTAATGATTCTAATGCTTCAAATATCATGAACACCCTAGCTGCTTTCAACAAGCAGCTTGCACTTAGTGACACTTCAATCTCGTAAGCGTTGAAGCCTTGTTCCTTCGATTGCTGCATAACTGTTATCTCAAATTCGTCATAGCTGTTTTGCGTTAATGCTTTTTCTTCCACAACAGCGGCAGCTGCTTCCTCAGCACCTGTCTCAACAAATGCTTCGCCGTTTTCTATTGCTGCGAGCTTCTTTACAACTTCTTCTACGTTTCTTTTTCCGTCGCCACCGCTCGCGATTGATTCCACCATTGCCTCTAAGTCATCAACAGCAAGGAAGATAACATCGAGAACTTCTGGAGAAACAGAAATTTTCTCGTTTCTAATTGCATCAAGCACGTTTTCCATCTGGTGGGTAAGGCTTGCAAGGTCTTCATATCCCATTGTTGCCGACATCCCTTTTAATGTATGGGCAGAACGGAATATTTCATTTACAATTTGTAGGTTTTCTGGATTTTTTTCTAATTCCAGCAATTGCTCATTACATGTTTGCAAATGCTCCTTGCTTTCTTCAATAAATACTTCTAAATACTGACTCATCTCCATATAGTTTACACCCCTTGGCGTTTATACATATTTCATTATTGTTTGTGCGATATTTTCTACATTTTGAATTTCATTTACATAGTTTGTCGCAATGGCTGCCTTTGGCATTCCAAATACGATGGAAGTTTCCTTTGATTCTGCAATCGACTTAACTTTTCCTTTATTGACAAGCTTGATCAGCCCGTTCGTGCCGTCAGAGCCCATACCAGTCATAATAACAGCTAGCTTATGATAGGTTTCGAGTTCACTTGCCGATTCAAACATGACATCAACACTCGGTCTATGACCATTTACAGGTGCCGATTGGTCTAGATGAACGACAAGGCTATTCCCAGAGGATTTCACTTTTAAGTGATATCCACCAGGTGCAATATACGCGACGCCTTTATGAATAGTCTCTCCATGTTCCGCTTCCTTGACTGTTATCTCTGAAAGAGAATTTAAGCGATTGGCAAGTGACTGGGTAAAACCTGCCGGCATATGCTGAACAATCAAGATTGGCGCATTTATATTTGCAGGAAGTTTTGTAATAACATGCTGCAGTGCTCTTGGCCCGCCTGTTGACGTTCCTAAAACAACAAGTTTATTTGCTGCAGCATTCCAGCTCGGATCTGTCGGTTTAATTGGTTTGACTGGCATTACTTCTTTTGGTTCTATTCTACTATAAGTAGGACGATTGATAATAGAACTTTTTTCCTGCACTTGCGGTGGAAGCAACTTAGAGAGCTTCACTTTGCTTGCTGAAATTACCTTCTCAATTAATTCTTCTTTAACCTTATATAAATCAAGAGATATCGCTCCAGAAGGCTTTGCTATAAAATCGATTGCTCCGATTTGCATCGCCTGAATCGTATTCTCTGCTCCTACCTTTGTCGTGCTCGAAAGCATGATGACAGGGACTGGATTTTCCTTCATGATCTGTTCTAATGCACTGATGCCATCCATAATTGGCATTTCGACATCCATCGTGACCACGTCTGGTTTAAGTTCCTTTATTTTCTTTAATGCATCTTGACCATTTCTGGCAGTGCCTACGACCGACATGCGTGAGTCTTCTGTGAGAAAATCGGAAATAAGCTTACGCATAAACGCCGAATCGTCAACAATCAAGATATTAATTTTTCCCACGGCAACTCCACTACCTTTCAAACAGCAGCCTCTTTAATTTCGCCATAAACGGCCTTTTGTTATCTTGAGGATCTGCAAACTGTTGTTTACAATATCTATCGGCTATTTCTGACAAAGCTTTAGAGGCTTGTGAGTTTTCATTAAAAATAATGAATGGAACTTGTTTCCTTACCGCTCTTGCCACATTCTGATCATCAGGAATCGGCCCAAGATTGATAATATCTCTATCTAAAAATCGGCCCATGACATTTTTAAGCTTTTGGTATGTTTCTTTTCCATCAAGTGTGCTAATTGTTCTGTTTACAACTATATAAAAGGGAATATCATCCTTCTGCAAGTGAATAAATTTCATTGCAGCATACGCATCTGTAATAGATGTAGGCTCAGGTGTCGTTATAACAATAACGTCATCAACAGATAGAATGAACTTAAGGCTGTCTGTGCTTATTCCTGCTCCCATATCAAACAGAATATAATCGTATTGACGCATAAGACTTTCGAATTCCTGAAAAAATCTTTCAAGCTGCCTTTCTTCCATGTCAAGAAAATCAGTTAAGCCTGAACCTCCTGCAATAAAATCAATTCCTCCTGCACCGCTATGGATGATATCAGAAAAGGAGGCGTGATTCTTAAAAAAATCGACAATCGTATATCTCGGCTGTGAACCCATTAAAATGTCCACATTTCCCATTCCAATATCCATGTCTATCAATAAGACAGAATAGCCCTTTCTTTTAAGCGATAAGGAAAAATTTAAGGAAAAATTAGATTTCCCTACTCCGCCCTTTCCGCTGACAACGGCTAATGTCTTTTGCTTCTTATCGCTATGAAACTGTTCGAATCTTTTTCTGAGCATTGCCGCCTGATCTGTCATATTAATCGACCTCAATTATCCTTTTTGCAATTTCGCGGGGATTTGCCGGCATAATATCATCTGGAACGTTTTGTCCTGTAGTCAAATATGCCACACCCTTTTTGTATTTAACCACGAGGTTTATCATGGCTCCATATGTTGATGTTTCATCCATTTTCGTAAAAATAAACTGATCGATATGAATCGAGGAAAATTGCTGATAAATTTCTTCCATATCTGACTGTTTTGCGGTTAGTGACAAAACAAGCAATGTTTCCATGTCTCTATTATAATCGACCACTTCTTTCAAATCTTGAACATATTGTTGGTTGCGGAAATTTCTACCAGCTGTATCCACTAATATGACATCACAGTCTGACAGGCTTTGGGCCGCTTTTTCAAAATCTTCTAAGTTGTAACAAACTTCAATTGGGACATTGAGTATATTGGCATATGTTTTCAGTTGGTCTATTGCAGCGATTCTATATGTATCTGTTGTGATGAACCCGATTTTTTTGTTATGTTTCATCATAAATTCCGCTGCCATTTTGGCTAATGTAGTAGTTTTTCCAACACCAGTAGGACCGATGACATTCACAAATTTTTTCGTAAGCGTTAATCCTCCAAATGTGTATTGATTCATCTCTTCATAAAGGAATTCTTGTGCCCAGCTACGCACCTCTTCATCACTGCTGTTTGCTCCAGCTAAATACCATTTTTCCAACAGCTTTGCTGTCAAACTTGATTGAAGATCACTATCTAGGTCTTGTTTCTTTAAGCGATCGATTACTGACTTTAGCTGTTGCGGCAGCTCCATCTGTAGTGCATTACCGCTTTCTGCCATTCTTTGAATATTTTCATTCATTTGGGCAAGCTGTCTTAAGATGTTATCATCTGCAAGAACAGGAGCCTTCACTTTAGGCTCCTCTATTGGACTACGCTCGACTTTTGAAATCAGCTTCGGTGTTGGCATCGGTTTTTCAACTGGTGCCTTTGCTTCTGCCAATTCAGGGTCTATTGCAGCAAGTACTTCTATATTTCTTTTTTTAAACATTCCTAAAAAACCGCCGGTGTGAATGATTTTCGAATGCAATATCACCGCGTCATTACCTAATTCTGCCCGAATTCGCTTCATCGCTTCAGGCATGCTTGCTGCAACATATTTTTTTATTTTCATTCTACCGTCACCACCCCAACACTTTGAACTTCCACATTTGCTTCTAATTCGTTATAAGACAATATTGGAACCTGCGGGAAATATCTTTCTGTCAGCTGACGCACATACATACGCACAGCAGGTGAACACAAAATAATCGGCACTTGTTCCATAATAGATTGCTGCTCTACTTGTGAGGCAACAGCTTCTAAAATAGCTTGAGATATACTTGGATCCAACGCTAAATAATTTCCGTGCTCTGTCTGCTGAATATTGTCTGCTATCAGCTTCTCTACTTTGCCTGAAAGAGTAATTACCTTCAGTGTATCCACATTGCTTGAATACTGATTAGTAATCTGACGGGCTAAAGCCTGTCTTACATATTCAGCCAGCAATTCAGTATCACTAGAAATTTTCCCGTAATCAGCCAATGTTTCAAAAATAACGGGCAAGTTGCGGATTGAAACATTTTCTTTTAATAGTTTAGCCAAAACTTTTTGAATATCACCAATTGATAATGGATTTGGTGTAACTTCTTCTACAAGGATTGGATAAGATTCCTTCACATGATCAACAAGCTGCTTTGTTTCTTGACGTCCTAACAGATCATGAGCATTTGCTTTAATAACTTCTGTAATATGCGTGGAAACAACAGATGGCGGATCAACTACCGTATAGCCGAAAATCTCTGCCTGTTCCTTAACCGTTTCGGTTATCCATTTGGCTGGCAGACCGAATGACGGCTCAACTGTATCAATACCATCAATAGAGTCATCATCCATTCCTGGACTCATTGCTAAGTAATGATCAAGCAGCAGCTCTCCCCTTGCCATTTCATTGCCTTTGATTTTCAGACGGTATTCATTCGGCTGGAGCTGAATATTATCCCTAATGCGCACAACAGGAATAACAAGACCAAGCTCAATTGCCAACTGTCTTCTAATCATTACAACCCGGTCAAGAAGGTCGCCCCCTTGATTGGCATCAGCTAACGGAATTAACCCATAGCCGAATTCGAATTCAATCGGATCTACATTCAATAAGCTGACAACACTTTCTGGACTTTTCAGTTCGTTTGTCTGGACTTCCTCTTCGATTTCCAGCATTTCCTCGAGATCCTGTTTCGGTGCTTTTGATAATGCGTATCCTCCAAAAGCAAGCAATCCAGCAATAGGAATTGTGAGTAGGTCATTAATAGGTGTAATCAAGCCAAGGACAAAAATAGTTCCGCCTGCTACATACAGCATTTTCGGATAAGATAGTAGCTGCTTTGTTAAATCAGAACCTAAGTTGCCGTCAGAAGCTGCTCTTGTTACGACAATCCCTGTTGCAGTTGAAATTAATAAGGCTGGTATTTGGCTGACGATCCCATCCCCGATAGACATGAGCGAGAAGTTTTGCGCTGCATCAGCTATTGGCATATCCAGCTGTGTCATCCCGATGACAATCCCAAAAATTAAGTTGATGAAGACGATGATGATACCGGCAATGGCATCACCTTTAACAAATTTGCTCGCACCATCCATCGAACCGTAGAAATCAGCCTCTCTGCTGACTTTTTCCCTGCGTGTTCTTGCTTCTGACTCGGAAATAAGACCGGCGTTTAAATCGGCATCGATTGCCATTTGCTTACCTGGCATCGCATCAAGAGTAAAACGGGCAGCAACTTCTGATACACGCTCCGACCCTTTTGTGATAACAATAAATTGAATAATAACCAAGATGGCAAAGACGACAAGTCCAACAACCAAGTTTCCGCCGACCACGAAGGTTCCAAACGTATGAACAACTCCGCCAGCTTCCCCAGTGGAAAGGATAGATCTTGTTGTCGATACGTTCAGCCCAAGCCGGAACAGTGTCATTAAAAGCAAGAGCGATGGAAAGATGGAAAACTCCAGCGCTTCGTTCATGTTCATCGTCAATAATAAAATTAATAGTGCTAAAGAAATATTCAGCAAAATCAAGATGCTTAGCAACCATGTAGGGAATGGAATAATGAGCATCGCTATGATTAGTATTACGCTGAATACGACGGTTAAATCTCTACCAGACATATATTTTCGCTCCTAACTAACAACCAAACATCTATATTTAAAGGTCTGACTAAGAATGCTGTTTTTTTGTGCGGTAGACATATGCAAGTATTTCCGCAACTGTTTTAAAAAACTCTTCAGGGACTGTTTCCCCAACATCTACTTGGCTGTACAGTGCTCGTGCTAGAGGCCTGTTTTCCACTGTGATAACCTCATGTTCCTTTGCAATCAGCTTAATTTTCTGAGCCAGAAAATCAACACCTTTAGCAACAACATACGGGGCATCGTATTTATCTTCATCGTATTTTAAACAGATTGCATAATGAGTCGGATTTGTAATAACCACATCGGCATTCGGCACATCCTGCATCATTCGGCGCATTGCCATCTCTCTTTGCCTCTGTTTAATCTTTGATTTGATTAGTGGGTCCCCTTCGATGTTTTTATATTCATCCTTGATGTCCTGCTTTGACATCCGGATGTTTTTTTCATAATCATATTTTTGATATAAATAATCAAAAAGAGCTAAAAATAACAATGCTCCAGAACCGTATAACCCCATTTGAACCGTTAATTTTGCCAAGGTAATTAAGGTAGCCCCGATTGACTTTTGGGAAAGGAGAAGAATTTCCTCCAGCTTGTTCCAAAGAATAGCAAATGTAACAATGCCGATAACAGTAATTTTCAAGATAGATTTAAGCAGTTCGACAATGGATCTTATCGAGAACATTCTTTTTAAGCCTGATAACGGGTTTATTTTTTCGAGCTTAAACTTAATCGGTTCTGTCGTGAAAAGCACGCCAACTTGCAAGTAGTTGGCAATCACACCAGCAACTAATGCAGCTGCCATGATTGGGCTTAAAATTACAGCCGTTTGTATTAGTATCTCAATAAAGACACTTTTAATATTATGTTCTGTCAAATCCATGAGCATAAGATCCTGGAAGGAAAAATTCAGAAGGGAAACTATCCCTTTCATCATCGACCCGCCTACAAAGTTAAGGACAGCAAAGACAGCCAGCAGCACGAGAGCAGTATTTATATCTTGGCTTTTGGCAACCTGACCCTTTTTACGGGTATCCTGCCTTTTTTTCGGTGTGGCCTTTTCTGTTTTTTCACCAGAGAAAAACTGCAAATCCAATCTTAACAGCATGCTACTAACCTCCCATCAAATTCATCATATCCCGCATTGTCGTCAATATCGTCGAAAACAGATTGGAAACAGATGCCATGATAGCACCCATTACAATGATCAGCATAATAAGACCAACCACAATTTTCACCGGCACACCTACAACAAAAATATTTAATTGGGGAACAGTCCTTGCGACTATCCCAAGAGCAACGTCGACTAAAAAGATCGCGCCCACAACTGGGATGGACATTTGGAATGCAATGGCAAACATTAATGCGAGTGTTTTTCCGGCATATTGCATGATGTTTTCATCACCGAAGTTGACCCATGCCTGGTCAAGTGGAATGAATTGATAGCTGTAAAATACACCATCCAAAAGCAAATGATGACCATTAATTGCCAATAAAAAAAAAAGAGCAATAATATTTAAATACTGCCCTGTCAGCGGACTTTGTGTACCGGTTTGCGGATCAACAACATTGGCGATGGCAAATCCCATCTGAAAGTCAATTAATCCCCCGGCAACTTGGACAGCTGAAAATAGCATATATGCTAGAAAACCGATAAACAGTCCGACCATCGCTTCTTTAATAATAAGGAGATAATATGCCCCGTCCACTTCTAATGTTGGGGTTTCCATTCCAAAAAACATCATTAATGAAAGAAAAAATGAAAAACCTACTTTATGACTTGTCGGTATCGTCCGATAAGAAAAGAGAGGGAGCATAAGGAAGAAGGATGTCACCCTTACAACAATCAGCAAAAAAGCCGGGAACTTTGCTAAAAAATCCTCCATAGCTTCACCCTATAAACCTTGTCAGGTTTGAAAAGATGTCACTTGTGTAGGATAAAAGATGGCTTAACATCCAAGCTCCAAAAAAGATAATCCCTAAAAGGACAGCAACAATTTTTGGCACGAATGCAAGCGTCTGTTCTTGGATTTGGGTTGTAGCCTGAAATATACTGATTAACAACCCTACGGCAAGGGCTATAATAAGCAATGGCCCACTAACGACTAAAACCGTAAGGACCCCTTTTTCCGCAATTGATATAACCATTTCTTGTGACATGATGCATCACCCTTCTTAAAAGCTTTCTAATAAAGATTCAACTACCAAATACCAGCCGTCTACCATTACAAACAACAATATTTTAAACGGCAGTGAAATCATAACAGGCGGCAGCATCATCATACCCATAGACATTAAGATACTGGCAACGACCATGTCGATAACCAAAAATGGAATGAATATCATAAAGCCAATTTGAAAGGCTGTTTTCAATTCGCTGATTGCATAAGCCGGAACTAATGTTGTCAGTGGTATATCTTGGATAGATTCTGGTGTTTCCGCTTTCGAATAGTTGAGAAATAAAGCTAAATCCTTCTGTCTTGTATGCTTACTCATATATTCCTTAAAGGGGACTGCTGCATTCTCATATGCTTGTTCGAGACTAATCTCCTCATTAAATAATGGTGTTAAGGCTGTTTTGTTTACCTCTTGGAATGTAGGTGCCATTATGAAGAACGTCATAAACAAGGATAAGCCGATGATAACTTGGTTTGGCGGCATTTGTTGTGTCGCAAGCGCCGTTCTGACAAAGGAAAGAACAATGACGATTCTCGTAAAGCTAGTCATCAATATTAGGATGCTTGGAGCTAAAGAAAGGACAGTCAATAGCAATAACAATTGCACAGAAGTGGAAACATTTTCTGGTGCACTGTCATTAAAAAGCTGCATAAACTCATTCATCTTTTTCTGAACCTCTCTTTTTCAATTCATTCATTATTTCTTTGCGGCCGTTCGATACCTCTTGCAACTGCTTCTTTAAATGACTGGCGAAAGATTGTTGCTGCTGTTTCTGGTTAGGATAATTCTTTATGCCATTCATAACCTTTGTCACAATATCGCTTGGCTGTATAAGCTGGTCCATCTTTTGGTTATAGTCTTTGATGAGGCTTTTATATTCCTCTTCATCGTCTATTTCCTTTATAAGCTGGATGCTTTCGCCGACTCCAACCACGAGCAAGCGTTTGCCGACTTTCACAATTTGTATAGATCGATTGGCACCTAATGTCGTACCGCCCAGATTCTCAATAATTTGTGTGCTTTTAAACACATGATTACGTTTGTTAATAAAGCGGAGCACAACATAAAGCAGTGCAATAACAAAAAGAGTGGCAAAAATCATTCTGACAAAATCCCAAAATGTAAGCCCCACATCGCCAGCTTCTGTTACCGCAGTATCATTAGTTTCTGTCGTTGCTTCTGTCCCGCCGTTATCCGTTTGTTCATTACTTTTATTGTTTTCTTCTGTTTGGTTCTGATTTTTTTCTATTGCATCATAGACACTATTATCAAGTTGTTCTGCATAGGCTTGATGATTAAAGCCTAGCAGAACAATTAAGAGTAGTGAACATTTAATAAATAACTGTTTTGTATTCAAGTATGACACCCTCTAGTATTTGTTTCTAAATTATCCTAATGTTTTGCCGATTGCTTCAAGAACACGATCCGCTTGGAAAGGTTTAACGATGAAGTCTTTCGCTCCAGCTTGGATAGCATCAATAACCATCGCTTGCTGACCCATTGCTGAACACATAATGACTTTCGCATTTGGATTGATTTTTTTGATTTCTTTCAATGCAGTGATACCATCCATCTCTGGCATTGTGATATCCATTGTCACTAAATCTGGCTGTGTTTCTTTATATTTCTCGACAGCTTGTGCACCGTCTGCAGCCTCTCCAACTACCTCATATCCATTTTTAGATAAGATATCTTTAATCATCATTCTCATAAATGCTGCGTCATCTACAATTAGTATTTTCTGTGCCATAACTCTCTACCCCCATAAATATAAATTAGATTATTTTAAATTGTTTAAGCGGTCTGATTGACTTACAATGTCTGTTACACGAACACCAAAGTTTTCGTCAATAACTACAACCTCACCTTGCGCAATAAGCCTGTTATTGACAAGAATGTCAACTGGTTCACCTGCAAGCTTGTCCAGTTCAATAATAGACCCAGAGCTCAGCTCGAGGATTTCCTTAACAGAACGCTTTGTTCTGCCTAGCTCGACTGTAACCTTTAAAGGAATATCTAACAGCATGTTCAAATTCCTTGCTTCACTCTCATTTGGTGTGAAGGTTTCGAAATTAGAGAAAACTGCTGGCTGTACATTTGGCTGAGCTCCGCTGTAGCTTGACCCAAAGTGCTGCGGTGTGCTCTGCTGTCTTTGTGGCTGCGGCGGCGCATAGCTTGGTGCCGGTGCCGAATTCTGTTCTGCATAGCTCGGTTGAACTGGCGGCGCTAAAGCAGGCTCTGGCCGTGGTGCTTCCTGGGCCGGAACTGGCGGTTCAGCAGGCTCTGCAGACGGGTTCAATAGACTATCTACAAGGCTTTTTGCAAAATCAAGCTGCAATAGCTGCATAATATTCGAATCAATCAAGTCTCCGATTTTTAAACGGAAAGAGATTTTGACGAATATATCATGATCTGGAATCGTTTCTGCTCCTTCTCCATCTGACAAATTTAAGATATCGATAGCAGGCGGCGAAATATCCACCTTTTTACTAAAAATTGTCGACATAGATGTAGCAGCTGAACCCATCATTTGGTTCATTGCTTCTTGAACTGCGCTTAATTGGATTTCATCAAGCATTTCCGGCGGATTAGTGCCGTCACCTCCAAGCATCAAATCCGCAATGACAGCAGCATCTGATTGCTTGATAACCAACAGGTTCATGCCAGAGAAACCTTCTGTATAATTCACACTGATTGCCACATATGGATGTGGGAATTCCTCTGCTAAGTCTTTCTTCAGGACAACCGTCACATTAGGCGTTGTGATGTCCACCTTTTGATTTAAAAGCGTAGAAAGTGCTGTTGCAGAGCTTCCAAATGAAATATTTCCAATTTCACCTAGTGCATCTTCTTGGATTGAATTTAAGTAATCCTCCACTGCTAATTCTTCCTGCGGTTCAGGATTATCCCCTCTTAATAGAGCATCAATTTCATCTTGTGAAAGCATATCTTTACTCACCATCTTCTTTCCCCCTTTCTAAAGTCCCTAATACTTGTACAGCAACCTTCTTATTCACTTTTCCAGGCTGTCCGATAAATTTAGGTATGTCTCCAACTTTAATAATCAAGGGTTGATCTATCGTTTGATTCATCTCAATAACATCCCCTATATCAAGCATCAGGAAGTCTTGGATAGAAATATCCGATGTTCCAAGTTCAGCAACGACAGGAACAATCGATTTTTGAATGTTATTTTGCAACGCTTGAGCCACTTCAGGCACAGGTGCTTTCTTTTCTGTCTGCATCCAATAGTGTCCAGACAGCTTCGGTATTATTGGCTCTAACACAACATGCGGGATACAGATATTTATCATTCCGCTTGTATCACCGATTGTTGTATTTAGAGATATAACGACAACTGTTTCGTTTGGAGAAACCATTTGCAAAAACTGCGGGTTCACTTCAAACTCTGACAGCGTCGGTTCAATTTCCACAATATCCTCTAATGCTTCTCTTAAGTAATCGAAGGCCTGCTCGAATGTATTCGACATAATCTTCGACTCAATCTCCGTCAAGTTTTCTACTTTATTGACGCTTGTTCCTTTACCGCCCATCATGCGGTCCATCATTGCATAAGCAATATTCGGGTTCACTTCCATCAAGATTCTTCCATCAAGCGGTGTGACTTCAAACACATTCAGAATCGTCATTTTCGGTATAGACCGGATAAATTCTTCATAAGGAATCTGATCTGCTGAAGTAACCGAAATCTGCACTAATGTTCTGAGCTGAGCAGAAAAATATGTCGTCAAAAGTCTTGCGAAGTTTTCGTGGATTCTAGTCAAACTTCTGATTTGATCTTTAGAAAAACGGAGAGCTCTTCTAAAATCATAAGCCTTAACCTTTTTCTCTTGCTGTTCTTTCTTTAATTCGTCTGCGTCCATCTCACCTGATGACAACGCAGACAATAATGCATCAATTTCATTTTGGGATAAAATATCTCCTGACAAAAACCTTCACCTCAAATCTCATCATTCATCCCATTATTATTGGAGAAGAGAATTTGTTATATATACTTGCACTACTTTACCTTCTTGCATTAACTCATTAATCTTTTCTTTCAAATCATTTTCCAACTTAACTTGACCTTCTTTACCTTGCATATCTTTCGGTGTTTTTTCAGAAAGCTCTTGAATGATAATATTCTGAACTTGGAAAATTCGTTTTTCTAGTTCTTCTGCCGCTTTTTTACTATCTGTTTGCACTTTAAAGGATATGCGGATGAAGTTATCGGTTGCTAAATTGGTTGTTAATTCAGGAATATCAATAGAAGCTTCCACTACTTCATCAATCGTAGGTTCTTTCTCCTCTTTCTCTCCTGAAAATTTCCAAATATACACAAATGCTCCTGCTCCAACAAGAGCAATTGTCAGTATTAAAACTAACATAATAACAAGGACTTTATTGTTCTTCATCGTCTCTCTCTCCCAAGTTCGGTAATCCAAAAAGGTTAACAGATTGATAAAAAGCTCTCATTAACTTAACAACTTCTTCTTCTTTTTCTTTCACAACATACTTTCTCCCATTCGCCAATGTAATGGTTGTATCTGGGAAGGATTCTATTGTTTCTATAAATAATGCATTAAGCTTGAAAGTCTTTCCGTTTAATCGAGTAACATTTATCACTGTTATTTACAGGAGAGGGGGATTTCTACTTATCTGCCTCTCCTGCTCCTCCTTTTATTATCGTTTTAAGTTAACTAATTCTTGCAGGATTTCATCAGAAGTAGTGATGATTTTTGTATTAGATTGGAACCCTCTTTGGGCAACAATCATATCTGTAAATTCTTCAGATAAATCAACGTTGGACATTTCTAAATAACCGCTGTTAATTGTTCCAGCTCCATTTTCATTTGCAAAAGTCAATGTAGCTTCACCAGAGTTACCGGATACTTGGTAAGTGTTGCCACCAGCTTTATCCAAGCCTTCTGGGTTAGAGAACTTCGCAAGCTGAATTTGACCTGCATCTTGTGTTTCACCATTTTCATCCACATATGTGATGCTACCGTCTGTTCCGATACTGAAGGATTGTGCTGATTCAGGAATCGTGCCTGCTCCAGCTAATTTCAATCCGCTTGATGTTACAATGTTTCTGTCTGCATCAAAGTAGAAGTTACCGGATCTTGTATAGAAGTTAGAGCCTGCAGCATCTTGTACCACGAAATATCCATCACCGGAAATCGCTAAATCAAGCGTTCTCCCAGTTGTTTGCATACTTCCTTGTGTATGAATAGTGTCAATGGAAGCAACTTGAGAACCTAGACCAACTTGCTTAGAATTGATACCGCCTGCAGTTGCTGTTGGAGCTGTTGCACCTGCAGATGTTTGGCTGATAAGATCACTGAAAGTTGTTCTCCCTTTTTTAAAGCCATAAGTATTAACGTTAGAAATATTGTTTCCAATAACATCAAGCTTAGTTTGGAAGTTTTTCATACCGCTGATTCCTGAATATAGTGAACGTAACATTTAATTTTCCCCTTTCTAGTAAAAAGCTGCTTCTATCTATCCACAGCTAGGCCTCCATTACAGTCCAGCCTGACTCCCTAATGATTTTTTTTTTATTCATTCATAATTATTGTGCCATTTATATTTGTAAATATTTGCTCTGTTGCTTCTTTACGATTCATTGCCGTAATCACTGTATTATTTTTTGCGCTGACGATTAATGCTGCATCATTAAGCAAAACGAGTGATTCCTTGACTCCCATTTTTTTTGCTTGTTTCACTTTCTGTTCAATCTGCTTCCACTGTTCCTCATCTATCACGATTCCTCGCTGTTCGAGACGTTGTGATGCATGCTTGCTGATTGACAGTTTATCGAGTGAGAGCATTGATGTTTGTAAATGTGATGAAAAAGAAGCATTGCTGCTGTTTGATTTAATTGTCTTTATGCCACTATTGATTACGGCCTGTGATTTTAAAGAAGGATAAATAGGTCTATCCATCTAATCACTTCCTATTCAATTTTCGTAATTTGTCCTGCAGTTATCTGGCTTTGTTTGTCATCATCCAATATAAGCTGGATTTGGCCATTTTTTAATGATACTGACTTAACGACACTGCTAATTTCTTCGTTGTCTGCATTCATGTAGGAAACTGTTTTGCCGATTAGCTGGCTTGCTGTTACTAAACTATTGTCAGCAGATTCACTGTGTACAGTCGAAATGTTTCCAGGGTTGACAACAGTGCCATCCTCAAGCGTAAATTCAACATCTGTTCCTTTATAAGCAATAGATGCAACCTTGCCATTTCCAGATGTAATGGATTGTTCACCATTTTCACCTGTTTCCACTTTCGTCCATGAAACTTCCTTGCCGACAAACTGTCCGTAGGAAATCAAGTTCGATTGTGTTTGCAAGGAGATGAAATTACTCATTGTTGTGTTCATATTTGTCATTTGCTCCAAGCTTGAAAATGTAGCCATTTGAGCGATAAAATCTTTATCTTCCATCGGGTTTGTCGGGTCCTGGTTTTGCAATTGCGTAATAAGAATCTTTAAAAAGTCATCTTTGCCCAGACTTGTGCTACCCGTATTACTTGTTTGATTCTGATAGTTTGATAAATAAAGGGAAGAATCATCGATTTTAGTTGCCAATTAGTAAATCCCCTTTCCTTACAATCCTGCTTGCAGAAGTTCATCCATGAAGCTTGTTTCCTCTTGCTCCTTGTCTGTTGCTTTATTCCCTTCTTTGTCTGCAGGCTGCTGCTGTTTGTTTTCCTGCTGGCTTTGCTGATCCTTTGTTTCTTTGTCCTGTGCTTGTTGAACAAAGGAAACTTCAATCTTGTCAACATTAAGATTTTGTGAGCTCAGCCCATGCTTTAAGCTGTTCATATGAGCATCTAATGCTTCTTTTGCTTGTGCTGTGGTTGTCATTATCTTCGCAACTATATTCCCATCATTTTGCAGTATCTCAATTCTTAATGACCCAAGATTTTCAGGGGCTAGTCTTAATATCAGCTTTTGACTGTTGCCGACTTTCGTAAACGAACTGCTCTTTAAAATATTTTCAAGCTGCTCTTCGAGTTCGTTTCCAGTAACCGGGCTGCCTGAGCCTTGAATTAACGTTAATGCTCCTGGCTTTCCGAAAGAAGCTGTATTTTGAAGCTGTCCTGCAATTGCTGGCATCTTCCATTCTGTTTTGCTTGATGTGTCTGTTTCTTTTGGTTCAGCAGCTGACTCTTGTGTCACTGCCGCAGCTGTTGTTGCTTCTGCCTTCTTTAGTGTTCCAACAAGCAATGGGTTCAGCACCTTATTAGGCAATGCTGGAGCATTATCTTGCTTTTTAGCTAATGTTTCGACTTTTTGAATAATAGCATCTATCAAAGTTTTTACTGCAGTTTGCCCATCTTTTTCTGTACCTGCTTTGCTGCTTGGAGTCCCAGACATGTCATCAGTGGCCTCTTTCTGCAAAATAGCTGCAGCTTCTGCTGCTTGGGAAGCTGTTGGTGATTGACCACTTGCTGCTTGCATTAAGCTTGTGAACAGTTTAGCTAAGCTTTGAATCATATCTGCAACCTGATTGTTCAAGGAAAGATCAGGATTTTGGCCAGCAACCTGCTGAATTGCCTTTAATTGGTTGATCATTTCTGGAAGGTCAGTATTTGTAAACATGCCGTTTGAAATGTTTGCAATGTCCAGTCCTTTCAACAAATCCATCAATTGGTTGATCACAAGATCGTAAGCTGTTTCTAAAGAATCGGATACATCCTTTCCTTCTTCTCCATTAGCAGCAAGAAGCTGCTGAATCGCAGTTAAGCTTTCTGCGAGTTGCTCTTGATCTACCGGTTCTTCTGTTAAAATATCTGTTAAGCCTTGTAAACTCGCGCTTTTCTCTTGCTCTGGCGCTGCTGTTTCTTGCGGAGCTTTCCCTTTTAACATCCCGCTGATCATTGATGTAAATTTATTTTTATCTGCCGCCTTAAAGGAAAGCTGACTTGATGTATTTCCTGTTGCGTTTATCCCCACACTATTAAGCAGCATCTTGTCACCTCCTTTCAGAACATTTCTATAAATGGATTTAATACTGTTTTAAGTGCTGCTATTATCTGTGGCAGTTTCACCTGCAGAATCAGTTGCTGCTAACAGTTCTGTATATTTGCTCGCTACAGAAGGTTCCATTTTCTCTAATATCGACGCAAGTTTAGCAGGTTTAAGGGATGCCAATATTTTCAATCCCTCATTCTCAGACATTTCAGAGATAATGGCCGCCGAATTTTTTGCTGACATTGTTTCATATGTCTTTACAATATCATCGAAGGCTTTTTGTGTTTTTTCTTGTGTATTTTTGAGTTCATCGAGCTGATTCTGGAGCTTGATTTTGTCAACTTTCAAAGCCTTGCTTTCCTCTTCACTCACTTTTAGCTGTGATTCTAGTGTTTCTATATTTGTTTGCTGCTCTTTAAGCTGACTTTCTAAATCTGCGATATTCTGTTTATTGTCTTCAATAATCTGATCTGTTGATGCTTTCTCAGAACTTAGGAATGGAATCTGATTCATTAATTCTTTTCCTTTTGTGACAACATCCGCACCGGAATATACCATTAAGATTAATCCGACGACAACAGCAAACATTATTGGTATAACAACAACCAGCAGAAAACGCTGAAAAAAGTTAAATGATTTCTTTTTATCATCGATTAAGTTATCCATTAGCTACCTAACCTTCCTGGCTGCATATATTGCTGGATGGAGATGTCATCCATCTGCTTTGCCTCTAGTACCTTTTCTGTATGGATAAATTGTAGTAAATCTTTCTCTTTGATTTTGACGAACTTCTTCACTTCCAGGTTTTTATCAATCAACTTCTGCTGATAAAAATTCATGGAGTTCCGTGCGTTAACAACCATTTGCTGACTATGCTCAATCATCTTAGCTAAGTTGTTGATAAAATGCTGATGATGCCTGATTGACTGAACAGAAAGTCCGCTAACAAGCTCGTTCGATTGGTATTCTTCCAATTCTTCCTTGCGCTTCAAGAGCTCATACAGCTTCTCGGCCGCTTCCTCAAAGCGCTTGACAGCTTGGTTGTAGTCCGCGCTCGCCTCATCCTTTTCTCTTTCTTTAATTGTCATGATTTTTTCAAACTTAAACTTATAGCTCATCGGTTATCCCCTACTCCAGATAATGATATTAATGCCTGAACACTTTCTTCTAGGGAGATTTTTTCATCTGTCGATTGCTTGATGTACGATAAAATATCAGGATATAAGCGGATTGCTGTATCGATTTCCAAGGAGGAACCTTTTTTGTATGCCCCGATATTAATTAAATCTTCAGAGTTGATATAGGTGCTCAGTAAATCTCTTAATTTTTCTGCTGCACGCACATGAGCTTTAGGAACAATATGGTTCATGACCCTGCTCACACTTTTCAAAACGTTAACTGCCGGATATTGGCCCTTATTGGCCAGATCCCTGTCTAATACATAGTGACCGTCCAATATCCCCCGAACAGTGTCGGCTATTGGCTCATTCATGTCATCCCCATCAACTAGAACCGTGTAGAAGGCCGTGATGCTGCCATGCTCATTTGTACCTGTTCTTTCTAAAAGCTTCGGCAAGATGGCGAAAACAGATGGAGTATATCCTTTTGTTGTCGGCGGCTCACCGATTGCAAGCCCCACTTCCCTTTGTGCCATCGCAACCCTTGTTACAGAGTCCATCATCAACATTACATTCAAGCCTTTATCACGGAAGTACTCGGCAATTGCTGTTGCAGTATAAGCTCCTTTAATCCGCATTAATGCTGGCTGATCACTTGTTGCAACAACAACGATGGATCGCTTTAAACCTTCTGGACCTAAATCTCTTTCAATGAATTCCCTTACCTCTCTGCCCCGCTCTCCGATGAGGGCGATGACGTTAAGATCCGCTTTCGTGTTTCTGGCAATCATACCGAGCAATGTACTTTTTCCGACACCACTACCTGCGAAAATACCAAGGCGCTGTCCTGTCCCGACAGTAAGAAGACCATCAATCAGTCTAACTCCCACTTCCATTGACTCAGATATAGGCGGACGTTTTAACGGGTTTGGCGGATCTTGGTCAATCGGCACACTTTTTAAGCCTTTTGGAAGGGAAGATCCATCAAGCGGCATACCTAGTGCATCGACGACTGTACCAATCATGCCGGCACCAGCCTTGATTTCTAGAGGATCAGATGTTCCTTCTACAAGGCAGCCTGGCGAAATATCATTCACAGTCGTATATGGCATCAGGATAATCCCGTCTTCCTTAAAGCCTACAACCTCTGCTTTAATGACTCGTTTCTTCTTTGTTCCTATATATATATTGCATACATCACCGATGGAGCTTTCAGGACCTTGCGACTCTATCATAAGACCAACCACTTTTTTCACTCTGCCATAACGTTTATACGGATCGATGGTATCAATCGATGATAGAAGTTCTGCCGCTTTCATCCTCATTCACTCTCCAATAGGTCTAGTAGTTTCTGTTTAATCATTAACAGCTGTGTATCCACACTCGCTTCAATTCTTCCGTTAGCCGTCTCAATAATACAGCCATTTTCTGCTGCTGCTTCATCAGGAAAGATGAACAAGCTTGGCTTAATTGGGAACAGCGCTAATAATTCATCCTTCTCTGACAGAAGATATTGATAATGTAATGGATTAACATGAAGCTGAATTTCCTTTTGATCTCTTGTTTCTTTTAAAACCTTTTTGACTAGCTGTAAGAAATGTTCTTTATTTTCTGAAATGCTTGTCTGAACGATTTTTTCGGCAACCTTCATACCAAGCTCTAGAATTTCCGTTTCTGCACTATTAATATAATTCTCATAGTCCAGCTTGCTAGCTTCAATGATGCTTTTCGCTTGTTCAAGATACTCTGCATACTCTGTGTATCCAGCATTTTGACCCTCGTTGATACCTATTTGGTATCCCTCGCGATGTGCTTCTTCCATCAAAGTGTTTTTTTCTGTTTGCCAGTTATCCTTTTCTTGCTGCAGCAGCTCTCTTGCAGCTGCTGCTTCGCTTTTTGCCTCTTCAAGAATTGCTGCAGCCTCGCGCTTTGCTTGATCAACAATTCGTTTATATTCTTCATCTGATTGAATATCTGCAGTTTGAAAGCTATTCACGTATTTTATGGAGATGATTTTTTCATTTGCCTGTTCTGCATTTGCCAAACTTGATTTAATAAGCCTAGACAATAATATCATCTCCTCCGCCGCGTGCTACGACAATCTCACCAGAGTCTTCTAAACGTCTAATAATAGCAACAATTCTTGATTGAGCTTCTTCGACGTCTTTCAAGCGGACAGGTCCCATGAATTCCATTTCGTCTTTGAAGGACTCGACCATTCTTGCTGACATGTTGCTGAATACAATTTCTTTTACCTCGTCGCCAGAAACCTTTAGTGACAGCATGAGGTCTTCGTTTTCACACTCACGGATAATACGCTGAATTGCACGGTTATCCAATGTAACAATATCCTCGAATACAAACATTCTTTTCTTAATCTCTTCTGCCAGTTCAGGATCTTGTATTTCAAGCGCATCTAGAATTGTTCTTTCTGTTGAACGATCGACACCGTTAAGAACTTCAACAACTGCTTCAATGCCGCCTGTTTGTGTGTAATCCTGCGTAACAGTGCTAGATAATTTCCGCTCTAAGATTTGCTCTACTTCATTGATAATTTCCGGCGAAGTGCTATCCATAACCGCAATCCTTTTTGCGATATCTGCCTGCATTTCTTGAGGCAGTTCAGACAATATTTGTCCAGCCTGAGTAGGATCTAAATAGGATAGAATCAATGAAATTGTCTGTGGATGCTCATTTTGGATAAAGTTCAGGATTTGACTCGGATCTGCTTTTCTTGCAAAATCGAATGGTCTGACTTGCAGTGAAGAAGTCAATCGATTCAAGATAACAGATGCCTGGTCTGATCCTAGCGCTTTTTCCAAGACCGTTTTTGCATAGCCAATACCGCCCTGGGCAATATAATCTTGCGCCAATGCTATGTTATGAAACTCTTCTAGTACCTCTTCCTTTGAAGTGTTCTCTACTTTCTTCACACCAGAAATCTCTAAGGAGAGTTTTTCTATCTCTTCTTCACTCAAATGCTTATAAACAGAAGCTGCTACATCTGGTCCTAAAGATATAAGCAGAACAGCAGCTTTTTGTTTTCCCGTAAGTTCCGTAGCTTCTTTTCTGGCCATCGTTGTCCTCCTAGCCTTATTCCTCTGTTATCCATGTGCGAAGGAGTTTCGCAAAGTCTTCCGGCTTTTCTTTCGCCATTTTCTCTAATTGCTTTCTGCGAAGCGTTCCTTCTGATTCCACTTCTTCGTTTACATCAGGTATTGAGACAGGAGAAATAATTTCTTCTTCCGGCTCTGCTGCTTTCTTCTTGCGTGCTCTAATAACTAAGAAGATTAATAGTCCAATTACTGCTAGCAATACTCCACCAACTGCATATACCCACCAAGGGATTCCAGCAGATACTGTTTCAGTCGTAGTTGCTTTGCCGTTAAATTGCTGAACAGATACAGCGATTTTATTTTGTAAATCTTCATCAGTAAGATCGCCAGCTGCCGTCTTATCAATAGATGTTCTTACAATCGTGCCTAGCATATTTGTGATGTCATCAATGCTTTCTTGCGGCAGTGATGTCGGATCATCTGCTGTTGGCGGCTCAACCATTACTTGAATACCAAGATCACGGA
Organism: Niallia sp. FSL R7-0271; assembly: GCF_038005785.1. Lineage (NCBI taxonomy): Bacteria > Bacillati > Bacillota > Bacilli > Caryophanales > Bacillaceae > Niallia > Niallia sp. FSL R7-0271. The sequence goes on along the minus strand of NZ_JBBOTZ010000001.1, from coordinate 1,422,019 downwards.
TTTTATAAGGGCTTTCTGAGATTTGCTTTTTAATTCTATTAACCTCGTAATTTATCGTGTCATCGACTTTTTCATAGTCGCCATCACCAGAAGTTGTTGTTTCTGTGTTAGTAGTTGTTGTATCTGTCTCTTCTTCAGCAGCAGGTGTTCCTTGTGCCGCTGCATTTTCTCCCGTGTATGTTTCCGAGATTTTTTGTGCACTTACAGCAATACCTTGCATATTTTCTTCATCAACTGGTGTAACTAGGTTTTCTTCTCTGTTTTCTTGGGTAAAGTCTATATCAGCAGTTACTGAAACCATGACTTTATTTTGTCCCATTAATGTTCCAAGCATTTGCTGTACTTGTCTTTGAATATCCTTTTCAACTTGCTTCTTCACATTGTTTTGAGCAGTGAATGTATCACCTGCTGTATTAGTTGTAGAATTTAGGTCAAAATACTCAAAGTTTTGGTTTGTTATGACGATATTTTCTGTAGGAAGGTTTGGTACACTTTTAGAGACGAGTGTATATAATCCTTTTATTTGACTCTCTGAGAAGTTATAGCCTGCTTTTGTGTTCAGTACAATGGAGGCTGAAGCGTCTCCTGTTTCATCTGATACAAACACACCTTCACTTGGCAATGTAATGACTACATTCGCATCATTGATACCGTCAATCCCCTTGATCAAGTTCGCGATTTCTGTTTGCATTGCATCTAACTTCATGACATTAAACTCATTATCTGTCATTCCAAAGCTTGCATTTTCACTAAAGAACGAATAGTCAATATTTCCTGAGTTTGGAATCCCTTCAGCTGCCAACTCAACTTTCAGCGTGTCAACAACCTCTTCTGGAACACTTATCGTTTTTCCGCCATCAGAAATTTCCGACTTAATTCCTCTGCCATCAAGGTTTTCTTTAATCGCACCTGTTTCGGATGGAGACAGATTGCTGTATAAAGGAACTAAATTTACTCTTGTTAAAAAGAAAACCGCAATACATATCACAAGAAGAAGCAAAAGAACACTGCTTATTAACATTGTCTTTTGCTTTTTCGAACGGTTTGTCCAATATTCTTTTAAAGGATTAAAAAACTTATTCATATTCTCTTTCATTTCTACCCCCGGTTACCGTTATTTTATATGTTAATAACCGCCCCTAATTCCCTAACCTAAATAGACATTCTCATCATCTCTTGGTATGCTTCAACTGCTTTATTTCTAAATTCCATTGTTGCCTGCATCATAATGCTTGCTTTTTGAGAAGTAATCATCACTTGCGATAAGTCGACGTCTTCCCCTTTGGCTAACTTGTTAGTTAAAGCGTCTGATTCGTTCTGTGCTTTATTTACTTCATTAAGTGAGTCCTTTAAGAAAGAAGCAAAATTCTTTTGAACTTCTGAACCTGTTGCTTTCGCCGTTGTTGCAGAAGAATTATTTAAAGGAAATGCGGATGACACTGCTGGAAAATTTACTGTTGCCATTTAGAATACCTCTACTTTCCAATCTCTAATGTTTTCATAAGCATGCTTTTCGATGCGTTCAATACAGTGACATTCGCCTCATACGATCTCGTTGTACTCATCAAATCAACCATTTCCCTTAACGGGTCTACATTAGGCATTTGTACATAGCCATCTTCGTTCGCATCTGGGTTTTCTGGGTCATACACTAGTTCAAAAGGTGTTTCTGTATCTTCCTCAATCGCACTAACTTTCACACCATTACCTGTTCCATCATTACTTCCTTTTGCTGCACTTAAATGTGATGCAAAGGAATTCCCTTCTTGTGCTTGTAATACGACTGATTTTCTTCTGTACGGCTCCCACTCGCCATTAACTAGCTTTCCTCTTGTCGTTTCTGCATTCGCCATATTGGAGGAAATGACGTCCATCCGCAAGCGGTTTGCACTTAATGCTGTTGCAGTTGTATTCATGCTGTGGAATATCGACATCTTATCTTCCTCCTTTTATGACAGTTGATAGGGAATTGAACTTGCCGCTAATTCTTTCAACAAGTGCATTGTAATAAATCTGGTTTTCTGCCAGTTCACTCATCTCTTTTTCGACATCAACACTGTTACCATTGTTATTGTAAGTAACGTTTTTATCTGTAGTAACATTCACAGAACCAGTTGAGCCTTCGAAATCAAAATGCCTGCTGTCAGTCTTATTTGCATTCATTGCTGTTGACAATGTATTTTTGAAGGATACTTCCTTCGCTTTATAGTTAGGCGTATCGACGTTAGCTATATTTTGCGATATAACCTTCTGTTTTGTATTAGAGTAATTTAACGCACTCTCAAGTGTTGAAATAGTATTTGAAAAAAGTTTCATCACACACCTCTTACATCTATAATTATCGTTTTGTAGAATTTTGCAGTTTAATGACGAATTTTTCACGCGATGTCTATAATTGTAATAAATGAAAAATAATATGTCTATCGGTAGAACCGCAATTTTAATGATTCTATAGTCCTATTTTAGTTAACTTTATGATAAAATCGGTCAATTTTCTAATTAAAAAGGTATATTTTTGTTTTTTATAACCAGCATTTACTTAACAATTAAACGACTAAGTTCATAGTATCAATGAACTATCGGTGAAAAAATATTGTTGTCTATGTAACGAATATAATCGACAGAGATTGTAATGTAAATGAAATTTTATGGAAAAATGTCGAATCATGTAGTTCGAAAATCGCAGATTATCAACATTCTGTTAGAAAAGAATATTATTTCCCACTAATTTCCTGTTAAAAAACAATGTTTTAGAGCAAAAAAAAGAATCTTTTCCAACAAGGAAAAGATTCTTTTTCTATATTAGTTCGCTTTCAATTTTTCTAATTCTAATAAGAACTTATCGTTCAATACTTTAATGTAAGTACCTTTCATACCAAGTGAACGAGATTCAATAACACCAGCACTTTCAAGTTTGCGCAATGCGTTAACGATTACTGATCTTGTTATACCGACTCTGTCTGCAATTTTAGATGCAACTAGAAGTCCTTCATTTCCGTTCAACTCTTCAAAGATATGCTCAATTGCTTCAAGCTCACTGTAAGACAACGAACTGATTGCCATTTGAACAACTGCTTTACTTCTAGCTTCCTCTTCAATTTCTTCTGCTTTTTCACGCAGAATTTCCATTCCAACAACTGTCGCACCATATTCAGCCAAAATAAGGTCATCATCATGGAATTGCTCTTGCAGTCTTGCAAGAATTAACGTACCAAGTCTTTCTCCACCGCCAATGATTGGAACGATAGTTGTCAACCCTTTGCTGAATAGCTCTTTGTTTTCGATTGGGAATGCAGTGTATTCACTTTCCACATCAAGGTTGCTTGAAGTTACTTGAATATTGAAGAGATTATTTGTGTACTCTTCTGGGAACTGACGGTCTTCCAGCATTTTAATCATACGGTCATTTTCGATTTGCTGGTTGATTGCAAAACCTAACAGCTTCCCTCTTCTGCTTACTACAAATATGTTTGCCTCAATTACTTCGCTCAATGTCTCAGACATTTCCTTGAAGTTAACTGGTTTTCCAGCAGCTCTTTGCAGCATCGCATTAATTTTTCTCGTTTTTGACAATAAATCCATTTTCTTTTTCCTCCTATTAACTAAAACCGAAACTATCATTTATTCTTTATCTAATGGCAAGAGCATTTATTTGCTCTAATCATTGTAGGAGTATTTTATTAACAATCTAACACTGACTTAAAGTTAAAGAATAAATTGACTTAAATCTTTATTTCTTGAAATTGCACCTAGTTTTTCTTCTACATATTGCGGTGTAATGGTAATTTTGTCCATTGTTATTTCAGGTGCTTCAAACGATAAATCCTCGAGTAATTTCTCAAGAATTGTATGAAGCCTTCTAGCACCAATATTATCTGTGTTCTGATTCACTTCAAAAGCCACTTCAGCTATCTTACGTATAGCATCGTCAGAAAATTCAATTTCTATACCTTCAGTTTGCAGTAATGCTTGATATTGCTTAATCAATGCATTATCCGGCTCGACTAAGATGCGATAGAAATCGTCCACTGTCAGCTTGCCAAGCTCCACACGAATTGGGAAACGACCTTGAAGCTCAGGGATCAAATCTGAAGGCTTGGAGATATGGAAAGCTCCAGCAGCAATGAATAATATATGGTCTGTTTTTACAGAACCATATTTCGTCACAATTGTAGAACCTTCTACTACGGGAAGAATATCACGCTGAACTCCTTCTCTTGAAACATCAGCGGAAGAACCACCGCTGCTTTTGCTGGCAATTTTGTCGATTTCATCAATAAAGATGATACCCATTTGTTCAGCTCTTACGACTGCCTCTTGTGTAACTTCATCCATATCGATCAGCTTTTGGGCTTCTTCATTCGTCAAGACAACCCTTGCTTCACGTACAGTCAATTTGCGTTTTTTCTTTTTCTTCGGCATGAAACTGCTTAATGCATCTTGCATATTCATCCCCATCTGCTCCATGCCTGAGCCCTGCAGCATATCAAACATCGATGGCTGCTGTTCTTCGACTTCCACTGTAATCACTTCGTTCTCAAGCTCGCCAAGTGCTAATTTTTCTTTAAGCACTTTTCTTTTTTCGTAGCGGCTTGATTCCTCCACAGTCGGCTCCTCTGCTTGAGGTTCTGTGTTTCCGCCGCCGAAAAGCATTTCAAGTGGATTACTGTAATTTTTTTGCTTTTTGGCCGAAGCAGGCATCATCAGATCAACTAGTCGATTATTAGCTGCTGCTTCTGCCCTTTCTTTTACCTGAGCCATCTTTTCTTCTCTTACAATTCGCACAGATGTTTCAACCAAGTCTCTTACCATTGATTCAACATCTCTGCCGACATAACCGACCTCTGTGAATTTAGTAGCTTCCACTTTAACAAATGGAGCGCTGACTATTTTCGCTATACGCCTTGCTATCTCCGTTTTACCTACACCAGTAGGTCCCATCATAAGGATGTTCTTCGGACTGATTTCGTCACGCAGCTTCTCATCAAGCAAACCGCGGCGAAAACGGTTTCTTAACGCAATCGCAACAGCTTTTTTGGCATCCTTTTGCCCAACAATATATTGATCAAGACGTTCTACAATTTGACGAGGTGTTAAGCTTGTGTTCTTATTCATCAAGTAATCCTCTCCTTATAATTCTTCTACAATAATATTATTGTTCGTATATACACAAATATCGCCAGCGATTTCAAGAGCTGCTTTTGCTATTTCGTATGCAGAAAGATGTTCACCTGAGTATTGTTTAAGCGCTCTTCCGGCTGACAGAGCATAGTTACCGCCTGAGCCAATCGCCAAAATTCCATCATCCGGCTCAATTACTTCCCCTGTGCCAGATACAAGCAGCAAATCAGTTTCGTTCATAATGATCAGCATTGCTTCAAGCTTGCGTAAAACCTTATCGCTTCTCCAAAGCTTTGCAAGTTCTACAGCTGCTCTTTGCAGATTCCCATTATACTCTTCCAATTTTCCTTCGAATAGCTCAAATAAGGTAAAGGCATCGGCAACAGAGCCTGCAAAACCTGCGATTACTTTTCCATTAAAAAGTTTTCTTACCTTCTTGGCAGTATGTTTCATCACGACAGCATTGCCGAAAGTGACTTGGCCGTCACCTGACATGGCGCATTTCCCTTTATGTTGAACAGCAAAAATAGTAGTTGCGTGAAACTGTGGCAGTCCAGACATGTTTACTTCCTCCTTTATCCGTTTACAGCTATGCCCTTGGGTGAAAGGACATATATGTTTTTTTTAAGTACTCGCTTGTGACATGCGTATAAATCTGGGTGGACGATAAAAAGGCGTGACCTAATAATTCTTGAACAGTCCGCATATCGGCACCGTTTGCCAAGAGATGTGTAGCAAATGAATGTCTAAGCTTATGCGGATGGATCTTTCCTTTGGCAGCAGAATGTTCCATCATTCGGTTAAGAATGTCGCGTACACCGTTCTCTGTCAGCGGACCACCCTTGTAGTTAACAAATAAATAGGGGTGATTCGTCTTGTATTTATCCATCAGCTTGCTTCTGCAGTTCTTTATGTAAGATTCAAGAGCGGAATGAGCAAAACTCCCAAACGGCAGATACCGTTCCTTTTTCCCTTTTCCTTTGACAAGCAATGTCGAGATGCTGAAATCAATATCCTTCATCTCGATTTTTGTACATTCGCCGACCCGGATTCCTGTTGCGTACAGGAGCTCCAGGATGGCGACATTTCTTTTTCCAAGCATGCTTGTCGTATCTACCGAACGAAAGATATGCTGCAATTCTTCTTCATAAAAGAAATCAGGCAGTCTGCTTTCAAGTTTCGGTATGCTGATAACGGCAAAGGGGTTAGATCCCACTATATTTTCTCTTGCTAAAAATCGATAAAAGCTCCGAAGGCTTGAAATTTTGCGGGCAATTGATTTTCTTGCAAGCTCTTCATGGAAAAGCTCTGTCAAAAAAATCCGCACCTCTTGGGCGCTTACTTCCTGTACATGTTCAAGCAGCTGCTTGGACATAAATAGATAAAATTGCTGGATGTCCTTTTTATAGACATCAATCGTATATGGTGAGCAGTTTTTTTCAATCTTCAAGTATTCAATAAACAGGTTCAAGAAAGCGTTTTGTTCCTTATTCATTGCTTCACCTCACAACGGCTTCACTATATTAACATACTTTGTAGCGACAAGCAATTAATTTACACATTCTTCATAAAGTTCTGAATTGTTTCCAACGCTCTGTTAGCGTGCTGTTCATATCTTTCTTTTTTCCCTTTTATTCTAGTTGGTAACTCAGGGAAAAGTCCAAAATTAGCATTCATCGGCTGGAAGTTTTTAGCATTCGTCTTTGTGATATAGCTAGCCATGCTTCCAATCGCTGTTTCAACAGGGAATTGAATTGGTTCTTCGCCGTTAACAAGCTTCGCTGCATTAATACCTGCTACAAGTCCGCTCGCTGCTGATTCTACATAACCTTCTACGCCTGTCATTTGGCCTGCGAAGAATAAGTTTGGACGGTTTTTGAATTGATATGTTGCATTTAGAACCTTCGGTGAATTAATGAATGTATTTCTGTGCATAACACCATAGCGAACAATTTCAGCGTTTTCAAGACCTGGTATTAATTGTAGCACTTCTTTTTGAGGTCCCCATTTTAAATGTGTCTGAAAACCGACAATATTGTACAATGTGCCTGCAGCGTCATCCTGACGTAGCTGAACAACTGCATAAGGGCGTTTTCCTGTTTTCGGATCTTCTAAACCAACTGGCTTCATCGGTCCAAACAGCATTGTCTTTCTCCCTCTTGAAGCCATCACTTCAATCGGCATGCATCCTTCGAAGAAGATCTCTTTTTCAAATTCCTTCAAAGGTACAGTTTCAGCACTAATTAGCGCTTCATAAAATCGATCAAATTCCTCTTCTGTCATCGGACAGTTCAGATAAGCTGCTTCCCCTTTATCATAACGGGATTTCAAGTAGACCTTATCTAAGTCTATGCTGTCTTTTTCGATGATAGGAGCAGCTGCATCATAAAAGTACAAATAATCTTCCCCTGTAAGCTCCTTAAGACTTTCTGAAAGAGCTGCACTCGTAAGTGGTCCTGTCGCAATAACAGTTACCCCTTCTGGTATAGAAGTAACCTCTTCATTAATAACTGTTACATTTGGATGGTTCTTCACCATTTCTGTCACTCTGCCAGCAAACTCATGTCTGTCCACTGCAAGTGCTCCACCTGCCGGCACTGCGCAAAGATCCGCAGACTCAATAATAACAGAGTCCAGTCTTCTCATTTCTTCTTTTAGAACACCAACTGCATTAGTAAGTGCATTTCCTCTTAATGAGTTGCTGCATACAAGCTCTGCAAATTTATCAGTATGATGGGCAGGCGTCTGCTTGACAGGTCTCATTTCATAAAGGTTTACCTTAATACCTCTTTTCGCTATTTGCCATGCTGCTTCACTTCCTGCAAGTCCTGCACCGATGACATTTACTACCTTTTGTGTATCTTGCATTGTAAATCCTCCAACTTTTTTAAATATCTATATGTTTTTATATGGGCGATAGCATTTTTATCATGCATATGTATGCTAATTCCTATCCGTTTTCGGTAGAAAGACTAGAAAAAAACAAAAGTCCATACAGTTTCGGCTTAAAATTATATCCTTTAGCATTTTACACTACGTTTGCCAAGTTGAAAAGTTTCAACTAAAGATTAATTATTTAAGAAACTTCAGGAGACACTTCTTCAAAAACACACGGAAAGAGTGAGCATGGACCGCTCACTCTTTTTTTAGCTTTGAGGCTCTTCCTTATAGTCACACTCTACACATTGGACCTGGACACCTTTTTTCAGCTTTTTCTCTACAAGCATATTATCACATTTCGGACATGGACGCTGTATTGGTTTATCCCATGAAATGAAATCGCACTCCGGAAAACGGTCACAGCCGTAGAAAATTCGGCGTTTTTTGCTTTTTCTTTCAATAATATTACCTTCGCGGCACTTAGGACATTTCACACCGATTTCCTTGACAATTGCCTTCGTATTGCGGCAATCCGGGAAATTACTGCATGCCATAAACTTGCCATATCTGCCCATTTTAAATACCATCGGACTGCCGCATTCCTCACAGTCTTCCCCTGCAGGCTCATCCTTTATTTCGACAGATTGCATTTCTTTTTCAGCTTTTTCGAGACTTTGTTCAAAAATCTTATAAAAACTATCGATTACCTTTACCCAATTGATCTGGCCTGACTCAATATTATCAAGATTCTGCTCCATATGTGCTGTAAATTCAACGTCAAGGATTTCCGGGAAAAACTCGAGAATCAATTCATGAATGATTTCTCCAAGCTCAGTCGGTATAAATCTTTTGTTATCGAGAGCCACATACCCGCGTTTTTGGATAGTATCCAAAGTCGGCGCAAATGTGGAAGGACGGCCAATTCCAAGCTCTTCTAATGTTTTAACAAGCCTTGCTTCCGTATACCTTGGTGGCGGCTGTGTGAAGTGCTGCTTCGGATTGATGTCCTTATTGATGACTTCATCTCCCTCTTGCAAATCAGGAAGCTGTTTGTTCTGCTCTTCAACCGCATCATCTGATCCTTCCACATACACCTTCATAAACCCAGGAAACTTAATCTTTGAACCTGTTGCACGGAATATGACATCCCCGTTACGTAAATCTACACTCATTGTATCCATCACAGCAGGCGCCATTTGGCTTGCAATGAATCTTTCCCAGATCAGCTTATACAAGCGAAGCTGGTCTCGAGAAAGGTGCTCTTTCAGGGAGTTTGGCTCCTTGAACGTACTTGTAGGTCTTACCGCTTCATGGGCATCCTGTGCATTTGTATTTTTCTTTTCTTTGCGGTTTTCTTCTTTCGTATACTCTTTTCCGTAGTTGGCTGTTATATATTCATACGCTTCATTTTGAGCCACTTCAGAAATACGGGTTGAGTCTGTTCTCATATAGGTGATTAAACCGACTGTCCCTTCTTTTTTGCCTAAATCTATTCCTTCATAAAGCTGCTGGGCAAGCATCATTGTCTTTTTCGCCCTGAAGTTTAGCTTTCGCGCAGCTTCCTGCTGTAGGGAGGATGTTGTAAAAGGTACTGCTGGGTTTCGTTTACGTTCCTTCTTCGTTACCTTCTCAACAGTAAATTTATTGCCATTGAGCTGTTTTTTAATATTGTCTACATCCGCTTGAGAATGCAGCTCCATTTTTTTATTTTTCAGCCCGTAAAAAGCTGCTTCAAAGCTTGTTTTCCCTTTTGCGAAGTCTGATTCAATTGTCCAGTACTCTTCCGGTTCGAATGCTTTAATCTCTTTTTCTCTGTCGATTATTAAACGAACTGCTACAGATTGCACTCTTCCTGCGCTAAGCCCTTTTTTGACCTTTTTCCATAACAGCGGGCTGATGTTGTAGCCTACTAGGCGATCAAGCACCCGTCTTGCTTGCTGGGAATCAACTAGATCCATATTAATTGGACGGGGGTGTTTAAATGATTCTTTAATGGCGTCTTTTGTGATTTCATTAAATACGACACGGCAATCCGAATCTACATCAACCTGCAGACTGTTGGCTAAATGCCAGGCAATTGCTTCCCCTTCTCTATCGGGGTCGGCTGCAAGATAAATCTTTTTTGCCTTTTTGGCTGCTGTCTTCAATTCTTTAAGAACAGGACCTTTTCCGCGGATCGTTATGTACTTCGGTTCATATTCTTTATCAGTATCAACACCCATTTGGCTTCTTGGTAGATCTCTTATATGTCCCATTGATGCTTTTACTTTATATTTTTTTCCTAAATAACGTTCAATCGTTTTTGCCTTTGCAGGCGACTCTACGATTACTAGAAACTCTGACATCCAACGTCCTCCTTAGAGGGATAATAAATATTCACTATTATTGTATACTATGATCTCTTTTGTCAAACATTACGAAAAAAGTAAACGGTTACACCGTTATTATATGAATGAAAATCCATAAAAATTAAAGTTATATCTGTGCAAACAGTATAACAAATTCAAAAAAATAGCAATACCTTTTTAAAAATTTTTGAAAATAGATGAAAAACATTTTTTTCCTTTTCTATTCTATTTTATGGATAATATTCCCACTCTTCTAATATATCAGTCGCACATAAAACTGGCTTTGCTCCTTGTTTTATCAAGTCATTCGGTCCAAAAGAAGTGGGGCTGAATATGCTGCCAGGAACAGCAAAAACATCTCTTCCTTCTTGCAAAGCAAGATGCGCTGTGATTAACGAGCCGCTTTTTCTTTTTGCCTCGACAACAAGCGTTCCCCTTGAGAGGCCGCTTATGATCCGGTTGCGCATTGGGAAATGCCATTTTAATGGTTTTGTATCTGGTGGATACTCTGATAAAAGAAGATGTGATCTTGTTATTTTATCTGCAAGTAAAATATTTTCCTTTGGATAAATATGCTTAAATCCTCCTGCAATAATGGCGATTGTCTTGCCGTTATGTTCGTCTGCTGTCCTATGAGCAATAGCATCCACACCTTTTGCTAGACCGCTGACAATTACTACTCGTTCTCGAACAAGTTTAGTCATCATGGCTATAATTACTTGTTTACTGTAAACTGTCGGATAACGGGAGCCTACAATTGCCAACTTTCGCTGCTCCTGCAAAAAAGACAGATCTCCTTTTGCATAAAGCACCCATGGAGGCTGATATATTTCTTTTAACAAGCTTGGATATGCAGGATCAAAATAAGTGATGGTTTGTATTCCTAATGTGGCGTATTGGTGGATAGTTTGCTGGATGGAGTGTGAGTGAAAGTCTGTAACAATTTTTTGAAGGGGACGGTTGAGGGCGTGCAGATCAGGGTCTGCTTTGAGGAGAGTGTAGATCCTTTTCCAAGACATATTGCGGCAATGATGGAGCTCTATTAATCTTTCTCTAAAACTTTTTAGCAAGTAACTCAATTCCTTTCTCACAATATTCTATGCAAAGTATAAAAATACAAACCTTGCTATCTCTATTATAATCATTTCTTGCTATAGTTTCCAAAGATTTGCTATATAATAGAAGAAACACGTCGTTTTTTTGCAGCATAAAAAGACTAGCCCAACTGCATGGCGCAAAAGGGGGCTAGTCTTTTTTTTAAAATCAGACTCTGCTTTCTTCTACCTGATGGGTTTTGCACTTGTCGAAAAGATCTGTTTCTTTGAGAACTTCAATTAATGTTGCACCCATTTCAGCAGGTGTAGGAGCTACTTTAATGCCGCACTCGTTCATTGTTTTAATCTTTTCATCAGCAGTCCCTTTGCCTCCTGAAATGATGGCGCCCGCATGGCCCATTCTTTTTCCTGGAGGTGCCGTTCTACCGCCGATAAAGCCGACTACAGGCTTTGTCATATTGGCTTTTACCCATTCAGCCGCTTCTTCTTCTGCTGTTCCGCCGATTTCACCAATCATAATAACAGCATAAGTATCTTCATCTTCGTTAAATTGCTTTAAGACGTCAATGAAATCAGTTCCATTAACCGGGTCTCCGCCAATTCCTACCGCTGTAGACTGCCCTATTCCCGCCTGTGTAAGCTGATGGACAGCTTCGTATGTCAAAGTACCAGAACGGGATACAACGCCTACATGGCCCTTTGTATGGATATAACCAGGCATAATTCCTATCTTGCATTCTTCAGGAGTAATAACTCCCGGACAGTTCGGTCCTATTAATCTTGTCTTTTTGCCTTCCATATATCGCTTAACCTTCACCATATCAAGAACTGGAATATGTTCTGTAATACAAATCGTCAAGTCAAGCTCTGCATCTACAGCTTCCATAATAGCATCTGCTGCAAACGGGGCAGGCACATAGTTGACAGACACTGTCGCGTTTGTCGCTTCAACAGCTTCTTTCATCGTATTGAAGACCGGCACACCTTCTACATCCGTGCCACCCTTGCCTGGTGTTACCCCTGCAACAATTTTTGTGCCATATTCGAGCATTTGCTTCGTATGAAAAAGAGCCGTTGCCCCTGTAATACCTTGAACAATGACTTTTGTTTCTTTATTGATGAATATGCTCATTGATTTCTCCTCCTTTTTGTACATATGACACGATTTTTTCTGCACCGTCCGCCATGGAGCTTGCAGATATTATATTGATGCCTGATTCATTAAGAATTTTTTGGCCAAGCTCTACATTTGTCCCTTCCAGTCTAACAACAAGCGGCACCTGCAGGCTCACCTGTTTAGCTGCTTCAACGATACCTTCTGCAATGATATCGCATTTCATAATTCCACCGAATATATTAACAAAAATGCCCTTCACTTTTTCATCTGACAGAATGATCTTAAATGCTTCAGTAACTTTTTCAGCTGTCGCACCGCCGCCAACATCAAGGAAGTTTGCCGGCTCTCCGCCGTAATGCTTCACGATATCCATTGTAGCCATTGCAAGACCAGCACCATTTACCATGCAGCCGATATTTCCGTTCAAGGCAATATAACTCAAATCAAATTTTGAAGCTTCCAGTTCCTTCTCATCCTCTTCATCCAAATCACGGTATGCAAGAATATCCTTATGTCTGTACAAGGCATTGGAATCGAAGTTCAGCTTAGCATCGAGCGCCATTACATCGCCCTCTTCTGTCAATACAAGAGGATTGATTTCGGCAATTGAGCAATCTTTTTCACAAAATACACGATAAAGGCCTGTCATAAAAGCAACCGCTTTATTTACTTGAGGACCAGGGATATTGATGGCAAATGCAACTCTTCTAGCCTGGAAAGGAGTTAGCCCAGTCAGCGGGTCAATAACTTCCTTGATGATTTTTTCAGGCTGTGTTGCTGCAATTTCCTCAATCTCTGTTCCGCCTTCTTCTGATGCCATCAAGACAATCCGGGAAGTGGAGCGGTCGACTACAAAGCCAATATAGTATTCCTTCTTAATACGGCAGCCTTCTTCAATCAGCAAACGTTTAACAACTTTTCCTTCAGGACCAGTCTGATGTGTGACAAGCGTGCTTCCTAAAATCTGTTCAGCATATTGCTTCACTTCATCGAGAGACTTAGCAACCTTGACACCGCCAGCTTTCCCTCTTCCTCCGGCATGAATCTGCGCCTTAACAACCCATGCATCACTGTTTAAATGCTCAGCAGCAAACAGGGCCTCTTCCACGGTAAAAGCAACACTTCCTTTAGGAACAGCTACACCGTTTAATGCTAGAATTTCTTTCCCTTGATATTCGTGAATATTCATTCTCCCACACCCCTTTTGCTAAAATTTCTTTCGCTTCTTGCCAGGTTCATTAGTGCATACTCTTACTTATGTACGAGGACGAAAAAAAATGGCTTTTTTCCTTCTCGACAAAAAAATATTTTTTCCAATTTAAAAGGACCCCTTCCTTTTAAAAAGTATCTTTAATACTGTATTAATATTCTTTATCAACACAATATTTTCTTACTTTTTGGAAAAAACACTCTATTGTTCACGCTTTCATTTTATAAAAAAGCAACCGTTTTGTCTATCAAAAAGGCTCTATTTTCCAATAAAAAAAATAATCCCCTTCGTTTAGGGGACTAATATACTAGATTTCCTTTTGTGTGCCATAGGTTTTATCAAGCTTATAAATAAAAGCAAACACCTCTGCGACAGCCTGATATAAATCTTCCGGTACTTGTTCCTGGATATTGAGCTTGCTTAACAGTTCCACAAGGGATGGATCTTCTTGGATTGGCACTCCATTTTCTTTCGCCTTCTCCACGATATTGTCGGCAATCAACCCGCTCCCCTTAGCAGCTACTATTGGAGCTGCATGCTGATGCTGCTTGTAGCTTAAAGCCACCGCTTGCCTTCGCTGGTTTTCCTTATCCTTGTTCTTCATATTCTGTAATCTACCCCCTTGTAGTAGGCAGAGTTATTTCGCTTTGAATCTAAATCTATTTTCTTCTCTTTATCTTCTTGAAAGGATTTAAAATCTATTGATGACAGACTGTATTGGACTTCGTTCAATTTTTCTCGCAAACCTGCAAGCATACTTTTCATAAGCGGCTCAATCTCACGGTTTTCATTAAAGACCGTTAAATGAACAATCCTCTTTTGCACATGCATATCAATGGCTGTTTCTTTTAAATATGCTAAATCAAGATAAAAAAGGATACGGCAAAAGTCTGCGTCTATTTTTCCGTCTTTCGTTTTCTTTCCACTGTATTGCAGGGTTGCATCCATGGAATGATGCTGAAAATGAAGGGGAAATTGAAGCATCAGCTGCGTAATAGGTCCTGAATCCTGACTTAATAGCTGCAAACCTGTTATCTTGTCCGTAAGGGCATTTGCTAACTCCTTTACAGAAGCGGGAGCATCTTGTTTTAATACATCAAGCAGGAGCGGTTTTAGCTGGTTCCATTGAGCTCCTTTGCCTCCGTCCGGATTGGTCAAAAGTTCATTTTCATAAGAAAACCCAATTGTATGCAGCAGTCTTTGCAAATGCTCTTTGATGGCACCGCCATCTGGCAAATCAACATTTTTACCCGTCTCAAACAACCTTAATGTTTCCTCGAGCTTTGGAAGAGAGAGTTGTTGAGCACTCATCTCACTCAGCAATTTACCAGCAAGATTGTTCATCGTATTGCCGTCCCTTGTTGCCATTAGGCTTGTAAACACCTTCTCTGTGAACGGAAGATTTCTCTGCAGCATTTCCTTAATTGTATCGATAGCTTTCGAGCTGTCTTGTGCTGATTCCATCCATTTTCCAGCAAGAAGGAGCATTTCTTTATTGAACGGCATTTTTTCATTTAGCAATTGGGCTGCCAAGTTTTTCAGATCATTTGTACGAGGCAAGGACCATTGCTCAAGAAGAGAGTCAGCCCCCCCATCAAGATTTACTGGACTTGCTGCTGATAATACCTTTAAGCTAAGCTTCCCATCTTCATTGTCTTGAACTTGAAACCAATAGTTCTTGTCTGTGCTTAAGGGAGCAGAAAGTTCTGCAAGGAGCCTTTGGCTTCCTGCCTGCACTTCAGCCATATTGTTGGGAAAATGCTTATTAACATGCCCCATTATAATTTGGCCTTGGCGAAGCTCCAGCAGCTTTGAGCTGATTGTTCTTTCTAGATTTGGTTGAAAACTTGGTCCAATTCGTATGTCATTCATTTACATGCTCCTATTCTCCTCTGCCATTTCCTTAATTGGCGAAAAGCTTTTGCGATGATGAATTGTATATCCCTCTCTGTCTAAAGCAAGAAGATGTTCCTTTGTGCCGTAACCCATATTACTCGCAAAACCGTATGCTGGAAATTCTTTATCAAGCTCTCTCATCATTTCATCTCTCGTGACTTTCGCAATGATGCTAGCAGCAGCAATGGAAACACTTTTACTGTCTCCCTTTATAATCGATTTGCTTGGATATGGAACGTCAAGCTTCATCGCATCAATCAACAGGAAGTCAGGCTGCTGATCAAGATTTTGAAGGGCTGCAAGCATTCCTTTTTTGGTCGCCTCGTATATGTTTATACGGTCAATTTCCGCAGGAGCGATAATGCCTACTCCAATAGAAACGGCTTCCTTTTGGATAATCTCGTAAAATTGCTCTCTTTTTGCTTCAGACAGTTTTTTTGAATCATCTATTCCAGGCAAATAAAAGTTTTCCGGGAGTATAACAGCTGCTGTTACAACGGGACCTGCAAGCGGGCCTCTTCCCACTTCATCAATACCTGCAATATATGTATATCCTTGCTTTCTTAGTTCTGTTTCATATGTGCAGAGCTCTACAAAACGGGCATGAAGCTGCAACTCTTTTTCCTTTTGCTTTTCCCATGCAGTTACGAGCTTTTGCACTCCGACTCTTTTGTCTTCTTTTATCGTCTCCCAGTAAGGGTCATTATTGTCTGTTATATCCTCTAATCTAGCTTTTATTTCTTTTAATGTTACATTTGCCACTGTTGAAACTTCCCTTCTCTCTCTTTATATCGTCCCATATTATGAAAGATTTAAGTACAAGTTATGTATCCTCAAAATCAAAAAAGAGAAGTGCCCAAAATAATGGTCAATTCTCTTTTTTAACAAGGTCAGACTCACCCTACTATTAACTATCGCTTTCGTCTTCCTCTATGAAATCTCTTGCTCTTTCGAATGTCAGCCTTCCGAATTTTTCGCTTCTGATTTCTCTGATGACCAGTTCAGTAACTTTGTCATAATCGACTACAGCGCCTCCTGTAAGGCAGCCTCTAACTACACCGATTTTGTCAAACAACTCAACGATATCCTCTGGAATTTCTTCAAGCTGGAACCGTTCCTTTAGCCTTTCAGGATACTCTTTCTCTAAAAAGCGCAAACCAAAAATAGCGATATCCTGCAAATTAAGAATGGTGTCTTTAATCGCACCAGTCAAAGCAAGCTTTAAACCTACTTCTTGATCCTCAAATTTTGGCCAAAGAATCCCTGGAGTGTCAAGCAGCTCTAATTCTTTTCCTACTTTAATCCATTGCTGTGCTTTTGTTACACCAGGAGTGTTCCCTGTTTTTGCGATATTCTTTTTGGCAAGCCTGTTGATTAATGTTGATTTGCCTGCATTCGGAATTCCGACAATCATTGCTCTGATTGCACGGGGTCTGATTCCTTTTGCTCGCATTCGGTCGAATTTCTCTGCAAGCACCACATTAGCTAAAGCTGTGATTTCTTTCATTCCAACACCAGCCTGTGAGTTGATCGCTAATGCTTGAATGCCTTTTTCTTTAAAATAGGCAATCCATTCTTTCGTTCTTTCTCCATCTGCCATATCTGCCTTGTTCAGCAAAACAATCCTTGGCTTATGCTGGATGATCTCATCAATCATCGGATTTCTGGAAGATTGGGGAATTCTTGCATCCACCAACTCAAAAATAATGTCCACAAGCTTCAGCTTTTCTGTTACTTGTCTTCTTGCTTTGGCCATATGGCCGGGAAACCATTGTATCGTCAAAATATCCACCTCAGTTACAAGCTTGCTTTATAAGCAAAGCCTTAGTTCACTATTTGTATGTCTGTTAACGGCCAGTAAATCACGCTCGTGTTGCCAAGTACTTTCTCATAAGACACTGTCCCAATATGGCGGCTGTCTTTGCTGTCACGGCGATTATCACCCATTACGAACAGTTCTCCCTCGGGAACTGTGCTTCTGCCGATTTTATCTTCGAGTTTAAAGGATTCTGTCAGCGGTCCGTCAGTCACCTGCTTTTTGTATTCATCTAAGTACGGCTCGTCATATGCTTTTCCGTTCACATACAAAACGTCGTCCTTATACTCTATTGTATCACCAGGCAAACCGATTACTCTCTTGATATAATCCTTTCCTTCAGGGGCATGGAAAACAATGATATCAAAGCGGTTAGGCTCGCTGATTTTGTAGTTAACCTTGTTAACAATCATTCTGTCTGAATTATGTAATGTGGGCATCATCGATTCCCCGTCCACTACGATCGGAGCAAATAAAAAGGAGCGGATCACAAAAGCCAATGCTACTGCGATTACAAGCGCCTTACCCCATTCCCATATCTCATTTTTCTTTTTCTTCTTTGCCATTTCGTTCACCAATCCTTGTTTTTAGTAAGCATCTCTTCTCCATGCCTTCTAATTGTAACTGTCTTAAGTTTATTAAAAGGCTTTTTTAAACAAAATAATGCTAAAGGACAAACCCTCTCCCTTTTATTGTAGCGAAATAAAAAGTCGAAGTAAAATGCCATGGTCCGTTCCTAATTAAATTATCATGCCTAATATAAGTACGGGAAGAAAAAGGGTGAATAGCCAAGTTGCAATAAAAAAGAGCTTGTTGCAAAGAACAGGCTCTTTTTTGAAAATATTATCGAATTTCTTTAATACGAGCTTTTTTACCACGTAGGTTACGTAGGTAGTAAAGTTTAGCACGACGGACTTTACCGCGGCGAATAACTTCAAGCTTCGCAATTTTTGGTGTATGAACTGGGAATGTACGCTCAACGCCTACTCCGTAAGAAACTTTACGTACTGTAAAAGTTTCGCTGATTCCACCACCACGACGCTTAATCACAACACCTTCGTATACCTGAATACGCTCACGAGTACCCTCAACAACTTTAACGTGTACACGTACAGTGTCACCAGGACGGAACGCAGGAAGATCTGAACGAAGTTGTTCTTTTGTGATATCTTCTATTAATTTTTGCATCGTTTTCAACTCCTTCCAACAGACGCTCTTGCAGTCAAATCCTTGCAGCGGAACATCGTTATAAGACTTTCATTGCAGAAATACTTCTGCTCAAGTCACAAGTGTTATCTTAACATAAATAACTTAAGACATCAATATCTATTATTTGTTTTTCTGCAATTCATTTAATAGTTTTTGCTGTTTTGCTGTGAGCGGGTAATTTTCCAGCAAATCCGGACGTCTTTCAAGTGTTCTTTTCAGCGACTCTCTTTCTCTCCATTCGTCAATATGAGCATGATTTCCTGACATGAGTGTATCCGGCACCTTCATCCCCCTGAAATCAGCAGGACGGGTGTAGTGTGGATGCTCAAGCAGTCCTGTGCTGAAGGAATCATTCACATGAGACGCCTCGCTCCCAAGCACTCCTGGAAGAAGTCTGACGACACTATCAATCACTACCATTGCTCCAAGCTCGCCGCCTGTAAGCACATAATCGCCGATTGAAATCTCATCTGTCGCTAAATGCTCGCGAATTCGCTCATCATAGCCTTCGTAATGACCGCAGATAAAAATTAAATGCTCTTCCTTAGCCAGCTCTTCCGCCTTTTTCTGTGTATAACGCTCGCCTTGAGGACACATTAGTACCACTTTCGGCTTAGTGCCGCTCTTTTTTTGCAAATCCTCAACCGCATCAAAGATCGGCTGAGGTTTAAGGACCATTCCCGCACCGCCGCCATATGGATAATCATCCACAGACTGATGCTTGTTATCAGAATAATCCCTGAAGTTAGTGACACCATAGGTCACCTTTTCTGCTTCTTTCGCTTTTTTCAATATAGAGCTGTTAAACACACCATCAAACATTTCTGGAAATAGTGTTAATACATCCACTCTCATTATGATAACAGTCCCTCCATTGGCTCGATAACAACTAACTTCTCCTTAACATCTACTTTCATAACAACTTCCTCGATATAAGGAATTAAAACTTCTTCTTTTTTACTAGTTTTGATGACCCATACATCATTCGCACCTGGTGTAAGAATTTCAGATATAACTCCTATCTCGTCTCCTTCAACTGTTACAACCTTACAGCCGATGATTTCGTGGAAATAGTATTCATTCTCTGCCAAGTCTCCTAAAAAGCTTTCAGGCACCTTTAAAGCGCCGCCTTTCATGTATTCCACCTCATTAACATTATCATAGCCCTCAAATGTCAAAAGGTTAAAGTTTTTATGAAGGCGATGTGTTTTTATTTTTAGTTCTTCTGGATCTTTTTTGCCTTCTCCAAATAGAAAAATCGTATTGCCAATCTTATATCTTTCGTCTGGAAAATCCGTCCGGGAAATGACACGCACTTCACCACGAATACCATGTGTATTAACAATCTTTCCTACATTAAACCATTTTTCCACTATTATCACCTCTAACGTATGTCTACAACTTTTCCATCTTTCAGGAGTATTGTTTTATGAAGCAAGGCCTCATCCCAAACATCTCCAACTTTTATATCAACAATGCCAGTAAGCTCTTGTTCTTTTAGTTCACTGCCCAATGGTAGTATATGTAATTGTGCTAATTGAAACTCTAGTGATTTCTTTTTTTCCTCTTTGTTGGCAAGTCTCTTGCTAATCTGCTGTTTAATAGCATTTGCAGGATGACTTTTAAGCAGCTTTTTTTCTTCAAACTTGAATTGTTCGCACTCCTTTTCAAGCTGAAGCAGCTCTTCTGTGAGTTTCTTCTCTAAGGCTTGTTTCGTTTGTTCGGTTAATATTTGTTTGACTGTGACAGTATGGAGAATCTGCATTTTTTCCTCCTATCCATGCACTGCTATTTTTAATGCTCGCAAAGCGTCAAACGGCATCCCACCAATACGCTCCCACTTCTAGTATAAAGAATCTGCAAAGAGATATAAACAAATAAAGGAGAAGGGTTCCCCCTCCTCCTTTATTATTCGCTAATTTCTAAAACCAGCTTTTTTTGCTGCTGTGAGCCAGCAGCGTAAACAATCGTTCGAATCGCTTTAGCAACCCGCCCTTGCTTCCCAATTACCTTTCCCATGTCATTCTTGTTGACAGAAAGCAAGTAAATGATTCGATTATCCTCTTCAGTAACTTTTATCGCAACATCATCCGGAAAATCCACAAGGGGCTTAACAATCGTTTCAATTAATTCCTTCATCTTCAAACGAATTACTTACCGTTTTTGATGTTGTGGAATTTCTCCATGATACCTTCGTTAGAGAAAAGGTTACGAACTGTATCAGATGGTTTTGCACCATTTTGTAACCATTGTAGAGCTTTCTCTTCGTTGATATCCACGATAGCAGGGTTTGCTACTGGATTGTAAGTTCCTACTGTTTCAATGAAACGTCCATCACGTGGTGAACGAGAATCTGCTACTACAATACGATAGAAAGGAGTCTTTTTAGCTCCCATACGTTTTAAACGAATTTTTACTGCCATTTTAAAAATGCACCTCCGAATAGTTTCACACAAGATAGTATAATATCAATAGTTGAACAGTTTGTAAAGTGTTTTTTCTTGTCAGACTAAACATTCTGTTCAAATTAATAAAAAACCGCTTGTTAACACCCTTAAAAAGGGTTAAATGGTAATTTAAACTTGCCTTTTTTCTTGCCTTTTTGAGTCATACCCGTCATTTGTTTCATCATTTTTTTCATGTCCTCAAACTGCTTCAACAGCCTGTTCACTTCAGGAACGGTTCTGCCGCTCCCTTTAGCTATACGCTTCCGTCTGCTTGAGTTGATGATTTCCGGGTGTTCTTTTTCTGCCTTTGTCATGGAGCGAATAATCGCTTCCACATGGCTGATTTGCTTTTCATCTACTTGGAGATTATCCAAGCCCTTGATTTTGTTGGCTCCTGGCATCATTTTCAGCAGCTCATCAAGAGGCCCCATGTTACGGACCTGTCCAAGCTGTTCTAAAAAGTCATCTAAAGTAAAGGAAGCTGTTTTCATTTTCATTTCCAGCTCTTTTGCCTTTTCTTCATCGACATTCATTTGCGCTTTCTCGATTAGGCTTAGCACATCACCCATTCCAAGAATACGTGATGCCATACGCTCTGGATGGAACGCCTCTAATGCATCCATCTTTTCACCCAAACCGACAAATTTAATCGGTGTTTGTGTAACAGAACGAATAGATAACGCTGCCCCGCCTCGAGTGTCACCATCTAGCTTCGTTAATACGACACCTGTCAGTCCAAGCTGCTCGTTAAAGCTGCTTGCCACATTGACTGCATCCTGACCTGTCATCGCATCAACTACAAGGAATATTTCATCTGGATTGGAAAGCTCTTTAATTTGCTTTAACTCGTCCATCAATGCTTCATCCACATGCAGACGACCTGCAGTATCGATTAACACATAATCATGATGGTCTTCTTTTGCTTTAGCAATCGCCTGTTTCGCAATCTCAACAGGGCTGACTTGATCTCCAAGTGAAAAAACAGGGAAATCGAGCTGCTTACCAAGTGTTTCGAGCTGCTTAATAGCCGCAGGACGATATATGTCTGCCGCAACAAGCAACGGCTTTCTATTATGCTTTTTACGCAGTAAATTAGCCAATTTCCCAGTTGTAGTTGTCTTACCGGCACCTTGCAAACCAACCATCATAATGACTGTCGGCGGACGGTTCGATACAGCAATCTTGCTTTGTTCTCCGCCCATCAGCTCCGTAAGTTCTTCTTTAACAACTTTAATGACCTGCTGTCCAGGAGTCAGACTTTTCATAACCTCTTGTCCAACAGCACGCTCACTGACTTTTTTAACAAACTCTTTGACTACCTTAAAGTTAACATCCGCCTCAAGCAATGCAAGTCGGACTTCACGCATCATTTCCTTAACATCCGCCTCATTTACTTTCCCTTTTCCGCGGATCTTTTGGATCGTATTCTGCAGTCGGTCAGCTAAACCTTCAAATGCCATTGCGCCGCCTCCTTAATCTAATTTCTCCAGCTCGCAAACTGCTTCCAGCAATGCTGAAACCGAAGGAGTATCATCCTTTAATAACTCTTTTATTTGAACAAAAAGAGTATTACGCTCTTGAAACTTTTGAAGTAAGAGTAATTTATTTTCATATTCTTCCAGCATTGCCTCAGTCCGTTTAATATTATCATAAACAGCTTGACGGCTAACGTCATATTCATCAGCAATTTCACCAAGAGAATAATCATCTAAATAATAAAGAGACATGTAACTTCGTTGCTTCGGTGTCAACAACGACTGATAGAAATCAAACAGATAATTCATTCGTGTTGTTTTTTCAAGCATCGAACAATACCTCCATGTTAAGTCAAACACCTTTACACCCTTATTGTACACACCAACAAAAAAGATGTCAACAGAAAAGCGGAAGGCGCCTGCTTATCGGCGACTAGCATAAGACGAGGTGGCCGAGAAGGGGTGCTCTTCCCCCTTCTTGGACAGCTTGGCTTATGACCTCGAGCGGATGGCGACCGTTTAGCGGCAGAGAAACTGGAGGGCCTTGACTGAGATAAAGAGGAAACACGGCAAACAGAGTGAAGTGATGTTGACTTATCGCAGGGATGCGGAGATGCCCTGTTTATCCACATACGCACTGATACAATCCTATAAGTTAATTAGAAACATCAGCACACTCCTAAACAAAAAAAGCCCCGCTTAAGCTTTAGGAAAGCTTCAAGCAGGACTATTGTTTAAGCGGGTATGCCCGCTTCCTTATTATATCTTGACCATCTGTTAAGAATCATTACACCTGCTGTGATTAACAGGATTGGAATAATGATGGAGAGAAGGGAAACTACTCCGACGATAATGAATAGAATACCGCTTGTACGAGGCATTTTATTCATCATAATTACGCTAAACAAAGTTGCTGCGCAAGCAATTATGGAGAAGATAACAGGAAGCAACAGGAATTTTTTTCCTGCAACAATCAACTCATCAGCAAATTCCTCTCCTGTACTCGGAATGTTTTCGAGTCCTAAATCTTCTTGGTATGCAGGATCTGTATTATATGCATCTATTAAAGAATCTCTCAGAATATCCACCTTATCTATTTGCGTATAAAACACTAACGAAAGGAGAAATCCAATTAACAATAAAACAAACGAAACTATGCCTAAAATTCTTGGCGCTCTCAAATTAAGACTCATCTAAAAAAATCACCTCAAGTTTTATGTATGTAACCTCTTTCACAAAAAAAGATTACACCCCTATGATAACATACTTTCTCTAGTACGTTCTTCTTATTTTTTGTTAATTATTCCAATATATAACAAAAAAAGATCTCTTTATCAATGGTTTGACAAAAAGATCTTTAGTCCACTATATGTGGAATAAGATGATTAGGCTAGCTGTAATTCCCATCATTAGGGCACCGATTATTTTCATCCTTATTCCAGAAAGGCTGCGCAAAAATAGATTTTCCTCTTCTAATGTTATTGAATACGCTTCTTCCTCTAGCAGCCCTTTTTGTCCTAGCATATTGCCAAGATGCCATACGGAACTGCGTTGAACAAGTCGGCCTTTAATAGACAGAAACGCTCCAAACAACATGATAGTTATGAGAATCAGCTGTATGAACACATTATGTTCCTCCTTGCTTTCTTATCATATTTTGCACAGTCTTATTATCTGCCTTGTTGTTGTTTTTATAACACAAAAAAAGCTGTGCAGATATCACGGTAACGGGATGTCTGCACAGCTTTTGCTTATTCTTCCTCCGCTTCAACCAAGTTGGAAAATAAGCCGTATACGTATTTTTCTGCGTCAAAGTTTTGTAAGTCGTCCATCTTTTCACCAAGTCCGACTAATTTGACTGGTATTTGCAGCTCATTGCGGATAGCTAGCACAATTCCACCTTTTGCTGTGCCATCAAGCTTAGTAAGCACGATTCCGCTTACGTTAGTCGCTTCTTTGAAAGTCTTCGCTTGAATAAGTGCATTTTGCCCTGTTGTTGCATCAAGCACTAGAAGCACTTCATGTGGAGCACCAGGGATTTCTCTTTCAATTACGCGTTTTACTTTTTCTAATTCATTCATAAGGTTAACTTTGTTTTGCAATCTTCCAGCCGTATCACAAAGGAGGATATCTGCATTTCTTGATTTTGCAGCCTGCACAGCATCGTACATAACCGCTGCAGGATCGGAGCCGGCAGCTTGCTTAATAACATCCACTCCAGCACGCTCTCCCCATACTTCAAGCTGTTCAATGGCACCTGCACGGAACGTATCTCCTGCTGCAAGTACAACCTTTTTGCCTTCTGATTTATATCGGTGGGCGAGCTTGCCGATAGTTGTCGTCTTACCGACTCCATTTACACCAACAAAAAGAATTACAGTCAACCCGTCTTGCTGAACATTTATGGCAGAAGTTTCTTCCTCACCATTTTGATAGATAGCTACTAGCTTCTCTGAAATAACGGATTGTACTTCTCTCGGATCTTGTATATTCCTTTTTTTCACTTCGCTCTTCAGTTCGTCGATTAATTCCATTACTGTCTCAAAGCCGACATCTGCTCCGATAAGAATTTCTTCTAATTCTTCAAAAAAGTCCTCATCCACTTTGCGGTATCTGGACACTAAATCATTCACTTTATCGGAGAAATTACTTCTAGTTTTTGCTAGTCCATCTTTGAATTTTTCCGTAACCGTATTTGTCTGCAGAGACATTTTTTCTTTTAGCTTTTTGAAGAAACTCATTTGATTCCCACTTTCTCATTTAAAGTTGATTGATTATGTTGCAACAAGCTCACTTGTTTCACTTAAGCGAACAGAAACAAGCTTTGATACGCCTGATTCTTGCATTGTCACACCATATAGGACATCTGCTTCTTCCATTGTCCCTTTTCGGTGTGTAATAACAATGAATTGCGTTTCACTGCTGTAAGACTTCAGATAAGAACTGAATCTGAATACATTTGCTTCATCAAGGGCCGCTTCCACTTCATCAAGTATGCAAAACGGCACGGGACGAACCTTTAATATCGCAAACAACAAGGCAATTGCAGTCAAGGCTCTTTCTCCGCCTGATAGCAAGCTTAAGTTCTGCAATTTTTTCCCTGGAGGCTGTGCGACAATCTCTACACCTGTGTTCAGTAAATCGTCTGGATTTGTCAAACGCAATGCTGCATGACCGCCGCCAAACAACCGCTGGAACACGCCTTCAAAATGGCCTTGAATTCCTTCGAACGTTTGCTGGAACCGTTTTTTCATTTCGTCATCCATTTCGTCAATTACTTGGTAAAGGGTATCTTTTGCCTCTTCCAGGTCGGTCTTTTGCTCAAGAAGAAAATCATATCTTTCAGATATTCTTTCATATTCCTCTATCGCCCCAAGGTTAACTGTTCCAAGCTCTTCCATAGCCAGCTTAATCAGCTTCACTTTTTTACGGGCATCTTCTAATTCCATTGTTAGAGGATACTCTTCCTTCGCTCCCTCAAATGTCATCATGTATTCTTCTCTTAAGTTAGTGAGTCTTGAATCAAGTTCTACATCAATTCTGTTTAATTTTACTTCCTCGTCTTTAAGAGCTTGTACCATACCACGGTGTATGCGGCGTGTTTCCTTTACATCAAGATCGAGTTCATCAAGCTGCATTTGGAGCTGCAGGCGTTCTGCGCGGCGCTCGCCAATCAACTGAATAGCAGCAGCCTTTTCCTGCTGTTTTTTTTCAGCAGCATCCTCTAGATGCTCTTCACCTGAATGACTGTCTGTCATTTCAGATGTCAGCAGCTCGAGGTCTTCCTTCACAAGCTGCCATTTAGCTTCTGACTCTTCTAAATCAGAAGTTACCGTAGCCAGCTTTTCTGTTGCGTTGGAAAGCTGTTCTTTTTTTGCAGCGAAGGCTACTCTCAACTCGCCAATAGACTCTGCAACTTGTTCTCTTGATTGGCTTTGTTGATTTTTCTGTTCGGTCAATTGAGCAATCTCCTGCTCAAGTGCTTGAATGTTTTGCACAAACTCGCCAAGCTTTTCGTTTAGAAGCATTTTCCTGTCCTTTAAAGCTTGCTGTTCATCAAGGTAATCTGCCTTATTACGATCATATTGGGACAGCTTCTCATTCATTGTTCTTTCTTCGAATTCAATCTCTCTCTGTTCATCTTTAATGGATTGAATGGAGAAACGGATATCCTCTTGCTTTAATCGCAGTTCTTCTAACGCTGCGCTTTCTTCTTGCGTGGTGTTTTTCCCTTTTTTAAGCTGGTCCTCCAACTTTAAAGATGTCTTTTCCATCTCAAAGATTTTTGTCTTCAAGTTTTCCAATTCACCTTTACGTGTAAGAATGCTCGCTGACTTTTGCTTGATGGCTCCTCCTGTCATGGAGCCCCCAGGATTAACGATTTCCCCTTCTAGCGTGACAAATCTTGACCTATATTGCAGTGCCTTTGCCATTTCATTAGCGCCTTTTAAGTCTTTTGTGATAATGACATTTCCTAATAAATTCCCCATAATGTCTTGGTACTTTGAATCATAGGAAATTAAGTCAGCTGCAACTCCGATAAAGGAGGAATGGCCTTGTACTAACCGAAGCTGAGATTCAGACAGCTTTTTGCCCTTAATAATGCTCATTGGCAAAAACGTTGCTCTGCCGTAGCCGTTTTTCTTTAAATAGGCGATTGCCTGGCGTGCATGCTGTTCTGCTTCCACAACTAGATGCTGCATGCTACCGCCTAAAGCAATTTCTATGCTGACATTATACTCTTTCGGAACGTTCATTAATTCTGCAACAGCACCATGTATCCCAGTAAGCGCCTTGTCTCTTGCCTTAAGAACTTCCTTAACACCTTGGAAAAACCCAGCATAGTCGTCCTCAAGCTCCTCAAGCATCTCTTTTCTTGATTTCGCCTGTTGAATGAACTGGTATGATTGATACAGCGATTTTTCAATTTTTTGGACTTTTGCCTTCATTTCATCCACTGCTAGCTGTTTTTGCTCGTATCCAGCAGCACTGTTTGCCAATTCTGCTTCTAATTCAGCCAATCTTGCCGTAATGCGGGCTTTCTCTGCCACAATCCGTGCTCTTTCCGACGTGAATTTTGCATTATCTTCATCTAGAAGAGAGGTTTTCCGAGTTTGTGATTCCAGCTGCTGGGTGATATAGCTGCTTTCGTTTTTTGAGGCAGCTTGTTCATTCAGCAACTCGATATAATCACTTTTCAAGGATTCAATTTTTTCTTCAAGATTAACATTATAAAGCTGCATTTTCTTTTCGTTGACTTTTAGCTCTTCCTCAATCTGGGTTGCTTCGCTCTTAAGCTGAGTCACTGAAAGAAGATGCTCCTCTTTTTGCTGCTTTAATAAAGATACTTTCTCTTCCAGCTCTGCCTTGCTTTTTTCAAGTTGTCCTCTGTTTTGTGCAGCGTTCTTTTTCCGTTCTTTCAGTACTTCTTTTCTGCCTTCAAGCTTTTCCAGTTCTTCACTTACAAGGAGCAGCACTTGCTGAAGGTCATTGATGGATTCATCCAATGCAGAAACGTCGTTCTTCCATTCTTCCATCTTAGCTTCCTTGCTTTGCAGCATAGAAAGAAGTTGGAGCTCTTTTTCCTTGTAGCCTTCAAGCTGTGCTGAAATAGCTTCGAACTTTTGATGAGCTTCCTCTATATCATGAACCATTAGCGCTACTTCAATTTGTTCAAGATTTTCCTTATGGTCAAGATACTCCTTAGCCATAGAGCTTTGAATCTTCAGCGGCTCGACTTGCCCTTCCAGCTCGTGGAGAATATCATTCACCCTGTTTAGATTCTCTTGTGTTTCTACAAGCTTGCCTTCTGCTTTCTTTTTTCTTGTCTTATATTTAAGCACACCAGCAGCTTCTTCAAAGATGGAGCGGCGATCCTCTGCCTTGCTGTTAAGGATTTCTTCCACTTTCCCTTGGCTGATAATCGAAAAAGCTTCTCTTCCAAGCCCTGAGTCCATAAATAACTCAATAATATCTTTCAGCCTGCAGGACTGCTTATTGATTAAATATTCGCTTTCCCCTGAGCGATAAACCCTTCTGGTTACACTCACCTCGTGATAGTCTAGCGGGAGAAACTGATCATCATTTTCAAGTGTTAAGGTTACTTCCGCAAAATTAACTGCCTTTCTGGAATCACTGCCCGAGAATATGACATCCTCCATCTTACTTCCTCTGAGGCTTTTGGCAGATTGTTCTCCTAATACCCAGCGAATTGCATCTGTTATATTGCTTTTACCGCTTCCATTTGGTCCCACCACTGCGGTCACACCTGGCACAAAATCCACTGCAATTCGATCAGCAAATGATTTAAAACCAACAACATCCAACCGTTTTAAAAACACTTACCTCACCTCCTAAACCCCTTTACTTTTTTGCATCATCTCTAGTTGTCTTTGGTTATTAAGAAAGCAAAGAATCAACAGTGATTTCGCTTTCTTCTTATAGGTGCTTTTATCAGTTTTTATCTGTCTTAGCATCTTTTGTCTTCAGCATAGTTAACGACATCTGTGCTGCATGCTGTTCTGCTTCTTTTTTAGAGCGTCCTGTTCCAGTTCCTAACTCCATATCATTTAAGAACACTTGGGATACGAACTCCCTGTTATGAGCAGGACCTTTTTCTTGCAGAATTCGATAGGAAATAGTCCCAACTGCGTCTCGTTGGACAAATTCCTGAAGCTGACTCTTAAAATCCATCACATGAGAAAAAGCACCGGAATTAATCTTCGGAAACACGACTTTCTCAAGGAAGACAACAACCTGCTCCAGTCCTTGATCCAGGTAAAGAGCTCCGATAAATGCCTCAAAAACATCCGCTAGAAGAGCTGGACGAGCTCGCCCTCCTGTCATTTCCTCTCCCTTGCCAAGCAAGACAAACTTGCCGAACGATTGATCATTAGCAAAAGAAACAAGTGACGGTTCACAAACAATTGCTGCCCGCAGCTTCGTCAGCTCACCTTCGCTCATCATCGGGAATTTCTTAAAGAGGAATTGAGAAACGGTAAGTTCTAATACTGCATCTCCTAGAAATTCGAGTCTTTCATTGTCTTCATGAGGCTTTCTGCGATGCTCATTCACATATGATGAATGAGTAAATGCTTGTTTTAACAATTTTTCGTTTTCAAACTGGATGCCCAGATTTTCTTGCAATTCTTTTAATTTTTTATCATTTGGACGTGTATGTCTCTTATCTTTTCCGTTGCCTCGCATTTTGCCTCCACCTTAGCACTAAGTTTACATATCAATAATAAGTTTAAGTAAAACAGATAAAAAACGCAAAGAAACTTGGAAAGTTTTTTCTCTCCAAGCCGTTCCTTTCAGATAGGCTGTCTTTTATATGCGCTTTTTGCTTATGAAATCCTTATTATTTTAAACTAACTTTCAGCCATTTGCCAGCATTTTTCTAACAGAGGCTTGTATAAGGTTCCATGCAAAAGTGCGCTGTACATTTTAATAAACTTCGACAGCATTAGTTTCCCTATTTTTTTGCAATCTAAAAGCCCCGCTATTTAACGGAGCTTTTATTGGTTGGATTAACGATTACCTATGTAATTAACAGCATCTCCTACTGTTACAATCTTTTCAGCATCGTCGTCAGAAATCTCCATGTCGAACTCATCTTCAAGTTCCATAACAAGTTCTACTACATCTAGAGAATCTGCTCCTAGGTCATCTTTGAAAGAAGCTTCAGGCTTAACTTCTGACTCTTCAACTCCAAGACGATCAACAACGATTTTCGTTACGCGTTCTAATACATCTGACATTCTAGTCACCTCCCCTCAATGATTATAGAGCATTTCGAGCAAATAATAAATGCTCTTTTTATTACAAATGAAAAATATGCTGAAATAAGCTTTACGTTAAAGTATTTCTTGATTGCATCATTTTTATTAATATCAGCATATTTCAAATTTATTACATATACATACCGCCATCAATGTGGATTGTTTGCCCTGTAATATAGCCGCTCTCATCAGAAGCTAAAAATACAACTGCATTTGCGATATCATCCGGATCGCCGAATTTCGCAAGGGGAATTTGCGAAAGCATCGCATTTTTCACATCTTCTGGCAGTTTATCCGTCATATCTGTTGTGATGAACCCAGGTGCAACTGCATTTACAGTAATATTTCGTGCTGCAAGCTCTTTAGCAGTTGTTTTCGTTAAGCCGATAACTCCTGCTTTTGCT
Organism: Niallia sp. FSL R7-0271; assembly: GCF_038005785.1. Taxonomy (NCBI): domain Bacteria; kingdom Bacillati; phylum Bacillota; class Bacilli; order Caryophanales; family Bacillaceae; genus Niallia; species Niallia sp. FSL R7-0271. The sequence continues at coordinate 1,391,260 of NZ_JBBOTZ010000001.1, read as the reverse complement.
GCTACGTAGTTTGCTTGCCCGGGATTACCTGTTACACCGACAATGGAAGTAATGTTAATAATTCTTCCTTTTCTTTGCTTCATCATTTGTCTTGTAACACCCTTCGTGCAATGGAAGACGCCCTTCAAATTCGTGTTGATAACATCATCCCACTCTGATTCTTTCATGCGCATCAAAAGGTTATCTCTTGTAATACCAGCATTGTTCACAAGAATGTCCAGGCTTCCAAAGTGAGCAATTGTTTCTTTTATCATCTCAGCTACAGATTCGCCGTTTGAAACATCGCATTGGATTGCAATCGCATCTTTGCCAAGCTGTTTGATTTCCTCAACAACTTCATTAGCAAGAGCTGCACTTCCTGCGTAATTGACAGCTACGTTAGCTCCTTCTTTCGCAAGTTTTAAAGCAATCGCACGGCCGATTCCTCTAGACCCGCCTGTTACTAACGCTGTTTTACCATCTAGTTTCATATTATTCGTCTCCTTTTAACGCTGCTGCAACACTGTTGCTAGTTTCTTCATCATACACAGAATAAATGCGCACATTCCGGTCAATTTTCTTCACTAAACCTGCCAACACTTTCCCAGGTCCAATCTCGATAAATGTATCAACACCTAATTCTATCATTTTTTGGATAGAATCCTCCCATAGAACAGAGGAATAAAGCTGTTCGATTAATTTTTCTTTGATTTCTGTTTTTGCGGAAAGTGGTGCTGCTGTTACGTTTGCGATTACAGGAATCTCTGCGTCGTTCATAGACAGTTCATCAAGGACGGATGCGAATCTTTCCGCAGCAGGCTTCATTAACTCAGAATGGAAAGGCCCGCTTACTTCCAACGGTATCGCCCGTTTTGCGCCAGCTGCTTTTGCTTGTTCAGAAGCAAGCTCAACACCTTTAACTGTTCCAGAAATAACGATTTGACCTGGACAATTCAGGTTAGCAAGCTGTACTGCGTTTCCTTCACTTGAAACAGCCTCTGTAACCTCTGTTAACTTACCGCGCTCAAGTCCCAAGACTGCAGCCATTGCCCCTTGTCCTGCCGGGACTGCTTCCTGCATGTATTCCCCTCTTTTGCGGACAGCATATACTGCATCCTCAAAGGATAGAACATTAGCAGCCACTAAAGCAGAATATTCACCTAGGCTGTGTCCTGCTACAAAATCTGCTTGAATTCCATGCTTTTTAAAGTGCTCAAGCAGTGCTGTACTTGCTGTAAGCAATGCAGGCTGTGTATTTTGTGTTAATGTCAGCTCTTCTTTAGGGCCTTCAAAGATAATGGAAGATAAAGAAAAACCTAATCTTTCATCTGCTTTTTTAAAAATTTCACCGGCAGGTTCAAAATTTGCCGCTAAATCCTTTCCCATTCCAACAGATTGGGAGCCTTGGCCTGGAAACATAAAAGCTATTTTACTCATTACCATCTTTCCTTTCTATGCTGGTTTGCTTGTTTTAGCATTACCCTTCATTTTCAATCGTTGTCTTGATAGTGCCGATTACTTCAGACTTTACAACATCTCTTGTCTGTCTGATGGCGTTGTATATCGCGTTGCTGTCAGAAGATCCGTGAGCTTTAATAACAGGGGCGTTAAGACCAAACAATGCTGCACCGCCATACTCAGAGTAGTCAAGCTTGTTCTTCAAGCCCCTTAGCTCCGGTTTCATTGCACCTGCTGCAAGCTTTGTCTTTAAACTGCTTGTCATTACTTCTTTAAGCATCTTAAACATGGACAATGCTGTTCCTTCAATAGTCTTAAGGACCATATTCCCAGTAAATCCGTCTGTTACAACAACATCACAGACACCGTCAAGCAAATCTCTTGCTTCAACATTCCCGATAAAGTTGATAGGGGCATTTTTTAACTCTTCAAAGGTTTTCTTCGTTAAGTCATTTCCTTTTTTCTCTTCTGTTCCGATATTTAAAAGCCCAACTCGCGGCTCGGCAATTCCAAGGGCTTTCTCCATATAGATACTTCCCATTATCCCGTATTGCACAAGATGCTCCGGTTTAGCATCTACATTTGCACCAACGTCAAGTAGCAAAAAGCCATCTCCGCCTATCGTTGGGAGTGTCGGTGCTAAAGCTGGTCTTTCAATGCCATTTATTCTGCCAACGACAAAAAGGCCTGTTGCCATCAATGCGCCTGTATTTCCTGCTGAAATAAAAGCATCGGCTTTTTGTTCCTTTACTTCATTTGCACATAAAACCATGCTGGCATTTTTCTTTCTTCGCACTGCCCGTGCAGGTTCATCTGTAGCAAGTATTTGTTCTTCCGTATGTAAAATAGATATTCTTTCTTTCTCCGTCAAGAAGGGATTAATTTGTTTTTCGTCACCAACAAGCAGAATTTCGATATCTGGAAAAGCTTGAACAGCTTTTATAGCACCAGCGACAATTTCCTTTGGTGCGTTATCTCCGCCCATTGCATCTAACGCAATTCTCATAATAATTTCTCCCAGTTATTTATTTTTTGACCGGTACATTTCAAAATGACCTTTAAAAACAAGTTCAGACTGCACATAACTGTTTACTTCGACTGTTGTTCTGCCACTTTTCTCGTCAATATTTGTTACTTTTGCTTTTGCGATGATACGTTCTCCTAAATTGACAGAAGATGTAAAGTGGATATTAGCTTTAGCAGTAAGAGCCAAGTCATCATCTATTAAAGCAACAGCTAAAGAATTCGCCTGTGCAAACAAATGATGCCCTCTGGCAATACCGTTCCGCTTGAAAACATGCTCTGGCATGATTTCTAGCATAGATATAGCGTTGCTGTCTAATTCGACATCTATAATTTCTCCGATTACCTCTTCAATCGGCAATGATTTCACTTCATCCTCTAGTGTCTTCGTCGCAACCGTTTTTATCCTTTCCCTCAGCTCAGGAATGGATAATTCTAAACGATCTAATCTGATTGTCTGCACACTAACCGAAAATTTTTCCGCCAATTCTTCATCTGTAATGAAAGGTGTTTCTTTAATTGTTTGTACTAACAATGATTGCCGTTCTTTTTTGCTTCTTCTCATCTGCAACACCGTCCGCGCTATTAAGACTAGGTACTAATAGTAGTATATAATAAATAAAAGGCAGATTGCAAGCTGTAACTTTGCAATCTGCCTTTCTTCCATTCTCGTTTTAATCCAGTTTTTCTCCTGACATTACTCCCGTTCGCTCGAGCATCTCCCTTAAAATGCGGTATTCATCAGACTCCCAAAACGCCTTCGAGTCGACAAGAACAGCGGCGTCATTTCTGGCTGTTTCAAGAACTCGATAGTCATGAACCATATCTGCCATCTTAAATTCTGGCACACCGCTTTGCTTCCTGCCAAAAAAGTCACCTGGGCCTCTAAGCTCCAAGTCTTTTTCGCTCAAAACAAACCCGTCGTTTGTTTCCGTCATAATTTTCATTCGTTCTTTTCCAACATCCGTTTTCGGATCTGCTATTAGCACACAATATGATTGAGCATCGCCCCGGCCGACACGGCCTCTAAGTTGGTGCAGCTGTGACAGACCGAATCTTTCTGCATCATAAATGAGCATGAATGTAGCATTTGGAACATTTACACCAACCTCGACTACTGTTGTGCTGACAAGAATCTGTGTTTCATTTTCGCTGAATTCCTTCATAATGGCATCCTTTTCAACTGCAGGAAGCTTGCCGTGCATGAGTCCAACCTTATAACGGCCTTGGAAAAAGGTCGCCAATGTTGTATGCACATCGATTGCATTTTGCACATCCAGCTTCTCTGATTCTTCTATCAGCGGACAAATGACATATGCTTGTCTTCCTTGGGAGAGCTCTTTCTCCATGAATTGCAGTATTCGTGTCAGCATATCATGTTTCACCCAGTATGTTTCAATCGCTTTTCGCCCTGCCGGCATCTCATCAATAATACTTACATCCATTTCTCCAAAAGCTGTAATCGCAAGCGTTCTTGGAATCGGTGTCGCTGTCATAAAGAGAACATCTGGACTTGACCCTTTCTCTCTCAGCACTCTGCGCTGTTCAACACCGAAGCGATGCTGCTCATCTGTAATAACAAGACCAAGTGATTGGAATTCGACATCGTCTTGTATAAGGGCATGCGTGCCGACTAAGATGTGTATATTTCCTTCTTTCAGCTCGCTTAAAAGTTCTCGTCTTTTTTTTCCTTTGACAGAGCTTGTCAGCAAAGCAGCTCGGATTCCTACTTTTGAAAACATGGACGTAAGTGATTCTGCATGCTGCTCTGCCAAAATTTCAGTTGGAACCATTAAAGCACCTTGATGACCTGCAAGAATGGTTGCATACAAAACGATGGCAGCTACAACCGTCTTACCAGAGCCTACATCTCCCTGTAAAAGCCGATTCATACGGTAATGACTTTTCATATCTTTTAATATCTCATTTACAACCCTTTTTTGTGCGTTCGTAAGGGGAAACGGCAGACCGTTAATGAAATCCATCAGCATATCAAGCTTATATTCCTGCTTCATTCCTTGCGAGTTTTCGCGCTCGTGCTTCCGCAATGCCTGCATTTTTAATTGAAACAGCAAGAATTCTTCGTAAACAAACCGCCTTCTAGCAAGCTTTAACTCTTCTCTACTAGGCGGAAAGTGGATGATTCGCAGTGCGTCACTTCTTCTCATCAGCTTATATTTCGCTAAAAGTGAATCTGGAAAAATTTCTTCTATTTCCTGCTCGAATTGAGTGAGCGCTGCTGAAATGTATTTCCTTAAAGCTTTAACCGTTATACTTCCTCTTACCGTATAAACAGGCTCAAAGTCTTGGGCTTTTTGGTTACTGCCGACTTGCAGATGTGTTGCCGTTATTGTTTGCCGGTGCTGATCCCATTTACCTGTAACGGTAATCAGCTCTCCTAGAGCCAGCTTGTTTTTTAAATAATGCTGGTTAAAAAAGACAGCACTAATTAAAACATTGCCTATTAGCACTTTCACCGTTAATCGGGATTTTTTGCGTCCGTGAAAGATTAGGGAAGGTTCACTATGGACCTTCCCTTCTACTGTCACCTTTTCTTCATGCTTCATATCTTCTGGATTACGGACACGAAAATCTTCATAACGATAAGGGAAATATTCAAGCAAATCATAAATCGTGTGAATTCGCATGTCTTCTAACTGTTTTCTTGTCTCAGGTCCGACGCCTTTTAGCTGGTCCAATGGAAGATTTAAATTTTTATTCACTTTCCTGCTGCAGCATTACCGAAGATTTCTGCTTCCAGTCTCCGGCCAGTTGGTGTTGCTGCCAACCCTCCTTGCGCTGTTTCTCTTAAGCTTGACGGCATACTTAGACCAATGCGGTACATAGCATCGATAACTTCATCACACGGAATTCTGCTTGTAATTCCTGCAAGCGCCATATCTGCTGCTATCATCGCATTTGCTGCTCCCATTGCATTTCTTTTCACACATGGAACTTCCACTAGTCCAGCAACTGGGTCACATACTAGTCCAAGCATATTTTTTAACGTGATTGCCATCGCATTAGCGCTTTGTTCTGGCGTGCCTCCTGCCATTTCTACAATAGCTGCCGCTGCCATACCTGCAGCTGATCCGACTTCCGCTTGGCAGCCTCCAGCTGCACCAGAGATAGACGCATTGTTTGCAACAACAAACCCGAATGCTCCTGATGTAAATAAAAAGTTAAGCATTTGCTCCCTAGTTGGATTCAGTTTGTTTTTCACTGCAAATAATGTTCCTGGAACAACGCCAGCAGAGCCTGCTGTCGGAGTCGCACAAATCATTCCCATTGCCGCGTTCACTTCATTTGTTGCAACCGCTTTGCTGACAGCATCAAGGATTACTTCACCTGACAGGAAGTTGCCCTTATTTATATACTCTTGCATAAGCACTGCGTCTCCGCCAGTTAAGCCTGAATGGGAAACAACACCGTTAAGCCCTCGTTCAACTGCCTGCTCCATCACTGTTAAATTTGTATCCATTTGGGCAATAACTTGTTCCCTTGTTTTTCCTGTTATTTCTATCTCTTGCTCAATCATTATTTCTGAGATGGGCTTATTTTGCGTGTTTGCCATCTCTACAAGTTCCGCTACATTTCGAAACATCGTTCTTCCCCCTAGCTTAATCAACAATTCTTGTAACCTTTTCCATTCCTTCAAGGTCTTCTATTTCTTTCAGAATTTTTTCTTCTATATTTTGGTCTACCTCAATCGTCATTAAGGCGAGTTTTCCTTTTTCTTTCCGGCTTACTTCCATATGCCCAATGTTAATTTCATATTTTGCCAAAACATTAGACACTTTAGCAATCGCACCAAACCTGTCATTATGAACAACAAGAATGGCTGGATGATGCCCGGATAGCTTGAGTTGAAAACCATTAAGTTCTGTGATTTCAATCTTTCCACCACCGATTGAAATTCCGACAAGTTCCAGTTCACCGTCATCATCGCCTACACGAATTCTTGCGGTGTTAGGATGTTCCGGAATGGCCTCTTCTACATGAAACTGAACCTTCATTCCCCTTTGCTCAGCCAACTCAAGGGATGATTTTATTCTTTCATCAAAAGTATCAAAATCAAGAATACCTCCCACGATGGCAACGTCTGTTCCATGGCCCTTATAGGTTTCAGCAAATGATCCATACAGATGTACATCAACCCATTTCGGCTGTCTTTCAAACAAGCTTCTTGCCACCCGGCCAATTCTTGCCGCGCCTGCTGTATGGGAACTGGACGGGCCGATCATTACTGGTCCAATAATATCAAAAACGCTTTTATATTTCATATAAATAACTCTCCCTTAAACTGACTCGTGAACACAAAACAAACAATCTATATTATTCAAACGCGAAAAAACGTAAATTCTTTTAATATAATAACATAGGTTATGCAAGTTACGCCGATATTTCTTCTTTTTCCATTTCATTCGTTAAACACAAAAAAACCACTGTTTTAAACAGTGGAAAAAATCACCATGATTTTATTTTTTTGTTTATTCGACTGAGAAAATGAAGGAATACAGCGGCTGTTTACCGTCATGAATTTCCACTTCTACATCTTCAAACTTATCTTCTACAAAGGATACGATTGCTTCTAACTCTTCATCAAGGGCATCTTCCCCTTTGATGATTGTCAGTATTTCTGAATCTTCGTCAATCATCGTACTAAGCAGCTCTTTAGCAGATTGTGCTTTATCCTTGCCTTTAGCCACAATCTTTCCATCTGCTATTCCCATGAAGTCCCCTGTTTCTATTTGAAGTCCGTCAATTGTTGTATCTCTGACTGCATACGTTATTTGACCTGTTTTCACATGCTCTAACGCAGCAATCATACCTTTTTTATTTGACTCCATATCACTTGTCGGATTGAATGCAAGCAATGCGGACATTCCTTGCGGCACTGTTTTAGACGGAATAACTGCAACATCTTCCTCTAAAACCTGTGCTGCCTGTTCTGCTGCCATGATGATATTTTTGTTATTAGGCAGAATGAACACTTTTTTAGCATGAACCTTTTTCACAGCATTGACAATATCTTCTGTGCTCGGGTTCATCGTTTGTCCGCCTTCAATGACACTATGTGCCCCGATGCTGCGGAACATGTCAGCAATACCGCTTCCCATAGACACAGTAACAATACCGTATTCTTTTAGCTCCTCACGCTTTTGGGTTGGCGCATCAAAGGATTCCTTTGATCCTTCAACCAAGCTGCTGTGCTGTTCACGCATGTTCTCAATTTTCATCTTAATAAGATTTCCATATTTTTGCCCAAACGTTAGAACTTCACCTGGCAGATTGGAGTGGATATGTATCTTAACAACTTCATCATCTGCAATGACTAGCAATGAATCGCCGTATTTGCTTAAATCCTGTCTGAATTGATCCTCTGAGAACGGCTTGCCTTCCAGTTTATCTTCTTCAAGACGCACCATGAATTCCGTACAGTATCCAAACTCGATATCTTCTGTATTCATGAAGCCATGAACATTTTTATGGTGCTCAGCGTTAACAAGATCGTTCATAGAAACTGTTTGCTGTACTGTCTCTGGCAGCTCTTCTCCAGTCAGGACAGACAAGAAGCCTTCATAGACAAAAACAAGACCTTGGCCACCGCTGTCCACAACGCCAACTTCTTTCAGCACAGGCAGCAGTTCAGGTGTTCTGTTTAAAGACGCTTTTGCTTCTGTAACAACATCTGTCAAAACTTCTGTGATATCATCTGTCTTTTCTGCTGATTTAACTGCTTTTTTCGCCGCATCTTTTGCAACAGTCAAAATCGTTCCTTCAACCGGCTTCATTACTGCTTTATAAGCGGTTTCCACGCCGAACTGGAGGGCATTTGCGAACTCTTGCGCAGTGATGCTCTCTTTTTGTTCAATTGATTTTGAGAAGCCGCGGAATAATTGGGAAAGAATAACACCAGAATTCCCTCTGGCTCCCATAAGCAGTCCCTTTGAAAGGGATACTCCGACTTTGCCGATGTGGGACTGAATATTATTTTGAACTTCCTTTGCACCAGATGTCATCGACAGGTTCATATTTGTTCCTGTATCTCCATCGGGCACTGGGAAAACATTTAACGCATCTACATAATTAGCATTAGAGGATAAATGGTTTGCTCCCTGGATTACCATTTCGGCAAATCGCTTTCCTTCTAAGACTGTAATTGTCACTAAGATTTCCTCCTCACTACGGGTTCGTGACACGAACTCCCTGAACGTAAATATTAACCGAGTCAACGGCAAGTCCAACTGTTTTATTGAGTGTATATTTCACTTTAGATTGAACATTGTGCGCAACCTCGGAAATTTTCGTTCCGTAACTTACAATTATATACATATCAATATGCACTTCATCATCTACTTTTCGAACCATAACTCCGCGAGTGAAGTTTTCTTTTCGCAAAATATCTGTTAATCCATCTTTAATTTGATTTTTTGATGCCATCCCAACAATGCCATAACAATCAACAGCAGCTCCTCCTGCGATTGTTGCGATTACTTCTGTTGAAATATCAATTTGTCCGAAATTTGTTTTTAGTTCAATGGACATGAGTGTTCCCCCTTTGGAATTGCTCCTTGACTAATGACATTTTACTATAACACACTGCTTTTTGAAAGCTATTGTTGAAAACCTTTTATTTCTGGCTATAAAAAGCTTTCCAGCCTTTTACTATTTGGAAATTAATGCAACAGACTTAGCGTTTTTTTGTCTGTTTAAGCTGATTTCGCGCTCTCCAATTATATTTTTTTCTTCTATTGTTTCACTAGATTACAACAATATACACACTGCTTTTTTCTCCCTGTAAAAAACATGTCAAGGAAATTTTCTTGAAACCTTCCATCACAGCTATTGCATTCATGTCCGTTGTATGATAAATTATTAAAGTATCTTTGTGAGGACTATTTAGGATATTTCTCAAGATTAATGCTATCTATGAATTTTTAAAGCTCGTTTATGATGAGTTTTGGTTATAAGGAGGGAAATATACATGCCACGTAAATGTGTTGTAACTGGTAAAAAAACAACTACAGGTAATGCTCGTTCCCATGCGATGAATGCTAACAAGCGTACTTGGGGAGCAAACCTTCAAAAGGTTCGTATTTTAGTAGACGGTAAACCTAAACGTGTTTGGGTTTCTGCTAGAGCTCTTAAATCTGGTAAAGTTGAACGCGTATAATGCGAAAATAAAAAAGGACACATTGCTGTCCTTTTTTATTTTTGTCTAAATTTTCAAATGAAGTCGGTCTATTTTGTACAGACAACACTAATCTAAAAATGAAAGGTTGTCTGTACAAAAAAGAAATGCTTCCCATACTGGTGTTTATTCTTTTTTGAATGTTCCTAACATTGCACGGACAAGCCCGCCTAAAAACTTAGGCAATTTAATGGTATAAAATCTCATGAATACCGTCCCTCCTTCAACATTAGCAAAAAACCGCAAACTCGCTACAACACACTACATGCTATTCAAAAAATCCAAAATGAGTACATATTTTTTCCATCATTAATCATGACTCCTTACCACCATTAATATGCCGCTCGCAAATGAAAAAGTACCATAATCCTCAATAATTTCATTGCTGATACACAATGTGCTGCTGACAGGAAGATCCCTATCATTTAAAGGATATTTGAAGCCTTGTAAAGTTAGACCAGTTATTTCAGATCCGTACGGAAAAAAAGACACATAGCGGCGGCTTTCCTCTCTTTTTAATTTATAAGTGCCTGCATTGACTATTGTGACGATATTTTTCTTATCTATTATTTCAATCGTTACATCAGGATGCTCGGTTAAATACTTAAGCAATAACTGGAGATTCGCAATCGTATGGTCTAATCTCCCTCCAGTTGCTCCAAATAGCCTTATAGTGGACGCACCGAAGCTTATAGCCCAGTTGATTGCAAGTTCCATATCTGTTTCATCCTTTTCCGGCTTAAAGGTTTTTAACTCATGTGAATGGCTGCTAATCCGTTGTCTTTCGGCATCTGTTACAGAGTCAAAATCGCCAAACGATGCAAAGATAGGAATATCTCTTTCCACTAAATATAGAGCTCCCCTGTCCACACCTACCCATTTGCTGTTATCTTCCATATATCCAGGCAATGACGGTATTAGACCGGCTGGACCGCCTGCCATAATATTAATTTTCACGTTAGTTCCTCCCTTTAGTTAGCAAAAAAAGAGCATGGGAATTACATCCATGCTCTTTATTAATTTGATTAATATTTCGGCTTCCTGTCTTTTAGTTCTTGCAAGAAGTCTTTATAATGCTCATAGCGGTACTCTTGAATATTACCAGCGTCGACTGCCGCCTTAACAGCACATTTCGGCTCAGACAGATGCAAGCAGCCTCTAAACTTGCAAGCTGCGCTTGTGCTTTCTATTTCAGGGAAACAATAATTTAAATCCTCCAGCTCCATTTCATCCTCAAACTCTAAGGAACTAAAGCCCGGCGTATCTGCTACTAGAGCATCTCCGACAGTTATGAGCTCCACATGGCGGGTAGTGTGTTTACCCCTTCCTAAATGGGATGATATTTCATCTGTTTTTAAACTTAAATCTGGACGGATTGCATTTAAAAGAGACGACTTGCCAACACCTGATTGGCCTGCAAATACGGATATTTTTCCACTTAGTTCAGGGAGCAGTGTTTCAATACCCTGCTCTGTTTCAGAAGAAGTAAGGATGACCTTATAGCCGACTTGCTCATAGTAAGCAGCATATTCTTTCATCCTGTTTGCTTCTTCCTCACTCGTCAAATCCATCTTTGTGATACAAATAACAGGATCAATCCGGTTGAATTCGACTAATGCAAGAAAACGATCCAGCAATGCAGTGCTGAAATCAGGCTCCACACTGGAAAATACAAGTATTGCCTGATCAACATTGGTAATCGGGGGCCGAATCAGTTCATTCTTGCGCTCCTTTACCTCTAAAATATAACCATCTGTCACATTCTCTGCCTGAAATACTACTTCGTCGCCTACTAATGGGGTGATTTTATTCTTGCGGAATACACCCCTGCCTCGGCACTGTGTAATCTCTCCATCGCTAATCACATAATAAAAACCGCTTAATGCTTTAATGATTTTGCCTTCTGGCATAGATTATAACGCTCCTTAACCTGGATATGGCACTTCTTCATCAATGATGACACTTTGATCACGAAACACGCGATAGTAGCCCTTTCCGCCTTCTGGAATTCTTAGTGTAATTGTCTTTTTTGTCGTTTCCGTTATAGAAAAGGTATCTATTGGCTCTGTCATATTATTTTCCAAATCTCCAATATATATTTTTACTTCTTGCGCTTTCGGCTGTCCGTCTTCTGTCATTTCAGTCGGTTCAAATGGTATCGTGATTTCCTGTGTTACTTCTTTAGGGGGCACTTCTTCCTTACCCTTTGAAAGAACAACAGAAACTTGTGCGCTAATCCGCACATTTGTACCCGCTGCCGGTGTTTGAGAAATGACTTTTCCTTCATCGACGGTGTCGCTGTATTCCTCCGTGAAGGTCACCGCTAAATCTTGTTCATCAATATAATCATTGACTTCTTTTTTTGTATAACCAGCCAAATCTGTCAGTTTAATAAACTGTGCTCCTTTGCTGATCGTAAATTCTAACTCAGCATCTTCCGGAACGACTTCGTCTCCTTTTTCAAAATCTTGTTCAAGGATAGTTCCAGAAGGCTGTGATTCATCGAATTCCTCCACTTTGCTGATGTTCTTAAAGCCTTGCTTTTCCAACAGCTTCACAACATCTTCATATTCCCTGCCGACGTAATCATCCAGTTCATACTTCTCTTTCCCTAAGCTTTCATAAAGGGTGATTGATGCACCTTGTTTCGCATTATTGCCTGCTTTCGGTGCTGTGCGGATTATAGAACCTGCATCCACTTCTTCATCATTTAGTGTCTTGATTTCTCCGATTTTAAAACCAGCTGCTTCGAGTTCTGATATTGCTTCATCTTTTGTCGAACCTGCAACATCAGGGACCGCAACTTCCTCAGGAATGTAAATGGCCGGAAAAAGTGTGATTGTCAGTATGGCGAGAATAACTAAAACCAAAAATGTAGAAACTAACGCAATCGTCAGCTTTTTCCCTTTCTTTTTCGGCTTTTTTTGCTTTTTCTCTTTGCCTGCCTTCTCCTTCGGTTCTTCCTTTGCATGCTTTTCTTCCTTCGCATGTACAATTGTTTCGTCTAAGTTAGGAAAGCTGCGGTCATCGGTAATAATCGGAATAGCTTTCGTTGCTTCATCATCCACCGGGACATGAAATTTCGGTTCATTTATCCGTTCCGGGTCAAGTGCTGTCCGCAAATCCTCTTGCATTTCTTCCATGCTGCTGTAGCGGTGGAATGGATCTTTTGCAGTTGCTTTTAAGACAATGTTCTCCACACTTTGCGGAACCTCACTGTTCCATCTCCTGACACTCGGCGTTTCTGACTGGAGATGCTTCAAGGCGATGGAAACTGCTGATTCGCCTGAAAACGGCAGTCTTCCTGTCAGCAGCTCAAACATGACTATCCCCAGTGAATATATATCCGACTTTTTATTGGCCATCCCGCCTCGCGCCTGTTCTGGTGATAAATAATGGACAGATCCGAGTACCGAGTTTGTCTGCGTAATGCTCGTTGCACTCAATGCCATCGCTATGCCAAAATCTGTGATTTTAACATTGCCATGGTTATCAATTAAAATATTATGGGGCTTTATATCCCTGTGGACAATATTGTTTTGATGGGCATGAGAAATTCCGGATGTCAGCTGTCTCATGATATCTAATGCTGTTTCAATAGGCACGGGAGAATGTTTTTGTATGTATTGTTTTAAGGTGTCTCCTGCCACATATTCCATGACAATGTAATAGATGTTTCCTTCTTCGCCGACATCATAAATATTGACGATATTCGGATGAGCCAAACTGGTGGCCGATTGTGCTTCTCTGTGAAAACGACGGATAAATTCTTCATCATTGACGAAATCCAGACGCAGCATTTTCACTGCTACATCACGGTCAAGAATCATATCATGGGCAAGATAAACATTGGCCATTCCCCCGCCGCCGATCATATCAATTATCTTATAGCGACCACTTATCCTTTTGCCTATCATCATCTTGCTTCACCTGCTTTATTACCGTCAAAAAATTCAAGGATAATGACTGTTATATTATCTTCGCCGCCATTTTTATTGGCTGTTTCAATTAAATACTCAGCCTTTCGTTCTAAAGTTTCTGGAGCTCCAAGCACTTCCTTAATCTCCTCGTCTCCCACTTTATTAGATAAGCCGTCCGAACAAATGAAAATAACATCTCCCTGTTCAAAAACAATCGTAATCACGTCTATGTCAAGCTGCTCATCTGTGCCTAGCGCCCGCAGCACAACATTTTTTCGCGGATGATGCTCAGCATCCTCCTTCGTGATCTGTCCCATCCTTACTAGCTCATTCACAAGGGAATGGTCCTCTGTAAGCTGCTTAAAGCCGTCCTCGTTATAGAGATAACAGCGGCTGTCGCCGACATGGGCAATCGTAGAAAAACTGTCTGTACTGATAACAGCTATAATCGTTGTCCCCATCCCATCACATTCCGGGTTTTCTTGGGCATAACGCAAAACAATCTTGTTGACTTCAAGAATATGCGATTTTAACCAGTTTTCAGCTGCATCTGCTGTTATGATTGCTTCCGCATTCTCCCAAAAGTTAGCTAGATTTTCAACAGTTAAACGGCTTGCAACATCACCAGCACGGTGGCCGCCCATACCATCGGCTACGATGGCAAGGCGCTGTCCGGCTTTGTTGAAGCAAATCGCTCCACTATCTTCATTATGCTGTCTGACTTTCCCTTTATCTGTCATGAATATTTGACTCAAAAGTTATCACCTCGTCTCTTCTTGTCTCTCCTTCGCGCGAAGCTGGCCGCAAGCAGCATCAATGTCTGAACCTTGTTCTCTGCGGATTGTTACATTTACACCACGGTCTTTTAACGTTTTCTCAAACAAGAAAATTTGATCTCTTGGTGTGCGAACATAATCGCGTTCTGGAACATAGTTAACAGGTATTAGATTCACGTGGCATTTAACCCCTTTTACAAGTTTAGCCAATTCTTCCGCATGTTCTACCTGGTCATTAACATTTCCGAATAAACCATACTCAAAGCTTACTCTTCGTCCTGTTTTATTAATATAATAACGGATAGCATCCATTAATTCAGGAAGCTTATACGCTCTGTTGATTGGCATAAGTCTGCTTCTAATTTCCGTATTTGGAGCATGCAGAGAAACGGCAAAGTTGATTTGCATGTTCTGGTCGGCAAATTCATAGATCTTCGGAATGATACCACTTGTCGAAACCGTGATATGTCTAGCACCGATATTTAATGCTTTATCATGGTTAATGATTTTTAAGAAGCTGAGCATGCTGTTGAAGTTATCAAAAGGCTCACCAATTCCCATGATTACGACAGAGCTTACACGCTCATCCAATTTATCAAGGGCTTGCTGTACTTTTACGACTTGAGCAACAATTTCGCCTGCTTCTAGGTTTCTTTTTAATCCACCAAGGGTAGAAGCACAGAATGTACAGCCGATACGGCAGCCGACTTGTGTCGTTACACATACAGAATTACCATAATCATGTCTCATTAAAACTGTTTCAATGGAATATCCATCATGAAGTTCAAATAAAAATTTAATAGTACCATCACTTGATGTTTGTTCAATAATCGTTTTTAATGTTGTAATTGTGAAATTCTCTTCTAAAAGCAAACGGAGATTTTTCGACAAGTTAGACATATCTTCAAAGGAAGTAACCCTTTTTTTATAAAGCCATTCAAAGATTTGTTCTGCTCTAAACGCTTTTTCATTATGCTCTTTTAACCATTCTCTCAACTCGTCCAATTGCAAAGAGTAGATGGATGGGATTGTCGGTTCTGCTGTTTGTTTTCTTCTTGATGATTTTACTTGTTCCATTTTATTGCACCTTCTTTCTTAATGCCGCAATATAAAAGCCATCAGAGCCAAAATATTGTGGTAATACCTGCAGTTCATGCCCATTTGCATATTTCTGAATAGATGCGGGCAATCGTTCCACTAAACTTGTATCTTTTTCAAATTGGTTATTTGTTTGCAAAAATTGTTCCAGCACTGCTTCATTCTCCGCTTTATCAACAGTACAAGTGCTGTAAACCATTGTACCGCCCTTTTTTAACAATGGAGATAATGATTCAAGGAGCTGAAGCTGTATCGTATGAAGACGGCTGACATCCTCTTCTTTTTTTGCGTATTTAATATCAGGCTTTCTCCTCATTACCCCAAAACCGGAGCAAGGGGCGTCAAGCAGAATTCTGTCAAAGGATTCTTTCTCCAATACTTCAGGCAAACGACGGCTGTCCATCGCTTTTGTGTTAATATTATCCAAATGAAGTCTTTGGGCATTTTGCTGAATAAGTTTCACTTTATGCTCATGCAAATCAACAGATAGCACATTGCCACCATTTTGAAGCTTTTCAGCTATATGAGTTGATTTGCCTCCTGGTGCAGCACATGCATCCAGGACAGTTTCGTCTCCATCCACATTAAGAGCATAGGCAACAATCATAGAACTCTCGTCCTGAATTGTCAACAAGCCTTGCTTAAAGCAGTCAGAATTAGCGAGATTGCCTTTTAGTCCTTGGATGCCTTCAGGAATAATGTCGCTTGCTGCAACTTGATAGCCTTCCTCCTCTAACATACGCAAACATTCACCGACTGTTGTTTTGGTTGTATTGACCCGTGCTGTCTGCACAGGAGCAGTTAAGTTAATTTCGCACATTTTTTTTGTGTCTTCAAAACCAAGCTGATCTATCCAGCGTTTAACAAGCCACAAAGGATGACTCATCTCAATGGAAAGCCTTTCGGCTGGATCCTTAATGGAATCAAAGGCAGGAAGCCCTTTTCTTTGGATATTGCGAAGAACACCATTTACAAGACCTGCTATTCCTTTATGACCTTTTCTTTTTGCAATCTCAACTGCCTCATTGATAGCAGCATGATCTGGAATACGATCCAGAAATACGAGCTGATATAAAGTCATTTGCAAAAGTGTAATGACCCAGCTTTCCATCTTTTTCTTGTTTGTCAAAAAGGTATCCAAGTAAAAGTCCAAGGTCATTTTCCGCTGCAGTGTGCCGTAGACGATTTCTGTCAAAAGCCCGATATCCTTTTGCGGTATTTCATTTTTTTTAATGCTGCTGTTCAACAGCAGGTTGCTGTATGCCTGGTTGCTGTTAATGCTCTCTAAAATTTCGAGTGCTGCTTCCCTGACGTTTTTCTTTTTAGTTTTCATTGATAACTCCTAATATTTCCTTGACAGCAAGCTTCGCACCTGCACCACGCAGGAAAACGTCAGCTGTCATTTTTTTCTTGCCTGCTGGCTGAAGTTCTGTAATCTTTATGAACGAACCGCTGCCAGTTGCTACGATTAGACCGTCTTCCTCAATGCTTACAATCGTGCCTGGAAGATCATCTGTCTGTCTAGCTATTTTTTTTGCTCCCCATATCTTCATCGGCTTACTTTCGTATTCTGTAAAGGCAACAGGCCACGGATTCATGCCGCGAATTTTATTGTATATCTGCTCTCCTGATGACGACCAGTCGATTCTTTCATCAGATCTTTTTATATTTGGTGCAAATGTCGCCTTCTCGTCATCTTGAGGAATCGGTGTTAATTCACCGGCAATCAGCTTAGGTAAGGTGCTGGACAGGAGCTCACTGCCAGTTTCACTTAGTTTATCATGCAATGTACCAACTGTATCTTCTTCCTCAATCGGCACTTCTGCAACAGTCAGGATGTCTCCCGCATCTAGTTTTTCCGCCATGTACATGATGGTAATACCAGTTTTCTCTTTCCCTTGAATAATGCTGTAATGGATTGGCGCTCCGCCTCTAAGTTCAGGCAACAGAGACGCATGGACATTAATACAGCCCAGTTTCGGAGCATCAAGAAGCTCTTTCGGCAAAATTTGACCGAAAGCAGCTGTCACAATTAAATCAGGATTCAAAGCGATTATTTGCGCTAATTCTTCAGATTGACGTATTTTCTCTGGCTGGTAAACAGGTATACCGTGCTTTAATGCTTCAACTTTTACTGGTGGAGGAGTAAGCACTTTTTTTCTGCCAACAGGGCGATCAGGCTGTGTGACAACGGCAATAACTTCATAACCGTCCCCAATGATGCGCTGCAAAACCGGCACGGAAAAGTCAGGCGTTCCCATAAATACTATTTTCGTCATCAGCTCTCCACTCCTTCAAGTTCATCTTCTTCTAAATATCTAGATACTTTGGAAGTAAATAACACTCCGTCCAAATGATCCATCTCATGTAAAATGGCTCTTGCCAAAAAGTCCTCTGCTTCAATCGTAAACCATTTCCCTCTGCGATTTTGTGCTTGGACTTTAATGGAGTATGGTCTGCTTACTTCACCGAAAAGGCCTGGAAAGCTCAAGCAGCCTTCTGGTCCAGTTTGTTCACCGTCTGCAGACAGCAGCACAGGATTAATAAGTTCAATCGTTCCAGAACCATCGTCAATATCAACAACTGCAATGCGTTTTCCTATGCCAATTTGCGGAGCTGCTAGCCCAACACCGTCAAATTCTAGCATTGTATCATACATATCATTTAGTAATTTTGCTAACTTTTTGTCAAAAACTGTTACTTCCGTACACGGCTGTTCTAAAACCGGATCAGGAGACAGCACTATTTTTCTTACAGACACTGCTTTTCCTCCAATAACTTTTATATCTAAAAATACTTTTTTTATTTTAATAATGCTATCACATTAGTATATAAGGATTAACATCTATCGAAATTTGTAAACCATTTGTGCTCATTTCACCTTGATAGTGATCTAAAATCGACTTCAATACCTCTTTCAGGTTTGGTTCCTGTTTGTATTTTATCAGACACTGATACCGATATCTATTTTTTATTCTGGAAATAGGGGAAGCAACTGGTCCTAATACGACCGTCTTAGGAGAAAGCTTATGTCGCACGACTTTCGTAATTTGTTCCGTTACGGCGACTGTTTTCATCAGTTCCTCATGGCTGACAGTTATTAGTGTTATATAATAGTAAGGAGGATAGGAGTGGTTTCTTCTTATCATCATCTCACTCTGATAAAAGCTGTCATAATCTTGCTGGCTTGCCAATTCAATACTGTAATGGTCCGGTGTGTATGTCTGAAAGATTACTTCCCCTGCCAATTCATGCCTGCCAGCCCGCCCGCTGACCTGGGTTAGAAGCTGGAATGTCTTTTCTGAAGATCGAAAATCAGGCAAATGCAGCATCGTGTCTGCTGAAAGCACTCCAACTAACGTGATTTTCGGAAAATCCAGCCCTTTGGCAATCATCTGTGTTCCTAACAATATGTCTGCATTGCCCTCTTGAAACTCTCTTAAAAGCTTCTCGTGTGAACCTTTGCGACTTGTTGTATCAACATCCATGCGAATAACTCTTGCTTCTGGCAGCACTTTAACGAGCTCTTCCTCAACTTTTTGCGTTCCTGTGCCGAAATAGCGAATATGCTCGCTGTTGCACTCAGGACATTGAAGCGGCGTCTGGTCTTCATAACCACAGTAATGGCATTTCATCTGATTAGAAAAGCGATGATAAGTTAAGCTGATATCACAATGAGGACATTTTACCACATAACCACAATCACGACACATGACAAACGAAGAATGACCCCGTTTATTCAGAAACAATACAGTCTGTTCCTGTTTTTCAATGCGCACTTTAAGCTTTTCTAACAGCACCCGTGAAAACATGGAGCGGTTTCCTTCTTTAAGCTCTTCCCGCATATCGACAATTTCAACTTGCGGCAGCGGTCTGTTATTCATTCTGCTCGGAAGCGACAATTGGGTGTAGACACCCTTTTGCGCTCGGGCGAAGCTCTCCAGTGACGGTGTAGCACTGCCAAGAACAACAGGACAGCCATGACGTTTTCCTCTTTCAATCGCTGCATCTCTTGCATGATATCTTGGGTTTTCTTCTTGCTTATACGTCATCTCATGTTCCTCATCGATGATGATAATTCCAAGATTCTCAAACGGAGCGAATATCGCGGATCTGGCACCTACTACTACCTTCACTTCTTTACGTTGGATTTTTCTCCACTCATCATACTTTTCCCCGACAGATAATCCGCTGTGGAGGACCGCTACCTGGTCGCCGAACCGTCCTTTAAAACGATTAACCATTTGCGGAGTTAAAGCAATTTCTGGAACGAGAACAATGGCTTCTTCTCCTTTTTCAAGGACATTTTGAATGGACTGCAGATAAACCTCTGTTTTGCCGCTTCCTGTAACGCCATACAGCAAAAACACTTCATGCTTATCATTCCTAATGGATGAATGGATTGGCTCGATTGCTTTTGCCTGCTCGGCTGTTAAGGTAAGTGGCTCTGTTTTGGCAAATTGCCTTTGCTCATAGGGATCACGGTAGATTTCCATGTTTTTTTCAGCTAAGACTTGCTTCTCCACAAGGCCTTTTACTGCAGAACTTGAAATTTGTAATCTTTCAAGCAATTGCTTTTGTTCAATCGGATCTCTGTTTTCAATAAAAAACTCGACCACTTGCTTTTGTTTACTTGCTTGCTTAGACAAAGAATCTGCATATCTTTGCATTTCATCTGCACTCATCAGCGGAATGATATGCTTTGTTTTTTTCTGCTTTCCCCTTGATTGGACTTTATATTGAACTTCCACAATACTGTCTTTAACAAGCTTCTGAATCGCAGGAATGGAAGCATGCTTTATCGCTTCCTCCCAAAGCACTGTCTCTTCGTTTTTAAAAAGCTGTCTTAGTCCTTCAGGCAGCAAAAGTTCCCTGTCTTCCTTTATAAGTTTAAGGCTTCGTTCGTATTTCGCTTTTAATGCAGGTGGCAGCATTACCTGATAGGCAGAGATTTTATAGCATAATGTTGTTTTGGAAAGCCAGTCCCCAAGCAATAGCAGCTCTTCATTTAACACTGGAACAACATCCATCGGTTCAATCACTTTTTTCAGTGACTTAAAGGATGATGTCTCTTCTATGGATTCAACAAATCCCTGCACCTTTCTCGGTCCAAACGGCACAATCACCCGCATTCCTGGCTGAATGACTTCTTCCAAGTGCTCTGGTATTAAATAGTCAAACGGCCTGTCCGTTTGCTTTGCAGGCACGTCCACAATTACCTTTGCAACACTCATTTTAAATCTCTTCCTTTATTTTATAAGCTTGCTCGAGAATCTTTTTTGCGACCTCATCCTTTGTCATAAGAGGCAGCTCATCCTTTTCGCCATTGCGTTTATAGATGGTCACTAGATTTGTATCTGTGCCAAACCCCGCTCCTGCAGCAGTTATATTGTTGGCTACAATCATGTCAGCATTTTTCCGGTTGAGCTTTTCACGGGCATATTCATCAACGCTCTGTGTTTCAGCAGCAAAGCCGACCAGCACTTGATTGGTTTTTCGTTTTCCCAGCTCCAGCAAAATGTCCTTTGTTCTCGTAAACTCGATCATTTCTGTGCCGTCTTTCTTTTTAACTTTATGCTCATGTGCCAAGACAGGCTTATAGTCGCTGACTGCAGCAGTTTTCACAATAATATCGGCATGATTGCTGTTTTCCATAACTCGCTCGTACATTTCCTCCGCACTTTCGACAGGAAATACTTCCGCTTCTTTAGGAGGTGTCAAATGAGTAGGTCCTGTAACAAGAATTACTTTTGCTCCCATTTTGATTGCCTGCTTCGCTATACTGTAACCCATCTTTCCAGTTGAATGGTTGGAAACAAACCGCACTGGGTCAATTTTTTCCCGGGTAGGTCCTGCTGTTACCAAAACCGTTTGCCCCTCGAGCAGCTTCTTTTCCCCTTGAAAATGAGCCTCCATATGCTCAATGATTTTTTCCGGCTCTTCTAATCTGCCTTTTCCAACATAGCCGCATGCTAAATAGCCTTCTCCTGGATTAATGAAACGGTACCCGTAATCATACAATACTGCTATATTTTTTTGCACGGCTGGATGATCATACATATGCACATTCATTGCTGGAGCAATCCACACCTCAGCGGTTGCCGCTAACAGTGTTGTGGAAATCATGTTATCAGCAATTCCGTTCGCCAACTTCCCAATGATATTAGCGGTTGCCGGTCCGACTAAAATCAAATCAGCCCAATCTGCAAGGTCAATATGCGCGATGACTTTTGGATCTTTTTCATCAAAAGTATCTGTGAACACCTCGTTTTTCGAAAGCGCCTTAAATGTGAGCGGGGACACAAATTGCATAGCCGATTCAGACATGATTACTTTGACTTCTGCACCTTTTTGGGTAAGCTTGCTAGTCAACGCACACATCTTATAGACAGCGATACCCCCTGTCACACATAATAGAATCTTTTTACCTTGTAACAATTTGCATCCACTTCTTTCTCTTCTTTAGTACTTCTTATTATGCAAGAAATTAAAAGATTTTTCACCTGAGGTAACTCGTGAGTTTACAAACTTTGTCCACTCCATGAAAAAAGACTGATCTGATGAAAGATCCAGTCTTTTTTTGTTGATATTCACTCTTCTAAACGTGAATCTAATAGATCATTCTGTTTCAGCTGGGTCGTTTACACGGTATGTCAGCTGATCATGATTGATTTCCTCTAGCGCTTTTCCTACGTTTTTGTGTGAAATATATTTATCCAATTGCGGTTTTGCGTTTAATTGAAGCTTTCTTGCTCTTTTAGCAGCAACAGACACTAATGAATATTTTGAATCAATTTTAGTTAATAAAGAATCAATAGATGGATTTAGCATAGATTAGTTAGCCTCCAGCATTTTTTTATATTTTGGTTCTACTCTTTCTCTTCTGCAATGCTCTGCAACAATAATTGCTTTTATTTTTTCACATGCATTTTCAACTGTATCATTTTCAACTACATAGTCATACAAGTGCATCATTTCAATTTCTTCTCTTGCCACATTCATACGGTTATTAATGATTTCTTCTGTTTCTGTACCTCTTGTCACAATGCGGTTTTTCAACTCGGACAAACTCGGCGGGCTTAAGAATATAAACAGGCCATCAGGAAATTTCTCCCTTACTTGCCTTGCACCTTCCACTTCTATTTCAAGGAAAACATCTTTCCCTCTGTCTGTTGTCTCTCTGACATAGTCGACAGGCGTGCCGTAATAATTGCCGACAAACTCAGCATATTCCAGCAGCTTCCCTTGCTCGATTAAATCTTCAAATTCTTCTCTAGTCTTAAAGAAATAATCAGTTCCATCCACTTCACCAGTACGCGGAAGCCTTGTTGTCATGGAAATGGAATATTCAAAAGAAGTATTTTCCTGAGAGAAAATCTCCTTGCGGACCGTTCCTTTACCTACTCCGGAAGGTCCTGACAAAACAATCAAAAGCCCTTTATCTACCAAATCTTTCTCCTACCCTTCATCCAAAATTTCATCACGGTCATTTAATCGATGTGCAACTGTTTCAGGCTGAACAGCCGACAGGATAACATGATCGCTATCCATCACAATTACGGCTCTTGTTCTCCGGCCATATGTTGCATCAATAAGTGAGCCTCGATCTCTAGCATCTTGAATAATTCGCTTAATTGGAGCTGATTCAGGACTTACGATCGAAATGATCCGGTTTGCAGAAACAATATTACCGAAACCAATGTTAATTAGCTTGATGGACATAATTCTACCCCAATCATATTGTATTATTTTTGACGAGTTAGACTTAATCTAAACGTTCCTTATTCAATGTTTTGGACTTGCTCCTTTATTTTCTCTAAGAGACTTTTCAGCTCCACTACAACAGAGGCTATATCTGCCGCATTGCCTTTTGCGCCGACGGTATTCGCTTCCCTGTTCATCTCTTGTAAAAGAAAATCAAGCTTTCTGCCAACAGGTCCAGTTTCCTCTATTATAGAAGTAAATTGGTGAATATGGCTATACATGCGCACCAATTCTTCATAAATATCGGCTTTGTCAGCAAATATTGCAACTTCTGTCAAAAGCCTGCTCTCATCAAAAAGACCATTTGTATAGCTTTCCAGCTTTTCCTTGAGCCTCTCCCGGTAGCTTTCAACCACTTTTGGCGCAAGTTCCTTCAACTGGTCTGTGACTTGGCGGACGTTTTCGAGCAATATGCTTATGCTGGCCTTTAACAACCGTCCTTCCGCTTGTCTCATTACAGACAAATGCTGTGCAGCTTCACCTGCAGCATCCAATAGGAGCGGCTCCAGTACTGCAGCATTAATGGAATCGTCCAATGTTTTAAAGCAATCTTTGTTTTGCAACAGCTCATGAATCGACACCGCTTGGCTGATGCCATACCTGGCTTTCATTTCTTCAAGTACTCGGTAATACTCATCAAGCAATTGCCAATCAACGACCATCTTTTGATTTTTGGCATTATCGCCTTCAATCGTGATGAATATTTCTGCTCTTCCTCTATGTATATAAGCTGCTATTGTCTTTTTCACTGCATCTTCCAATAGTATATATTGTTTCGGCATACGGACAGTCTGTTCACAGAAGCGGTGATTAACAGTCTTAATTTCGACAGTTATGGTAATGCCCTCACCGTTTCGGGAACCTAGCCCATAGCCCGTCATGCTTTTCACCATATATCAACACATCCAAATGTTTTGGCATTTCGCTTTGCTGCTGCCATTTAATCACTTGCTCATTAAGAGATATCCACATAAAAAAAAACAAAAGGCATAGAGTTATCTCTAGTACCTTTTGGATTATAACATATTTTATTTTGATTTACTTAACAAAAATGATCCTGCTAGTAAAAAAGTTGGAACAGAAGCTAGACCTATCACCATTAGCCAATCCTTTGGAACGATGGCTACTGTATGGAAAATGCTTTGCAATGCTGGTACGTAAATAACGACAAGCACTAACAGTAAGGAAGAAATAACCGCCCAAACTAAATACATATTTCCAAATGGATTGCGGGACAAGATTGATTTTTCACTGCGGCAGTCAAAAACATGAATCAGCTGTGCCATTACTAATGTAGCAAAGGCAATTGTCTGGGCGTATGCAAGATTATCAGGATTTTCATTATATGCGAACATAAAGGCCGCGATAGTTGATAACCCGATTAGAAAACCTCTGGAAATAACCTTCCAGCCAAGTCCCCTTGCAAATACACCTTCATTCGGACTGCGCGGATCACGCTTCATGACATTATCTTCTGGTCTGTCTAATCCAAGCGCCATCGCTGGCAGACCATCTGTGACTAGGTTAACCCAAAGAATCTGGATTGGCACTAACGGCAGGGGCAGTCCTAATATCATTGCAAAAAGCATCACTAGAATCTCACCAACATTGGATGCTAGCAAATAGCGGATAAATTTGCGGATATTTTCATAGATATTTCTTCCCTCTATAATCGCTGCTTTAATAGAAGCGAAGTTGTCATCCATTAAAACAAGGGAAGAAGCTTCTTTGGCTACATCTGTGCCTGTAATGCCCATCGCAATCCCGATATCAGCCGTCTTAATAGCTGGAGCATCATTGACTCCGTCACCTGTCATTGCCACGATATGACCCCTGTTTTGGAAGGCCTGAACAATCTTCAGCTTATGCTCAGGTGAAACCCTAGCAAACACAGAAACATCCTCTACAACATCCTCTAATTCTTCCACACTCATATTTGAAAGCTCTTTACCTTCAAGCACTTTTGACTGGCTGTTAGCAATGCCAAGCTGTTTAGCAATGGCGTTTGCTGTAATCACATGGTCACCTGTAATCATAACCGTTTTAATTCCAGCTTCCTTACATTCCTTTACGGCCTGTTTCACTTCTGGACGCGGAGGATCGATGATGCCTTGCAGTCCAATAAACACAAGCTCGCTTTCTGCTTCTTTTTCATGCAAAATAATAGTGTTAGCAGAAATCTCTTTAAAAGCGATGGCAATTGTTCTTAATGCTTGGGATGCAAGTCCATCAATGGCAGCTTGTACGACCGACTTCTCCCGACTGCCGATGTTCTCCATTCTATTCCCCATCAAGATTGTCTTACTTTGTCCAATTAACACATCTGGGGCGCCTTTTGTTACAACAAACTGTCTTCCAGTAGAATCCTTAACAATGACACTCATCATCTTTCTTGTTGAATCAAATGGGAATTCCTTTACTATCTCGAATTGACTCAACAGCTGGCTTTTCGTAAATCCGGCCTTCATCCCGGCAACGATTAGCGCTCCTTCTGTTGGGTCACCATTCAAAACATACTCACCCGATTTTTGTTCAATTTCTGCATGATTGCAGAGCATCCCGAATGTGAGGAGCTGCTGCAGGCCTTTTTCGTTTTTAGGATCAATAACTTGATCTTTTTCATAATAATTCCCTTGCGGTTCATAGCCTGCACCGTCCACAGACCAAGTACGCCCGCTGCTCCAAATCTTAGTTACTGTCATCTTATTTTGTGTTAATGTTCCTGTTTTATCTGAACAGATTATAGAAGCACAGCCGAGCGTCTCTACAGCTGGAAGCTTCCGGACAACAGCATTTTTACGAATCATTTTTTGTACACCGAGGCTCAGTGCGATAGTTACAATTGCTGGCAGTCCCTCTGGGATAGCTGCAACAGCTAAAGATACACCTGCAAGCACCATTGTATACAGATCATTGCCTTGCAGCACACCAATACCAACAACAAGTACCGTTAAGAACAACGCTGTGACAATCAAGATTTTTCCGAGCTGTTCAAGTCTGCGCTGCAACGGTGTCGTTTGTGACTCTGCATTTTGCAAAAGATCTGCAATTTGGCCCATAGCCGTTTTCATCCCTGTAGCAATGACAACCCCCATGCCGCTTCCTCTTGTGACCATTGTTCCCATGAAGCCCATGTTTTCCATATCACCCAAAGTCAAATTGGGATTTTTTATAGAGTTAGTCACTTTTTGCACAGGCACTGACTCACCTGTCAAAGCTGACTCTTCTACTTCCAAGCTCCGTGATTCGATAACACGAACATCTGCACCAATTCTGTCACCACTGGAAAACTTGATTACATCTCCAGGCACAAGCTCTCTTGACAGCACCTTTATCCATTCGCCATTTCTTCGCACTTGGACTTGCGGCTGCGAAAGCTCCTTCAATGCAGAAAGTGATTTTTCAGCCCTTCTCTCCTGGAAAAAACCAAGAAAACTATTGAGAATGATGATTGCAATGATTGCAATCGCATCGATATATTCGCCTAATAAACCTGAAATCAACGTTGCTGCTAAAAGCACCAGAACCATAAAATCCTTGAACTGGTTGAAGAATAAGAGCAAAGCACTTTGCTTCTCTCCTTCCTCCAACTCATTTGATCCGAATTGCTTTACGCGCTTGCCGACATCATCATCCGACAATCCAGCCGAAAAATCGGTATTTAATGCTTCTTCCACTTCGTTCTCATTCATTTCATGATAGTTCATCCGGCCATCTCACTTCCCCCTTTTCTAAAATCAGGCTCGCCACTTAAAAAGGCGAAGAAATTATAGTCGTTCGAACACCTGCCAAACCTACATAGTTGTCCCACACCACTATATAAGAAATCATATTCATGCATTTGTGAAATAATGCTATTAATAATTGGAAAAGCATAAAAAGCCCCTCACAAGCCGTAAATTCCCTAATAGAGGCTGATACTTTATAATAAAAGAGATTTCATGTACATTAATAGAAGGTACTTATGTTTTTACTCGTAAAGAAAAGGAATGTTTATTATGTCATTTGATGGTTTATTTACTAGAGCGATGGCTTCGGAAATATCGCAAAATCTTAAAGGGGGAAGAATTAATAAGGTTCAGCAGCCTTTTACGAATGAAATTGTCTTAATTGTCCGGGCAAACGGCAAAAACCAAAAGCTGCTTCTTTCCGTTCATCCAAGCTATGCAAGAATTCAGCTCACTCAAGAATCATATGAAAATCCTAAAGAACCGCCTATGTTCTGTATGCTTCTGCGCAAGCATTTAGAAGGCTACTTTATCGAAAATATATATCAAGTCGAAAATGAACGGATCATTGTCCTTGAAGTAAAAGGACGCAATGAAATCGGTGATATCTCCTATAAAAAGCTGATCATTGAGATCATGGGAAGACACAGCAACATCATCTTAGTGGATCAAGAGAAAAAAACAATTTTGGACAGCATTAAGCATGTCTCCTATGCGGTTAACAGCCATCGGGCCATTTTGCCTGGTTATGAATATATCTCACCGCCAGCTCAAGAAAAAAGCAACCCTCTTGAAGCAACGGAAGAAGATGTACTCAAAAAGGTTGATTTCAATAGCGGAAAGCTCGATAAGCAGCTTGTTCAGCATTTTTCCGGCCTATCACCGCTCATCGCTAAGGAGATCGTATACAAAGCAGGGCTAGCGAATAGAACGACTCTACCCGCAGCCTTTGCAGCAGCGATGACCATCGTGAAAACCGAAAAATTCGAGCCTGCAATCATGATGACTGAAAACAAGGAATACTTTTATTTCGTGCCGATTGAACATGTCGGCGGTGAAGCAAAAAGCTTTTCTACATTAAGTGAAATGCTCGACCGCTTCTATTTCGGGAAAGCCGAAAGAGATCGTGTTAAGCAGCAGAGCAATGATTTAGAGCGTTTTATTCAAAATGAGCGGGATAAAAACAGCAAAAAAATCAGCAAGCTGGAAAGAACTTTATCTGAAGCAGAAAATGCTGATCATTACCAGCTCCTTGGTGAACTGCTGACCGCCAATCTATATGCTGCTAAAAAAGGGATGGAAAAGCTTGAAGTTATCAATTATTACGACCCTGACGGAAGCAGCATGGATATTGAATTGAATCCAAGACTATCACCATCTGAGAATGCCCAAAAGTATTTCACTCGCTATCAAAAAGCGAAAAACTCTATTGATATCATTAAGGAACAGATTGCTATTGCAAAAACGGAGCTAGAATATTTTGAGGCCTTGTATCACCAAATATTGACTGCCTCTCCGAAAGATATCCAGGAAATACGCGAGGAATTAATAGAGGAAGGCTATTTAAGAGAAAGACAGAAAAAACAAGCCAAAAAGCCGCAAAATGCGAAGCCTGTTCTTGACCAGTATACTTATGATGAAACAGAAATATTAGTAGGGAAAAATAATAAGCAAAATGATTACTTAACTAATAAAGTCGCAGCAAGAGATGAAATTTGGCTGCATACGAAGGATATACCAGGCAGTCATGTGGTTATCCGCAGCAAAAACCCTTCAGAGGAAACAATCTTGCAAGCGGCAAAACTGGCTGCTTATTTCAGCAAGGCTAGACAATCGAGTTCCGTTCCTGTTGACTATACACTAGTCCGCCATGTAAAAAAACCAAGCGGGGCAAAGCCTGGCTTTGTAATTTACGATAATCAGCAGACAGTTTATGTTACACCAGACGAAGAAACGGTTATTTCCTTAAAAAAATAAGAGGATAATCCCGGGTTAAGCCGGGATTATCCTCCTTTTGTTTACTTGCCCCATTCAGCAGGGTTTTCCTTCCATGCCTGCAGGCTTGCAACATCACTTTCCTTAATGTAGCCATGTTGCTGTGCCACATGCAGAAGCGCTGTATAACTAGTTAAAGAATGGCTTTCTATATTTGCATCCTTCAACAGTTCTTTTCCTTTTGGCAGCTCGTATGTAAAGATCGATACAACTCCGAGCACCTCACAGCCGGCCTCACGCAGACTGTTTACAGCAGTAATTACACTGCCTCCTGTTGAAATTAAGTCTTCTACCACAACGACCTTTTGGCCTTTTTCCGCTTTTCCTTCAATTTGGTTGCCTTTGCCATGTTCCTTTGCCTTTGAACGGACGTATGCCATTGGCAAATCAAGCACATCACTTACCCATGCAGCATGAGGAATGCCAGCAGTAGCTGTTCCTGCCACTATCTCTGTTTCAGGGAAATTTTCTTTAATTAAGTCTGCCAATCCTTGAGCGATTTCTTTACGTACTTCTGGATAAGACAATGTTAAACGGTTATCACAATAAATGGGTGATTTTAATCCTGAAGACCATGTAAATGGATCATTGGGCTGTAAAAATACCGCTTTTATTTTTAGTAGCTGTTCTGCAATTCTTTCTTTCATAATGTTACACCTTCCCATTCTGTTTTGAACAATTGATAGCTTGCATACGGATCTTGTGCGCGTGTAATTGGTCTGCCGACAACAATGGCCGATACCCCTGATTCTTTAGCTGAGTGTGGTGTGGCCACACGCACCTGGTCTTGAACATCAGCTTGTGCCAATCGGATGCCTGGTGTTACTGTCAAAAAGTCTGCTCCAAGTTGTTCTCTGATCATGCTCGCTTCAAGGGGCGAACAAACGACACCGTCCATGCCTGCTTGTTTTGTAATCGCCGCATATTGAGCAACAGATTCATGCAATGGAAGCTTTATTTGCTGCCATGTTTGCATTTCTTCCTGTGAAGTACTTGTGAGTTGTGTTACAGCTATTGCGTATGGTCTTTTTTGTCCTGCAGTTGTTCCAGCCTCGAGGCCTTCAAGAGCGCTTTCCATCATGCGGATTCCTCCTGCTGCATGGACATTGACAAGATCTGCACCCAGTCCTGCGATATTGCGCATCGCGCTCTTCACTGTATTTGGTATATCATGGAGTTTTAAGTCAAGGAACACTTGATGGCCTTGTTCCTTTAATTCTCGTACGATATTCGGCCCTTCTTGATAGAAAAGCTCCATGCCTACTTTAACAAACAGCTTTTCCTCGTTAAAGCGGTCTAAAAAGCGGAAAACCTCTGTTTTGTCGGGAAAATCAAGCGCGATGATAAGTGAGTTGTTCATTCTTTCCCCAGCTCCTTCCTGTACATTCTGAGATGTGGTCTATTCCGTATTTGTCCAGTAATGCCGGCAGGTCCTCAATGATATTAGGACAGATGAATGGGTCTACAAAGTTTGCTGTGCCGACTGCAACAGCACTTGCGCCAGCATAGAAGAATTCAAGAACATCTTCTGCACTGGAAACCCCGCCCATGCCGATAATCGGGAGCTTTACATGCTGGCTCACTTCATAAATCATGCGAATAGCAACAGGCTTAATGGCAGGTCCTGATAATCCTCCTGATTTATTGGCAAGGATAGGATTGCCTGTCTTTAAATCAAGGCGCATTCCTAGCAATGTGTTAATCATAGTCAGGCCGTCTGCACCGCCCATTTCTACCGCTTTTGCCATTTCCACTATATTAGTGACGTTAGGCGACAGCTTTACGTAAACAGGTTTTCCCGAAACTTCCTTCACCTTTTTCGTCAAGCTTTTTGCCACTTCTGGAATGGTACCAAAGGCAATGCCCCCAGTCTTAACATTTGGACAAGATATATTAAGCTCCAATGCTGCCACATTTGGCGCCTTTGATATTTCTCTTGCGACCTCTATATAATCCTCTTCAGACGATCCTGCCACATTTGCGATAATCGGCACATCATAGCCACTTAACCACGGCAGCTCTTCGCCCATTACCTTTTTTAAGCCAGGGTTTTGCAGACCGATCGCATTCAGCATTCCAGAGTTAGTTTCTGCAACACGCGGTGTCGGATTTCCGAATCTTGGCTCTACCGTTGTCGCCTTAATCATTATTGCGCCTAATTTGCTCAGGTCATAAAGATTGCTGTATTCCCGCCCGAATCCGAAGCAGCCTGATGCAGGCATAATTGGATTTTTTAAACTCAAGCCTGGAAGCTCGACATTCAATCTGTTCATATTACTACCTCCCCTGCTTTGAATACTGGTCCGTCTGTGCAAATCTTTTTGTAGGAGATGCCTGTTGGGTCTTCTTTCGTATGACACACACATGCAAAGCATGCGCCAATGCCGCAGCCCATTCGTTCTTCTAAAGAAATATAGGCTCTTTCTTTAGCAAAGTTTTTCTCCAGATTTCTTAGCATTGGTGTCGGCCCGCATGAATAAAGAACATCATACTGGATATCTTCTTGTGTAATTACATCTGTAACAAACCCTTTTACACCCATTGTTCCGTCCACTGTTGCTACAAAAGTCGCTCCCATTGCAGCAAATTTCTGTTCATAGAAAGCTGCTGAAGCTGTTTGGAATCCAAGGACAATGACGACATTTACTCCTTTTGCTGTCAATTGCTGGGCAAGCTCGTATAATGGCGGAACACCGATTCCGCCTCCAACAAGCAAAGCGGTTTCTCCTCGTTTAGCTCCATCTACAGGAAAGCCATTCCCAAGAGGGCCAAGGACATCGATCAGCTCCTGCTCTTTTCTTTGTGCAAGCAGCTTCGTCCCCTTTCCTTCCGCTCTGTATATCATTGTGAAGGTATTCTCTTCGTGATTGATATTACATATGCTTATAGGTCTTCTTAATAAAGGATCAAAGCCGTCTGCGACCTTAATGTGTACAAACTGGCCTGGCGCGCTCATTTCATGAACAAGCTCACCTTTTAAGGTGAGCTCCATAATGTTTTCTGCTATTTCCTTGTGTGAAATCACGGTGCATTTTTCATTTTTGATCATGCAAGGACCGCCTCCCATTGCTTGCCTGCTTGTGTCATCGCTTCAGCAGAGAATGTCATTGATTCTACAACTCGCAGAATTGCTTCTGCTGTATCAAGAGAGGTTAGGCATGGAATTCCATTTTCAACTGATTCCCTTCTTATTCTGAAACCATCGCGAGCTGGCTGGCTTCCTTTAGAGAATGTGTTGATCACAAATTGCGCCTGTCCATCGCGGATGACATCAATCAATGTCGTGCCTTCGCCGCCGATTTTATCCACCACTTTGACTGGAATATTATTGTCCTGCAAAAACTCTGCTGTTCCGCTAGTTGCCATTAAGCTGTATCCAATATTGACGAAACGCTTCGCAAGCAGCAATGCTTCTTCCTTGTCCTTATCACCGATTGTAAGCAAAACTGTTCCAAATGTCTGGATTTTCATGCCAGAAGCAATCAATCCTTTATATAAAGCTTTCTCCAAAGTAATGTCTTTACCCATTACTTCTCCAGTTGATTTCATCTCAGGTCCAAGCGTTATGTCCACACGGCGCAGCTTCGCAAACGAGAAGACTGGAACTTTAACAAATACGCCCTGCTTTTCTTCAACAAGCCCGGATGTATAACCTTGCGCTTTCAAGCTGTTGCCCAGAATCACCTTTGTAGCGATTTTTGCCATTGGCACATTTGTGATTTTGCTCAAGAAAGGAACCGTTCTGCTTGAGCGCGGGTTAACTTCCAGTACAAACACTTCGCCTTTTGAAACAACATACTGGATATTCAAAAGCCCTACGATATTTAATCCTTTTGCTAGTTTCGTTGTATACTCAATCAATGTTTGTTTAATTTCCGCTGATAAGCTTTGCGGCGGATAGACCGCGATAGAATCACCTGAGTGAACCCCTGCTCTTTCAATATGCTCCATGATGCCTGGAATCACTACATCTTCCCCATCACAGATTGCATCTACTTCAATTTCCTTACCAGTTAGGTAGCGGTCAATCAAAATCGGCTGTCCTGGACTTGCCTCTACCGCCTTTTCCATATATGGAATCAGCTCTTCTTCTTTATATACAATCTGCATTGCTCTTCCACCCAGCACATAGGATGGGCGCACAAGCACCGGATACCCGATAGAGTCTGCTACTTTTACTGCTTCCTCTACTGTCAATGCCGTTTTTCCTTCAGGCTGTGGAATGCCTAATGCGTGCAGGCTGGATTCGAATTTATCTCTGTCTTCTGCTCTATCTAAATCTTCTAAGGAAGTTCCAAGAATCTTAACTCCTCTGTTTGCCAGCTCTGAAGCTAAGTTGATTGCTGTTTGTCCGCCGAATTGCACAACTACACCTTCTGGTTTTTCTAAGTCGATGATATGCATAACATCTTCAATTGTCAGTGGCTCAAAATACAGTTTGTCAGAAACGCTGAAATCTGTAGACACAGTTTCTGGGTTATTATTGATAATAATCGCTTCATAGCCTGCTTCTTTGATTGCCCAGACAGAATGGACTGTTGCATAGTCGAACTCGATTCCTTGTCCGATTCGGATTGGACCAGATCCTAATACGACGATGCTTTTCTTGTTTGTTACGACAGATTCATTCTCATCCTCATAGGTGCCATAGTAGTATGGTGTTTCGGATTCAAATTCAGCTGCACATGTATCAACCATCTTGTAAACTGGCACAAGCTTGTTGTCTTTTCTCCAGTTGTACACCTCAAGTTCAGTCGTATTCCATAATTTTGCAAGCTGTATATCAGCAAAGCCCTTTTCTTTAGCGATTTTTGCATATTCCAAATCAAACGGATGTTCTGCAAGCTGTCTTTCCAACTTGATAATACCTTCTAATTTATGCAGGAAGAATAAGTCTATTTTGCTCCAGTCATGGATTGTTTCAATGGAAACGCCTCTGTTTAATGCTTCTGCTACATAGAATAATCTTTCGTCACCTGCAACTCGAATTCTTTTTTCCAGAAGTTCATCACTAACTTTTTCGCCAGAATTCAATGCAAAGTGGTAAACCTTTGCTTCCAATGAACGGATTGCTTTTAGAAGCGATTCCTCAAATGTTCTGCCAATCGCCATAACCTCGCCAGTCGCTTTCATTTGCGTGCCTAGATTTCTTTTAGCAGATTCAAATTTATCAAACGGGAAGCGAGGGATTTTGCTTACTACATAGTCGAGTGCAGGCTCAAAGCTTGCATATGTTTTTCCTGTTACTGGGTTCATCATCTCATCCAATGTTAAGCCAACAGCGATTTTAGCAGCAAGCTTCGCGATTGGATAGCCGGTTGCTTTGCTGGCAAGCGCAGAGGATCGGCTTACCCTTGGATTTACCTCGATAATATAGTACTGGAAGCTGTCTGGATCCAGTGCCAGCTGCACATTACATCCACCCTCGATTTTTAGTGCACGAATAATCTTTAATGATGTGTTTCGCAGCATCTGGTATTCTCTATCGCTTAATGTTTGGCTTGGTGCAACTACGATGCTATCCCCAGTATGAATGCCGACAGGATCAATATTTTCCATGTTGCAGACTACGATTGCATTATCATTACTGTCGCGCATTACTTCATATTCGATTTCCTTAAATCCGGCAATGCTTTTTTCCAACAGACATTGTGTAACCGGGCTGTTTTTCAAACCGCTTGTCACGATTTCGTTCAGGTCATCATCATTATGACAGATGCCGCCTCCAGTTCCTCCTAATGTAAAGGCAGGACGAACGATAACTGGATAACCGATTTGTTCTACAAACGCTTTAGCTTCATCCATGTTATGAATAATTTCACTGTCAGGAACTGGCTCACCAAGTTCATTCATTAAGTTGCGGAATAAGTCTCTATCCTCTGCCTGCTGAATGGCAGAAAGCTTCGTTCCGAGAACTTCCACGCCGCATTCTTCAAGAACTCCAGCCTCTGATAGTTCGACAGCGAGATTTAAGCCTGTTTGACCGCCAAGTGTCGGCAGAATCGCATCAGGTCTTTCCTTGCGGATAATTCTGCTTACGAATTCTAGTGTCAGTGGTTCAATATAGACACTGTCTGCCATTTCTGTATCTGTCATGATTGTTGCCGGATTGGAATTGACCAGGATGACACGATATCCTTCTTCTTTCAAGGCCATACATGCTTGTGTTCCTGCATAGTCAAATTCTGCTGCCTGACCAATGATGATTGGACCTGATCCTATAACTAGTATGCTGTTAATATCTTTACGCTTTGACATATGCGGCACCATCCTTTTTCTGTGTTAGTATCATGGACATGAATCGATCGAATAAATAGTTCGCATCTTCTGGTCCTGGTGAAGCTTCTGGGTGGTATTGCACGGTGAATGCTAGATACTGTTTATGCTGCAATCCTTCAATCGTCCCGTCATTTAGTGCTAAATGAGTAATTTCTAAGTCTGTTTGTTCAATAGATTCTTCATTCACTGTGTAGCCGTGGTTTTGGGAAGTTAAGGAAACCTTGCCTGTCAGCAAATCTTTTACAGGGTGGTTAGAGCCTCTGTGTCCGAACTTCATTTTCTCTGTGTTTGCGCCGCTTGCTAATGCAAACAGTTGATGGCCTAAGCATATACCGAATAGTGGAACCTTGCCGATAATGCCCTTAATCGCTTCAATCGCCTCTGGAACATCCTTTGGATCTCCAGGTCCATTTGACAGCATGACACCATCTGGACTTAAAGACAGAATTTCTTCAGCTGTCGCATTATAAGGCACAACAATGACATCACAGTCACGCTGATTCAGCTCTCTTAAGATTCCATGTTTCATGCCGTAATCAACTAGCACGACCCGGCTTCCTCTGCCTGGACTTGGATATGCTTTTTTAGTTGACACTTGCTGTACTTGGTCTGTCGGCAGCTCGGAAGATTGCAGCTGTCTAATGACATCTTCTACATTCTCTTCCATGCTGCAGATTGCTCCTTTTAATGTACCGTATTTACGAATGATTCTTGTTAATTTTCTTGTATCAATCCCAGCAAGTCCTGGTATGTTCTTTTGTTTAAAAAACTCATCCAATGACAGCTCATTTCTCCAGTTAGACGGAGCATCACAAACTTCCTTCACAATAAATCCGTTAATTGCTGGTGCGATTGATTCAAAATCATCTCGGTTAATTCCATAGTTGCCTACTAATGGATATGTTAAAGTTACAATTTGACCGCAGTATGATGGATCTGACAAAATTTCCTGATACCCTGTCATACCTGTATTGAAGACTACCTCCCCAATAGTATTAGTATCTGCTCCAAAACCTTGCCCGATAAATACGGTACCATCTTCGAGAATCAGCTGTTTTTTCATGCGTGTACACTTTCCTTTCTCCAAGCGATTTTTCCGGCCACAATCGTTGTTTCAGGCCATCCTTGACAAACCCATCCTGCAAACGGGGTATTTTTCCCTTTAGATAAGAAGTTTTCTGGATTGATAGTCTCCTTATCTTCTAAATCTACGATGACAATATCTGCAGTTTTGCCGACTGCAATTGTTCCTGCTTCCAGCTTAAATGTTTCTGCCGGTTTATTTGTCAAAAAGCTGACTAGTTGCTGCAAGGTCATGATGCCTTCTTTTACAAAGTGTGTATATAAAAGCGGAAATGCTGTTTCCAAGCCGACAATTCCAAATGGAGCTAACTCAATTGGCTGTGCTTTTTCTTCTGCTGTATGCGGAGCATGATCTGTTGCAATGAAATCTATTGTTCCATCTAGCAAGCCTTCTATTAATGCTTCTCTGTCTGCTTTTCCTCTTAAAGGCGGGTTCATTTTATAGTTTGTGTCGATGCTAGGGATGTCCTCGTCACATAGTAATAAATGATGCGGTGACACTTCTGCTGTTACGTTAATGCCTGCTCGCTTCGCGTCTCTTACTACGCGGACAGATTCCTTTGTGCTGATATGGCAAACGTGGTAGTGACAATCTGCTGCCTCTGCAAGCAAGATATCCCTTGCTATATGTACAGATTCACAGACAGATGGAATGCCATTTAGGTTGTTCTCTTTAGAAAACTTCCCTTCATGAACTGACCCTTTATTTATAAGGCTGTTGTCTTCGCAATGAGCTACAATGGCCATATCAAGGCTTGCTGCAAGCTTCATCGCTTCAAGCATTTTTCCTGCTTCTTGAATACCAACACCATCATCTGTGAATGCAAATGCTCCTAATTCCTTTAAAGCTTTAAAATCTGTCAGCTCTGCACCTAATTGTCTGATTGTAATGGATGCATACGGACGAACATGAACATTTGCTGTTTCGTTAATGCGATTCATTAAATTTTGAAAGTTCTCGACTGTATCCGGGACTGGACGAGTATTAGGCATATTGGCGATTGTTGTGAATCCGCCTCTAGCAGCAGCCATTGTTCCGGTCGCAATTGTTTCCTTCTTCTCTCCGCCAGGCTCGCGCAAATGCACATGGACATCAATGAAACCTGGTGCTACCAGCTTGCCCTTAGCATCAATCACTTCTTCGGCTGCTGTATTAATCTGTGGAGCGATTTCAGCGATGACTCCGTCTTGAATGAGAATATCCTGTGTAATAAGTTCCCCTTTTTCATTAAGCAACTGGCCATTTTTGATAATCATTGACATGTACATTTCCTCCCTCAACTGATTGTAAAGATCTTTTTAATACTGCCATGCGGATGAATACTCCATTTTCCATTTGTTTAAAAATTCTGGACCGGTCGCATTCTACTAACTCATCTGCAATTTCTACATCCCTGTTAACAGGAGCAGGGTGCATAATAATGCTGCCTGGCTTCATGCGTCTTTCTCTTTCTGTAGTCAAACCATACATTTGATGATAATCTTCTTTTGTCCAAGAGGCTCCGCTTTCATGCCGTTCATGCTGAATACGCAGCAGCATGACAACATCGGAGGTTTCAATCGCAGTATCAATATCCTCATAGTTTGCTTCTTTCAGGATGCTGTCATCAAACCATTCTTTCGGCCCGGAGAAAACTACATTTGCACCAAGCCTTGTCAGCGCATCTGCATTCGACCTAGCCACACGGCTGTGGCGAATATCACCGATGATGCTGATTTTCAAACCATGGAAAGATTTAAATTCCTGTTTGATTGTCAGAAGATCAAGCAAGGATTGTGTCGGATGATTCCCGCAACCGTCTCCCGCATTGATAACAGGAATCTTAACTTTCCCGATTAGTTCCTGAAAGTAATTATCCTCGTTATGGCGGATAACAACACCGTTCACACCGATGCTTTCCAATGTCCGGACGGTATCATATAATGTTTCTCCCTTAACAACGCTAGAAGTAGTCGTTTCAAAAGGAATGACTTCAAGACCCAGCTTTCTTTCTGCTACTTCAAAGCTGCACTTCGTTCTTGTGCTAGGCTCAAAGAACAGGTTTGCTAAAAATAACTGCTTGGCTGGCTTCCACTCCTTCCCTTCTGCAAAGGCTTGTGCTTCCTCCAGTATTTCTTTTATTTCAAGCACTGTCAGTTCCGAGGTTGTTAATAAGTTTTCCATTATTTATTGCCTCCTTCATGGACTTTTTCTGCTATCGTCAATGTTTTTCGGGCAAAAAAAGCACCCATCTTTGAAAAATGGGTGCTAAAAGTTGAATGTTCTTGGCTAAAGATCCTTATTTAAGCCTGCTTAAATAAGCGGATCCCTTCGCCTAACCTTCAACACCCTTATAAGTCTCTCTGTACTTGTTTAAAAGGTGTAACTATTTAGTTTCTTTTACTGCTTCTTCTTCGAACAAGTCGTCTGTGGACTTTTCTCTTCCTGGAAGCACATAGTTTAAGATGATGCCTAGAATTGCTGCAAGTGCCATTCCTTCTAGTTTAAAGTCTGTACCGATATGAATGGAAGCTCCACCGATTCCAGTAACCAAAATTACTGATGCAATCACAAGATTTCTGTTTTTCGAGAAGTCCATTTTTGCATCTACCAAAATTCTCAATCCAGAGGATGCGATGATTCCGAATAACAGAATGGATACTCCCCCCATTACAGGTGTTGGAATCGATTGGATAAGTGCTGTAATCTTCCCGATGAATCCGAACAGGATGGCAAATACTGCTGCTCCCGCAAGAACATATACACTATATACTCTTGTTATTGCTAATACTCCGATGTTTTCACCGTAAGTTGTTTTTGGCGGTCCACCCATTAAGGAGGAAATTAAGGTTGCTGTACCATCACCTAAAATACTGCGGTGAAGTCCTGGGTCTTTAATATAATCTTTACCGACAACTTTGCTTAATACAAGCTGATGACCGATATGCTCTGCAAGTGTTACAACTGCGACTGGCACGAACAATGCCAGGATGGCGCTGTTTATCGTAAGGTCATAATCCCTGAATGGGAATATGAATTCTGGCATTGCAAGCCATTTAGCATCGATGACACCTTGGAAATCAACAACTCCTACTAATAATGCGTAAACGTAGCCAACGATAATCCCTGCAAGAATCGGAATGAAGCTGAATACTCCTTTACCGAAAATCGTGAATAATATCGTCGCAAGCAATGTTACTAATGCTACTGATAGATATAAGAGACTGTAAGTTTGATCTGGTGTACCGTTATTTTCATACATCGCCTGGCCGACTGCTGTTCCAGCAAGTGCAAGCCCGATTACCATGATTACTGGTCCGACAACGATTGGCGGCAGCAAGTTCATAATCCAGCGATAGCCACCTTTTTTAATAATCAATGCGACTATTCCGTATACAAGACCTGCTATGAAGGTTCCAATCATCGCAGCTCCAGGTCCGCCAAGCTCTTGTGCCGCAATCATTGGAGCGATAAAGGCAAAGGATGAGCCTAGATAGGCAGGAACTTTAAATCTCGTAATGAGGAGGAAAGCTAGTGTTCCCAGTCCGCTTGAAATCAATGCAATTGCTGGACTCAAGCCGATTAAGTATGGTACTAACACAGTTGATCCAAACATGGCGAATAAGTGCTGTAAGCTTAATGTAATCCATTGGGATGCATTTGGTTTATCTTTTATGCCGAGTATTGGCTTTGTTTGATTCATATTTTTCCCTCTTTCCATCTATGGTGCATGTACTTAGTTCGTGTTGTTAGTATACGCAATTCCAATAAAAAACCCCTTTTCGCATGGCAAAAAGGGGTTTTTGGACAGGTGAAAACACACCTGTATTCCATTTCCCCCTTTGAAGCCTCTCTGGACTGTCATTTAAAAAGGGTTATATTTAATTTTCGTATATATTTACTTCATCTTGACCATCAACTTCTACGAGCTCTACTACAATCTTTTCTGAGCTTGAAGTCGGAATGTTTTTGCCAACATAATCAGCGCGAATCGGAAGCTCTCTGTGTCCTCTGTCTACAAGGACTGCAAGCTGTATCGACCCAGGTCTTCCCACATCCATCAAGGCATCCATTGCTGCGCGGACTGTTCTTCCTGTGTACAGGACATCGTCCACAAGAATTACCTTAAGGTCCTCAATGCTTGTAGGGATATCTGAACCTTTAACAAGCGGCTCTTGATTCTCTGTCTTTTTGCTTAAGTCATCACGGTATAATGTAATATCCAATTCTCCAACCGTTATGCTTTTGCCTTCAATTTGCGAGATTTTTTCTGCAAGGCGGTTTGCGATATAAATTCCTCTCGTGCGAATACCGACTAATACGCAGTTCTCAATACCTTTATTCTTTTCAATGATTTCGTGCGCAACTCTCGTTAATGCTCTTCGAATCGCTTGGTCATCAAGGACTTGTGCCTTACGTGACATCTGCATCACCTTTTTCTTAAAATAAAAATCCTCCCACCTATTCAGTGAGAGGACAGACCGATAGCCGTTCATGGCTATCTAATGAAACAAATCCGATACCTTCTCAACCTCACAGGATTGACTTAAAGGACTTATTTAATTGAGTTAATCTTATAATAAAGCTCGAATTTTGTCAACGATTATTTCTAATATTATCTAGCAACTCTTCAAAATCTTTCGGAAGCGGTGCTTCAAATTCAATATATTCACCTGTTCTTGGGTGGTCGAATCCAAGGATGCCAGCATGAAGCGCCTGGCCGCCGATGTCGATCGTTTTTTTCGGTCCGTACTTAGGATCGCCTGCCAGCGGAAAACCGATGTATTTCATATGAACGCGGATTTGGTGCGTTCTTCCTGTTTCTAGCTGACATTCAATGAATGTATACTCACCGATGCGCTCTAATACGTGAAAATGAGTGACAGCATGCTTGCCGTTATCAACAACTGCCATTTTTTGACGGTCTTTAGGGTCTCTGCCAATCGGTGCATCCACTGTTCCGTAATCATGAGGTATGCTTCCATGAACAAGTGCTTTATATTTTCTTGTTACTGTTTTTGCAACAAGCTGGTTCACAAGGCTTTCATGAGCTGCATCATTTTTGGCAACCATTAATAGACCGGACGTATCTTTGTCAATGCGGTGGACAATCCCTGGTCGCATGACACCATTAATTCCAGAAAGATCTTTACAATGGGCCATCAAGCCGTTTACAAGTGTTCCTGTTACATGACCAGGGGCAGGATGTACAACCATCCCTTTTGGTTTGTTGACGACAATGACGTCACTGTCCTCATAATACACTTCCAAATCCATTTCCTCTGGCAGAACATCAAGCTCTGTTAATTCTGGAATTTCAATTGTAACAACATCATTCAAGATGCCTTTGTACTTTGTCTTTACCACATTGCCGTTCACAGTCACATGGCCGTCCTTAATCCATTGCTGCACTTGTGTGCGCGACCATTCTTTGTTGATAGTTGAAACGATTTTATCTATTCTTTCACTTACTTGTTCACTCTGAATGATATGTTCCCTTTTTTCCATTTTCTTTCTCCTTCTTTGCTTCTCTTTCCTCCTTTAGCATCACAATGATAAGCAATATAACACCAATTACTAAAGATGAGTCTGCAATATTAAATATAGGAAAATCATAATTGAAGATATACGTATTTACAAAGTCCACGACATACTGATGTCTGACGCGGTCAATAAAGTTTCCGATAGCCCCGCCAAGAATCAGGCCTAAGGAAACTCCATAAAGCAACTTGCCTTTTGCACCTTTCTGGATGAAATAAACGATGCCGACAATAACAACTGCTGTGATGATATAGAAGAATGTCATTTGCCCTTCCAGAATCCCCCAAGCAGCACCGCTGTTGCGATGGGATGTTATATAGAAGAAATTCTCAATGACAGTAATGCTTTCTCCAAGTTCCATCTTCGTTGCCACAAGCCATTTTGTCCATTGATCCAATGCAATGATTATAAGTGCAATTATGTAATAAAACACTAAAGTTTCCTCCAATTCTCGAGTCTCCTTTAGCATTTTAGCATAAACTACTTAAAAACGATAGCTTGTGCCGTCTTGAAGCTTATTTTTCTAAGGGTTCCTTCAAATAATGTAAGTTTTCTTTAGTGCAAGGACTTTCTGTAGTAGGTTTGCATTTGTTCCAAATCTTTTTTTGATTTGATGGTGGGCACAAGCTGCAATAATTCTGCGGGCATTAATTCTCCTGAAATTTCACATGTTCCGAATTGGCCATTTTCCAGCCTGCGCATTGATTCTTCCACATCCAGCAGCTCTGCCTCAATATAGTGGTTTATTTTTGAAGATCTTTTCACTCTAAGTGTGGCTTGTAGTTCTATTTGTGTCATACGGAGTTCTGTATAAAGCTTTTCAACATCAAGGTTCATGGCTAAATTCCTCCGTTTCTATGTTGTTACAGATAGCTTTTCCAAATTGATGTTCAAAAACCGGCTTAAGATTTAACAGGCATAACAACAATTTACGGAGGTGGAATTTTTTTTAGCTGAAGGGAAAACTGACCAAAAAAAACATTCCGGCTTTCGCCGGAATGTTAACTTATTAATAATTTTCTTGTACTACTGTTGCACAGCGAGCACATAATGTTGGATGTTCTTCAACAGTTCCAACATCAAGTGTTACTGTCCAGCATCTATCACATGTTTCTCCTTCTGCTTTTGCAACGACAATAGCAGTATTTTCTAATTTCAGCGCATTGTCTGGAGCTTCCTCAAACTTACCAGCAATTTCAAAGCCTGACACGATGAACAGCTGCTTCAAGTTCTCTTCGATGGAATCCAGCAATTCTTTCGCATCTTCACGTACATACAGGGAAACTTTCGCCGCAAGT
Organism: Niallia sp. FSL R7-0271; assembly: GCF_038005785.1. Taxonomy (NCBI): domain Bacteria; kingdom Bacillati; phylum Bacillota; class Bacilli; order Caryophanales; family Bacillaceae; genus Niallia; species Niallia sp. FSL R7-0271. The sequence goes on along the minus strand of NZ_JBBOTZ010000001.1, from coordinate 1,348,143 downwards.
GATTTACCGATTACTTTTTGATTGCGGGCTTCTTCTAAAGCTTTCAACACGTCATCGCGCAAGTTTAGGAACTTGCTCCATTTTTCTGTTAGAGCTTGTGCGTTGTCATATTCCACATATTCTGGGAAGTCTGTCAGCTGCACACTTTCTTCTTTAACAGATGTGATATGCTCCCAAACTTCTTCTGCTGTGTGCGGAAGAATCGGCGCCATCAATTTCACTAATGCAATCAAGCTTTCATACAATACAGTTTGAATAGCTCTTCTTTCATGATTATCTGCCGCTTCAATATAAAGGACATCTTTTGAGAAATCAAGGTAGAAGGAGCTCAAGTCTAATGTACAGAAATTGTTGATATCTGAGTAAATAGTTGAGAACTCAAATTTATCATAGGATACTGTAACATTTTTGATTAGATTATTCAGCTTCACTAACATATACTGATCTACTTCACGCAAGTTTTCATACGCAACAGCATTTTCTGCTGGGTTGAAATCAGCAAGGTTTCCAAGTAAGAAACGGAATGTGTTTCTGATTTTGCGGTAACCTTCTGTTACTTGCTTCAAGATAGCATCAGATACACGCACGTCTGCTTGGAAATCAACAGAAGCTACCCATAAACGCAAGATATCAGCACCAAGCTGATTCATTACTTTTGAAGGAACCATAACGTTTCCAAGAGACTTACTCATTTTTCTGCCTTCACCGTCTAAAACGAAGCCATGGCTTAATACACCTTTATATGGCGCTTTGCCTGTTACAGCTACAGCTGTAGATAGGGAGGAGTTAAACCACCCGCGATATTGGTCAGAACCTTCCAAGTAAAGGTCTGCAGGTCTTTGCAATTCTTCTCTTTCTTCTAGTACAGATTGATGAGAAGAACCAGAATCGAACCAAACATCCATGATATCTGTTTCTTTTGTAAAGTTTCCATTCGGGCTGCCAGGATGTGTGAAGCCTTCTGGAAGAAGTTCGTTTGCAGTTCTTTCAAACCAGATATTTGAACCATGCTCTCTAAACAAGTTAGAGATATGCTCGATTGTTTCGTCTGTTATGATGCTGTCACCATTTTCAGCATAAAATACCGGAATCGGAACACCCCATGCACGCTGTCTGGAAATACACCAGTCACCGCGGTCGCGAACCATATTGAATAATCTTGTTTCTCCCCATGCCGGAACCCATTTTGTTTCTTGGACTGCGTTAAGCAAGTCTTGTCTGAAATCTTTAATAGACGCAAACCATTGTGCTGTCGCACGGAAAATAACCGGTTTTTTCGTTCTCCAGTCATGCGGATAGGAGTGTGTGATAAATTTCAGCTTCAACAACGCTCCCGCTTCTTCTAATGCTTCTGTGATCGGCTTGTTAGCTTTATCATAGAATAAACCTTCAAATCCTGGCGCCTCGTCTGTCATAACACCTTTGTCATCAACTGGACAAAGAACTTCGAGATTATACTTTTGACCAACAATGAAGTCATCCTCACCATGTCCTGGTGCAGTATGAACACAGCCAGTACCTGCATCTGTTGTTACATGCTCGCCAAGCATTACTAATGATTCACGGTCATATAGTGGATGAAGTGCTTTAATGTATTCCAATTCAGAACCTTGAACCTCTTGGATGATAGCTGCTTCTTCCCATGCCACTTCTGTTTTAACTGCTTCTAGCAAGTCTTTAGCAACTAAATACTTGTTACCTTTTTCTTCCACTACAACATATGTCAAGTCAGGGTGAACAGAAATACCAAGGTTTGCAGGAATTGTCCATGGTGTTGTTGTCCAAATCACAATTTGTACATCTTCACTAAGCACATTCTTGCCATCCTTTACTTTAAAGCCAACATAGATGGATGGAGATTGTTTGTCCTGGTATTCAATTTCCGCTTCTGCCAAAGCAGATTCACTTGTAGGAGACCAATAAACCGGCTTTTTACCTTTATAAATATAGCCTTTTTTCGCCATTTCCCCGAACACTTTAATTTGTTGTGCTTCGTATGCAGGCTTTAATGTGATGTATGGATTTTCCCAATCAGCCCGTACACCTAGGCGTTTGAATTGCTCTCTTTGGCTGTCAATTTGGCCAAGAGCGTATTCTTCACACAGCTTACGGAACTCAGCGATTGTCATTTCCTTACGTTTAACACCTTTGTTAGTCAAAGCTTGTTCAATCGGCAATCCATGTGTATCCCAGCCAGGAACGTATGGTGCTTGGAAACCAGTCATCGACTTAAAGCGCACAATAAAATCCTTCAAAATTTTATTCAATGCATGTCCAATATGGATATCTCCATTCGCATAAGGAGGTCCGTCATGCAAAACATAAAGCGGACGGCCGCTAGTGCGTTCTTGAACTTTTTCATAAATATTCATTTCATTCCATTTTGCTTGAATTTCAGGCTCACGGTTTGGCAAGTTTCCTCTCATCGGGAAAGCCGTTTTCGGCATGAGCAAGGTATCTTTATATTCCATTAAAAATCCTCCAAATAATGTTCTAAATTCATGGTTTTTTGATGCGTTAGGGATGTATCTTGTGGTTTTTAGACAATAAAAAAACCCCTCATCCCAAAAAGGGACGAGAAGGTTTATTCTCCCGCGGTACCACCCTTATAGATAGTTAGACTATCCACTTAAGCATTTTTTAACGGTTATGAACCGCCTTTTCTTACTAAAAAGCCTTTCAGAAAAGGACTCAAGGGTGATATTCCAATTCCCGCTTATGCCAGGCTTCCACCGTCCCCAGCTCGCTTAAAATAAGCCAACAGTAATTGTACTGTCCCTATCAACGTACGCATGAATATTGTTTTGTGTACAAATTATAGGCTATTAACAGATGCTTCGTCAAGCTCTCTGCAATTATTTCGTTGAGTTAAGCTCTGATGCATCAAGCTCATATTCAAGCAAATGATCCCAATCATCGTTGTTCAGCATATCAAGCTGCGCTTCGATCAGCATTTTGAAGCGTGTGCGGAACACTTTTGACTGCTTTTTTAACTCTTCAATTTCCAATGCGATTTTTCTTGCTTTAGAAAGTGATTCATTGATAATGCGGTCAGCATTTTTTTCTGCTTCTTTAATGATCAGCTTTGCTTCTTTTTGAGCGTTTCGCTTTACTTCCTCAGCTGCCTCTTGAGCAACAACGATTGATTTATTTAATGTTTCTTCTATATTATTGTAGTGCCCGATGCGATCATCTAATTCACTAAGTCTTGCATCTAGTTCTTTTTTCTCACGAATTATATTTTCATAGTCCTTGATTATTTGGTCTAAAAACTCATTTACTTCATCTTCATCATAACCGCGAAATCCTTTGCTGAATTCCTTATTGTGAATATCCAACGGTGTTAATGGCATAATGCCACCTCCCAAACTTCAATTTCTTATGTATTTTTTTCGACAGCTTTTTTAGTATTCCTGCATTTCCAAAGAGAAAACGCCAAAAAAACAGGAAGTGAGACAAATTATACTGTTGAAAATATTGTAACATAGATAATATATAAATAACTATGGAATTTTGGAATGACATGAAAATTATTAGTGTTTGTAAAACAAATGACTGATTATTTTAATTTGCCGATAACAATCCGCCATTTATCTTTTTTTGTTTTACCTTCGAGTGATTTAATGATTGACCTACCATGTCCTCTGACGGAAATAACATCTCCTTCTTCACAAGTAAAAGAGATGTTTTCCACAGTACCCCAGTTTACTTTCACATGACTTGCTGCAATGTAGCCTTGGGCCTTTTGTCTCGAAATATTGTAAATAGCAGCAATCGTTGCATCAAGCCTTAATGAGGTAAGTGTTGTGCTTGTTTCAACCCATTCTTCCTCTATAGCAATTGCCCTCTCCCAAGGAATTGGATGTAACGATACCTTTGCTTTTCCGATAGAGTCAAGCTGCAAGCGGATGTAGTCTTCTACTTCTTTACCTACAATCAGCTGAACATCGCCGTCCTTAATGAGAATATCCCCAAACTTACTGCGCGATAATCCTAATGACATAATACTACCAAGCACTTGCGGATGCTCAATCGTAACAAACTTTTTCGCATACTCGATATTTTGTAAGGACAGCTGAAAGTCCGCTTGCTCTACTTCATAGTAGGAAGGATACAGCAATGCCCGTTTTCTTTCAGCAGCTCTCGTCCCGCCAGAAAACGATACTAAAACATCTGCATTTTGTCCAATAATTGTATTAACAATCTTCTGTTCGCGAGGATCTAAAAAATCTGTCAGTTTCGGCGCATAAGCATCCTCCACATATTGACGCCAATTAAGCACTTGATCAATGAATTCCTTTTCCTCTGGCCGAAAATGCTGGTATATCGACATATTACAAACTCCTTTAATAGATGTATCTAAATGACTGCATGAAAAAAGGGCTTAATGTAAGCCCTGATTTTAAAACCATAGAAATAACTGTCTAACACCATTGCCTGCTAAATTCAAAACAAAGATAGCCACAATCGGAGAAATATCAATCATACCGATTGGCGGAATTATCTTTCTGAACTGCTCTAAATACGGTTCACAAATACGGGCAAGGAAGATTCCGATTCCAGTTTCTCTTGCATTAGGTATCCATGACATGAAAATATAAATGATCAGCGCATAAGAGTAATAAGTTAGTACTCTTGAAATAATTAAAAAGACCAAATCCATCTAAGATTACCACCTCGCATTTTCAAATTCAGTTTCTTGAAGTATTTGGGAGATGTTCCCTGATACTTCGACATTATCCGGTGTGCATAGGAAGATATCTGTACCCACTTTTTGGATGTCTCCCCCGATTGCATAAACAGTTCCGCTTAAGAAATCGACGATTCGTTTTCCTTGTTCTTTATCAATTCTTTGCAGGTTCACGACAACTGCACGTCTATTTTTTAACTGGTCCGCAATATCCTGTGCTTCTGCATAAACTCTTGGCTCAACCAAAAATACTTTGGACGACTTTTGCACGCTTTGCAAGCTAACAACATTTTGTTTTTGCTGCTGAACAGGCTGTTGCTGTTGTTGCTGCTGTTGAAAATAGGACTGTGTTGGCTGCTGTCTCTGTTGATTTCTCACTGGCTCCTGCTCCTGTTCATACTCTTCTTCCTCATAATCTTCATCTTCTAAGAAAAAAAATGTTTTTATTTTCGACTTTATACTCAATTTCTAAACCTCCTATTTATCGCTGCCAACGAGTGCTGTGCCGATACGAATCATCGTTGCACCTTCTTCAATGGCAATCGAGTAGTCGTTAGACATTCCCATGGAAAGCTCCGTGCACGGGGCATTGCTGATTTTTAAGCTCTGAACTTCTGTTTGCAGTGCTTTTAAGTTACGGAAGCAGCTGCGCAGAAACTCTTCGTTATCTGTAAATGGCGCCATTGTCATTAAGCCGACTATTTCGATATTTGGAAATGCATCGAGGCTTTTGATGAAGTCAATTGTCTCCTCAGGGGCAATGCCGTGCTTAGATTCTTCTTGCGATACATTGACCTGAACAAAACACTTGATCTTTTTGGATGCACGCTTATTAATTTCTTTGGCTAAGGATAAGCGGTCCAAGGAATGGATATAATCCACATGATCAATAATGCTCTTCACCTTACGCGTTTGCAAGGAACCGATAAAATGCCAAACCGGCTCGTCCATCAGCACCTCACGCTTGGCAAGCAAGCCTTCTTCCCGGTTTTCGCCAAGATTGGTCACACCTGCATCTACTGCCTCTTTTGCCCTTTCTATTGTAACATATTTTGTCACTGCGATAATGGTGATATCTTCAACAGATCTATTGACTTTTTCACAAGCCAATTTCATCTTTTCCCTAATTTCTTGCAAATTAACCTTTACTTGCATCTTACTTTAAACATCCTCTCTCCAGCCAATAAAGCTCATCATTCTTCCTGTTTTCCCTTGATCTCGCCTGTGGGAATAAAAGTATGACTCCTGAACACTTGTGCAAAGGCCAGTCACCAAAATGTTGGATTCCTGAATACCTGCCTTTATTAACAGCTGTTTGTTCAGCTTTTGTAAACTCAATGAATATTGATTCGGGGAGACAAGCACATATGGCTTATCATCATCTTTATTTAACGCATCTTCAACTCTGTTTATGACACGCCCGTCTACTATGTATTGTTCGTCAGTTATGGACGGACCGATGGCTACTTCAATTTCACTCGAATCAATTCCGTGTGATTTGAACACCTCGACCATTTTGTTGGCAATTTTCTTAACAGTACCTTGCCAGCCGGCATGGGCAATGCCGATCGCCTTCGTTTTCCTGTGGATGAAATACAGCGGAACACAGTCAGCATAGCAAAGGGTCAATAAAATGCCTTCATCCATTGTAAATAAGCCATCTGTATCTGGCAATGCACTTTCATAGTCGCACGCCCCTTTACCTACATCTGCTTTTGTCACTTCCCAAATGTTGTTCTTATGGGTTTGTTCAGAACCAACCCAATTTCTCAACGGGAAATGGAGTTTATTTGCGACAATTTGGCGATTTGCTGTTACCTTCTCATTTGAATCATTAACATGATAGGCCATATTTAAACCTTTATGATGGCCAATGCTTGTGCCGCCGTTTTTTGTAGTGAATCCTGCTGCTAATTGCGGGTAGTCTTTACACCATGATTGAATGGTAAAATATTCATTTTCATGTAATAAGAAAGGTTCCATTTTTTATAACCTCAGCTTTTTTTTATAGTTTACCATAGACTTGTGCATTGGTCATAAAAAAACCAATAATATTTCGCCCTATTCTTCCACTTCTGTGAGCTCGAGCGACTTTGTATATTTAACTAAGATTACGTCTTCTCCGATTTTTAAAATATTGCTCCATGGAATCACAATATCTGCTTCTCTATTGAAGAATCCTAACACCTTTCCTGGCCCGCCAATAATAATCGATTCAATCTTTCCTGTCTGCAAATTAATATCTATATCTCCAATATTACCAAGCTTTTTCCCATTCGCTACATTGACGACATCTTTTATTTGAAAATCAGAAATTTTAAGCATTGCTCCCACTCCTATATAATAATCACTGAATGCAAGGATAGCCTTTATAAAAATATATGTTGCCAATTACGATAATTAGTACAAATTCTCGTACGTCAGGAAGATAATTGCCCATAAAAAAACTGCCGAAACATTTTTTCGGCAGTTCTCATGTACAAGCTCACTACTAGCTTTGGATATTTTTATTCATTTGTTTAATAGCAGCCTTTTCCAGTCTTGATACTTGAGCTTGGGAGATACCTATTTCATCAGCAACTTCCATTTGCGTTTTCCCTTGAAAAAAACGCTTTCTTAAAATAAGTTTTTCCCGATCGTTCAATCTTCGCATTCCTTCTTTGAGGGCGAGTTCTTCCACCCATTGTATATCCTTGTTCTTCTCATCACTCAATTGATCCATCACATAGATTGGATCGCCACCGTCATTATAGATCGGCTCAAAAAGAGAGACTGGATCTTGAATTGCATCCAATGCGAAGACGATATCCTCATGGGGAATATCAAGCTCTTTTGCAATTTCCTCAGCTGTTGGTTCCTTTGATGTCTTGCTCATTAATCGCTCTCTGACTTGCAATGCTTTATAAGCTATATCCCTTAAGGATCTGGACACCCTTATCGGGTTATTGTCACGCAAGTAACGGCGAATTTCACCAATTATCATCGGGACAGCATAGGTGGAAAACTTTACGTTTTGACTTAAATCAAAATTATCAATAGATTTCATTAGACCGATACAACCAACTTGAAATAAGTCATCGACAAACTCGCCTCTATTGTTGAACCTTTGAATCACACTTAATACAAGGCGGAGATTTCCATTAACGAGACTTTCTCTTGCGGTAATATCTCCCTGATGCATTTGCTTGAAGAGCTCTCTCATTTCTTCGTTTTTCAATACTGGAAGCTTAGATGTATCCACACCGCAAATTTCTACTTTATTTCGAGTCAATCTATTTCCCTCCTCACAGGAGCTGCTGTACAAAAAACAGTATCTCCTTGAGAAGGAAAAATATGCATAAGTGATTTTCCATCCTAATCCAAATTCACTACCGTTTTCTCTTCAAAAAACTATCAGTACAATGTTTTTCTGCAATAATAATTCACACAAAAAAATTTTTTATTCGACAAAAAATGCCAGCCGCACTTTCTAACAAGAAAGAAGAATTAATTCATCCTTGTTAGTTGAAGTTTAGCTGACAGATCACTCTACACCATTTTATTAAATTCCTTTTGCAGTCTTTTTATAATCCTTTTTTCCAATCTGGATATATAGGACTGAGAAATGCCAAGCATATCTGCTACATCCTTCTGCGTCTTTTCTTCGCCTGTTCCAAGGCCGAAGCGCAGCTCCATAATTTGCTTCTCTCTTTTAGAAAGCTGATGCAATGCCCTTATGAGCAGTTTTTTATCGACGCTTGCATCGAGGTCTTTCGTGATGATATCTTCCTCTGTACCCATTACATCTGATAACAGCAGTTCATTGCCATCCCAGTCAATATTCAGCGGTTCATCGAAGGAAACCTCTGACCGTATTTTATTGTTTCTTCTCAAATACATCAGTATCTCATTCTCGATACATCTTGATGCATATGTAGCAAGCTTGATTTTCTTTTCAGGATTAAAAGTATTGACAGCCTTTATTAGTCCGATGGTTCCAATACTAATTAAGTCTTCAATATTGATGCCCGTATTCTCAAATTTCCTGGCAATATAAACAACAAGACGCAAATTACGTTCAATTAAAATAGATCTTGCTGCCTGATCACCTTCTGGCAGCTTCAGAAGCAGTTCTTCTTCCTCTTCTTTGCTTAACGGTGGAGGCAATGCTTCGCTTCCGCCAATATAAAAAACTTCATCTGTTTTCAAACCTAATTTCATTAATAGCTTATACCAGTAGTAAGTTAAGCGAAGCTTTAGTTTTTTCATAATTGTCCTCCTTCTAAATGATGTATCAAAAGAGTATAGTATATTAACTAACCATTCCTTCGTTTACCACATTGATTTTTTTGCCTGTCAGCATTTTAGGATGCACAATGCATGAAAAAGCATCATCTGATGAAAGCTGCTGTCTTGTAAAAGAAATCAGCCCTTTTTCCACTAAATATTTGTCATCTTTTTGTTCAATGACAAGCTGTTCTGGCTTAATGGCAATCATGAGCTGATGCTCTTTCCCCATCACCTTATAGGGGATAATGCGCATCCGGTATTGCCAGTCATCACTTAGCTGCTTTTGCCCATGAATAATCGCTTCCGAGTCATCAACAATTTCACATAACTCAGCTGGCAGATCATCGCCCATTCCATTAATAGATACAAACATGACGGGAACTCTTGAAATTGGATCATATACTTGGTTGCCGCTGTCAACGAGCCCCTTTAAAGTAAAAGCCTTACCGGCTATTTGAAAGCTCACTTGGACAATCTCTTCATATTTGATTTTTGTTATTTCAATGCTTTCTACATTCTTTCTAGAAAAATGCCAGGCTGCTGGAAAGCCAAGCAATACAAACAGCCAGCTGATTGGATCACCAAAACCTTTAACACTAGCTAGCATAACAGAAGAAGATAATTGAAAATCAAACTGAACAAAATAATGGCTGCCAATCAGGACCCCTCCAATCAGGAAGGTGACAAAATAAAAGGTCATTAATCCACTAAGATAATAGCGCAGTCTTTTAAAGCCAAAAACAGTCAAAATCATCACACAAGAGAAGCCTAGCTTTGAAATCGGGTGACTTGTATAGATGTGGTATGGAGTAACTGCCAAAAGAATGATTATCGATCCTATCAGGCCGCCGCACAGCACTCTCCAAAGCTTTACGTCTCTTTTTAAGATGATGGCTGTCAAGTAGAGCAGCAAGCTGTCAAACAAGAAATTTAGCAGCCATATGACATCTAAATAAACGGCCAAGTAGTTTGAGCCTCCTTCCTAAAGTTTTATGGCATGATTGCTTGCTCATCTAACTCTATTAATCTGTTACGAAAAAGTATAACCTACTGCTTGAGGAAAGTGTGTCACTTCCTGTAATCAAAAAATCAGAAATTTTCTCTATTAACAACAGATTTTGTCACTATTTCTTGCCTTCTGCTATAAGTTTGTTCTAATGGTAAATTTTCAGTTTTTTTAAAATGAAATTATTTCCCAGGCTATGAAAGCATAAAAAAAAAGCGGGAAATTATCCCGCTTTTTTTATCTTCTGCGATTTCTGTTACGTAAGAATGTTGGTATATCCAATGTATCTTCACCTGTTTGGATTGAGTTTCCGCGTACAGGCTCTTTTGCACTGTTTGGATTTTCCTCGCGTTTCACTTCACGTGAGCTGCTAGGGTTGCTTGAAGGCTTCATGCTATTTAAAGATGGCCTTGAAGCAGATACTTGAATCGCATCTTGGTTAAATCCAGTTGCAATTACTGTTACGACAATTTCGTCTTTTAAGTTTTCGTTAATAACAGAACCGAAGATCATGTTAACATCTTGGTCAGATGCAGAAGCGACAATGTCAGCTGCTTCCTGAACTTCATATAGGCTTAAGTTAGATCCGCCCGTAATGTTCATTAACACACCTTGCGCTCCATCGATAGATGTTTCAAGCAACGGAGATGAAATTGCCTTTTTCGCTGCTTCTGCCGCGCGATTTTCTCCTGATGCAACACCGATTCCCATCAATGCAGATCCTTTGTTAACCATGATTGTTTTCACATCAGCGAAGTCAAGGTTGATTAACCCTGGTGTTGCAATAAGGTCAGAGATACCTTGTACACCTTGACGGAGTACATTATCTGCTTCTCTGAATGCTTCAAGCATCGGAGTGCTCTTATCCACAATTTCAAGCAAGCGGTCATTCGGGATGACAATCAAAGTATCTACAGCTTCTTTAAGAGCAGAGATACCGCTTGCTGCATGTGTTGAACGCTTTCTTCCTTCAAATGTGAACGGTCTTGTTACAACACCAACTGTTAATGCGCCGATGTCTTTTGCGATTTGTGCGATAACAGGAGCTGCACCAGTACCTGTTCCGCCTCCCATACCTGCAGTAACAAATACCATATCAGCTCCTTTTAGAGCCTCTTCGATTTGTTCTTTGCTTTCCTCTGCAGCTTTTTTACCCACTTCAGGGTTAGCACCGGCACCCAAACCTCTTGTCAGTTTGCCGCCGATTTGCATTTTCACTTCAGCTTTTGATAAGTTCAACGCTTGTGCGTCCGTATTTACTGCAATAAACTCTACTCCTTGAACACCATGTTCAATCATTCGATTGACAGCATTGTTCCCGCCGCCACCGACACCAATAACTTTTATTACAGCTAATGAATCTATATTTGTATCAAATTCTAACATGACAAATCCTCCTAATTCGTCGATATTCAGCAGTATCGAACTGTCCGCGTCTCAAATCTTGGTGATATGGAGTAAACATACCATTTTAATAGTTCTTATGTTTTTTATCTTTTAATCGAAAAAGTATCCCATAAATTTCTTTAGCTTGGAAGGTCCTTTTTCGACAGGCTGTTTTTCGTATGAAGCTTTTGGTGGAGCCTGTTTTGGTGCTCTTTTTTCCTTTGGTTCCCCAACTGCAACAGGCTCAGCCTGTTGAATACTGCCGCCTTGCAGCTTGTTGTTCTTGTATGAGAATTTAATCAAGCCGACAGCAGTTGTATATTGAGCTTCCCTTACACCAATATAATCAGGTATCGCGATGCGGACCCGATTTTGGAAAACTTCCTGGGCCAATTCCAAAATGCCTTTTGTTCCGGCGACTCCTCCAGAAAGTACGAAACCGCCTGGAAGATCATACACACCTAGTCTTTCTAGCTCGTCCATCACTAAATCAAACATTTCTTCCAATCTTGCTTCAATAATATCGGCAATTTCCAGTTGGTTGAACTGCTGATGCTGGTCACTTCCGATAATCGGAACGCTGAATACTTCTTCCTCTGATGCGTGATTGTAATAGGCATAGCCATATTTCACTTTGATTTTTTCTGCATCTTCGGTTGTTGTTCGCAAGCCAATGGACAGATCTTTTGTTATATGATCTCCTCCGATTGGCAAGACGCTTGTTTTTTTCAAGAAGCCATTTTCAAAAACAGCGATTGTAGTAGACCCGCCTCCAATATCAAGCAGTGCCACTCCAAGATTTTTTTCATCCTTTGACAGCGCGAAGGAACCAGCGGCAAGAGGCTGCAATGTAATATCAACAATCTCAAGGCCTGCTTTTTCCACGCAGCGAAGCGTATTATGTAATATTGTCTTGCTGCCTGTTATAATGATTCCTTCCATTTCAAGGCGGACGCCTATCATCCCGCGAGGATCTGTAATTTCATCAAGACCATCCACGATAAACTGCTTTGGGATAATGTCGATTATCTCCCTCTCAGGCGGAATGGAAACAACTTGTGCTGCATCCTTTACTCTCATTACATCTTCTATTGTTATTTCACGATTTTCACTTGAAACTGCCACTACTCCATGTGAGGGCTGCAAGCTTACATGATTTCCCGAAACGCCAACAATAACTTGTTTAATTTCTACACCAATCATTCTTTCCGCCTGTTCAATAGCTCTTCGTATGGAATGAACGGTTTCATCTATATCGACAATAGAACCCTTCCTCAACCCTTCTGAAGGTACGATGCCTACTCCAATAATGTTTAAGGACTCATTAATCATTTCGCCGATGATTACTTTCACGCTGGATGTACCGATGTCTAGACTTACATAAAATTCATTGCTGTTCATTCTCGGGCACCTCCTTTTGCTTTTTAAAAATAAGTGAACAACAGCTATCCTGCTTATTTAGCGAATGTTAAATTTTAATGAATAAAATTCCCTATTAATATATTATTTATTAAATAATTCGCCAAAACTAATATATTCCCTTTTTTATGATTGATTTTTTTCAGTTTTTTCTCGTTTATTTTCCCACTTTGTCAAGATGATTCTTCTAATGACTGCGATATTTTGAAACAGCCTTACACCGAAGGCAAATATGGCAGCTAAGTATAAGTCTACACCAAGATGAACACCGAGAAAAGCTAAACTTGCAGCAAGGAGAATATTAAAGAAAAAACCTGATACAAACACCTTTTCATCATATATGTTCTGCAAATGCGCCCTGATGCCGCCAAACAGCGTATCGAGTGCTGCTAGTACTGCAATTGACAAATAGTTGGCATATTCATCCGGGACTGTAATATCTGTCATAAGACCAAGTGATATGCCGATAATAAGGCCAAATATAGGCAGCCACATTAAGCACCGCCTCCTTCTTCATCTCCTGCAGGCTTCATATACCGAATCCGGATATTGTCTTCATATGCTGGAATGGTTATTGTTTGCTGCGGCTTTTTAACATCCAGCAACAGATTGTCCATAAAGAAATCATCCGCTGATTGTGAAACCTTCATGCGATTATACAGCTGCTCGGCACTGTTTTTATCTGCAGCAATCACTTTTATCGTCAAAGGAAATTTGTTGACAGAATAACCGTTCAGCTTTGTCTCCCCATTAATATCCCTAATGACAGAAGTATTAATGTAACGATGTTCGTCAATGGCTATTTCCTTTGCGCCGTACAAATTCAACTCATTAATGAGCCGTTTCAAAAGATCGGCTGTAATGGCGCCTTGCTCATCACCCATCAGCAAATCTGAGCTGACAGGCTGAATGGATATAACGATTCCATATCCAGCTTTTTCTGTAAGACCAATATCATCTTTCAGCTCAGCAATTGTCTCTTGAAGGAGCTCTTCTTTCGTCTGTGAGCTGTCGCTTTTATACTCGTCGACTTTTTGGCTGTTTGCACGAATATCGCTTAACAGCTTAAGCTCCGTTTCTTTTTCCTTGAGAAGGGCTTGCTTTAACTCCCAAGTATCCCTTGTGTCTCTCACCTTCGGCTTTTTGACTGTTTGGAATTGAACGGCAAGCATAAACCCGATTACTAGCAAGATTATTGTCATAGTGAAAAGTTTTTTGTTCATGCCTTCACCATACTTCCATAATAAATATTCGGCAGCACATCTCTTTTCACCTAATTTGTTCTAAGTGCCTCCATTGTAATGGTCTCTTTCTTTTCGAGTGTGAATTTGATGTTTTCATTCACCAATGTATCCTTCACTCCGCCTTTAATGTTTAATGCACCTTCCATTACTTCACTGTCTCCAATGGCAGTAATCACAAATGGAGCAGGATACTGATTTCCGTCAATTTCAATCACAGGTCCATTACATAGAATATAAGAATCATGGCTTAAGCGCTGGCCGTTAATGCTAACGGCTGCTGCGCCTGAAACATAAAGCTCATTCACCACTTCAAAGATATGATGTTCATGAACAAGATAATTATTAACATTATCATCATTCGGATCATAATTCCCATCTTCTAGAGTAACCTGCACTCCTTGTCCCACAACGCCAACCTTGCCTAAATACATGCGGTAATTATTGGCATCTTCAGCAAGATTGTAATAGGCATCCGCTTTTGTGGAGAGCTCTTTTTCGTAATCGGACAGATCCTTTTGAACTTGTTCGAGCTCTTTATAAAGCTCATTATTTCTTTCTTCTTGTTCGATCAGCTCATTTCGCAATGCAAGATCCCGATCAAACTGGCTGTCACTCAAACTTTTCGGACCGTCTTCAGCATTGGCCATTTGGAAGGCAAAGGCAACAATGAACCCTAGTACAAGAAAAACAAAAGAAAAGATTACGTGGCTCCCCTTTCGTTTATTCTTCACTATTTCCCTCTCCTTCTGATGATCCATACTCCTTGAAATAAGAGCCGACTTCTAAGTCAATAACACCCTTTTTCTTTGGATTCAATTGGCTGATAATCGATGGATAGTGTTCCATCTTCTCTGCAAAAGTGCTTAAAGAGGCTGCCACTTCAAATCCATCATTCATAAATACATTAATATGGTATGAATCCGTTTTTTTCGGTGTGTAATGGATCTCAGAGATAGCATTGTAAACACCAGCTGGGAGTTTTTTCAGCTCCTTGACTGTTTTCTCCAACGCTTTGTCATTATCGAAATCCATAATGAGCGGAGCATCATACGGTGTTGATTCAGAGCTTCTTCCCTCTAATTCAGTTCCGCTTTCCAGAATGGGAATATACTTATTGCCGCTTACCATGTAAGCAATCCGTTTATATTCTTCCACTTCAATATTCACTTTGTTTGGAAGCTTTAAAGAAACAGAGGATGACTTGATTTCAGGCAGTGCATTCAGTTTTTCTTCAATCTTGTCCTTTTTTATAGTCCAAATATTTGTCGAAGAGCTGATTCCGCTGATTTCCTCTATCTCCCCTTCCGTATACAAGATGTTTCCTGTCACGATTGTTTCTTTCACATTGCTTAATGGTGACTGAAAGTAAATAATGCATCCAATGAGGAGAAAAAATAGCATGAGCAGAAATATGAGGCGTTTGTTTGCTTTCTTTTTTCGCTGCTGTTTCAATTTAGGAATTCTATCTTCAATGGAAACAATCTTCCCTTTATCCAAATAACCACCTCTAACAAACAAGCAACAGTATGTAAGCTGCCGTTTCATAATCACTTAATATATATCGGAATATATCTGTTTTATTTAAAGCAGAAAATGTCTTGTTTTGAAACTTTTTTCATGACTTTCAAGGTGATAAAGCTTGTCTATTACAAATATAATAGACTTAACTCTTCTAATGTTTGATTATAGCATCCTGATTACATTAATTGAAGAAAAGTCTGGATGGGAAACGGAAAACTTTTCCCACCCAACTGATTATTTTGTGACATCCTTCATAACATTGAAAAGTCTCATCGCAGCATCTGGAATCCCTAATTCCAATGAAGCAGCTTTCATGCTTTTCAACTTTTCAGGCTGCAGCATAATATCATCGATGTCTTTCACCAGGCTATCACCAGTCAATTCACGTTCAAGCAATAGTTTTGCTGCACCGTTATTAGTAAGTGAATGGGCGTTTTTCTCTTGATGGTTATTCGTCACGTAAGGGCTTGGGATTAAAATGCTTGGAATTCCAAGGGACGTGAGCTCAGCCAATGTTGTAGCTCCTGCCCTTGCTACTGTCAGGTCAATTCCTGCAAGCACCTCTGGCATATTATGCACAAACGGTTTGATAATCACATTTTCCGGATTGCCGACTTTTTCGACTTCCTTCTTCACTGATTCATAATGGACTTCTCCCGTTACATAAAGGATCTGATAATCCTTCTTCCCAAACTCAGGCAATGCAGCAATAACCGCATCATTAATCGGTCTCGCTCCTCTTGAGCCTCCAAAGATTAGCACAGCTGGGCTATTAAGTTTAAGTCCGGCAGAAAGCTTTCCTTTAATTGCATCCTGGTTTAATACTTCCGATGCACGAGGGTTGCCTGTTAGAACAACCTTTTCCTTCGGGAAAAACTGTTCGGCTTCGGCAAAGCATGTTGCCACTTTATCGACATACTTGCTCAAGAATTTATTAGTCAATCCAGGCACACTGTTCTGTTCATGAATAATCGTAGCAATCCCCATTTTTGCGGCAGCATACACTACAGGTCCGCAAACATAACCGCCTGTTCCAATTACCACATCTGCTTGGAATTCTTTCAAGATTTTCTTGCATTTATTGACACCAGAAATAAATCTCCAAACGGTTTTCACATTTTCAGGTGAGAGCTTTCGTTTAAAACCAGTTATATGTATCGCTTTAAATGGAATATTTTCACGGCGCACTAGTTTACTCTCTAGCCCTTGTTCTGTTCCTATGTATAAGAACTCGACATCCTTGACTTCTTTTTGTATTTCACGGATTAAGGCAAGTGCTGGATAAATATGTCCTCCGGTACCACCGCCGCTAACCACTATTTTCATTTTCCCACCTCATAACACGTACTTGTTCTAGCTGCTTATTTAAGCATTTATTTACGATTTTCAAATCTTCTTTATTATAGCTTTATTTATGAAAAACAGAAACTATCTTCTTTGAATATTTTGGAGGATTTTCTTAAAGCCCAAAACTAGATGTTCCCTATTGTACTATATTTTAAACCTATTCGTGTAATTTACTAAAATTGAAAACAAATTGTAATACATTTATTGAAGGATAAAAAGAGCTTCATTTGCGGGGCTTGCATTAATAACCCCTTGTCAAACAAGCATTTTATTTGAGCATCCTCCCCCTTCCCCTCCCCTCTCCCTACATTCGTAGTGAAATAATTGTTATCATTTGTTTATATTAGTGAATTATATGAAGATTTTAAATAAAATTACCTGCTGAACGCATAAAAAAAGGAAGGCTTTAAGCCATCCTCTCCGTGTAATGCTGCTTCTCTTTATTTAATATCTCGAATAGCGACTCACATTCAATAAAACCCCTATTGCCACAAGCATTAATGTCAAGGAAGATCCGCCATAGCTTAAGAACGGCAGTGTAATCCCAGTAACTGGCATTAAGCCTGTTACAACTCCGATATTGATCATAACTTGAATGGCAACCATTGCGATAATTCCTACAGCTAGCAAGCTTCCAAACAAATCTTGTGCTCCGAGGGCAATCCTAATGCCTCTCCACAGCAGTAAGGAAAACAGCAGCAGGATCAAAGAGCCTCCAATGAATCCAAGCTCTTCTGAAAGAATCGCAAAAATAAAGTCCGTTTGCGGCTCTGGCAAGTAAAAGAATTTTTGTCTGCTTTCTCCAAGCCCTAGGCCAAACAATCCTCCTGGTCCTATCGCGTATAAAGACTGAATGATTTGAAAGCCGCTTCCAAGAGGGTCTGACCACGGATCAAGGAAAGAAGTTATCCTTTTTATCCGGTACGGCGCTGAGGCAACCAGTCCGACAAAGCCGGCTAGTCCAATCAAACCGAGAAACACGAAATGCCGTATTCTTGCACCAGCGATAAAAATCATCACAACACTTGTCCCAACCATGACGGTGCCTGTCCCTAAATCAGGCTGAAGCATAATCATCCCAAACGCTAAAAATACAATGCCTAATGCTGGCACAAGCCCCTTTTTAAAGGAAGTAATCTTTTTCTGATTTTCTGACAGAAATTTTGCTAGGAAAGCAATCATCGCCATCTTCATAAATTCTGATGGCTGAATGGAGAATGCTCCCACTCCAATCCAGCTGCGCGATCCATTACGGACATTCCCAATTCCCGGTATAAGTACAAATACTAACAGAACAAAACATACAATAACGATAATTTTCGCCCATGTTCTCCAAGTCCAATAGTCGATATTCATGATGAAAAACATGGCGACAATCCCGACTCCGGCAAAAAGCATCTGTCTTTTTGCAAAGAAGAAAGAATCATCAAACTTGTAATCTGCCCATACAGCACTTGCACTGTACACCATGATCAGTCCTATCGCCAGTAATGTAAACGTGATGATAATAAGGAATATGTCGGGAGTTGTTTTTTTTGTCGGCACCTTTTCCACACCTCGAGTTGCAAGTATTAGGGCTTGCATCGGACTTTAGAATGAAGGGTGACATTCCTATCCCTTTTAAAGTGATAAAATCACCTTAATCATCATTTTCCTAATTTGAAACGATGGATGTAAACAAGCCCTTATTTAAGCTTATGCACCGCTTCAATAAAAATGTCTCCTCTGACTTCAAAAGTTTTGTATTGATCCCAGCTTGCACATGCTGGTGACAGAAGGATAACATCGCCTTCCTCAGATAGCTGGAAAGCAGCCGGTACAGCTTTGTCCACATTATCGACACGTTGGATAGTTTTTATTCCTGCCTCTTTGGCAATTCGCTCCAGTTTTTCAGCAGTTTGGCCAAACGTAATCATCGCCTTGACATTTTTAAGGGACGGAATGAGCTCATCAAACTCATTGCCTCTGTCTAAGCCTCCAGCAAGAAGAATGGTCGGTGCCGTAAACGCTGCAAGCGCATTTTCCGTCGCAAGGATATTCGTTGCTTTTGAATCATTATAAAAGCGTCTCCCTTGGATCTCATCAATGAACTGCAATCTGTGTTTTACCCCTTTGAATGAGCTCAATACACGGTGAATGCTGTTATTGTCAACACCAGTCAGCTTCGCTGCCGCAATGGCAGACAAAATGTTTTCCAAATTATGAGCGCCAGGCAATACGATATCCTTAACCTCAATCACTTTTTCATCATGGAAGTAAATAGAACCATCTTTTACAAATGCTCCGAATTCAAGGGGCTTTGCTGTTGAAAAAGGAATGATGGTTGCTTTGCTTCTGCGGGCAATATCCATTACCACTTCTTGCTCCACATTGACAATAAGGTAATCATGCTCATCCTGGTTGTTTGTAATATTACCCTTCGCTTTTGCATACTCATCCCTAGTGCCATGGTAATCCAGATGGGCATCATAAATATTCGTAATAATCGCGACTTTCGGCTTGAATTGATCAATCCCCATCAGCTGGAATGATGAAAGCTCAATAACAATTTGATTGTCGGCTTCTGCTTTTTGTGCGACATCTGCAGCAACAGTTCCAATATTCCCCGCAATCAGTGGCTTTTTGCTGGCAGCCTCAAGCATCTCAAACAATAGGGTAGTTGTCGTTGTCTTGCCATTTGAACCAGTAATCGCAAGAAAAGGAGCCTCAGAAACCTTATAAGCAAGCTCCACTTCTGTAATGATAGGAATCCCTTTTTCTACAGCTCTTTCAACCATTGGGTTATAGTATGGAATACCAGGATTTTTCACAATTAATTGAAATCCTTCCTCTAATAGCTCCACAGGGTGACTGCCGCATATAACCGTAATCCCCTGCTCCAGCAATTCTTGCGCCTCAGGATTTTCTCCAAGTGGCTTGCTGTCGTTCACAGTCACAAACGCCCCTAATTTATGCAAAAGAGAAGCAGCGCTAACGCCACTTTTCGCAAGACCTAATACAAGTACCTTTTTATGATGATAATCAGTGATATGTTTCATTTTTATAACCACACCTCAATATAAATTCCTAATACTGCAAACAGCAATCCTACACTCCAGAATGTCACAACAACGCGCCATTCTGACCAGCCTACAAGCTCATAATGATGGTGAAGCGGGCTCATTCGGAAAATCCTTCTTCCTGTTGACTTAAAGGAAATTACTTGAAGGATAACTGACAATGTTTCGATAACAAAGACTCCCCCGATTAGAATAAGCAAAATTTCCAGCTTCGTTAAAATAGCGATTGCCGCAATTGCTCCTCCTAAAGCTAATGAACCTGTATCTCCCATAAATACCTTCGCAGGATGGGCATTGAATACTAAAAAGCCTAAAACAGCACCGACAATTGCCACAGAAAAAATGCTGATTTCAAACTGTGACTGGCTCCATGCAAGTACCGCAAACGCACCAAAGCTTATGGCAGAGGTTCCGGACACTAGTCCGTCTAAACCGTCTGTAAGGTTGATTGCATTTGAAAAACCTACAAGCCAGAAGACGATGAATATAACATAAAACCAACCGAGATCAAATGATTTATCAATCAGCGGAATATTGATGCTTGTTGAGAAATCATTTTGCATCAGCACAAAATAGAAAATAACGGAAATAACAATTTGACCTAAAAGCTTTTGTCTGGAAGTTAATCCTAAATTCCTTTTCATCACAACTTTAATAAAATCATCCAAGAAGCCAAGCAATCCGAATCCTAACATAACAAAAAGGAGCATGTATGTTTTCATAGTCGGCTCTGTAAACTTATAAGTCATTACGAGTGTTGTTACGACAACAGATAATAAAATCATCAGACCGCCCATTGTTGGCGTCCCTGATTTCTTCTGATGGGATTTTGGGCCTTCCTCTCTAATGCTTTGTCCGAATTTCAGCCTTCTCAAGAAGGGAATAAAAACTGGTGAAGTAAGAACCGTTATTAAAAACCCTAATATTATTGTAAAAAAGATAACTTTCTCCATCATGTTCATTCCCCTCCTTTCACAGCGCCAAGCACATTTTTGATTACAGCTCCGTCGTATGTTTCCAAGGCCTTCGCGCTTTTGTCTTTTGCATAAATAAATTTAGCTTGTTGTTGTCCATTTAAGTTTTGTTCATATAGTTCGATCATTTTGTATAAGCCTTTCTTTATATCATTTGTATAGAATATTGGAAAATGATTTGGTGTATAGGATGGTATTTCTTCTTCTTTGTCCCATATTGCTCCTATTGCACCATTTGCAATTGCTGTGGACAAATCCCCGGACTCTTTGCCATACAAGGGCGCAAACAGTCCTTTAGTCTGCTGTTCATCACTGAAAAAAGAAACCGTCAAAAAGTTTATCTCTTCATTTGCGTATCCTTTCGCATCAGGAATTGCCTGCAGAATAGTTTTATAGGACAGTGTCATTTTTTCACTCCTAATATCGCCTCTTTCGCTACAAGGCGGTCATCAAAGTCAAAAGTTTGTGCTCCTATTTGCTGATACGTTTCATGCCCTTTACCTGCAATTAAAATAACATCATTTGCTTTTGCAGTCTTAACCGCATGATCAATAGCTTCTTTTCTGTCGGCAATGACGTTATATTCCTTGCCAGGAACGCCTGAAACCATGTCTTTCAATATTTCAAGCGGGTCCTCGCTTCTTGGGTTGTCGCTTGTAAATATAGCATGGTCGGCATATCTGCACGCTATCTCTGCCATTAAAGGACGCTTCGTTTTATCTCTGTCACCGCCGCAGCCGACAACAACATGAATATCACCTTTTGCAAACTCTTTAATGGTTACAAGGGCATTTTCAAGACTGTCTGGTGTATGAGAATAGTCGACGATAACAGAAAAATCCTGACCTGCATCAACTGTCTCAAATCTGCCTGACACACCCTTTACTGATTCAAGGGCGGAAATAGCCGTTTCCATTGGAATGCCGCTCACAAACGCTGCTGCAATACTCGCTAAAGCATTATATACACTAAATTTGCCGACCATTTGCAGGGAAACGGCATAGCTTCCTGCAGGTGTTATTAATTCAAACTTCGTTCCACCTGCATCGATATGTATATCCTTCGCCATGATGTCTGCATCTTTGTCAATTCCATACGTAACGACAATTGCTGCTGTCAGTTTTTCATATTCTTCACTTGCAGCATCATCCTTGTTCAAAACAGCATATTTCGGATGTTTTGTTGAATAAACATTGCCCAGCCTTGTGAATAACAAGCCTTTTGCTCTTCTGTATTCATCCATCGTGCCATGGAAATCTAGATGATCCTGTGACAAGTTCGTAAACACTGCCACATCATAATCGCAGCCAAACACCCTGCCTTCATATAAGGCATGGGAAGAAACTTCCATCACGGCAGTATCCACCTGTTTTTCTGTCATTTGATGAAAAATCTTTTGTAAAGTTACTGCTTCTGGTGTAGTGTTTTTTGTTTCCTGAATTTCATTGTCTATTTTTGTATACATTGTTCCAATGATACCTGTACGTCTATTAGCCTTTTGCAGGATTGTCTCAATCAGATGGCTTGTTGTTGTTTTGCCATTTGTTCCTGTTATGCCGATAAGCTTTAGCTTTTGTGTTGGATGACCATAGAACGCGTCAGCAAGAATGCTGCTCGCCCTTTTTGTGTCCTTCACAATAATGACCGGTATGTCAAAGTCTTCCGCTAATTCTCTTTCTGCAAGGATAGCAGCGGCACCTGCCTCATAAGCCTTATGAGCAAAATCATGTCCATCGACAGTAAATCCTTTGATGCAGATGAACAAGCTGCCTTGACCCACTTTGCGGTTATCATTTTCAATTGAAGTGATTTCTGCATCTGTTCCATTATATAAAGCATATGGCCCTAAGCTTTTTAATAATTGTTTTAACTGCATGATTCAAATCCTCTTTTCTAATAAATCCATATGTACTCATTTTATTCATAAATACTAATATTATATCAAATGCATGACCAATGTTAGAAAATGCATTTTTTCTTAGCGTTTATATTTTACATGATAAAAAGGAATTGTGCCATCGTGTTCGGTTTTTTCTCCGTAATAATGAAAAATAAAGGCGGCGATTGTGCCGCCTTTATCTTAAAAGGTGTGGTTAATTATTATAGTATAAACGAATGGTTGAGCCGTCTTTTACCTTTGTTCCCGGCTCTGGCGACTGCTTGATAACAGTGTCTCCGCTTCCGCTCGGCTCAATCTTGAGGTTAAGGAAAACTTCACTGATTTCTTTTTTCGTCAGGCCTACTAAATCTGGAACTTCGATTAAAGGATTTTCTGGATATTTATATTCTTTTTCCAGCTGATCCTTCCTTTCCTTCACTCCAAGTGCGCGAAGGCTGTCACCCATGATGCTTCCTACAATCGGAGCTGCTACTACTCCACCAAATTGGACTGTACCTTTCGGATTATCGACCGCCACATACACGACAAGCTCAGGATCGTCTGCTGGTGCGAAACCGATAAAGGAAACAATAAAGTTATTCTCTAAATATTTTCCGCCAGAAGCTTTTTGGGCTGTTCCTGTCTTCCCGCCGACACGGTACCCATCTACAAAGGCTTTCCCCCCTGAGCCTTGGGCAACGACGCTTTCCAGCGCTTCCCTGATTTTTTTCGAAGTATCTTCGGATATTACCTTCCTTTTTGCAACTGGCTCCTTCTTCATAATGACTTCACCTGTGTTTGGGTCAATCAGCTCGCTTGCCACATATGGCGTGTACAATGTGCCACCATTGATGGCTGCTGATAATGCTGTCACCTGCTGGATAGGCGTTACAGCAACACCTTGTCCAAAGGCAGTTGTCGCAAGCTCAACAGGTCCGACCCTATCTAAGTTAAAAAGGATACCTTTCGATTCTCCCTGAAGATCAATTCCGGTTTTTTCGCCAAATCCGAAGCTGCGAATATATTTAAACAAAGTATCCTTACCCAGCTCTTGCCCTAACGATACAAATCCAGGGTTACAGGAGTTTTGGACAACTTCTAAAAAGGTTTGTGCACCGTGCCCGCCGCGCTTCCAGCATTTCAGCTTCGTTCCATCGACATCAGCATAACCTGGGTCTGTAAATGTGTCTTTTTCCAAGTCTACCTTGCCTTCTTCTAAGGCTGCAGCAAGGGTAATAATTTTGAATGTCGATCCCGGCTCATATGCGCTCCAAATCGGCAAGTTTCGGTTAAAAACCTCTGATGAAACATTACGGAAATCTGCCGGGTCAAAGCCAGGTCTGCTTGACATCCCCATAATTTCACCTGTATTCGGATTCATCGCAATGGCGATTATGCTGTCTGGATTGTAAGTCTGTTCGGCGATATCCAGCTCCCGCTCTATAATTGTCTGCACTCTCGTGTCAATTGTCAGCTTCAAGTCGTTTCCGTTAACAGGGGCTTCGTAATCATCTGCCATATCATTCATCCTCTGCCCTTTAGCATCAGAATAATATTGCACAGACCCCTTCGAGCCTTTTAATTCATCATCATATTCCAGTTCAAGACCTATTAAGCCTTGATTATCTATCCCTGCAAATCCTAAAACATGTGACAAGTAGTTTCCGTAAGGATAAGACCTTTTAGAATCCTCTCCTATATACACACCGTCAATATCTAACGCTCTTACCTTTTTTGCCTTTTCGTGAGAAATCTTTCTGCCCTCAGGCAATCTGACACTCATTTCTTTTTGAATTAACTCTTTATATATCTTCTCCTTGTCCGCTTCTAGGACTGCCGCAAGCTTTTCAGCAGCATCTGCTGGGTCCTTTAATTGCCGTGGAACAACATACACGGTTGGAGCACTGATATTTGTCGCTAATGCAACACCGTTCCTGTCAACAATTTCGCCTCGTTCCGGCTCAAAGGAAATTTGTCTGCTCCATAAGCTTTTCGCTTTGCTTGTCAATTCATCCCCAAGAAAAAATTGCACATACCCAAGTCTCAAGTCAATGATAAAAAAAATAGCAATGCCTACAATTAAAGCAATCGTCAACCGCTTACGAACGGTTACGTTTGAAACCCGCATCCATTTAGAACCTCCTTTTTCTATGGCTCGTTCCAATATATGCTTGTACACCTCTGTTTAGAATCAAAGACTATAGAAGTTGCAGGCATTTACCATCCCTTTACAAAAAAATAAGGCCCGCTGCATGCGGACCTTATTTTTTATTCTGGTTTTTTCAATTGTATCGTTAATGTATCATTTTCCTTGACTGTTTTACCTGCTTTTATGCTTTGCTTTGTCGCATAGCCGTTGCCGTTCGTTTTCAGCTTTAAGGACTGCAAGTCTGTCACTTTTAGTATATCTCGCAATGACCAGCCAATCATATCTGGCACAGTTCCTTTTCCGTCTGTCTTCACGACAATTTTTTCTCCTTCGAGATAACTTTCCCCTGCAGCAGGGAGCTGGTCTGTAATCGTGCTACCTTCACCTGTTACTACCAGTTCTAAACCAGATTTCTTCAGTTCTTTTTCCGCTACAGATGTGCTCATACCAGCAAGATCTGGGACATCAACTGTTTGCAGGGAACTGTCAGCAGTAGGCTGAATCTCCATATATTGAAGGCTGCTCTTCATAACAGATGTAAAGATTTCAGCAACAGGGTCAGAACCTGTTTGTGTTTCTTTCAATTCAGGCTGCTGAACTGCCACATACATAACAAGTTCTGGGTCGTCCTTCGGCGCCATTCCTAAAAAGGAGAAAACATAATTGCTGCTTCCTGTTAAATAGCCGCCGCCTGCTTTCGGAATGGAGGCCGTGCCCGTTTTACCGGCAACACTGTACCCATCAACATTATATTTTTTATAGCCTGTCCCTTTAGGATCTGTCACTACTGTTTCTAAAATGTCGCGAACTTCTTTTGCTGTAGCTGCTGAAATAGGAGTTCCGACAACCTCTGTTTTCACTTGTTTTACCACTTTATTCGTATTCGGATCAACAATCTTGTCAATTACATGTGGCTTGACCATTTTGCCGTCATTGGCAATGGCAGTTACCGCTTGGATTTGCTGAATAGGAGTCAAGGCTGTTCCTTGTCCATATGCAGTTGTAATTTTCTCAACAGGCCAAGTAAAGGCAATCGAGCTGTTCGCTTCATGCGGCAAGTCAATCCCTGTTTTTTGGTCAAGTCCAAAGTTTGTGATGTACTCTCGCAGCTTTTCAAAGCCAAGCTGTTCTTTCGCAATTTTTGCAAAGGCCACATTAGATGAGCGCTGAACTCCTTCTAAATAAGTTATTGATCCCCAGCCGCTTCCATTATGGTCATGGATTGTCTGCGAATTTTTTGTTACTTTGTATGAACCTGATTGATATTTTGCGTTTGCATCAAACTTGCCCTCTTCAATCGCCGCTGCCAATGTGAAGATTTTCATCGTTGACCCAGGCTCATAGGAAGTTTCGATTGCTTCATTATGCCAAGTAGCATTGATTCCTTCCAATGTTTCCGGGTCAAAGCTAGGCCGCTGGCTCATAGCTAAAATTTCACCAGTTTTTGGATTTGCCACAATCGCAATCATCTTTTTCGGATTATACTTCTCCTGCACCTTCGACATCGTATCTTCTAGGAAGGATTGAATTTTTTTATCCAATGTCAAATAGACGTCATCACCGTTCTGAGCAGGTGTTATATCTTCCTCTGAATCTGGCAGTATATATCCCCAAATATCCCGCTTATAATTTAAGTAACCGTCTTTACCTGTGAGAAGATTATTCAAGCTCTCTTCAATGCCCAGTTTTCCTGTAGCTGTATATTTACCTGTTGCCTCATCTTCCTTTTCCTCTACATACCCGATGACGTGGGAAGCAAATGTTCCATTAGGATAGAAGCGTTTTTTCCCTTCCACTATGAGAACACCAGGAAGCTTTAAGTCTTCAATTTTCTTCTTTGTTTCATAAGAAAGATTTTTACCTGCAGATCCGAATTCTACCTGCTTAGCTCCTTCTTTTGTCAAGATTCTATATATCTCTGATTCTTCCATATCAATATATTTAGCAAGCTCTTTAGCCGTTTTTTCTGGATCAGCCACATGAATTGGATTTTCAGTATCATTCTTGCTCAAAGAACTGTCTGTAACTGCTACAAGCTTATAGGATGACGCATCCTCTGCAATCACATCTTTATTTCTGTCATAAATCGTCCCTCTCGACGCTTCTAATACCATAGAGGAGCTGTATTTTTTTTCAGCTTCTTTTGCCAGCACCTCACCAGAGACTTTCCCTGTTGATTGAATGACGGCAAACCGGACGATTAAAATAAAAAAGAGCAGACAGAAAAATAAAAACAAGATGGCTGCTCCAAGGTTAATATTCTGCTGCTTTCGAATCATTTTTTATTGCACAACCTTTACATTATCTTTGCTAAAATCAAGGCCAAGTTTTTCTGCCACTTCCCTAATTCTTTCAAAGCTGCTCAAATCCTTCACTTCAATATCCAATTCCTTATTGGACTTCTCAAGCTTAGAAATCGAGCCTTCGGCAACTTGGATATCCTTGTTCACTTGATAAATCTCTGCTTGGTTGCTGACAATCTTCACACCGCCAATGCACAGCAATGCAACGAAAGCAATTCCAAGCAGTTTTTCTCCAGGAGATAATAATGATTTAGTTTGCTTTATTACCTTTTTAAATGTTTGTTTTTCTTCTTGCTGAAACTGTTCCTGCTGCAGCTTTCGCGCTAAATTGCTCATTTGTATACCTCCTAAAGTTTTTATAATTTCTCTGCAATGCGAAGCTTCGCAGATCTTGCTCTGTTATTTTCTTCAAGCTCTTCTTCAGACGGAACAATCGGTTTCCTAGTGATTAGCTTTAACTCTGGCTGAAACTCATCAGGAATGATTGGCAAACCTGGCGGTAAGTCAGGTAAATCGCTCGCCTTTTTAAATGCAGCCTTGCAAATTCTATCTTCAAGGGAATGGAAGGTAATGACACTTATTCTTCCGCCCTTATTTAACAATGAAATAGCTTGTCCAATGGAGTCTTCAAAAACACCCAATTCATCATTTACAGCAATTCTGATGGCTTGGAATACTCTTTTTGCCGGATGTCCGCCTTTTCGTCTTGCAGGTGCTGGAATTGCGTCTTTAATTAATTCAACAAGCTCCCCAGTCGTTTCTACAGGCTTTGTTTCCCTTGCCGCTTCAATCTTGCGGGCGATTTGCTTTGAAAATTTCTCTTCCCCATAACGGAAAAAGATTCTCACTAAATCTTCATACTTCCAATTATTAACAACTTCGTATGCAGATATATCTGCATCACTGTCCATTCTCATATCGAGAGGGGCATCATGGTGATAGCTGAAGCCTCTTTCTGGTGTATCTAGCTGAGGTGAGGAAACACCTAAATCGTAAAGCACCCCATCCACACCTGTAATTCCAAGATTATGTATTTCTTCCTTTAAATTGCTGAAGTTGCTTTTGACGATTGTCAGCTTGTCCTTATAGGGTTCAAGTTTTTTCTCTGCATTCATGATAGCTGTCTCATCTTGGTCAAAAGCAATCAGTCTGCCTTTGTCAGATAGTTTGGATAGAATCAGTTCACTATGTCCTGCTCCACCAAGCGTACAGTCGACATAAATGCCATCTGGTTGTATATTTAAGCCGTCAACGGCCTCATTCAGCAATACTGTAGTATGTTTAAACATGTTGTCCACCTGTCTATAGATTATTCTAAAAACCATTTTTAAATATCAAAGCCAATCATATTTTCTGCAATTTCTGCAAAAGAATCCTCAGATTCTGAAAAATATTCTTCCCAGAGTGATTTACTCCAGATTTCGATGCGATTGGATACACCTAAAATTATGCATTCCTTTTCCAGCTTTGCATACTGCACAAGCGGGGAAGCAATATTAATGCGCCCTTGTTTATCGAGCTCGCATTCTGTGGCTCCAGAAAAGAAAAAACGTGTAAAAGCCCGAGCGTCCTTTTTCGTTAAAGGCAGCGCCTTCAGCTTCTCTTCTATTATCTCCCATTCTGAGAGCGGGTAACCGAATAAACATTGATCAAGTCCGCGGGTTAGTATAAAGGTTTCCCCTAAATGGTCCCTAAATTTCGCAGGTACGATCAAACGACCTTTGGCGTCAACATTATGATGATATTCGCCCATAAACATACCTGCAACCCCCACTTTCTAACCTCAATGTACCACATTCCCCCACTTTCCACCACTGATACATAAATTCTATCTGTATTATGCATTTCCTGCAAGAGATATCCCTGTATTTTTATAAGCAAATTTTGCGGTTTCGCCTTTTATTTCGGCTGTTTTACTGAACATTTGAGGAAAAATGTTTGATTTTGCCTGATAAACGCAAAAAAAGCTGCCCTTTTTAACAGGACAGCTACAAATATTACAATTTAACAACCTTGTGGCTGCCGTCAAACTCCATCGGCAGCTTCAGTACATCTTCAAGGAAATGAAGACCAAAGTGATTCAAAAAGTAGAAAATATTCCATACACGCTCTTGCGGTATCCCGTCTGGCCTGATACATCGTTCAATTCGTGCATACTTATTTAAAATCACCTCATGCTTCGTCTTTAGGTCCATTTCCACCTTTTTAGCGAGGAAATCCACTTGATTAAGCAGGAGATTCTCATTCTTTTGAAGCAATGGCAGCATGCCTTTCATGGTTTTTTCCATTTCACTTTGCAAATCCTTGTATTTATTGGCAATGTCGGATTTCAGCTGAACAATAAGATCATCCACCTTATCATTGCTAACAGCTGCAAGGAACGAGTTGCATGCTTCCTCTGTGCCTGACTGTAATACATCTGCGAGCGTTAAACCAAGCTCTTCCATATCAGCTTCCACACATCTCTCAAGCAAGGTGATATTTAGACGCGGTACAATTGGCGGCATTTTAATATTCATTTGTTCAAAAGCCTGCTTCAGTTCGCCCCAATAAGCGATTTCCCCAGGACCGCCAATAAACGCAAGTGTCGGGAAAAGAAGGTCCTGCATGATTGGTCTTGTCACCACATTATTGCTAAGCTTATGAGGGAATTCACTTGCGATTTCCTTTAATTCCTCTAACGTAAAATGTACTGTCTGGTCTTTACCGACAAACAGACTTTTTTCTTCATCATATGTAAGCAGTATTCTCTCTGAATTTTCTTCATCATAATAGAACAAGTTGACAGGATTATCACTCATTTCAATAACTGTAGAATAGCCGCTTTCTTTAACAATCGTTTGCTGTTTTTGAACAGCTTCTCCTATTTCTTTAAACTGGTCTATTTGGTTTAAGAAAATTTCTTTTTCGAGAACACGTAATGCTTTATCACCTGAATCAACAATCAGTAAACCAAACTCCTGGAATAAGTGCATCACTAAATAGCTGAACAGGTCAACAAAAGTATGGGATGCATCAACTGCCTCTTTCACTAATACCAAGAGCTCTTTTGAATGCTCTGTTTCGCCATCAGCCTTGATTAGCTTCTCTGCCCATGCATAACAAATTTCTTTATCGAGCTCAATATCGGAAGCCATCTTCTTTTCCACTACCCTTTGCGGGAATGTTTTTCTTTCCATTTTCTCTGCTCCAGGCACAAATACATGGTTTACTTCCAAATAATCATGATCTTCACCAGCAATCCAAAATACAGGAACTACAGGTATTCCAAGCTCACTACCCTTTTTTTCTGCAAGGAGAATGATGCTGATGATTTTATGTACAGAATAGAGCGGGCCTGTAAGTATACCAGCCTGTTGTCCACCAATGACAACAACACTGTTGTCCTTTCTTAAATTGGCGATATTTTGCTGGACTTTCTCTGATTGCGGAAAAGCTCTCATATAACCAGCAATATGATCAGCTAATTCATTTCTCATGAACTGTCTCTTCTCCAGTTCCTTCACCCTTTGAAAATAACTATCTTTATCACCATGATTATAATGATAAAAACCTTTCACTTTATCGTCCTGTGATAAATAATCTGTCACAAACTGATTCCCCGCTGGCAACGAGAGATTTACCATCTCCATTTATGTACTTCCTTTCTCATCAAAAAAGTTTTCATTTTTATTTATTATTTTATGTCGTCCGTGATTATTATATTGCTTAAAGAAAATAACCTATACTTTACATACATAGAGAGTATAGCATTCTCTTTAAAAAAAAGAAAAAGACTTTGCTTAAAAATTGTCTTTTTCTTTCAGATATGCTCATTAGCTATATGCCAAACTGTTTCATTACATAGTAGACGAGTCCGTATGCCATTAAAAAAAGATAGGCACAAAAAAAGAGCAGAAAGTTAATTCTCCAAAATCCTCGGAAGACTTTCTTATAAATAATTTCTTGTTTCACTTTCCAATGAAGGATCACAATGAAGACACCAATAAAAAGGATCACTAACAATATATAAGACAGCATGGACTTTCCCCAAATAGATATAATTAAAAAATGGACAGAAATGATAAAAAAGAGCGTGCTTATATCTAACGCAATATGTACAGATAATTTATGTTTTTTCGTCATTTGTTTACTGAGGATAAATATTAAAAGATAGCAAATAACTGGGAATGCAACGAAAAAACTAATGACTGCAGACGTAAATTGAAACATTATATCCCCCCTTTCCTTTCCTGCTCTTTGCCTTTTAGCATGGCATAATAGGCAGCGCATAACGGCAGATGTTTATTTGTCTGTGCAGCAATCTTCAACACATACCCTAAGATAGCATCAATTTCTGTCTCTCTCCCTGCCTCTATGTCCTTCAGCATAGAAGACTTATTTGCAGCTGTCTGCTTAATAACCTTCCAAACGTACTGTTTGCATGTCTCTTTTTTTTGTTCATTCCAGCCGAAGGTATCCGTTATCTCTGCTAAAAAAGGTGCTAGAAGTCGTTTATAGTGAGGATTTTCGAGTAGCTGGCCATTAGTCACTTCCAAAATGCTTGTCAATGTATTAACCAAACAGTTTACTACCAGTTTTTTTTGCATCATCCATATCGGGTCTGGCTGAATCTGCACCAAAAATCCTGGAATACTGTCCTGCTCTAGAATAGTGCCTGTCAGATTCAAACGGACTTGGTCTTTAAATGGTAGACTAGCAATTTGAATCGCCCCGATTCCGGTGTGTCTAATAGAAGTGCTGTCGAGCTTCATCACACCATGCTCTACAATCCCAACATATAATTCTTCCACTGCCAAACTATTTAGTGCTTCCAGGTGAGCCATTCCATTTTGCAGAAACAAAAGCCCTCTGATTTCGGATGACAGTTCCGTCACTTTTTTCATCACAGGCAAAAGCTGATACTGCTTAACAGTTATGATGGACAGATCTCCTGCTCCATCCCAATTTTCAAATAATTCTACCGTAAAATGATGCTGTTCTTCTTTATTCGCCAAAAAGAGGGTCAGTCCCTTTTCCCTTAATTGTGCTTTTTGGCTTTGTGTGCGGACAAATACGGTTACATCATGTTTTGGTGCTAAATAAGCTGCACAAAGCAAGCCAATAGCCCCACCGCCGATAATGCTTATTTTCATTTCAACACCTTTTCCCCTGTATTCTTTATTATTCTGTAGTACCATCTTAACATTTTCCAGCTAAATTAGTAGCAATTAAGACCAAAGTACCTATAAATATAAAAGGTGTAAAGCAAAAACAGTTCCATATGATCAGAAAAAATAATTATGAATGAAAAATTTTATAGGGCGATATATCCGTTTAGACGAAAAAGCCCCCTTGAATCCTTTTGCAAAGAAAGGTTCAAGGGGGCAAGACCATGTTGCTTTTGTTAAGCGTTTTGTTGTTTTTCTTCTTCTTTAAATACAACCATTTTACGAGCCTTTTCCATCAAATCAACAAGCGCTTTATAGGCTTCATCCATTGTTTGCAATTCCTTTTGGAGCTTTTGGTTCTCATTGTGCAGCTCACTAATTTTTGCTTCAAGTTCAGCAGTCTCTTTAACAGCTGCATTATCAAGCTTATGATGTTCTTCAAGCTGTAAAGATTTTTGATATATATCTTTTAAATATTCTAAAATTTCTTCAAAGTTTTTCGTTTCAACAGGCTCTGGCTGACCGCCTATGAAAGAAACTTCTTCCACTGGCTCTTCCACAAGAACAAAACCTTTTTTTAACTGCTTTCTTTGGCTCTTTGCTAATTCAATAGCTGATTTATATTGTTTGCGCACATATGAATTCCAGCGGAATCCGCATGCTGCACTTGTTCTTGTTAATAGCTTTCCTACTTCCTCGAACGCTTGAAGCTGTGTTCCACCTTCTCTAATTAAACGGAGTACTACTTCTGCTAGCAGTATATCTTCATCTTTTGACCAAGCATCTTGTCTTGTTGTTGACATCAGCTAAATCCCTCCTAGTGTTTTTTATTCATACATATGCGTATACTAGAAAAGATAGACTGATATTTAGTCTTTTAGAAAAAAAATATTTAAAATCACACTAGAACAAAACAAGACTTGTCTTAACTAGACTAGTTATTGGCCTAAACCTGCATTTCACAAAGAATCTACTCTGAAATTTTCTAAAAAGCTAGTCTATCACAGCAACGCTTTTGCGAGTTCGTTCTCTGATATAACTTTAATTCCTGCCCTTCTTAATAGCGCTGTTGTAATTCCTGCTCCCTCATGCTGTATCCCTTCAAAATTACCATTGTATATATAGCTGCTACCACAAGATGGGCTAGACTCTTTAAGAACGACTGTACTCGCCTGCAGCTGCTTCACAACAGCCAGTGTTTTAAAGGCACCATCTACATATAAATCTGTAACATCATTCCCACTTTTATCTATTACAATTGCATGACCATCGAGCACATCATAGCCATTGCCGCCTTTAATTTCACAGGGCTCTCTTGGTGTCTGAAAACCTCCCAGCAATTCTGGACAAACGGCAATCGCCTCTTTTTTGTCAATCAGCTCTTTAATCTTTTCATTAAGACTATGCGACCCGTTATATCTTACCTTCAACCCTGCTAAACAGGAACTGACCACAATCACGCCAAAGCTGCCTCCTTCGTCACTACTATTTAATACCTCTATTATACAAATAACTAAGTGCTTTTTTCTCCTAAGATTAACTTAAGCACAAAAAAAAGCACCGGACTATTTGTCCGGTGCTTTTTTCAAAGGAAAATTAGTTGCTTACAACTTCTTTACCTTTGTATGTTCCGCAAGCGCTACATACGCGGTGAGCAAGTTTCATTTCACCACAGTTAGGGCATTCTACCATACCAGGCACTTGTAATTTAAAATGTGTACGACGTTTTCTTTTTGCAGTTTTAGATGTTCTTCTAAAAGGTACAGCCATTCTTCCCACCTCCTTAAAGAGTATTAAGAAAGTCTTGAGAGCAGATACAATCCATTCTCAGGTTTTCTTGTTTGTCCAAGCATAAAGCAAGGAGCTTTACTCATTTTCAAAAAATTTCGCAAGTCCTGCAAGCCGAGGATCAACTTTCTCCTTCTTCTCTTGCTCATGGATAACTTCCCAGTCCTTACCGGATTGAGGAGCACCCTCTTCTGTACTGTCTTCACAGAAGACTTGCATTGGTACTTCAAGTAAAAGTATTTCTTCTATAATTGGCAATAAGTCAATTACATCGCCCTTTACTTGATGAACTTCCTCTTCTCCTGTTTCATAATCCGGAACATTCAAAAGGAAAGTTTCAGTCGTTTCTACATTAATTGGATAATCCACGTCTACTAAAGTACGAGAGCAAGGTAATACTAAATGACCTTGTATTTTTAAATGAAAAGTCACTTTCTTTGAATCAATATCTGTTCTTCCTGTAATATGCATAGGAGATACACGCCTGATGGAGGAATCAACTTCCTTAATTCCATCTGCGTTGATTGTTTCATCAATAGATAGTCCCTTACTTCGGTATTTTTGTAACTGGCTTAACGTCCATTTCATATATATCACCCCAAGGCAACAAAGGTAATTATAGCTTTCATATAATTATTTGTCAATATTTTTTCTTTACACTATCTTTGCTTTTCCCTTTTATACTTAAAAGCATGATGGGTTTGCAATTCTAATGCAATAGCACTGTATCTATTCTACCTCGAATAGACGGAATTGCAAATATTATGGCTGCACCTTTTTTCGCAAAAAGAATCCTTGCTTTATAAGCTTTGCTTATCGTTTCTTTATCATGTATTCTAGGATAAGAAATTGAGCTTTAATCGATATAGTTACGAAAGCAATGCCAATCATTCTTGAAAGAAACTTGTAAGGAGATTTGAAATGAAAGCTGTTGGGATAATTGTCGAATATAATCCATTTCATAATGGACATTTACATCATATCCAAAAAGCAAAGGAATTATCAGATGCAGATATTGTCATAGCAGTTATGAGTGGACCATTCCTGCAGCGGGGCGAACCTGCATTAGTTTCCAAATGGCACAGAGCAGAGATGGCGATTTCTGGCGGTGCTGATCTTGTCATTGAACTTCCCTATGCGTTTAGCGTACAACATGCAACCATTTTTGCACAAGGAGCAGTACAGTTGTTGGACAGTTTACACTGTCATGCTGTTTGCTTTGGCAGCGAGTCTGGAAAAATTAATGAATTTATGAATGCATACCATATCTTGACTAGCAAGAATGCTTTATTCGCTGAAAGGATCAAGCAGCATCTGCAGGAAGGCTGCAGTTATCCAAAAGCAATGTCACTTGCCTTTACGGATTTAACAACAGGTGAGGATAATATTGCCGACTTAACATTGCCAAACAATATTTTGGGCTTTGAGTATGTAAAAGCAGTAATGTCAAAAGGCTTGCAGATGGGTCTTTATACAATTCCGCGGATTAAAGCAAATTATCATGATTCATATTTTAGTTCCGAGACTATTGCCAGCGCTACGAGCATCCGCAAGGAAATTTTGGAAAAACATAGCGTTCAAACGATTGCACCCTACGTGAATACCACTACTCTGAAGATCTTAGAAGACTACAAACAAACCTTCTCTATTTTTCATCAATGGGAAAATTACTGGCCATATCTTAAGTTTAGGCTTATACAAATGTCACCTAGTGAACTGCAAACGATTTATGAAGTGGAGGAAGGTATTGAGAACCGAATTTTGGCGATTTGTCAAAAAGCAGATTCCTTTCAGGAGTTCATGTCCTTGTTGAAAACGAAACGCTACACTTGGACAAGGCTCCAGCGAATATGTGTCCATATTCTGACAAACACAACAAAAGGGGAAATACAAAAGAACGACACACCTGCATACTTGCGACTGTTAGGCAGCACAAAACTAGGGAGAGCTTATTTGAAGAAGCACAAAAAGACACTTAAACTCCCACTTATCAGCAAGCTTTCTTCCATACAACATCATCAAATTGACTTAGACATACGAGCAGCATCTATTTATGCACTGGGTGCACACCCTGCAAACCAGAAGGAGCTATTAGCGATGGAATACAGTCATGTTCCTATCATGGTAGATGAATAAAAAAAAGGAATGACCAAGTAAAAACAGGTCATTCCTTTTTTTCTCTTTTCCATTTTGCTATCGCTTTTTTTATGTTAGCTGTATGCAGTCTTGCCTCCGCTTCTCCTCTTTCAATTATTTTCTCTAAATCGGTAAAAGCCTTGCTGTTAAACATTTCAACTTGGGGCCTTATCATAAAATCACTCGCCTCTTCCCGATAATTAACAAGCTCCCGCTGCATAATGTCAATACTGCGCATGATGACATCGTATATAGAGCTTATCTCGGCATCATTGCCTACATTTGCTACATCAACGGCAATCACTAAGTCTGCCCCCATTTCTTTCACGACAGAAACAGGAATCCTGTCGATTACTCCTCCGTCCACTAGAAGCCGCCCGTCCATTTTTTCCGGCACAAAAATGCCTGGAATCGAAATGCTTGCCCTGACAGCCTCTGCAATCGGTCCCTTTTTAAAGACAACCTTTTCTCCCAACGACAAATCTGTTGCGACAATCGCAATAGGGAAATCCAAATCTTCAATATTTTTTCCATACGTAAACAAATGAATAAGCTCTTTCACTTTGTTTCCTGCTATAAAACCCATTCTCGGGAGTGTGAAATCAAGATAATATTTTCGTTTAAAAAATTTAGAGATGAAATAAAGTCTGTCAATATCTGAGCCTGCCGCATAAAGGGAAGCAACTATCGCTCCAATGCTGCTTCCTGCGATATAATCTATCGGAATATTGGCCTCTTTTAATATTTTGATGACGCCGATATGCGCAAACCCTCTGGCACCGCCGGAACCAAGTGCTAATCCAATCTTCGGTCTATTCATTAAAGGAAAACCCTCCAATTATTTAATTTGGTCATAGTAATCTTATGGTCTTTTTTTTCTGCTTATGAGTATATTGTTTGGTAGAGGGCTAAAAGGACGAGTTTGAAATAGATGTTTTATAAAGGGGAGGGAATATATTCTTGTATCGTTCGAAAGTGAAAACCATAATTCTAGCTGGCACTGCATCTTTTTTAGCTTTTGCACTAGTTACATTCCCTGCAACAGCAGTCGAAGCATCCAAGGACGGTCTAAACACATGGTGGACAATCGTCTTTCCATCATTGCTTCCTTTTCTCATTTTATCTGAAGTTTTAATCGGATTTGGAGTTGTTCGATTTTTAGGGGTTTTACTAGAACCGGTAATGCGCCCACTTTTTAAAGTTCCAGGTGTCGGCGGGTTTGTATGGGCGATGGGGATGGTATCCGGCTTCCCTACAGGAGCAAAATTAACAGCCAGGTTAAGAGAAGAAAAGCAAGTTACGAAGGTTGAAGCTGAAAGGCTCGTCTCCTTTTCAAATGCTTCTAACCCGATGTTCATTATCGGCGCCGTTTCTGCTGCTTTCTTTCATAATCCGAAGCTTGGATTTCTGCTGGCAGGAGCCCATTACTTAGCGAATTTTACTGTCGGTCTTTGTATGAGATTTTACGGAGTAGATGAAAAGATTCCGAAAGATAAAAAGAGCAGCAAAGTTCCTTCTTTGAAGCGTGCATTGCGGGAACTTCATCACACCCGCTTGAAGGATAAGCGTCCATTAGGAAAGCTGCTAGGTGATGCTGTAACATCTTCCATACAGTCTCTATTAATGGTAGGCGGGTTCATCATTCTTTTTTCTGTTATTAATCGCTTGCTGTTTCACTTACAGGTAACTTCCCTTTTGGCTGGGTTCATAGATAAATTCTTTGAGCTTTTTTCCTTCTCCACCGCTTTGTCTATCCCATTTATTGCCGGGATTTTCGAGATTACGCTGGGAAGTAAATTAACAAGCGGAGTAGAATCGAGCACTTTAATGCAACAAGCAATTGTGACAAGCATGATTCTTGGCTTTTGCGGATTGAGTGTGCAAGCACAGGTTGCAAGTATCTTAGCACAAACAGATATTGGTTTTAAGCCGTTCTTCTTCGCACGAATTCTGCAAGCTATTTTTGCAAGTATTTACACGTATTTGTTCTGGGATGTTTTCAGCGCGAATTTCCTTAATGATGATAAACCAGCGTTTGCGATGCCCGCGTTTTTAGAAGACCAGGGATGGATTAGCCAAGCTACGCAAAAATGGATGGAGATAGGTCCGACATTTACCATTATTTGCTTGTCCGTTTATGTTGTCATCCTTTTCTTCCGGCTTCCAGGAAAGAAACGGACAGTTTAACAAAAAAGGGATTGTGAAAAATCTTCACAATCCCTTTTTATCTGTACTTTTTAACTGACGAAATTTTTCCTTTAACGCACTCTCAACCGATGGCGGTACGAGTTCAGATATATCTCCATCGTATTTACTGACCTCTTTCACAATACTAGAGCTCAAAAATGAATATTGGTTATTTGTCATCACAAAAAAAGTTTCAATTTCATCTGATAAGACTCTGTTCATAGATGTGATCTGCATCTCATACTCAAAATCAGAAACAGCACGAAGGCCGCGAATGATGGCAGTTGCATTGACACTTTTCGCATATTCAATAAGAAGACCTTCATAAGAGGAGACAGTTACATTAGGAATGTCCTTTGTTACTTCCTTTATTAACTCAAGTCTTTCCTGCACAGAAAAAAACGGCTTTTTCGATGAGTTGTTTAAAACACAAACATAAACTTGATCAAAAACTTTTGCCCCTCTTTTAATAATGTCGATATGACCATTTGTGATTGGATCAAAACTGCCAGGACATACTGCAATACTAGCCATTTATGCATTTTCCTCCATATCTGTTTGTTTTGAATAAATCGATACAGCAATGATTCCATACTTTTCATATTTAATTTGCTGAAAACTGCCGATTTTTTCCGGGAGTGCTACTTCTGAACCATGTTCGCAAACTATTACACCATCATCAGCAAGGAGGCCCTCTTCATTAATAATCAGGACTAATTTCTCCAATTGCTGTTTTTTATAAGGCGGGTCTAAAAATATGTAATCAAAAACTACATCTCTTTTTATTAGCGCTTTAAGCGCCCTGTCTGCTTCATTGCGATAAACCTCTGCTTTAGCTTCCAATTTGCAAGCAGCGATATTCGTCTTAACTGTATGTATAGCTTTTCCATCCTTATCAACAAAAATGACCTTTTCAAGCCCCCTGCTTAACGCCTCAATCCCTAATCCACCACTGCCGGCAAACAGGTCGAGACCAATTCCGCCTTCAAAATACGGGCCAATCATATTGAAGATTGCTTCTTTCACTTTATCCGTAGTCGGTCTTGTCGAATTGCCAGGCACCGCCTTTAATGAAATGCCTTTATTCGTTCCTGAAACGACTCTCATCATACATCACCACTGATTTATTAGTTGATAGTTTATCATTGACTATCCTATCATAAACATTCCCGGGATTCCAACACTCATTTACACTTCTATAAAGAATCAGATATCGGCACACACAAATCTCAAGCTGTTTTTAATTTTTCACAAAAAAGCAAACTTTGATGTATAAGGTGCGCTTCCTTGGCAATACTGTAATTAACAACATCTATTCGAGGATGTTGTTGCCAACCGCGGAGAAGACTTACGTTTCCCCATAAGTTCTTCCTCCGGTTTCTCCTCTCCCTTTACCTTCTTTCCTGTAAGAGGATATAGAAGGAGCCTGCAAGCAAATAGCTTGCAGGTTTTTTTTTTCAAAATAAAAAAACCAAGATGTATTCTTAGTTTTTTTATATGCCCATCTTATAATCATATTCTTTTGCTTTGTCCGGTTTAGAATTTTCAAATTCCATTTTTAAAAACGGTTTATACGAAGGCTCTACTTTTTTCACAAATGAAAAGGAGTTTAACTTTTCCATTAGAGCTTCTGTTTCCGTTAAATTAGTATATAGCACAACATACTTTAATCGTTTGGAAATATAGTGGACATTTCCATATCTGCGCAGCATTTTCGCCTGCTTCAACGAATAAAGGTACACGATGATGCCTTGTCTCTGCCCTAGCATGATATTCCCCCGCTTCTATTTTTTTATATTCTAGCATAGCAATAAAAAAATTCATATGAATTATGTAAATTTTAGAAAGGTTCCGCCTTCATTAATCCATAAAAAAGGCGATGAAGCAATCATCATCGCCTTCTATCATTTATGCCGAACAGCTGCAGCTGCCTCCGCTTCCGCAGCCTCCGCTGCAGCCGGAAAGCTCATCGAAGAATGGGTTTCCTGTTGGTACCTTTACGAATTCAGAAACAGATCTTCCGATGATAACACTGACCTCATCGAGCAATTTTTGCAGATTATTTTCTGCTATCTTAAATGCAGCAACATTCTCGTCCATATCCATATCCCTTTTGAGCTGTCTGATTTCCATCATAACTCTCTTATACTCAGGATGATATTTGCCGAAGCGCTGCACTTCTTCGTACAGTTCTTTCATTTCATTAAAAGAAATGATTTTCCCCTGTGTTTCTTTATCAGTTATAAGGTTTGCCATGCGCATACGATATTGTTCTGCCACATCTGATTCCAATATCATTTCCGCTATGGACTCTGCCTCTTCTTGTAACATAAGCATTTCAGTTGTAGCAAGCACGATTAGCTCACCTCCAATTCTCATTTTAACTGATAAATACGAGAAAAGAAAGCAATCTGTTACGAAAACAGCTGTACATAAACCTGCCATAACAGGACTTAGTTGATTGTCACGGTAAATTCTTTTTGAAACAAATTTATCCCTTTGTTATTAATAATTTTAAGAAGAGCTTGGTGCTGGCCGCTTTCTACATTCCTGACAACAAATGCGGCGCTTTGGTATTCCCCTACAGTCTTGCCGTCCATTTCTAATATAATTTTCCCTGTTTCCTTGCCACTGTCTTCGCGAAAAGAAAGAGATGGTGCTTTACAATCAATATAAACATTATTACCCTTAATGAGGTAATGCACGGTAATATCTTGACTCTGAACGTATGCTGATGCTAATGCTGTTTCACTTCCTGAATTCATTGCTGCTTGTCCTTCCTCCTTCACTTGAGGATCTGGAACGTCATTGTTGCAGCCATTCAAAAGGAATAAAGCAGGAATACAAAACATTAGAATTTTTTTCATAAGGAACAGCTCCCTAACATGAATTCTTTTCGTTTAGTATTCGCTGCTGCTTCCCTTTTTACTCACACAGAGTGCCGAAAATTTACCATCACGATTGTGAGTTCATTGCTTGGAACATCCCGACCATCATCGAGGCCATTTGGACACCATTGGAAAACTTCTCCACATGATGAGGAATAGTCTTTTTATAATAATGTAATGAAGCAACTTCAAAACTCTGTAATTCACCTGGATTTCTGCTTAATTGTCTGTACCAAAGCGGCTGTTCCCGGATAAATTGCTGCAATTCCCTGTTTTCCTCTAAGTACTCTTTCACGTTTTTCCTCAAAGATTTGCCTCCTTAATCTTTTCTAAATGCAAAAGGACCTGTCGGCTGTTGCACTTTACCTTTGCTGGCCTCTTGAGAGGGGCTGCTGTTTGGAGAAAACTGCGCAATGACACCTTGAATTGTACCAAGCGCTTGGTTGATATTAGCGATATAGCCTTGCAGCTGATTTTGATCCATATTTTTTATGGAATCCATAATAGAAGACATCCATAATGATTTACTTGTATTTGTTCCTGTCTCTTCGGTTTTTTCTGTACTTTGCCCTGTATTTTGCTCACTGCTCCAGCGAGCGTCTTCTTCTCCCAGCAAGTACCAATCTTCAAATAACTGCTGCCATGTTGCTTCGCCACTTCTCACCTCTTGAATAATGTGGGGATTCTCTTT
Source organism: Niallia sp. FSL R7-0271 (assembly GCF_038005785.1). Taxonomy (NCBI): domain Bacteria; kingdom Bacillati; phylum Bacillota; class Bacilli; order Caryophanales; family Bacillaceae; genus Niallia; species Niallia sp. FSL R7-0271. The sequence goes on along the minus strand of NZ_JBBOTZ010000001.1, from coordinate 1,306,057 downwards.
CACAAACTCTTTAAATTGTTGGACTGAAGGATGAAGTTGTTTACCTGACATGCTTTTTTCACCTCTATTACGCTGAATTTGCCTACCTTACTATATGTTAACTTCCTTAAAAGGTGCCTAGTTGGCAAAAGAAAATTGGGCATAAAAAAGCACTTTTATTGTTAAGTGGATTCTTAGCAATAAAAGTGCTGCAGTTAACCTTTTACCATTTTTCAATAAAGTTTTGCGTGTAGTATTTATTATATACTCCTACACCTAAATGGGTGAAGCTTTCATTCAAGAGGCATTCCCTGTGCCCCTTGCTGTTCAGCCAGCCTTCCATAACAGCAGCTGCATCTGTGTATCCCGCTGCTATATTTTCCCCTGCAAGCTGATAAAAAACATCTCCTGTCTTGAGCCGTTCCTCCAGGTCGCCATATTTATCAGATGTATGGGAAAAATTCTTCGTATCATACATATCTACACTATGACCTAAAGCTACTGTTGCTGTGTCTTCATCCCATTGAACCTTCCCTAAATTAAACCTGCTTCTAATAACATTCGTAATATCTAATATTTGACGTTCATTTCCATCCTCAACAGCTTCATTTTCCTTCACTACCAAATCTGCTTCCAAAAGCTCTCCTCTGTATACAAGCTCATACGGCCTGATTTGAAGCAATGTTCGTGCATCCATATAACGGACGCTTGAGAGTGTTCCTGTAAACTTATCAAAGTACAGCTGCACATAATAATCGCCCATTTTCACAAGAGGCCTGTTGTTAATTTCATCTTCTGAAAGCTCAAACCGGTAGGAGGAGTCCTCATAATTCAAACTGATATTTGTCTCGATTGGTGTCTTTTCATATATATTGCCGATTTCTTCGCCAATCTTGTACGGAGCTATGTTCACATCTTGTCCAATTGCAAAAATCGTCACCACTTTATCATCGAGCACACCAACCTGAAAATATTTAGAGGAATCTTGATTGTATATCCACCATTCATATTCGTAATTGGATGGGTCTTTTCTTGCTGGTTCTCCGTATTTTTTGACAAGGTCCTTTGCACTGCTGCCGATCATGCTTCCAAGCCCCTCTTTAGGCATTGAAATCGATGTGTCTTCGTCCGCTTCTTCTGAAAGACCTTCATCGACTTTCGCTGAGTTCGTGCCGTCATCTACAAGGGCATCAGAGTTTTCACTTGTATCAGTAATACTCATGTAAAACCAGACCGCTAGCAATATAGAAATAATAATTACAATTCTGAGTAATGTCTTCAGAGGCTGAACCCCCTCTCTACCATCATTTCTATCATTATATGTTTGCTGCTTACTAAATAGTATAGCATTATTAAAATAAAATCTGATAGACTGAACTTTTTAGAAATTAAAATCCTAGTATAGCTTTAATAACAGAGGTAGTCTCTCCGCCATGATAGATTACATAAAGCAGTAAATAAACCGCAACACCGGTAATGGCAGTGAAGAACCAGATGATGCTCGTAGTTGGGCCAATCTTACGGTGAATTTCATATTTCTTCTTATAACCTGTGACAAGCATCGTAATTCCTAACACAGCGCCTGTTGTTGCTAAAGTGATATGAAAAATCAGAAATATTGTGTAGTATATTTTAATATCATCTGGTCCACCGAATGCAGTATTCCCGATAAAAATAGTTCTGGAAGCGTAGATGACAAAGAAAATAACCGCACAGATTGCGCCAATAAGCATTGCTTTTTGATGTGCTTCCAATTTTCGTTTGATTATTAAGCCCCAGCCAATTGCGACAAAAATCGCACTCAATACAATAAATGCAGTGCTAATAGTAGGTAAAACCGGTAGTGAATAATTCATTTTCAAACCCTCTCTAAATAAGTATTTTTAAAGGGAATTCCCTAAGCTTTTAACAAGTGTACCTTGCACACAATAAAAATATGTACGAAACAAGCAAGACAAAAAAAGGATATTCTAGCAAAAGGATAACACTTCTATTCGACAATCTCTCCAAAGTTTGTCTAGCTTTCCCTTTCATCTTAACGGCTTCCTAAAGCAAGAATCAAGTATACTGTGCCTGCTTTAGGAATTACTGTTAAGTAAGTCTGCCTTAAGTATTGGAGTTATGTTGAATGATCGTGTCTATCCATTGATAGAATATCCTCTTACTTAGATGATGAATGTGACAAGGACCATGGCAACGAATAAAATGGTCATATATTGAAGAGAATATACGAACATAGCAGTCGCCCATTTAATCTCGTCCTTTTTCTTGCTTGCAATAATACCTGTGATAATCCAGCCGATATTAAGCAATGTTGCCAGAATTAAGAAAGGAATACCAAGTTTCACTAATAAGAATGGCAATGGAAGTAAAGCGATAACCCATGCATACGTATGTTTTTTTGTTACTTCAAAGCCTTTTACTACAGGAAGCATCGGCACTCCTGCTGCTCTGTACTCCTCTACTCTTCTAATTGCCAATGCATAGAAATGCGGTGGCTGCCAGAAGAACATAATTAAGAACAAGCTCCATGCCATAATATCAAGATTCGGATCAATTGCCGCCCAACCGATTAAAGGCGGAACAGCACCGGAAAAGCTACCGATAACTGTGTTTGAAACAAGTCTTCTCTTAGACCACATTGTGTAGACAACCACATAGCTGAAAGCTCCTACCAATGCAATCACAGTTGCAGAGATAGTCGTTAGAAGCATAAAGAATGTTCCGATTGCAAGCAAACCGAATCCGAGAACTGCAACCTTGCCTGGTGTGACTTTCCCAGTAACAGTCGGTCTCTCCTTAGTTCTTTCCATCAGCGGATCAATATCCCTGTCAATATAATTGTTTAGTGCACAAGATCCTGCAATAATTAAGGCTGAACCAATTAATGTATACAAGACTGTGTCGATATTCACCAAAAATTTCTCTCCAGAAAAATGCAGCGCCAGCCACAATCCTGTAAAGACTGTAATTAGGTTAGAATTTACAATACCTACTTTGATCAGCGCTAAGAAATCCTTCCACGCAGATGTTTTTGGCAGTGATTCTTCCCCGTCAACCTGAGCTTCAGGATACGCTCTATAATTTGCCATAGATGTTTCCTCCCTTATTTAAAACCAAATCTATATCCTTTATAAAAAGCTTAAAAGTGCAATTGGAATTACTGTTCATTCCCACTTAAACTCATCTTTCCTTTATATAAACATAAAGGTAAATGATTGTTTGTGCCCAATTTCACAATTATTAACAACATTTAAACGATGAAAAAAGGCCCTTTTATAATTAAAACATATTTCAATCTTTTTTTCCGCATTTTTTTACAAAAAAATAAAAGTCTCTCTATGCGAAATAGATTCCTTCGACCCACAATCTATTATAAATCTAATTGCCCCGTTAGCCAAATAAAATAACTGAAATGGATATACTTCACTTACATAGGAAAATTAAAGAAGATGCCCTAATCCACTAGGGCATCTTCTTTATGCTAGATTCTTTCCTGCTGTGCGATTCTTTTTCTCAAAGGAACCTCAGGAACAGCCTCTTCTCGATTTTTATACACTTTTTCATATTTAGTGAACATCGAAACATTCAGCAATATTCCCATGCCTATGGCGAGCTGTACAAGCGATGACCCTCCGTAGCTTACGAAAGGGAGCGGAACACCTGTTAGAGGTATCACTCCTGACACACCGCCGATGTTAATGAAAGACTGGATGCCAATCATGCTTGAAATCCCGATTGCAAGGAGGCTGCCAAAAGGATCTTTGCATTTCAATCCAATATATATACCTCTTAACACAATATAGCTTAAGCATACGACTACAAAGCCTACCCCAAAAATACCGAGCTCTTCTGCAATTACCGCCATAATGAAGTCTGTGTGGCCGTCTGTTAAATATCCGAGCTTTTGTATACCCTGTCCTAATCCAAGACCTTTTAAGCCTCCTCCGCCTATGGCAATAAGCGAGTTGCTCATTTGGTAGCCGGTGGATTGGACCATATCTTCAGCAAAAGGCGAATCCATAAATACGAAAATCCTGCTCAGCTGCTTTTCAGTCAAGACATCTTTGCCAAAAAGCTGAAGAACTACTACAGCAATTGCCACTACAGCAAGGCCGATGCCGGCTAGCTTTGACAAGTTCTTCAAACTCATTCCGGAACAGATAATAATCGTTGCCGCAATCATGAAGATTATCGCTGCTGTTCCAAAGTCAGGCTGTAAGCCGACAAGCATACATACAAGCAATAAGTATGCGAGCGGCGGTGCAACCCCTCTGTTAAATTCGTTTATGTAAGATTGCTTTTTCGCATAGATGGCGGAGAGATAAACAATCACCGACAGCTTAACGAATTCCGCAGGCTGCAGGCTTGCAGTTCCAAGCTTATACCAGCTTTGTGCATTTCCTGCCACATGACCAAGAACAAAAACACCGAAAAGACCAATTAACGATATAAAAACCATGGGAACGAGAAATCTATTGCTCATAAATGCCTTATAAGGAAAAAGGGCGACAACAATAAAGGCCACTCCCGCCACAAGCAAGTTAAGAATCTGTTTCTTATAAAAGAAACTGCTGCTGTCTTCCCCATAATATTGGACAGATGATACCATACTGGCACTGTATATCATAATTACTCCAAATAGAGAAAGTAATACCATTGCAACAATCAGTGTATAATCATATGATTTTAAGATTTTTTTGAACATCCGCTGCTACCCCTTACTAAAGTTTAAGCAATGACAATACATTCGCTGCCATTTGTTTCAATTCCTGCCTATTAGCTTGGAAGTTTTTCTTTTGCTGCTTTTACTATTCTAACATGATATAAAAAATATCACATGGATTTCAACAATAAAAAAACTCAAACAATAAGTTCGTTTGTTTGAGTTCGCTTATTATTTTCTTATAGACGCTTCATGTAATACTGAGAGTTCTTTTTCTAATTCGTCTAGTATCTTCTTGCCGACGCTTTCTTCCACTAACCCTAACCGAATAGCAAAATCTATCTCCTTGGATAATCCAAACATTTGTGTATCCAGAACTTCTTCATATAAAGGACATTGCGGCATTGTTAAGTTATCCATTTGAACTTTTATAAGCTTTAGTATTTTGTCAGCATCTGCTTTTAACAGTGCATTTGCTTTCTCTTTATGGTTTATGATCATATCAGAAGTCAACCCTATCCCCCCGTTTCCGAGCGATTATCCTATCTATAAAGTTTAAACTCAACATAGGAAAATTGCAAGAACTATCACAAGAAAGTTATTTACAGGAAAGCTAATCTAGAATTCTCCTTACCTGCCGAAAGTTAAAAACTGACAAAGAAACATAGAAAAGATATACTAAAAACATACATACTAATTGCAGTCATACAGACAGGAGAGATAAAAATATGAACCAAATCATGCAAGTAAAGGGATTAGTTGCATTTCCAATTACTATCGATCCAAGTGTTTGGATTTTTGATGACCGAAAAAAAACAAGTGAGGAAATATTTGCTTTGACGCAATCTGAGTCTGATTTGGAAGCATATACGAAAGAGGTTTCGAAGCACTGGGACCGGGAATTGCTTGAAGGTGCACATTTGCCTGAAAAAGCTGCAGGAAAAAAATTTAAAAAACAAGAGATAATAACAGGTACATTTTACATGCCGCTTGCTCCTTTTATAAAAAATGCCGAGCCATTAAAAGAAGCAGAGCAAATTGTGATCCAATCTGCAGAAAAGGAGCTTACTTACCCACTAAGCGTTGTAGATGAGATGGTGCTGCTTTTCTGCAAAAACGGAAAGCCGCTAACGGACAGCGGACCTATTCATTTATTTTTTAAAAACAAAGGAAAAGACCAAACGCCGTTAACGTCCATCACAGGATTTGAACTTACTTAAACATTGCTTTTTAGTTATATCAGCTTGCCCTTTTTATGGTTACTAACTAAAGTACTTTAAATCCAACTATGCCAGGCTGTTTAAAACCGCTTATCTTTCTAAATGTGTCTCAAGCTGTCAATCGAGATGCGTTTTTATCAGACACACTTTCAGAAGGATATACTGTCACAACAGCCTGAAATAGATGCACATACTTTATTACAGCAGGTCTGCAGCCAATTGGGCTAAACCAGACCGCTCTCCTTTGACAAGCTTGACATGCCCTGCAATCTGCTGGTCTTTAAACCTTTCGACTACATATGTCAAACCATTATTGAAAGCATCAAGATACGGATGGTCAATTTGCTCCGGATCTCCCATGAGTACTATTTTACTGCCTTCTCCCACTCGTGTCAGAATCGTTTTCACTTCATGCTTTGTTAAGTTTTGCGCTTCATCAATGATGATGAACTGATCTGGTATGCTTCTTCCCCTTATATAGGTTAACGCCTCTACTTCAATAGACCCCATTCCAGCTAGTATTGCTTCCAGCTCTCCTGGTTTTTTTGTATTGAAAAGATACTCCAGATTATCAAAGATAGGCTGCATCCAAGGTCTCAGCTTCTCTTCCTTTTCTCCAGGAAGAAAACCTAAGTCCTTCCCCATTGGTACAATCGGTCTTGCAACAAGCAGTTTTTTATAATCTCCATAATCCTCTGTCTGCATCAGACCTGATGCTAATGCAAGCAAAGTTTTACCTGTTCCAGCCTTGCCAATCAATGTGACAAGCGGCAAGTCTCTTTTCAGCAGCAGTTCAATCGCCATCGTCTGCTGAACATTTCTCGGACGAATTCCCCATATATGTTCATGATCAAAAATGAGCTTCTTCACATACTTACGAGTTGCATCCACCACTGCTAACGCTGATGAGGACGAACCAAGTACATCCTTCAGGAGGATAAATTGATTTGGATAAAAAGCTCCTGTATTATAGCCAGCTCCCAATTCAGAAATAAGCAGCTGCCCTTTTTCATAAAACTTATTTAATATATCTAAGGTTACTTGTACATCCGTAAAACCAGTATAAAGATGATCGTTTTCCACCACCCGGTCGCTCAGAAAATCCTCTGATTCAAGGCCGATTGCATCTGCCTTCACTCGGACGAGCGTATCCTTACTAACCAGTATGACAGTTCGTCCATCCTCTTTTTTCTCTTCCTCTAAAGACAAGTTTTTTGCAACTGCCAGAATGCGGTTATCGTTTGTTTTCTCCACAAAAATTTCCTGCAGCTGGTGAAAAGAGCGATGGTTCAATTCGATTCGTAATGTGCCGCCATTTTCGAGTGGTATTCTTTCATGTAGCTTTCCTGATTCTCTTAGATTGTCAATTAGTCTGGATATTTGTCTTGCATTCCTCCCTATTTCATCCATATACCTTTTTTTGCTGTCTACCTCTTCTAAAACTACTGCTGGAATGACTACATCATTTTCTTCAAAAGAAAAAATGGAATAAGGATCCTGTAACAAGACATTTGTATCTAAAACATAAATTTTACTCAAACTGATGCCTCCTGCTCTAAAACGTCATGAGTTGCCCTACTCTCCGATATCGGAAAGAACCTTGATAAAATATATGTTTTATCGAATAAAGATAGAAGATATTTTGCACAATAAACATTAGAAGTGTAAAAAAATTTTAGAGGAATCATCATAAAAGGAGGAAATCCTGCATGAAAAAAAGCATTTTATGTACTTGTCTTGTACTATTGCTTGCTGGCTGTGCCGCTAACGGTAATCGTGATGCACAAACAGACAACGATCTAGCGGACGTTAAAAACTCAACGATAGATGATGTAAATCGAAAATCCGGCCAAGAAATTTCCGAGCGTCTTGTAAATTTAGCAACAAGCATTCCTAATGTGAATGATGCCACAGCCGTAGTAATAGGAAGATATGCTATTGTCGGAATTGATATAAATTCTAACTTAGACCGATCAGAGGTTGGCTCCATTAAGTATGCTGTAGCAGAAAGCCTTAAAAACGACCCAAATGGCGCAAATGCGATGATTGTCGCAGATCCTGATATCAATGCGCGCCTAGCAGAAATTGCCGAAGACATCCAGGACGGTGAACCAGTACAAGGCATATTCAATGAACTCGCCGACATTACCGGCAGAATTATCCCAGAATTACCAGCAGATATCCTGAATAACGACCCAGGCAGCAATCTGAAAACACCTGACAATAAACTGAACGAAAACGAAAAGAATCAGCTCAAAAAAGACCAAGACGAACAATCAAACAATCACTTGAAAGACTAACATTCGATTTCCACAGCATTTTTTATTATAATAAACCTATAATCAAATAAATAACAAAGATTGATTAGAGGTGCACGTATTGAGAGTGAAATGTGTAATATGCGACAAAATCGAAGATATTGAAGAAAACTCCTTTCAAGCAAAAAGACTTAGAAACAGACCCATTCACACATATATGTGCAAAGAATGCGAAACAAGAATAACCGAAAACACACAAAAACGAATCGACTCCGGAAAATTCGTACTCTACAGAAGCAAAATAAAAGAAGAAGAATGGTAAAAGAAAAGCGCAGAGCGCCTGCTTATCGGCGACTAGCATAAGACGAATAAGCCAAGGAGGTGCGGTTTTCACCTCCTTGGCTTTATTTACCTATGACCTCCTCCCCAAACAATCACACGCCCCTATAAAAGCGCTAGTACCTATCTCAACAGAACTCAAAAATCAAACACAAAAAAAAGCTGTTCCCTAAAGGAACAGCCTTTTTTATTTATTATTGATCAGCAAGCTTTTTCTTTTTCGCTACACGTTCACGCTCTGATTTATCAAGGATCTTCTTACGAAGACGGATAGATTCAGGCGTTACTTCACAATACTCATCGTCATTCAAGTATTCTAAAGATTCTTCCAAAGTCATGATTCTTGGTTTTTTCATTGTAGCTGTTTGGTCTTTGTTTGCTGAGCGGATGTTTGTCGCTTGTTTTACTTTCGTGATATTAACAGTGATGTCATTTTCACGAGTGTGTTCTCCGACGATCATTCCTTCATAGATTTCTGTACCAGCTTCTACGAAAATGATACCGCGGTCTTCTACTTGCATGATACCGTAAGTAGATGCTTTACCAGATTCCATGCTGACAAGCACACCTTGACGTCTTCCGCCTACTTGACCTGAAGCCATTGGCTGGTAGCTGTCAAATGTGTGGTTGATGATTCCGTAACCGCGAGTTAGTGTTAAGAACTCAGTAGTATATCCGATTAGTCCGCGTGCAGGTACGTTGAAGATCAAACGAACTTGGCCGTTACCATTGTTGATCATATCTAGCATTTCACCTTTGCGGGCACCGATAGACTCCATAACGCTTCCAGTATGCTCTTCTGGCACATCGATTTGTACGCGCTCGATTGGCTCACAACGAACTCCATCGATAGTACGAACGATAACTTCTGGCTTAGAAACTTGTAGTTCATAACCTTCACGGCGCATGTTCTCAATCAAGATAGACAAATGCAATTCACCGCGTCCAGATACTGTCCATGCATCAGGAGAATCTGTGTTTTCTACACGCAAGCTTACATCTGTTTCTAATTGTGCACGAAGTCTTTCTTCAATTTTTCTTGAAGTCAGGTATTTACCTTCTCTACCTGCAAATGGGCTGTTATTCACTAGGAATGTCATTTGCAATGTCGGCTCATCAATGCGCAATACAGGCAATGCTTCTTGATGCTCAACAGGACATACTGTTTCTCCTACGTTGATGTCTTCCATTCCAGAAACTGCAATCAAGTCTCCAGCATAAGCTTCTTCTACCTCTTGTCTTTTCAGACCGAAGAAACCAAAGATTTTTGTTACACGGAATTGTTTTACCGTTCCATCAAGCTTCATTAAAGCAACTTGCTGACCTACTTTCATTGTTCCGCGGAATACGCGGCCAATTCCGATACGTCCTACATAGTCATTGTAGTCAAGAAGAGATACTTGGAATTGAAGCGGCTCATCTCTATTATCAACTGGAGCTGGAATATGCTCAACAACTGCATCATATAATGATTGCATGTTTTCATCTTGCTGCTCTGGGTTTGTGCTTGCAGTTCCGTTAATTGCAGAAGCATATATAACTGGGAATTCAAGCTGCTCTTCAGATGCATCAAGTTCAATGAACAAATCAAGTACTTCGTCGATAACTTCTGTTGGACGTGCGAAATCACGGTCAATTTTGTTAACTACGACGATTGGCGTTAAGTTTTGCTCAAGCGCCTTTTTAAGAACGAAACGTGTTTGTGGCATACAGCCTTCATATGCATCGACAACAAGAAGCACACCATCAACCATTTTCATGATACGTTCTACTTCTCCACCGAAGTCAGCATGTCCTGGAGTATCCAAGATGTTGATTCTTGTATCTTTATATTGAATTGCAGTATTTTTTGCAAGGATTGTAATACCGCGTTCTCTTTCTAAATCATTTGAATCCATTGCACGCTCATCTACATGTTCATTCGTACGGAATGTACCAGATTGTTTTAACAGCTGGTCAACTAGCGTTGTTTTCCCATGGTCAACGTGGGCAATAATAGCGATATTACGAATATCTTCTCTAATCTTCAAAAATTTCACTCCTACCTGAAATGTCTATCTCGTTTATCATTAGTTTACACATTATAACTGAGTCATTATACCATAGAAAATGAGAATAACCTAAAGGGTTTTTCTCTTAAAACAAAAAAAACAGTAAAAAAATAAATGTAAACGGAAACATTATTTACATTTAAAAAAGACAGCAATTATTTGCTGTCTCACCATTTTCCATTATTTAAATAGTTTTGCAATATCTCTTCATGAAGATCTGGTTTTGAGGCAAAGAATGAATTTTGCGTCAGCATATCAAGTTCTTCATTTTTGAGACTGGTTACTTTACCGCCGAGCTCCTCGACCATTATCTTGCCTGCAGCATAATCCCACGGAGACAGCCTTAACGTTATATAGGCATCCATTCGTCCTGCTGCGATATAGGCAAGCTCCAGACAAGCTGAACCAAACGAGCGGGTGCCTCTTGCATCCTTCGTAAGCGGAGCAAGATATTTAGGATCAATCCTTTTATTCTCCGTTACCCATGTTGCATTCAAGCCGATGATAGCTTCTTCCACTTTAGTAGGCTTTAACGGCTTCAATTTCGTTTTGTTCATATATACGCCGTTCCCTTTTCTCACATGATAAAGTTCATCAGCGACTACATCATAAATAAGTCCGATTTGGCCGACTCCATCTTCGTATATTCCGATTGATATGGCAAAGTCCCGTTGCATATGGACGAAATTCATCGTTCCATCAATCGGGTCAATAATCCAGACAACCCCTTTCAGGTCATTAACTCCTGATGACATGCCCTCTTCGCCTAGAATATGATGTTCCGGGTATACCTCTTTTATTTTACTTATTAGGAATTGCTCTGTCCCTTTGTCTATTTCTGTAACTAAGTCATTTTTGTTAGATTTTGTTTCTACTACTAATTCTTTGGTGAAGGATTTTTTTATCCTATCCCCCGCTTCTTTAATCCAAAGTTTCGCATATGTATCGACCTCTTGCCAATTTGTCATATTCTCATCCTTCTCGTACTGAAATAATTTTTTCAGGCTGCCCTATTCCGTATGCTATTCTTATATTTTTGCTTATCGTTATTTTATCATGCATGAAGAAATAAATTCCAACAAAATGACAACAACGGAAAAAATCATAAATAAAACCGGGAGAAGGGTTTTATTTATGATTTTTAAACCGCTACCTATAATGCCTTAAGTCTCAGAAGTTCCTGTCGAATCTTTTCAAGCTTCTGTTTGCTAGCTTTTTTCTGCATTTCATTGTTTTCCTTAATTGCATCAAATAATGTAGCAAGCTCATAATCCATTTCTAATCGCAAAACAGCTTTCTTCTCATTTTCTAGTCTATTTCTTTTTGATGAATTCATTAATTGTTTCACGGACAGTACACCCCTTCCATAGACTTTAGTGGATTGCTTCTTTTATTTCTTATATAATATGTCGCTTTCCTTATCAGTGGTACAAATATGTGCTATTACCTAACCTTTAGTCCTAATCATTTCTCTTGTCAGCAATATGTATGCTAAAATACAGAATAGCGGTACAGAATTAGGAATTACTGTAAGCAGATAGTTAATTTAAGAAAAGTTTTAGAGAAATGATCACACGCTCTCTAACTAACTTGCTTTCCTTCTTACAATCTGTTTACCCAAAAAGCTAAGATATAAACGAGTAAAGGAGTTTCTAGAAATTATGAAATTTGCTGGTTTTAACAAAAACGATTTCGAAACATTTACAATAGATGGTTTAGAGGAAAGAATGGAAGCAATCCAAACTCGCATACAGCCGAAATTTAAGGAGATTGGTCAAGAGCTGACTGACAGCCTTTCAAGCAAGCTAGGAATCGAAATGCATCTGCATATTGCGAAGCATGCACGCCGCACCGTAAATCCTCCGAAGGATACATGGATGGCAATTGCAGGGAACAAACGAGGCTATAAGCAGCATCCGCATTTCCAGCTAGGATTATTTGATGATCATGTATTTATATGGCTTGCCTATATTTACGAGCTTCCAAACAAAAGCAGCATCGCAAATGTATTTTTAGAGAATATGGAGCGATTCTCTACAGAAATCCCTGGAGATTTTGTAGTATCAATGGATCATATGAAAAAAGAGTCTTTCCCAATAGCTGAAATTGACTTACAAAAGGCATTGGAAAGATTCAGAGATGTCAAAAAAGCAGAATTCCTTGTTGGCAGACATTTCGATGCAAATGATCCAATCTTACAAGACGGAGAAAAGTTTGCTGAATTAGTGGACAACACATATGAAACGTTGCTGCCATTTTATAAACTATCCATCTAAGAAAAGAGGAAGAAAACAATATGTTTTCTTCCTCTTTTCTATTAAGGCATTTTTATTTTAGTTCCAGCTTCCGCTTCCTTCGCCTTCTTTATAGTGCGATACGTAGAATAGCCGCTGACTTCTTCAAATTCATCACATACATTTTTTTCTTGTGCTTTACCAGGGACAATTTTTTTGAACAACTTATACTGTTCCATAAGTGCTTCCTTTTCAATCCCCTTCTCATATGCTGCTTCGATGCATTCAAAAAACTTTACTACCTCAACTATTTCCTCTGTTGACCAATCAATATCTATCGGGTATTGATATTCCATATAAGTACCTCTTTTGTTTTTTAAAATTTTTAGTTCTCTTTATTTTAGTGGAATAAAAACAAATTGTAAAACACCTTCCTACTATACGCATTCTGCCGCAATTTAAAACACTTCTACATGCTTTCCAGCTTTAATTCACTGCGGAAATTAGGCTGTTATTACAAGGCAAATATATATTTTATAAATTCGTTACAATAATTCTTTCCTTTATAGTAAAAACTAATTGTATGCAAAAAAAATAAAAAGTGCTATAATTCTTTTGTTTTATGAATTTAATAAGTTTTTAAGGGTAAAACCCAATATCCATTTGTTTTTACAAACAGTGGAAAACTTCTATTTTTAGGAGGATCAAAATCCGTTATGAAAACGGCAAACAAAATACTAACTTAAAGAGGTGTGGTAATAAATTGTCACAATACGAAACACCGTTATACCACGGTTTATTGGAACATGCAAAAAAAAATCCTGTTCAATTTCATATTCCTGGACATAAGAAGGGAAATGGAATGGACCCAGAGTTTAGAGAGTTTATTGGAGAAAATGCCCTCTCCATCGATTTAATAAACATTGGTCCACTTGATGATCTTCATCAACCGAAAGGAATTATTAAACAAGCGCAAAAATTGGCAGCGGAAGCATTTGGTGCTGATTATACCTTTTTCTCGGTACAAGGAACCAGCGGCGCCATTATGACCATGATTATGAGCGTTTGTGGTCCAGGAGATAAGATAATCGTACCAAGAAATGTTCATAAATCTATTATGTCTGCCATTGTTTTTGCTGGTGCTATTCCAATATTCATCCACCCAGAAGTGGATAAAGAGCTTGGCATTTCGCATGGTATAACAGTGGAAGCTGTTCAGCATGCCCTAGATTTACATCCAGATGCAAAAGGTTTATTAGTAATAAATCCTACTTACTTTGGCATAGCTGCAGACTTAAAAAAAATTGTGGATTTAGCCCATTCTTATAATATACCAGTCCTCGTCGATGAGGCTCATGGTGTGCATATACACTTCCATGACGAGCTGCCAATGTCAGCAATGCAGGCAGGCGCAGATATTGCAGCAACCAGCGTTCATAAGCTAGGTGGTTCGATGACGCAAAGCTCCATTTTGAATATGAGGGGCAATCTTGTTAATTATAAACGCGTCCAAGCGATTATGAGCATGCTGACTACAACGAGCACATCATACTTATTGCTCGCATCATTAGATGTAGCAAGAAAACGTTTAGCAACAGAAGGAAAAAAACTTCTTGATAATACGATTGAGCTTGCCCAAAACATTCGCAGACGAGTGAATGAAATCGAACATCTTTATTGCTTAGGTGAAGATATCGTTGGTTCATCTATGGCCTTCGACTTTGATCCGACTAAACTAGTTATTTCTGTGAAGGATTTAGGCTTAACAGGCCATGATGTGGAAGAATGGCTGCGTAAGCATTATAATATTGAAGTAGAGATGTCTGATTTATATAATATCCTTTGTATTATTACACCAGGAGATACAAAAAAAGAAGCAGACATGCTCCTTCATGCATTAAATGAACTGTCCAAAGAATGTCATAGTAAAGCAGGCAAGGTAGAAGCAAAAGTAATGCTTCCTAATATACCGTTGCTTGCCGTCACTCCTCGTGATGCGTTCTATTCGGAAACAGAGCTTGTTGATTTTAATGACTCTGTTGGAAGAGTTATTGCTGAATTCATCATGGTCTATCCACCGGGAATTCCTATTTTCATTCCTGGAGAAATTATTACAGAGGACAATCTGGAATACATTCGCAGGAATATGGAAGCAGGACTACCTGTGCAAGGTCCTGAGGATTATGATTTCAAAAAACTGCGCGTTATTAAAGAACATAAAGCTATCCGCTAAATTTAAATTTGCATAATCATATACGGATGCAACTACCTGCATCCGTATATATTTATTTGCGGGAAAAGATAGATAAAGATAGGAGAATTATTCATTGAAGAGAGTTATTATAGTTGCAATTATCAGTCTTATCGTCAGCTTAAGTTCCCCGTTCATCTTTCATAACTACTTAGAGAAAAAACCGTTAGAACAGAAAGAAACATTGGTTTTTGGCGGACCTATCCCCTTTGCTGAACAAAAGGTGCAATTACCCGAAGAGGAAAATGCCTACCCTGCTGAATTCACTTTCCAATCACCTTTAGAAACGGAAACAAAGCTTCAACCATTTCCACTTGTGTTTACATTCATCTGTTATTTCTTATTAATTTTCAGTGTATACACAGTAGTTGCAAGCTTCAGCACAAAAGCAATTAATAAAAATGGCAGAAAAAAAGATAAAAAAGATGAACTTTAATTTTTAAAGATCTACTATATGAAAAAAGACTTCTATTATAGAAGGCTTTTTTTATTTGTATATAATGTTGTGTGAGACGCCCACAATGACTGGAAGGCAAGAAGTTATGCTAAACATTGATAGGAACCCTTATTCACTCTTAAACGACTGCTATGATACTCATAATCATCTGAAAGGAGCCATAAATAGAAAGACTTATGGCAGTAGCCAGCATGGTTTTCCTTTGCGACCTATTTACGTAATTCCCTAGTATAACAGCCAAGTATAAAAACACGCCAAACATCACCACTTTATAAATGAAAAGGTCATGTTCTGACAGCCATTCAATGATAGAGTAACCGCTCCATAACATAAGTTGCAGTAGAATTGTCGTATAAACCTTCAAGGAAAACACCCCACTCTCCATTCCGCTTAAGTTCGTCCATTATGAAATGTAAGTATGATACACTATATTTATGCATGTCCTCACAATTCATGCCGTATAATAACGATTTTTCCTTCCATTATATAGTCCCCTCAAACTTGCAAACCATTCTCAGCACCCAAGCATAGAAAACTGTTAAATAATACAAAAAAAACCTCTCTATAAAGAGAGGTTTTTTTATTATTACTTAATGATATGAATTGGGCTACCAATTGCAACTTCAGCAGCTTCCATAGTGATCTCTCCCAATGTTGGGTGAGCATGGATAGTCATTGCCAAGTCTTCAGCAGTCATACCTGCTTCGATTGCTAGACCAAGTTCAGCGATCATATCAGATGCGTTTGCACCAGCGATTTGAGCACCGATTACTAGGCCATCCTCTTTACGAGTAACAAGCTTCATGAAACCTTCGCTTTGGTTAAGTGCAAGTGCACGGCCGTTAGCAGCGAATGGGAATTTAGCAGCTGTAACTTCGATTCCAGCTTCTTTAGCAGAAGCTTCTGTGTGTCCAACTGTAGCCAATTCTGGCTCAGCAAACACAACAGCAGGAATTCCAAGATAATCGATTTCAGAATTGTGACCACCGATAACTTCTGCAGCAATTTTACCTTCATAAGAAGCTTTATGTGCAAGTGGTGGTCCTTCAATGATATCACCGATTGCAAAGATATTGCTTACAGTAGTTCTGCATTGCTTATCAGTTTTGATAAGTCCGCGTTCAGCAAGTTCAATTCCTACTTGTTCAAGACCTAGTTCGTCTGTGTTTGGTTTTCTTCCAACCATTACGAATACATAGTCAGCTTCGATCTTTTGCTCTTGACCTTTTGCTTCATATGTTACAGTAACGCCAGTATCTGTTTCTTCGACACCTTTAGCCATTGCTTTAGTAATGATTTCCGCACCTTTTTTCTTCAAGTTGCGAACTACCAATGAAGACATTTGCTTTTCGAAACCGTTAAGGATATCGTCAGCACCTTCTAGAATAGTTACTTTAGTTCCGAAGCTAGCGTATGCTCCACCAAGCTCAGTACCTACATAACCTCCACCGATAACAACGATTTTCTCTGGAATTTCTTTAAGAGAAAGTGCACCAGTAGAATCTAGAACACGTTTAGAGTATTTGAATGCAGGAATTTCAATTGGACGAGATCCAGTTGCAATAATTGCATTTTTGAAAGTGTAAGTTTGAGATGACTTATCATCCATTACTTTTAGTGTGTTAGCATCAACAAAGTATGCTTCGCCATAAGCGATATCTACTTTGTTTCCTTTAAGAAGGCCTTCTACACCGCCAGTAAGCTTGTTAACAACACTTGCTTTCCATTCTTGAACTTTTGAGAAATCTACTTTTACATTTTCAGCAGTAATCCCAATATCGTCAGAATGCTTAGCAGTCTCAAAACGATGACCTGCTGTGATTAATGCTTTTGATGGGATACAGCCTACGTTTAAGCAAACTCCGCCCAATACATTTTTCTCAACGATTGTTACTTTTTGTCCTAGTTGCGCCGCACGGATTGCAGCTACATACCCACCAGGGCCAGCACCAATGACTATAGTATCTGTTTCAATAGGAAAATCTCCAACTACCATGTTTTTACGCCTCCATTAACAATAGTTCTGGATCGTTTAGCAAACGCTTGATGTGATTCATTGCATTTTGAGCAGTAGCTCCGTCGATCATGCGGTGATCGAAGCTTAGAGATAGAGCTAATACTGGTGCAGCAACAATCTCTCCGTCTTTAACGATCGCTTTTTCTGCAATACGTCCGATTCCAAGGATAGCCACTTCTGGGTGGTTAATAACTGGAGTGAACCATTGTCCGCCAGCAGATCCAATGTTTGAAATTGTGCAAGAAGCACCTTTCATTTCAGCTGGAGCAAGTTTACCGTCTCTAGCTTTACCAGCAAGTTCGTTGATTTCGTTAGAAATATTGAAAATTCCTTTACGATCAGCATTTTTTACAACAGGAACTAGAAGTCCTTTTTCAGTATCAGCAGCGATACCGATGTTGTAGTAGTGCTTGTGAACGATTTCGCTTGTAGCATCATCTAAAGAAGTGTTAAGTGCTGGGAATTCTTTTAATGCACTTGTCAATGCTTTAACAACATATGGCAAGAACGTTAATTTAATGCCCTTAGCAGCAGCAACTTCTTTGTATTTCTTACGGTGAGCAACAAGGTTTGAAACCTCTACTTCATCCATAAGTGTTACGTGTGGAGCTGTATGTTTAGAGTTTACCATCGCTTTAGCGATTGCTTTTCTGATACCGCTCATTTTTTCGCGAGTTTCTGGGAAGTCGCCTTCTGGAATCGCAAGTGGTTTTGGTGCTTCTTGTTCTGCAGCTGGAGTAGCTTCAGCAGCTTCTGTTGCAGCAGGTGCAGCAGCTCCACCGTTCAAGAATGCATCGATATCTTCTTTTGAAATACGGCCGTTTTTGCCAGTACCAGATACTGTGCGGATTTCCACACCTTTATCACGAGCATATTTACGTACAGATGGCATAGCGATAATGCGTCTGTTTGGATCCACTTCTTCTGCAGCAGCAGGAGTTTGGACTGGTTCTTTAGCTACAGTATCGCCAGCTTCTGCTGTGCCTTGTACTTGAGCTTCTGTTTTAGCTTCTTCTTTAGGAGCGTCATGTCCATGGTCGCCCTTAAATTGAATGTCTTCATAACCAGGAGCATCGAAAGTGATTAGGATATCACCTACAACTGCAACTGTACCTTCTTCTACAAGTACTTCTTCTACTGTACCGTCAACTGGAGACGGAATTTCTACTACTGCTTTATCGTTTTGTACTTCACACAAAACGTCGTCTTCTTGAACTTTATCGCCTGGTTTAACAAACCATTTTACGATTTCACCTTCATGGATACCTTCACCGATATCCGGTAATCTGAATTGAAAAGACAAAGTAATTCAACCTCCTACATTTCCATTATTTACGTTGCTTCTTATTATCCCTGACTAATAACTACTTTATTAGAAAGTAAGGACTTTTTTAGCTGTTTCAATGATATCTTTGTAATTTGGAAGCCAAATGTTCTCAGCTTGTGTAAATGCATAAACAGTATCAGGAGCAGCTACACGCAATACTGGAGCTTCTAGGCTAAGGATAGCGCGCTCGTTGATTTCTGCGATAACATGTGCAGCGATACCTGCTTGTCTTTGCGCCTCTTGAACTACAACAGCTCTTCCTGTTTTTTCAACAGAAGCAACGATTGTATCAACATCCAATGGGCTGATTGTACGCAAGTCAACAACTTCTACAGAGTATCCTTCTTTTTCTAGTTCTTCAGCAGCTTTAAGTGATTCGTGAACCATTGCACCGTAAGCGATCAATGATAGGTCTTTACCTTCACGTTTAACGTCTGCTTTACCGATTTCGATTGTGTACGCTTCTTCAGGTACCTCTTCACGGAATGAACGGTATAATTTCAAATGCTCAAGGAAAACAACTGGATCATTGTCTCTGATCGCAGCAATCAATAGACCTTTTGCATCGTAAGGTGTTGATGGAACAACAACTTTCAAACCAGGTTGAGTTGTTACAAGTGCTTCTAAGCTGTCTGAGTGAAGCTCAGGAGTATGAACACCACCGCCAAATGGAGAACGGATAGTAACAGGTGAATTGTAACGTCCGCCTGAACGGTAACGCATACGAGCCATTTGACCGTTGATGCTGTCCATTACTTCATATACGAAACCGAAGAATTGGATTTCAGGAACTGGACGGAAGCCTTGAAGACCAAGACCTACAGCCAAACCACCAATACCGGATTCAGCTAGCGGAGTATCGAATACACGATCTTCGCCGAATTCTTTTTGAAGTCCTTCCGTTGCACGGAATACACCGCCGTTAACACCTACGTCTTCACCGAATACTAAAACGTTCGGGTCATTACGTAATTCTGTGCGTAACGCATCAGTGATTGCTTGAATCATTGTCATTTGCGCCATGGCTTATTTCGACTCCTTTGCTGCATAGATTTCATATTGTTCTTTCAAGTTATTTGGAAGCTCTTCAAACATGTTGTTGATCAAGTCAGTTACTTTTTGCTGTGGTTCAGCATCAGCAAGTTTGATTGCTTCTTTAATTTCGTCTTTAGCACGAGCGATTACTTCGTTTTCTTTTTCTTCGTTCCAGATTCCTTTGTTTTCTAGGAATTTACGGAAGCGAACCAATGGATCTTTCTTTTCCCATTCGCTATCAAGATCTGATGTACGGTAGCGAGTTGGGTCATCTCCAGCCATTGTATGTGGACCATATCTATAAGTAAGTGTTTCGATCAATGTTGGACCTTCACCATTAACAGCTCTTTCACGAGCATCTTTAACAGCTGCATAAACAGCCAATGGATCCATTCCGTCTACTTGGATACCTGGGATACCAGCAGCAACTGCTTTTTGTGCAATCGTTTTTGCAGCAGATTGTTTTTCAACTGGAGTAGAGATTGCGAAACGGTTGTTTTGTACGATAAAGATAGCAGGAGCTTTGAAGGCACCAGCAAAGTTAATACCTTCATAGAAGTCACCTTGTGAAGCACCGCCGTCACCTGTGTATGTGATAGCTACTGATTTCGCTCCGCGTTTTTTCATACCTAGTGCTACACCAGCAGTTTGGATGTATTGTGCACCGATGATGATTTGCGGTGAAATTACGTTAACACCTTCAGGCATTTGGTTACCTTTGAAATGTCCACGAGAGAATAAGAATGCTTGGTATAAAGGAAGTCCGTGCCAGATTAACTGAGGAACATCACGATATCCTGGAAGAATAAAATCTTCTTTCTCCAATGCAAATTGAGAAGCTAATTGAGAAGCTTCTTGACCTGCAGTCGGTGCATAGAAACCTAGACGACCTTGTCTGTTTAAAGAAATTGAGCGTTGGTCAAGAATACGAGTGTACACCATGCGAGTCATCAATTCTTGTAATTGCTCATCACTTAAATCAGGCATTGCAGATTCATTTACCACTTCGCCCTCTTCATTTAGAATCTGAAGTGTTTGAAATTGGTTTTCTACTTGTTCAAGCTGTGCTTGCACATCTAATTGAGCCTTCTTCGTTTTAGAAGCCATTTAAGCCACCCTTTCCTTTCTTTTTAAAAAGACGCATCAAAAAAAATCTAACGCATTTTCTTTTCGTTGTTTCATGGTAATGAAAATGTGGTAACCTAGTTAGACAGCGCTTTCTAGTTTATCCTCCACATTGTTTTTCAACTTAAAAAAAACCATACTTATGCAGTTTTCCACAAAATCCGCTAGAAAAAACGTCTTTATAAATAATTCGGTATCCGTATGTTCTGTATCAATAAGTACAATAAAATATATTAATACAACTTTTTAATACATGTATAAGTTTAATATACATAAATATTATCCGTCAATCTTAAAGTACTATGTTTTTTGTGTATTTTTTTATTTTGCTAAAAAAAATTTATTTAAACTGTATTATCAGCTGTTATATATCTGTACTATAAAAATAACACTATCCGAATCTGTATTATAATATCAACATTTTTTTCCAGCTCGCCATTTTGTCGAAAACATCCTAAAAAACGCCTATGTAAAACAAAAAGCGCCCTAGTGTAATGAATGCCCAGATAAGTAAATGAATATACATCCAATACCTATCTGGCATCCAATCTCTTAAGACGCTTACTTTAGTCTATTTATTTTGTGTTTCTTCTACTTTAATTTCGACTCCCGCTTTTTTATAAAAATCGAGCTTCTGTTCATTGTATTGCTTCGTCAATTTATTAAACTCTTCATTATTGGCAAGCACTTTTTGATATACTTCATTAATTTTATTAATCTGCTCTTCAAGCGCATCTATTTTTACATCTTTGTCTTTAAACATTTCATACAGCTCTTTATCATACTTTAAGCCGGTAGTGTAATTTGCATACAATTGGTCATGCACTTCATACCTGTCTATCATGACATTGTATAACTCCTCTGCTTTTGCTTTAAGGTCTTTTTCATCTTCATCCATATCTTCAATAATTGGTTTAACCTTCTTAAAAGCTTCCTTTGATTTCTGGATGCTTTCTTCCTCTTTATTCATATATTCTTCCCGTTTGGCTACTGAGGCAAGTGCCTCATCTGAGAGACTTTTTATTTCATCCATTTTTTCGAGCCCTAACGAGATGATGTTGGCGTAAATCTCTTGTTCACTCTTTTCTAGTTTTACTAGCGGATCTTGCTGATCCTCAAACTCTTTCTCTAGCTCTACTACCTTTTCCAGCTTGCCATGCATTTTTTCACCAGAAGATTCGAAGCCCTTGCAAGCGGACAAGCTGGTAATAATGACAATCATAAGTGCTGCTGCTGCCAGTCTTTTCGCTTTTTTCAATTATATCCTCCCCACTCTCGTTTCATTTGCTATTAAGTATAAATATAATGCTGTATGGTTTTATGATATAACCACTCTATTCTGCCATTTGTGAAACATAAGGGCAAATACCTTTACGAAAACCCAAATAGTAATCTTCTATTAAAAGCTATTCCGTTCTCTTCTTTTATATTACTTATTCTAGTATTTTATTTTTCATATAATTTTGGATGAATTCCAAAAGATTAACTTTTTAGCATTTGTCTGTTAGACTTATATTCGTATTTATCATTTTATGTATGCAAAAGGACGTGATCAGTATGATAACGATGAAGGATATCATTCGTGACGGTCATCCGACATTAAGAAATGTAGCAGAAGAAGTTTCTCTGCCTGCCAGCGAGGAAGACAAACAGATTTTACAAAGCATGATGGAGTATTTAATAAATAGCCAAGACCCTGAAAAAGCTGAAAAGTATGGCTTAAGGGGCGGTGTGGGCCTTGCAGCACCACAGATTAATGTTCCAAAACGCATGATTGCCGTTCATGCTAAAGATGAGGATGGCAAACTTTACAGCTATTGCTTGTTTAATCCTAAAATAATCAGTCATTCTGTTGAAAAGTCTTATTTAACTGGCGGCGAAGGCTGTTTGTCTGTGGATGAGACCATCCCTGGTTTCGTGCCGCGTTATGCTAGAGTCACTGTTAAGGGAGTCGACCTTGATAATAAGGAGATAAAGCTGCGTCTTAAGGGACTTATTGCTATCGTCTTCCAGCACGAAATTGACCATTTGAACGGTGTAATGTTCTATGACCATATCAATTTAGAAGCTCCGTATACACCGGTTGAAAACGCGATTCCAATTGATAGATAATGGGTTAAGGCGCTGCTATTAGGCAGTGCCTTCTGTCGCCCATTTTCAAAAAAACCTCTCCTGACATAAAAGATTTAACTAGTGTTACATATACTAACAATATAGAGTCATTACTAATTTTCCTCCTATAATATTCTCCACTATAGACATAATTTTCTCTTTTCAGGACAAAATACACCATATACTAAGAAGCAAGGCTTTACTTTGTACAAGAATGGTTTAAAATAGGAAGTAAGGAGATGATCCACTATGTTAAAAAAGCTTCGTCAAAAGCTTCGTAGACAGTGGAAAGATTTGTTGCGTAAAAAAACAATTGCTTAAAAACTAACCGATTGTTCCATTAGGGTCTGACCTCATTTTGCCAACACGTATATAAAGCACGGCTGTCGAATGGCCCTTTATATGCATGTACACTTATCAGAGGGTTGGGCCTTTTATTTTTTTCATGGACTTGCTTGTGAACATCTGTTTCATCTATATTATTTATGGGAAAATAATGCTATGATACGATTATCATTGTTCTAAAATAAGCAGGATTTCAGGAAAGATTGAAACCTACAAATTTACATATCTTTACATTAAAGCGATTTCTATATAGAAAAACATGAAAAACATGTTAATCTTTTATATAATAAAAATTAGATAATATTTTTTTAAGGAGCGATTCAAATGGTTTATAAAGTTTACTTCCAAGAATTAAAAACAGAGGTACCAGTAAGAGAAAAAACAAAAACAATTTACGTTGAAGGTATATCAGAAAGAGATGTCCGTACTAAACTAGCTGAAAAACCTTACAATATTGAATTTGTACGCCCAGTAGATGGAGCTTACCTAGACTATGAAAAACAAAATGAAGATTTTACAGTATTGGAGATTGAATAATGAAATTTGTTAAAAACGATCAAACAGCTGTATTTGCTCTAGGTGGACTAGGGGAAATCGGTAAAAACACATACGGTGTGCAATTCCAAGATGAAATTATACTTATTGATGCTGGAATTAAGTTTCCTGAGGACGAGCTCCTCGGTATCGATTATGTAATTCCTGATTATAGTTTCCTTGTGAAAAACGCAGATAAAATTAAAGGATTATTCATTACACATGGTCACGAGGACCATATTGGCGGTATTCCTTACTTGCTTAGACAAGTAAATATTCCTCTTTATGGCGGAAAGCTTGCTCTTGCTCTTGTTCGCAATAAGCTTGAAGAGCATGGATTATTAAGACAAACAACTATGCATGAAATTAAAGAAGATGATGTGATTAAGTTTAGAAAAACATCTGTTTCCTTCTTTAAGACAACACACAGCATCCCTGATTCTTACGGGATTGTCGTTAAGACACCGCCAGGGCAAATCGTTCATACAGGAGACTTTAAATTTGACTTTACTCCTGTCGGCGAACCTGCGAACTTAACAAAAATGGCTGAAATTGGAAAAGAAGGCGTGCTTTGCCTACTATCTGACAGCACAAACAGTGAAGTGCCGAATTTCACTATGTCTGAAAGAAAAGTCGGCGAAAGCATTCAAGATATTTTCCGCAGAGCAGACGGACGTTTGATTTTCGCGACTTTCGCTTCAAATATCTACAGACTGCAGCAAGTTACAGATGCAGCAGTAGAATTTGGCCGTAAAGTTGCCGTGTTTGGACGTAGCATGGAAGCTGCAATCAATATTGGTCTTGAGCTTGGGTTTATTAAAGCTCCGAAAGAAACGTTTATTGAACCGCACCATATCAATCGTTTACCTGCAAATCAAGTAACGATTCTATGTACAGGAAGCCAGGGAGAACCGATGGCAGCGATGTCTAGAATTGCCAACGGCACACATCGCCAAATCCAGATCATACCTGGAGATACAGTTGTCTTTTCATCTTCCCCGATTCCTGGGAATACATTAAGTGTCAATAAAACAATTAATCAGCTTTACCGCGCTGGTGCCGAAGTTATCCACGGACCTTTAAACAATATTCATACATCAGGTCACGGTGGACAGCAAGAGCAAAAGCTTATGCTGCGATTAATTAAACCTAAATTCTTCATGCCTATTCACGGAGAATTCAGAATGCAAAAAATCCACACACAAACAGCAATTGACTGCGGTGTGGAAGAAGAAAACTGCTTTATCATGGATAATGGTGAAGTGCTTGCTCTTTCAAGCGATACAGCACAGGTAGCAGGGAAAATTCCGTCCGGTTCTGTTTACATTGATGGAAGCGGCATCGGGGATATCGGCAATATCGTCTTGCGCGACCGCCGCATTCTTTCAGAGGAAGGCCTTGTTGTTGTCGTAGTGAGCATTAATATGAAGGACTTCAAGATTTCCGCTGGACCTGACCTTATTTCCAGAGGTTTTGTATACATGCGAGAATCTGGCGACTTAATCAACGATGCGCAATCATTGATTAACAAGCATTTAAACAAAGTAATGGAGCGTAAAACAACGCAATGGTCTGAAATTAAAAACGAGATTATTGATACCCTATCTCCATTCTTATACGAAAAAACAAAAAGAAGACCAATGATACTTCCTATCATTATGGAAGTTTAATAAAAAGAGGCCAGCTTAATCGCTGACCTCTTTTCTTTATTTAGGACATTACTTTTTTCTCAAACCGGTTAATATCAGAATCGGCCCCAATTACGATGAGAACATCATCCTCTTTTATCGGTTCATTCGCTTGCGGAGAAACAATGATATCATTTTCTCGCTTGATAGCTACAATTGTAATACCGTAGCGGGCACGGATATCAAGATCAACCATTGTATGTCCCGCCAAACGGCTGCTTGATTTGATTTCGACAATACTATGTTCGTCAGACAGCTCGAGATAATCGAGGACATTATTAGAAACGATATTATGGGCAATTCTTTTCCCCATATCCCGCTCTGGATGAATAATTGAATCTGCGCCAATTTTCTTTAGCACTTTTTCATGATAATCATTTTGGGCTTTTACGGTAATGTTATTGACACCCATCTCCTTTAAGATAAGCGTCGTCAAAATGCTCGCCTGGATATCGTCGCCAATCGCCACAATCACATGCTCGAAATTTCGAATGCCTAGGCTTTTCAGTACATTTTCATCTACAGAGTTGCCGACAACTGCATGTGACACAATATTAGCATACTCATTGACACGTTCCTCATTTTTGTCAATGACCATCACTTCCATACCAAGCTCCATTAATTCTTTACATATGCTTCCGCCAAAGCGGCCAAGTCCGATTACTGCAAATTCCTTTTTCACTGTATTTCCTCCAGTTTTAGTACCTTATTCTATAATAATAAAGGAACAGCTACTATTTTACCAGCTATACCCATACTGTCACTAAAAGGAATACCATTTTCGTTTTAAAATCTATACTGCATTTAACATCTTAAATTGCGCTTCTACGAGATGATAATATATACCGTTTTGTTCCATCAATTGTTCATGTGAGCCTTCTTCCATTATGCTGCCGTGGTCAAGAACAACTATTTTATCCGCATCTCGAATCGTAGAAAGTCTATGTGCTATCATGATGGCAGTCCTTCCCTTTAGTAGGGTCTTTAATGCTTCTTGGATTTTGACTTCCGTTTCTGTATCAATGCTTGCTGTCGCTTCGTCTAAAATTAATATGCGTGGATTTGCCAAAAGTGCTCTTGAAAAGGATAAAAGCTGCCTTTGGCCGACAGATAAGATATTCCCTCGTTCTTCTACTTCTGTTTCATACTTTTTAGGCAATGCCTCTATAAATGAATGAGCTCCGATTGCCTTCGCCGCAGAAATCACTTCCTCATCTGTTGCATCAGGTCGGCCGAAGCGAATATTTTCCATAATGGTTCCTGAGAAGATGAACGTGTCTTGCAGCACAATGCTGATCTGACTTCGTAACGATTTCAGTGAGATGTCTTTTATTTCGATACCATCTACGAAAATTTCTCCCTTTGTCGGATCGTAAAAGCGGCTGATTAAATTGGCAATAGTGGTTTTTCCAGAACCTGTATGGCCAACAAGAGCAACTGTCTGACCAGCTTGAATGGTCAAATTAATTCCATTTAAAGCTTTGCGATTACTTGTATAAGCAAACTCCACCTCTTTAAAGCAAACTTGCCCCTTCATTTCTGGAAGGGTGACAGGATCGTCCGCCTCTGAAACATTTGGCTTCTCATCCAAAAATTCAAATATCCGCTCCGAGGAAGCCATTCCCATTAAAAGCTGGTTATATACCATGCCTAGTCGGGATATTGGCTCCCAGAACATTCCTAAATAAAACGCAAAGGAAACAAAAACACCTATTGTCATTCCGTGCTGGATTAAATAGGCTCCATACCAGATGAGTACTGCTGTACCAATGGCATTGGTAATTTCCACAAACGGACGGAACATAGCATTCTGCTTAGAAGCATCTTTCCAGCTCTCAAAGTTTTCATTGTTCAAGCCATCGAAGAACATCATATTTGGCTTTTCTTGAGTAGAAGCTTGGGTAACCCTAATTCCTTGAATGCTCTCGTTTAAATGCGAGTTCAGCTTAGATTGTTTAAGCCGAACAATTTGCCATGATTTCCTGATTTTCCGTCTTAACGCTGTAGAGATAAAGAACATGACAGGAATGACCACTAATACAGCTAAAGCCAATTCTGGACTTAATGTTAGCAGGATTACAAAAATTCCAATCAGTAAGATGATATCCATTAATAGGTTGATAACACCATTTGTAAATAGCTCTTGTAGGGAATTAATATCATTTAATATTCTAACAAGTATAGAACCGGCAGACCGCTCATCAAAAAACCGGTGTGACAGCTTTTGCACATGTGTAAATAGGCCTTTTCGCAAATCATAGATTACCTTTTGACCTAATTCGTTCATCCATTTGATTCGATAGAAATTGGCTGCATAGGAAACGGCATACATCGCTCCGATTAGCAGTACAAATGTTGTCAACTGGCTGCCATCCTTATTTGTGATAGCTTGATCGAGGACATAAACACCAATCAGGATTGGAATTATCAGCCTTACAGCTGTTGTTATCAAAACAGTGATAATGGACAACGGCAATAGATTTTTTTGATATGGTTTCATATAGCTCAGCAAGCGCCACATTTGCTTCCAGTTAAACGGCTTTTCAATTACTTCTTCTGTCGTATATTCAAACCTGTTTAAAATTAGGGTATCTTTATTTTCCGTTTTCTGTTTACTCAAAGTTTCTTACCCCCTTGCTTCCCTAAGCATTTATTATCTTTTTTTTATCTTGGAATTGAATATCATATATTCTTCGATACTGCCCATTTTGGGTAATTAGCTCCTCATGACAGCCCCTTTCTACAATCCGCCCTTCATCAAGCACGATTATTTCATCAGCATGCTTAATAGACGAAATCCGATGGGCAATAATAAAGGTCGTTTTATTGTCCATTACTTCTTTCAGTTCCTTCTGAATAGTAAATTCCGTCTGCATATCAACTGCGCTTGTTGCATCATCTAAAATAAGAATACTAGGGTTAATACAAATAGCCCTCGCAATAGCGATACGCTGTTTTTGCCCTCCAGACAGTCCTAAACCGCGCTCCCCAAGCATTGTATTATAGCCGTCTGGCAGCTCCATAATAAAATCATGTGCTTGAGCCCGTTTAGCAGCATGGATAATCTCCTCCATTGTACTTTCCGGTTTGCCATATGCAATATTGCTCTTAATAGAAGAGGAGAATAAAAACGATTCTTGTGACACTAATCCGATATTGCCCCGAAGCGACTCAATCTCATACTCTTCCACATGATGCCCGTCAACAAGAACAACGCCTTCTGTTGCTTCATAAAATCTTGTCAGCAGCTGGGTAATGCTTGTTTTGCCGGAGCCTGTTCCGCCGATCAGGCCGATTGTTTTGCCAGGTTGTGCATAAAAGCTGATGTCCTGTAGAGCAAAACCTTCTTTTGTTGCATACTTAAGGCTGACATTGCGGAATTCCACTTCCCCAACCAGCTTTTGTGCATATTTAGCATCCTGTTTATCTTCGATAATAAAGTCCTTTTCCAAAATTTCTAAAAGTCTTTCACCAGAGGCCTTTGCCTGGGAAAACTGATTAACAACAAATCCCAAGTTCATAATTGGCCACATAATATACCCAAGCAGACTGTAAAATGCCACAAGTTCACCTGGCTGCAGCTTGTTTTCAATAACTAAATATCCGCCGTAAGAAATAAGCAGGACAATGCTGGCATTTCCCAGAAACTCCATTAATGGGAAGTATTTTGACCAAATACTTGAAGTGAATAAATATTGATCTTTATAGTCACCGTTTGCTCTATTAAACTTTCCGACCTCAAAATCCTCTCTGGAAAGTGATTTCACTGTATTAATGCCGCTGATGTTTTCCTGCACCTTTGTATTGAGGACACCGAAGGATTTCCTGATTCCTCTAAACGCAGGATGAACTGCTTTATCGAACTTGTATGTAACTACAGCTAAAAACGGAAGCGTTACCAAAGTTACAAACGTTAAAGATACAGAGTAATTCAGCATTACAGTAAAGCTTACTGCGATTAACAAGATAAAACGGATCAGCTCAGAGAAGCCTGCTGATAAGAAAAAGCGGAATCCTTCTACATCTGCTGTCAGCCTCGACATCAGATCACCAGTTTTTGCATTATCATAATAGGAAAAAGGCAAATACTGCAGCTTTTTGTATAACCCATTCCGCAATAAGTACACAGAGCTGATACCGAACATATCACCTGTGTACTGGTAAATATATGTTGCAATTCCTTTAATAATCATCACCCCGATAAATCCGATTGACAAATACGGTATCCAATCATACTTGCCTTGCAATACGACTTCATCGATGGTGATCTGCAAAATAATCGGATACACAACGGTAATGCCAGTCACCACAATTAAAAAACAAATCGAAACCATAAAATACTTTTTAAACGGCAAATAATACGACTTTAACTTCTGAAATGTCTCCAAATACCGCTCCCCCTCTTCTTCCCTAACAGACTCCATTTTTTAAGAGCAAAAAAAGTTGCACTATTAATATAACGGTTTTCGAAATATTAATCTACTGCTTTTATAAGATTTTTAGCAATTTTTTGAAAACAAAATGATTCAAAGTTTTTTTACTGCATAATAAAAAGCATAGATTAAAATCTATGCTTTTTAAATTTGCTTAATCACCCTTCTTAATCGGCTCATCAAGCACTCTATTCACACGTTTCTCCAGCATTTTCATACCGCTTCCGCCAGCCTGGAAATGTCTCAATTCACCGGTCAGATCAAATACATAATAGGAAGGGACATACTCATTTTCGAAGGCATCAGCAAGTTTATGCTCATTATCTATAAAAATTGGCTGTGTTATGCCATATTCTTCAGCTGTTGCTTTGATTGTATCCATATTTAAATCCTGCTCTACCCTTGGTATGTGCACGGCGATAAAATGAAGCTTTTCACTGTATTCGTCCCTAAACGCATTGAATTGGGACATTATTTCTTTACATAAGTAGCAGCTTACAGACCAAAAATGAATCAAAGTTGGTTTGTCACCAATCAAATCGGCTTTTGATTGTTCTTTGTTCAGCCATGCTGTGGCACCTGTTAATTCAGGCATCTGCTCTCGTAGTTTCATTTTGATTTCTCCCCCAATTGGTTCTCCATTAAGTATATATTCTCTTATTCTTTAACCAGATCATAGAGTAGCTTGGCCAGGCTTCCAATTAGCCGGGCAAAGTCCGCCTGTTTGCAGTGCTTGGAGTACGCGCAATGTTTCAGTTACATCTCGGCCGATATTATTATGATTCACAACTGAATACATCAATTCCCCTTCAGGGCTGATGATGAATAAACCGCGCAGAGCAATCCCTTCCTCTTCAATCAGAACGCCGTATTCTCTTGATACTACATGATTCGTATCTGCTGCCAGCGGGAAGTTTACGTCCCCTAGCCCATTTTCTTTACGATCTGTTTTAATCCACGCTAAATGAGTATGTATTGTATCTGTAGAAACACCAATTACTTCTGCATCAAGATCTTCAAACTCGTCATAACGGGCAGAAAGTGCAGTGATTTCAGTGGGACATACAAAGGTAAAGTCCATTGGATAAAAAAACAGTACTGTCCATTTGTCATTTTTCATATTTTCTTCGAGACTAACTTTTCCAAATTCTCTATTTGCTAATACTGCTTCCATTTCAAATTTTGGTGCTTGCTTGCCTACCATACGTTCCGGCATTATTAATTACCTCCAAAAAAACTGATTTAATTGAGAATACTTAGTAACGAGACGAACAGAATAATCTTATTATTCTAATTATAAACACTATATTTTCACCAGTCAAATACACATAATATTAAATATAAATTAATAATAATTATTAATAATATTTTTACAAAAATCGGTTAAAATACTTAGGAATAATTAGTCAGCCAAAAAGTTTACAATTTATTTTTTAGGGAATACATTAAAAAAGTTTTTAATGGCAGCAATACATATAAAGGAAGTGCAGTATGAATACAATTACAGATATGCAAGATTATTTTATAAACTTTAATTGGGCAAATCTCCTTGTCAGCACAGGATTAATTTTACTTAAGCTGCTGCTGATATTCTGTCTCTATTTTATCATCAAAAAAATCTGCTTATTATTTATATCCAAGCTTTTTGATTCTTATATGAAGAAGCATTCCATCTCAACAGGGAGAGCTTCAACATTAGAAAGTTTAACCAAGAATATTTTGTCCTATATCCTTATTTTTATTTTGGCAGTCACTGTTCTTCAAACATTCGGGATTGATGCTACTGCTATCCTTGCTGGTGCTGGTATTGTTGGTCTTGCCGTCGGCTTTGGTGCCCAAGGACTTGTCAGTGATATTGTCACAGGTTTTTTTCTTTTATTAGAAAAACAGCTCGATGTCGGTGATTCTATTACTACAAGCACCTTCTCAGGCACTGTGGAACAAGTCGGACTAAGAACAACACAGCTCCGTTCTCCAGATGGCACCCTTCATTTCATACCTAACAGGGAAATTAAAATTTTAAGTAACCACTCTAGGGGAGATATGCAGGCACTTGTTGACGTTATTATTTCTAATGACAATGACATCCCGGCTTGTTTGGAAATACTCCAGGATGTTTGTGATACTATCCGTAAGGAAAGTGATGTAATCACAGATGGTCCGAATGTTATTGGTATTCAATCGTTTGCTGGGACAAGCTTGACTATCCGCATTATTGCCAAAACACTTAATAATGAGCAATGGGGTGTCGAAAGAATACTGCGGCAAAGAGTTCAGGAAACATTGGAGGAAAAAGGAGTTAAATTGCCATCACCGGCAAGTTTAGCTTTAGAAAACGGCAATAAGTAAATAAACTAAAAATCCTCAAAGACTGAAATGCACACTTTAGTCTTTGAGGATTTTTTTTGCTCAGTTGTTATTGCCTTTAAACTGTAAGTAGGAAGTAATCATAGTAATAGCAGTTTGCAATGCATCTTCGTCTGGGTTCAGTTTGCTGTGATGAAGACCATATGGAGAATGGACACCAAGCCAAAACATAAACCCAGGGATTTCCTTCAGCATATAACCGAAGTCTTCACCTGTCATTGCTTCTTTGCATTCAATCAGCTCAATCGTTGTGTTTTGTCTAATAAAGTCCATAAATTCTTTCGTGACTGCTTCTTCATTATAAACTTGATAATATCCGCTTCCAAAATCGATTGTACATTCACATTCATACCCTGCTTCAATTCCTTTAACGAGCGCTTTAACTCTATCCTTAACCTTGGTCATGGATTCAGCAGAAAGCGTCCGCATCGTCCCTTCTAATCGCGCTGACTCTGCGATAACATTCTGAACTGTGCCTCCAGTAATCTTACCGATTGTGACGACAGCACTGTCTAGAGGATCGATATTTCTTGCTACAATTGATTGCAGCTGTGTTACTAAGGAACAAGCCGCTACAACCATATCATTCGTCTGATGCGGATAGGCAGCATGCCCGCCTTTACCTTTCAGATCGATGAAAAGCTCTGAAGTATTGGCAAACAAGAGACCAGGTTTCACTGCAATGGTGCCGACAGGATACTCTGGTGCCACATGCAGGGCCATGATCATATCAGGCATCCATTCCTGCATGATGTCACTTTTCAGCATTGGTTCAGCACCGCCGGGCCCTTCCTCTGCCGGTTGGAAAATAAACAGCATATCATCATCAATTGGAATTTCCACTATATTTGTTAATACACCGAGGGCAATTGTCATATGAAAATCATGTCCGCATGCATGCATTGCCTGCTCATGACTAGAGCTGAAGGGAAGGCCTGTCTCTTCGGTAATCGGCAAACCGTCAATGTCCGCACGATAACCGATAAGTCTTGCAGACTTTCTGCCTTTCACCTTTACAAATATCCCGGTTTTCCAAGTCTTTATTTCAATCCGCTCGCTAGGTAATGCATGAATATAATTTAACAGATATGTTTGTGTTTTGAATTCTTGAAACCCAAGTTCAGGGATTTGGTGCAGCTCTCTTCTGATTTGTACATAGTCTGTATTTGCCACCATTTCTCTCCTCCAGCTTAATGTAAATTATAGCTCCTGCTTATAAATTGCAGGCTAAAAGGAAAAGCGCGGAATGAAGTTTCCACGCTTTTTTTAACATTATAGTTTACGAAGCTCTTGCATAATTTCTGTTTTAGATTTTGTCTTCTCATCGATTTCTTTGATGATGCGTGCTGGAGCTCCTGCAACCAATGTATTTGCCGGAACGTCTTCAAGAACGATTGCTCCTGCTGCAACGACAGCACCTTTTCCAACTGTAACACCTTCAACTACAACTGCGTTTGCACCGATAAGAACATCGTCTTCAACGATAACCGGCTTAGCAGATGGCGGCTCAATAACACCAGCAAGAACTGCGCCTGCACCTACGTGGCTGTTTTTTCCGACAGTAGCTCGTCCACCAAGAATCGCACCCATATCGATCATTGTACCTTCACCGATGCTTGCGCCGATATTGATTACAGCACCCATCATGATAACAGCATTATCACCGATTTCTACTTGGTCGCGAATAATTGCGCCTGGCTCAATACGAGCTTTAATATTTTTCATGTCCAATAGAGGAATCGCTGAGTTGCGGCGGTCGTTTTCGATTACAAAATCAGTGATGCTGTCTTTGTTAGCTTCAATCACTTCATTGATATCAGACCACTCACCGAATACAACCCCTGCATCTCCGCTGATGAAAGATTGAATTTTTTCGCCAAAGTTAACTTCAGATAAGTTTCCTTTAACATAAACCTTTACAGGTGTAGATTTTGTACTATTTGCAATAAATGAAATAATTTCATTTGCATCCATCATTTTCATTGTTAGTTACCTCCAATATGTATATATAACACTAAGCATTACTTTACCAAACAAAAGCATAGAAGACAAGCAAAAATAACGGTTAGTCTATCTTTCTGCCTGCCTTTTAGCCATTCACTGCGGGTGAATATTTCCTTCTCTTATCGCCCGCTTTTCTCCAGCTACATACTCTTCAATAATTTCAAAAAATGCCTGCACTTGCTTTAATTGAAACGCCGCCTCATAGCCAATCAGCCACGTGCTTCGGAAAATCGGTTGATTTTTTTCATCGAGCAAAGGCACTTGAAAGAGGTTTTGATTCGCCTCTTTAAGAGCGATGGCTGGAAGTATGCTGTAGCCTATTCCGTTAAAGGTCAATTGCTTGCATGTTTCGATTTGATCGACATAAATTGTATTTTTGGGAGGCGCAGGAAACTGTCTGTGCCACCATTCCTGGATTTCCTCATAATAGCTCGAATCGCTTTTAAATTGAATAAACGGCCTGTCAGTATCCATCAGCTGATCCAAACTGGAAATTTGGCTGTCAACCAAATATAGGGGATCGTCAAACAAATGCTTTTTGGCCCCTTTCCAATCAGCACTTCCCCGGATAATGCCAAGATGAATGCTGCCGTCAGTCATCGATTTTAAAATCTCGCTGCTCCAGCCAGTGATCAATGATACTTTAGCTTGGGGATATGTCTTAATAAACTCCTTCAGCACTCCAGGCAGCCAGTTCTGTCCGACAATGCTGGCGGCTGCAATACTTAAAGTTCCATGAACTTCTCCCTTTAACGCATGGATGGACTCTTTTACACTATCTTCCTTGCTTATTGTTTCTATTGCAAACTGCGCAACAAGTTCTCCTGCTGCCGTTAAAGAAAGCCCTTTTTGGGATCGGATAAACAATTTGGCGCCCCATTCCTTCTCAATATTTTGCAGCCGCTGCGAAAGGGCAGGCTGAGACACAAACAGCTTTTCTGCAGCTTTTCTCATATTCATCTCTTGGGCAAGGACCTTTAATAGTTGCAGCTCAGATATTGTTGACATATATTTCCCTTCTTTTTCCTGTTGTTCTTTTTGCCGGGTAAGCAGTATTGCAATTAGATGGAATAAACAGATGTGTTACGTAGGGGGAATAACTTTAAGGAAGCACTTTAAAACGAAGCCATGAAAAAACTCTCTATATTTCCAAAAACGTATTCAGCCTTTTTAACACAGACCTTCTTGTCAAAATGCCATCAAAATAGCCTTCATTATCCTCCAGGCAAATGAAGGGATTATCCGTTAAAAGTTCCATCATATCCTTGAATGATGTATTTGAATTTGCTCTAGGAACAACTGTGTTCATTACTGTTTCCACTTTTATGCTCTCTAACTTTTCGAATTCAATCCGCTCAAGTCCGAGTATGCTGTCCATAATGATGGGCGTACTCAGCAAACCATGGAGCTTGTAGGAGGGATCTAAAACCGGTATGGAAGAATAGCCGCTTTTTGTCAGTACTAAAAGGGCATGTTCTAAATTATTACCAACTTGCACATGGGCAACACGCTCTGAAGGAATCATTAATTCTTTCACCGTAATGTCTAAAAATTCTCCGTTGTGTATGCTGGTCATAGCCGAAAACTCCTCAATAGTTTATTTTCTACTCCACTATCTTACCATAGTTTTCGGCCATTTGCTCATTTAACCCTTGCTCGTTTCGATATTGCGCTGATTAAAACCACAGTTAGGACAAGTGTAGATGACATTCTGATTTGATTGGGCTGTCAGTACATTCTCTAACAACTCCTGTTGCTGACATTCAGGGCATGTTACTGCAATCTGCATGCAAACTCCATCTCCTTTCTTTTAGAGTGACTCTGTTATTAGACTGTTAATTTATTTAAGCAATTATGCAAGGATTAATGACAGAAAAAGGAGCCGTAAGAATACGGCTCCTTTTTAGTGATTATTGAATAAGATCAAAGATTTCGATTGTAATCATATCGATATTGTCAAATTGATATCTTTTTGGCTTTTCTTTATCATTGTATACTTCCAACTCATACGTTTCTGTTTTAGGATGGAATGTAACTTGACATTTTCTTTCGCCGTTTACCTCAAAAAAACGTTGGGAAGGTTCTCCCCCTGTTGATTGTTCTTGTAAATTTTTTAAACGTGTTAATATGCCTTGAAGCTGTGACATGCTCTCTCTCCTTTCAAACAAACCCATATATTACTTATAGGTTTAACTATTAGCATGTTTCTATACACTTTCCCTTTAAATTAAAGCAAGCGTTCTTGCTTTGTGTAAATGCCAATAATAACAGAATAAAATATTGCGGAGTGTTTGTCCAAGTAAAATTGAAGAATGAGCAAATCTTTTTTCTCAGACCCTTAAAATGTGCTATGATTAGGCAATATATATATTATAGATAGCGAAATTTTCAGATAGATGGAGGCAATTTTTTTTGAAAAAAATAACGATGTATACACAGCCTGATTGCCCGCCTTGTGAATATGCGAAGACGTTTTTACGGGAAAAGGGATTTGAACTGGATTTGAGGGATATTCAGAAAGATGCCAAAGCTAGAAAAGAGCTTGTGCAAAAATATCAATGCTTTTCTACTCCTACTTTTGTAATCGGTGAAATAGTTATTGCCGGTTTTGACCATGACAAGCTGCAAGAGGTTCTTAAATTTTAAAGAAAGCAAGCTGTACCAACAAGGTACAGCTTTTAATATGCAAACAACTCCCATTATTTATCGTCCATTTTGTGCAAAAGGAAGACTAAAGATGACTTTTAATTGTGCGAAAACTTGTAAGTCTGCAAGTTTGTTCAACCTAGACACTTTTTCCACTTCACTATTTTCATTCTTCGCATTCTTTGACAAATACTTCGTTATTTCTTCATCGGAAAGCTGCTTTGATACTTTCCATTGACCATTTATTTTCTCCAGTAGCATTCCTTCATAGTGGTCCTCATAATATAGGGGGCCATCATCTGGTGATTCAAAATATTCGTATACATAAATCTTTTGAGAATGAATATCTATTTCTGTATTTTCTGAAAACTGAAAGTACGGAATATAGTATGGTGCAAAATCACTGCCATAGATTATATACTTTCCGTTTTCTTTGACTAGATTTGCTTTTAGAAACTTATTAATATAATCGTCAGAAAAATACGGTGTTAACAATGAGTTAACTTCAGAGAGTTCTCTGTGCTTTTCACTTAAATGTACCTGTGCATGAAAGGCTTCCTCTAAAAATAAGAGTACATCCTTTCTTTCAGACAGCTTGTCCTTCTCCATAGCATAGGTAAATTGGGCATTTCCAAAGGCAAGTATTAATAAAAAAATGCAAAGCATCGTTTTCTTCATTGCCGTCTCCCCTTTCTCTTTCTAATGATAACAATAATCTATTCACAGTATTCGATTTTTCGTTCGTTAAATTCTGTAATGCTTTGACAATTTTCTGCGATATTATACATATACCCGAAAAACAACCGAAATAACTAAAGATTGACACCCAAAATAAAAAAGACCCATAGCGGGTCTAATTAATAAGCACTTCCATCTTATCAAGGAAGTTATAGGACAGATCAATAAAAAGAAATTCGTTAGCATCAAGAGGATAGGAGAATGTTCTGACTGTCCCGCCTGTTTCAATATCACTGTACAAGTCCGATAAGATGCCCTTTTTTTCATTTTGCATCTTAATGATATTTTCGAGAAAATATGGGCGCCAGCTCCAGTTTTTATTAACATACTCCCTTTGCAGTACCCAATTGCTGTTATCATAAAAAATATTGGCTGATTTTTGAAATCCATCTTCATTACAGACATACATTCTAAAGGCTACATCTGTCAACTCGTTAGACAAGTTCTTTAACAGTTCTTCATAGCTTGAATATTTACGATATTTCTGCAGCAACTCATGAAGTTTCGTTTGAAATTTATCTGTTAATTGAAGAATTGATGTCAGCTTTTTCTTTTCATAAGAGATAAATTCATGAAACTCTGCCCCTAATTTGGCTTGCCGGATGGTTGGTTCCACAAAATGTTCTTCTGGATGATGC
This sequence comes from Niallia sp. FSL R7-0271, assembly GCF_038005785.1. Classification (NCBI taxonomy): domain Bacteria; kingdom Bacillati; phylum Bacillota; class Bacilli; order Caryophanales; family Bacillaceae; genus Niallia; species Niallia sp. FSL R7-0271. Next base: position 1,267,593 of record NZ_JBBOTZ010000001.1, on the reverse strand, counting down.
AAATAAAAGCCTTGATAAAATCTGCCGCCGTTTTTCCAAGCAAATTGCAGCTGATGTACCATTTCAATATTCTCAAACAAAAGGTTCGCCCCTATTTTTCGAGCAAGCATTGATAAGGAATAGAGAACATTCTGGTACATATGGGAAGTGGAAGTGGAACGAAGAGCCAAAAGGTCAATTTTCAGGATATCAGGAGCCAGTTCTCCAATTCTGTCAACATAACTGCTTTCGCTTCCCATTTTGTCAATAGCGATTTTAATTCCAAATGTTCGATAGTAGACAAGCAAATGATCGAGATGCTCTGATTGTCCGGTATAATTTCGTTCCGATATCTCCAGTACAATCCGATTTAAATCAAAGCCTTTTTCTTCATAAGACATAAGCATTTGCAAGAAATCCTCGCCGTCATCATACATAAGAAGATCTGCATCACGATTGATAAATAGCAGGAAATTATCATCAAGCTCTATCGCTCTGTCTAATGCTTTTGTTAGCACTACTTTGTCTACTTCATTTTTATACTCTTCTGGAATCGACTCATCTAAAAAAAACGGGCCTAAGCTTTCTGTTCCATTTATTCCAGTATATCTTCCTAATACTTCATATCCAATAACGGTATGTTCGTCAGCACTAAAAATGGCTTGGAAATAAGGGATGACATTATCTAGATCTGTCAAAATATCTAAAGCGTCCATATTTTGATCAGCCTCCCTATAAATAATGACTTATTATACCATAAAAAATTAGACTTTTTCCCTTTAATATAGCCATGAAACGTATTTATTTTGAATATTGAGCATATAAGCAAATCGTTCATTCAACTGGAAAGTGTTGATACTTATAAACAGGAAATAAACACATATCCTAATTACCATAGGAGCCGGCAATCGAAAGTAGGTTGCTAATGCGTATATTTAGACTTTTATCTCTGTTGGTGCTTATCACTTGCTTCCAACAATCACAAATAGGAATGGAATTTGCCTTAAGTCAAAAAACACACGCTGCCTCCACGCAGAAAAGGTCCATCATGCTTAATGTGCCGCTGATCAAGCAAAACCCTGAGCTTAAATATGGGTGTGAAGTCACAAGTCTTGCTATGGTACTGCAATATGCTGGGGTGAAAGTAACGAAAATGGATTTATATAAAAAGGTATCTAAGGATACTGACCCTCTTGTTAAAAAACGAGGGGACATCATAAGCTGGGGTGACCCGGCTGTAGGGTTTGTAGGAGATATGACAGGCAAAACGAGCGGCTACGCTGTGTTTGACCAGCCAATAGAAGATTTAGTAAATAATTATTTGCCTGAAAGGGCCGTTAATTTAACTAACCTTTCTTTTTCCGCTGTTGAAAAGCATGTTTCTGACGGATACCCCGTTGTAGTATGGACTACTGGAGACTACCGACTACCAGACAGATGGGAATCATGGCAGCATAATGGCAGAACAATCAAAACACCACTTGATTTGCACGCTGTTGTCCTCGTTGGGTATGATGATAAATATGTTTATTTAAACGATCCACTGTCAGGAAGAAAAAAAGTAAAAGTAAGCAAGTCACGATTTATTGAATCTTGGGCAGCATTAAAGCATAGAGCTGTCAGCTATAGATAAAGAATGCCATCCTCGGAAATATCCAAGGATGGCCGTTAAAAACAAGAGAATAGCCAGATTCCCTGCCTATGTTTCCTATAATCCACTATCATTTTATTCACAAACCAGGTAGTTCATTCCTGTTATTAATGCTGATTTTTGTTTGTAAAAAACGTTCAACTTCCTCAGCAGGGAGCGGCTTGGAATAATAAAATCCTTGCGCTTTATGACAGTTAGCTGCCTTTAAAATATCAGCCTGTTCCCGGCTTTCTACTCCTTCTGCAATGACATCCATGCCCAGATTCTCTCCTAAGTGGATAATGGTTGTAATTATAGCCGCATCCTTTACATTCTTTAGCACATCTCTGACAAATGATTGGTCAATTTTTAAAATATCAATCGGAAATTGTTTTAAATAACTGAGTGAGGAGTATCCTGTCCCGAAATCATCAACAGAAAAGCTCCTTTAATTTCCGAAGGATAGGAATAGCATCTTTAGAATTATGCATAGCCCCTTCTGTTATTTCAATTTCCAGCAAGTGCGGCGGAATATCATTTTTTATAATGGCTGTTTTGATAATGTCAACAAAATTCGGCTGTTCAAACTGTTTTGGTGAAATATTGACGGCAATTCGAATACCATCATTAAATGACTTCAACCATTTGCTGATTTGCTGACAAGCTGTTTCAATCACCCAGTTGCCAATTGGGATGATAAGTCCAGTATCCTCTGCAAGAGGGATGAATTCACCTGGAGAAATAATTCCAAGGACAGGGCTATCCCAGCGCAGCAACGCCTCAACACTTTTAATACTCTGAGTTTTTAAATCAATCTGCGGCTGATAAAAAAGGGTCAGTTCTTTATTTTGCACCGCTTTTCGCAAGTTAGTTTCCAATGTTACGATATTTGTTAAAGCGACATTCATATCAGACCGGTAAAATTGAGAATGAGCTTTTCCTCTTTCCTTCACTCGGAAAAGTGCTTCATCCGCATTTTTGATAAGTGTATCTTCATCCTTCCCATCGTTAGGATACATGCTGATGCCGATACTTGGCGTTATATAATATTCTTGTGAATTTAGATAAAAAGAGCTGGCAAACCTCGACAAAATTGCTTGAGCAAAGGCGCTCGTTTTCTGCCTTGTTGTGTTAGATAGCATAATAATGAACTCATCTCCGCCTTGCCTGTAAACATGGCAATCTTGGTTATTGAATTCTAACAGCCTTTCAGCAACCTTTATCAATATCTGGTCGCCGACAATATGGCCAAATGTGTCATTAATGTATTTAAACCGATCAAGGTCAATTGTCAATAGCGCGATTTCTTGGCCGGTTTTAGTCGCCTTGTTTATTTCAATATTTAAATCTTCCAGAAGAGCGCGTCTGTTATACAGACCTGTCAGTTGATCATGAAAAGCCATATATCTAATTTTCTCGGCAGTCTCTGTTTTCTCAGACATATCTCTTAAAATGATATACATCCCTTTTGCAGTACTACTAATTAGAATGGGGATGATTTTAATATGAACATTAAGTACTTGGCCATTCTTCATTTTCAGCATGCTGTCGAGTGACTGAGATAGGTGAGTCAACCTGCATTTCCTAACTTGATCCTTAAAGGATGTATGGCTTACTTCTTCTATTAAATCAAAGATTGACCTGTTTTTTATTTTGTCTAAAGGATATTCCATTAACTTTTCAGCTGCCGGATTAATCGTTTGGACCAAGCCGTTTAAATCAATCCCTAAAATGGCGTCTAGATTATGATCGACGATGGAACGAATTTCCTGCTCTCTTTCAATCAGTCTCTGCTTTTCTTCCTGCAGTTTTGTCACATCTCTAGTAACAGAAACGATGAATTTAACATCCCTATTTTTATCCAGTATAGGTGTTAAGACAGATTCACCATATCTTTTAATTCCTTCTGGCAACATAACTTCATCAGAGAATACATGGATGTTTTTTTCCGCATACACCTTTTCATATTCTAGCTGCAGGCCACCATATACACCTTGGTGCAGAACATCCTGCAATGATTTCCCGATATAATCAGGTGTGAGCTTCGCGTGAATATAGCCTGCCTTATTGGCAAATACATAGCGAAAAACAGGACCAGGCTCTGCCTTCATGATATATACCAGATCATTAACATGATTAAAAATGATTTCAAATATGATTCTCTCTATTTTCATATTAGGGTCTAGATGCTGTTCGTCCTTAATACTCTCAAAAAATCCGTTCATTTGTATCATCCTTAATTACTTCTTTTATTGCTTTTCGTTCAAAATTAGCCATGCGCTAAAATGTATAAATCCCAGGCTGTTCGTCTACAATAATGGAATCAATAATATATCTACGTTTTTCTTAGTATAATTATCGGCAATTAGTAAGAAATGTTTATAATAACCTTTTAAAAAGGAATCATTCCATTATAGAAGACGCTTTTAGATTAGGATTCCTTTTCTATTGGAAAAATAGTATAATAGCTTGTATTCATTCTCTACTAGAAAGGAGTTTATAGATAATGCACAAGCATCCATCAAAAATGCCGCAACTGCATCCAACGATCGAAAACCTCTCTCAATCCATTTCAGTAGTAAATCGCCATGCTAAAACAGCAACAGATCCGAAATTTCTTTATAAGCTGAAACAGGCAAGTCTGCAAAAACTGCTGAGTGAAGGGAAAGCAAAAAAGGTAGGGCTTCACTTTTCCAGCAATCCAAGAAACAGCCAGCAGCAGTCTGATATCCTGGTTCAATGCGGGGAATATACCTTTCACTTGCCGCCAACAAAAAAAGATTTTGAAGAATTGCCTCATCTTGGTTCTTTAAACCAAAACGTCAGGAATCCAAAATCTACCCTCTCTCTTAATCAGGCAAAAAAGCTGTTGATTGCATATACTGGTTTAAAAGAAGACAACCAAGATCAAAACAAGCCGCCAAGCAAACGATATGTTAAGCCTGTTTTCAAAAGACTTGGGGAAAGCTATTAGTTAAATGCATATAGCAAAAAGACTGCAAGAATTCATCATTCATGCAGTCTTTCTTTTTTAGATAATATACTCATCAACTAACAGAATTAATTCCGCTATTTCTGGTTTGCTTACTTGTGCATTCGCTCCGACACGTTTCCCTTTATGTCTTAAATCTTCCGTAATTAAGGAAGAGAAAATGATAACTGGAAGATGGCTAAGCTTAGCTTCCTCTTTAATCTTTCTTGTTAAATGATGTCCATCCATTTGCGGCATTTCAATATCTGTAATCACCAATTGGACAACATCTTCTATCTTTTTGCCAGAATCAATGACTCCTTGCAAATGTTCCAATGCTTCTCGGCCATTTTCAAAGAAATGCACCTTCTCATAGCCTGCCTCTGCTAGCGTATCCTCAAGCAGTTTTCGTAGCAATGGTGAATCTTCGACTACAATAAGCTGTTTATTGCTTCTTTCACGTGTTCCTAATCTTTTCACTTGCTGAACATTAATACCTGAATCTGGATTAATATCAACAACAATCCGTTCGAAGTCAAGAAGCAAAATCATTTCGCCATTCAGCTTAATTACACCAATGATTTGACTTTCTGCACCTTGGTACATTTCAGAAGGCTTTTCAATGTCTTCCCAAGAGATACGATGTATCTGGGAGACATTATGTACGTGAAAGATAATTTTTGTTTTGTTGAACTCAGAAACAATAAATTTATCTTTCTCCGGCTCCTCTGAAGGCGGCAAACCTAAAGCATTTGCAAGGTTTACGACTGGCAGCACTTCTCCTCTCAATTCCATAATGCCCTCAACATTAGGATGGGCATGGGGAATTGACGTAATAGGTACAGGGTTAATAATTTCTTTTACCTTAATAACATTTATCCCGAATTTATTTTTGCCTACACCAAATTCTACAATCTCTAATTCATTTGTACCTGTCTCTAGTAAGATTCCTTTATCGTTGTTCATTATTTTCGTCCTTCCTACTAAACATAATCTGCTTACTCGTTATATCGTTGCAATTATTGTAAACTTAAACATTTATTTTATAATTGGCAAAAGTTTGTTCAGATGAAAGCTTTGCCTTGATTCTTTTTTTATATCGGCCGCTTTTAAAATCTATGAAGAGTGCTAAAAAAATAATTTGCACAGATGTGTCTCATAAACCCAACAGGAGATGAGACAAAACAAAAGATAGCCTATCTAAATACGAATAAATTGTTCGGTTCATTAGCTCTCGTCCAATCGCTTTTTTCGGGGGGGAGGAAGCTAAAGTGTCCTCTTTTACCCGCAGAAGTCTAGTATCCTCCGCTCCATTCTGCTAAGACTTTTCATTATTATATTCATGCAAAAAACCAAACTATTAATCGTTAATAGTTTGGTTTTGATTAGAGATTGACGTCCTTATGTTTCAGCCTATTTGTTCGTTATTTATCTGTTTGTACCTTTCCGTGCACGATCAAACCTATTATAGTTAGGATGATTAGTGACCCTAATGCCATCCTGCTCGCAGTATCTCCTAAATCAGCAAAAATTAAGGTGATGCTTCCATATAGAAGCGGACCAACAATAGAGGAAACTTTACCTGAGAAGGCAAATAAACCAAAAAACTGGCCCCTTTTTTCCTCGGGGGTAATTTCAACGATATACGTTCTAGAAGTAACCCACATGCTGCCAAGAGCAATACCAAACATGCTTCCAGCAATCCAGAACATCAGCTCATTCCAAGCAGCTGTTGCGATAATTAAGGCAGCAACTAATAGATACCCCACAATTCTGATTGATTGATAAGCACCGATTCTTTTTGCAATGTAACCAAAAATAAAAGAGCCTATTATGCTTGATAGTGTCGAGACTAAATATAAAACAATAAACTTGCCCGTAGAAAACCCAACTATGGCTTGTGCATAAACAGCCATCATCGCAATTGTCGTAGCCACTGCATCATTTAAGAAGAAATAAGCAATCATAAAAGTAAAGATATTACGGTAGCTCTTTGCTTGCTTAAATGTTTCATAGATTTCCTTATAGCCAGACAGAAAGGATTGTTTTTCTGCAGTCTGTTTTGGAGTATCTTTAATAATAAAGAAAAGCGGTAGAGACAATAATAAAAACAGCAAGCCTGTCGGGATAAATGATTGATGAAAGTTATCATCTCCAACAAATATGTATACAAGCAAGCCAATCAATGTCCCCATATATCCAACTGCCACACCAAATCCAGAAATAAGCGGCAGCTGTTCTTTTGTGCCAAGATCTGAAATCATCGCATCATAAAATACAAGACTAGAATGGTAAGTAAACTTTGCAAAAACGAATAATAATATAACGATAAATAATGACATAGGTATGCCTATGATAGAGTCTTGGAATGTGATTCCTCCGAAAACTCCCATCAGAACAGTTGAAATAACTGTTATGATCGTAAAAATGATAATATATTTCTTTTTCCTCCCTGTTCTATCCATAAGCACGCCAAACAAAGGGGAGAATAAAACTAACAAAAAGCTAGCTAGTGCGTTAGAATACGATATTAACGTGCTGGCTATTTGGTCTTGAACCTCATTTGAGCCAATTACCTCTTTTAAATATAAAGGGAAAAATATCGTGTTAATATTGGAAGAAAATATCGTGTTTGCTGCATCATATAGAGCCCAAGCGAGTATTGGCAATGAAAAATACAGTGCGGGCCCTCGTAAATCTTTCGTTTGGATTTTTCGTTGTTCCATTCTATAAATTGACCTCCTTCAATCAAACAGAACTTGTTTTATCATTATATGAAAGGAAATGAAGATTACCCCCATTATCCATACATTTATGGTAATAACCTCCTCCTTTTCCATCTTATCTGCTGAAATTAAAGGAAACAACCCTTTTTATGTAAATAAACTGTAATCGTAAAACTTTAAGTGTTCTGCCATACGCTTTAAAAAAGCACAACTTTGTGAATTTCGAGCTAAAATCTAATCGAAAATATCCTTTGCGAATAGGATATTGTATAGGGCATCAGTAACTTAAGATGGAGCGTATAAGGGGGGAAGTAAACCGATGAATAGTACAGCCATTTTCTTTAACCTTGATTCATCTATCATCATTGTTGAAAATATACAAATTGCAGACACTTCTGTCACAGAGGAATTAAATTTCATTCTTACGCCCGCGGATGGAGACATTGTTTTTCTCAAAAATGATATAGATTGGGACTACGGTTATTAATCTTTGCAATAAACTTTAGCGCTTTTTTCAAAGTGCTTCTTTTTTTATGGTCAGGCTAATGTTTTCAAGATAACACGGATTTGTTATGATACTAATAATAAGCAGAAAATAAAAAATAAGGTGGAAAACATGGAATATTTGATAAACAAAAAAGTAAAGGATATTGAAATATCCGGAATTCGTAAATTCTCCAACATGGTTGCAGGCAAAAAAGACATGCTTTCCCTTACAATCGGCCAGCCTGATTTTCCTACACCAGATCATATTAAAGAAGCTGCCAAAAAAGCAATTGATGAGGATTTTACGACATATACTCATAATGCAGGAGATCTTTCACTCAGAGAGGCAGCAAGTAACTTTGTCAACCAAAAATACGGCTTAAACTATAATCCCCAATCAGAGGTTATTGTAACTGCAGGCGCAAGTGAAGCAATCGATATAGCCTTCCGGACCATATTAGACGAAGGTGTCGAAGTGATACTTCCAGGACCTGTTTATCCTGGATATGAGCCGATAGTTCGCCTTTGCGGGGCAGATCCAGTTTATGTGGATATTAAAGACAATGGGTTTCGCTTTACTGCAGAGCTTATTGCACCATACATAACAAATAAGACTAGATGCATCGTTTTGCCGTATCCAAGCAATCCGACAGGTGTCAGCCTTAACAAGCAGGAACTTTTGGCTATAGCTGAACTGCTTAAAGACAAAGATATATTCGTACTGGCAGATGAAATCTACAGCGAACTACTCTTTGATGCTGATCATATATCCATTGGCAGTTTTTTAAGAGAAAAAACGATTGTGATTAATGGTCTATCTAAATCTCACAGCATGACAGGCTGGAGAATTGGTTTTCTGTTTGCTCCTGAAAGCATTTGCCAGCAAATATTGAAAGTTCATCAATACAACGTGACATGCGCGTCATCTGTTTCCCAGCGAGCAGCATTACAGGCATTAACTGTCGGCATTAATGACAGTTTAGAAATGAAAGAGGAGTATAAAAAAAGACGGGACTATCTTTACTCCCGCCTGGCAGATATGGGCTTAGAAGTGATAAACCCTGACGGCGCCTTTTACTTTTTCATTAAGATACCTGTAGCAGGCACAAGCTCCTTTGACTTTTGCTTGGATTTAGTGGAAAAGGCCAATTTAGCAGTTGTTCCAGGCAGCGCTTTTTCAGCTTTAGGAGAAGGCTATTTCCGCATTTCCTTCGCTTATTCTTTTGATACATTAAAAGAGGCATGTGACAGACTTGCAGCATATTTAGCCTCCCATTAAACAAAAAAAGGAACTCTCCTGTGCTTAAGGAGAGTTCCTTTTTTTATTGCTGCCAGTATTTATATAATGCCTGTGTGCCCAACTCGTCTTGACCTAAAGCAGACAGTCTGCTGTACAAGCTTTCAGCCAGCGTCAAGCCTGGTGTTTCCATGCCCATTTTTTCTGCTTCTTCCATGGCAATTTTCATATCTTTAATAAAATGCTTAATATAAAAACCTGGGTCAAAGTCTCCTTTAATCATTCTCGGAGCCAAGTTAGTCAACGAAAAGCTGCCCGCTGCTCCTGTCGAAATGCTTTTCAAAACATTTTCCGGGTTTAAGCCTGCTTTTTCAGCATAAACAATCGCTTCACAAACTCCTATCATATTCGAAGCAATGGCAATCTGATTGCACATCTTCGTATGCTGTCCAGAGCCTGCCGGACCTTGGTAAACGATATTTGTTCCCAAGATTTCGAAAATTGGCAGCATATCATGGAAGGCTTCCTTGTCTCCTCCGACCATTATCGACAGCTTAGCCTCCCTAGCGCCAATATCGCCGCCAGAAACAGGTGCATCTAATGCATGCATCTTTTTGCTCTTAGCTTCTTCAAAAAGCTTTTTAGCCAAGCTTGGAGTTGATGTTGTCATATCAATCACATATGTATTTTCTTTGCCGTTTGTTATGATTCCATTCTCCCCTAAATACACTTCTTCCACATCTTTAGGGTAGCCAACGATCGTAATGATAACATTAGCTTTTTCCGCTGCTTCTTTCGGACTTGCAGCCCAAGCTGCGCCTTCCTGCAGCAAATCTGCTGCTTTTTCCTTCGTGCGGTTATACACCACAACAGAATACCCTTTTTTCATGAGATTGCGCGCCATGCTTTTTCCCATTACACCGATGCCGATAAATCCAATTACCGTATTTTCTTTAGAAAGCATTCCATTCTCCCTCCCAATTTCTTCGTTTGCTCCTCAATCATACCATACAGGCTTAAAATATTTCATTAACAGGACATGAGAAAAAGAAGCAAAAAAAGGACTGACTAGGCTACTAGTCAGTCAATAAGGGGAAAATGAGAATAGCTTAGCAAACTTAAAAAACTTTAAGTGCCTGTGCTTAGTTTATTTTTACCCGCTGTGAGCAATTCTAAACATGAATCCTCACTTTTTTATTAAAAAATTTATTTATTTTTTCTGCCTGATTAAGAAAGTTTTGCTGCAGCTTTAACTGCTTCCATAACTTCTTCTGTTGTGGACATTTGCAATGCTTTTTCAGCAAGCTCTTCCATTTCTTTTTTAGACAGGTTAAGAATTTGTGATCTTGCTTTAAGGATAGATGTCGCACTCATAGAGAATTCATCCAATCCTAAACCTAACAATAACGGAATTGCTGTTTCGTCTCCAGCCATCTCTCCGCACATTCCAGCCCATTTGCCTTCTTTATGCGCAGCATCAATAACCATCTTAACAAGACGTAGAATGGATGGGTTGTAAGGCTGATACAGGTAAGAAACTCTTTCGTTCATGCGGTCAGCAGCCATTGTGTATTGGATCAAGTCATTTGTTCCGATACTGAAGAAATCAACTTCTTTCGCAAATTGGTCTGCCAATACAGCTGTTGAAGGAATCTCAACCATAATTCCAAGCTCGATTTTATCAGCAACTGTTATACCTTCAGCAGTCAAGTTTGCTTTTTCTTCTTCAAGCAATGCTTTAGCAGCACGGAATTCATTTAATGTTGCAATCATTGGGAACATGATTTTCAAGTTTCCATATGAGCTTGCACGAAGCAATGCTCTTAATTGCGTACGGAAGATTCCAGTTTCTTCTAGACATAGACGAATTGCACGGAATCCTAGGAATGGATTCATTTCTTTAGGAAGTTCAAGGTATGGAAGCTCTTTGTCTCCACCAATGTCCAATGTACGAACAACAACCGGCTTACCTTTCATTCCTTCAAGAACAGCTTTGTAAGATTCGAACTGCTCATCTTCTGTTGGAAGCTGATCTCTGCCCATGTAAAGGAATTCTGTTCTGTATAGACCTACTGCTTCTCCACCGTTAGAAGTAACACCTTCTAAATCGTTTGGAGTACCGATGTTTGCAGCCAATTCTACATGCACACCATCAGCGCTGACAGTTTGCTCGTTAACAAGCTTAGCCCACTCAGCTTTTTGCTCTTCATATTCTGCAGCAACTTTTTTGTAGCTTTCTACTACTTCTGGAGTTGGATTGATATGGATTTCACCTTTCAATCCGTCAACGATTACTAAATCACCGTTTGAGATTTCTTCTGTCGCTTTTTTCGTTCCAACTACTGCAGGAATTTCCAAAGAACGAGCCATGATAGCAGAGTGAGAAGTTCTTCCGCCGATATCTGTTGTGAAGCCTTTAACAAATTGACGGTTCAACTGAGCTGTATCAGATGGAGTTAAGTCCTCCGCTACCACTACAACCTCTTCTGAAATCATGCTTGGGTTAGCCAAGTGTACACCTAGCAAGTGAGAAAGAACCCTTTTAGTAACGTCACGGATATCAGCAGCACGCTCTTGCATGTACTCATTATCCATTGATTCAAACATGTTGATAAACATATCTGTTGTTTCTTTCAAAGCAACTTCTGCATTTACAGATTCTGTGTTGATTTTGTCTTCAATTGGAGCGATTAATTCTGGATCGCTTAATACTAAAAGATGCGCTTCAAAGATCGCTGCTTTATCAGCACCTAATTCTTTGTTCGCTTTTTCACGAATAGCATCCAACTCTTGCTTAGAAGTAGAAAGAGCAGCTTGGAAACGGTTAATTTCAGCAGCAGCATCTTCTACTGTTTTCTTTTCAAAAGATAAATCCGGTTCTACTAAACGATATGCTTTAGCAATGGCGATTCCACTAGAGGCAGCAATTCCTTGTAAAAAACTCATTATTCAGCAAGTCCTTCCTTTTTCAATGTTTCTTCTAAACCGTTAATAGCTTCTGTTTCGTCACTGCCTTCTGCAATGATTTTAATGTCAGCGCCTTGGCCGATTCCAAGAGACATAACACCCATGATAGATTTAAGGTTAACCTTTTTTTCTTTGAACTCCAAGTTAATTTCAGAGTCAAACTTGCTTGCAGCTTGTACTAAAAGAGTTGCTGGACGGGCATGAATCCCTGTATCTGCGATAACTTTAAATTGTTTTTCTACCATTAAAAATCAAACTCCTTCATTCAAATAATAAATAAGATGCATTAAGCCTTTTCAACTTAAACAACCCTATATAATAGTCAAGAAAATTGTTTATCCATAACTAATATATAATTTAATAGCTACTATTGTAAACTGAAAGTATAAAAGATGTAAATTTTAAACTTGTCCGAATAGCCATCAAGCGTACAAGACTTGCTGGATTGTTGTGTTTACTGTAAAATCAACATTTTTATATATATTATTTGACCATTATAGTTTTTTCCAAAAGCATAAGAAAAAATGTAAATTAATGATAATTATCAGGCATTTAAGTTATTTTTAAAAAAGACATCTCAAAAGTAGGATAGCATTTCTTTTCCGATGAGACAATGAAAAATATCGCACAAACTTAAAAAAGCTTTGTACGCACATACCTCATACCAATTACCTACAACTAGTCTTTTCCTACCAACTAGCTTCTCGGTTCTTCGAGGTATTGATAAATAACATCGCCGCCTCTTTGAGCAATTCCCCGGTAATGCTTAAAATCCTCCCTCTTAACGAGTTCGAGACGGAAAGCGAGAAAATCGGCTTTGCTTACTTTATATTCCTTAAGTTCTCCAGATTTTAATTGCTCTAACACATGTATAACTTCTTCCTGCAACATATAATCCAATTACCTGCCTTTTCATTATTACCTATCATTTCTTTAAACAATGCACATATAAATATTATTATCACACATGATTGCTGGAAACAAATTTGTTCATCCTTGCATACAATGTCTATAAGATATGAATGTGCATATAATTACCAATTACTGAAAACTATGTTATAATAACTTCATTCATACGAATAAACTTTTGTCCAAGCTGTTGAACGTGTGCATAAGCCTAATATCCTACTTCTAAGATGCAAAAGTTAGCCTAGATTAACTGCATCGATTAATGGATTACCCCAAAAGGTAAGCGGTTTAATTTTAAACTGCACGAAATGGATATAAACAAATGCCTTCTTTGTTCATCATATATCCATATTTCTTTACGGGAAAGTTTTTTTAGTGCAAACTAAAAATACAGAATTATATAAATTTGGCGTATAAGGAGAGAGTACAAATGAAGAGAGCTGAGGTTGGCAATATCATTGAATTTAGAGGCCTGCAAGGAATTGTAGAAAAAGTAAATGAGAATTCGGTAATAGTAGATTTGACATATATGGATAATTATCGCGACCTTGAGCTGGAACAACGTACGGTCGTTAATCATAAAAATTATAAAATAATTAAATAACAAGAAGCCGGCTATGCCGGCTTCTTGTTATTTACTCTAAGTATAAATAGCTTCTACTCTTCAGCAAGCTCTTTTTTTGTTTTAACCTTTCCGTGCGGCTTCTGTTTCTGCTTACGGACAGTCCACTCTCTTTCTTCTTCTCGTTTTGCCTTAGACATAGTGCACCTCCTTTCTTGCTATTGTTAGCATGAGCGGAGTTTTTTAAATTATCCAGCGTCAACCTATTTGCCAGTAATTCTTGCTGGAAGAAATGTTGTTGACCAAATCAAAAAAAACTGATAACATCACAAATATAATTTTATATACGAATAGCGTGCGTTGAATGTCATGGATTACACTATGGCAGGAGCAGCTTCTGGAGAGACCTTTTTCAAGGCACCGAAGGATTCACAATCTCAGGTAAAAGGACAGGAGAGTAACTGATCTATACTTTTATAGTGTATTCGTTATTCTTTGGACTAGAGATTGGAGGAATTCCAATCTCTTTTTTGTTTTAGGAAGGAACGTTTTCTCTCTTTTAACGTGTACAAATTGTAATTGTCTTTTTTATAAGAACCACTACCTTAAGCTTACATAATTTTAGGGGGTAGCAGCAGAATATGCAGTAACAACTAAAACTTTGTAAGGCGTTCTTAACAAAAGACCATCATTATAATGAGGTGATATCATGCAGCAACGACGTGCAGTTGTAAGTGTAGTAGGTAAAGATCAAGTAGGAATTATCAGCAAGGTGACTACAATCATATCAGAAAACAATGTCAACATTTTGGATATTAGCCAAACGATTTTACAGGACTTTTTTACGATGATGATGATAGTCGATATTACTCAAAAAGAAAATCTCGATGAGTTGCGCCAGCAGCTGGATGAATTGGGCAATCAGCTTGGTTTAAAAATTAATATCCAATTAGAAGACATATTCCAATCCATGCACCGTGTCTAAGAAAGAAGGGAAAAAAAGTGAAAATTGCATTAAATGAAATGATGGAAACCATTAATATGGTCCAAATGGAGAATTTGGACATCCGTACAGTTACAATGGGGATAAGCCTGTATGATTGTGCTGACTCTGATTTCAATAAAATGAACAGCGCTGTTTATAACAAAATCACTACTTATGCAAGCAAGCTTACAGAGGTTGCCCAAGCAGCGGAAAAAGAATATGGAATCCCTATCATCAACAAACGGATTTCTATTACTCCAATTGCTGAAATTCTTGGAAATGCAACAGTAGAACAAGCAATTGAGCTGGCAAAAACTTTGGATAAAGCAGCAAAAGACTTGAATGTTGACTTTATCGGCGGCTACTCTGCATTGGTTCATAAAGGCATCACAAAAGGTGATCAAACACTGCTTGATGCACTGCCTGAAGCGCTTGCTGTAACAGAAAGAGTATGCTCATCTATCTCTGTTGCTACTACAAGGACTGGAATCAATATGGATGCTGTGAAACAAATGGGAATTATCATTAAAAACGCAGCGGAACGGACGAAAGACCAAAACGGATTAGCATGTGCAAAACTAGTTGTCTTTTGTAATCCTGTTGAGGACAATCCATTTATGGCTGGTGCTTTCCATGGAGCTGGTGAAGGAGAAGTTGTTCTTAATGTTGGCGTCAGCGGACCTGGTGTTGTGCTTAATGCATTGCGAAAATATCCTGATGCAGATTTAGGAGAGGTTTCTGACATTATTAAAAAGACAACTTTCAAGATTACCCGTGCTGGTGAGCTGATTGGTCGAGTGGTAGCAGAACGCCTAGGGGTTCCATTTGGAATTATGGACCTGTCTTTAGCACCGACGAATGCTATTAATGACAGTGTTGCTGATATATTGGAAGAAATCGGTCTTGAACGTGTCGGTACACACGGAACGATTGCAGCACTTGCACTTATGAACGATGCTGTGAAAAAAGGTGGCGCAATGGCAAGCTCCTATGTTGGCGGCTTGAGCGGAGCGTTCATTCCTGTCAGCGAAGACAATGGTATGATTCGCGGAATTCTTGATGACAGCTTAACATTGTCAAAACTAGAAGCAATGACATGTGTCTGCTCTGTTGGACTTGATATGATTGCACTTACAGGAGACGTTTCACCTGCCACCCTTTCGGCAATTATCGCTGATGAGGCAGCAATCGGAATGATTAACAAAAAAACAACTGCTGTTCGTGTAATCCCTGTACCTGGTAAAAAAGAAGGCGAAATGGTTGAATTCGGTGGCTTGCTTGGCAGAGCTCCAGTTATGGGTGTTAATCCGTACAGCTCTCAAAAGCTTGTTGACCGCGGCGGCCGCATCCCTTCCCCACTGCAAGCGCTTATTAACTAACAAGTAAAAATGTCTGGCTCTTTGGAGTCAGACATTTTTTTGTGGAATCGGCTTTGCCCATAACAGCAGTAAAAAAACAAGGCTTATATACCCAAAAAGCGGATATAGATAAGACAGCAGTGTTCCATAGTGAATGAAACTGATCAAATAAGATACTGCAAAGATTAAGGCAATAATGAGGATGCCCGGGATTTTTATATACTGGTTCAATTGCCTTTCCAACCCGTAAACATTGCCTATGACAGAAGTGAAGATTTCCCCATATATGACAAGAATATATATCCAAGAAAGATTTGGAGCCAGATTTCTCATAATAGACGCCATCGGAATCGCGTAGCTGTCGATATTCTCGAGCATAATTAACGTAAAATGACTCGAAAGAAGGATAAACATTAAAGCAATACCACCGATTATCCCACCCCATTTTACTGTTTCATCATCCCCTATTTCTGAAGCTGCCGGAACAAGTACAGCAATCGCCAAAGAAAGATTTAATGCTGTATAAGAAAATGGAGATGTCAGCCCTTTCCAATCCACCATTGTGTAATCATCAATACGATCCATAAAGCCAGGCAGCTGAATCGACAAAGAAAACAAAATGAAGCTGAAAGTTATCATTATAGGTACTACAAATGTATTAACCGCAAATAATCCCTTCATACCAACAAGCATAACAATTAATGAAAGAATTATGGTAAAGATAACTCCAAAAGATTTGCTTAACCCAAGCTGCTCTTCAAAGACAGCTCCTGCCCCTGACAGCATGACAGCACATACTCCAATAAGCATGATAAGCATTAAGACATTGACTAGACTTCCTGCTATTCTGCCGAACAGAAATATTGTAAATTCCTGATATGATCTCGCTTTTATTTTTACCGATATTCTCATTAGTTTTGAGCCTAAATAAGAGAATATTAGACCAGAGGCAAGTATCCCAAACAAACCGATCATGCCAAACTGAGAGAAAAATTCTACTATTTCTTTACCTGTTGCAAAACCAGCTCCCACAACAGTACCTACATATACAGCTGCAAGCTGAAAGGCTCCACTCCATTTGTTTTTCACATATTTCCCTCCTTATCTAATCTATATGACAAAATGGACAAACAATGACGAGCATTTTCTTTGTAATCTGCTTTTATTTCCGCTAAAGTGTCTGTAATCTTTCCTTTTTCTTAGGTGGATTTTTAAAAGGACCATTAAATTTCCAATAATTTCATCAGGCAAAATAGTTGAAAGTCAAAAAAGGTCAAAGTATAATCATAATTACAAAAGGTCAAAATTGATCAAATTCCAAAAGGAGGATTTTTATATGAAATGTCAAATATGCCAAACTAACCATGCAAATGTGAGCCTGCGTTTTGTTCTAAATAATGAAGAAAACAATGTAAATCTATGCCACAGCTGCTATCAAAAAGAAAAACAAAAAATGACATCTAACCAAATGTTTTTCCAACAATCTTCCCCTTTTGATGAATTGTTTAAATCATTTAATCAAAACTTTCAACAATCAGGGGCAAGCAAAGAAAATCAAGAAGCTCCATCTCATAAAACAAATGGTATTTTAGATAAATTCGGAAAAAACTTAAATCATTTAGCTCATGCAGGTCTGATTGATCCAGTTATCGGCCGCGAGAATGAAATCGACAGAGTGATTGAAATATTAAATAGAAGAAATAAAAACAACCCAGTCCTGATTGGTGAGCCAGGTGTTGGTAAAACAGCAATCGCAGAGGGCTTGGCGCTTAAAATTTCAGAAGGCAATGTACCTAAGAAATTAAAAAACAAAGAAATCTATTTGCTTGATGTCGCTTCCTTAGTAACAAACACAGGCATACGCGGTCAGTTTGAGGAACGTATGAAGCAAATTATTCAGGAAATCCAAGAAAGAAAAAATGTTATCGTCTTTATTGATGAAATTCATCAGCTGGTGGGAGCTGGATCAGCTGAAGGCTCTATGGATGCTGGAAATATCCTTAAGCCGGCTCTTGCTAGGGGCGAACTGCATATCATTGGTGCAACAACGTTAAAGGAATATCGCCAAATTGAAAAAGACGCTGCACTTGAACGAAGATTCCAGCCGATCCAAGTGGCTGAGCCAACTGTTTCGGCAGCTGTTGCCATACTAGAGGGAATTAAAGATAAATACGAAAAATTCCATGAAGTAGCTTACACAGATGAAGCAATTAAAGCATGTGTAGAATTGTCACACCGCTACATTCAAGACCGTTTCTTGCCAGATAAAGCAATTGATTTGCTTGATGAAGCCGGCTCTAAAATGAACTTAGCTTCAAGCTACACAAATACAGAGGAAATTGATAACCGTCTAGCAGAGATTGCTAAACAAAAAGAGGCTGTGTTAAAAGAAGAAAACTATGAAGCAGCTGCAAGCTTGCGCAAAGAGGAACAGGAGCTTGAAAAAGCATTAAATAATCCAAATACAGAAAAACCTGTTGTAGATGTTACGCTGATTCAAGAGCTGATTGAGAAGAAAACCGGCATTCCTGTCGGCAAGCTGCAACAGGATGAACAGCAAAAAATGAAAAACTTGGCAGATAATTTAGAAGCTAAAGTCATCGGTCAAAAAGCGGCTGTTCTAAAAGTGGCGAAAGCAATTAAACGAAGCCGTGCAGGTTTGAAATCTAAAAACAGACCAATTGGAAGCTTCTTATTCGTCGGACCGACTGGTGTTGGTAAAACGGAATTAACAAAAACATTAGCGAATGAATTATTCGGAAGCAAAGACAGCATGATTCGCTTAGATATGAGTGAATACATGGAAAAACACAGCATCAGCAAAATCATCGGCTCTCCTCCCGGTTATGTCGGCCATGAAGAAGCAGGTCAGTTAACAGAACAAGTACGTCGCAATCCGTACAGCATCATTCTGTTAGACGAAATTGAAAAAGCACATCCAGACGTTCAGTCAATCTTCCTGCAAATTTTAGAGGATGGCAGATTGACTGACAGCCAAGGCAGAACAGTAAGCTTTAAAGACAGTGTTATCATCATGACAAGCAACGCCGGCATCGGCCATAAACGCATCGTCGTTGGTTTTGAGAATAACGCTGCATTAGAAGAAAGCACTCTGCTTCAGTCATTAGGCAATTTCTTTAAACCGGAATTCTTAAACCGCTTTGATGCAATCGTTGAATTTAAATCATTAGAAAAAGAACATTTGCTAAAAATTACTGATTTATTATTAGAAGACCTTTCAGATGCACTGGCAGAACAGCATATCACTTTAACTGTTACTGCTGAAGCAAAAGAAAAACTGGTAGAACTGGGAACACACCCAGACTTTGGTGCACGCCCGCTAAGAAGAGTCATTCAAGAGCATCTTGAAGACAGCCTTGCTGACTTTATCTTAGATGAACCAGAGGCTGGCGAACTTACTGCCGTATTAGAAGATGATAACATCATCATTAAACAAGTGAACAGCAGCACGGTTGTCCAATAAATGCTTCAACGCTCAGAACATTTCTGAGCGTTTTTTTTTTACTTATAAACATTTATCCCACAAGCTTCACATCTTAGCTTGTAAAAGAATTGCACAAGTTCCGATTCTGTTTGGATAGAGTCAAAAAGGCGTATTAACGTCCTTTTACCGACACGTCTATCAAGCAGAGCTAAGATTTTTATCAGCATATTGCTTGATTGCAAGGATACGTGAATTTGTGTACTGAAGTATTGTTGCAGCCCATCAAAAAAATCAGCTTGGGCAAAGCTCTCCTCCTACATGCGTTTATGAGCAAAGTCCCCTCTCGCTGTTGTTTTGACAAAACCATCTAAATCATCTACGTAAACTTATGTTCTGACATTCTCTAATTTTTTTCGCTCAGCTGTTATTGTACACATATTCCATACTTCTTTTTTATCCACCGTAATAACCGCTCTTCCTAAGTTATCATGGACTTTACGATAATTGATAATCAAAAAATCGACTCTGTTTATTAAGGATGGACATATAAAGCTTTGTAAATGCTTTTTTACTTTACTCCATTTCGGTGCAAACATATTAAACCTCCAACGGATAATTTACATCTTTTTCCTTCATTTTAACAAATACAACAAAAACAGAGCTGTAATATCCAGAAGGTGAGATACTATTTTCATTTAGCTCCCCTACAAATCAGACATCATTTTACTAAAGAAAATCTACATGGTAGAATAAACATTGGCTTTACACTCTATATTTTTGTAATTTAATAAGACATTAACATGTTACCATATAAATGGTATTCATTTTTTCTACATATTTTTACTTGGTTAGGAGCTACTTTAATGAAATACAAGAAATTATTACTGAGTACGGTTTTAGTGACACTGCTCGCTGCTTGTAATAACGACACTGGCAATGGAGGCACAGAAGAAACTGTTCCAACTACTGTCATACAAAACAAAGAAATTTACAGAATTGCAGAGCCTGTTAAAGTAAATATTGCAAGAGGCGCAATAGTAAACAATGTCGATAATCTAGTCGACATTAAAGAGTTGGAAATGGGCTTGATGGATTTATCAACAGACCAATTCCCAACAGATAACTACTATCTGCAAGAAGGGCAATATTTGGATTCAGCAACGATAAACAGCTGGATTGCAAGAAAGTCAGATGACAAAAATGGCTTAAACCCATCGTTAACAGATACTGGCGACATATTAAAGGACGAAAAGAAAAATCCGAAGGTGCTTTCACATGTGCTCGAACAAGATTATGTGAATAGCAAAGGAAAGATTCAAGGCATCTCTTTAGCTGTTTCCTTAAATAAAATCTATTATATTCGAGCAACAGATGATGCAGGATTGGTTTATACAGACGAAATAAAGGTAGATCAAACAGAAAACGGTAAAAACGAAGTCGAAGAACAAGGGAAAAAAATTGCAGAAACGATTTTGAAGAGAATAAGAGCGAACAGCGATATCCCAGATGTTCCAATATTTTTAACTCTTTATGAAGAAACAAATAAAGGCAATATCGTGCCAGGTAAGTTTTTAGCTTCCTCTTATATTGACAAAAACGACAATACTATTGCTAAATGGAATGACATTAACAGAAAGTATATCGCCTTCCCTTCGAGTACATTTGAAAGCTTAGACCGCTCGTTATCGAATGTTCTTTCGACGCTGGAAGAAGATATACAAACACAGTTTAAATCATTGAACATTATCATGACCGGAAAGCTTCTCTATGAAGAAGACGAGCTGTCCAATATTACCCTTGATATTGAAGCACCTAATATCACCTCTTCTGAAACAACAGCCATGATAGAGTATGTCGGCGGCAAAATTGAATCACAAATACTTCCGGATTATTTACCGATTACTGTTCAACTGTCTGGAACAAATGAAGAATCAAAAGCAATTATGATATGGGACCCTTCTGAAAAAGAAATTAAAACAGAAATATATGAGTAAACGAAAAAACCGGCAAGGAGTATTCCTTGCCGGTTTTTTTTGCCTATATTTCATTCTCTGACTTTAGCACCTTTAAACGAAACTGCCCTTTTCCATTATACATTTTCTAAACAATTTCCCGATATAATGAAGCAATTATCCCCTGCTTATACTGTCTCAGCAGAGCCTGTGTTTCTTGATCACCTATTAGACAAAAACCTGCGCGTTATTATAACAATGGGAGCATTAGATGAAGTATGGAGCGGGGTCGCGATTGACCATATTCCATTAACTGCCGGCGATGCTCATTATCATATTCGCTATCCGCACATCGTTTACTTTGTCGGAAAGCCATAAATTATTTCTAAAACGTCTTCTTTTCCTCTTTAAAGCTTGCTGTCATCAACAGATTGAAGCCATGCATCAATTTCTCCAATTACTGATTCCACACAGCCATCTTCAAATGGAGATATCAGGTTTGCTTCCTTCACCAGTTCTGTGAAAGGCAGGCTTCCCCCCAGCTGGCATAGTTTCACATAATCAGCCCAAGCTTCCTCCTGATTCTCTCTTGATCGCTTCCAGAATTGGAAGGCACAAATCTGGGCAAGCGTATAATCAATATAATAGAACGGAGATGTGTAAATATGGGATTGTCTTTGCCAGAAGCCGCCCCCTTCTAGATAGTCATTTCCATCATAATCTTTATGCGGCAAGTATTTTTGTTCAATTTCTCTCCAGGCCTGCTTTCTTTCCTTCGGTGTTGCTTCCGGATTTTCATAAACCCAATGTTGAAACTCATCAACAGACACTCCGTATGGAAGGAAAAGCAAGGAGGAGCTTAAATGGGAAAATTTATATTTATCTGCATCTTCCTGGAAGAACAGGTCCATCCACGGCCATGTAAAAAACTCCATGCTCATTGAATGTATTTCTGCCGCTTCATATGTCGGCCAGTAGTATTCTGGGATATCAAAATTAGCACCGCTTGAATACACCTGGAATGCGTGTCCTGCTTCATGTGTCAATACATCGATATCACCGGAAGTTCCATTGAAGTTAGAAAAGATAAACGGCGCCTTATAATCCTCAATAAAAGTGCAGTACCCTCCGCCGGCTTTTCCTTTTTTAGCGACTAAATTCATCAGTTCATTTTCATTTAACAGTTTAAAAAACTCGCCTGTTTCTTTTGACAATTCATTGTACATCTTTTGGCCATTTTCAAGGATCCATTCTGAATCACCTTTAGGCGCTGCATTACCTGATAAGAAATTGAACGGCTCATCATAAAATTTTAGTTCTTCTACGCCAATTCGGCTCTTCTGTCTTTCTTTTAACTTAGATGCAAGGGGAACAATATGCTCCTTTACCTGCTCTCTGAATTTAGCAACCATCTCTGCATCATAATCTGTGCGATACATACGGTAGTAAGCAAGCTCAACAAAATTATTGTATCCTAATTTCTTTGCGATTTCGGTGCGGACCTTAACCATATCATCATAAATCCGGTCAAGCTGTGCTTCATTTTCCGCTAAAAAGGCAAACTTCTTCTCATTTGCATCCTTCCGGACAGCACGGTCTTTCGATTCAGTAAAAGGCTCCATTTGTGCCAATGTTCTTTCTTCACCCTCAAAATGAATCTTTGCAGAAGCCATTAGCTTTGTATATTCTGTTGACAGCTTATTTTCCTGCTGCAGCAATGACATTACTTCTTCGGAGAAGACTTTCAGCTGAGCGTCTGCTAAAGCGAATAATTGTTTGCCCCATTTCGCTTCAAGCTCATCCTTGAATTTCGATTGCACAAGTGCCTCGTAATACTTCGTTTCTAACCCTTCTATTTCAGGAGAGATTTCGTCAATATAATCCTGCTCCTGTTGATAGAATTCATCAGCAGTATCAACCGAATGGCGTATATAGCAAATATTAAACTGTGTGGAAACATTGTTGCGGATCTTATTGATTTTTTCAATTACTGCAATCTGCTGTTCGAGATTTTCAGCAGTTTTAAAGGTTTCTAATAATGCACCCATCTCTTTTTTTATGCTAGTTACATCTGGTCTTTCGTATGTAAATGCTGAAAATTTCACGTATGTTCCTCCAAGCTATTTTATTTTTCGCAAAGCTTTCATAATTATAGTTGTATAACGGAAATAAATCTAATTTCTTATCCAACTATTCTTATTATACAGCGAGCCTCTATATTCCTGCATTCTTAGTAAAACTTGTTTATACTAATATATTATTAGTATAAAAAAAAGAGGGGTATCTCCCCTCTTTAAACAAATTGGTTATTTTTTTCCGCTGGCAGAAAGACCTAATCTTTTTACAAGCTGTATGACGGTTTCCTTTTCTTCAGTGGAAAGCTCAGACATTAGATCATGAATTCTTTGTTCATGGCTTGGAAAGATTGTTTCGATCATTTCTTTTCCGCTGTCGGTAATGGATGCAAATGTCACCCTTCTATCAGTAGGACAGGCAACCCTTTTCAAATAGCCTTTTTCCTCAAGTTTATCCACAACATACGTGATACTTCCGCTTGCCAATAAAATTTTTCCACCAATTTGCTGCAAAGGCTGATCACCTTTATGATACAGCAGTTCTAAAACAGCAAATTCTGTTGGATTCAATCCATATGTGTGAATAAGTTTATTGACGTTTTCGTTAATTGCTCGATATGCTCTTGACAGCACAATAAATAATTTTAATGATTGATTTGTTTCTTCATTGCCCATATTTATTCTTCCTTTATATAAAAATATCTCGAATTCAAATTAATTATACTTTTTTTCCTTGTATTTGTCAATTTCTCTTCTTACCATACCCTTTTTTTCCGAATGAATCAACAGGATTGTTTACAGACAATTTGTTTAATCGAAAGATAGGCATCTAGTTGCTTACTTCTTTTGGAATTTATGGTATATTATAAGTTTAGAAACAAATCTACTTAAAACATAAATTGGTTATTTTTAATGGAGAAGATGTGTATGATTGTTAAAAAATTATTAATATATATAACTGTTGCCATCTTCCCGTTTCTTCTGGCAGCAGGGATATTATTGTTTACAAAAGAAAAGGAAGAAGTCGCAAAGCATGAGAGAAATGCATACAGAATTGCTTCTGTTCATCAAAGGCAATGGGATAATTTTATTAATAAAACGATTAACTCATTGAATACTGTCAGCATCATGCTGGAATCCTCTTCAGGTAATTGGGATAAAGCTAAACAAAATATCTTCCTGAAAAAGCTCCTGTTACAGGAGCAAATGTATGGAGGAATTTACATACTCGATCCTGCTGGCAATAGAATTGCTGGAACAGACAGGAAAATTGAAGAAATGGCTATCCCTCAAGAAGATTATGTAAAAGAAGCCATTAAAGCAAAAATTGCAACCGTCTCAAACAAAACAGATTACCTTGTCGATGGACAAAAAGTAATCGGTCTTGCCAAGCCAGTTTTAGATGATCAGCAGCATGTGGTGAACTTAATTATTGCTTATTTAAGGGTCGATTATTTATCGAATGTGATGGAAATGCTCACACCCAAAAGCAATATTGCCGTTATTAGCGAAGAAAAAGAAACTATATTAAGTATGAATAAACCAATATCTCTAAGCAGCTCCACAATTGCCTTGCCTATGAACAGCTTACCTTGGAAGATAATTGTAGAGCAAAAAGAAATTAAAACCGAAAAAATCTTAACAAAGAACTGGCCTTTACTGCTCATCTTCTTTATATGTTTTCATTTACTGTATTTTGTCATCATTCTTTATCATCACAAAAAGAAAGCAGACCAAGAAAATAAAGAAAATGAACTGCATAAGCTCGAACTGGTCGGCAACATGGCCGCTAGTTCTGCACATGAAATTAGAAATCCTTTAACTGGCATCAAGGGCCTCGTACAGCTGTTAAGTGAAAAGCATAAGGATGCGGAAGATCAATTCTACTTCTCGATTATTCAAAAAGAGATTAATAGAATTAATGAAATAGTCAGCCAGTTTCTGATTTTGGGCAAACCGACAGAACTTAAAAAACAGCTTTTAAACATTGAAAACATTGTTACAGAATTAAAGCCCCTGATCCTCTCAGAGGCAAATCTTTATAACGTAGAATGTCATTTTGAAATTGCCAAAAAAAAGCTGTTTGTATATTGCAATGCTGATCAAATGAAACAGGTCATTCTAAACATTACGAAAAACGCATTAGAAGCAATGGAAAACGGCGGTACACTGACAATTAAATTAAAAGAATTGAATAATCGTGTCAGCATTACGGTATATGACACTGGTGTAGGTATTCCTGAAACAGAACTGAAAAAGCTGTTTGAACCGTTTTATACATCCAAGTCATCTGGAACAGGCTTAGGTCTTGTCGTATGCAGAAGAATTATTCAATCATTCAATGGGGAGATATATCTTTCAAGTGTGGAAAACAAAGGTACGAAAGTGGATATTATCCTGCCGTTAAATTCATAACAAAACATATCAGAGCCTTTAGCAAAAAGTCCTTATCTATATAAGGGCTTTCTACATTTCTTAATGAGGCGAGGCGACGATGGCTCTTGCTTTCATACTTTATTAAAAACTCTTAGAAGGGATATAGTGATAGATGCTAATCTTAAATGCGTAAACTGTCCATAACCCTTCAGCATTAATCGAAGGTTTTGTTTTGTCATCATCCTTCATGCTGTTTTTCTTAATAAAAGAAAACTTTCCTTATGTACAAAAACATCGTTACTTTTCCAGATAAAATAATGCATGGCGCAAAATCGAAATGACTTTACCTGATTTGTTACAAGAAACTCTCGTTGTCTTTTATATTTGGAATATAACAGATTGTCCCAAGGAGGCGAGAAGAAAGGATATTGACTTTCAGCCATTAACGTATTCTTTTTTAAATGGAAGGCAATGTTGTAAATGTTTCATAGTATCTCTGAAATCTTTTTGTGCTGGTAGACGAGATGCTTTGGCCATACGATCATTGATTTATAGGATTTTTTCACAAAATTCATCTTTGTCTTTTGCAGCCGAACATGCAATTGATACTGAAAAATCAGCTCATCGAGTTCCTGACTGTATCGGACTGTTTCCTCACTCGTATACCCTGAACGTTGTGCTTCCTCAATCATCACCTCTCTCTTCTTTTGGATAGCAAGCAGTAATTCTTGTTTCCTCGGTTGCACTTTCTTTTCCTCCTAATCGTATTTATATTAATTATTTGTAAAGACAAATTCACGTTTACTTGATGAATTATTACAAGAAAATAAATAAAAGTAAATAGAATCGCAATATTAGACATTTTTTTCTTTAAAATAGGTATTTGGAATTAGAATAGTCAAAAAATAACTGGATTTTCGACAAATAAACCTTCAAAAACCTCCATAACCCCCCAAAAACATGAAGCGCTTTCATTTTATTTTTGAAAAATATTATTGTTTAAGTGCTTTTTATCGCTAAATCACCATACAAAATTTTACATTATTTAGCCTTTATTTTCGACGTTTTCTTTCAGAAAAGGAAAAACCCGCCTGCTTTACTTTACGACGGGTTTTTGCAAGTTATTCATTAGCCAGCTTTCTGAGCCGTTCTACAGCCTCTAAAAGCCGTTCTTCTGATGTGAGCAAGCCTGCTCTGACATATCCTTCTCCATATTCTCCAAATCCTGTTCCTGGCGCTACAGCAATATGAGCCTTCTCTAATAAATAGTCTGCAAACTGCTCAGAAGTATAGCCGTCAGGTACCTTCAGCCATGCAAAAAACGAGCCGCTCGGCGCCTCCACCTTCCAGCCGATACTTTTTAATCCATTGATGAAGACATCCCTTCTTCGTTGATACATGCTGTTTAGCTTGTCTACTTCCTCAAGGGAACTGGTCAGAGCTGTGATAGCTGCTTCTTGTACTGCTCCGAACAAACTGACATACAGATGGTCTTGGTAAAGGTTTAGTGCAGAGATTATACTTTTGTTTCCTACTGCAAAGCCTACTCTCCATCCTGCCATATTAAATGTTTTCGATAAGGTGTAGATTTCAATGCCGGCATCCTTCGCTTTCGGGGTGGAGAGAAAACTGATTGGTTTTTTTCCGTCAAATCCAATTGCTCCATAAGCAAAATCATGAACTACACAAATATCATGTTCAAGGCTTAGAGATACTGTTTCTTGGAAGAATTCACTCGTCGCCGTAGCCCCAGTCGGATTATTGGGATAATTTAAGAACAGCAATTTTGCTTTCTCCAGCACAGAATTAGAAAGCTTACTATAATCTGGAAGAAATTGATTCTTCTCTTCAAGAGGCAGCATAACCATCTCACCTTGTGCAAGTGCCACACCTGACAAATAATCAGGATAGCCAGGGTCTGGCAGCAGCACCGTATCACCTGGATTAAGAAGACATTGAGGTATTTCCACTAAACCAGCTTTTCCTCCGAACAAAACAGCCACCTCTGTTTCCGGGTCCAAATCTACGGCGTATTCTCGCTTGTAAAATTCAGCAACCGCTTTTTTTAAGGCAGGATAACCTCTAAAAGGGGAATATTTATGGTTGATTGGCTTTTCTGCAGCATTTTGCAGGCTTTTAACAATATACTCAGGTGTTGGTTGGTCAGGATTGCCTTGACCTAAATTAATTACATCACAGCCCTTTTCGGTGTACGACGCTACCTTTTCTACAAGAGATGCAAAAAATTGAACTGGGAGTCTGTCTAACAAGGCTGATTGACGATATTCCTTCATTCCTTCTACCTTCTTTCTAAATTAATACACGTATTTTAATACAGTCGTCTTTTTTCTTGATGCACTTCACCTAGAAAATATATAATATTCAAATTATTTATGTTATAAAAGAAGCAAGGGAAGTAAACGTAAATGTTGTTTTTCATTATAAGCGATAAAATTCAAGATGAATAGAGGGTGATTTTTCTGGAATGGAACATAAGCATCATTCAAATGGATATTGTTTTTGGTGATCCAAAGCAGAATTTTCTTGCTGCTGAAAAATGGATTAAAGAAGCCTGTGCAGGAAAGCAGACAGATATTGTCATTCTGCCAGAATTGTGGACGACAGGCTATGATTTGCCACATCTTGACACTATTGCAGATAAACATGCAGAGAAGGCAATCAGCTTTTTGCAACATCTCGCTAGGAGCTATAAAGTTCACATTATCGGAGGTTCTGTTGCCAATAAAAAGGAGGATGGGATTTTTAATACACTTCTTGTCATTAATAAAGAAGGAGAGTTAATACATACTTACGACAAGCTCCATTTATTTAAACTCATGGATGAACATCTTTATTTACAAAGCGGAACAGCAACTGGGCTCTTTCAGCTGAATGGAGAAACGGCAGCAGGTCTGATTTGCTATGACATTAGATTTCCGGAGTGGGTCCGTACACACACTTCCAAAGGAGCTAATGTGCTGTTTGTATCAGCAGAATGGCCGCTTGCAAGGCTTGCTCATTGGAGAGCACTCTTAATTGCCAGAGCTATTGAAAATCAGTGCTATGTGGTCGCATGCAATAGAAGCGGTTCTGATCCTGCAAATGTTTTCGCAGGCCATAGTATGATAATTGACCCATGGGGAGAAATTGTCGGAGAAGCAGGAGAAAACAGTGAAATCCTAGCACGGACCATCGACCTAGCTAAAGTATCCGAGGTACGAAACATGATTCCAATTTTCTCTGATAGAAGACCAGAATATTATGGATAAGAAATAGGGATAGATGATTCTATCCCTATCATTTTGCCCACATTTCCTCCGGGTTCAATTCATAAATATTATTTTCCCTATACATGAAATGGTTAATGATAAATTCTCTGCGAATCGTCGCATAATCATCAAAAAACCTTTTGATATATTCATTTAATTCTTTCTCTTCGTATTTTATGCCTTCTTTAAGCCCCTTTATGATATGGCGAAAGATGATTAATTTCTTCTTTCTTTGTGCAGGGATATTCTTGAGCCTTCCGTCTGAACCGATAAAATTCTCGATAATCTTAGCTGCTTCTTCATTATTCCTATTCATATCCAACGACTGCTCTCCTTTCTCCAATAGAGACAATTTAACAAGCGCTTCTGCCTGTTGGGAAATGACTGATTTATTTAAATAAAAATAAATCGTGTTTTTTTCTCTTCGTTCATACACTACATTTATTTCTCGCAGTTTCTTTAAATGGTGTGTGATAGTAGGTGCTGTCAATCCTAATTTGCCTGCAAGAGCAGTACCATTCCACGGCTTTGCTGCTAGTAAAGCAATAATTCTGATTCTTGTTGGATCACCGATTGTTTTGTGGAAAGCGACCAGCCTGTCTAACTGCATATAACCACTCCTAAATTAGATAATCATCTAATTAGATAATAATAAAAAGACTTCTGTGCTGTCAAGAAGTCTTTTTATTACGTAAAATTATGTTGATTTGAGCTTCATTGCTTTTTACGCGGAAGATAAATATGAAATTTCGTACCTTCCCCCTCTTCCGACTCTACTTCAATTTTCCCAGCATGCTCTTTAATAATTTTGAAGGAAACCATCAAGCCTAAGCCTGTGCCCTTTTCCTTCGTTGTATAAAATGGTTCTCCGAGCTTTGCTAGTTTCTCTTTACTCATCCCATTGCCATTGTCTTCAATTGTGATATGAAAATATTCCGGAGTGGACTTTATGCTTGTCTTGATCTCTCCTCCTACTTCAAGCACCTCAATCGCATTTTTGACAATATTAATAAAGACTTTTTTTAATTGGTTTGGTTCACAAAACATTTCTGTAAGGGAATTTGTATAATTTCTTGTAAATTGAACATTATATAAGACCGCTTGTGCATTGAGAAGGTCTAGTGTCTCATTCATAATCTGCTGCAAATCCGCTTTAACAAACTTAACGTTTTGCGGTTTTGACAGCAGTAGGAATTCATTGATGATCGTCTCAATCCTGCTGAGCTCTGATTTAATAACAGTGAAATACATCGGATGCTTTTCACTGTCATTGCTGCTTTCTAGTAATTGTATGAATCCTTTTAATGCAGTCATTGGATTCCTGATTTCATGGGCAATTCCAGCTGCAAGCTCCCCGATAACATGAAGGGTGGAGGACTTTCTTATCTGCTCCTCGAGTATCGCGTTCTCTGTTATATCTCTTAGAGCGGTTATGCTAAAGCCAGAATATATATTATACTTGTTCCGAAATTCCAGCTGTGTCCAATCATCTCCGTTAAAGGAGGCAGTATAGATACCTCTGTTCTGCCCTTCCTCTCTTAATGAAAGAAGTTTTGGCTTAATCTCTTCTCCAATTGATTTCCCTTCTGGCAAATAATCAATCAGGTTTAAGCCAAGCAAACTTTCTTTATCCTTTTGAAGCATTCGCAATGCGGCTTTATTAATATCACTTATGTTATAATCCCTGTCCCATAGAATAACACCATCAAATACTTCCTCAAAAATTGTTTCAAACATGCTTTTGCTGTCAAGCAGCTCCAGTTCCATATTATAGCGTTCTGTAATATTGCGAAAAATACTCATATGAAGACCTTCAACAGAATGAAGCTTTGTTGTGAACTCTAGCAGCTTTTTTTGCCCATTCGGCATCAAAAACATCAGCTCATCCCGATGGGAGTTTTTGCTGCATAAGCTTTTAATAATATGAATATAGCTGTCGTCCTTTTTATAGACATAATCACTGATTTTTTTCCGTTTCATTTCTTCCAGACTGCTTTCAAAGATAGCCAAAGCTGCCTTATTTGCTGAGACAATCTCGCCGTTTTCCTTCCATAGAACGATTCCATCTAGTGCTTCTGTAAAGAAATCGTGAAATAAAGCAGCATCCTTTCGTTGCCTTCTTTCTAAATAGCGCAAATACGTGACATCTTTTAAAACAGCTAAAAAATATGGATACTTAGTTATTCTGGATATATGGATTTCAGAAAAGGAGTCTCTCGCGGGATTTGCCATTGACAGAACAGCTGTTTTTGCGTCTTTTTCGAAAGACTGTAAGCTGATCCAGTTCCTCAAATCATCTCTGTACTCTTGCGGAAGATAGTGAGTAAGGTTACGCCCAACCATATCTTTTTTGTGGATGTGAAATATATCTTTTATTGCATAATTTACTTCCAGGATTACTCCCTTTTCGTCCAGTATGACCATTCCTTCACTGGAATTCTCAAAGGCCGCTGTTTTCAGCTCCTCGACCATTTCTCTGCAATTCTTTTCATCCTTCAGCCGCTTATTCTCTTGTTCCAAAAAGCTGATTTTCTTTTTCAGCTGCTGGATATGCTGCATTTCTTTTGTATAGATTTCACCAGACAAGGATTTCCCGCCTCTCGTAAAACTTGGTGCATTATTTATTCTACAAAATTCGAGAAAATCCTTTACAGTTACAAAATAAATTAATCATAAAGTTAGTCAACCAAGTTAAGGAAAATTTCAGATGCTTGTATTAACCTTAAATTTACAATTAAAAAAGTTTATTTACAAAAATATTTCACTTTTATTAATAAGTAGATATTTAGTTAACAACTTGCGAAAAACAGTTTAGCTATTGTTTATATGTGCTATAAATAATAGTGGCTAAACAGCCAATCATCTGCCTGAAACGTTTTCCGATTGACTATATTTGGAAATGGCATTGCTGCTAAAAGGTTAGCTTGCAAAGAAGGGAGAACAATATGAAGCAAACCCGAGATTATTACTTTGATAATGCAAAGTTTCTGTTGATTTTTTTCGTTGTATTCGGTCATTTTATTCAATCTTTTAATAGTGACAGCAATAGTATTTATAGTTTGTATAAAGTCATTTACACTTTCCATATGCCGGCATTTATTTTAGTTTCCGGCTTTTTTGCGAAAGGGATTTACGAGGAAGGTTATGTACAAAAGTATGTAAAGAAGCTGATATTACCATATATTATCTTTCAGGTTATATACAGTATCTTTTATTTTTATCTTTACGGAAAATCAAGCTTAACGGTTGATCCATTAAGTCCGCATTGGTCACTTTGGTTTTTAATCAGCTTATTTTTCTGGAATATGCTATTGCTGGGCTTTTCCAAGCTGAAGCCAATTTATGGCTTGTCAATAGCAATGTTTTTCGGCCTTGCAATCGGATTTGTTGATTGGACTTCCAGCTACTTGAGCCTTACAAGAACATTTGTATTCTTTCCCTTGTTTTTATTAGGCTATTATATGAACAAAAAACATTTTGAGTGGGTCAGAGCAAAGCCTTTCAAAATAGGATCCATTCTTATTTTCGTGAGTTGTTTTGCTGTATTTTACAATTTCCCAGACATAAATCACCAATGGCTATTAGGATCGAAGCCATATGATGTGTTAGCTTCTTCTTCGTTTGAAGCAATACTAGTCAGACTTGGTTTCTACTTATTGAGCTTTTTAATGATTTTCTGCTTTTTTGCCTGTGTGCCGCAGAAGCAATATTTCTTTACTCGATTTGGTAAAAACACGCTTTATGTTTATTTATTACACGGTTTCTTTATCCGGATTTTTCGGTCAACTGATTTGCAGGAAGCGTTCACTACACCGAAATCTTATTTTCTCATCGTGCTAATGGCTTTTCTGCTAACATTAGTACTGTCAACCAACTTGGTAGCATCACTAGCACAGCCATTTATAGAATTCAGGACAACTAAAATGCAAAAATGGTCTACAAAAACAAGCTATAAAGAGAAGCTCTTTTAAAGAGGCTTCTCTTTTTAGCTTATGACAATACCGTTATTTTCTTTTGCCGCTTTTTACTTTGTCTTTAGTCAAAGCCCCTGTATCATAAAGTTTGCTTGCATTAAGATCGCCAAACTCCTGGCCAAATTCTACATTAGCTTGTTCTTTTTTATTTTTATTCGCTTTTTTTGCCATAATTATCTCCCCTCTCTTCCATGCTTGGAGTTTCGATTAGCATTCTTCATCGGGTCCTCGCCGCGAATGAATTCAGCGGAGAACTCTGTTTCCTGGATGTTCTTTTTAGGAGTTTTGCTGTATTTTTCAACAGCATTGAATTCTGCCTTTCTTTTCGCCATATGATCGTCTCCTTTAATGGATGGTACAAACCTATTTTTTGCAAATTACAGGAACGTATCCGTACCATGATATGACAATCCAACCATAAAAAAAGCCAAGGCGGAATACGCCTTAGCCAATGATTATTCTCTCTTTTGGATAATGGAAATTATCCTTTTTCTCTTTTCCTCCAATAATATAGATAAAGGAAGTTAGCCCTATTCTTCCAATAAACATAAGTACCATGATGACACATTTGCCTACATTGGACAAATCAGGAGTTAAACCAAGTGATAAGCCTGTTGTTCCAAATGCAGAACAAACCTCGAACAATATTTTTATGAGCGGAGCACTTTCGGTGATGCACAAAATAACTGTTGCGGTAAAGCATAAGGCAAAAGCTAAAATTGTGACGACCATCGATTTAATAATATCCTCTTCATGGATTTCTCTTTTAAAAATTTTAATATGCCGATTGCCGTTCGCGTAATGATAAATGAACATTAAGTTTAATGCAAACGTAGTTGTCCGAATTCCCCCACCGACAGAGCTTGGGGATGCACCGATAAACATCAGAATACAAAAAATCACCAGTGTTCCGAGTGAATAGTCATTCAAGTCCATTGTCGCAAGCCCACCGCTTCTAGTTGAAGCCGAGTGAAAAAATGCATTAAAAAAGATTTGATGCCAAGTCATTCCTGCAAAATAATTTGTTGATTCAATCAAAATAATGCTGAGAGTACCAAAAAATAACAGCAGTCCAAATGTTAAAGATGTCAATTTCGAAAATAGAGAAAACCGGAAAACTTTTCCAGGGTTCTTCGGGAATAGATAATTCTTCACTTCAATTAAAACTGGAAATCCAATCGCACCAAGGGTGATTAGAATAATATGTACCAACTGAATAAAATAATCATCTTTATAAGGCATTAGGGAGGTCCCTGTTAAGTCGAATCCCCCGTTCGTTGTTGCACTAATCGAGGCGAACAGTCCATGAATGATTGCATCCTTCCATGATAGGAAGTATTGATGAAACTGCAGTGTCAGCACGATTGCCCCAACAAGCTCTATAATTAAGATCAGCTTGATGATTTCCCTGATAAGCTGGACCAGTCCAGAAAGATGTGATTGGTTATGGTCAAGCATTATCAGCTGCCGCTCCTTTAAACCGATTTTTTTCCTGAGCAGCATCCAAAAGAACGTTCCTAAAGTCATGACTCCAATTCCGCCGAATTGAAGGACAAACATCAATATGAAAATGCCTAATGTGCTATAAGTATCGGATATATTTATTACAGTCAGACCAGTGACACTCACTGCACTTATTGCCGTAAAAACAGTGTCCATAAAGGAAACATGCACACCTTCTTTATGAACAGCTGGTATGCTTAACAACAAGACAGATACGCTGACCGCCAGCAAATAATATCCTGTAATAATTTGGGCCGGGGTAAATTTATTCAGCAAATCCCTTACCGTTCTTTTCATGTCCATACAAATCCCTTCTATTGCTCTTCCTCTTATCTCCCCATTACACAAACATTACCACTCATGAAATGAATGAAAACCCCGCATATTATAAGTACAGAAATTAATATTGCCAAACAACTTACCTATTATCAGCATAATAGCCTTTTGTTAACGGTATATAAGTTCTGTATTTTATTTATCAAGGAGGTCCCTGACATTATGGCTAGTTCAAACAAATTATTAGTTCCTGGTATTGAACAATATTTAGATAGTATTAAATATGAAATTGCTCAAGAGTTCGGCGTTAATTTAGGTTCTGAAACAGTTGCCAGATCCAATGGTTCTGTTGGCGGAGAGATTACAAAACGCCTAGTTCAGCAAGCTCAAGCAGAGCTGTCTGGCAAAACTCAATAATAACTATACCTTAAAATTATCAATGCTCAAAGAAAAAATAAAAAAGGAAATAATGATTGCTCACTTTGGCACCTGCAAAGTTTTAAAGCAAACATTATTTCCTTTTTAACATTTAGTTATCTTCCACCGTTTTCTGTGCTTTTCGACCAGAGATAATATAGCCGCCTACTGCAATGATTAACAATACAGACCAGAAGAAGAATTTCCAAACTTTCGACTCAGGAAAATGCTGATCAAGAAGACCAACTTCTGGATGTGCCAATGTAAATACAGCCAGCTTCACACCTACCCAGCCGACAATTAAAAAGGCTGCTGTCTCCAGGGAAGGTCTTGTTTGCAGAAGTTTTACGAACGAGTTTGCTGCAAAACGCATGATAACTAGTCCGATGATCCCACCTAATAGCATGATTGTAAATTGTCCTCCGTCAATGCCTCCAATATCAAACCAGCCTGTTGGTGTCAGCGTGATTGCTAATGCAACTGCTGCTAGCATAGAGTCAATTGCAAAGGCAATATCAGCAAGTTCTACTTTCAAAACAGTCATCCAGAAGCCAGATTTTTTCCTTTCCTTTTCTTTCTCCTGTTTCTCCTTTGGTGAGAACTTTCCATATAAATTGTGGATACAAATATACAGTAAGTAAATAGCACCAAGCGCTTGAACCTGCCAAACGTCTACTAGAACAGAAATTAAGAACAAACTCGCGAAACGGAATATAAATGCACCGAACAAACCATAGAACAATGCTTTTTTCTGCTGCTCTGGCGGTAAATGCTTAACCATAACTGCCATAACAACCGCATTGTCAGCTGCCAGTATCCCCTCTAACCCTACTAGAATCAGGAGCACCCAACCATACTCTAACAGTAATGCAAAATCCATATTTTCTCCTCCTATCAATAGTTTTTGTATACCCACAGGTATCCCCCTATTGACAGGATTGTCTTATATGTACAAAAAAGCGCAAAAAAGACCTCTGCCAATAGGCAAAGGTCTTGCTAAGCACTTTTTAATAGTGCCAACAAAGCCGATGGTACTAGACCACGAACTGACGACTTTGTTTTAGGATAAAATATCCTAAAAGCTACTCCCCTTTGAGTAGATATACGATTGATATAAGCTTATTATATACGAAAGATTCTTTCTTGACAATCAAAAACCGAAAAAAAATAAACAAGACCTGACTATTTTTTACTTTCGAAAGTTAGTATCGTTGTTTATTCTTTATTCGGATTGAACTGACCTTTAAAATACAATATTGCATACTTCACTAAAAAACCGCTTAAAATACCTGGAATCAAAAAGAGCATCGGTGTAAATATAGGACCTGGAAAAATACCAAATATCTTAAACCGCGTCGAATACATAACCCCTACTGTAACAAAATAAGCACAAAATACAAACGGCAAAAATGCATATTCATCCTGTTCTTTCATGGTCGACTTATATGCATCCCACATTGCGAACAAATATAAGCAGGGATAAAACATGATCCATTGAAAATCAAGGGCTTCTATGGAAGATTCAAAATTACCTAAAAAGCTTTGCATGATTGCATAATTGAAATTACTTTGCACATTAATAATAAATTCCAGCACCACTAAAAGAGTACCTTTCCAATACTGTTTCATCAATAGTTGACTGAAGCCAGGGAGTGCTATGCTCCACATAACAGCCTCTAATTTACTTAGGTCCCTCATAGGTTATCACCATCTACTTCTTATATACCTTTTCATTTTTTCATTTTTAGCTAAACTGCATTTTTTTATACAGTATCCGTTCATGTTGCTGAAAAGAAATTTACAAGAGCAATAAACTGTCAGCTGAAACGATAAAAATAACCGAAAAAAAAGAGCCGTATTTGGCTCTTTTTACAGGATTTGTGAAAGAAATAGTTTTGTGCGGTCATGCTGTGGATTATCGAAAATATCCTCCGGTTTGCCCATTTCGACGATTTCCCCTTTATCAAAAAGAATGATTCTGTCAGCCACCTGACGAGCAAAACCCATCTCATGTGTAACGACAAGCATAGTCATCCCAGATTCTGCTAGTGTCTTCATAACATCAAGGACCTCTTTTACCATCTCTGGATCAAGTGCTGATGTCGGTTCATCAAACAGCATAATCTTTGGCTGCATCGCTAATGCCCTAGCAATAGCCACACGCTGCTGCTGCCCGCCGGATAACTGACCAGGATATTTTTGTGCCTGCTCTGGTATACCTACTCTTTCGAGAAGCTCTATCGCAATTTGCTCTGCCTTTTTCTTTTTCCATTTCCGCACCCATATCGGTGCCAGAGAAATATTCTTTAATATTGTCATATGAGGAAATAGGTTAAAGGACTGAAAAACCATGCCTGTTTCCTTTCTTATTTCTTCAATATTTTTCAAATCATCTGTCAAGGCAATATTATCCACCATAATAGAACCCTTCTGAAACTCTTCTAACGCATTGATTGTCCGGATAAAGGTAGACTTGCCAGAGCCAGAAGGTCCGAGGATAACAATCACCTCTCCTTGCTTTACTTGCAGATCAACATCCTTTAAAACATGATGGTCGCCATACCATTTATTCAAACCCTTCACTTTGATGATATCTTCTCTTTGCTCTACCGGTATCGAAAGCTTTTCTACAGAAAATACACTCTCCATTGTTAGTCCTCCCCTATTAGCGGCTGCCTGCCCCTAGTGATTTTTCCAAAGCTTTGCTGACATGTGACATTAAGTAGCAGAATATGAAATACATTAATGCAATGAACACATATAATTCCATGTACTTACCTAAGTACTCTGGATTTGCTGCGACTTTTTTGGCCATACCAAGAAAATCTGCTAAACCGATAACGGCAACTAATGATGTATCTTTAAATATAGAAATGAATTGACCGACCATTGCGGGGATTACCGCCTTTAAGGCTTGCGGTAAAATGACAAAAACCATCAATTTAAAATTATTTAATCCTAATGCTTGAGCTGCTTCGAACTGGCCGCGGGGAATAGACTGTAACCCGCCCCTGATATTTTCTGCCAAATACGCAGCACTAAAAAGTGTGAAGGCAATCATTGCTCGTAAAACATTATCCATTTGGATTTCGCCGCCAAGAAACATCGGGAGCAGCAATTGCCCAATAAACAGCACCATAATCAACGGCATGCCACGGATGATTTCAATATAAACAATGCATGTATATTTGATGACAGGCAACTTGCTTCTTCGGCCGACAGCAAGTAAAAGTCCTATTGGAAAGGAGCAAATGATTGCGACCGACGCGAGCACGAGTGTAAGCAAAAACCCGCCCCAAACATTCGTGCTCACCGGCTCAAGGATGCCAAATCCGTTAATAATTCCAACTGCTATCGGTATAATGAGAATCCAAAGAATTAATACTGGTATTTTTAAAACAGAAAGATTTCTGCCAAGGGCATAGCATAAATAAATGGCAGCGATGCTGGCACCTAAATAGGCCTTTGTAATAGGTTCTGTGTAAGGGACAACCGCAAAAATAAGCATGATAACTGACAAGGTAATGGCTACATGCCCAATGACACCTCGCCATAATCCCCATGATGTCCCAAATAATATCGAGATGAGGATTACTCCGACCCAAAGTCTCCAAATCTCCTCCATCGGAAATTGACCAACCATTAAGAGGCGCAGATTTGCACTTACTACACTCCAGTCACTGCTTGCTAGAAATCCAACAACTTTGACGATGATCGCACCCGTAAACATCGCAGCAATTATGGTGAGTATCGCATTTTTCCAATCCTTAAAGAGATTTGATTTCAGCCAAAGCTGTACTTTTACTAGCCTGCTGAGCGAAGTTGATTCTACTCTTCTTTCACTGTTATTAAGCTGTACATTATCCAATTTGCATCACTACCTTTCAACCAACTGGAATTTTTTATTAAAGAAGTTCATAAACAGTGAAGTCCCTAAGCTGAACAGTAAATAAACAGCAATCATAATAAGGATGATTTCAAATGTATGCCCTGTCTGATTAATGATTGTATTGCCGATTCCAACAATATCCTGATAAGCAACAGCCATCGCTAAGCTTGAGTTTTTGATTAAGTTTAAGTACTGGCTCGTCAACGGAGGAATGATAATGCGAATTGCTTGCGGAAAAATAATTAATCTTAATGCTGTAGGGCTCTTAAAGCCAAGGGCTTTGGCTGCCTCTGTCTGTCCTTTCGGAACACCTAGGATACCGGCACGTACAATTTCGGCTATATATGTTGATGTATAAATGGACAAGGCGACAAGCATGGACAAGAAACCTATAGATAAGGATGTACCTCCGACAAAAGCATTGCCATCAAATTCCGGAACGGAAATACCAAATGGCCCATTGCCTAATAAGAAATAAGAGATGATAAAGCCGAAAATTAAAAAGCCAATAGCAGTTAAGAGTGGATGTGTATTTTTACCATTATTAATAGTTAACGATGTCAATTTTTTAAACAAGAAAATGGAAACTGCTGCCAATACGACAATTACACCAATCCATATGAGTGTATTATCATAGGTTGTAAACCAAGGAATAGCTGCACCTCTATTTGAAAAATAGAAGGAACCGATTGACGCTGCGTTATCAATTTTGGGCATTGGTAAGAATACTGCAAAGTTCCAAATGAAAATTTGCACTAATAATGGTGTATTACGGAACACCTCCACATATACAGTTGCAAGACTACGAATAAGCCAGTTAGAGGATAGCCGGGCAATTCCCATAAGAACTCCAAGTATAGATGCAATAATTACTCCAAAAAATGACACTTTCAGGGTATTTAACAAGCCAACAACAATTGCTCGGCTATAAGGGTCCTCAGGTGTATAGGAAATCAGCGATTCTGCAATCGGAAAAGAAGCTTTCAGATTTAGAAAATCCAACCCTATCTTCAATCCGATTTGCTCTAAGCCAGATTGAACATTCCGAACCATAAAGACAATAGCAAATCCGACAATTACCACAAATAGTAATTGGATAAGTATTGGTAACATCTTTTTGTTTCTCCACAGGGGGGTTGCTGCAGTTCTTTTATTCTCCATTTGTATGCCTCCCTTAGCTAAAAGAATAGGCCTGCTAGAAAAGCAATATCAGCAGGCCTTCCAAACTGTTATAAAATCATCATCTTTTTAACGGAATGGGATAGAATATAACAGTCCGCCATCACTGTATAATGCGTTTTGCCCTCTTTCAAGCTTGAACACAGTGTCTGGGCCAAGGTTTCTGTTATAAATCTCTCCATAGTTGCCGACTTGCTTGATTACTTGGTACGCAAAATCATTTGATAATCCTAGCTGTTCTCCTAAATTATTACCGCCGACACCGAGCAGGCGCTGAATTTCAGGATTTTCACTCTCCAGGAATTCATCGACATTTTCAGAAGTGATACCAAACTCTTCTGCTTGAATTGTTGCATAAACAATCCAGCTTACAGCATCTTTCCATTTTTCATCATTATCAAGGACTGCTGGTGCTAAAGGCTCTTTCGAAAGAGTAGCATCTAAAATGATATGTGCATCAGGATCTTGCAGCATTGATTGACGTGACACTAGACCAGATTTATCTGTAGTCCACGCATCAATAGAGCCAGATTCGTATGCGGCAATGACTGCATCTGCATTATCAAATGTTTGCGGGGTATAGCTTACTCCAGCAGCCTTCATTTGATCCGCAAGATTCAATTCAGTTGTAGTTCCTGTTTCAACACCGATTGTTTTTCCTTCTAAATCTTCTAAAGAAGTCCAGCCGCTGTCTTTCGGAACCATAATTCCTTGACCGTCATAGAAGGTGACCGGTGCAAAACTTAACCCAACTTCAGCGTCTCTGTTTGTTGTCCAAGTAGAATTGCGGATTAACACATCAACTTCTTTCGATTGTAATGCTGTAAACCGGTCCGTCGCTGATAATGGACGGAATTCGATTTTGCTAGCATCTCCTAAGACACCTGCTGCAATTGCTCTCGCAAAATCAACATCAAATCCAGTGTTTTTCCCATCAGAATCTATGTATCCAAATCCAGGAAGGGCGTCATTGACTCCAGCTTTCAGCGTTCCCCTCTTAATGACCGTATCTAACAAGCTTGACGTCTTTGAATTCTCATCTGCATTCGTATTGGATTCTTCCGAATTCCCCGAGCACCCTGCCAATGCTAATATAAGCACTAACAGCATGCTGAATATTACTGATAGATTCTTTTTCATCCTTGTTCCCCCTATATTTTTTTATAAAAATATCATCTTAACTTAAAAGAATATTCAGATAATTAACCTTACTATCCGAGACTTTTCCCTTAATTAAAATGATACTCATACCAAAATTGTCCTTCTCTTCAAATGTTAATATATATAACATAGGTTTGTTACTATTTATTACAACATGGTTTTATTATACCTAAATTTTAGTCGATTACAATTATTTTTTAGAAAGTTTTAACTTTTTTAAAAAATCTAAACAGTTAGAAATTATATAAATACAACAAAAAACCTTGCTATGCTTAATTTTAGCTAAGCGAAATAATCCATTTACCATAGTATAGTTTCAAGTAATTTAATAGAAATCCTTTCTTTTTTAGGAT
This sequence comes from Niallia sp. FSL R7-0271, assembly GCF_038005785.1. Classification (NCBI taxonomy): domain Bacteria; kingdom Bacillati; phylum Bacillota; class Bacilli; order Caryophanales; family Bacillaceae; genus Niallia; species Niallia sp. FSL R7-0271. Next base: position 1,225,914 of record NZ_JBBOTZ010000001.1, on the reverse strand, counting down.
ACACTTACACCATCAACCAACATTGATATTATACTAATATAAAAAAATACCAAATATTCCTTTTAAACATTTGTTTACCTCGCTACAACTCCCATAACAAGTTAAGAAAACTAACATTTAGATACAAAAAAACAAGCGATTAAGATAATCGCCTGTTTTTTTTGTTAGGATTCTTCTGAATCCATTGGATTATAAAGTTTAACATCAGGATTTTTATCCTGGAACCAGCGCAACGCAAATTCATTTTCAAACAAGAATGCTTTTTTCCCATATCTGTCTTCAACCAACAGACTTCTGCCACTTGATAAGTTTTCGTTTACTTCCTCATCCACTGTCCATCTGGCAATTTTAGAACCAACATGCTCCATAAGCACATCTACATTATATTCATTTCTCATGCGGTGCTCGAACACCTCAAATTGCAGCTGTCCAACTGCACCAAGAAGATAATCCTCTGTTTTTACTGTTTTATATAGCTGGATTGCTCCTTCTTGAACAAGCTGTTGAATTCCTTTGTGGAAATGCTTCTGCTTCATGACGTTTTTAGCTGTGACACGCACGAAAAGCTCTGGTGTAAATTGCGGAAGCTTTTCATATTGGAAGGTGTTTTTGTTTACTGTCAATGTATCGCCAATCTGGTAAAATCCTGGATCATACAATCCAATAATATCACCGCTTACCGCTTCATTGACAGTGCTTCTGTCATCCGCCATAAACTGAGTGGATTGGGCCAGTTTAATTTGCTTACCTGTCCTTGGCAAATTGACAGTCATTCCTCTGTCGAACTTACCTGAACAAATTCTTAAGAAAGCAATTCTATCCCTGTGTGCTGGGTTCATATTTGCCTGAATCTTAAAGATAAATCCTGAGAATTCTTCTGACAACGGATCAATTTTTCCTGCAGTAGAGCTTCTTGGCTGCGGCGATGGCGCAAAATCCAAATAAGTTTCCAAGAAAGTCTGTACGCCGAAGTTCGCTAAAGCACTACCGAAAAATACTGGTGTCAAATCTCCGCTGTTAATTCTGTCTGCTGAAAATTCATTGCCTGCTTCATTTAGCAGCATGATTTCCTCTAGCGTCTGGTCATACAGGGAATCCTTTTTAATCGGATGTTCTCCCTCAATTTCCCCATCCTCATTTAACGAGATATATTTATCGCCTTCCTCTACACGAAACTGCTCAATTCGGTTATAGTAACGATCATAAATACCTAGGAATTCTTTCCCCATACCAATTGGCCAGTTCATCGGGTACGACTCAATTCCCATTACTTCCTCTAGCTCCGCAAGAAGCTCTAATGGCGCCTTCCCTTGACGGTCAAGCTTATTGATGAATGTAAAAATCGGAATCCCTCTCATACGACAAACCTTGAACAGCTTTAATGTCTGTTCCTCGATCCCTTTTGCAGAGTCAATAATCATGACAGCACTGTCAACGGCAGTCAATGTTCGATACGTATCCTCACTGAAATCTTGGTGTCCTGGTGTATCCAGAATATTAACTCTCGCATTGTTGTAGTCAAACTGCATAACACTTGATGTTACGGAAATACCTCTTTGCTTTTCAATTTCCATCCAGTCACTTGTTGCAAATTTCCCGGTCTTTTTCCCCTTTACTGTTCCAGCATCGCGAATTGCTCCGCCGAACAACAGTAATTTTTCCGTAAGCGTTGTTTTACCGGCATCCGGGTGGGATATTATTGCAAAGGTACGTCGGGACAATACCTCATCTTGAAATGTTTTAGACATGTTTTATTCCTCTCTTTTGCACTTTCATTTATGCTCATCTCTTAATAATAGCTCGATACACAAAAGTTTGCAATCCCTTCCCCATACCCTAGTTTTTGCAAAGATTGCATTTTTTTATATGCTGTTAAGCTTTGCCTCTGCACATTCAAGCGTTTGGCCGATTGCTTCGCGGATTAGGAGATCAGCAAAATAATCAAACTCTGTTTCTTCGTTATTAATAATTATTAATTTACTTCCCGTCTGCTTAGCGAGCAAGGGGATTTGATTCGCTGGTGACACACTCAGTGAAGAGCCTAGCACGATAAACACATCTGATGCAATAGCTGCTTTTTCTGCAAGAAGAAACGGTTTTTCCGGCAGCATTTCTCCAAATAAAACAATGGATGGACGCAATGTGCCGCCGCATGCACATACATAAACCTCATGCAGATATTCGTTGCACGAATATGTTTTTTTACATGTTTGGCAATGGAGCTTTTGCAGAGTCCCATGCAGCTCATACACCTTTTTACTTCCTGCAAGAAAATGAAATCCATCTACATTTTGGGTTATAACCCCTTTTAACAAACCTCTTTTCTCCCACTCTGCCAACAGAAAATGGCCCTTATTCGGCTTAAATTCAGAAATTCCTAATACTCTTTCCCTGTAAAAGGCGATAAAATCTTCTAAATGATGGTTCAGTGCATCTGTGCTTGATAAATATGATTTTTGTTCATTTGTCCATAATCCTTTATCTGCAGACCGAAAATCGGGCAAACCACTTTCGGTTGACATACCTGCACCGGTAAAAACGACAAGGTGGTTTGCATTTTTAATCCATTCTTCCAACATCATGATCAGCTCCAGTTCTAATCTTTACTTTCATTGTAACAACCATACGAAAAGAAAGTAAATTTCTCCTTATTAGTTTTATCTCCTATATAAAGGGAAATGTTTAATGAATGGTAAAGAAGCAAACATTATTTATACAGTACACTTTATACGGAGTTGATGATGTTGTTATTTAAAAAAGATAAAATAGAAACAGGATATAAAAAACATGAAAAAAAAGCGGCTGCACTTGTGGAACAGCCTTCCAGACTAACAGAGCTGTTAAAAAAGGCTGTTCCAAAAGCAACCTCTAACAGAAAGTGGCTATCGTCTCTTTGGGACAAGCTTCAGTTACTGCTTTCGTTAGTCAAGGCATACCAAAACGGCACATATCGGCAAATTAACAAAAAATCAATGGTGCTGATTGTTGCAGGATTATTATATTTTTTGTCTCCATTAGATATTATTCCGGATTTTATCTTTGGCATTGGAATTGTCGACGATGCACTTGTCTTAAAATACGTCCTTTCTGCTGTTAATCAGGAGCTGATTGCTTTTGAAAAATGGAAGAAAAACAGCCAAATTTGATTTATATGATGGAAGATATAGGACAAGTCTTATATATCTGCTATAATAAGCAGGAAAACAGAATGAGAAAAAAAGAATTACTAGGGGAACCAGTGTTGCTGGTTGAGAGTTATCCGAAAGATAAAAACCCTTTGAACCTGATCTGGTTAATGCCAGCGTAGGAAACGGACATTCTTTACATACCTTTGTATTTAAAGCGTTCAGGTTCATGTAACTTGAACTTTTTTTTCGTTTTTATAACAGTTGCCGGCTCACTTTTAACTTAAAGTTATAGTGCAGCAACTCTCCTACTTCGTTACAGGTTCCTAACTTTTTTTCTTACTACAGGAGGAAGCATTATGAAAAAAGCTTTAATGGCTTTTGCCGCAGTCCTGCTTTTAGCAAGCTGCAGCAACACATCAGAAAACAGCAAGGAGCAAGGGGAAGACAAAAAGCAAAAAATCACTGTTGTTCTGGATTGGACACCAAACACTAATCATACAGGACTTTATGCAGCAGAGGAAAAAGGTTATTTCGCAGAGGAAGGACTTGATGTTGATATCATCACACCTGGTGAAGCTGGTGCTGATTCCTTAGTCGCATCCGGAAAAGCAGACTTTGGCGTTAGCTATCAAGAAGGAATTACACAAGCAAGAGTTCAAGGTGTGCCACTCGTATCAATCGCAGCAATCATTCAGCATAATACATCCGGATTTGCTTCACCTGCAGAAAATAACATCAAATCACCTAAGGATTTTGCAGGTAAAACATATGGAGGCTGGGGTTCAGAAGTCGAAGCTTCTGTCATCTCTTCCCTGATGAAGCAGGAAAATACGGATGTTAAAGATGTTGATATTGTTAATATCGGAGATGCTGACTATTTCACGGCAATGAAGCAAAACATTGATTTCGCCTGGATTTATTACGGCTGGACCGGAGTGGAGGCAGAGCTTCGCGGCGAAAAGATTAATATGATTTACTTAACTGATTACAGTGATAAGCTTGATTATTACACACCTGTACTTTCCACAAACGAAAGTATGATTGCAGATAATCCAGAAACCGTCAAAGCTTTCCTGAAAGCAGCAACAAAGGGCTATGAATACACAATAGATAACCCGGACGATGCAGCTTCCATCCTGTTAAAGCATGCACCAGATTTAGATGAGGAGCTAGTGAAAAAAAGCCAAGAGTGGCTGGCATCTAAATACCAAGATGACGCACCTCGCTGGGGGGAACAAAAGCTGTCTGTTTGGAAGAACTATGCTGATTGGATGTATGACAATAAGCTGTTAGAAAAGCAGCTTGATGCAGACAAAGCATTTACAAACGAATTTCTGCCTGAAGGAGGAGACGAATAATGGCAAATGCTTTAATTAGTGTACAAATCATTCCAAAAACAAAAAACGGGGAAAATGTAATTCCCTATGTGGATGAGGCAATTAAAATTATTCAAGATTCTGGTGTTAAATATGAAGTCCATCCGTTAGAAACAACGATGGAAGGTGACATGGATGAGCTGTTTCAAATTATCAGCTCCATGAACAAAAAGATGACAGACATTGGATCGAGCAATGTTATTACCCAAATTAAAGTTCTTTATCAGCCTGACGGAATTACAATGGAAGACTTAACGGGGAAATATCGCTAATGAATAAATTTTTATTAACATTTTGGAGACCGTTACTGGTTCTCCTTCTTTTATTTGGACTTTGGGAAGCTGCTGTAAGGTTTTTTCATATCGAGAACTGGTTGCTTCCCTCTCCTTCGGCGATACTCACGGAAGCGAATGCAAGCTGGGATACTTTTTTCGTTCACTTGATTGCCACTACAAAGCTGTCTGTTATCGGGTTTTTGATTGGTAGTGCAGTCGGACTACTGATTGCTGTCACATTGCATCGGGTGGCTTTTTTCCGGGAAGCTGTGTATCCTCTGCTGATTCTGTCTCAAAACATTCCAACTATCGTGCTTGCACCACTGCTTGTAGTATGGTTTGGTTTTGGTATTATGCCGAAGCTAATTGTTATTACACTCGTATGCTTTTTTCCGATTACAGTAGCCTGTCTTGACGGATTCAGACAAACATCTCCAGAGCTTAAACACTTTATGCAAATGTCAGGCAGCACAAAACGGCAAATGTTTTGGAAGCTGGAGTGGCCTTATGCCCTGCCGTCGATTTTTTCTGGATTAAAAATATCAGCTACCTATAGTGTTATGGGTGCCGTTATCTCTGAATGGCTTGGTTCGAAAGAAGGAATTGGAGTATATATGACTATGGCATCCAAATCATTCCGCACAGACCGTGTATTTGTGGCGATTTTTGCTATTATGGCATTAAGTTTGCTCTTTTTCGTTGTCATTAAACTGCTTGAGAAATGGTGCATCCGCGGCCAAAGCAAGGAGGAGAAGTAAATGGGCAAACTGGAATTAAAAAATATAAGCATGTCATTTGAAAAAAAACCTGTTCTACGAGATTTAAATATGACGGTTCAAGAAGGAGAATTCGTTTCTATATTAGGACCATCGGGGAGTGGTAAAAGCACCATCTTCCATCTCATCGGCGGGATGCTAAAGCCTGATGCAGGAAACATCATGCAAAACGGCAAGGATATTACTGGACAAAAAGGCCATATCAGCTATATGCCTCAAGCACCCTCCTTATTTCCTTGGCGGACTGTATTGGAAAATGTATTGATTACCCAAGAAATTAACGGCAAAAAGGATAAGGCGCTTGCACTGGATATGCTCAAAAAAGCAGGCTTATCCTCCTATGCTAATGCCACTCCTGCTGAACTGTCAGGAGGGATGAAACAACGTGTTTCCTTTGTTCGAGCCTTAATGAGTCCGATGCCACTGCTTCTTTTGGATGAACCGTTCGGCGCCCTTGATGAGCTGACGAGATTGGAAATGCAGAAATGGCTCTTATCGTTATGGAGTATGGATAAAAGAACGGTTCTCTTTATTACTCATAATATTGATGAAGCCTTGTATCTGTCGGATAGAATTTATATCCTTCCTTCTAATCCGAACGATAAGCCTATGGAAGCAACGGTGCCGTTTCCTCGGCCGAGAGCAGACGATCTTTGGCTCAATCAGGAATTCTTAGAATGGAAGAAAGATATCTATTATAAACTTAAACCTTCGGAGGTAAAGCAGATTGAACAGAATAATTGATGCTCATATTCATCTTGACCAATATTCCGAGGAGGAAATTGCCAATATCCAAAGAGATGAATCAATAGCTGCTCTTATTGCTGTATCAATGGACAAAGCTTCCTCCATCCGCAATCGGCAATTAAGCAAAAATTTCTCTTTCGTTCACCCGGCATTCGGCTTTCATCCAGAACAGCCGCTCCTAAAGGATAGAGACTTCGCAGACTTATTTGAATGGATTAAGCTGCATCAGCAAGATATGATTGCAATAGGCGAAGTTGGTCTTCCTCATTATGAAAGACAAAAAGACCCACAAAGTTATCCTCTTGAGCCGTATCTTGAAGTACTTGAGCAATTTATCCTGCTCGCCAAGGAAGTGAATAAACCAATCATTTTGCACTGCATTTATGATGAAGCACCGCTTGCTTTGGAATTATTAGAAAAACACAGCTATATGGAAGCCCACTTTCATTGGTTCAAAGGAAGCGAAACTACATTAGAGCGGATGAAGACAAACGGGTGCTATATCTCCTTTACACCTGATATTGTTTATGAAGAGGAAATCCAACGTATTGCGGCACAATATCCTCTGCAAAAGATCATGGCAGAAACCGATGGACCATGGCCCTTTGAAGGCCCTTTTCATAACCATAAAACAATGCCTGCCATGATTCATCACACAATGGAGAAACTATCAAAACTAAAGAATATGCCAGCAAAACAAATATATAATCAACTATTGGCTAATACGAAAGCTTTCTATTTTAATATCGAATAAGGAAAACTCCAGCAAATCTGCTGGAGTTTTCCTTCATTATTGACTGCCTGCTTTAATGATTACCATCCCTTCAGCCAAGATTTCCAGATAAAAGATTATTTCATCTGTCTGTTCTAATTCGCGAAGCTCACTAGCAATCCACTCCAAGTTTATATAAAGTAAATGCTTACCTACTCCTCTTGTCTCAAGGACCTCACTTAACCAGATGATATAATCATGGAATATCTGCTTATTTTGAAGAGAAAAGGCCGTTTCCATATACTGAAAATGATAGTTTATATCCTCTCTTGTTCGTTTTCTCCCATTTTCTCCAAACCTTACTAAATCAGGATACTGTTCATAAAACTTAACAAACAGTTTTTCGACGATTTTTTCTTTATCCAAAAGATTCATCTCTTTATCTCTTTATCCCTTCTATGATTTTCTAGTTAACTGATCCAGTATTTATAGTATAATTTATTTACTACAATTTCGAAACTTCATTCATAACGAAGACAATACTCCAGATTGGACGTGACAATACAAAGTGACGCATTTCGTTTCGGCTAAAGAGCTTGCTGGCGCTTTACTTGAAGGCAATATACAAAAAAGCATGGCAATTATTCAGGAACTTGATTATCAAGGCTATAATACTTCTTTTATTTACGATGAATTAATTACACCTGCCATGAATTATATCGGAGAATTATGGCAAAAAAACGAAATAAGTGTTGCAGATGAGCATTTAGCTACAGGTATTTGCGAAATCATACTCTCTCATTTTATGCTGAATATCCAAAAGAACGATGCACTAGCAAAAAAGGCATTATTATTTTGCCTAGAAGGGGAACACCATACGCTAGGGCTAAAAATGGTAGCTTCGACCTTCGAAGAAGCTGGCTGGGATGTCAAAAACCTCGGTGCTAACCTTCCGCTTGAACACGCTGTTTATATGGCACAGAAATGGAAGCCTGATGTAATTGGCATGTCCCTGTCGATGTCTTATTCAATTCCAACTCTCCGCCCATATATTGAACAGCTTGAAGAGCTAACACCACAGCCTGCAATAATTGTCGGAAGCAGACTGCTTCATGATTATAACTTAAGACCATATGCAAGTCCTGCAACCATCTTTATATCAGAACAATCACAGTTGAAATACTGGCTTAAAGATTACAATGAAGAAAGCAGCTTTATTCATTCTGCAAGAGGTGACTCTTTATGATGGTAGATTTATCTTTGATGCCAATGCCATTCTTCCTAATAAACGACCGCTATTCCATATTAGCAAGATCTAATGCAAGCAAAGCGAGGTTTTTTGCTGCTGATAGTTTTCTGGAGCTCGTTGATCTTGAAAGCCGCGAAAAAACGATTGCCTTTCTTACAGACAGCCATGGAAAAACATCAATGGAAGCGAATATGAAAACAAGTGAAGGTTTGGCTCTATGTCAGATTCAATATACATATGATTCAGCTAACAAACATTATTATATCGTTTGTCATTTCATAGACAGCCAATATATCAATCTTTCCTATGAGCTAAACCAGCTAAGAGAAGCATTGCTCAAACTGCAGGCTGGGCAGGATATAAAAATTATGCCTCCAGTCTTAAAGCAGGATAAAGAAAGTCTTGATCATCTTCAAAATCTCGATACAAAGAAAAAGCTGGATAAAGTTAAAAGGTCAACTTCCACAATAGTTGACCTGCTCGGTGTTATTTCCCCGCTCATTATTGAAGATGGAAAAGGGGAATATTCGGAAATGATTTATGATGAGCTGTATGAAATAAAGTCTCTTGTTGATGAAATGAAAAAAGCCCTTTACTAAGGGTTTTTTTCATTTGACAGGAAATCTCATTTCAACAGTTGTACCTACTCCTACTTCACTATGGAAAGTCAGTGTGCCTTTATGGTTATCAATGATTTTTTGACTGATCATCAATCCTAAGCCAGTTCCTTTTTCCTTTGTTGTATAGAAAGGCTCGCCCATTCTTTCTAGCTGCTCCTTCGGTATTCCCTTCCCTTGGTCTGACACTTTGACAAGAAGCTGACCTTCTGTCTCCATTCGGGCAGAAATAGAGATTGCACCTTCTGAATCCATTGCTTCCATTGCATTTTTAATCATGTTGATAAACAGCTGCTTCAACTCTTTTTCATTACAATAAACAGGAGGCATATTCAGTTCATAGTCTAGTGCAAGACTGATATTTTTTAAGATTGCCTGAGTACTCAGCAATACATTGACATCTTCTAGAATTCCTTCTATTTGCTGCTCTTTAAATGCAACAGCTTGCGGTCTTGCCAATACTAGGAATTCACTGATAATCAACTCCAGCCTATTGAATTCTGAGAACATCACTTCCGTATATTCCTTGTTATATGTATTGCTCTGCATCATCAGCTGCAAGAAGCCTTTCAGTGAAGTTAATGGATTTCGAATTTCATGGGCAATACCTGCGGCAAGCTGGCCGACAGCAGAAAGCATTTCTGATTTTTTCAGCATGGCTTCTGATTTTTTATTTTCCGTTATATCCTCAGATGTGCGAAGAATATTAACTAAATTTCCATAAGAATCTTTAATCGGATGAAAACTGACATTCTCCCATCTTTCAATACCATCATCCAAACGGTAAGTAATATTCCCTTCCCAATCATTGCCTGCTTTAATAGCTTCCCAAACTGCTAGAAATCCCTCTGCATTTAAGTATTGCTCGTACACATCTAATATATGCAGGCCTATACAATCGAGTTCTTGCTTAGTCTGAAGCTTAAAGCGCTCATTTGTATATTCAATTCTACCAGCTTTATCGGTAATAATAATGCTTGTCGGACTCTGTTCAATCACGCTGGAAGTCAGACTCAGCTTTTGATTATAGGTTTTAATTTCTGTAATATCGGTAAAAGTAATAACAACACCATCGACAATATTATCGCTCGTGCGGTAAGGCATTGCCTTCATGCCATACCAGTTGCCGTCATAGCTGCGAATTTCTCTTTCCACTTTAGATGTCGTTTTCAATACTTCCTTTGCGTCCTCAAGTAAGGAACCGTACTCTAAATTATGGGAGATATGAAATAACGGACGGCCAATATCCATGTCCAGCACATTGACGATTTTCTGCACTTCTGGTGTAAATAATTTAATGTTGAAACCTTTATCTAAAAAGATCGTTCCTATATTTGTGTTTATTAATAGATTATCCAAGTCATTCGTTAAATCGGTTAACTCGGCAATCTTATTCTCGTATTCATTATTAACGTTTATAAGCTCTTCGTTGACAGATTGCAGCTCCTCATTGGTCGATTGCAGCTCTTCATTAGAGGCAATCAGCTCTTCATTCGTTGATTGCAGCTCTTCATTGGACGTTTCAAGCTCCTCTATTGTTGTCTGCAGATTCTGTTGCGTATAGAATAATTCCTGCTCTAAATCGATGACCCTTTCACTGATTGTGCTGTCATGGTCAAAATAGATAGGTGAGGAAATAATTCCTTTACTTTCTTCTTCCTCATGAAACAAAAGAATCGAAAGAGCATCTTTATCAAGAAATCTTTTAATCGTTAAGTCGAAATATTTTTCTTCCTTGTCAATGACTAACAGCACATTTTTATACGTTACTTCTGATTCGTTTTCTCTTAGTTTTTTTAAACCTGTTCCAATAATGACCGACAGATGAGCTGGAACCATTTTAAAAATACTGTAATTCGTTTCACCAATCGGAACCGATAAAAAACGATTCGCCTTTTTCGAGGTGAGCACCACTTCATTCTGCTCATTTAAAATGATGCATGGATTAATAAAATCATTAACAAGCTTTTGATAAAGCAAGTCTACCTTTCGTCCTGGCAGTGCATCAAAGAATGTGGTAGGTACATGCACATCGGAATTTGTGGTTTCCTTCGCCTTCGTTTTGGAATGAATTGCAGGCTCCTTCAAATCCCATTTATCACTTTGCTTGTTGCGATAGATTTTCCATTTAGAATGGATAGGCTCAAAAAAGCCAGAAAGCTTGCCAACTGTTTCACTTGATCCTAAAAACAGTATTCCATCCTCAATCAGGGAAAAATGGAAAAGCGACAAGATTCTTTGCTGCAATTCAGGCTGGAAGTAAATCATCATATTGCGGCAGCTGATTAAGTCAATATTTACAAAAGGGGAGTCTTTTGAAATATTATGGGGAGCAAACACAATTTTCTTTCTGATTGTTTTCTTAACTTGGTACTTTTCACCGGCAGGCTCAAAGTATTTTTCTTTTATGTATGACGGAATTTCGCTTAACAGTTCACTATCATATATCCCTTGGCTAGCCGTCTTTATAGAATCTTTATCAACATCTGTTGCAAAAATACGAAAATCAATTGAATCTTCAATTGTCTCGATATACTGATCAATAAGCATAGCCATTGTATACGCTTCTTGTCCTGTTGAACAGCCTACAGTCCACACCCGGATTTCTTCTTCACCATTTTTTATTTTTCTTTCTACAAGCTCTGGTATCAGCTTCTCGATTTCCTTAAAGGCTTCTGGATCTCTGAAAAATTGAGTTACACCGATAAGAAGATCCTTTTGCAGTAAATCAATCTCCTCTGGAACCTTAAACAAATAATCACGGTACGCATCTAATGAATGCAGCGGATCTTTAATTACCTTCATTCTTCTTTCGATTCTGCGCAGCACACTGCTTTTTTTATAATAGGAGAAGTTAATACCTGTTTTTTTCAGCAAAATATTAAAGATATGCTTAAGTGACTCTTCACTATAATTTAAGCTGGATGGATCTGTAATTGTCTGGATGATTACAGGAATGTCAGAAGGAGCTTCTACATAATCAGCAACTCCTGAAGTGATTGCACTTTTTGGCATGTTATGGAATTTAGCTGTATCTTTTTCCTGAACAAACACAATTCCTCCATTCTCTTTTATGATCTGAATACCTTCTGTCCCATCTGTTCCATTACCTGAAAAAACAATACTTATTGCCTTCTGCTGCTTTTCATAGGCAAGCGACCTGAAAAATGTATCGATTGGAAAGTTATAATGCTTGTCTTTCTCATATTCCTCCAGCTCAAAAACTCCTTCTTTAATTGTTAAGAACTGATTCGGAGGATTTAAATAGATCGTATTAGGAACCAACTGCATTCCTTTTGCCGCCCGTAAAATATTCATGTTCGTTTTTTTGGCGAGCAACTCCGGCATAAAACTCTTATACTTGGATGAAAGGTGCTGTACAATGACAAAGACCATACCTGTGTTTGAAGGCATATTGGCAAAAAACTGTTCAATTGCTTCCAGTCCGCCAGCCGAAGCCCCAATTCCGACCACATAATAGTCATTCATCCTATCAGTATGCTCCGATGAATGGGTAGAGATGTTTTCAGTCATAATTTCCCCCGATTCTATAAAGAATATATGTATTTTTAAGATATAAATTGATGCCCTATGTTATATGTCTATAATTATACTACTCCAACACCTATTGTAATATATGGTAAAAAGTGACAATGGTTTATTCATGATATGTAACTATGTTTTAATTGAATTTTTCCTCTGCTGTCAAACGGTAAATAACCCATCTTCTTTGCATGTCCCCTCACGTCCCTAATTCAAAAAATTTTTTTAGTATTCTTTACCCGTTATTTTTAGGCTCTAAACATTTTTTATCGTTTTTTTTATTTTTTTTATCGAAAAAGCCTGATTCCACGTCTGGAATCAGGCTTACTCCATATACTTACCATTTAAAGCAAGCTGCACCTACAATAATCAAAAGAATAAACAAAACAACGATTAACGCGAAACCTCCGCCGTAACCATGTCCTCCGCATGAATAACCGTAGCTAGGATAACCACATCCACCATATCCGTACATATAGTGTTCCTCCTTATAATTAATTATTTTTATCTCTTAGTAAAGTCCGCCGTAGCCCCAAGAAGCGCCAATGATTACCAACAAGATGAACAAAACTACTAATAGAGCGAAACCTCCGCCGTATCCTACTTCACCCATAATTAACTCCTCCTTTTTTAAATTCCATATATCCTATTCAAAACCCCCAGAATGTGCGATAGTCAAATGCACATTTTTTAGGTTTTTGACTAGTACAAGCAGGCACCCGCACTCTTTCTCATTGCAAAAAGGAGCACAGCTGCTGTCTCACCTATTCGTTCCAATCAACATTCTCTTAGTGAAATATTTTTTCTAAAAAACTAAAAAGGCCTCTCTTAAATTATAGAGAGGCCTTTTAGTTTGTTATTCTGTTTCCTTCATAGGTATAAGCTTAAAGATTTCCTTTGATTCCAGACTGTCTACAAATCTTTCGAGCCAATCATAGTAATTTAGAGCGTACTCGAGTTTTTGGATGTCGCTTTTCGCCATTTCTTTTACTTCTTCGTCGACATCTTCCCGGTCCAATAGCTTGTTTAATTCAGTCAGTGATTTTTTCATTTCGGTTTCATTTTCCGAAATAGCCGCTCTCCACTTAATTGCAAAAAAATCAACAAAGTTTTGGTACCAATCACTTTCTGCCTTGTATAGGTCCTTTCTTACCCCTTTTTTCCATACTTTATCGACCATCTTCAATTCCAATAAAGTTCTGACAGATGTACTCATGCTCGTTTTGCTCATGCCGAGCTCTTCTTTCATTTCATCCAGTGTCATTGGCTGCTCTTGAAACATTAACATTCCATATAGTCTGCCGATTGAATCTGTTACGCCATACAAGTCCATATTTTGAGCAATTACGTCAATTACTCTTTCTCGAGCCCTTTCCAGTTGTTCTTTACCTTCCATTGCTATATTCACATCCAATTTCATCATTCATTATATAGAAGAAAAACGGAGAAACTGATGCTTTGTATCTTTGTGGCAACTCTCCACTTTTTCGCATCTACGTTTGTTCAAATTAATTATTATTCCTTTATAGATTATCATGATTAATAAATTTGTAAAGAAACAATCACAATAGCATTCGGCAGTATTTAAGAGGAATTGTAAGGAAACGTCTATTACAGTACGTACAGTTTTTTCTGTACGTACAGAATGAATGAATTTGACTGAATATAAGCTTTGCGAGAATAAGTTAATTAATACTATACTTATGGAGTGCCAGCTTGACGGTTCCCGAAAAAACGAGGTGAAAGAATGGAAAACAACGTAAAAGTGAAAATTGAAGATGTTACAAAAATCTTCGGTAAAAACAGCAAAAAAGCCATTTCCCTTCTCCAAAAGGGTGAGAGTAAAGGGGAAATATTAAAAAAGACAGGTTCAACTGTCGGTGTTAACAAAGCAAGCTTTGAAATTAAAGCAGGCGAAATATTTGTCATTATGGGATTATCAGGGAGCGGTAAATCAACACTAGTCCGTTTGCTGAACAGACTTATTGATCCGACACTAGGGAAAATCTACATCGATGGCAAGGACATTGTGAAAATGTCTAAGGAAGAACTACGTAAAGTCAGAAGAGAAAAGATTAGCATGGTATTCCAAAAGTTCGCTCTTCTTCCGCACCGCACGATTCTGGAAAATACAGAGTTTGGCTTGGAAATACAAGGGATCGATAAAGCTGCCAGAAAACAGCGTGCTTTAGAATCTCTTAAACTAGTCGGCTTAGAAGGTTATGAAAACCAATATCCAGATCAGCTCAGCGGCGGAATGCAGCAGAGGGTTGGTCTTGCGAGAGCACTTGCAAATGATCCAGACGTATTGCTGATGGATGAAGCTTTTAGTGCACTTGACCCGTTAATCCGTAAAGATATGCAGGATGAATTACTTGATTTGCAATCAAATATGGAAAAAACAATCATCTTTATTACACATGATTTAGATGAAGCTTTACGTATTGGTGACCGTATCGCCTTAATGAAGGACGGAACCATTGTCCAAGTAGGTACACCAGAGGAAATCTTAATGAATCCTTCTAACGACTATGTCGAGCGTTTTGTCGAAGATGTTGATCTTTCGAAAGTATTAACAGCAAACCATGTTATGAAACGTGCAGAAGCTGTTAACGTAGACAAAGGGCCTCGTGTTGCTCTCCAAATGATGAGAGACCTCGGAATATCCAGCATTTATGTAGTCAATAAAAAAAGAGTGCTGCTTGGTGCTGTAACAGCAGATGCAGCTAAAAAAGCGGTTGAAAGCAACATACCTCTGCATGAAATATTGGAAGAGACAGTAACAGTAAGCGGTGAAACATTGCTGGTTGACCTCTTCGATAAAGTTTCAACTGCAAGTATACCTGTTGCAGTAACAGACGGGGAACATCGCTTGAAAGGCATGCTTGTCAGAGGTGCTGTTATCGGTGCACTTGCCGGCAATAATGAAAATATTAACAGTTCATTAGAAATGATTGAAACACAAAAAACGGAGGTGCTTAACTAATGGAAAATCTATTTCCAAAACTTCCGGTTGCAGATTGGATTGACACATTTGTAGATTGGCTGACTACCACATTCGCAGTAGCATTCGACGGTATCAGCGAAGGTCTTGAAGTTGTAGTAGATTCATTGGTAGCTGTATTTGCTTTTATCCCTTCCTATATCTTTATTATTCTTATGACATTGATTGCATGGAAATTAGCAAATAAGAAAATCGCATTATTTACTTTAGTTGGTTTATTTCTAGTTGATAATCTTGGGTATTGGGATCCAATGCTTGACACATTAGCACTTGTGCTGTCAGCTGTCATTATTTCGATTATCATAGGGGTGCCGCTTGGAATTTGGGCATCGCAAAAAAATACTGTGAAGCAAATAGTTGTTCCTGTACTAGACTTTATGCAGACAATGCCAGCATTTGTATATTTAATTCCTGCTATTTTCTTCTTTAATATAGGAGTCGTTCCTGGTGTAGTAGCATCTGTTATCTTCTCCATGCCACCTACTATTCGATTAACGATTCTTGGTGTTCAGCAAGTACCTGCTGATATTACGGAAGCGACCGAGTCCTTCGGAAGCACCACAGCACAAAAACTATTGAAGGTTCAGCTTCCCCTTGCCATGCCGACAATAATGGCCGGTATTAACCAAAGTATTATGCTTGCGCTATCCATGGTAGTAATCGCTGCAATGGTCGGAGCTCCTGGATTAGGTGCTGACGTTTACCGAGCAGTTACTCAAATCCAAATCGGACGTGGCTTTGAAGCCGGTTTGGCAATTGTAGTGGTTGCAATCATTCTTGATAGAATTACACAAAATCTTGGTACAAAAAAACGAGGGGGAATTTAAACACATGAAAAAATTAATAACATTAGTATTTACAGCAGCATTAGTCTTCGCTCTTGCTGCCTGCGGTTCTAAAGCAGACGAGAATGCTCCCATCGCAGAGCAGGTAGATCATGAAATTATCGGAATTGACCCTGGTGCAGGAATTATGAAGGCAGCAAACAAAGCCAAGGAAGATTATGATTTGTCTGACTGGGAAATTGTCGAAGGTTCAAGTGCGGCAATGACTGCCACATTAAAAAAAGCTTATGATAAAAAAGAGCCAATCATTATTACAGGATGGACTCCGCATTGGATGTTTAATGCATATGATCTGAAATATTTAGATGATCCTAAAGGTTCATTCGGCGAAGATGAAAACATTCATACAATTGTTCGCAACGGTTTAAAAGAAGATATGCCAGAAGCATATCAAGTGCTTGATAACTTCCATTGGGATACAGATGCAATGGGCGAAGTTATGATGGAAATTTATGATGGAACACAACCTGAAGATGCAGCTGCTGCATGGGTGAAAGATAATGCCGATGTTGTAAGTGAATGGACGAAGGGCGTTTCAAAAGTAAATGGCGATAAAATTAAGCTTGGCTATGTTGCTTGGGACAGTGAAATTGCCAGTACAAATGTTATCGGCAAAGTTTTGACTGACCTAGGTTATGACGTTACATTAAGCCAAGTTGAAGCAGGTCCAATGTGGACTGGAGTGGCAGATGGAAGCCTTGATGCACATGTTGCAGGCTGGCTGCCAATAACACATGAAGATTATGCTACTAAGTATAAAGGCAAGTTTGAAGATCTAGGTGCAAACCTAGAAGGCACAAAGCTTGGTTTTGTAGTTCCAAGTTATATGGATATTGATTCTATTGAAGACTTGAAAGCAGAATAATCCATCAAAAGGGTATCCTAAAAAATAGGATGCCCTTTTAGTTTGCTAAGAAAAAAAGGAATTAAGAATAAATATTGCTTTAAAGATTTGCAGGACATTTAAATGATATGATGCATTCAAAGCGAGCAGTTTTTTCTGTAGTCCCCATCCATTTCGATTATTTATAGAATGAATACAGTTCCTCTTTAAAGTTTGTTTACAGACGAAAGGGTATCCTCGAATCAGGATACCCTTTTCATCTTATTCCTTTACTTCTGAAGGGAGCGCGTCGACTCTCTTACCTGAAAGATTATCCAGAAGCTCCTTCACATCAATCCCAGCAGATGCTTTTAAAGATTCTTGCATTGTTGCCATTAAATCAGTCGCATATGCTGATACTTTGTTTGCACCAGAGCTGCCGTTTCCGCCTGTATCGACAACTGTAATTTTATCGATGTTGCCAAGCGGGCTTGCCACTTGTTTCGCATACTCAGGAAGCATCTCCAACACCATATCTAACATAGCTGCCTGGCCATACATATCATATGCTTCCGCAATCTTCCGCTTCGCCTCTGCCTCTGCTAAACCTTTCAAGCGGATGATTTCTGCTTCTGTTTCCCCTTTTGCTTTCTCAGCTTCCGCTTTAGCCAATCCATCGACACGAACTTTTTCGGCTTCTGCCTTCGCTTGTGACTCAATTCTGTATTGATTGGCATCGGCTTCTGCCATCTGTCTGCGTTTATTTGCTTCTGCTGACTGCTCCACTGCGTAACGGTCTGCATCGGCTTTCTTTTTCACTTCCGAATCATATTGCTTTTCTCTTCTTAGTATCTCTTTTTCTTCCAGTTCAATCTGCTTTTGTCTTTCAATGATGCGAATTTGCATTTCTTGCTCTGTTACATCTTGTTTAGAACGTGCAGTTTCCAAATCATATGCCTGGTCAGCACGAGCTTTCGCTATATCCTGGTCTCTTCTGAAATCAGCCATTTTCATCTGATTTTCCTTTTCCGCTTCTGCTATTTCAGTAGCCCGCTCCAATTCTGCCTTTTTCGCATCCTTATCTGCTTCTGCTCTTTTAATTCTTGTTTCTTTGTCTGCCTCAGCTGTAGCGATGTCTGCATCTCTTTTCACTTGGGCAATTCTAGGCTTACCAAGAGAATCTAAATAGCCGTTCTTATCTCTTACATCCTTTATTGTAAAGGAAACAATCATTAAGCCCATCTTTGCCAAATCTTGTGACGCAACCCGCTGCACTTCTTGAGAGAATTTATCTCTGTTTTTATAGATTTCTTCGACTGTCATACTCCCTAAAATCGAGCGAAGATGACCTTCCAGCACTTCTCTTGCTTCATTTTCCCGATCTCCTTTTGATTTTCCAAGGAACTGCTCGGCTGCAGTTGCAATTTCGCCAATTGATCCGCCAATTTTTATAATAGCCGTACCATCAGCCATAACAGGAACACCTTGTTCTGTATAAACTTCTGGTGTGGATACATCTAGCTTACTTGACAGCAAGCTTAGCGGCTCTGACTGCTGAAACACAGGCAAAATAAATGTACCGCCGCCGCGAATAATCTTAATTTTATTTCCTGATTCATCAACATGAACATTTTTCGAACCTAGATAGCTGCCTGTAACGATAAGTGCTTCATCAGGCCCTGCTGTTTTATATTTAGCGATAAAAATACCTACTAACGCAATAAACAAAATAAGTACAATTCCGATAATAATCCAAATTTCTAGAGCAATTCCCATCATTGTTCCTCCTTCTTTCCCTTATGTTGTAAGTAAATCATTTCAGCCGTCATACGGGACGACATAGCAAATCCGGTCTCTCACCTCCACCACAATTGTTTCTGTTCCATTTTCGATAACTTCATTGTAAAAACTGGCCGCTGTCTTTGAAATATGTCCGCTTGTGCTTTCAATCATTATTTCCCCGAAACCATCCTTTGGAACTGCAGTTATTACTTTTCCGATTCTTCCCTTTAAAGACTCTTCATTGTACACGAGCGACTCCTCTGCAGAAGATAATGGAATTAATACAAAAAAGTGGAAGCAACTTGCCGCAATTAAGGCCGCTATCGCCGACAGTCCAAGAATTAACAGACTGTTCATACCACTATAGCGTTCTAATAAATATCCGCATGCTGACAAAATCGTCAAAAAGGAAAGCAATAATGTAGGATTAAGGATGCCGATATCTGCATGAATAATATCGGAAAAAAAGATGGAGAACAAAATGAGCACCGCTGAAATCACTAATACAGCGAGATAAATGGATATTATACTAACTCCGAATAGCTCCATTTAGCATCATTCACTTTCTAAAGTTTTATTTATAAAAAACACTCTCCCAAACTAAACCATTCACCACCTATCCTTTCTAAATGTTTTGATAACTTATTTACGAAGAAAGCGCGGAGAAGTTTCACTATTTATTAATTTTTTTAATCATTCACATTTTTATTATTTACTATCTTTCTAAATTACGATTATTAATCATCTTTTTTTGAAAATCTCATATTTTACTAATAAGGGAATTTTTAAATATTTATTGAACAATGCAAGTATGGAGGAAAAGATGAATCGATTAGAAAAACATGCAAACCAGGATCATAAAAAGGGGAAAAAAAAATTATACCTTATTAGCTGTGGTGTCTTACTTCTTCTTTTTATCGGCGGCTTTATTTTCACAGAGCTATTTTTTGCAGATAAGCCCAATGACCAAAACCTAGGAGACAAAGTAATCATTACCCTTCCAACTGGCAAAAAAGTATTTACTTATGAGAATCTGATTGTCGAGGAAAACGGAAAGCTATTATATAAAGGGGAACGAAACACCATTGATTTAACTGGCGGTGTTGTTGTTTACGAGGATTGGGATTAACCATGCACATGATTTAGGCTGGCCAGAAATTTGGCCAGCCTTATTCCATCTCTTAAGTCATTGTGTTACATGTTTAGCCAAAAGCGGCCGTCCATTACTCCAGATAACATCGACAGGAAAGGAGAAATACTCGCTTAAGCTAGAACTTGTCATAATTTCTTCCGTTTTTCCTTTAGCAAAAACAGTCCCCTCCTTCAAAAGCAATGTGGAAGAAAATACTGGCAAAATTTCTTCCAGATGATGTGTCACATAAATAATCGTCGGGGCCGCTTCCATTTGCGCCAAGGTTTGAATTGTTTCAAGCAATTGCTCTCTTGCTAAAAAGTCAAGGCCGGTCGCCGGCTCATCAAGAATTACCAGCTCTGGGTCGAGCATAAGTGCACGGGCAATTAAAACACGCTGCTTCTCTCCTTGCGATAAGCTGGAGTATGCCCTGTCGGCATATTCATAACAGCCTAGCTCTCTAAGAAGGCGGATTGCTTTAGCCCTGACTTCATCTGTAGGTGTTTCATATAAACCGATGCTTGCATAAGCACCGCTCAAAATGATTTCATAGGCACTGTCTGATACATAAAGATTTTGCTGCAGCCTGCTCGATACAAGGCCGATTCTTTTTCTTAAATTAGCACCAAGCTCTGATGCACCGAATTCTTTGTCAAGCACAGTCATCTTTCCGACTGTTGGATGATAATAAGCGCAAATCATATTAAGCAGCGCACTTTTTCCTGCTCCATTTAAGCCATATAGCACCCAATGCTCTCCGCGGTTAATTTCCCAATTAATATCCTTTAAAATCCATTTCCCATTCCTTTTAAGTCCAATACCTTCTGCCTTTACAACCATTAGTTTTCCCTCCCATTCCCATTTTACATGATAATCGGAATATTTGGACAATAATTCTTATGAAAACTAAAAGCCCCCTAATGTATAGGGGGCCTTTAGTATGTATTTTGTTTGGATTAGCCTACTAGGCCTTCTTTTTTAAGAACTGCTTCCAAACCATCTACAGCTTCTGCTTCGTCTTCACCAGTAGCAGAAATAGTAATTTCTCCGCCTTTTGGTACACCAAGTGACATAACGCCCATGATGGATTTCAAGTTTACAGATTTGCCTTTATATGCAATTTGCATGTCTGATTTGAATTTGCTTGCAGTGCTTACTAATAATGTAGCTGGTCTTGCATGTATTCCAGTTTCATCAATAATAGTAAAAGTTTTTTCGCTCATAGTAAAATACCTCCAAATAAAAATATGTGTTACCTTTCTATTTTAGCTGATTTTCAATGTTAATACTAACTTTTTTTCTTTTCTTTTCCGTTCTTCTTCTATCTTTTGATAAAGTCAGAAAACTATTCATGTTTTTTTGCGTGTTTGAAAAGCTTATTGCTGGCCATCCAAAAAGGCCAGCCCGCTGTTTTTCTTTTCTGAAACCAGTTTCACAGCAAGGTCAAGAACTTCCTTTGCATTAAACTTTCCATAGTCCACCGTATTAATGATGGAAACAGGAATTTCTTTTTTGCTTGCCATTTTTGTAACATCACGGAGCAGAAACCGAACTTGCGGTCCAAGCAAAATAACATCTGCTTTATCTAAATGATGGTTGATCGCTTCAGCAGGAATCGCCCAGATAGTGCAATCTATATTATTGATCTCTGCATATTTCTTCATTTTGCGCACAAGCAAGCTTGTAGACATGCCGACAGCACAGCATAATAATATTCTCATGATATCCTCACCCTTAACTCTCTTATGAAGGAAAAACAGCCTTAAATTCTGGAAAGCTTTTGCATTTCAGCATATGCTGAATAATGGCAGGACTGTCAAGAACATCTCCCAGCACATCATACATTTCCTGAAAATCTCCTGTACTGTTCTTTTGCACACTTAACAGACAAACAAACTGAACATTCTTTCCGCCCCAGTCAATTGGCTTTTGCAATGTGCAAAAGGCCCAAAAAGTCTCCTCAGTCTGCGGCGTATTTGGATGCGGGATGGCGACTAAATTCCCAAAACATGTCGGTGACACTTTTTCGCGCTTTCTCACATTATCCATAAAGCTTTCGTCAATTAAGCCTAACTTCAAAAGCTCTGCCTCTAAAAAGGCAAATACCTCTTCCTTTTTATCAAAAGGCTGCTGTAAGAAGACTAACTCGCTTCTAATAGAAGAATCAGCTTTGTTTTTTGCCTTCTTAGAATATAATGCTCCATTGATTTTCTCAAAATCTCTGTCTCCAAGAATCGTATTAACTTCAATAACAGGAACAGGCACTTCTTCCTTAATGGGAATCGTGCTGATTATAAGGTCAATTTCTGCAAAATTGATTTCTTTCACCTTATAAAGCTCTGTTGTTCCGATCATTTCAAGTTCTGAGCTGTATTGAGACTTCAGCTTATAATAAAGCAGATTGGCACTTCCCACTCCTGATGCACAGACAATCATGCACCGTTTCTTTTTACTGCTGACTTTTTTTCTTTCCATTGCTGCTCCAAAGTGCAGAGCCAAAAAGGCAATTTCATTTTCGTGAATGTCATAGCCTAATTCCTTATTAATAACTCCTGCAGCCACAACTCCTGCTTCAAAAGGAATAGGATAATTAGATTTAATATCGTCTAACAACGGATTTCTCAAATTCATTTTATAACGAAATCTGTTAATCGCTGGCTTCAAATGCAAAGACAATCCTGTAAACAGCTCTCTGTCTTCTTTAATGCCGAGGTCCATCTTTTCGTCCGTTTCAGCGAGTATTTTTTTGGTCAAATCCATGATACTTTCATCAATAAATTCAAGCACTTCCCCATCTGTTAGCTCATGATGAGTCAGCAATTTTGTGCCTAGAAGGTGGATGGCGATATAAGCAATTTCTGTTTCAGGAAATGCTACGTTAAGCTCTTCTTCAATTGTTCGAACAATTTTTTCAGAAACTGCATACTCTTTTTCCTTTAGTATTTCATTTTTTTCTTTCGGAATGGCGGAAATATAATTCCCTTCCCGTATACGCTTACAAGCAATTGCAATATGAACAACGAGATTATTCAAGCTAATGTCGGATAAGGTGATGCCAGCATCCCTGATTTCTTCGAGAATGATATTGCGAATAGCTGCTAACTCTTCATTTACTAAGAGGGCTGCTGGATCATATGTCAGCTCTGTCTGATCAAGCTTTCTATTAAATAGATATTCTGACATGCAAAAGCGAAGATTAACTTCATCCCCTTTTATTCTTAGTCCACTGTTTCCTGTCTTCTCGACTTTTAAATCATAAACTAAAAGAAGCTCTTTCACCTCTTTCAAGTCATTTTGGATCGTCGATTTGCTTATGAACAGCTCTTCTGCCAAGTCTTCCAGCTTTAAGTTTTTATCTGTCAGCAAAAGCCTGTTAATAATGTAGTGAACTCTTCCGCCTTTCAGCGTCGGAATAATATCGTCTTTTCCCTCATGAAAACTTTCTTGCAGAAATTTCCGAAAAAGCTGGTCACTTTCAATTACTAATTTATAGCCTTGTCCTCTCACAGATTTAATTTTCGCGCCATTTGCCGCTAGCAATGATTCCAGTTCCTTCATATCATTGCGTATGGTTCTTGATGTAACATGAAGCACTCTCGATAATTGTTCACTTGTTATTAGGTCCTCTGCAGCCATTAGCTGCTTTAAAAGATTTCCTGTGCGATTTTCTAGCATCTATTTCACCCCAGTATACTCTTTTCAATCGCTTGGGTTTACGATCTTTCAAGTTTGCTTTACCAATAAAACAATATTTCATCTACTTAACATACTAGCACTTTTCTCATATGTTCTCTATAAAAAAGGGGAAATAAACAATTATCATGCTCTCTAAAGGAATAAACCAGAAGAGGGCTGCTGTTTGCTGCCCTCTATCCGCTTAAACTAATGTTTATTTTGCCGCAGCGATAAACTCAGTGAAAATCCGATTCATTCTTTCATTGGTGGAAGCCATCGACTCTGGATGCCATTGTATTCCTAATAAAAAATTACCATAATCCTTATGTTCAACTGCTTCAATAATGCCGTCAGAGCTTTTTGCTGTCACGATCAATTCTTCTGCGAGCCTGTCTATTGCCTGATGATGGAGACTGTTGACTCTTTCCGACTCTACTCCCATTATTTCATAAAGTTTGCTGCTCGCATCAATGCTTGTCCAATGAGTATCTCTGCTGCGCTCTGCTGTTTGGGTATGCTGAATGCTGTCACTAACTTGGCTTGGAATATCCTGAAGCAATGTACCACCTAAAGCAACATTAAGTATCTGAACACCGCGGCAAATAGCCAGTATCGGCTTTTGTTTCTCCATCGCTGCTTTTATAAGCGCGAGTTCAACTTCATCTCTCAAGGGAATCGTGCTTGCCAATTTTTGATGTGGGTCTTGATGATAAAACTGAGGATCTACATCCTCTCCGCCGCTTAACAGAATCGCATCGCAATGATCGACCATCTCTTCTGCCAGCTCTGCGCTGACAAAAGGCAAAATGACCGGAAGTCCGCCATTTGCATGGATTGTTTTTTGATAATCATGATGAACATATGTCCCCTCCATAAATTTATTATGAAGGACATACGCACCTGTTATCCCGATTACAGGCCTGTTTGCCAAAGCTTCTCATCCCTTTCCAATAGTACAAATTAATTTTTTAATATTAAGACTATAGCAGTAAAAAAGGAATGTCAATGAAATATTACTGTATGAAAAAGAAGCATTGCTGCCAATGCTTCTTTCCTAGTTATGAAGATGTATTCCTCTTACCAGACAACTTTCCAGTTAAGGTCGCATGTTGCCTTGACCGTTTTTCTTTCCGTAATATAATCAGCGATAAGCTCAGACATGTCAAACTGCACTTCTCTTAAAACAGGCTTATTCTGATACATGAAGTAGTTACCGCCCCCGCCGGCCCGATAATTATTCATAACTACTTCAAACTGTTCGTCTTTCTTTATATCCTTGCCTGCATATTGCAGCTTCGTGACTCTTTGTCCGACTGGCTTAGAAATATCTAATATATATTCAATTCCTTCCCACATATCATAATTATAATGCTGCGGTTTTGGATATAGATATGTCTTATTTACGGCTGGATTACCGTTTTCGTCGACTTCAAAGTATTTCGCGCTTTGCTCTAATGCATCCTTTATATCCTCGCCAGAGATGGCCAGAACCTTCAGCGTATTTGGATAAATGTAATTAGAAACAATGTCTCTCATTGTCACATTCGGCTTGAAGCCAGGTGAATCATTGTTGAACAGTGCTGTATTAGCGATTTTTACACCGGCTGCTTCCATTTGAACTTTATTAATAAATTCAATTAAAGGGCTGTCCGACAAGCGGGTTTCCATTGGATCACAGACAGTCATATCTCCGTCGATAAAGCCTATCGGTGTATCCAGCCATTGTTGTGTGCTTTGTTCATAGCTAGTAGCAAGCGCCAAAATGTCAGGATCTGCCTCGACTCCTTCTGTCGAAAGCAGCTCAGATTTCTTTGCTGCAAGCTTTCCATTTTCAGTGAACGTTAACGTGATTTTACCGACTAGCTGGCCATTGTTGCTTGCCTGAATAACTTCAATACCATTGATGTTGCCTGTCAGTGTTCTGTGCTGATGACCTGTTATCAGTACATCTAAATGTTGGATTTGTTCACACATGCTAAAGCCCTGGTTTTCCCCAGTAAGAGCTTCTGTCGGCTCTCCTGTGTCTATATCTTTTTCAAACCCGCCATGATAGGAAACAACGATGCAATTAGGCTGCTCTTCTGCTTTTATTTTCTCGACCCAATACTTTGCTTCTTCTAATGCATCATGAAAGCGAAGTCCGCTTATATTTGATGGATTTTCCCAATTTGGTATGTAATGTGTAGTAATGCCAAGTATTGCAATTTTGATATTGCCAGCGTTCTTGATTATGTATGGCTTGCCAAGAAAAGGTTGATTTGCCGTTTCATCGATTATGTTTGCACATAACCAAGGGAACTCTGACTCTGAGGCTGCTTTGCGGAGAATATCGAGTCCATAGTTAAATTCATGATTTCCTATAACTGCGCCATCATATTGGAGCTTATTTAATATTTGGATCATTGGGTTTTTTTTATCAGCCAATGCATGCACATAATGATAAGTTAATGGTGTTCCTTGAATTAAATCCCCATTGTCTATAACAATTGTATGCTCATTTTTGGCCCTTTCTTCTGCAAGAATAGCTGCTACTTTTCCGAGACCAACATTTGCCGGCTGGTTATTGCCATAAAGAAGAGGATAAATATTCCCGTGCACATCGCTAGTAAATAGTATTGTTACATTTGTATCTGTCAAATTTCTCCACTCCTATATCTTTAATCGTACACTCGCTTGCATGCTTTATTATAGTAGAAGAGTATCATTTTTTCTTTCTTTTTTTTCAGAAAATAGCATTCTATCTATTTAGTGCGATATTTCACAATAATATTTTCTGGAAAATAATAAACATTTGTCCATTCATTGTTCTTTCAAAAACGCCGACATAACTAGTTTTACAATAATTATCAGAATATTTCAATAGTTATTATTTACAAAAAAATAATAATTTTTTTATACAAAATTTTCACTATTTTACAATTTTATATGCTATATTTTTACATGTAATAACACATAACATCTTTCGGAGGTAAAATAATGTTCAAAAAAATTGCAACATTCGGTCTATCTTTGTCGTTAGCAGCAGGTGTTCTTGCTGGCTGTGGATCATCAAATGAAACTGGCTCAAACGCGTCAGAGGGATATGAACCAAAGGAATTAACCGTTCAGTTTGTTCCTTCTCAGAGTGCTGATACACTTGAAGCAAAAGCAAAACCGCTTGAAGATTTGCTATCTGATGAACTAGGCATTCCAGTGAAAGTAAGTGTTTCTACTAACTACAACACAATTATTGAAGCAATGGCTTCTAAACAAGTTGACGTTGGCTTCTTGCCTCCAACAGCTTATGTATTAGCTAAAGAAAAAGATGCTGCTGATGTAATTCTTCAAGCACAACGTAAAGGTATTAATGATGATGGTTCAGAAAAAGACGAATTGGTAGATTTCTATAAATCTATTTTCGTAGTGAAAAACGATTCTGGCATCGATTCCGTTGCTGATCTAAAAGACAAAAAAATCGCATTCCAAGATGTTACATCATCTGCTGGGTATGTATGGCCTGCGGCTACATTAATGGATAATGATCTTGACCCACTTAAAGATGTACAAGGTATTACAGTAAAAGGTCATGACCAAGCAATCATCTCTCTACTTAATGGTGATGTGGATGCTGCAGCTGTTTTCCAAGATGCTCGTAACATTGTAAAAGCAGATTTCCCAACTGTGTTTGAGGATACAAAGGTTATTTCTTTTACAGAGGAAATTCCTAACGATACAGTATCTGTACGCTCTGACATGACAGACGAATGGAAAAAGAAATTACAAGATGCATTTATTGCCATCGGTAAAAGTGATGAAGGCCATGAAATCATAAGAGAAATTTACACACATGAAGGATATGTTGTTTCTGATGACAGCAATTTCGATGTTGTACGTGAATATGCAGAAAAAGTAAAGACTGAATAGTATATATATTAGGACAAAAGTGCATGGATTTCTAAATGTTTAAAGAAAATTCTTTTACATACACGCAATTCAAGTTCTTTTAATCACTATAAATCTATTCAACCAACCATCTAGTAAAAATACTAGGTGGTTGGACTTATTTTCTCTACTAAGCATCGGAGTTAGTAAATTCCGTTGTTTAGTAGAAAAAAGAAGCTTGTTGTTTAGGTTCTTTTTCTAAAATTAAGAGAAAGTTGGTAGGCAATTGATACAGTTTAAAAATGTTACGAAAATTTATCCGAATGGTACAAAGGGTTTGAATAACATTAACATTACGATTGAAAAAGGTGAATTCGTTGTAATTGTCGGGCTTTCTGGTGCCGGAAAATCAACCTTCCTCCGTTCTATCAATCGTTTGCATGAAATTTCAGAAGGCGAAATTTTGATAGACGGCAAATCCATCACTGCAGCAAAAGGCTCCGGCCTCCGAAAAATCCGCCGTGATATCGGCATGATCTTCCAAAGCTTCAATCTTGTAAAACGCTCTACCGTATTAAAAAATGTACTATCCGGACGTGTTGGCTATCATAACACATTCCGAACGATTCTCGGGGCTTTTCCAAAAGATGATGTCGAACTTTCTTTAAACGCCTTAAATAGGGTTAATATTTTAGAAAAAGCTTATTCTCGTGCGGACGAGCTTTCAGGCGGACAGCAGCAGCGTGTCTCGATTGCACGCGCCCTCGCACAAGAGGCGCAAGTAATATTAGCGGATGAACCGGTCGCATCCCTTGACCCATTAACAACAAAACAAGTAATGGACGACTTAAAGCGAATTAATGAAGAAGATGGCATTACAACAGTAGTTAACCTTCACTTCATTGATCTTGCCCGCGAGTATGCGACTAGAATTATCGGTTTAAGGGCAGGTGAAGTAGTCTTTGATGGACCTGTTGAAGCTGCCACAGATGAAGTGTTTGCAGAAATTTACGGCAGACCAATCAAAAAAGACGAGCTGTTAGGTGAACCAGTATGAGCATAAACGAACCGAACATTAATGAACCAAAAGCAGGGCTAAGAAATGCCCCAAAACCGCCTGCCAAAACAAAGATGATTTTCACGATCATTTTAGTAGTGGCTTTACTGTGGTGGAGCTCCTTTAAAACAGAATCTTCGATTGCTGACTTAACAATCGGTTTTCCTAACATGTTTGATTTGCTTGTACAAATGTGGCCGCCAAACTGGCATTATTTCGAGAACATATTAGAGCCGATGCTTGAAACAATCCGTATGGCTGTTATCGGCACCACTTTTGGAGCAATCATTGCTGTCCCGCTTGCATTGCTGTGTGCGAGCAATATTATCCGTAACTCATGGATAGTCTATCCATTCCGGTTTATCCTTAACTTAATCCGGACAATACCTGATCTGCTTCTTGCCAGTATATTTGTTGCTATTTTCGGTCTTGGTGCCCTTCCAGGTATTATCGCACTGTCTATATTTTCTATTGGTTTAGTTGCAAAGCTGCTGTATGAAGCTATCGAGTCTATTGACCCAGGTCCGCTTGAAGCGATGACAGCAGTAGGAGCAAATAAGGTGCAATGGGTGTTTTTTGGTGTTATTCCTCAAGTAACTGCTCATTTCACTTCCTATGTTTTATATACATTTGAAGTAAATGTCCGGGCTGCTGCCATCCTTGGACTAGTCGGCGCTGGTGGAATCGGGGAATATTACGATAAAACGCTTGGATTCCTTGAATACGATAAGACTGCTTCCATCATTATCATGACGTTAGTTGTTGTGTTAGTGATTGATTATATTAGCACGAAATTACGGGAGAAATTATTATGAGCCAACTATCCACTAAAGTTAATAAGCCAAAGAAAAAATACCTTTTTAGGACAGTCATTTTTATCTTGCTCGCATTAGTGTATATTTGGGCTTTTGCCGGCATGCCTGTAAATGATATTAAAGAAACAGCAGGACAAATCTCAAAAGCAATTTTTTCCGGAATCTTTCATCCTGATTGGGATTATGTATATTTGCCTGAAGGCGAGGATTTATTGCGCGGCCTTCTGGATACATTAGCTATTGCCATTCTTGGTACCTTTATTTCTGGAATTCTTTGTGTTCCCTTCGCCTTCT
Organism: Niallia sp. FSL R7-0271; assembly: GCF_038005785.1. NCBI lineage: Bacteria > Bacillati > Bacillota > Bacilli > Caryophanales > Bacillaceae > Niallia > Niallia sp. FSL R7-0271. Next base: position 1,196,203 of record NZ_JBBOTZ010000001.1, on the reverse strand, counting down.
GGGCAGCAAACAATATGAGCAAAGGCAAAGCAATTACATCCTCAGGAAAATTCGTGCTGAGCTTTATCCGTACCTTCCCTGAAATTGTTATGGCTATTCTGTTCATCAAGGCAGTAGGCCCTGGCTCTTTTGCTGGTGTTCTTGCATTAGGATTGCACTCCATCGGAATGCTCGGAAAACTGTTCTCAGAAGAAATCGAAAGTCTAGATATGGGTCCGACTGAAGCATTAACAGCGACAGGTGCAAACCGCATGCAAGTATTGTGGTTCGCTGTGCTTCCACAAGTATTGCCTGGATTTTTATCCTATACTTTATATCGATTTGAAATTAACATTCGTGCTGCTGCCATCCTTGGTGTCATTGGGGCAGGCGGTATCGGTACACCTTTGATTTTCGCGTTAAATTCAAGGGATTGGGACAGAGTTGGAATCATCTTGTTAGGAATTATCGTAATGGTTACCATTATCGACGCCATTTCCAGTTTTTTGCGCAAAAGAATTATTTAATTGGAAAAACCAGCAGTACATGAAGGTGTCTGCTGGTTTTTTACATCTAACAGATGTTAAATTTTTTGTATATTGTTACAATATACTTATTATCCAATAAAGGAGTGCAATAGGATGAAAAAACAAAAACTGCTTATCACTCGCCAAATAGAGGATAACTTAGTGAAACAAATTCAAGAAGCAATACCTGATTGGGATATTATTATGACAAACGAGCCGGAGCAATGGAAGCTACATGTGCAAGATACAACGATCATACTTGGCTGGAGAAAATTCTTTGAAGACAGTAGCATGAATGCTCTTGATGAGCTGAAATGGGTTCAAACATGGAGTGCTGGTGTTAACTCCCTTCCGTTAAAAGATTTAGAAGGAAAAGACATCACGATAACAAGCGCGAATGGCGTTCATAGCTTTCCTATTTCCGAGACTGTTTTCGCACTGATGCTGTCATTAACCCGCAATATACATACTTATATTAAAAACCAAGTAAAGAAAAAGTGGGACGGAGCAGATATTAAGCTAGAAATGCATGGCAAAACAGTTGGTGTAATCGGAGTCGGAGCAATCGGAAAAGAAACAGCTAAATTAGCAAAAGCTTTTGGTATGAAAGTTATGGGTATCCGCCATTCAGGTAAACCAGAGAACTATGTTGATGAGATGTACACAACAGATATGCTTAATGAAGTTCTGCCTGAATGTGACTACGTTGTTATCACGCTTCCCCTAACAGAGGATACTTACCATCTGTTTACAAAAGAGCAGTTTCAACTTATGAAAAACAGTGCCTTCCTTATCAATATTGGAAGAGGAGAAATCATTAAAGAGGCTGACTTGGCAGCCGCTCTTTCTGCAGGAGAAATTTTAGGAGCCGGCCTGGATGTATTTGAGAAAGAACCATTAGAAGAGTCGAGCCCTTTATGGGAAATGGATAATGTCATCATTACTCCACACACTTCCGGTTCCACAGAGCATTATGATAAACGAGTAGTCGAAGATATATTCATCCCGAACTTAAAAAGATTCCTTGCTGAAAAGAAATTAGAAATCAATGTTGTAGATTACAAGAAAGGCTATTAAGTATACGAAAAGGAGCTTTCATTTTGGAAAGCTCCTTCTCTTATTTTATCCGAAGTTTTTTCGGTATTCCTTTTGTTTATGGTAGCGCATGAAGTGCAGCACTATTTTTTGAATAAGGAAACCAAAACCTAATAGTATGACAAGCAGCAATGTAATTGTCGCTCCTGGTGGAGTTCCTAATTGATAGGATGAGAAAAGACCAGTGAAAATACTGAACAAGGCGATAAGGATTGCCACGATGAACACCATTTTAAAACCCTTTGCGAGCTTGATTGCAAACGCAGCTGGCAATACAAGCAATGCGGACACTAACAGCACACCGATTGTTGGAATAATCACCGAAATCGCAATTCCTGTTAAAATACTGAATGATATCGATAATAGATTTGTATTCACACCACTAGCTGTTGCTGTATCTTGATCGAACGTCATTAAATACATAGACCGTTTAAAAATGATGAAAAATAGCAATATAATAACAGTTACTGCAGCCAACACAAGAACTTGCTGCTCGCTGATTGTGATGATGCTTCCGAACAAGTACTGATCCATGCTCGTCGACATTCCCCCGCTTGAAATACTCATTAAAAAGAGGGCAAAGGATAAACCTGCAGCCATCAAAATAGCAACAGAAACCTCTGAATAAGAGTGATATGCCCGTCTCATATATTCAATTCCTAAAGCACCTGCCACAACAACAAGAATGCTTGAGAAAGTCAGATTAGTGTGAAAGAAATAGCCGATTGCCACACCCGCCAACGAGATATGGGACAAAGTGTCTGCCATCAGGGCCTGTCTTCTTAACACAAGAAACACACCAATAATCGGTGCAATGATAGCAATTAATCCGCCTGCCCAAAATGCTCTTTGCATGAATTCAAGGTCAAACATCTCCATCCTCCCTTCTCTCCTTTCTCAATATGAATTATTTTATCTAAGTAGCTTTCTACTTCGTCCTGCTCATGTGTTACCATCACGACAGTTCGGTTATGGGATACAACTTGATGCCTCATAAACTCATAAAAACCTTTGCGGCTTTCAGCATCCATGCCTGTCGTCGGTTCATCTAATACGAGCAAATCCGGCTCTGATGCCAGTACTCTAGCAATAATGATTTTCTGTTTTTGACCGCCAGATAAATCTCCTACCTTTTTATTACGGTGCTCCCACATGCCGACCATTTCCAATGCAACTTGGACTGCCTTATGGTCATTTTCCTGAAGCCGCTTATACCATTTCTTTTTTTGGTATCTGCCAGAGCGAACAAGTTCTAAGACCGTGCTCGGAAAGCCGACATTAAAAGATGATATTTGCTGCGGAACATAGCCGACCGTCAATTTTTTCCCTTGACTGTTCTGTTTGCTTAAAACAACATTTCCACTCCAAGGCTTCAACAAGCCAAGTATTAGCTTTAACAGCGTCGATTTGCTCGCACCATTCGGGCCGGTGATTCCGACAAACTCTCCGCTTTCTAAGTCGAAAGAAACATCTTCTAATGAGGGCAGATGTTCATAACCAAATGTTATATTTCTAATAGAAGCAAGTGCCATCTCAATCTCCCCTTTCGTTTTTTATTATCTATTTAACTATCCTCTTTTTCACATAGAAAGCGTATGTGATGACATGCTTCACATACGCCTTAATGATTATAGCATATCTTTACTCAAAAAGAGATTTTTTCAGCTGCTCTAAGTTATCTTCCATAACTGTAATATAATTCTCACCAGCTTTTTGCTGCTCATCACTCAAACCTTCTAATGCATTCAATACTTCTGTGTCAGCCCCAAGCTCTTTTGCAAGAGTATCAGCCACTTTGCTAGAAGTGAGCTCTTCAAAATAAATCACTTTTATCTTATGGTCTTGGGCATAAGTTTTAAGCTCTGCTAATTTGGCAGCACTTGGTTCCTCACTAGGAGAAATCCCTGAAATCGGCACTTGAACAAGTCCATATTCTTTTGCCAAGTATGAAAATGCTGTATGCTGTGTAATAAATTCATTTGACGTTTTATCTGCTAACTCTGTTTTGTATTTCTCATCAAGTGCTTTCAGCTGTTCGATATACTCGCTGCTTTTTGTTTCATAGTACTCTTTATTATCTGGATCTGCCTTGACGATTGCATCCGTAATTGTTTGGACTTCTTGCTGCGCTAAAACTGGACTTAGCCAAACATGGGGATCAGCTTCATGGCTATGCTCATGTTCATGTTCTTCTTCTTCATGTCCTTCTTCTTCATGTTCATGCTCTTCTTCTTCACCATCCATCAATTCAATGCCTTTACTTGCTTCAACAACAGATACTTTGTCATTATTGATGCTTGCTTCAATATCAGCAACCCACGTTTCCATATCATCACTGTTATAAACAAATAAATCTGCATTTTGGATGTTACCGATATCCTTTGGAGTTGGCTCCCAATCATGTGGTTCAATAGTCGATGGAATCAGCAGCTCAACATCTGCTTTATCACCGGCTACATTCTTCGTAAACTCATACATTGGATAAAAAGTAGTGATAATTTTCAGCTTGTCGCTGTCTTTCTCTTCACTCGTTTCTCCATTGCCATTGCTGCATCCTGCCGCGATAACAAGGACAATTAGCGACATAATCAGTATTTTATATGTATTTAACATTATATCTGCTCCTTTTCTTTCATTATGATCTGTGATTATTTCGGATTGATTACGATTTATAAGTGATTATAAAACATGTAAACTATAAATATAAAAGATTATTTCAAATCAGAACGATTACGATTATTGATTTTAAACTATATGGATGAATAAATCAATAGTTTTTTATAAACTAATTAACTCTTTTCTGTCTGTTATGATCATTCTTGCCATTTTTAAAATTTTTAAACAATATTTGAATATTGCTTAAAAATAAGGGTATATACTTAATGAAGAATAAAAAGCATTACCCAATGATTCTAACCACCGAGTAATGCTTTCTATTAATAGTTCAAATTAGATACGTACTACTCTTCCGTTGAAAACAGATTTCCAGTAGCTGTTAGACATAGAAACAATTTCAACACCGTTAGAGCTTTGAGATCCGATGAACTTGCCACCGCCGATATAGATACCTACATGGCCGTCCTTTTTGTAAGTATCAAAGAATACTAAATCTCCAGGTTGAATATCGCTGTAAGAAACTTGTGTTCCGTAGTTTTTCAATGCATCAGTGCTTGCAGGGATGCTGTATCCGCCTTGAGAGTAAGCCCAGCTTACGAATGCAGAACAGTCAAACAATCCATTTGCAATATCAGAAGCAGTTCTTCCGCCACCGAATTTATATGTTGAGTTTCCAATATATTTATAGCCTGCAGTAATTACAGCAGATTTTCCACCTGTTGCTTTTTGTTCACTTGAACTGCTTTTCTTTGCTGTAGATGTGCTTTTCTTAGCAGAAGAGCTTGAGCTTGAGTTAGAGCTCGAATCAGAACTTGAGCTTGAAGTTGCTTGAGTTGTTGTACTGATTAAATTGTCTAAATCCTCTTGTTTTTTCTCTTTAATCATTTTCTTGATTTCTTCTTCTTTAGCTGCAAGAGAATTATCTTCCTTTTCAAGCTCTGCTTTAGCCGCTTCATTTTCTTTTTGCTTCTCTTCTAATTCAGCTTTCGCTTTTTCATTTTCCTCTTGTTTAGCAAGGTTTTGCTTTTGCATTTCTTCCAAATCTAATTGCATATCTTTTAAGCCTGATAGCTTTTCTTCAACGCTTGATTGCTTTTTCTCTAAATCTTGTTTATCTGCTTCATTGCTTTGGATAAGATCTTTGTCCGCTTCCATGATTGTTGCAACAGCACCAACGCGGTCAACAAACTCTTTGAAGCTAGCAGATCCTAGCAAAACATCGATATAATCAACGCTTCCGCCATTCTCTTGATATGTGCGAGCACGCTCTTTTAAAATTTCATTGCGTTGTTCAATTCTGTTTTGAAGGTCTTTAATTTCTTTTTCTAATGAAGCAATTTCTTCTTTCGTGCTTTTAATATCTTTTTCTGTCTTTTCAATTTGCTCTTTATTATCTTCAACGGCACTGTCTACACGTTTGATTTGTGCATTTAAGTCAGCAAGCTTCTCTTGCGCTTCAATAATTTTATACTCAGCATCAGAAATTTTATCCTGTAATGCAGTACGCTCACTTGCAATAGATGCAGATGTTTCTGCTTTTGCGCTGATTGCCGGAATACCTAAGCTTCCAAGTCCAAGCATAATTGTTGTGTTTAAAACTACTAATTTCTTTTTTAACATTTCATTTTCCCCCTGCACTGGTCTAATGTACGTTCTATTATTATCTGTCTAGTAATTTATGTAGTTAGTAAAGTTTATGGGGTTACCCCATCATTATATTAGGAAAGGCCCATTTTTGTAAGCCGTTCGATTAGTTTTCGACGAAACTTCTATTCTTTGTACAACTTTCGCCAACAATTAGTAGTATAGCATCACATTTTGTCATTTAAGTAATAGGAATGTTACAGTTATATTTCAATTTTATATTAATCTAGTAATTTTCTTGAAATACAGTACCTAAAATAGCATGGATTGAAATCTATCCTAGTAAAAGCTTAAAATAATAGTACGCTTTTTTGTGGACAGTCTGCAACCTATATTAGGTTATGTCACATAAACGTAACACTTTGCACATTTTAATAACTAGTAAGGCAGGGACTATAATGAAAAAAACAGTAATAATAGGCGCTGGAATTCTAGGAGCGTCTGTTGGCTATGAATTAGCTAAGCAAGGTGCGCAAGTAACTATTGTGGACAGAGAGGATTCTGGACAGGCAACAAAAGCTGCAGCGGGAATTATTTGTCCATGGATATCACAGCGACGCAACAAGCGTTGGTACAGGCTTGCGATGGAGGGAGCCAGATATTATCCCGCTTTAGTGGAAGAGCTGCAGGCGAGCGGGGAATGTAACACAGGCTATAAAAAAGTCGGGGCTATCAGCCCGCACAATAATATAGACAAACTAGAAGCGATGGTAAAAAGAACTTTAAAACGCAAAGAAGATGCACCAGAAATAGGAGATGTTACGATTCTATCAGAACAAGAATCAAAGAGGCTCTTCCCTCCTTTAGCGGACGGCTACCAGTCTGTTTATGTGAGCGGTGCTGCCAGAGTTGATGGCTGGGCATTAAGAAACTCTCTGCTATCTGCTGCTCAAAAACTAGATGCGATATTTCTTCAAACAGATTGCAGCTTGCTAATGGAAAACGGCACTGTTATCGGCATTAAAACAGCACATGAAACAATTCTGGCAGATGAAGTTATTATTACTGCCGGCGTATGGGCGAATGAGCTTCTTCAGCCATTAAAGCTGGCAATTGACTTAAGCTTTCAAAAGGGTCAGATTATTCACTTGCAAATGCCTGAAGTAAACAGCGACGATTGGCCTGTTGTAATGCCTCCACATGATCAGTATATCCTTTCCTTAAATGGGAACCGCATTGTAATTGGAGCAACCCATGAAAATGATGAAGCCCTTGATTACAGGCTGACAATGGGCGGCATGAAAGAGATAATGGAAAAAGCGCTATTGTTTGCTCCAGGACTGTTAAACAGTACATTTTTGGAAGCAAAAGTAGGTTTTAGGCCATTCACCGCAGATTTTTTGCCTATTTTCGGAAGAATTCCTGGGCAGGACAGTGTTATTTTCGCAAACGGTCTAGGTGCATCAGGACTAACAATGGGACCTTATCTCGGCCAGCAGCTTGCTAAGCTTGCTTTAGATAAAGAGCTGGATATCCCCGCAGCAGATTACGCGTTGGATGAATTTATCAGTGAAAAATAAAATGCTGACCCAAATAATTGGGTCAGCATTTTTGTTATTTATACACTGGTATTTCCAATTTCAGCGTATAAGAGTTTAACAGACTGTATAGATTATGAATTTGGGTTACTTGTTTTGACGCCCAGCCGATATCTGTTGCATACTGATGTGTTGCATTCCCAGTGCTTTCTGCAGCGCCCGGATTCCATCTCATTTTGTAAAGCGTATCCTGTCCTGCATTAATATATCCTTGTGCGATAAACTTAGCTCCACCAATGATTGCTGCTTCAGGTGTAAACCAGCCTGCATTGTATGCATATTGAGCACCACTTGAAATTGCACTGCCATCATATGCGCCAATTCCATACATATTATAAACAGTTTTGCCGTTCACTTGGACACCTTTCGCTAATGTAGATGAACCATTGCCAGTTTCCAGCAAGGCGTGAGAAATTAAGTAAATTTCGTTCACACCATAAGCATTCGCTGCCGTGATAAACGAGGAAGCTTTTCCAGCCAAAACCCCTTTCCCCGCAAGAATGCGTTCATTCACTTCTGCGTCATTAATGTCAGCTTTAGCCGACAGTTTAAGAAACTGCATGGACTGCACAGTGGTGTTAAGGAAATTATTTGGATCCAAATAATACGTAGTATCTTCTTTGCTTGCATTTACCCATGATTGTGTGCTGTTTACTTTATACCAATAATAACCGTCCGAACCCTTCACTTTTGAAGTGACTGTCAGCACTTGACCGTTTTGAACAGAATTGACGACCTGGTATTCTGTACCTGCACCGCCTCTTAATCTCCATCCGCTTCCTAAAACAGTTCCTTTTGTCGAATCAGAGGATTTAAAGGCAATAGCATCTTCTCTTATATAGACATTGTAAACCTTATCGGTTTGCGGGTTTGCCTTCATTTGGATATCAGCCATTTCATTCAATGTCATATCATAGTTTACGTATGTCTTAACTGTATCCCCAATGCTCACACCTGGAGTTTCCGCTTGTTTAGTCGTTAAATAGGAACTGCTGACATAGCCTTCTTGACCATTAGCAGTCACCTTTGCCCAGCCATCTGCTTCTGAGTAGACAATGACCGCTGTACCTGCTGCTAATTTTGCAACAACCGCTCCAGAAGTAGATGGCTTGCTGCGCATATTTAGACTTGATCCTTGGTCGACATTTACATACTTTGTTGTTCCTTGCTCACCGTTGCCAGTGCCTGTATCAGGTTTAGACTCAGAGCCAGTGCTGTCATCCAATTTGCTTGCAGATAAATAACTGCTGCTAACATAGCCAGTCTTGCCGCCTGCTGTCACCTTTGCCCAGCCGTTTGCTTCAGAAATAACCGTAACAGCTGTCCCTCTTGCAAGCTTGGACACTACACTTCCGCTTGTGCTGGCACTTGAACGCATATTCAGCGTTGAATTTTTATCCACATTCACATACTTTGTTACAGCTGTTTCTTTGTCTGTGTCTGTATTGCCGGAGTTGCCATTGTTGCTGCTTTGACTGTTTGGGTTTGATGAGGACAAATAGCTTGTACTCACATAGCCTGTTTTCCCGCCTGCTGCAATTTTTGCCCAGCCCTTTGCTTCAGAAGTTACTGTCACCTTTGTCCCTCTTGCAAGCTTGGACACTACACTTGCACTTGTGCTGGCGCTTGAACGCATATTTAACGTTGAATTTTTATCCACATTCACATACTTTGTTACAGCTGTTTCTTTGCCTGTATCTGTATTGCCGGAGTTGCCATTGTTGCTGCTTTGACTGTTTGGGTTTGATGAGGACAAATAGCTTGTACTCACATAGCCTGTTTTCCCGCCTGCTGTAATTTTTGCCCAGCCCTTTGCTTCAGAAGTTACTGTCACCTTTGTCCCTCTTGCAAGCTTGGACACTACACTTGCACTTGTGCTGGCGCTTGAACGCATATTTAACGTTGAATTTTTATCCACATTCACATACTTTGTTACAGCTGTTTCTTTGCCTGTATCTGTATTGCCAGAGTTGCCATTGTTGCTGCTTTGACTGTCTGGGTTTGATGAGGACAAATAGCTTGTACTCACATAGCCTGTTTTGCCGCCTGCTGTAATTTTCGCCCAGCCGTTTGCTTCAGAAGTTACTGTCACCTTTGTCCCTCTTGCAAGCTTGGACACTACACTTGCGCTTGTGCTGGCGCTAGAACGCATATTTAATGAGGAACCCTTTGTAACATTTACATATTTCGTTGTAGTTTTCACAACATTGGTTGAACCACTGTCAGCAGTAGATGTTGAAGGTTTTGTTTTTGATAGATATTGTGTGGAAACATATCCTTCTTTTCCATAAACGTTTATTTTTGTCCAGCCATTAGAATCTCCGTAAGATGTTACCGCCACTCCCCTGGCAAGCTTCACGATTACAGACCCGCTGTTTGAAGCCTTGTTTCTCATGTTTAAGCTTGAACCTTGGTCAACATTGACATACATCGTAGTTGTTTTTGCTTCAGCAGCTGTGTTTGGTTTGGAAGAAGAGCTTTCCGAAGAATTATCCTTTACTGCTGTTACCTTGTCAGCTAAATACTTAGAAGCTACGTATCCTTCCTTTCCGTTCACTTTTATTTTTGACCAGCCATTAGATGTTGAGGAAACTTCCACACTAGTGTTCACTTTTATTTTTGTAACAACAGACGAAGAAGTATTCGGTGCGCTTCGCACATTCAGAGTAGAATTTTGATCAATAGACACATATTTTATGTAGTTACTAGTTTTTTCTGAAAGATAGGCAGTGCTTACATAGCCAGTCTTCCCATCAACAGATATTTTTGCCCATCCATTGCTTTCAGACAGAACAGTTACTTCTTTTCCTTTTTTTAACGTTGTTACTACAGCCGCGCTAGATGACGCGCTTTTTCTCACATTAAGGGAAGAGTTGCTTTCTACATTGACATACTTTACAACAGCCTCATTTGACGCTGCTTGTGCTTCTTGAATAAGGACAGGTGCTGATAATGCCGTAAAAAACACACCTGGCACAATTACTTTTTTCATCCTAAAACCTCCTTATTACTAGAATCACATCCAACAATATGATTCTATTGACCTACAAAACTTCATTATGTAATTTGTTCTCATATATTTACTGTATATTACCTATATTATTCTTTATGCGATTATACGTATATAATACTATAGTCACGTTTTATCACAATGAAGAAATGCTTTTTATACTATGTATTATCGGATGGTTTTTTCAGTTATTAAGATATTTTTCCGTGTTTTCCCACTGCCAGCAGACAAAAAATCCCTAAAAATCAAGCTGACCCCTCAAAAAGACATAAAAAAACAGGGTAGAAATACTTACCCTGTTACATGCCTGTTTAAACAACATTATTAAAATTACTGCCCATCACTTCGTTCATATTATGTACAGTAATGAAGGCTCTCTTATCAATTTTATAGATAAATTTTTTTAATTTTATATAATCCTGTCTTTCTAATACAATCGTAATAACTTCTTTATCGTCATTAGAAAATGCCCCTTTGGCAGAGTGCAGTGTTGCGCTTTGATGAAGGTTTTCAATAATATACTGCTTAATGAATTCACATTTCTCGCTAATGATAACTACCTCTTTTGTCATTTGCAGCTGGTTGCGGAAGTAATCCACTACAATTCCTCTCAAGAAAACTCCAAAGCAGGCGTACAATCCTTTTTCCACACCGAAAACAAACAGTGCAGCCACAGAAATAAGACAATCTGCCATAAGTACGGCCTTGCCTATTTCAATCGAAAAATATTTATTGAGTATCATGGCAACTAAGTCCATCCCACCAGTAGATGCATTTTGCTTTAATACAAGCACTAACCCAAAGCCCGCGATTAAAGTACCGACAACAAGCTGGATGAAAAGATCATGACTTAACGGTGCACTTACAGGATCTAGTTCTCCTAATCCCCAAACAAAAAACGTTAGCAAAAAACTAGCATAGATTGTTTTAAGGCCAAATTGAAACCCTAAAAACGCAAACCCTAACAGGAAGAATATTATATTGAGCAAACCCATCAGCCCGCCAAGAGGCATATTAGGGAACACCGCTTGAAGGACAATGCTCAAACCTCCGAGTCCTCCAGAAGCAAACTGGTTTGGTGCCATAAAATAATGAATATTAACGGCCATAAGCAATACCCCTATATGGAGCCAAATATAGCTTGCTGTCTTCTCAAACGAAATTACCTTCACTTTTCCCAATCCACTGAAAGATCCCATGCGATCGGCTTCTCCATCCATTCTTTTGCTTCTTTAACATTATCTGCTTTTCCTAATACCCACATCAGCTTGGCGATAATAGCTTCTGTGTTCATATCCGCCGATAAGATAACATTATATTGCGCAACCTTTCTTCCTACCTCATATAAATACAAGTCTTGTCCTTCCTCTAGGCACTGGGTGGAGATGACGACAGCCACTCCTGACTCTACCATTTCCTGAAGCTTAGGAAGCAGGTTTCTTCCCTCAAAAGGCAGGCCCCCATTGCCGAAACTTTCAATAACAATGCCTTTATAGTTGTCTTTTAAATAGTCGAATATTTCCGGCTTCGTACCTGGATGAAGCTTCAACAGAAACACATCTGGACACAGGCTAGTATCCTTCTTAAAAGAACCTTCTGCTTTGCCAGGCTTCCAGTAATAATGAATATGATTGTCTTGAATGGATGCAACATACGGATGATTTATACTCTCAAAAGCATCATAGCTTTTCGTTCTCATCTTCACTGCACGCGTGCCAATGATAACCCTGCCATCAAAGACAACAAATACCCCGCCGATGTTTTCTGTTGCAAAACGGATACTGTCTGCCACATTTTTCTTTGCATCAGTCTGTTTAAAGCTGATCGGAACTTGAGATCCTGTAATAACAACTGGCTTGTCTAATCCTTGAAGCATGTATGATAATGCTGCAGAAGTATAGCCCATCGTATCTGTTCCATGTGTTATCACAAAACCATCATATAAGTTATAATTGTTGCTGATTGCCTCCGCAATCACTTTCCAATGCTCTGGCTGCATATTCGTACTGTCTCTGTTCATCAGTATTTCACATGTGACATCAACAGTCTGAGAATCTCCTTCAAAATGCTCTAATAACTGCTCCGCAGACATGCCAGGAACTAACCCTTCATTTCCTTCTACAGAAGCAATTGTACCACCTGTTGCAAGCAGCAATATTTTTTTCATGAGTGTTCCTCCTACTTCCTCCATCATTTCTTTATATGCGTTACGCGTATTTATTTATTTGTATTATAGTACCATTCCTATTAATAAAGCAATATATGTATTCAATTCGCGTATTTTTTCTTTTAAAACGAGGATTGACATGCTATACTCCAAATATAGAGTAAAAGGAGGAATTAAAGTTGCTGCAAATATTAAGTGAACTTAGGAAAAACAAAAACTGGTCTCAAGCTGAAACAGCTGAACTTTTAGGAATTGCTAAAAGCACTTATGCCGGCTATGAATCTGGCTACCGCGAGCCATCATTAAGAGCCCTCATTCAAATAGCAGACTTGTTTGATGTTTCTGTTGATGTAATTCTTTCCCGCAAGAATAAGACAACAAAAGTAGAAATTGGGTCTATTCCGAAAATGGACAACCTTGTGCTGACAGTAGATGGAAAGCCGCTTACAAAAGAAGAAATTGCAAATATCGTTGCATTTACAACAGTCAGAAGACAGCTGGATAAGGAAGAAATTGCTCAATAAAAAAACCTGATTTAATAAAATCAAGTTTTTTAAATCCCTAATTCAAATGTTTTACTTTTAATTCGATCGATTGTCTTTCCTTTGCGTCCTTCGTCTCATCAGGATACCCAGCTGCAATTACACCGATCACATCATAGTCTTCTGTCACACCTAAAATATTTCTACCGTTCTCAGAAGCGCCTACAGAACTCCAAAAAGTTCCGATTCCTTTCTCCCATGCCAGCAATAGAAAGTTTTGGATAAAACAAGACACCGCAGCTGTATTTTCTTCCCTTTCTAAAGCAGTCTTTCCTTTGTGAGATAAAACAGCAAATAAAATTGGCGCATCTCCGAAATTGATTTTATGATTAAACTTAGCCCTTGTTTCTTCCCCGATAAATACGATTTCCCACGGTTCTGTTAATTTATGGTTTGGAGCAAATGCTGATACTTGCAGCAGCTCTTTAATTGTTTCCAAATCAATAGCTTCTGTTTTAAACTTCTTAAAGGTTCTTCTTTCCTTAATAATTGTAGCCAAACTCATCTCTCATATCCCCTTTGCTTTTTAGTCTCTTTTATTATACATGAATGCAAGTTTTTTCTGTTATTTTAACTACTTTATCCTGTCGACAAATTTCCCAGGAAATCTGTTAAATAAGGTTTTGCTTGTTTCACTGCCTTTCTATCAGGGAATTAGGATGGTAATTAACTAGTAATAGAAGGGAGTAGCATTATGGATAAACAAGTAGTAGTAATCACAGGCTCTGGAATGGGGATTGGCAAAGCGATTGCAGAACGCCTTGGCAAAGATGGTTTCAAGGTTGTAGTCAGTGACATTAATGAAGAAAGTGCAAACAGAACCAGCATCGAACTGATAGAGAAAGGCATCGATTCGATTGCAATTCAAGCAAATGTCAGCAAAAAACAAGAGCTAGAAGCATTAGTAGAACAAACGGTGCAAGAATACGGACAGCTAGATGTGTTTGTAAACAATGCAGGTATAGATCAAGTTGATTCTATTCTTAATATTTCGGAAGAGGATTTACAAAGAATTTTTGAAGTCAACGTGTTCGGAACCTTGTACGGTATCCAAGCAGCCGCAGTGCAAATGAAAAAACAAGGAACTGGCGGAAAAATCATTAATGCCTGCAGCATCGCAGGGCACAGAGCTTATTCCTTACTAGGTGCTTATTCTGCCACTAAATTTGCAGTCAAAGCGTGGACACAAGCTGCTGCTGAGGAACTCGCTTCTGCCAAAATAACAGTTAACGCATATTGCCCAGGCATTGTCGGCACCAGCATGTGGGACAGAATTGACGAGGGCATGGTTGAGTATATGAATCTCGAAAAAGGGCAAGCCTTTGAACAATTCTCTAAATCTATAGCATTAGGCCGCACACAGGAACCAGAAGATGTAGCCAATTTTGTATCCTTTCTCGCTTCTAAAGATTCAGACTATATGACAGGACAATCAGTATTAATCGACGGCGGTATTCTTTACGGCTAATAAAAAGGGGGGCTCATGTTTATGAGCCCCCTTCTCTCTGTTACTTTTTAAACCGGAAAGGCACAGTAGTTACGATAACATTTCGTCTGTAAAGAAGATGGGCTTTAAGAAGCAAGCTGGATTGATTATGCAGGATATTATGCCAGCTTTTTTTCGTTATGAACTGTGGAATAATAACCGTGACACTATGGTTATTTTCTGCTCCTTTTTCTTCAATTACATCTATGAATCTCCTTAATGGTCTCACTAAACTGCGATATTGGGAATGGATTGTCACAAGGCGGATATCCGGTCTATATGCTTTCCATTTCTCCTCCATCCGTTTTTCGCTTTCTCTGTCAAAGGCAACATATACAGCGATAATCGTCTGTCCAATCGTTTCTGCATATGCTAAAGAATTATCGACAACCTTCGTTATCCCAGCAACAGGCAAAATAACAATATTACCTTCTGGCTTTTCTGCTTTATGATGTTCATCCATACGGAGCTGGCTGGCAACATCCTCATAATGCCCTTTAATCTTATGAAAGATAAAGACGATTATCGGTAGGAATATCAGCACAGACCATACTTGAGAAAACTTTGTCGTGAATAAAATAAGCAGCACAGTTAGTGTTATTAATGCCCCAGCCAAGTTTATGCTCATTTTCCACTTCCAGTTTTTCGGTTTTTCTGTGCACCATTTTTTAATCATTCCGCTTTGGGATAGTGTAAATGGAATAAATACACCTACTGCATACAGCGGAATAAGCATTTCTGTATTCCCTTTAAAAAGAATAATTAATAGAATAGATGCCGCTCCTAATGTAACAATTCCATTCGAATAGCCCAATCTGTCACCACGAATTGTAAAAATTCTTGGCATATACTTATCAACAGCAAGGTTGACTGCAAGCAACGGAAACGCAGCAAAGCCAGTATTAGCAGCTAATATTAAAATAAGCGCTGTCGTTACTTGAATGAAATAATAAAATCCATTCCGGCCAAACACCTCTGAAGCGATTTGTGATACAACCGTTTCTTCTGCTTTTGGCGAAATCCCATACCAATAGGCAAGTAAGGTAATACCGGAAAAGAGCACTCCCAGTATAACTCCCATCAGCGTTAATGTTCGGACTGCATTTTTTGCTGAAGGCTCTTTAAAGTTCGGTACAGCATTGGAAATAGCCTCGACCCCTGTTAACGCTGAGCATCCAGATGAGAATGCCTTCAATAATAGAAAAATACTCAATCCAGGAACAGCTGTACCAATTGGTGTATGCACCGCGTTGCCAACATCACCTGTGACCATTTTCCATAAACCTGTAAGAATCAGCACCACTAACGCGATAACAAACAGATACACTGGATAAGCCAGAATAGATGCTGATTCTGTGACTCCTCTTAAGTTCAAAATAGTAATTAATATAACAAACAAGCTGGCTATAAGCACATTATGTTCATGTAAGCTAGGAAATGCTGATGTAATTGCATCTGTACCTGCTGATACACTTACAGCAACAGTCAGGATATAATCAACGAGCAAGGAGCCTCCTGCAATCAAGCCGGCATTTTCCCCTAGATTTGTTTTTGAAACAATATAAGCACCGCCTCCGCGAGGATATGCATAGATGATTTGACGATATGATAATATCAGTGCTACAAGCAGCACAAGTACCCCAATGGCAATCGGTATAGAATACCAGTATGCGAGAATACCAATACCTGCTAATACGAGCAGTATTTGTTCTGTTCCGTATGCAACCGATGAAAGTGCATCAGAAGAAAGAATCGCCAATGCTTTAAGCTTATTTAATTTTTGCTCCCCCAATGCACTTGTTTTTAGTGGCTTCCCAATTAAAATTCGTTTCAAAATTGAACCGCTCATGTTACCCTCCAGCTTTCTCGTAAAATGTCTTTCCAAGTAGGCGATATCCCAATTTTTGCACACAAAAAAACCACGAGGATACCCCGTGGTCGATCGTGTCAAATCGAACATCAGATTATTCCTCTCTCTAAACGCTTGCGGAGTTAGCTGTCGGGTTGGGACATCTGAGAGTTGCCCCTCCTGCAATAGGATTCACCCCAAGCGCCATTATCACGGCACATAAAAATTGGGTCCCCCGCTCCAAAAATGGATTAAGCGATTTACGAAATATTATTTACTTGAAGATATTACTCCCAAAAAGATAAAAAGTAAATGAAGGAAAAAGAGCAAAAAAGAACAAAAAAACGCTAAAAGACGCAGGCAATGCAAATTACTCGTCCTCATCTAACCAATTCTCTGTTTTTTGCTGTTTTTCTCGTTATTTCATCGTTTTATAAAATAAAAAATAAAAAAGGAAGGATTGTCGTTAAGACAACCCTTCCTTTAGAAAAAATATTAGTATGCTAAGCTGAACAAGCCTTTAATATGTGAAAGATAACGGATGTTAGAAGCTTCTTTCATCAATGATGCAGGCATGCCTTTAAGCGGTGTAGAGCTTCCGCCAACAATAGCAACTCCGTCTTTGCGGCCTAGGCTTGCAAGTGTACCAGAGTTGATTGGGCTGAATCCTTCTAGTGTTTTACCTTCAAGGTAAGCAAAAAGGTTGTACCCGATTAATTCACCCATTTGCCATGCGATTTGTGCAGTTGGAGGTGCTGGACGGCCATCTCCATCAGCTGGGAAGTATACAGCACTGTCTCCTGCAACAAATACTTCAGGATGTGAAGTTGATTGCAAGAAGTCATTAACTGTAGCACGTCCGCGGTTTACTTCTAGACCAGAAACACCAACTAGAGGGTTACCTTGAACCCCACCAGTCCACACAAATGTGTTAGCAACGATTTTTTGACCATCTTTCAAGTCAATAACATTGCCTGCTACATTTGTTACTGCAAGTCCAGTCAAGAACTTAACGCCGCGAGCTTCCAAGCTTTTAGTAGCTCTGTCGATTAAATCATCTGGAAGAACAGGAAGAATCTTTGGTCCTGCTTCAACAAGAGATAGGTTGATTTCTTTATAGTCAACGCCGTACTTCTTTGTCATTGCAGGCAGGATGTCAGCTAGTTCACCAACTAGTTCAACACCAGTCAATCCGCCGCCGCCGATAAGAATAGTAGCATCTTCTGGTTTTTTCGTTTTAGCATATTCGCTGATGCGTTCTTCCACATGCTTGAAAATTTTGTTTGCATCTTCAGCTGATTTTAAAACCATGCTGTTTTCTTCCAATCCAGGAATACCGAAGTAAGCTGTTACGCTTCCTAATGCAACAACAAGTGCATCGTAGCTTAGCTTAGATCCACCTGCAAGGATTACTTCTTTATTATCTACGTTGAAAGATTCAACTGTTGCAATCTTAATATCAACATCAAGACCTTTAAGAAGCTTATCAAGAGGCATTGCTACAGCCTTTTCATGAACGTTTCCTGCTGCAAGGCGATGCAATTCCGTAATGATTTGGTGTGTTGGATATTTATTGATTACCGTTACATTCGCTTGTGATTTAGTGTAATATTTGCGGACATTTTGAGCTGCCAATAGACCGCCGTAGCCTGCACCTAAAATAACTATATTTTTTGCCATGGTATATCCTCCGTCCTTCGTTCTATTCAATTGTTGAACTTATTTTTGTTGGTCGCGTTCGTTCAAGATTTGAAGATAGCTTTGTGTAAAACGCAGCATTTTTTGAGCTTGAGGATCTTTTAGTAATTTAAGCAATCCGAATACACCGATTGTTTCATTGCTTTGCTCAGCACGATCCTTCGCTTCAATTACAGCTGAAGCCATACCTTTTGCTGAATGAACGACTGGTTCAAGCATTTCAGTTGTTGCATTGACCATATCACTCATGAAGACCTCATCTTTTGATAGGCCTTGAACAAGATCATATGAGCTTGTCAATGTATTAACGACTTCTGTTAATTTTGGCAGCTGTTCGATTAAAGTAGTCAATGACTCTTGTACCTCAGGCTTTAAAAGCTGATCCAATAAGTCTTGGCTATTAGTAGATGTAGCTGTCAGTTCAGCACTTGTTTGTGTAGTTGTTTCTGACATAACTGATTCTCCTTTGCTATTGGCATTTTCCTAATGTTTTTTTGAATATCAAACTATTGTGCATTTTTGCACAAAAGTTCGTAGACTAATAATTTGGATACATTGATAATAAGGTATGTAGTTATACAAAACTAGTAATTCTAAAGTTTCTACAACAACCCTTCATTAACTCCTTTAATATAATACCACTTTTTTATTAAAAATAAATGTGAGAACCGCAAAATTTTAAAGATTTTTTTGTTTTGTGTGAGATATGTCACAGCGACTTCATCCAATCCTTGCTCTTACCTACCAGGAAAAAACCTTGATGTCATGCGTTGTTATTATAGATACGTTAGTTATGCTTCAGTGAGAACTTTTTACAAATATTTGTCGATTTAATCATAGTCTTCACGTATCAACCTGCCGCTATGCATTCTATTTTTAATGTGTGGAGATAATTTCTTTTGATCCATCTAATACAAAAAACAGGCCAATTTCGGCCTGTTTTTCTTTTATATTTCAATATCCACGACGATGCTGTCGACTCTGCCGACTTCGCGAATATATGTTGCTACTGCTTGATGTTCGGGATTTGGTCCATATAATGCAAGGGCCTCCCTGTCTTCAAAACGAACCTTCAGGACTACCTGATAATCTTTACTGCTTTGGGCGAAGTTCAGTCCTGCCTGCAGGTCTACAACTCCCATGATTTTGTTTCTTAAGGCGCGGAACCTTTTAATCACTTCCTGCAGCTGTTCTTCTGTTGTTGTTTCACTAAATTTGACAAGGACAATATGATCTATCATGCTTGAACCTCTTTCTGGCATACTTTTTTCGTTCTCATTTTAGCGGAATTTTAAACAAGCAGCAAATTTTTTAGCAAAGTTATGTAAATGGACTTATTTTTCCTGAGTCCTTTGTAGTGCTTAGACAAGGTCTGCCGCTTAATTTTACACATATTTTTCCATCAATGATGAAAATCAGCGCTCCGCAAATATTTCAATGAAAACGATACATACTAAGTTAAGACATATAACCATTTTTATTATTATTTAAGAAGGAGTTATTATGAGCAGCCAAGAAAAAGACAATCAGAAGGATTCAAATAAGCAAGGTAATTTAAAATGGTATGAATTATCACTTGTTGGTGTCGGCTGTACGATTGGCACTGGCTACTTTGTAGGTTCCAGCCTGGGAATCATTGAAACAGGTCCAGCGATTGTATTATCTTTCATGATTGCGGCAATTGGAACTTATATTGTTTTTAATTTATTGGCAAAAATGACAGCAGAAGATCCCCAGGAAGGGTCCTTTTGTTATTACGCTAACAAGGCTTTTGGTTCTTGGGCCGGCTTTAGCTGCGGTTGGAATTATTGGGGTTCCAATATTCTTATTATGGGCAGCCAGCTTACCGCCCTGTCTCTTCTTTCACAATTTTGGTTTCCCAAAATACCTCTTTGGGTATTTGCTTGTATTTTTGCTGTATTATCGATATTTGTCGTTTTCTTGGGCACAGACGGCTTTGATAAGGTTGAGAATTATTTAGCTGTTATAAAAACAGCAGCGATTGTTATGTTTATCATCTTAGGAGCTGCAGCTTTATTTGGCTGGATTCATGGCGGAGATCATGCTATGCAGACCCCTAAAAGCCTTGATGCTTTTTTCCCAAAAGGATATAAAGGATTTTGGACATCTCTTATCTATGCCTTTTATGCATATGGAGGGATAGAAGTTATTGGAATGATGGCGATGCAGCTTAAGGACAAGAAGGATGCACCAAAAGCTGGTACTAATATGCTCATCATTTTGCTGATTATCTATGTTCTGTCTTTAGCTTTAGCAGTATTGCTTGTACCACTTGATAAATTTAATGAGAAGGAAAGTCCTTTTGTAACAGCACTCGCAGGTTATCCGCTCAGCTTTTTCCCTCATGTTTTTAATGGGGCGATCATTATTGCTGGGTTTTCAACGATGACTGCATCGCTATTCGGTGTAACTAAATTACTTGTTACAATGGCTAAAGGTGGCGATGCACCTAAAATTTTCGAAAAGAAGCTAAAGAAATTTCATAAGCTGCCCCTTCCCTCATTAACTTTAGGAGCAATAGGATTATTTGCATCCGTTCTAGCTGCTTTACTATTGCCAGGGAAGATATTTGAGTATATTACAACTGCAGCCGGGATACTGTTACTGTACAATTGGGCATTTATTTTGTTCTCCTCCTTTAAAGTTTTGAAGCCTAAAGGATGGGATAAGACAAAGGCAATAATCGGACTGCTTCTTATTCTTGCTGCTGTCAGCGGGACAGTGTTAGAAAAAGGTATTCGAACTGGCTTTTTTATAAGTCTTGCTTGTGTTTTACTGATTGGGATTGCAACCTTTATCGTACATTTAAAACATAAAAAGTCCTCACCTGAAACCACCTAAATGAAGAGGAAAGCGTTCTAAGCTTTCCTCTTTTAGCGATTTTGCCGTTTTTTATTAGAGATGCCAGCTTGGATTTGTTTCATTTCTGCTTCATTAATAATTCCTAATGTTTTGCAAATATAAGAATATGCAGCAATCTTCTTTTCAACTCGTCCGCTTCGATTCATTTAAATCACTCCTTTAATACCATTTATATGCATTATGTTAAAAAAGTTTCCTTTACGCAAAAAAACTAACCATACGCACAGGTTGGCTAGTTTCCAATTATTCACTTTACTTTTTTGTTATACTATTTATAAGGCTTGGCAGCCACTCTTGCAAATTCGAGAATAGATACCCCATCCCTTTAGCTTTATCATTGCTCATTGCCCAAAATGAGTCAATTCCATAAGGAGATGCATTATTATCCTGCTTCTCATTAGCTAAAACCGCTTGTTTTCCAGTGCTTTTTTCAATTATTTCTATTAGTTCAGACAAGTGAATGATGCCGTCAGCACATGCATTGACTGGCCCTTCTATCCCCTTTACTCCAGCCCAGGCAATAAAGTTTCCTGCTTCCTTTTCATCAATAAATCCCATTGCTGCCTGAATGTTAGGGAAATAGATTTCTTCCCCGGCTGCCACTTTTTCTGTATGAAATTCAAGTCTTTTAGTATAATCGTTGATTCCAAGTACGATGGGAATTCTTACTGCTGCCGTCTTAAAAGGGGCTTTTTGGAAAAACACAGCTTCTGCCTGTCTTTTTCCTTCTTGATATGTCACCTCTTTGGCAGATTTTATAACGATTGGATATTCATATGGATTAAAACCTTCTTCTTTTAAAAGCTGCTTGTAAGAGTCATACACAGATAATGTGGATGTTAGTATGTAATGTTCCGTTTTTCCGCTGAAAACCTCTATTGCATTAAGTGCATCTTCTGAGGAGTAACAAATCTGGTCATAAACAGCATCCCATTTTGTATCTTTAAATGATTCCTTAAAGTTCGTTAAATCAGAGCGGTCAAAGAAAATTCGTTCCACTTCGTCTCCAAAGGGATCTGCCGCCATCCCTCTAGTTGCTACTGTTACATGAACACCCATGTCTAATAATGACCTTACAAGATGCACACCAAAAAACCTTGTTCCACCGATCACAAGCGCTTTTTCCACTAATATCCCCTCCACTGATGATACTTCCTATGTAATGCCACTATATTATTCTACAAACAGGAAGCGTATCCTTTTTCTGCACGAAAAAAGATGCATATAGCTATGCACCTTTTTGAATAATTATCTTGGGAACCCTGGTACATATTGTTGTGGAATTGCTGTTTCCTTCCTTAACTGAGCAGCTGCTTCTAATGCCCAGTAAGGATTTCTTAACATTCCTCTTCCAACTGCAACAAGTTCTGCATCTTCATTTCCAATAACTGAATTAGCAAGAGCTGCTTCATCCAATCTGCCTACAGCAATGACAGGAAGATTAAATGCCTGTTTAAATGCTCGTGCGAACGGCACTTGGTAAGCAACATGTGTGCCAGGTTTTCCTGCTGCTGCAATCGGGCCTTCTCCGCCTGCACTTATATGGAATATATCCACACCTGCATCCACATACGCTTTCGAAAACTCGATGCTTTCTTCCACCTCGTAGCCGCCTTCCACATATTCTTTCGCAGAAATGCGCAAAATTAAAGGCATATCTTCCGGCATAGCACTCTTAGCTGCTTTGATAACTTCCACACCAAATTTCGTACGATCTTGACCATACTCATCTTCCCGTTTATTTGTCAGCTTTGATTGGAATTGGTGAATTAAATAGCCATGTGCACCATGAAGCTCAATTGTGTCAACGCCCGCTTTTACAGCACGCTCCACTGCAGCACGGAATTTCTCTACCATCCCTTTTACTTCATCTGTTGTTAGCTCTCTAGGTGTTTTCGAGTTTTCGTCAAATGGAATTGGCGATGGAGCGACTGGAAGCTCTGCATCTTCTGCTTTGCGACCAGCATGAGCAATTTGAATGCCCACTTTCGCACCGTGTTGATGACAAGCATCCACTATTCTTGCAAGTGGAGCAATTTGCTCATCAGACCATAATCCTAAATCATAGTCAGTAATCCTTCCGTCTGGTTCAACATCTGTCATTTCAATAATGATTAAACTCGCACCACCGATTGCTCTGCTTACATAATGAACGTAATGCCAATCTGTTGCAATTCCGTCCTTTTTCGTCACAGAATATTGGCACATTGGCGGCATAACAACTCTGTTTTTTAGCTCTAAGCTTTTGTAAGAGTATGGAGAAAATAAATGTTCCATCGTTTTATTCCTTCTTTCTTTTTCAAAATGCATGCTCATGCATATAAATTATCATTCCTGTTCAAGATGGTCAAATAAAATAACTTGAAATAGCTCTCTCTTTTTTTCCACATACAAGATACCCGTTTTCTCCCAAACCTATTCCACTTCAATAGCAAAAGCATATAGTGCATCTCCATTAGGACTATCCTCATCTGTCCACAAAGCAGAGTACACAAAATAGTAGATTCCCGCTTCTTGCGGAGCCTTCATTTGGCCACCAGCTTTTAATACTGTTGTTTCTTTATTTTCAGACTGTATTTGTTGTAAGCTCCCTTCAGAAGGATTTTCATAATCAAATTCAAATTTTATCCTTTGATTAGCTTTGACCTTTTTCGGTGTTTCATCCTTGAGCAGCTCCAACGGTCCAGCTGTATCTGCACAAACACCGCTTCCGCCATTTGACCAGCAGTAGCTGCCAAGCTTCGTTTCATGCCGGATATCGTCCATAACAATAAAAAGACTAGGTGGTTCATTCATGGCAGGCTGAATGTTTGAACAGCCTATTAGCAATACAAAGAAAAAAAGCAGTAAGATTATCCTTCGCAAACGAGCACATCCCCTTAGTCTGTCTTCTTCTAATAGGGCGAAAACTGAATGGAAAAAGTTACAACAAAATATAAAAAAAGGAAAGAAGTAAAAGCGGACATGTGCTTATCAGCTTTTACTTCTTTCCAATCATCATTTGCAATATGGAACTAAGGTCATTTTTTGTTTCTGTCTTTTCCAGTATAGCTGCCAGTGTGTTAGAAAAAGTCTCATTTGCTTTCACAAACTTGTCTTTACCATACTCAGTCAATGCAGTGTAAATTCCCCTCCGATCATCTGTGCACAGATGTCGCTGCAGGGCTCCGCATTCCTTCGCTTCAAGTCTTGTTACAAGCCTTGATAAGGCACTTTGGCTCAAGCCCACCATATCTTGAAGCTGTTGAAGTCTAAGCTTATGCTCTGGTGCTTTTGACAAATAAAGAAGCACATAAAACTCTCTAAGTGAAAGCTTATGCTGATGCTGCAGGACATGTTCAAGCTCCGTCGCTATTGCACCTTGTAAGCTTGATAATGCCAGCCAGCTTTCCGTATATGAATTTGCCGGTTTTTCCATCATTGTATCTCCACCTATATCCTTATAACAAAACCCGAATTCTTTCCTATAAAATACTAACTCCCATTCTACCAACAGGGAGTATAACGGTCAATGCAGAGGATATCAGTGTTGTTTGTTAACTATTTTAGCCTCTCCCAGCCTGGAAAGACGGATATTTTGTCATACCGCCGTCTGCAAACAAAGTTATCCCTGTCACATAGCTGGACTCATCAGATGCAAGCCAAGCAGCAACGGCAGCGATTTCTTCCGGCTTTCCTATATAGCCTAATGGTATCATACTTTCCACATCTTTTCGCTTGGCAGGATCGGCAAACTTTTCTGCATTAATAGGAGTGTTAATGGCACCAGGCCCGATATTATTTACACGTATTCCTTTTGGAGCATACTCAAGGGCAAGTGTTTCTGTCATCAGCTTCACCCCGCCTTTACTTGCTGCATAATGAACAAATGTCGGCCACGGAATCATTTCATGAACGCTTGACATATTGATTACATTGCCCTTAATATCATGCTCAACAAAATACTTTATCGCTTCCCTGCTGCCAAGAAACGCACCAGTCAAATTTGTGCCGATTACCTTTTCCCAATTGTCTAATGTCATCTCATGGGATGGCACTGGATTCTCAATTCCTGCATTATTTATCATTATATCTAACTTTCCAAAGTGGTCATGCGCAGTTTTAACAAGATTGATGACATCTTGCTCCTTTGTGACATCACCTTGAATAATGACAGCTTGTCCGCCTGCTTCTTCGACTTCTTTTTTGACAGCTGATGCCTCGTTGTCATCAGAAAAATAATTGATGACAACATTAGCCCCCTCTTTACCAAATCTGATTGCCATTGCACGGCCCAAGCCCGTCGATGCTCCTGTAATTGCCACTACTTTACCTTTTAAGTCAGTATACACGGAAAGTTCCTCCTTGTTATTTTTTCGCGATGCCTAAACAGATGACCCCTGCAATAATGAGGATAATCCCAACCGCAACAAAGACAAGCTGGCGCTTTGTTTTCTTTTCTCCTAATAAGAAGATTCCGCCTAGGGTAGAAATAACTACACCTGTCTGGGATAAAGAATAGCTGATTGCCACGCCGACCTTTGGCTGCGAAATAAACAAAAACATATTTCCAGCTGCCCAAAACAAACCAGGCAATATATTCTTTAATGCATAAAGATTGAATGGCTTATGTTTATATGTAATAACAAGTCCGCCAATCACCATTCCGATTGACTGAGGGAAGAGTGCTGACCAGCCATCAACAGAAAACAGTCTTGCGATTACAACATAGCCTAAATACCCTAAAGTAGAAATCAGTAAGGTAACTGTCCCCTTTTTCAGTTTGGCAGACTCATCTGCACTTCTCTTCTGATCATATGTAGTTAAAATTATCCCTGCTAATATACAAAGAATGGCAATAATGCCAAGAATAATGGTAGTAGCAGTTGTCCACTCACGAAATACTAGGACACCAAACAAGGTTGTTGATACAATCTGCAAACCAGTTGAAATTGGCATTGTCTTTGAAACCCCAATATATTCAATTGATTTAAATTGATTGCTTTGCCCAATTGCCCAAAAGATACCTGAACATATACCGACAATAAGAATAAGAAGGGACAGCTCCGGTCTTGCAATCAAATAAACTACAGCAGAGAAAAGAAGTGCACCAATTGTTGTACCTAATGTCTGACTGTATGCCCCGCCCCCTATTTTCACATTAATTAATACGATGCTGCCCCAAAACAGAGCAGGAAGAATTGCTAAAAAAAACTCCACTTTAAATCAAACCCACTTTCTTGTTATATCGTTTAAATTTCCCTAATCGTGCAAAATCTAATCAGCATATTTATTAATAAAGCAAGTAACTTAATAAAAAAAAGCCTAAAATCTCGATTTGCGGATTTCAGGCCACTCCATTGCTTATTCCATTGTCAGCACTTTTTCTTCTAGTAAACAAACTGCTTTATGGCATTCACTGTCGCTGATTGAAGATTTTAACTCACCTATTGCCATATCGACAAGATGCTTGCGGCGATTTTCCGGCTCTGCCAGCTCTTCCTCCACAAAATCGATTAATTCCTCATATTTTTTCTGATCTTCCACATTTTGCACACTGTTTCTAACCATTAGCTTTAAAGATTCAATCATACAGGAAATATTTTTACTATCTGTATGCCTGTCACTTTCGGCGCTGTCTGACAGCCATTTTAACAGCAATTCAGGAGCAAGCACTCGTTCGCCAGTCTTCGCAACATCCTCTGTCATCGCAATTATTCTATTAACACTGTACTGTAC
The DNA here is from genome assembly GCF_038005785.1 of Niallia sp. FSL R7-0271. Taxonomy (NCBI): domain Bacteria; kingdom Bacillati; phylum Bacillota; class Bacilli; order Caryophanales; family Bacillaceae; genus Niallia; species Niallia sp. FSL R7-0271. The sequence continues at coordinate 1,169,451 of NZ_JBBOTZ010000001.1, read as the reverse complement.
AATTTTATGAACATCTATTTGCCGCTGTTGATCTAACGAATAGAAAAAGATCATATTATGAAGGTTGCCAGTCAACATGACGGCACAATCAAGCAGATACGGTTTTTTATCAATTCCGCAAATATCCATTAGCCGCTTATACAGCCAGTTTAATTCCTGAATTCTCCTCCTGTTCAAAAATTGCTTGAGCTCCGGATCATTCGTAAATAAAATTTCTTCAAAAAGAGAGATAATCTTATACTGGTTGTTCGTGTTAATTAACAATTCAATTTGCTGAATAAAAATTGCCAATGAAGCTTTATCTTGACCAATCATAAGCTGTTTGCGCTTCTCGCCAAGTTCAGTGTATATATCCTTAAAAATAGAAATCAGCAGTTCATTTTTACTTGAAAAATAGTTGTAAAAGGTTCCTTTCGAGATTCCGCTACTTTCTAGAATTTCTTGAATGGATGTGGCTTGGAATCCTTTTTCAATAAATAGCTCATGAGCTTTATTCAATACATGCTTTTTCCGGTTATTCATATTCATCACCTTAGGGAAATTATACTGACAGTTCAAAAAACATACTAACCTATTCGGTAAATAATTTCAAGAAATCAGCAAAGAAAACGTTACCATTAAGCCTTGCTCTCGCTATCCAACAGGAAAAGTAATCCAACAAAATTTATTTTTTAGTAAACCTAAACATTTTTTATTGCAAAATTTATACTGCCAGTATATTATTATTTAAGCCTAGAACAATTGTATAAAAAATGAACTAAAGGTTCATAAGGAGGAAAACATTTCATGAACAACACAGCAACACAAAATACGAAAAAGCCACCATATGGCATTATCGCCATTCTGATGGCCGGGGCTTTTGTTGCTATCTTAAACTCAACATTATTAAATATAGCATTGCCTTCTATTAATAAGGACTTTGATATTGATGCTTCTGTCGGGCAATGGCTCGTTACAGGCTACATGCTCGTTAACGGAATTATGATTCCGACAACGGCTTTTTTAATTCAAAGATATTCCATTAGACGCCTGTTTATCACAGCGATGTCATTGTTTACCATTGGTACACTTGTGGCAGGCTTCTCAGGATCGTTCCCGGTTCTGTTGGCAGCACGTATGGTCCAAGCTTCTGGTTCTGCGATTATGATGCCAGTATTGATGAACTTCCTGCTTACAAGCTTCCCTGTTGAAAAACGCGGAAGTGCTATGGGAGTATTCGGCTTAGTTATGATTTTCGCACCAGCAATTGGTCCGACATTGTCTGGTTATATCGTAGAGCATTTCCATTGGCATGTTTTATTCCGTGTAATCGCACCAATTGCCATTCTTGTTTTGGTACTTGCCATTGTGAAATTAAAAGATAAAAAGGATAAAGTAGATATTTCTATCGACACCCTTTCTGTCATTCTGTCAACATTAGGCTTTGGCGGTCTGCTGTACGGATTCAGCACTGCCGGCAACAAAGGCTGGGACAGTCCGTATGTTTATGGAACATTGATTATCGGTTTCCTAAGTTTAGTTCTCTTCATTGTGAGACAGCTTAAAATTCCAAATCCAATGCTTGAATTCAGGATTTTTAAATATCCGTTATTTGCATTATCAGCAGCGATTTCTATTGTAGTTAATATTGCCATGTTTTCTGCGATGCTGTTAATGCCTATGTACATTCAAACAGTTAGAGGTATCTCTCCACTAGATTCAGGACTGCTGCTTTTACCTGGGGCAATCATTATGGGAATTATGTCGCCAATTACTGGTAAACTTTTTGATAAATATGGTGCCCGTATTTTAGCAGTAACCGGGTTGGCTATCACAGCTGTTACAACATATATGTTCAGCAAATTAACAATGGACACATCTTATACAACTCTAATCATCATTTATTCTTTCCGTATGTTCGGGATGTCAATGGTTATGATGCCAGTAATGACAAACGGCTTAAATCAAGTGCCTGGACGTTTGAATCCGCACGGCACAGCAATGAACAATACATTGCAGCAAGTTTCTGGCGCAATCGGGTCTGCATTAATGATCACCATTATGTCCAACCGCACTACAACACATGCAAATGAATTGGCAGAAGATGCAATGAAATCTATGGCTAACAGCACAGTACAGCCAGATGCGGCAACACTTGCGGCAGCTAAAGAGCAGCTTGCGATGAAAGCAATGATGGAAGGAATTAATGATGCATTCCTTATTTCTGTCGGCGTCGTTGTTCTTGCTTTAATCCTGTCATTCTTTATGAAACGAGCAACACCTGCTGAAGATATTCAAAGCAATCCAAACAAAGTGCAGCAAAAAACTTCTGCAAAACTTGCAGAAAACTAATAAATAGATTCAAAAAGCCAAGCTGTGATTATGAAGTGAACCCGAATAGTGGCACATGAAAAAAACACCTCCTGAATTCGCATACTAAGTATGCAAATTCAATGGAGGTGTTTTTGGTTTGAAAACAAGAGTTCATTACCCAGAAGAAATAAAGTGGAAAGTGATTGAAATGAAAAAGGATGGATATTCCAATCGGACAATTATGGAGAAGCTTGGAATTAAAAATGTTTCCCAAATTAAGACATGGATGAAATGGTATCGTACCGGTCAAACGTACCGTTTTCAACAACCTGTAGGAAAACAATATTCTTATGGAAAAGGGCCAAAAGAGTTAAATGAATTGGAACAGTTACGCTTAGAAAATAAACATCTAAAAACAAAATTACTTGTATGGGGAAAGTATCTAGAAATCGAAAGGGGCTGAAACCAGAAACTGTAGTTACTTTATGGAACGATTTAAAAACAAAGCTAACGGTAAAAGAATTGTGTAACGTATTAGAATTACCCCGGTCCACATTTTATCGTTGGTTACAACGAACGGAAGATCTAAAAGAGGATATAGAAGAGAAAGTAAAGGATGTTTGTCTTAGGCATAGATTCCGGTATGGATATCGAAGAGTGACCGCTACTCTTCGAAAAATGGGACTGTGTGTCAATCATAAAAAAGTATTACGAATCATGAGACAAAATCATATTCTTTCAAAAGTACGTCGAAAGAAAAAGAAATATATCAATGGTGCGGAACCAATGGTAGCCCCTCATCGATTGGAGCGCCAATTCGATGCATCCAGACCAAATGAAAAGTGGTTTACGGATGTAACTTATTTATTATTTGGAGAGCGTACCTTGTATTTATCAACGATTATGGATGCCTTTAATCGTGAAATTATTAGTTGTGTCATCAGCGAGTCGCAAACACTAACATTGGCGATGAAGACATTAAAACAAGCAATGAGAGGGCGAAAAGTAAAAGGTGTCCTTCTTCACTCGGATCAAGGAAGTATTTATACAGCAAAAGAATTTCAAGCGTACGCCAAAGAAAACGGCATTATCACCAGCATGTCCCGGAAAGGAAATTGCCATGATAATGCCGTCATGGAAAGCTTCTTTGGTCATTTGAAAAGTGAAGCTTTCTATTCACAAAAGATAACAAAAGTATCCAACACAACTGTGCGAAAGATTGTGCTAGAATACATTCATTACTACAATTGTGTGCGAATTCAAGAAAAATTAAACCACCTATCCCCTAAAGAATTTAGGGAACAAGTGGTTTAGGTGTTTTGATTGGTGTCCCGTTTTCAGGGTTCACTTCAATTATGATCAGCTTGGTTTTTTTATATCAATATATCAACCTCCTTTTCCAAACTGAATCCCCCCCTAGATTTGCTCGTGACGAACAAGAAAATTTCTAATTTTTATGGTGAAGTCTTGGTTAGTTTTTGGTATAATTTAGCTAAGTTAATAAAAAAATTCTGTTACTAGACTTTCATATTTTAACTGCGGATGCAGGATTAATAATGTAGTCAAGTAACTTCAGGGCAGCTTTGATAATAGACAGACTTAAATAAAAGATAGCGGAATAATAAAAGGTGGCTAGAAAAATGCTGAAGAATAAACGAATCAAGGAAATTCAGGATTATGTGCATGAACATGAAACTGTTTCTTTAGATGAACTGGTAGAAGTATTTAATGTCTCTAAAAATACGATTCGCAGAGACATACAGGAGCTTGTTGAAGAAGGAGAGCTTAAAAAAGTCTATGGCGGGGTTGCCGTTAACCATGCGACACTCGTTTCTTTTAACGATCGGCAAATACGCAATAAGGATGAGAAAATGCTGATTGGTAAGAACGCAGCCGAGTTCGTTCAAGACGGTGATATAATTTTTATTGATTCAGGCACAACCACATTGGAAATGCTGGAGTACCTTAAAACAAAACAGCTTTCCATTATTACAAATAATCTCGATTTCATCATTAAAGCACTGCCATATGAAAATCTTCATATTATAACATTTGGCGGTGTGCTAGAAAGAAAAACGAAATCCTTTGCAAGCATCCAAAGCACAGATGTTATCAAATCCTATAACATCAATAAGGCCTTTATGGCATCAACAGGGATTTCCATCAGTAATGGTGTCACAAACTCCTCCCCATTAGAAAGCGAAATTAAAAAGAATGTTGTCGAAAGAAGCGCTGAGGTTTACTTGCTTGTTGACCATCATAAGTTTGATAAATATGCATTAATGACATACTGCACTCTGCATGATATTGACTACTTAATAACAGGTGCCGAGCCTCCAAAGGAATATCAGGCATTCGCAAGTGAAAACAATATTAAGCTTGTCATTGCTCAAAAAGAAGCATAAAAAACAGCTCCTAAATTACCATTTAGGAGCTGTTTCCATTTTTCTTTGTTCGAATTTAACAAATAGCCGGTAATAAATTACACCACTTAATATGGCTAACAAGCTGATAAAGAAGAATGTCCACGTATAGCCCACCCATGCACTCATCGGAATGGACACTGGTGCAATCATTTTCGAGAAGGTGTAGCGCAGACTTGCAGCGGCATAATACTTCCCCCTTTTATCAGCTGGTGCAAGCTCGGAAATGAACCCTTGCTGTATGCCAGCTGTCATCAACTCTGCCAGCGTAAACACAAGCATCGCCAGCAGCAGCCCCCAAATCCATGAAGTTTGGCTAAATAACAGCACAGAAGCGGCATAAATAAACGAAGATATGATAAACACATTCCGTTCTTTGTATTTACTCATCCATCTTGTAACTGTAATTGTAAAGATAGCGACTAACAAGCCGTTTTCTGCGAGCACAAGACCAAATGCCTGTGTGCTTTCCACCACATAAGACCAATTACCGAATTGAAGCAAAGGCTGGTCTGTCACCACTTCATTTATATACACTGGAAACAGGAGATCTAATTGCATGAAGGTTTGTCCGACAAGCACGCCTGCGATGATGAAAAGCAGAAAAATGCGGTCATTCATGATTACCTTATAATCTTTAAGCTGATCGCCGAGCACAGAAATCCAATTACTTGCTTGCCCGCTCTCCTCCATTTTGGAAACGGGTGCAGTCTCTGTGATTTTATAATGAAGAACAATGCCGAGAACAAGATTCAGCACGCCGGCCATCAGCAGTAATGCAAATCGGTAATCAGCGAAAAAAATACCGCCAATAATAGGGCCAATCACGACTGCAATATTTGTCGACGTATAAAAAATCGCAAATACATCGCTGCGATCCTTCTCTTCGACTACATCCGCTATCATTGCCTGACTTGCCGGCCAATACACTGCACCGAACATACTTACAACAGTAAAGCATACAAACCCTAGCAGTGCTGAGTCAAGCCAAGGGGAGCTTGAGAAGGCAAAAACGATGAATGCAGCCCCTTGGGCAAATGCAGACAGCACCATCATTCTTTTCCTGCCGTATTTATCTGCATAATAGCCTCCGAGCAAATTGGCTGCACAGGAAACAACTTGAGATAATATTAACAGCAGGCCAGCTGTTGATTTTCCGAAGGAATCAGTAAAATATATAGCTAAAAAAGGGAAGAACATCCAAAATGTAATATTAACAACAGATTCCCCTGCAAGGCGGATCTTTAAATTCTGATCCCAATCTCTTAGACGCATACTCATACGAAGCATTCTCTCTTTCTATAATCTTCTTCTATAATACCAATCTTTTACATGCATCCTCAAGTTAATTTTACTATATTAAGAAAACGAAAAAGGACAAACCCTAAGCTAGTTTCTTAGGATTTGCCCTTTTTCTTAAATAGATATCTTTACCTCTGCATTCATACCGAGCAGCACTTTTTTTGTCGGATTCTGAATGGAAATTTTCACTTGGACTTTTTGTGTCACTTTCGTATAATTCCCTGTTGCATTTTGCGAAGGCAATGCAGAAAAGACAGAGTTTGTCGCATAGCTGATATCTTCTATCTTTCCGTCAAACATTACATCTGAATCACCGTCCACGGTTATATCAACATTATCACCAATCTCAATGTCTTTTAATTCGGTTTCCTTAATATTCGCTAAAACATACATATGATCCATATCTGCTGTTTGAGCGAGCACCTGCCCTGCTTGAACAAGCTCATTTGCCTTTGCTTCATTTTTAATAATCGTTCCAGCCTCCATACTGTTTACGTTACTTGCAGTCTTCCCACTGCTTACCTTTCCTACTGATTCCTTTTTATTTATATCTTTTCCAGCTTCCCCGTTCCAGCTCGTTAGAACCCCTGAAGTTGGCGCCACAATCTCCGTAATATCTGCTGAAACGACAGCATCATCTGTTTTTACATAATTTTTGTTTTGATAATAAAAATAAGCTCCTAAAGCAATCAGACCTAATATAACAACAAGTCCGATGAAGTTTATTAATAATATTTTCCCTTTGCTCATCTGTTTCTCTCCAATCTTGATTAGACTCTAATGTTTTCCGCCTTGTGATTTACAGCTTCCTTTGACGGTTTTTGAACAAGTGATCTGCCCTTGCCTGTGGCAACTTTACCGATGGAAGAAAGCAGCATAATTACACCTAAAACTAGCAGTATTGTGAAAAGCTGATGGTAGGCTCCTAAAATAGCAGATTTTTTGGCATGAACAACGAGTTCATAAGATGCCAATGATTTTGCATCTGCAACAGAATTCCCCTGCTCCATTAAACGTCGTGTCCAATTTGCCATTTCCAATTTAAACTCTGAACTGTCACTTTGCAGGCTCCAGCGAATCATTTCATAATTGACGGCGTTTTGCTTTGTTAAAAACCATGCGAGTAACGGGGAAACAATGGCACCGGCAAAGTTACGCATAGAATGCAACGTGACAGACCGCATGGAGGCTTGGTGAATGTCTCCTGCAAGAGCAGTTCCTAATGCTCCACCCACTAATACCATGCTTACCCCCGCTCCTAGACAGGCGACTTGAAAATATAATTCATGCAAGGAGGTTGCTGAATCAATTGTTCTCCATTGAATGCTTACGTAAATAACGGCAATTGAACCAATAATACCAAGGATACCTGCTCCTAATTTGTCATATAAAACCGTTTTTAGAACAGCTGTCACAACTATACCGACGAAAAACCAGAAATAAAAATGGGACAAGTATACAAACGGCAAATCTAAATTATTGCGTAAGAACCCATTAATACCAGCAATTGCAAAAACTAATGCCAGATGAGAAGCGATGGCCATGATTGTGCCTGAGATAGGCTTTGATGCCTTTAATGTTCTAAATGGCACTAATGGGGTTTCGGCCTTTCTATCAACAACAATAAATAGGCACATCAGTATGAAAGCTGCTAGTAAAAATGGCCAAACATAGATTGATGAAAAGCCTTTGTCCACTAAATTACATAATGGAACGGCAAGCACCGCTAGCAAAGCCGTCCATAGGAATATGCCTGTTTTGTCCTGTGGCAAATGCTCTTCTTTCTGCTCTAGCTTTGGCAAACCGAAAAAGCCAACCAATAAACATAGAACAGAAGCTATAACATTCAGCATAAACAGCCAGCGCCAAGCGCCGGCCTGTAAGGATACGGCTCCAAATAAAGCACCTAAAGCGCTAGCACCGAACAGACCTGTGATGATCATCAGCAAAAACGTGTTCCTGATTTTATTAGGAAACGACTTTAGACTGGCAGGCAAGATCGTTAAAAACAAAAATCCTGCACTGATTCCTTGGACAACCCTCCCGATGATAAGAAACAATAAATCTTCTGTAAGGACTGCCATAATGGAGCCAATCAGAAAAATAAATGTAAACAGCAAATAGTTCTTTCGTAAACCAAATTTCCTTGTCAACACTGGTCCTATAGGCACACCAAATGCAAACCCAAGATTAGATAAGGTCGAAGGCAGCAATAGGCTGCTTGTTCCAAGCTGCAAACCATTTTGTATCACACCTTGGTTTAATATATAAGAAAGATTGGAAAAATACTGTGAACCGATGGCGAATATTGTCAAGATGGAAATGATTAAATATGGAGGAACTGCCACCTTCTCTGATTCAGATGCAGATGTATTAACTTGCTGACTCATTTTCCCTCCCCCTTTTTGTGGTTATTTATATATTGTATACAACAAGTTGTATTATACAATATATAAATAAATAATCAATCTTTTTTTACGGCAGAAAAAAAGAGACTCTTTGTAAGAATCCCTTTTAATCTTGCCCCCACTTCTTAAAATCAGCATTAAGGCGACTAATTAATTTATCCAATTGGCCGATTTCTTCCTGTTTCCAGTCTTTTAAGATATCCCCATACACTGTACGGCGTGCCTTTTGCACTCGTTTTAGAACCTCAAGTCCTTCTTCTGTTATTTCAATCAGGCTTATCCGTCCATTATTCGCATCAGGGTATCTTTTAATATAAGCTTTCGTTTCGAGATTACTAACCTGTCTGCTGGCAGTTGAGATATTTAACAGCAGCTGGTGTGCTATTTCATTAATTCCAATCGGCCCTTTTTGCTGTAATTCACTTAATATTAAGTATTCGGATCGATCAAGACTCCCAAGCTTTGGATTGCTTGCCGTAATTAAACGAACCAGAAGTGCAACTTCATATTCTATCGACTGAAGTGAACTATTCATTTGCATCCTCCCCCTTTGAAGCTTCTCTTTACTATTTCTAATGTTTCCTTGATGATGCTGCCGAGATTATGTAGTAGCTGATAACTAATACAAGAATAGCACAGGTATACAGCAGTGTGTGCAATGGATTATCGTGGTAGACAATGATAAGTCTGACCATTGCAGTGATGCCGATATAAAGAAAGTATCTTAATGGAAAGTGATAGCTTTCTTGAAAATATTTCACTATGAGGGCAATAAACTCAAAGTACAAAAAGAACACCAATATTCTTTCAAGCAGTTCATAATTGCTGCTTATCTGATGGAGCTCCATTGCATGTCCGACAAAGTAAATGATTTCTTTGCATAATAAAACACTTAGCATTAACGCAAGCAAAATCAAGGAAATATTCAAAATTTGCTGCAAGATATTGGCAAGCAGCAAATGCTGTTTTTTTACTTGTTTTTTCTCTTTTTCCTTTCGAGACTCCAACAACACTCCTCCTAGCTTGAGGATAATTTCAAACGATTCTTTTATTTTATACATAAATTTATTTTTTTACTATGAGTTTACTGCAATTTTTATTTGGCTATAAAAAAGAGGTTGAGATAAAACGAAAGATAACCAGTCTAAACACGATTAATAAAATTACAATTTGAAAAATAAAGCTTGTGACTAAATTACGGCTTTAAAATTAGTTCGTTTCATTGCGCTCCAGCCACTCGCTTTCCGCGGGGAGGAAGATGAGCCTCCTCGTCTTCGCCTGCGTAGTCTCATCCTTTCCTCTATTTCCCACAGGAGTTGAGTGTCCTCCGCTCCATTCCACTAAGATTTTTAATTAGTGTATTAAAACTAAAACACAAAAACCGATCTATTAATCAATACATGATTAAATAGATCGGTTTTTACACAAATTTACATACTTATGTCTCTGCCTTTTTCATAAAACTTTATTCCATCCGAAACGATGCTGTTTGTGCTTTTTGCTTTTCCTTTCCGAAAAGGATTAGACATAGTAAGGCAACAATGGCGAAAATCGCATAAATAATAATGACATTGCCATAGCTCATCGCTTCTGCTAAAACGCCAAACAGCAAATAACCAACCGTGTTGCCGATTTGGGTAGAATTCATATACAGTGTTGTTGCCGTTCCTTGTGCTTGAGGAATAAAATCCTGAAAATAAGAAATGGCAATTCCTGAAGTAATGGAAACTTGTGCAGCACTTAATATTTGCAGTGGATAGATCTGCCAAGGTTCGCCAACAAAAAAGAATAGAGTAAAATAAATGGCAGCAATGCCAAAGCCTATCCTTATGAGCAGACTGTTATCAAGCTTTGTAGCCAAGATTCCGACAGCAATCATCATCGGTACTTCAAAAATCGGCGGCACACTGAATATTAACCCAACATCAAACTCGCTGCCACCAAGCACTTTAGTAACAAATTGCGGAGCATTCAACATATGAATTGATGTTGCCGCTGCTAAAAGCAAAGCAGCAGCCAAGTTTCCGAATATATGAGGCTTCCGGACATAAGAGCTCACCCCGGTAGGGGCAGCCTTCTTTTCACCAACAATTTTCGGAATATCCTTCAAGAAAAGCAGTATTACAATCATTCCTATTCCATAGCTTGCTGCAACTAACAGAAACAATCCTTTGAAGTCTATTATTGCCAGCAGCCATGCTGCTGCTGCAGGTCCTACTGTCCAGGAAAGGGCAAAGAACATCCTGAAAACATTCATTACAAACGGCACCTGTTCTTTCGGAACATCAGAATGATACAGCGCCTCCCGCGCATAGGCCCACAGCTGCGGCACAGAGGCAGCTGCCGAACCAAGCAGAACAAAGGCTATCACTGCCAAAAAGAGATAATCCCGGACAAAGGCAAAGCCTATATAGCCGAGCATGCCTGTAAAGCTTGTAAATAATAAAATTTTCTTTCTGCTTAATTGTGCATCTGATTTTTTGGCAATGATGGTGCTGATTACGACACCGCCAATTGCCATAATTGTCATAAATACCCCAAATCCGATATTGCTCATTCCAACCTCATCAATTCCAAAAAGGGAAGAGAATGGGGCAAAAAATGACATAGATAAGCCAAATATGAAATTCGCTAAAAAAAGAATTGGAAATGATGGGATTCTCCACACAAACAACAGTTTTTTTATCATGATGATTTCCTCTCCTTTTTTCTATCAATACAGTTGTATTCAGTCTTTAGCAAACAAACATTGCTGCCATTTAGACAGCAATGTTATTTTGTAACTGCTAGAAGGAAGCAGTTAAAATATAATCAATATCTGCAAGCTCTTTCTCCGAAAAATCTAAGTTGTTCAGTGCTGCGACATTTTCTTCAACTTGGCTAACTCGGCTTGCACCGATGAGAGCAGAAGTAACTTTCCCATGGCGAAGAACCCATGCTAATGACATTTGAGCAAGGCTTTGACCGCGGTTTGATGCAATTTGATTCAATTTCATCACGCGATCTACCAACTCCTCGGTAACCTGGTCTTTCTTCAGGAAGCTTTGTGGTTTTGCAGCCCTTGAATTTTCCGGAATGCCGTTTGCGTATTTGCTTGTCAGCAAACCTTGTGCCAGCGGACAAAAGGCAATCGAACCAACACCGTTTTCTGCTAATACGTCTTGAAGCCCTGTTTCTATCCAGCGGTCCAAAAGAGAATATTTCGGCTGATGAATAAGCAGCGGAGTGCCAAGGCGATTGAGAATTTTGACTGCTTCTGCAGTCTGTTCTGCACTATAGTTAGAGATTCCAACATACATAGCTTTCCCTTGCCGAACAACGAGGTCAAGAGCCAACATCGTCTCCTCTAAAGGCGTATTTGGATCTGGACGATGCGAGTAAAAGATATCCACATACTCAAGTCCCAGTCTTTTCAAGCTTTGATCAAGACTGGAAACAAGATATTTTTTTGAGCCCCAGTCACCATATGGACCTGGCCACATATGATAGCCTGCCTTAGTGGAAATAACCATTTCATCCCGATATGGCGCAAAATCATCCTTTAACATTTTTCCGAACATCTCTTCCGCTGTTCCAGGCGGCGGCCCGTAATTATTTGCCAGGTCGAAATGGGTGATGCCCAAATCAAATGCTTTCCTTAAAATAGCCCGGCCATTTTCATATGTATCCACACCGCCAAAATTATGCCAAAGCCCTAAAGCGATGGCTGGGAGCAAAAGACCTGAGTTTCCAGCTCGATTATATTTCATCGATTCATAACGGTTTTCATTCGCTGTATACACCATTTCGTTATCTCCTTTTCGATTTAGTTTAAGACGGCTTGAAGCCATGTTTGTGCCATCAGCATATTTCCAGCTGTATTCATATGAACACCGTCTGTTGTCAGCACTTGGTGATTCTCTTTTTGAAGATATGCAATAAATGCTGTATGTGTTGGCACAAGCACGGCATTATAGCTTTCAGCCAGTTCCTGTACTGCTTTTACATATGGTATGAGCAGCCTGTTTCCTTGGGCATCTACATTCTCTTCGATTACAGTCGGCTCCATTAAAATGACTTTGGCATTTGTGCGGGCGCAAACTTGCTCAATCAAATTAGCATAAACTTCTTTAAATTGTTCTGGCGACAATGACTCTTGATGCGGGGAATCCAGCTGTCGCCATACATCATTGATGCCAATTGATATCGATACATAATCTGGCTTTAGATTCAGTACATCTGCTTCCCAGCGCTCCGCCAAATCAGGGACTCTATTGCCGCCAATCCCTTTATTGATGATTGTTGGGAGAGACTCTGGCCGATTAATCGCCATATAATCTCTAATATAACGGACATAGCTGAAACCAATCTGTTCCGGATCTTCATATCTGCCTGCTTCTGTAATGCTGTCACCAATGAACAGCAATAGATCCTTTTTGTTCAAGCTGACCAACCTCTTTCCCTCACAAAAGTTTAAGTGTTCTACATGTATATATTAATAGTTCAAACGCTTTCATCACATTGTTCGCACCAATACTAGCATTCTCTTATTCTATTTGCAAACCCTTTTTTTCTATTTACAAAAATTGAAAAACATGTTTTTTTTGTTGACAGCTAAGAAAGAGGACCCCCAATCAGGAATCCTCTTCATATTTATTCACGTTCTGCTTGGACAATGGCTGCTAAATTTGTTTTTTGACTTTCATTTAATCAAGTCAATTAATTTAGTATAGCTTTTGGCAAATGTCATTGCAGAGTGTTTCAGCTACCTTTGAGTCTTCAGAAAGGTTCGTCAAGCCAATTCTTTTTGCGATGTATTTTGTTGGAATACAACTCTTTCTCTTTTCTTGCCAGATTCATAGATAGCACAAATCATTTTTTGTGTTTTTAATGCATCTGTTCCCGTAATATCAGGTGCTGCTCCTGATTTTAGAGACTCATAGAAATTGTTGATTTGCTTGACATGACTTACACCCCAATAGCCCTTTGCACCATTATCATAATGGAATGTTTCTTGCGGATTATTGTCAGCGATAAACTCTCTGCCATCCATCAAACGAACAGTTGCACGGTCTGCAACCATTTTAGCAATTCCTTGTTCACAATGCAGCTCTATTTCCACAGGTGCATCATATGTGTAGTAATTGATGGCATGAAAAGCTGCTACAACATTGTTTTGAAAGGAAATTACTCCTTCAGCAGAATCCTCTACTTCAATTATTTCATGAGCTCTGTTGCTGATGGTTGCATCGACATATTTAATATCACTGTCAATGAACCATCTCATCAAATCTAATGTGTGAATCGCCTGGTCGATAATAACGCCGCCGCCTTCTTTCTCCCACGTACCTTTCCAATCACTTTTTTGATAATATTCATCAGAGCGGTCCCATGTTACTGATAATTTTCCTGATTTAATCGCACCCAATTCACCGTTTACAAGCATCCTCTTAATAAGCTGAGAGCCTGGATTATAACGATTCTGGAAAATAACGCCTAATGTTGTGCCATTTTCCTGATGTGCTGCTACCATCTCTTCTGCATCTTCTAAGCTGATAGACATCGGCTTTTCTGTCAGCACATGAATCTTTCTTTTTGCTGCAGCAATGGCAACAGGCGCATGCAAATGATGGGGCAGACAAATATGGATAACATCGAGAGACTCTTGCTCAAACATCTTTTCATAGTCTGTGTAGCTGGCACAATTATAAATGGCCGCTTTTGAATCTGCCCGGTCTTTTTTTACATCACAAACTGCAACAAGCTCAGCATCTTCTCTTGTTACGATTGATTGTGCATGCATCGGAAAAATATTGCCACACCCTACGATCCCTACTTTATATGAAGTCATGCTTAAATCCTCCTAAATTGGTATTTATGCCCACCACATTTGAGATGGTGCTTCTTCGATAACAACTGACTTAAGTGTTGATACAGCTCTTGCCAGTCCTTCACGGATAGACATAAGTGGATCCTCATGCTCGATACTGACAACATAGTCATAGCCGTATGTGCGCAATGCACTCATCATATCAGACCATTCTGCAGCACTATGGCCGCAGCCGACAGACCGGAAAGTCCACGCCCTTGACTGTACATTTCCGTATGGCTGCATATCTGTCAATCCATACATATTCGCATTATCCTGGTCGATATACGTATCTTTAGCATGGAAATGATGGATTGCATTTGCTTTTGCCAATATTTTAATGGCTCCCACAGGATCAATGCCCTGCCACCATAAGTGGCTTGGATCAAGGTTGGCGCCGATTGCATCACATGTTTCTTCGCGCAGCTTCAAAAGTGTGTATGGAGTATGAACTAAGAATCCGCCATGCAGTTCAAGACCAATTTTCACATTGTGATCACTTGCGTACTGTCCTACTTCCTTCCAGTAAGGAATCAGCTTTTCCTCCCATTGCCATGTTTTCACATCACTGTATTCAGTTGGCCATGGAGTGACTGGCCAATTCGGAAACTTCGCTCCTTCATGATCACCAGCTGTTCCAGAGAAGCAATTAACAACAGGCACATTTAGAAGGGAGGCAAGCTTGATTGTTTTCATCAAAGTTTCATGAGATTTCAACGCGAACTCCTTCTCAGGAGAAATTGGGTTGCCGTGACAACTGAACGCACTTATCATTAATCCTCTGTCTTCGACTTTCTTTATATATTCCTGCCTCTTTGTTTCATCCTCCAGCAATGTGTCCAAATCACAGTGTGCATTGCCCGGATAGCCTCCTGTGCCGATTTCAACAGCCTGCAGGCCGGCTTCCTTTACTGCATCAAGCATTTCTTCAAACGATTTATCTGCAAACAGGACTGTAAAGACTCCTAGTTTCATTGCCATTCTCTCCTTCTAATCTATATATTTTATTGAATTATTGTTGCGATTTGCTTTGTCTCTTTTGATTTAATCGCACCTAATATAACTTCCAGAGATTTTTTGCCTTCTTCTCCTGTAATCAAAGGTTCACTGTCCGTTAGAATGGAAGCGACAAAATGATCAATCACACCTGTTGCATTTTGGCCGCCTTCATCATTTGATTGGATTTTACCAAGCTCATAGTTTACGGTTTCCCCATTAGCATACTGCACGATTAAAGAGTATTGAGGATGATCTTCCAATCTTAAGATTGCCTTCTCACCGTAAATCACCGTCGAGTTATCTTCTTTGCTCGTGTAAGCCCAGCTTGCCGCCAATGTTCCGATTACTCCGCTTTCTGTCTTCAATACGCACACAGCATTATCATCCACATCGGCAAAATCCTTCGCATTTGTTTCCACAAAGGCTCCAACCTCAACGAATTCCTCCCCTAGAATATAGCGGAGAAGGTCTGTTTTATGAACACCTAAGTCTCCCATTGCGCCAATGAATGCTTTTTCTTTCTGGAAGAACCAGCTTCCCTTGCCGTCCACGCTCCATTGCTCCGGACCACCATGGCCGAATGCTGTGCGGAAACTGTATAATTTGCCAATTTCACCTGATTTAATTAGTTCACGAGCTTTTTGATGTGATTTTACAAAACGCTGATTATGCCCGATCATTAATTTTTTTCCGCTCTTTTTGGCTGCTTCTATCATTTGGGCTGCTTCTTCAGATGAGGTTGCCATCGGCTTTTCGCACAGCACATGTTTGCCTGCATTCAATGCAGCAACAGAAATTGGTGCATGCAGATAGTTTGGTGTACATACACTTACCGCATCGATTTCTGCAACAGCAAGAAGCTCTGTATAATCTGTATATGCTTTTGCACCATATTTTTTGCCAATCTCAAGAGCGCGCTCCTCATTAATATCACAAACAGCGACTATCTCCACATTCTTATTCCAGCTGTATTCAGGCAGATGCCTGTGCTGAGCGATGCTCCCGCAGCCAATTACACCAATTTTTAATGTACTCATGTTTTTTTCCCCCTATGATTTTTTTCTATAACTTTTCTAAAGGCTGACTGTTCCCGTATACAGGACGTGTTCTGGCAACCGGCTTCGCCCAGTTCACTGCATTAATGATGACTTGTTGAATGTCTTTCTGATGATATGTAGGATACGTTTCATGTCCCGGTCTGAAATAAAATATTTTTCCGTTCCCTCTTTGGTATGTACAGCCGCTTCTGAACACTTCTCCGCCTGTAAACCAGCTTGTAAAAATCAGCTCATCTGGTGCTGGGATATCAAAATGCTCGCCATACATCTCCTCTTTTTCTAGCTCGATATATTCACCGATTCCTTCAGCAATCGGATGACTTGGAGCAACTACCCACAGCCTTTCCTTATCATCCGCTTCTCTCCACTTCAAATCACAGCTTGTTCCCATTAGCTTTTTGAATATTTTCGAAAAATGGCCGGAGTGCAAGACGATAAGTCCCATTCCATCTAGAACACGCTTATGCACTTTTTCTACAATTTCGTCCTTTACTTCTCCATGCGCAATATGCCCCCACCAGACAAGAACATCTGTGTTTTCCAGCACCTCATCTGTCAGGCCGTGCTCCGGATCATCCAAGGTTGCCGTTTTTGTATCAAAGCCTGCATTTTTTAGAACGCTGTCAATACAGCCGTGTATACCATCAGGGTAAATTTCCGCTACAACAGGATTTATTTTTTCATGGCGATTTTCGTTCCATATAGTTATCAAGTTAGCCACACTCCAATACCGATTTATGGTATCATTATAAAAAATGAAAGCGATTTAATAAATGCTCAAAATTGGCTTCTTTTTATTCAATTGTGTCATTTATCGAAAATAAAAAAATACACTTCCATAATGGATGATGCATTTATATCTTTTGTCGGGGGTCTTAGAGAATGGTTAAAAATACATATGAAGAACCTGTTAATGAAGTGGTTCATTATGAAAATCCGTTATTATCTTTAAAGGTTTGGGAAATTAATGATGAGCCGGATTATACTGCGCTTATCGAGCAGGAGACATGGCATTTTCATAAGGAAGTCGAATTTCTCGCAATCATGGAGGGCAATTTAGCGATTCAGCACCAATATCAATCCACTGTGATTGGAAGTGGGGACACTTATATTATGGGTGCATCCCAGCCCCACCGGACATGTAAACCTTCTAAAGGAAATCTGCGCTATATTGTGTTTCAAGTAGACTTAGTGAAGCATTTTGACCAGAGCATCCTGCCCTATTTGCATTGCTTTTCTGAGGTCACAACACCGCTGCAGCATTTAAATTATATTTTTGAAAAAAATGAACAAGTAAAAAAACAGGTATACAGCCTGATTATGGAGATTTATATGGAGGCACAGCAAAAGGAAAAAGGATATGAGATTGCCATCAATTCGGCCATAAAAAAGCTTTTGCTGCTGCTCATTAGAAACGACGAGCAAAATTTGCTGAAATTTGCCGATGCGGAAAGCTTCACCCGGTTAAAGCCAGTGTTAGATTATATTGAAGATCATCTAAAAGATAAGCTTTTTGTCGAGGAAGCCTGCTCTATCTTAAACTTAAGCTATCACTATTTCATTAAGTATTTCAAAAAAAGCATGGGAATTTCCTTTATAGACTATGTGAATCTTAAACGAATTAAAAGAGCAGAGCTGCTGCTGTTAACAAGTGAAAAAAGCATTATGGAAATCAGTTTTGATGTTGGCATAAGCAATATTGCCCAGTTTTATAAGCTGTTCAAACGTCATAATCTCTGCTCTCCAAAGGAATATCGTCTTCGCATGCAGCAAAATGCTGCAGTTTAAACAAAAAGAAATTTAAGCATATCTTAAGCTTTCCTCTCTACTATTAATACGGATTTATCTATACTACTAGATTCCGAATTTTTATTAGAAGGGAAGTTTTTTTATGTCCATATCAGTAAGTAATGCTTCTGCTTATTTGCAAATGCTGCAAAAATCAGCAGTGCAAACAGTCACTGCTCAAGATGACTCTATCGCTTCATTCCAAGATATGCTCACAGCAAGCAGCCAAGGAAGCGAGGTGCCCGTCACAAGCACAAAGGACTTACCAGCATTAACAACTGAACAAAAAACAGCATTTCTAAAAAATATGCAACCGAAGGCAGAAGAGAGCGGCAGCTTGACAGATACTACCCTGCAAGACAGCTTGCAAACAGCATATACAACCATCAGCAGTCTCTTATCAGAATTTGACACAGAAGAAAGTACAGAAGACGAAATCTCCTCCCTTTTTGAACAAGTATCAGACACTTTGGAAAGTGCTAAGCCTCAAAGGGTGATGTCTATAGGAACAATGCCTCCACCAGTGATTTCACAAATGAGCGAGGAATACACTGTTGCCCAGATGAGTCAATTCCTTTCCAATATAATCAGCAGCTTAAACACGGAGGATACTGCGGAAGCTTCCATTATTACAGATTCATTATCTAGTGATCTGTCTGGCCAGCTTGCAGGCTTCGATTTAGAATCGGCCTCGGATGAACAGATTGCTAACATTTTCGAGAGCATACTGCAAGAACTAAATGAAGAGCAGAGCAATGCTGACAGTTCATCAAGTGTTACTAGTGAAACTATCTCTGAAGCCTTCCCAAACAGTATACAGCTGTCTGGAAGCTCACTGCCTCCCTTTAACTGGAAGCCAGGTTCAAGCACGAATACTGCAGCAACGAGCAGTGCTTCTATTAGCACTTCTTTCTATTAATAATGCAAAGAAAACGGGTGGCATTTATTGTCACCCTTTCGTTATCACCTTTTTGTGCTAGGTGAATAGCCTATAACAAAAAAGGGGGCGGTGATTTATCTTGCATTTACCTGATATCCTCGCTGGACCAATCTTAAGAAGAACAGAAAGCAAAGAGCTGTACTGCTGGATTGCATTAAGCAAGCCAATGGAAGCAAGAACCGAAGTGTTTGCTGTTCAGCAGTCTAATGATGCTTGCTTTCTAGAACGTGTAAGTTCTCATAGTGAAACAACCCTTGTCAAAATGGGAAAAAACTTATTTATATATTTAATGAAGGCTGAACCAACAGAAGGTAGCTTTCCAACAGGACAGCTGCTTGGCTATAATGTATTTTTTAGCGATGGAAACAAAGAATGGCATCTTGGTGACTACCAAATGCTTGATTCACATAATCCGTATTCCATTGTATACGGTGATTATCCATTGCCTTCTTTTTTTATTCCCGAAAATAAAAGCACCTTTATGTACGGATCTTGCCAAAAGCTGCATGGCACAGGCAATGATGCATTAATTAAAGGAGACAGCCTGCTTACAGAATTCTGGTCTGATTTACAAGTAAGGCCATCCTCTCTCTTCCTTCTTGGAGATCAAATCTATGCTGATGATGTCGCAGACCCAATCACGCCATTCATTCAAAGTCTTGGAGAAATATTGATCGGCAAGAAGGAACCTCTCCAAGATTTAGCTTTGGAGCTTGACCAAAAATACAGCACAAAAATGTATCAAGTGAACGGTCGTGGGGAACTGACAAAAGAGCTGTGCGGCTTTACCTCCAGAAAAGCAGCAAATCATTTGTTATCGTTAGGGGAATATGCAGCGATGTACCTTTTGAGCTGGAGTCCCGCTCTTTGGCAAGCAGCCGGACAAAAAGCAGCAATCCCTAATTTGGATCATCTGTTAGCTGAAAATAAGTATTTTGTCGACAAATCATTACAGTCAGACAAAGCTTTGCACACAAAACGGAAAGAATATGAAGAACAATCCAAAAGCCTGATACAATTTGCAGCATCCACGCCTCATATTCGCAGAGTGTTGGCCAACATGTCTGTTTATATGATCTTTGATGATCATGATATAACAGATGACTGGAACATTTCCGCTGACTGGATGGAAAATGTTTGGTCTGCCCCTCTTGGCCGTCATTCCGTCGCAAATGGACTGACCGCCTACTGGGCTTTCCAAGGCTGGGGCAATGCACCTGATTCTTTTTCTGCCCCTTTTTTAGCTGTTGTTAATTCCCGTCTTCAAGGCTTAAATTATAAAACAACTCCATATGAGAATTGGATTTCTGCAATGTGGACCTATGCCAACTGGCATTATACGATCCCGTCTACTCCAATTACACTTGTCCTCGATACTAGAACACAGCGCTTCTATCCTGACACAAAACAACGGATGATTACACCATTCCTTACCAGCCGGACAAACGGCCCCAATCTGATTAACAAGGACGCATGGGACCAGCTTGAATCAAGCCTTAATGAATCTGGCTGGCAAGAAGGGGAACCTCTTATCCTTTTGTCTGCAACTCCTTTATACGGCGTCGACCTGATTGAGACTTTCTTAAAAAAGATTGTCCTGCCTGTTTCAAAAAATATCCCAAAACTGCAGGAGGCAATGGACTTAGAATGGTGGAAATTCAACAGTCGCGGTTTCCATGAATTTCATACAAGAATAGCTAAGTGGAACCCTTCTGAGTGTGTTATTCTTTCTGGTGATGCACATATGGCTTTCGCCTTAAAATCGGAGGTCGAGTTTTTTCCTCATGACAAGAGAACTATTCACCAATACACAAGCAGTCCGATTAAAAATGAATCATTTCGCGGACTGGCCAATCTTGCAATCAAAGGATCTTTATTCTTAAGCAATCAAGTTATCAAAAAGAATATTACGCATCGTTATTATGATCACAGTCAACTCTTGAGTGAGGGAGAACCAAGCACAGCTTGTATATGGAAGGAAACAATCCGACATGAGACGTTAGAAAATGGCTTTCTCATTAAGACGACTAACAATATTGGTCTGATTGAATTTACAGGCTGCGAAATTAATAACAGCTTTTTATAGGATGGAAGCCGTATGAAACATCTTCGTCCTGATGTTTCATACGGCTGCTTTTACCTATTCGTATAGCCTATTCTCTTTAATATAGCTGTAGCAGGAGTCTGGCAGTAAATAGCGCGGTTCTCCGCCCATTGCCAATTCCTCGCGAATGTAGGTAGAGCTGATTTCCATAGCCAGCCCTTTATCAAGAAGGTGAAATGTCGTACCATCATCATTATTTCTTAAAATAGGCGAGTGACTTATTGCCTGCAGCATATCAATGCCGTTTCTTGCCATTACAATGAACTTATTTTCTGAAATTAGCTCCTCGCCCTTCGTCCACTTTCCTTTGCCGATATCAACGAGCAAATCTGCACCCATAATAAAGTAAATATCATCTTCAGGAAATACTTCTTTAAAGTGATTCAACGTGTTATACGTATAAATATTCCACGCCTCTTGTTTCATTTCATAATCATCTGCGACAAATTTAGGATTGTTATCAATTGCAAGCTCCAGCATCCTCCAGCGATGCTGATCTTCAACATGTAACTGTTTGTCACGACGCTTGCTTGAGCAAGGCAGGAAAATAACTTTATCAAGCTTACAGCGATGTGCGACAGTGCTCGCCGTCCACAAATGGACATTCGTGACAGGATCAAAAGATGACCCATATATTCCGATTTTCCCCATTGTAAAGCTCTCCCTTCCTTACAAACTGTTTTCGACTTCCTCTTGCACTTTTTTGATAAGTGTCATTTTATTGTTCCAGCATTCCTGGCTGAGATCAACAGGATATTCCTCTGGATTCAACATCCGCTTGTACTCATCCCAAAATAGCTTCAGACTGCTCTTCGCATAGCTTTGCACTTCTTGGAGAGGCGGAAGTTCATAGCAGACTTCTCCTTCTTTGACAACAGCTACATGAAGTTCCTTAGCTGTATAATCTGTCACAAATTTGCTTATATATGTGTGAACTGGGTGGAACATTTTCAGTCTTTCTTTGTGCACCTCTTCTTTAGCAAGAGCAATATAGTCCCCTTCTGCATGGCCGTTTCCATTATTAATGATTCGGTACAGTCTTTTTTCCCCTGGTGTAGTCACTTTTTCAGGATTAGCTGATATTTTTATCGTATCTGTCATCTGTCCATTCGCTTCCTCAATACATACAAGCTTGTAAACACCGCCTAATGCGGCTTGATCGTATGCGGTAATAAGCTTTGTCCCGATTCCCCACACATCGATTCTTGCTCCTTGCGCCTTAACATTCATGATTGTTTTTTCATCAAGATCGTTTGAAGCAATGATTTGTGTATCTTTGAACCCTGCATCATCAAGAAGCTTTCTGGCCTGTTTTGATAAATACGCTAAATCACCGCTGTCTAATCTTATTCCCTTAAAGTTTATGCGGCCTGCAAATTCCTTTGCTACTTTAATCGCATTAGGCACACCTGAACGCAAGGTGTCATAAGTGTCTACTAAGAAGACACAATCCTTGTGACTGCTGGCATAGCTTTTGAAAGCTTTGTATTCGTCCCGGTATGCTTGCACAAGTGCATGAGCATGAGTTCCGGCAATTGGAATATCAAAAAGTTTTCCTGCTCTGACATTGCTTGTTGCCGAAAACCCGCCGATATAGGCTGCTCTAGTACCCCATAAAGCAGCATCAAGCTCATGTGCTCTTCTTGTGCCGAATTCCATTGCAGTATCTTCTCCAATGACCATCTTAATGCGGGAGGCCTTTGTCGCAATCAACGTTTGATAGTTTACGATATTCAAGAGAATTGTTTCTAAAAGCTGAGCTTCTGCCAAAGGGGCCTCCACTCTCAGCAGCGGTTCATTTCCAAAGACAATTTCCCCCTCTTTCATCGAGTAAATATCACCAGTAAAGCTTAGCTTGCTGAGATAGCTTAAAAAATCTTCTGCATAGCCGTATTCTCGCAAATATTGAATGTCTGTATCAGAGAAATGAAAGTTTTTAATAACTTGTAAAACCCGCTCGAGCCCTGCAAAGACTGCATAGCCATTACCAAAAGGAAGCTTGCGGAAGTACATTTCAAACACTGCCTTTTGTTCATGGATATTATCCTTCCAATATGTTTCCACCATGTTGATTTGATATAAGTCTGTATGCAGCATTAAACTGTCATCTGAATATTTCATTTATTTAACACAC
Source organism: Niallia sp. FSL R7-0271 (assembly GCF_038005785.1). Classification (NCBI taxonomy): domain Bacteria; kingdom Bacillati; phylum Bacillota; class Bacilli; order Caryophanales; family Bacillaceae; genus Niallia; species Niallia sp. FSL R7-0271. The sequence goes on along the minus strand of NZ_JBBOTZ010000001.1, from coordinate 1,146,155 downwards.
TCCTTTTCCCTTGATTATCGTAGCTCCTAATGCCGCTTTAAAATGTTCCATTGCCCAATCATGCCCTTGTTGGGAGAAGGAGGCAACTGCATCCTCATAAACTGCTATGCTAAAGCCTTTGTTATATGCATCAACAGCCGTATGAAGCACACATATATCTGTGCATAACCCAACAAGATGAAGTTCTGTTATCCCTCGTTCCCTTAATTTCAACTCCAAATCTGTCCCTGCAAATGCTGAATATCTTGTTTTATCTAGATAATAAATATGTGGAGACTGTTTATTTCTTTCATAAACTTCCCGTAAACTGCCGAATAAATTTCTGCCCGCACTGTTCCTAATATTATGTGGGGGGAACAATGCTCGCTCTGGATGATAATGATTATTTAATTCATGAACATCAATTGCAAACACTGTAAAATCACCGTTTTGTATAAATCTTTCCGTAATGGCTGAAACTTCTCTTTCTATTAATTGCCCCTTTTCCCCGCAAGATAATCGCCCGTCCACGGCAGCAAAATCGAATGTATAGTCAATATTTATTAACGCCTTATTCACCATAGATTATTCCTCCCTTAACTAAAAATTTGCTGATTTAAAATTTAAAAGTTATTTGTAATTATCAATTTACAAATTACTAACCTTAAAGAGAAGGAGGAAAGCTGCTCTCTTTCCTTCTTTTCAGATATTAATGATAAATGGATTCCACTATTTCAAAATCATTAAAAACATACAGCTGTGATGGTCTGAATGAATTCCTTTTCGTTTTTTTCGGCGTTCCGTCTGCATCTAATGCTTTTTCAATGAACGGAAGCTTTGGCGCCTTTGTGAAAAAAACGGAATCATTTGAGATTCTAGGGTCTTCTCCTACCGTCAACAAAACGCGCTGCAGCTCAGACAATGTAAATTCCTTTGGCAAGAAGCTTTTTGCTGCAGTTGTGGTAATCATGTCACGTTTTATAAACATATGGGCATCTGCAATAATTTTTTCGTGATCAAAAGCTAATTTCAACTGAGTTACCTCTTCCATATCAAACAGCTCCACTTCTGCTGCGTCATCGTTCGCCTCGCGCTTTTGAATATATTCCTCAGGAACAATGGCGTAAAAAGCATTGGAAATCATCCAGCCCCGTGGATCTCTTGTGACATTGTCATACACACCAAAATGCTTAATATGCAAACCATCAACATTTGTCTCTTCCTTTAATTCCCTTTTCGCAGCTTCTAAAGCTGTTTCTCCTTTGATTGCATCAACAAAGCCCCCAGGAAGAGCCCATTTTCCGCCCTCAATATTTGGGTTTCCGTCGTTATCCGCGTCTGCCCGCTTTATGAGTAACAGTTTTAATGTCATTATTGGAGGTGCCTTTTCTTCTTTTCTTTCTGAGACGATTGTGAAAATGGCAATATCAGCAGTATAGCCGTCTGGAGTTCGGTACTTTGCCGAATCATAGTTTGCCAGAACTTCTTTTTCTGTTTTATATTTCATGCTTATAAACCCTCTTATCAATCAGTAATTTGTAATTCAATAATTACTTGTTAATGATAATATAACTCCTTTTCCTTCCAAATGCAAGCCTAAAATCAGATCATTTATTTTATATCCACAAAATTAAAATTTTTACAAATAAAGCATTTTCATTTTAGGAATTTTGGCACTAATTAAAATTTTTCAGAAGCAGTGCTTAACTATAATGTTGATGTGCCGAAATAAATCTTAATAAGATTGCTTAACAACGTTAAATAGTTGCAAGTAATCTAAATTTCACTTAAGGAGAAGCATCATGAAAAAAATGAACTTCAAATGGAATTTAAGATCTAAGCTATACACTGCTTTTGCTGTTATTCTTTTACTTCCAACAGTATTAGTAGGATTCCTTTCCTATAACAGCGCAAAACATGAACTGGAAAACAGTTTATTAAAAAGTGCGGAAGAAAATGTAAAGCTTCTTAATTCAAATATAGACAATACCCTTTCCCCAAAGATACATGATGCAAGCTTTTTTGCTGATCTGCTGAATACTGATATGTATGAAGGCGGAGATAATTCTGAAGCATTGCAAAAGTTTACTCAATATATCGGCTTACATCCGGAGGTGCAAACCATCTATATTGGCACAACGGATGGTCAGATGATCTCATATCCTAAAACGGATTTGCCAAGCGATTTTGACCCGCGTGAAAGACCATGGTATCAAGATGGTATGAACAATAATGATGTTGTTGTTACAAGTCCTTATAAAGATGCAAGCACTGGAGAAATGATTGTAACAGTAACGAAAAAGATTGCTGACTCAAGCGGTGTTGTCGCGATTGATATCAACATTCAAAAACTCGAGGAAACAGCAAAAAGCGTAAATATCGGTGAGGATGGTTATGCTATCCTGCTTGATACACAGCAACTGTTCATTGTGAATCCGCTTGAGGAGGCTGGTGCTAAAGCGGAGCAAAGCTATTATAAGAAGATGTTCGAATCAGATAGCGGTATTATAAATTATACTGCTGACAGCGAAAAAAGCGTTATGTATTTCACAACAAATAAGCTGACAGGCTGGAAAGTGGCAGGCACAATGTTTTCATCTGAAACAGAGGACGCTGCTGCCCCAATCCTAAACACGACCTTCCTCGTGATTGCTGCCGCAGTGATTGTTGGCGCAGCCATCGTCATGCTGATTGTACGATCGATTGTTATTCGAGTGAAATCACTCCAACAAACAGCACAGAAAATCAGCAGCGGTGATTTAACAGAAGAAATTCACGTAAAATCAAATGATGAAATCGCCGACCTTACTTCGACTTTCATTGACATGCAGACAAGCTTGCGCGGTTTGTTAAGAAACGTTGAACAAAATGCAGTACATGTTGCCGCCTCAGCAGAAGAGCTGAATGCAAGCGCAGTCCAAACAAGTGAAGCAACAGAACAAGTCGCAGATGCCATCCAAGAGGTAGCAAGCAATGCAGAAAAGCAGACAGCTGGAATGGATGAAAATATTATGTCAGTAGGTAAAATCTCTGCTGGTACAGCATCTATTGCTGAAAGTACTGCAGCTGTTTCGGAATTAACGAGAGCAACTACAGAAAAAGCAGAAGAAGGCGGCCATTCTGTTAAGCAGACTGTCGATCAAATGAACCTAATTCATGCCTCTGTATTAGATTCTAATACAGTAATACGTTCCTTGTATGACCGTTCTAAAGAAATTGGCTCCATACTTGGTGTTATCACAGCAATATCAGAGCAAACAAATCTCCTTGCTTTGAATGCTGCTATAGAAGCAGCTCGGGCTGGTGAGTCTGGGAAAGGTTTTGCTGTTGTAGCAGAAGAAGTTCGCAAACTCGCTGAACAGTCTCAGAATTCAGCAAGCCAGATTTCCGAATTAATTAAGGCAATCCAGCAGGACACAGAAAATACTGTGCAAAAAATGTCTACCGTTGTTGACAATGTGCAAAGCGGGTTGTCTGTTTCGGAGGATGCCATTCAAAAATTCAGCGATATTCTTTCCAGTATGAAAGATATCAATCCGAAAATGGACGTTGTAGCTGACACGATTAAGACTATGCTTACAGTTGTTCAAGTAGTGGAAGGAACGGCCTATGAAGTTTCAGATATTGCCAAAAGCAATGCAGCCTCATCAGAAGAAGTTGCTGCCTCTACACAAGAGCAGCTTGCAGCAATGGAGGAGATTACGTCAGCTTCTCACACTCTGTCTGTCATGGCAGATGAACTTCATGAAATAATTAAGCAATATAAATATTAACAATAAAGACCGCCGCAGATACGCAATCTGCGGCGGCCTTTATTATAGTTTGTTATATTAACTAAGCGGGAGCCTGATTTCAATTGTCGTTCCTTTATTCACAGAACTCTCAATATGAAGATGGCCTTGATGCTGTTCAATGATTTTAATGATCACCATATACCCTAAGCCAGTGCCAGTATCCTTTGTCGTATAAAACGGAAGGCCGAGTCTTTTTATTTGTGCTGGTGTCATGCCAATCCCATTATCCTCTATTTGAATAATCGCTTCTTTATCCTCTGTCACATTTGTGCGAATTTTAATATTTCCCCCATAAGGCAATGCTTCTACACTATTTTTGAAGACGTTCATGAAGACTTGCTTTAATTGATTTTCATCACATTGGACAAAGATATTATCTTGAGCATAGTTTTTTTCTATTAGTATATTGTTCATGTTTGCACTCGCCTGAAAGAGAGAAACTGTCTCATCCATAATTTTCTGCAAATCCTGATTAATGAAATGGACAGCGTGCGGCTTGGACAAAATCAGAAACTCACTAACAATAAAGTTAATGCGCTTTAGCTCTGACATGATAAGGTCATAATGCGACTTTTCCCGAAAGTCTTTTTCCAAATATTGAATAAAACCTTGAATAGTTGTCAGCGGGTTGCGGATTTCATGTGCAACACTTGCAGCCATTTGGCCGACAGCTGTCAGCTTTTCTGAATTTAGCAGCAGCTTTTCTGTATTCTTCTTTTCGGTATAATCTCTGAATTGGGCAAAAGCTCCAACAAGTGTGCCGTTATTCAAGAAAATAGGAAAACAATCAAGCAAAAAAATTAGAGCTTCCTGATCTTTTTCCCGTGTAAAGGTTATTTCTATATCTGTATACGGTCTTTTTGTTAACAAGACATTCTGCAAATATTCACCGAAATACTCCAGGGTTAAATGGCTTGCACCAATAATGTTCTCCTTTTTCCAGCCTGTTATATGTTCAGCATATGCATTGAAGGCAATCAGCTTCCCGCTTTGAGCGGCAACCAATATTCCATTTCTTGTTGTATCCATAATTATTTTGTTTAATATGTTCAGCTCATGGTTTTGTCTGATTAAATCAATTTCCCGTTCAATCGTTTGGTTGACCGTTGACAAAAGGGTCAGCATAAGAGGGCTTGCATGCTCGATATCAGTCATAATGGAAATCGTTCCAAGAACCTTATCCGCTGTCCAGTCGATAATCGGCACAGCATAGCAGGCTTTACGATGGAGATATTCATGGTAATGCTGAGTTCCTACGATTTCTACACTTTTTTTGTGCTTTAACGTCAAGGAAATCGCATCAATGCCGCAATCCTCTTCTGTAAAGCGAACTCCTTCTTTAATTCCGAGAGCTTCAGCATCCCGCATGCTCTGCTCATGACCAAGATTTTTTAACAGATACCCCTCTGCATCACAGACAGAAGCGATTATCGGCATCTCTTTTAACGAATCGAGGAATTTATCGAGAAAATAGATGACCACATCCAAGATTTCCTGGTACTGCATATGCTTTTGTAATAATTCCTCTTCATTTAATCTTTCCGAAAAAACAGTAATAGCGGTAGGCTGCAAGCCATTTTCGCGGAACTTAGCTTTCATTAAATTAAAATCAATAGCTGCTTTCTCCATTATAATTGCTCCTGTTTCCATCCTTTTATATTAAATGTTAATTTATCACAATAAATAGTGCTTTTCTCACACTTCACTAAAATTATATCATAACAAAAAAAATCCCACATAGAGATGATAAATTCTATAATTTCTAACAAAAATTTGAAAAAACTTTGTTCTATGAAAATATATATTATCATAACTACAGGACTATTTTTTACAATTGGCTATTATTATTAGTAGTGTGCTAATTTAATTTTCAGGAGGGATTAGATGATTAACCAACATACAATTCTGATTATCGGCGGTGATCAGCGTCAGCTGCATGTAATCGAAAAGCTTGCCAAATCAGCTGGACAGATTATATTAACAGGTTTTGAAAATGTACAGCTTGAGTATGCCAATGTATGCAAACAGCATATCTCAGAAGTTGACTTCAGCAGTTTGGACAGCATCCTTTTGCCTATCCCAGGTATCGGCAATGATGGAAAAGCAGAATCCAAGTTTTCCAGTGAAGACATTTATTTGACGGAGGATATGTTCCGCAAAACAAAGGAAAACTGCTGCATTTATTCTGGCATTATCACTCCCTTTTTAGAATACATAAAAAAAACAACCGGACGAAACATTGTGGCTATTTTTGCAAGAGATGATGTTGCTATCTTAAACTCTATCCCGACTGCCGAAGGAGCTTTAAAAATCGCCATTGAAGAAACGGATTACACGATTCATGGCTCTCATGTCTTAGTTCTTGGGTTTGGAAGAGTAGGAATGACTGTTGCCCGTCTCTTTTCAAATCTCGGCGCTGTTGTCAGTGTTGCTGTAAGAGAGTCTGCTGACAGAGCACGTGTTCAGGAAATGGGCTTAACACCTGTCTTATTTAAACATTTACCTGATGAGCTTGACCAGCAAAATATTCTGATTAATACTGTTCCCTTTCATGTTTTGACAAAACAGCTGCTTGATAAGCTGTCAGACCAAACATTAATCATCGATCTCGCTTCTCGGCCTGGCGGAACCGATTTTGCTTATGCAAAGGAAAAAGGAATATCTGCAATCCATGCCCTTGGACTGCCGGCAAAGGTTGCACCCGTTACAGCTGGTGAGATTATTGCAGATATCATACTAGAATAATCTATAAAGTTAGGAAAATAATAAAAAAGGGGCAGTGCCCCTTTTCCTTCAATACGGTCCTCTGATGCTGTTTTTTACGTTCTGTTGATAAAAATGGTTAAGCCTCGTTTTTTCCTCCTGTGTAAAAGGTGCTTCATCCAGCGCTGCTAAGTTTGCAAGAATTTGGTTTTCATTTTTGAAGCCTGGGATAATGCAGGACACTTCCTCATGATCAAGTATCCATCTTAAGGCAGCAGATGCCATCGATTGACGTCTATCACCAATCCACGCAATCTGCTCCGTGAGCTCAACACCCTTTGAAAAACCGAGTCCGCTAAAAGTCTCTCCGATATTAAAGGACTCCCCATTTTCATTAAATGCGCGATGATCATCTTTTTCAAAGCGGTGCCCCTGCGTAAATTTGCCTGTTAACAGGCCGCTTGCCAGCGGCAGGCGAACTAAGATACCCGTTCCCTTCTGCTTTGCTTCTGGCAGCAATTTCTCTAGAGGCTTTTGACGGAAGATATTAAAAATAACCTGCAGTGAATCTACCCCTTCATGCTCAAGACACAGCAATCCCTCTTCCACTGTTTCAACACTGACACCATAATGCTTTATTTTCCCTTCCTGCTTCAAACGGTCCAGCACTGCAAAAACTTTACCGTCCTGAAGGATTTCAAGGGGCGGACAATGAATCTGATATAAGTCAATTGCTTCTCTGTTCAAGCGCTTCAAGCTGTTTTCGCAGAAGGTTCGAACATTTTCATAAGTGTAGGTGTCGGCTGCATGAATATCTCCGCCTCGGCAAAATTTTGTCGCAATGTGAATATCCTCTTCCTTCCCCTTAGACACCTTAGCCAGCAATTCCTCACTGTGTCCATTCCCATAGACATCGGCCGTATCAAAGAAATTCACCCCTTCCCCTATTGCCCTGTCAAGCGATTTCAGTGCCTCTTCATCATCCGTTTTCCCCCATGAACCGCCAATCGCCCATGTTCCAAAACTGACCTCGCTTATCTTCAGACCTGTTTTCCCCAGCTCTCTATACTTCATATTAGAGCCTCCTTGTTTCCATTATTTTCGAAACTGTGTTAACTCTTCAGACAGCATTTTGGTTTGACCATAGACCTTCTTGTAGATTTGGTATAATTCTTCATACCTTTTTACATTCTCTTGAATAGGCTCATATTCCTTCACAGTCTGCAACATCGTGTTCGCACACTCCTCTAATGACGAAAACCACCCTGCTCCAACTGCTGCAAGCATGGCCGCTCCCATCCCTGGCCCTTGTTCACTTGATAGCTTCAGGACTTTTGCATTAAAGATATCTGCCTGCATCTGCAGCCACGCTTCATTTTTGGCTCCGCCGCCAATTGAGATAATTGTGTCGATTGTCTTACCGTGCTCTCGAAAAATCTCAATTGATTCATTTAAGGAAAAGGTAATACCCTCCAGTACAGCACGAACAAAATCTCGGCGTTTATGTGTTGCATCTATTCCTATGAAACTGCCCCGAATCAATGCATCTGCATATGGTGTTCTCTCACCTGCTAAATATGGGGTAAATAACAGTCCGTTTGACCCAATTGGAACAAGATTTATTTCTGCCAGCATTTCCTCAAAACCATCATGCTCGGCAAAAGTATCTTTAAACCAGCTCAAGCTGTGACCTGCTGCTAATGTCACTCCCATCGTATAATAGGCATTTTCCTCTCCATGATTGAAGTAATGTACCTTTCCTTGAAAATCCTTCTCTGCTTTTTCTTCATAGGAAAGCACAACACCAGATGTGCCGATGCTGCAAAGTGTTTTCCCACTCGCCAGAATACCTGCGCCGATTGCTCCACAAGCATTATCCGCACCGCCGGCGAACACTTTGCATTCAGGAGACAGCCCTGTTTTCTCCGCAACTTCTGCTGTGACAGTTCCAACAAGTGCATGTGATTCAACAAGCTGCGGACAAAGACTAGCATCAATGCCGAACAATTCACAAAGCTCTGCACTCCATTCTTTTTTACTTATATCTAACAAAAGAGTGCCTGCAGCATCGGAGTATTCTGTATGTATGCTGCCAGTGAGCCTGTACCTGAGATAATCCTTTGGCAGCATGAAAACAGCGGCTTGTTTGAAAAGATCTTCTTCATATTGCTTAACCCATAACAGTTTCGGCAAAGTAAAGCCTTCTAATGCCGGATTTTTTGTGATAGAAAGCAATTTTTCACCAGCCTTTTCCTCAATTAACCGGCACTGCTCTGTTGTTCTCGTATCATTCCAAAGTATCGCGTTTCGCAATACTTGATTTTCCTTATTGAGCAGGACAAGGCCATGCATTTGACCTGAGAAACTTATCCCGTCAATATCCTCTTTCTCCCCTTCGAACACTTCTATGATTTCAGTGAAGCCCTCAAGTGTTTTGTTCACCCACTCCTCAGGGTCTTGTTCACTGTAGCCTGATTTTTCATGGATCAAAGGATACGACTTTGATACCTCATGAGCGACATTTCCGTTTTTATCAACAAGTAAAATCTTTACAGCACTTGTACCTAAATCTACTCCAAAGCAATACTTCATGTCAGATCACCTCATTTAGTCATTTACCTTACCTGTTAAAAAATGTGCTGGTATGATCCCCAGCACATTCTCTCCTTTATACGCGTACTTGCGCTAATGTTTCCAACAAATATTGATTCACAATCGCCTTCAAGCGTTCTTGGCGGCCAGACTTATTTGTCACTTCACCAATTGCAAGAGCATGTTGCTCCAGTTTATGGAGGTTAGTTCTTCCTTCGACGATATCAAGGCCAATTCCTTCCTTAAAGCTTGCATAGCGGTCAGAAATAAAGTCTTCTAGAACTCTATCCTCAATTAGCTTATTGGCAACCTTAAGGCCGATTGCAAAGGAATCCATCCCTGCAATATGTGCATGGAAAAGATCTTCCGCATCAAAAGAGCCTCTGCGCACCTTCGCATCAAAGTTTAAACCGCCTTTGCCAAGTCCGCCATTCAGCAAGATTTCATACATGGCTAAAGTGGTGCTGTATAAATCTGTCGGGAACTCGTCTGTATCCCAGCCAATCAATGTATCACCTTGGTTAGCATCAACAGATCCAAGCATGCCGTTAATTCTCGCTACTCTCAATTCATGCTCAAAAGTGTGACCGGCAAGCGTCGCATGGTTTGCTTCAATATTAAACTTAAAGTGATCCTGAAGATCATATTTCTGCAGGAATGCCAATCCTGTCGCCACATCAAAATCATACTGATGCTTTGTCGGTTCTTTTGGTTTTGGTTCGATTAAGAATGGAGCATCAAAACCGATTTCCTGTGCATAGTCAATCGCCATATGGAAGAAACGGGCTAAGTTATCCTGCTCCAGTTTCATATCAGTGTTCAGCAATGTATCATAACCTTCGCGGCCGCCCCAGAACACATAGTTCTCTGCACCAAGCTCCTTGCCAATTTCAAGGCCTTTTTTCACCTTTGCTGCAGCATACGCAAACACATCGGCATTATTGGAAGTTGCTGCACCGTGCACATATCTTGGATGTGTAAACATATTAGCTGTATTCCAAAGTAATTTCGTTTTGCTTGTTTTCATATATTCCTTGATCATCGCTACAATCGGGTCAAGATTATCATATGTTTCTTTTAAATTATTTCCCTCTGGTGCAATATCAGAATCATGAAAGCAGAAAAACGGAGCGTTCAGTTTCTCAAATAATTCAAAAGCTGCTTCCACACGGGCTTTTGCCAAATCTAAACCTTTTAAGTGATTCCAAGGGCGGATGGCTGTACCGCTTCCAAACGGGTCCGTTCCATCTGCTGTGAATGTATGCCAATAAGCTACCGAAAAACGGAGCTGCTCTTCCATGGAAACGCCATTTACTATCTCTTCTGGATTATAGTACTTAAAGGAAAAGGGATTTTTCGATGCTGGACCTTCATACCTGATTTGATTGATGTTTTCAAAATACGCCATTGTTAACTGCCTCCTCATTAAAATTATCGATTTTGATATCGCTTACAAAATAAAAGAAAAAGAAAGTCCTATATTCATTTCTCTCTCTATCTTCTTGTTAGCTATGAAGCTATTATATCAGCACAAACTTAGTTTGTCTATTGAATAAACTAAGTTTGTTGCACTTTGTTTGTTTATTAGATAAACTTAATTCAATATTATTAATGTTTTCCGTTATTAATGATAAAATGGGAATATTATTTTTGACAAAAAGGGGGCTAAATGACGTTTATGCCAATCACTTGGAACCAACAGCTTGTAAAAAAGGAAAATAAGTCACTCGTACTTTCACAAATTATCAATCATACTCCACTGTCTCGTGCAGATATCGCTCAGCGTTCTGGCCTTAATAAAGGAACGGTTTCCTCGCTTGTAGCGGAGCTGTTAGAGGAAAAATTTATTAATGAATCAGGTCCAGGCGAATCAAGCGGTGGCCGGAGACCAGTAATGCTCCACTTCAACCACGGGGCAGGATACACAATTGGTCTAGATTTCGGTGTCAATTATATACTTGGCGTCCTGACAGATCTCAGCGGCAATATTATTGTACAAAAGAATGTAGCATACAAAAATATTTCCTATGAAGATACAATGAGCCGACTAGTGGAAATTATCACCGCCTTAATAAGCTCTGCCCCAGCCTCTCCTTATGGTATTGTTGGGATTGGAGTAGGCGCACCCGGTATCGTCGATAAGAAAGGAACACTTTTGCTTGCCCCAAACTTAGGCTGGCACGATATTCATTTTCAATCAGAACTGGAGAAAATCTTTCAAGTACCTGTAATTGTTGAAAACGAAGCGAACACTGGTGCCTACGGAGAAAAGCGGTTTGGTGCGGGTCAGCATGCTGATAACTTGATTTATATCAGCGCCGGCATTGGTATTGGTGCAGGAGTTATCATTAACGGTGAGCTTTACAGCGGATTTAACGGCTATTCTGGTGAAGTCGGGCATATGACGATTGATCGAAACGGAGCCAAATGTACATGCGGCAACAAAGGCTGCTGGGAGCTTTACGCTTCAGAACAGGCTTTACTATCAAAAGCAAACAGCAAGAATCTTAAAAAGGAAAGTGACATTTGTTTAGATGATATTTTACTGCTCGCAAAAAAAGAGGACGAACAAGTAATAAATATATTAGAAGAAATTGGTGAGAACTTGGCTGTCGGCATCATTAATATCATCCATGCCTTCAATCCTGAACAAATCATTATCGGAAATCGGCTTGCTTCCTGTAAACAGTGGCTTGAACCAAAGGTAAAGGAAGTTATCAAAGCATATACTTCCCCGTTTAACCAGACAGATATCAGAATTGATTTCTCCGATTTGTCTCTGCCAGTGTCTGCATTAGGAGCGTCTGCTTTTTCAGCAGAAGCATTTCTGAAGGCACAGCTTCAAAGCTAAACACGATAAAAGCGTAAACCAAAAACGGTTCACGCTTTTTTTACAGCTTATTTGCGACAAAACATCCATATTCCATTCCAAAACATATCATAGTAACACCAGTCTCCTGTGCGCACAGACGTTATTATGATAATTGGGAATAATCTTTATCAGGAAATCTCATTCTTCCGAATGCTTGCTACGAATTTGCATCAATTTCCTTTACGCAACTTTGTTCCAAGCCTAAGTCGAATACTTTTCTAATAAATGGTTCTATGCTTATTGTCGCCAATCCCTGATTTGCGAAAAAAGTAGGAGTTGACAATATCTCTCCATTCCTTGGCATCAGAAAGCTGAACACTTAATCGGTGGAGAACTCCTGTAAATCTCTCTTCATTAATTTTCCCTTTTAGCTTTTGCCAGTCTTGCATCAGCCTCTCTACTTGTTCAACCCCCTCAAAATGGGTGTTATAAATATGCTGAATTACCGTTTCACCAGATTGAAGCACATGCTTATAGGGAACATGGTGAAAGAAAAGCAGCAGCTCATCGGGGCATGTTTCCATAGATTCATATAGTTTATAGTTTTCCTTAAAGTACTGGGAAGTGTAGCCTGTTCCGTCTTTAGCTGTACGATTGACACCGATTCCATTGCAGTCAGCAAAATGATAGGTTCCCCAAACCGAATACTCATATCCGTCAATATTCGGCCCATAATGATGGCCGGGATTTACCATCCAGCCGACTCCAAGGGGTGAGGTATATGCTTCGTATATACTCCACGATTTACGCAGCATATCGCATACCTGCAGCATAACTGCTTCATCCGTTCCAAATGTCTGAGCTACCCATTCTTCTGTAATCATCTCCTCCGAATAGTCAGGGTTCCAGGCAAGGCGGCCGTAACCATACAAATTAGCCTGTGCAAGGGTATGTCCCGTCCAGTTCCAATTATCGCCGATGTTCGCTACTGCTGTTATTCCACCATGCTTGTTTCCATAAAGGGAGCCATCGACAGATCTTTTGACAAAAGATTCTTGCCCTTTCGCATAGGTGTCAAAATCCAGTACTTCCTTCCATTGGGGAACAAGATAACATACATGCTTCTGCTGCCCTGTATATTCCTGCGTAATTTGAAACTCTAACATTTGATTCGTGTCAGGCATTGCTCCGAACAGTGGCGAAACAGGTTCTCTCACTTGAAAATCCATTGGCCCATTTTTGATTTGCAGTATTACATTATCTAAAAACATACCGTTTAGCGGCCTAAAATGATCATATGCGGCACGAGCCCGGTCTGTCTTTCTGTCCCGCCAATCCTGAAGGCAGTTATAAACAAAACAGCGCCAAATTACAATACCGCCAAATGGCTGCAAAGCTTCTGCAAGCATGTTAGCACCATCTGCATGATTTCTGTTATAAGTAAATGGACCTGGACGGTGCTCAGAGTCCGCTTTAATGAGAAAGCCACCAAAATCTGCTATTTCATTGTAAATCTCTTGCGCTTTTTCCTTCCACCAGTTTTGCACTTGCGGATTTAATGGATCTGCAGTGGGTAAGCCGCCAAGCTCCATCGGACTGGCAAAATTAATGCTCAAAAATGTTTTAATTCCATACTTCCTAAAAACTGATGCTAGTTTCGCCACTTCCGGCAAATATTGATCTGTTATTAGCTTTGTCTCTGTTTTATGTACATTGACATTATTTACAGCTATGGCATTAATGCCTACAGAAGCTAAAAGTCTGGCATAATCTTTTATTCTCTCTGAATCAGCTAGGATTTGATCATCTTTATAGAAAATAGAGTTTCCTGCATAGCCCCTCTCGATTGAGCCATCCATATTATCCCAATGATTAATCATCCTAAATTCGTTTGTTGGATTCTCTATTGTTTCCATGTTTATATTTGTACCAGTTTGAAGCATTCGCAATAGATGGAATACGGCATAAAGAATACCCTTATCTGTTTTGCCGATTAAATATAAGCATTCCTCCTTATTGTCCATCCGTATGCAAAATCCTTCTTCATTCAATTGAGAGCTCAGCTGCGCTACATCTATTTCCGCTGGTAACTCAGGGCTGTTTATTGTTGCTAAAACAATGGCTGATGTTTGTCTTTGATTGATTGCAGGCGGGGTGCCGACAATGGCTGATAAGCCTCTGTACAGCTCTTCAACCGCTGTTTGTGTTACATCTGTTTTACTGTATTCGGACACATTAATATTCGTAAAAAAAGCTCTCTTTACTTTTGGATTTCTTTCATATTGAAGCCAGCAGCAATATTCTGCATAATCCTTTTCAATAGTCTGCGAAGCACCCATACTTAGCTCTCCTCTCAAGTTTCATACATCTTAGCCTAAACACCTGAATACGCCATAAATCCGCCGTCAACTGGGATACTGATGCCTGTTACAAACCCGCTTGATGAGTCATCCACAAGCCATAACAAGGTGCCTAATAAATCCTCCGGTTTGCCAAGCCTTTTTTGCGGTGTATGGGCAAGGATTTTGTTTGTTCTTTCTGTATAACTGCCGTCATCATTTTTTAAAAGTGCTTCATTTTGTTTTGTCAAAAAAAATCCCGGAGCAATAGCATTCACTCTGACACCACTTTCGGCCATGTGAACGGCGAGCCATTTCGTAAAGTTCTCTATGCCTGCTTTTGCTGCACTGTATGCAGGCACTTTTGTCATTGGACTTGGTGCGCTCATCGAGGAAATATTGATGATAGTGCCTTTATTGCCAACCATTCTTTTCGAAAAAATCTGCGTTGGAATCAATGTCCCGATAATGTTAAGATCGAAAACATATGAAAAACCTTCCAAGGTCAAATCGAAAAAGCTAGTCAATGTTTTATCCTGAAGGTCCTCAAGCTGTAATGTCTCTTTAGAGGTAATTCCGTTGGCATGATTCCCTCCTGCCCCATTAATGAGTACATCGCAAGCTCCAAATGCCGAAAACACCTTTTTCTCTGCCTGTATTACATCCTCTTTTTGGACAACATCACATTGTACCGCAATCGCCTCTCCACCGTTTTTTATGATGTGATCTGCAACAGCTGCCGCTTTTTCATACGTACGATTAAGTATCGCTACCTTCATTCCCTGTCTCGCCAACTCTTTGGCCATACAGCTGCAAAGAACGCCTCCGCCTCCAGTCACAACTGCTACTTTACCAGTTAATCCCTCATATATTGGAAGCATTTAATGCACTCCTTTTTATATTCTGTTTTCTTTGTTCAAGACTGTCCCAAATGCCCAGAATATACATTATTCCTAAAGCCCTGTCATATAAGCCATAACCTGGCCGAGCCTGCTCCCCCCATATCATGCGACCGTGATCTGGACGGAAATAACCGGAGAATCCTCCGTCATGAAGAACCTCTACAATTTCACAAATATCAAGAGAACCATCTGCACTTCGATGGGAGGACTCCTCAAAGTCACCATTTTCGAATATCTTCACATTTCGGATGTGTACAAATGGAACACGATCCATCTGCAAAAAATGAGCCATAATTTCGGGAATATTATTAGCTGGATTAGCCCCTAATGACCCTGAACAGATGGTGAGTCCATTTGCTGGATTATCGACAAGTTTGACAATCCGCTCTAAATTCTCTTTATTGACAACAATTCTAGGCAGCCCAAACACTGGCCATGGCGGATCATCTGGATGAATGGCCATTTTAATCCCGCAGGCATCTGCAACAGGAATAATTTTCTCCAGAAAATATTTCAAATGTGCAAACAGGTCTTCTTCCGTTATAGCACTATAGGAGCGAAACAGTTCCTCAAGCTTGGCAAGACGCTCTGGTTCCCAGCCTGGAAGTGAAAATCCCTTTGAACCATCAGCTATTTTCTTGACAAGGAAGAAGGGGTCCATATCAGCAAGTTTATTTTTTTCATAAGCAAGTACATTGGATCCATCAGCCAGCTCCTTAGCAAGATCTGTTCGTGTCCAATCAAAAACTGGCATAAAATTATAGCAAATCACTTTTACACCAATTGCTGCTAAGTTGCGGATTGTCTCTTGAAAATTGCTTATATACTTGTCGCGCGAGGGAAGGCCAAGTTTAATGTCCTCATGAATATTCACACTTTCAATTACTTCAAGCTGAAGTCCTTTGCCGTTGATTTCTTGTTTTAATGCCAGCAGCTTTTCCAATGGCCAAACTTCCCCGACAGGAATGTCAAATAAAGCTCCAGCTATCCCCTCCACTCCGGGAATTTGCCTAATATGGTCTAAAGAAACACTGTCATCCTCTGCCCCAAACCACCTAAATGTCACTTTCACACTTTTTTCCTCCAAGCTTTTAAAGTTTCTATATGCTGCTGATAATCAGCACTGCCAATAAATTCACTTATATGAAATAATCGGGATACTTAACTTTAAGGTCATTTTGTTCAATTACAACAAGGCGAAGATGTTGCTCCATTATTTCCATTGCCTCTTTTTTCTTACTCTCGGTTATAAACTGAAAGACTTTCTTATGCTGATAAATAATAATTTCCCAATTAGAATTACTTGTGAGCCTTAAAAGCCTTAATCTATTAAAATGGCTATTTAGTAACTCCAGCATTCTCCATGTTCTTTCCTTTCTGCAGCCCTTAAAGATTAACTGGTGAAATTCCTCATCCAATTCAAACAGTTCATGATGGTTGTTGTGTTTGGCGCAAAGCTCTTGTAAGGCAATATTTTTTTCCAGCTTGTTTTTGTACTCATCAGGAAATAGCTCACACGCAAGTGCAACAATCTCTTTTTCTATTTTTTCTCTTATAAATCGCCCTTCCTCTACATACTCCAAGTTTATTTTTGAAACAATTGTGCCAATCTGAGGTATGACATCAAGAAGGTCTTCTTGGGCAAGCATCATAAAAGCCTCTCTCACAGGTGTTCTACTTACACTGAGTTCATCTGCTATCTCCTTTTCAGAGATTTTTGTGCCTGGCTTTAATTCCAGATTGAGTATTTTTGTTTTTAATATCTGGTAAGAAAAGTCTCTTGTTGAACCAGTGCCTTTTTTAACCGGCATAGGTTTCCTCCTATCTTCCTAGCTGTGGTGCCAACTATAGGAATCCAGATTTCTGCTTAATGTCAGATCTCGCGTCTTAAAATGATGACGTCCTTTGCATCAATCGTTATTTTGTCACCGCTTTTGTATATTTTTTTATCTAAAAGTGAGTAGCTGGCATCATCTATAATGATTTCTTTTTCTTCGTCCCCATGGTTCATAGCAAAGGAAAAGATATAGTTATCCTTCTTGCGCTCTGTTATTTCAACACCAGAATCAGCCTGAATCATACAGCTGATTCCTCTGGACTCTAGTATTGATGCAAATAGCTTCTCAAGAAACTGCCGATTTGGTTGGCTGCCAATGTACCAGCCTTCTCCCTTTCCAAATTTATTTTTTGTTACAGCCGGCATGCCTGCATAAAAATCCTGCCCATATTCGGCAATAGTATCCGCACCCTCTGTCTGAATAACATCATAAATTAAGCTGCAGTCATAATTACCTTTCCAGTCGCCATAGCTGACAACAAGGGAGTTCCTTTCGTTTGGCATCGATGTATCTGTCTCATCAATGCGGATTCCAAGCAATTTCTTCAGTAATCCCGGATTATCATCCAAAATAGCATTATCATTTTCATCAACAATCCCGCTTAAATAGGTTGTGATGAAGCATCCGCCATTGGCAGTGAATTGCTCTGCTTTTTTATGAAAGTCATCTTTAATCATGTGCAGTAACGGTGCTACAACAACATCATATTTCTCAAGATCACCATCAATGCTGATCATATCAATAGCAATATTCTGCGAAAAAAAGGCCTGATAATAATGAATCATTGTTTGCTGGTAGTTCATGTAACGCGTAGGACCGTCTGATATTTCCACTGACCACCAGCTGTCCCAATCGAATACGAATGCTACTTTTGCCGCTGTTTCTGCTGAAATAAACTGATTTCCAACAGCAGACAATTCTTCCCCCAACTTCTTCACTTCTTTAAAAGCCCTTGTATCGTTGCGACTGGCATGGTTAATAACCGCACCGTGATATTTCTCAGAGGCTCCCTTTGATTGTCTCATTTGGAAAAACAGAACAGAATCAGAACCATGGGCAATAGCCTGATAACTCCATAAGCGCATTACTCCAGGCCTTTTCACAGGATTAATATCCCTGCATGCTGTCGTTGTCGGTGTTTGTTCCATCAGCCAAAAAGGCTTGCCTTTTTTCAAGCCCCTCATCAAGTCATGTGTCAAAGCCATCCTTGCCTCTGAGTGCATGTCAGGCGGATAATTATCCCATGAAATGAAATCAAGATGGTCTGCCCACTTAAAATAATCTAGAGGTCTAAACATCCCCATAAAATTTGTTGTTACAGGAACGGAAGGTGTTACTGCCTTTAATTCTGCTTTCTCACCTAAAAAGTTGTTTAAGAGACTGTCAGAATTAAAGCGCATATAATCTAATGTTATGCCTTGAAAAGCTGTTACATTTTCTCTGCCGTAATGTTCACTTAAAGCATTAGGAGCAACAATTTCATCCCAATCATAAAAATAATGAGACCAAAAAATCGTATTCCAAGCTTCATTCAATTTTTCAAGACTTCCGTATTTTTGTTTCAGCCAAACACGAAATGCTTTTTCACAATTTTCACAGTAGCAGGTACCACCATATTCATTGTTAATATGCCAGGCGCTAATATCCATATGGCCGTATCTTTCCGCCATTTTCTTTGCCATTAAACGTGAATATTTTTGATAGATAGGACTATTCGGGCAAGAATTATGCCGCTGTCCAAACTTATGCTTTCTTCCCTCAAAATCGACTCGAGTCACTTCGGGATATTTTTTGGCCAGCCACGGTGGATGCGCTGCTGTTCCCGTTCCAAGACAAATATTTTTTCCCTTTTTCTGAAGCAGTTCCATCACCTTGTCAAAAACAGTAAAATCAAACGTATTTTCATCCTTCTGGATGATGGACCAAGAAAAAACACCGACAGTCAATGTATCAATATTAGCTTCTTCAAACAGCTTCATATCTTCTGACCATACATCCTGAGACCATTGTTCCGGATTATAATCGCCTCCGTAAAGAACTTTTTGCATGACTAATACCTACCTTTCTTTAAAGTCTATTTATCTCGTTTAATGAACGTAGCTTCCACGTCTGTCAGCAATCGGCGGGCGTTCTTGATAAGAAGTAAGCCAATAATACTTGCAACAAACAATAGGATAAAATCAGATGTCAGCATTGTGACGAAAACAATTAACAGCAGAATAAAAATATTTCCAAGCGATGCTTTTACATATGTAAAACTATAAAAAATGGACAGTTTGAAAATATCTTTTTTTCTGAACTCAAACTTTGCATTAAGAATAAGCATGTTTATGCTTATTAAAACAGCAAGTAAAAACAGGATATAAAGAACAATGGAAATTAGTTGCTCTATTAGTAAAGCTGTCTGATTTAGATATTGCAGGTCTATTAATAAAACACTAAAAACGGCGAGTATCATGCACCATAGAAGTAACGTATTCTTAATATTTGTTTTATAACCATAGAAGTAATCCGAAACAGTAATAGCCTCTTTTGTTCTCAACAACTTTTCCAATACATACAGCAATCCTGATATGGCGGGTCCTGTTGGAATCAGTGCAATCATATAGATAAGAATGTTTGAAAATGAAGGCTCTAATGCCATAAAGAAAAAAATAAAAACAGCATTGACTGAAACAAATAAAAAATTGGCTAAAAGCAGTGAGTAGACATAGTTCGTAAAGGTAAACAGTATACCCTCGCCAAATTCCTTCTTCCCTTCCAACTCTCTGCCCCCCCTTTTTTAAAAGCTGCCTCTTCCAATAATATTGGTGAGGCAGCAATCGTTATCAGTTGTTCTTTTTATAATCTTGATACGTTTTATTAGAAAGTTCCAAATACTGGTCCAACCCTTGTGTTTTCAATTCTTTTACAAATTGGTCAAATTCACTCAAACTGCGTGACCCTATTATAAATTTAAGTGTATTTTGATCAGTGAAATCCTTTAAAGGTGTGCTCAATAGTGTCGCTTTTTCCCGGTCCTCAATCGTATAAGGAATTGGCGGTTCTGCCGGTATCACCTTTTTTGTATTAGCCATGTTTTCTTGGAATTTTATCTCCTCCTCACTCATCATAGAATGAAGAAGTTCTGTCGTCCCTCCATATGCAAACACGCCGCCTGAGAAACCGTAATCAACACGCAAGTCCTTTGTGCCAGTCGGATTTAAACCGTTATAATTAACATCTTCCGTAAGCTTGCGTGTCCCATCACTTTTCGTATATGTCGTGCCTTCCACTCCCCACTTTGCAAATTCCTGCCCTTCATCGCTGTAGTACAGCCAATCTATAAACTGTAGGATCGCTTTAAAGTAATCGCTTTCTTTTATTTTCGAAGAAATCATCACACCATTCTCAAGCCTGGAGCCTCCCATCAACTGGCCAGCCGGTCCGCCGGGAACAGTGATTTTTTGGATTTTATATTTTCCTTTCCCAATTGTTTTATCCATATCTACCCTATGCAAATTAATTGTCTGTGAATTGCCGTTGATGATAAATGACTTTCCTGTCACAAATTTTTGAATGGCCTGGTCATCCGTTTGTGTAAAGCTTTCTTTATCCAGCAGCTCTTCTTCTACTAATTTATGAAAATAGGTAAGCATATCTTTATATTCATTTGTCGTTGCAGCATAAACAAACTCATCCTTACTTTGATCATAGCTTAATCCATTGCCAAATCCCCATCCTGCTTTTGTGCCAAAGCCTGCAGCAGCAACATTTAATGTACTGTTGAAAGTGAATTGATCAGAAAACGGGATAACATCTGGATATATCTCCTTCAGCTTTTTCATCGTTTCATATAATTCATCCCATGTCGTAGGAATCTCGAGATTATTTTCCTCCAATATGTCTGTTCTCATAAGAAGGGTATAATCTGGCCAAACCTCTTCATGCAAGCCTGGTAGTAAGTAGTATTTCTCATCATTCTGCCGCAAGCCTTCCAATTCATCTTCAAGTTTCCATTTTTGCACTTTTTCTTTAAAATTAGGCATCATATCAATATAATCGCTTACAGGCAATATTGCTCCTGATGAAACAAAAGCTGATTCTTCTCCAGGGTAGGTTTTCGGAATGATTAACGGCGAATCACCAGAACTCATTAATAAGCTTCTTTTTTGCGGATAATCACTCATCGGAACAGTTGTAGGCTTTAATGTAACATTTGTCATTTCCTTTAGTTTTTCCCAAAACAACCAATCCTTTTTATAAGGGTAGTTTGGATGGTCAGAATAAAGAATCGATAAATCAAACTCTTCTGTTGCTTTAAATAATTCTCCAGCCTGATAGGATTCCATCGCCCCTTTAGAAGATACTTTTCCATCTGAACTGGCAGGGTTATCTTTCGAGCAGCCGGCAATAACAATGACACACACCAATAATAAAGCAAACAACAGCCTTAAACTTTTTAAGCTTTTTTTCATTTTTTTTCCTCCCCATCTATTTATTAAAAAGTGCATTGAATTCTTTATATAACAAGCTCACTGCACTAAAGACCGCTTTAGCATTACTTGACAGAGCCCAGCATGACGCCAGAAACAAAATATTTTTGTACAAAAGGATAGACAGTAAGAATCGGTAAAATGGTGAGCACCATTGTAACTGATTTAATATTTGCAGAAATCTGCGTCAAATTATCTGCTGATGTTGCCCCTGTTGCCATACTGCTCGTTGCTCCTGCAATCATATTCCGCAAATAAATGGTCACTGGGAACAGCTCTTTTTTGTCTAAATAGAGGAAAGCGGAAAACCAGGAATTCCAATACGAAACTGCATAAAACAAAATCATTGTTGCGATAACAGCTTTGCTTAGAGGCAATATAATTTTCAGGAGAATTCCGTAAGTGTTTAACCCGTCGATGGATGCAGCTTCCTCGAGTTCCTCTGGCATGTTTTCAAAAAAGGATTTCATAATCAGCATATTATAAATGCTGATTGCTCCAGGTATAACAATCGCCCACATTGTATTATTGAAACCTAAACTATTAATCAAGACATAATTTGGAATCAAGCCCCCATTAAAAAACATGGTGAAGACGGCAAAAACAGTGAGAAACTTTCTGCCTACAAGCCTTTTTTTCGAAAGGGCATAAGCAAAAATGGTTGTTAAAAACATGGAAATGGATGTGCCTACAACGGTATAAACTACCGTGTTTTTATAGTTGATCCAGAAAATTTTATCGGAAACAACTTTTTTATATGTTTCCATATTAAAGCCCTTAGGTAGCAAGCTGACTTTACCTGCATTAATGTACGCTTCACTGCTGAATGACTGTGCAATAACATTAATAAATGGATATAGGGTACAAAAGACAATTATCAACAGGACAAACACATTAAATACCTTGAATATCTTGTATTGCTTGGATTCTTTCATGCTTTTTCCCTCCTACCATAAGCTTCGTTCTGTTAATTTTCGTGAAATCGAATTGGCAGTCAAGACAAGCACCAACCCAATTATTGATTCAAATAACCCAATTGCTGTCGCATAACTGAAATTATTCGATTCAAGACCGACACGATATAAGTAGGTAGAAATCACATCTGATGTCTCATATGTCAAAGGGTTATAAAGAAGGAGAATTTTTTCAAAGCCTATCGCTAGAAAGCTGCCAGTATTTAAAATCAATAAAGTAACAATGGTGGGTAATATTCCAGGTATTGTGATATGGAGCGTTTGCTTCCACCTGTTTGCTCCATCGATTTTCGCTGCTTCATAAAGTGACTGGTCAATAGTGGTCAGTGCAGCTAAATATAAAATCGCTCCCCATCCCATTCCTTGCCATATCTCTGAACTAATATATATCGTGCGAAACCATTCTGCACTTTGGATAAAATTCACCTTTTCACCTGTAAAAAACTCAACAATAGAATTAATAGAACCATTAAGTGCTGTCAATTGCAGGATCATTCCCGCGATAATGACAATTGATAAGAAGTGAGGCAAGTAGGATGCAGTCTGTACAAATCTTTTAAATTTAGTTGATTTGATTTCATTTAGAAGCAATGCAAACAGAATTGGCATTGGGAAGCAAAACAGCAAGGTTAAACCACCCAAAATGAATGTGTTTTTAAAAACATTCCAAAAAACTGGATCATTAATAAACATCTTGAAGTAGTAAAGCCCAACCCATTCTTCCCCGTAAACTTTTCCACCTGGCATATACCTTCTAAAGGCAATCACATTTCCAAGCATTGGGCCGTACTTAAAAATCAATAGATAAATAATGGGCAAAATCAACAGGGAATATAACTGCCAATCCTTGCGAATCGCAATAAGGGATATCTTTATCTTGCTTTTTTTCGTCTTAACTGATGCCTTTTTTGTTCGTTTCACTATTTCTGTCTCCATTAAAATCCCCCTCATCTTACGGAATACTAGTATGGTAGTTTGCCGTCAGCAAGATCTGTTTAATAAATGTTATTTTAGTGAGAAATGCTTTATTTAAGTAGATTGGTGATTAATGTTCATAGGATGTTTTAGAGCCGTCAGGATGCGAGCAAATGCTGCGGAGTTTTAATTATGTGTTTGATAAACGTTGCTATTACAGAAATGTATGCGGTTTCATTAATAATGTAGTTTTAGTATAGCACCGTTACTTAGTTAGTGCAATGCACAAACTAAGTATTTTCTGAAATTTTCCATTGTTCTAATTTACCTTTAAAAAAACTGGCTGCTTCATTAAACAGCCAGTCTTTTCTTTCCTCTTTTCTCAATCTGTATAAAGCTGTAATTCGCTCCCGCCATCCAAATCCAGGCAAGTGAAATACCTCCGAAAAATGGAATAACGCCAGGCATATATAACAAAAGACTAACTGTCACTGTTGTAAGAATTAGCATGAATAATGTAACATGCAGATGATACGCTCCAAGGATTAGAGCATATTTAAGATAGTCGCCAAGCTTCAAGTCATAGTGGACATAAACTGGGAAAAAGTATGCTAGCAATGTTAGAAAAACAGCTGACAGCAAAAGTAACAGTCCTGTCATCATCCCTTTTATTACACCATTTGTAAACTGGAGAAACCAATAGTCCAAGCAAAGAATCATGCCAAGTAATATTAGGATAATTCCTAATAAATTTACTTTAATGAATTCTTGTTTATACACATCATGGAATGTCCTCCAGACAGGAATGTCCTTTTCTCTTCTCAGCCATTTCCTTATCACCGCAAACATAGCTGTAGTCGCAGGCATGAACCCGAATACAAACAAACCTGCAGCTGTATATGCCATCCATAAGATATTAAGGTAAGCACCTCTAGTGATCCACTCACAAACAGTGAACAGCTTTCCCATCGATTTCGCCCACATATTCCCACCTCTTATTATTCTTACTTGCTTTCTGCAAGCCAAAGAATGCTTGTCACACCGCGCGGATAATACTTACTGCCCGCAATCTCCCCTGCAATAATCTGGTCGCTCCAGCTCCATACGGAAAGAACGGGATGTGTCAGCCACTTAACATGAGCGGCATCTGCTTTCGCTCCCTTTTCATCCCATTGCCAGCCAAGGATTTCTCTTGCGATAAATTGACTTAAATAAATTTTACTGAGCCATGAGTTGCTGCTTGTTGAAGATATTTTCCAGCCGCCGTCTTCAAACAGACAAACTCCTTCTGTCATTACTGTTTTTAGGTGTTTTTTCAATGCCTGAATATAGGGGCCGAACCGTCCTGTCTCTTCAAGCGCTTCCTGGCAGTTTGTGAAGTATGGGAAAATAAGCCCTTCAATTGCTGGAATTATTTTAGAATCATTGCCTTCTCCAATTACTGCTGGGATATAGCCTTCTGTTGTCACATTCTCCACAATCGTATTTGCGCATTTTTCTGCTTGTAGGCCTGCTTGCTTTGCCAAGTCTTCTTTTCCCTGTTCCTTGAATATTTTTTCAAGGGCGACATAAGATGCCCAAATTTTCCCTGCGAGATAAATATTATTTCGCGCTTGCCCCAACGAGACATCTAAGCTGTCATATGTGGTTATTTCAGCCCCGCCCATTACTCGGGAGGAATCCAGTCCCATCAAGCCGTTTCTCTTTTCTGGAATTGGGTGGTCTCTGTTTACCATGCTTTCAAAGCAGCGCTCCACCATTTCCATATTCTCTTTTAGCCAAGCTTCATCGGCTGTATGTGACACGTAAACAGCAGCACATAAAATCCAGTTTACAAGTTGTTCATGTGTCATATGGGAAAAACAACCGTCAAGCCCATACAGTTCGTATGAAGAGTAATGCGGACGGGAGATTGTATTGGCAACACCCATATCATGTGTAAAGCTGATGCCGCCAGGGTATTCCGTATCACTGCCAGGGAACCGGACTTTATCTTCGTAGCTGAAGCGCTTCACAAACATATCTAACTCATTTTTTACTGTCCAAGGATTCATTTTCAGCTCAAAAAATATTTGATCAACAGTTAAATCAAAGGTGTTCATCATTCTGTATTCCCCTTCATTGACAACCCAGAACGGCTCACCGTCACAAATAAGGAGCTGTGTGGAACCATAATAGCTGCGAATCGAGTGAATCAGCATGAACTGCTGGTCTGCAGATAACTGGTTAGCAGCTAATAGGCGGTCATCCGCAGCTTCTGCTCTTTTTGCAATCTCATTAAAATGTTCCAACGCGTAGGCTGCGACAGACTCGATATTTTTAAAGTACTTCGTATAGTAATAAGATGTATCCATGCCGGCAGTAACAATTCCACCGCGATAGAAACAGACAGCAAACCGGTATGTCCTCGATTCTCCTGCAGGAACATCTGCGACTAGTGCACCGAGCGGACCTAATCCAAATGTCCAGTTTTCTTCTTGCGGTGTCGTCAAGATATTTTCCATGCTGAAATGCATAGCGGAGTTAATATCTGCATTACTTGCGGCGATTGCAGTCAGCCTGCCTTGGCCGATTCCAGCGATTCCGTCCATCGTATCATCGAGCCGCCTCATAGAGCTGTACGGGTCACTGCCCTCATACCCAAAAAACGCCCGCCTAGCTTTTGTTCCTTTTGTATT
This sequence comes from Niallia sp. FSL R7-0271, assembly GCF_038005785.1. Classification (NCBI taxonomy): domain Bacteria; kingdom Bacillati; phylum Bacillota; class Bacilli; order Caryophanales; family Bacillaceae; genus Niallia; species Niallia sp. FSL R7-0271. Next base: position 1,120,154 of record NZ_JBBOTZ010000001.1, on the reverse strand, counting down.
ATCAACCGTCAATTCTGCGAGGACTGCCGGAAGAAGAATCCTCTTCATTTCCTCCTCATTGCCCTTCCCCGGTTCTGGTACAGATTCTACTTGTGTATAAACTTTGAAGGTTAAGTCCCCTGCTTTCCATGTATCTGTTCCAAGCTTAAATTCTCTTGTTACCTTCTCCTTTGAAAACGGGAAAATAATATTTGGCTTGTCTGGATCAGGGTCCATATTTTCAATATCATAGCGTTTGCTTTCGTCATCTTCCTGATAATCAAAAAACGGAAATGCCTCGTAAATCCCCTCTTTATCTAAGCTTTCCGCACCAATATAAACATTCTTTTTTGGTGAACGGCCCAGTTCCAAATCAAGCCCTCCGCCTGCTGCTGGAAATCCGAGTGTAAAGCTTGCGAATGCCCCAATTGGGGAGTGATGTGCATTAAAAAACATATTTTCCGGCATAAATCACAGCTCCTTTTCTTTTTTATCCTTTGACAGAACCTGCTGCCAATCCTTCAACAATACGATTGCTCAATGCGATGAACGCAATTAATATCGGAATAATGCTGATCATTAACGTTGCCCCAATCGCTCCCCAATCTGTCAAATATTGACCGACGAAATTATTGACACCAACCGTTAATGTCTTCCACTTATCTGAACTGATAAAAGTATTTACGAATACAAATTCATTCCAGTTATAAATCATGTTGATGATAATGATTGTTGCCATGACGGGGGTGGTCATTGGCAAGGTGATTTGAAAAAAGATTCTGTGTATGGAGCAGCCATCCATCACGGCTGCCTCTTCGATTTCTCTAGGAAGTGTTTGATAGAAGCCTAATAGAATCATAATTGTTAATGGCAGATTAAAAGCCGTATATGAAATAATGATGGAGATAGGATTATCAATTAGATGCAAGTTGTTAAAGAAGCTGAATAATGGAATAAGTGTGGAATGCAATGGAATCATAATGCCTACCATAAACAGTCCGAGAACAAGCTTGCTTAGTTTCCAGTACATCCTTGTGATCGCAAAGGTGACAAAGCTTGCTAAGATTACAGTTAACATTACTGCTACAACCGTTATCCAAACACTGTTAAAGAAATACAGGCTGATATTTCCTTGTGTCCAGACCTTTACGTAATTACCCCATTGCGGGTCCTTCGGCAGAGCAAATGGAGATAAACCAAATACTTCTTGGTTTGTTTTCAAGGAAAAAAAGAACAGCCAAACTAGCGGATAGATTTGAAATACAGCAATAATACCTAGAATCAGATAAAGAAACCCAAAGCCTACTTTCGAGCTTATCGAGCCTTTTGTTTTAGGCGAAGTGTGAGGAATGGTCTTCGTTCTCTTTTGTGCTGTAATTTCACTCATATCTTCACTCCTCCCTTCTTAATACTGGACATCGTCTTTTGATGCCGTTAATTTTTGGATAAGCCATGTCATAACAAGGCATAAGATAAGTAAGGCAAAGCCAATCGCACTGCCATAGCCAAAGTTATATGTCTTAAAGGCCTCTTTGTACATATAGGATGCGATTACTTCACTGGAGCCGTTTGGTCCGCCTCCTGTCATGACATAAATAAGGTCAAAATATTTTAGGGAGCCGACAATGGCGAGGACAATCGTTACTTTAATAACACCTGAAATGAGCGGCAGCTTTATTCTGTAGGCTATCTGCAATGGTGTTGCACCATCAATTCTTGCCGCTTCAATCACTTCCTCCGGCACATTTTTTAATGCGGCATAGTAGATAATGATATAAAAGCCTGCATATTGCCAAATAATCGGAACAAAGATAGCGATAAGTACAAGATTAGGATCTGCCAGCCATATTGGTGTATTTTCTACACCGAGCAGCTCTAGCAATTTATTAAGCATCCCATTTGTCGGATCAAATATTTTCAGCCACAGCTGGGCAATCGCAACAGACGATAACAGCATTGGAATTAGATAAATTTTCCGAAGCAGATTTGCTCCTTTAATCCTGCTGGCAAGGATAATAGAAATGACTAAGTAGAATATTAGGCTTATTGCTGAAAATAAAGCCAATAAGACAGAATGATACGTACTGGTCCAGAACATCTTATCCTTTATGAGCTGTACATAATTATCCAGCCCGATAAATTTCATTGCCCCGATGCCATCCCAATCCATCAGCCCGTAATAACCTGTCAGGACAATCGGAATATATATCAGCACAAGTATTAGGAGCAAGGCAGGCAGCACGTATAAGCAAATCGCGATTTTATTGGACATGACTGTTTTCATTACCTATTCCTCCTTCCTTTGACTTTAGTTTAGGGGCAAAAAGAAATTGCCCCCTCTTGCTTACTCTTCTTCCGCTAAAGCTTCTTCCTGTTTCTTCACAAATTCTTTTGGAGTTGCCTGACCGCCAAACAAGGATTGAATCATATCCAAGTGGACTTGTGCAACACTTGAACTCATTTGTACGTCTGCATATAAAGTCAAGTTGGAAGCAGTGCCTAAATCATTGAGTATATCAATATACATTTGGTCAAGGTCTGTATTGGAAGTGTCAACAACAGTCGCAGGAATCACTCCAGCATCTGTGACTGAATGCTTGCCCCACTCCTTGACAAGATAGGAAACAAAATCTTTTGCTTCTTCCTTCACCTTTGAGTTCTCTGACACAAACAACCCGACTCCAGGTCCGCCTACATAGCTGTTGATATCTCCTTTACCGCCATCATATGTCGGAAACTTGAAGTAGCCCACCTTCTCCTTAAACTCATCCGTTACATCAGGGCTTGTTGTGTAGTTCGGCAATTCCCAAGTCGCCATCAAATACATGGCTGCCTGTTCATTCATGAAATAGCCTTTTGCCTCATCATTTGATAAACCATTAAAGCCTTTCACAAATGCTCCCATATCAACTAGCTTCTTCACTTCCTCAGCCGCACTAAGCAAGCTTGGATCTTCAAAGCTTCCAGACCGGTTAATGGCATTAGCTAATGCCTCTGGCCCGCCAATACGGTCAGCAAGATACATATACCACATCGATCCAGTCCATCTGTCCTTGTTTCCAAGCGTAATAGGTGTAACCCCTTTATCTACTAAAGTCTTTACTACTTCTAAAAACTGATCGTATGTTTCTGGGATTTCAAGATTGTATTTCTCGAAGATTTCTTTGTTATAGTAGACTGGTGTAATATTAAGCTCTAGTGGCAAACCATATGTTTTTCCATCTACTGCATATGCTTCTGTCGTCCCTGCAACAAACGAATCTTTAAAATCGCTTTCGATTTTATCATCTAATGGTGCAAGCATATTTCCTTCCACGAAAGGCTTTAAGTAGCCAGCAGCCCATGTTACCCCAACGTCTGGAAGTTCGTTTGACGCGGATAAAACTTTGATTTTATCCTTGTATTGTTCATTTCCAAGAATTTCTGTTTGGATTTTTATATCTGAATGATCCTTTTCATATTGCTTGATGATGTTATTGACGATTGTGTACTGTGCCTTTGAAGATCCTTCTGGCCATAGATGCATAAATTTAATGACGGTTTTTCCATCGCTTGAAGCGCTTTCATTTGTAGACGAAGAACAACCTGCTAATGCTAAGACAACTATCATGAAAATGGACATTATTACGAAAATAGATTTGCGTCTAAACACTGTATTGCCCCCTTTTTTATTAGTTTCTTTACACTAGTTAGTCTACCACCTTTACTTATTGCCCTGAAAGGTCACTGTCATTAGGAATAATACTACTTTTTTTAGAAAGCTCTTACACTGTTTGTCCGTCTGTACATGCTTGGTGTGACACCTTCTAACTCACGAAAAATCTTAATGAAATACTTAGAAGTTTTATAGCCGCATTCCTCCGCAATATCTGTGATTGGTTGATTAGTAGCAATCAGTATTTCTTTAGCATGTTCAATTCTGCGTCTTGTTATATATTCACTGAAAGTTACCTTCATCTGTTCCTTGAAAAGGACACTTAAATAGCTTGGATTTAAATGGACATGCTCAGCAACTAACTTTAAGCTCAGCTCTGTCTTTAAATTTTTGTCAATATAGCGGACAGCTTCTCTGACTGGTTCCTTTGCTGTGTTTTCTTTCATGTTGATTTTGAGGAGTTTTTCGTCCATAACTTTTTCCATTATCTCTGCTCTTGTTTGCTTTGTTTCTCTTTGGATGGCATCTTCCACTGCATCAATCAATTTCTTTTTGCTGACAGGCTTGAGCAAATAATTAATGACACCTAAACGGAGTGCTTCCTGTGCGTATTCAAATTCAGAATAGGCAGAGATGACAATAGCTACAGGTGTTAAGTTCTGTACTTTTATTTCCTGCAAAAGTTTAATGCCGGTAATTTGGGGCATACGAATATCTGTTATTAATATATGAATCTTGTGTTTTTTGACAAGCTCAATCGCTTCAATCCCATTTGATGCAGCAAGTATTTGCCATTCTTCAGTTGCCCAAGCATCAAGCGTCCTCTTTATTCCCTGCCTTGCCATTGGTTCATCATCAACAATTAGGATAGTTTTTGTATACATTCCTGGTCTCCCCCTACAATCGGAATTTCAAAGGAAACAACTGTCCCTTTGTTTCGCTTACTCTTTATTTCCAGTCCTTTCTGTCCATCCTCCTGATAATAGAGCTTAAGCCTTTTATGGACATTAGAAATCGCCATTCCTTTGCCGTTAATGGAGGTAATCCCTCCAATGTCCATCCCTGTCTTGATTTTCTCTAGATTCTCTTCGGTGATTCCCATACCGTCATCTTCTACAGTAACCAACAAACCTTGTCTGTTGCTTGCTAATGTAACAGTTATGATAATGGTGCAAACTCCTATTTTGTTTCCTGCACCATGAATAACAGAGTTTTCTACTAATGGCTGTATCAAGAATTTAGGCACTTTAACCAGTTCATATACTGTATCCATCTCTATGCGCCATTTTAAATCGTCTCCGAAGCGCATTTTCATGATTTCCATATAATCGTTGATATGATTTAGTTCATCCTTCAAGTAAACCCATTCGTCATCTGGACTGTTCGTAATTGTATAACGAAAGAGATTGGACATTGCAACGACAGTCTCTGCAAGCTCATCCTCCATTTTGTCCTCCAGCGACCAATGAAGGGCATTCAACGTATTAAAGAGAAAATGTGGGTTAATCTGTGCTTGAATAGCTTTCAATTCACTGCGGCTTCTGATAATTTCCTTTTGATATACCATTTTTATCAAATGGTTTGTCTCATTCACAAGCTGGTTATAAGTACTATTCAATTCATTTATTTCGTTAACAGAGGGCAACTTTGGGTTTAACGCAAGAGACTCACTACTAGCATGTCTCATCGTTTCTGTCAGCCTGTTTATTGGTCTTGTAATAATGGTAGACAGAAATAACGAGCAAATAAAAAAAACGAGCAGACCAATCAACCCTGAGATTAAGATACTTGAACGGAGAACAGAAATTCCGCTTGTTAAGGCAGTTACAGGTGTTAAGATAAGGACTGTCCAGCCAGTGATTTCCGATACCTCTCTTGTTGCCATATAATCCCGACTATTTATTTGTACAGTTGATTTTTCATTATGTATGATGGACGGAAGCGGCTTATCATAATCAGTTATAATCGGCTCAAGAGACTTATCAAGCAGTAAGGAATACTGGTTTGTTTTATTAGTTAAATCCTTGTTGACGAACTGAAAATACTCTTTATAAATGCTGATGAGGATGTATCCGCCATTTGCATAATTCCTGTCCATTAAATTAACTCTTCTGATTGCAAGAAAATAATTAGGGTCATTCGGATCCTCACCGATCCAAACTAGTCTTCCCTTTTCTCTCTTTGCCATCTCCACCCAGATATCCCTTAATTTAAGGGGAGCATTTGCGTCATCAAGAGGCAGGATACGATGCTCTTCATTCGTGAAAAGCTGGAACGAAAAAATGCCATCAGAGTTTGCTGTAATGGTGTTAACTGTTCCCATCAATTGCTGCAGCTCTAAAAATGGCACTTCCTTTTTGTCATATTCCTTCGTCAGCAGCTTTTGCACTTTGTCGTTTGTAACAACAAGCTTTGAAGCCATGTTAATCTGCTCATACAGTGATTCAAGTCTTCCATTAGCCTCCACAGCCACTTGTTTGATTTGTTTTTCTGCGTTGTTTTTTAACAGAGACGATACTTGGTTGAATATTAAGATACTTACAATTAATAACACAATAAACATGACAGATAGAAAAACAATTAATATTTGATTTCGCATCGTATTCCAGTTTTTTAACAACCTAAGCATATACTTCCCCCTTATTTGCGAAGTTTCTTCCACTTATAAGCCGTAATTGATTATTTCCTCTCTCCTTTACAAGTTTACTAACCTACTTAGTTTATCCAATATACAAACTAGGCAAATCTATTTATTATTAAGTTTAGCTTTCTGCTTCTTCAATCTTTTGTAAGCCCTTTCTTAATCCGAATTATACTATCTTTTCAAGCAGGAGGATATAGAGAGTATCATAATTCAGCCAGAAAATTAGCTGGACAAAAAAAGAAAAGAGACGCGAAACTAACGCGCCTCCTTTTCTTAAGATAACAATTCCTCTGCAATCAATCTGTATGAATTGATCTTATCAACTGGATTATATGTGATTGTGACAATCATGATTTCATCTGCACCGTACGCTTCTTTTAAGCTTAAAAGTTGCTCTTTAACCTCTTTCGGGTTCCCAATAACAGCTTTATTTTTCATGGAAGCAAGTGTTTGACTTTCTTCATCGGTTAGCTTGTATGCTTTTGCTTCTTCAATTGAAGGGACTCCTTCTCCTGCTCCTTTTGCTCTTTGCAGTGACCATATGAAGGAGCTTAAGGCGATTTCTTCCGCTTTTTCTGTAGTTTCTGCACAAAAGGCAGCTACGGCGACAATCGTTCCTGCTTTTTGTCCCTCTTTTCGTTCCTTGAAGGCAGCTTTATATTGCCGGACAATTTCCGGGCCGTCTTTATCGCTCATAAAATGGCCGAATGTGTAGGAAAGCCCGAGCTGGCCTGCTAAGATTGCGCTTTTTTTGCTTGTGCCAAGCAGCCATGGTACAGGCGGGATTTTCGGAACTGGTGCTGCTGATAATGTTGCATGCTCATTATTTGTACTATATTCATCATCCAAATATAAGAGCAGCTCCTTTATGCTGTCAGGCATTGCCCAAACCTGCTGGAGGAAGTTTGGGGATAATGCATTGCTTGCTTCTGCAGAACCTCCAGGTGCCCGTCCAATTCCTAAATCAACGCGATTGGGCATTAAGGTTGCCAGCATGTTATACACTTCTGCTACTTTATACGGACGATAATAAGGCAGCAGCACTGCACCAGCGCCGATGCGGATGGTTCTTGTGTTAGCGCCGATATAGCTCAGCATCACTTCTGGTGCCGAACAAGCAAGGCCTGGCAAATCATGGTGTTCAGCAAGCCAATATCGAACATATCCAAATTCCTCTCCGGCTTGCGCCAATTTAACAGAGGCAGCTAAAGCATCCTGTGCCTCTTGATTAGTGGAAATCGGCGATTGATCTAATATTCCTAATCTCATGGCGATGCCTTCTTTCTAAGTTAGTTCCTTGTCTCGAGTAGAGTTAACGTAAATTCACCTGTATTTCCTTTTTCATATAGATTGGTTATAGAGGTGGAATATTGCTGGATAGCAGCGTGAAATGCTAAATCTTTTTCTGCGACTGTAACATGGAATGCTCCTTTATAAAGAAGGGTAGTAATTTCATGATAATCGTCGCTTGCTACATCAAATATAATTTTGATTGAATGCAGATCATTTTGGATCTCTTCTGTATAGCTTTTTACTTGGATTATAGTATCATCCAGCTTGATTTGTTTTGCCATTTCTACCATTCCCTTCGTTTTTTCACAGAAGCAGGCTTCGCAACTCCTCTTCCGTAATGGAAGAGAGCACCGCTTCGTCTGTATTGATTATTTCATCGACTAAATGCCGTTTCTTTTCCTGCAGCTCATGTATTTTCTCTTCAATGGTTCCTTTTGCTAACAGCTTGATTACTTGGACGACGTTTTCCTGACCAATCCGGTGGGCGCGGTCAGCAGCCTGCTCCTCAACAGCAGGATTCCACCAAGTATCATAAAGGATGACTGTATCTGCTGTCATTAAATTGAGGCCTGTTCCACCTGCCTTCAGGCTGATTAAAAAATAATCTCTTTCGCCAGCGTTATAGCGGCGGCACAAGTCAACTCGCTCTTCAGAGGGAGTGTTTCCGTCCAGATAAAAGAACGGCAGACCTTCTATTGCGAGTTCTCTTCCAATCAATTCGAGCATTTTAGTAAACTGAGAAAAAATCAGTACTCTCCTGCCTGCCTGCTTTGACTCCTCTATGATTTGCATAAGCTGCTCCAGCTTGGACGATTTACCGTTATAGCCGTCGACAAATAAGGCAGGATGGCAGCAGATTTGTCTCAATCTCGTCAAACCTGCTAAAATTCGTATGCGATTTTTTCGAAGTGTTGCTTTATCTAGATGTTTAAGTGTATCATGGCGAAGTTTTGCTAAATATGCACCATAAAGCTTCTTCTGTTCTGGCAGCAAATCAACAGCTTCCTCCCATTCTTCCTTACCAGGGAGTTCCATTAAGACATCCTCTTTAAGACGGCGCAGCAAAAATGGCTTAATTCTCTGCGAGATTTGTTTTTTCGACAAATTCGCATACTCTTTCAATGTTCTGAACAGCTGCGGAAAAACAATATAATATAATGACCAAAGCTCTTCAAGTGAGTTTTCCACCGGAGTTCCTGTCAAGGCAAAGCGCTGGTCTGCACGAATTCGCTTCACTGTCTTTGCCGTCTGTGTCCCTGCATTCTTAAAGGCTTGTGCTTCATCAAAAAATGCCGTATGAAAGGCGATTGTTTCATACAAATGAATATCCTTGCGCAGCAGCGGATAAGAAGTGATCACAACATCAATGCCAGCAAGCTCTTTCAGCAGCTGCTTCCTGTCAGCAGCAGCGCCGTCAATCACAAGTGCTTGAATATCAGGAGCAAACTTCCCTATTTCCTGAAGCCAATTATATGTTAAGGATGATGGACAAACTACCAATACAGGCTGTGTTCTTTCTCTGATATTGGAAAGCTCTGAGGCGATAAATGTGATGCTTTGCAATGTTTTCCCAAGCCCCATATCATCTGCCAATATTCCTCCAAACCCATATTTAGCAAGGGTTTTCATCCATTTAAATCCTGTTTTCTGATATTCTTTCAAGACTTGCTGCAGCTTGGCAGGCACTTCAATGTCTGTTTTTTCTGGCTGACGGATTGTTTGCATAAGCTCTTTCATCGATTTGTCCAGCTCGATAATGCCCTGCTCTCCATCTGAAAATAACGGCAAACCTTCTGTAACGGGAAGTTCAAAAATATCAACTTCCTCCTTCAGCTCTAGCTCTGGAAACTTTAAAAAATGCTGGATTTGTTCGAATTCTCTAGTCTGTAAAGACAAGAGTGATCCGCTTCTCAACCGGTAGTATTTTCGTTTTTCTTCAAGTGCAGACAGCAGCTCTTTAATTTCTCTTTCTGGTACGCCATCCATTTCAAACTTAAATTCCAGCCAATTAATGCGGTCTTTTTTTATTTTCACTCTGAATTTCGGGAAGCTGTTGCCTTTAAAGATTCGGTTGCGCACTGCTGTTGTTGCATATATTTGCACCATTTTCTTCAACTCTGGGAGAGTATTATATAAGAATTCATACTCTAGCTCTTCATTATAAAGAATATAGCCGCTGTCAGTTTGTGCAAACGAGCTGTTTTTCATGATTTTAAGGATCTCATTTTCCTTTTCTTCTTCCCTGACAAAAAAGCCTTTTGCAGGTATATCCCTGTTTTCAACAGGATTAAGCATTACAGGCCCATAGTGAAACTCCAGGCTTGCTAACAGCCGGTTGTTGACACGGTCCAAATACAGCTTTGCTTCAAGCGGCGTCCGCACAAATTGGCTGCTTATATTCACCTTGCCGAGTTTTCTTAAATTAGGCGCTACCTTTTCAAGAAAAAATTCCGCCTGGTTCGGGCGGATTGGAATTTGATTTGTGCCAGTCTGCTCCAGCATGCCTTTTAATTCGGACAGCCTTTGCATATCCTGGCTGTCTAATTCATATATTATTCCGTTTGCTACTACCGAATCATATAAGGGCAGTAATTCTATATGGTTCATTCCTGCTATAGCAAGCTTATGGGAACCTGAGTTTTCATGCTCGAATGAGAATGTTAACGGCAGCTGGTTGTTGGAAAGGCGGAAATCAGAAAATAACTCGCCTCTATGCTGTAATTGTACATATGGTGCCTTCGAAAGCAGGCGGCGAACAGTAGGCCAGGAAGAAGGCGATAAGTACAACAGCTGTCTTTCTTCTCCTGCAATTCCGGCACCGCTTGCTGTCTGATTGACTTTTTCATCCTCACCGATTGCAAACAGCCCGCTTAACACATCATCGGCTTCCTTCAAAAAGCATTGTGTAGCTGGATTATAGGAAATTTCTCCATCTGTATAAGGGGTTCCTACTTTCCATGCCTGTAAAAACGCATAAATATCCGGCAAGGCTGTGCCATTTATGGTCATTTCAACTGCAAAGGTTTTTCTTTTCCCGTGAGACTCCGTTACATGACAAATAAACTCAGCCTTCTGAATATCTCGATTCTCAAAATGGCGCTGATGAGCGCTCTTTCTTGCAGGCGCACCATCAAAAATGGACAAAAGCTCCATTGCGAGCATTTCACCACCCTGCACCACTTGCGGAGCAGTTTTTTTCAGCTGCTGCTCATAAACAGCAAGCAAAACAGCGGCCACATGCTGACAGTCCTTTTGAAAGGACGCCAGTTTGGGGCAAGAGCATTCTGCCTCCAATTTCCCTGCAGCATCTGCTTTTATACTCACCATAAAATCATCTGCTCCATGTACAATCGCTTTGCATGTATGTGAATGAAAGAGTTGAAATGTGACTTTTTTATTTCTCACAAAAGAATCCCCTCGCTTGAAGGAGACATTGCCACACATTTCTTTTATGATGTTTTTCGTAAGCTTTACATTCATTTGGCTTTCTCCTTCTTCAAGTTTAGGGTAACTTATATATTATATTTTTTATTCTAACACTGTAGAGATATAGGCAACAAACATTGTGCACCACCAAAAATAACCATCAGCTACATACTAGAACATGCCTTTTAAAATTGCCTTTTTTAGCAATGCAGCGGTCGACAATTGTAAATCCTGCTTGAAGAATTGCATCGTCTACTTCTTCAATTGATACGATAACAGCCTTTTTCGCAAATCGTCTTGCACTCTTAAGCATAGACAGCTTCTCTTCATATGGAAGAACAGAACAAAGATTATAAGGCATATCAATAATAGCGGCATCATACTTTCCTGTCACATCCTTGATATCCTGTAACAGAACCTCTCCGTTCAGTTGGAAATGAGCAATATTTTCTCGTGCCTTGCCTGTAACAAGTGGATTTATATCACTGCCAACTATATCGATACCCATTGACAATGCTTCGATGAGCACCGTTCCGATACCACAGCAAGGATCAATTGCCTTAGTTCCTGAAGGATGTGGTACGGCAATATTGACAACAGCTCTTGCCAATCTTGTGCTTAACGCTGTTGAATATTGATTCGGCTTGCCTTGATGTGCAAGCCAAACGGATGTGCTTTCCTGATAATCGCCAAATATCCAGCGGCCATTGCCAAACATAATGGCATATATTTTGTCAGGGTTATGCAGATTCACATTACCTTTAATACAAGCGCCTGCGACTCTTTCCATTCTTTTTCTCTCGGTAAAGGGAATATTTCCAGTTCCTTTAATAAACACAACTTTATAGGAGTCTTCCTCCAGTCCGATTTTCTGAACATCTGTCAGCAGCTCTTCAAAGCTTTCGTTTGCTGCTTTAATATCGATTCTTCCCTTGATAAACGGGCTCCTGCTTGGATCAATTTCGAGTGTGCTTTCCACGAAATTCGTAATATTTTCTGCTGAAAAAAGCGAGCGCATCTCCAGCTGGCAAACATCTGCCTCATCCTCGTGATAAGAAATCGTGTATATAAATTCTTGTGTTTTCAATTAATAACCCTCATTTTACGTTTTATGTTGCTATTATAATGGACTTAGAGATGTATTACTATTAAACAGCTGCTTTAAACTTCTTTCTGACTGCCAACAAAAAAACGCTTCCGTAAAGGAAGCGTCTTGTTTTCTATCATACTCAGACAGACAGCATTTTCGTCACACTTGACTGGATTGCTTCTGCGAGCTTCTCTGGGGCTGTTAAATAAAGAAGCCCATTCCCTTCCAGTTTTGGAGAGAATCCTAGTGGAACAGTCCGTTTGATGAGCTGTGCATACAGCTCCGGTTCTGTCAGAGGTCTGTCAAATTCATCCGTTGCAATTGCCTTAATTAGGGCAAGTCCGCCGCTTACATGAGGTGCTGCCATAGATGTACCGCTAAGTCTGGCATATTGGCCGCCTGGATATGTGGACAGAATATTTTCTCCAGGTGCAGCAAGGTCCACTTCTCTGTTAGAGTTGGAGAATTCGGAGGAGTTTCTTGTAAAATCGACAGAACCAACACTAATTACTTCATTATATGCTGCAGGGTATGCCAGCTCTTCAGTCGTCTCACGTCCATCTCCTTCATTACCAGCCGCACAAACGACCAAAATTTGGTTGTCAACCGCCCTTTTCACAGCATCATGAAGTGCTTGGACATCATCCGGTCCTCCTAAACTCATGGAAATAATATCAACATTTTGTTCAATTGCATAATGAATTCCGTTAGTAATCCAATCATATTGCCCTGAACCTTGTCCATTAAGAACCTTTACGATTAAAAGAGACACTTGTGGTGCAGCACCTGCCACTCCATCGTTGTTTTCCACTGCTCCAATTGTTCCGGCTACATGTGTGCCATGTCCATTATAATCACTATAAATATCTGGATTTGAATTATCATCGTCTGTAAAGTTATAGCCGCCGATAATACGTTCCTGCAAATCAGGATGTGTCGTATCACAGCCTGTATCAAGGATTGCAACCTTAATACCCTTTCCTTTTGATTTGTTCCATAATGCAGGTGCTTGAATTTGCTGAATTCCTGTCGGCACCTCATTCGCCATTTGTACCACTTGCTCCACTTTGTAAGGTATTACCTTCACTTCTGGTCTCATAATATGATCCCTCCTGTAGGATTAGTAGTTTACACCAAATAGTTTAACAATTTAGTATATTCATAAAAAGTGCCTTTCGACTCATATAAGAACACATGTTTCGCGAAAATATACGGATGCTGTTATCCTCCCCTACTAGAAATGAATCACCAAAAACCCAACAATTACTAGGAACAGCAAGGCTTTTGGAGGGGAATGCAGTAAAAAATTTCCGGATGAAAGATAAGGCTTTATGGCTGCTATTAAATTTATTAATCATTATATCTATACAAGTTACTTAAATTAGATTATCATCTAATTAGATATCAATCTAATTAGAAGGTGATCAATCATGTCTATTCTGTCGCAAGAAAAGGAATATCAGAAGTTGTTTTTTTCTGGCCTTATCAATGGCATCGGAGACAGATTCAGTCAAGTAGCTTCTCTGTCGCTTCTTTTACAATTGTCTGCATCGGGTATGTCTGTAGGCATAACACTGGCTTTGCGCATGCTGCCATTCTTACTGTTTGGGCCACTTAGCAGTATGGTTGCTGCTAAATGGTCTCGAAAAAAAGTTTTGCTTTATACAGACATAATCCGGGCTTTCATTGCCATATCCTTTCTATTTGTAAACAGCAAAGAAGATATATGGATTATTTATGTTGCCTCGTTTCTTTTGGCCAGCGGTGAAGCCCTCTATGCGCCTGTGCGGAAGGCAAGCATTCCAGCACTAATAAATGGGGAAAGTATGAAAGCAGTAAACGGGTGGGAACAAGTCCAGTTGGGCTTCGTCCTTGTTATCGGCGCATTTTCCGGCGGAATCATCTCCCTGCTATTTGGCCAAAAAGCTGCCTTTTTTGTCAATATCTTATCCTTCTTGACTGCAGCAGCATTTATAAGCAGAATTGCAAAAATAGATGATGCTGTTCGGCATACAGCTCATCAGCCAGCAACGAAGGAGAAAGGTAATCAGCTTATAGCCGTAATTTTCTCTTCCTCCTTATTTATCATGCTGTTAAGTGCTGATATTTTTGTACCTTTAGCTAACGGGATAGAAAATGTCCTTATAAGCATCTATGCGATAGACACCTTTCCTGCTGCAGATCTAGGAGTAGGCATTCTATACAGCGTCTTGGGAGTTGGCTTTATTATCAGCCCCTTTTTCACTCGATTAATTAAGGGAAACTTCTTATTGTTTGCTTATCTCGCGATGATCATTGAGGGAATTATTCTGTTGATTGTAAGCCAGATGAACTCGTTTGCAATGATTGCCGTCCTGTTTGGGATATTGACGGTTTTTGGAGGTGTCGGAAATGCATTGCTTGATACAGTTGTGATGAAAACCATGCCGCAAAAGCACCAAGGAAGTTATTTTGCCTTATCTGCCACAATCGGCAATACAAGCTTAGGTTTATCCATGTTCGTTACAGGTCTGCTGCTTGAAGTATTTGAACCGCGAGCATTAGGTGCGGCCAATGGGCTTTTATATATTTTCTTCGGGGGAATGTATTTGTTGTGGGCAAGCCAAATATATCGGCAGAAAAGCCCTGCATAAAAAAAATGTATCCTGTTAACAGGATACATTTTTTAGTGAATGACAACTGGGTCTTCAAATGACCGTACACAGTTTCTGCCGTTATTTTTCGCTGTATATAGTGCCATATCGGCTTCATCCATAAGGGAGGCGATAAGCTTGCTGTTTTTTTGGTCGTTAGCAGCAGCACTTGCAACACCGAAGCTTGTCGTCACCTTGATTTCTTTTCCATCTACATCGACGTGTGTTCTTTCGATTTCTCTGCGAATTGCTTCGGCAATAACAATTGCTTCCTGCATGAAAGCATCAGGCAGACAGATGATAAATTCCTCACCGCCATACCGGCCAATAATATCAGATCTTCTCATATGCTTTTTAGCCAGTTTAACCACTTGCTTTAGGATGGTATCTCCTGCTTTATGACCAAAAGTATCATTTACTTTTTTAAAATAGTCCACATCAAACATGATGATGCTCAAGCTTTTCAAATACCCCTTATCGAGCAGCTCTTCCGTTTTTTGCAGAAAGAAGGTTCTGTTATAAGCCTCTGTTAACCCATCTATGCTTGCGATTGCTTTCAGCTGGTCTTGCAGATGTATTCTATCTGTCACATCTACAAATGTGATGATTTGACCGAGATGCTTACTTCTGTGCAACACTGGGGTGAATTTAATTTGATAATGAATATCTCCATAAGCAGTTTCCTGTTTATAATCGCGCTTTTCTCCTTTAGAGATAATACCTAACAGCGTTTGACTGTCCTTGAGGATATCGTTAATCGATTTGCCAATGGCACGGCTGATTTTCGGCACCATCTGCTGCATAATTGGATTAAAATCTACAATTATGTTGTTATGGTTTAAAACTAAAACCCCTTCCTCCATACTGTCAAACACCTTTTCTCTAGCAATTGGTGCAACGCTGAACATCTGCAAGGATATAATGGCGGCACCATGGAAAATAAAAGAGATGCTCATTGATATTGGTCCTAAATCAATGCCATTTGGACTTAAACCAGTTAAATACAAAACACTCCCTAGCACAGGCACAAACAGTCCTGCAGTCATCGTGGCTATCTGCCACTTAAAGCGGCTTGCTCTGCCCTTTCTAAATTGCGCAAGCAAGAGGACAATGCTCCCTAACACACAGGCATACAGGAAAAAGGAATGAAAATAGAACCATGGTCCTCCTTCTAAGCTCAAAACAGGGAAAGGTCCAGATGTGTCCATACTCATCGATTTATAGTAAAAATGGTGAAAATCATTTGTATAGTGAACAAGTATTGTCAGCAGTGGCAGACCGAAAAAAAAGTAATACAAATGCCGGTTCCACTTTACTCCGACATACTCCATGCACATAAATAATGTAAAGACAGGGATGAAGGGCAAAACTAAATATTCTAGTCGCAGCCAGATTTTTGCATGCTCTAGTAATTGACTGTTCAGTTCAAAAACATAAAAGAACGTAAACAGCGAGCAACAAAAAGTCCCTAAAATATAGAAGATGCCCCCAGGAGCATGGCGTATATTAAAAAAGGCGTAAATGCATAGCAAAGCGCTCAATAACCCACCGCAAATATCAATAAAGGAAAAAAGGAATAGTTCATTTGACATTTTAAGTTTTCTTCTCCATCTTTTCTAAAGATTGGTGCAACAGCCTTTTGGTTCCTTATGGCGATGCATTCCTTTCTCCATTATATTCTATATCCCGGCAATAAGGATAGAAAAAAAGGACCGCTTCTGTTTTGTGACAAAAGCGGTCTTATCATTGGTACAGCAGCTTTTCTTAGCTGAAAGAAAAACCGTTCCAACAATTGTATTTATTTACCTAATTACACAGTGAACTTGCGGATCAGCTCTTGCAGTTCCTCTGACATGTTTGCAAGTGATTTAGCTGAAGCTGTAACTTCCTCAAGGACAGCAATTTGCTGTTCTGTGCTTGCTGCAACACTTTCTGATGCAGAAGTGTTTTCTTTAGCGATATTTGCTAAGTTAAATGAAGTCGCAGTGACGGACTGTATTTCTCCATTAACACCTTTAACGATATGAGAGACTTCGTCCATTTTTGGTGCCATATTTTTGATTCCTTCAATAATGGCATTAAACTTGACGATTGCTTCTTGTGAAACCTCGATTCCTGTTTCAACACTTTCAGCAGCCTGCTTCATTTTATCAACAGTCTGTTCTGTACTTGTCTGAATATCTTTAATCAAACCAGTAATCTGTTTAGCAGATGTTTGCGACTGTTCTGCAAGCTTTCTTACTTCCTCAGCCACGACAGCAAATCCCTTGCCTTGCTCTCCAGCCCTTGCTGCTTCAATTGCGGCATTAAGTGCAAGCAGGTTTGTCTGTTCAGCGATTCCGCTGATTACATTGCTTATTTCATTTATTTCCTTAGAGCGATCGTTTAATGATTTTATCATTTGATCTGATTCGCTCACATGGTTATAAATAGTGGTCATTTGGTCCACTGTTTTTTTGACAGACTCTCCGCCCTCTATTGCATGATCTGCTGTCAATCTTGCTTCCTTATTGACCATTTCCACATTATTATAAATTGTATTTATGCCTTGTCCTACCTTTTCAATAGCTGCTGCTGTTTTTTCCATGCCAGTAGTCTGCACCTCTGCACCACTTGCAATCTGTTGAATAGAGGAGGCAACATGAACAGTTGCTGTTTTTGTTTCTTCTGAAGCTGCTGACAGCTCTTCGGCTGCTGCTGCCACCTGCTCTGTATTTGAATCTACTTGTGAAATCAGCCCCCGCAGTGATTCCTTCATATCGGAAAATGCTGTGCCAAGCTCGCCAATTTCGTCATGTGAAGACACTTCAATCGGCGCTGTTAAGTCTCCCTTGCTGATAACCTGTGCACTATTCTTCAGCTTCTGAAGCGGGCGGATGATTGAACGTGTAACAAGAATTGCAACAGCAATGCCAACTAGGATAGCAAAAATCTGAATAATTAACGATGACTTTACAATAGATGCTGATGCATTATCCACTTCACTTTTATACATCGTCCCGGCAATTTTCCAGCCAGTTAATTTGTTCGTTGTAAATGCCATGCTTTTCAGCTCACCATCAAGCTCATAGTTTTGATGTCCTGATTCACTTTCATACAGTGCAGACATGAAGCTGTCTTTTGCCTCAGAGCCGGACTCTTTCGTTGGGTGATAAATATATTGTTTTCCCCTCCCAAGGATAAAGCCATAGCCTTCTTTACCGATTGTCACTTTTTGAGCAACTTCTTTTATCGAATCAACCTTTAAATTTATGCCAAGGATACCAGATCCATCAGCAAGCTTTTTGGAGATGGTAACAACCATTTCTCCGGAAGCTGATAAGTAAGCATCAGAAATCACTGTTTCTGTTGTTGGGTCTGCATTCTTATACCAATCTCTTTCCCTTGGGTCATAACCGTCCGGAAGCTTTTTAACTGGGTATTGAATCATCTCTCCATTCGCCGTGCCTACATAGATGCTGGCAGTCTCGGGATGGAGGGATGCATATTCATCAAGCCGTTTGCGTAAATCTGAATTCTCTTTTACGCTGTTTTTATTTACCGCAATGTTTTCAGCAAAAAATTCAGCATCTTTCACCTTTGGCTCTACTGTACTGTCTATATATTCGTTTAACAAGTTTACACTCGCCTCTGATGCATACGAGATTTGGTCTGAAATCGCCTTGTTTGCACTGAAATAGGAAACTGCTCCTATTGTTAGTACAGGTATAATGACTAACAGCAAAAAGGTGATTAATAGCTTCTTTTGAATCGTCATTTTCATCTTCTTTATTCTCTTTAAATTCCCCATGATGTCTCCTGCCCTTATCTTTTTATATCTTTCTACCCCCTATATCGACAAGTAATTTGGTAAATATATAAGAAAATATTCCTATTTCTTTTATTAAGTCTCTGGTAATCATTCATTCTTTGAGAACTCGGATAAAATCCCTATCATTGCATACCTTTTAGAAAGGCTATATAATCAGATGGATTTCATCATCTCCTCATCTTTAGGAGAGAACTAACAATAAAAGGAGCGCTGAAATTGAGTCACGCAATTATTAACGAGGCAAGTCAAAAAAGGAATTATCCCTTTATAACATTTATTCTATTTTGGTGCGGACTTACCTTGTTAACAAGTATGTACATTACCATTCCCTTAACCTCCGTCTTCTCAGAGGAATTCCACATTACTTTAGACCAGACATCCTGGATAGGCAGTTCGTTTTCTTTATGTTATGCTCTTGGCTGCTTACTGTATGGACCTATCTCCGATAAATATGGACGAAAGGTTCTTATGGTAGTCAGCATCAGTGTATTAACTGTTATTACATTTATGATTGGCTTTGTCCATTCCTATCATGCGCTCGTGGTTTTAAGGGCAATACAAGGACTTGTTGCTGCTGCATTTGCACCCATTTCCCTTGTTTATGCAGGCGAAATGTTTCCACCTAATAAAAGGGTCACAGTCGTTGGCTTTATCAGTACTGGATTATTGATGGCCGGCATCATCGGGCAGCTTTTTAGCGGCATTATTAATGAACTGCTCGGGTGGAATGCAATCTTTTTTATTTTAGGTGTTGTTTATCTGTTTTCTGCCGTGCTTGTCATTATAGCTCTGCCGAAAGAGGAGCAGGAAAAATCAACCGAGCATATTTGGAGCAAGTTTAAGCAGATAAAAAAGCTGTTTTATCAGCCACAGCTCCTGCTTTGCTTCTCGGTTACGTTCATGCTGTTATTTACATTAGTTGGTATGTACACTATTTTGGGCAGCTATTTATCCTCTCCGAAATTCGGTTTATCTAGTGACCAGATTTTGTATGTAAGAGCAGTTGGAATTATTGGGATGCTTATTGCTTTTTTTGTCGGATCCATTTCCAAGCGGTTTGGGGCATTGAACGTCATGAGAGCTGGCCTTGGCCTTTCCGCTGCTGGATTATTCTTGTTAGGTTTTTGCACCTCTCTGCCTGCAGTTGTCATTATGAGTGTTTTGTTTGTGACCGGAATTGCAGTAGTTTCACCTGTCATTATATCTTTAATCAGCCAAAAAGCAGGCAATGCGCGAGGAACAGCTATCTCATTTAATGCGTTCATTCTGTTTCTTGGAGCAAGTGCTGGTCCAATCGTATCTGTACAGCTGTTAAAAACAGGAATGCTGACAATGTCTTTCATCATTCTTAGTGTGTTTTTATTGATTGGTCTTGGGGTATCCTTCTTCCTTCGATCAGCAGCACCAGCACAAAGCAAATAATAACAAACAAGGAGACAGGAGCATCCTGTCTCCTTGTTTGTTATTATTTCTCCCTGCGTTTTCTTAAGAACAAAGTTCGCTTTCACTGCGCCGATTTTTTCCTTCCTTGCATTATAAACAGGCGCTTCTATATACTTAGACAGCTGTTTAAAAATTTGCTCATTACCTACCCCTAACTGCCTGAGCACTTCCATTGTGGCAACACTGACAGCTCTTGTCCCTCCATCTTCCACTTTAACAGCAATGCCGATTCCCTCCATCGTTAAACCAAGACATTGAACTGCTTCTGCTCCTGCCTTTGAAACAATCTGATTTCCAAATGCTTTCATTAAATCTGTATCAAACCGTTTCGTTCCGCCAACCATTTCCGGATAATTTATCATCCCATCCCTTATTCTTTCAAGAGCGCCTTCTCTTTTGTTTGAAGCATCAGGTTTGGCAAGCCTCGCATAACCAAGTGCTGTATGTAGTAAAGGCAGTTGATGGACAGGCACCCCGCATCCGTCCACACTGATTCTGATTTGCTCTTTTGGATAGGAGCATACTGCTTCGATTGCCTCAAGAATCCGCTGCTGAACAGGGTGGGTAATCTCGCGGTAGGATGCAATGTCTTCGTTCATATGGACCGCTGTTGCCAGCATGCCAGAATGTTTGCCAGAGCAGTTGCTGTAAACTGGTGTAACATCTTTGCCTGCTGTTAGTAATTTTTTATAGCTCGCCATATCCCAAGGTGTATGTGTCCCACATTGGAGGGCATCTTCCTTCAAACCAAGCTTGTCTAAAATATCAAGGACAGTGTGGCGATGATAGCTCTCACCGCTGTGTGAAGCACAGCTTAGTGCAAGTGCAGAACCATCATAAGCAAAGCGGTCTGCTGCACCAGTTTCTATAAGGGGAATAGCCTGGAACGGTTTCATGGATGACCGTGGAAATGTCAATCTGTTCGGATCTCCATAGGAGTAAATCAATTCTCCATCTCTATTGACAACAGCTATATGAATATCATGTGTGCTTTCAATATATGTGCCTCTATATACTAAAATCGGTGCTTCCACCTTCCATACGCCTCCATTCTCTAATGCCTGTGTATAGTCATTTTAATACAAGCTCACTCTTTTGTGTCGAAATATTATAAAAATTCTTCTTTGCTCTCTAATTTATTGGTACGAATAATATTTTTATATGTTGAAACACTAAAAAAGCCATAATTAAATGGCAGAACCATATTCAGGAGGGATTTTCTTGGCGATACTTGTAACCATTATCTATACAATTATCAGGCTGCGAACGAGATTAGATTATTTATTAAATCATTCTGCCTATAAGCTGAACGGCTTTTTGAAGCTGTTTGCGGTTCCAAGTGTTTAAAGATACTTCTTTGCCTGAAATATAAAAAAAGCCTTGTCAAACTAGTCGTATAGACTAGCAAGACAGGCTTTTTTTATGAAATTATGATAAGCTTCTATCTTTTATTTGCTTGCCTACAGCATCGATAAATTGCATGAGCGATTGCTCCTTTATGTCCCTGCTGCCAAACTTGCGGACATTTACAGTTCCTGCTTGCGCTTCTTGGTCACCTAATACAAGAATATAAGGAATCTTTTGCAGCTGGGCATCTCGGATTTTATAGCCTAGCTTCTCTTCCCGCTGATCTAATTCAACACAAATACCAGCTTGCTTCAAGGCGGATTGAACTTGTAAACAGTAGTCCAGATGTACATGTGAAACGGGAATGATTTTCACTTGGAGTGGTGCAAGCCAAACTGGAAAAGCTCCTTTGAAATGTTCAATTAGAATGCCAAAGAATCGGTCCAGACTTCCATAAACTGCCCTGTGAATAACAACTGGCCGAACCTTTTCATTGTTTTCATTTATATAGACAAGATCAAACTTTTCCGGCATTTGAAAATCAAGCTGAATTGTCGCACACTGATGACTTCTGTTTAATGCATCTTTAATATGAAAATCAATCTTCGGTCCATAAAATGCTCCATCGCCTTCATTTACCACATAGTTGATGTTTAAATTATCCAGCACTTGTTCAAGGGCATGCTCTGACGCTTCCCAAAGGCTGTCATCTCCTAAAGAATCCTCCGGTCTTGTTGACAACTCCACACTATAATCAAATCCAAATGTGCTGTATACTTTATCAATCAGCGCAATTATGTCTTTGATTTCTGTTTGAATTTGATCCTCCCGTACAAAAATATGGGCATCATCTTGGCAAAATGTACGGACTCGAAGCATCCCGTTCAAGGCGCCACTGTATTCATGGCGATGAACTTGGCCGAACTCAGCTAGCCTGATTGGCAAATCTCTGTATGAATATAAATTATTTTTGTAAACAAGCATATGACCAGGACAATTCATCGGTTTCAGTGCAAAGGATTGATTGTCGACATCAGAGAAATACATATTATCTTTATAATGATCCCAGTGTCCTGATTGTTCCCATAGTCTTTGATTCATCATAAAAGGAGTGCGTACTTCCTCATAGTCCGATTCCTGCTGCAATTCTCTTGAGAATTTTTCCAGCTCATTGCGAATCCGCTGCCCTTTAGGCAAATAAAACGGCATGCCTGGAGCTTCTTCAGAAAACATAAATAAGCCTAGCTGCTTCCCTAATTTACGATGATCCCGATTCGCTGCCTCTTTTAAAAAGTGCATATAATCCGCTAAGTCCTGTTTATGAGCAAATGCTGTTCCATATACACGCTGAAGGGCTTCATTCTGACTATCTCCCTTCCAGTAGGCTCCAGAAACATTTGTTAACGCAAAAAACTTCAACATCCCTGTTTGCGGAAGATGAGGACCACGGCATAGATCCATAAATTCTCCTTGCTTATAAATGGAAATGATTTCATCGCTTGGTATTGCACTCAATAATTCTAACTTGTAGGATTCCTTCCTTTGGCGCCAAATTTTTTCTGCCTCATCAATGGAAACTTCGATACGCTCAATCGGCAAATCTTCATCGATTATTTTCCTCATTTCTGCTTCGATAGCTGACAAGTCACCAAGTGATAACGGTACCTCGCTTTTCACATCATAATAAAAACCATTTTCAATGACTGGACCTGTTGCTAACTCGACAGATGGATATAATCTTTTCAATGCCTGTGCCATAATATGTGCAGCAGTATGGCGCAAAACTCCTAGCCCTTCGATAGAATCAACAGTGATAATCGAAAGCTCGGCATCTTCCTCCAGTCGAGTAGCTAAATCTAGCAGCTGACCATTTATTTTTGCCGCTGCTGCTTTTTTGCACAAACTTAAGCTAATACTTTCTGCAATCTCCCCTGCTGTAGCTCCTTTTTTATATTCCTTCCATTTCCCATCCGGAAATTTCACTCTGATACATTGATTCTTCATCAGTCAATCAACTCCTATTAAAAATTTGTATAAAAAAAACACACTCATCCCTCTAACAAGGGACGAGTGCGTTTTATACCCGTGGTTCCACCCAATTTTCCGCAAAAATTTTGCGGCTTATTGTGCTTTAACGCAGCTAACGGTACCTTTTCTAAGGCACTGCTCCAAGGCGGTAAATCATTTTCCTAAGCCAGGAAGTTTCCAGCTTGCACTTCCCTCTCTGTAGACCGTAAAAATAATTCATGTCCTTTTCATCACTTTTTTATATAAAAAAATAAGCACACTCATCCCTCTAACAAGGGACGAGCGTGCTTATACCCGTGGTTCCACCCAATTTCCCGCAAAAACTTTGCGGCTTATTGTGCTTTAACGCAGCTAACGGTACCTTTTCTAAGGCACTGCTCCAAGGCGGTAAATCATTTTCCTAAGCCAGGAAGTTTCCAGCTTGCACTTCCCTCTCTGTAGACCGTAAAAATAATTCATGTCCTTTTCATCACTTTTTTATATAAAAAAATAAGCACACTACATCCCTCTAGCAAGGGACGAGCGTGCTTATACCCGTGGTTCCACCCAATTTCCCGCAAAAACTTTGCGGCTTATTGTGCTTTAACGCAGCATTGACGGCATTGGATACTATATTTCCCCAACACAGCTCAAAGGTGGTAAGATGTTAAAATCTGTTAGGAAGATTCCAGCTTGCACTTCCCTCTCTGTCAACTTTTTTAAACAACTCATGTCCTTATCTTCGCTTTAATAATTATTTAACATATTACCGTATATTCCCAAACGTTGCAATATCTATTTTATTTTTTCCAGCCCATTTTTTTTAATGACCAATATTTATTTCCATTTCATTCACATACACTGCTGTTCCTGTAACTTCTATGCCAAGTCCGTTATCTCCCTCTGACACCGTTACTAACACTGTGCCTGCACGGTTCATTTCCAAACCTTGCTCTATTATTAAATGCAATGGCTTTTTAGCCTGCTCTTTAATATAAGAAGCATAATAAGCACCCATCACTCCAGAGGCGGTGCCTGTGACAGGATCTTCCACTGTTCTAGAAAATGGCGAAGAAAAATGGCGGGCATGCATATCAGCGCCTTCCAGTTCTGTTTCGAGGCAAAAAGGATGCAAGGATGCCTTTGGATTCTCTGTCAAAATATTCGGGAACAATTGATTGTCCGGCTTCATCTTCTTAAACGCAGATAAGCTCCTGATAGGGATAAGCAGTGTCCATATTCCTGTACTGCCGTACATAATTGGCAGCTCTTCCGATAAATCATCTTCTTTTAAACCAATTGCCAAGGCTAGCTCTTTCTGGGAACCTCGAAATTCCATAAACTTTGGCTGTGCTTGCTTCATCGTTATGTACATTCTTCCTGAATTATCTACCTTTAGTTTAATCGGTAGTATGCCAGCTTTGGTTTCTATTGTTAACTCCTCTTTCGGAGGCAATAATCTCTGTTCGTAAAGGCCGTATAAACAGGCGATCGTCCCATGTCCGCATAAATCCATTTCATGGCCTGGTGTGAAGTAATTTATCTTCAGGTCTGCTTTGTCAGAGCTGGCAATAAATGCTGTTTCATTAAATCCAACCTTAAAGGCAATCTCTTGCATTTCCGACTTACTGCATAAATCTCCTGTGAAAACCACTCCAGCAGGATTGCCTTTGTCCGGCATGGTGCTGAATGCATCATAATGAAAAACTTTAACTGATTTCACGCTGCTCATCCCCTTTGCAATAGATTTAATCCTCTTCAAATACCTTCACTGTTTCATACTGAAAACTGACATATTCATAATTTTGCTTTTTATACATTTCCCTTGGTGTATCCTCACCATCTGCAAGCAGTATAACCGTCTTTTCGGGAAAGGACTTCATCACAAATTGCTGGAGATGTGCCGCGATTTGTTTTCGTTGAAATTCCGGCAGCACAAACAAACCATCAATCTCGACTGTTTGTTCTTTCAGGATTGCTACTAATCCGCCAGCAGGCACTCCATTATAATAAGCGATAACCTGCCCAAAAGCAGAATCCTTAAAGTGACTCCGATTATTTTCCTGCTTCATTGACGCAAACGCACTCCCGAAGACAAGGTCTTGCTGATAGTTTAATGTTAAAAAATCCTCAAGCTGATTTGCTCCGACATGAGCAATTTCTATTTCTTTTTGCATCTCATATCCTGGAAAATCTCGCGGATTTATTTTATACAACTCCGTAAATCCAGTGTCATAGCCTTCACTAGAAAGATTAGTTAATAATGAATCATCTAGCTTTTCATTCGGCGGAAACACAAACTTTACATGTTTTTGCCCTCTTGCAACATGATATTCCTGTAGATATTTTTCTGTATCGCTGAATTCCTTCTTATTTGGCATTTCCTTAAATGCAATAAAATTACTGTCATAACGACTGAGCATCTTCGGATCATGATAATGGCGAAACCTAGCAGTATCAAAAACTACTTCTCCTTCTTTATGTATGTCCATATATGTTATTTCCTTCAAACTTCTGCACCTACCTCTAATATTCGCGCGATAAAATTATACAAATTCTGTAAAAAAATTAATATTTAAAATGCTATGTGTAATAATAAGAAACAGCGGCATTATGACAAGTTACTGTTTTTTCTATATACCAATTACCAATATACAAATAGGAAGCAGGCTGATCCTAAATTGAATAAAGTAACATTGGAAAGATTGTTATGGTCGATTGCTTTTCCTGGCTTTGGCCAGCTGTTAAATCACAAAATCTTAAAATCACTGCTTTTTATTTTGATGGAAATGGTCATTAACCGCCAATCCAATTTTAATCTTGCGATCATTTCCAGCTTCAATGGTCATTTTGATAAAGCAACGGAATATATTCACTTTCAATGGCTTATGTTTTATCCATGTCTGTATTTTTTTGCCATGTGGGATGCTGTAAGAGATACATATAAGGAAGGTTCTACTCCACCTTACGCCTTTCTTCCCTACGTATCATGTACGATTTTTGTAACCATCGGGCTGATTTATTCACAGAGATGGACCTTATTCGGCATCTTGATTGGACCGATATTTATGCCGATTCTCTGTGTCATACCCGGTTTAGCAGTTGGACTTGCTGCAAAAGCATGGCTGCTAAAAAACAGAAGCAATCATTAGGAAGAATGCTGCTGTCCAAGCTAAGCTGCATTCTTTTTTATTGAAAACTCCTGTAAGTTATTTCCTTACTGCTTTAGTTTATCATAAAATTAGCAATTATTACTCTATTAAAACATAAGAATAACCCTGTTAAAAATATAACAGGGCACAAGCTCACTATTATTTTGTTACATGTTGCTCTGTACTCGCTCTAGTATGACCCCAATACTTTCCACTCCAGCTGTTGACCTGGTTGAATATGTGACAGTAGCTCGAGATCCTCCTCGATAACCTGACCAATGACATTAACCCGTTCATCTGCAGGAAGATTTCGTAAGGCAATTTGAACTTCCCCTCGGTAGCGCCCATATAAGTCATTGTCCATTGTAATCATTCCCCGAAGCCGCTCCCCTGTATATTCAGGAGCTGCAGATTCATCATTCCTTGTATCCATTAAGCGCAGCACATCGCGGGCAAAATCGGGACGGATGCGATAAATACCCCCTTGGAGAACGGAGGAATATATACGAAGTGGGAGGATGCGATCTGAATGAAATTTCATCAGCTTCGCTAAAAGTTCCTTACCTGATGCTGGATCTCCTATATACACATCATCTATTCCCACCTTCAACAGCTCAACTGCTGCTATAAAGGGATCTATATCACGATGGCTTTCCAGCGTTGGAAGCCCTTCAAAGATGGGGCCTCTTTTTTCCCCTACTCCTGGTATGAAGGCACATACTGGAATATTATATTGTTTAAATAAAGCGGTTTGCTTCTTGAAGAAGTTTTCATCTAAGCCAGTTTCACGGCGAGGATAAAAATTATGCCAAGCAATCAGCCTTTCACTCTCTAGTCCATTTGCAAGCAAACTTTTAAGCTCTATCCTTGAAATTGTACTTGCATTAAGGGCAATGTGGAATTGCTTTGACAGCTTAATAATCCTATGCGAATCAAAGTCGTCAAGTCGAATTCCTGCTATGCCAAGATCCCTCAATTGTTCTAAATTTGCTATTCCTAAATGGCTGGGGGTTTTCAGAGACACATCTGCATAAACCTCGACTCCATTAGCTTTGGCTGTTGCAAGCAGTTTTTTTACCTTGCTAGCAAGATGCCCCTGTTCCTCAGGAAGATGCAATGAGGTGAATGCCTTTTTAACTCCTTGCATACTTGCTTCTATTAATCGTTGTTCAGCGAGAGGATCATTTAAATAAAAGGAAATCCCAATCATTCGAATTCACTCGCCATTTCATCCTTAAATCCAAATAAAAATGTGAAAGCAAACCCTGCTGCATAAGCAATGATTAACCCGGCCAAGTATAGTAAAATCTGTTCGGCATGAACTAGAAAGGAAAGCGGTAATCCGGAAACGCCGACAGCAATGGTAGCAACTTTAAAATAAGCTTGAAATGCGCCGCCTATTCCTGCTCCAAGGCAAGCTGTCAAAAATGGCCTGCCAAGGGGAAGTGTCACCCCGAAAATCAACGGCTCCCCGATACCGAGCAAACCGGACGGCAAGGAACCGCCAATCGCTCGTTTTAAGCGTGTTTTTTTCGTTTTTAAATAGATGGCAAATGCTGCACCTACCTGGCCTGCTCCGCCCATTGCTAAAATCGGCAGCAGAGGATCATCCCCAATTGCATTTATTAGTTCAAGATGAACAGGAGTTAACCCTTGGTGCAAGCCTGTTACAACTAACGGCAAAAATGCAGCTCCTAACACAAAGCCGGCTACAACTCCGCCCATATCCAAAACAGCGAGCAAGCCTTTTGTAATTCCATCTGAGATAATGCCCCCGATTGGCATGAACACGAGATAGGTGATAATTCCTGTTATTAATAAAGCTACTGTTGGAGTTATGATAATATCAAAGGACTGCGGCACAAAGCGGCGGACATGTTTTTCGACAATGGCAATGAAGATGGCTGCAAACAAAACACCAATTAATCCGCCCCGTCCAGGCAGCAGTTCTTCTCCAAAAAGAGTTATTCCAGCGACAGACGGATTAATGATTAAAATGCCGGCAACTCCCCCTAATGCAGGTGAACCGCCAAATTCCTTCGCTGCATTTATGCCGACTAAAATGCCTAGATAGGTAAATAAGCCGCCTCCGATCACTGTTAATATCAGCGCAAATTGCGACTCTGCCGCAAGCCAGCCGCCTTGTACAACAGCTTTCGTAATTCCTGTAATTAATCCTGATGCTACAAGGGCGGGGATTAGCGGAATGAAAATATTGGCGATTTTTCGTAAGAACAGTTTGACAGGAGTAGCGTTTTTCGCTTTTAACTCTGACTTTTTCTGTGCTGCTAGCTCTTCTAGATTTACTTCGCTTGATGAGGATAGAAGCCCTCCAAATGCTTCAGTAACCTTATTAACTTTCCCAGGTCCTATAATGATTTGCAGTGTCTCATCCTCAACCAGCCCTAATACACCAGCGATTTTTTTTATTGCTTCTTTATCTACAACAGCAAAATTAACAGGCGTTACACGCAGGCGAGTCATACAGTGTGTATAAGCTGCTATATTAGCAGGACCGCCCAGCTGTTCTAAGATTTTTTGCGCTAAAACATGATTTTCCCCGGACATTTTAGTTCCCCCTCTTTATTCTCATTTGAAACAACTAAAAATGAAACCGCTTTAATTTTCTCGTATAAGAAGACAGCCTTGTTGCCGTCTCAATATTATTCACTCGGTAGCGTAGTTGTGCTATTCTTCCTTGCCACCTGCTAAGTTAACCGCTTTTCTTACATAACCGCCCGCTGTGCCGAGAAGTTCCTTCGCTTCTTTGTATTCTTTATTCGTTTTTAGCATCACAATTGCCGTTTTCACTTCGTTTTGGGCGTTTTCCAGTGCCTCTTTAGCATGATCATAGCTTGCCCCTGTAGTTTTACAGATGATGTTGATTGCTCTTTCTTTTAATTTATAATTGCTCACATGCACATCTACCATTAAGTTTTCATAGGCTTTCCCAAGCTGAATCATTGTAGCTGTTGAAATCATATTCAATATCATCTTTTGTGCGGTTGCTGCTTTTAGTCTTGTCGAACCAGTGAGCACTTCCGGCCCTACGACCACTTCTATACTGTGGTCAGCAGCCTCGCTGATAACGGACTGATTATTGCATGAGAGCGCGATTGCTTTCGCTCCAACACTTCGCGCAAACAAGAGCGCACCTGTTACATATGGAGTACGTCCGCTCGCAGCAATTCCAATCACTGTATCATAGGCTGTTAAGCTAATATCTTTTAAATCTTGTGCTCCAAGCTCCTCTTTGTCCTCTGCTCCTTCAACAGCAGTGACAAATGCCTTTTCCCCTCCGGCTATTATCCCTTGAACTAACCCTGGGGCAGTACTGAAAGTCGGCGGGCATTCGACTGCATCCAAAACACCAAGTCGACCACTTGTGCCGGCCCCAATATAAATAAGGCGGCCGCCATTCTTAATAGACTCACAGGCAAATTGAACAGCCTTTTCAACATCTGGAAGCACTTGCTGTACTGCGAGGGCAACCTTTTGATCCTCTTCGTTCATAAGCTTCAAGATATCTATCGTCTTTGCTGTGTCTATATGCATTGTTTGATCATTTCGAGATTCTGTAGTTAGTAACTTGAGCTTCTGATCCATACGTTAGTCCTCCATTCTTGGTTACCATTTTATTATAGGATTATTGAAACTTAATTTCAATAATTAATTTATTTTTATAAAACATTAGTTCAATTTATGTCATAAAAAAAAGAAACTAGCATAGATGGCTAGTTTCTTATGTTCATTTGGAAAGTACCGTACAGCTAAATGAAGCATATGTTCGATTTTTATCGCACTTAAACGAAGAGATGAAGATTCTAAATTTTCATACTATTATTATAAAATAAATCAAAATATAAGTCTATATTTAATTTTTTTATTATTTTAGGATAAATATACCGGCCGGAAACTAAATAAAAGGAAAAGGTAATGAAATGAACATAACTGTATGGAATGCCAATTTAAAAATACGGCTTTTTGGAGAAGCTCTTTTCAACTTATTGTACTGGATGTATTTTCCCTTTATCGCTGTTTACTTCAGCAGCGCACTTGGCAGTCAGTTAGCAGGGTTGCTTATGACAGTTCCTCCCCTTACAGCAATTGCATTCAGCATGATTGGCGGTGATTTAGCCGACCGTTTTGGGAGAAAGCCTGTAATGCTTACAGGGTGCTGCTTAAAAGCGCTCATGTTTGCTGTTTTTGCCTTATCCTCCTCCCACTGGCTAGACTATCTTTGTTTTATTGGCATCGGAATCGGCGGGGCAATTTATAGTCCTGCAAGTGATGCCATGGTAGCGGATTTGACTACACAGAAGAATAGGCGTCAAGTATTTGCTGTCTTTATCACAGCTAACAATATTGGAGCTGTATTAGGACCTGCAATCGGGGCAACCCTTTTTTTCCAGTACAGAACAGAATTACTATGGGCCTGTATGCTCATTATGGCCATCTACAGTGTTGCCATCTTTTATGCCATAAAAGAAACTGTGCCGGCAGCTGCAAATAGTCATCAAGGTTCTCGAGGTATTTGGAATACATTCCTTAACCAGTGGAAAGCATACAGGACCTTACTCTCTGACAAAGTATTTGTGCTTTATATTGCAGCAGGAGTTTTTGCGATTATAGCTATTATGCAGCTTGATCTTTATTTAGCAATTTATGTGACAGAGTTTGTGCACCTCCAAACGGTGTTGTCAGTCAATGACTGGTCCTTTACACTGTCTGGCACAGAAGCCTTCGGCTGGATGCTCGGCTTAAACGGGCTGATGTTTGTCCTCTTTGTTCTTCCATCTGCCAAATGGCTTAAAGATTGGAAAGACCGCGATATTTTTATGCTTTCCTCTTTTTTAGCAGGCATTGGAATGTTCGCCGTCGGGCTGACAACAAATATTTGGCTTTTAATGCTGTTTACCGTTATCTTTACCTTCGGAGAAATTATTCGCTCTCCTGTGATGAATAATTTTGTGAGTGAATATGCACCCCAAGAATCGCGCGGCTTATATATGGGAGCCTCTAAATTGCAATTTACCATTGGCAGGTTCTTAGCTCCCTTTGCTGTAATTGTTGCAGACTGGATGATGCCTATCCTTGTGTTCGGTTTAATCTTTCTCTCAGCACTTGTTAGTGTGTTCCTTTACTTCTATGTATTCAAGCTCATATCGAAAAAGCTGCCCGCTTAAAGCAACAAAAAGGGAGGCATATCCATGCCTCCCTTAAAAATTACCTATTAAACTAGTTCAGGCAGCTCCATTTCCAGCACAGCTGCTGTGTGAACATGGCGGAAATATTTACTGTTTCCTCTGCTGTCTCCTTGCAAATATCCATAAAAGAATCCTGATACCCATGCTGCATAATTGAAGCTAAGCTGGTCTGCTCTGCTGAAATTCTTCACCAGCTTCCACCACTGCTCCATTAATTGCATCACGTCAGGAGAATGTGTTTTTCGAAGGATTACACTGCTTTCAATCAAGCCGTTATGTTTAGGGTAATACTCCTCTTTATATTTCGCCAGCTGATCCCTGATAATTTCTTCATTGTCGCACCCTTGCTTTATACACTCGTTCGCTTCCTCATAAATGCAGTCACTTAGTGGATGCTTAAAGGTATACAGCGGTCTGTCGCCTAGCAGAAAGTACTGCTCAATCAGCTCATCGATATCTCCAGTTATCTCCATACTCCCATCTACCCAAATACTGAATTCATATTCAGGCAAAAAGAAATGCGGCATGAT
This sequence comes from Niallia sp. FSL R7-0271, assembly GCF_038005785.1. Classification (NCBI taxonomy): domain Bacteria; kingdom Bacillati; phylum Bacillota; class Bacilli; order Caryophanales; family Bacillaceae; genus Niallia; species Niallia sp. FSL R7-0271. The sequence goes on along the minus strand of NZ_JBBOTZ010000001.1, from coordinate 1,087,937 downwards.
TTTAACCTGCCGGCACTGCCTTTCAATATCCAAGTCGCTTGGAGGAAGAGGCCTTATTTGCCATGTAGATGAAATAAGTGCTGGATCATCTGTAAAGCATATATAGTCACACTGATTAGATTTAATTGCCGGCTCCTTTAATTCGTCATCGCCTTTCGTTATCGCTGTATAGATTACCACCCTTTTTTTCATTTGCCTTCTCCTTCCCTTTCTACTAAAAACAACGAAAAATTTCTCAATATTCAATTAATCACTTATTATAGCATAATTGATTTTTTTGCACTATTATGTAGCCTTTTTATTCCAGAATCTTTTTTTCATACTGATTCTAGTAATTAACCGTTTATTCACAGAGCGAAACTTCTTTTTTATTTTTCAAATTCCTCCAGTTTTTCACCCCTTACAAGTATTTATTCAAGAAGAAGGAACTCCATGCATGGACAATCGCCTTAAGGAAAAAAGAGGAAAAATTACACCTCTATATTTTAATTTAACTCTGTCGATATATGTATTAGCTTCAGGAATTTATCTTACTTAAAAGGAGAATATACATTGAAACTGCTTAAGAACTTATCTATTACAAAGAAGCTGTTCATTATCATCTTAGTAAGTGCTCTTGCACTCGGATCAGTCGGCTTTTTAGGATTAAATTATATCCGTGTCATGGCAAAGGACACAGAGATTATGTACAAGGAGAATTTACTGCCAGTAACAGACATGCTGCAGATCAGGATAAATACAAGGGCGAGCAGCGCATATACATTAGAATTGCTGCTGACGACTGACGAAAGCAAAAATAAAGAATTGCACGAGGAAATTACTTCTGCTTGGGAAGAAATTGATGCACTTGTTGCGGAAATTGAGAGCGGAAACTTAATGTCTGATGAACAAAAACTGCTCGAGCAGTTTAAAGAACAAGTCACTGCATTATCTGCCGCAAGAGATAAGGTTGTCGAATTGGCCCTTGCCAACAAAAATGAAGAAGGCTATGACCTTTACTTAAAAGAAGTAGAACCAAACAGAGCGAAGGTTAATAATACGCTTAAAGAACTTGCAAACACAAAAACACAGTATGCAGAAAATATTTACAGCAAAAGCAAAGATAGCTTAAAAACAGTTACGATTTTTGTTGCTGCAGTCATCATTGTCGGCTTACTGCTGCTAATCGGATTAAGTATTCTGATTGGACGAATGATTATCAATCCTGTGAAGGAAGTAAAAGAGCTTCTTTCTCTTGCTGAAAACGGAGATTTCACAGTAAAAGGCAGTTATCAATCACGTGATGAGATTGGTCAGCTGTCAGAGTCCTTTAATCATATGACATCAAAGCTGCAATCTGTATTCAGCACTGTATATGATTCTTCTCAGCAGGTTGCAGCCGCTTCAGAGGAATTAAGTGCTAGCGCGGAGGAAAACAGCAAAGCAAGCGAGCATATAACTCTTACTGTACAAGAGCTTTCCGCTGGAACAGACAAACAAGTAGATAAGGTGGAAGACAGTGCACATATTATCAGTGACATAACAGCTTATACGAAAACAATTGCTGATAACACGGAAAAAATAACAAAAGATGTTCTGCACGCATCTCAAGTGTCTACTGAAGGAAACGAAGCAATTGCAGAAGTTAACACACAAATGAATTCTATTTATGCAAATGTTAACAGCTTATCAGAAGCTGTCAGAAGCTTGAAGGAACGTTCAAATGAAATTGGAGAAATCACAAATGTTATCACTGGCATTTCAGCGCAAACAAATCTGTTGGCATTAAACGCTGCCATTGAGGCGGCTAGAGCTGGTGAGCACGGCAAAGGCTTCGCTGTTGTCGCAGATGAAGTCAGAAAGCTTGCAGAGGAATCAACTAATTCAACAGAACAAATTTCAAAATTGATTCAATTAATTCAAAAGGATACTGAGCATACATTGGAAACAATGGAAAGAGCATCTCACGAGGTTCATTCAGGACTGAATGTTGTTCATTCTGCCGGCACCTCTTTCCAAAAAATCGAAACTGCCGTAAATAGTGTTGTATCCCAAATTGAAGATATATCAGAAGCCTTGAATAAGCTTGCAAAAGGAACCGAAACTGTCCATGCATCGATATTTGATGTAAGTGGTGTCGCGAAAGATTCAGCTGCCATCACCCAAAATATCTCTGCTGCTACACAGGAACAGCTTGCTTCTATGGAAGAAATCACTTCTTCGTCCCAGGCACTTGCTCTTTTAGCAGATGATCTGCAAACAATCATTAAGCAGTTTAAAATATAAAAAACATGTCCCGAGCTTATTGCTTCGGGACATGTTTTTTATTTTCATGGTCAAGCAGCCATTCCTTCCTCCATAACCCACCTGCATATCCGGTTAAACTTCCGTTGCTGCCGATAATCCGGTGACAAGGGATAACAATACATAGCTTATTTCTGCCATTTGCACTGCCGACAGCCCTGATTGCTTTTTCATTGCCGATACTGACGGCAATTTCTTTATAGGAACCCGTATTTCCGTAGGAAATGTCCATTAATGCTGTCCACACATTTTTTTGAAAATTAGTTCCCTCTATAATGTAGGGAAAACTAAATGTTTCAAGCTCGCCATTAAAATACTGATCAAGCTGCTCATAGCAGTCTGTTAATGGTTTCGGTTTGTCCTCTGTCAGCGGATATTGCAAGCTGTCTCTTTCTGTAAACAAAACAGAATATACTCCAGCCTTTGTACCTGTTATTTCGATAAGGCCGATTGGCGATTGATAGTCGATAATAAACCTTTCATTCATATAATTGCCTCCCAACAACTATTCTAGGAATTATTTTTTAAATCATGAAGTAAGTTTGGGATCTCACCTAAATCCGTCACTGTATAATCAGCAATTCCCCCGCTCCACTGCGCATTTTCTTTCCATACACTCACCATGCCAACATGACTAGCTGCAGCAATATCATTTTGCGGATGATCACCGACGAATATACTTTGATTAGAAGCTGTATCCATTCTTTGCAGTGCACGCAAAAAAATGGCAGGATCAGGTTTTCTTACACCTTCCCATTCTGATATCAATATAGCATCAAAATAGCCTCTTATACGTAATGCCTCTATATTTCCCATTTGGAACTTACCAAATCCGTTTGTAATTATTCCAAGTCTATACCCTGCTGCTGCCAGCTCTTCCAGCATTTCTTTTACATTAGGAAAAGGAACACAGCTGTAGGAAAACTCATCTAAATAGTCTTGCAGCAGTTCCTGTGAGGTAATGCCAGTCAGGCAAAATTCTTCAACAAGCTGCCTGTATACTTTATCTTTCCACACATACCCTTTCGCATCCAATACGATGAATCTATTAATATACGTATCTTTCGGTATATGTCCTGTCCACTTTTTCAATCTTTCATATTGCCGGTCAGCAAAGCGAAGGACTGATTCGTCTCTATTCAATAAAGTTCCGTCTAAATCAAACAAAACAGCTTTTATCATGAAGCATTTAGCTCCTTCCTTTTCTTCCATTATAGACTACTGCTTTATCCTATTGTAAAACAATAAAAAACTGGCTGAATTAATTTCAACCAGTTTTTTTGTATTAACTATTACTTCCACACGTCTTTAGAAATTTCCACAACATGGCGCAGTTTGTCCCATTGCTGCTCTTCTGTAAGCAGGTTGCCTTCCTCTGTTGAAGCAAAGCCGCACTGCGGGCTTAAAGCTAATTGATTTAAGTCAACATATTGAGACGCTTCCTCAATTCGGCGCTTAATGACATCCTTGCTTTCTAGTTCGCCAAATTTAGATGTAATCAATCCTAATACAATGTTTAAGTCAGGTCTGTTCACATAGCGAAGCGGTTCAAATCCTCCAGAACGGTCATTGTCGTATTCAAGGAAGAATCCATCGATATTCAGATGGCCGAACAATTTTTCTGCAACCGGCTCATAGCCTCCAGAAGAAATCCATGTGGAACGGAAATTCCCGCGGCAAATATGCATAGTCACTTTAAAATCATCTGGACGGTCAGAAACTGCTGCATTTAATGTTTCTAAATATTTTCTGCTTAAATAGTCAGGATCCAATCCTTTTGCGCGAAGCTGTTCCTTCTGTTCTTCTGAGCATAGATAAGCCCATGATGTATCATCAAGCTGTATGTAACGGCAGCCGGCATCATAAAATGCTTGCAGTCCTTTTTTATAAGTTTGCGCAAGATCTGCAAAAAACTCATCCTGGTCCGGATAGACAGCACTGTCCACCTCACCGCGGAAATGCAGCATGCTTGGACTTGGGATTGTCATTTTTGCTGTATGATCACCTGCTGCTTGCTGCAAGAATTTAAAATCCTCCAAAAATGGATGTTTGTCAAACCCAAGCTTGCTAGTAACTTTAATAGAACGTGATTTTGTTTGTTTCTGTTTAAATTGAATGCCTGATCCTGCTTGATAGCCTGTCACGCCTTGAAGGTCCTCAAGGAAATCGAAATGCCACCATGCTCTGCGGAATTCACCGTCTGTTACAGCTTGCAAGCCAACTTCCTTTTGCTTTTCCACAATTCTTGCAATCTCTGTATCTTCTATTTCTCTTAATTGCTCAGCTGTAATTTCATCAGCAGCTCTTTGGAGACGAGCCTGCTTGATTGCCTCCGATCTAAGTAAGCTTCCTACTTGATCTGCACGAAATGGTGCTTTTTTCTGTGTTGATTTATCAATCGTTTGCATGTACTTTCCCTCTTTTCCCTTTGTCCTCATTATTGTCTGTATATTAGCATAATTAAAAGGGTATAGAGTAACTGATAAAAGTAATCGTCCGTTATAACTAAAAGCTATATCACTTATTCGCATAAAAATCTACGAATGTTTTAAGCTCCTCTAAATAAAGATTAGCAATCCGGCTAAGTCTCGTTTTTTTATGAACAATCCATCCGACAGAAATTGTTTCCTCTTCAGCAAGGGGAACCGATACAATATCAGATCCATTTAAATCAGAGCTTAATATACCAGTAGAAATCGTATATCCGTTTAAGCCAATCAGCAAGTTAAACAATGTCGCTCTGTCACTCACCTGTATCGATTTCTTTCTTGGAATCGTGCTGAATATTTCCTCCGCATAATAAAAGGAATTGAACTCTCCCTGTTCAAAGGACAGACGAGGAAATGCTTCTAAATCCCCGAGCGTTACAGATGACTTTTCCGCAAGAGGATTTTGGGCACTCACAAAAATATGGGGCCCTGCCTCAAAAAGAGAATGGAAATCAAGCCCTTCCTGTTCTAGCATTTGCAGCATGACCTTTTCATTAAAGGAGCTTACATACAGAATGCCAATTTCACTGCGGAAGTTTTTAACATCCTCAATAATTTCATATGTCCGCGTTTCTCTCAACGTAAATTGATATTCATCTGCACCATGTTTTTTAATCATTTCGACAAATGCATTGACAGCAAATGCATAATGCTGTGTGGAAACAGAGAACAGCTGCTGAGAAGGTGCGCTGTTAAAATATCTGCGCTCTAACAGCTCCGACTGCTCCACTACTTGACGGGCATAACCGAGAAACTCAGCCCCGTTTTTTGATAAGGTTATTCCTTTTGAGGTCCGCAGAAATATCTCAAAACCGAGCTCCTTTTCCAGCTCCTTAACTGCCTTTGACAAACTCGGCTGTGACATGTATAAACGTCTTGCCGCTTCATTTATTGAACCGCACAGTACAATTTCCACCACATATTTCAATTGCTGGAGTGTCATGAAAAGTTCCTCCCTTTATGTCTTATCTAGAATTCTTTTTATACCATAACCAAGGCAAAAAGCATGCCAACGTCAGGCTCCATTTCCCGCGGTCCCCTTAAGTCCTTAAGCACTCGATCCTCCCTTGACTAATTTCTTAGAAATTAATTTTATACATAATATCATATTTTTATTGCTAGTATAAGAGGATTAAGATACTATCATATAGGGATTGGAAGTATATTAGAAAATAATAACTATTTTTCCCAATAAATACGCTAATTCTAATGTACCATTCAAAGGAGAATCTTTATGAAGTCAATCATGAAAGCTGCTATAGCAGCAGGTCTGCTTTTTACCTTCACACTTAGTACGGTTAACGAGGCAGAAGCTGCCACAAAAGTAGTTACCTATAAAAACTGCACAGAGCTCAACAAAAAATACAAGGGCGGAGTGGCCCGTGCTGCCAATGTGAAAAATAAAGGCGGGAAAACAAAATACAAGCCATACGTTTCTAAAGCTCTTTATGATGCCAACAAAAAAAGCGACAGAGATAAAGATTTGATTGCTTGCGAACGTTAAATGATAAAAACCAGAACTATTTCGAATTGTTCTGGTTTTTTCCTGTGATCGCTTAAAGAGACTGTAAAAATCACGTTTCTAATAACATAACCTTTTCATTCCTTAATTGGTAAAATCATCTTTCCGTTTATATCTTTGTATGAGGGGAAAAGGATGGACATAGATGTTTATTCGATTTTTCAAGGAGGGAATAAAAATGGCAAAAAGTATTGTAGCTGTTTACGAGACTCCAGAAGAGACCATTAACGCAATTGAAAGACTGACGAATAAAGGATATGTTGCAGAGGATTTTTCTGTCGTGACGAACAGAACAGATACTGATTATTTGGAAGCTAATACTGACGCAAGCATTGCATCTGGTGATACAAATGAATCCGCTGGTTTTTTTGAGAAATTGAAAAGCTATTTTACAATGGAAGACCTTGGTTTCGGAACAAATGAAAATACGAAAGCAGCAAACTTGGATATTCCGGCAGCAGAGCTTGATCAATTTTCCACTGAACTGGAACAAGGAAAATTCTTGCTGGCAGTTGAAAAAGAGGCAAAAGAGTTTAATGCTAATATCTCTACCGACTATCCAGAAATGCCCCCATTAAATGGGAAAGAACAGGGGATGAATATTTCCCTTGGACCTAATGAAGACTATGAACGTAGAAATCCCGTATTTCAAGATACACCAGATACACCGATTTTAGAAAGGCGCGGCGAAGGAACTACAAACAGGGATGCGGCGGATGAAGTTATTCTTGATAAACGTTCCTTCCCCCGCAATGAACACTTAACAAAAGAATAACGAAGGCGCCGGATTTGACAAAACAAATCCGGCGCTTTTTTAGATATTTTCTTGCTTTAATCCATCAATGATGTTTTCCTTTTTAACCTTACTAGTAGAGTACATCATGGCAGAAGCTACAATGACAAAAATAGCAACAATTGAATAGAGAATACTCAACCATGGCAAAGCAAAGCCGTACTCGAATGTCTGTCTGATAGACATATATAAAAGCACCATAACACCAATACTGATTGGCAGACCGTAAAGCAATGCTTTCATCCCATAAAACATGCTTTCATATTGCAACATTTTGTTAAAGCCTTTCGGTGTCATTCCGACAGACCGAAGCATGGCAAATTCCCGTTTTCTTAAATTTATGCTTGTGCTGATAGTATTAAAGATATTCGCTACTGAAATAAGCGAGATGAGGATGATAAAACCGTACGTGAAAACAGATATAAACAACAGCAACTGTTCGTTCTTCTCCTTGTTTTGGAAAACATTATAAACATACATATCTGCTTGTATAATGTCCTCTAGTTCTTTCTGTGTTGCAAGTGGATCAGAGCTGTTCAAATAAAGTGATGTCTCGATAAAATCCTTCATCTGCTCGTTCTTTGAGAGATCGGTTAACGTCTTGTCTGAGACGATAATATCAATGCCGCCTACTCCTGTTGTATGAATACCACGGGGGAGCTTATTCGTCATACCAGCAATCTGTACCTCACTAACTTTTGATTCTTCCTCCCCATCGTTATAGTACAACTCCAGATTTTCTCCTTCTTTTGCATGAACCGTTTTCGTTTCTACAAACTTTCCAGTATCAGGGTTTTGATAAGTAATTTGATTTACTAGAATTCCCGTATAGGAATCTTCTGCTTGAAGCTTTTCTAAGGAAACACCAGCTTCCTTTGCATAACTTTGGAAGCTTTTATCATCAAGACTGACAAGATGGACGGCATAAGCTAACTTTCCGTCTGTAAGAAGACTCTTGTCCTCTTTTACCATTTCCTTCAGTTCAGCTGCAATTTTGGATTCATCAATCATCGTGCTTAAAGCATACAGCTCTCTTGTAATTGTACTGTCTGTGACATACGCAAGCTTCGTTAAGGGCAGATAATCACTCGGTTCCTTTTGTAGCGAACTAAATACTTGGATGTCAAAATTAACATTTTCCTGTGACATCTGAACTGATTTTTTTATATTCGATGTAAAAAACGACACAGACAAAAACAGTACAATACTGATTATTAATGAAAAGACAGTGGCATGATATCTGCGTTTATGCCGCTTTAAATTCTTCAGGCCTATTTCTCCTTCTATTCCAAACAACCTTCTAATGAGCCTGGATGTTTTCACTGCTTTACCTGTTAGCTTCACATCCTGTGTTTGGCGAATCGCATCAATAGCAGAAATCTTAGAGGCCCTGCGAGCAGGCAAATAGACTGATATAAAAATAGTAAACGCAGACAGTGCTACAGCTGCTAATATAGAATAAGGTGTAACGACCAGCTTCAATTTCACTGTAACGTTTAAAGCCCCTTCAATGAACGAATTTAGGAATAGGAATGTTGCACCTATACCAGCAATTCCCGCCAGAACCCCAATTGGGATACTGATTGCTCCTATCACTGCACCTTCAAAAAACACAGCATTTCTTTTTTGTTTTTTTGTTGCTCCCACACTTGAAAGCATCCCTAAGTGCCTTGCCCGCTCTGACACGCTGATTGCGAATGCATTATAGATTAATGCAACAGAACCAATAATAATAACAGCAATGATGACGGCAGCTGTACCAAAAAATGTTGTTCGTAAGCTGTCATTATCTGTTATACCATAGTAGCGCAGCAATTCTTCATTATAGGTGATTTTGTCTATATTTAACCTTTTCGCAAGTGCCTCTGCATCATCGAAAAGAGAGCTTGTTACTTTATTTAAAACGATAACTGCATTTGCTTTATCATTTTTGGCAAGTGAAGTAAAATCGATATAACTTATCGCAGTATAGCCTGGCTCCCATGTATACGCCCAGGTCGGGTCTTCCATGATGCCAACAACCGTAAAGGACTTTTCAGTAGTATTTATTACACCTTCCGTCCGCTTTCCCTGCTCATCCATAAGAATGCTAAACTGCTGTGTCAACTCCTTGGCGCCTTGCTCATTCCCGATTTCAGCTCTTTGGCCAATGTCTGCTGTAAGTTTGTCTCCAATTTTATAGGATAATTCCGCCTTATCTGTCATACTCTTTGAAAGGATAATTTCATTAGGATTTTCAGGAAGGCGCCCTTCACTAAGTTTTATATGAAAAGCTTTAAAACCGGCTTCATTAAATGCCTTATAAAAAATATATGGCTTGTATGCGTTTGTGGGGTTTTTTATTTCCGAGTATCCTAAATCCTTTGAAAGGAAAAGCTTGTTCGTAGTGTCATCCTTTTCTATTTCCGTTATTTGGGTCTGATTAACATCCTCATATTTCAAATGCCATTCCCCGTCCTGAGAAATGGACTGGCGGATAATCAAGTCGAGAAAGGAAACACCAAGTGTTGCGACCGCCATTATCATTGCCGTGGAAATAATGACACCAATAAGAGTAACAATCGTACGCCGCTTATTCTCCTTTAAATGTCTTATTGTAAGCTTTTGAATAATATTCACGGACGAATCACCTCATCCTTGGCGACCTTTCCATCTTCAATCGCAATGACTCTGTCTGCCTGCAAGGCAATCCTTTCATCGTGAGTAATGACAATCAAGGTTTGATTAAACGTTTTATTGAACATCTTCAATAATTCCATTATTTCCTTGCTGTTTGTGCTGTCCAGATTTCCTGTAGGCTCATCTGCCAGTACAATAGCTGGATTACTGATAAGAGCACGACCGATGGAAACACGCTGCTGCTGACCTCCTGATAACTGGTTTGGCAGGTGCTTGAGGCGGTCCTTAAGGCCAAGAACCCGGATGATATCCTCCAATTTATTGTCGTCCACTTGATGCTCATCCAGCAATAAGGGCAATGTAATGTTTTCTTCAACAGTCAAAATCGGAATCAGATTATAGAATTGATAGATAAGACCAATTTGCCTTCTTCTGAAAATCGCCAAGTTCGTTTCGTTTAATCCATATATATCGGTTCCATCAACTAATACTCTTCCGCTTGTTGGTCTGTCTACGCCGCCAAGGAGATGAAGCAATGTTGATTTACCTGAACCAGATGGGCCAATTATTACAACGAATTCTCCCTTTTTTACAGTAAAAGACACATCATCAAGTGCCTTCACCTCCGTATCTCCTTTTCCGTACACTTTAGACAGATTTTCTATTTTTAAGATTTCCATATTCAGTACCCCTTTCATATGTTGATTTATTGCTAGTTTATCTGCCTAAAATGACATAGCGGTGACTAGGAAAGTGACAATTTAGTCACTTAACGCTTTTTGTGGATTGCTTATAAAATTTAATAGTAAATGTTGTGCCCTTGCCTTCTTTACTTGATACCTCTATATCTCCGTTTTGCGCCGAAATGATACTGTATGACATGGCAAGACCAATCCCAACACTATCTTCGCCGGCATTAGCTCCTCTATAAAAACGCTTAAATATGTAGGGAAGATCCTTTTTTGGTATGCCCTTCCCATTATCATAAATGGATATTTCAGTAAACAGAGCATTCTCCATAAAGGAAATAGCAATTTCCCCGCCTTCTGCCGTATGTTCAACCCCGTTTTTCAAGATATTTAGAAGTGCTTCTGCCGTCCAATTTAAATCTCCCTGAAAGCTCACATCCTTTTTGCCTGAAAGCTTTAATGTCTGCTGCTTAATATCCATAGGAATCAGAACAGCTTCAGCAGCTTTCTCAAGCATTTGTACAACAGATACCTTTTCTTGCTTAAAGGAAATAGAACCGGCATCTATTTTGGACAGCTTTAATAAAGAGGATACGAGCCAGTCAATCCGCTCAAGCTGAATACGAATATTTCTTGTAAACTCATTTCGTTTTTCCTCGTCTAAGTTTTTACTGCTTAATAAATCTGCCATAACCATCATCGAGGTTAATGGTGTCTTTAATTGATGGGAAATATCCGAAATGGCATCTGTCAATGTTGACTTATCTTTTTTTAAGGAAGAGCCTTGCTGGGAGAGCATTAATGTGACTTTATATATCTCACTTTTTAAAATGCTCAGCTCTCCTTCATGATTATCTCTTATGTCAAACTGGTAGTCTCCATTCGTTATTCTACGCAAATAGCTACTTAGACGGGCGATTTCCCGGTAGCGCCAATAGGTAAACACAGCCTGGACACTTATGAAAAGCAGACTAACTGCAAATACATAAATCGCGGCAGCTCGAGAAATAAACAAATAGAAAAATATAGTAGACATCAGAGCTATGGCAGAAAGGATCAGTAAGTTAATAAGCAATTCTCGGTTGCGAAGCATTTAATCACCAACCTTGTATCCTAAGCCTCGAACTGTTTTAATAAGTTCCGGCTTTTGTGGATCATCCTCTAGCTTTTCTCTCAGTCTTTTAATATAGACCGTCAATGTGTTGTCATTGACAAAGTCCCCGGCTACATCCCAAATCCTTTCAAGCAGCTGAGATCTTGTCAGCACTTGGCCGGCATGATTAGCCAATATTAGGAGTAACCGGTATTCTAACGCAGTCACTAATACTTCTTCCCCACTTTTGTATACCTTGCCTTCCAATGTATTAATAGAAATAGGATTAATATCAATAACAGGCTTTGTTTGTGCATGCTTGTTATATCTGCGTAACACCGATTTAATTCTAGAAAGTAATTCACGAACGCGAAAAGGCTTTGTTATGTAATCATCTGCTCCCATATCCAGTCCCATAACTACATTCACTTCATCATCTAATGCTGTTAAAAAAATAACAGGCTTGTCACAGCGCTGTTTTACGAATTCACATAGTTCATAGCCGCTGCCATCTGGCAATGACAAATCAAAGATACATAAATCTATTTGGTCCAGACCATCTTGCATTGTTTGTTTGGCCGTTTCTGCAGTATGACAAACAATTGTTTCGTAATTGTCTTGATTTAAACTGTATTCAAGGCCAACTGCGATTGTTCTATCATCTTCCACTAATAAAATTTTCAATTTATACACATCCCTTGCCAAAATACGCCATAACCTCCTATTATCTTAGTTGATGCTGACAGTTTTAGTCAAAGAAGACTATTAGGAGGAAATATTCACATAACTGGTTGCATTGACACATCCAGTACCCTACAATACTTTATAGAGGCAGTTTTTTTTGAAAACGCTGCACATACTACTAATAATGAACTGTTATAGGAGGAAACCGAGTTGCCAAATACATATAAAGGATCTAAGTTAAAAGTATTCTCCTTAAACGCCAATCCAGAGCTAGCACAAGAAATTGTCGAAAATTTGGGAACAGAGCTTGGAAAATGTTCTGTTAAAAAATTCAGTGATGGAGAAATTCAAATCAATATAGAAGAAAGCGTGCGCGGCTGTGATGTATTTGTTATTCAACCGACAAGCGACCCTGTAAACCAAAGTATTATGGAGCTGCTTATTATGATTGACGCCCTTAAACGGGCTTCTGTCAAATGCATCAATGTTGTTATGCCATATTATGCGTATGCACGCCAAGACAGAAAAGCTCAGCCGAGGGAACCAATCACTGCGAAGCTGATTGCAAACCTCATCCAGAAATCGGGAGCTGACCGCGTCATTACAATGGACCTCCATGCACCGCAAACACAAGGCTTCTTTAATATTCCAGTTGACCAGCTTGTCGCAATGCCGATATTAGCGCAATACTTACTAACAAAAGAGTTTGCTAATGATGTCGTTGTTGTTGCACCAGATCATGGAAGCACGACTAGAGCACGGGAATTGGCAGACCGCCTGAAAGCTCCAATTGCTATCATTGATAAACGGGGCCCTAGGGATTTTGGAGAATCTCGTGAAGTTAATATCGTTGGAAACATTGAAGGAAAAACAGCGATTATTGTCGATGACATTATCGACACAGCATACAGAATCACAACCGCTACAAAAGCACTCCTTGATAATGGTGCAAAGGAAGTCTACGCATGCTGCACACATCCTGTGCTGTCAGAGCGGGCAATCGAAAACATTACAGAGTCACATCTGAAAGAATTGATTGTTACAAACAGCATTCCGCTGTCAGAAGAGAAAAAAATCAGCAAAATCACACAGCTGACAATCGCTCCGTTATTAAGCGACGCTATTTCTCGGGTTTACGAGCAAAAGCCTGTCAGCGTGCTTTTTAAATAAGTTCAAAAAAAGAGATGTTTGGGAGTATTCCCCCTACATCTCTTTTTTATTTCCCGGCATAGCCTTTTTGCAGTACAATCAGCTCACTCGCTAAGCTCTTTATTCTAGCTGACACTTCGCTACTAGCCAATTCATTATCCTGATTGAAATCATCATTATGAACAAACACATTCGTTGTCGGGATAAGACCCTTTAAGTAGCTGAGAATGGGTTTTAGCTGATGTTCTGCCACTAAGAAATGCTTATCCGTACCGCCAGTCATAACAATACCTGTTACCTTTCCTTCAAAAGCATCAACAGGCAAATGATCAAACAGATTCTTTAAAGCACCTGGTATAGATGCCTGATAAATAGGGCTGCCAATAACTAAAGCATCTGCAGACAATACAGTCTTCACTACTTTTATCGTGTCGTCCTTGTAATAGCTAAGCGGAGTTCCCTTTACAAATTCAACCTCAAATTCCTTAAGGTCTATCAGCTCTGTTTCTATGCTTGGGTCAGCAGATTTTGCTGCTGCTAGCACTTCATAGACTGCTTTTGCTGTTTTGGTTCCAACAAGAGAACCGGAGATACCGACAAGCTTCATCTTGATTGCCTCCCTTTTATTTTTGAAAAAAGATGCCCTCACTAAAAAGGACATCTCACAATTCAAGCTTATTTTTTAAAGCTTGCGTATTTTTCTGCAACAGCATCCCAATTAATAATTTCAAAGAAGCTGGAAATATAATCAGGTCTTCTGTTTTGATAGTTCAAGTAGTAAGCATGCTCCCAAACATCCAAGCCTAGGATTGCATTGTTGCCTTCCATAATTGGGTTATCTTGGTTTGGAGTGCTAGTAACTGCAAGCTTTCCTTCTTCATTAACAACAAGCCATGCCCAGCCTGAACCAAAGCGAGTAGTCGCACTTTGAGCGAACGCTTTTTTGAACTCATCGAAGCTTCCAAACGCTTCTGTAATTGCTTCAGCCAATTCCCCTAAAGGCGCATTTCCTTCTTTTGCTGGTGCGATTACTTCCCAGAACAAAGTATGGTTAAGATGGCCGCCTCCGTTATTTCTTACAGCAGTTCTAATTTCCTCTGGCACTGAATCTAAATTACTTAACAATTCTTCTAGAGATTTTTCTTGTAAATCAGCTTTTCCTTCTAAAGCAGCATTTAAGTTATTCACATATGTTTGGTGATGCTTGCCGTGATGGATCTCCATTGTACTTTTGTCGATTTGAGGCTCTAATGCAGAAAAATCATAGTTTAATGCTGGCAGTTCATATTTTGACATTTTGTAATCCCCCTAAATATGTAGTATTTATACTTATTAGTATAAAAAGTATAGTTAAAGAATAACCTATCAACCACAAAATTGCAATTGATTTTTTCCACTTTTTTCACCTTATCTGCCCATTCTATGCTGTTAATCATAAAAATGTTAACATTTTATACTTTATGGTATAATTAATAAAATCGGCTGCTTTGCTTGTCGTTCACAAGGAAGGATTACTCCAACTGGTTAATGGAGGTTATATAGATGGACACAAAACAAAAAAATACAAAAGACAAAATACTTCATCTTCTAAAAAAAGAAGGCTCACTCACTGTTAGTGACTTAACTAAGCGCCTTGAAATTACCCATATGGCTGTTCGCAAGCATCTTACTATCATGGAAAAGGATGGTATGATTCAAACGAAGGAATTCAAGCAATCCATGGGAAGACCGATGCAGCTATACTCTCTAACAGAAAAGGCTGAAATGCATTTCCCGAAAAATTATGAAGGAATCAGCATTGGTTTTTTGCGGGATATCGAGGAGCTGTATGGCGATGGCTCCGTTCAGCGCTTATTTGAGAAAAGAGAGGCTCGGCTTATTCACGAATATGCTGTCAGAATGGACAGTAAGGAACCACTTCAAAAGATGAAGGAAATCACAAAAATCCAAAATGAAAAAGGCTATATGGCAGAGTTAAACCAGCTCGAGGAAAACACATATGAGCTGATTGAATATAATTGCCCTATTCTTGAGGTTGCGAAGGAATTTAAAATTGCCTGCAAATGTGAAACAGAAATGTTTAAAGATGTCCTCAAAACAGAAAATATCAGCAGGTCTTGCTGCAGAACAGATGGCGACAGCCACTGCAGATTTCTTGTTAAGTTTTAAAAAAGACAACCTCTGTGACATACGGAGGTTGTCTCCTTTTTTAGTAAATATAAAGGAGCATAGCACTAGCTATGCTCCTTTCGCTCATTTAGCCGGCGGTCCGAACTCCCCGTGATGGAAATCGCGGAAGGCCTGTTTTATCTCCTCCATCGTATTCATAACAAATGGACCGTATGGTACAATTTCTTCGTTTATTGGTGCTCCTGAATAAATAAGCACCTTTGATCTTCGTTGATTTGCTTTAACGGTAAGTTCACTCAGCTTGTCTGCTGTTCCATGTTCTGCATAAGTCAATGTAGCTGTACCATGCTTTTGTAAATTCACACGATTAATACCAAAATCCATATCACCTGACAACACATATAAAAAAGCATTATGGTTTTCTGGCATGTGATGAACATAGCTTGCTCCCTCTTCTAAAGTTATTTCTGACAATGTAATAGGAACAAGAGAATGTAGGGGTCCTTGAACGCCTGCGATATCTCCTGAAAACACCTTTATTTTTCCGCCATTGAAATCAACAGTAGGCGCATCCTCACTATATACATTTTGATAAAATGTCTCACTGTGCTTTAGATTCTTCGGCAGATTCAGCCATAACTGCAATGTATGAGCAATATCATCGCCCACCCCTTCTTCTGCATGTCTAGCCGCCCAGCCAGCATTCATATATTGCACATCCCCAGGTTCAAGAATATCTCGTCCTCCGCCATTATCAATATGCTCTAATCTTCCGTCTACAACATATGTGATGGTTTGGAAGCCGCGATGGGGATGGTCTGAGAATGTTCCCCTTTTAAACCAATCCTCTGCCATTAAAATAAATGGGTCAAAATCCTTCCATCTTTCTACAGGCAGCACCCACCCTTTCTGAATAGCTGGGAATTCTGCTTCCTCATATTGAACATACCAATGTTCCTTAACATCCCTTTGAAAAACCTCTTTTTGTTGATCTACTAACTCTTTTTCCATTTCTCCCACCCCTTTTTCACTATATGCCAGTACTTCTGATGTTAAGCATATAATGCTAACTCTGCTTCAATCTGGTTTTTAATTAATGCTACGCATTCTTCAGCAGTTTTCGCAAAAATTCTTTTACCGTTAACGATAGCGTAAGGTCTCTTTGCACACATGCCACAGAAAGAAAGACAGGTATTCTCAATCACTGCTACTTCTGGATATTCTGATTCGAGGATTTCCTCAAGCGGGACAGCAGTGATTAAGCTGCCATCACATATTTCCACAACTACAATCCCCATTGTTTGTTTCCCCCCTAATCACCTAATAAAATAAAAATCTATATAAATAAGATAAAATAAGTTCACTTTTTATACCAATTGGTATAATTAACGAACATAACCTTACTCCAATCCTACGTAAAAAGCAATCATTATGCTTATCAAGGCAAAAAAAGGAAGCTAATAATCATAGCTTCCTTTCGAACATTAAAATTCAACTTTTTCTAAATATAAGCCGGCTGCTTCTGCCATTAGGCCTGTTTGGACTCTTTCTTTTGATTCAATGATAGCAGGAATTTGATCAGGCTTTATTGTATTTAAACCGACCTCAATTAATGTGCCGACGATTTTCCTTACCATATTGTATAAAAAGCCATCGCCTCTTACTCTTATATGGAGAAACCCGTTTTCTTTTTCTATCCATATAGCGTATATTTCGCGGACCATTGATTTTTTTTTGCTTTTCGCATTAGAATAAGCAGTGAAATCATGACTTCCTAAAAAATGGCTGGCCGCTTCTTTCATTTTCGAGATATCGAGCTTTTGGTCGACATGCATGCTGTATTTGCGCATGAAAGGGTTCGTATGCTCCTCGTTCCAAATTTTATATAAATATGTTTTATCCTTCGCATTATAGCGGGCATGAAAACGGTCAGGAACTGTTTCTAGATGAAGAACACTTATATCGTTCGGCAAATATTTGTTTAAATACGCCTTTATTTGTAACTCACTCATCGAAGTTTTTATTTTAAAATTCGCAATTTGCTCCATTGCATGGACGCCAGCATCTGTTCTGCTGCAGCCAATTATTTGCACCTCTTCACCAGCCATCTCAGTCAGAACGTTTTCGATTTTCCCTTGGATGGAGCTGTCTCCGTTGCCGAGGCGCTGCCATCCTCTGTACCTGCCGCCATCATATTGAATGATCATTTTATAATTGTTCATAGTATCTCCTTGCTTTTCATAATCTTTCTAAAGTGTAGCTTGTCTGAACAAGAAGCACAACTTTTTATGAAAAAAAAGCAATCCTATCCTTTAGGATTGCTTTTACTTTTTAAATTAGCGAGCCTGAACTCCTTAACTTCCTGATTGACTGACTTCAATAAACTTATTGCCATTAACGCTATTATAATCGAGAATGGCAATGCTGCTATAATCATCGTATTTTGCAATGCTTGCAGGCCACCAGAATAAAGGAGCACAAGTGCCATTGCTGCTAATAAAACTCCCCAAATTACCTTTAGACGATTACTCGGGTTAAGAGAGCCATTAGTAGTCATCATCGCAAGAACAAAGGTTCCAGAATCAGCAGATGTGATGAAAAACACAGCAATTAATACAATCGCCAAGATAGAAAGGGTTCTGCTTAATGGATAATTCTCTAACACACCAAATAATGATTCTTCTGTTGCCAGCCCAGAAATTAATCCAGGTGTATCATGCTCCAACAGCATCGCAGTCCCTCCGAATACCGAGAACCAAAGAAAACCAATTACTGCTGGAATGAACAATACATATGCAACAAACTCTCTGATTGTTCTTCCTTTCGAGATTCTTGCGATAAAGACACCAACAAATGGAGACCATGCAATCCACCACGCCCAATAAAAAATCGTCCAACTGTTAATCCATGTTCTATTCTCCTGGTTCAAAGGAGCAATACGGAAGCTCATATTCACGAGATTTTGTAGATATGATCCTAAAGTATCTGTAAATAGATTTAATGTAAACAAGGTTGGCCCAACGAGAAATAACAGCAAAAACAAAATACCAGCTAAAATCATATTGGCATTGCTTAAGATTTTGATTCCTTTTCCAAGACCGCTCAATGCTGAATAAATAAACAAGGCTGTTACAATACATATAATAATGAATTGTGTCATTATACTTGAAGGTACACCATATACAAAGGAAAGTCCTCCATTGATTTGAACCGCTCCAAAACCAAGTGTTGTAGCAACTCCGAGTACGGTGGCAATAACAGCAATCGTGTCAACAGCTTTACCTGCAATCCCGTCTGACCTTTTACCAATAATAGGCTTTATAGTGGCACTAATTAATGAAACATTCCCTTTGCGAAAAGTAAAGTATGCTAAACAAAGGGCAACAAGCCCGTAAATCGCCCATGCATGAATGCCCCAATGGAAAAAGGTATATCTCATTGCGTCCTTCATGCCTTGATCTGTCCCTATCTCTCCAGTTGGTGAACTTATCGCATAATGGCTTATCGGTTCTGCTGTCCCATAAAACACTAGTCCAATCCCCATGCCTGCACTAAACAGCATGGCAAGCCAAGATATTCTCGAAAACTCAGGCTTATCATCCTGTTTTCCAAGCTTGATGCGTCCTGCTGGACTAACTAATAAATAGAGGCAGACAACTAGGAAAAACGATACAACAATTAAATAATACCAGCCAAAACTAGTTGTAATAAAGCTTTGTATCGAGTTTGTTAAATTCTCAAGCAGAGATGGTGCTGCAATCCCAACGAGAACAAGCAGCAGCAATAATGCTGTCGAAATATAAAATACTATTGAAACTTTTTTCATAAAAATAAATTACTCCCAACTTTTCCCTTTATGCCTTTTGAAAAGAAAATCAACCTTAGCCTTATACCCTTTATCTAGTAAGTTAAACCTTTTGCTAAGTAAGCTTTTCTCGTATAGGTAGTGTTAGTATGTTCTTATTATCAGTATTTCATTTCCCTTACACTAAAAAAAGAAACCATCAACAAGAATGGTTTCTTCCATATTTTATTTAAATCCTAATACAGGATGAGGAATATATGGTTCTTCAAGCTGGGCAATTTCTTCCTGTGATAATGTTACTGCGAGCGCTGCAACTGCATCCTCTAAATGAGACATTTTCGTTGATCCAATAATTGGAGATGCGACTGTCTCTTTTTGCAATACCCAAGCAAGTGCGATTTGGGCACGTGATACTCCATGTATTTCTGCAATCTGTGCTACCCGTTCAACAACTATTTTGTCAGCAGCCGCTGTTTGAGCATAAAGTGACTTGCCAAACTCATCCGTTTCAGAACGGGCTGTTGTCTCTTCCCAGTTGCGAGTTAATTTGCCTCTTGCTAAAGGACTCCACGGTATGACGCCGATTTTTTCTTCTTTGCATAACGGAAGCATCTCCCGTTCTTCTTCCCTGTACAATAGGTTAAGATGATTTTGCATGGTGATGAATTTTGTCCAGCCGTTTTTTTCGGCAACATGCTGTGCCTTTAAGAATTGCCAAGCATACATGGAGGATGCACCGATATAACGTGCCTTTCCTGCCTTAACAACATCATGAAGGGCTTCCATCGTTTCCTCAATAGGAGTGTCATAATCCCAACGGTGTATTTGATAAAGGTCCACATAATCTGTTCCTAGCCTTCTTAGACTATTGTCGATTTCACTCATAATTGCCTTGCGGGAGAGTCCTGCACCGTTAGGACCTTGGTGCATTCGGCCATGAACCTTCGTAGCAAGGACAACTTCATCACGGTTTGCAAAATCTTTTAATGCTCTTCCCACAATTTCTTCACTTGTTCCATCTGAATACACATTTGCTGTATCGAAGAAGTTAATGCCAAGCTCGAGGGCCTTCTGAATAATCGGACGGCTCCCCTCCTCATCTAATACCCAAGTGTGACTGCCTCTTTCTGGGACTCCAAAGCTCATACAGCCGAGACAAAGTCGAGATACATCCATGCCAGTATTGCCTAATTTAACATATTCCAAAGTATGTGCACCTTCTTTCTAAAGAATTATATATAAGTATATAACCGTTATGGGCATTTGGACAAAGATTATGGCTTTTTTATCCATTGATTATTTTTCCATTGACATATGGTTATTTCGTTTGACATTGTAAACGTTTTCATTTATACTGTTTTTAGGTTGGATGACATTCGTGGTCATCATCGGTACCTAGCGCAGGTGGAGCTGGTACTATTTTTATGCAATTTCTTGTAATCGATTTACACAAGATACTAGGCAAAAGACAACTAGGTCTTCTAGTTGTCTTTTTGCTTACCTTTAGTTATTATTAGCTATCGGTTTTCCGAATACAGGGAAACCGTTCTCATCCCAAGTAAACACTTGTGCTCTGGCATGACGATCTGGATTATCGAGCGGATCTCCATCCATTTCTGTATATGGACGGGCATGATAAATGAGGATATCTTCTTGACCGTCTTCACTTACAGTAAAGCTGTTATGGCCTGGACCAAATTGACCGTTTTCTGGCGCACTTTTGAAAACAGGTTCTTTCGATTTAGTCCACGAGTAGCCATCTAAAAGGTCTGCATCTGCATCTGCCCAAAGCATACCCATGCAATAGTTTCCATCTGTTGCACTTGCAGAATAAGTGATAAAAATTTTATTGTTGCGGATTATTACTGCTGGACCTTCATTCACTAGAAAACCGATTTTTTCCCAGCCAAATTCAGGGATTGTCAGCAAAAGCTGTTTGCCTTTTAATGTCCATGGGTTCTCCATTTCAGAAATATACAGATTAGAGTTTCCAGGGATAGCAGGCTCCTTCTGTGCCCAAACATAGTACAGTTTTTCATTATGTTCAAACACGGTAGCGTCAAGACAGAAGCTTTCCTGTTGTGTTTTCACTTGCCCTTTTTCCTCCCATTTACCTGTAAGAGGATTTTCATCACCACATTCAATTGCAAACATGCGATGCTGGAAAATATGGTTTTTCGGATGGCTGCTTGGTGCTGCCGCAAAATAAACATACCATTTGCCTTGCACGAAGTGAATCTCTGGTGCCCAGATTAACTGACTTTGCGGCCCTTCTTCATGTGCTCTCCAAACAGTCGCCTTCTCACTGTTTTCAAGATCATTCAAACTTTTTGCTCTTCTCACTTCAATTTCTTGATAACCAGGAACAGAGCCTGTGAAATAATAATAACCGTCTGTATGCTTATAAACCCAAGGATCTGCACGCTGTAAAACTATTGGATTATTATATTTAGATGTTGTCTCAATCATCGTCATTATCTCCCTTTAAATGTTCTCTTTGATTATTTCTCCTTTAATAGCTCCTTTTTTCACTAATTCACCTGATATGAACCTTTCAATGCAGATGATATAGATGCTAACGAAGCATAGTGGGAGAATAATGCTGAATTTATAAGCTGCTGCCAGCAGTACTAAGAAAAACAGCAGACTGAAAATACTTTGGAATGGCATAAGCAGCGGCAAAGCCAGCACCAATTTCGCTTTTTGCTTAAATGTCCCTTCCGTATGTATGGCAACAGGGAATGTATAAACGATGGCAGCCAAAACATAAATCATGATAAAGAGAAGCGGATAATAGAGCACTGCCAATCCAATAGCCATTTGTTTGACAAGCTGCATATCAATCCACAGCACATAAAGAATCGCTCCATAAATGAGGGCTAAGCCATTCATTTTCATAAAGCCTTTCTTATATGCAGTGAAAAAGCTTTTGGCAATTTGCAGATAGGACGGATAATCCGCTTTATATGCCTCATCTTTTTGCAGATGAAATAAGGCATATGTGGCAGGAAACACCCCAAAAAAGCCAAGTCCAAGCAACACGCCAGCAACCCAAAGCAGATTCAAGTAAATGATATTTACCGCTTTATCCAGATAAATCATGATTTTATTTGACCACGCCATATACTAAACCCTCTTTCCAAAAATTGTGTTTCCGTTTGGAGTTAATCCGGAGAACCCAATTCCTTCTTTATCTTCTTTCCAGTTTTTGCATGTAAAAACAATGAATATAGTACCACTTTTTTTATGAAGATATTGCTGTTCTCCCAATGGCTCGAACTCTGCCAGGTTGCTTTCGTTTATGTTAAAAAACTCGCTTTCCTTAATCGTAGTTGTATCATCAAAAGCGATAATCTCCCATTTTCCAAGCAAATCTTTATCTGACAACGAATGCGCATCCATTTTTTCATAATGCTCAGGAGAAACAACAGGCCAGCCATTGTTCAGCCAAAATATCTCCCGAATGAAAGCAAAGTGATACGGAGAACGTTCTTCAATCCGTACATGGTGAACCATGTAATTCTTCTTGCCTTCTGTAAAAATAGAGTTATGGCCAGGACCAATCCAGCTGATATCCTCCTTGAATTGATAGCTGCCAACAAGCTTTACACCAATAGAGTCCGGCCGGGTTTCTGTTTCTAACATACTGTTCCCATTTATATCTAAATAAGGTCCTGTTATTTCCCTTGACCTTGCCACCCTCACATTATAGCTGTCATTCAAACTATCATAGGAAGTAAACAAGTAATAATAATCCAATTCTTCATGATAATAGATGAAGGCACCTTCAATTGCTGTATCAACAGATTTAGGACGCTTTGCGAGCAGCGTGCCATAATCTTGTTCATTTTTTAGACGTCCTGTCTCCATATTAAGCTCGGTCATATAAATGCCGCCAAAGAAAGAGCCATAACACATCCAGTACCTTCCATCCTTATCTACAACAATATTAGCGTCAATCGCATTATGTTTGGCTAAGTCTGGATTTGTTTTAATAACAATTCCTTGATCGCTCCATGGCCCCAAAAGATGCTCAGCAGTTGCAAGACCAATGCATGACACTGTGCTGCCAAATGTTGAAGCAGAATAATACATATAATATTTGTCTTTATAACGAATAACCTCCGGCGCCCACAGGCCGCGGGCATTCGACCAAGCATTCGCCTCTGTCGGAATTCCTGCCAATGCAGTACCTGCAAACTCCCAGTGGACAAGATCATTAGATTTCCTAATCGGCACCCCTTGTGTAGGCTTTTCCTCAAAAAAGGTGTCTGTTGCAAACATATAGTAAATGCCATCTTCCTTTACGATTGTAGGGTCATGTGCCCCAAGTGTACCCCATTGATAGGGTTGAATAGTCTCCAACCATCTTTTTGTATTCTCCTTCAACTAATAAGCCTCCTTAACCTTTATCCTTTTACACCAGATAAAGCAACTGACTCGATAATTTGCTTTTGGAATATCAGGAATACAATAAGCACAGGCAGCAAGGAAACAACGGAGCCAGCCATGATTAACGGATAATCTGTCTGTATCGCATAGGTTGCTTTTAAATTCGCGATAACAACCTGTAATGTCTGCTTCTCTGGGCTGTTCAAATAAATTAATGGCGCCAAATAGTCATTCCAAACACCCATAAACCAAAGAATAAACTGTGCTGCGACCGCAGGGCGAATGACCGGGAATATCAGCTTAAAGAATATTTGCAAGTATCCGGCTCCATCCACCTTCGCGGCTTCAATAAGCGAGTATGGCACATTGGCCAAATATTGCCGCAGGAAGAAAATCATCGTGATATTACCGAACAATCCTGGCACGATAAGCGGAAGGAGTGTATCAACCCAACCGATTTTTGAGAACATAACGAACTGTGGAATCATGATAATTGGATATGGAATCATGATAGATGCCAACAAAATTAGAAATATCCAATCCTTAAATGGCATTCTCAGCTTTGCAAAGGCAAACGCAGCCATACTTGATGTAATGGTTCCAACTATTGTTACAGACAATGAAACAATAATGGTATTTTTTATCCCATATCCTAAAGTGTCCAGCTGAAACAGCTTCGTGTAGGCATCAAACTGGAACGGATCTGGTATCCATTGCGGCGGTAAGGCAAATACACCTGTTTTATCCTTTAACGAAGTAGAAATCATCCAAAGCAGAGGACCAATCATCAAGATTGAACCAAGCGACAGGATTACATAAACGATTATGTCTGTAATTCTCTTTTGCTTTTTCATTCACTAACACACCTCCTAGTCCAAGCTATAATCTGATTTTCTATTTAAGTAGAATTGAATGACTGTCACGATGAAAATGAAGATAAACAAGATCAATGACATGGCAGAACCGTAACCCATTTGATAATACTTAAAGGCTTTTTGCCATACATACCAAACGATGGATGCAGCACTGTATTCAGGGCCGCCAGTCGGTGTCATAATATTGATTTCCGTGAAGATTTGGAAACCGCCGATAATGTTTGTGATAACTAAGAAGAATGTAACTGGCTTAACCATCGGCCAGGTTATGTTCAAGAACTTCTGGAATGAGTTAGCTCCATCCAAGTCTGCTGCTTCATAAAATGACTTAGAAACACTTTGAATAGCAGCCAAATACAACAGCATAGAATATCCTAAACCTTTCCATACTGCCATTAAAATAATGGCCGGCTTAACTGTTGACTTATTCTCAAGCCAGTTCGGCCCTTGAATTCCGAAAATCTCCAACACTTGGTTAACTAAACCGAAATCCCCATTATATGCCCATGCCCACATGATGGAAATGGCTGCAAGGGAAGATATAACTGGTATGTAGTAAACCGTTCTGAAAAATGTAGTGCCGCGCAAGCCCCTGTTTAACGCAATAGCCAACAGCAATGCCAAACCAAGGCCAATTGGAATACCAATCATATAAAAGACCGTATTATAGAGCGTTTGGTAAAAGTACGGATCTTGGAACAGTTTAACAAAGTTATCTAAGCCGACGAAATTCATGCGGTTTAACCCATTCCAATCGGTAAAAGAAGCGTATATGGAGTAGGCAAACGGATATACAGAGAATAATAGGAAACCTATAACAGGAGCGAGTACGAATAAAAAGGCAACTCGATGTTCCTGCTTATATAGTGCGCTGGATTTTTGCTTTTTTGGTTTTGTCGGCTTTACATCTTTAGTACCGACAACCGGATTAATGCCAGACATGCTTTTCACCCCTTTTAGCAATAGGCATCTGCGACTTGCCACAGATGCCTATTAATCTATTATTTTGACATTTTCGCTTGTTCGTTTGCTTCATCTAGAAGCTTTTGCATTTTCGGCTGAATTTCTTTCAAGTATTCTTCTGCCGTCTTTTTGCCTTGAACAACTGGTGTAATATTTGTCCAGAACTCATCTAACCATTGGGAATTGTATGTCGCAAATGTTGGATAAGGCACACCATAATCTTGGACAATATCAAGGAACTCTTGTTTGTTGTTTGGAACTGACTCTGTATCAGCAGCCCATTCTTCCGCCATATCGACAAGGTTTGGAATTTGAACTTGTGCATCAAGCAATGTTTGCTGTGCTTCTTCATCAGCTGATAAGTAGATAGCTAACTCTGTAGCCAATTCCGGATATTGAGTCATCTCAGAAACTACAAGTCCTAATGAACCAACATAAGCAACAGACTTGCCAGCATCACCTGACGGCCATGGCATTAAGTCATATTCAAAGTCAAGCTTAGCGTATGTGCTCATATCCCAAGGACCTACTGGGAAGAAAGCTAGCTCGCCATTCATCCATCTTTGGTAAGTATCCAATGTTTCTGCTTGAGATGAATTTGGCGTTGTATTATATTTGTTTGACAAATCTGAGAAGAATTGCAGAGATTTTGCAAATTCAGGAGTATCCACTGTTACTTTATCTCCTGCTTCATTTAGGAAAGAAGCGCCATTGCTGTATGCAAATGACTGTAATGACCATGTTGCGTTAAATCCGCTCGCCCATTGATCTACTTCTCCGTCACCATCTGTATCTTGTGTCAATTCCTGGCTGACTTTCAGGAATTCATCCCATGTATACGCTTTATCTTTGTCTGGAATTGGAATGCCTGCTTTTTCGAACATATCTTTGTTATATCCTAAAGCAAAAGGTCCAACATCCTTCGGTAATCCGTAAAGTGCTCCTTTACCTGCTGTATCTCCATCATAGCGGTAAATGTCTACTCCAAACTGCCATAAGCTGTTCAAATCGAAATCTGCTTTTTCTACATCCTCGGTAATGTCTCTGATAATTCCATTATCTACATAGTTTGCAATGCTTCCTGAATCAAGATAGAACACATCAGGCACATTGCCGCCAGATACAGCTGCAGATAGTTTAGTAGAGTATTGGTCAGCATCTGTATTGATGATTTTTACTTTAACACCTTCATGCTGCTCTTCAAATTTTTTGATGGCTGCAGTATAAGCCGCTTTTTCATCTTCGCCGCCTCTAAACATAAAAGTAATTTCTTTTTCATCACTATTTCCGCTGCTTTTGCTTGAACATGCACCTAGAAACATACTTGCAACCAACAAAATAGCCAGCATTAAATTCAGTTTCTTCATAATCAGTACTCCCCCAATTATTTTTTGTACTGCCATGTATATACTCTTAGTAAAAATTAAAATCCAGAAGATCCAGTGGATTATCCTGACACTTTCGTCAACCCACTCCCTCTTAACCATTTGGTGCAACAGATAAGAAAACAGCAGGAAAAATATATATTGTATTCTCCCTATAACCAAAACAAGTTTTATGCCGCATTTTATCGATTTGTTCATATAGCAATAAACGTGCAACTTTTCAAACAGTACCGATAAGGCACAGTAAATGTTTTGTGCTGTTTTAAGGAGAATGCTTGAGAATCATCATTCTTAGCACATCACTATATTGCCTTTCTCTTTCTGCTTATGTATTTGATATTAACTATATAAAAACGTAATCGATAAATTAATTGCTCTATTAAACTTTGATCAGAGCCTCCTTTTTATAAGAAAATACCTTACATGTTATTTATACAATAAGCTGAAAACGCTGTCAATAACTTTTATATAAATTTAACAATATATTTTTATATCTTAATTAACAAAAACGTTAACTAATATTTTATACTCCGTAAACTAAGGTTTAATTATTTATACTTTTGTTAATTTTGTGGTTTTCGAAACAACTTAATTAATTAAATTATTAAAATCAAGAGTTATTTTAGCTGTTTACTCTATTTTTTCATAACGAAAAGGATAAGTACCATTGATTTCCTTTCTGTTGTTGCTTTTTGTCTTAATAGCACGAATTTTAACAAAAAAAAGAGCGTCTAGCTTAGAATAGACTGTTGAATTCCGCTGCATGGTTTCACCTTCACACAGCTAGTGCCAAAATACTCCGCCCTATCTCGTGTGAGCCCTCGGACTTATCTACAAATCCCGTATGACACTCACCACTCCGCACCTATTTTCATCCTATTAAATAAAGAAAGGGCAGCCAATCACGGCTGCCCTCTGTCGATTAATTTTCTTCGACTTGTTTGCGGTTTTTCTTAAACATTTTAGACAGAATTTCGTAGACGATTGGAACGATAAGAAGTGTTAACAATGTCGAACTTGTTAAACCGCCTATTACGGTAATTCCAAGGCCTTTAGAGATAATTCCGCTTCCGCCGTTACCGATTGCAAGTGGAATCAATGCACCGATTGTGGCAATTGCCGTCATCAGGATAGGACGAAGTCGGGTTGCGCCTGCCTCCAGAATCGCATCACGCAAGTTCATACCTTCTCTTTCCATATGGATGATTCGGTCTACTAATACGATCGCGTTTGTTACAACTATACCTATCAACATGAGCATACCCATCATTACGGAAACGGAGATTGTTTCACCTGCAATTAACAATCCTACGAACGAGCCAATCACTGCGAATGGCAACGAGAATAGAATGGAGAATGGTGCAGCACCTTCACCGAAGGTAACAACAAGGATGAAGTATACAATCGCAATTGCAGCAATCATCGCAACTCCAAGCTGTGTGAACGTTTCTGTCATGTCAGCAGACACACCAGCTACGCCCATCGTTACGCCGCTAGGCAAGTCAATATCATTGATTTTTTCATCTACTTCAGCTGTCACTTTAGAAATATCATCTGTTGTAATAGTTCCAGTAACTGTCGCATAATACTCACCCTTGCTTCGATCAAGTGTATTGAGTGTTGTTCCTTCTTCAATTTCCACAAGATCTTCAAGCTTCATTGTCGTTCCAGTTGCTGTTGCTATCTCTGTATCCAACAATTCATCAAGTGATTTCGGAGTAGCTTTCTCTTCTTGTTTTACAATAACATCAAGCTCTTTTCCGTCTTTCTCAACAGTTGTCAGAACTTCATCTGAACCTTGATTGCTTAATGCCATAACGATTTGACCTGTAGTCAATCCGTACTGCAGAAGGTTTTCCTGATCAACCTTTAATGTATGTTCTACATATGCTGCTTCTGCACTTGAAGATACATCTTTAAGACCGTCATTATCCTTCATAATATCTTCAGCTTCTTTTACTGACTCATTAAGCTTAGTTAAATCCTCACTATAGAACGTATAGCTGATTTCATTTGTAGATCCTGACATAGAAGTGAAGTTTTGGCTCTTCCATTCTCCTGTCTGGCCAATATCAGCAATATATGTTTCAATATCTTCTTTTACTTCAGAGAAGTTTTTCATGTCTGGATCAAAGATCAGGTACATAAGTCCGCCGCCAGCGCCGCCGCCCATCATCGCAGCGGTCATGTCTGCATTGCTGCTGTCGGTAATAGATGTTTGAACTGTATCAATATCATCACGCTTCAGCATTTCATCTTCAACAACTTGAATGTTATCTGCTGTTTGCTTCTCTGTTTCACCAGCTTCTGGTGTATACGTCAAGTACATGACTTTTTCTTCTTCGCTGCCCATGAAGCTGAATCCGATCAATGGCGTAAGTGCCAAGCTTCCCGCAAGAAGTATTACTGCAATGGCAGACGTAATGATTTTATGGTTTAATGCTTTTTCTAATAATCCTTTATACCATAAAGCGAGCTTTCCAACTTCTTTATGTCCGCTTTCTGTCTTCTCACTGTATAATTTCTTTTTAAATAAGAAGTGTGAAAGAGCTGGTACGATTGTAACGGCAACAATCAATGATGCACCAAGAGCGAATGTCATCGTCAATGCAAACGGCACAAACAGTTCACCAACCATACCGCCCACGAAAATAAGTGGCGCGAACACGGCAACAGTTACTAATGTAGACGAAAGAATCGGCTTGAACATCTCAATTGTTGCTTCACGCACTAACGCACGCCCTGTAAGCTTCTCTTCTTTAGAATGCAAACGTCTGTAAATATTTTCAACTACAACAATGGAGTCATCAATTACACGACCAATAGCTACTGTAATGGCTCCTAGCGTCATAATGTTCAGTGTGATATCCATCCAATGCAGAAGCAAAAATGCCATGAAAATGGATACCGGAATGGAAACAATCGATATAATGGTAGATTTAATGTCACGCAAGAACAGCAGGATGATTAGAACTGCGATCAATCCGCCGAATACTGCTTTTTCAATCATAGTATGGACAGAATCTTCAATTGGCTGTCCTTGGTCAAGTGTTACGTCAATGACTAAACCGTCAATTTTATCTTTTTCATCTTCAGCAAGATCCTTAACAGCGTTTACTACATCAACTGTATTAGCTTGCTGGCCTTTTACGATTTGGATAGCAATCGCGTTTTCCCCATTTGTACGGGAAATTGATTCTTCCTTGCCGACAGCCTCAATTGTAGCAATATCGCTAAGCTTCACAAATGGTGAAGGGTTCTCAGCAGTCGGTGTTACCGGAATCATCATATCTTTCAATTCATCTATTGATGTAAGCTTCCCGTCAACAGATACAGCCTCTTCACCTTCTTCAAATTCATAAAGACCTAAAGATGTAGCCATATCGCTTGCTTGAATAACTTGTTTTACGTCATCTTCTGTCAGGTTCAGCTCAGCCAATTTCTCTTTATTATAGGCGAAGTCAACTTCTTCTACATGCTGGCCGGAAATAGTTGCTGAAGCAACACCATCAAGCTTTTCAATATCAGGAAGGATTACATCCTCCACTGTTGATGTCAAATCAACAATATCCTCTTCTGTGCTGCTTATGGACAATGCAACAACCGGCATCATATTCATGCTGATTGCAGACACAGTCGGTGCATCCACATCTTCTGGAAGTGTTACATTATCTAATGCAGATTCAAGCTGTCTCTTTTTCTCATCCATGTCAATGCCATACTCATATTCTACTTGTATGCTTGACACACTTGAGCTGGAATTAGAATAGACGGCCTTAACATCCTCTAGTCCTTCCACTGCTTGTTCAATCGGCATCGATACATCATTCATTACTTGTTCAGGAGTTGCTCCTGGATATACACCCGTTACCATTAAGTACGGTATCGAAATATCCGGAATCGTCTCCGTTTTCATTTGTGTACCAGAATAAATACCTGAAGCTGTGATAATAATGGTCAATAACCAAACCGCCAGTTTATTCTTCAGTACGAAATTAACTATCCCTTTCACTTTTGCACCTACCCTTTATTGACTTTGTCGAACTAATTACATATAATACTGACTAGCCAGTCATTTGTCAAATCATTTATAGCTAGGAGCTAAAATAGAGTATGGTTAAAAAACAATTAATTATGGACACTGCATTAGAATTGTTCGCCAAGCAAGGAATCGCCACAACCTCCGTTCAGCAAATAACAGAAAGCTGCGGGATTTCCAAAGGGGCATTCTATCTATCATTTAAATCAAAGGATGAGTTGATTCTCGAACTGATTGACGACGCCATGAAGCAGTTAGTTTCTAATCTTGACTACCAAGTCAAACATACGCCTGTAGATGACAATTTCCTGTATAACTTTTATCACTCGGTTTTTTCCACTTTTAAAAAAGATTCTGATCGTGGAAAGATATTTATGAACGAGCATAATTTTTCTGTCAGCCCAGATCTTATTAAGAAATTACATCACTATGATAAGCTGATAAACAGCACGATTCTGCTCTTGATAGAAAAAGTTTTCGGAAAATCTGCTGACCAGGTGAAATATGATTTGCTGTATTGCATCAAAGGCTTTTTAAAAACTTACTCTGAACTATTTGTATTTACAAAGCTCCCTTTAGATGTCTGCCTTTTGTCAAAATCTTTAGCAGAGAAAACAAACCTGCTTGCCATTCATGAAACAATACCTTTTATAACGGAGGAATTATCTTATCTGATAGAGTTACCGCAAGACGCTTCATTAGATAAGGAAACAATCGTTAAGCTTCTAAACTCGAATACTGAAGCTTGTAACGGGGAATATGTGAAGGAGTCTCTTCATTTGTTGATCGAGCAGGCTAACAACCAGACAATGAGCCCTGCTGTTATTAATGGGCTTATTGAAAACATTCGCCATATCCATAACGGAAAATGGCTTGCGTATTTGCTGCGGCGTTTCTTCCAGCTAGAGACATAAAAAAACACGGAGCAAAGAAGGACTATTTGTTCTTCTTTGCTTCGTGTTTTTTATCAGCTTAATCCGTATTCTTTTATTTTATTATAAAGCGTTCCCCGGGAAATTCCTAACAGATTTGCCGCTGCACTTTTGTTGCCATATGTTTTCTTGAGTGCTTCTTCTATTTCTTGCGCTTCATCCATCTTTGCATGAGAAGATAGGAAGGAATTATCCACTTCGTTGTTCTCGATAAGATTATCTGGCAAGTGAGCTAGCGTAATTCTATTCGCATCATGCAAAATGATAATTCGTTCAATTGTATTTCGCAGTTCCCGCACATTTCCTGGCCATTCATAGTTTACAAACAAAGCCATTGCTTCGTCATCAACAACAGGAACAGGCTTAGTATATTTGACACTGAATTCCTCTAAAAATCTTTCAACAAGTGCTGCAATATCCTCACGTCTCGTTCTTAACGGGGGAATATAAATATGAATGACTGACAGTTTATAAAATAACTTCTCATTCAGTTCTCCATCTTTGAGAAGACTTTCCACAGACCTTGACGCTGAGGCGATTATTCTTGTGGAAGAGGAAATCACTTCCTGCCCTCCCACTCGGTAAAAGGCATTCTCCACTAAGTACAGGAGCAGTTTTTCTTGCAGGGTCAACGGCATCTTGTCAATATTTTCAATAAAGATAGTGCCATTTGCAGCCTGTTCGATTTTTCCTGTGATAACATTTTGCTTTTCATCGGTAAACGATGCTTTTTCAATGCCAAAAAGCTCAATTTCTAACAGCCCTGGCGGAATAACGGAACAATTGATATTAACAAATGGACCAGTAGCCTTTGAACCGCCGTAATGAATCGCTTGGGCAAGCATTTCTTTGCCTGAGCCGGCCTCGCCGGTAATTAAAACAGGGATGTCTGCATGAGCCATTTTTTGCGCTACTTTCAGCGATTCCTGAAACTTCGGACTTCCGCTGTCGAAGGATAAAAACGGATTTATTTTCTGAACAAGCAATGTCGACGCAGAGTCCAGCTCTTCGTTAAGCCTGATCATTTTTGTAATATCATGCTCTGAGGCAATCCCGCCTATAATCTTATTATCCAAAATGACTGGTGTTGCATTTATCAGCACATGAGTATCCGCATTAGGTCTGTGATACTGCCCTCTCACTGGATAGCCTTCGTTTAGAATGCGCTTTAGTACAAGTGATTCATCACTAAAATGACTAGCGAGTTTTGCTCCGATAATATGCTCTTTTTTTATTTTATAGGTTTCCTCTGCTGTTGTATTCCAGCCAACAACAATTCCTTCCTCATCAACAGCAGTTACCGAATCGTTGATCGTTTCAGCCAATGTATGAAAATAAGCAGTAGTTTGCCGGCGCTCTGCTTCAAGCATATTTACCCAAGTACTCTCCGTTATAATCCCAGCGGGAATCCCATCCTCCAGCCACAGTGCAGGACGGCGCCAATCAGCTTTATACGGGAGCCTTTCTGCAAATGCTGCGAAGGACGGAATCCATTCAAGCCGCTTGAGCCACTCACCTATTGGAGCAGTCGGTGGAGCCAACGCGATTATTTCGTACTCATAATTGCCGATTATAAAGTATGTTCCGCCTGTCACAACGACAAAATTATACTCAAGAAGTTTCGATTTTATCTCAGCTATCGGCGTCTGTTTATCTGCAACCGCAAAAGAGCGGTCAAGCTGTATTTGTGCATGTTCGAACATACTATTACCCTTTCAAGCTTTTTTACTAACTTTACCATACCAAAGGCTTAACTTTCTACTGCTAGATATAAAGAAAATACATAGAAAAGAAAAAGCTGATTGTTGTGTGTTTACAAAATCAGCTTTTTCTTTAGTCACGGACTGTTATACAGATTGCTTATATTCGTTGAAATTCTCCACTTGTTTAGCGTTCGGTGCTTCTGTAAGCAGGCTGACAATCCAGATGCTTAGCAGACCGACAATAAACCCTGGGATTATTTCATAAAGATTCTCTTTCAGAACGTCTATGCTTGCCCAGATGATAACTGTCACCGCTCCGCCGATAATTCCAGCGAGGGCTCCCCATCTGTTCATTCTTCTCCAGGAAAGACTCAGCAGAATGACCGGGCCAAAGGATGCACCAAAGCCTGCCCACGCATATCCTACAAGGGAGAGAATCGTCCCGTTTTTATTAAAAGCAAGAAGTACAGAAACAATAGATACTATAAGCACGGCAAGTCTGCTGATTAACAACAGCTCCTTTTCACTTGCCTTGCGTCTGAAGAATGTTTTGTAAACATCTTCTGTCAGGGAGCTTGCTGTTACGAGCAGCTGTGAAGAAATCGTACTCATAACAGCTGCCAGTATTGCAGCAAGGAGGAAGCCGGTAATGAGTGGATGAAACAGTATTTCACTCAATTTAATAAAAATTGTTTCCGCATCCTTTATTTCTAATCCTTGCTGAGAGAAATAGGCAAGACCTAAAAAACCTGTAAACATGGCGCCGCCGACAGAAAAGATCATCCAGCCCATTCCAATACGTCTTGCCTTTTTAATTTCTTTCACCGAAGAAATCGCCATGAACCGTACGATAATATGCGGCTGACCAAAATAACCAAGTCCCCAAGCAACCAACGATATAATGCCCAGAACAGTCGTCCCTTTGAAAATATCAAACAGCTTTGGATCAATTTCTTTTATTGTGTCAAAGCCGGATCCTAGACCTCCAACCTCCATAATGGTCACGATTGGTACAAGTATTAATGCAACAACCATAATCAAGCCTTGCACAAAATCTGTCCAGCTTACTGCCAAAAATCCGCCAAACAATGTGTAGGCAATGACGACTGCAGCTACAATCCAAAGTCCTGTTTGATAATGCAAGCCGAATGTAGTTTCAAATAAAACCCCGCCTGACACCATTCCTGATGAAACATAAAACGTAAAAAAGATAATGATGACTAACCCTGATGTCAGACGCAATATATTGGACTTATCTTTAAATCTATTTTCCAAAAATGCTGGAATAGTCATAGAGTTATTGGCCACTTCTGTGTATGCCCGAAGGCGCGGAGCTACATATAGCCAGTTTAAATAAGCTCCTATCGTCAAGCCGATTGCAATCCATGAGGCACTTATCCCTTGGGTGTACATTGCTCCCGGAAGCCCCATAAGCAGCCAGCCGCTCATGTCAGCTGCTCCTGCACTCAATGCTGTAACAGCAGGACCAAGCGACCTTCCGCCAATCATATAATCTTCTAGATTGGATGTACGTTTATAGGCGAAGTAGCCAATAACAAGCATTCCAGCCATATAAATAGCAATCGAAATTAAAATTTGTGTATTCAAGTCCCCATCCTCCATTCTCTAATCTAAGAAGTCCTTTTATCCCCATTTTGATCCTTTGCCAAATTTTCGAATATTCATTCTTTTATAAGCAAAAATCAATAAATATTTAAGCGAATATGTATTTTTATATGTTTTTCGCTTAAACAGGAGATGCACAATGAAAAAGTACATCTCCTAGTCTATTATTTTTATATTATTTTTTTCTAGATGTCAACTTCGCTTGCGTAAATAATAGCAAATAATCATAGCCGCCAGCTTTTGAATCAGTCCCAGACATATTGAATCCGCCGAATGGATGGGCACCTACAAGTGCACCTGTACATTTTTTATTTATATAAAGATTTCCACAATGCATATTTTCAAGGGCATAATCTATTCTGCTGTCATCTTGCGAATGAAATGCACCTGTCAGTCCGTATTCCGTATTGTTATAAATGTCAATCGCTTCCTGCCAATCGGAAGCTTTTGCAATCGCAAGCACAGGTCCAAATATCTCCTCCTGCATGATACGTGCCTGTGGATCAACATCTGAAAAGATTGTCGGTTCCACATAGAACCCGTTTCCATCCGCTCTCTTTCCTCCAGCAAGCAATTTTCCTTCCTGTTTGCCAATTTCAATATAGCCCATTATTTTGTCAAATGATTTTTGATCGATAACAGGTCCTACCGGATGATTCTCTGCCGGCAAGCCGATTGAAAGATTTTTTGTCAATTGTACTACCTTGCTGACCACTTCGTCATAGACAGACTCTACGATAACTGCACGGGAGCCTGCAGAACATTTTTGGCCTTGATATCCGTAAGCAGAAGCAACAATTGCCGCTGCAGCAGCATCTAAATCAGCTGTTTCATCAACAACCACACCATCTTTTCCACCCATTTCAGCAATCACACGTTTTAACCAAAGCTGACCATCTTGAACTTTTGAAGCTTTTTCATAAATTCTGCAGCCAACTGCTCTTGAACCTGTAAACGAGATAAAGCGTGTTTTCGGATGCTCAACTAAATACTCACCAACTTCAATACCATCACCAGGCAAATAATTTAATACTCCAGAAGGCAAGCCTACCTCTTCCATCAACTCGACAAACTTAGCAGCAATAACCGGTGTAGCATCAGCCGGCTTCAAAATAACCGTGTTGCCTGAGACGATAGCAGCAACAGTCGTTCCAGCCATAATTGCCAATGGAAAATTAAACGGTGAAATAACAATGCCGACACCTAGCGGAATATACGTAATCTTATTTTCTTCACCAGCAATCTGCGTAAGCGGCTGATGAATACTCGTCTCGCTCAAACGAATCATTTCTCTTCCATAAAACTCCAGAAAATCAATAGCTTCTGCCGTATCAGCATCTGCTTCTACCCAGTTTTTCCCTGACTCCAAAACAAGGTAGGCGGAAAATTCATGCTTACGCTCTCTCATCAATGCAGCAGCCTTGAACAAGTAGGCTGCACGTTCAGCCGGAGCTACCTTTTTCCACGTTTCAAATGCTGTTAATGCTGTTTGCATAGCTTTTTCTGCCAGCTTAGTAGATCCCTTGCTTACAGTGCCAACTACTTCGTCCACATTTCCTGGATTCACTGAGACTGTTTCTTCCTCAACAAAAAGTTTTTTCGAGCCGATCACAATTGGATACTTCTTCCCAAGCCCCTCTTTGACCCTAGCTATTGCTGCATACATTGCCGTTTTATTTTCCTCTGCTGTAAAATCAGTTAATGCCTCGTTTTTGAAAGTTGTGTAAGGTGCAGTTGTCGTCATAATAATTCAGTCTCCTTTTTTGTATATTTTGGATAAAACTATTAAACTTTAAGCTTACTTAAAGAAATTCTTGACGATAAACCAAACATTAGCCGGCCTTTCTGCAAGCCTCCTCATAAAATAACCGAACCAATCGATACCGTAAGGAACATAAATCCGAACCTTGTAGCCTTCCTTCACAAGTCTGTCTTGCAGCTCTTCACAAATGCCGTACAGCATTTGAAACTCGAATTGGTCATTTGGAATACCATGCTGTTTTACAATGGATTTCGTATACTCGACCATCGCCTCATCATGTGTCGCTACAGCTGCATAGTTGCCGTTAAGCAAATGCTGTTCAATAATTTTTTTGAAGTTGTTATCAACATCCTTTTTCTCCGGAAAAGCGACATTCGGTGACTCTTTATACGCTCCCTTCACTAGCCGAAGATTAGCAGACAGATCATGCAGATCAGCAATATCTCCTTCTGTCCTGTATAGATAGGCCTGAAGTACAATTCCGACATTGTCATATTCCTGACGAAGCTCCTTGTAAATGTCGATTGATTCCTGACAATGACCATAATCCTCCATATCAATTCTCACGAAATTTCCGTACGACTTCGCCCGGTCGAGAATGTTACGCATATTTTTCATACATAACTCCCTGCTGATATCTAATCCGAGGGAAGTCATCTTCAGAGAAAGATTTGATTCTGCCTTCGCTTCAGCAATGGCGTCCAATGTTTGAATACACATCGCAGCAGATTCTACTGCCTCTGCCTCTGTTGAGATAAATTCACCTAAATGGTCGAGAGTTACGACCTTACCTTGTTTGTTTAATCTTTTTACCGCATCAATTGCCATTCCGATTGATTCTCCTGCAACAAACCTTGCTGCACCTAAACGAAGCCCATATTTTTTCGCAAGTCTGTTGGCTGGCTGATTTTTTGCTAATGACTGAAACATATTCCGCATAAGCGCTTCCATTTTACGTCAATCCTCCTTGTACTCAAGCCTCTTGCTCCATTTTATTCATATTGAATGTGGAAAATTCATCTTTTTGAACAAAAGTGTTCAATTACTTCGTTTGTTTGGACAATGTTGTTTATTTAAGTTGATTATATAATATAATTATTCAGAATTGTATAAAAAAGTAAGAAAATCTAACACATTTTTTTATTTTTTACAATGAATATATGTTTTACTAAATTCCTCCATTCTCGCCTATAAAAATAAAGAGAATGCAGACTAATCTGCATCCTCTTTTCCCCTAGTTTCTTCTATAATATATTGCTACTTGTTAATCTACTGATTTAACGCCGCCAAACCATTTAGAAACGAGTTGATCCATTTCACCATTTTCTTTCATCTCTGCCAATTCTGTATTAAATTTCTCTGTCAGCTCACTGTCCTTTGGAAAGGCAATAGAAGCGCCGCCAGTTTCATTATTTGGGACAGAGATAACTTTCAGATTATCATTGTTTTTTATATATCCTTTGGAAACAACATCTTCCATTAAAACTCCTTCAAAACGGCCGCTTTTAATCTCTTCCACTAAGTCAGGCACTCTATCCCTTGTCTCCACAGTGAAATCAACTTCTTTTTGCAGTTCTTTTGCCTTTTCCGCTTGTATGGAACCAACTTGTACTCCCACTACTTTCCCTTTAATGTCTTCAAAAGTCTGAACAGCTCCATCACTGGCTACAACCATAGAAATATCACTTCGAAAATAAGGATTAGTAAAATCCACATTCTTGCTGCGCTCAGTAGTCGCTTCCATACCAGCCATAACAAAATCAACCTTACCTGATTGCAGTGATGTAATCAAACCACTGAAATCCATGTCCTGAATGACTATTTCATAGCCAAGCTTCTCACCAAGCGCTTTCGCAAGATCCACATCAAACCCAATAATCTCCTCACTCGTTGCCGTATCAATATACTCAAACGGAGCATAATCAGCTGAAGTTCCCATCACCAATTGCTTACTACCTTCCTCTCCACCAGCCGCACTCTTCCCGCATGCAGCTAAACCAAGCATACAAACAACCAGCATAACCATCCCCACAAATCTCCTCTTCAAAAAGAACCCCTCCATCTCAACAATCATATGTATTATTTAATACGTTTCATGACGTTTTACTTATTTATACTACTTTCCACCAGCATAGTCAATATATTATTAGAATTTACAGAAAAGTGCAGGGCGCCTGCTTATCGGCGACTTGCATAAGACGAGATGGCCTTAGAAGGTGGCGCTCTTCCACCTTCTTGGACAGCTTGGCTTATGACCTCGAGCGTGGGCAACCGTTTAGCAGCATAATACAAAAAAGCAACCTCCTCTAAGAAGGTTGCAAGCTGGCTTTAAAACGAAAACTTATATCGTTCGCCGACAATATACTGTCTTCCTAAATAAACAGGGACAGCAGTATCAGAAACGACTGTTTCCAAATAGAAAAGCGGTTCTCCAATTGTAATATCAAGCAGCGGCGCTTCCTGGTCAGATGCTCTGACAATTTCCAAGGAAGTTTCTCCTGCATTGTTTAGGTTAATACCGTATTTCTCTTCTAACAGCTCATAAAGGGAGCCGTCGAGACTCTCTTCCAGCAAAAATTTATACCGCTTAAAGGAATAGAAATTATTTTCGAGCATGAGCGGACGATCGTCTGCATATCTGACCCTTTGAATATGAATCAGCTGGTCATCATCGTCTAGCATTAACCGTTCTTTTTCATTGTCATCTGGATCAATCAGTTCCTTTTTGATAACCTTACTTGTTACTTTCAGGCCATGTGCTTCACAAGAAGCGGTAAAACTCTTTAAATGAAGAATCTTTCTTTCAATCTTTTGTGTCTGAACAAATGTCCCTTTGCCTTGCTTTTTTACAAGATAGCCTTCTTCCACCAATTCGGTAATCGCTTTGCGGACAGTAACTCTGCTGATATTATACTTATCACTGAGCTCCACCTCTGTCGGAATCTTGTCACCAGCTTTAAGGCGATTGGCAGTAATAGCTGTGCGCAGCGTTTCTTTCAGCTGTATATAGAGAGGGACACGATTCTCTTGCTTAATCATATTAGTTATCACCTATTCTATTCATTTACTCCAAGAATAACAAAGACTTAAAAATAAATAAATCTTTTCCACTTAATAAGCTTTGCCATGACCAAAAGCACCTTCTACAAGACAAGATGCTGCCGCAAATTCGGCAGCTTTAGCAAGTGCAGTTTCCAAACCATCTTGTTCTTGTTGTAAGTAGTGCAGCAAAAATGCTGTCAGGAAGGAATCTCCAGCTCCTAATGTATCAACAGCCTCGATTAGTTTCGGTATTTGCTTGTAAAAGCTTACTCCATCATATAGCAATGCTCCTTCTGCTCCCATTGTTGCTATAGAAAGTGTGCTTCCAAGTGATACCATTTTCTTAAGGACAGCCTTTGCTTCCTCTTCTGTTAAGTGGCTGCATGAAAGAAAGCTATAGTCAACAAATGGCCCAATTTCAAGCAAGTATTCCTCTGTGAAATCATCAGAAAAATCAAAGGAAACTGGTACACCCGCAGCTTTAATATTCGGCATCTCTTTTTCCAAATAGCTGTACTTGCTAGTATGCAGCAAATCAAAGGATTGGATATATTTTATATCCTCCTTATTTAGTTGGAGCTTATGATACTTCCTTATTCCGCCATCATTGCTCTCCAAAAACACCCGATCACCGTTTTCTAGTCCGACTAATGCATAGCCGCTCTCTCCTTCGACTTCCTGGCAGCGTTTTGTATCAATTGCTAATTCCTTCAGTACATTTCTAATATGCTGTGCCTCATCATCTGTGCCGAATATCCCTAAATAAGCAGCATCAGCGCCAAGCGTTTTCGCATAAACACTGAAATTCAGAGCATTTCCTCCTGGATACATTATTCTTTTATATGTATATTTATCGACAACATTATCGCCAATCCCTAATACTTTCACCGCAATCCTCTCCCCCGTCACATCACCTGTATAAAACCCACGCCAATTATACAATACTGCTCAATTTTTAATCAATTGTGTAAAAACAGCTGAAGAAAACGACTTTAGTACGCAACCTTGCCCATATATCTTCTTGTTTCTAACGGATGCTGTCTGATTTTTGCCAATTCTGCTCGGTACACACTTAAAATACTGTAGAAAACAATCGGATTAAAAAACTCGACAACCTCATCATCGATTGTATTAATCCCTAATTCCTTGCAGTCAACCACTTCTAGCTTTTCTCCATATTGCTTCAAGAAGCTAAGCGCCCTTTCATCTAAAGCTCTCGTTCTGCCTTCATTCATAAGTAAGATATATGGTGTTTCTTTATCTGTTACTTCAAATGGACCGTGAAAATACTCCCCAGTATGTATGGCTGAAGCATGAA
Source organism: Niallia sp. FSL R7-0271 (assembly GCF_038005785.1). Taxonomy (NCBI): domain Bacteria; kingdom Bacillati; phylum Bacillota; class Bacilli; order Caryophanales; family Bacillaceae; genus Niallia; species Niallia sp. FSL R7-0271. Next base: position 1,046,644 of record NZ_JBBOTZ010000001.1, on the reverse strand, counting down.
CCCATTGCATTTCCATTAAAGAACAAATGGAAAACCCGTAGGCATGACCGTATGAAGCACCGCTGCTCAAAACATAGAATATATTCTCATGCTCATATTTTTTAGCAAAGGCTCTTGCTCTTTCTGCTACTTGTATGCGTGCTTTTGCAATAACTGTATTGATTTGCTCTAACCCTTTTATTACTTTATGATAAGCATCATATCCTTCTATACTGTGTAAAGCTTCGACGGCAATGGCAAAAATAATTGCCATTGGGTTGTCTTTTACGTCTGTTTCTTCTCCCCATTTATAAAGAATATTATAGTCTCCATATTCGACTAATGCACCTGTTTCATTATGTGTCAATGTAATAGTCGATGCACCTTTTTCTTTTGCCGTTTTTGCTGCTTCCACAGTCTCTTTCGTATTGCCTCCATGGGAGCAGACAACAACAAGTGAATGACTTCCCAGCGCTTTAGGCACCGCATGCACAAACTCATTACTCGTGTATAGGGACACTCTCGTTCTTTTTGCTTCACTTTTGAGGAAATATTCAGATAAATACATGTCGACTAAAGAACCTCCACAGGCCACTAAATAAATATCTTTCATTCCTTCTTCCTTTTTTGTGTGTATTTCATTAATAATTTCCTTAATATTCAATTTTATCTCTCCCCTATCCGTCCATTTTAAAATACGTATTAAAACGTATTATTAATACAAATAATAGCGACATATTGCTTTTTCGTCAACCTTTTCGTTTCTAATAAAAAACACGGTCCCTAAAGACCGTGTTTTTTACCTATTTTATTAATACCCCTTTATCCCCTGTCTGAATTCCTGCAGCATTTGCTTCATCTGTATCAATATGCATGTCCAAGGCATAAGTATCCTTAACTCTGATTAATACTTTATTGAAAATAAGCTCCCTTTCCCCGTCCGTTTTTACACTAACATATTGTCCATCACTTACACCAAAATTGTCAGCATCCTGTTGTGTCATATGAATATGCCGCTCTGCAATAATAACCCCTTTATCTATTGTGATTTCTCCATGAGGACCAATAATCGTAATGCCAGGTGTTCCTTCAATTTTGCCGGAAGGGCGGATAGGTGGATTAATGCCCAGCTGGCGGGCATCTGTTTTTGAAATTTCCACTTGTGTCAGCGTACGGATTGGACCAAGAATTCGCACCCTGTTAATTTCAGACTTATCTGTTTTGATAGTCACCGTTTCTTCTGCGGCAAACTCTCCAGGCTGTGATAATTCTTTTTTACTTGTCAGCTCATAATTTTCTCCAAACAGCTTTTCTACATCTTCTTTTGTTAAATGGATATGTCTATTTGATACACCGATCGGGATTTGCATTTTCTGCCAGCTCCTTTATACGTTTTTTTTACCTTTCCCTAATAAAAGCAGTTTAATCAAGATTAATCATATCCTGTATCGCCCCAATATGTCTGCCATAAACCTATAATAAAAAAAACCTTTTCTCCTGTATGGATAAAAGGTAGGTTATCCTTATTTTACCGTAACTGCCGCACATCCTGACGGTATTTCTGCTAAATAATAATGACTGATAGCAAGCATTGCTTTTCCGGCATAAAGCATTGCTTTTTCATCAAAATCAAACTTTGGATGGTGATGTGGATATATTGCTTGCAATTCCTCGTTTCCTGCTCCTGTAAAAAATATCATCCCCGGCTTCTTCTCTAGATATAATGCAAAATCCTCACTTACAAGGAGGGCAGGTACTTCTTTTATTACTAACTCAGGCAGGGAGGTCTTAACGGTGTTTGCAAAAATATCCGTTTCAGCAGGATGATTATATACACTTGGCATTCCATACTTATAGTTGAATTCATAATCTGCTTTCGAACTCATGCAGATGCCTTTAATCGCCTCTTCCATTGCTTCTTTTACAAGCTGTTGTACTTCCTTTTCGTATGTTCTCACCGTGCCCTTCATTACGGCAGAATCAGCAATGACGTTTGCAGCATTCCCTGCATGAATGGAACCAATTGTTAGTACAGCTGTTTTCTGTGGATTCACCTTGCGGCTGACGATATATTGAAGCTGGTTAATAAGCTGGCCTGCTACCGCAATAGAATCAACTGTATCATGAGGAGATGATCCATGACCGCCTTTGCCTTTAATCTTAATCGAGAAACCATCGCCAGCAGCGGTTGTATACCCCTTCGTATATGCTATTTCCCCTGTAGGATAAAGACTCCATAAATGATTGCCAAACACTGCATCTACTCCTTCAAGGCAATTGTCTGCTATCATTTTTTCGGCACCGCCTCCGCCTTCCTCTGCATGCTGAAACAGAAGAATGACGTTTCCTGCAAGATTTTTTCGATTTTCATTCAGCACCTTGCCAACTGCCAGCAAGGTAGCTGTGTGCCCGTCATGGCCGCATGCATGCATGACACCATCAACCTTCGACTTATATGGTACGTTCTTTTCATCCTGTATCGGCAATGCATCGAAATCGGCCCGCAGTGCAATTGTCTTACCAGGTTTCGCTCCGTAAATATACCCAAGAACTCCCATCCCACCGACATTTGTTCGGATTTTAATACCAAAATCAGTCAAGATGTCTGCAATCAGTTTAGATGTTTTGTATTCTTGGTTAGTTAGCTCTGGATACTGATGAAAATGCCGTCTCCATTCCACCATCTTGTTATACATTTCCTCCAATTGTTCGTTCCAGTTCTCCAGCATATCTATTCCTCCCCCTTTTATTATTCAGTAAATTCCGAAATTTAAATTTACACCTATGCTTATATAGTTAAGATACCAAGGCAGCAGGCTGCATGCCTTGGCACAGGAGTTCATTTTTATCGGCCGCCGAAAAACTTTCTAAATTTCTCTAGTTCTTCTTTGCTATATTCCTTCGTTTTATCAAAATACGGATTGTCCTCTAAAGGGTCTTTTGGATCTAGATTTGTTTTCATTGAAAAAGCTGCTTGGTTCAAGCCATCTCCAATAAGACGATCATTAAGGCTGTTAAAATCAGGCATTTTGTCATTTCCCATCATTGCACCTCCCAACCTTTTTAGGGTGGGCGTTTCCTGCTATTTTATGTAGAAGGCCTGCTTGTTCCTCTAATATGATTCACGTTGACATTAAACAAATCTTAGAAAATAATGGTTTCATTATACTTTTTGAGATCTTTCTAGTCAAATAATTATAAGAAAATTAAAACTATTTAACCTATTAATTTTTTTTATTATAAATAAAAAGCTCCCACATCAAAGTGAGAGCTTTCATCTTAAATTATACGAGTTGTTACAATTCCTTCAATTTCACGGATTTTTGCTTCTAATGATGGGATGATATCGCCAGCCACCTCATTGTCAATATCAATCATCGTGTATGCATATTCACCACGGCTTCTGTTAACCATGTCAGCGATATTCAAACTGTATCCAGAGATTGCCATCGTGATTTGTCCAACCATATTCGGCACGTTTTTATGGAATGCTGCGACTCTCTGCTTGCCTGTATAAGGAAGATATACATTTGGGAAGTTAACGGAATTCTTAATATTCCCTGTTTCCAAGTAATCCTTCACTTGGCGTGCAGCCATAATCGCACAGTTTTCTTCTGATTCCTGTGTTGAAGCACCTAGATGAGGCACAGGAATTGTATTTTTCATTTTCAATACATTTTCATTTGGAAAATCAGTGATATATCTGCCGACTTCGCCATTTTCAAGAGCAACCGCCATATCGATTTCATTTACCAGCTCTCCGCGGGAGAAGTTCAGAATTTGAACACCTTCCTTCATGATGCTGAATGCTTCTTTGTTAAACATCCCTTTTGTATCATTAGTTAATGGTACATGAACAGTAATATAGTCGCTTTCTGTAAACAGCTGCTCAATTGTCATCGCACGCTGTACATTTCGAGAAAGATTCCATGCTGTATCAACAGAGATGAATGGGTCAAAGCCGATTACATCCATATCCAAATCAAGAGCATCGTTGGCAACAAGTGCTCCAATCGCTCCTAAACCGATAACACCAAGTGTTTTTCCTTTAATTTCTTTACCGACAAACTGCTTTTTACCTGCTTCAACAAGCTTTGGAATTTGGTCGCCTTCTTCTTTCAGGTTTTTCGCCCAAGCAACACCATCAAACAGATTACGAGAAGAAGCCATTAAGGAAGTCAGAACCATTTCCTTTACTGCATTTGCATTTGCTCCAGGTGTATTGAAAACGACAATTCCTTTTTCTGTGCAATTTTCAACAGGAATATTGTTAACACCTGCACCTGCACGAGCAATCGCCTTTAATTTGTTCCCAAATTCCATAGAATGCATATTATAACTGCGAGCTACAATCGCATCAGGATTTTCACTGTCATTATCAATGATAAAATTCTCTTTCTTAAATACGTTCAATCCGCTGCCTGCGATATTATTCAAGGTTTTGATTGTTTTTACTTTGTCTAAAAGGGTTGTGCTCATGTAAGTTGCTCCTCTTCCCATAAAATAGTTTGCAAAATTCTTTGCTATTTGACCAAAAACAGCCCAAAATCTCTTCCAATAAAGAGAAAGAGGCAAAGGAAAAAGAGAAAGCTTTATTCCCTTACCTCTGCCCAGGCGAACGGCATCGACACTATGTGCTCCCCTACGGTTAATCCCGCGTTTCGCCAGTCACACACAGCCTTTTGATTTCTTCTAATTTAACAAATTCTCCAGTAAGATTCAATGATTATTTAAAAATTCACCAAGTTTATTATTTTCCAAATCCCAAGCCATTTTACTGGAATAACTTTATATTTCTATTAATCGGGATTCTAAAGAATAAGCTCACTAACAGATTATTTTGTATAAATCAGTCTACGCCTCTATTCTACAGAGAGAGCTATGTCTATTTTTAATCTTATTAGTCGAAGATATCTTCTTTGAGGATTTCTATCGCGGAAAAACAGTGTAAAGGCATCTCTTCATTAAAGTATGCTGTTCCTTTAATTTTGGACCAGCCTTTATGCTGCCATTTTAACTGCCAAATGCTTTTTAGATGAAGCATGCTCTTACTCGAAAAAAATGCTATTATGGTACCATTCGAGTTACAGGAGGATACTCATATTGAAAAAGGTAGTTCATGTAGTTGCAGCAATTATAGAAAACGAACGAAACGAAATATTATGTGCCCTTCGTTCACCTGTTATGTCTCTTCCGAACAGCTGGGAGTTTCCTGGAGGAAAAATAGAAGCTGGTGAAAATGCATTTCAAGCATTAGAAAGAGAAATCATGGAGGAACTTGGCTGCCAAATAAAAGCGACCGATTTATTTCACGAAAATACGCATGAATATGAGAGCTTTATTATTACCCTAACTTGCATAAAGGCAACTATTATTTCTGACAGCCCAAATGCAAAGGAACATTCTAAATTAATTTGGCTAAAGAGAGAGAATCTTGAATCATTAAAATGGGCTCCAGCTGATATTCCAGCAGTACATAAATTGATAAATGAATACATCTGACAATATTAATTAAGGCTTTATTCTGGAAATTAGGTCTGAAATTAAGCGACTTGATTGATAGAAAGCTGGCAATAGGACCATCATTTTTAAGATATCACTTTGTTTATACACAGAAACAAAAAACAGATGAACCAATTGTTCATCTGTTACGGAATTTTATGATTTTGCCGCAGGTAAAACTCCCGCTTCTGCTAAAATCTCCTTAACTTGTGAAATCTTCTTTTCATTAAGTGGTGCTGACGGTGGCAGAACATATGTAGAAATGTCGAGGCCGCATTGCTTTATTGCCTCCTTTATAACATTTACAAATGGGCTGTCAAGCTTGTAAAGCTGCGGAAGTATAGCTAGCTGCTTATAAAGGATGGAGGCCTTAACAAGGTCGCCGTTTAAAAAGGAACGGTAAATGCCGATGGAAATTTGCGGTGCGAAGTTGCCGCTTGCAGATATCGTTCCATCTCCGCCAAGCTGAAGCGTATTTAAGAGATGGTCATCATAACCGCATAAAACAGAAAAGTGAGGATGTTTACGCTTTACTTGCATTATCATATCACGGATATGCCCGATAGAATCAACGGTTTCTTTAATGCCAGAAATATTGGGATGATTGTCGACAAGGCGGGCCACAAACTCAGGGCTTAAATCCTGGCCGGTAAGGTTAGGAAAGTTATAGAGGAGAACAGGAATGTCAACAGACTGGGCAATTTTGCTGAAGTAGCCATATAGATTGTCATCAGTCAGCTTCCAGTAAAAAGGATTGATGACCATAACGCCATCTGCCCCTATTTTTTGGGCATGTACACTTAATTCTACCGCTTCCCTTGTATTGGTGCTGCCAGTGCCAATTAACACAGGCACTCTCCTTTTTACATGCCTCACCGCAAACTCAGCTGTCTGTAATCTTTCCTCCCTAGACATCTGACTGAATTCCCCGCCAGTCCCCAGAAACAACAAGCCGTCAACACCTGCTTCAATCAGCCTGTCAATCAACTGTCCCATTTCCACTTCACTCAGCTTGCCTTCTTCGTCAAAAATCGTGGACACAGGTGGAATAATTCCCTTGAATTTGTTCAATTTGCTTCCTCCTTTACCTAATAATGTAATCTGATTATACCAGCAGATTTTGCCAATTGTAAACCCTTACATATAACTAAAAATAAGCATGAAAAAAGTCTTCATGCTTACTTTGTTATTACCCTTTTATATCTTTCAAAAACTGAATGACAGCTTCTTCTTTCGTCGCCCAAGACGTTACTAAGCGGATTGCTGATTTATCTGCATCCGTTTTTTCCCACACTAAGAAAGCATACTTGTCTTGCAGCTTTTTGATCTGATCATTGTGCAGAATCGGAAACAGTTGATTGGTTGGAGAATCAATAAGGAAATCAATATTCTCCTTATGCAGACCTGTTCGTAAAAGACTTGCCATGTTGTTAGCATGTTCAGCAAGCTCAAAGAAGAGATTATCACGGAATAACTCTAAAAACTGAATTCCTAAAAGTCTGCCTTTAGCAAGCAGTGCTCCTTTTTGCTTAATATGATAACGAAAATCCTCTTTCAAGGAATCACGAATAATCACAAGCGCCTCACCAAGCAAGGCACCGTTTTTCGTGCCTCCGATATAGAATGCGTCCACTAAGTGGGGCAGGTCGCTTAATTGAAGATCGTTGCCGTCTGCACATAATGCAGAACCAAGTCTGGCTCCATCTAAAAATAGCAAAAGATTATGGCTGTCACAGAAGCTTTTCAGCGCTTCTAGCTCACTCTTTAAATAAATAGAGCCAATTTCTGTTGAATTGGATATGTAAACAAGCTTTGGTTTAACCATATGTTCATCAGTATGTTCGTCCAACACTTGCTGAATATGTGCTGGTGTCAGCTTGCCGTCCTCTGTATCAATGGCAACAACTTTATGCCCTGTGGCCTCAATTGCTCCAGTTTCATGAACGAAAATATGACCGCTAGTTGCAGCAATTGCCGCTTCATGTGGTCTTAAAAAGGCAGAAATCGCTGTCAAATTTGTTTGTGTGCCGCCAGAGAGCAAATGAATATCTGCATCTGCATGGCCCATTTTTTCCTTTAAAACTTTCACCGCTTGTATTGTGAAGCTGTCTTCTCCGTAACCAGCTTCTTGTACAAGATTTGTTTCTATTAGTGCTTGCAATATATTTGGATGGGCACCTTCACTATAATCATTTTTAAAGCTGTACATCTTTTGCCTCCAGTCTGGCAATACAATAAACATATTGCCTAGTTAAAAATAGATATCTACACTAATTATATTCGTTTTCCTAAATAAAAAAAATCCCATTGTTTAAAATGGGATTTCTTTCAATTAAACTGCAACTTCATCTTCCCGTTTCTTTCCTGTTCTCTTTTTGGAAGATAGCTTATTTGCAGTTAGTGTAATCAGAAAAGCAACGACAAGGGGAACAACCATTGCGATAATAAAACCTGCAATGTTATTGGAAAGGAATGGTGCTGTAAAGGATGGAACATAAGCTGTTCCTCTTACATTGAATAAGCCGACAAGACCTCCGCCAATTCCTGCTGAAACAAGTGCTCCGCCAAAGACGATTTTATTGGAGAACATGAACGGATACGCTGATTCTACAAATGTCCCAAAGCCCATATTGATTAAAAAGCCCGGTGCAGCTACAGCACTCTCTCCTCTGTCTCTTGGCGCAACGATGTTCGCAAGATTAATTCCTGCAGCCACCATTACTAAGCCAACCATATCGACAGCTCCTAAAAAGCTGTTTCCTGTTTTCTCCATTTCGAGCAGCACAATTGGCAAGATTGCTGCATGATAAACCCCGCCTAAAATTGCAGGCCATATGAGCACGCCTGCTAGTACACCGGCAAGTATCGGATTAAAAGCTACCGCTTGTTCAATAACATCCTTAATAAGGTTGCCAGCCTGTAAAGCAATCGGACCGATTAAATAGTAAACGAATAAGCCAGCAATTAGTCCCGATAAACCGCCGCTGACAATATTGACAGTCGTGATTGGGAATTTCCACTGTATGCATTTGCGGAAGAAAAATTGTACAAGAAGACCTGCTGCAATCCCGCCGATTATTCCGCCAATAATACCGCCTTGAACAGACAATATCCCAGCAATAACACCCGCGATAATAGACACTTCATCCAGTTCAGAAACCTGTTTAGCCGCTATAACTGCAAGCATTACTGGTAAGGCATTTATCATTAAATCAAATATGTCACTTAATCCTTTCAGCGCTGGAATCTGGCTAATAGCGAGACTAAGCGCCATTGCGATAAAGCCTGGCAGTGATGAAACCATAATGCCCCTTATATTAATGTTTTTCCACGGAGCTGTATTTGTTGCTTGCGTCTTTTCGTATGAGCCGATGATGGGATTAAATTTTATGTTCCAATGCTTACACAAGGAGGATATGAACGAAATGGCTCTTGTTCTGCTTGTTGATCCTGTCGTACCAGAGGAAGAAATAACATTGGCGCCCATTGCTGTCATTGCAGCCATAGAGGTTCCTCCTGTACCGACAATTGGCAGCTTTCTCTCAATGGCGGCAGCTAAAGTCTCCTTGTTAACAGCTTTTGTGTCAGCACTCATCGCAATGATGCCGTCCACTTCCCCTTTTCTAATACTTGCTGCAATCATGTTATCAAGCTTTGCTGCTTCAAGATTAACCTCTTTTAAAGAAGCCTCAAACAAAGATAGCACCTCATTGTCTTTATAGCCGTAAATAGCCGCATTCGTATGGTCCTTTGCTGTATCCATCGACTCTTTCGCAGCGATAAACTGGATATTAGCTACATTCAATCCAGCTGCATGTGCTTGTTTTAATATTTCTTCCAATAGCTGTACTGGTTTTGCGCCGCCGAGGTTAAACAGATTTCCGCCGCTGCTGCCAATAATGACAATATTCTTCATTGCACATCATCCCTTTATTTAATATATGTATAAATAAACACTTCTTTAGTTTGGTAGTTTGGTAAAGTGCTACCATACTAAAATAACATATACAGGTTAAATTCTCTAGTTATTTTTTGATAATTTAGAAGTATTTAAATTCATAAAAGTGTCATAACTTGTACACCTTTGCCGAAATAAATAAATATATAATTACTTGTAATATTCTCCTTTTTTATTAAATAAAATCAAAAAAGCCTGTCACTTCTCTCAAAAAGTGACAGGCTTGCTTTTATATTTTATACAAAATTGCGCCGCTAACTAAAAGAACAGAACCTAACAGCAAGAAGTTAAAAATGCTTGTAGCTGTATCAGGCAGGCTGTTGCCTTTTTGCTCTTGGTGTGTGTTTTCCTCTTTCACTTGCTTATTTGTTTCATGCTTTTCTGTTTCTTGTTTTGGTTCCTCTTGTTTTACAGGAGTTTCATTGTTTGTCTCTTCACCTGCTGAAACTTCCTCCTGCTCATCTGAGTCCTCTGCTTGATCATCCTGTGCAGGCGGTGTCTGCTCCTCCTCTTCTACAGCTTCCTCGTAATCAGCAGTTTTTACGAAGGAGAAATCATCCAAGCTTCCCCATGCGCCAGCGTTCGCCTGAATGCTTGCACCGATCGTAACAGTTCCATTCAATATAAGAATATCGCTGATTTTAGGATCTGCCCAAATATTCCACCCAGTAACATTAGTTGGCACATCATATTGTTTATCATTCGTTTTTACATACAGCTTCATATTGGCAGCAGCTGCATCTCCGCCTTGAATGAACATGGAAGCATCATAGTAGCCTGGAGTCAGTCCTGTGATTGTCTGTTCAACAGTAAAGTCTACACGGTCTGCTGAATAGAAATGCAAAGAATGTTCACCAGATTTAGCATCTGCGGGATTTTTTAGAAAATCGGCATGTGGTGCTAAATCATTCGGATACGTAATTTTCCACATGCTTTTATCTGCCTCTTCAAAGCTTGGATTTTGCACAAAGTTTTCCGGTTTAATTGTAAGATTTGCCTTAACTGACAAACCGCCCTCTACTGTCCCGTTAATAACATACTCACCGATGCCTGCATTAATTGCCTCGATTAAAGCTTGCTCATCCCAAGTGACAGCAATCGGCCCTTCTGTGCCATCATTATAAACAGCTGTTACGGTTTCAGGGAGCTTGATGTCTTCCCCTGCTGCTGCCTCAATTGTAACGTCTGTCAGCTTCTCTATTTTAACTGGGGCAACTGCTCCTGTGTTCACGTATTTAAACACATTTAACGAAGCGAGCGGTTTTCCGTTAAAGTCGAATAATGCCTGGTTATCGACTGCACTTCCGCCAAACCACGCTCCGGCATCATGGGGATCATATTCTGCAGCATAACTTGACGCCCAGCCAGAACCGTATTTCTCCCATATGGCTTTATTTTGTGCTAACTTATCTGGGCTGCCGACTGGTATCCAGGCAGGCTCCCAATAAAACACGCCGATGCCAGCATCTCCCACATTAGCGACCGCTTCTATCACATCCCGGACCGCTGTTGCTTGTCCTTGAACAGTGACAGGATAATTTAATGTTTGTCCAGAGCTTTTTGGTGCTGTATTTTCATGGCCATCTCCATCAATACTTGTATATGTATAGGATGTTTCGGCGACCATTACTTTTTTACCGTATGTGTCTGCGACATTTTTCAAAACAGATGTTAAATTGCTTAATGACCCATGCCAAAATGGATAGTAAGAGCTTGCAAATACATCATAATCGACATTGTTATCATCGAGTGTCTTTGCTATTGATGCATAGCGGCCTGCTGTTTCCGGATTAGTGAAATGCAAGGCTGTCAGGATGTTAGGATCCACTTCCTTGATTGCCTTGCTGCCTTCATTAAACAGCTCAGACATTTTTGTCCAGTCCTTTTCGCCCACAAATCCACCTGTCGTTTCATTGCCGACCTGGACCATGCCGATGTTGATTCCTTCGTTAAGCAATGCTTGCAAACTGTCCTTCGTATACGAGTACAACGCCTTTTTCTTGTCTTCAAGACTTAAATTGGCCCAAGCTTTAGGTGCCTGCTGTTTAGCAGGATCTGCCCAAAAATCCGAATAATGGAAGTCTACTAACAGCTTCATTCCATTCGCTGTCGCTCTTTTTCCTATTTCCTTTGCTTTTTCCAAATCATTATTTCCGCCGCCATATCCGTTTCCGCTTGCATCATACGGATCATTCCAGATGCGGACGCGTACATAATTAACGCCTGAATCTGCCAATGTTTTGAAAATATCCTGCTCTTGTCCTGCTTCATTGTAATATGTAACACCGCTGTCTTCTTGGGTAATAATGCTGGAAACATCGACTCCCTTGATAAAGTTATCGTTTAAGCCCTCAACTTTTTCAACGAAAATATCACTTTCCACTGGTTCCGTTGCACTGCCATCGACCTTTTTCAGAGAAAAGCCGTCCAAATAACCCCAAGTATTCGGCTGTCCTGCAATTTCAGCGCCAAACTCAAAGTTTGCTGTATCCTGAGACAGTTCAAACGTCAATGACTGTGTCTCCCAGTTGTTATAGCCTTTTGTAGCTGCCTGACTTATTTTGCTTGAACCTGCGAATAACGCTACCTGTCCAGCTTCTTTATCTGCTCCCCCCATCGTTTGCACGGTTAATTCGTACTTTCCGGCAGGAAGTGAGGCAGCTGTTTGCTTCACTTTAAAGGTTTGAGCACTGGCATTGTCCTTTATCCAGAATTTCAAAGCATACTGTCCTTCAGCAGGTTTTATCCAAGTATCTTCTGCATAAGCAAAATGATGTACCTCAACCTGACTATCATCTAAATCTTGAAAGCTCCAGGAACCATCTGTCCAGAAGTCTGTTTCCATTCCACCATTCACTGCATAGCTGTTTTCTGCTGCTTTAGTGTTTGTCGGCATTAGACTTATCATTAATATCAATACATACAATAAAGGAAGTACTTTCCTCCATTTACCGCACTTCTTTTTCATCAACATCACCTTCTAATTGGAGAATTTTACAACAAAAAGAGAATACGAGTTACAGCACAGTGCTTAATACATTCATTTTTTTAAAATGATGCATGATACTCCTTGCTGTTCTCGCATTCTCTTCCTAAAAATTAGCCTTTTACTTTCTCTACTATTCTCACTTCATACTTATCTAGCTTTATACTGCCATGAAGCTGCTCACCAGTAATAACATCCTTTACTTCACTGCCAAGGACAACTGGCTGCGTATCTTCTGTAAAGTTCATAATAAAGAGATACTCTTTACCTTCATCTTGTCTTGCTTGAACAGATACTCCGCTGCCATGTGTTATCGCGTAATCTGGCTTTAATGACAATTCTTCAATAAGCTTGCCGTAGAAAGCACGATGAAACTCATCATCTAATCGGCCGCCAATATAGTAAGCTTTCCCATTCTCATAAGCATTGCTTGTTACTGCTGCTGTGTTTGCATAAAAATCTTCTTTATACACACCTTCCACATTAGCAGAGGCAATATTTACAACGGTTGCATAATCCTTCAGTACATAATCCTTGCCTTCGTAATGGACAGTGTTAGCATCTTTCGGATAAAGTGTATCTGTTTCAATTGGATTTAGGCCAAACATGTCTTGCAGATCTTGATGCCAGCCTTCCATATACGTTAAGTCATGCTCATTCACGATTCCGCTTATATATGTCATGATTAACGTACCGCCATTTGCTACATACGCTTTTAAGCGGGCAATCGTCTCTTCACTTGCTAAATAGAGCATCGGCACAATCAACAGACGGTATTTAGAAAAATCGTTTTCCTTTGTGATCACATCAACTGGAACATCCTGCTCCCAAAATGTGCGATAATGCTGCTGCAATGTTTGCGGATAGCGCTTCGTGTCTAATCCGTAGCCTTGCGCATCATTCAGCGCCCAGTTATTTTCCCAATCATACAGGATGGCTGTATCTGCTACACGATTTGTACCGACAATATCGGTCAGCTTTTCCAGCGTTGTACCGACCTTGGCAACTTCCTGGAACACCCGGTTATCCGGGCTGTTATCATGGTCAACAACTGCACCGTGAAACTTCTCTGACGACCCACGCGATTTGCGCCACTGGAAGTATAGAACGCTGTCAGAACCATGGGCAACCATCTGCATAGAAGAAAGCAAATGCATGCCTGGACGTTTCGCTTTATTGACTTTATGCCAGTTGACAGCACTTGGTGTTGACTCCATCAGCAAAAACGGCTGCTCTTTTAAACTGCGGAATAAATCATTAATGAAGCCAACCTTCACCGCTAAATCCGCTGTTGTTTCCCAATCATTATGCCAAGCAGGATATGCATCCCAGCTTATCACATCTACGTGACGCGCAAACTTGCTGTAATCAAGACTTTGGAATGGAATCAAATCAAATGTATCTGCCATCAAATTTGTAGTAATCGGAATATCTGGTGAAATCTCTTTAATTGGAACAATTTCATTCTCAAAAAAGTCAATTGTCTGGTCTGTCACAAATCGGCGCCAATCCAAGTTTAATCCGTGCACTGCATTCTCACCGATTGGAGAAGGAGATTCAATCTGTGACCAGTCACTGTATGTGTGGCTCCAAAACGGCCCCCACCAAGCATCATTGACAGCCTTCAAGTTATTGTCGTACTTTTTCTTCAGCCATTGTCGGAAGGCTTCCTGACAGGTATCACAATGACATTCCCCGCCATATTCATTGGAAATATGCCACATCAGCAAAGCCGGATGGCTGCCGTATCTTTCAGCAAGCAATCTGTTAATCTGCTGTGTTTTTTCTCTATAAACACTAGAAGAGAAGCAGTGATTATGGCGCCCGCCATGGAGCTGCTTCCTTCTAGCGCCGTCAACACGCAGCACCTCCGGATATTTATGGGACATCCATGCAGGTCTTGCACCGCTTGGCGTAGCCAAAATCACTTTGCCGCCAATACCATGAATTCTTTCTATCACCTCATCAAGCCATTCAAAATGGTAGACACCTTCCTCTGGTTCCAAGGCGCTCCACGCAAATATCCCAAGCGAGAAAGTGTTTGTGTGGGACAGCTGCATCAGCTTAATGTCATCCGCTAAAATATCTGGACGGTCCAGCCACTGATCAGGGTTATAATCGCCGCCATGCAGCATAAATTTAGCATCTGTAACAAATGTTTTCTCTTTGTTTGCCATAAAAGTCTCCTTTTTGTTTCCTTATTTTTAGTTAACCTTTTGTTCCACCTGCAGTCAGACCTGATACAAAGTTCTTTTGCAGCAGAATAAATATGATGGCAATTGGAATGCTTATTAAAATGGCTCCTGCAGCGAATGTTGTATAGCTTGCACCCATCACTTCATTAACAAGATTATAGAGTCCAATCGGCAATGTGTAAGATTCCGGTGTGCGCAGGATAGTTGATGACAAAACGAAATCTCCTAACGGTCCTGTGAATCCATTCATTGCTACAACGGCAATCATCGGTCTTGATAACGGCATGAGGATTTGCCAAAAAATTCTTGTATTGCTTGCGCCATCAATTTTGGCACTTTCATCAAGATCCATCGGAATGGAATCCATATAGCCCTTCATTAAATACGTATTCATTGGTATTTGTCCGCCAATATATAGTAAGATCAAAAGCCAATGGCTGTTCATAAGCCCAAGAAGCTGAGCTAAAACGAACAAGGCAATCAATGCAGAGAACTGCGGAATCATTTGCAGCAGCAAGAACACTGTAAGTGCATTTTTTCTGCCTTTAAAACGGAAACGAGAAAACGCATATGCTGTGAACGATACGCTGATAACCGTTCCTATCATGGTAAAGACACTGATTTTTAGCGAGTTCATATACCAGTTGGCATATTGCAGACTCTCTTTGCCTGCGAACAGCTCTTTATAATGATCCAATGTCGGATTGCTCGGAATAATGGACGTACTAATAAGACTGTTGCCAGGATTAAAGCTTGCTCCGATTGTCCAAAGCAAAGGATAAATGATGATTACTGTCATAAAAGCTAAGATGCCATAGGAGACAAGGAGCCGAAAGAATCTTTTTTGCTTCATGTTTGTCTTCATCTCTTACGCTCCTTCTTTAAATGAATTTGTGCGTCTGAACTGCCATAGAGCAATCGCAATAACAAATACAGAAAGCAGAATCGTTAATGCGGCAGCCAAAGAGTACTGGCTTGATTGCATTGTCAGCTTATAAATCCACGATACTAAAATATCGGTGCCGCCCGCTGTTGAACCAGGCACTGCAGGGCCGCCGCCATTAAATAGATAGATAATATTAAAGTTATTAAAATTGAACGTAAACTGTGTAATGATGATTGGCGCCATTGCGATTAAGATCATCGGCATTGTTATATGCTTGAACTTTGCAAAAATACTCGCACCATCAATCGTTGCTGCTTCGTATAAATCGTCTGGAATAGACTGAAGCACACCTGTTGTTACTAGGAATATATATGGGAATCCAAGCCAGCCCTGCATTAAGATTAAGGCAACTCTTGACCAGCTAGCATCTGTCAGCCACGGTATCGGCCCTATGCCTAATGCTGCAAGAATATCGTTGTTGACTGCACCGAAACTGTCATTGAATAATCCTGCAAAAATCAAAATCGTAACAAAACCTGGCACTGCCCAAGGCAATACTAGAATTGTGCGGAAAAATTTCTTAAAGCGGATTTCCTTTTGGTTAACAAGGACTGCCAGCCCAATACCAATGCTAACTTGCACAGTTGAGGCAACAATTGTCCACACAACCGTCCATGCAAGCACATCGAAGAATGTCGAACGCCATATATCTACTGTGAAAATTTCAGCGAATGTTTTCAATCCGACCCAATCTGTCAAATGTGCCGGCGGAGAATGGTATAAGTCATAATTCGTAAAGGCTAACGCGAAACTGAAAAGGATTGGGAAAATTACCGCAAAAATTAAAATGAATAAAGAAGGTCCGCTCACAAGATACGGATATCCTTGCGCAACCAGATTATGGTATTGTTCTTTCAATGAACTTAATTCCATGTTTTCATCACGTAATTTTCCGTTTCTATAAGCATCTCTTAAGTTAAAATAATATACCGCTAATCCAAAGCATGTAACTATGATGGCAATGATTCCTTCTGCTAAAAGGAAAATAGAATTATCACGAGGTACTTCTGTTCCTAAAGTAAAGATTCCCCAGAAACCCATATTAAGCAAATCTCCAAATACTAAAAAGAACATTATGCCTGTTAAAAGCAACAGCAGACCCTTTACCCATTGCTTGTTATAGAACTGCCCAACTCCTGGAATAATTGATAGAATAAGAGCTTTATTGCGATGTTGCACCTTTTTCACCCCTTGATTATTCTTACTTTATGTAATGAGCCGGAATTATGCAGTGCCAAACAATTTTTGTTTGGCACTGTCAGTAAATTTTAGTTGCTGCTATGCTTTGCTTCAATTTGACCTTTAACTGTCTCAACTGCCTGATTCAAGGCATCCTTTGGCTCTGCTTTGCCTGTTGCGATTGTCTGCAGGG
This sequence comes from Niallia sp. FSL R7-0271, assembly GCF_038005785.1. Classification (NCBI taxonomy): domain Bacteria; kingdom Bacillati; phylum Bacillota; class Bacilli; order Caryophanales; family Bacillaceae; genus Niallia; species Niallia sp. FSL R7-0271. Next base: position 1,029,706 of record NZ_JBBOTZ010000001.1, on the reverse strand, counting down.
CAGCATCAACCGGTGTCCAAACTTCATTCATTTCCGGAATATTCGGAGTCAATTCAGAGAATTGCGACTGTTCAGCAACTGCTTTTGCTATTTCGCTTTCCTTCACAGCCGGATCATCAGCTAATGCCTGTACAGCCGGTACTTCCTGTGTCAATTCGTATCTTGTTTTTGAATTTTCCTCATTAGTCAAATATACTGCCAGCTTTTCAGCAAGCTCTGCGTCTTGAGAATAAGAGCTGACATTGTAGCTTTTCACGCCGATAAATGCACTCATATTTTTACTGTTAGAAAGCTCTGGCAATTTCACAACACCATAGTTGATGCCAGCTTTTTTAAATGGCTCAACATTCCATGGTCCGGAAATAATTGCAGCAGCTTTTCCTTCTGTGAATAATGACTCTAGCACATTGATTCCTTGTTCGCCGATAATTCCAGCTGGAAACAGTCCTTCTTTATAGAACTTCTGAATATATTGTGCACCTTCTAATGCCCCAGCATTGTTTAAACCAATGTCATCAGGCTTATAAGCACCGCTTTCATCTTCACCAAAAATATAACCGCCGTAGCCGCTTAACACGCTTTGTGCATAGTAAATTTGGTCAAATAAAGCAAGGAATCCGTATTTGTCCCCAGATGTGTTTTGCTTGGAATATTCATACCATTCATCCAATGTTTTTGGCAGTTCTTCTTCTGAGACCAAATCTTTGTTATAATAAAGCACTGTCGTTTCTACTGCTTTTGGCAAACCGTATACTTTTCCGTCCACTATTTGTGACTGCAGAGCAGACTCTGTATAGATGGATTTTGTGCTGTCATCAACAGCAAGCTCTTTAATAAGTCCTTCCGTAACTGCTGTTCCAATTTGGTCGCCAGCCATTGTTAAAACATCTGGACCAGTTCCTGCAGGACCATCAAGGCGTAAATCCTCGATTTGCTGTGCGTACGGTTTTTCCACTACTTTTACTGTAACATCATTTTCTTCTTCAAACTTAGCAACGATATCTTTAATTCCTTCTGATTTTTCAATATCTTCCCAGACTAATAGATCGTAGTCTTTATTAGATGAAGCTTTCTGTCCGCTTGAACCTTCGCTGTCTTGAGGTCCGCAGGCTGCCAGTGATAAAGTTAAAGCGATGCCTCCAATCAGGCTTAAATACTTTTTAGACTTTTTCATATATAGGACATCCTTTCCAATAGTTTTCCTAATTGCACCAATTGATGTGAAAGCGTTTCACTAAAATCAATATAGCACCGGTAAAGAAATATGTAAACAATTATTTTACTTTATTAAGTAAATTTTTTTACGAAATTATTTTTCTTCACAAAAAAAAGCAGCACTCTTTACAGTGCTGCTTTTAGCTTAATTCGTGCTTCTTCTTATAATAAGCTCTGAGCCTAAATATAAGGTTTTAACCACTTTTCTTTTCTCCACTACCTGCTCTAACAATAAGGTGATGGCGTTTTTGCAAATTTCCTTCATATCAATATGAAAAGTAGTCAGCGGCGGCGATACATATTTGGCAATACTGATATTATTTATGCTGATAATACTGACTCTGTTAGGTATGGATATACCATGCTCATTCAATGCCTGCAGGCAGCCCACCGCAATTGGATCAGCAGCGGTGAAGAACGCCGTCGGCATATCGTCACCAAGCTTTTTAATGGCTCTGCCCATCAAAGTATAGCCGTTCTCCACAGAAAAGCCTCTTCTGCAGAAAATGTAGCTTTCGTTTAAAAGCCCTCTTTCCGCCATAATTTCCCGGAAGATTTTTTCCCTGACATCCATTTCATCCTTATCTGTATTGGGGTTATGATAAGTACCACTGACTAAGCCAATTTCCGTATGTCCTTTTTCCATTAAGAAATCTATCGTTTTTTTCGTAATTTGCGCCAAATCAGGCCGAACAGAATCAAAATGATCCGGATCAGGAGTAGTATCAATAAATACCCCGTTTGTGGTAATCTTTCTTAAATAAGCTAACTCTGTTTCTGTAAAAGAACCGACAGCAATAAATCCTTCTATTGTATCTGGTATGCTAATGATTCCTTCTGATATTTTATATGTAGACATTTCAACATTTGCTTTCTTTGCTGATTTTTCAATCTCAATCCGCATTTCCTTGAAATATATATCTTCAAGCTCTTCTGTGTCTGTGAGCCAATATAAAAAAGCAATGTTTTTAACTAGCGGTCTTACTGTTTTCTTTCGGTAATTGAGCTTTTCTGCCACTTCATAAATTTTTTCTCTTGTCTCATCTGGAACAGATAAACTTTTATCATTATTTAATACACGGGAAACCGTCGAAACCGAAAACCCTGATTCTTCTGCGATATCTTTAATGGTAGCCATCTTTTACCTCCATGCCTTATCATTCACCATTTTCATCTATGTAATGAACTTTAATAGCTCTTTTTAATCAGTAAATTTTTTTACTTATTTTTTACTAAATTATATTAAATAATAATGATGATGTAAACTGTTTTTTCAAAATGCCACGAATTTAAAAAAATCACTATATTTTTTATTGCGTCCTCTGCAGAATAGTAGTAATCTGAACATAGACTTAATTAAATTAATTAACAAAGTTAAAACAGTCGATAACAGGAGGCTATTATGAATACTAACTATCCTTTACTTGAAACATATCAGTCTATTTTTTCTACAGATACTGCGCCTCGGAAGTTCTTTGCTCCAGGCAGAATCAATCTGATTGGTGAGCATACAGACTATAATGGCGGCCATGTCTTTCCTGCATCCATCTCTTATGGAACTTACGCACTAGCTACAAAACGGGATGATTCTGTCTTTCGTTTCTATTCTGTTAACTTTTCTGATAGCGGTATCATTGAATGTGACCTGTCTTCATTAGCATACGATAAGGCTCATGACTGGGCAAATTATCCAAAAGGCATGATTCATCATTTACGAGAAGCCGGCTTTTCAATCGATACTGGTGCAGATATCTTGTTTTACGGCGATATTCCAAACGGCGCCGGCCTCTCTTCTTCTGCTTCAATCGAGCTTGTGACAGGTGTACTCCTTCAAGGTCTGTTCGACCTTCCAATTGAGCGCATACCGATGATAAAACTTGGGCAAAAAGTCGAAAACAGCTATATTGGAGTTAACAGCGGGATAATGGACCAGTTTGCAATTGGAATGGGTAAGAAGGATTCTGCTATTTTGCTAGACTGTCAAACATTAGAGTATAAGTATGCACCGATTAAGCTGGCAAACCATGTAATCATGATCATCAATACAAATAAACAGCGCACCCTTGCTGGTTCAAAGTATAATGAGCGCCGCTCCCAATGCGAAGCCGCCTTAAGTGATCTTCAGACAGAGCTGTCCATTGAAAGCTTAGGTGCTTTGACGGTTGAGGAATTTGATAATGCAAAACATCTTATTAAAGACCCAGTTAATCTATTGCGTGCAAAGCATGCTGTCTATGAAAATGCGCGAACATTGGAAGCGCTGTCCGCATTAAACAATGGCGACCTTAATAGATTCGGTGAGCTGATGAATCAATCACATGTCAGCTTAAAAGAAGATTATGAAGTGACTGGAACTGAACTGGACACAATTGTCGAAGCAGCATGGAATCAAGCTGGCGTTATCGGGGCACGTATGACTGGTGCAGGCTTCGGCGGATGCGCGATTGCGATTGTGGAAGAAGATAAAGCAGAGGATTTCAAAAAGAATGTTAATGAAATTTATCTAAAGAAGATTGGTTATGAAGCAACCTTTTATAAAGCGACTATCGGCGACGGAGCAAAAGAAATTTAAAAAGGTGGGTTATTTATGAGCATTTTAGTGGTAGGCGGAGCAGGCTATGTTGGATCGCACGCTGTGCATCAGCTGCATGATCGTGGGCAAAAAGTAATTATTATCGATAATTTAGAGACTGGCAACAAAGAGGCTATCCATCCTGATGCATCATTTTATGAGGGAGATATTCGTGATATGAATTTCCTCCGTTCTGTTTTTGCACAGGAAGAAATTGAGGCAGTTATTCACTTTGCTGCCAACTCTCTTGTCGGCGAATCAATGGAGAACCCGCTTAAATATTATGATAACAATGTTCACGGTACACAAATGCTGCTTGAGGCAATGGTAGAGTTTAACGTAAAGAATATTGTGTTCTCTTCTACCGCAGCAACTTATGGCGAGCCGGACACAGTTCCTATTACAGAGGATATGGCAACGAATCCAGCTAATCCTTACGGAGAAACGAAGCGGGCTATGGAGAGAATGATAGAATGGGCTGACAAGGCTTACGGCATAAAGTATGTATCACTGCGTTATTTCAATGTAGCAGGAGCAAGAGAAACAGGGGAAATTGGAGAAGACCATGATCCTGAAACACATCTTATCCCGATTATTCTGCAGGCTGCCTTGAACAAGCGCCCATTTGTTACCATATATGGTGATGACTATAACACTCCGGACGGTACATGCATAAGAGATTATATTCACGTGGAGGATCTCATTGACGCCCATTTACTAGCCGTACAATATTTACAACAAGGCGGCAAAAGTGATATTTTCAATCTTGGCAGCAGCCAAGGCTTCTCTGTTAAGGAGCTTGTCGATACAGCCCGTACAATAACAGGCAAAGAAATCCCTGCTGTTATCGGTCCGCGCCGTGCCGGCGATCCGAGCACCTTAATTGCAAGTTCTGCTAAAGCAAAAGAAGTTCTTGGCTGGAAGCCGAGCAGAACTTCCATTGAGCAGATTATGAAGGATGCCTGGAACTGGCACTTGTCCCATCCGAACGGATACAAGAAGGAAGTGGCCAGATGATTTATGCTTATATAGACAAACTTGTCCAAAAAGCAAAGGAAGCAGAGTTGATTGAAGCTGCGGATGTCATTTATGTAAGAAATCAAGTAATACAGCTTTTTAAACTGGAAGCTTTTCCAGAAGAATCTGCTGTCGAGAAACTTTCTGATGACCTTTCTATTCATGATGTAATCGACTGGCTTGTTTCCTATGCCACTGATCAAGCTATTATCGAGAACTTATTGGATATGAAGGACATTTTCGCCGCCAATTTAATGAATTGTTTTGTAGCTCGTCCTTCAGCGGTTAGGGAGACGTTTTACGATAAATATAAACAAGCACCGACAGCTGCAACAGCTTACTTTTATCAATTAAGTAAGAACAGCAACTATATACAAATGAACAGAATAAAAAATAATATTTCCTATAAAATTGATACAGCATACGGCGTTATGGATATTACCATTAACCTGTCCAAGCCTGAAAAAGATCCAGAGGAAATTAAGCGGGAACGTGCGATGAAGAAGGATGTTCATTATCCAAAATGCCTGCTTTGCAAAGAAAACGAAGGCTATGCCGGCCGTATCGGCCATCCTGCCAGATCGAACCATCGGATTATTCCTATTGAGCTTGCAGGTGAAACTTGGAACTTACAATATTCACCTTATGTTTATTATAATGAGCACAGCATTGTCTTTTCAGACGAACACAGAGATATGAAAATTGACCGTCAAGCATTCGAAAGACTGCTGCATTTTACCGAGAAATTTCCTCATTATTTCATCGGTTCTAACGCAGATTTGCCGATTGTCGGCGGCTCTATTCTCAGTCATGACCATTATCAAGGCGGCTGTTATGAATTCGCGATGACTCGAGCAGAGGACAGCTTCCAATTTCCCTTAAATAATTTTCCTGACGTCACTGCGTCTGTCCTTAAATGGCCGATGTCAGTGATTCGATTGAGAGGGAAAAGCAGCATAGAGCTTGTCAATGCTGGAGAGCTAATTCTAAAATCTTGGAGAGGCTATTCTGATAAAGCAGCACATATTCATGCATTTACAGAAGATGTGCCTCATAATACCATTACGCCGATTGCCAGAGTTCGAAACGGGTCCTTTGAGCTTGACCTTGTTTTAAGAAACAATCGGACAACAGCTGAACATCCGCTCGGTATTTTCCACCCTCATGCTGATGTGCATCATATCAAAAAAGAAAACATCGGCTTGATTGAAGTGATGGGGCTGGCAGTCCTTCCGCCCCGCTTAAAAGAGGAGCTTGGTGAAATCACAAAGCTTTTACTCGGGAAAGAAAATGCGGTTAAAGATTATCATCAGCAATGGGCTGATGCTATTGTTCAAGAATACGGGATCATCTCCACTGTTTCTGAAGCAGAACAGATTGTCAAAAAAGAGTTAGGCAAAAAATTCGTGAGAGTGCTTGAAGATGCTGGTGTCTTTAAAGAAAAACAATCCTTTCAGCGCTTCCTCGATATATTAAACTAAACGTACAAAAAAAGCTGAACCTAAGTGCAGGTTCAGCTTTTTTAACTTTGGTCAAACAGCTCGACAAGCAGCAAGGATACAGCTCCTAATACAGTAGCATCATCTCCTAAGCTCGTTGCCACCACTTCTGTTTTTGCTGCTTCTTTCGTCAATGCTGTTCTTTCGATTTTTCTTTGGATGGCAGGCAGCAAATACTGCTCGCTTTTCATGACGCCTCCGCCCAGCACAATTTTATCAGGGTTGAGCAAATGAATTAAATTCGTCAAGCCGATTCCAATCATTTCGCCGATTTGCGAAAGGAAGTCGGCATGAACCTCGCTGCCTGCCTGCGCTAAAGCGAATATCTCCTCACCACTTATCCGCTCGCCGCAAATACCAATCGAGCGCTCTTCTATTGCGTTGCCGCTTATTAATGTTTGCAGGCAGCCTTGATTTCCACATTCACATACTGCACCATGGAGATCAATCGTCATATGGCCGAATTCTCCAGCTATTCCCTGTGCCCCGTGATGGAGCTTGCCATTCAAAACAAGTCCGGCACCGACACCTCTGCCAATATTTATTGCCACCATGCTGTTCACACCACCATGCCCGCCAAACCATGACTCTCCTAATGCCATTGCCCTTGCATCATTTTCCACTCTTATCGTCATGCCGAATTCTTCCTCGAAAAGCTCTTTAACACGTATATTGCGTAAGCTTATATTCGGAGCAACAAGCACCTCTCCTGCATCGACATCAACTACACCGTGCATAGCCATGCCAATCCCAATAACTTGCTCCTTATCAATGCCTGAACAAAGAAATAGATTTATTACAGCTTGCTTTAACGTTCCAATAAACGCTTCATTCGTAATTGGCACCTGCAATTTTGCTGTGCTGCGATCATAGATCTTCCCTGTTAAATCTGTAAGCACACACTCAACTGTTTCTGGTCCCGCATCCACTCCAACTGCAAAAAAAGCTGTGCTGTTAATATGCAGCATTGTCGGTTTGCGGCCGCCGCTCGATTCGCCAAGCGTACTTTCCACCACAAGCCCTTCTGTCATCAGCTCTTTGACAATACTGCTGACAGTCGGCGGAGTAAGGCTTGTTTCCTTCGCAATCTGCGCTCGCGAAATCGGCTCTGACATCCTGATTTTATTAAGGATGATTGTCTTGTTAACAGACTTCATCCATTGAAAACTGCCACGCTCCACAAAAAAAATCCTCCATTTAAAAGTCCTTCTATATCCTTCATTATACCATAACAGCCTGTGGCTGCCTTCATACTTAGGCGTCCACAGGCTGTTTTAATAGTAAGGATTTAAGTGAATAAGCACTTCTTCAATATTATCATGCTTTTTCATCAGCTTTTGCTTTATTTCTCTCGATAAATCATGCCCTTCCTTGATTGTCTTGTCATGATCGATAGAAATCCGCAAATCGACAAGCACATAATGACCATGTTCACGTGCTCTGAGCCGGTCTATTCTTTTTACCTCTGAAAAAGAAGAGATGATTTGCTCATAATCACTTAAGATAGCAGAATCAATATTGCGCTCAAGCAGAATATCAAAAGCTTCTTTGAGCATTTCCCTCGATATTCTGAAAATCAAATATGCCACAATAATACTCGCAACTTTATCGCCAAACAGCAAAAGCTTGATGTCGAACTTATCTCCTATAATGGAGAGAATAACACCAGCTGCTGCTGCAATACTTGCAACAATATCTGCTTTATGATCATACGCGATTGCCTCGATTGCTTTACTTTTTTGGTCATTAGCAATTTTCATGCTGTACCTGTATAAGTATTCCTTTGCGCCATATGAAATAATGGCAATCCACATAGCAAGTATATTCGGAGCTGTAATCGGGTGAAACAGGCCGATGATTGCTTCATAAACAACATATAAAGACACCGCAAACAGAACAATTCCAACAATTCCAGAAACAATGATTTCCGCTTTTCCATGTCCGTATGGGTGTTCAAGATCTGCCGGTTTGTTTGCTATTTTAATAACAAACAATACAATGACAGAAGCAAAAACATCTGCAGCTGAATGAATACCATCTGCAAACACAGCGTCACTGTTTGCCGCCCAGCCGACTACCAGTTTTCCTATCGTTAATATTACATTGCTTATAACGCTAATCCAAGCTACTTTTTTCGCAATTCGTTCTCTTGTCGACAAAGCAATACTTCCCCTCTAAAAAAATCACCTTTGTATCTTAACAAACGCGAACCTTATGGGTCTAGAGAAAAATTGTTGGTCATTACCACAACTATTCACCTAGCCAAAATACAGATACGTTAACCGTTTATATGACGGAAAGCCAAAAAGATGAGACACCATTCATTATTGGAAATTTTCTTCAATTTAAACAGAGGAATCGTTAATTAGATATAAGAGGGATTATTGCCGCCTGCTATTTTTAGAAAGTTGGCGGCAATAACCAAAGGCTTATTTAGAAATGAACATTTGAGTCCAATGATGTCCTGTTGCATAGTAACCTACACCTATTTGAGTGAAGGAGCTGCTTAAAATATTTGCTCTATGGCCGCTTGAATTCATCCAGGAATTTACGACCTGCTGCGCCGTTGTCTGTCCTTTAGCAATATTTTCACCAGCTGATCTATAGCTGATTCCATATGCTTTCATCATGTCAAAAGGTGATCCATAAGTTGGACTCGTATGACTGAAATAATTCTTTTGTGCCATATCCATCGACTTGTCTCTTGCTACTCTCGATAATTCCCAGTTTTCTGTTAAAGGAGCAAGGCCTGCTTTTTGTCTTTCGATATTACATAATCTAATTACTTCACGTTCTACTGTTTTAACAGAATCGATATTCGGAATGTTTAAGCTTTGGCCAGGGTAAATAAGGCTTGGGTTTTTAATTTGAGGGTTAGCTCCAATAATTTCCCTTAAGCCTATTTGATATTTAACAGCTATTTTCCACATAGAATCTCCGCTTTTGACTGTATATGTATCAGCAAAAGCCATTGTAGGAACAGCAAATAAACACAGAAGCGCCATTACTAGTTTTTTCATGTTTTCACCTCCTTATCGAAGATAAGATGCGTCTTTTCCGGTAAAAATATTCAAAAAAATATCCCGATTCTTATTCCAGAAAAAAGATAATATGTTGGTGACATCTTGATTAATTAATGATAATATTATGGTATATTAAATCATAAACATTGGGGAGGATAATATGCCGTTAATACGCTTCGATATGTATGAAGGAAGATCTGAGACAGAAATCAAAAAAATACTTGATGTATCTCACCGTGTCATGGTAGAGGCATTTCAGGTGCCAGAAAGAGACAGATATCAGATTGTTTCCCAGCACAAATCATATGAAATGGTCATTGAGGATACAGGGCTTGGTTTTTCGAGAAGTGAAAATGTCCTCATAATAAGTGTGACAAGCAGATACCGCACCCCTGATCAGAAACAGACATTTTATAAAAGCCTGACAGATGAACTTGAACGCCAATGCGGGATTACCCCAAATGACGTTATGGTATCCTTTACGATAAACAATGATGAGGATTGGAGCTTTGGGTTTGGAGAAGCACAATTTTTGACTGGTAAGTTGACATAATAAAAAGGGCAGAGTGGATTCTCTGCCCTTTTTGTTATGTTGTTATCTTTCGATTTTCTCTGCATGGTATAATTCTGCTTCAAGCGGTGCAGCTAAATATTCGCCTGCTTTAGAAACAAATCCTTGGAAATGGCTGCTTTTGTTGTGGCTTTCGATAGCAGCTTGGTCTTTCCAGCCTTCAATCATTAAATAAGTGTTTTCTTCTTCTACACTTTTCACAAGATTATAGGCAACATTTCCTTCTTCTGCTTGTGATGCTTTAACTAAAGCTTGTACCTCATTTAAAAATGCTGCTTCTTTACCTTCTTGTAATTTCATTTTTGCGTGAATAATGAACATAGTTATTTCCTCCTTATAATTTGTATAATAAGCGGCTGCAGCTGACTTGCTTAAGGCAGGCAGCCGCACTTAAACTGTATCTAAGCTATCTTATATTTCAACCGTAGACACATTTTTACTCAAGCGGGAGAGCATATCAAGCAATGTTTCCTGCTCGCTTGAACTAAAACCGTTTAACGTCTGTTCAATAAAGCTTTTTTTCGCCTGAAGGGAAACGGTAATTTCCTCCCGGCCGCCTTCTGTTAAACTAACTAACGTGACACGGTTATCCTCCGCTTTTTTACGGCGCGATATTAGTCCTGCTGCTTCAAGCTGTTTCAAATGCCTTGTAACTGCTGCATTATCAATGTTAACTTCCTTCTGCAGGGCACTCTGGCTTATCTCATCAGCATTATAGAGGCAATGCAAGATCTCAATCCTTGTCGGACTGGAGCCTAAACAGGACTCAAACTTTGTATTTACATTATTATTCAGCTTTTGCAGCTGATAAAAAATCTGGAGCTGTATGAGGCAATCATTACTCATGGTATTCTCCTTCCAAACAATTAGTTGACATGTCAATAATTGATACATCAAATATAAACCTATTTTCTCCAATTGTCAAAGAATTAATTCAAAAAACCGCTTCTGTTTAAGAAGCGGCTTATCTATCATCTGTACAAATTACTGTGGTGAGCCAACCACACGGCTGCCCCTTCTTACAAAGCCGTAATAAGACAGCAGCGCCAAAAAGCTCGCTAAAAACATAATCACACCCATCGGAAGGGCTGTTTGCTCGCCGGCAATACCTACTAGAGGCGCGGATATGGATCCTAAAATAAATGGAAGCAAACCGAGCAATGCAGATGCACTTCCTGCAATATGACCTTGTGTTTCCATCGCTAATGAGAAAGATGTTGTTGAAATAATTCCAATGGACGACACAAAAAAGAAAATGGGAATAACAATGGCTAGCAATGGGGCATGAAGCAACAGGGCAATGAATAAGGTAATACCTGAAAGATTGGCAATAAGGAGGCCAATTTGCAGGAAAGTCCTCTCAGAAACAGTATCTGCAAACCTTCCGACAAGCTGGGAGCCAATCATTAAAGCAATTCCGTTCATTCCAAACAGCAGACTGAATGTTGTTGGCGAAACGCCGTAAATATTTTGATAAACAAACGGTGTCCCTGAAACATAGGCAAAGATCCCTGCTACAATAAAGCCTTGTGTAAGTGCATATCCTCTGAATTGGCGATCCTTTAGAAGCGTCCCGAAATTCCGCAAAATTTGCCCTATATTACTCGGCACTCGTTTCTCAGGAGGCAATGTTTCCTTAAGACGCAAAGAAACAGTAAGTGATAGGATTACTCCTACACATGCAAGCACAAGAAATACAACATTCCAATCGCCAAACTTGAGTATCGTGCTTCCTGCGACAGGTGCTAAGATTGGTCCCAAGTTATTAACAAGCATTAATAACGCAAAGAATTTCGTCAATTCCTTGCCGCTGTAAACATCGCGGACAATCGCCCTTGAGATAACAATCCCGCCGGCTGCTGAAAAGCCTTGGACAAAGCGTGCTACAATAAAGAAGTAAATATTTGGGGCAAAAGAACAAATGACAGAAGCGATTAAGTAAACAATCAGGAAAATGACTAAAGGTTTTCTCCGTCCTATAACATCACTCATCGGCCCTATTACTAGCTGGCCCGCTCCTAAGCCAAGCAGACAGGTAGTCAAGCTAATCTGAACTAGGGAGGCTGTCGTGCCGTAATCCTTCACAATGGTCGGGAAGGATGGCAGGTACATATCGATCGTAAGCGGACCTAAAATAGCCAGTGAACCAAGCAGGAATGCTAAACGCAGCCTTTTATTTCTTTCCAGTACATCGGACAAAATCTTTCCACCTTCCTATATTTTTAATTAACTTTTGCTAGCTTCTATCATAACTTGATATCCTCCCTTTGAATAGCTGAAATCGTTATTTTTAGATAAAATATTTCTATATACTAAGGATTATGCTAACCTTCGTTGATTTCCCCTGTCAGCACTGACTCAACAATGTCATCTCCCCCCACCCACTTTTTAAAATCAAGCACTAACGGATGAGCGCTTTTAGCAAGAGCAGTCTTAATTAAGCCTTGATCGAAAGCATAAGAGAAAGTATGAATGGTTCCGAAGAAGTCCTGATAATCTGTGAAAAACAGCGGAGATGTGTCCTCACTGAAATGCTCAAATAATTTAGTCTGATTCCAGCTGCTTCCCATCAATTTCTCCAAATGAGTCTGCCTTTGAAGCGATCCCGCTATATTTGTACGGTTTTTTGTGGTCATCTTCTTATGCTTGAAGTGATTTGTACATGCTAGTGAGCCATTCCCCCAAAGAACTTCCACTTTTTCGGGACAGGTTTCCACAGTTGCCATATTTCCTTTTTCATCACCAATGGAGAAATTATAGCAAGCCGCATGAGGAATTAATTTTAATAAACAGACAGCCTCCTCCACGGTCGAACAGTTATCCAGCACTATTCTGCAGCTTACCCATGGGGAAACTCCTTTTCTATATCCTTCATTGCTGACAAAATGCAAACCAATTACAAGCCCTTTTTCATTTACGCCGTCATGCCTTCCAAGCAGCTGTAAATTGTACCCCGCTGAAGCGTACTGACTGTTGGTTTGAATCATGGAAAAAATGCCATCATATAAAAGGGGCGAAAAATCATAGTTTCTTGTATAAACACCATTATCAATGAGCGTTGTACAGCCCATTGCTTTTGTCTTTGGGACATCATAACCGCTAAAACAGGCTGCAGCCGATGTATAGCTAACTTCTAGCTTTTCTGCCACACCTTGAAGCTCCTCTAGAAGATGTGGAGCAAGTTCCCTATAGATGGCTTCCATATTGCGCCAATCAATCGTTTCTTTTGTTACATGTTTATACATAGTCAGCAAATCTGGCTGTTTCTTCAAGAAAACTCCATAATCCTTACCGATTTCAAAGGAACTTTTTCTCAGCTGCCAAATATAAGCCTTGAAAGTTGTCATTTATATGCCCCCTAAATTAAAATTGTAGCAGAGCAAGCTTGCACTGCTATTATAATTAGTTTATATCCGACAGACTGATGAGACCTGTCAATTTTTGCTCATTGAGAACAGAAATAAAAACTTTCTTCGTTTTAAGAGGAGGCTGCATCATCTAATAAGGAGATTCTAGGGACATGAACAGTGGAAAATTTGAAATTACAGTGAATCCCTCAGCCAAATCAATTGATATGATTATTGCGGGGACTTTTACACCTGAAAAGGTAGAGGAGTTTCTTGCTGAATACGCTTTACAGGTAAATTGCATCCCATCTTGTGAGCACACATTAAGAATTAACTGTTTAGATATTGATGTGCTGACACAGGCAATGATTCCATATATGGAGCGCTGTTTCCGTGTTTACCAGGAAACAGGATGCAAAAGCATGATTCTCATTATTAACAAAAGCCCCATGCTTAAAATGCAATTTAATCGTATCATTAAAAACACTGGTTTTGAGAATGCTGCCATACTAGAGGTATAATTGACCTGAATATGGACGCATAAAAAAAGGCAAAGCAGCGTTGCTGCCTTTGCCTTTTTAGGGGATACGTGATTTACACTTTAAACTTCTGGATAAGTTCTTGCAAGCTTTCGGCAAGATTTGCTAGAGAAGACGACGATGCTGCAATCTCTTCCATTGACGCCACTTGCTCTTCTGTCGCAGCGGACACATTTTCAGTATTTGCTGCCGCTTCCCCTGCCATGCTGTTTACTTCCATTACCGATACATTAATAACTTCTGTATTCTCCTTCAATTCTTTCAACGAAGTGAACACATTCTCAAACAAGCTGACTAAGTCCAGAACAGACACTTCTATTTTACCGAAGGATTCTCCTGCATTTTTCACAATGTTTAAGCCTAAATCAACTTCATTTTTTGCACTTGACATAGATTGAATCGTAACTCTTGTATCGCCTTGAATTTGACCGATAAGACTTGTGATCTGCTCTGCAGATTGGGCAGACTGTTCAGCCAGCTTTCTTACTTCATCGGCTACTACAGCAAAGCCCTTGCCTTGCTCTCCTGCTCTTGCAGCTTCAATAGCTGCATTAAGTGCAAGCAAGTTTGTCTGTGAAGAGATGTCCGTAATTGCCTTTGTGATTTCGCCGATTTCTTTAATACGTCCTTCCAACGTATCAATAGACATAGCTAAGTTCCCAACATTTGTATTAATCGAATTCATTTGAGCTGTTACTTCCTCAATGTTTTGCAGCCCTTCTTTTGACGCTTCAGCTGTAGAGGAGGCTGTTTGCGCTACTTTTTCTGCGTTTTCGGAGATTTTTTCCGTGCTTGCCGTTACATTGTTAATTCCCTCTGAGCTTGATGCCATTAATCTCATTTGATTCTCTGAGCTTGATGCAAGCTCCTGAATCGTCTCTGAGATATGCTCACTCGCTTTGCTGCTTTCCTCTGAGCTTGCACTTAATTCCTCAGAAGAGGAAGCGAGAGCTTGAGATGTTTCACCGATTGTTTCCACAAGCTCTTTGATTCCGTCAGCCATACTATTGAAGCTTAAAGACAGAGAGCCTACTTCATCCTTCGATGCATAGTCAGATCTTTGAGAGAAATCGCCATTTTCTCCACTTTCCATTAAACCTTTTAGCTTTTTAATTGGATTTGTGATTGTCCGTGAAATATAGAGACCGAATAATACAGACAGCACTAGAAATACCGCAATAATGCTGATGGAAAGCACAAGCGTTGTACTGTAATTATCTTTGTTTTCCTGTGCGATTTTACTTGCCTGGTCTTCATTTGCCTTTTGTAATGATTCGAGCAAATCTGTCATTTCTTCCCGTTTTCTTATTACTTCTTCAGAATAAAGACGATATGCTTCTGCATTTTTATTGTCCAATGCTAATGCTAAAGCTTCATTTGTTGTTTCACTGATTTCAGTCAGTGACTGTTTATATTGATCAAGCGCTGTCTGTTCCTCTGAAGACAAATCCAGCTGGTCTAATTTGCTTACATACTGATCTATTTCGTCAGTTGTTTTCTTGTACATTTCATTAAGCTGACTATTTCTTATGTCATCCTCATTTAACATCAGCTCTAAAACAAACCGATCTGTCGCCTGATCGTCGCTTACTATTTTAGCCACCCATGTGTTTGGTATTAGGCGGTCATTATACATCTCTTCAGATCCGTCAGCCATGTTTTTCATACCATTAATAGCATAAATTCCGACTGTAATTAATGATATAGCACTGAATATAATGATCATTAATATTTTAATAGAAATTTTACTGTTTTTTATCACTTTCATGCCTTTCGCTCCTCATTTTATATTTATCTCCCCTACTTGCTCTATCGTCCAACTCTACCTTAAACATTAGCACTTTATAAAATTTATTATTCTTGCAAATAATGTACAAATTAGTTATAATATTTGGTTTAAAATTCAAGTTGCAGGATTGGTAATCACTTACGTAAATGGTTTACAATGGAATAATATAGGGAATTATTCTATATAGGTTTCGGGCTATGAAACTATTTAAGAGGTGACAGTAGATGAAAAAATTAAATTGGGCAATCCTTGGACCTGGCAGTATCGCTGCTGATTTTGCAAGAGCGTTAAATGACATGCACGGGAGCATCTATGCAGTCGGTTCACGAACATTAGAAAAAGCAGAGCAGTTTGCAAAGCAATATAATGTTGCAAAGGCATACGGAAGTTATGAGGAAATGCTTCACGATGACAAAATAGATGTTGTCTATATTGCAACCCCGCACTCAAACCACTATGAATTCATTATGAAAAGCCTAGAAAACAATAAACATGTCTTTTGTGAGAAAGCAATTACGGTTAGCTCTGAGCAGCTTCTTGCTGCAGTAAAGCTAGCTGCAGACAAACAGCTTGTACTAGCAGAAGCAATGACTATTTACCATATGCCGCTGTATAAAGAATTGCGTCATCGGATCACTTCAGGCAGTATCGGCAAATTGAAAATGGTTAATGTGCTGTTTGGCAGCTCTAAGGAAGATGATCCTACAGACCGTTATTTTAATATGGATTTGGCAGGCGGGGCCTTGCTTGATATCGGTACATATGCTCTTTCATTTGCTAGATCCTTTCTTTCAAGCCAGCCTCATGAGATTCTGACAACCGTTAATAAATATTCAACAGGTGCAGATGAACAGTCAGGAATTATCCTAAAAAACAAAGAAGACGAAATGGCTGTCGTCACACTTGCAATGAGAGCCAGAACACAAAAGCTTGGCATTATCGCTGGCGACAACGGCTATATCATGGTTCCTGATTTTCCTAGAGCCGATAAGGCAACCATTCATTATTTAGATGGTACACAAGAGACGGTGGAAGCAGGAGAGAGCAGTAAAGCTTTGCATTATGAAATTGAAGATATGGAGCGATTTGTTGCAGAAAAAGAAAAGGAAAGCACATTGCCATTAACGGTTGATGTGATGGAAATTATGACAGATGTTCGCAATCAATGGGGTATACGTTATCCATTTGAATAAAAAAGAGGAATGCAGTTGTTCTGCATTCCTCTCTCTTTTATAGTGGTGCTGTTTGCCTTTTCTGGCCAACATAATAGACCATTTCTTGATATCCAATCTGTTTCAGCTTCTTCTGGACAGCGAACAAATCATCGCCGATTCGGTCAGGATGATGAGAATCGGATCCAAATGTTATATCGACATTATAATAAAAGGCACGTTCTAACATGTCATCAGCTGGATACCAGCCGCCCACATCCTTCATTTTTCCTGATGTGTTCACTTCAATGGATACACCTGATTCGCCAATAATTTTCAGTGTCTCATCTAAGATTGGTGTTTCAATGGCTGAAAAGGCAGGATAATAACCTTTCATTGCATCAATATGACCAAGGATTTGGAAAACACCGCTTTTGGCTGATCCTTGAATTAATCGGTAATAATCTTCCTTCTCTTGAACTTGCTGTGAAGCAGTAAGCCCTGGCCATCTGCTTTTATCAAAAATACTCTTTCCATTCACATAATGAACAGAACCGATAATATAATCAAATGGATATTTATCATATTCTTTTTTGTACATATGAAGAAGATGTGGATAATAATCACTTTCCACTCCAAGCAGAACATGAATTTTGTCCTTATAGGCTTCCTTCAGCTTGAGGACCTCTTCCACATAGTGAACAAACTCACTTTTCCCCATGGAGTACCGTGGAAACGGCTGGTCTTCTTTATGAAAGAACAAAGGAGAATGATCTGATATGCCAATATAATGCAGCCCTTTCTCAATCCCTGCCTGAATATACTCTTCGATTTTACCAATTGCATGGCCACATCTGTCATGGTGTGTATGCAAATCAAATAAGATGCTGTTCATATGCCTCTCCTCACTTGCTTTTTATCTTGTAAACTAAGTATATACGAATCTGAATCGTACTGTCATGTGAGGCGGACTATAAAAAAAGGCATGGAGAATTCTCCATGCCCGCATCAATTACACAATTTTTATCTGGTTATCCTCTATAACTACCTTTTCATTTTCCTTTAGGTTTGTGAAAATAATTGGTGTAATAACAGACGGCACCTTGTCCTTAATTGCCTCAAAATCTATTTCCATTAATTTCTCACCTTGCTTCACTTTTTGACCGTCCGTAACAAAGGATGTGAAGCCTTCCCCTTTTAAAGTAACTGTATCCAATCCTACATGAATGAGAATTTCTCTGCCGTTGTTATCTGACAGACTAATGGCATGCTTTGTAGGAAAAACATTAATAACTGTTCCATTAACCGGTGAGATTAGTGTGCCATTTGTTGGATCAATGGCTGCACCGTCTCCCATCATTTTCTGGGAAAAGACTGGGTCTGGCACTTCTTCAATAGGAAGAAGTCTTCCTTCTAATGGAAGAATAAAGGAATTCTCATCTGCATTTGACTGGTTTTTCTTAAACAGGTTTTTGAACATACTAGCACCTCCATGAATTTAGGACGAACGTCATTTCTTTAAATAAAACACAATTGATTCATAAGGACGTAATTCGATATTTTCTAGATCCTCTTTTGAGTCAGAGTAATTAGATAACAGCATGGTTTTTGTATAACCTTCAACCTCTAATGTGTCAGGCAATTCGAATGAAATAGGCTCTCCATAAAAATTATTAACCACAATCAGCTTTTCGTTATCATTGGAACGAACATATGCAAAAAGCTGCTGGTGATCTGGAAGCAATAGCTCATAATCGCCATTTGTAACAATATCGTACTCTTTTCTCAATGATATCAACTTTTGGTAATGATAGAAGACCGAATCAGAATCCTTTAAGGCTGCTTCTGCATTTATTTCATGATAGTTTCTAGCTGTATTTATCCACGGTGTTCCTGTTGTAAAGCCAGCATTTGCCTCTGCATTCCATTGTACAGGAGTTCTTGAGTTATCACGAGATTTACGTCTTAATATTTCGAGGATTTCCTCTTCTATTTTTCCCGCTTGCTTTAATAGTTGAAACATATTGATTGATTCAACATCCCGGTAATCTTCAATAGAATCGAATTTAGGGTCTGTCATCCCAAACTCTTCTCCTTGGTAAATATAAGGCGTTCCCTGCATCATGTGAATGACTGTAGCAAGCATTTTCGCTGATTCCTTATGGTATTTTTGATCATTGCCATATCTTGAAACGACCCGGGGCTGATCATGATTACACCAAAACAGCGCATTCCAGCCTCCGCCTTTATTCATGCCTGTCTGCCAATCAGATAATATTTTCTTTAAGGAAAGGAAATCCATATCGCCCAGCGCCCACTTTTCTCCATTCGGATAATCAACCTTTAAATGATGAAAATTAAAAGTCATGCTAAGCTCTTCCCGCGTCGGGTTGGAATATTGAATACAATGCTCTAATGTTGTAGATGACATTTCGCCAACTGTCATAGAATCATATTTTGAGAAGACTTCCTTGTTCATCTCATGAATAAATTCATGCACTCTTGGTCCGTCGGTATAAAATCTTCTTCCGTCCCCCACATTGTCATCTGGAAATTGCTGATTTTTTGAAATTAAGTTGATAACATCAAGGCGGAAGCCATCGACGCCCTTCTCAAACCAAAAGTTCATCATTTCATAGATTTTATGGCGAACTTCTTCATTTTCCCAGTTTAAATCAGCTTGTGTGACATCAAACAAATGAAGATAATACTGCCCTGTTTTTTCATCATATTGCCATGCATTTCCGCCAAACTTTGACTGCCAATTATTCGGTGCACTTCCATCTTCTTTACCGTCTTTCCAAATATAATAATTTCGATACGGATTATCTTTCGAGGAAGCCGCCTGTTTGAACCATTCATGCTCTGTTGACGTATGATTCACGACAATGTCCATAATAACCTTAATATCTTTTTTATGAGCCTCACTCAGCAATACATCGAAATCCTCCATTGTCCCGTATTCAGGATGAATGGAGAAATAATCACTAATATCGTAGCCATTATCTCTTTGAGGAGAAGCATAAATTGGTGTTAACCATATGACATCTACACCAAGCTCATGCAAATAGTCCAATTTTTCCACAATGCCTTGAATATCACCGACACCGTTACCAGTAGTATCATTGAAGCTTTTCGGATATATTTGATATACAACTGCCTTTTCCCACCATGTTTGATTCATCTATATACACCGCCATTATTTACATTTATGAACCCTGTATATACAGGTTATATATTTATGATAACATGTATATACATGTTGTCAATTAAAAAATAATGCGTTTTCATTTTTGATTTCTTCTGACAAAATCAAAAAAGCTTATTGTGATTAGGTTTCACAATAAGCTTTGTCTTCATCCAATATTTACATATTTCCTTTACGCTTTGAGCTTTACAGCTTTCCGGCTTGTTCCGAATTCTTTCATTTTGCTTCTCACCGTTGCTATGATCGCTGCTTGCCCAGGTGCAAGTATCGTTCTCGCATCATATACTTTGTCATCCTGGACGAGAAGCTCTCGTACAGCCTGAGCCCATGCCTGCAGACATTCTGTATTAACGTTTATTTTTGCATGACCTAGTTCAATCGATCTTTGGATTTGATGGAGCGGAATTCCCGACCCGCCATGCAGGACTAACGGAACATTTGTAATCCGAGAAATATGCTCCATTTCCTTAAAGCCAAGGATTGGCTCTCCTTTATACGGTCCATGAACAGATCCTAATGCTGCTGCCAGTGCATCAATACCAGTTTCATTGACAAGCTGCAAACACTCATTTGGATCTGCATAGGAAATACCTCCGATTAAACCATCCTCATTTCCGCCGACCGTTCCTACCTCTGCTTCGACAGAAACACCAAAGTTCCTAGCATAATCAACGACTTCTCTTGTCATCCTGATATTTTCTTCAATAGGTGAATGGGAGCCGTCAATCATGACCGAACTAAAGCCTGCATCAATCGCTTGCTTGCATCTTGCTACGCTTTTGCCGTGATCTAAATGGAGAGCTACAGGCACAGTGATTTCTAATTCTTCTACTAATGCAGATACACCTGCTGCAATTATTTTAAAGCCTCCCAAATAATCAACTAACCGGTCGGAAGCGGCAACAATGACAGGTGCTTGCTCAGCTTCGGCTGCCTGCAGAATTGCTTGAACCCACTGAAAGCTGTTCATATTATATTGACCGACAGCATACTTTTCTTCTTTCGCTTTTCTCAACATATCATGCATCGAAACAATCGCCATTGCTACACCTCCATCTATTTATTTTCCCCCTAAAACTTACAGAGCTTTTTCCGCTTCAAAATGCTTAGCAAGCACTTGAAGTGTTGTTTCCTTTGCAGTCTTGATAACTTCTTCCGCATCAAGCTGATAGTATTCTGGTCGGAAGAGTTCAACAGACACATGGTCTACACCCTTATTCTTTAAGATAGGGATAATGCTGTCTAAATCAATGGCTCCATGCCCTGGCCATACTCGGTCAACATCCATTAAAATACCAGGCTGATAATCTTCGACGTCATTAATATGAAAGATAAATATCTTTTCAGAATCTGTGTTTTTCAAGCTTTCCAGCGTAGAATTCATCGCATAATATTGGAATGTATCAAACACGATGCCAACATTATGTCTGTCGACTTCCTTGACCACTTCATTGGCGAATTCCAATGTGTTGATAGTGGCATGTGGATGGCCGATAAATTCAATTGCTAGTTTCACTCCATATGGCTCTGCCAAGTCAGACAAATCTCGTAAAGTCTCGACACTGCTGTTGATAATGTCTTTACGCAGAATCTTCTGTTCAGAAACAAGCGGTACTACAACAATATTCTTACAATTAATTACTTTTGAAATCTCAAGCATTTCCTGAAACTCTTCACGCAATGCTGCATATTCTTCCTCTGTGCGATTATTAAAGAACACTAGTGCATTTAATGAGAGCGGCTTTACATGATGAGTTTGAAAGTACTGGGCTAAATCTTCAAGTGTATGTGTTTTTAAGTAGTCTTTCAGCTGGTCGATTGATCTGATTTCTATATAGTCATAGCCGTATTTCTCACAAAGCTCTAAATCCTTCTCTAAGCTTGAGTTTTCCAATGTTGTCCCTTGATTTAATCCTATTTTCATTCTGACAATCCTCCTTATTTAACTGCTGACAATCCTAATCCTTCTTTAATGGATCTCAATGTCACTTCATTGGACCAATCTGGTTTATCCGGATAAGCAAAAACAGAGTTTGTGATAATGCCGTTGAAATTGAATTCTCTCAGCTTGCGGTATAGTGTATCAAAGTCAATTTCGCCTTCGCCTGGGTTCAAGTGCTGATGAACAGTCACATTAGCATTCGGCGGATTGACGATATAGCGCAAGCCAAATGCTGCTTTATGGTTCAGCGTATCTGCAATCAATACATGTGCCAGCAAGTCCTTTGCCTCATCCAGCTGTTTTCCGATATCGCCGATGCCGTCATCATAAAAGAAAGCATGTGCCACAGAGTAAACAAGCTTAATCCAATCCTTATCTAACGCGCGAATCATTCGAACAGCCTCAATATTCAATTCAATGAAGTCATGAGGATGTGATTGCAGATTAAGGGCAATTCCTTCCTTTTCGAAAATAGGCATAAGCTCATCCATGGAGCGAATGAAGGATGCTTCACTTTCGGTTGGGCGGGTTTTATCGCCGGCAAATTCACTGTTCATTAAATCAACACCTAAATCAGATGTGATTTCAATGCATCGTTTCCAGTTCCTCACAGCAGCCTGCCGTTCTAATTCATTTGGGGAAGACCATTGCTGTACAGGCAAAACAGATGAAATTTTCACCCCTGCATCTGAACAGTATCTCTTCAAATCCTTGATTAGCTGCTTATCAACTTTTGGATATTCGTAAAACCAGATGAAATCCTTGCGCGGAGAAAGCTCTACATATTCGTAGCCGAGTCTTGCTACATTGTCGATTGTTTCCTTTAAACCTGTATTATCCCTAAAGTGTGATGGATCGTATGCTAATCTCATATTTTTTAACCTCTTCCCTTTGAAAATTATAAATATGCTTGTGAGGGGGAAATAAATCCCCTCAACCATGCAGAAACTTATACTTATAAATTATAGACTTGCTGCTGATAATCCTTTTTTATAGAAATCTGGTTTATCCGCTAGAACAACTTCTTCTCTTTCGCCTGATTGCTGGGATTTAATACATGCATCTGCAGTCACTTGAGCGATATAGCCATCCCATGCTGTCGGGCCGTTTGGTTCTCCAGTCTTTTTAATAGAATCCATAAAATCCTGAAGCTCTGTATCATAGGCATCAAGAAAGCGCTGCTTCCAATCTACTAATATATTAGAACCTAATGTAGCATTTTTGCGGTATGTGATGCTTTGGAATTCAGGAAGCTTCACAATCCCGTCTTCACCAACTACCTCACATTGAATATCATAGCCATACTGGCAATTAACGGAGATTTCTACATTTATGATAATGCCTGAATGTGTTTCTAATAGGACAATTTGTGGATCTCTTAAGTTTTCATGTGCGTATTTAGATTTTCTTGGAAATAGAACTTGCACAGATTTATAGTCATCATCTACTAGCCAATGAAGAACATCAATTTCATGTATTAATGTGTCTGAGATTGCCATATCTGTTGTATACATTTCATTAACTTCCGGATTGCGGTGAGCACAATGAATTAATAATGGCTCTCCAATAAATTTATTATCAATTGCCTCTTTCAGCTGAACATAGCCGCTGTCATAACGGCGCATAAATCCAACTTGCACTAGTCGTTTGCCATGCTTCATTTCTGCTTCTACTATTCTCATGCAGCCTTCTGCTGTTGTTGCCAAAGGCTTTTCACAAAACACATATTTACCTGCACTAATAGCTGCGAGCACACTTGCTTCATGGGCAGGTCCCCAGCTTGTTACAAAAACAGCATCCACGTTATTTGCTGCAACTAATGATACATCATCTGGATAAACGACAGCATCTAAACCATATTGCTCAACAGCCTGTTTTGCCGACTCTTGATTTACATCTGTAACAGCTACGATTTTTCCGCCTGACAGTGTGTTTGTAATTCTTTTAATATGTTCACGCCCAATAGCACCTGTGCCAATTACCCCGATATTCAATGTCATATCTCTCATCCTCTTTTCGATTAGTTTCTTTTCTATCCTTTGGTATACGCTTACAAAAAAACTTATTTCGCTTCTGGTATTGCATCATCATCTGAGAGGTTCTTCCCGTAGTTGCGAAATTCCTGTTCTAATTGCTCTAAGGAGCGATCCTTTGTTTCCGGCAAATACTTCTTAACAAACGCAATCGCAATGATTCCCAATCCGACAAAAACGAAGAATGTTGTGGACAGTCCAATTCCTGCCATTAATACAGGGAACAGCAAGCCAACTAAGAAGTTCGTGATCCACAAGCAAAACACTGTCACTCCCATTCCAAGTCCTCTAAGCCTTTGCGGGAAAATTTCCGAAAGCATGAGCCAAGTCACTGGTGAGATAGCTCCTTGCTGGAAGGCTAAAAAGGTTACAGTTAAGGATAAGACGATATATGGCAATGCTGGTGATCCTTCCATCGTAAGAGAAAAGATTCCGATTAACAGCAAGGCGATGGTTGTGCCGATTTGACCTGTAATCAACATTGGACGGCGGCCGACCCTACCTAGGAGCCAGATTCCGACAAACGTAGCAACAACCGATATGATACCGTTTGCAATATTTCCTATTAAAGCTGCTCTTGTCTCAAAACCAGCATCCTTTAAGATTTCTGTTCCATAATACATGATTGAGTTAACGCCTGTTATTTGCTGTACAACAGCAATCCCCAAACCAATAAACACAATTCTTCGAACCCATGGAACATTCAAATCTTTAAAAGTCGCTTTTTTCATTTGAGACTGATCTTCAAGCGATTTCTCAATTTCTTTCAGTTCTGCTTGTGCTCTTGCTTCTGCTCTTACCTTTTGCAGCACGCGCAGTGCATCGCCGATTCTGCCTTTAGAAGCAAGCCAGCGCGGACTTTCCGGGACAACGAGCATTCCAAACCATAGAAATACAGCAGGAAGGGATGCAATGACAAGCATATATCGCCAGACATGAGCTGTATCACCTAGTGTATTTCCTAAAATAGCATTGAAAGTAAATGCGAGCAGCTGCCCTGATACGATCATTAGCTCATTCTGTGTAACCATTCTTCCCCTGTTTTCAGCAGGCGACATTTCTGCCAGGAAAGCAGGTACTGTTACCGAAGCTCCGCCGACAGCAAGACCTAAAATGAAGCGGAAGGTAACCATCAATTCTACACTTGGTGCAAAAGTACAGCCTAATGTAGCAAAGATAAACAAGATAGCAAGATAAAGAATATTCTTCCTCCGGCCATGATGATCAGATAATCTGCCGCCAAACATTGCTCCAAAAGCAGCTCCGAACAAGAGAGAACTTGTGACAAGCCCTTCTGTAAAGGGAGTAAGATTCAACTGATCTTCTTCTGACATAAAGGGGAGGGCCCCATTTATGACGCCTGTATCATAACCGAACAGCAGCCCCCCGAATGTAGAAATAATGGTGATTTTCTTCAAGTGTTTTTTATGGGTATCCTTGCTTGTAGTCATACAACATTCCCCTTTTCCGTGTATGTTTGGACAAGCAATTTCTTATTTATATAATTTCTGGCGATAAGAGCATATTCTAAAGGATTTGCGACTGCGGGATCTTGTTCTGCTTCAATCACAATCCAGCCGCTGTAATTCGTCTCAAGCAAGTAGGCATACACTTCTGTAAAGTCAATACAGCCATCCCCAGGTACTGTAAACATGCCCCGAAGGAAGGATTGCAGAAAGGACAAGCCTTCCTTACTGCATTCAGTAAGCGCATTTTCTCTGACATCTTTAAAATGAACATGCTTGATACGGTCTCTGTGCTTCATAAGCAATGTCATATAATCTCCGTCAGATACGAATATATGGCCAGTATCATAAAGAAGGTGTACATGATTGGCATCTGTATGATCCATCAAACGGTCTATTTCCGCTAATGTCTGAACCCCTGTTCCCATATGATGATGATAGACAAGCTTCAATTGATAAGTTTCAGCAATTTTACCGAGCTCATTCAAGCCGCTGCACAACAGTCTCCATTCTTGATCGGTAAAGAAGGGCTTTGTCAAAAATACATTTTCTGAAGTGCCTTGCACGCTGTAGGTCTGTTCAGACACAACAGCAACAGACGCATTCACTTCTTGTAAATATTTGCAATGCTCATGGAACGCTTCTGCCGCTGAATCCATGCCGTCTCGGATGATGTAACTTGAGAACCATTTCCCAGCTATCTTTAAGTTTCGCAAACCAAGCTCCTTATTCAAGACACTCGGTTCTGGGAAAAAGCCGCCTACTTCTGTTCCTTGAAAACCTGCAACTACAATATCACTAAGCAAGTGCTGCAACGTATTGCCGGCACCAATTTCGGGAATATCATCATTGCGCCAGCCAATCGGTGCAATACCCCATAAGATTTGATTCCCCATCCCCATTCTCCCCTTTTAATATTGTTTTGCTTCTTGAAGTTTCGCCTTCCTGGAGTCATTAGCTTTTTGGACACTTTCCATGTTAGAGGCTTCAGCCACCCCAACATTCCACCAGCTGTCATAGCCGTCTGTCATTGTCTTTGGCAGCACTTTCATTTCAATCAAGGTAGAAATATCTTGTTTTTTCGAATCTTCTATAGCTGCTTTCAATTCCTCGACTGTGTTGGCACGATAAACCTTTGCTCCATAGCCTTCTGCAACTTTAGCGTAATCAATGTTCATAATCTGATTATCAGCATCGCGGAACTCACAATCGAAGCTGCCGCTGCCATGATCCATTTGCAGGTTGTTGATACAGCCCCACCCTGAATTATCAAACAAGAGAACATTAATTTTTTGCTTATATTGCAGTGATGTCACAAGCTCTGAATGCAGCATGAGGAAGCTTCCGTCTCCGACAAAGGAGTAAACTTCTTTTGATGGATCAGCTAATTTCACACCTAATGCTCCAGAAATTTCATAGCCCATACAGGAATATCCGTATTCAAGATGGTATGTGTTCGGGGTACTAGAATGCCATAAGCGCTGCAAGTCGCCTGGCAGAGAACCAGCAGAACAGATAACCGTACTGTCTTTTGCAACACTATCATTAATAGTTAGCAATGCTGTTGTTTGGGCTAACTCTGTATTAAGAGCGTTAGCATATTCATTCAGAATTTCTTGTGAAAAGTGGTTTTTAATCTCAGGATTAAATGCTTCACGGTTGAATTCAACCTTGCCTAATCGCTCTCTTTCTGCAAGCCACTCATCTTTCAATTGGCCGATTCTGCTTCCGAATTCGCTTTCATAGCCTTCAAGAAGCGGGAATAACCGGTCGAGTGTTGTTTTTGCATCTGCTACGACTTGGAATGCATCAAATTTATATGTTTGCATTCTGCTTACGTTAATGTTTAAAAACTTAGCTGAAGCAAAATCAAAGGCCGTTTTGGAGGATGTCGCAAAATCGGTATATCTTGTACCAATACCAATAATGAGATCTGCTTCTTTTGCTGCTTTATTAGCAGCAAGAGTACCAGTAATACCCATACCGCCAAGATTGTTTTTGAAGTCACTTTCTACTGTCGATTTGCCTGCCTGTGTTTCAACGAGCGGGATGTTGTATTTTTCAGAAAATGCGATTAAGCTTTCTCTTGCCTCTGAATATTTCGCGCCTCCGCCTACTAAAATAAGCGGCTTTTTAGAGGATTGGATCAGCTTGACAGCACCGTCGAGCTCACGCTCATGAGGGGCTTTCCGGTCAACATAATGCACTCTTTTCTCAAAGAACTTCACATCATAATCAAAGGCTTCCCCTTCGACATCTTGAGCGATACAAATCGTTGCCGGGCCAGCCTTCCCTGGATCTGTCATCACTTCAAATGCGCGCAGCAAACTTGACATCAGCTGTTCCGGGCGAGTAATGCGGTCCCAGTAGCGGGAAACTGGCAAAAATGCATCATTTGTTGTTACTGCAATGCTGTACTCTTGCTCCATTTGCTGCAAAACAGGGTCTGGCTGTCTTGATGCAAAAGTGTCTGCCGGAATAAATAAAACAGGAATATTATTAGCGTGCGCTGTGGCAGCTGCCGTAATAACATTTGCTGAGCCAGGACCTGAAGAAGTGGAAACAGCAAATATCTTCTGTCTGAGCATTTGCTTGCTGTAAGCAATAGCAGCATGTGCCATCCCTTGTTCGTTCTTACCTTGAATCACTTTTAAATGTCCTCGGTCCTGTTCCAGGGCTTGACCAATTCCTAATACATTTCCGTGACCAAATACATTGAAGATTCCTTCTACAAAAGGAAACTCATTACCATCAACATGGATATACTGCTGATTCAAAAATTTGACCAGCGCTTGTGCAGTTGTCAAACGAATCGTTTCCATTCTTTTGCCTCCTATCTTGATGCTTCAATCTTTTCATTTTTCGCAATCAGTTCCTCAATTTCTTCCACTTGCGGCATCGCCTCAGATGAACTGTGCTTGCTTACTACAATAGAAGCGGACGCACTTCCGTATTTCAGAGCTTCGCCGATCTCCTTGCCGGAAATTAATGCATACAAGAAGGCAGATGCATAGGAATCTCCAGCTCCAAAGGTTTTTAATACATTCGTCTTATACGCTTGCGCTCTGAAGACATCACCTGATTTCACATAAGCGTATGATCCGTCAACACCATGCTTAATGACAATTAATTCAGCACTTTGGCCAAAAAGATGCTGCACTGTTTCATGATTACGGCCATCTTTCCTGTTTTCCATCACATCATACTCATCACGTGTACCAATAATAATTTCCGCTTGCTCTGCAATAAGAGAATAATAAACAGCTGTTTCTTCCTGTGATTTCCATGTATATGGACGATAATCTAGTTCGAACGCTACCTTAACGCCATTCTTCTTAGCTAGTTGGACTGCTTTAATTACAGCTTCTCTAGAAGGACTTGCAGCTAGAGCTGTTCCAGATACAAGCAGCAGCTTTGCTCTTTTGATATATTCTTCGTTTACTTCAGAAGGCTCAAGATATAAATCTGCTACATCATCACGGTACATGAGGATACTGCATTCATCAGGACTTTTGATTTCTGTAAAGGCAAGGCCTGTCTTATGACCTTCTGTGTCTGTCACTATGTTAGAAACATCTATGCCAACACCCTGCATATAGCTCTTGATAAAGCGGCCATGCTGATCATCAGCAATTTTTCCGATAAAGCCAGCTTTTAAGCCTAGTTTGCTGCTGCCAATTGCTATATTTGCCGGTGATCCTCCTACATACTTGGAAAATGTCATCGTCTCTTCCATTGGACGGTTATATTCCACTGCATTTAAGTCGATGCAGGCTCTGCCGATTGCTATTAAGTCAAACTCTTTATCTGAATTGAATTCATATTTCATTGGTAGCATCCTCCTAATTTAGCGGTTTAAAATCCATTCATGGTCTTTATCATTATTGAATTTCCAAATTCTTGTCGGTCCTGCCATGACATTTAAATAGTAAGATGTATAACCATCCGGCACACCAACAGGATGATAACCTTTAGGCACAATTACTACATCACCATCTTCAACTGCCATCGTCTCATCTAATGATCGGTCATTAGTGTATACGCGTTGAAACAGGAATCCTTGTCTTGGATCGATTTCATGGTAGTATGTTTCTTCCAAAAATGATTCCTCTGGCAAATTATCCTGGTCATGTTTGTGGGGCGGATAGCTTGACCAATTCGCAGTTTCTGTGATGACCTCAACAACGAGAAGGCTGTTGGCTGCAGGATGCGAATCGGGAAGGATATTATGGACAAGGCGCTGGTTATTAAATTTCCCTCTATGCTCTACACTGTTTTCTTCTGCTTTAATCAACTTCGTTGGCTTTGCCTCATCAGAAGGGGAATAACATAGGGCTACTCTAGCATTTCTGCTGTTTGCAGAGATTGTGAATTCATTCCCATTAGAAACATAGACACTGTCTGTTGGAATCCGTTCAAACACGCTGTCTCGAGTGCCGATATTCTCAAATACAGCTGTGCCGTCACTGACAGTAATTTTTCCTGTTACAGCAACAATGCAGCATTCTTCTAAACCGAGCGTCTCTTTGTATTGAGCATTTTGGGATAATTCAATTAATTTAAAACCAACATATTTTAGCGGGGAGTTTTCTTGCGTAACATTATGAATAACTTTTACACCATCGATTGCTTCCGTATGCTGAAATTTTCGCAGCAGTTGACTCATACGTTTTTCCTCCTTAAGCCTTACGATCAGAGTTTTCCACTCTGATCGAGGCCAAAAAATTCACAAAAACTCTCATTCTATCTATCAATCAAAAGTCGGTGCCAAATATCTTGCTGTAACTACTTTTTTGCGAGTATAGAAATCTACACTATCCTTGCCGTTTGCATGAAGTGTTCCGTAGAAAGAAGACTTCCAGCCTGAGAATGGGAAGAATGCCATCGGCGCTGGTACTCCCAGGTTAATGCCAAGCATACCTGCATCAATGTTTTCTCTGAAGTAGCGAATGGCAGATGCATTGGATGTAAACAAGCAGGCACCGTTAGCAAACTCTGATTGGTTCGCAATATCAATTGCTTCTTTTAAGTTTTTCACACGGATGACGGACAATACAGGAGCAAATATTTCTTCTTTCCAGATTGTCATATCTGTTGTGACATTATCAAAGATTGTTGGTCCAACGAAATATCCTTCTTCTGGAGCATTTTGTCGACCGTCTGCAATCAAGTTTGCGCCTTCGGAAATACCTTTTTCGATATAACCTAATGTTTTTTGTTTATTTTCCTCTCTGATAACAGGACCTAAGAACACACCGTCTTCCAAGCCGTTTCCAATTTTGATGCTGCTTGTTTTCGCTTTTAATGCAGCCATAAACTCATCTGCAATGCCTTCTTCTACTGTAACGACAGCACATGCCATGCAGCGTTCACCAGCTGAACCGAATGCAGCTGAAACAACATTAGTGACTGTTTCTTCCAAGTTAGCATCATTCAGGACGATTGTATGGTTTTTTGCACCTGTCAGTGCTTGAACACGCTTTAAGTTCTCTGAACCTTTTTTATAAACATACTCACCAACCGGCTTTGAGCCGACGAAAGAGATTGCTTTAATTTCAGGATGCTCCAAGATGCCGTTTACAACATCATGTGCTCCATAAACTACATTGAATACCCCTTTAGGTAATCCTGCTTCTGTGAACAACTCTACTAATCTTCTTGTTAACAGCGGTGTTCTCTCAGATGGCTTTAAGATGAAAGTATTGCCAAGAGCAATTGCCATTGGGAACATCCAGCATGGCACCATCATTGGAAAGTTGAATGGTGCAATTCCGCCGACTACACCGATTGGGTAACGATAGTTTGTCGCTTCAACATCTGTTGCAATGGAAGCAAGTGAGTCACCCATCATTAATGTTGGTGCACCTGCTGCGAATTCTACATTCTCAATTCCTCTTTGTACTTCTCCCAAAGCCTCTGTTAAGTTTTTTCCATTTTCAATTGTAATCAGCCTTGCCAACTCTTCTTTATTTTTCATAAGCAGCTGCTGATAGTTGAATAATATTCTAGCTCTTCTTGGCACCGCGACATTCTTCCATTTTTCAAATGCTGCCTTTGCAGCTTCTGTTGCCTGCTCAATATCTTCCTTAGTGGAAATAGGAACACGACCGATGACTTCTTTTGTAGCAGGGTTAAATACCTCTTCGTAAACAGAAGTATTGCTTTCAACCCACTCACCATTAATATAGTTTTTCAGTTTTTCTGCTGTAACTGTAGACATCTTCATTTCCTCCTCCAGATATTATTTCGGCTGTTTGAACAGCTAATAAGTTGATTGTATTGCTTCCCTTCTCACTTTATTCTGTCTGCTGATACTGCAGTTCATAAATATATTGGGAAAACTTATTCATACTATCATCATCTTGTTGTTATGTTTTGGTTATGTTTTGATAATTTATGATTACATCATAATACGGATAACGCTTTCAGTCAACCGTTTTCCTCTTTATTTTTTCATATTTTTGGAGATAAAGAGATAAAAAGGATAGGTTTCCTGTCTATCTCTGGTGCATTTTTGTTATTAATAGTGAATAAGAGCTGTAAATACTGAAAAAATTGTCTACCAACCTAAATATTTTACAAATAAAGGTGTTTTCCTCTATTTATTTTTGTTTTTATTGAAAATGATTCTTGGTACTTATTTTCACAACAGTTTTGGATAGATATTCAAAAGTTAACCATTCAAATACAAAAAAACCTGCTGTTTTAAACAGCAGGTTTTTTTGTATTATGCTTTTGCCGCAAAATCATACTCTGTTTGTAACACTACATTCAAAAACTTCAAGACTGTGTAACGGTCTCTAAGATGGTGAGCATGTTTTAGACTGTCGTGCACTAATGACTCCGAGATGCCTAGTTCATTTGGCAAAACTGGCCCACCTAAATTTTCAATCAGCCTTTTAGTGCTTTCAGGATCAGGTATCGCTTCAAGTATTTCTTTCACTTTGTCTTTATTCTCTCTTAAATTAGCCAACACTTTACCATGCTTTGCTTGTATTTCGCCATTCTCTAATATATTGTCCAGTTCATTAAGAAACTCACTCTTATATATGGAGCTTAACAATATAGTAGTAACGCCAACCTTCGCTCCATGCAGGACTTGGGGACGATTGTTTTTCAAAAGGTCCATTTCCCAATAATGAGATAAATGATGTTCTCCTCCTGAAGCTGGATGTGATTGCCCGAAGACAAGCATGGCGATGCCTGACTTGATAAGACTTTCTATTAAGATGGTGATGCCTTCGTCCTCTGCTTTCGCTATTTTTTCGATATTGGCAACACATTCATCCAATGCGAGCTGAGTTAATTCAGCAGAAAGCTCACAATAAGGAACATCCGCTGCATAACGCTCAAACTTCCAATCAGCTAGAGACGTGTACTTGGCAATCATATCGCCGACACCTGCTGCAATCATCTCTTTCGGTGCCTTTTTTAAGACATCAATATCAGCAAATACTGCAATAGGTGATGTCATTTGAAATGTTTTCTTCACACCCCTAACAATGAGCGGCGCTCCCAGTGAAGTAAATCCATCAACGGAAGGTGCAGTAGGTATAGAAATGAATGGTATATTTAATGTAGCGCTGCAAAAGCGGGTAATATCATGAATTGTCCCTGAACCGACTGCTATCATACAATCGCTGTTTCTCCCTGTTTCAAGCAGCACTTGAACAAGTGCCTTTTCATCTGCTACTACATCTCCGTTCTCATCTGGAGTTACTTCACAGGATGTTACCGCTAAACCTGCTGAGTTAAGCAGCTCTGTCAATTTATCTCCCGCCGCAGTCATCGTATTGCTGTCAGCAACGATTTTCGGACTGATAAATGACTTTTCAGCCAGGAAGGAAGCTACTTTGTTCAGAGCTCCGTTCTCTGCCATAATTGTTTCAATCGGTATGTCATTATGATGATTTCCGCAGCTGCATGTTTTAAATAGATCATGAATTTCGGCAACAAAATTTTCCATTGCAAACTCCTCCTCTAACACCCGCCAAGTCCACGTGTTTATTTATTATAATGTTCCAAAAGTGTAAGTTGTTTTTCTTTTAAATTCCTCGTCTGCCTCCATTACCCATGTCGGAAATTCAGGTTGATTGATTGCATCTGGAAGTCCTTGTGTTTCTAGGCAAAGTCCATGGTATCGTTTTGCCGGAACTTCAAAAAATCTGCTGGACTCGTCAATTTGATTGCCAGTATATAACACAACACCAGCTTCATCTGTACTGATTGTCAAAGTTCTGCCTGACTCTTCTTCCGTTAACAGAATTTCGTCCGTCTTCTCTTTATTCAGAAGGAATGGATGATCATAGCCGCCACCTGCAAGTGATATTTGTTCATCTCTTGATTCAGCACCAGACGCAATAAGTCGTCCTTCCCTAAAGTCAAAAACTGTATCTTCCACGTTTGCTAGGACACCTGTGGGAATCAGTTCTCCATCCAATTCCAGAAAACGGTCAGCAGCTATTGTCAGCTTATGGTTTAGGACATCTCTTTTAAGATTTCCGCTTAAATTGAAGTAAGAGTGGTTTGTTAAATTGACGATTGTTTTTTGATCTGCTGTACCTGCGTAAGTAATGCTTAATTCGTTATCATTATTGAGCAAGTAGGATACTGTTAGCCTCAGCTCACCTGGATAGCCTTCGTCACCATCAGGACTTGTATGAGTAAACTTAACGCCAACTGCCCCGTCCTCTTCTATTGGCTCCGCTTGCCAAACGACTCTGTTATAGCCCTTTACTCCTCCGTGCAGATGGTTTGCTCCGTCATTTTTGGCAAGTGTATACTGCTTGCCATCCAGTTCAAAACCAGCTCCTTTAATTCTGCCTGCTATCCTGCCGACAACCGCTCCTAAAAAGTAGGAATCCTGCTCGTATTCTTGAAGTGAATCGTATCCAAGAACAATATTTTCAAAGCTGCCATTTTTGTCTGGTGTTACTATGCTTGTAATAATGCAGCCGTAGTTGATACACGTAACATCCATTCCGTTATCATTCGTCAGTTTGTATTGATCTACGGCTTTATCGCCGATTTTCCCATATGCTTCTACTGTTATGTTCATATAATCTATCCCTTCCGCTAGCAGCTATTAGTTTAATAGCGCATTATCGTTTTTCTAACCTGATTACGTTCCAGGACAGCTTTGGCAAAACAGCTGTAATAATTCCGTCTTTATATTCGGCATTCCCATTTGTATGCGGCTCTACGCGCTGTTTTTCGGCACTGTTTTCCGCCTTGATATCATCGTTTTCTAAAACGATATGTTCGACAACTTGATACCCTTCAAAATTGCGAATATCACATTCAAGCAGGAGACCTTCTTCTAAATGACGATTCACAGCAAAGATAGTCAGCTGTTCCTGTTCTTCGTTATATACGGCTGTTGATTCTAAAAATGGGACATCTGTAAAGTCCTTACTGTCATATTTCGGGCTGGAGATAATTGGATTCAAGGATACTCCTCTTCCGTAAACAGATGTATGCATATACGGGTAGAAAATA
This sequence comes from Niallia sp. FSL R7-0271, assembly GCF_038005785.1. Lineage (NCBI taxonomy): Bacteria > Bacillati > Bacillota > Bacilli > Caryophanales > Bacillaceae > Niallia > Niallia sp. FSL R7-0271. The sequence goes on along the minus strand of NZ_JBBOTZ010000001.1, from coordinate 994,836 downwards.
GTCTGTTTCCATGCTGGCCCATTATCCTCTGTCATAATTGGCGCAATAACGTTTACAAGCTGTGCTAAACAAGCAATCTTCAATCTGTCTGCATGCTTTAACATCGTAATCAGCATACAGCCTACAAGCAGAGCATCTTCAAAGTTGTAAACGTCTTCAAGCTGATGCGGCGCGATGCTCCAAGGCTCGATCAACTTGTCGTTTTCATTGCTGTGGTACCAGACATTCCACTCATCAAAGGACAGATTTATTTTCTTTTTGCTTCGTTTTTTTGCTTTTACATAGTCTGCAATCGAGATGACAGAGGAGATGAAGTCATCCATTTCAAGTGATAAAGCCAAATAATTGGCTACATCATTAGACTGATTTCCGTAATATTGGTGTAAGGAAATATAATCAACATGGTCATATGTATGGTCAAGCACTGTTGCTTCCCAATCTGCAAATGTTGGCATATTGCGATGAGAGCTGCCGCAGGCTACCAGCTCAATGGACGGATCGACCCATTTCATCACTTTGGCTGCTTCTTGAGCAATTCTTCCATACTCTGCTGCAGTCTTATGGCCGATTTGCCAAGGACCATCCATTTCATTTCCCAAGCACCATGTTTTAATATTGTATGGTTCCTTCACCCCGTGCGCAGCACGAAGATCACTGTAATAGGAACCTCCTGGATGGTTGCAATACTCAACAAGATTTCTGGCAGCATCAATTCCCCTTGTCCCAAGGTTGACTGCCATGTTTACATCTGCACCTACCAGTTTTGCCCATTTCATGAATTCATTTGTACCTACTTCATTTGTCTCTGTCGTTCTCCAAGCCAGATCCAATCTGCGCGGGCGGCTTTCAACAGGACCAACACCATCTTCCCAATTATAGCCGGACACAAAGTTACCGCCTGGATAGCGGACAAGGGGCACTTGAAGTTCTCTAACTAAATGGATAACGTCTTTCCTGAAACCGTTCTCATCCGCTTCCGGATGATTCGGTTCATAGACACCTCCATACACAGCCCTACCGAGATGTTCAATGAATGAGCCATAAATCCGATTGTCAATTTCTCCAACTTTAAAATCCTTTTCTAGAATCATCTTTGCTTTATTCGCTGTCATGTGCTTTACTTCCTTTCTTCTTGAAAGTTTTTTAAAGATAAGCTTTATACAACTTTAGACCATTTAGGGTTTCCGATATTCGGGCATGCTTTTCTTTTAAACTTTGCTCTATAGCGGACAATACATCCGCTATAGGCACAAGTCGTCCCGTATTGTAAAGAAGTGCAGTCTCGGCAAATGCTCAGCCTTTCTTGATAGACTGAATCAAGCACAAGCTTTTCCGGTGTTTCTGCTGCCTCTTTAAGCAGCTCCTCAATGACTTCCTCTGAAACTATTACACTCTCGACACAGCCCTTGCATGCATTCTTTTGCATCATGTTTTTAAGCTCCTGTTATAGCTAATGTCACTACAGACATCGGTGGAATATTCACAGACAGCTTGCTTCCGTTTACTAACACATCTGTAAATGCAGCTGGCTTAACTGTTTCTGGCGCATCAAATGTATTATGAGCATTCATTGCATCTGCTGTCAGGATTGTACCAGACACCTCTTTCGCCTCGGTCAGTCCGCGTAAATCCAATTCGAATGAGCTGCCGTTTACATGATCGATATTACAGAAGCTCACATTAACCTGGCCAGCAGAATCCTTCGATGCAGTCACACTTACTTGCGGAAGGGATTCTCCGTTATGTTCATAGCTGCCAATTTGCGCATCCACACTTAAAAGCTCAGCATCTTGATGGACTTTGTACATATCAAAAACATGATATGTCGGCGTAAGAATCATTTCTTCGCCTTCTGTCAAAATCATCGCTTGCAGCACGTTCACTGTTTGTGCGATATTCGTCATTTGGACACGGTCACAATGCTGATGGAAAATATTAAAATGCAGTGCTGCGACGAGTGCATCACGAATCGTATTTTGCTGATACAAGAAGCCTGGATTTGTTCCCGGCTCTACATCAAACCATGTGCCCCACTCATCAATAATCATGCCAACACGTTTATCAGGATCATATTTATCCATAATATTGCCATGCTTTGTAATGAGCTCATCCATATGAATGGCTTTCTTCATCGTAATGAACCACTCATCCTCAGGGAAGTCTAGTGCTGAGCCTTTACCAAGCCAGAAGTCTCCCGGAATTGTATAATAATGAAGGCTAAGCCCATCCATCAAGTGGCCGGCATTTTTCATGAGCACTTCTGTCCAGTTATAATCATCGACATTTGCTCCGCCTGCAATTTTATAAATTTTGTTATCTCCGTAGTTCCTGACATATGTTTGGTAACGGCGATAAAGATCCGCATAATATTCTGGTCTCATATTTCCGCCGCATCCCCAGTTTTCATTGCCGACGCCAAAATAAGTCAGCTGCCATGGTTCATCTCTGCCGTTTTCGCGGCGCCAATTTGCCATTGGAGATTCTCCTTCGAATGTCATGTATTCTACCCATTCTGACATTTCTTGGACAGTGCCGCTGCCAACATTTCCACAGATATACGGTTCAGTCCCTAACAGCTCGCACAGAAGCATAAATTCATGTGTTCCGAAATGGTTGTTTTCAACGACGCCGCCCCAATGTGTATTAACCATTCGTTTGCGGTCTTCTCTTGGGCCGATTCCATCCTTCCAATGGTACTCATCTGCAAAACAGCCGCCTGGCCATCTTAAGACTGGAATATTAATTTTTTTTAGCGCTGCTAAAACATCATTTCTTATTCCTTTTGTATTCGGTATTGGCGATTCCTCTCCAACCCATATTCCTTCATATATACATCTGCCTAAATGCTCTGCAAAATGACCGTAAATATTTTTATTAATTTTTCCTTTTTTTACGTCCGCGTTAATGATTACCGTATTCCCCATGCTATCTTCTCCTCCTTATTGATTCGCTTACAGAATATGTACTTCGTTAATATTCCCGCTAATCTTTATCGTTGTGATAAAAGAGCTGAAGTCAGAACCTCCATTGTTCTAAAAAAATCTAGAATTGTCATGGAAGTTCTGACTTATCATGCTGTTGTTTTGTTCCGTCTTAATAGATGAATTTTCTTATCCTTTCAAACGGTAATACACATCATTCCAGCGCAGCTCGTTTTCAAATGAAATAGAGTTTGTGTCATTGTTAATAACAACGAGTTCAATACCTACTAATTCTGCTAAGTCTCTAAGCTGTTCTGTTGATACAACATAAGAGAAGCATGTATGATGGGCTCCGCCTGCTTGAATCCAGTTTTCTACTGCTTGGCTTAATGATGGCTGCGTTTTCCATAACACTCTTGCCACTGGCAAATTCGGCATTTCCTCTTCTGGCTGAATCGCATCCACTTCGTTTACAAGCAGACGGAAACGGTGGCCAAGGTCAATGATAGAAGCATTTAATGCTAATCCTCCTCTTCCATCAAACACGATGCGGGCAGGATCTTCCTTGCCGCCAATACCTAGCGGGTGAACCTCGATTTTCGGTTTTGTTGCCGAAATTGTCGGACATACCTCCAGCATATGTGAGCCGAGAACCATTTCATTTTCTGGATCGAAATGATATGTGTAATCTTCCATAAAGGATGTTCCTTCATTGCCTGCAATTATTTTCATTAAGCGGACAAGCGCTGCTGTTTTCCAGTCTCCTTCACCTGCAAAGCCGTAGCCTTGTTCCATCAGTCTTTGCACAGCAAGACCAGGCAGCTGCTTCATACCATGCAAATCTTCGAATGTTGTTGTAAAAGCCGTATAATTTCCTTCTTCCAGGAATGCTTTCATACCTAATTCAATTTTTGCTTGCTCGCGGATGGAGTCTCTGATTGAGCCTTCCTCTAAACCTGCTGGTACGATATCGTATTTTTCTTCATACTCGGCCATCAAAGCGTCGAGGTCTGCATCCGTTACTTCATTCATCTTCGCTACAAGATCTCCGATGCCGTAGCCGTTCACTGTCCAGCCAAGCTTAATCTGTGCTTCAATTTTGTCGCCTTCAGTCACGGCAACCTGACGCATATTATCTCCGAATCTAGCAATCTTCAAAGCTTTGCTTTCAGAGAAAGCAACTGCAGTTCTCATCCAGCTGCCGATTCGTCCGCGGATTTCTTCATTTTCCCAGTGTCCGACAATAACCTTTCTGTTCAGTTGCAGTCTGCTTCCAATAAAACCATGCTCCCTGTCACCATGTGCTGATTGGTTAAGGTTCATGAAATCCATATCAATCGATTCCCATGGAATATCTCTGTTGTATTGTGTAGCAAAATGCAATAAAGGTTTTTGCAAGGCCGAAAGACCGGCAATCCACATTTTAGATGGAGAGAAAGTGTGCATCCATGTGATGATACCAGCACAGGATTCATTAGCATTTGCTTCTAAAGCAAGTCTTCTGATTGAATCAGCATCTTTCACAACCGCCTTAAATCTTAATTTATAGCTTAAAGAAGACGAGGAATCTAAACCGTTTACCATTGTCTTCGTATGCTCTTCCACTTGCTTTAATACATCTTCACCGTATAACAGCTGACTTCCCGTAACAAACCAGAATTCGTACTCTCTTGTATTTAACACATTAATTCCTCCTAGTTATTTTATTTGGATGTTTTTTGTTTTGTTTCTTCGCTTTTTTGTCCGTAATAGGCATTCGCACCATGTTTTCTTAAGTAATGCTTATCAAGCAAATACTGATCAATCCACTCCACATCTGGATTTAACTGCAATGTATGAAGGGCCATTTTAGCTACCTCCTCCAGGACGACAGCGTTATGGACCGCATTATCTGCATTCTTTCCCCAACAGAACGGGGCATGGCCTGTCACCAATATCCCTGGGAGTGCTTTCGGGTCAATGCCCTCTTTTCGAATTGTTTCAATGATGACATTGCCTGTCTCCAGCTCATAAGCTCGGTTGACCTCGTCTTCCGTCAGCTTTCTTGTACAAGGCACCTCACCATAGAAATAGTCCGCATGTGTTGTTCCTAATGCAGGAATTCTTCTGCCTGCCTGAGCCCAGCTTGTTGCCCAAGGCGAATGTGTATGTACAATCCCGCCGATTTCTGGAAATGCTCGGTATAAAGCAAGATGTGTCGGTGTGTCAGAGGAAGGGTTTAAATTCCCCTCCACAATATTTCCATCCAAATCAGTGACAACGAGGTCTTCTGCTTTCAGCTGTGAATAAGGGATACCGCTTGGCTTAATGACTACAAGATTGCTTTCTCTGTCGATACCGCTTACATTCCCCCAAGTGAAAGTTACTAAATTATGCTGAGGCAGCGCCAGGTTAGCTTCTAATACTTCCTGCTTAAGCTTCTCTAACATAGTTTCCCTCCTTGCCCTCAAGTGCAGCTTCTTTTTTAATCTGCTTGAGTGTTTTCATCACATTATTTTCACCGCGACCAAAATAATCATATAGGCGGGAATATTCATCAAAAAGCTTCTCATAAACGTTGACATTGTTTTCAATAGGCTGATAGATATGGTCCTTAATTCTTCCCATATCTTGAGCCGCTTCATTAATATGGTCATAACCCCCGCGCTCCTTACCCGCTGCGACAGCACCAAACATTGCACTTCCAAGAGCTGGTGTTTGGGAGGATGCTGAAATTTTAATATCCATGTTCAATACATCTGAATAAATCTGCATCATAAGGGTATTCTTTTCCGCGATGCCTCCTGCTGCGTAAACCTCATTGACTGGCACCCCGCTATTACGGAATGTCTCCACAATCATCCTTGTGCCGTATGCAGTTGCTTCAATTAAGGCACGATAAATTTCTTCCGGCTTTGTTAAAAGAGTGGCACCAAGCAATACTCCTGTCAGGTCAACATCAACAAGTGTTGATCTGTTCCCGTTCCACCAGTCAAGAGCAAGCAGTCCGCTTTCCCCAACATTCAGCTTGCTGGCTTTTTCTGTCAACAGCTGATGGATGTTCAAGCCCTTTTCTTCCGCTTCCTTCTGGTAGCTTTCCGGTACGCAGTTTTCTGTGAACCATTCAAAATGGTCTCCAACGCAAGATTGGCCGGCTTCATATCCTAGAAAGCCTGGAATAACTCCATCTTCGACCACTCCGCACATTCCTGGTACAATTTCCTCTGTTTCACCAAGCAAGATGTGGCATGTTGATGTACCCATGATCATTAGCAGCTTACCTGCCTCTGTTATTCCTACTGCGGGCACAGCAACATGGGCGTCCACGTTTGCAACTGCAACTGCTGTCCCCGGTTTTAAGCCTGTTAATTTTGCAGCTTTTTCTGTGATTTCCCCTGCTTTAGAACCAATGGAATGAATATCTGTAGACAGCTTCTCTTCTACAACATTTTCCAAGCGTGGATCTAGCGCCTTAAAGAATTCTTTGCTTGGGTAGCCTTCTTGTTTGTGCCAGATTGCTTTATAGCCTGCAGTACAGCTGTTTCGCGCAATCTTTCCTGTCAATTCGGAAATAACCCAATCAGTTGCTTCTAGCACTTGATCTGCGGCATCATAAACATCTGGTGCTTCATTAAGAATTTGCCAGATTTTCGGGATTGCCCATTCAGACGAAATTTTTCCGCCATAGCGCTGTAAAAATGTTTCTCCCCGCTGTGCAGCAATTTCATTCAGACGGTTTGCCTCATCTTGAGCTGCATGGTGCTTCCATAATTTCACGTAGCTGTGAGGATTTTGCTTAAACTCTGGCAAGAAGCAGAGCGGAATGCCGTTCTTATCAATCGGCAGGACCGTACAAGCAGTGAAATCAATCCCAACCCCAATAACATCTTCATTTGAAACATTAGCTTTCTGTAAAACCTCTGGTATCGTAATCTGCAAAACTTCTAAATAATCAGCAGGATGCTGAAGGGCCCAGTCATGTTCCAGCTTCGTCTTTCCGTCAGGTAAATACTCGTCCATTACACCATGTGTATATTCCTTAACGGCAGTAGCTACCTCTCTGCCTGTTCCTACCTCTACAAGAACCGCCCTGCCTGATTGGGTTCCATAATCTACTCCTATTGAGTACTTTGCCATGTGTATTTCTCCTTCCTAGCTAAAGTATGCGTTTTCAAAATTGAGATATTTAAATGTATCTGTCTAGTTCTTCCTTTACTTCTTTAAAATCTTTATACGTACAAGAAGCCTGTTGTCTCTGTTCATAAACATTTCTCATTCATCCTTACAACCAGATAACTTTTATCAACTTGTACGTATAACTATAATGTAATTCTAACATCTATTGAAATTATTTCAATCTCTTTTTTGAAAATTTTTTATTTATTTTCAACTTGTATGATTTAGCCCTTAATTGTCCTTAGCTCAAAAACTTTCGGCACCCTTTTGTCTGGATGTGCCCGGAATGTAATGGAAATTCTGTCTGTTGCCACACTAGGAATCTCATATTTAACGTATACAAATTGACTCATTTCTTCCCATTCTATCTTTCCGTCGGCAAGCTTCCTGTCATCTGCTAACACATCAAATTCCTTCATGCTGTTCCATTCATTTTTTGTATAAGCTGCTATAAGACTATTATTTTCGTTTGGCAAGACTGTCAGATTAAATCTGAAATGCCCATTCGGCCATGTGTCGCGGTACTTCCGGTTAGACACAGTTCCAATTCCGACATGCTCTCCTTCAAACTGATGGTCGCGCTCTGGCTGCATTTCTCCAGGCTGAACGAAATCAAGCGTTTTTTCTTGCAGCGCTTGTTCCTTTTGAAGCGCTTCTTTATAAGCTTTCTCCGCTTCCTGCCACTTATCTTTTGTAAACACATCCCAATAAACAGTCGCACTTCTGTCATGCAGAAGGTAAAACGGCAATAGCTTCACATCACGAGGATTGCCGATGCCATCCAGCCTGTATTCTGCATCAGCAGTAGCGACTATTGCATGAATTGGATCATCATCTGTCACAAGGACCGGTGTAAATAATAAATCCTTCGTAACCTGTGCGTCACTTATCTCCCCTAAATCTCCTGCAAGCACAATCGGCCCGTGTAAAAAAGCGACTCTGTCTGGATTATCCAGGATTGCTTCCTTGCGAAGTGTCATTGGTATATGAATATCCAGCACGTCTCCATCCTGCCAAACTCTTTCTATTTCAATAAGACTCGCAGGCTGATTATCATGCTGGTACTGTTCACCGTTTATGGAGATTTCCATTCCACTAACCGCCCAGTAAGGATATCTTAAATAGAGAGAAAAAGCCTTTTCCTCTTGGCAAGACAGTTCTATTCTAATTCTGCCATTCTGTGGATATTCTGTTTTTTGCTCGACAATAACCCCCATGTTATCCCAGTCAAGACGAGAAGGTATATATTGATTAACATACAGTTTATTTTCATCATGAAAATAAATGGCATTGCCATGGCTCGCATGGTTTTCCATCCCAGATCCTACACAGCATGTAAAGCTGTCAAACTTAGAGTTGTATTTTTTATGTCCGCCCATATCAAGTGACACAAAATAACAGACACTACCATCATGCGGATTTTGTGATGCAAGTATATGATTGTAAAGAGCTCTCTCATAGTAATCGCCTTCTTCAGCTGTAGGTTTCCACTTGAAAAGATGCTTTGTAAGCTTCAGCATATTGTATGAATTGCATGTTTCACACGTATTTTCACCGAGGCGGTCATTCAGTTTGCCAGCTTCGCCAAAATGCTCATTAAGTGAATTACCTCCAATTACATAGGAATGCTCATGAACGACAGTGTCCCAAAAGAACTCAGAAATTTCCTTGTACATTTCGTTGCCGGAGATTTCGTACTGCCGTGCCGCAGCGACCACTTTCGGTATTTGTGTGTTAGCATGCCTTCCAGCTAAAGCATCCCTTCTATCTGCTAATGGACTTAATACTTCTTTATGATAAAATCTTTCTGAAAGAGCAAAAAATCGGTCGTCACTAGTATGGACTGCCAAGTCAGCAAGAACCTCTGCCATTCCCCCGAATTCACATTTAAGCAGTTCATCCATCTGCTCTTCAGACAAACCCCTAACCATGTCCTCAAGCCAAAGTCCCAGCTTTATTTCCACTTGAAGCGCCTTTTCATTATCTGTGTAAATATACGCATCTCTTAAACCAGCAAACACTTTATGCATGGTGTATAAAGGCACCCATCCTCCATTTAAGTCAAAGCCTTGAGAATAGATTTTGCCTTCTTTTACTTCCTGAAAAATCTCTTTCCCTCTCGGTATGCCACAAATTAAACCTGTTCCGTCCGCTTGTTGGCAAAGCGCTAGTTCGTCAATTATATATGCTGTTCTTTCATTAAATCTGCTGTCACCTGTTGCAGCTGCCATCATAGAGCATGCAGAAATATAATGTCCAAGCGTATGGCCGGAAATTCCTTGTTCTTCCCAGCCCTTATAATGATCTGCTTTCGGCTCTAACCCTGCATATTGTCTGTATCTGGACAATAGCTTATCTGGTTTGAGCTGCAACAGATAATCTCTGTTTAATTCCATCGCATGTTTAAACGGGCCATCCGTAATTCTCACTTGCCTTAAATGAAAAGCTTCAACTGTCATTTTAGCTTCACTTCCCTATCTCTTATTTATAAGCAGTAACTGCAATTTAAGCATCCTTCTATGTAAGCGCATTCTATAATAAAAATTTTATGCTAGTTGTTCGTACATGTCAACTGAATTCCTTTTACATTTCTAGACATGTATTATTCTTTTTCGCTGAAATGGAGAACAACTTGCATACATTCACTTGTACGAAAACACCCTTTTTCCTATAAGCTGAAAGGTGTTTGCTCCAAGTGCATTAGGTAAAAAATTTAATGATAGTTTTTTTCGGTGTTTTTTGGTACGATATCTCTATATCTAATTTTGTACGTATAAGTTACAGATATGGAAACGCGAGAAAGTGGTGATAGTGTGGCACAACAAACAAAATACAACATGGTAAAAGAACAAATTACCGAATGGATTACAACAGGCAAAGTAAAACCAGGAGAAAAAATTCATTCTGAAAATGAACTTGTCAAAATGTTTGGCGTAAGCCGCCATACCATTCGCCAAGCAATTGGAGATTTGGTTCATGAAGGATGGCTGTACAGAGAACAAGGTGCCGGAACGTTCTGCTCCGACAGAAATACAAGTACAAATTCTGCTGGTCAAGCAGTGAAGCGCACAAAGAATATCGGGGTAATTACCACTTATATTTCTGATTACATCTTCCCTTCTATTATCAAAGGCATTGAATCTTATCTATCGACAAAAGGCTACTCCTTAACCTTTGCATGTACGGATAATGATATTGAAAAAGAAAAGCAAAGCTTGCAGACTATGCTTGGTAGCAATATTGACGGCCTGATTGTTGAACCGACAAAAAGCAGTAATTTCAACCCTAATATCAGCTATTATTTGGAATTAGAGCAAAATAAGATTCCGTATTTAATGATTAATCAGTTCTACTCCCAGCTTGCCCCGCCTTATATAATCGTCAATGATGAAAAGGGTGGGTATATTGCTACAGAGCATTTAATTAAGCTTGGACATAAACGAATCATCGGCCTTTTTAAAACAGATGATTTGCAAGGTGTCAACCGGATGAAAGGTTTCATTCAAGCATACAAAGATCATTCCGTTCCTTTCTTTCAGGATATGATCATTAACTTTACAACAGAAGACCAAGACAAATCCTTGGAAACTTTGCAGGAAATTTTAAAAAGAGAAGACAGGCCGACTGCGATTGTTTGCTATAATGACCAGCTTGCGATTAAAGCAATCAGCATTTTGCGCACAATGGGCTTATCTATTCCTAATGACATTTCCATTCTAGGCTTTGACGATTCTTTTTTAACAGAAGCTTCAGAAGTCAAACTAACATCTATTACCCATCCAAAAATGAAAATGGGCGAAGAGGCGGCCAAGTGGATTGTCGCTGCTGTTGAAAAGAAAAGCAAACCTGCCCCATCGATTGTCTATGAACCAGAAATAATCATCAGAGATTCAACTGCGGCAGTTCCTGTCGTAAAACAATAAGCAAAAAGGCTGAACGATTATGTTCAGCCTTTTTGCTATTATGTTATTTTATATAGTCTACTGCTGTGGGGTGCAAGAGTTACTTGGATTTTTTCTTTATTGGAAGTGGCTTCATTGCTCCAAACATCCTTCACTATGGAAGAACTGTTCCCCCCTAATTCCTCTAAAGAAACCTCTATTTCACAATGTGCTTCACCAATATTGAATAGAGCAACATAAACAGCATCTTCAGGACCATTGGCAGTCCAGACAACTTTATTGTCTTCTCTAAACAAAAGTCTGCTGTGAGAACCTTTTTGGTTTAGTTCCAGCATATCTTTATTTGTAAGCAATGACAGTGTCCAGCTGTCATTATCCCGAAGCTCTCCGCCAAACATAAGTGGCGAACGGAAAATCGACCATAAAGTCATCATCGTAACCTGTTCATCTTTTGTAAATCTTGTCCAGCGGTCTGCTCCCCCTCCATCAACGGAGCGAATGCCAATATGCCCTAATGGCAGCATATCGCAGTCCGGCCAATAGCCTGGTCCCGAAAGACCGCTCCACTTCTCGCATCTATCAAACATATCGTACAAAAGCTCCCATTGGTCCCAATAATCATCTGTCATTCTCCACATATTCGCATTATCACGCAATGTGTCTGCAAACTCTAATGGAGCAGGTCCTGGCGAAAGGCTTAAAACCATGTCTCTGCCGCAATGATCAATCGCCTTTCTGATCAGCTCGATTTCATCCACATGTGTGTTGTAAAGCTTTGATGCAGCAATATCATCGACCTTTACATAATCGACTCCCCATTCAGCATACAGCTTAAACAGCGAATCATAATATGCTTGTGCCCCTTCCTTGCTCGCATCTATTCCGTACATATCAGTATTCCATGGACAGATAGAATTAGGATGAGCAATATCGCGGGCTGTATGAACAGAGTTTAAAATAGGCGTATTCTGATGAACAGCTTGCCTTGGTATCCCTCTCATAATATGAATGCCGAATTTTAAGCCAAGGCTATGTACATAATCCGAAAGCTCCTTAAAACCTTTTCCGTCGGCAGCGGAAGGAAACCGATTGACTGCAGGAATTAAGCGGGAAAACTCATCCATTTCCAGTTCAACAAATGGACGATACATAGAGGAGTTCGCACCAGGCTCATACCACTGGATATCTACAACAATATATTGCCATCCAGACTCCTTTAAATGCGTTGCCATATATTCAGCGTTTCCTCTAACTTCCTCTTCTGTTACAGAAGCGCCGTAACAATCCCAGCTGTTCCATCCTAGTGGAGGAGTCTGGGCAAAACGATGATGATTCATTACTATTCACATCCTTCGCGATTTATAAGTTAATCTTAAAGGAAACGCATACAGCACATCTACGATAACTTTTTGCTTATATATGTAATATATTGCTATGTTAATCTAATTTTAATTGATGTAAATAAGCATGTTCTGTCGCCAAACGAAATTCACCTGGCGAAATGCCAATCCACTGATGGAATACTTTAATGAAATAACTGCCCGTCGAGTAGCCAAGCTCCTGAGCAATTGCCTCCATTGTCATATCCGTCTCTCTTAGAAGCCTGATTGCCTCTTCCATCCTAATCTTTGTTAAGTACTCAATTGGTGTGTATCCTGTTGTTTTTTTATATAGTCTTGTAAAGTAATACTTGGAAAGATTAACTTTATCCGCTATTTCCTCCAAGCTTTGCAAGCACTGGTAAGATGCCTCCATATAAGATGCAGCTTCTGCTACTGGCAGGGGCCATGACTGTTTTGCCTTTTTCGCAGATACTTGATGTCTGAACAGTTCCATAACAAACTCATAGACAATCGCAGAGGCCCGAAAGCCATCTGTTATGTGGTTTTTCGCAGCACTGGCAAAAATCCTTTTTAAGAAACGAATCGGCGAGCTGTCCTCTGACATAGAAAAAACAGAGCCAATATTAGACACGACCCTTTGCCATTCTGCTTCAATATTGGTAGGACGGAACATAATAAATAGAATCTCCCAATTCGAATTATTTTCCAGAAAAAAATAACGATGGTCGCTTGGTATCTCGACCATAAAGCCGGTTCCCTTTTCTAATTTATAGAGAGTTCCTTCTATTTCAATGTAACCACAGCCTTCGAGTGTATATTGGAACAAAAAAAGCGGACCATCTTTACGTGTTAATCCATTCCAATGATAAGCTTCCTTTGTAATACTTTGGTTTCCTACAGCAAACAGCTGATAAAATGATTGATTCAATGTGTCTAAAAACCGAAAACCATATACTTCCTGTTTATTATTTGACATGGTTGCTCCTCCAAAAAATGTAAGCGCTTAAATTTATGTGCAGGATAATTTCCTTTATTAGACTTATTGTCTATTATCATACAACATTACCTAATTTTCCACCACTTTTTTGAAGCGTTTTCAATCCTTAGAGAAATGATTGCTTTTACTGCCAATGACAGATAGCTTAAAGACAAAAGAAAAAGGAGCCTTCACAGCTCCTCTTTTTCCTCATTAGTTGCCAGCAACCTCTTTAATAATCGGCTTCCGTTGCACTCTCACTTCATATTTTGTAGTTTTGTTTTCAATAATGAATTCAGGAACACCGCCTCTATGTGCGTGTGATTCTTTAAATTCCTCACTTCCTACCCAGCCTAAGAAGCCTTCTTTGTTTTCCCATCTAGTGACGATAGTAATTTCCTCATAATCTGTTGTCCCAGCAGTTAACAGTACTTCTAATCCGATAAATCCTGCTTTTTCTTCAATTTTTCCAGTTCTGTTAAATCTCTCGATAAATCCTTCTGCAAATCCTTCTTTAACCTTTACCGTGTTTGTTACAATATACATATTTTCTTCCTCCTAAATTTCGTAGTTTGGGATAATAATAGGATAATTATTTTCAAATTTTATTTTTGCATCAATTTCATACACGTCTTTTAGCAATTGAGCTGTTAAAATACTTTGCGGTTTTCCAGTTTGATAGACTGCGCCATCCTTCATAACAATCAAGTTATCACTGTAAGCCCCTGCGTATTGCAGCTCATGCAATACCATAATGATAGTAATCTGATACGTTTTATTTATTCTTGTTAAAAGTTTCATCAGCTCCAGCTGATGGGTAATATCTAAATAGGTAGTTGGTTCGTCAAGCAATAAAACCGGTGTTTTCTGGGCAAGCGCCATGGCAATCCTCGCTCGTTGCATTTCCCCGCCAGATAAATGTCCTACCATACGATCGGCCATTTTTTCTAACCCAGTTTCTTTTATTGCCCACGCAATAATCTCTTTATCTTCTGCTGAAGCAGTTCCGGCAAGCTTATGAAATGGAACTCTCCCATAGGCAACTAATTCTTTCACCGTAATATTTGGCATTATTTCTTTTGCCTGCAGAAGCATGGCAATTTTCTTTGCATACTCTTTTCTTTTATATTTATGAATGAGCTGATTGTCCAATGTCACATTGCCGCTGTCTGTTTTTAAGAGTCGTGCAAAAAGTTTTAATAGTGTCGATTTCCCTGAACCATTGGGACCAACAATTGCTGTCATTTTTCCCTGTGGAAATTCAAGGTTAATATCATGGAGACGAAATTTCCCTTGCGCAAACCTCAAATCCTCTGATTTTAACACTGTCATTACAATATCCTCCTTCGACGCAGCAAAATGATGAAGAAAGGACCACCTAGTGCTGCAAGCAAGATACCGACAGGCAATTCAATTGGATCAAACAAGCTTCGTGCTGCCGTATCCGCAATGACAACTAAGGCTGCTCCGCCAATAATGGAAAAAGGCAGCAAAAACCGATAATCTTCTCCGATAAGAAGGCGTATGATGTGGGGAACCACCAATCCAACAAACCCAATCAAACCGGCAACACTGACGGCAATCCCTGCTAAAAAAGAGGCGAGCAGAATAATCAGCATGCGAATTAACTCTACATTTTGTCCTAATAATTTCGCTGCATCATCTCCTAAAATCAATATATTAACAGGTTTAATGGCGAGCAAGCTGACAAGCAGCATAATGATTGTATACGGCAAGATGATATCAACATGATACCAGCTTCGCCCGTTTAACCCTCCCGACAGCCAACCAATTACAGATTGGACTCTGTCGCTGTACAAGACCATTACTCCATTCATAATTGCTCCAAGCACTGCATTCATTGCCACACCTGCCAGTATAATCTTTACCGGTGATGCGCCTTTATCCCAAGCAAACATATAAATCAAAACGGTTGTTAAAAAGGCCCCGATAAATGCAATAAACGGCAATAAATAGCTGTACTGTGGAAATATAACCATTGTGATGATAGCGAACAAGCCACCGCCAGACGAAACTCCGATAATACCTGGATCTGCCAGCGGGTTTCTCATTACCCCTTGCAGCAATGCTCCTGATGCAGCTAGACATGCTCCAACACATAAGCCGACAATAACTCTCGGAAGACGGAGATTGTATACAATTTTTTCATACACACCTTCTCCACCTGATGCGAGCACACTCCATAACTCCTTAAAGGACACAGAAACTGCGCCAAATGATAAGCCTGCATATATGGCAATAAGCAGCAATAATAGGAGACTCACAAGGACTGCCATTCGTTTTTTCTTTCTTTCTACATATTCCAACATGCTCACTCCAAATGATTTAACAATTCAACCAAGTATTGCACAGCGTCAACTGCTCTTGTACCTGGATTTGTGCCAAATAAATCGGCAGGCAAGATTTCTACTCTGTCATTTTTAACAGCATCTAATGTATTCCAAGCAGCATTTTGTTTCATTTCTTTTAGAAAGCCTTGTTTAATTTCCTCTGCATCACCATGTGTAATTAAGAGAACGGCATCCGGGTTTGCTTCCACAACTCTTTCTGTATTTATTTGTGCATATTGCGGGAATTTTTCTAAGGCAGGATAATCACTTGCTACATTTATCCCTCCTGCCGCAGCTAAGAAATCACCGCTTAATGAATTTGGCAATGCTGCCATATACGTGCCTGGTGCACCATAAACAAGAAGCACACGTTTTTCCGAATTTTTTAAAGCGGAACTAGCAGCCTTTAAGTCTGCATCCAATTCCTTTATCAACTGATCAGCTTTATCTGTACTTTGCAGCATTTCTCCATAAAGAGTAATCTGCTTTTTAATATCTTGAATAGAGTTTGCTTCTGTCAAAACTGCTTTCGTACCTAGCCCTTCAATTGTCGGCACATCCTCCTGATTAAAGCCAACATTTGCTAACACAACATCCGGCTGAAGCAGTGCGATTTTTTCATAGTTAACTTCATGTGTTGTTCCAATTTGCTCAGCGTCCTTTGCGATTTCAAGCTTGCTTTCGTCTGAAAGTGTTGGTTTCCCAACTACTTCTACTCCAAATGCATGCATTAAATCAACATCTCCACTGCCCAAAGCCGCTACCTTTTCCGGTGCTTCCGTAAATGTTACAGTACGGTCTGCAAAATCAGTAACAGCTATAGAATCAGCACTCGACTCTGCTGTTCCTCCGCCTGTTTTTCCACATGCTGCAAGCAGGAAACCTATACTCAATATAGACATATACTTTCCTATTTTTTTGTTAAGCAAGATTTGTATCAACTCCTTTTCACCAGCTTGGCATGAACAACCAGCCTTCCTTCCAGTGAATCAATCGCATAATCACATGTTGATAATGTAACAATTCGATCTTCCGGACTAAACTCCATTTCTGTATCATACAAAGATTTCGCCTGCAATAAATCAACAAAATCAAGATATTCACTGTCTGTAGAAAAATCTGTTTCAATATAATAGAAATCCGTTGTAGTTTGATAAACAGAAAAGACTTCCAGTTCATAGCCTTCATATAAAGAATCTAAGTGAATTTTTTTATGTTTTTCAAAAAAGGACTCATTTAAATATTTCTTTAAACCGCTGAACATCGTACCATCCTTCATTCTATGTCCGTAAATTATGGTATTTTTATTGTTTTCAAGCTTTTTATCATTTCGGTAATCCAAAAAGATACTGCCAGCACGTGTTTCTTCTTTTTTATAATTTCGGGTCAGATAAAATTCATTATCAGAGGAATGTAGGATAGGATAATTTATTTTTGTATCATCAACTGTTATCCAGCCGACCATATCTTCATTAATTTCCAGCAATGGATCAAATGAGGAGCGGATGGATGTTGGCTGTAAGCTTTCGTCCGACGTTTGATTAGGTTTATAGATTTCCTGCACCGTTTCCAGCACTTTTCTGTTGGTGTAGTAATCATATAAAGGAGGAACTAGTTTATAGACTGAGTAAACAAAGACTAGAACGGCCATGATGGTAATTATTCGTTGGATTATCAGCTTTGCACTCATTGTTTCCCTTCCTTTCTCAAATGCTCAACGGAACGATATATAAACCTGTTTCGTCATCCTCATTAACGACTATATGAACATCATAAATTTCTTTTATTTTTTCCTGTGTAATCACTTGTTCCGGACGCCCATAAGCTTTTATTGCCCCATCCTTCATAACGATGACCAAATCGGAGTATCGGAGCGCCTGGTTCATATCATGGAGAACCATAACGATTGTAATGCCGTGAACAGTATTTAATTCTTTAATTAATGACAGTAATTCTAGTTGATGATAGATATCCAAATAGGTTGTTGGTTCATCTAAAAATAATATCTCTGTTTTTTGTGCAAGTGCCAGCGCTATCCAGACACGCTGTCTTTGCCCTCCGGATAATGCACTCACAGGTGTATCCTTGAAGTCTTGCAGTTTGGTGCATGCAAGTGCCCACTCTATTGCATCTGTATCTTCCTCATTGTCCTGTTTCCAAATCTTTTTATAAGGTATTCTCCCAAACTGTATAAGCTCTTGGACTGTCATATCCTCTGAGATGTGGTTTGTTTGGTTAACCATCGCAATTTTCCGGGCAAAATCCTTCGCTTTATAGGAATGTATATCCTTACCATCCAAGGTGATGGCACCAGCAGTTTGTTTTTGACCTCTTGCTAAAAGTGATAACAAGGTTGATTTTCCGCAGCCATTTGGACCAATGATTGTCGTTATTTTATGCTTTTCTATCCTTCCTTCTAATTCCTCCATAAAGGCTCTTCCTTGGTCATAGGAGAAAGACAGGCCTTTAAACTCCATTTAATTTATCCCCTTTCCTCAGCAAAAAGATCAAAAATGGACCGCCAATTACTGCCATGATTGTCGAGGCAGGAATTTCTAGGGGAGCAATCAAAAGTCTTCCAAACGTATCGGCAGTTAATATCAGAAAAGCTCCTGCCAATGCCGAAAAAGGAATAAGAATATGATGATTTGTCCCGACTAGCTGTCTTGATATATGGGGAATAATCAATCCGGCAAAGATAATAATACCTGCGATAGATGTTGCCACAGATGCGAGAAATACAGCAATCACAGAAATAATAATCCGGACAAGCTGAATATTAACTCCTAATTGGACAACCTTCTTATCTTGTAATTTCAGCAGGTTACACCATGGGCTTACTAGTAACGCGAGCAGGATACCTATTAATCCAAGGGGGACAATTAACTCAACATCTTCCCAAGTTTTCATTGTTAAATTTGATGCGTTCGATGCTCCAACAGTGATATTAAAATAGGCGCAAATATTAATGAGAGCTTCTCTCAACCCTGTGAACATAGCACTCACTGCGATACCTGTCAGAATAACCCTTAAAGGCTTCAATCCAGATTTCCAGGAAAGCATATAAATAATAAAGCAAGATACCGCTCCTCCTAAAAAGGCAAATAGGGTGCTGCTGATGAACAGCGTTGGCAAAAATAACAATCCAAATAACGTAAAAAAGCTTGCACCGGCTGAAATCCCCATAATTCCTGCATCTGCCAGTGGATTCCTCATGACAGATTGAAAAAGAACACCGGAAACTGCCAAAATCGCTCCTGTAAGGAGGGCGACGATAATTCTCGGAAACCGGAGATCGACAATGACATTAACTTCTTCGTTGTTACCGTGCAGAACTCCATTTACCAATGTCATTAAACTAACGGAGATGCTCCCCTTTGCAGCAGAGTAAACAGTTATTCCAATCAGCGCCATAATTACGATAATAAAACTGATAATTTTCTTATTCATGTATCTCTTCCTTTGCTACTCATACATCATTTCCAATAGCTGGTCTAATGCCTGCGTGATGTTTAAATTAGCAGTTGTAGCGAATAACGGCTCTTCCAAGTCGTACACTCTTCCATTTTTCACTGCATTAAAATGTTTCCAAATATCATTTTCCGCAAATTCCTTGTCAAATTCTTTGGCAACTTGGTCTGGCACCCCATGTGATAAGCGTAAAATTATATCTGGGTTGGTTTGCTGTAGAAACTCCGTATTTGCAGATATGTATTCTGCGGCCTGATCTTCAACGGCATTCTTCCCGCCCATTACTTCCACTAAATTGCCGACATAAGAATTTTCTGTGGCCACAAGATAACTGGCACCAGGCACACCAAGCAATATCAACACAACTGGCTGCTCCTTATCCTTTGTCTGCTCCTCCATTTCTGCAACCTTTGATTGAATCGAGTCAACAAGCTTCTTTGCATTATCGGTTTTTTCATATTTTTCGCCAAGCTCTGTGATAGACTGAATCATATTATCGACACTTTCCAAATTCACAAAAGAGGCCGGAATATTCATGCTCTCAAACTTTTCGCTCAAGTCATATTCCAAAGTTGTTACAGACAGAACTTCTGAAGGGTTAAGAGATTTAATGATTTCCATATCAGGACTCATCGGATTGCCAACCTCCGTTACATCCTTGTACCTTTCAGGCAGAGTATATTGTGTTGTCGGCACTCCTGCTAAATCTACTTCCAGCTTATCCATGATTTCAGCAACTGCTAATGTAGTGGCAACAACTGTTTCTTCCGGTTGTTTTTCTGCCGGCTTATTGCTGGACACATCACTACTGTTATTAGAGCAGCTTGCAAGCAGAAGACATATGCATACAAATAAACATGTCTTAACGTATTTCATATTTCTCCTCCCTGAGTTAAAGCAAATACATTTTCCGCGAGATTGATTGCTCAATCTCGCAGAATATCTTAAAATGAGCGTTTGCGATATTTTCTTATCAACACGGCAAGGGAAATAAGCAGTAATGATAGATATAATGCTATTTGTGCTGTATCTCCAGTTTTTGCATTGATAACTTTATTGGTAGTTTCTGCTGTTTTTGTTTCATCAGCTGTTGTGTCTCCATCTCGGTTAAATTCAAGATTTTCACCATTGTCTGTAGTACCATCTTCTGCATTAGTGTCTTCGTGATTAATCTGGTCAAAATCATTGTCAATTCCTTCGACCGGAAGATCTGACACATCAAATAAGAAGCGGATTTCATACCAGTGATCATAATTCAACTCAGGAATTACAACATGAATATTACCAACAGTCGGATTAGCTAAATCTGCAACAGGGAATTCTACTACTGTGGAATTGCCAGATTTGCTGATTACCGTTACAGCTTTAGATCCTACAAGGAATTCAGTGATAAATTCTGTGTTAACTGTCAGTCTAGCAACTACTTTGCCGTCCTTCACAATTAGTTTTCCTGGCTTAACGAAATAAGAATCTGCCATTGATTTTTCATTATTACTTGCATGTAATACAGAATAATCAACCGTATATTCTCCATCCTTTAAGACAGTATTTTCGCCTTTATCACCTTTGCCATCTTCTTTATCTTCATCTACATTGCCTGGATTTTCTTCAGGCTTTTCTTCATTTCCATTGCCATTTCCTTCTTCGTTCCCGCCTGTACCGTTTCCATTATCTCCGGATTTTGTTGGCAGTTTGCTAGTATCATAGTCAAAGCGAACGGTATACCAATGATCGTAGCCAATTGCCGGAACTTCAACATGAATTTCTGCACTAGTTAGTCCAGTCAAATCAGCAACAGCAAATTGCACAACTGTTTTCCCAGCACTTTGGCTAATAATTTCAGCTTCTTTACCGTTAATCTTAAACTCTGTAATATAGTCATTGAATTCTACTTGAACAGTTGCATTACCATTTTTTAATGTCACTTTACCAGGCTTTGTGAAATATTGATCTGCCATTGATTTTTCATTTTGCAATGCATGTAAAATGCTGTAATCTAATTGATACTCACCATCTACAAATTGACTGTTTGCTCCTTCACTTTCACCTGGTGTTGTGCCTGGGTTTTCTCCTTCACCTTCACCTGGTGTTGTGCCTGGGTTTTCTCCTTCACCTTCACCTGGCGTTGTGCCTGGATTTTCTCCTTCGCCTTCACCTGGTGTTGTGCCTGGATTTTCTCCTTCGCCTTCACCTGGCGTTGTGCCTGGATTTTCTCCTTCGCCTTCACCTGGTATTGTGCCTGGATTTTCTCCTTCATCATCAACAGAAATGGAGCTTTCATCAAATACCATTCTGACTACATGACTCATTCCATAAGACATGGCTAATTGGATATTGGTTTCTCCGCTTAAATCCTGAACTTCAAAACGAAGCACTTTTGTATTGGCTGCAGCGTCTTGTGAAATAACGTCAGCATCCACATACTCTCCATTCACTTCTGCTTTAAAGCCTGTTACGAAATTGCTGGAAGACAGATTTAGTTGAATATATGTTTTTCCATTTTCAACAATTAGCTTCGCTGGTTTTGATAAGTAATTGCCCATGCTGGAAGCTTCATCTGCATTTTCCTTCCAAACTTTGTAATCGATTGTGTATATGCCATCTGCAAGCGGCTCTTCTTCTCCTTCACCTGGCGAAGGTTCTGGATTTTCTTCTGGCTCACTTACAACAACAGTGCCTTCATCAAACACCATTCTGACTACATGACTCATTCCATAAGACATGGCTAATTGGATGTTTGTTTCTCCACTTAAATCCTGAACTTCAAAACGAAGCACTTTTGTATTGGCTGCAGCGTCTTCTGAAATGACGTCAGCATCCATATATTCTCCATTCACTTCTGCTTTAAAGCCTGTTACGAAATTGCTGGAAGACAGATTTAGTTGAATATATGTTTTTCCATTTTCAACAATTAGCTTCGCTGGTTTTGATAAGTAATTGCCCATGCTGGAAGCTTCATCTGCATTTTCCTTCCAGACTTTGTAATCGATTGTGTATGTGCCATCTGCAAGTGGTTCTTTTTCTTCCAATACAGGCAAGTTTTCTGTGTTGAAATCAAACCTTACATTGTACCAATGATCATAATTAATTGCTGGAATCTCAACATGTATTTGCGCCTCTGTAATGCTGTTGAGAGATGCTAGCTGGAACTCAGCAACTGTTTTTGTGCCATCATTGCTGATAATCGTCGGATTTTCACCATTAACAGTGAATTCCGTAATCAGGCTGCTGTACTCCGTCTGCACAGTAATATTTCCATCTTTAACGATAACTTTACTTGGTTTTGTGAAGTAGTTATCTGCTATCGACTTCTCCTCTGCCGTTCCATGCAACACTGTATAGTCGACTTCATACTCACCGTCTTCGTACACGATATCTTCCTGTGGTGCAGCAGGGGTTTCTTCCTCTGACTCTCCTGCTTCTTCACTTGGATTTTCCGGTGTTGTTGCAGGTTCTTCTTGCTCTTCACCTGGATTTTCCGGTGTTGTTACAGGCTCTTCTTGCTCTTCACCTGGATTTTCCGGTGTTGTTACAGGCTCTTCTTGCTCTTCACCTGGATTTTCCGGTGTTGTTGCAGGTTCTTCCGCTTCTTCACCTGGATCTTCTGGTGTTGTTGCAGGTTCTTCTGCTTCTTCACCTGGATTTTCTGGTGTTGTTGCAGGTTCTTCTGCTTCTTCACTTGGTTCTGTTTGAACAGGTAAAGAAGCTGTATCAAAGTCAAATCTGACTGTATACCAGTGATCATAGCTTATTGCTGGAACTTCGACATGAATCTCAGCTTCTGTCAGTCCTTCCAGATCAGCAACTGGAAACTCAGCCGTAGTTTTGTCTCCAGCTTCGCCTATCTTTGTAACAGGAGTGCCGTTAACTTTAAACTCTGTAATGTAATTACTGTACTCTACCTGAACTTTAGCCTGTCCGTTCTTAATGATTAATTTTCCAGGCTTTGTATAGTACTGGTCGGCCATTGATGCTTCATCATTTGTTGCATGCAATATAGTATAGCCAATACTATATTCCCCATCTGCCACAGCAGTACTGCTGTTCAATTCGGCAGCATAAGCTCTATTATCCAAAGGAATGACAGTGCTTACGATGGAAAAGACTATTACAAGAAACGCAAGTGCAATTTTTGCAGCCTTCATTCTGTTCTTTTGCTCCTTTTTAGTAGAATATGTAGCTCTTTTCATGTAGTTATTTAGTTCTGCTTCTTGATTCTGAACTAAATCGGCTGTTAGTTGGACAATCCAGTAGTATTAAAGTCAATCCTCACTGTATACCAGTGGTCATAACTAATCGCTGGAACTTGTACATGAATTTCTGCAGCTGTTAAACCCTCAATATCAGCAACAGGAAACTCAGCCTTAATTTTGCCGCCGCTTTCACTTATCTTTGTTGCCGGCGTACCATTTACTTTAAACTCTGTAATTAAATTGCTATATTCTACTTGGACTTTAGCCTGACCATTCTTTATGATTAGCTTTCCTGGTTTTGTATAATATTGGTCGGCCATTGATGCTACATTATTTGTTGCATGCAATACCGTGTAGCCGATACTATATTCCCCATCTGCTACAACTGAACGGCTGCTTGACTCGGCAGCATAAGCTTTGTTATCCAAAGGAATTACTGTACTAACAACGGAAAAAACTGTTACAAGAAACGCAAGTGCTATATTTGCAGTTTTCATTTTCATCTTTTTCTCCTTTTTAGTAGAATTTGTAACTCTTATTAGAAACTATTTAACTAGCTTTTTTCTGTTTACAACATAAAATACGATAATCCCAAGGGATACAACCATTAATACAGTGAAGACAGTGATTTCTGATTGATCAGAAGTTCTTGGGTTTTCCACTTTGGCTGCTGTTTCTTTTGTTGTGTCTTGTTCAGTTGAACTTGCTGCTGTCTCAGAGGTTGAATTTGATGTTTCTGAAGTGGATGAATTAGATTGTGAAGAAAGAGCATTTGCTGAACTTTCATCAAAATCAAATCTTATCGTGTACCAATGGTCGTAATTCTGGTCTTCCACAATGACATGAATCTCTGCATTTGTAGGATTCTGAAGTGAGTTGATGTTAAATTGAACAACACTGGATTCACCATTTTTACTTATTTCGGTAACGTTTTGTCCTCCTACTTTAAACTCTGTAATAGCTGAAGTAGAAATACCTACTTGGACTTTAAGAGCTCCATTTTCGACAATCAATTTTGCCGGTTTTTGGAAATAGCCATCAGCCATTGAGGCTGAGTCATTATCTGCTCTTAATACAGAGTAATTAATGGAGTACTCGCCGTCTGCTAGTGATGCAGCTAAAGATTTAGTGCTGAAACCAACAGATAGAAATGTGAATATTGCTAATATTGCAACTATTTTTATTGCAACTTTCTGTTTAAGCAAGTATATTTCTCCCCTCTATATAGTTATATTGGTAAAGCTAAAATACGAATTTTCAGTGCCCCCCTTCCTGTACCTATTTCAGGCACAACCTGCCCTAGGTTCATATTAAATGAAAGTGATTCTCATTGTCAATTGGTTTTTTCTCAATTAGAAAATATTATTCTCATTTAGTTGATAATAAGCTGTGAAAAAAGCAGTTGTGGTTTTTTCGCAACTGCTTTTCTTAATTAGTTAATTCTTCAGCAATTTAGCCACTTCCTCCACACCGACACGATAATCGACGAGCTTGCCCTCCTTTATCTTCAGCATGGTTGGCGTCCCTGCTATTTCTAGTTCGGAGGCTGACTTTGGCATTTGATTTTCATATGCAGTCTGATGGACAGCATACAATTTATGATCATCCCTCGATTGAATAGACCAAGCTATATCCTTGTCATTTATAAAATCATTGATATTTATGGCATCATCGAGAATTTCCTTCCCATCCTCCACCCTACCAATCACTTTGTCGTACTTGTTGTGATGATCTTGCCAATCATACCAGCTGACTGCATTTTCCTTATCGCCCATATCAACGATATAAAGTGGAGTTTCTCCAGTTTTTGTGTATTCAAGGACAACATTTTCTATTTGTTTACAGTAAGAGCATGCCTCTTGCCAAAAGTAAACAATATATTCCTTGTCAGCTTGCGTGTATGTCTCTTGAGCCGCAATTTTTTTAATGTCCTTTATCTCTTTCGGTCCGTTCGTTTGTATCAGCATAACAAGCAGCCCTGCTAAGCATATAACCACTGCCGAAAAAATTAGCCCTTTAACCTTTTTATTCATCTTCCGCTCCCTTCGTTTTGATATTTCTATTGTAGCGAACAGAAAAAGCCTTTAGACATCCTTTTGCCAGTCAATTCTGACATATTTGTGACAAACGGCTTGTTAACCCTTTTTTAAATTAAGACAGGCGAAATATTTATATGGTAAAATCGCATTAGATGCTAATAAGGAGATGAAATAATGAAAAATTCTATCATTGATCGCTTTATATCCTATGCTGTCATTGACACACAATCAAACGAGGAAAGCACTTCATGCCCCTCTACACCTGGACAGCTGACACTAGCCAAAAAGCTTGTGAATGAATTACAAGAAATTGGCATGGAAGAAGTGACAATAGACGAAAATGGCTATGTTATGGCAACACTGCCTGCCAATACAGAGAAAAGTGTCCCAACTATCGGCTTTCTGGCCCATTTGGACACAGCAACTGACTTTACTGGGAAAAATGTCCGTCCGCAAATAGTAGAATATTATGACGGCGGGGATATTGTCCTTCATTCTGATTTACATATTGTATTATCTCCAGCTGATTTTCCAGAGCTTGCAAACTACAAAGGTCATACGTTAATTACAACAGATGGAACAACCCTCTTAGGTGCTGACAATAAAGCAGGCATTGCAGAAATCATGACTGCCCTTATTACATTAAAGAACTCTGATATTAGGCACGGGAAAATCAGGGTTGCCTTTACTCCTGACGAGGAGATAGGAAGGGGGCCTCATAAGTTTGATGTCAAAGCATTTGCAGCAGATTTTGCTTATACAGTGGACGGCGGTCCATTAGGCGAGCTGCAATATGAAAGCTTTCATGCAGCTGGGGCAAAAGTCACGGTAAATGGTACAAATGTCCATCCTGGCACAGCAAAAGGAAAAATGGTCAATTCTATGAAAATCGCGATGGAATTACAAAACAGCTTGCCTTCTGAAGAAGCCCCTGAAAAAACATCCGGCTACGAAGGCTTTTACCATCTTCTATCTTTTGAAGGTGATGTGGAACAAACGAAGCTTGCATATATAATCCGTGATTTTGACAAAAAACTGTTTGAAGAGAAAAAGACAAATTTATCTGAGATTGTAGCTCAATTAAATAAGAAGTATGGAGAAAAGACAGTAGTCCTAGACCTAAAGGATCAATATTATAATATGCGCGAAAAAATTGAACCTGTTAAAGAAATCGTGGAAGTTGCACATGAAGCAATGGTAAACCTTGGAATATCACCGATTATTGAACCAATTCGCGGAGGAACAGACGGGTCCCAGCTTTCCTATATGGGGCTGCCGACACCTAATATTTTCACAGGTGGAGAAAACTTTCATGGTAAATATGAGTATATTTCAGTAGATAACATGCAAAAAGCAACTAATACTATTGTTGAGATTGCAAGACTGTTTGAAGAACGAGCTTAAATACTTAAAAGGAGGGCCTCTGCCCTCCTCTTTTTTCGTGAGTATTACTTCGTAACACGAAGGATATTTTGTACTTTTCATAGATTAGTATATAATAGTACAAGTGCAAAAAATTTGTTCGAATAAGATATGCAAATAGATAGAAGCAAAAAAAGGAGTTAAGCAATGAATTCGATTTACAAAACACATGAAGAATTAGCAGAAAACACTGAGCTGCAGCATTATATCCTCCAAACCTTTGGATTGCAGTCCAAAAAGAAACGTGTAAAGAAAAAGCTTTTAAAGCAGCTTGTTTCTCAGGAAAACTTAATTAATCAAGTGGTTCAAGAATTCCATCATGAAGGCCAAGGACAAGCGCCTGCAGCAGAATTAAAAGCATCCACACAAGAAGTTAAAGAAGTTAAGGCACAACCAGCTGAAGCAGCAAACGCGCCTGCCTTTAGTGCTCTACCAGTCACTGCATTATTAAAAATCGGGAAAGCGTTCTTTAAAGAAGAAGAATGTGTACGTTATTACTATAATAAGAACAAGCCTGAACAATACAAAAACAAGGAATTACTTGTACAATGCATATCCGAAGGCTATCAGAACTCTCCAGAGGACGTAAGAACAGCAATCGAACAATCTATGTAATATCCATTCAAAAGACCTAATATCTCTTGCTTTTAAGCTAGGAGGATATTAGGTCTTTTTGCTGTCTTTCTTCCTCAATGGGCTGTGTTTCCGTATACTTCAATTTTCTTGTAGGCTCTGTTATAATTTTCTAAGAAGACATATAAAGCTTTTTTGTCCAAGTCATGGGCGACGTAATGGAAAGCTTGCTGCAAATTATTACATAAGTGGAGGCAATTATTATGGTTAAAATAGCACCATCCATCCTGTCTGCCGATTTTGCAAGACTAGGAGAAGAAATAAAAGATGTGGAGCGCGGCGGAGCAGATTATATCCATGTTGACGTTATGGACGGCCATTTCGTTCCAAATATCACGATCGGCCCTCTAATTGTTAATGCAATCAGACCGGTTACAACACTTCCATTGGATGTCCACCTAATGATTGAAAATCCAGACCAATATATCCCGGCATTTGCTAAAGCTGGTGCAGATATTATCACAGTACATGCAGAAGCATGTCCTCATCTTCATCGCACACTCCAGCTCATTAAAGAGCATGGCGCAAAACCAGGTGTTGTTCTAAATCCAAGCACACCAGTTGAGATGATTAAGCATGTAATTCAAGATGTTGAAATGGTATTGCTCATGACGGTAAACCCGGGCTTTGGCGGACAAGCTTTCATTTCGAGCGTATTGCCAAAAATAACAGAAGTTCGTAAACTTGCTGATCAGTTCAATCCAGGACTTGAAATTGAAGTAGATGGCGGTGTAAATGAACAAACAGCTGTCCTTTGCAAAGAAGCAGGTGCAAATGTTCTTGTTGCCGGTTCCTTTATTTATGACAGTGAAGACAGAGCTGCAGCCATTAAAGCTGTGCGCGGCGAATAATACACACAAAAAAAAGCGAATCATTGATTCGCTTTTTTTGTGTTAAGCATTATCTAGCTTACGCTGTCATTCTCACTTTGGCGGTCAGTTTTGTTAATACTGTTGCAAGAAGCAGTGTCCGCTCAATGAAAGTATCCAACTCCAAATATTCTTCCTCACTGTGGGCATTTCCTCCAACTGGTCCAAGTCCATCTATTGTCGGAATTCCCATCGAGCTTGTAAATGCTCCGTCAGAGCCTCCGCCGGTAAAGGTGTCCTTGACTTCAATTCCAAGTTCCTTGCCAGCTTCTTTAATTATTTTTAATAGTTGAACTGATTGACTGTTTTTCTCCATTGGCGGTCTGCTTATGCTCCCCTTCACCTCAATCTCAGTGCCTTCCACGTCAGAAACAGCACAGATTTCGCGGATTTGCTTATCAATAAGAGGAGCTTGTTCCATATTAACAAGACGAACATCCACTCCAGCTTTCGCAGATGAAGCAACCGTATTGATGGATGTTCCTCCTTCAATCATTCCTACATTAACAGTTATTCCTTCTTGGTATTTAGTCAGTTTTTGAAGCTTAATGGTTTTGTATGCCAGCTCCTCAATTGCACTTCTCCCTTTTTCATGCTCAACACCTGCATGTGCACTGGTTCCCTTGACCATAATCGTATAGCGTCCCCCGCCTTTTCGAGCAGATACAATCGAACCATCCTTTCTGCCTGGCTCCACAATTAGGGCATAATCCTTCCCTCTTGCCGTTTGTTCGATAAGCTTTCTTGAATTAGCTGAACCGATTTCTTCGTCACTATTTAAGACTATTTCCACATTTTTTAGTGCAGAAGAATGAATGCTTCTTAGTGCTTTAACTGCATACAGAACAGATACAAGGCTGCCCTTCATATCAACAACTCCAGGGCCGTATGCTCTGTTTCCTTCTATTCGGAACGGGCGTTTTTTTGCAGTGCCTTCCGGAAAGACAGTATCCATATGGGCAACAATAATAACTTTCGGATCTCTAGCATCCTTATGACGCAAAACAAGATTATTTCCTGTTTTCTTCTCTTTTTTTATGGTTGAAACAAAGCCAGCCTCTGCAAACTTACTCTCTAAGATGTCTGCAATTTGGTCGACTCCTTTTTTTACATAGCTTCCGCTGTCAATATTTACGAGATTCTTGAGCAGCTCAATCATCTCTTTTTCCCTTTCTTTTAAATATTCCTCCATAATAGTGTTCCCCCTGATAATCCATGCTTTTAGCCATTATATTTTCTTTCGATGCTCTTTTAAAACTTACTTCTCTTTATTTGTTAATCTCCCCTTATCTTCGTCACGATAAGTGTGCCGTTTTTAAAGACAAGTATTGTTATAATTTTACGATACCCAGCAATGATAATAAGTCAGCATACTAACCTCTATTGCTGGTAAAATGCTTTTATATAAACTTTGACACTCCCTCTTCATTATTATTATATGCAAGTATCTTCCTGTTTGGGGACTAGGCAAATCTTTTAAATATCTTTTGATTTACGTGTATGGCCCATCAATAATTTACATACTATTCAGAAAAATTAACCGATATACAATAGTATAGGGCCAAAAAATTTATTGTCAATAAGGGTCAAACGTACTTCCCCCCTTTTTCATAATGAAAAAAACCGCTTTATAAGCGGCCTCCTCTTTAAAACGTCAATGCCAGCAGTCTTGCTGAAGCATAATTATATTTTTCTAGAGAAACGTTAAATACAACTCCTGTATTTAAAAAAACGGTATTTTCCACAACTAAGGCAGGGTCTCCTTCTGGCAAACTTAAATGAAGACCATCCTCTTTCGAAAGCTTCTCGCAATAAATGAGTTTATCGGCAAACCCTACCTTTAGTCTTAAGTCTTCTGTTATATATCGATATATAGATGATTCAGCAATTTCTGTATTCAAATATGGTACCAATGTCTTATTGTAGTAAGCTTCTTCTAAAACAAGAGGCTCGCCATTTACGAAGCGAAGTCTTTTAATATAGTACAGAGAATCACCAGGCTTACACTTCATTTTAGCAGCCAGTTTGCTGTCAGCCAGCACGAGTGACAATTCAATGATAGAGCTGTTCATATCAGCCCCGGCCAACTCACTAGTGAGCCCCCGCATTTTTCGAATCGTTATACAGCCAGGCCTGGAAAACTCTCTCAAAAAAAGACCGCTACCTTGCACTTGATAGACATAGCCTTCATCTGCCAATATTTTTAATGCTCTTCGAATGGTATTACGGCTGACTTGAAACCTATGCATCAACTCTTCTTCTGTCGGGAGCTTTTCGTTCGCTTGGAAATTCCCTTTTAGAATATCATTCTCGAGGGCACTGGCAACCATTTGGTATTTGACTGTCATATGCTTTTCTCCTCTCGATAAAAATGGGGCAGACTTCTACCTAGAAGAATACCCCTTTTAAATACTTACAGACTACAATTAAAGCTCTTCTCCTCTTGTTTCAATAATATGCTTGTACCAATGGAAGGAAAGCTTTTTCTTTCTTGCCAGATTGTTTTTATGGTCCACATAGATGAATCCATACTGTTTCTTATAACCGTTCAGCCAGCTTAAAAGATCAATTACAGACCATGCGTAGTATCCTTTTAAATGGATACCTTCTCCAATTGCTGTTTTTACTGCTTTTAAATGCTCTTCAATATATTTAATTCTTGGGACATCGACAATTTCATTCTCAATGACTGGATCTTCGTCACCAAGACCATTCTCCGTAATATACAGTTTTACATCTCCATATCTTTCTTTTAGCATTCGCAAGCCATCAAGAAATCCTTCTGCGGAGATTTCCCAGCCCCATTTTGTATACACTTTGTCCTCCATCATGACCGTTTTGTAGACCCCGTCAAAGGATGGGTTTCCAGGCCTGCCTGTCGCATTGTCTCGGCTGATTTCAACTGCTTCAGCTGACCCTTGAATTTTTTCAACACGTGCCGGTTGATAATAGTTAAGCCCGATAAAATCATTGAAGCCAGCTGTTTCTTTCAAAAGCTGAAGCTCCTCGTTTGTCCAATCTGGCGTCAGTCCTTTTTCCGTTAGTGCATCCAATACATATTGCGGATATTCGCCTTTAAGGATAGGGTCATAGTACCAATATGTTTGGTAGTAATTCGCATGTTTAGCAGCAAACAGATTATCTTCCTTGCTGTCCACGCCGAATGCAGGACTGAATACATGCGTAATACCAATTTCCCCGTATTGCTTTAGTTCTTTATATTTCTTCACTGCCATCGCATGGGCAAGAAACACATTATGTGTCGCCTGGAAATATTCTTTATGCGCATTCACTAATCCTGGCGGATGAGCACCGTTTAAATACCCTAGCGTACAGAAAACAATTGTTTCATTAAATGTAATCCAATGCTTAACCCTGTCTCCAAATGCTTTAAAGCAAACTTCCGCATATTTAGCAAACGCATTTGTTGTGCGTTTATTTGTCCAGCTGCCATCCTCTTCTAATGGAAGTGGGAGATCCCAATGGTAAAGAGTCACAAATGGGACAATTCCGTACTTTAGGCATTCATCTATTAAATTATTATAAAACTCAATTCCTTTTTCATTAATTTCTCCATCACCATCTGGAATAATCCGTGCCCAAGATATGGAGAAGCGATAGGATTCCAATCCCATTTCAGCCATTAATCGTACATCTTCCTTGTAGCGATGATAATGGTCAACTGCAACATCGCCATTCGTTCCTTCGAATGTTTTTCCAGGTATTTTAGAGAAGATATCCCAGTTAGTCACACCTTTACCGTCTTCATTCCACGCACCTTCCACTTGGTAAGAAGCCGATGCTGCACCGAATAAAAAATCTTTAGGGAATTTCATAATATGGAACCTCCATTATCTAATGTTAACCATCTATTTATTAGAACGTCTTATATTTGTTGGTACAATTATATTGTAAATGCTTTCATTATTAATGTAAACGCTTTATTTTGATTTTCTTCTTTTGTTCTTTTATGGTTGATTTTGGTAATTACAAAGCTTATAATATATCCAATCATATAAAATGTAGCGTTGATGAGGGAAAGTACAATAGATTATCTTTTACAGAGAGCTTCCACCCTGCTGCAAGGAAGCATTGATATCTATTAGAAAAATGGCCTCTGAGCTCCGCACTGAACATATTAATTAGTAGGCTGCGGCAAGATTTGACACTTGTTATCCATGTCACAGTATGAAGGCTTTTATTAAGCTGGATGTACTTGCAGAGGCTGACTTGTGTGAGCAAGCAGTGAACAAAGGTGGTAACACGCGGCATAGAGCCCCGTCCTTTTCTTATGGAAAAGGGCGGGGCTTTTTATTTTGCAGCTTTGTTCATTTTTCCAAAACTTTTTAGGAGGAATGCAGGATGACTATTTTTATTGGAGGAGCTTGGCCATATGCAAATGGCTCATTGCATATCGGCCATATCGCAAGTTTATTGCCCGGTGATATTCTGGCAAGATATTACCGGCAAAAAGGAGAAAAAGTACTTTATGTCTCAGGCAGTGACTGCAATGGTACTCCCATTTCAGTTCGGGCAAACCAAGAAGGCGTTGAGCCAAAAACAATCGCAGACAGGTATCATCAGGAATTTGCACATGATTTTGAAGCACTAGGATTTTCCTATGATGTTTATACAAGAACAGATGCAGACCATCATCATAAAACCGTTCAGGAGCTATTTTTAGCTTTACAAAAAAATGGTCATCTATATAAAAAAGAGGTCGAGCAGGCATACTGTATAAATTGTGCTCAATTTCTGCCAGACCGCTTTGTTGAAGGCATCTGCCCAGCCTGCGGTAATAAGGCACGGGGAGACCAATGTGATCATTGCTCTGCCATTTTAGAAGCATTGGAGCTTCATGATAAAAAATGCAAGCTTTGCCAGCATGAACCTACTGTTAGAACAACGGAGCACTTTTACTTCTCCTTAAGCTCCTTTCAGCAGCAGCTTGAGCAACTGCTGAAAAGCTCTTCAAAGAATGAGACATGGAGAAACAATGCCAGATTTTTGACAGAAAGATATTTAACAGAAGGACTGCGCGACAGAGCTGTAACAAGAGACTTGCCTGTTGGTGTGAGTGTTCCAATCGCTAACTATGAAGATAAAAAAATATATGTTTGGGTGGAGGCTGTTGCTGGATATTATTCAGCAAGCAAACACTGGGCTCACAAAACCGGAGGAAAGCATGATGATTACTGGAATGAGAATACTGTGTCTTATTATGTGCATGGGAAAGACAATATTCCCTTTCATACTATTATTTGGCCGGCTCTCCTTCTTGGCTTAAACAGCAAAGCACTGCCGGACTATATTCTTTCCAATGAATATATGACATTGGAGAGAAAGAAAATTTCTACAAGCCAAAACTATGCTGTTTGGATTCCTGACTTAATCAAGAAATATCACCCAGATTCTATTCGTTATTTTCTTACAATCAATGCTCCTGAAAAGCGGGACGCTGATTTCTCTTGGCGCGAATTCATCTACAGCCATAACAGTGAGCTTCTCGGCAGCTTTGGTAATTTTGTGAATCGGACTGTGAGATTCATCAGTAAATACTATTCAAATAATGTGGAAAAACGGGAGACAAGCGAAGAAGTCCGCAAGCAAATTAATACTAGCTACATACTAGTGGCCAAAAAAATAGAAGCAGGAGAAATAAAGCAGGCACTTCAATCATTGTTTGAGCTTATTCGATATTCGAATAAATATTTTGATAATAGGAAACCTTGGATTGATATCAAGGAAGACGAGGAATCATGCCGTCAGACGATTTATGATTGCTGCATCCTGTTAATAAATATCGGGCAGATGCTCCATCCCTTTTTACCATTTAGTTCAAACAAACTTAAATCTCTATTTCAGCTTGAAAAATGGTCTTGGGAATACACGGAAAAGATACCTGCTTTTATAAAGGATATAGAGCCGTTATTTGAACGAATTGATGTTGTTTCTATAGAGGAAGAAACAGACAAAATAAAAAACCAGACAGCAACCAGCTAGAGCTGCTATAAACAAAAAGCAAAATAAACCTGATAGAAGTCTATCAGGTTTATTATTATTCAGCTGCCCTTAACACCATACAAGATAAAGCCAACTCCTGTTAGCACACATAGCATCTTCCCGAACGAAATTTTGTCAGCAATACTGAAAAGGCCGATTGATGTCGTGGCAATCAGGATGAGCGGACCGACAATTGCAAGAGAACTATTGATAATTAAGGCTTTTTCTATTTGATTGGACTTTAGCATCAATACTGCTGCTGTTATTTCAATACATCCTGACAGCAGTCTGAGCAACGCCATTCCTAACACGGCCTTACCGATTAAAGAAAACATAAGCTCCTCCTATTAGCATGCAAACTTACTTTATTTATATGCATTTACTAGACTAATAGGACAGTTTTCTTTACTTAAGTTATATTAGTGTCAGCTTATAGAATGAAACCCTTGCTCTTTTATCTTCTCTAGTACTGTTTCCTTTGTTATTTGGTTTTCATCATAAACAATTTTGACTTCTCCGTCCGAAACATCAACAAGGGCTCTCTCTATCCCTTCTGTCGTAACTAAAGCTGCTTCTAATGAGTTAATTGGCTGTGCTTCTGTTGCTTCCTTTAAGTAAACAGTCATTTCCTTCATAAATTCTTGTACTCCCTTCCACACATTAATTGTCTAATAAGTAGAATACCCGATATTTAGGAAAACATGCTTCCATTTACATACGCTTATTCTCTCTAATGGATTTCATGCAGTTTGGACAAAAGCCTAATTCCTCTGCAAAAGCATACCACTTTTGACAATTTAAACATTTCTTATGTAGTTCTTCATTAATAAGCAGATCATAACCGTAATAAGTGACAACACGTTCAATTTTCAATCTGTTCTCCCTCCTTAAACAGCCCTTGTTAAGTTATGCGTTTCGTTTAAAAAGGTGCTAGTTGGGGGAAAATTAGAATTGGCAGAAAGAAAAAAAGCTGCCCATTTATTAAAACAGGCAGCTTTCACATCAATGCTGTTTGTTAGGAAGGCTGCTTTCTGGATGGCCTTTTCCTTTATGTTTGTTTTTCTCTTGTTTTTTACTGTTTTCCTTTAATGTTTGTACAAACTCACTTGTATCCTTCATGTTTTTTAACCTCCTTAAATTTACAAACATTTGTTAATTTAACCGAATGTACATATTTCCATTCCTTTTCACTACATTTCTAATTATTCCAAATTATACCTAAAAATTATATATAGATATAATAAAATAACAAAATTCTACTTAAAACTACATAAAACTATTTTGATTATAAAAATGGAAATACTTGTTTAATCCTTTACAGAACAATATCGTTCGATATATTAAAATTTTTTTTGACAAAACATCTGTTTTTTCAGTATTATATTAGAATACTAGAGGAGGTTAAAACAATGCTAGACTTAAATAAACAGAAAATTGTGGACAGTGTTCCGCAAAAGGGTTTTTTTGGTCATCCAAAAGGACTTTTCACTCTGTTTTTCACAGAGTTCTGGGAGAGATTCTCTTACTACGGAATGAAAGCTATCCTTGTTTACTACATGTATTATGAAGTTTCAAAAGGCGGACTAGGCATTCCTGAAACTACTGCATTTGCCATTACGTCTATTTACGGTTCACTTGTCTATATGTCAGGAATCATTGGCGGCTGGTTAGCTGACCGAATTTTTGGTACTTCTAAAGCAGTATTTTATGGCGGTATTTTCATCATGCTTGGTCATATTGTTTTAGCAGTACCAGGAAGCATCAGCATGTTCTTCGTATCAATGGTGCTAATCGTTATTGGTACAGGCTTATTGAAACCAAACGTATCAAGTATTGTCGGTGAAATTTATTCACAGGAAGACAATCGCCGCGATGCAGGATTCAGTATCTTCTACATGGGTATCAACCTTGGAGGATTCCTTTCTCCGCTGATCGTCGGTGAAGTCGGCATGAACACAAGCTTCCATTTAGGCTTTGGTCTTGCTGCAATCGGTATGCTTATTGGATTATTAGTATTTATGTTTACAAAAAAGAAAAACCTTGGGTTGGCAGGTACCCTTGTTGCAAATCCTCTTTCAGCTACTGAAAAGAAAAAGGTTTATTCTATTATTGGTATTGGAATCGTTGTTCTTGCTATCATCTTAGCCATTACTATTCCAACAGGCCTTCTTACATTTGACACTTTTGCTATTGTAGTCGGTATCCTTGGATTCTTGATTCCAGCAATCTATATTACGGTAATGTACCGCAGTCCAAAAACAACATCTGACGAACGTTCTCGTTTGATTGCTTATATCCCATTGTTCTTAGCATCTGTAATGTTCTGGGCAATACAGGAGCAAGGTTCTACAATTCTTGCAGGATATGCTGATAAACGTACACAACTTGAATTTGCTGGCTTGCACTTATCGCCAACACTATTCCAATCATTGAACCCGCTGTTTATCATTATCTTTGCACCAATTATAGGATGGCTATGGGTTAAGCTTGGTGACCGCCAGCCTTCTATCCCAAAGAAATTCTCAATAGGATTGCTGTTTGCAGGTCTTTCTTTCCTAGTAATCCTGCTTCCAGCTTATTTTGGCGGAGCGAACTCGCTTGTTAATCCTTTATGGCTTGTGCTTAGCTACTTTATCGTTGTAATTGGAGAGCTTTGCTTATCTCCTGTAGGATTATCAGCAACGACAAAATTAGCGCCGGCTGCATTCTCTGCACAAACGATGAGCCTTTGGTTCTTATCTAATGCTGCAGCACAAGGATTGAATGCACAAATTGTTAAGTTCTATTCAGAAAAAACTGAAATGTTGTACTTCGGCATCATCGGTGGCTGCTCGATTTTACTAGCTCTTGTATTATTCCTTCTATCACCAATGATTCAAGGCAAAATGAAGGGCATTAAATAAATATAAAAAAAGAACTAGATCCATTTAGATCTAGTTCTTTTTTTATTGCTTACTTAACCACTAAAGGAACAACCATCCCTTTATTAACATCAATTAAGCCATGATCTGTAATTTTTAATGCAGGACTTACTGGCAGCGATAAAGTGCTTAACGACATAATCGCATTATAATGTTCATAGCCAAGCGCTTGGAGTGTTGCTGTTAATTGTTCTACCTGCTTAGAAATGATAGATAAAGGCTCTTCTGAAAGAATACCGCCAACAGGCAACGGCACATTTGCAAGAATTTCGCCATTATGAACACAGCAGATTCCTCCTTGCTGCTTTATTACTTCATTCGCTGCTATCACCATATCCTCTTTATTTTGACCTAGGACAAGGAGATTATGGTTATCATGTGAATAAGTTGTGGCAACAGCACCTCTTTTCAGGACATCCCCGCCAATAAGCCCTCTTGCACTATTGCCGTTCTTGCCATAGCGTTCAAATGTAGCAAGAAGTCCGTATTCACTTTCCTCCCACTGCAGCATACCCGCTTCTATATTTAAATCATCATGTTTTTCTTCTGTGAAGGTAGAGCCGTTTTTCACATTCATTATTCGGCATTTTACTTTGCCATCATTTTTCATAAGCTTCACTTGAAAAGCATCTTCACCCAGTTTGTTTAGATTTACACTTTCGTAGAAGCTGCTCGGAAATGCTTGGCTGCTTTCTTCCTGTACGTAAGGAATTGTCTCATCATAGACCTTTGTTCCTTCTTTATATACTTCTTGGATATGAAAGCTTTCTAACTCTGAAATTAGCAGAAAATCTGCGAGCTTGCCTGGTGCAATTACGCCTCTGTCATACATTCGCATGCGGGCAGCTGGTGTATAAGTACAAGCATAAATCGCTTTCTCAGGAGACATGCCCATTGCGATAGCTTTTTTCAGGAGAACATTTAAATGCCCTCTGTTTTGCAGGGAATCTGCCATTACATCATCTGTCACAAAACAGAAATGCTCATCAACATCTTGATCAATTAAATAATCTATAACTTCTTTTGTCATTGATTTTTCTTGAATTTCAAGGAACATCCCTATTGCTATACGCTCCTTCATCCCTGCTACTGTTTGATGGGTATGATCGGATGTAACTCCTGCAAATGCCAGACTCTGTAATTCGAGATCAAGGAGTTTTGGAACATGTCCTTCAATAATAAGCTCAGGATAATTCTCTGACATATATGATAATATCTTGTTTGTTTTTCCGCCTGGTTTGGAAATAACATCATAATAATTCATGATTTCCCCAAGGCATTTTATTCTCTCTGTCTGCAGCAATTCTTCGATATCTTCTATCTCAATTGCTCCGCCAGTAGTTTCCATACTAGTTGCAGGAACCGAGCTTGGAATAGCATAGAACATGTCCAAACGACAGTTCTTGCTTGCCTTGATCATCTCTTTTACACCTGCTATTCCAAACACGTTTGCCATTTCATGAGGCTCAGGTACAATCGTGGTGACCCCATTTTTTAGCAAACCGTATGAAAATGTCGCTGGAGTAACCATCGTGCTTTCAATATGGAGGTGGATATCAATCAATCCTGGAACAAGATACATGCCAGCAGCTTCTATTATTTTCTCTGCCGTAAACGTTTCACTGCCTTTTGCACCTATATAAAAGAACTTGCCATCCTTAACAGCGACATTTGCTTTTGTGAACTGTTTGAAATAGCTGTTAAAAACCATTGCTTCTTTAATAAGCATATCTACTTTCATTGTTTGACCCCTCCTACTCTACAAGCACCATCTGATCCTTTGGAATAATCAGGACTACAACTTGTCCGACATTAAATGGTGCTGTCATCTCTTTATTAACAGTAAATTCACCAATTGGTGTGCTGACAACATATTGATAGCTTCTGCCGAGGAATGTTGTAATCTTTATTTTTCCTGGTATGCCATTAGAAGGAAGGACTTGTGTTTCGTTCCATTCTGCAAGCAGGAAGTCATCTGGCCGGACAGCTCCAACCTTTTTAGCTGGCGTCATATGGGAATGTTTTTCAACAGTAAACATACTGCCATTCTTATACAGCTCCACTATATCCCCTTTATCTTCTCTTCTATCAAACTCAATAAAGTTTTTGAAGCCGATAAAATCAGCGACAAATTTTGTTGCAGGATATTTATAAATGGTTGCAGGATCGCTCAATTGCTCGATGATGCCTTTATTCATGATGGCTACTTGATCAGAAATAGAGAAGCATTCTTCTTGATCGTGAGAAACGTATACCGTTGTTATTCCAAGCTCTTGCTGTATTCTTCTTATTTCAACACGCATATTGACACGCAAATTAGCATCGAGATTGCTTAATGGTTCATCAAAAAGGAGAATATCCGGTTCAATGACAAGTGCTCTTGCGATTGCGACCCGTTGTCTTTGTCCACCTGAGAGCTCTGCAGGGTATCTTTTACCGTATCCTTCTAGATTGACGATTTCCAACATGCGCTCTACTCGCTTCACAGCTTCTGCTTTCGGAACCTTTCGCAAACGAAGACCGAAGGCAATATTATCAGCAACAGTCATATGGGGGAACAAAGCATAGTTTTGAAACACAAACCCAAAGTTTCTTTTGTTAACAGGAACCTTTGTATAATCTTTATCTTTAAACAAGAACTTCCCGTTATTTGATTGCAGGAAACCGGCAATTAGACGAAGCGTTGTTGTCTTGCCGCAGCCGCTTGGTCCAAGCAGGGATACAAGCTGCCCCTTTTCGATTTCAAGATTGAAATCCTTAAGAATTTCTTTTTTGTTATAAGCTACAGATATGTCTTGTAATGTAAACAAAGCCACATTTAACAATCCCTTCTATCTTTTTGTAAAATAGGATAATCCCATTAATCGTTCTACTATAAACATGAACAATGCAGTAATAATCATTAACAGTACAGATATAGCTGCAACAGTAGGGTCAAAGTAGTTCTCTACATACAACAGCATCTGGATTGGGAATGTGCTCACACCTGGTCCTGTCATGTAAACAGAGATATCAACATTATTGAATGACTCTAAGAAGGCAATCATTACAGCTGCAATTATGCCTGATTTTATATTCGGGACAACTATCGAGAAAAAGGTGCCAATTCTGCTTGCTCCTAAACTAAGTGCAGCTTCCTCTATCGAAAAATCAAAGTTTGTTAAGCTTGACGAGATAACACGAATAACAAACGGCAGCATGATGACAGTATGACCGATAAATAGGGAAGTATAGATCGGCAGCTCATATGCAACCACAATATAACGTAAGAAGGAAAAACCTAACACAATTCCCGGAATAAGAATTGGCGAAACAAAAATCCCATTGATAATTCCCTTACCCGCAAAGTCAAATCTGCTTAACGCATATGCAGCTGGCACGCCAAGTAATAATGCTAAAATATTTCCGGCAATGGAAACAAGGATAGATGTCTTGAATGTGCTCAAGAACATTTCTACTTGAAAAATATTTTCATACCATTTAAACGAATACTCTTCAGGAGGGAACTTCAAGATGGTTCCGCCCTCAAATGAAGTAATTGATATAATTAGCAAAGGCCCTAGTAAAAAAACAAAAACGAGGAAGGTAAACAGGGCCAACCCTCTATTCTTTTCCTGCATACACCTCTACCCCTTCGGATTAAGTTTTTTTGCTACTCCATTCATAATGGAAATAATAATAAAGGTCACCACAATCATGATTGTTGCTACAATGGATGCTAGCTTCCAATCATTTAATGTAATCGCATTTTGATATAAAAACGTCGAAATAACCCTTTGTTTTCCGCCTAGCAATGCTGGCGTCGTATAAGCTGTAAAGCTGCCGACAAACACGAGAATGCTGCCGATTACCAGCCCTGGCACACAAAGCGGCACAACAATCTTCAAGAAGACTCCGAGTTTTGATGCCCCAAGACTCTCTGCTGCCTGCAGTAAATCCATTTCGATATTCTCCATTACTCCAACAAGTGTAACAATTACTAAAGGCAGGAATAAATGCACTAAACCAATAATAATAGCTGTTGGTGTATACAAAATTTCAAGCGGCTGGTCAATAAGCCCGGCTCCTAGTAAAATTTTGTTCAGAACTCCGTTTTTCCCGATAATAATCATCCAGCTAAATGAGCGGACAACAGGGCTTGTCAACAACGGAAAAATAGTTAACAGCAGGAAAACTGCCTTTTTCCGAGCTTGAAGTTTAGAAATATAATAAGAGACCGGAAAGCCAATCAAGATACAGATAAGCGTCGTCAACAAGCTGACACGCAAGGTAGTCAGTAAAATCTTGATGAAATAATCATCCTTAAAAAAATCGATATATCCTTTTACACTAATTGTTCCATTATCATGAAAGGTTGTACCAATCATCGACAAGATTGGGATAACCATAAAGACAGTTAAAAACAGCAATCCTGGTAGAAGCAACAGGTATAGATATCTTTTCTTCATCTCATCACTCCCTGTTTAGTTTTTAGAATTTAAAGTTTCAATAAACATTTCAAAAAAGGCTTCCGTATCCACTTCAAGACATACCTCTAAATTAGGCTCCTTGTTCAAGCGGTTTTGGAAATCACACACAAACTGACCATCGCATAATTCACTCTTTGTTTCCACATCCACATAATGCTTCTCTGTTACCACCAGCTTGCTGTTAATGGCAATTCCGACCGCTAACGGGTCGTGCATGGCACATGCATGCACATTATAGCGGGAGTAGTACTTTTGCTGATAATCGCTTGTGCTTTCATCTATATAGCTCGCAAGCTTTTCATCTTTCAACTGTTGAATATGATCTCTAGTAAGCAATGCCTTTCTAGTTACATCCAAGCCAACCTGTACAATGGACGGAAAGCCAGCCTGAAGGACAATCTTTGCAGCCTCTGGATCAACATAAGCATTGAACTCAGCTGTTGGGGTAATATTGCCGACACCTCTTACTACACCGCCCATGAAAATCACCTTTTTGACATGCTTCGTAATTTGAGGACATTTTTTCACAGCCAATGCCAAGTTGGTAAGAGGACCGGTACAGATTAAGGTAACCTCTCCAGAAAAACTTAAAATTGAATTGATTATGAAGTCTGGTGCAAAGCCATCGCTTATCTCATTGCTTACAGGGATATCCTTTAACGCTCCGCCAAGGCCATCCTCTCCATGAATACGATGTTCAAAAACCGGCTTTCTAAACAAGGGAGACTCTGCTCCCTTAACAACCGGTATTTCTGTACTACCAAGCAAATCAAGTATTTTGCATGTATTAATAGTCGCGGTATTCAAGGAGACGTTTCCGCTCACTGTCGTTATACCTAACAGGTCAAAGTTTTTGCTTTTAACAGCGAGCAAAATGCCAATCGCGTCATCAATCCCTGTATCCACATCAAGTATCAGCTTTTCAGGCATTCCAAGTTCCTCCTACTCTTATTGAATAAGCTCACGGTTCCAGCGGTCTATCCACTTGCTCAAGTTCTCATTAACGAATTTCATATCCATTGTGTGAAGACTGTTAATCAAGTCTTCTCCATATGTTAGTCCCTCAGCTTCCTCTTCTGTCAGCTCGACATCAATATTTACAGGAGAATCCACTTTATTTTTTGCTGATTTCTCTTGAGCTTCTTGACCGAGAATGTAGTTGATGAATTTTTCAGAAAGCTCTTTTTGATCTGTTCCTTTAATAACATTCATTGTGTTCATTACTGCATAACCACCTTCAGCCGGTGTTACAAATTCTGCATTTGGAACTGCTTCTTTCAAGTCAGCAAAATACATTTCCATAATTGGTCCAGCTGCAATTTCGCCTTGTGCAAACATGTTTACATATTCAGAAGTTTGTCCGTATTCCTTCACAACACTTGGCATAATTTCTTTCAAGGATGTGAAAGCTGCATCTTCGTTAAATGTTTCTTGACCGCTCACCTGTGATGCTAAATCAACCATCATCGGACCTGTTGTAGAAGTGATGCTTGGAATGGTAATTTTCCCTTTTAAATCTGCACTCCATAAATCCTTCCAAGAAGTGATTTCAATTGGAGACTCATCAGGGTTATAGGCAATTCCAAACTGAGCAATTGTGTACGCTGGTCCGTATTCTTCCCCTAGCGGAGCTTTCGCTACATCATAGATTTTGTCAACATTAGGAATATTCTCGCGGTCAATCGTCTCAAATAATCCATCTTGAATGCCTTGCTGTGCATAGTAGTCTGATAAGAAAATAACATCTACATCTGAATTGCCTTGCTTGATTTTATTGAGACGATCAGCATTATTGCCTGTATCTAAAACGATTTCTACATTGTTTTCCTCTTCAAAAGGCTTATAAATTTCTTCACGGAAAAAGTCTTCATTAAAGCCCCATGTCGATACAACAAGTTTCTCTTTTCCTTCGTTGCTGCCTGAATCATTAGAACCACAAGCTGCCAATAACAGTAAAGATGATGCTGCAAATGCTTGAACTATTTTTTTCATTTTTTATGCTCCTCCATTTTCATTTCTATTAGGTATTTTTTTATAATAAATGCTGTATAATACTCCCTTTTTTTATCCTGCCCGCCTTAAAGGCGCGAAGCAAAACAAAAAAAGACAATCTTAAATAGAATCATTCTTCTACTTAAGATTGTCTTTTCTTTGATAAACAAAGGGAAAACTATCTTAGTCTTATATTTT
Source organism: Niallia sp. FSL R7-0271 (assembly GCF_038005785.1). Classification (NCBI taxonomy): domain Bacteria; kingdom Bacillati; phylum Bacillota; class Bacilli; order Caryophanales; family Bacillaceae; genus Niallia; species Niallia sp. FSL R7-0271. Next base: position 950,978 of record NZ_JBBOTZ010000001.1, on the reverse strand, counting down.
GGCGTTTCACTCAGATAAATCCAAGAAAAAATCCTCATTATTTAGTATTTAAGACGATATTTGTAAAAGCAAATTGAGTGAATGAATCGTAATCTCTTAATAAAGCTTCAATATTCCAGCCTGTTTGTTCCTCAAGCTGCTGCCTGAACTTTTTCTTAAACAATAGAGACAGATGGAAATCCACCTCTAGCTTTAAGCTCGGCACTTCCCCTTCCAGTGCAGCTGATCGGGAAGCCCTCGGATGCTTGGCTTGCAAGGTTATTACGTTTTGATCGATGGTTACTTTCAGCAATGTGGTACCAGCACCAAACAATTCCTTTGATACTTTATTATAGATTTGAGAAAGTAATCTTTTCGTTTCATTCGAATCTATGATAATCACCTGCCAAACTGTTTATACCTGTATTATACATACCTTTTTATTTATTTACAACAAAATGTGCGCTTTTTAAATAAAAAATTATAAAAAAACAGTTCTAAAGTAATAAAATACAAGCAAAATACGAACTATATCCAAAAACAACATTCCCTATTAAATAGAAAAAAAACACTCTTTTGCGTTAGTTTACCTCTTTTCATGTAAAAAAACGAGACACTTGTCAGAATATCTGACCAGTTTTCACTTTAACCAAATCTCTTTAATCTTGTTACATATCATATCATTATAAAATTATTTAGAAAATTACTTTTTTAATAAAAAAGCAGAATTCTTGTGAATATCACTCTTAAGGTTATTTATAACAGGAGTTACGCCTCCATTAACATACAACAAATCCCGATTACCTTTTAATCGGGATTTGTTCGTATTTTAAGAGACAGCTGTTAGTCTTCTTGTCTGATTTTCTCTATTTCATCTGCAACAAACTGCACTTGTGTGCCGACAATGACTTGAATGCTAGTTGGGCCGACGATATTAATTCCCGGCACTCCCGTCGCTTTGATTTTATTCTGATTTACTGCATTCATGTCTTTCACTTCAATTCTTAATCTTGTTACACAGTTATCAACAGAAGCGACATTTTCATCTCCGCCTAAACCTTCGTATATTTGTGAAGCCATTGCAGCAAATTTGTTATCACCAGTCTGTGTTGTTACCGCTGCTTCTTCAGCAGTCTCTTCCTCACGTCCTGGTGTCGTCAAGTTAAACTTCGTGATTAAAAAGCGGAACAGCGTATAATAAATAACGGCGAAAACCAACCCTTGAACAATCAGCATATACGGCTGGTTTGCCAAAGGCAGCCGTGAGCTTAAAATAAAATCAATTAAGCCACCGCTGAAGGAGAACCCGGCCGTCCAATGGAAGAAGGACGCGATTGCCAGTGAGAAACCAGTAAGCACGGCATGAACTAAATACAATCCAGGTGCTGCAAACATAAAGGCAAATTCAATTGGCTCTGTTACACCTGTTACGAATGCCGCAATTCCTGCTGCAAGCATAAGGGATGCGACTTGCTTCTTTCTTTTCGTCTTAGCTGTATGATACATTGCCAAAGCAGCTGCTGGCAATCCGAACATCATAACAGGGAAGAAGCCTGCTTGATACATACCGGTCACACCTTTTTCCCCTTTGCCAGCCCAGAAGTTCCCGATATCATTAATACCTGCTAAGTCAAACCAGAATACGGCATTCAGCGCATGATGGAGACCTGTCGGGATAAGCAGTCTGTTGAAGAAACCATATAAACCTGCTCCGATTGCTCCTAGCTTACTGATTTGTGTTCCAAATGATACTAATCCGCTGTAGATAGCCGGCCATAAGAATAATAAGATAACAGCAACTACAAGCATACTGACAGCACTTAGAATTGGAACAAGCCTTTTGCCGCTGAAAAATGCAAATGCGGCTGGAAGCTGTGTTTTGCTGAAGCGATTATACATAATCGATGCGACTATACCAGAAAGCATCCCAATAAAGGCATTTTCAATTTTTGTAAAGGCAATATTCACATCTTCTGGATTAACTCCTTGAAGCATCGCAACGGAATTTGTGGATAACAATGTCTTAATAACTAGAAATGCTACTAAACCGCTTAACGCAGCAGATCCATCCTTATCCTTAGATAATCCTAATGCAACCCCAACTGCAAATAAATATGGAATATTGTCAAGAATGGAAGAACCAGCCTTTATTAGAAAAGCTGCGGTTGGACTGTCTGCTCCCCATCCAGAAGGGTCGATTGCATAACCTATCCCCATTAAAATCGCTGCCGCTGGCAATACAGCTACAGGCAGCATTAAAGCTCGACCAAGTTTTTGCAAATAAGCTTTCATACTATTACCCCTTTAGTTTTTCAAAGTAAAAAAATTATATATAATAGCTTAGATTAATCTTCTTTGTTCGTTTAAGCCCTCCCCTCCTTTACGTCCTGGAAATAAAGCTGAATCGCTTTTTTTAAATGCCCCTCTGATTGTGTTAAGAATTCCGCTGCTTCCTCAGCTGCTGCACCTGTCAGAATCAAAAATGCTGCTGATTTCAAGTTAAGGTCTGCACTCATAAGAGCAGCCCGCGCCTCTTCCTCTGTTGTATCTGTTATGTTAATCAGCATCTGCACAGCTCTGTCCACAAGCTTTTTGTTAATCAGTTTCATGTCTGCCATTTCATTTTGATATACTTTGCCGAGCTTTGTCATCGTTGCTGTTGACAGCATATTCAAAATCATTTTTTGAGCTGTGCCTGCCTTCAGCCTTGTTGATCCCCTAATCACTTCAGGTCCTGTTGGCGCCTCGATCCCGATTTCGCATATAGAGGATAAAACAGTTTGTTCGTTGTTGCTGATTCCAATTGTCATCGCACCGACTTGAGCTGCAAGTTTTGCAGCAGCGAGAACGAAAGGTGTTGACCCGCTGGCTGTTACCCCTATCACCACATCGTCCTTTGCAAGAGAGTGGCTGTTCAGTGCAGCAATAATCCAGTTATCATCATCCTCTGTTTCTTCAAGGGAATTCCACATTGCTTCATATCCGCCAGCAAGGAGAGGCACCCATCTGTTTTGCGCGATTGAAAACGTCGGAACTAGCTCTACTGCATCAACTACCGCCAGTCTGCCACTCGTCCCTGCCCCAACAACAAAGCATCTGCCGCCGCGCTTCCATCTGTCAGCAATCCCATCGACGGCAAGGCTAATTTCTGCCAGTGCTCCACGGACTGCCTGAGCAACTCCTTCATCCTCCTTGTTCATAAATTGAACAATCTCTAGTGTTGACCATTCATCTAAATGAAGACTGTGTGGATTGCGCTGCTCTGTTCCTCTTAATTCGCTCATATTTTCACCTCTTCATATCGATGACAAATTTATAGCGGTCTCCTCTGTAAATGGATTTAACATACTCAAAGGCCGCTCCATTTTCCAAATAGCTGTAACGTTCAATAAGCAGCACAGGATCGCCTTCCTCAATTTTTAATAAATTGCATTCGTTTCCTTGAGCAAGGGATGACTCCAGCGTTTGTGATGCATGGCTGATTGTAAGCTGCAGCTCCTTTTCAATATAATCATAAAGGGAGGCGTGAATGGTTTTTTCGGTCAGGTCAGTGATAATATGGGCCGGTAAATAAGAAACCTCCAGCGCCATTGGACTTTCATCTGCTAGCCTTAGACGGCTCACTTCATATACCGGCATGTTTTCTTCTATTTTCAGCTTTGCAGCAATATTTTTGTCAGAACTGATTTGTTGAAAAGAAAGGATTTTCGTCTGCGGCTTCATCCCCCTTGAACGCATATCCTCTGAAAAGCTCGTCAAGCCGGAAAGAGGCTGCTCTACCTTCTGTGCTGCAACGAAGGTTCCTTTGCCTCTCTTTCTAACTAAAATACCTTCATTGACAAGATTATTGATAGCTTGACGGACAGTCATTCTGCTGATGTCATATTTCTCTGCAAATTCTCTTTCAGAACTAATTGGGTCCCCAGGATTTAAGCCCTTTACAAGCTCCTTTATTTCCGTTTCCAGCTGAAAATAGATTGGAATATGGGAATCCTTAATAATCAACGATATACACTTCCTTCTTTATCCTTCAAAATTGCCAAAGCTTCACTGTCTGCAATTATTGTTACATCTGGATGCTGCTTCAGAATAGATGCAGGAATATCCTCTGTCACCTCTGTTTGGAAAAGATTATACAAGATCGGCGCTTTTTTGCTGCCTGAAGCGAGCAAAATGATTTTTCTGCTTTTCATGATGGTAGAGATCCCCATAGAAATCGCATGTGTCGGTACGTCATCGCGATTTTCGAAGTATCTTGCATTTGCCTCTCTTGTTGACTCATCCAATTCGACAACACTTGTCTTCGAGGTAAATGATGTGCCCGGCTCATTGAAGCCAATATGGCCATTTTCGCCAATACCAAGAATTTGTAAGTCCACTCCTCCTAATTTGTCGATCAGCTCCTCATATTCTGCGGCATCTTGTTCATATGGCGGTGTTTCCGCCTTTGGAAGATGAACATTTTCTCTTTTAATGTCAATATGATCAAACAGATGCTTATCCATATAATAGGAATAGCTTTGTTCACTATTTGCCTCTAAGCCCACATATTCGTCTAAGTTAACAGTTTTGATGTTTTCATAGGATGTTTTGTTTTGCTTAAAGTCTTCTGCAAGACGTTTATATGTCCCAGCAGGTGTTCCGCCAGTTGCCAAACCAAGAATAGCATCAGGCTTTTCCTTCACAAGTCTGATGATGGCATCTGCTGCCTGCGCACTCATTTTTTCATAGTTATCTACTTCGATCCATTTCATTATTCTGCACCTCCGGATTTTGCTGCGATTATTCCTCTGCAAATGGTTAAGATTACTTTATTGTTGTCATCTAGTACGACTAAATCTGCATCCTTGCCTGTTTTAATACTGCCTTTTCTATCTAAAACGCCAATTTGTTTAGCTGGATTATAAGCACCCATTGTGATGACATCCTCTAACGAACAGCCTGTAAAAGCCATCATATTGGTGAGTGCATCATTCATCTTTAATGTGCTTCCAGCAAGAGCCCCATTTTCGAGCAACGCTTTGCCGTCTTTTACAATTACTTTCTGACCGCCTAGTGAGGAAACACCATCCTCAAGCCATTTTGCTCTCATGCTGTCTGTTATCAGAATGATTTTATCCTTCCCCTTTTGTTTATAGGTCAGTTTGACGATTTCTGGATGGATATGAACTCCATCTACAATCATCTCTGCTGTTAACTCATCATGAAGGAGGACAGCTCCAGCTGTGCCTGGGTCTCTATGATGGAAACCTCTCATGCCATTATATAGATGTGTAACATGATTCATTCCTGCTTGTACGGCTTCAACTACTTCCTCATAAACAGCATCTGTGTGTCCCATTGACGCGACAATACCATTCTCTTTTAAGTAAGCTGCAAGCTTTAGCCCATTCTCCTTCTCAGGCGCTAATGTAACCAGTCGAATCTGGTTACCAGCCAGTTGATTCCATCTTTGGAAAAGCTCAATATCTGCCGTTTTAATTGCATCGAGCGGCTGTGCTCCTGCTCTCTTTTCATTAATAAATGGTCCTTCTAAATGAACGCCCAGAATTTCTGCCTGGCCTGGTTTGTTGTCTGTTTCTATAAATGCCGAAATGCACGTAAGCGCAGATTCAATTTCTTCCTGCCCTTGTGTCATCGTTGTCGCTAAAAAGCTTGTTGTTCCCTCATATGGCAGGATTTCGGCGATTGTCTTTAGTCCATCGTGTGAACCATCCATCGCATCGGCATTTTTCGCCCCATGAATATGAATGTCAATCATCCCTGGAATAAGCTTGCTTCCTTTAGGGAATGATATTGTTTGCACGTTCTCTGTCTTCTCAAGCTCCGCTAATTTTCCGTAAGAATGAATCCTTCCTTTCTCCATAAGCAAATAACCATCTGAGAGCACTCCCTCTTCTGTGTAAATGGTTAAGTCTTTAAGAAGCAAAAGCTCACCTTGTTCCTTCATTGTCATAACATGATCCCTTCTAACTGAAAATGATTTATCAACTATATAACTAGATGTCTAGACCAGTTAATTCAATATAAACCAATTCTAGCAAATATTAAAAATAATGCTTGGTTTTTGTTAGATTATCTGACCTATTTTTTTAGCGATCAATCGAAACCGCTTACAAGCAGATTATAAATGACTGCCCTTTATATTGTCAATACTTCTATTTTATTCTCCCCTTTCCCTTGGATTTTATTTCTAAAACTAGCATAATTTCGTGAAAAATGTATAGTTTTATACTAAATATTTCATAATGGTGATAGCACTAGTTTAACTAATAGCTTCAAATAAATACATTAAAGAAAGTTTGGATGATAGATGAATCTACTCTTTTTTCGGCCGAAAACTAAAACTGCCAGCGATTATGAGCTTTTCCAGCATCCCAACCAGACTGCAGCCCCCATTGTAACGGTGGTTACACCTGTATACAACAATGATGCCACTATAAAAAAAACAATCGATTCTGTTTTGAATCAAACATTAGGAGAAAAAATTGAATACATCCTCGTGGATGACGGTTCAACAGATAATACCCGCTCCATTCTGCTTGAGTACAGCAAGAAACATCCAAATATTAAGCTAGCATTCCTAAAGAAGAATACAGGGACACCTGCCTACCCAAGAAACTTAGGTATAAAGCTTGCTAAGGCTCCCTATATTTCATTCCTTGATGCAGATGACTGGTTTGAATTATCCGGGCTTGAAAAGCTTTATAATGTGCTTAAAGAAACAAATGATGATTATATCGTGGGTAAAACTGTGAAAATACGGACAGACGGTACAGCAATCGTGGGAGAGCATGAATCAAGCACAGAGCGAAGGAATGTTCCGCCAGTTTCTATCCCCCATATCTTTCATCACTTAGGACCACGAGCAAGAATGATGAAAACGAGCATTATTAAAGAAAATGGCCTAAAGTTTCCTGCCATGAAATTTGCCGAAGATAAGCAATTTTTTATGGATGTGCTCGCATGCTGTAAATCCATCTCAACAACAAAAGATGTCATTTACTATTTAAACAGACAAAACGAAAATAAAGATTCCTTAACTTCAAGAACGAATGTCCTACATAAGATGAAATGTAATCAAAAGGTGATTCGCTACTTTAAGGGCAAAGAACTTGATCCTGTTATAAAAAAGATGATACTGAACAGATTATATGAATTTGACTGCTTTACCGGCTTTATCAACCGTTACCATACTTTGCGAAGTGAAAAATCTTCAGTAAAGCATAAAGCAAATGACTATTTGAAAAGGAAAGCCTATGTTTGGACAATGAAAAAAACATTAAGGACAGCTAAGAGTTTAGATTATGACATTAGCGATCATTTCTTTAAGCCTATTAACAAAGCATGCTATCAGCTTTTTAAAAACGGTTGCTATAAGGAAATGGAAGAACTCACCCGCTGGCATGCGAATACAAAAATAAAAAACTTTCATTTTAAAGATGATCAAGTCTTTATGGTGTCACCATTAGCAGAGCCCTATAAATATATCGAGCTTCCTGCTCATGCAGAGCTTGCCAACTGCACCCCTAACACGGACCATATTAGCCTTCATTTGAAGGCAACAGGTGTTGATGCAGCGATCCAAGAACTTCTTTTACGGGACAGGCAGTCCGCAGCATCAGAATTCAGCCTTCCTGCATCCGTCGATGAAAATGGTGAAGGAATAATAGCCATACCGCTCGAGTGGCTAAGCGCTCTTCCAAAATCAGTGTACAATCTTTATTTACGCTACAATGACTATCAAAAGGTGCAATTGCATATCCCGGCATCTATAGAAAGCTTAAAGAAACAGCAGAGTAAAAACTGTCATTTCTATTGTACTGTTAATCAAAATCTTGCTTTGAAAATTAAATAAAGAAAAAACAGGATGCATCCATAATAGATGCATCCATTTTTCATTCGTAATTCGGCAGCCAGCTTCCATGTGCTTCAATTAAATCATCACACATGGCAACAATATCATCAATAGACAGTTCAGCTGCAGTATGAGGGTCCAGCAGGGCTGCTTGATAAATATATTCTTTTTTCCGGGTGACAGCAGCTTCAATTGTCAGCAGCTGTGTATTGATATTAGTTCTGTTTAATGCAGCTAGCTGCTCTGGAAGCTCGCCTATATAGCATGGCAATATCCCGTTGCGATCAACAAGGCACGGCACCTCGACACATGCCTTTTCAGGCAGGTTGCTGATTAAGCCGCCTGTGTTTAAAACATTGCCTCCAAATTTGAAAGGGATGTTTGTTTCCATCGCTTCGATAATTCTTGAACCATATTCATGGGAGCGCACATGTGTTAGATTGCTGTTATGTACAAGCTCCTTGCGCATTTTTTCCCAGTTTTCGATTTGCTGAACACAGCGGCGCGGATATTCATCCAACGGAATTTGAAAGCGGTCAATTAATTCAGGATAGCGCTTCTTAATGAAATATGGATGATATTCAGCATTATGCTCTGATGATTCAGTCACATAAAAACCAAATCTCTCCATCAATTCAAACCGGACCATGTCCGAATGCTTTTGCAATTGCTTTTCTCTCGCACGCCTCTTTATTTCTGGATATAAGTCCTGCCCGTCTGCTTTTACTTCCAAAAGCCATGCCATATGATTAATCCCGGCAATCTTCTCCTCTACATTACTGGCTTTTATCCCTAAAGACTTTAAAAGATGGGATGTACAAACTTGAACACTGTGACACAGTCCGACTGTCTTAACATTCGTATAACGGAGCATCGCACCAGTAAGTGCTGCCATTGGGTTTGTATAATTCAAAAACAAGGCATCAGGACAAACTTCTTCCATATCCTTCGCAAACTCAAGCATGACAGGAATAGTCCGTAAACTGCGGAAAATACCGCCAATTCCAACAGTATCTGCAATTGTTTGACGCAGACCGTATTTTTTCGGAATCTCAAAGTCGATAACTGTGCTAGGCTTATACCCGCCAACTTGGATGGCATTTATGACATATTTTGCTCCTCTTAATGCTTCCTTCCGATTGGAATAAGCTTTTATCGTAATAGAGCAATTATAGTTGTTACGCAAATTGTTCAGCATATTTTCCGAATCCTTCAAGCGGCCTTCATCAATATCAAACAGAGCAAACTCAAAACCTTCCAGTGCAGGGACCATCATGCAGTCTCCTAGTACATTTTTTGCAAACACAGTGCTTCCTGCTCCGATGAAAGTAATTTTGGACATATGTTTTTCTCCCCTCTATTCTTCTATAAAACCGCTATGCTTGTTTACGCAGTATGTTCCTGTATGCTGTATTAACATTCCAAGTCAGCCACAGCGCTATCGTGCTTCCTAGGAATAACAAGAAGAAGCCGGCGAATCGGCTGAAAACAGCAAAAATCGTGATAGTGCCGATAACCATAATTGCGCTGTGTGCAATCCGGGTAATGCTCATAAACAGCATACTTTTCAGCACTTCCCTTATAGTTTGTTTCTTTTCCACTAATAGAGGAAATAAGTATGGAAGCATAATGATATAAACAAATGCAATAGTCAGTAGAGTATATCTGAAAACTACAAAAATAGTACTCTCTGCTTGTAAAAAAAACTGGAAATCAACATACAGCAAGATACCAGTAAATAGAACGATTGCCCCTAAAATATTTGCCTGGATGAAATACGCTTTGAACTTTAGCATAAACTCTCGGAACATATGGTCATCTCCCGCTCCCTCGAGCCATTGTTTCGTTAAAGAAAACATGGCTGCAGTTGCAGGAAAAATTCCAAACAGGACAAGTCCTGCGGCTGTAAACAGCAGCCAGAGAAGATTAGCATACAGCAGGCGGTATATCCATGTGCACGCATTCATCAGCTTGTTAATAAGATCACCTCATTAAGGATAGTTCTAACCATCAATGACTTTAGCCTTTAGAGCCCGTTAAGGCGATGCCTTCAATAATTTGTTTTTGGGCAAAAATATAGACAATAATAACTGGAATAATGGAAATGGTCGTTCCAGCCATCATCAAGGACCAGTCTGTAAAATATAAGCCTTTAAAGGTATTCAAGAGCAGCGGAACAGTGAAGTTTTCTGGTGAAGTTAAATAAATCAGCGGCTCTAAAAAACTGTTCCATATTCCCATAAAGGCAAATATTCCGAAGGCAGCAAGTGCTGGTTTGATCAATGGCAGTATGATGCTTCGATAAATCCGAATTGGGTTTGCCCCATCTAATACAGCTGCCTCGATTTGTTCATTCGGTATCCCTCTAATAAACTGCCGCAATAAAAACACCCCGAATGCATTAAACAAGCCAGCTGGAACAATTAAGGATAGATGTGTATCAATCCAGCCAAAGGCATCCATAATTAAGTACAATGGCACCATCGTCACTTGCTTCGGTATCATCATTGTTGCCAAGAACATAATGAACAGCAGATTGGAACCGCGGAAGCGCATTTTTGCGAAAGCAAATGCAGCCATGGAACAAGTCAGCAAGTTTAAAAGCACAACAACTGCTGTTATATAGAAGCTGTTAAAATAAGCTTTTGCAAATGGCATGGCTGTTAAGGAATTGGGATAGTTTTGGAAATTAATAGGATTAGGGAACCATTTCGGCGGCACAAGGAAAATTTGCGACATATCTTTCAGTGAGCTGCTTATTGTCCAAAGGAAAGGTGCAACCATCAAAAAGGCACCAGCAATTAGGACAAGATGGAGCAATATGCGCAGAACAGAGATTTTTTTCTTTGTTGGCAATGGAACCACAGGCTTGGGGGCTGTATTAACAGGTACGTCATTGATCTTCATAATGCACCCACCTTTTCGACATTTTGAATTGGATTAGCGTAAATGCGAGTATGATGACAAACAATACCATTGCTGCTGCCGAGCTGATACCCATTTTGAAATCAACAAAGGCGGCTTCGTAAATATGATACACAAACGTGTAGCTCGATTTAGCAGGTCCTCCGCTTGTCATAACATAAGCCTGATCAAAAACTTGGAAAGAAGAAATAATTGCCATTATAGCAATGAAGAAGGTCGTTGGTGATAGCAGAGGCAAGGTAATATGGCGAAGCTTTTGCCACTTTGTTGCTCCGTCTATTTCTGCCGCCTCATAATAGGATTTAGAAATCCCCTGCAGGCCTGCCAAAAAAATAACCATATTATGTCCTAGTCCCCACCAGATACTTAGAATAGCAATCGATGGCATGACCCAGTTTGTGTCTGTCAGCCACATTGGTCCTTTAATTCCAAAGTTTGCTAGAATTTGATTTAATATGCCGAAGTCTCCATTTAAAATCCACATCCAGATAACCCCGATAGAAACAGAGCTTGTAACAACAGGCATAAAATAAAAAAGTCTGTAGAAATTTTTGCCCTTAATTTTATTGAGAGCAATTGCAACCGCTAATGACAAAGCGATACTGACAGGAATGACTAAAATTGTATAATAAACCGTATTTCCTAAGGCCTTCCAAAAGTCGGCATCTTGAAATTGATCGATATAGTTAGCTAACCCAATAAATTCTTTAGCGCCAAACCCGTCCCATTTCATAAAGCTCAATGTTAATGTGAAGATAACTGGAATCAATGAAAATAGTATTAATCCGATTAATTGCGGAGCTAAAAATGCATATCCCCAAAGATTTTGTCGGCCTCTCATCAGCGTTCACCCACTTTTTTTAAAATAGAAGGGGGAAAGGAATTCCTTCCCCTTCCTCCATTTACTTTTTTATTCCGCTTTATGTTCTTCAATCATTTCTTTCGCTTTTTTCGTCAGTTTATCTACTGTTGTCTGGGCATCATCTTTGCCAAGATACATCAAGTCCATAATGTCATTGACTTCCTTATCCAACCCAGGAATGGTGGATTGAATTGCGTTTGCATAGCCTTTTTCCCTTGCTTCAATAATATAGTTGACATGCTCTGGAACATTGGAGCTAGTAATTGCTTCATCAATACCATTGATAGAAGGAATTGCATTTCCGATACCGTTAAGACGCTGCTCTTGCCCTACCTTAGATGTGTAGTAAGAAACAAATTTCATCGCCGCCTCTTTATTTTTTGAATCTTTATTAGCAGCTAGATATGCAGTCGGAATGGCAACAGGCTCTTGCTTATTTTCTGTATTAGATGGCCATGAAATATAATCCCATTCTAATGATTTATTTTCATGGAAAAGTGGTGTGAACCATCTGCCTGCAGTAACCATGCCAACTTGCCCTGACATAAACATCGCCTCAGAGCCTTGACCTTTCGGCAGAGATCCTGAATAAGTGAAGTTCTTTCCTTTAATCATTTGCTCCAAGAAACTCATTGCGCCAATTCCTTTTTCATTTTGATCGAGAATGAATTCGCCAGTCTCTTTGTTGTAAATTTCCCCGCCGTTAGCCCAAATCCAGCTGAAAAGAGTATTCCATGAGTTATCAACAATTAATCCATATTTGCCGCCGTCACGCAGGGCATCAGTCACTTCCTTCATCGCTTCGAAGTTCCATTTGCCTTCGTCATAATAGTCCTGAGGAGACTTAATTCCAAGCTCTGAAAACAGCTTTTTATTGTAATATATAAGCATCGGATTGCAATCGACTGTGATGCCGTAAATCTCATTGTCTTTTTTAGCCGCTCCCCATAACCCTTCTGCAAATTCATCTGGTTTTGCATAGCTTTCCGAGCTGTTCATAAATTCACCGAGCGGTGCAAGCTTGCCTGTTTCAATAATTTTGGAAATATCACCGTCACCGACATAGAATACATCTGGTGCTTGGCTTCCTTGCAGCTGTGTTTGCAGCTTTTGAATATACCCATCACTTGGGATTGGTACTAACTTCACTTTAATATTTGGATTTTCTTTCATGAATCCATCGACCGCTTTTTGATACACCTTTATTTCAGCTGGATTTCCCCATGCTGAGAAGGTGAGCTGGACTGTATCGTCTGACCCCGAAGTGCCTGATTTGGAACTGCAGGCTTGCAGTATTGGCACAAGCACTAAAATCATGACGATTGTTAACAAAATCAGCTTGCTTTTTTTCATGTTTCTTCCCCTCTTTTCTCTGTTTGATTTCTGACTATCTAAGAGGACCCCACTCCCTTAAATAAACTCAGAGTCTAACACGTTCATCTCTTTAAAACATCAGACAAACTTGCAACCGCTTACAAACTTAAAGAAAAAATTTTGTATTTCTATGATGTCAGACGGGGATCATTCCTAATAGCGCAATATGTAACCGCTACCAATTACAAGTTTTAGTCTAAGTGCCCGCTTCCGCTTTTTCAAGAATATCCCTTACAAAAATTTCCCTATAATTCGAGTTGCGAAGGGATATTTGTCGCCGTGATGTTTGATTTCTTGTCCTGTTTCTTTTATTCTTTTAATGAAAACAGTTCCAAAAATAAAAAAGATGCTTTAAAATAAAAGAGAAGAAAAAATTTTTCTAACAAGTTTATGTTTTCTAGAAATTTTTTTTGTTACCGTTTACTCTTAATTTATATTTAAGGATTTTATGATAAAGGAGATTTCGTAATGTTTAAGGATTCCTTCTATTTAGGTGTTGATATTGGAACGACAAGCACAAAAGCTGTATTATTCGGCGAAGCTGGCAAGGTAATCAGCATGCATCATGTTGAATACCCGCTTTACAGCCCTGCACCTGCCATTGCCGAGCAAGACCCTGATGAAATACTTTCTGCTGCGAAAGAAGCAATCAAGACTACATTGAAAAAAGGTAATGTCGAGCTGGAGAAATTAAAGCTTGTTTCCTTCAGTGCTGCGATGCACAGTATAATTGCTCTCGATGATAAAAACAAACCGCTGACTAAATGCATCACGTGGGCAGACAGCCGTTCAGCTGAATGGGCAGATAAAATTAAGAATGAGTTAAATGGGATGGAAATATACAAGCGCACAGGCACTCCAATCCATCCGATGTCTCCTCTTGCAAAAATCGCTTGGCTTAGAGCTGATCATACGGAGATCTTCACAAAAACTGCTAAATTTATTGGTATAAAGGAATATATCTTTCATCATTTCTTTGGAGAATTCATTGTCGATTATTCCATTGCTTCTGCTACAGGTTTGTTTAACCTAGAACAGCTTGACTGGGATAAAGAAGCACTTGAAATTGCTGGAATAACTCCAGACCATTTGCCTTTACCTGTTCCGACAACACACGCTGTCACAGGTCTCAAGGAAGAGCTTGCTTTAGAGCTCGGTCTCTCTCAAGAAGTTCCTTTTATCGTTGGAGCCAATGACGGAGTTCTATCCAATCTAGGTGTAAATGCTATTGATCCTGGCGTGGTAGCTGTCACAATCGGCACGAGCGGTGCAATCCGAACTGTAACAGATAAACCTGTGACAGATCCAAAAGGGCGGACTTTCTGCTACTGCCTCACAGAAAACCATTGGGTAGTCGGCGGTCCTGTCAATAACGGCGGAATGACGTTCAGATGGGTTCGTGATGAACTGGCTTCATCAGAAGTGGAGACTGCAAAGCGTCTAGGCATTGATCCGTATGAAGTGTTAACGAAGATTGCTTCCCGCGTTCTTCCTGGAGCAGACGGACTTCTGTTTCATCCATATTTAGCAGGAGAACGAGCTCCGCTTTGGAATTCGAACGCAAGAGGCTCCTTCTTTGGACTTGGTCTTCACCATAAGAAAGAACATATGGTTAGAGCTGTGCTTGAAGGCGTTATATTAAATCTGTATACAGTAATGCTTGCTTTGCAGGAGGTAATCGGTGAGCCGAAGCAAATCCAGGCTACTGGCGGTTTTGCCCGGTCTGAGCTTTGGAGGCAAATGATGGCTGACATCTTTAATCAGGAAGTGACAGTCCCTGAAAGCTTTGAAAGCTCTTGCCTTGGTGCAGTCGTTCTCGGCATGTATGGACTTGGAGAAATTGAAGATTTCAGCATTATGAAAGAGCTTGTCGGCAGCACACATGCTCATAAGCCTATCAAAGAGAATGTTGTCATCTATGAAGATTTAACACCAATCTTTATCCGTATCTCCAGATTGCTTAATAATGAGTATGAGTATATCGCTGACTTCCAGCGCAAGTGGGTTAAATAAAAAGAGGCTGCAGCAATTAGCTGCAGCTTTTTTTACTTCTTCTCTACACTATGGCCTCCGAATTCATTTCTTAATGAAGCTACGACTTTTCCTGTGAATGTATCCTCCTCTAACGAACGGTAGCGCATCATAAGCGACATCGCAGTCACAGGCATCGCCACTTGCAGATCAAGTGCTGTTTCCAGTGTCCACTTTCCTTCTCCTGATGAATGCATTACTCCTTTAATGCTTTCAAGTTTTGGATCTTTCGAGAAGGCATTTTGTGTTAATTCCATCAGCCATGAGCGGATGACAGAGCCATTATTCCAAACTTTCGCAACCTGCTCATGGTCAAAGTTGAATTCACTTTTCTCAAGCAATTCAAACCCCTCTGCAATTGACTGCATCATTCCATACTCAATACCGTTATGAACCATTTTTAAGAAATGGCCGCTGCCAATTTCTCCTGTATATAAATAACCATTCTCCACACAAATATCTCTAAAAAGGCCTTCCACACTTGTGAAGACGTCTTTGTCTCCTCCAATCATCATGCACGCACCGTTTCTAGCTCCACTTGTTCCCCCGCTAGTGCCTACATCAAGATAATGAATGCCTTTTGTCTTCAGCTCAGCTGCTCTCCTTTTTGTGTCCTGATAATGGGAATTGCCACCTTCTATGATAATATCCCCTTCTTCTAATTGCTCGCTAAGCTCTAAGATAACATCCTCGGTAATTTTTCCTGATGGTACCATTACCCAAATCACCCGCGGACTTGGCAAACTAGCAGCTAAATCTGCTATTGTCTTTACACCAAGGGCACCAGCTGCTGAAATTTTTTCTACAGCGCTTACATTTACGTCAAAAGCTGTTACACTATAATTATGATCCAATAAATTCTCTGCTAAATTGAATCCCATTTTTCCTAGACCTATTAATCCAATATTCATTTTTATAACGCTCCCTCATGAAAAAAATTTTCTCTCTCATCTTTATTATACGAAATTTTTTTCATTAATGAAAGCGTATTAAAAAATATTTTTTCTAATTTTGAATATGCTATACTATACTTATAATATGTCGAAAGGAATCAAATGATATGGCACAAAACTGCTTAGGAAAAATCCGCTCCTATTATGCAAGACTAAGTGAAAAAGAAAAAAAGATTGCAGATTATATATTAGAAAACCCTGAAAAAATTATTCACAGTACAATCAATGAGCTTGCAGAGGATTTAAACGTTGCAGATGCAACTGTATTTCGATTTTGCAAACGAATAGGCTTTAAAGGCTATCAAGCGATGAAAATCGCGCTCGCATCTGAAATCATTGAGCCTATCCAGCATATCCATGAAGAGATAAATGAACAGGATAATGTGAAAACAGTGACAGAAAAGGTGTTTATGTCGAATATTCGCACATTGGAAAATACTTTGCAGCTGGTAAACGGTTCGTCCATACAAAAAGCGGCAGATTTTTTGCTTGCAGCACAGCGTGTAGAGTTTTATGGAACTGGAGGATCAGCAGTCATTGCAATGGATGCATTTCATAAATTTGTGCGCACAGGAATAAAAGCGTTTACATTCATTGATTCACATTTTCAGCTGATGTCTGCCTCCCAGCTTTCTGATCGTGATGTAGCTGTCGTCATCTCCCATTCCGGTACGAACAAAGATACAATCAATATCTTAAAAACAGCAAAAACCAATGGCGCCAAAACGATTAGCATTACAGGATATCCAAAATCACCAATCGCTCAACATGCAGATGTGGCACTGTTTACAAGCTCAGAGGAAACAGAATTCAGGTCTGAGGCCCTTTCCTCCCGGATTGCTCAATTAAGCCTGATTGATGCTCTGTATGTTAATATGATGATTTTAAATAAAGATACAGCCAATAAGTCACTAAAGAAAATCAGAAATGCTATCTCTGATACGAGAATGTAACATAAAAAGGGTGCCAACCTTGATAGCTTCAAGGTTGGCACCCTTTTTCTTTATTTATTATACAAACAGATCCAAAATCAATACTCCTGCAAAGGCAACGAATGAAAGAACCGTCTCAAGAACTGTCCAAGTTTTGAATGTTTCCTCTACTGACAATCCTAAATATTCCTTCACCATCCAGAAACCAGCGTCATTGACATGAGAGAACATTAAGGAACCTGCTCCTGTTGCTAATACAAGCAATTCCACATTAACTCCAGACATACCTGCAATTATTGGAGACACAATTCCTGCTGCAGTTGTTAAAGCAACTGTCGCAGACCCTGTCGCAATTCGGATAAGTCCTGCAATCATAAAGGCTAAAACTAATGGAGACAAAGATAAGCTTTCAGACATATTACCGATTGTAGTACCAACACCACTGTCAATCAGCACTTGTTTAAATGCTCCGCCAGCACCGATGATTAACACGATTGATCCGACTGGCAAGATGCAGTCCTCTGTGAATTTTTTCAATTTTTCCTTGCCTATTCCCTGCTTGAAGCCAAGGAAATAGAATGCAAAGAATACAGCAAGCAGCAGTGAAACTAATGGACTTCCAATAAATGCTAGTGCTTTTTGAACTTCACCAGGCAAGAATTTCATATATGGTGCAGCAGTTCCGATAATCATTAAAATAACAGGCAGCAAGATAGAGAAGAAAGAAATACCTACACTTGGCAGTGCCTTTTCGTCTTTTTCTTCCACACGAACTAATTCTGGCTCGCCTTGTGGTACAACACGTTTATAAATATATTTAGCAAACAGCGGTCCGCCGACAATCCCGGCTGGAAGTGCAATGATAAGTGAGTAAAGCAATACTTTTCCTAGATTTGCATCAAAGATTCCGATTGCCGCAATAGCACCTGGATGCGGCGGCACTAAACCATGAACGATTGACAAACCAGCAATACCTGGCAAAGCAATCAAAAGAATGTTTTTCTTTGTTGCTTTCTGTATAGAGATAACAAGTGGAAGCAGTATTAAAATACCAACTTCAAAGAAAACGGGAATTCCGATAATAAACCCAGAGAAGAACATTGCCCATGGCAGTTTCTTTTCTCCAAAAACTCTAACAAAGAAGTTTGCAATTTGCAGCCCTGCCCCAGATTCGGACAGCATTTTTCCAAGTATTGTTCCAAGCGCCAAAATCCCGACTAAATGACCTAATACGCCACCTACGCCCGTCTCATAAGCGCTTACAATTTTATCCCAAGATAGTCCTGAGAAAATGGCTAGAAATAAGCTTGCAACTGTTAAGCTGATAAATGCATGCCATTTAAACAGGGAAACTCCTAATATAACAAGGACGATTGAAACTAGTGTGATAATTAATAAGTAGGCATCCATATGATGTACCTCCTAGTCAAAGTTGTTTATTTGTAAGTGTTTTCATTTCCTATGTACTTATTATACGAAAAAAAATTTCTTTCATCAACTATTATTTTCGAAAAAAATATTTTAACAATTTCGATTGTTCATTATATATTTACTATCCCCTTTTTGGTTCGTTTCTAAAAAGGGTGGAATAAAAAAAAGAAAATTAATCAACAATAAAAAATGATAAAAATTAAAAAAATACCATTGGAGGTATCATCTTGTATTTCTATAAAGAAGATTTAATAAATGTAATTGTTCCTGATAAACCAGACCCAGCCGCAGCAAAAGTCCTTCAAGAAGCATTAGGCGGACGTTTTGGAGAAATGAGAACAATGATGCAGTTCTCTTTCCAAAGTGCTAACTTCCGTGGAAAAGCTAAACAATATCGCGACTTGATTCGTGGTGTATTCCTTGAAGAGCTAAGCCATGTGGAGCTCGTTCAGACAACTATTAATCAGCTGCTCAATGGTTCAGGTGATATAGGTGTAGGTTCTGTTGGCGAAAGCAATGCACCACTTCATGTTGCAACAGAAAATGTTAACCCACATCATTATATAATGGGTGCACAGGCTTCTCTGCCAGTTGATGCCGGTGGAAACCCATGGACAGGAAACTATGTATACAGCCACGGGAACTTAGTTGCTGATCTTCTTGATAACTTAGTTCTTGAGTCAACAGGTGTTTTGCAAAAATCACGTTTATATGAAATGAGCTCAAACAAAACATTCCGTGAAACTTTGGCATTTTTAATTGTTCGTGACAACGCACACCAAAATGCCTTCGCCAAAGCACTTGAAACATTAGGCGTAAACTGGGCAAAACTATTCCCAGTTCCAAACTATGACATCAATAAGTACCCTGAATGCCGCAAGTATGTAGACTTAGGCTTCCATAATGCTCAATTCAACTTCCGTCTTGATGACACTAGAATCGGCGAGATTTTCCAAGGTGAGTCACCAAGCAGAAATAAAGGAGAGCTTAAAGTCGTTGAGCCTCCTCAAGGCTATCCTGTCCCTGAACTTCCTGATATGCCAAATGAGCACAGCCCAGGATTATATGATTTAAACAGTTGATTTCTATGGCCCTTTTCCTTTGAAAAGGGTCTTTCCTCTGTTTTATAAACCGCTTTCCTTCTATTTTAATATAGCTACTTTCCACTCATTATTTTCTCATCATTTTTTTAACTTCTTTTAATGATACTCCTAATTAATTATGCGAAGATAGCTCTTGCGATATAGTTCGTATACGAACTATTTTTGACAAGGTATTAATTCCAGCATTTTTTATGTCTGGTTGGGTAGTTTATTTCATAAGGGAAAAGGAGGCATGGCGTGAAAGAAGCTTTAAACAATGAGCTGATTCGATCGTACGCAAGAATAAGCAAGGCTTACTATCAGCTCCTAAAGGAAGATGCAGACCGGATGGGTTTGACTGCTGTTCAGCTAAAAGCTTTATATCGGGTTTCATTTCAGCCGAATATAAGCTTAGGCGAGCTTGCAGACAAATTACGTCTGACAAAAAGTACTGTCAGCGGTGTGATTGACCGCCTTGTGCAGCAGGATATGATTGAACGGACAACTCAAACAACCGACAGAAGAGCTGTCAATCTACATCTGACAAAGCTAGGAAATGAAAAATTAGAAGCACTGATGCATTCTGACTCTGTCGTTGCCCGCAAAATAAAAGAAATAATGCAATTCCCGGACGAAGATATACAAAAACTGCTTGAATTAAACAACAAAATCTTAACGATTCTCAATTCTAAGGAGGACTTTCAAGAATGAATGCAAGACGCATGATACTTATTAACATCATCCTACTAGTTGTCTTAGTAGGCGGCGGTTTTACCGGCTATTATTTCTATGACAAATCAGTTTCGTATATCTCAACAGATAATGCCCAAATCGCTGGACAGCAAGTAAGCATTGCTTCCCCTGCAACAGGTAAATTAACGAACTGGAGCGGTGATGTCGGAGAAAAATTCGGCAAAAACGAAAAAATCGGCACAGTTGAAGTAACAACAGAAACTGGAACTTCAAAAATCAATGTAAACGTTCCTGCTAACAGCACGGTTGTCCAATCTTCAGCAGTAGAAAACTCATTCGTAGCAGCAGGTACTTCTCTTGCTAAAGCATATGATATGAACAATCTTTGGGTTACAGCAAATGTTGATGAAACGGACTTAAATGATGTAAAGGTCGGTCAAGATGTCGATCTTTATGTAGATGCATATCCAGATACAACTCTTACTGGTAAAGTCGATTCTTTAGGCTTAGCAACATCAAGCACATTCTCTTTGCTTCCTAGCAGCAATTCTTCAGGCGACTACACAAAAGAAACGCAAGTCATTCCTGTAAAAATCTCGATTGATAACTATGGTGGTTTAGATTTAGTACCTGGTATGAATGTAACTGTGCGAATTCATAAGTAGGTGATGACGATGACGATATATATCGCAAGTTATGCAGTGATCAGCATTATATTGCTCCTCACCATCAATTACCTGATTAGGAAACAAAGCAGGAAGCCAAAACCGGCAAAAAATTATGAAAAGGATGAACCAATCCTTAATAAAGAAACATCGCAAACCAGCTCCATCGCTGAAGAGAGTCCGATGGATGATGCCATAAATGATACATTAGCAAAATCTGCGATTACAGAGCCAAGCCTAGAGTATGTCGTAGATGTAGATGATGCCGAAAAACCTGGCGAAGAAGAAATACCTGAAGTAGAAAAAACAGTAAAAGAAAAAGCGAAGGTTGATTTTGAAGGCAGTAAAGGCAAAATTATTGCTGCAGTTATGCTCGGCGCATTCGTTGCGATTTTGAACCAAACATTATTGAATGTTGCCATCCCGCATATTATGAACGACTTGAATGTATCAACAAGCACTGTGCAGTGGCTGACAACAGGCTATATGCTGACAAACGGTATATTCATTCCAATTACTCCGTTTTTAATCAGCAAGCTTGGTACAAGAAAACTATTAATCCTTGCAATGAGTGCCTTTACGATAGGGTCATTAGTTTGTTCTGTCTCCACCGGATTCAGCATGCTGATGGTTGGACGCGTTATTCAGGCAGCCGGAGCAGGTGTCATTATGCCGCTTCTAATGACAACATTCTTAACTATTTTCCCTCCTGAAAAACGAGGAACTGCAATGGGTATCATGGGTGTTGCCATGATCTTTGCCCCTGCAATCGGACCGACACTTTCAGGTTGGCTTATCGGACACTATTCTTGGAGGGTGCTTTTCGATCTAGTCATTCCTTTTGGTATTATCGATTTAATTATCGCCTCCATTTGGATGAGAGATGTTACACCGCGTACAAATCCTAAATTTGACCTTTGGGGCTTTATTACTTCCTCTATCGGGTTGGGCTTCTTACTGTACGGTTTCAGTGAAGCTGGAAACGATGGCTGGGACAGCAGTGTAGTTGTCTTATCTCTTTTCATCGGGATTGTGTTCTTAGTTCTATTCGTATGGCGTGAATTCACAACAGATGTACCGATGCTTGATTTAAGAGTATTTAAATATGATATTTATGCTTTAACTACAGTAGTAAGCATGGTTGTTAATATGGCAATGTTTGCAGGGATGATCTTGCTCCCTGTTTACCTGCAAAACATCCGCGGCTTTACAGCATTGGATTCTGGCCTATTAATGCTCCCAGGTGCTATCGTGATGGGTATCATGTCGCCGATTGCCGGTAAGCTGTTTGACCGCTTCGGGGCAAGACCGCTCGCAGTTATTGGACTTGTCATTACTGTTTTGACAACATGGGGCTTTACCCAATTGACGATGCAAACAACTTATGCACATATCATGATGCTTTATATTTTCCGCATGTTCGGAATGTCGTTTATCATGATGACAGTTATGACAGAAGGAATGAATCAGCTGCCTATGCATTTAACAAGTCATGGTACAGCTGCTTCTAATACTGCAAGAACAGTTGCAGGAAGTATTGGGACAGCATTCCTTGTTACCGTTATGACAAACAGATCCACATACCATACTGCTAATTACAGCAATATTATTACAAGTGATAATCCATTTATCGCCGAAAAAATGGCACAGCTTGGTCAAGGCTTTGCAGCATTAGCTGGCATTCCGACAAGCTCTGGTCAGGCACTGGCTGTATCCTCTATTTATGGGAAAGCAGTTCAGCAAGCGACAATTGACGGAATTAACGATGCCTTTATCGTTGCTACAGGTATCTCGGCACTAGCTCTTCTTTTAGCATTTTTCATTAGAAGATCAACGCCTAGAACAAAATCTAAATAATAAAAAACGAGGCTATATCATAGCCTCGTTTTTTTGCTTTATATTACCCTAGAATGTTATAGCCTGAATCTACATAAATGATCTCGCCTGTAACCCCTCTGGACAGCTCACTGATCATAGCTAATGTCATGTCACCAACTTCGTCCTGTGTTACATTCCGTTTCAATGGCGCAGTATCTTCAATCTTATGAAGAATTTCATTAAATGAACCGACACCTTTAGCAGCGAGTGTGCGGATTGCTCCAGCAGAGATTGCATTAACGCGGATATTATCTTTACCCATGTCTAATGCCAAGTATCTCACAGAAGATTCTAGTGCTGCTTTAGCAACACCCATCACATTATATCCGCCTACAGCACGTTCTGCTCCTAGATAGCTCATTGTCGTGATAGATCCGCCTTCTGTCATGAAGGGCTTCGCTTCCCTTGCAACAGCAACTAATGAATAGCTGCTAGTATCCTGTGCAAATGCATATCCTTCTCTTGAAGTATTAATGAAATCTCCCTTTAAATCTTCCGAATGAGCAAACGCAACAGAGTGGACGATTCCATGGATCACGCCAACCTTTTCCCCAATTTCCTGGAAGGCATTTTTTGTGCTTTCATCACTATTTACATCACATTGCACAATCAAATCGGCATTATAGCTGTTATCTGCCAGCAATTTGTTCAACTTAGCAAGAGAGCGGTCAAGACGGTATGTAAATATCAGATTTGCACCTGCTTTAAATAATGATTTAGCCACACCCCAAGCTAGACTCCGTTCATTTGCAACGCCCATAATGACGATATTTTTGCCTTTTAGCTTTAATAAATCTTCCATATTGTCCCCCTAGTTCGACAAGTCGTATTCATAATATTACACCTAGTTTTAGTACTTGGTTCTAATACTATTATAGCATAAACAAATCTAATTTAAATAAGCCCCTTCTATCGTAATCGGATCGATGCCTATATTATGGCTCATATAGCGTAAGAGCATGTTATTAAATCCGAATATCTTCGTAATAAACAGCCATTATCTGCAAACAAGGATAAAACAGCTGTACCGAAACAATACTAAGCATATATGGTTCTGGGAGGTGAAGTAAGCTTTGACCGAACTAACAATGAAGGAACTGGCATTTATTGAGGATGAGATACGTGCAGAAGCAATTACCGCTAAAACATTAAATTGGTGTGCAACACAATGTGAGGATGAAACATTAAAAAACATATTGGAAGCAATGGCAGAAAAGCACCAGTTAAAGATTGCCGACCTATCCCAATATTTTAACAGGACGCAAAATATTCAATAGCTTATGGGAAAGGAATGATCTTATGCCAAACAATATCGAAGGACGCGGACTGACAGACCGGGAATTGCTCCAGCTTTGTTTGGAGCTTGAAAAAGGCCGCTGCCATAGCATCAATAACGTTATACTCGAGACAAAGCATCAAGGACTGCGAGAGATTTACGAAGGAGCCTATGCCAATGCCAGCTCCAACCAATACGAGCTCTTTTCAATCATGGATGACAAAGGCTGGTACAAAACAGAGATTGCCTCAACAGATCAAATCAACAAAGTACAAGAACTCATGCAAAACAATCTTCACCCAGACAATCAATTTAAGTAAACCTATCTTAAAAGCGTGCATAAAAATGTACGCTTTTAAGCATCCACCCATTCCCCTTCCCTCTTTAAAAAGCTATAGAAAAATTTTTTCAATTACAGGCATTAGATACACCATTGTAAGAAAAAATAAAACGACTTAGAAAAAGCATTTCTTTTATCAAGCAAACGCCAAACAAAAAAACTATCATGGAAGAAATTTTGCCGTTACCTTCTTCATCGCTAGGTATGAAACCTCTTTCATATCAGAAAACAAGCTGTATGAAAGAACTAATGCAATTATTAATAAAAAGGTAAATTATACTCAATTAAAAATCATATCTGTACAATTTTGCGTTTATTTAGTATGATTTTAATTATGTTTTATGTCAGATTATCTTACATACAAACAAATGTTTATTAAAAAGGATTTATTTATCCTAATTTCCCAACACAGAAAAAGTACAAAAGGAGCTATATGAATGAAGATAAAACAAAGATTTCCAAAGTTAATTTTGTTCTTTGTAGTTTTACTGACTACCTTAAGCATGCTTTCTCCACTAACAAATGTGAAGGCTGCAGAAAAAACATATCAGATTGCTACAGATATTACTTTTGCTCCATTTGAATTCCAAGATACGAGTGGTGAATTCGTTGGAATTGATATGGACCTTGTTGCAGCAATTGCAAAAGACCAAGGCTTTAAATACGAAATTAAACCGCTTGGGTTTAATGCCGCTGTTCAGGCATTAGAATCAAAGCAAGTTGACGCAGTTATTGCGGGAATGAGCATTACCGATGAAAGAAAACAGAAATTTGATTTCTCTGATCCATATTTTGATTCTGGAATCATCATGGCTGTTAGTAAAGATAATGACACTGTTACTTCCTACGATGACCTAAAAGGCAAAAAGGTCGCTGTTAAAACAGGAACGGAAGGTGCAAGCTTCGCTGAAAGCATTAAAGACGAATACGGCTTTAATATTGTTACTTTTGATGACTCTGCAAATATGTACGAAGATGTAAAAACAGGAAATTCCGTTGCTGTATTTGATGACTACCCTGTATTAGCATATGGAATTAAACAAGGCAATGGCTTAAAAACAGTGACTGAAAAAGAAGCAGGCGCTTCTTACGGATTTGCTGTTTCAAAAGGCCAAAACACGGAACTTTTAGAAATGTTTAACGCAGGACTTGCAAACTTAAAAGCATCTGGTGAATACCAGAAAATCATGGATAAATACTTGGAAACAGGCTCTGACACTGCTGCTGCAGAAGACACTGGATTTTTCGGACTTCTAAAAGAAAGCATGCCAAGCTTGATGACAGGATTAAAAATGACATTAATCCTTACTGTTGTTTCTTTAATTATTGCAACAATAGTGGGAATTGTCTTTGGCTTAATGCGAATTGCAAAAAGTAAAGTTTTAAGCACTATTGCAATGATTTATATTGATATTTTCCGTGGAACACCATTGATTGTCCAAGCATTCTTCATTTACTTTGGTATACCGGCTGCATTTGATTTCCGAATCACTGCATTTGTTGCAGGTCTCATTACATTAAGCTTAAATGCTGGTGCTTACATGGCTGAAATCGTCAGAGGCGGTATTCAATCTGTAGATAAAGGCCAAATGGAAGCTGCCCGCAGTTTAGGACTTCCTTATGGAAAAGCTATGATGAAGGTAGTTCTTCCACAAGCTATTCAATTGATGATTCCGGCATTTATTAACCAGTTTGTCATAACACTGAAAGATACTTCGATTCTGTCTATTATTGGCATAAACGAATTGACACAAAGCGGTAAAATCATCATTGCAAGAAATCTGGAATCATTCCAAATGTGGATTATCGTCGGCGTGATTTACTTAATTGTTATTACAATACTAACTAAAGTATCAAATGTTTTAGAAAGAAGGATTAAAAATGGCAAAGCTTAAAGTGACCAATCTGAAAAAATCATATGGAAACCTTGAAGTTTTAAAATCGATTGATGTGCAGGTCCAAGAAGGTGAAGTCGTTTGCCTTATCGGTCCTTCTGGTTCTGGAAAAAGTACCTTGCTGCGCTGTTTGAATATGCTGGAGGAAGTAACAAGCGGAGAAGTTGTTGTTAACGACCAAAAGCTGACAGATAAAAACACTGATATTAACAAGGTAAGAGAAAATATCGGAATGGTTTTCCAGCACTTTAACCTCTTTCCAAACTTGAGTGTTCTGGAGAATATTACACTTGCTCCTGTCGAATTGAAGAAAGCAACGAAGGCAGAAGCAAAAGAAAAAGCCCTTCAGCTTTTAGATCGTGTTGGATTAAAGGATAAGGCTCCAGAAAACCCAGCGAAGTTATCTGGCGGTCAAAAACAAAGGGTGGCTATCGCCCGTGCGCTTGCAATGAATCCAGATATTATGCTGTTTGATGAACCAACAAGTGCCCTTGACCCTGAAATGGTTGGAGAAGTGCTCAATGTTATTAAGCAATTGGCACAAGAAGGCATGACTATGGTTATCGTGACACATGAAATGGGATTTGCAAGAGAAGTAGCAGACAGAGTTATATTTATGGATGGCGGTTATATTGTCGAACAAGGCACTCCACAGGAGATCTTCGGTAATCCGCAAAACGAACGGACTAAAGACTTCTTAAACAAAGTACTTTAATCTAAGAAAACAGGCGTACCTTCTGGTACGCCTGTTTTTATTAAAATGCTGTCCACCCTGCATCTGCAGTGATCACTGTTCCATTAACAAAGCTTGATTCATCTGATGCGAGGAATAGAGCAACGGTTGCGACTTCTTCCGCCTTGCCGATACGAGGGTTTACACCTAGCCCCGGTTGTACTCTGCCCATTCCAAATGGGTTAACATTTGTCATTGAGGCACTGATATTAGTCTCCACGCCTCCTGGAGCTATTGCATTGCAGCGAATTCCCTTTTGGGCATACATAAAGCCAGTGTTTTTAGTGAAGCCGACAACAGCATGCTTAGAAGCTGTATAAGCAGCACCTGCCCTTGCTCCTTGCAAGCCTCCAGCTGAAGCTACATTGATAATCACACCGCTCTCTTTTTCCAAGAAAATCGGCAGCGCCTTCCGTGTTGCTCTCATAACACTTGTTGTATTGACGGCAAATACTCTTTCCCAATTCTCGTCCAAAATATCGCCTGCAGGTTCAAAATTATCCATAATTCCAGCATTATTAACAAGAATATCGAGCGTTCCATAGTTTTGCACTGTTGTATCTATAAGGTTTTGTATGTCCTCTTCTTTTGCCACGTTCGCTGATACTGCGAATGCATTGCCGCCATTTGCTTTTATTTCTTCTACTGTTGCATTTGCTGCATCCAAATTAATGTCTGATACAGCCACATTTGCTCCTTCCTTTGCATAAAGAAGAGCAATTTGTTTTCCCATACCAGAACCAGCACCTGTTACGATTGCAACCTTGTTTTCAAGTCTCATTAAGATACCCCCATATATGAACTGTTAGAATACGCTTTCAACATTGCGAATTTTTACTACACTTATAGTATAATGACACTAAACGATGAAGGACAATCAGCAAATAAAGTGGAATTTGTCTATTAGTCAACAAATCGCAGGCTTTCTGCTGCCAAATCCTTTTTGATGAACATTAGAGGTGGAATATGTCTAATAAAAATGAATACCTTGATAGGCGAGTGATTAAATCAAAACGAGCACTAAAAGAAGCATTTCTTTCCCTTATGCAGGAAAAAAGCTTTAAGGAAATAACCATAACAGATATCGTCCAGCTAGCAGACTTGAATCGCGGCACCTTCTATAAGCATTATACTTATAGGGAAGATTTGCTGAATGAAATTATTGATGACATTATTACTGATTTGGTTGCTTCTTACCGGGAGCCTTATAAAAATTCCGAAATCTTTGAAGTAAGTAAACTGACGGCAAATGCCATTAAATTGTTCGACCATGTCCAAAAAAACGCAAACTTTTATAAGCTGATTATCCATGCAGAATTGCTGCATAGTTTCCAGTATAGACTGTGTGAAATTCTAAAGGAATTATCGCTCCAAGATTTTCATACACCTGTAGTGGACTCCCCCATAGACAAAGAACTAGCTGCTAGTTATTCTGCCTACGCCCTCTTTGGTCTGCTCGTTGAATGGATTAAAGGCGGTTTTAAATACAGCTCAAGCTATATGGCAGAGCAATTATTGCTAATCATCAATAGAAATACAACAGCTTCTGTAATAAAACCAAGCATCGAGAAGTAAAGCTCCCTTCGTAACTGGGAGCTTCTCCTTAATCACATTACAGTGATTTCTGACACACTCTTTAATAAATGTTCAAATATCAGACACAATATCTTGGCTTCTTTGTGAACTGTTTCACAATAATCATTTTCTTCCCTCTTTTTTTGCTATATTTAACTTGTAAGAAATATTGAAATAAAGGAAGGATGAAAACTATGATTAATGCCTTTATTAGAGAAAATAAGATTGCTGCCATTGTTTTAACTGTTATTCGTTTATTCCTTGGATATTCTTGGTTTAAATCCGGCTTCGGAAAACTGACTGGCGAGGGCTTTGATGCAAGCGGATTTTTAACAAATGCGATTAAAAATCCTGTCACAGGTCCTGACGGTGCCGTTTACGGCTGGTATACGAGCTTTATAGAAGGATTTGCACTTCCTAATGTTGGACTATTTAACGTATTAATTCCGATTGGCGAATTGCTGGTAGGGTTAGGCTTAATTCTTGGCTGTCTGACAACTGCAGCTACATTCTTTGGAGTTGTGATGAATTTCTCTTTCATTCTCGCAGGTACGATTTCTCATAACCCAACAGATATACTCATGGGAATGATCATTATGTTTGCTGGCGCAAATGCAGGCTACTATGGCCTAGACAGATGGGTGCTGCCAATCTTGCGAAAGTACATCATGAAAGACAAAGAAGAAAAGCCGTTATCTCCAAATTTAAGAGCGTAAATATAGAAGCTAAAAGGCATGTGCGAAAAGCACATGCTTTTTTATCATTCAAAAAGAATGGGTTCTTGCGCTGCCAAGCTGCGGGAAACAGCAATCAGTCTCTGGTTGCTGCTTCCCATAAACTGCAGATTTAAATCTCTCTTCTCCATAATAAACGGGCCATCTACAATAACATCTAAATATTCGCAAACGGCTTTGCTGCTTGCACAGCTAATTAATTGTTCCCATTTATATCCAGTATAACACCAAATATTTTTTCCATTCCTTTTCAGTTCTGATGCAAGTGTGAGGAGCTCATGATGATTCTGATAAAAAGGCTCCCCGCCGCTGAAGGTGACATCATTAAAGGGATTGGCCATCAATATATTAAAAATATCAGCAGCTTCCATCTCTGTACCGCCTCTTCTGTTCCAGCTGTTCGGGTTATGGCACCCCTTGCATCGATGAGGACAGCCGGCAAAAAAAACAGTGCTTCTCAGTCCCGGGCCGTCTACAATGCTGTCTTGTATAATATTTAGCACTCTCATCTATGCTTCACTCTGTCCTTCTCTTCCGACCGTTTAGCTGAGTTCCATTTATCTAGTGACCCGACGAGATAGCCTGTAATTCTCCGGATACGCTCAAAATTCTCCTCTCCCGCAATATTGCAGCTAGGGCATCTGTTATTTATAACCCCTTTATACCCGCAAGCAAGACACCGATCGACAGGATGATTAATGCTTCCATATCCAATGCCGGCCTCCTTCATTGCCCGGACAATCTGCTCCATTGCTATAAGGTTTTTGCTTGCATCCCCATCCAATTCTAAATAAGTGATGTGGCCTCCGTTCGTCAACGGGTGGAATGGCGCTTCCTTTTCAATTTTATCAATTGCCATAATTTTGTAATGAACGGGGATATGAAAGCTATTTGTGAAATAAGGCCGGTCGGTAATCCTCTTTATGATTCCGTATTTTTTTCTGACTTCTCTTTGCGCTTTGCCAGCAAACGATTCAGCTGGAGTGGCGATAAGAGAATAGTTCATTTGCTTAGCTTTCGTTGCTTCATCTGTTCTTTTTCTCATATGAGCAACAATTTTCAACCCAAGCTTATAAGCCTCTTCTGATTCTCCGTGATGAAAGCCTGTTAAGGCAACCAGAGCTTCAGCAAGGCCTACAAACCCAAGAGACAGCGTGCCCTGTTTCCAGATTTCTTCAAGATTATCTTCAGGGCTAAGCGCCTCCCCTCCTTTCCAAACTCCTTGAGTGAACAAAAATTTGAAGTTTGCTGCCTTTTTATTCCCTTGATACTCGTAACGATCATACAATTGCTCAATGGCAATATGTATATAACTGTCCAAGCGTGTAAAAAAAGCCTCAACAGTGTTGGATTCCAGTGCGATAAGGGGTAGGTTAAGGCTTGTGAAAGACAGATTTCCCCTTCCAATACAGCTGGCTGACCCATGAATATTTCCCATCACTCTCGTTCTGCAGCCCATTGTTGCTGCTTCTGACTCTGGTGTGCCGTCATAATGTTCTTTGTTAAACGGTGCGTCCAGAAAAAGAAAATTCGGAAACAATCTTTTGCTTGTTGTCTCGATTGCAAGCTGAAAAAGATCATAGTTTATATCTTCCTTGCTGTAATTGATACCTTCCTTTACTTTAAAGACGATAATTGGAAAAATTGGCGTCTCCCCTTTCCCTAATCCTGCCTTTACAGCAAGCAGCAAGCTTTTTGTAAGCAATCTTCCTTCCACTGATATGTCGGTACCGAGATTAACAGAGACAAACGGTGTCTGCCCCCCTCCTCTTGAATGCATGCTATTACAATTATGCACAAACGCTTCACATGCCTGATAGGTTTCTTCCTCTGTCCATTTCCAGGCAATTTCATCCCTTTGCTTGACACTTGAAAAAAGCCCTTCAAGTCGGTTTTTATGGCGCATATAGGATTTCTTGATATATGGAGCCAAGTCATAATCAAACAAAGGCACTGCTTGTCCCCCGTGCTGCTGGTTTTGGTTTGCCTGCAGGATTATTGATGTCAGCGCCATGGCGCTCATAATGCTCTTCGGTTCTCTCATATATCCATGGCCCGTATTAAAGCCTTCTTTTAAAATCTTGCCGACTGGGATTTGGCAGCATGTAGCCGTTCCTGACGCATAAAAGTCTAAATCATGAATATGGATATAACCGCTTAAATATGCATTTTTCGCTTCTTCTGACAAAAGTTGTTCGATTGTAAAATGCTTTGTTGAAGCAGAAGCAAAATGCATCATATGGCTCATCGGAGAAACACCGTCCATGTTGGCATTTTCTTGGATAAGGTCTATGCGCTCCCCTGTTGTTATATCAGCAAATTCATTCATTAATTTTTCATATGTACCCATTTCCTTCTCTCCCTCTACACTCAATTCTTCCTCATTATAAATAACCGTCTCTAAAAACATCAACATATAGTAGGTTTGTTCACCGAATGTACACAATATATAGTGAATTAGCAGTTTATGAAAATAAACGGAGAATCTGCAAGGAAAAGGGATTTTATGCTAAACTAAACGTAAATAATAATAAAAAATGGAGGAGCAAATTATGTCTACTCAAGGGACAATTAAAGACATCATGTTTTACAGCAATGCTTTGAATGAAGAAATTCAGCTGCTCGTCTATTTACCACCAAACTATTCTGATTTATATAAATACCAGCTTTTGATTGCCCAAGATGGGAAAGATTATTTCCAGCTTGGCAGGATTGGCAGAACTGCAGATGAACTGCAGTTGAATAACGACATAGAAGGAACAATAATCGTCGGTATTCCATATGCGGATGTTGCAGACAGAAGGTCAAAATATCACCCAGATGGCGAAAAATCACAAAGCTATATCCGCTTTCTCGCACATGAGCTTGTCCCGTTTTTGGATAGTGAATTTCCGACATACCAAATGGGGCTCGGCAGAGGACTTATCGGTGATTCCCTTGGAGCAACCGTTTCGCTTAGAGCAGCCTTGAAATATCCACATACATTCGGCAAAGTGATGCTTCAGTCTCCATATGTTAACGAGGAAGTGTTATCTGAAGTAAACGCCTTTCAGACCTTTCATCTTCTCGAAATATTCCATATAATAGGAAGCGAGGAAACAGCAGTTAAAACGTCCAGCAACACAATCGAGGACTTCCTTGAACCAAACCGGAACTTGGCTACACTGCTGCACGAATCTAATGCCGATTATCATTACGAAGAATACGAAGGAAATCATACATGGAAATATTGGCAGCCTTATTTGAGGACTATTCTGTTACATATGTATAGCAGTTAAAACAATTTTTTATATATGAAAATAATGAAAAAACAGATATTTTTGAACATCAATTTATAAATTTGTTATAATATCTTACAGATACTGCAAAACTGCTTGTAAGGCAATGAATACCTGTCTTAAGGAATATACATTATTGAAGAGAAGAAATGGGGGTTTCAACCATGAAATATGGCATCGCTATTTTTCCAGGAAAAGAGCTGCAAGATTTAGCTAATTCTTACCGTAAACGCTATGATCCGAAATACGCTTTAGTACCGCCTCACATCACGCTAGTAGGCGAATTCAACGCAGACAATGATGAAATTAAGACAATCAGTGCCAAGTTGCAAAAGGTGGCGAGCCATTACCATTCCATTGCGATTAAAGTTTTGAAAATAAGCACATTTCAGCCTGTTAATAATGTTATTTATTTAAAGATCGAACAAAATTCCGATTTAGAGGATCTACATACGGAAATCATTAACACAATCGGTGTGCCCGAGGAGCATCCTTTCATTCCTCACGTAACACTTGGGCAGCAGCTGTCTAACGATGAGCATCTCGATCTATACAGCAGCTTAAGAATGCGCAGTTTCAGCCATGAGGAAAGTACGGACCGCTTTCATCTCTTGTATGAGTTGGAAAATGGCTCTTGGACTGTATTTGAGACTTTCCGTCTCGGTAATAATGAATAAGAGAACTTACAAATTTTTAGGGGAATGTCAGCTGACATTCCCCTTTGTTTATTTTCTATTGTTCTTGTCTAGAATAACGGAGGAGAAAGGATGATAAACTTATGGATTTCCTGCATATTGGTTCAGAGCTTGTTTTTGGATTTATTGCACTTCTTCTCTTTACTAAAATACTCGGTAAAACCGTTATAACCCAAGTAACAACGTTCGATTTTGTTTGTGTGCTAGTTATTGGGGAATTAGTCGGAAACGCAATGTATGATGACAATACAGGCATAAAGGAAATATTATATGCTGTCATTATTTGGGGTTTTTTAATCTTCCTGACAGAATTTTTGACACAAAAGTTCCGGCGCTCACGCAGCTTACTTGAAGGAAAGCCATCTATCATCATCCAAAAAGGAAAGATAGATTATGATGAACTGAAGAAAAACCATCTCGATTTGAACCAGCTTCAGCATCTTCTCCGTTCCAAGGATATTTTCTCCATCCAAGAATGCCATTATGCTATTTTAGAAACAGATGGAACGGTTAACACGATTAAAAAACAGGCATATACAAGTCCCTCCCGGACAGAAATGCAGCTGAATGTCCAAGACAGCACTCTGCCTTTAAGTCTCATACTAGATGGAGAAATCATCGAGGAAAATTTGACTACTGTCGGCTGGGATGAAAAAAAGCTAAACGCAGAATTAGCTCAAATAGGAATTCATTCTCCTAAAACAGTGTTGTATGCCGAATGGCAGGAAGATGCTCCTTTATATGTTCAAAGCTATTAATTAGACAAGCTTGTTGAATTGCCGACCTTTTCCTGTCAGTTCGGCAATGAGCTTCTCCGCATCTTCCATTCTCCTTTTGGAAGCCTCTTTATTATGTGCAGAATAGGGCTGGTCAAATCTCTCATATGTATTGGAAATAACAGCAGGTGCAAAAACCTTTTGGCTCTTAACAGGTCTAATTTTTTGCGCGATATCCTGTCTAACATACTGTTCATATTGATAGTTATTTACTGGAAGAATATAACCCATACGAATTGCCTCCTACTTGATTTTTTTATCCATACCCAATTAATGGTTTTGTTAAACTTCCTTCTTCCCTTTTATATACTCTTTTATTTTGCTATGATAATAAGTACGTTAAAAAAAGAAGTATTGTATGAAAATGAGGTTTAACTATGGAAACAGCCTACTATTATGATAGATTGATACATTTATATGCTGATACGAGAAGCGACTGGCAGACTTGGCATGAAGCTGGAAAAAAAGGCCTTCTTGCTTGCTCAGTCTGCGGTGAGGCTGTAAAGCTTTACTTGGGTATTAAAGCAAAACCGCATTTTTACCATGCTTCCACTTCAGAGCCTTGCCAGCAAAATATTACTCCAGCTGTCAGTGAAGCAGCTGCTGCTGTTGAATATGAAGAAAGAAACGGATTTCGTTTTCCTAAATCTCGAAGCATTTCATCACCGATTGAAGAAATTAGCTTTAAACAGCCTAAAATCATCCAAACTGTTACAGATACTGCTGCTAAGGTGGACAGACCTGATTATAACGCGCCAGACAGTTATCTTCATGCTCTTTCCCTTAGTGGCGTCAAGCTTGATGAATCCCAATGCAATGCCGTCACAACAGATGAGGAAGCAGTATTGGTTGTTGCAGGTGCCGGTAGCGGAAAAACACGAGTTCTGACGGCGAGAACTGCCTATCTCATCCATGAGAAGAAAATTGACCCTGCCTCCATCATGCTAGTAACATTTACGAGCAAAGCTGCATTAGAAATGAAAGAACGGCTTATGAAGTATCCTGACATGACCAAAACGGTAATCAGCCGGATTGTTTCAGGGACCTTCCACAGTATCCTGTATCAAATACTCCTTTTTCACGAACCAAATAAATGGAAAAGGACCAATTTGCTGAGCAGCAACTGGCAGAAAGAATTAATCCTAAAAGAAATTGGCACAGAATTAGGAATTGATATGAAAGAATTCCCATATGATGCTGCCCTTCAATTGATTGGAGCATGGAAGAATTCTTTGCAATTTCCAAATGAAATTAAGCCTGCTTCTGATTGGGAAGAGAAGGTATTGCCACTTTACAAAAAATATGAAGAGACAAAGCATAACAAAGGCCAATATGATTTTGACGATATGCTTGTCGGCGGATATTACTTTTTCCTTGAAAATCCTAAAATACTTGAAACATACCAAAACAGATTTTCCTATTTCCTGCTAGACGAATTTCAAGACATTAATAAAGTCCAGTATGAATGGATAAAATTGATGTCCCAACGAGCGAAAAGTATTTATGCAGTTGGAGATGATGATCAGGCTATTTATGCATTTCGAGGCAGTGACCCGAAATACCTGCTGGATTATGAAAAGGACTTTAAAAATGCCAAAATTATTTATCTGAAGAATAATTACCGCTCTACTAATGAAATTGTATCATCAGCAAATGATATTATAAAAGCAAACAAAAACAGACGTCCCAAAAAAATGGCTGCGACCTATACTGGACAAAATCCCCTCCTCTTCTATCCTTATGATGAAGAGGAAGAAGCAACAATGATAGTCACAGACATATTAGAAAAAATTCAAAAAGGGGCAGAACCGACGGACTTCGCCATTCTGTTTAGAACTAATACAAACAGCAGGGCAATGTTTGAAAGACTGTCTTCCTCAAGTCTTCCATTTAGACTCGAGCAGGATTCTGGTTCCTTTTACAGCCGCTTTATCGTCAAAAGCATGATTGCTTACTTAAAGCTTGCTGTTGACCCAGATGATCAGCATGCTGTTAACAGTTTGCTGCCGACATTATTTCTCAAGAAAAGTGTGCTTCAAGACTTAAAAGCATTAAGTATTTTGGAAGATTGCAGCCTGGCTGACGGATTCGCAAAAATCAAAACCGGATTTGCCTTTCAGGAATCGAGACTAAAAAAAATTCCAGACGCTCTGAAAAAACTAAAATCAACTCCCCCTTTAGAGGCCATTGCCTTTATTGAAAAAGAACTCGGCTTCCAAGAGTTCATTAAAAAACGGGGAAATGAAGGAAATCAATGGGATAAAGGCTCTGACGATCTTCGAGATCTTAAAGTTGTCGCTAAAAAGTTTGGCACCATTGCTGAATTTGTTGCCTATACAGACCATATGATTGCCATGAACGCAGAACTGAAAAAACAATATAAAGATACAAAAAATGCAATCAGCCTGACAACCATTCATCGTGCCAAAGGACTTGAATATAAAATCGTCTATATTCTAGGCGGTGTTGACGGTTCCCTTCCTCACGATTATGCATTGGAAGCCTTCCGAAATGGCGACAATCTGCCTATGGAAGAAGAAAGGCGACTATTATATGTTGCGATGACAAGATCAATGGCAGAGCTGTATGTATCCATTCCGATGCACTTGAGGGGAAGAAAAGCAAAAGCATCCCGGTTCTTATCTGCTTTAAGACTGGCACCAATACACAAGAATAAAGAATAAAAGGGTAACCTTTAGACAAGAGGTTACCCGCCAAATCACTTTTTATTAATCATCTTGGATAGTGTGTTGAAATCAAGCTGTTTCCCATCCTTAACAATGGATTGAACAATTTTGTCCTCTGTTTCTTTAGGAACAGGTTTGCCAGCGATTTGGGATACTCGGCGAATGACCCCTCTTACTGTGTTTTCATCTTTGAAGTTTGCATTTTGTAATGAATTAGCCAGGTCAAAAATGTCTTTCATATTCACACCTGTTTTTGATTCTATATTCTTAAAGAAGTTGTTATTCATACCTGTATTTCCTCCTTCTTGAGCTACTTTACATAGTATGTAGGTAAAAGTAAAAGGTGAAAATTTTCAGTTAAAAAAATTAAAAAGGATAGGCTTTCCCATGGAAAGCCTATCCTTTCGTTCATTTACTAATTATTAAGCGTAGAAGCTAGCTCCAACAATAATCAATAGAATGAAAAGTACAACGATCAAAGCAAATGAAGAACCATAACCGCCGCCGCTATAGCCGCCGCCTCCATATCCATATCCGCCGAAACACATACACCTTCACCTCACTTCTCCTTTATTCTTTAATAGCATATGGAAATTGAGGTATTGTGTATAGGCAAGCTCCTAAGCTATGTGAATTTGTACGATTGACTATTAGCGGATGAAACGGAAGAATTCTTAACCCTTTGGTTTAAAAATTAAAGCGCCAATAAAACCGAAGACGATTGCGGCTGAAATTCCTGAGCTGGTAACCTCAAACATTCCTGTGAGTACCCCAATTAACCCATGTGTCTCTGCTTCTTGCATAGCACCATGAACCAGTGCGTTACCGAAGCTCGTAATAGGAATAGTTGCACCAGCACCGGCAAAGTCGGCAAACGGCTCATACAGACCTAGTCCATCTAATATAGCACCTGCCACAACTAAAGTCGTTAAAGTATGTGCTGGTGTACGCTTGGCCACATCAAACATTAGCTGGCCAATTACACAAATCAAGCCTCCTATTACAAATGCCCAAAAAAACATTGGCAGCATACTCAATTTCCTCCCTTCTATATTTCGATTGATACTGCATGAGCAATACATGGAATAGATTCTCCCTGCTGAACCG
Organism: Niallia sp. FSL R7-0271; assembly: GCF_038005785.1. Lineage (NCBI taxonomy): Bacteria > Bacillati > Bacillota > Bacilli > Caryophanales > Bacillaceae > Niallia > Niallia sp. FSL R7-0271. The sequence continues at coordinate 913,219 of NZ_JBBOTZ010000001.1, read as the reverse complement.
TAAGCGGAGATAACAATGCACCTGTCGCCACGACAAGTATCCGCTTATAAACACCTCTTTTCATTTCGTTCAACAAGTGACCGTATAATACAGTCGCAGAACATCCAGGACCGCTAGCGCCTGATTGGACTGGCTGATCAGCTTTATAGATAAGTAAACCGCAGTCATTAAATTTATTTTTATCAATATGAATTCCTTTTTCCTCAAGAAGTGCGAGTGCAGAATCTCTTCCAATTTTACCCAAATCACCAGTAACAATTAAATCATAATGAGATGCATCAACACCTAAGTCATTGAAATGGGCACAAATAGTATCAGCAGCAGCTGGAGCCATTGCCCCGCCCATATTAAATGGATCAATTAAACCCATATCCATTACTCTTCCTATTGTTGCTGACGTCGTGTACGGGCAATTTTCATGCGTTCCGTCATTTTCTGTTAACAAAGCAACGCCTGCGCCTGTGACAGTCCATTGTGCTGTCGGCGGCTTTTGACCGCCATATTCTGTTGGATAGCGGAACTGCTTTTCAACAGCTGCGTTATGGCTCGAAGCACCTGTAAGGATATTCTTAGCACCTTTGTAGTTGATTATAAAAGAAGACATTGCCAGCCCCTCCATCGAGGTAGAACAAGCGCCAAACAAGCCGAAATAAGGCACTTTCAGGTCACGGGCAGCAAAGCTGGTTGGTGTGATTTGATTGATAAGGTCGCCTGCAATAAAAAATTGGGCATCCTCTGCAGACAGTCCGCTTTTTTTTAAAGCAGTCTCTGTTGCTTCCTCCAAAAGCACTCTATGCGCTTGCTCATAAGATGTCTTGCCCATCCATAAGTCTTCATGCAAAATATCAAAATCCTTCGCTAAGTTTCCGTTCCCTTCAAATGGACCGCCTGCTACACCTGTAGACTGTATGACAGGATGATTGTCAAAAAGCCATGACTGTTTTCCTTTAAGCAATTACATAACCCCCCTGGCCATTAGAATAAGCGTTTTAATTAACGCAACAACAAAGGCAGCAAAGACACCAAATAAAATAACGGAGCCTGCTAATTTGAAGATATTTCCTCCTACACCTAATACAAAGCCTTCGGTCCGATGCTCTATTGCCGCAGAAATAATGCTGTTCCCGAACCCTGAAACCGGCACTGCACTTCCAGCTCCGGCAAACTGGCCAAGCCGGTCATAAATGCCAAATCCGGTGAGCAGCATAGACAGGAATATGATTGTGGCACTTGTAGGGTTTCCGGAAGTTTGCTCTGTAAAGTGGAAAAAATAAATATACATAAAAGACAGCAGCTGTCCGAGCATACAAATAAAGCCTCCGACAAAAAAAGCCTTTATGCAGTTCTTTACTACTGGTCTTTTCGTTTCGTATTTTTTCTCTAATTGTTCATACTGTTTTTGCTGTGGTGTTTTCTTTTTCTTCGCCATTAATACCTTCTCCTTATGTTAGTTCATTGGTGAGATTGATTATTTGCTTAAGCCGCTTATCCGCATTTTTTTCACTGTAATCGGCATTCTTCATCTTATCCCCAAGCCTTATCGCTTCTAGAAATATCTTATAGTCACTTGATACAGTGAATGTATGGTCGGGAAACTTATCACTTAAGATTTTGTTCAAGTCACTCTCAATGCCCTTCATTCTAAACCTGGACATATGCTTTACTTTATAAGCAACCAGAATTTCCTTTTGGCCTTTAATCACCGCTACGTCATAGATGGATTTAACCGAACTTGCTTCATCTTTTACTTGACGCACTAATATTTGTTCAAGCTGATCTGGATTTTTGGTAACTGTTAATGGAGCAGGATCAACCCTTTTGAATAAAGCGGTCCGGCTGGAAGGAGATGATTCTTCACAACCGGCCAGAAGAAAGCACATGAAAATAAAAAATACAAAAAAACGTTTTTGATGTGTCATATTTGTCCCTTCCTATGTAAAAGATGTATGTTTTTCCTTTGTTTATTTTTTTCGTTTTTACTGTTTTTTATGAAAAAAAAAAGGAAGCATACAGCCCCAATTTTTGTAAAGACAAAAAAAAGAACGGCAGATCCGCTCTTCTTTCTTGGCTTTTAGCCATTTGTTTTAACTTTTTTCCCACAGCCGCAGCCTTTCTTTTTCACCTTTTTTTTCCGGGAAATAGCAGCAGGTGCTTCTTCTTTTTTTGTCAGTTTTTTCATCATTACAAGCACTCCCGTTTTTTTAGAATGACATTAGAATATGTCTACCATATTGTATGAGGCTCTTTTTGTCTATGTGTAAACAACTAGCCTAAATATAGAAAATGAATTTCAATGTTATTCCGTCAATTTCTGCACGATAGCCTCGATTATAGAAGCAGCCCCTGCAATGGCAAGTATCAGTACAACTGGTGTGCAAATGCTTGGAAGGAAATAATACAATAGGACAAGAAAGCCAGTTGACCAAACTCCAGTACACCAATAACAGCTAATCAATTCCCCTAAAAAGCCTCTAACCAAACCGTCCTTTGGAACATAATATATCTCATCTTCACCATTTTCATTTTTTTCAAGCTTTTCATCAAGCACTAACATGCGAAGGAATTCCGTTATGCGGTCAAACACTAATAATCTAGTCAGGCGAAATGTGGCTAACACTAACAGCAGCAGTTCTATCCACTCTATATTCACTTTTATTACCCTCCTCTATACACACACTAATATGAAGAAAGCAGTCTTTCAGTGCCTATTTTCATGACAGACATCTAAACACACCTGGAAATTTGGGCATATGCCTAAATTTCAAGAAAAAAGGCGTTTGTCCGTAACCCATAACGGTCTTTGGCAATATGTTAGTAGTGTAGTATCACAAAGAAAGAAACAAACAAGGAGGAAATCAATTATGGGTTGTGGAAAAAAAGATGATGTTTTCGGTACTTCTAGCTGTGTTTGCGAAGTGGTTCGCGCCATTAAAGATATTCAAGATAGTGCAGAAGACAACTGCGAATGTGAAACAAACTGCTTTTCTGAGCCACTAGGTTCACTTGTTTCCCCAACAAAACGCAGTAAAGCAGATACTCGTGTATTTGTTCTAAAAACAGCTGACGGATCACCTTTCCATGCTTTCTTCAGAGGAGATGACTGTGCATGTGTGTCTATCTTCTTCCGCGTAGAAGATGTGTTTGACAACTGCTGTGCAGTATTGAGAGTGCTTGCACCAATTACTAACACTCACTCTGGCAGAGAAACACTTGATATCACAGGACCAAAAGGCATTGACCTTGGCAAAGTCTGTGAAGTGGATGGATTCCGTCGCACAAGCGACTGCATTACAGTTGACTTGAAATGCTTCTGTGCCGTACAATGCATTGCTGACGTTGATTTAGACATCTGTGATTAATATAAGCGTAATTTACACCCTACAACCAGTCATTTTATATGGCTGGTTGTTTATTTTTTTTGCAATATAGGAAACTTCATCTTATCTTACTTCGAAGGTGAGAGTGTTGATAAAGATTTTCCACAAAGCAAATCATTCTACGCAAATTGCTCTTGTTGCCTATTCCCTATTATTACTGGTAATAGGTGCTGGCTCCCTTTTCTTTAATTCCCTAGACTAAAGAAAGCTACATATGTGCAAAAAAAAAAAACGCACTTTTAACAGTGCGTTTTTTTCCTGAGCCGATGCTTAAATACCGACCATTCTAACATCTGTAATTTTCTTCGTAAAAAGGGAGATTTCCTCGCCATCCATCAACTTTACTGACACTTTCTTGTCATCTTTGCCAGTTATAAATCCTCTTATTTGCTGGTTTTCTTCAACCGTCAGGATACATGCAACAGGAGGAAGCTGTTTCGGAAAGTTAAAAAGATATGTCAGCCTTTCCTCTATCCCCATCTCCCTAAAGCTTTTCAGCCTGCGGAATGCAGGTTTCCGTTCTTGGCTTTCTTGTTGTTCCGCCTGCTCTACATTGTAATCATGTATTTTATCCCGAACAGCCCCTGGAGACTCAATCATACCGATATGCTCTTTATCGGTTTGTTTTTCTGTTTTAGTTTTAGCAGCCTGCAATGCTGCGTTTTCTATTTCCTCTCTTCGCTTACGTGTTTGCGCTTTACGAGCAGAGAATGTGCTTTGCATGTTTTCAGCAGGAAAAGGAGTATGCTGAAACAAGAGAGGTGAAGCTTTTCTTGCTGTTTTTTTCCTCATAAAGTTAAAGTCACCTCCTAATACATAATATACAGCAGGTTTTTTTGCCTACTTCATCTTAATCTATGCTGGGGCATGCTTTAATGTTAATCAAGGAGTTTGTGTCAGGTATTTCTTTAAAAAAGATATTCATCATGGTGCTGCTCTATTCTGCAAAACAAAAAACGCTGACCCATTTTAGGTCAGCGCTTATTTATTGCTTATGAAATAATATGGAAGCCTGAATCTACGTGGATGTTTTCGCCTGTAATTCCTCTTGCCATATCACTGAACAAGAATACAGCCGTATCTCCCACTTCATCAGGTGTTGTTGTTCTTCTTAGCGGTGAGCGTTCTTCAATCTCTTTCAAGATTGAGTTAAAGTCACTGATACCTTTTGCAGAAAGTGTGCGAATCGGACCTGCTGAAATAGAGTTAACACGGATGCCGTCCTTGCCTAAATCAGATGCTAAATAACGGACACTTGCATCAAGTGAAGCTTTTGCAACACCCATAACATTATAGTTTCTAATAGCACGTTCTCCACCAAGATATGTTAATGTAACAATGCTTCCGCCTTCTGTCATCAAACCTTTAGCTTCCTTCGCTACAGCAGTCAAAGAATAAGAGCTGATATTATGCGCAAGCAAGAAGCCTTCTCTTGTTGTATTCATGTAATCCCCTTGCAATTCTTCCTTGTTTGCAAAAGCGATGCAATGAGCAATTCCATGAATAGTTCCAACTTCGTTTTTGATCGTTTGGAAGCACTGTGCGATATCCTGGTCATTCGTAACATCACATGGCAAAACGATGCTGTCACTTGCTTCAAGTGTTGCTACAAGATCACGAACACTTTTCTCCAGTCTTTCTCCAGCATATGTGAATACTAGACGGGCACCTGCTTTATGAAGAGATGTAGCAATCCCCCATGCAATGCTTCTTTTGTTCGCAACACCCATTACAACATAGGTTTTGCCCTTTAATGAAAAGCTCATAATTTATCCTCCTAAATTATATTACAAGTTATTAGTACCTAGTACTAATTTTACTATACTATCTTCAAAAAGAAAAGTGCTGTTACCGTAGTCATTTGGCTTATTTTTCCGTTGCCACTTAGTACTCACGTTCTAGGTTTCTTTTCAGCTCCCTGACATATTCTTCAGAACCAGTTACAATTAAATGGTCATGTAGCTGCAGCTCGGTGTCTCCATGGGGAATAACGGAATCTCTTCCACGGAAGATTCGTACAAAAATAACATCTCCAGTGAACGGGAACTTTCTTAATGTCATTCCCTCAAACCCCTTGTTCTTAATTGTAATTTCATGTAAAGATGTTTCATTATTCCCTAACAAAGCAAGGATGCTCGGAGATTGAATCATCGCTTTTAGCAGTGCTTTAGTTGATGTAAAGGATGAAAACACTTCAATTCCTTCCTTTTGCAAAGAGGCCTCTTTATCGAGATCTTCCATTCTGCAAATAACCCTATCAATCCCTGCCTGCTTTAATAAAAGACTCATTCTTTCATTCTCACTGCTATCGCCAGTAGAAACTACTACAATGTCCGCTGCCGAAATGTTTGTAGCCTTGATAACTTCCTCGGTATAATTGTCCAGCTCTGTGATTTCAAACAGAGAATCTGCAATTTGCAGATCATGTTTTTCTTGTTTTTTATGATAGAATTCCACCTTATAGTAAGGGGATTTTAACTCTTGGTATAGCTGCATAGTAATCTGATTCACACCGATGATTGAAATATTTACTGCCCTTTCTCCTGCTGTTTCCTTTGGGAAAAGTTTTTTGAAAACAATCGGTGTGATAATACAGGAAATAATTGCTACAAGAATAAATATCCCGCTCATCTGCGAGGTTATTATATTCATTCTTTCCCCAATCGCTGCAGCTGCAATTACTAGAGACAATGTCGATGTTAATAAAAACCCTGATGCTACTATTGTCCTGTTATCATACCATTTTTTCAAATAGTAAATAGGCAGCATCTTGCTTGCTAGCAAAGCAAGCAATAAGAGCGGTATAAATAAAAGAAGCATAGAATCTGTAAATAGTGACCATAAATCCATGTCAACACCAATCATTACAAAAAATATCGGAATTAAAAAGCCATAGCCAAAGGAATCTAATTGATGCACAAGCTCTTCATTCGGGGACAAGAGCGACACAAGCACCCCTGCTAAGAAAGCACCAAGAATATTTTCTGCACCGACAGTTTCAGACAGCGCTACTAAGAAAATAATTAATGCGAACACTGCCCTTGTTCCGATTTGCACTGTTCCTCTTGACATCGAATCTGAAGTGTTTTTGTTTTTGAAGCGTCTGCCTGCAAAATATAATAACACCCCTGCTGCAAATAGGATTAGTAACAGCCAAGTGTTACCGCCGCTTTCATGAATCGAAGCAAAAACTGCCAGCAATATCATTGTCGCTAAATCAGCAATGACTGCTATAAGCAGGATGATTTGCCCTATTGCCGTTTTCATGATATTTGCTTCTTTTAATGTTGGCACAACCACACCAAGTGAAATAGTAGAAATGATGATAGTCATTAAGAAAATACTATCTACAAAGCCTGCAAGGACAAATAGATAACTCAAAATAACCGATAACGCAAAAATAGCGGCAAAGATGATGACAGATGTTGAGAACGGCTTCGGTTCAAGCCTCCCATTCGGCAGTGTCTCTCTTTTTTTATTGCTGGAAAAAGATTTAAAATCTATCTCCAGCCCGCTTAAGAACATTAGAAAAATAAAGCCTAATGTTGATAAAGTCTCCAGCCAAGTATCCTGCTCGACAAGATTAAAACCGCTTTTTCCAATAATAAGCCCCATGATAATTTCTGCAACCACGACAGGAATAACATTTAGCTTTAGGCGGTGCAAAATAATCGGTGTCAATAATGCCACAATGATTACAATCATTAAGGACATTACAGAAGCGCCGTGTTCCATTTTATTTCCTCCTTGATAACTGCTTTTTTCTTTCTAAAATAACTTAACTGGTCAACAATCCCATAAACATCGTTGCCATTCCAAAATAAATGAGGATACTGATAATATCATTTAAAGTTGTAATAAATGGTCCAGATGCAACGGCAGGATCAATTTTTAATTTATTCATCAATAGAGGGATTATAGAACCTGCAATTGTCGCTACAATTAGTGTTCCTAAAATAGATGCACCAACTAAAAGCCCTAAAAAAATATTGCCTTTCCAAATATAAACGACCAATGTTACAAGTATTCCACAGACTCCACCTGTTATTAGTCCTGTTCCCGCTTCGCGCATGATCAGCTTGAACTTGCTTTCCTTCTCCAGGTTTCCTGTCGCAATGCCCCGCACTGCAACTGCGAGTGCCTGTGTCCCCGTGTTTCCTGCCATCCCTGCAATCAAGGGAATGAAAACAGCAAGGATAGAAACCTTGTTTAACGTCTCCTCAAACCTGCCGATTAAGCTTGCCGTAAACATTCCTAAGAACAACAGGATAATCAGCCACGGCAATCGTTTTTTTGCAGCAGAAACGGGATGTTGATCAACATAGTCCATATTAGAAACAGCCGCAAGCTTTGAATAATCATCAGTTGCTTCTTCCTCCAATACATCGACAATGTCATCAATCGTGATGATGCCGAGCAGCCTCCCTTGAAAATCAATGACAGGCAATGCAAGAAAGTCATAATCCCGCATCTTCCTTGCTGCTTCCTCACGGGTTTGAGTGACAGAAACAGAGTAGATACTGTCATTCATAATGTCAGCAATCACTGTACTGTCATCACTTACGATTAAATTCCTTAAGGATACTACTCCGACAAGATGCTTCTGTTCATCCACCACATAAATATAGTAAATTGTCTCCGCATTAGGTGCTTCCGCTTTAAGCAAGGCCATTGCAGCATGAACTGTCATATGAGAATACAGGCTGACATATTCAAGTGTCATGATGCTCCCTGCAGTTTCCTCCTCATAATCCATTAGTGCCTTAACATTGCTTGCCTCTTCAAGCGGCATAAGGGCGATATAACTAAGTGCTTGCTGCTTTTCCAAAGCGATGAGGATATCTGCTGCATCATCTGCTGACATATGTGTGAATATGTCAGCCACATAGGAAGGCAGCAGTCTTGCAAACAGCTCCTGGTAATCATGGTCTTCCATATCGAGATGCTCAAATAACTCTGCAATCTCCTCAGGTGATAAAAAATGAAATACACTCTCTTGTTCTACTTTCTCCAATTCCTTAAAAAATGAAGCTTGATCATATGGATGCAGCTCTAAAAATGCTTCTCTGAATGTTTGTAAGTTTTCATTTTGTAAAGAATGGAGGATTTCTTCTAGTTTTTCTTCATAGCTGCTCGTTATCTCTTTCAAAACATACTCCTTTCAAAAGTTTCTCTCTATACTAACAAATCTCTTAGAGTTTGTCGTCCATCTCACTAATTTCCAATAAAAAAATTATGATACCTTTACAAACAACCTAAAGGAAATAGGAGACAGCTAATATATATTCCCCATTCTTTTACATGTAAAACTTTAGATTGTGACCTTATAATATTTTGTTTCCCTACAAAAGATAATTGGTACGAAGGATTGAATTGGGAGGACAAATATGAAACTGGATATTATCGGTGATATACACGGCTGTTATGAAGAACTGCAAGCATTAACAAAAAAGCTTGGCTATACATGGGATTTAGGCTATCCCGTTCATCAAGAGAACAGATTGCTTGCCTTTGTCGGGGATTTAACAGACAGAGGTCCTAACTCTCTGCGTGTGATAGAGGTTGTTTGCACACTTATTGAAAAAAAACTTGGATATTATGTGCCAGGAAATCACTGCAACAAGCTTTACCGTTATTTTTTAGGAAGAAAGGTGCAAATTAAGCATGGATTGGAAACAACAGTAGAAGAATTGGAGAGCTTAAAAAAAAAGGACAGGGAAATTATCAAAAACAAGTTCATGAAGCTGTATGATCATTCTCCTTTATACCATGTACTTGATGGTGGAAAGTTAGTTATTGCCCATGCAGGGATTAAGGAAGATTATATTGGCAAGCATTCTGAGAAGGTAAAAACATTCGTTCTTTATGGTGATATTACGGGAGAAAGCCATCCTGACGGTTCACCAGTCCGCCGGGATTGGGCTAAATCTTATACAGGAAAAGCAGCGATTGTCTACGGACATACTCCTGTTAAAGAGGTGCGTGCCATTAACAATACTTATAATATTGATACAGGAGCTGTTTTTGGTGGACATTTATCCGCACTAAGCTACCCTGAAATGACTGTTCAATCGGTTTCTTCTGCAATGCCTTATATAGCACAGAAATTCCGGACATTTGATTAGCATAAATAAAGGGATGGCACAACAAAATAAGCCTATCTAAACAAGAATAATAAAATTTCATGTAACTTTGAAACAATAAAAATAGAATATGGCTTTAAAATTAGTTCGTTTCATTGCGCTCTCGTCCCACTCGCTTTCCGCGGGGAGGAAGCTGAGCCTCCTCGTCTTCGCCTGCGGGGAGGAAGCTGAGCCTCTATTTCCCGCAGGAGTCGAGTGTCCTCCGCTCCATTCCACTAAGATTATTTATTATTTTATTTAAACGAAAACATAAAAAACCAAACTTTTTATCAATAAATAATAAAAATAGTTCGGTTTTTATGCAAATTTACATATTTATGTCCCAGCCTGGTTATTTAATGTAAATAACCTTTTCATATCCTCAGGAAGGCTGACGGAAAATTCCATTTCCTTCTGTGTGATTGGATGGATAAAGGCAAGTCTTGAGCAGTGCAGCGCCTGCCTTCCTAACTTATGGCGTGAACCGCCATATAAATCATCTCCAATTAATGGATGGCTTATATAAGACATATGTACACGAATCTGATGTGTTCTGCCAGTCTCTAAAGACAGCTCAACAGCGGCAAAATCAGACAGCTGAGTTAGCACGTTGTAATGAGTAATGGCTGTCTGCCCGTCCTCTCTTACTTCCCTTTTAATGATGCTGTCTCCACACCTGCCGATAGGCGCATTGATGGTGCCGCTCTTATTGGAGAACAGCCCTTCTGCTAACGCTGTATAATGCCGTTTGACCAAGCGGGCCTTCTGTTGTTCACTCAAAAGATGATGAACATGACGATGCTTCGCAATAAGGACCATCCCCGATGTATCTCTATCAAGCCTCGTGACAATATGTGTTGTTGCTGCAATGCCTTTTTTCACATAGTAGCCGAAAACAGCATTCGCAAGGCTGCCGGAAGGGTGCTCTCTTGAAGGAATGGTGTTCATCCCGCTCGGCTTTTCCACGATAAGAAGATAGTCATCTTCATATATAATATTCAGCGGTATTTCTTCGGGAAGCAAGCCCTCACTCGGCTTCTCAACAGGGAATAATACTGAAATCCGATCGCCTCTTTTCACCATATAACGGACATTCTGCTCCACCTCATTGACAGTAATCCTGCCGCCCTTGAACTTGATATCCGTCAGAGCAGACTTAGAGATGGACCTTTCTTTCAGAAACTCCTTCAGCATTATCTTCCCGTCTTCTTCCATAACCCAGTCTAGCTTAAATGTCACATGCCTTGCACTCCTAATTCTATTCTGAGATGAAAGAGTCATGAACCCTTTTCCAGAAAGGGAATGACCGATATCTCGCAAACCGTATTTTTTCTTCGGCAACTCGATAATGAATCGATTTAACCTTTTTATGCAATAATGTCAAATGATCGATGGAGATGCGAAAATCAGGCTCATTGACAGGTCTCAGCACACAAGTATGATGCTCAGGAATGATGAGCGGTGAGCCGACTGTCCGGAAAACACGGTTATTAATAGAAGCCATTTCAGCCAATTGAATGGCTCTGATAGACGGGTGCAGCAGCGCTCCCCCTAAAGCCTTATTGTACGCCGTGCTGCCGGAAGGAGTAGATACACATAGTCCATCTCCTCTAAACCGTTCAAAATGCTCTCCTCTGATTTCTACATCCATAACAAATGTGCCGTCAATGCTTTTTACAGTAGATTCATTCAAGGCAAGATATCGTGTTTCCTTATCTTCATCCTGATACTGAACAGTCACTTCAAGCAATGGATATTCGACTACACTGTATGGTGTTTTAGCAATAGCAATAACAAGCTTTTCAATTTCATCAGGCGTCCAGTCTGCATAAAAGCCGAGATGGCCTGTGTGAACACCGACAAATGCGGTTTTATCCAAGCGGCTGCTGTAGCGGTGGAATGCATATAAAAGCGTGCCGTCACCGCCGACTGAAATGACGATATCTGGCTCTTCCTCCTCATACTCCAGCTCAAAATCCAATAAATATTGCTTTAACCGCTGTACTAAATTATCCGACTTTAAATCACCTTTTGAGGTTACGGCAAATTTCATTTTCGATTAGCTCCTCTTTGAAATGATTTCCATCATTTTTTCCTGTCTTTCTGCTCCTTTTTTCGATTGAAAAAGGCTTGTGCTTCCTGAATCTCCCCTCGGATCAGCGACATTTCCTTATCCAGGCGGAATGCAGCTTCGGCAGCTCCTTGAAGTCTCATTTGGATGTCCTTCGGGAATTGCCCTTTATATTTATAGTTAAGCGAATGTTCAATCGTTGCCCAAAAGTTCATGGCAAGCGTCCTAATCTGTATTTCCATCAGGAGTTTTTTCTCTCCGTTGATTGTTTGCACCGGATAGCTAATAACGACATGATAGGAACGGTAGCCGCTCTCTTTTCGGTGGAGAATATAGTCTCTTTCCTCCACAATTTCAAAATCATTGCGAGCCCTTAATAATTCTACTACTCTTATAATATCGTCCACAAACGGACACATCATACGCAAGCCGGCAATATCCTGCATTTCTGTTCCTAATTTGTCTAAAGGTATACCCTTTTCATTGGCCTTATCAAGAATGCTTGCAATCGGCTTTACTCTTCCTGTGACAAATTCAATCGGAGAATGCTCCTCTTCATGCTCAAACTGTCTCCTCATGCCCTTTAACTTAACTTTCAGTTCATCAACCGCTTGTTTATAAGGGGCTAAAAATTGCTCCCACTGCATATATAACACCCCATTTTAAATAGGTTTCTTCTATTATGTACGTCGGTTTATATTATGAAAAAACGGCTGTTACACTAGCCTCCATCTCTTCTCCATAATTGCCGTTGCCTTCAATATTATCAATTAAGTATTCCATTTCCTCTTTCCATTCAGCCAATTCAAGGTTATTCTGTCCGTTTGACAAATACACCGGTAATTCGGCCTCTAAGCCTTTCTTTAAGCTTGGCCAAATATCTTTGCCGAGTACAATATATACGTACTGATCCCCTTTTTCAGCTAAATATATAAAGGCGAAAGCGTCAGAATCAACTAAGATCTGCCCCTTTGCAGAAAGCTCGTTAACCGGATAGCTTTCTTCCACTTTCAAGATTAAATTAGATTCAGTCATTTCTGCGTTTAGCACTTGTAGTTTTTCTTTCATTTTTTCACCCTCCAACTATGCACTATTTTACCACATTGGATAAATTTATCCTAAACATTGCAGTCAGAAACAAACAAAGAGATAATATCTATTAGAACCTTGCCTTAAGACCGTTTAAGGCATAAAAGTTAAACAGCCGGGAAAGGAATTTGGATGATGGAGAAAAACATTGAAATAGAATTTAAAAATATGCTGACTAAAGAAGAATACACCAATTTGCTTGAACATTATCAAGTCAAAGAAAATGAGTTATTTAAACAAGAAAACCATTATTTTGACACGGCAGATTTCGCCTTGAAAGAACGCAGCTCTGCACTGCGAATCCGCAAAAAGCAGGCTGGCTACGAGTTGACGTTAAAGCAGCCCCATGAGGACGGGCTGCTTGAAACGAACAAGCAGCTGTCTGCAGAAGCTGGCGAGGAAATGATTCAGACAGGCCGAATTTTGGATGAACAGTTTGCAGCACTTTTGCTGGACTTAGGTATTGCACCAGAAAAGATTCATTATTTTGGTTCTCTCACTACTATCCGAGCAGAAAAAGAAACTGGAAATGGTTTACTAGTTTTCGATCACAGTTTTTATTTAAATATAGAAGATTATGAGTTAGAATATGAAGTAAGCGATAGAAAAGATGGACAGGCATATTTCCAACAGCTCCTTCAATCCTTTCAAATACCTGTAAGAAAGACCAAAAATAAAGTTAGAAGATTTTACGAGCAAAAATATAAGAACGGAATTTAAATAGATAACTCAGTTTACCAGTCATATGGAGGAACTACATGAAAATAGATCAATTAAAAGTTTTATTTGAATTGCAAGCATTACAGAACATGTCAACTGCAGGAACTGCTGACAGCTCTTCTTCAAATAATTTATTTCAAGAACTGCTCGGCAGTTTTTCATCGAGCGGGACAGGTGCTGCTGACAGCATCATGCAGAATACACTAGGCAGCTACGCCGGCATTAGTAGTGCAGCCAGCTCAAATCTAATGCAGACAAGTGCAACAAGCTCCCTGCTTCCTATCAGCTTAACTAAATTAGCGAAAAGTGATTCGAGCAGCAATGGAGATTTTGATGATATTATTCAAAAGGCTGCTGCTAAATACGGTGTTCCTGAAAAACTGATCAGTTCTGTTATTAAAGTGGAATCCAACTTTAATCCAAACGCGACAAGCTATGCCGGCGCATCAGGCTTAATGCAATTGATGCCTGCAACTGCCAGAGGTTTGGGAGTTAATAACACTTATGATCCTGAGCAGAACATTATGGGAGGCACTAAGTACTTGAAGCAAATGCTTACAAAGTATGATGGCGATGTCAGCCTTGCTCTAGCTGCATATAATGCAGGACCAGGCAATGTAAACAAATATGGAGGAATTCCTCCATTTAAAGAAACACAAAACTATGTCGCAAAAGTGACACAGCATTATACAGCATAACAATTTTACTTGCAGGCCGACATTCACCGGCCTGCTTTCTTACACTTTTATCCGGTACTTGTTAGTGGATATTTTTTTATGAAAAAATGACGCTGTAAATTAAACAGGCATAAACCGGAAAATGTGATAATAAAGTTTTACAAGCTATTTATTTGTACAATGAAAAGACCATTGGTAAAATAGCATTAAGTGATTTTTTATCTTATAAAAAGGAATAATTCATATTCTTTTCCTTAAAGTCCTATTATTTCAAACAAAAAGGAGTTTTAAAGATGGTCAATAAAATGCCTACTCCATATGATGTTATTGGGGAAAAAACGCTTAGCAATCTTGTTGACGCATTTTATGAGCGTGTTGGCAAACACCCCGATTTAGCTCCTATCTTTCCAGATGATTTAACAGAAACTGCAAGAAAACAAAAGCAGTTTCTTACACAATATTTAGGAGGGCCGCAAATATACACAGAAGAACATGGCCATCCTATGCTTAGGGCCCGGCATTTGCCGTTTCCCATTACGGAAAAGCGTGCAAAAGCATGGCTGTCCTGTATGAGTGAAGCAATGGATGAAGTTGAGCTAGACGACTCCATTCGTGAAGGACTTTTTTCAAGACTTGCTTTGACAGCAAAACACATGATTAATTCGGAGGAAAACTAAAGATAAAGGTGATTAAACATGATTGAAAAAGATTTGTCTACATCCATCCCGAAAACAGCCGATGACAATTGCCCTGATAGCAAACCCCTTGAAATATACATGTTTGTCGATCCTTTATGTCCTGAATGTTGGGCTTTAGAGCCTATCATTAAAAAGCTTCAGATTGAATACGGCCAGTATTTTTCCTTAAAGCATGTTTTGAGCGGAAGATTAGCCACATTAAACATGAATAAAAAGAAGAAATACGAAAATATCGCTGAACTTTGGGAACAAACAGCGAGCAGAACAGGAATGTCATGCGACGGTTCGCTCTGGTTCGAAAATCCCATTGTCTCTCCATATTTGGCTTCAATCGCATTAAAAGCAGCTGAATTACAAGGCCGTAAATGCGGCATCCGTTTTTTAAGAAAACTGCAAGAAATGCTCTTTCTTGAAAAGCAAAATATTGCTACATTTGACGTGCTGAAAAATTGTGCGGCAAGCGTCGGCTTGGATGTTGTTGAGTTTATTTCCGATATTCACTCAACAAGTGCTGCGAAAGCTTTCCAATGCGATTTAAAAATTACTTCTGAAATGGAAGTTTCCGAAATCCCGACATTGGTTTTCTTTAACGAAAACATTGAGGAGGAAGGAATAAAGGTTACTGGCTATTATCCTTATGAGGTATATGTACAAATTATTGAGGAAATGCTTCAAATCGTCCCAGAAAAAGCAGATCCTCCCCCATTGGAATCTTTCTTAAAATGCTTTAACCTTGTTGCTTCTAAAGAGCTTTCCGTTGTTTATAACAAGTCTATCCAAGAGATGGAAAAGGAAATGAAAAAGCTGCAGCTTAAACAGTTAGTAGAGCAGATTCCTGCAAAGTATGGAATGTTTTGGAAATATATTGGATAAATAAATGATGACATAAAAAAAGGGCTTGCTGTCTCAAGGCAAGGCCTTTTTTTATTAATTAACAAAGGGGATGGGAGAAATTTTTCACGGTCAAACAAAGGGGTATAAGTTTGTTTGTGATTAATTTCACAACATAATAATATCATATTATCATTATCCTTATCAATAAGTTTGTATATTTGTTCACAAAATAGACAAACTTTCATAACTAATGATGTAGAAACATACATTATTGACAGGCTAGCATTGATCTTAATGAAAGGAGATGAGTTAACATGAAGGCAATTATCCCTGTATCCCTGCTGCTTTGCATCTTGTTTGCATTCTTTTTGAATATTCTCGGGCTTATGCATATAATCCCCCTTTATATAAGCTCACCGCTTTTGTTTATCGCGCTCTTTCTATTTTTGTCGTTTATGAACAATCGCAAGAAGTTTAAAGGATTTCATAAGTAAAAAGGCATGCGGCTAAATAGCCGCATGCCTTAAACATTAAGAAAGCAGACTTTCCATTTCGTTGAGCTTTTGTTCAAATACTTTGCAAGCCTCTCTGATTGGGTCCTTGCTTGTCATATCAACTCCAGCTTTTTTCAGCACTTCAATTGGATAGTCGGAGCTTCCCGCTTTCAAGAAATCAATATAGCGATCCACTGCCGGCTTGCCTTCTTCAAGAATTTGTTTGCTTAAAGCTGTTGCTGCACTGTAGCCTGTCGCGTATTGGTACACATAGTAATCATAATAGAAGTGAGGAATTCTTGACCATTCTAAGCCGATTTCCTCATCAATAATGATATCTTCCTCGCCGTAATACTTTTTGTTTAGCGCATAGTACTCGGAAGTAAATAAATCAGCTGTCAATGCTTCGTTATTTTGCGCCTTTTCATGAATAAGGTGCTCAAACTCTGCGAACATAGTCTGACGGAATACAGTACCTCTGAAGCCTTCTAAATAATGGTTCAGCAAGTATAAGCGCTCTTGTTCATCTGTGATTGTTTTTAGCATATAATCGTTCAGCAATGCTTCATTGCATGTAGACGCAACCTCTGCGACAAAGATCGAATAATTTCCATACGGGTACGGCTGTGATTTTCTTGTATAATAGCTGTGAACAGAATGTCCGAATTCATGAGCCAAAGTAAACAGGTTATTCACATTATCCTGCCAGTTCATTAGGATATATGGATTGGTGCCGTATGTTCCTGATGAATAAGCTCCGCTTCTTTTCCCTTTGTTCTCCTGAACGTCAACCCATCGGTTTTCAAAGCCTTCTTTCAGAATGGATAAATACTCCTCTCCTAGCGGTGCAAGTCCTTTAAGGATATGTTCAGTAGCTTCTTGATAGCTGATCTCCATTTTCACATCCTTAACAAGCGGAGTATACAAGTCATACATATGAAGCTTCTCAAGACCAAGTACCTTTTTACGAAGCTTTACATAACGATGCAGCAATGGTAAATACTCATTGATTGTTTCCACAAGGTTTTCATATACCTGTTCAGGGATATTGTTAGCAGCAAGAGCTGCATGCCGTGCTGATTTATAATTTCGCACTCTTGCATTAAATGTATGGTTTTTTACTGTTCCGGATAATGTAGATGAAAACGTATTTTTGAATTTCCCATACGTATCATAAACCGCTTTAAACGCATCATGACGCACACGTTGATCTGCACTTTCCAAAAAGCGTGAATAGCGGCCATGTGTAACTTCCACATCTTCCCCATTCTCATCTTTAATGCTCGGGAATTCTATATCCGCATTATTAAGCATGCCGAATGTATTGCTAGATGCATCCAATACTTCAGATGCTTGGGCAAGAAGTGCTTCTTGATCTGCTGAAAGAACATGCGGACGCTGAAGGTTAATTTCCTCCAATGATTGTTCGTACAGGCGCAATTCTTCCTTCTCCTCAAGAAAACCCTTTATGATTGCTTCATCAATAGATAGAAGTTCTGGGACAATGTATGCGAGCTCACTCGCACTTTGTGCATATAAATTTTTTATCCGACTGTCCAGGCCTTGATAAAAGCCATTTGTTGTGTCCTGATCATATCGCATATGTGCATATGTATATAATTTACCTAAACGGCTTAAAAGCGTATCCTGATATTGAAGCGCTTCGTACAAAACATCCGCACTTTCTGCAAGCTTTCCTTGATAGTCCCCTGCTTTTTTCGAGAGGGCCGTCACCTCTTCAAATTCTTTATTCCAGTCATCATCAGATGCGAAGATGTCTTCCAGTCTCCATGTGTCTTCCGTTGGAACTTCATTACGTAAAGGCAGTTTTTTTACAGTTGTTTCATTAGACATGTAAATCCTCCAATCTTTCCTTCGGATTTCGAAAAAATTTTCCTACCCGATATTTTCTATCTATTATAACTAAATTCCTGCTCATTTTTAAACTTTTGTGATTTACTAAGCTTATCATATGTAGCTTTGCTGTATTTCATTAATGATTTTTCCGTTTGGCTATTATTATTGTAAACTCCCTCCTTTTAACCTTAAATAAAAATCCTCCTCGTGTTTTGCCAAGGAGTCTGAGCTAAGGCAAGCTTCCTCACTGCTTGTAAAAAAATCTGGCCGAATCTCTTCTATCATCTTCATTTTCACAAGCACTGTTAAGTAATCATTAACTGTATTCCTCCAATTACTGTCTATAATATTGGGAAGATTGCGGACTGTGATGTCCCCCCTTTTTATTCTGTTTAGAAAAGCATCATAAACTTTATGAAGAGAAACAATTTTTCTAGCTGGCAGAAAACAGTCAATATACAAATATGCCTGCCAGATTAAAGGAGGAGTTAACAGTTTAATTCCTTCTTTCAAGGGAATGCCAATGAATGGCGGTATAACATGCGGATGCAAACCACTTTTGTAGAGATATCGCAAAAAGCGGTCATTCTCGTTTGAATGATAATGTATATGGTTATTCTTTTGTTTTTGAATGGCAGATTGCCAATCACTGTATGGAAAATTGCTGCTAAGATTTATTGTTTGTTCACGGAGGGTGACAGCAGCTAGTGGAAGCTTGTTAATAGAGGTAATAAATTTCTCTTTAGAAATGGGAATCGGGTTATCCATAATATAGAAGGATTTTTGGTATGGACAGTAAGCTGGGAGGATATATTTGCCCTTAAATGGAACAAGGAATGAGGATTGAAAAGCAGAAAATCGGGAGAAGCTCTTAGAACGTTTCACATTTTTATAACCTAATATCCAGATCGGCTGGTACTTTTCTTTTCGATATTGCTTTGTCCGTTTTTGCAAGCAGGACACTGGTATGGAAGAACATTGAAATTCTATGACATAATAAGAATTGTCCCACATGACACCAATATCTCCTCTTTGCTTAATGGACGGAAAATACGGCTCTAGTACTGGATTTAATCCTAAATCCTTCAATCTATTATAAATCTGCAGCTTTCCGTGCAAATGATAAGATGATTCCTGCTCACTGCTTCCACTGCAGGATACATCCTTACGGTGAGCAAAATGAGGCAGCCTTTTCTCTCCGTTCTTTAACACAACCACACTTCGGCATGCTGGACAATAGAATATGCTGTTTCTTTTTTCTGCCTGAAGCTCCTTTTTCTCTTTAAAATCCAAGGCGCAAACGATGCTTCCGTCCTTATTTAACGCAGTAAACAATAGACTGCCACGCTCCTTTGAAAAATGAAATTTTACAATTAATTACAAAACAACTGAAGGCTCCTCCCTTATAAAAGGGGAGATAGAAGCCTTGATGTTGATTCGAGGATGCGGAAACCGACATGTCTTTTCCCGAATGAATCTATTTCAAGCTGCACAGCATCTTCCAAATCCTTCAAATAGATATCTGCCAGCTTTTTAGTGCTTTGGGTTTTGTATAAAAAGGCGCTTACTTCAAAGTTTAAGTGGAAGCTGCGCATATCCATATTGCATGTCCCTATGGAAGCTATTTCATTATCTACGATTAACAGCTTGCTGTGCATAAAGCCTTTTTCATACTCATAAATACGCACACCTGCCTCAAGCAGCTCAGGAAAATACGATCGGGATGCATGAAATACAATGCGCTTATCCGGCTTATTAGGAACAAGGATGCGTACATCAATGCCGCTCAATGAAGCAATCTTAATGGCAGAAAGGATGTCCTCATCAGGAATAAAATAAGGGCTTGCAATCCAGATTGATTTCGTTGCAGATGTCATCATCGAAAAAAAGATACTTTTGATGACACTCCATTCATTGTCAGGACCGCCGGCAATCAGCTGCACCCCGCCATGTGTGTTTTCTTCCGTAATCGGTGTTAGATAATCATTTGTCAAAAAGCTGCTATTCGTCATATAATACCAATCCTGCAAAAATATTAGCTGTAGCGACCGGACCGCTTCTCCTTTCACCAAAAGGTGCGTGTCCCTCCAAAAGCCAATCGACTGATTTTTCCCTAGGTATTCATCACCTATATTGAGTCCACCGACAAATCCGATATTTCCATCAATAACGATAATTTTCCTGTGATTGCGAAAGTTAAACTTGCTGTTAAGTACCGGAAATTTAACTGGACCAAATGCAACAATCTCAATTCCAGCTTGCCGCATTTCATTAATATAGCGCTTCGAAAGCTGCCATGATCCGACTGCATCGTAAAGGAATCTTATTTTCACCCCTTGGTTCGCTTTCTCGATTAGGACATCCTTAATTTGCTGGCCAATGTCGTCATGCCTCACGATATAGTATTCAAGGTGAATATGATGCTCTGCTTTTTTCAACTCAGCTAATATGGAGGAAAACGTTTCATCTCCATTTGTGAGGATAGTGGAAGAAGTGCCGAATGAAATGGGGCTGTTGCCGATTTTTTCTGCTAGCCGGAACAAATTTTGCTGATGAAGATCCATTTCCTTTTGCCTTTCTTCTGTTCCAGTGCCAATTTCTCTTTCAATTCGCAAAAATGCCTGTTTATCAAGAAAGTACTTTTTACGATAAATTCTTTCTTTTCGATAATTACGTCCAAACAGGAGATAAAATATAAAGCCGACAACGGGAAAACTGCCAAGAACAACAAGCCATGTCAGTGTTTGTGTAGGATGCCTGTTTTCAAAGAAGATGACAAAGCCGATAAATATCACACAAAGACTTATGATTAAGCTAAGCTGTCCAATAATTCCGCCCTTAACGGTAATAAAAAAATTAAAAACATACACGAATATGCCTGCGGCTCCTAAAAATATTCCCAGCCTTGCTGTATGATTCATGTTAAACACCTGCCATCATTGCAATTATGTATACGCCCTATGTGAGAAAAAATTAAATGAAAAATAAAAAGCCTGTTCTCCTGTAAGGTGAAACTCACCATTACAATTTCTACTATATAGATAATCCATGACTATATATAGACTTTATAATGTGAATTTCTTGCCTTACCATTAAACAGGCTCTTTATTTATTTAATGAAAGTATTTTCTTAGCTCCATAAATACTTCGTCTTCTATGATTGCTTTGCCGTATTCTTCAACAACATGTATGGTTGTCTGCGTTTCTTGTCCATACTCAAGTAGGATGCTCAACGCATTGTCGACTTCTTCTTCATCCGTTTCTTCATCAAGAAACTGTACATACAAAAAGTATTCGTTCTTGTATGTGTAAAGTTTTGTATCGATTCCTTCCAGTCCATGAAGTTTGCTGAGGGAAATTAAGTCTTCAAATTCCTTAAAAGCGATAAGGAATTCAAGGTTTTCCCCAAAGTCATCGTCTCCATCCTTGACTGTGAAGTGCTGATCCATTAAATCTTCAAAGCGGTCATCCAATGGCAGATCCTTCAGCTTGTCTTCCGGAATGGAGATTTCGAATTTCTGACCGTCTTTTGACAGCTGTGCTCTTGTCACAAGTATTTCAAGTCCTTTATCCAATGCTTGAACTTGAATCCATAACGGCCCATCCAAAATAAAATCTTCCTCTTGATGAACTTCGTCCATCATCTCCCAAAAAAGCTCTTCGCTTCTTTCTCGGTTATACCATATTTCCTCCCGCTTAAAACCGCGTTCTTCTATATCAATATACGAAATATAAAACTTAACTGTATGATCATTAATACGTTCAATTTCCATTTTGCAACACTCCCTTCAAGCTATAATGGAAGGGACTAAACCCCCATACAGATATTCGTTTTATCCCATGTTTCATTTTTTAAAATAGAAGGTCAACTGCTATTGTACCTTGTACTTTATATTTTATGACAAAACCGCTTTAAATGGAATTAAAATATCCTGAAATCAGCAAAAACCAATGTATGCCTATATTCACGGTTATTTAAACGGTTTTTGCCTAAGTAAGGAGATTCTTTTTATAAGCGTATTCACTTCAAGCTATATTTAGTATTATTACCTCAGGAATTTAATTTCAAACCAAATTCCTTTTAAGGAGCTTGGACTTTTCCTACTATAGAAAAAAAGGTCTGACTATACTGTTCCACAATTATTGCGGAGCAGCTTTCTAGCCAGACCTATATATTATTATTTAATAATCAATTTAGTTCACTAGACGCTGTGCTTCACGCAATTGGAATGTTCTAACTTTCCTTGGTAGGAAGCGGCGTATTTCATCTTCATTATAACCAACCTGAAGCCTTTTTTCATCCAGTATAATCGGACGGCGCAGTAATCCTGGGTTATCCTTAATTAACTCAAACAAGTTTTGTAAAGGCATTGTTTCAAGATTAACATTCAGCTTCTGGAATGTTTTGCTTCTTGTAGAGATAATCTCATCTGTACCGTCTTCAGTCATACGAAGAATCTCTTTGATTTCCTCAATGGATAACGGCTCTGAAAAGATGTTTCTTTCTTTATAAGCAATCTCATGTTCCTCTAACCATGCTTTTGCTTTTCTGCAGGATGTACAACTTGGTGAAGTGTATAATGTTACCATTTTACAAATTCACACTCCCTTTATTTAGACATGTATTTAGACCACTAGTTAATTCAAATAAATACTTGAGTATGTTATATTCTTAAATTGTAATTAATTTAATCAAGTAATTTATATTAATTATTATACACCAATTATAAGTAATTTGGTATAGTTTTTTTAAATATCATTTGTTTAGGTTTATTTAGAGTTGCTTTTTCTTTTAATATGCAGCCCATTTCAGTGTTTACGCCAATGATCACCCGCCCTTTTTCCTTATTTCTCAGTAAATTTTTGAGAATTTCAGGCTATTTAAATTGCTTACTATTATAGACGATTGAGATGTAAAAAGGTTTCATTTTTTTTAGGCGCATTTGTTTTTCTTTTATTTTTCCTGTTCTTAGTGTAAGTACCCGTTTGTCCCATTACATAAACCTCTTTTATAAATTCTCAATTAAGAATCAGTTATTGAAAATAAGATAGAAACATACATACGCTTTCCATCTGTTTTCAATTATAGTCAAATTTCGTCAAATATATCTCGCTTCTCTTTATCCTCATCAAATTGGACTGCTTGTTCAACCGGATCGTATGACTGTCCATAAAAATCACTGTCACGATACGTATGGATTTTTTCGTATGTTCTTACTAGTGCATCATACACCAGTTCTTCAGATTCATTAGTTGGTGACCAGTACAGTATTTCCATTACATTAACTTCTTTTGTTGCTAAAGATCTTCTTCTGTAGCCAATTGTCTTAGCGTGCTGGAAGCCTTCTCTTTTGTAAAACTTCAAGCGTTTTTTTGTATCTGAATCTTTATAGTTAACTGGTTCTACTTCCAAAATAATCGGTTTGCCCTTTTCTTTAAGTTTTTCTAACAGTTTATGCCCTAAACCTTGTCCTCTCGACTCTCCAGAAACAAACAGATAATCAATGAAAATAAAATCCTCCACTTCCACATACATCAATACATGGTGTTTCCCTTCATCCTTATGATAAATTTCTGGAAAATCTGCTAATAAGGCTTCCATATGTTCTTGTGATTTCATCTCTTCTATCGGAAAATACTCATTTAATTTCTCATACCAATGCATATTGAAAAACTCCTATCTTTTCTTTGATTCCGCCGGTTTGTAATTCACGTTGCTTGTATACTTACAGCCTGCGTTCCAGAGAAGGAACTCTTTCACTCCATTTGCGTATAAAGCGTCAATTTGAGCTTCGACTTGCTTTTTTCCGTAAGGCTGATAATTTCCCTTTCCTAAATAAACAGCAGTGAAGTCTTGAATCCATGGCCGGGAAATTGGTGGATTGCGCAAAGTTGTCAGCTTTTGCTTCTCTACTTTCATGTACGCGTCTACAAGGCGGTATGGTTCAAGGTCAGGCTTTTTTATTCCAAAATAAGGACCCCAATGACTTGGATAAATCATGCTTGAAATAACATCAACATTTTTGCTGATTTCTGTGAAGTTCTGACCAATGCCAGGAGCTTCTTCCAGTGTTGCCGCATAGCCGAATATATCCACAGAAACTTTTACATGATACGGCTTAAGCTTTTCCTTCGCATATTTAACAAAGTCAGATACTGCTTTTACCCTTCTTTGCCCTTCACTTATATTCAGTTTCCCATAATCACCTTTAGAATAACTTAAATTAGCGCCTTTTTTTTCAAAACCTTCAGGAAAACGGACATAATCGAACTGAACTTCTTGAAACCCTAGCTGTGCTGCCTCTATTGCTGCTGCTACATTATAGTCCCAAACATCCTTCACAAAAGGGTTAATAAAGGCTTCATTACGCTCATTTTTCCAAACCTTTTCGCCATTTCTGAATGTCCACTCTGGTTTTTGCTGTGCCAGATGACTGTCCTTGAAAACAACAATTCTTGCAATTGGATAGATGCCTGCTTTCTCCAATTTTTTTAGCATGGCGGGGATACTTTTCACTTTATTAGAACCTGCGTTTGCTAACGATGAAGCTTTTGTTGGCTTATAAACGAGCTTTCCGCTGTCCTCCTTAAAATCAATAACCATCGCGTTCAAATCTGTTTGATTCACAAACTGAATTAGCTGATTAAACCGATTGCTGTTTCCTGCCGCACTGCCGCTAACATAAATGCCTCTGACTGCGTCAGGATAAGGAAATGTCAGACTTGTTTTCTTCCTTTCAGAAACTTCTTCAGGAAAACCCTTTAGAAGCTTCTCCGTTTGTTGGTCTGATAACAAATCAGGCTTTTCAGCTCCTGTTGTGTTAGGTATTAACAATAAAGCACATAATGCAAAAGATAAGTAAAAAGTAATGTATTTCATACGACACCTCCACAATCTTTCTTTTATTATGTGCCTGTTTCTATTAATTCATGGTTAAATGTTCTTGCCATTCTCCATTAACTGAAAAAAAAGCAAAAAAAATAACGATCTCAAATCGAGAGATCGTTATGAATTAACTTTTGAATTGCAGTTTATATTGATTATACTCTGCCTCCGAACAATATACGAAATGTCCTGGTTTTACTTCGCGCATTTTAAGCTCTTCGCCCTCTTTATACTGATGTACAGCAGGATCATACGCTGTTCTTGTACGAGTGCGCTCTGTCTCAGGGTCTGGAAGCGGAATAGCAGACAGCAAGCTCTTTGTATATGGGTGGATAGGATTGTTGTACAGCTCATCAGCAGGAGCTAACTCTACCAGCTTCCCAAAATACATAACGCCAATACGGTCACTAATATATTTAACCATTGAAAGGTCATGGGCAATAAACAAGTATGTTAAGCCTTTTTCTTTTTGCAGCTTTTTCATCAAGTTTACAACCTGAGCTTGGATTGATACGTCAAGTGCAGAGATCGGCTCATC
The DNA here is from genome assembly GCF_038005785.1 of Niallia sp. FSL R7-0271. Taxonomy (NCBI): domain Bacteria; kingdom Bacillati; phylum Bacillota; class Bacilli; order Caryophanales; family Bacillaceae; genus Niallia; species Niallia sp. FSL R7-0271. The sequence goes on along the minus strand of NZ_JBBOTZ010000001.1, from coordinate 887,856 downwards.
GGCAATGATGAAATCTGGATCTACAGCAAGTGCGCGGGCAATTCCGATACGCTGTCTTTGTCCGCCGGAAAACTCATGCGGATAGCGGTTAGCATGCTCTTTGTTTAACCCAACTGTATTCAGCAGCTCATATACCTTTTCCATGCGTTCTTTTTTGGTTTTCGCTAATCCATGGATATCAATGCCCTCTGCGATAATATCAGCTACCGTCATACGAGGGTTCAAGGATGCATATGGATCTTGGAAAATCATTTGCATTTTACGATTGAATTTCTTCAAATCTGCAGTTGATTTTTTTCCGTGAACATTTTCTCCATTAAATAGAACTTGTCCACTTGTTGCTTCATAAAGGCGAATAATTGATCGGCCTGTCGTACTTTTACCACAGCCGGATTCACCAACTAAACCTAATGTTTCTCCTCTGTAGATATCAAAGGATACACCATCTACGGCTTTTACCAAATTTGGTCTGCCGACATTGAAATGCTGCTTTAAGTCTTTTATTTCAAGTAATTTCTCAGCCATTTCACAAATCCCCCTTCACTAGTACAGGTTTATCAAAGTTAGTGGATAAAGGACGGATTTTCTCCTTCACAGATGCAGGCGGTTCAACAGCTGGAGCATCTGGATGCAGCAGCCAAGATTTCACGAAATGCGTTTCTGAAACCTGATACATTGGCGGCTCTTGCTCATAATCGATTGCAAGGGCATTCGGATTTCTCGGTGCAAACGCGTCACCTACAGGAGGGTTTGTCAAATCAGGTGGTGTTCCTGGAATGGCAGCAAGCTCCGTTTCTCCATCATTATCCAAGCTAGGCATAGACGCAAGCAATCCCCAAGTATATGGGTGTCTTGGATCATAGAATATTTCATCTACTGTGCCCATTTCAACGATTTCACCAGCATACATAACAGCAACACGATCTGCAACATTCGCAACAACACCGAGATCATGAGTGATAAAGATGATGCTTGTATCCATTTTGTTTTGCAATTCCTTCATTAAATCAAGGATTTGTGCCTGAATTGTAACATCCAATGCAGTTGTAGGCTCATCGGCAATAAGCAAGGATGGTCTTGCAGCAAGAGCGATAGCAATCATTGCACGCTGTCTCATACCGCCTGAAAATTCATGAGGGTATTGATTAACCCTTTTTTCTGGCATTGGTATTCCAACAAGCTTCAGCAATTCAATTGCTCTTTCTTTTGCCTTTTCCTTCGAAATATCCTGATGCTTAATAATTACTTCCATGATTTGTGTTCCGATTCTCATCGTTGGGTTCAATGATGTCATTGGATCTTGGAAGATCATGCTGATATCCTTACCGCGGATAGCTTGCATTTCTTTTTCTGTTTTTGGAACAATATCTTGACCCTTAAACAGGATTTGTCCGCCTTTAATTTGACCAGGTGGCATTGGAATCAGCTTCATCAATGTTTGGGATGTTACACTTTTTCCTGATCCTGATTCACCGACGATAGCCAATGTTTCTCCTTTATATAAATCAAAAGAAACACCGCGTACTGCTTGAACTTCTCCTCCATACGTATGGAATGAGACTTTTAAATCTTTTACTTCTAACAATTTTTCCATTTTGCTCACTCCTTACTTACGTAGTCTTGGATCTAGTGCATCACGTATGCCGTCGCCGATTACATTAAATGCAAAGATTGTTAAACAGATAAACAATGCTGGGAAGAATACACGCCATGGGTAGTAGCTCATCGCTGCGATACCATCATTAGCCATTGTTCCCCAACTTGCTAAAGGAGGTGTTAAACCTAATCCTAAATAGCTCAAGAATGCTTCTGTAAAGATAGCATTTGGGATAGTCAAAGTTAATGTTACAAGAATAGGTCCCATTGCATTTGGAATCAAGTGTTTGCCCATGATTCTTGTTAAGCCTGCACCTAAAGTTCTTGAAGCCAAAATATACTCTTGGTTTTTCAATGAAAGCACTTGTCCACGTGTAATACGTGCCATGTTAATCCAACCGGTAATACTCATTGCCAGGATCATTGTTCCTAATCCTTGACCTAAAACTACCATTAATAAGATAACTAGAAGCAAGTAAGGAATTCCGTAAAGTACGTCTGCAATCCTCATCATTACTTCATCGACACGGCCGCCTTTATACCCAGAGATTCCCCCCCAGATTACACCAATTACTAAGTCAATGATAGCAGCTGCAATCCCGATGAATAGAGAGATTTTCGCACCATACCAAATACGAGCGAACATATCACGTCCAAGATCATCTGTACCGAAGTAATGCTCTGCACTTGGAGGCTGGTTTGCTTTCATTAAGTCGTTTTCACGATAATCATATTGTGTAAGAAAAGGTCCCAAAAACGCCATAACAATTAAAATAATTAACAGCACAAGGCCGAACATAGCAAGCTTGTTCTTTCTGAAACGCATAAAAACGTCTTTCCAGAAGGACAGACTCGGTCTGGAAATCGTTTCTGCTTCAGCGCTGCTGTTACCGACAACTTTGAATTTATCTTTTGAAATTTGCTGCATGCTTATTCTCCTTTCTTCCCGCCAGCTAATTTAATGCGTGGATCGATTAGTCCATATAATATGTCGACAAGAAGAACAGATACTAATAGGATAATACTATAGAAAACTGTTACACCCATAATTACTGTATAATCACGGTTACCGATGCTCTTGACGAAATGTGATCCAAGACCTGGTATGCCGAATATTTTCTCAATGACAAAGCTTCCTGTTACAATCCCTGCAGATAGTGGTCCCATATAGGATACTACTGGAAGAATAGCGTTACGGATAGCGTGTTTTACTGTAATAGTAGTTTGGCTCAAGCCTTTTGCTTTTGCCGTTTTAATATAATCATTGCTCAACACTTCAAGCATAGATGATCTTGTAAGTCGGGCAATGAACGCCGTTGGCCCTGCTGCTAATGCGATGGCAGGCAAGACGCTTTGTGAGAATGTTCCCCATCTTGCAACCGGGAACCAGCCTAATTTCATCGCGAATACATATTGTAAAAATGCGGCCATAATAAAGGAAGGAACAGATATTCCGAGTACTGCTATAATCATTGCTGTATAATCCTGCCATTTGTTATGCTTCAATGCAGCAATAATACCAAGTAATACACCAACTGCTAATGCAATAAAGATTGCTTCCATTCCCAGAACTAAGGAAACAGGGAATCCTTCATTGATTAAGTCATTAACTGTTTGGCTCTTATATTTGAATGATGGGCCGAAATCCCATTGTACAATGCGAAGTAAATACTCCCCATATTGGACATACCAAGGGTCGTTTAGTCCATAATGTTCATTTAAGTTAGCTTCAATTGCCGGTGGCAGCTGTTTCTCTGATGTAAAAGGGTTACCTGGTGCCAACCTCATGAAGAAAAACGTTGCTGTTACAATAAGCAGTAAAGAAAGTAACATAAACAGCAGACGTCTTGTCAAGTACTTTATCATGATTTAAACCTCCAATATTTTCTAATCACCTCTAATTAGAAAGGAAGGTATATGAAGCAAAAGCTTCATATACCTTTTTACTTTTGACTTATATTATTCGAAATAAGCCCATTTCAATTGAGCATCACCAAGACCAGAAATTACTACATCTTTCAGGTTGTCTTTTTGTACCCAAACATTTGTATAGAAGTAAATCGGTGCGATTGGAAGCTCGTCCATTAGAATTGCTTCAGCATCTTTAAGCATTTGTTGACGTTTTGCTGCATCAGTTTCCTTTTGAGAATCGATCAACAATTGTTTAAATTCTGCATTTTCCCAGTTTGTATCGTTGTTACCGCCCTCTTTATCGCGGTATAGCTCAAGGAAGTTGATTGCATCATTGAAGTCACCTAACCAGCCCATACGTCCGATTTGGTAATCCCCAGAGTGAAGTTTATCAATGTAAACAGCCCACTCTTCGTTTCCTAATGTTACATCAATTCCAAGGTTATTTTTCCACATATCTTGAATTGCTTGAGCAATTTTCGCATGTGCTTCATCTGTGTTGTAAGATAAAGTGATAGTTGGAAGTTCTGAAGCATCTTTCAAGCCTAGCTCATCAAGACCTTTTTGAAGTTCTGCTTTTGCAGCTTCGATATCATTGTCTTTGAAGTAGCCTTCTTCGTTCTCAGGGAACATTGTTGGAGGAACAGCTGCCATTGCTGGAATTTGTCCACCTTGTGTAATTTGGTCTACAATTGATTGACGATCAATTGCATATGTCAATGCTTTACGGATATGAACGTTGTTCAAAGGTTCAACTTCCGTATTGAATTTGTACCAGTAAGTACCAGCAGTTGCTTGAGTTTTCAACTCGCCGCTGTCTTTAAGTGCTTTAATAGCATCTGTTGAAACAGTATCGAATGGAAGACCATTCCAGTCTAACTCATCGTTTTCGTACATGCTGCGAGAAGTTCCAGCATCATCGATCATAGAATATTCAACTGTTGCTAGCTTAACTGTGTCAGCATCCCAATAAGTTTCGTTTTTCTCTAGCTTAATGGATTCGCTGTGGTTCCATTCAGTCATTTTGAATGGTCCGTTTGATACATAATCATCTCCAGCATCTTTATACCAGTCTGGATTTTCTTTAGCAATTGTGCTGTTTACAGGGAAGTAAGTGTAAAAAGCAGTTAATTGAGTGAAGTATGGAGTTGGGTTGTTTAGAGTAACTTCAAGCGTTTTCTCGTCGATTGCTTTAACTCCAACATCATCTAGCTTACCTTTACCAGTGTTAGCTTCTTCAGCACCTTTTACATAGTAAAGCTGGTAAGCATATTGTGATTGGTTAGCTGGGTCAAGAGCCCATTTCCAAGCATACACAAAGTCTTCAGCAGTTACAGGATCACCGTTTGACCAGTTAGCATCTTCTTTAATTTTGAAAGTATAAGTTAATTGGTCGTCTGAAACTTGAATGTCTTCAGCCATTGCTTCCTCAGGCTCACCGTCTTTATCAATACGAGTTAAACCTTCAAAAGTTTGAAGCAATACGTTGCTTGATGTAGAATCATTCGCTAAACCAGGGTTTAGTGAGAATGGCTCTGATCTGATGTTAAGACGCAAATCTTGTTTTGCCTCTTCTGAGCTACCGCTGTCGCCGTTGCCACAAGCTGCAAGGAATGCACTAAGTGCAAGTACTAATGATAGAAGTACAAGCATTCTCTTTTTCATTGTTTTACCCCCTTATATATTTTGTCCACAAGTGGAGTTTCCAAAAATTATCTTTCCCATATAAAACGCAAGAATACATAAACTTATATTTCCTAAATAGTCTGTAAATTCAAGCCCACTTATTCGCTATTCAGCAATAGTAAACAATCCTTTATGTAACCTTCGTCACTACTAAACAATTAGGCTAGTATAATAATGAATTAGGAAATAAACTTTAGTATCCAATTGTTTCAAATAGTCTGAAATATCACTTTTAATTTCCACTCGTAAAACCAATTATATATATCGACCTATTAGATTGCAAGAAATTTGTAGAATTTTGTAGAATTAAGAATAATCTAAATTAATTTAATTTATAGATTTTTCTGTGAATAATATTCTGATATACTTTGTAGCTAGAAAATTAAAATTTCCTAACATTTTCCTGATAAAGTTATCCCTTCTTTATCTTCATTGAATCAATTAGGCCTCTAAGCGTAAAATATCCCTTGCCTTCCCTTGATTTTTCCTTGTTTTTAGTTTAATTTATACATATATAGTTAATACATTTATGCTTTGATAAAGAGTAGTACTTATATAATGGTTTAAAAGAGAGTTTGTGTCTGGTGAAAACAAACAGCCAGTTATAAGGAATGGACTTTTGAGCACTGAAATAGAACTGCTACTTCTTGCATATTACATTTCAGCGACTTCCTTTCGTTACCAAGGATAAAGTGGCTTGTTTTAAGCAATTAGGGTGGCACCGCGGACCATTCGTCCCTATGTTCGTATAGGGACGTGTGGTCTTTTTTTGTGCAAAAAATTCCTTGCAGGCTTAAAAAGACGTTTCTATGTCCAACCTTTATATAGTACAAACAGCAAATGGAGGAAAAACAAATGAAAACAATCTTTTCCGGCATCCAGCCGAGCGGAACAATTACTTTAGGAAATTATATTGGCGCACTAAGTCAGTTTGTGGAGCTACAGGATGATTATAACTGCTATTTCTGCATTGTTGATCAGCATGCGATCACAGTTCCGCAAGACCGCCTTGTATTAAGAAACAATATCCGCAGCCTTGCTGCATTGTATCTTGCTGTCGGTATTAACCCTGAAAAGGCTACATTATTCATCCAATCAGAAGTGCCTGCCCATGCTCAAGGTGCTTGGATGATGCAATGTATTTCCTATATAGGGGAATTAGAGCGCATGACGCAATTTAAAGATAAATCAGCTGGCAAAGAAGGTGTCTCTGCAGCACTTCTCACATACCCGCCATTGATGGCAACAGACATTCTGCTGTACAGCACAGATTTAGTTCCAGTCGGAGAAGACCAAAAGCAGCATTTAGAGCTGACACGAGATCTTGCTGAAAGATTCAACAAGAAATATAACGACATTCTGACAATACCAGAAGTTCGTATCCCTAAAGTCGGCGCAAGAATCATGTCACTGCAAGAACCGACGAAAAAAATGAGCAAATCTGATCCTAATAAAAAGGCAACAATCACTCTATTAGATGAGCCGTCAGCCATTGTCAAAAAGATCAAGAGTGCTGTTACAGATTCAGAAGGCATCGTGAAGTTTGATATTGAAAATAAACCGGGAGTTTCCAACCTGTTGTCTATTTACTCTATTCTTTCAGGGAAATCAATTGCAAGCTTGGAGGAAATGTATGAAGGCAAAGGCTACGGCGACTTTAAAGCAGATCTTGCAGAAGTAGTTGTTGATACACTTCGTCCAATTCAAGAGAAATACAATGAATTAATGAACTCCCCTGAGCTTGACGAGATTTTAGATTTAGGTGCGGAAAAAGCGAATAAAGCAGCAAACAAAATGGTTAAAAAAATGGAAAACGCTATGGGCTTAGGCCGCAAGCGCAGATAATAAAAACAGGCTGATAGATAGCTATCAGCCTGTTTTTATGTCTTATAATAGAAGAAAGCAGTTATTTAATTTACCTTTGGTCCATGTTCTAATTCCCAAAGCTTCTCAAAAAAGGGCTGTCCTTTTATGATGTTTTCACAAAACGTCTCATGCTTTGGCGACCAGCCAAATTTCGTGCAGTCAAACAGCTCACTCCAAGCATCCTCAAATTCAAGGCTTTGAATATCAAAATACTTCTCTGGGCTCCATTCTGTATACCAATATCTCACTTCTGCAACATTTTCAGAGGAATGCAGCTGATCGAGTGCCATGAACAACAATTGCTTAAGCTGACGCTCTTTTCTAGTCAGCCCGTACATCATTTGCGGCTCAGGCGACAGGATATGAAACTCCTTATTTTCTTCGTTGTCTGTTTGAAAGTTGTAGTTTATAGTCTCTTGGCTTTCAAGTAACTCATATGCCAGCTGTTCCTGCCTAGGTATCATCCTGCTTTTTCTAATCGGAATGGAATAACCAAGTGTATCAACAACCAAAATCCCTATTCCATCTGAAACAACAAAGCAATAATCCAATTGGATTCTTTCATGGTTTTTTCGAAGATAAGCTTTTTGGTAAATTTCTTCAAGCAGCTGCCTCGGAAGCTCTGCTAAATCATTTTCTATGTAGTTAAACAACACCGAATCAATCTTTACGAGCGGCACCTGATCAAGCAGCTCCACCCCATCTTCTTTTCTCCATTCGTGGAAATGGCAAACATTATAACCGTTTTCTTCTCCTTCAAACCAATTAACCCAAACATCATGAAGATATTGCATATTATTATCCCTCGCTTCAACAACTGTTTGTCAATCAGTATGGGCATCGAGCAGTAAATTTATTCCTGTTTTGTCATTGTTCTTATAAGTTTCTTTTCTAGAAAGCATGTAATCTTTGCACTCGCCCATTCATAGTATGTTTATTATTATGATACATTTCTCTTATATATGTACAAACTCTCCATAGATTTAAAAAGCAAAAAAGCCTTTCTATGTAAGAAAGACTTATTACCTTTATATCTATAGCCTTTTCTAATTGTACAGTAAACCTGTTAATCATTAACGTTTGGATTTTGGGTTGAAGGCATCTTTTAGGCCTTCGCCTATGAAGTTAATGGATAGGATAGTCAATGTAATCATAATGGCTGGCGGTAGCCAAATCCACGGTTTATTTTGGAGCACATCTGGTTCATTTGCAGAAGACAGCATATTTCCCCAGCTTGGCACCTCTTGAGGTACACCAAACCCTAAATAGCTTAAACCTGATTCTACAACAATCATGCTTGCAAATAGGATAGAAGCCTGCACAATAATGGTAGACATTACATTCGGCAGCAAATGCTTAATAATGACTTTACTCGGTTTACCGCCAATGGAAATGGCAGCTAATATATATTCGTTTTCCTTCTCAGAGAGAATTTTACTGCGCACAATCCTTGCTACTCCACCCCAGCTCAACAGACTTATCACAATGATTAATACCCATAAGCCTGAAACAATACCTTGAAGAATGGCATTGAGCACGATGACAAACACTAAAAACGGAAAAACCATGATAAAATCAGTAAAACGCATTAACAAACTATCAATTCTGCCACCATAATAACCAGCAATCGAACCGACTAATGTGCCTAAGAAAACGACAGCTACAGTACAGCATATGCCTACAAGCAAGGAAATCCTTCCTCCATATAATAAGCGAGTAAACACATCTCTTCCGCTTTTATCAGTACCAAGCCAATGGTCACCTGAAGGCTCCAAAGACATTTGCCCTATATTTACCTTAGTTATGTCAATTGTTGTGATATACGGAGCTAAAAAAGAAAGAATTGTTACAAGGATAAGGAATAGCAGGCTTACCATTGCAATCTTATTCTTGATGAATTTACTTCTGGCTAATGCCCATGGAGAAAGGCTTTTCGTTTTAATGTCTACGCTTAAGTTATTATTATTTTTCGGAGTAATTACTTCCATTTCCCTTTCCTCCTAACTTACCCTTATCCTTGGATCTACAACGCCATATAAAATATCAGCTATGAGGTTGCCCAACAATGTTAAAAACGAAAATAGCATTAATAATGTTAACAAAACAGGATAATCTCTTGTTCCTACCGATTGGATCATTAATTGACCAATACCAGGATAAGTGAAAATTGTTTCGGTTATTACAGCACCGCCTATTAATGCAGCGATATCAAATCCTAAAAAGGTAACTAGTGGTATCATTGAATTCCGTAATATATGCACATTATAAATCTTATTTTCATGCGTTCCTTTGGCTCTAGCTGTTCTCACAAAATCCTTCCTGCTGTTTTCAATGATGTCATTTCTAAGAAATTGTGTATAGCTCGCTGTTGCTAATGCACCAAGGACAATTGCCGGCAAGAAAACATGATGCAGCTTACTGATGTAATATTCAAACGATCCTTTCATCAGACCAATTCCTACAGAACCGTTCGAAGGGAACCAGTTTAACTTAAATGCAAAAATATATATAGTAATGACTCCAGCTACAAACGAAGGAATTGCCAGACCTATATAGTTTATACCTGCAATCAGGTTGTCCCGAATTGTATAAGGTTTTCTTCCAGAAATCATCCCGAAAGTAAAGGCAAGGATATACGTAATAATTAGAGCAGTGATTCCCAAGAAAATTGTATTAGGGAGCCGTTCAGTAATGAGATCGGCTACATCTATTTTATAGCGGGTTGATATACCAAAATCACCTTTAATAAAATCTGTTACCCAGCGAAAATATTGAACATATTCTGGATCATTGTATCCGAGTTTTTCTCTCATTTCAGCTATGTACTGAGGGTCTGTGTTATTAGGATCAATTTCTCCACTGAGGGAATCCCCTGGCATTAATTTCGCCAGGGAGAATACCACAACAGAAGTAAGGAGCAACATTGGTATCATGCCTAATATTCTTCGCAATGTATATTTCAACATGTAACTCTCTTCTCCTTATGTTAAAATCTATTATTCTAGTTATTGCTGAATCCACCATTCGTTCGGTCTGTTCATGCCAGAAACATCAAATGTTACACCTTGAACACGCTTATTAAGCGCCATTATTTCATCTAGCTCTGCAACTGGAAGTGCCGGTAATTCTTCCATAAATTGCTTCTGCCATTCCACATAAAGCTCTTTACGCTTCTCTTGGTCAGTACCGACAATGCTAACGTCTAAAGCGTCATCCAATAATTTATCGCTCTTTTCACTTACCCATCTTGAGTAATTCCATAGAGCATCTGATCTCCACAATCCTGATGGATCAGGGTCTGTTCCAGTAGACCAGCCGCCAAAGAATACTTCAATGGACTTATCAGCTTTTTCAATTTGATCATAGTATAGGTTAACATCTGTCATACTAAGTTCTGTTTTTAAACCAACCTCTTCCCAATACTGAACAATTGCTTGCGCACGAGTTTCAAATGTTGGGTTATTTGTTGCGTAATGAGAAAACTTAACTGTGAAAGGCTCTCCATTTGGATCTTCTCTGAAACCATCGCCATCTACATCTTTATATCCAGCTTCATCAAGCAAGGACTTTGCTTTTTCCGGATCATATTTATATTGCTCCAATTCACTGTTGTCTGCTGAAATCCAGTGATTTGATGGAACTGGTGTATTAACGGTCTTTCCTACGCCATAGAAGAATGCTTCATTCCATTCATCTCTATTCATCGCATAATACATTGCTTGACGAAGTTTTAAATCTTGATATTTAGGATCATTCATCACGTTTTTGCTGCCATCCCAAGTTCCTAATCTAAAGCCAATATAGTAGTAAGACAACCCTGGATATTGTTCAATATTCACATTATCCAATGCCTCGATATCCGCCTTAATGCTCGGATGGAATGCTGTCATATCTAAAGTATTATTTTGCAATTCACCAATTGTTAAAGAAGGATCGATTACTTTCAGGACAATACCATCCAAGTGAGGCTTGCCATTGAAATAGTCATCAAATCTTTCAAATTCAACTGATTCGCCTGGAACAATATTTTTCACTTTAAACGGTCCTAACCCAACAGGTTTTGTTCTTACTTGCTCTGAACTTGCCATGTCTTTAACAGCAATTCCTTCAAACTCCTTCGCTGGCATTGCATATGTCCACACGTTTTCTAAGTTGTTTACTCTTGCTTTATCAAACGTAATCTCGATGTTGTAATCATCAATTACTTTGATTCCTGAAATGCTGTCCGCAGAGCCGTCATGATAGGCAGGAGCTCCCTCAATTGTTTGCACACTTGTATATCGTGGTCCATCATAATCTTTATTTGCAATTGTTTCTAAAGCAAAAACCCAGTCATTAACAGTAAGCTCTTCGCCATTATGCCATTTAACTCCCTCTTTAAAGGTAAATGTATAAACTTTGTTATCCTCTGTTTTCCAAGAAGCAATATTTGGTTGCGGTTTAAGGTTCTCATCATAGCTGATTAAGCTTTCATCAAAGAAATCAAGAACTTCCGCATCTGTTGCATTACCGTAAAACGACCAGTTAAACAAACCCTCTGGAGCGGAATCTAGTGAATAAACCAGCGTTCCTCCATCCTGTGGTTCTCCTGTTGAACTTGAGCCATCGCTCGTTGATGTTTTCTCTCCATTACCACTGCAAGCAGCCAAAAAGGCAGATAGAATTAACATTAAAGCAGTTAGTGTCAGCCATTTCTTTTTCATTGTGTTTCTCCCCCTTAAAGCTTTTTTAATATAGATGGCAAGCTACTTTATGTAATGGTTTCACCTCCTTTAATACAGGCTTTACTTTGCTGCATTCTGACATTGCTGCAGGACATCTCGGATGAAACGGGCAGCCTGTCGGCGGATTTATAGGACTAGGAACATCTCCATCTAATATAATTCTTTTCTTTTTCTTTCTAGGGTCAGGTTCCGGTATAGCTGAGATTAAGGCTTTCGTATAGGGATGTAATGGCTCTTCGTACATGCCTTCTTTATTGGCAACCTCCACTAAATTCCCTAAATACATGACTCCAATTTGATCGCTCATATGTTTTACTACACTTAAATCATGAGCGATAAATAAAAAAGTTAAATCAAATTCTTTTTGTAATTGCTTTAGCAGATTAAGAACCTGGGACTGTACGGACACGTCCAATGCAGAAACCGGCTCATCTGCGATAATTAATTTAGGCTTCAGGGCCAGTGCTCTGGCGATGCCTATTCTTTGTCTTTGTCCTCCAGAAAACTCATGTGCATATTTGTAATAAGCATCCGTTGGCAAGCCGACTTTATTCAATAAATCCATTACTTCTGCTTGTGTTTCTTCCTTCGGTTTATTTCTAAAGTAATTATTTATAGGTTCTGCAATGATATCCCCAACCATTTGCATAGGGTTAAGCGAGGCATAAGGATCTTGGAACACCATTTGCAAATCTTTCCTAATATCACGAAGCTGTTTTCCTCTTAATTTTGTAATATCTTTATCTCCAAAGAATATATCTCCTGCATAGGGACTTAAAAATCGAAGTATTGTTCTTCCTGTTGTAGATTTTCCACAGCCTGATTCTCCTACGAGTCCAAACGTTTCTCCCTGTTTTATATCAAAGGTAATTCCATCTACTGCTTTTACATGGTCTACTGTTTTGCCAAAAAAACCGGATTTTATTGGAAAATAGGTTTTAAGATTTTTAACTTCCAATAAAATATCTTTATCCTTAATAGTTTCTGCTGTCATTATGCGTTCACTCCTTCCTTCGGTTTGCTTTGATCATAGAGAAGGCAGGAAACTTCATGTCCATCTTCAGTGCTTGCAAGAATCGGTGTTATGTATTTACATTCGGGCATTGCCATCGGACAGCGATCTGCGAATCGGCAGCCGGCTTCGGGCATATTTTTTAAGGATGGAACTATTCCGCTGATGGAGCTCAACAGCTCGACTTCCTCGTCCATTTTTGGGATAGCCTCCAAAAGCAGTTTTGTGTAGGGGTGTTTCGGTTCGTAGAACAGTGTATCAACGTCTGTCTTCTCGACGATTTTGCCTGCATACATGACGATTACTTCATCACACATTTCCGCAACTACACCTAAATCATGGGTGATTAGAATGACAGACATATCGTTCTCTGCTTGAATTTCTTTCATGAGATCAAGGATTTGAGCTTGAACAGTTACGTCAAGTGCGGTTGTTGGCTCGTCAGCAATCAAAAGCTTCGGCTGGCAGGCGATGGCAATCGCAATCATCACCCTTTGGCGCATCCCGCCTGAAAGCTGATGCGGATATTCATCTACCAGTTTTTCCGGCCTTGATATACCTACGCTTTTCAACAATTCGATACTCTTTTGTCTTGCTTGTTTCTTGGTGATATCGTGGTGATTTAACAATACCTCCATTAATTGAAAGCCTATTGTGAAAACAGGGTTTAATGAGGTCATTGGTTCTTGAAATATCATGGAAATGTCACTGCCTCTAATACTGTTTATCTCTTTATCTCCCATTGTTTCAAGATGGACTCCATCAAAGATAATTTCACCTGAGCGGATAACTCCTGCTCCTTTAGGAAGAAGCTTCATAATAGACAGGCTAAGGACTGATTTCCCACACCCAGATTCTCCAACAATTCCGACAATTTGGCGCGGCTTCACTTGGAAGGATACATTATCGACAGCGTTATACAGCTTTCCGTCGATAGAGAAGGAGGTTTCTAAGTTTTTAACCTCCAGCAAATAACTATCATTTGATGTGGAAGCATTACCGTTCATTTTACACCTCTGACATATTGTGACTTTTATTACATTAAAATCTATTTGTTAAAATACTATTACAGATTTATTTGAATTGCAATATTTTTTTAAATATTAGCATAAGTCTAAATTGTGTAGAAAAAGAGAAACCCTATAGTATAAAGGTTTCTCTCTATTTTTATGCTGTATTTACTTTAAAAATTCTTCGCTTTTCAAAACAAAATATGCTTTTTCAGAAAAACTTTTTTGTTTTTTAAATTTAGTAATCATATAAAATCCGTAGCAGTAGCCCAGCATATCTGGAAAGCTTCCTAGACCAAACAGCAAAGCATCATGCAAATATTCGCTTTTATTAATATCCAAATTCTCTTGCAGATGCTTTTCCCAGAAGCCCTCTAATTCATCCTCTTTATATTTACGGCACCAATCTGCATTATACTTCTCTCCACAGTGGTTTTTAACAGCATGCTCTGCCAGCCCTTCCATAATTATTGAGTCCAGAAGGGTGTATTCATCGACATCCTTTTTTTGATAGTGTATTCGGCAAACATGATGATATTCATGAATTATTAAGGCTTCCAGCTCTTTTTCATCTTCTATATCTCCAATAAAGAGGAATAGCATATCAGGAAATGACAGCCCTGATTTCTTGTCACTTCTTCTGGAAGATTGATTAAAAGGAAAAATATAAATAGGAATATCAGGACCTTTCCATAAGCTTTTGTATTTTAAGTAAATTCGTTCACACTTCGCCCATACATCTTCTTTAACAAGTGAATCATATATTTCTTTTGTTTTTCTTGAAGGCTTATACATCCCAAAATTGGCAAGATGCTGATATACCTGTCTTGACGGCTCTCCTTCGAAGGCGCCTTTAAGCTCACTGCAAATCGCAACTGGTTTATAAAATTTTTCATCGAGCCACTCTCTTGTGTTCACTACCCCAAATCATTTCCCCCTTTCCCTCTACAGACTGAGAATATAACGTTATAGTTTATGTTCTGACAAATCATATGGTGTTCATTCATAAGACCAGTTAATGAAAACAAAAACTCTGCACATCTTTTGTGCAGAGTTTTAATTCAAATGCTTTTTTTTCGTTTATCTACGATCATTTTGAATCCGCAGCCGCAAAGGATGGAATGCTTTAATCTTTGGATTGGCTGTTTACATACAGGACAAACCTGCTGCCCAGATTGTTTATTTCTGTTCACAGCTGCTGCATGTCCCGTAGAACTGGAGGTTATGGGAGCTAATGTTGAATTTCGATATGGATTGGGCAAATACTTCTACCTCCTTTAAAGCTGGGTACCATACATCTACCATTTCTCCACATTTACTGCAGACGATATGATAGTGGTCTTCTTGTTTCCATTCATACTTGCTTAATGATTCTCCAAACTGAATTTCTTTTACTAAACCTATCTCACAAAATAACTTTATATTATTATAAACTGTTGTAATACTTACAGATGGCATGGACTCATTTAACAGCTGATATAACTCCTCTACTGTCCAATGTTTATTTCCTTTGGAAAGAATATTTATTAGTTCATGTCTTTGAGGTGTTAAGCGAATATTTTTCTCCTTTAATGCCTGTATTGCTTTTTCGATACTTAACATATTATCCTCCTTTGCTAAACAAGCGATGTTAAATTGATAATCAGTCTGTCATAATGAGAAAAGTGCTAACTTCTTAAGCAAGCGCTTACTTAGTTCTAGAAATAAAGATTTTCATAATTGTTATTATCCGCAAAAACTTTTTATACTCTATATTTAATTATATACATTTTTTAATTATAGTCAATTTTAATTTATAATAATTATTATTAACGTAAATTAAAAACAGGCTAACCTATTAAAGGCTAGCCTGGTTTATTATTATTGATATTTCTTAAAGATAATTGTTGCGTTATGTCCACCAAAGCCTAATGAGTTGCTCATTGCCACGTTAACTTCTTGTTTTCTATGCTTGTTTACTACATAGTCTAAATCACAATCAGCATCTGGTGTTTCATAGTTGATTGTTGGAGGAATTACGCTGTCTTTAATGGAAAGAATGCTGAAGATCGCTTCAACTCCGCCTGCAGCCCCTAACAAGTGTCCTGTCATTGATTTAGTTGAGCTGACTGGCAATTTATAAGCATAGTCTCCGAAGACTTCTTTAATAGCCATTGTCTCAAACTTATCGTTATATGCTGTGCTTGTTCCATGTGCATTCAAGTATGATACTTCTTCTGGCTGTAAGCCTGCATCATTGATTGCCATTTTCATCGCACGTGCACCGCCTTCTCCGCCAGGAGCTGGAGAAGTGATATGATATGCATCACCAGTTGAGCCGTAACCAACGATTTCTGCGTAGATTTTTGCTCCTCTTGCAAGTGCATACTCTAATTCTTCCAGCACTAGAATACCTGCACCCTCACCGATAACAAATCCGTCACGGTTTGCATCAAACGGTCTGCTCGCTGTTTTTGGGTCTGGGTTTGTGGAAAGTGCTGTGTTCGCACAGAAACCTGCAACTGACATTTTTGTAATTGGCGCTTCTGCTCCGCCTGTAATCATTGCATCAGCATCACCGCGCTGAATAACTTTGAAGGCATCGCCGATTGAGTTTGTTCCTGTTGCACAAGCAGTTACTGTACATGAGTTAACCCCTCTTGCACCAAGCGTGATAGAAACCTGTCCTGTTGCCATGTCTGGAATAAGCATTGGCACGAAGAACGGACTAACACGTTTATAGCCTCTCTTTTGGAAAATTTCGTATTGATTTTCGAATGTTTCCATACCGCCGATTCCTGAACCGATCCAAACACCAATGCGTGCTGAGTTTTCTTCGGTAATTTGCAAGTCTGCATCCTTCACAGCCATTAAAGAAGCAGCAAGAGCATATTGAGTAAAGCGATCCATCTTTCTTGCATCCTTCTTATCCATGAAATCTTCTGCGTTAAAGTCATTGATTTGTGCTGCTACTTTTGCAGGATATTCATCTGCATTTATTCTCGTAAGCGGCCCAATGCCAGAAACTCCATTCACGATATTTTCCCATGTTTTTTCAGCATCATTACCAACCGGCGTTACTGCACCAATACCTGTAACGACTACTCTTCTATTACTCATGATTGTAATCTCCTTTGATTTATTCATACACTCTAAGTGTTAAAATTTTTTAATTATCTGCCCCAGCGCAGAGCGATTGCGCCCCATGTCAAGCCGCCGCCGAAGCCTACCATAACGATGACGTCATCGTCCTTAAGCTTGCCTGCCTCATACTCTTCCACAAGTGAGATTGGAATCGAAGCTGCACTTGTATTTCCATACTTATGAACTGTTTTTGACATCTTCTCTTCAGGAAGATTCAAACGCTGTCTGGATGCTTCCATAATGCGAATATTCGCTTGATGCGGAATCAGCAAGTCAACATCCTCTTTAGAAAGGCCTGCTTTTACCAATACATTTTCACTGCTTTCACCCATTTGACGAACAGCAAATTTAAATACTTCTCTGCCGTTCATTTGGATAAAGTCTTCTTCATCTTGGAAAAGATGCTTACCGCCAGAGCCGTCTGCACCTAGCTCAAAGGAAAGAATTCCTCGTCCTTCTGAAACCTCTCCCAATACGACAGCTCCGCCGCCATCGCCAAAGAGCACAGCTGTATTGCGGTCATCCCAATTCGTGATTTTTGACAGCTTTTCCACACCAACAACAAGAACGTATTTATAAGCTCCATTATCGATGAACTGTTTAGCTGTAACCATTCCATACATAAAACCTGCGCATGCTGCACTTAAATCCATTGCTGCAGCTTTAATACAGCCAAGGCGTTCTTGAAGCATGCAGGCAACTGTCGGAAACGGCTGATCTGGTGTGACTGTTGCCACAACAATCATGTCAATATCCTCAGGGCTGATGTTAGCATTCTCAATTGCCTTTTTTGCAGCTTCATATGCTATGTCAGATGTATTTGTATTATCATCTGCAATTCTTCTCTCCTCAATGCCTGTACGTGTACGAATCCATTCATCATTCGTGTCCACCATTTTTTCCAAATCAAAATTTGTCAAGATTCTTTCAGGCAATGCACGGCCAAGGCCAATAATTCCTGTACTCAAAGCTGTCAGCTCCTTTAATATGTCCGATTATACTTTATTTGCTTGTAAATTGAAAAATGAAAGGCATTTTTCGACGCAATCGTATTCTATATATTATTATCAATTATTATGACTTGGTACTAATTTTATCAAATTTCTCATATAGTATGCAACTTTTTTTCACTTTATAAGCGCCTGTCTAAACAACTTCTTAAATTTATTCATAAGATAAACATAAAGAACTAATATTGCCTGGAATAAAGGGGGGAACTGCGTTGGATGAGGATATTCAAAATGCCGTCGATGAACAGGATGACAGCGTGAAAGCAGAGGAAGATTACTATTATGACTTCATGCTTGGCAGAAAGGTTTATCGTAAAAAACAGCATGATGATGCTTTATATGAAAGAAGGGAAAGAAGGGAAAGAACGAAAGGAGATTCCTGGATTTTAGGTCAGCATGGCAGACAGCGCGAGGAGGATTCGCAGCAACCAGAAGATAATAACAAAGTGATGAACTTTTTGGACGAAATAGATATGAACTTAGTTTTTAGTAATATTGAGCTATTTATGAGTTCTGCTAATGAGCTAAAGCCGCTGATTAACAAAGTTAAGCCAATGTTAAAAAAATGGATGGACTAACCTTTAGTGCAGCTCCTGCTGGAGAGAAAAAGCTTGCATCTCCTCCTCCACAAAGAGCAAAATGCAAGCTTTTTATCATTGGTTATTAGGAAATTTGCCTGTCTCTTTATATTGCTTCATTTCCTTATTGATTTTTTGGATAAATGCCGCATCAATATTAGGGCTGAACTTTCCTAATGTGATGACATTTTCCTTCATTCCGTAAGATATATCGCCTGATACGAGCTTGCCTTCGTTAAATTTGCCAGCAAGTATATCAAACATTTTTGATACATTTTGCACGGTGCTTGTTAAAACAGTCATTCTGCCAAGATCAGATTGTTCAGAAACATAACCAATTGCATAAAGGCCCTTCGCCTTTACTTGTTCGATGATATCGATATTAAATCCGTCACCTGCAGGATAAATAATATCAGCATCTTTGGCAATCGCCGAATCGAGCAGCTTCAGTGCCTGTTCACGATTATCCCACCCCTGTACAAAATCAGTCAGAACCTCCACATTTTTATTCTCATACTTAGCTCCGTCTATAAATCCTTGTATCTCAGGCTGCCAGTCAAAGGCTCCAATAACAGAGATTGTATTGGTCTTTGTCATATGGCCTGCGACCATTCCTCCGAAAAAGCCCATCGCATAGCCTTCAAACGAGGCGCTAGTTGTATTATCATTTTTAGCGCTGCCATTAAAGCTGATAAAATGGATGTCAGGATATTTTTCAGACAAAATATTAAAATAATCCGCAAACTCACTGCCATGCCCAAAGATGAGATTTACCCCTTTTTGATCGAATTCCTCGATCGCTCTTTCTGCAAGGGCAAGGGAATCGATATACTCCTTATAATAAACATCCACATTATAATGTGATTGTATATTTAACAGCCCCTTATATCCTTTCGTGCCCCAGACTTGGTCTGTAACCGTTCCAGTCACAAGCAATCCTACACTTTTCAATTGCCCCTTTTTTTCGGCTTGTCCGCAGGAGGCAAGAAAAAAGGTGCTCAGCAGGATGAAAAGGGACAGCATTAGCTTCATTTTTTTCATTTGAACGCCTTTCTTTCACGCAATTTTTCATATAAACTACTACACTACCACTTATACATCTTAATATGTCTTCTTTGCATTTCCAAGTTATCTGCAATATTGTTTTTATTATCAACTGTATACGACTGTAAGCAGGAAGGAATCTGATAGCGCGGAATTTTTACCGGAAACTCTTTTATTGCTTTTTTACCGTGCATCCAATGATTTTTGATGCCGCTCGTCAAGAAAAGACAGGCTGTGCTTGTTTCCATCATCAGCTTTTTCGTTGCAGCTGCTGCATCATCTATAAAAATAGCATCTTCCTTATACTCCAGCTCGCTTAATTCTATATCATTACAGTCTTCTAATAATTGAACAAATAAAAACTCTTTTGGCTGCCATGGTCCATACACGGTCGGATAATAGATAAACCTGAAAGGAATACCAATACTTTTCAGCATTGGAAAGAGTTCTTCTTCATGCCGAGTGAAATCCAGCACATTACCTAGAAAGATTAATTCATGCTTTCTATCTGTCAAATCCTGAATATTGCTTTCTATATGCAAATCATTTTTTATTTGGCTGATTATTTTATCGCTGTTTAGTATGTCATAACAATCATAAATAATCTTGCCGCTGTTTCCCTTAAATTTCTCTTCCCAGCCTATTTCTTCGTAATTGGCATTCCTTCCTATTTCTAGCTGCTTATCTTCGGAATCTTCCAGTTGCAGATTTGGATAAGATACTCCATAAACAGTTTCTCCATCTTCCAATAAAGAGCGGCAAAGGTGAAAGCCGATAAATTGGTATGTACCGACAATTACTGCATTCTCCATCTAAAGAAGCCTCCTTGAAGTCAGGTTAGTGTATCTTATGCAGAGATAAGAGCAATCATGATTATCATCAAAGGGCTGCTATCTTAGAATAAAAGAAGCTGAAACTAATCGCTTCAGCCTCTCTAACGTAAAAAAAGGGACAGCTAGAGGGTTTTTTCATACTGTCCAAAAAAGCGGATAATTTGCCCGGGGATTGCACTCCTTTTTTCTGGCAAAACATAGGATACGAAGATGGGCAGCTCTTCTTGATCCCATTTTCTAATTCTTTCCTTCAGCAGCTGGGATTGGTAATAGGATTTGCCGTTATGAAGTATATGGATGATTTTCGCAGGGGTGTCTGTCTCTTCTAGATGATTTTCTTTTATTTCTTTTATAAAGTCAGGGATAACTTTAGCATTTTTATCATAGGCAGCTGCTATTTCATTACAAAGCTTTTTAAAGAAAAATTTATGCTCCTTTTCTTTCTCAAGATGTTCACTTAAAGACAGAATAGGGTTGAACAAGACGACTGAACGGATATTTTCCTTCATTTCCATCATCAGCTTTATCGCAACCAATGCTCCCATTCCTTCTGCAATTAAATGTATTTTCGGGTTGAGGATTTCTGAGCGAATCATATGCTCATACAGTCTTTTAGCAAGCATTAATGATCTTTCGCTTCCCCAGTTCTTTCCATAGAGATTAGAATAAAAAATGGTGTATCCTTTATTTCGCAATGAATCAATAATTGATTTCTTCCCTTCATTCTGTACCCAAAAGCTATTCTTTGCATCTACAAAATGTCTGTCGTCACCAATAATTAAGATACCGAAACCGTTAGGCTGCTGTGTTGGATAATGTATCATATTCCATTCGGTATCCAGTTGGAAGTTCCGGTTCTCCATCTCTCAAAACTCCTTTTTAGGTTTTCCTTTTACTAATGTATGACCATTTCAGCAAAATGTAAGGGAGTTTGCCCAAGTATTTCATGTTTTAAGTATGACAGAAGCGATAAATGATTTTTTTATGTTATTTAAGAAAAAAAGGAGATTATATATGATTTATTATTTTGGCCCTGTATGATACTATTAGAACAGACCTTAAAAATAAGTGTGAGGTGATTGTATGCGGTATATCGTAACGATTTTTTGGACATTCCTATTAGCGCAAATGCTTACATATGTTATTAGTTCTATGAACGGAATAACTTACAGCTTCTCTATGGGAGTAGTGTTAACAGTTGTCTTTTCTGTTGTCATTTTCCTTTTGGCTGCTGTATTGCCAAATGATGAACCGAGTCATGAGGAAGGTTCGCATTAATCTCTAGCTTAATTATCGGGTGAAAGCAGCTGCTTTCACCCTTTTTTATTTTATTTTCTTGTAAGGAAGATGCCATCCTCTGCAGCGTCAATTTCAACGTGATCGTTTTCCTTGACCTTCTCTGCGATTATTTCTCTTGCCAATGCTGTTTCAACCGTTCTTTGCAGGAAACGTCTGAGCGGCCTTGCTCCAAATACAGGGTCGAAGCCATTTACTGCAATATATTCACCGGCACGGTCTGTCATGCTTATGCTGATATGCTGGTCAGAAAGTCTGCTTTGCAATTGACTGATAAGCTTTAAGACAATTTCTTTTATTTCCTTTAATGCCAATGGCTTAAATAAAATAATTTCATCAATCCGATTCAAGAATTCAGGGCGAAAATGTCCTTTTAATTGATTCATGACACCATCTCTGATGTGCTCAGGAATGGAATCGGAATCTTTGCCCTCGAGCAGAAGATGGGAGCCAATATTAGAGGTCATGATAATGACCGTATTCTTAAAATCAACTACCCTTCCTTGTGAATCGGTGATTCTTCCATCATCAAGCACTTGGAGCAGGATGTTGAAAACCTCTGGGTGGGCTTTTTCCACTTCATCCAGCAATACGACACTATAAGGCTTTCTTCTGATTGCCTCGGTTAGCTGTCCGCCTTCTTCGTATCCAACGTACCCTGGAGGTGCTCCAATTAAACGGGAAACAGCATGTTTTTCCATATATTCCGACATATCAATCCGAATGATTTGTTCTTCACTGTCAAACAAACTGGAGGCCAACGCTTTCGCTAGCTCGGTTTTGCCGACACCTGTCGGTCCTAGGAACAAAAACGAACCAATCGGCCTATTTGGATCTTTGATGCCTGCTCGTGCTCTTAATACAGCATCACTGACAAGCTTAACAGCCTCGGCTTGCCCTACCACTCTTTCATGCAGGATGCTTTCAAGACGAAGAAGCTTCTCTCTCTCCTTCTCCATAAGCTTAGTAACAGGAATTCCAGTCCATCTCGCTACAATTGCAGATATCTCCTGCTCTGTTACTTCTTCCCTAAGCAGCCTTTCTCCTTTTTTTGTGCTGGTCTTATTTTCAAGCTGCTCTAATTCTTTCTCTAATGCAGGGATGCTGCCGTGTCTGAGTTCGGCTGCTTTATTTAAGTCATAATTATTTTCTGCTTCTTCCAATTCTCTGCGTTTTCTTTCTAATTCTTCTTTTTTCGCCTGAACATTTAACAGACCTTCTTTTTCAAGCTGCCATTTAGCCTGAAGTGCATTTGCCTTTTCACGCAAATTGGAGACTTCCTTGTTTATCACAAGCAGCCTTTCCTTACTTAGCGGGTCTTCTTCCCCTTTTAAGGCAGCTTCTTCAATCTCTAGCTGCATGATTTTTCTTGTCAGCTCATCGATTTCAATTGGCATAGAATCTATCTCTGTCCTAATCATCGCACAAGCTTCATCTATTAAATCAATTGCTTTATCCGGAAGGAATCTGTCTGTTATATAGCGGTCTGATAAGGTTGCTGCAGCGATAATTGCTCTATCTTGAATAGAAACACCATGGTGTATTTCAAATCTTTCCTTCAGACCTCTAATAATAGATACTGTATCCTCTACCGTCGGCTCAGCAACTAAAACCTGCTGAAATCTTCGCTCTAATGCTGGATCTTTTTCGATATATTGTCGATGTTCATCTAAGGTTGTCGCCCCGATGCAATGAAGCTCACCTCTTGCAAGCATCGGCTTAAGCATGTTTCCCGCATCCATTGCTCCATCTGTTTTTCCTGCGCCGACAATTGTATGAAGCTCATCAATAAACAGTATGATTCTGCCTTCACTATTTTTCACTTCTTGCAGGACCGCTTTAAGCCGCTCCTCGAACTCTCCCCTGAATTTTGCTCCAGCGATAAGGGCACCCATATCTAACGAGAAAATAGTCTTATCTTTCAGTCCTTCAGGTACGTCCTTTCTGACAATTCGCTGAGCAAGACCCTCGACAATCGCCGTTTTGCCGACGCCAGGCTCTCCGATTAATACTGGATTATTCTTTGTTTTTCTCGATAAAATTCTAATAACATGCCTAATTTCATTATCTCTGCCAATGACAGGGTCCACTTTTCCTTCTTTCACATCTGCTACAAGATCCCTGCCGTATTTGGAAAGGGCCTCATAAGATGCTTCTGGGTTTTTACTAGTCACTCTTTGGCTCCCCCTTATATCTTTAATTTTTATTCTGACCTGTTGGCTGTTTATGCCGATTTTATCAAATAGACTGCGCACTGCCGAGTTTCCGACAGCAAAGACAGCGAGCAGTATATGCTCGACTGAAAGATAATCATCACTCCATTTTTCCTGCTCTTTTTCTGCTTCATGCAGGACTTGCTGTAGTGTATTGGTTATATAAATGGAACTAGACTGATTACCGCTAAGTGTAACCTTAGGCTTCTTATCAATTTCCTTCAAAAGCTCCTGCCGTACCAACTCTGTGTCTTTATCCAGTTTTTGCAATACAGAATCCAGCAAATTATCGGGACGCTCTAAAATTGCCAGAAATAGATGAATATCATCTATTTCTTGATGGTTCTGTTTAAGGGCGAATGCTTGGGCATCACTAAAAGCTTGTTGCACTCTTTCCGTCATCATCTCAGGATTCATAAAAAAGCACCTCTTTTGACCATATTTGACCTTTACTTTTATTATAGTATTTCTTCTCCATATGTAAAGCCATCCGAATGATCGGATGGCCATTTTTTATTCATTAAACCCAGCTTAGTTACGGCCTTCTTTGGTATGACCAAAGGCGGTTATGGTTCGATGTTTCTGGGAAACGATCTCCAGCTTTCAATTTCAGTTTTTGGGGATTATTGACATTACTTCCTGTTTCACCGATTTCTATATATACACCGTTATTCGGGGCTTTCTGCCCTGGTCGAAACTGTCTATTTTGTCCCATATAAACCCTCCTAAGCTTTAAAGATCCACAGTGTCTTCCATGAACTGCATTATTATTATTTCCCGTTTTTCCAAGCTAATAACGGAAATTATTAACTTCATTAACGCTAATTTATTATTAGTTTAGTGGAGATAATAAGCATAAAGAAAAAAGCCTATCGAAATAGGCTTTAGAAACTTAACTCAATAATTCAACAAGCAATGCTTTTTGGGCATGCATTCTGTTCCCTGCTTCTTGAAATACGTACGAGTTCGGTCCGTCAATGATTTCAGCTGTTACTTCCTCTTCCCTGTGTGCAGGCAGGCAGTGAAGGAACATGTAATCAGCTTTAGCATGTGCGACGAGCTCTTTATTAACTTGGAAACCTTGGAAATCCTTTAGTCTTTGTTCGTTTTCTTCTTCTTGACCCATGCTGGTCCAAACGTCTGCATAGATAGCATCTGCATCTTTCACTGCTTCCACTGGATCTTGGACAATGGAAACGGCGCTCCCGCTTATCTTTGCAAAGCTTTTTGCTAAAGCAACAATTTCCTCGTTCGGCTCATAATTTGCTGGTGTTGCTACAGCGATATCTATTCCAACTTTTGCGCAAGCAATCATGAGCGAATGTGCGACATTATTTCCATCGCCAATATAAGCTAGCTTCAGCCCTTGCAGAGTCCCCTTCACCTCAAGAATAGTCAGCAAATCAGCCAGCGCTTGGCATGGATGATGAAGATCTGTTAATCCATTAATGACAGGGATTGTAGCATGTTCTGCCAATTCTTCGACCGTTTCATGTGCAAATGTTCTAATCATAATCGCATCCACATATTGAGATAAAACCTTTGCCGTATCAGAAATAGGTTCTCCTCTTCCAATTTGCAAGTCGCGGGAGCTTAAGAAAAGGGCCTGCCCCCCGAGCTGAAACATTCCAGTTTCAAAGGAAACTCTTGTTCTTGTTGAGGACTTTTCAAAAATCATTCCCAGCGTTTTTCCTTTTAATGGTGTGATTATTTCTCCATTTAAATGTGCTTCTTTCAATTCCTTCGCTTTATTAACAAGCTCGACAATTGTCTCTGAAGAGTATTCAGCCAATGTGAGTAAGTCTTTGCCCTTCAAGTCTGTTAGTGACGTTAATATCATACGGTGCTCACACCCTTTTTCGATTTATTATGCCATTCATTAATAGATTGGACAGAAATAGAGTCTGCTTTAAAGGACTCAATGAATGCCTCTAAGCTTTCCTGTTGTGTAAATGTAATTAGACGATTTCTTGTTGCTGTTTCACGGAGAAGCTTGTCATCTGCTCCATTTTCTGGGTTATAAAACGCGACTGTTTGGTCTTCAGCCAACAGCGGTCCAGCTTCCTCTGCTGTTTTTACTGTTAATCCAACTGCCTCTGCCTTTTGCTTTATAGCAATGTCGAAGTTGTCAGATTTTATGATAATTTGTTTATTCTCGACTTTTTTCAATGTCGGATGGAATACCTTTTTCAAGCCTTCTGCTATTGAATCTGCAAGAGCAATTCCTTCCCCAGTAGATCTCATTTCCGGACCGACTTTGGAATCAAGTCCTTTGAGAGCATAATTTGAATAAACTGGGTATTTAATGCAGACAAAGTCGAGATCATTCTTGAAGGTTTTCTCTTCTTCTGACAAATTATATTTCCCGAGCAATATTTTTGTCGCAATTTGAACTAATGGGACACCTGTCACCTTGCTGACAATTGGAACGGTTCTGCTTGCACGTGGATTTACTTCTAATACATATACCTTCTCGCCATCAATAATATATTGAATGTTCATAAGACCTTTGTATTTTGTATTGCCGACAATCTTTTTCGCATATGTCAGCATTTTGTCTTGTACAGACTCTGTCAGAGTTTGGGCCGGTAGCATCGAAAGACTGTCACCAGAATGGACACCTGTCTTTTCGATATGCTCCATGATTGCTGGAACACATATGTTTTCTCCATCTGCTGCCAAATCCAATTCTGCTTCATACGCCTCTAGGAATTGATCAACAAGGACTGGATAAGGAATGTCTGTTTGCAGATAAGCATTCAAATCATCGTCATTATTGATTCTTTCCATCCCTTTTCCACCGATAACATAGGAAGGTCTAATGAGGACAGGGTAAGTCAATTTATTCACAGCAGTTAGCAAGCCTGCTTCGTCAAAGGCAATATCTCCTTCGATATGAGGAATGCTTTCTTCATCAAGCATTTGATAAAACAGATCTCTGTCTTCTAAAACATCAATTGTTTTGCTGTCTGTGCCGAGAATTTTCACACCGTATTCTTCTAATCCTTTTGCCACATTTATGGCAGTCTGTCCGCCAAGCTGAACGATTGCTTCTTTAATTCCCTCTGAATCTACGACATTCATAATATCTTCGATTGTCAGTGGTTCAAAATACAATCTGTCTGCTGTCGCAAAGTCTGTGCTCACCGTTTCTGGATTATTATTGATGATGATGGTTTCGATATTTTCCTGCTTTAAAGCAAATACACCATGAACAGAGCAGTAATCAAATTCAATCCCTTGACCGATGCGAATCGGACCGCTGCCGATAACAAGCACTTTACGCTTGCTGCTTTCTGTCTGCTCGTTCTCTCCATAATAAGTGGAATAGTAGTAGTTCGTTTTTGCTTCAAATTCTGCTGCACATGTATCAACCATTTTATACACAGGCAATATACCGAGAGCTTTGCGTTTGTTGCGCACATCCTGTTCTGTACACTGCCATGCTGCTGCAAGGAATGCATCGCTGAATCCTTTTTCTTTCCATAACTGCAATGCTTCTTCTCCTGCTTCTTCAAGAGAAGTGGACAGAATAGCCTTCTCCATCTTTACAAGCCCATGGAAAATCTGTAGGAAGAACAAATCGATTTTCGTTAAGTGATGGATTGCTTCCATCGTTTCTCCTCTGCGGAGCAATTCTAACAACACAAAAAATCTTTCATCTGTTTGATCTTTAGCCTTTGCATACAATTCATCTGTACTTGCAGCAGCTATTCCGGGAACAGTCAAATCATTCCCTTTAATTTCCAAAGATCGAATTGCTTTTAACAGCGCTCTTTCAATATTGCGGTCAATTCCCATTACTTCTCCAGTTGCCTTCATCTGTGTTCCCAGCTTTCTAGTAACACTTGGGAACTTATCAAATGGCCATTTTGGAAATTTAACAACTGCATAATCAAGAGCTGGTTCAAAGCTCGCAAACGTATCTCCTGTAACTGGGTTCACGATTTCATTAAGTGTATAACCAACCGCCAATTTCGCTGCCATTCTGGCAATCGGGTACCCTGTCGCCTTTGAAGCAAGTGCTGACGATCTGCTGACCCGTGGATTGACTTCGATCAAATAATATTTCTTGCTGTTCGGATCAAGAGCAAACTGAATATTGCAGCCGCCGATAATTCCTAAGGCAGAAATAATTTTAATAGAAGCAGAGCGAAGCATTTGGTATTCTACATCCGTCAATGTCTGTGAAGGGGCAACAACGATACTGTCACCTGTATGGATACCGACTGGGTCAATATTTTCCATATTACAAATCGTGATACATGTATTCATGCTGTCACGCATTACCTCATATTCGACTTCCTTAAAGCCAGCAATGCTTCTTTCCACTAGACATTGGCCGATGGCACTTTCTTTAAGACCGCCGCTGACAAGTCTTTTAAACTCCTCCATATCGTCAGCAATTCCGCCGCCTGTTCCTCCTAAAGTGTAAGCAGGGCGTACGATAATGGGGAATCCAATTTCTTCCGCAAACTCAATTGCTTCTTCTACTAAATGAACGATTTTGCTTTCTGGAACTGGTTCATTCAATTCATACATGAGCTGGCGGAATGCTTCACGATCCTCTCCCTTTTTAATGGATTCGATCGAGCTTCCTAACAGCTTAACATCGTATTTTTCAAGGATTCCTTGTTCACTTAATTGGAAGGCAAGATTTAAACCTGTTTGCCCGCCTAATGTTGCAAGCAAGCCATCAGGCTGTTCCTTTGCAATAATCATTTCCAATACATCTGGAGTAAGCGGTTCGAAATAAATCGAATCTGCAAAGGTTTGATCTGTCATGATGGTCGCTGGATTATTATTGACAAGGATGACCTGGTAGCCCTCCTCCTTTAATGCCATGCATGCTTGTGTGCCAGCATAATCAAACTCTGCCGCTTGCCCAATAACAATAGGGCCTGAACCAATTACTAATATTTTTTTAATACTGTTGTCTTTAGGCATATGCAAAAACTCTCCCATTGTTTGCTTTAACATTTTCTATAAATTCATCAAATATATAATGGCCCTCTGAAGGTCCAGGATTTGCTTCCGGATGGAACTGCACTGTCTGCAAAGGATACACATTATGTGTCATACCTTCGACAGAATTATCATGCAAGTTAAAGAATCTTGCCTCACAGCCAGTGTTTGCTAGACTGCCTTCTTCCACCACATAGCTGTGGTTTTGTGAGGACATAATCACTTTGTTATTTCGCTTATCATAAACAGGATGATTTGCCCCTCTGTGTCCGAATGACAGCTTTGTTGTGTCACCGCCAAGAGCTAATGCTGCCAGCTGGTGACCAAGGCAAATTCCTAATGTAGGATAAGCTTGAATTAACTGTTTTATAGTCGGCAATACACTCGTTAGCTCTTTGGGATCTCCAGGTCCGTTTGACAACAAAATTCCATCTGGCTGCAGTTTCTTAACTGCTTCAAATGCTGTGTCATAAGGTACGACGGTTACCTTACAGCCTCTCTCCACAAGGGCATCGAGCATGCTTTCCTTTTTGCCGAAATCGACCAGCACGATATGGTAGTCGCCTTCGCTGTATGTTTGCTGTGCCTTTTCTGACACTTTCGGTACCTTCGAATCCTTTATTAATGAGAAGCCTGCTTTATCAACTTCCCCGTTTCCTGAAAGAATGGCAGGCATGGAGCCTTCCGTACGGATGTTCTTCACGATTGATCTTGTATCAACATGGCTCAGCAAAGGAATATCCCATTTTTCCAAATATTCAGCAAGTGAATGTTGTGACTGATAATGATAAGCCTGCTTGTTTGCTTCATAAACGATTACACCTTTAACATGCGGCTTTTTACTCTCAAAATCTTCTTTGTTAATGCCATAGTTTCCTATAAGCGGATACGTAAAGACGATGATTTGATCTTTATAAGAAGGATCTGTTAAAACCTCCTGATATCCTGTCATTCCTGTAAAGAAGACGATTTCTCCACAAATTTCTTCCATTGCGTTTGTAACGAATTTTCCTTTATATTTCGCTCCATTGCTTAAATGCAAGTATCCTTCCATCTTTAGCACACCTCTATAAGTCTTGTATATTTATTTTAAATTTCTTATAATTATACATCACACTGCAAAAAAATACATCTTAAATTGCAATATTGCTGTAAATTTTTAGTTTGCTTGCTAATATTTCTACTGCTTCCTTTAACTGTTCTGTAGTTATATTCAAGCTTGGTAAAAGTCGTATTACCTTTTCTCCTGCATTCAGAACAATCAAGCCCGATTCTCTTAAGTCACTAAGCACATTGGCTACAGGTACTTCAAGTTCAATTCCTATCATCAAACCTAATCCGCGGATATCCTTTACCGCTGTATTTTCCTTCAGATTTTCTGTTAACAGGCTAATAAGAAATTCGCTTTTTTGCTCTACTTCTTGCAGAAAGCTTTCTTCAAAAATAATCTCCATTGTTTTTGTCGCTGCTGCCATTGCCAGAGGATTGCCTCCAAATGTAGTGCCATGACTTCCAGGTCCAAAAAATTCTACTAATTCTTGTTTCGCTGCAATTGCTCCGACTGGAAGGCCATTTGCTAACCCTTTAGCCGATGTGATGATATCGGGATTTAAGGAAAAATGCTGAAATGCAAATGGTTTTCCTGTTCTGCCGATTCCTGTTTGAATCTCATCTATGATTAACAATGCACCTTTGCTTTTTGCTAGCGCTTCTGCTTCTTGCAGAAATTCTTGACTAGCTACATGAATGCCGCCTTCACCTTGAACAATCTCAAGCATGACTGCCGCAACTTCATCTGTCAGCACAGCTTTTAATGCATCTATATCGTTAAATGGCACATATACGAACGTTTCAAGCATTGGACCAAAGCCATGCTTAATTTTCTCTTGCCCTGTTGCCGACATTGCTGCAAAGGTTCTGCCGTGGAAGGACTGCTCAAATGTGATAATTTTTGTTTTGCCGGTAGCTTTTCTTGCAAGCTTGATTGCTGCTTCATTTGCTTCTGCACCACTGTTGGCAAAGAATACTGCATCCATTGAACTTGCTTTCGCCAATGCTTCGGCTGCTTTTTCCTGTATTTCTACCGGGAAAAGATTAGAAACATGCCAGAATTTTTCCAGTTGTGCTTCAACTGCTGCCTTTACCTCTTCATGGCAATGGCCGAGATTGCAAACACCGATACCTGCAGTAAGATCCAAATATTTCTTACCTTCTGTACTGTACATATAGCTTCCTTTAGCTGATGCTGGCTCAATTTCCCATTTAGAATAAGTAGGAAATAAATGACTCATTTACATAACCTCCGCTTTCGCTACAATTTTTGTTCCGTTCCATCTCTCATCTGCATAAAATTCTTTTTTTCCTGATACGATCATGGCACTGTTTAAGCCACTGTCAATAGCAGCTAACGCGGAAGTAACTTTCGGGACCATACCTCCTGTAATCTGCCCTTGTTCAATATACTGCAGCACTTCTTCTTTTCCTATTAAACTGGCAATATCTCCATCAATGATAATGCCGTCTACGTCTGTTACAAAAAGACATTGCTCAACCTTTAAGCTTTTAGCAACAGCTGAAGCAGCATAATCTGCATTAATGTTCAGCTTAATGCCTTCTGCTGTAATTCCAAGGGGAGTCACAACTGGAATATAGCCTTCTTCTAACAGTCTTAAGATTAGCTTATTGTTTACTTCCTCCACATTGCCAACAAACCCAAGATTTTCTTCATCGATAATACTTGCTGTAAGACAGTTGTCATCCGTTCCGTTTAAGCCGACTGCATAAAGATTATTCTTCCTTAATAAATCGACCAGTTTCCTGTTGGTTTTTCCAGAAAGGACCATCTCCACAACTGCAAGGGCCTCTTTTGTTGTTTTTCGCAGCCCATTATGAAATTCGGCTTTTACAGATAATAAATCAAGCATTTCATTGATGTCAGGGCCGCCGCCGTGGACAAATATAATGTGAAAGCCATCTTGTTGCAGTTTTTTTATGCTGGTGAAGAATCCTTCGGAAAGCTGATCAATGACGCTTCCTCCACATTTAATAAGTATTGTCTTCATCACGTGCACACTCCTATGTTCGATAGCTTGCATTGATTTTGACATAATCATAGGACAGGTCGCATCCCCATGCTGTTCCTTGTTTGTCGCCATTATGCAAATCAACATGAACTTGAATATAGTCCTTGCTCAAATAGTCAATTGCTTCTTCTTCCGAAAAGCTTTGCGGCTCACTGTTCTTCAGCATAGTAATCGGTCCGATTGCAATATCTACAGAAGCTGGGTTTACATCCGTTTTCGTTTGGCCGATAGCTGTAATGATTCTGCCCCAGTTTGCATCAGATCCATACATCGCTGTTTTCACGAGGTTGGAACCGACAATCTGTTTAGAAATAACTCTTGCTTCTTCCTCTGTCTTACAGCCCTTCACATTTACTTCGATTAATTTCGTAGCACCCTCGCCATCTTTGGCAATTTGCTTTGCAAGACTTTCACATGAAGCAGATAACAAGTCAACAAATACAGGATAATCAGGGTGGTCTAAAGTAAGCTCTTCATTTTTTGCACATCCGTTTGCCATTACAAGCACTGTATCGTTTGTGGATGTATCTCCATCAACAGTGATTTGATTAAAGGATGTTGGAATCACTGTACTTAATGCTGTCTGCAGCACATCTGAAGATATATTCGCATCTGTTGTCAGGAAGCCAAGCATTGTCGCCATATTAGGATGAATCATGCCAGATCCTTTGGCAGCTCCGCCGATAGTAACTGTCTTGCCACCAATTTCAGCTGTAAAGCAGCATTTTTTCATGACTAAATCTGTTGTTAAAATAGCCTCTTGGAAACTGTCTGCATCCTCTTGTGTATTTCCAAAGATAAGCTGACTGATTCCTGCTTCGATTTTATCCATCTTCAAGTATTCGCCTATAACACCCGTTGAGGAAACAGCTACATACTCTTGTTTTGTTCCGAGATGATTTGCCAGCAATTCGCGCATTTTATAAGCATCAATTAAGCCTTTTTCACCAGTACAGGCATTTGCACAGGCGCTGTTAACAACAACTGCTTGAATGAGCTTTTCTGATTTAATAGACTCCTGTGTCACCTTTAGCGGCGCTGCTTGGAAATGACTCATTGTGTAAACTGCTGCACAGCTTGCAGGTACTTCGCTCACAATCGCTCCCAAATCTTTTTTATTGTAACGCAGCCCAGCGTGCAAACCTGCCGCTTTAAAACCAGCTGGTGTGACAATGCTGCCATTCACTAGTTCTTTTATTTGAGAGGTTTGCTCTCCATTTGATACAACCTGCATAAATACTCCTCCTTATGGATACATCGGCACAAAATTCAAGCCCGTACATTCATCCAAGCCGAACATAATGTTCGCGTTTTGTACTGCTTGCCCTGCAGCGCCTTTCATTAAATTGTCAATTACTGATATAATAGTTAGTCTTTTAGTTCTTTCATCAAGATGAATGCCGATATCGCAATAGTTGGAACCATTAACCTCTTTAATGGAAGGATAATTACCTATTGGCCTCACCCGCACGAAAGGTTTGTCTTTATATGCCTCCATAAACAGTTCATGTATTTGCTCTCCTGTATTTTCTTCCTTTAGAGAAGCATAAATAGTCGCCATAATTCCTCTGTTTACAGGAAGCAAATGTGTCGAAAAAGTAACAGGACGGATAGAGTCATTCCAGTCTGTCAGCTGCTGCTCTATTTCAGGAATATGCTGATGTTCATTCACTTTATATATTTTTAAATTTTCATTCATTTCTGCAAGCATAGTCCCCCTAGACGGTGTCCTGCCTGCACCAGAGATTCCTGATTTCGCATCAATTATGATGCTGTCCGGCTTAACAAGATTTTCTTTAATAACAGGTGCTAACCCAAGCAATGTTGCAGTCGGATAACAACCCGGATTAGATAACCAATCTGCCTTTGCGATTTTTTCTTTATTCCACTCAGACAAACCATAGACAAACTTGCTGACCACTTCACTAGAAGCCGGCTGTTTTTTATACCAGTTCTGATAATCATCTAAATTTCGAAGACGCATGTCACCAGATAAATCAACGATCTTGATTGGTTTATCTGCAAAATCACTAATAAGTTTGCTTGATACACCAGACGGCGTAGCAAAAAAGACAACATCACAATTCTCTGCAATAAGAGAGAAATCTACTTTTTCTAATTTATTTTCAACGATGCCATATAAATGGGGATATTCATTCCATACAGGGACTTCATCCCTTGTTGTATGGACAGAGTGAATAGAAAATTCAGGGTGATTAGCTAAAACCCTCATCAATTCAGCTCCGCCATATCCAGTTGTGCCGATAATTGCAGCTTTCATCATTTCCTCCTTCTACAGGAAACTCTGTATATTTAATCATTTTTATTTATAAATATTAATATTCGATTCTCTTATTATAAAAACTTAGCATTATAAAATCAACCGTTTTTCAAAAAAGAATTAATTTTCTATTTTCTTTACTAATGATATGTGCCATGGTGTTGTCTTGCCCTTTCTTTTTACATAAAAAAAGAAAAACACCTATTCTTAAAAAGAACAGGTGTTTTAACGTTATTTATCAATTAACATTTCCTTCTAACATTATCACTTGCACACGATCTCCGGCCTTGTAGCCAGTTTGTCCTCCTGGCAGGACAGTCAACGCATTAGCATGGCTAAGGCTGCTGACAATATTGGACTTATCTGTCCCGCTTGGTCCAGTATATAATACATCTTCATCCAGGAAGGTTCTGCTTCTAATAAATCTTGTGAACGCATTGGAAGTCAGGAAATCCGCTGTCAGTATGGCAGTCGCAGTTGGCAAATGCGGTTTTTCTGCAAACAGCATCGTTCTGACAATTGGCCGGGCAAAAAGCTCAAAGCCGACGAAACATGCAGATGGATTTCCAGAAAGGCCAAACAGAAGCTTGCCATCAAGACTTGCCACTGTAGTCACACTGCCTGGGCGCATGGCAATCTTGTTAAAAAGCACTTCTGCTCCTAATTTCTGATAAATAACGGGCAGCAGATCAAAATCACCGACAGAAACGCCTCCCGTTGTTACTAGAATATCGACAGCATTTAAGCTCTCTTTAATAGCTTCATAGCTATCTTCCAATATATCTGCAAGCTTCCCAAAATATACAGCTTCAGCTCCAGCCTGCTTAATTTGTGCCATTACCATATAAGCATTGCTGTTCCTGATTTTGCCCTCCTCTAAAGGTTCATTAACCTCAAGCAGTTCACTTCCTGTTGCGAAAACGCCGATTTTTGGTTTTTTCGCAACAGGTACTTGCTCATAGCCGAATGTTGCCAACAGAGCAACAATACCAGGGTTAATTTTCGTTCCTTTTTGTACAAGGACTTCGCCCTCTTGTACATCCTCCCCTTTAAAAGAGATGTTTTCCCCCATTTGCACTTGCTTAGTAACAGTAATATACGGTTTGCCGTCAACTGAAGATTCAGCCACATCCTCCAGCATGACAACAGCATCACAATCCTTAGGCAGCATTGCTCCTGTCATGATTCTGACAGCCTCGTTCTTGCCGATGTTTTTTTTGCATACATACCCTGCACCAATTTCGTCGATTACTTCCAAGATGAGTGGATTTTCCTCTGTACAGCAAGCACTAGCCTTTGATAGAAATGCATATCCATCATATGCGCTTCTATCAAACCTTGGAATATCGTGGTCGGCCTTTATGTCTTCTGCCAGAAATCGGTCACTGCTGTCAAAGATCGAAACATATTCCGTTTTCCCCGCCAGCTTACAATCCATTACTTTCTTTACTGCTTCCTCCACCGCTATCGGAGTTCTTCTTTCCACCATCTCATTTCCCTCTTCTCTAACCGCCAATATAGGACATTTCTATCTTACTGTTGCTTCCCTTTGCCTCAGCTGTTCGCAAATCAGAATATCTGTCTGCTCTTGCTTGCCATATACTTTTAATATAATTCAGCAGTTCCTCATCTGCAGCGCCGTTTCTTATGAAGGATTTTAAGTCATGACCATTACCATTAAACAGGCAAGTATATAATTTTCCGTCTGCTGATATCCGTGATCTTGTGCAGCTTGAACAAAAAGATTCTGTCACAGAAGTAATGAATCCGACATATGTACTGCTTCCTTTATATAAATACTTTTTTGCCACTTCCCCATAATAATCAGGCTCTGCTTCTATTAATTCAAACTCTGTTTTTAATATATCTATGATTTCCTTTTTTGAAACAACTTGATCCCATTTCCAGCCATTCGTGCTGCCAACATCCATATATTCAATGAAACGCAGCTCAATCTCCTCTTCTCGGCAAAACTTCGCCATCGGAATAATTTCTGACTCATTCAGTCCCTTTTTGACGACCATATTGATCTTAACTCCAAGCCCGGCTCCTTTAGCTGCTTCAATCCCCTTTTTAACAGGATTGGTACCAACATTTCTGCCATTAATACTCCCAAACAGCTCATCATTCAAACTGTCTAGGCTGATATTAACACGTTGTAAGCCCGCCTCTTTAAGTGCTTTAGCATGCCGCGGCAAAAAAATTCCATTTGTCGTTAAAGCAATATCCTTGAGTCCGTCAATCTGCATGAGTTTTTCGATGAACAAGTGGAGATCCTTCCGAAGCAAAGGCTCCCCTCCAGTCAGGCGGATTTTCTCCACACCAAGTGACACAAAAGTCTTGGCCAACCGCTCCAGCTCAGTGAATGAAAGCAGTTCTCCTTGCGGCAGAAAGGCATAATCCTTCCCAAATATTTCTGCAGGCATGCAATAACTGCAGCGCAAATTACAACGGTCAATCACACTTATTCTCAAATCTCTGAGCGGCCTATTAAGCAAATCCTTCATTTGATGACAGTCACCTCCGGATTATTATATTCGCCGAATATTCCAAAAAAATATAATAAAATAAGGGAGACATCTCTCCCTTACGACATTCTTATTGCACGCCTAATGCGATTTTTGCATATCTTGACATTCTGTCTTTCGTCCATGCTGGCGTCCAGACAATGTTTACTTCAGTTTCCTTTACTTCAGGTATGTCTGTCAATGCTGCTTTAACTTGATCAACAATTACTCCTGCAAGCGGACATCCCATTGCTGTAAGTGTCATCGTTACTGTGAGCACCCCTGATTCATTCAAGTCAAGGTCATATACTAGACCAAGATTAACAATATCCACACCTAATTCTGGGTCGATTACAAGCTCTAATGCACCCATAATATTATCTTTTAATGCTTCTTCCATTTAACACCCACTCCTTTATACTTCTTTATATAACAGACCCCATCTATTGGATCTTATTTCCTTCTTACATACTTCTATCTTATCATAACAGAGATTAACTATAGAGAAAAAGAATTCGCATAATCTAGAGCTAAAATAACCGTTTTTTACAAGGAGGCCTGATTTTGCAGGAACTCCTCAAACCATTCAATCGTTCTCAGCATCGCCTTTCTGCTCACCTTATGGCCTGTATGTTCTTCCGTAATATAAGATAGTTTCTCTGGTGTTTCTTCATATAATGGAAGAATTGTTTCATAAAACTGGCGGGAATACATATATGGCACCGTTTCATCCTTCTTTCCATGCCAGAACAGCAACGGTCTGTTTTCCAGCTTTTCAGGCTGTTTGCTTAAATCAAGTTCTCCAAGCCTTTTCAAAAGCCTATCAATTTCCTCTTCAGAAAGTGGAAGCTCATAACCCCGTTTCTTTACTTCCTGAATCGTGTAATTTGCGAACTTCTCATAATACGGCATCCCCATCAGACAAACAGCAGTATTAATCCATGGATAGCGGCTTAAGGCACCTAATGTAACAATTCCGCCCATGCTTGTTCCAACAAGACCAATTTTATCTTCTTGTATAAGTCCTTTTGCTTCAAAATAATGCTTAACATGCTCAATGTCTTCGATTGTTTGCAGCACAATATCCCAAAACTGCATATTCAGCTGCATTCCTGACAGATTTGCCTCTCTTTCGCCATGATAAAGGGCATCAGGCAGAACAATTCGAAATCCTTTTTCTGCTAGGTTATAAGCAAAATGGAGATTATGCTCCTTTGCACTCGTAAAGCCATGTATAAATTGGATAAAAGGAAGGGGCTGATCATAACTTTCTTTTGCGACAATATGCAGGATTGGTACGTCATTAATTTTTATTTTTTCGATAATAATCATTTATATGCCTTCCTTTGCTTATATTTTTTTGAAAATCCTTTTTTATTGCGTTAACATATAATTAAAAGCAAGCTAGCAAGCTTTTATGGTTAGCTATACAAGTTCTTTATTGATTCTTAACATTTGAGCATTACAATAAATGCATATATTCCAATCATCAACGATATGTATAAACTAAGACTTAGCATTATTAAGTTTATCACGAAGTCTTTCTATTTACTAAATATTGCTACTTAAAAAGCTGATGGTGACTCACCATTAACTTTTTATAAATAATATAAACAAACTTTTAAGGAGAAATTATGACAGAAAAACATCTAATTGCTTTAGACCTTGATGGAACATTACTTAAAAACAATAAGACGATTTCCCCTTTAACAAAAAAAGTAATCGCAAAAGCAAAAGAAGCCGGTCATATTGTAATGATTGCAACTGGAAGACCTTATCGGGCAAGTGAAGCTATCTATAAAGAATTGGATTTGGATACACCAATTGTCAATTTTAACGGTGCTTTCATCCACCATCCTCGCTCACAAGAATGGGGCGTTTATCATTCTCCATTAGATATCGCTACTGTGAAAGACATTGTAGAGGCTTGTGATAATTTTGACTATCATAATATCGTTGCAGAAGTAATCGATGATATATATTTTCATTATCATGATGATAAATTGCTTGATATCTTCTCATTAGGAAATCCGAAAACGACTACAGGCAATTTGTTGGAATTCTTAGAAGCACCGCCAACATGCTTGCTTATCCATGCCGAAGAAAAGGATGTAGTTAAAATACGTAAGCATTTAACTGATGTTCATGCCGATTTAATTGACCACCGTCGTTGGGGAGATCCTTACCATATAATCGAAATTGTCAGGACAGGCCTCAGCAAAGCTGTCGGACTGCAAAAGGTTTCTGATTATTACAATATTCCGCAGAAGAATATTATTGCTTTCGGTGATGAAGATAATGACTTTGAGATGATTGAATATGCAGGAGTCGGCGTAGCGATGGGAAATGGCTTGCAGGAATTAAAATCACGGGCTAACCATATAACATTGACAAACGAAGAAGACGGCATCGCTGTGTTTTTAAATGATTATTTAAATTTACAAGCACTATGATAAATACAAAGAGCCTGGTAACAGGCTCTTTTTTTTGGTTAACATTACCGCCTATTTAATTGCTGCTTTGACCAATACTATTTTATAGAAGCAGTTTGCAGCTGTTTCCACCATGAAATGATCGCGCTGTCTCTAAAAAACAACTTGCGGAGGGATTATCTGCTATGGGAAAACGAAATAAATCAAAACGCTTCGTACAACAGGGTGTAGACTCAGTATCTAAGCATGATCAACGTATTCCATATCATATGACATATGCAGAGGCCGAAAGCTATAAAATGGCTAATTCGAACGAATCTACTCACGGAGGACTTTAAATGGGAAACCGATTATTTCAAGAAGCACGACAAGCAGTAGAAATGGCGAAGTCTAGTGGCAGTGATAGTGAGATGATTGCTAAAGCCAAAAATGCATTAAGTTCCGCCTATGCCAATACGACGAGTGCTGAACAAGAGCAGCTGTCTGATTTGCAAAAGGAGCTTGAGCAGCTAGAATCCCGTTAAGCTAATAAGCTAGCCATCCACTACTGGAGGCTAGCTTATTAATTATGAAGGAAACCGTTCCAATATTACTGGATCGCTTTGTTTTCCATTTACTTCTTGAAAATAAAGAAGCAATGTCCCATTTTTCGGCAAATCTTCTGTTTTTATCTTCACATTCACCTTAAAACTCCCAACGTCTGTAACGGCAACAGGCTGCTTTGACAATAATTCTTTATGTCCATCTTCTACTGTAAATGTTAACCGCTCTTTCGTATGAGCAATTCCTTCTATTGTATATATTCCCTTTTGGCCGGTAGTCTTAATATCCGTAACGAAAGGAACAACTAAAGTTGTCTTGGCCGTTATGGTCTCTCCCTTGTTTTTCTTTCCTAACAAGGCTGCTTTAACAGCATATTCGCCGCTCGGTACTAGCTCACCGTTATTTTTTCGGTAATTCCATTTCTCTACCCATGTATGTGACTCATTGGATTTGAGCTTTAGCTCCTGCAGTGCTTGGAGGAAGGACTTATCTGCTGAATAACGGTAAACTTCTTTTCCTCCCTTTGCTCTAATCGAAAATTCATATTTTTGCGAGGAGGAGAAAACAAGTTTAACGGCTTTATCCCCAGTGTTTAAAACAGTCATTCTGATTTCCGCATAGTCTTTATTCGGTTTTGCAGAAATCTCAAACTGCAGATTATTTCCCTCTGCATGTATTCGATCACCGCCAAAGGAAAAAAGGCTAAAAGCGAGTGCTGCTGCAATTATGACACGAAGCACTATACCGACTACCTCCTTTATTCTTTTCTGAAGAAGCCGAATATTTCTGTTGTTTGCACGATATTAGTAAATGCTTGCGGGTCTACCTCTTTAATGGTTTTTTCCAAGTCATATAATTCATACCGTGTAACAACTATCATCATCATATCCCTATCTTCATTGGAAAAGGCCCCTTTTGCTGGAACCATAGTAATCCCTCTTACTAGCTTCTCATGAATTGCCACTTTTAATTCATCGGATTTTTTTGTGACTATCATCGCTGTCAATTTTTGATGCCTTGTATGTATCGCATCAATCACCCTTGTGGATGCGTACAGTGTAACAAGGGTGTACAGAGCTTTTTCCCATCCATAAAGATACCCTGCTGTTATGATGATAATGCTGTTTAATGTAAAAAAATATGTGCCGACAGGCTTGTCCTGCATTCTCGAAAGAATCATTGCAACAATATCCATTCCGCCTGTGGATGCACCGATTTTCAACGTAATCCCGACACCGACAGCTGCAATAACACCGCCAAAGACAGCATTCAGCAGTATATCATCTGAATAGGAATAAACCGGAAGAAGCTCAAGAAATAAAGACATGAATGCAACACTTAGAAAGCTATAGCATGTAAATGATTTCCCAACCTTAATCCAGCCTAGTATGGCAATAGGCACATTGAGAATAAACAGCAATATTCCTGTCGTAATAGGTGTAATACTTGAAATAAGCTGTGCCACACCGGCAAACCCGCTTGCATAAACATCTGCAGGTATTAAGAAAAAGTTCATTGCAACAGCGTTCAAAAGAGCCCCAACAATTACTACAACTAACTTCTTCGTTAATGTCCAATACATAATAATCCCCCAGTACTATATTTGCTCCTAAGCTTTTTAGGATTCATTGTTTTTTTGAATAAGATTCTATAAACTAATAGTATGCAACACCTAAATAATGCATATGTATACATACCAGCAATCAATATACCATAATTTTCACTAAGTGAAAGTCATATAATGAAAAAAAACACAGAAAGAAGATGAGCTTATGACATATAAAATATTAGCGGACAGTGCTTGTGATCTGCCTCTTTCTTATTATGACGATAATGATGTCATTCTATTTCCATTAAAGGTAAATTTGGAAAACAAAGAGTATGAAGACTTAAAGACAATCCAGCCGAATGCTGTATATGACGCGATTAGAAACGGTGAAGTACCAAAGACCTCCCAGGTCTCTCCATCCCTTTTTGAGGATGTTTTTACGGAAATGGCTAAAAACGGCGAAAGCGGCATTTATGTTGCCTTTTCTTCGCAGCTTTCTGGCACCTTTCAAACAGCTAAGATGATTTATGAGCAAGTGAAAGAGAATTATCCTGACTTCCACCTCACTATCATTGACAGCAAATGTGCTTCTCTTGGAGCAGGGCTTGCTGTGCAAGAGTGCGTAAAACAGCGCAGTCTTGGCAAAACTCAAGAAGAGGCTGAAGCTCGAGCGCGCTTTTTTTGTGAACATATGGAGCATCTCTTTACTGTGGAGGATTTAGAGTACTTAGCTAAAGGCGGCCGCGTTTCTAAAGCATCTGCTTTTGTCGGAGGGTTGCTGCAAATCAAACCGCTTCTTCATGTGGAAGACGGCAAGCTTGTTCCGCTTGAAAAAATCCGCGGTAAAAAGAAGCTGCTTCGCCGCATGCTTGATGTGATGGAGGAGCGCGGAAATAGTCTTAACACACAGACTATTGCAATCAGCCATGCTGATGATTTAGCGACTGCAACCGAACTCAAAAATACCATTATGGAGCGTTTCCAGCCGAATGATGTGTACATATCCTCTATCGGAGCTGCTGTCGGCTCCCATACTGGTGCAGGAACGATTGCATTGTTCTTCCTAAACAGCAAGTAAGACAAATCGAACCAGTAAGGCTGTGCCTGCATACTCCCTTCTCCTTTCAGTCATACTAATAATGTTCTACAGAACAGCTAATGAATGGAGGAGTATACAGACATGCCAAATACTTCTGATAATAATAAAAAGCCAAAAGACAATAACGCCCGCTTAGAGCAAAAGAATTTGCTTCGCGAGAAAAATCGCAAATTGGGCAAACACCAATATAGCAAAAAGACAGATCATCTATAAGAAAAAGAGCAGCCCCATGGCTGCTCTTTTTTATTCGTCTTCTTTCTTCAAGTGTGTCCATCCATGTTCTTGGTAGATTTTATTTTCCTTCATCAATCTGCCAAGAGCCCTCTTGAAGGAGCCTTTGCTCATCCCAAATCTCTCTTGGATTTCCTCTGGCATACTTTTGTCTGTGTATGGCATCTGACCTTTTCTTTGCTCAAGATATGCAAGCACTGTTTTTGAGTCCTCATCAAGTGCTTCCTCTTTTCGTGGCAATAAGGACACATTGATTGTACCGTCTTCTTTCACATCAATGATACGGCCATTTACCTTTTCTCCAAGACGCGGCTCTACTTTACGCTCTGACTCATGGATAAAGCCTTTAAAGCCTTCAGCCGTGTAAATCCAGCTTCCAACCTTTGCTGTTCTGTAAATATGGCCGTGAATGTTTTTATTATAGTCTTTTCGTGTAGCCTTAGTCGAAATGCTCTCAATAACAGGATCTGTCGCAGGCTTAACATAAAGGAAATTATTGCGGTCTACCCTTAATGTAATATAGAGCAAATCCCCGACTTCCGGCCAAACTTCTTCATGAACAGGCAGATCATCCTCGCCAAGAAGCATGTCCTTTTTCAATCCAATATCAAAAAAGCAGCCAAGACCTTCTTTAATATCCGTTACTTTCACCCAATCATATTCTCCAACTGAAATGGACGGTATATTTGTGCTTGAGCACGCTCTGCCTTGTGAATCCGTATAAATGAATACACGGACCTCATCCCCAATTTCAAATTTCTGATCTGTTTCACTAAAATGAAGCAGAACATCTTCACCTTCTTCTTCCAGCGTAAGAAAATATCCAAATGTTGCTTCCCTTGCGACCGTCAATATTTCTACTCGGCCTATGTAATCTCTTAAAGACACTATATTGTCCTCCTTGAATTATATCTATCGTAAACTGTTTTGTACCCTAAAGTTGTTACAACTGCTATATTTTACTATAATACAGACATAAAAGGAAATGGGTGAAAGCCCCATACTAACCAGGAGGTATTTCTATGTCTAAAGAAAGTTCATTCGACATTGTCTCAAAAGTAGATATGGCAGAGGTTTCGAATGCGGTTCAAATCGCAATGAAGGAAATTCAAACACGCTATGACTTTAAAGGCAGCAAAAGCAATATTACATTAGAAAAGGAAGAGCTTGTTCTACTATCCGACGACGAATATAAGTTGGAGCAGCTAAAAGATGTGCTGATCAGCAAAATGTTCAAGCGCAACATTCCTATTAAAAACTTGGATTACGGAAAAATCGAAGGAGCATCTGGTGGCACGGTCCGTCAGAGAGCGAAATTGGTTCAAGGGATTGACAGAGACAATGCTAAAATTATCAACACTCTTATTAAAAACAGCGGCTTGAAAATTAAAAGCCAGCAGCAAGACGACCAAATCCGTGTAACAGCAAAAAGCCGCGATGATCTGCAAAAAATCATCGCAGCTGTTAAAGAAGCAAAACTTACAATTGACGTTCAATTTGTAAACTATCGCTAAAACACAGCCTGACCATTTTTTTGGTCAGGCTTTTTTTATCTCCTGAATTTTCCATGTTTATCCTTGTCTATAAGGGAAAAATAGACAACAAACAAAGAAATAAAAAAGGAGTTGTTTATGATGAGTTCAAACAGCCAACAAAACCAAACATTTCCACCACAGCATCAAAATCAGCAGCCAGGTATTCAAACTGAAATGAATCCATTACCAACGGATGTGAGCCCCAACTATAAAGGCTCTGGTAAGCTTAAAGGCAAGACGGCAATCATAACTGGCGGAGATAGCGGGATTGGTCGTTCTGTTGCCATCTATTATGCAAAAGAAGGAGCTA
Organism: Niallia sp. FSL R7-0271; assembly: GCF_038005785.1. NCBI lineage: Bacteria > Bacillati > Bacillota > Bacilli > Caryophanales > Bacillaceae > Niallia > Niallia sp. FSL R7-0271. The sequence goes on along the minus strand of NZ_JBBOTZ010000001.1, from coordinate 843,419 downwards.
ATGTTGCTGTTGTGTACTTAAATGAACATGACGACGCTGAAAAAACGAAGGAATTAGTCGAAGCAGAAGGTGTTAAATGCATCACCTTAGCAGGGGATGTCGGTGAAGAAGATTTCTGCCAAAAGGTTGTTGCAGAAACAATTAATGCATTCGGATCATTAAATATACTCGTTAATAATGCCGCTGAGCAGCATCCACAGGACAGTCTGCTGGACATAACAGCTAGCCAATTGGAGAAAACGTTCCGCACAAATATTTTCTCTATGTTCTTTTTAACAAAAGCAGCGTTGCCGCATTTAAACGCTGGCGACAGCATCATCAATACAACTTCCATCACAGCCTATAAAGGAAATGAAACACTGCTTGATTACTCATCAACTAAAGGTGCAATCACTTCCTTCACCCGTTCCTTATCCCAATCACTTGCAAAAGATGGCATTCGGGTGAATGGTGTCGCGCCAGGTCCAATCTGGACTCCGTTGATTCCATCAACATTTGACAGCGAAAAGGTTTCCCAATTCGGCGCAGATACACCATTTGGACGAGCTGGCCAGCCAAATGAACTCGCTCCAGCTTATGTTTATTTAGCAAGTGAAGACTCCTCTTACGTCAGCGGCCAAATCATGCACGTCAATGGCGGATATGTTGTAAACGGGTAAATGCAAGGAACACATCTGTGTTCCTTTTTTATATGGTTGTAAAAAATTTATTTATGGCAAGGTACTTTGGAAAACCTCTTCTTTCAAAATAAAAGTTTTCACTGTTTAGACATTTTAACTAAATTATTTAATTTTATTTATTTACTTTTACATATAATCATGTTATTGTACTTTTAGTAATTCCTATTTAACCGATAGGATTTAAATGAACTTATACATAATTATAGGGGGAAACTACAATGGACATATTTTTAACCGTTGTTAATATTGTCGTTTTACTAGTTTTGCTTGGCGTTTTATACTACATGCAAAAGAAACACGTATCCTTTTCAAAGCGTGTATTTACCGGCTTAGGTCTTGGTGTTTTATTTGGTATCATTCTTCAATTAATATATGAACCTACTTCAGAAGTAGTAATTCAATCAAATGACTGGTTCAGTCTTATTGGAAGCGGATATGTGAAGCTTCTGCAAATGATTGTTATGCCGCTAGTGTTCATCTCCATTATTTCTGCTTTTACTCGTTTGAAAAAAGCAAGCAATATTGGGAAAATCAGCGGTCTTGTTATCGGAACATTATTATTGACTACTGCAATTTCTGCAGGAATTGGGATTGCTTCTGCAGTCGGATTTGACTTAAAAGCAATTGACATTACTTCAGGTGATGCTGAAACTCTTCGTGGGCAGCAGCTTGAGGAAAGCTTGACACAAGTGGAAAGCACAACTATTCCACAAAAAGTTCTTGAATTCTTGCCAGCTAATCCATTCTCAGATTTAACTGGTGCTCGTCCTACTTCAACGATTGCTGTTGTAATCTTTGCAGCCTTTATAGGTGTGGCATTGCTTGGCATTAAACGTAAAAATCCAGAACAGGCAGCATTCTTCGAGAAAATGATCGAAGCTGTCTACACAATTATCATGCGTATCGTTACACTAGTATTGCGTTTAACTCCGTACGGAATTCTTGCCTTAATGGCAAAAACAATGGCAGGCAGCAATCTTGATGCTATCGTTAAACTTGGTAAATTTGTAATTGCATCATATGTTGCTTTAATAGCAATGTTTATCGTTCATTTGATTATCCTTGCTGCTTTAAAATTAAGTCCAGCAAAATATGTGAAAAAGGTGCTTCCTGTGCTTTCATTCGCCTTTACTTCACGCACAAGTGCAGGAACACTGCCTTTGAATATTGATGCTCAAAAATCTAAACTTGGTGTTTCTGAAGCAATCGCTAACTTCTCTGCTTCATTTGGTGTTTCTATCGGACAAAATGGCTGTGCAGGAATTTACCCTGCTATGGTGGCTGTTATGATTGCACCGACTGTAGGGATTGACCCGTTATCACCTGGTTTCATCACATCTTTAATCCTTGTTGTTATGCTTAGCTCCTTTGGTGTTGCCGGTGTCGGCGGCGGAGCGACATTCGCTACATTAATCGTTCTGTCTACATTAAATATGCCTGTTGCATTGGCTGGATTATTGATTTCTGTTGAACCGCTAATCGATATGGGACGTACTGCTTTAAATGTGAGCGGCTCAATGGTTTCTGGAGTTGTTGCAAGTAAAGCACTAGGTGAATTGGACACTGATACTTATAATAAAGATATTGATGTTAATACTCCTACAAGCAGCACAGCTGTTTAAAAAGTAAATTAACCAGACATTGAATGTTCAATGTCTGGTTTTTTTTCGCCTTCTTTTCCCTTATAGGTTTTCAGCAAATTGGCTACACTGTTGAAAATGACTTGTAGGAAAGGGAGTGTGGGGAAATGATTGATTTGGCTTCCATCTATCATCGGACTGGAGATAATTTCTGCTATCTTTACAAGGAAGATATACTCCATATCCGCCTCCGGACAAAAAAAGACAACGTCCATGCTGTCACCTTGATTTATGGCGACCAATATAAAACCAGCAACTACAGATGGCAAAATTCATTGCTTGAGATGCAAAAGACAGGCTCTGATCAGCTTTTTGATTACTGGCAAGCCTCTGTTACAGATAGTCTTAAACGGCTTCGCTACGGTTTCATTATCAAACAAGGAGATGAACAGATTACCTTTACAGAAAAGGGCTTCTTTCCTTTTTTGCCCGAAGATCCAGGCTATTACTTCTGCTTGCCTTATATACATGAAACAGAGCTATTCACACCGCCAGATTGGGTGAGAGAAACAATCTGGTATCAAATATTTCCAGAACGATTCCGCAATGGCGATCCTGACAGAAATCCAATCGAAACCGCTGTTTGGGGGCAAGAGGCACCTGGCTTGACGAATTATTTCGGCGGAGATTTGCAAGGCATCATCGACTCATTAGATTATCTGCAGGATTTAGGAATTACAGGCATATACTTAACACCGATCTTCTATGCCAATTCCAATCATAAATATAATACAATTGACTACTTGCAGATTGATCCCCATTTCGGAGATGTCAGCATTTTAAAACAACTTGTGAGCGAGTGCCATATGCGGGGAATTCGCGTCATGCTTGATGCTGTATTTAATCATTGTGGTTATATGTTCCCGCCATTTCAGGATGTGCTGAATAATGGAGAGAGATCTCCTTATAAGGATTGGTTTCATGTCCATCAATATCCATTAAAGGACAGCTCTGGCTTTCATTACGAGACCTTCGGCTTCTATGAGGATATGCCAAAGTTCAATACAGCTAATAAAGCGGTAAGAGATTACTTGCTGCATGTTGCTGAATATTGGATCAAGGAATGTGATATTGACGGCTGGCGGCTAGATGTTGCCAATGAAGTCGATCATGCCTTTTGGCGGGAATTCAGGAAGCGTGTTAAGGCGGTAAAACCAGATTGTTTCATCTTAGGAGAAATTTGGCATGATTCCATGCCTTGGTTGAGAGGCGAACAATTTGATTCTGTTATGAACTATCCCTTGCTTTCCAAGTCTTTGCAGTTTTTTGCTTATGACATGATTTCTGCTAAAGGATTCGTCGAGGATATGACCTCCATTGTCCATGCATATCCAGACAATGTTAATAAAGTCCTCTTTAACATTATCGGCAGCCATGACACACCTCGGGTTATGCAGGAGTCCCATTATAGACCTGAACGAGTTAAGCAGCTGTTTACTTTTCTATTCACTTTTCCTGGCACACCATGTATTTATTACGGCGATGAAATTGGTCTTGATGGCGGAAGCGATCCTGGCTGCAGAAAATGCATGGAATGGGATAAAGAAAAACAGAACGTGGAAATAAAGGAATATTTAAAAAAACTGATTTCGATTCGAAAGTCTGCTGCTATCCTCTCGGGAAACGCAAGCTTTGCCTTCCTTCCTGTCCTAAATAATTGCATTGCTTATTGCCATAGGAACGAAAATGAAATATTTATGACTGTGATGAATAACAGTCCAGACCAAGTAAGTTATCCATTGCCTTTCTCACTAAAGGGAAAAAAGTTAACAATGCCACTAACATGTCAGGAATATGCTGCCGAATCAGAACATTTAAACGTGAATCTCGGTGCTTATGAAAATATTCTTCTCCATTTTTATATTTAGCTGGCTGAACTCATCGCCCTTTCATCCAGCTTCTTAAACTTGGAAAAACCTCTTGTTTAACTGAATAGATAGTACTATCATTTACTTATTATGTAATGAAGGGGGTAAATTGTGGAACAGACAACAGGCACAAAATCAATTGCCATCCCATTGGCAATTTCCATTATAGCTATCTCCTTCTCTGCTATTTTTGTCAAATGGTCGGATGCTCCAGCAACAATACTGAGCATGTACCGCATGTGGCTCGCAGGAATTTTGATGCTTCCAATGGTCTATATAAACAGAAAAGAATTTAAGAAACTATCAAAAAAAGACTGGTGGTTCCTCCTGTTCTCAGGAGCTTTCCTTGCTCTCCATTTTGCACTGTGGTTCGGTTCTTTGAAGCTGACAACAGTAGCTAGCTCTACTATCATTCTTGCTCTTCAACCGCTCGTGTCATTGGCGGGAGGATTTCTCCTTTACCGTGAAAGGACAACGTCAAGCGCCATTATGACAATGGGGATTGCTATAATCGGCGCCATGATGATTGGCTGGGGCGATATTGGCTTAAGCAAGGCAAGCTTGCTTGGCGATTTACTTTCCTTCTTAAGCGTGATAGCAGTTGTCGGCTATTTGTTAATTGGCCAGTCTATTGTGAAAAAGGTGTCCCATTGGGTTTACACTTCCACTGTATTTTTATTTGCTGCCATGCTGCTGACTATTTTTAATCTATCTTCTGGGGAAGCATTTACAGGCTATCCGCCAAAGGAATGGGGCATCTTCTTGCTGCTTGCAATCGTCCCATCACTTAGTCATGTAATTAACAATTGGCTGTTAAACTATGTAAATGCGACAACTATTTCGATGAGTATTTTAGGAGAACCTGTCGGAGCAACCATTCTTGCTGTAATTCTTTTAAATGAAAGACTTTCCGGTTCACAAATTGCCGGCGGACTATTAGTGCTGGCAGGTGTTTTTTACTTCCTTCTGCAGCAGCAGAAACCGAAGCCAGTTCAGCATGAAAAAACAATATAGCAGATTGAAATTAAAAAAACTGGAGGCTCTCCAGTTTTTTTACGTTTGTATAAGTTCAAACTCAAGGGCAGCCTTCTCTGTTCCATTGACAATAATGGCAATACGGTGAACACCAGGATAATGTCTTCTTGTCGTCAAGTCTTTAAAGGAATGGTTCTTTGCGAAGGTTTTCTTCATGCTGCCCCTCCACTCCAGCTCAGAAAGATGAAAAACCTTCCTGCTGCGAGTGCCGTTTGCTTTCACATAATCTATGGCATATTCTACTCTTACTTTATGTGGTGTTTCGATCCTCGATATTAAAGTGAATGAAAAAGCAATATTCTCACCCCATGCAAGCTTTTCAGGTGTTATCGTAAAGTCCGCCAAGCTTAAGCTGTCACTGCTCTCATATCCAAAGATTTGCAATACACGAGGATCACCCTTCTTGAGCAGCGACCTGCTTGCATGTTTCACAATCCAATCCGTTTTTTGACTGTTGCCATACCAGCTCTGTGCAATAGTTACTGCCAAATCAGGATTAATTCGCGAAATATCATTTAAATTATTGGCTACGCTCTTTCTTACATATAATGCTTCATCTTCTTTTAACTTCTCCAAAATAACCAAAACAGGAGTAGGATCTTTTTTTAGAGCAGGCACTGACAGTCCCCATGGCAGTCTCGGACGGCAGCCCTCACTTGCAAGCCTGCGAATATGCTCATTCTCGCTTTCAGCCCATTCTTCCATCTGTGCAAGCATTCTCGTCTGGTTCTTGATAAGAAAAGGCCTTACTGCAAACTCTGACGTAGAGAATTCTGTAAAGAAGGCAAGGGTTTCAACAGAAAGCTCCCATTCCTCCAGCCCGTATTGCTCCACAAAATCGGGGAAAATAATCCCGCCTAATCCAGTAAAGGACGGAGCGCATTTGCGCAAGATTTCGATTGCTTGCTTGTAATCCTGGGGCAAAAACGGAGCAAGCGACAAGGTAATCTGGCGCATCCTTTCCTTAAGTGCTAGCTCCTCCCAATCAGCCTCAAACAACTTGGTGCGGAACGCTTCCCTTTCGAATGCAGGGTAATTTAATGTAATAACATCCTCTAGTTTAGTGATAAACTGCAAATTATAAATATTTTTTAATGGCTCCATAAAGACCTCTTAAACTCTTTTTTCTAATCATATAAGTAAGCGGCCTAAATATCAAATTCTCAAGCTTCCTTCATTCTTTAGCAAGCCAAACCTGCATTTCCCCAACCGAGCGGTTTGCCCAAGCATAATAAGGAATCAGTGTAAGAGATGCTGCTTCATAAAGCTCCGCCATCCCTTGGCTGTACAACTGACTTTCCCATTCCTGCTCCACAACTCTTTTTTCTGCTGTAACATCAATGAGTCCCGCTCCACCAAACAGTTCTGAATCGTACCGATAATGATATTGTTTGTTCTTTGGCAGGCGGAAAAGATGAAGGCACTTCCCATTGTCTGCTTCCTCCATACAATAGACGATTGGGCCGCGCTGGATGGCAATCTTATTTAAATCTGCTTTAACATGAGGATTTGCTGACCATTCCTGGATGCTCATATCCAAGGTGACACAGATTTCATCTCCAGTTTCCCAAGTCCTTCGTATCACCATATAACCATTCATCAAGCTGTCACTTATTTCGATGCCATTAACAGTAACTTTATACGTTTTCGACCATGCTGGTATGCGCAGGCAAAAGCCGAATTCAGCTGGCTCTTCCAGCTGAAACTGAAACTTAGCCTCTCCCTCCCATGGATAGTTTGATTCTTGCGTAATCTCTATCTGCTTACCATTCCAATCGATTTCTGCCTTATTGGCAATATATAAATTTGCATAAAGACAATCGCCTTTTTGTGAGTACAAATACTTATGAATGGATGCAAGCAGGCGGGCCAGATTAGGCGGACAGCAAGCACATCCGAACCAAGCTGGCCTTGTCGGCTTCACATGGCTTTTTCCCGGGTCCTTCAAGCTGTTCTCAGGATTAGACTCAAGGGGATTAACATAGAAGAAATGCTTCCCATCTAAAGCCATTCCGCTGATCACACCATTATAGAGTGCTCTTTCTAATGTATCACTGTACGTACTGTCAGCTTCGTTTTTCAGCATGTTTTGCGCAAAGAAAATCAGACCGATGGAAGCACAAGTTTCGCAATACATCGTATCATTCGGTAAATCATAGTCACTAGTAAATGCTTCTCCATGAACGGTTGAGCCAATTCCGCCTGTAATGTACATTCTTTTAGCTGTAATGCTCTTCCACAATTTTTTGCAGGCTTGCAGCATTTCTTCATCTTTGCTTAAAAAAGCAGCATCCGCCATGCCTGCACATAAATACACAAGCCTAACTGCATGCCCCTCCGCACTTTCTTGCTCAAGGATTGGCTTATGTGCCTGATAATAGCTTAGCGGCAAATGGTTCATTCCCCCAATCACCGCATTCTCGCCAGCTTCCTCTTGCCATTGTCTTTCAAAAAAACTAGTATCCTGTCCTCGCTCGTATAAAAAGAATTGGCAAAGATTTAAGTACCGCTTTTCCTTTGTAAGTTCATACAGCTTAGCAAGGGCAAGTTCGATTTCCTCGTGTCCGTCATAGCCTTTTATTTTTCCTGCCTCATTACCAAAGCTTGCATCAATACAGTCCGCCAATTTGCAGGCAATGGTGAGGGCTTTTTCATTTTTTGTTGCATTATAATAAGCTACAGCTGCTTCCATATAGTGACCGGCACAATACAGCTCATGGCTTTCGGCGAGCCTTTTAAACCGCCGTTCGGGAGCCTCAATTGTAAAATATGTGTTTAAATAGCCATCCTTCTCTTGGGCAAGTGCCAATAAATCAATAACACCATCAGCCAATTCAATCAGCTGTGGATCATGCTCCTGCTCAATAGAATAAGCCACTGCTTCAAGCCATTTATATACATCACTGTCCTGAAATACCCAGCCGTAATGCCGGCCCTTCTTCAGCCCTGCAGCAATCTTGAAGTTCTCGATGGCATGACTTTTTTCAGAAGGAATGTTTTGGTCATTCCGCTCCTTTTCGATTGTTATATCAGCCCTGTCATTGAGCACTTCCCATTGATATGGAATCATTTCTGTTTTCACAATGTCGGCATATCGCTTCCAAAATTGGTCGTTAATTATTACCTTATTCACATGTATCGACTTGTCTGCTTGCACATTGTTTGACATTCTTATTCCTCCTGCTTTTTACAGCTTTTTTACGTACATCCTCCCCTATTGTAATCGCTTTAAGGGTGAGTAAAAACTGCTAAAACAGTAGATTTAGTGGTGAAATCCGACTTTTAAGAAATAACTTTCACAAGATATTTTCGTAGATTGTCTGTCGTTATCTACTGGCATTTATGCTAACATTATTGTTAACGCTTACTCTTTTATTTAAAAATACAATAAGGTGAACAAAAACGACATTTGGTAGAAAAAACAATATGCAAGGAGCGAGATGTAGATGGACCAGCTTTGGAAATTCAACATTGAAAGACCGCTTGCTTATTACAAATGCGGCCGTTTTGTCAGCAGTGACGACTGGCAGCATAAACAAATGCGGCTGAAGAAGGATTTTGAGGTTATTATTGGTTTAAACAAATCTGTTTACATCCAAGTGGGCCACCATCAGTATGAAGTCAAGCAGGGGAATGTTCTGCTTATACCACCAGAAATTGACTACTATGGATATGCTCCTTCTCAAAAAGGAGCAAGCTTTTTTTGGATGCACTTTATTCCTTTCTGTGAGACAGATATGTATCCAGTTGAGAAATTTATTAGCCATTTGTTGGCAAGTGATATAGAAGCACATAGGCATGCAATTAATAATGCCGTTTTTTTGCCTGATTATTTTAGTCTTTCATACAGTGATAAACCGTTTATCTTAATGAAGCAAATTTTAGATATAGCAAATGCTTCCTACTACAGCACCTTCTCTGTCGACTACTTGCTGACAGAGTTGTTAATTGAGCTTACTGAACAATACAGCAAACAGCTGCTCCATCAAAATACGATAAGTGAAAAGACGCAAAAGTTCACCCAAATACTTGAATGGATTAGAGTCAATATTCACGAACCCCTTAATGTAAGAGAAGTTGCTAACACTTTTTCCATGAACCCTGATCATCTGACAAGGCTGTTTAAAAAGAATATCGGTATGAGCACAATTCGTTATATCCATACATTAAAGCTTAATAAAGCAAAAGAACTCCTTTGTACAACGAATAAAACAATCAAAGAAATTGCCTTTGAGCTGCGTTTCGATGATGAGAAATACTTCATGAAATTATTTAAAAGCTATGAAGGAATTACCCCAAGTAAATTTCGTGATGCCTACACTAAGACGTATACGAACACAGTGTCTGTCGATCCTGACATTCCTATGCCGCCACACTTGAGAACAGCAATAATCACAAAATAAAGCGGGAGCATCTGCTCCCGCTTAATATTAATCTACAATATTAATATTATAGTCTTTAAACCAATAATGAAGTTGTGCCAAGTGCGCAAGAAGCTGCGGACCTGTCATAAGCTGACCGAACCAAGGCTCTTTGAAGGCTGAGCCACCAGTATTGATAATCTCCTTGAGCTGGTTATAATCAAAGAATTCGTATAAAGCCGAATCCTTTTCTGCCAAAATTCCTGTCAGCATATCTGTGACCGTTTTCGTGTAAACAGGGTTATGTGTCTTTGGATAAGGACTTTTCTTGCGATAGAGTACTTCATCTGGAAGAATCCCCTCAAGTGCTTTGCGGAGAAGCCCCTTCTCTCTGTTTTTGTAGTTTTTCATTTCCCAAGGTACGTTCCATACATATTCTACTAATCGATGGTCTGCGAATGGCACCCTGACTTCAAGACTCGCACCCATGCTCATCCGGTCTTTTCTTTCTAATAGAGTTGTCATGAACCACAGTTGATTCAAATAGAACAGCTCTCTTCTTTTTGCATCCTCTGCACTTTCGCCTTCCAATTTTGGTGTTTCAGCAATAGTTTGATTGTATTTATCATACATATAATCCTCAAGCTGCAGCTTGCTGCTCCACTCTTGTTTTAGCAACCCTTGTCGCTCCTTGATTGAACGCATCCATGGAAATCCTCCTCTTGCAAGATCTGCTTCTCTCCGGAACCATGGATACCCGCCGAAAATTTCATCCGCACATTCACCTGACAAGCTCACGACAAAGTCTTTTTTAATTTCACGGCAAAACCACAGCAAGGAAGAATCAACATCAGCCATTCCCGGCAGATCACGGACAGTAACAGCCTCATGGAGAAATTGGGCAAGCGTTTCCTGTGTGATAATGCAGTTATGATGAATCGTACCGAAAGTGTCCGTCATTTTCTTAATATAAACACCATCAGAATTAGGCTGAAATTCATTTGCTTTAAAGAACTGGTCATTGCCTTCATAATCAATGGAGTATGTGTGCAGCGGTCCTTTGCCTGATTTTTCATATTCCATTGCAGCAATAGCTGTAATCGCACTGGAATCGACCCCGCCAGAAAGGAAAGTGCTTAACGGCACATCTGATACTAGCTGTCTCGTTACAGCATCTTTGAACAGAAAGCGCACCTTTTCAACTGTTTCTTCAAACGTATCCTCATGCTGCTCGCTTTTCACATTCCAATAACGCCATATCTTCAAGCCATCCTGCGAAAATTTCAAGGCATGCCCAGGTCTTAATTCCTTAATGCCTCTGAAAACCCCTGATCCAGGTGTATGGGACGGTCCAAGTGCAAATACTTCCGCCAACCCTTCTCTGTCTAATTCTGCCTTCACTTGAGGATTGGCAAGTATAGCCTTGATTTCCGAAGCAAATAGTAAGCTTGATCCAACCTCTGCATAGAACAGCGGCTTAACACCAAGGCGGTCTCTGGCGATAAACAGTGAATTTCTTTTTTCATCCCAAACCGCAAAAGCAAAAATTCCATTTAAGTATTGTAAGCAATCCTCGCCCCATTCCATGTAAGAAGCCAATAAAACTTCTGTATCAGAATGGCCATTAAATGAATATCCTTTTATTAGTAATTCTTTGCGTATGTCTTCCGTATTGTACAATTCACCGTTATAACAAATCGTATAATCAAAATCTTGTTTTACTTTTGTCATCGGCTGGATTCCACAAAGGGGATCTACCACAATCAAACGTTTGTGGCCAAAGCCTGCATGAAGAGCACTCCATACATTTGTATCATCTGGACCTCTTTTTTCCAGCGTTTCTGCCATTACAGACAAAGTATCCTCTTCTTTTCTCAGATCTTTTCTGTAATCAACCCAACCTGTGATTCCACACATGATGATCATCCTTTCTTCGTGGAATTGTGATTAGATACCAATCAGTATGGAGTATTGTATGCATGATTAGAAAAATGGTTATTTGTCCTGATAAATGAATCTAATAAATCATTCCTGCTGCATCATTTTAGATCTTTGCATGGCAGTTTCACCTAAAAACTAAAACAAAAATAATAATGGCATTCAGTTATAAATTTGAACTTTAATGTCTAAAAAGAATTTATGGGAAGTAATTGGGAGGTTTACAAAGAAATGAACAATCAGCAGAGACTAAAGCTTATAGAGTACCAAACCCGTGCTTTTACACAAGGAACAGTCGAATACATCAATGACCAATGGATATTTTTCGACGATGAAACAGAAGAAGCAACCATGCTAGATGAATATATTCATCAAGAAGTGGAATTATTCTGCTTTAACAAATGGAGAAAAGGAATCCTTTTGGATGAAGGAAGAATCAACAGCTCTGGCTCGATTTATGGGATGTGCACTGAAGATAAAATCAGGATTCGCAAACATCTTGTATTCTCGTTAGAACGTCTTCTTGACGAGATCAGCGATGACAGCTTTTATCAGTTCATCACCACCCTGAATTCCATGAAGTTCTCTATTTATGACTGTATATACTGTTATAACCAATTAACCTTCTTAAGAGATGACAAACGAAAAAATGGTGTGAATATGATGATTTTTGATAATCAGGAAGGCCTGTGCAGTGTCAATCATCATTTCTATTATAATGAGAAAATTACCGACAGATTTGAGTTTACCTTGAATACTGGCAAACGGATGATTATCGAAAAGCTGTCCTCTTAAGAAAAAAACTTCAGCAGAATATCTGCTGAAGTTTTTTTGCGTCATATTTTTTCCCAGCCATAAACGAGCTCATAAACTGTTTTGCCGCCAATTTTGTCCTCCATCCTGCCGATTTGCTTTCCTCCTATGGCTTCATAAAACCGGCATGCTCCATTGCCTTCTAGTACAAGCACAATCATGCTAGTTAAGCCCATACCCTGTAGATGCTGTTTTACAGCATCTGCGAGCTTTTTGCCAATTCCTTTCCCTTGGTATTCTGCAAGCAAATAAACAGCATATAATTCGCCATCATACCCTTCAAACTTGCCGCTCCTTTCTTTGCCGCCGCACGCAAAACCGACAATCTTGCCTGCCCCGGTTTCCGCAACATAAACATGGCCGCCTGGAATAGCTGATATCCACATTTGCTCCCGCTCTTTATAAGATAATTGCTCTAAAAAGGCGTCAGGAATCATGTTCTTATAAGTTGTTCTCCAGCTGTCAACATGAACCTTCGCAATGCCTTTCGCATCAGCTGTAACTGCTTTACGCAACTTCATTTCTTTACCTCCCAAACCTGTAGCTTGTTCACCTTTAAAGGGAAACTCCGCGTTTTCGTCCAGTTTACTGCCTGCATAACCAGCGGAGAGGAATTATCCATCGTTAACTCGTTCAGATCCATCCATACAGCTTCAAGGGAATCTTGTCCAACAAACTGCTCTGGGGCAGTGATAACCCCACTAAAGTTCCTCACTTCATAAAATACAGCTATATGATGAACATGTGTGAATTCTCTCCATCTCCAGGGAAACATGAAATCCGTGATTCCAATATTTTCTTTGTGACAAATCTCAAGACCTGTTTCCTCTAGAAACTCTCTGTCTATTGCCTCTGCTAAACTTTCCCCTTCCTCCAAACTTCCCCCAGGCAAATCGAAGCGGTTGCGATACGGTCCTTGACTCTTGTGGATAACAAGCAAGTATTCACTATCAAGGCATATACCATATACACCAAAAGCTCTATGAAACTTGGCGTTTTCTTGCATCATACTCCCCCCAATTCTATTTTTATTCTGGGTTTCCCCTTTTTTCCCCTCTTTTTTGACATTCCCTTTCTTCTATTAACTAAAATAAACGAAATAGTAAATTTAACATTGTTCAAATATTATTAAATTAACAAAACAGTTTATTATTAAATTATAAATCTCAATATATTTACAGTAATTAATCTTTATGTTATTTTTATAAAGATAATATAGATTTAATTAACCATTCGTTTCGAAAGAAGGGATTTCCATGCAACTAGGGATCGACAATTCCTCATTAGTTGTTTATGAAGCACTAGCCAGCGAAGTTCGCATCAAGATTATTCAACTCCTCAGCAAAAATAAAATGAACATTAAAGAAATTGCCGAGGAATTAGAAATCAGCAGTGCTATTGTGACAAAGCATATAAAAAAATTAGAAGATGCAGGTTTAATTAAGACAGAAAGAGTGCCAGGAAAATCTGGACTGCAAAAGATTTCGATTTTAAAGGTCGATCATATTGAAATAAATTTTCCCAAAAAGATATTTCACTCGTTTGCATCCTATGAAACTGCTGTGCCAATTGGACATTATACCGATTATGATTTAAAGCCGACATGTGGCCTAGCAACAGATAAAGAATTTATCGGCCGTGTCGATGAGCCCCGCTACTTTATGGATCCAAAGAGAATGGATGCAGAAATTATTTGGTTCACTCAAGGTTTTGTGCAATATAATATTGCCAATTTCTTGAAAAAAGATGAAAAGCTGCAGCAATTTGAAATCAGCTTGGAAATTTGTTCTGAATTCCCATTCGCCAATGATGTATGGCCGTCAGATATTACCTTTTCATTGAATGGAATTGAATTAGGAACATGGAGAAGTCCTGGAGATTTTGCTGATACAAGAGGAAAGTTCACTCCTGATTGGTGGCCTCATAATATCAACCAGTACGGGCTGCTCAAAACTATCCGCATCACCAACCATGGCACATATATCGATGGAGACCCTATGTCAGGCATCACAGTCGATGATTTAGATACAAGCACAGACAGATGGACCTTCCGCATAGAAGTGAAGGAAGATGCCGAGCATGTCGGGGGCGCGACTGTATTCGGGAAAAAATTCGGCAACCATGACCAAGATATTAACTTTAAATTGTATTATCTATGAAAAAAACCGCCTTTTTTGGCGGTTTTTTTTCATCAGCTCACAAGCTTTACAAGCATATGAGCCAGTTTATGCTGTTCCTCTTCATTTCCTGCTTTCCAAAGCTCTTGAAGAAGTTTTTCCTCTCTGTTGCGAGGCTCCTCTTTTGCAGCTAAAAAGTCTCCTACCTTCTGGGCAGCTTTTGCAATCTGTTCTTCATTTAAGCCTAGCTTATCTGCTTTTTCCACCTTGTCGGAAAGGTATTCCTTAAATCCTTCAAAGCTTGATAAAATTTCATCCTTTTTTTCACTACTCATATTCTGAAGCTTATCATTTACTTTTGTTTCTACTTTGTTTTCCATTATGACTCACTCCTTTTCTAGTGTTAGTTTCTATATTCCCAATGTAAGCCTGTTAAAACTATTATTATTTTATTGGAATATATTACTATCTACTAGAAATTTAGCAAGACCAATGAGCTGGTTTAGATAGAGTGCGAGGAATCTTAGTATGACTATCTCCTTTTGCGGCATTGAGCTGAATTTGAGTCAGAAAAATACTGCCAGTTAAATCAGCTCCCCTAATATCAGCATCGCGTAAGTCAGCACCAATAAAATCAACATTTCTTAAATCAGCACTTCGTAAGTCTGCTGCGATTAACCATGCACCTCTGAAGCTCTCTCCCCGCAAATTTTGATTGCGCAGATTCGCTCCGATCAGGTCGCTCCCTTTTTTCTTTTTCCGTCCTTTTTGAAGCTTGGTTTTTTCAGTCACCTTTTGTCTCATAAGCTCACTCACTTGTATTAGAAGCTCATTAACCACAGCCCGATGTGCGGGAATATATAGCTCCATAATCTCTGCTGGCTCTAATTCCGACAGCCTTTTCGTCTCCTTAAAGGCATTTGTAAGCTCTTCTTTTAATCCTATTGCAGATTTTAGCTGAAGTGCTTCATCTAAATAGCAAAGCATTTCATGCAGCTGCTGCATGATTGGGAAAACCTTGAACATATCCTTTGCAACAGCGGGGGAATCCCGCCAAGTCACTCCCTTGAAGGTAAACTGCGAAACCTTCTGACCGGCACCAAAGCACTCGAATACTGTACAGCCTTTATAACCTTTCGGGCGGAGATGCTGGTGAATGCCGCACAGGTAATCTTCCCCGAGATTTTTGCAAGGCTTCCCTCCTTCCTTGTCTTCTGCAAACTCCGCCGATTTACCAAACGGCAAAGCTACACAGCATAAACCAAAACAGTTTTCACAATCTGGCTTATATGAACTATAGTAATCTATTTTTTCCTGAATCCCACTTTTCATTTTTCCACTTCCTAATAATCTACTTTCTATTAGCCATAATGCACTTTTATTCAAAAAGTGCTATTGGTGGTTCCTTTCTATACATATGAACAAGCATGGCATGTAATTGGCCACGATGATGATAAATATGAGCCAGTATTTCCAACAGCCACTCATACCGCGTATAAACCGTGCCCCAATACGACTTGATTTGCTCGAATAATTGCTCATCAGAAAAGCCTTCATATGTGCTCTTGAGCAATAAGAATGAATGATCAATAGCTGCCTCCATTTTTGAGAGACTGCTAAGTTTATGTTCAACATAAAAACTCTCCATCTCCTCTTTTGACATGCCAGAGGCAATCAATAAATCTGCCTCACATATCAATGAAAGATGCTCTAATAATTCGCCAATGGAGAACTTCGTTAACGTAGGCCTAAAAGTAAGGTCTTCCTCACGTAAAGACATCATCAGTTCCTTTATTGAATCGACCGCAATCCGGATTTGATTTAAGGCTGCTCCACAATATTTATTCATGCCTTTGCACCTCTGCTACAACTCATACTCCATATTTTTGGCTGTATTTATCGCTGCTTCCTTTCCATAAAGCCGGCTAATAAGATGAAAGGACATATTAATACCGGCTGCTATCCCTCCTGATGTAATGACGTCGCCTTCATCGACAAACTTGACACCGCGCTTAACCTTTACAAGTGGAAACTCTCCCTCCAGCCTGTCTATGTCCATCCAATGAGTTGTTGCGCTTCTGCCATCCAGTAAGCCTGCTTTAGCCAGCAGCAGTGCACCTGTGCATACAGAGGCCATCACTTCTGCATGAATGGATTGCTGCTTTATCCATGCAATGACATTTTGATTATGTATTTCATGGACTTCAGCACCTTTTCCACCTGGCACAATGACAATATCAACCTGGGGATGGTTTGAAAAGCTGTAATCAGGCTTTACTTTTAAACCATTTCGAGCGTTAATAAGCTCTCCTGTCTCTGAAATGGTCACTACATGAAAGTAATGATTATCATGCTCTTCTGGTGGGGTACATAAGGAAAAGACTTCATATGGTCCGGCAAAATCAAGGACTTCCACTTCATTAAATAAAAGAATACCTACAGTTCGCTTCTTCATGGGAAAGATTTCTCCCTTCCTAAATCTTTAATACTTCAACATTTGACAACTATTTCCTTCTTTTTTAGAGCTATTTTTCTCCTTAAAAAAACCCTTCCTTTAAGGAGGGGCTTGTGCTTAAATATGTCTTCGTTCAATAAGGCGTATACCTATTCCCAGCATTAATGTTCCCATCAGTAAAAGAATGCCGACAGGATACAGCAACTCCATTGGTCCTGCACCGTCAATTACACCTTTCTTCAACAGCTCCATCCCATATGTGACAGGCACAAATTTGGACAGCAACAGCAAAAAGTCAGATGTAACGATTTCCAGTGGCCAGTATGCTCCGCCCAGCATCGCAAAGCTCACTGCAATCAAGGGGATAAAGGCATTAAACTGACTTACTGTTTTGACTAGCCCTGTCAGCAGAATGGCTAATGCAACAATCGCATATAAATACGGAATAACAGCACCGAACACTACGGCAAAATTACCATTGAAGTCAACACCTGTACCGAATTTAAATATATGAAAAATAAGCATTATTTGTAAATATCCTAACAGAAAGCTGAAAAGAAGATGGCCGAGATAAAGCTGTGTTTTGCTTGTGGAGGACAAGATAAATCGGTCCCATATGCCGTTCTGTTTATCACGCAATATTTCTACAACCGTATTTGCTACGGTGTATATACTAAAGAATAAGGTAAATCCGAATAATGCTTGAAGAGATTGATCATAGCTGCTCTCTTCCTGTGATTTGGCAAATTTTATTGGCAGCAGCGGATTTTCCGATATTTCTGCTACTTTTCTCTCCGCTTCCTTCTTATCCTGGGCGCTGCTGAAGATTTGTGCTTGTTTAGAATGATTTTGATAATATTCTTCTAAATAGCGGTGCACTGCCATTGAAGTTTCCGTTTCTGCAGCCTGATAAATGGTATATGAATCGTCCTCCAGCGCTGCCCCAAGATCTGCCTTTCCCTCTTCAATTTGTTCCAATGTTGCTTTTTCAGATAATAATTTAAACTGAAAGCTGTCACTTTCATTTAATTCTTCTACTATTTCCTCTGCTTCCACAGTATCCTTAGCAAACACAGGTATCTCTACCTTTGTGAATGAGCTGGAGCCGAGTAAATAAGCAAAGACAGCACAAATAATTGCGGTAATGAGAAACGACCCAGGTCTGCGCAGAAATTTTCTGAATTTCCCCCAAAGTATCCCCTTCATGCTAAAGCACCTCTTTTCCTCATCAATAACACAACTGAAACAAGCAGTAAGATACCGCTAAAGAGGAGAATCGCTTCCATTTGCCCAGCTATATCCATCAGGCTGTAGCCTTGATATACTTTTAAATAGGCTGTAATTGCAGCCCCTAATGGAGAAAACTCACCAAGTGTCTCCATGAATCCCCCACTAGCACTCAAATCAAAATAACTTCCGCCAGCAAAGGCAAGGATAGGAATCAGCATATTAGTAAACAATGTAGGCACATTGTTGGAATTTGCTCGGAATGATAAAGCTGCCGTAAACACAGCGAAGCTTGCTGCCAGTATGTTCAACAAGAATGTCACAACAAAATAATGAATAAAGCTGGCAAACACAACATCATATACTAATGCAGATAATCCAAATAATAAATGCAGCTGTATAAAGGAAAGGGAAAATGTTGATACAAATATGCCAAAGAAAAAGGTATATGGCGACACATTTGCCAGAAGGATGCGCTGGTACATATACGACTCTTTCTGCTGGTAAGCAAAGCCTGCTACAGTAGAAGCTACAAAAAAGACAAACATGACACACATTCCTATCGCATAATAAGAAAAGGAATCCACTACTTTTTTCTTCGTGACATTTTCTAGCTTTCCGACAGCAGAGCTATTTGTCGGTGTATACTCACTGTTCAATTCGGCAGATATATTCATATAAGAGAGCTCTTTCTGATAGCTCATCAGTATATCTTTTAACACAGTCGCTGCCAGAGATGTGCTGTCTGTCTCTTTAAAGCTCCACTCTGCAGAAATTTCTTTGCCATAAAGTAATTTCTGATAAAACTGTTCTGTAAAGCCCGATGGAATTGTCAAAATCCCTGTATACTCACTTTCCTCTGCTGAAGTACTGTTTTCTTCCTCAACTACGGTCATGGTTACCAGTTTCTTTAGTTCTTTATTTTCTTTTATCTCATGCATAAAAGTTGAAACAGGATCTACTGCATAAACAGTCTCCATTTGCATCTTTTTCTCTTCCGGACTTACAGTGGAAGCCTCTATTTCAGATACTGTCACCTTTTGGGCGTTTACAGTATCGTCTTTTAGGACGACCAACAGCTTTGCATGTAAGCTGCCAGACTCTTCTCCTCCATCCATGATTGTGCCCAGTGCACTTCCTAATATTGTGATTAATATAAAAGGCATTAAGAGGAGAACCACCAGTTCCCTAGGTCTTCTCCATATCATCAGAATTTCCTTTTTTACCATATGCCAGAACATGTACTCTCCTCCTAATCCCGAAGCTTTCTCCCTGTCAAATGCAAAAACACATCCTCCAGGCTTGGTGTTTCAATATTGACTGCAAGCACATTCACCTCGTGCTCCTCTGCCAGACGGAAGATATCTTTCAATAGCTGGATTTCCTTCGGCACAATTATAGTAATAGTTGATTGATTAATAGAGAGCTGCTGAACATTAGGCAGATTCCTTAACACCTCCACAAAGGGATGCTTAATCATTTCGACATGAATATTAATCGCTGTTTCTGCAGACAGGATATTTTTGATTTCCTCCTTTAAGCCTGAAGCGATAATCTTGCCATGATCCATAATGTACAACCGATTGCATAGGTATTCTACTTCCTCCATGTAATGGCTCGTATAAAGGACCGTAATATTCTTTTCATTGTTCAATCGCTTTACTGTCTCTAATATGTGATTTCTCGATTGAGGGTCAATGCCGACTGTCGGTTCATCCATTATGATAATTTCCGGCTCATGAATAAGGGCTACCCCGATATTTAGCCGTCTTTTCATTCCTCCGGAAAATGTCTTCACAAGGTCCTTCTGTCTGTCCTTCAATCCAATAATATCCAGCACTTCGTCCACCCTTGACTGCAGCACACTTTTAGGAATTTTGTGCATCTTGCCAAAAAAGATCAGGTTTTCTCTTGCCGTCAGCTCCATATACAAGGCGATTTCTTGCGGGACAACGCCAAGTATTTTGCGCAGCTTTTCCGGTGTCTTTAATATGCTTACATTATGCAGCCGAACATCACCGCCGCTTGGCGCAAGGAGGGAAGAAATCATCGAAATTGTCGTTGATTTCCCAGCACCATTCGGACCAAGAAGACCGACTGTCTCTCCCTTTTCCAAATACAAATTAACAGAATTGACCACTTTGTTATGTTTAAACTGTTTGGATAAATCAATCACTTCAAGCATTGTCATCATCCTTTCTAATGACAGCATAATGTTTTTACAAGTTTTTTCCTATACCTAAAGGTCATTTTATGTGCTGCTTACTAAGTGACTTAAGTCATTTTTTTCTCCATAAAAAAAACGTCCCTATTATATAGAGACGTTTTTTAGGCTGATTTAGCCTTTTGCCTGCATTTCCTTTGTTGGTCCAAGTACACCTGGAACAGGCAGGCCAGCTTGACGAAGCAGAACCGTCATTTGTCCTCTGTGATGAACTTGATGTTGAATCAGCAATCCAAGAACAGAACCTTTTGTCATCGGTTTTCCAAACTGGTCGACTGTTTCACTAAGTGTTTCATCTGTTAAAGACTTTGCAGCTTCAGCGATATCAGCTGCAATCGTTTTGTAAGCTTGTACTATTTCAGCTGCAGTGATATTTTCTGCTTTTTTATCTGTAGCAGGTCTTACCTTAATACCGGCAACTCCTGCAAAAAAAGCAGGACTTGTAGCTAAATGCCAGCCAAGCCAGCCAAGTGTGCTGTGACCCTCAACAATTGCCTGACCTAGCTTCTCATCTGTAAGTGACTCTAAT
Organism: Niallia sp. FSL R7-0271; assembly: GCF_038005785.1. NCBI lineage: Bacteria > Bacillati > Bacillota > Bacilli > Caryophanales > Bacillaceae > Niallia > Niallia sp. FSL R7-0271. Next base: position 822,532 of record NZ_JBBOTZ010000001.1, on the reverse strand, counting down.
ACTTGTACTGTTCCGTGAGCAGAAGCAGTCCAGTCTGCAATAAAATCTTCTGTTTTTCTGTACATATAAACACCTCTTCAACATTTATGTAACACACTAAATCATCATAACATTTTTAGTTATGTTAAACCAAAACTATGGCTATATAAGGTCATTTTTCACAGCAAAGATAGCCAATTGTGTTCTATCCCTTAGTTCAAGCTTCTGCAGGATTTGTGTAAGATGATTCTTTACCGTACCGACAGACAAAAACATATTTCCTGCTATTTCTTTATTGGTTTTCCCAAGTCCGACATGCTTAACGACTTCTATTTCTCTTTCTGTAAGGGTATCAATTAGGTCTGTCTGCATATAGGGTCTCGTTTCCTTCAGCAGCTTAGGCATGACCTTTGCTGCAACGTCCGCATGTATGCTCATGCCCCCAGCAAGACAGCTTTTAATGCTGTTAATAAGGGCAGCACTATCAGCGTTTTTCAGCAAAAACCCATTTGCTCCTTCTCGGAAAGCCTTAATTGCATACTCCTCATCATTGAAAGTAGTTAAGATTAGTATCTTAATATGCGGATAGCGCCCCCTTATTTGCTTTGTTGCTTCAAGTCCATCCATAACAGGCATGCGGACATCCATTAAGATAAGATCTATGGCAGGAACAGTTTCAAGCAAGCAGAGCGCCTCCTTGCCATTCTCCGCTTCAGCTGCCACCAAAATATCAGCATCCTGTTCAATTATCATTTTCAGTCCATTCCTGACAATTGCCTGGTCTTCTGCAATCATTACGTTAATCATTTTTTTATCTCCTCTGTCGGCAGACTTCCTGCCAAGATAAACTGTTGATTCAGCTGCTGGATGGCAAGCTTTCCTCCCGCTTCCTCCAGCCTTCTTGACATGTTGTCAAGACCGAACCCTTTGTGTATGGGATGCTTATGGTTAAAAGCATTTTTTATTTCAAATGTAAGGTGGCCGATTGGCGACACTCCAATTGAAATAAAAACATCTCTCGTGCTTCCATACTTCATTGCATTTGTCAGCCCTTCCTGGATCGTCCGATAAAGAACTGCATTTTTCATATTGCTGAGCTGTGCGTGAAGCGCTCCTTGTTTAGCTGTAAAATGAACATGGACAGCATTCTCACTTTCCAGCTTTTTGATTAAATGAACAAGTGCGGAAATCCCCTGAAGTTCCTCTGCCTGCATGAGGCGGACAGCTCTTCTCGTTTCCTCCAGACATTCAGAGGCTATTTCCTTAATGATGGAATAAGAACTGCCAGGAAGTTCTCGGCGCATTACTTCAACCTGCATAACAAGCGCTGTCAGCTTATGGCCAACAGCATCGTGCATTTCCCTTGCTATCATTGTTCTCTCTTCCGCTCTCGCAGTCCTTTCATTCTGAAAAGCTCTCCGCTTATGCACCCTGAAGTCATTTAATAAGGAGGCATATGCTTCTCTTATATGCCTATACTCTCTGTTCGTTTCGCCAAAATAGTAAAGCACGAGCCCTGCAAATCCATTTACAGCAAGCACAAGCAAGAGTGGATAATTATACAAAGCATATCCTGACAAGCAGTTCAAGCAGGAAATCACAAGGAGCGCCACACCGCTAATTCTTCCCGCCATCTCCTGATTCATTTCCAGTATGTAAAAGAAAGATAGTGCGTAAAGGTAAAGAGGATTTTGGCCCTCTCCAAAAAAGATTAACCCTTGTATCCAAACGAGAAGAGCCAAATAGATAAAAACCTTTCTGCGAAGAAGGGGTAGAAGAAAATAAAGAGCAAGCAGGATGCTGCAGGAAAATAAATAGATGTAAAATACATTTTTGTTTTCATACGATGCAAATAGCGCCCCTGCCCACATAGAAATTAATAGCGCAAGCTTTACATAAAATGATTGCAATAAACTCTCTCCCATTCACGTAATCTACTGATAACTTACCAGATAATTCTTTTCATGGTCAATACTGGAACAAAAAGAAGGCTCTGCTTTTTTTGTTAAGCAGAGCCTTCCTTAAACATTATAACGCAGCATACCCAATATACAATACAAGCACAAGAGCGACTGCAAACTGCCCCCACAGGATTCTGACCTTTCTCTCCTGTTCAAGCCGGACCAATATCATCTCCATCATGCTGATGACCCAAAACCCGACAAGTGCCTTCAGCATGTACAGGGCAGTAAAAGTTTCTACACGAAACAGCATAATAGCACCGGAAACAATGATAAAGATATACAAAAGCCTTGCAATCATATGTACGATTTTTCTCGTTCTTTTTTGGTCTGTTTTTCTTAAAAACAAGACTGCAACAAAAAGAACTAATGTGAGCATCCATGAAATAAAGTGGATTTGGCCAAACATATGCCCACCTCCTTCTTTCATAGGATGCACGTTTCTTGCTGTTTATAAAATGGTTTCCGTCAAATCTTATCCAACCGTGTTGCGCAGCACACCGATTCCTTCTACTTCTATTTCTATCGTATCGCCAGCTTTCAAAAATCGCGGCGGTTTGAAGCCTTTGCCGACTCCAGCTGGTGTTCCAGTTGCAATCAAATCTCCTGGCTCAAGCGTCATGCCTTTTGATAAAACACTAATCACTTCTTCTATAGGAAAGATAAAGTGAGCTGTATTGGAATTTTGTCTGACTTCTCCATTGATTTTAGTCGAGATATTCAGTTTGTTTGGATTTGAAATAGCTGATTTCTCCACAATTACTGGTCCAAGCGGTCCACTGCCATCCAAGCTTTTTCCGATGAAAAACTGCTTATGCCTTGCCTGCAAATCCCTTGCGGTAATATCATTAAGAATCGTATAGCCAAACACGTACTCCAACGCCTTATCCTGTGGAATCGCCTTACCCTTTTTACCGATGACTACGCAAAGCTCTCCTTCATAGTCCAGTTGCTCTGATACATCTGAATGGTCAGGAACTGTTTCATCTGGTCCGATTACAGTAGTCGGGGCTTTCGTAAACACCATCACATGCTCAGGTATATCATCCTTACTCCCCATCTCAATTGCATGCTCCTCATAATTCTTCCCTACACAAAATATATTTTTCCTTGGTGTTGGTATTGGTGCAAGGAGCTTCACTTCATCCAATTCAACTAAATTGCTGCTGTTTTCATTGGCCCAATTAGTCGCCTCTCTTGCTTTATCAATAAAGTCATTTCCCATCTCTATACATTGAATCAAGTCATCTGGAAAAGGACGGCTGCCTGTTCTCTGTTCTTCTGCATCATTAAGCGGAATTATCGTTTTATTCTTCTCATTTAAAACCGCAACAACTTGTCTGCCTTGCAGTAATACTGTCGCAAACTTCATACTATCTCCATCCCTTTGCAAAAGATTTATAGTTTAATATTTATGTTAATTATAAACTTTCAGATAATACTATTCAAATCTATCACATTAAAGTGGAGCAACAGGCATAGGCCAACCTTGCTGTTGAATAGGCTAAAAAGAGAGAAGGCTAACAACTGCTGGGCTAATGTATCACACTCCACAGAACCCCCACATAGAATGTTAAGAATCTTATGTAAAGGATGTTGATTATGCCAGCTATTGTAGGAGTCGCACAGGTTATTTCCATAGGAAGCAGCTCCATCTTTAATATTGGCGATGTCTATAAAATCATGCCGATTTCTAATGCCAAAACATTCTCTGGTTCCGGTTCCTTCAACACTGGTGATGGGTTGAATATAACTAACTACCGAAGTGCCACGAACACAACAGACAATGATGGCATTGATCAAGGAAATTTCCTGAATGCTTAAATTGATTTTCTGACTTTGAAAAAGGTGATAATGATGAATTTTTTCATTCAACAATCTATAACAATAAACACCATAAAAATCGGCGGTATTACAAACTCTTCCGTTTTTCAGATTGGCAGCTCTGGTATCATAAAGCCTAATTCTTATCTATATAATACCGGAGGCTTCACCGAGGCTGCTCCAAGTCCCGTTGAAGAATCAGAGCCGTTTACTGGTGTTAATGTGGCAGACGACAGTGTCGTCATGTCACCTTCTGTTCCATTGACAGCACCTTAAAGACAGATGAAGGAGGTACGAAGGATGTCCCAACAATTCTACCATTATGGCGATCAGATGCAATCCTATCTGCAATACCTGGAAAAAAGAATCGTATCATTGGAGCAAGCTGTCACCGAAATGACCAAAGAAATAACCGAACTGAAAAACAGGCCTTCCGTTCGAGTCGATCGCATTGAATACAGCTTTGATCAGCTAAAAGTGGAAACATTGGATGGGACGCTGAACATCGGTTTAAATCCAGCAGATTTGCAAAAAATCGAAGAACTGGCAATTAATCCAGGTAATTCTGTTCAGCCTGGCGGTCCTTTATATCCAATAGACCCTAAACAAATGATGACAAGATCGATGGAACTGGAAGAAACACTCCTCTCCTATATCCAGCTTGAGCTTCCTGAGATAATTGTCCAAAAACAAGCCGAACTAGGCTTGGAGGAGGATGAAGCTTATATTTCCTTCATTCAGGAAGATGTTACAAAGCAGCTGCCTACAAGAATCCAATATTATTTACAGCAAAGAACCGGCGGTGAAAAAGCAGAGGATACACAACAGCAAAATGAAACGATTATAGAAGCATTAAAGCAGGAAATTGAAAATGGTGTCAAAATATTCTTAAGCAATATTCCAGACAATATGAAGGGAAGGAACAAGGAATGAACTTTCAGGTTTATAATAGAGAGCTGGCAGTTGGTGATATTAAAATCATCGGTGTATCAAGTTCATCTGTCTGCATTGTCGGCGACGTTCAGACAATTCAGCTTGCGTCCACTTTTGACACACCTGCAGAATCACTGATTATCGGACCATTTGTCCCTTTGTTCCCTAAAGGATAAATATGCTTACAAGGACTTCTGTTGTTAATCATATACGTCTAAATATAGCATCATTTTCATCTACACTAGAATTTGGTGATATCTCTTTTTATCAAGCGTTTTCGAGGGCACTTGCTGTACAACGAGAGAAGAAGATTTTCTTCGGCGGAGAAGGTTCCTTTGACCAATATCCGATTTTTTCCGAACCAATTCCCATTCCTCCTATCACTGAGAGCATCAATATAATGTACCATCAAATAAAGCCGGTTATTAAAGTGAAAAACCTTGATATTACTGCCGTCTCAGCCTCATCCCTGCTTCAAGTCGGAAGCACCCGTCATATTTATGCAGAAACGAGGATAAAGCATATAAGACAGCTAGAGAATCACTCTGAGGAGTTAAATAATCAAACTATCATCCCCCTTGAGGAAATACATTCATCACCTGGAACCGCTATTGTTAACGGCAGATGATTTTTTTGGTGCCAGGCTACTATATAAATAAAGGAGGAGGTTCTTTTGCCTGCTATTGTAGGACCTGTTCAAATTGTTAACGTCGGAGAAGGGATTGTTCAATTCGGTGATTCCTTGTTTATTTCCCCAAAGGGAAATTCGAAAGTCTCTTTAGGTTCCGGGGCATCAAACACTGGAGCATTTATTATTACCAACAATGGATTAAGCGCAACGAATTATGTAGACACAAGTCTGCTTGACCAGCCGACAACAGCCAATAACTGACAGACAAAGGGAAGAAGCCTCATTTTCTCCCTCTTCTGTCCTTTGATTTTTTCACCTTCTGCAATTTTGTAGAAGGCTGTTTTTTTATCCAAGCCAAATACTTCGCTATCTTAGGATCATCTTGCAGCAATTCAACCTTGTTCAATCTTACTGCCAGCTCTTCATTTGTATACAGTGCATGGATTTGTTTATGGCAAGGAATGCATAAATCAGCTGTGCCTAAGAATGCCCCGCCCATTTCCCGAGGTGTTAAATGATGGGCTGTCGTCTCTACATCTTCTCTTAAACATAACTCACATGTTCCAATTTTTTTATTCGCTTTTGCCATTTTTCTTCCCTCCTGCCTATTAGCATGTGATTTCTTACCCCAATAAATTAGCAATTCATAAAAAAAAACTAATAATAAAGGCTGCCCGATATAATTCGGACAGCCTTTTTGTCTTACATCGGTAAGATATTCGCTCCATCAAAGAAGAATAAATATTTTTCATCGATTTTTTTCTTAAGAATTTTCTCCAGTGAATCAGCATACAAGTCAATTTGAACACGATAGCGCGCTTCTAATACTGGCTTGGCCTCCATATATCCGCCTTTAAACCGGTCTAGAATAGAATCTGTTTTATAATCAAGCAGCACTGTGCCTTTTTCATCCTCAAAATAGACGTCGATGATACCTTGGACTAAAATTGGCTCGTTCTCTCCTTGCCAATCCTTATACACAGAGCTTGACGGATAGGCAATGTTGAATGGAATCTCACGAACAAGCTTTTTTGCATTACGCATGCGCTCTCCAAGTTCTGACTGGAAGAAGGAGACAATCTGCCCTGCTTCAATTGCCTCTGCTTGTTCTGGTGTCAGAAGCTCCTTTGTCTGCATTTCATCAACAAGCTGCCTGATACTGTCTTCTGTTATAGCTTCATCCAATCGGATATGCTGCATCACCATATGCATGGCTGTTCCTTTTTCTGCAGGACTCAGCTTTTTCTCCTGCATAAACTTCGGTCTGTTCCAAATCGTTTTGCGACGTGGCTGAATTTCTGTGCCGCTTTGTTCATCCAACCGTTCACTTTGCCTTTTCAACTCGGACACGGACTGTTTGGAACGATATATTGTGCCATGCGGGTACAAATACTTCCAGGCGAGAGTTTTTTGGATTTGCTCTTTATATTCAGAGGAAATGTCCATCACTTTTCCGCTTGTCACCTTTTCCAGCCAGCTCTCTTGTTCTTCCATATCGTCTACAGTAAGTTTAAGAATATCTTCTTTTTGAAGAATTCGGATTTCCCATGCTGAAGGATGGACAGACACTTCTCCTTTTTCCATCCATGTTTCCAGATGTATGCCAGATGCATCCTTATGTCTTACAAGGGCTGGCCCAATCCAATCTAAATAAGAGCGGGCAGATGCTCTGTCGAACTCATTTAACAGCCAATTGGAATGTCCAGCAGCTTGTGCCCATTTTTGTTTAGACTTCTCGATATCCTTAACAGAGCCGATCAGCACTAATTTTTCCTTCGCTCTTGTCAGCGCTACGTATAGCACCCGCATTTCCTCTGCTAAAAGCTCCATTCGCTTCTTCTTCGTAAATGCTATTTGTGCAAGAGACGGGTAAGAGATTCGTTTTTGAGCATGAATATACTTTGTCGCAAACCCGAGATCTTTATCAAGCAGGAACGGCTTGCGCAAATCCATTGTGTTGAATTCTCTGCCAATGCCAGCAAGGAAAACAAACGGAAATTCCAGTCCCTTGCTGCTGTGGATTGTCATGATTCGGACAACATCTTCCTGCTCTGTTAAGGCCCTGGCTGCCCCCAGGTCATTCCCTCTGTCTCTCATCCGTTCAATAAACCGTAAAAAGCGGAAAAGCCCGCGGAAAGAGGTTGCCTCGTATTGACGGGCCCGGTCAAACAATGCCCGCAAGTTAGCCTGGCGCTGATTGCCTCCAGGCAATCCGCCGACAAAATCATAAAAATGCGTATCTCTATAGAGCCTCCAAATCAAATCTGACAAAGCTCCACGCCTTGCCTCTGTTCTCCATTCATTCAATAATTCAAAGAATGGTGCAAGCATCTCCTGCAAGGCGTCATTTTTGTTAACACTCATATATGCTTTAACAGCATCATAGAATGCTCCTTGCTTCTTTTCAATTCTAATTCTGCTCAAGTCTTCTTCTGTTAACCCGACTATAGGGGATCGGAGCACAGCAGCCAACGGAATATCTTGATATGGATTGTCTATTACTTTAAGCAATGACATCATGATGTTGACTTCCGTTGATTCGAAATAGCCTGTCGTCAAATTAGCATATGTCGGAATATTAAATTGCTTTAATTCTTCCATGATGGCTGGCGCCCATGTCATCGAACGAAGCAGAATCACCATATCCTTATACATAGCTGGACGGTACGATTTCGTTTTTGCATCATATACTTCCTGCTTGTGATCGAACAGCTCTCTTATTTTTTGGGCAATCACCCGTGCTTCAAGCTGAGACTGCTCCATTTCCTGTGCATCGAATTCACCAGTCTCTCCGTCACCTTCTTCAGTCGTGGCTGCAGAATTTTGGTTAACAAGTGCCAATTCAATTGGAAAAGCAGCATCCTCTGGATAAGCAGCTCCCTTTGCCAACTCAGCATCTTTGTCATATTCAATTTCGCCGACTTTGACCCCCATTATCTGCTTGAACAGATAGTTTGTACCGTCCAAAACCTCTTTTCTGCTTCGGAAATTTCTGGCAAGGTCAATCTTATAGCCTGTATTCTCATCTGCTTGATAACGATTATATTTAGATAAAAACAGGTTTGGTTCTGCAAGCCGGAATCGATAGATAGATTGTTTTACATCGCCAACCATAAACAGATTTCCCGCTGTTTCACTGTCTGCCGTAACAAGCTGCAATATGGACTCCTGCACCATGTTGACATCCTGATACTCATCTATCAGCACTTCCTTAAACTGCTTGCGGTATTGCACTGCTGCCACAGACGGCACAAGCTCTTTTGCTTCAGGCTCACGTAAAATCTCCAAACAGTAATGCTCTAAGTCAGCAAAATCGACTAAGCCTTTTTCCGATTTCATTCTTTGGAAACGATCGGAGAAGGAAGCTACAAGTCTCGTCAATGTTTCCACATGGACTTTCATTTCTCGCATGTCTTTTATAAAACCTTCAGGCAGCCTGCCGAATAATTCACTCTGCAGCTCCTGCAATATTTTTTTCGCTCTATCTCTGACCTTTTGGGCTTCTTCAATTAAAGCAGGATCATACTCATCCCCTTTGCATGCCTTAGCTCTTGAGAATTTCAATGTTTGCATCGCGTCATACATCGTTTTCCATGAGTCGTCTTTCGCCTTTTGAATAATGTCCAAAAGATGTAAATCATCAACAAAATTGCCCGCTCTTGGCGCAGGACCGCCAGGACGCTTCGTCAATTCTAATCCATATTCCAAAAGCTGCCGAACTCCGTCCAATTGAAGTCCTATATCTGCAAGCAGCTCTTTTGCAAATGGAAGGTCTTCAATTGCCGCCGTTTCCTCGATGTCATACATATTTGCTAAAGACTCCAAATACGCCGACGGAGAAGGATTTGCCCGTGAAAAATCATACACTTCCTGTATGATTTTCTGAAGTGCATCATCACTTCTATCATTTGTGAAGGCATCAACTAAATCAAAAAATGCCGAATTTTCACTTTGTCCATATTCTTCCTCAAATAAATCTTCCACACATTCATCCCGCATCAATTGTGCTTCTGTCTCATCAGCAATGCGAAAGCCAGGGTCCAGGTCAATCATATAATAATATTTGCGGATTACTTCTAAGCAAAAAGAATGAATAGTTGATATATGGGCCTTATTCAATAGAACTAATTGTTTTTTCAAGTGCTGTGATTTTGGATTAGCATTTATCTCCTTTTCAAGCACATCTCCAATACGATGCTTCATTTCTGCCGCTGATGCATTAGTAAATGTAACAACAAGCAGCTCATCAACATTTATTGGATTATCAGAAACAATCTTGCGTATCATTCTTTCTACAAGAACGGCTGTTTTTCCTGATCCTGCCGCAGCTGCCACTAAAATATCATTTCCGCTCAAGCTGATTGCTTTCCATTGATCATCTGTCCAGGTCGCATCAAGCGGTTTCGGCGGTATATCAATACTCTTCATGTGTGTTTGCCTCCTTTCTGATCAAATCAAGTGCTTCTTCCTTCGAGAAGGTTTGCAGCTTTCGATATTGGTTTGATTCAAGACCTTCATCGAACTGACAAACAGACTTGAATGAACAAAATGTACATGGTGATTTTTCTTTTAATTGATACGGAGAAATATCAACATTGCCGCCAATTATTTTATTGCCTGTTTCCACATATTTATGGCGAACAAATTTCTGAAGGGAATAAAAGTCCTCCCTGCTTGCAACTTTAGAACGTTTCGTTAATGTTCCGTCTGTTTTCACACCTGCTGGAACAATAGGTGAATCGCCTTTTTCAAGACTGCCGTCCATCAGCTTAATAACTTCCTCTTTTCCAAGCATTAATCCATTCATCTTAAACTTTTTAAACAATTCCTCTTCGATTTCATCAAGCGTCAAGATTTTCTTGCTGCTCAAGATTGGATTATGGACATGGAAGTATAGCACTCCTGCAGGATTTGCTTCTTTATCAACAAGAATGCTGCTGTTGGAAATAATCAAATCTAAATATGTCAGCATTTGCAAAGACAGGCCGTAATATACTTCATTCATATTGAGTTCATGTGCACTTGATTTATAATCGATTACACGCAAATATACTTCATTATCAAGCTCAGCTTTGTCAACACGGTCAATCCTGCCGACAAGCTCCATTTTCGTGCCATTCTTTAACGAAAAGGCCATTGGCGGAAGCTTGCCTTTCGGCCCAAATTCCAGCTCCAAATCAATCGGTGCAAAGCCGCTGTATTTGGCATGCTCGCTCAGGATGAAAGAAGCTCTGCTAATAATCTGCTCCAGCTTTCTCTTAATATAGTGATGTCTGTTTGTGCTCAGCAATATCTCATTTTGCAATTTAGGAGCAAGCATTTCGACAGCATCTTTTGCTAGAACCTCACATTGCTGTCTCGTCAAATCCGACCACATCATATTTTCATGAAGCACTGTTTCAGCAATATATTTCAAGGCAGCATGAAATAAGTCTCCAATAGCAGGCGCCTCAAGTCTGTACACTTGTCTCTCTCTAAGCTTTAAGCCATGTGTGGCAAAATGAGAAAACGGACATGACTGGAACAATTCCATCCGTGAAACACTCGCTGTTATGCTTTCCCCATATAAATCGCTGCTCGTTTCTTCTGTGAGCTCACACGTCCTGTTTTGATAGGTTAAGCTTGAGAACACTTTTTTCGCGATTGGCTGGAATTTAGGGTCTTCTATATAGGTGTTATAAACATCCCACCAAAAATCATAAATTTGGTAATTTCTTTTCTTCAGCTGCAGCTGGCCATTTAAGTAAGACAAGCTTGTTTTCATGTCAACTGCATAATCGAGCTGTCCGAGACTGGAAAGATCCTTAGGATCAGCCATAAAGTAGAGCGTTTTTGCTTCTGGCACAAAATCGCGCATCCGTTTTACATACACAGATGGCAGCAGAGATTTGCCTTCATCATTTGCCAGCGGGTATGTTAAATACAATCTGTCAGACGGTGTTGTAAATGCTTTGTATGCAAGAAACTCTTCATCAAGCAATCTAGTTTTGCTTGTAGGTGCTAGCTTCATTCCAGCTTCTACAAGACTTTCCCTGTCACTGTCTGCAAAAATCCCTTCATCTGTAAACTTGGCAGGAAAAACCCCTTCATTCATCCCGATAACAAAGGCAGCCTTTATGGTGCCAAGCCTGGAGTTCTCAAGATCAGCAATAAGCACCTGATCTATTGCTGGCGGAACTAAAGAAAACTTAAGTGTATCAAGCCCAGCATCCAATATGGTCGCAAATTGTTTTCTTGCTATCTCCTCGTCTCCTAAAATCTCAACAAATTGATCGAGAAGGTCTATGATGCTGTTCCACGCTTGGTCGTGTTCACCTGCTTTAACAAGCTCCCCCTGCTCTTCAAGCTCCACTTTCCATAATTCCATTTTTTCTGGAACCTCTAGTTCTTCCAAGTAGAGATATAGAGCCTCACATTTTGCTCTTCCTGATTTTGCTCTCTTCAGCCTGGTGGCCAGCCGTGTAATCGGTGCAGCCAATGAAAGGCGAAGCTCATTCAGCTCCTGCTCCATTTGTCTTTCACTGTCTGTCTGTACCCCTTGATCCCATTCTAGCCCTTGAAATCTTCTATATTTCCAGCGTTCCTTGCTCGTCCATTTTTCTCCCTTTATTCCATATGCTAAGCAGTAGTTTTCTAGCTTGTCCACATTTTCTCTGATGTTGCGCTTTTGCATATGCATTGGAAACAGCAGCTCTGTCTTAATTGCCCTGAAAACAGGCTCGTACCGCCAGTTTGTTTCTATTATTTCCAAGGTAGAGCGAATCAGCTCGACAAGCGGATGGAAATGCATCGTTCTTTTCTGGTCAATAAAAAAAGGAATTTCATAATCGGCAAAGATAGTTTCTATTATATTTTGGTATTCTACCGTATTCCGGGATAAGAGACTAATATCACGATAGCGGTAGCCGTTTTTTCTAATAAGCTTTTTAATTTCCCGAGCAATGCCCTCTATTTCTGCCCTCGGATTGACGCTTTCTGCAAACAACACAGCACTTTCTCCAAAAAACGGGAGAGCTGGCCTGCTGTCAAAATGTGCCTCGATATGTTTAAGGGAGTGGTGCATATTTTTATGCACTTCAGCAAAATTTTCCTCCTCTACTTCCACACCGATTTGTCTTGCCATTTCATAAACAGTTGCGTAAGTTTCCTTTGACATCCGGAAAAGGTCTAATTCATCTGCAAAACTGTTTCGGTCAGGCTTGTCCATAGTAAAAGTAATCGTTACATTCTCACAAACCTGGATAAGCTCCTGAATAATTAAATATTCCTGCGGTGTAAAACTGTAGAAACCGTCAATGTAAACTTCTGCTTTCTTTAAATATTCAGAGCTGTTGATTTTCTCTGCAAGGAGGCGGAAATAATCTTCTCCATCAATATACTTGCCCAGCATATTTTCCTCGAAGCTTTGATAAATAATTTCCAAATCATGCAGTTTGTCCAAAAGAGCCTTGTCGCCATCTCCAGCTCCCTCTATGTCTTGCTGCCTGCTGTCAAGCTCCTCTGGTGTAACGCAATATCTTCTGAATTCTGTTACAAGCTGTTCGACTTGTCCAATAAAGCCGTTCTTGTCTGCCACCTTCTTAAACAGGAACAACTCTTCTTTCTTTTCTTCGATAATGCTGCGGATGAGCATGCTGATTCCGACGCTGTTAATATGCTGTCTCGAGATGCCTCCAGTCTCCTGCAAAACCCTCCACGCAAGTCTTGTAAAGCTGTAAACTTGGGCACGGAACATGCCGCCAAGCCCTTCGCTCGCAGCCAAGCTTTGGTCTGACAGAAATGTCATTTGATCTGGCACTAAGTAAATAATTGGATTGCCTTCAGGATCTGCGAACAGCTTCTCCCGAATCGAATCTATACAAAAGGCAGTCTTTCCGCTGCCTGATCGTCCGGATAATAATCTAACAGACATAATTGCCTCCTCGAACTTAATTTCTCTCTATATAATATCATAGAAACAAATGTTTCCGTATGAAAGAGTACTTGGATTCCACTTGCCAATATTTTCACGGTTATTCCATAAAAAAAAGGCTCTAAAAGAGCCCATTCTTAAAAGGAAAATTGAGTATCACGGAGCGGCCAGTAACGTAAAGAAACTTTGCCGACTACCTGATCGATATTTATAAAACCAAAATGTCTGCTGTCCCAGCTGCCCAGCCGATTATCACCGAGCACAAACAGCTTTCCTTTCGGCACTGCTTGTTCTCCAGTAATTTCCTCAAGGGTAAAATCCCCTGTCAGCTTTCCAGCACTTACTTGACTACGGTAAGCATCCAAAAAATTCTCTTCATATTTTTTTCCGTTAATATACAGGTGATCATCCTTATACTCAATCTTATCCCCTGGAACACCTATCACCCTTTTTACATAGTCTTCTTTATCATTCGCGTGGAAAACAATCACATCAAAATGATGAAAATCACTGACTTTATAGCCAATCTTATTAACGACTAATTTATCTCCATCCTGCAATGTAGGCATCATCGATTCGCCCTCAACCACATAATTGGAGAAAAAGAATGCGCGAATGATAACAAAGATGATGATTCCGATAGCAAATGCTTTAATCCATTCTATGCTTTCTCTTTTTATTGCTTCTTTCAAATGCTATCTCCTCCATGCATTGTTTGGAACATTAATTTCCATGTTCTCTTTCTCTTTCTTTTTCTGCCGTAACATTCATTCTTGCCTCGACTCTTTTTCCTACATACCATAGGATAAAAATCGCGATTGCAACTGGAATTGTCCGTATCGGATGTGTAATCATCGACTTCAAGTCATAACCAATAAAGCTTATGGTGCTGATCATGACTAGCTTGCCTGCCACAACAGCAAGAAAATATTGTTTTACACGGATACGGGAGAGACCTGCCACAATATTTACTAAAGCCGACGGGGTGAAAGGAAAACACAGCAAGATAAACAGCGGTCCAAACCCATGTCTCTCTATCCAAACCATGAGCTTTTGCACTTTTTTATGGTTACGAATAAAGCGCAAAAGCCTCTTTTGTCCATATTTTCTAACAAGCAAAAATACGAGCAGCGCCCCTCCGCAAGTTCCTATCCATGAAAACAGGAAGCCGAGCCAAAACCCAAAGGCATTCACATTTGCCAAAATGAACAAAAATAGCGGCAGAAAAGGGACAAACGATTCTAGTAAAGGCAGCAAAATGCCTGGCAACGGACCGAACGCCCGGTAGCTCTCTATTAATTGCATGATATTATCTAGTGTAAACCATTCTTTTATTGTAGCTATATCCATAAACGAAAACTCCTTGGCATATCATTTCAAGCAGGTTTATGTTTCTCAGCAGACCAATACGAAACGCTAGTTAGCGCTAAGGTTACTTAACAAAAATCCGCTTATCGTCCCTAAATACAGTATATTTGCTTTAGTCTCCCTTTATTTAGATAAAAACTCATGTATTTCTTCTTTATTTGTGTCTATATCTACATCAAGCACAGCAGAACCATTGACTCGAAGATCTTGATAAGTCCCATCAACAGGAACTCTCAATGTCTCTACTTCTTGGTCTTTATTGCGAATTAAATCAGACCCAATATACAAGATGTCTTTTGTACTCATGCTCGTATTAATATACGGCATCATAACACCAGCCAATTTAGGGAGTTTAGCAACTGTCTGCACCCCTGAAATTTGTGAAGCAAGTGCTTCAAGGGTTTTTTGCTGTCTTTCTACCCTACCGAAATCAGAGATAGCATCATGTCTAAAGCGCACATAACCAAGCAGCTGCTTTCCGTTCAGCTTTTGCAGGCCAGGCTCCAATGTTACCCCAATATTCTCTGACATCCTCTTTTCGACGTCTATCTCCACCCCATCTGGGAATGTCTCATCAATAAGCGCCTCAAATCCTTGGAAATTGACAATTGCGTAATATTGAAGGTCTATATCAAAGTTCTCCTTGATTGTTTGCCGCAACAGCTCTGGTCCGCCAATTGTGAAAGCTGTGTTAATTCTGCCCTGACCGTTTCCAGGTATATCAACATACATATCACGCATTAAGGAAATTAGTTTATATGTGCCCTTGTCCGGATGAAACTGGGCTACCATAATCGTGTCTGTGCGGTATTTTGTATCTCCTTCTCTAGCATCACTACCTAATAAAAGGACATTTGTCCCGCCATACTGGTCTTTTTCCCCATTAAATTCATATTCAACCTTTTCTATTGCACCATTTTCCAGTGCCTTTTTTTTCCCGGCATTATATTGAACAAATATGTATACAGCCGCAAATATTATCAACAAAACAAGAAACAAGAAAAAGACTCTGCCTTTTCTCAGCTTTCTTTTTTTCTTTCTGGTTTGTCTATACTCTGATCGCTCCATCCTCCATTGTTTCCTTTCTTAGCTTTTATCTATTCTAACGTTTTATGATAAACATAAGTTTCTTTTCCATTGTTACCCTTAAAAGAATAAAATACTCTTACGTATAAAGGATACGTATTATCTATTATCATATCAGATAAATAGATATGCAAACATTTAATTTCCATATTTTTAATTACATTTAAGGAACTTAAGATGATTTTAATATTAAAAGACTCTTTTCTCATCAAAGCTTATTTCGCATAAAAAAATCGCCTGCCTATTAGGGCAAGCGATTCTTTATATTACAAATAATCAATAAACCAATTATTAATATAATTCAAACGGGAAATGCGCAATGTTGGTTTGCCGCTTCTTGATAATTCATGATTGGATTCTGGGAAGCGGACAAATTTCGTTGTCTTTTTCTGCTTTTTAAGTGCAATAAACAACTGCTCTGCCTGCTCAATTGGACAACGGAAGTCCTTTTCACCGTGCAAAATTAACAGCGGCGTTTCAATATTATTGGCGTATGCTAACGGTGAATGCTTCCATAATGTTTCGATATCATTCAAGTCTGCTTTAATTTGCCAATCAGAGAAATAATAGCCGATATCACTAACACCATAGAAGCTGATCCAGTTGGAAATCGAACGCTGTGTAACTGCAGCCTTAAAGCGATTTGTATGGCCGACAATCCAGTTTGTCATAAATCCGCCATAGCTTCCTCCTGTTACTCCAAGGCGGGTTTCATCTATGAAATCAAAGTTTGCACATGCGTAGTCAACAGCATCCATTACATCCTCATAGTCCTTGCCGCCATAATCGCCTCTAACCGCATCGACAAAATGCTGACCATATCCGTGGCTTCCGCGCGGATTAATGAACAGCACGGCATAACCATTTGCTGCAAGTGTTTGAAACTCATGAAAATAGGAATTAGCATACATTGCGTGCGGACCGCCATGAATTTCAAGAACAAGAGGATATTTTTCTCCTTCCTTATAATCAGCAGGCTTCATCACCCAGCCATGTAATTGCCAGCCGTCTCTTGATGTCAGCTCGATTGGTTCTGCTGGTGCAAAGCTATGTGTTTCTGTAAATTCCTTATTCACATCTGTCAGTTTAACTGTTTCGCCTGTTTCTAAGTTCAGGCTGTATAAATCACCTGGTTCTGTCGGTTTGCTGATTGCAACAATCGCCTGCTTTAAGCTTCCGCCAGTAGACAGCCCGTACACATGCTGATTGTCAATCAGACTTGGATAGATTGCTCCCTCCTCATTGCCAAAATAAACAATAGTATTACCATGGTCTGTCGCAAGAAAAACAAAGCTATTATTATCCTCGCCCCATAGAATTCCTGGTGTAACTGCTCCTTGCTGAAAATCTCCAATCGCAAAATCGCCGACATTCACATCCCAATCTTCTGTTAAGCAGCGGAGCTCTTCCCTGTTCAAATCATAAACCCAGATTTTATACAAGGTAGCATTTTCGTATTCTCTACCGCTGCCAATAATGCCGATTTTTTGGCTGTTAGGCGACCAAGTTACTCTTCCAAATTGGCCATTGCTTTCTGTGATTTTCTTCCATTCTTTCGTTTCTAAGGCGTACAGATATACATCCGATTCGAAACTGAAGTCTTTATCCTCACTTTCATCTGCTGTAATAGCAAGATACTTTCCATCTGGAGACCAGCTTTCTAAGTAATAGTCATTTTCTCCTGAAGTGACTTCCTTCAGTTCTGCTGTTTCTTTATTTACGATTGCGATATGGCTGTAACTGCCATTCCAAAAGCCTGCACTGTCTGATTTATATTTCATCATATCCACTTCTAATGCTTGTGGTTTCTCTTCCGTCTTTTCGGTAATTTCCTTATCCTGAAGGCTTTCCTTTTTACCAATGCTCGTTTGGAACGCAATCTCACTGCCGTCAGCAGACCAAACAGGGTTAGAAGCACCATTGCGCACAAATGTAAGCTGCTTTGCTTCTCCGCCGTTTTTGTTCAGCACGTAAATTTGGTTTTTTCCGCTTCGATTCGAAACAAATGCGATTTCCTCGCCGTTTGGCGACCATCTTGGCGATGTGTTGCGATGCTCTCCAAACGTCCACTGATAGCTTTTGCTGCTGTCCTCTAAGCTCTGATAATAGATATTGGAGTAATAAGCATCCTTGTCTTCCGAAATGCCTGTCACTACATATAGAAATCCCTTCCCATCCGGGCTTGCTTGCGGATCAACAATTGATTTTAATTTGTATAAATCCTCAGACGTTACTTTTCTCGATTCTCCCATGTCACAATTCCTCCCTTTATTAGCTATATCTTATTTCGACATTAGAAATAAATTTCCTTCAGGAGCATTGCATTTAATTTCTTTTTTGAAAGAAAATAAGCGAAGGCCAAAAAAAGAGCTGCAGGATTTTTTATTTTACACAGCTTGAAAGGATCAGGCAAATATTGTACTATCTAAATAGAACATTTGTTCTTATAAAGATTTCAAGGAGAAGATTGACTATGACGCGCATACCGGAGAAGGATAGATATATTATGGAGCAAGCCATTTATCTTCCCATGCTGTTAACCGTTCTAAACCGCGACCTCCTGACAATCAAGCAGAGCAGTTTTAAACTAAAGCAGCCTTATATTGACCTTGTGGAAATTACGATGAAGACAATTCATACAGAACTTCGGGAAACAAAGGAATATATGCAAAAGCATAAGATGAAGGTGGAAGAGGTAAAAAGGGATGAAGCCTTCACGATGTATTTATTCCTATACAATGGTTACGAAGAATATCATAACTATTTCAACCCAAGGCTTCGCAATCGTGTCCAAGAGCTATTGGAATATTATCTGTACAAGCGGCATACCGGATGAGAGCAGTTTAACTTGTCTTATTACAGGGTATACATACTTTACAACGGATTTTCACTGTCTTCCTGATTGTGGCGGATTTTTGTTTGCAGCAAATTTGTTCTTAATATTTGGTTATTGAAGGTATGGAAAGATACATCGATAGACAGTCTTCGGTCATTGCGGAATATAACAGTCGTTTTACCTTCTCCCTCTACTACTCTGTCTGAAATATGATGAAGAAAAAACCACATGCATGCATGGTTTGAAGGAGAATGAGTGGGAAATGCATAAATAGTGCTTTTCGAATCAATGGATATCGGCAATTTATGCTGATAATTCATCAATGCCCTCGTACCCTTTCGTTTCCCCTCATATGTGCATCCGAAATACTCACAGCTTCGCTTAATTATTTTACCTGGCGCTAGTTTGCACATATAAATATTGGCTCCTTCATATATTTTAGAATAAACTTCGCCATTCTTCTGTAATTCAGGCAGGATTGCAAGCGTGTGATAATTCACTTCATACAGGTCGATATTTTTCCGTTTTTCAGCCATTATTGTTTCTCCTTTCTGGTAATTAGAGCACTGCTGTATTAACTTACATCGGTTGCATTATAGCATGTCAATTCCTAGAAATGTAAGCGGTTAGCGAATCGTCTTAAATAGTTCAAAAATCCGCTTTGTTTTCAAAATTTTTAAATTATTTTATTGATATTTTCTTATTTTTGCCATATAATATTAAAAAGGCATCAGGGGTGAGTCCAATGAATGAAAAGTCGTACACAGAGTTAACTAAGTTAAGTGCTATGAATAGACACAAAGCGAAAGAGACTTATGTGAAAGAACTTTACATCGACATGCTTCTTACTGAAATTCAATGGAATTTAGAGAAAGCCAGTTTAATGACTCAAATTGATCACGCCATAGACGAACGAAATGAAGCTGAATTTATTCGGCTGAGCAAACAATATACGGATTTATGTAAGCGCTTCGATAATTAAATTCCGCAGTAGGGCATCTATTTAGGACTTGTTAAGCATTCCTGATAGATGCCTTTTTTTGTGATTTTACTCATATAAAAAAACGCTATCCCTTCATTAGAGATAAGCGTTTTTTTTTTGCCTAGTCAGTATTGTTCTTGATTAAAATACTCTTCTCTTCCAAGGCAGATATTCTTTCAAGCATCGTTGGATGGCTGTAGCGAAATACTTTAACAAGCAATGGCGGATTAACTTCGCTGAGGCCGGTTTTTGCAAGCTTTTGAAAGGTTGTTATTCCTGCTTCAGGATCTTCCGTTAAAGCAACTGCATAATTGTCTGCCCTCTTCTCCTCATATCTCGAAACAACATTAGCAAACGGATTTGCAATAAACAGCAGCATCGAAATAAGCAGTAGGACTAAAGGGAAGGATTGAATATCCTCAACCTTAGAAACTTTTAGAGCAGGACCGCACCTATTAATAATTAGGTTCATCAGCCTGTAAATGAGATAAAGGCCGAAAAATGACAGCACAAGAGACAAACCGATTCCAAAGTAAATATGCTTTTCAACATAATGTGCCATTTCATGGGCCATGACAAACAGAATCTCATTGTCTTTCAGTTCCTGAAGTGTAGTATCCCAAAGTACGATTCTCGAATTACTGCCAATTCCCGTTACATAGGCATTTAAGGCATTGGTTTTGTCTGACATATTCACCTCAAACACATGCTCTGCAGGGATGTTGGACTCTTTAGCCAATGCGAGGATTTTCTCCTCCAGCTTCTCATCACTTAAGGCAGTAAAGTTGTTATACAGCGGGTCAATGATGACTGGCTGGATAAATGTCATAAACAATGTGAATGGGACAGACAGCAGCCACGCATAAAGCCACCAGCGCTTTTTGCTTTTGCTCATCAGCCAATACAGGACGGTAAAAATAACAAAAACAGTTGCATAATTTACCCAAAAATCTATCAGCTCGTCTTTCATCCACGAAGGAAAGCTTTGTGTGGAAATATGATAATCTCGTGAAAGCTTATAGCCCAAATAGCTTAAAGGAAAGGAAACTGCATAAGCCATTAAATGGAGCCAAAACAAATAAATCGCTTTTTGGATGATTTTATATTTTCCTGACACCTCTCCCCATTTGCGGAAGGCTTTTGAGAAGCCAAACAGCAGAATAAACAGATAGATCAGCCATTCAAAGGGAGTGGAAATAAAGAATAAAAAATTCTTTAGTTTAGAATATTCCTCACTTAATCCCAGCTCTCTGCTATTCAGAAAGGTGGATGGATCTGCGGCGGATCCTTGGTATTCAAAAGGGAGCTTTGAATCTGCGAAATAAAACAAATACCAATAAAAAAATAAGCCGTACATGATGAATAATAATACTGAGTAAAAACCTATTTTTCTTGCCATTATTCCCCTCCTTGCCTTGTACAACCCTTGTTACTATTAATAAGACTAAAAGACGACATTTAGAACAAGAAGTTTTAAATGGACTAAATAACACCGCTAAACAAAAAAAGCACTGGGCTAATAAACCCAGTACAGCGGATTAATATATTAAATGAAGGAAGTCTTCCTTCGTGATATTGCCGAAATAATGCTTGATTGATGTTTCCTCAAGAGCCTTTTCTAGTTCACTGCGGTCATAGCGCAAACCAATCAGCTTGTTCTCAATGTCAGAAACATCGCCGACTCCAAAGAAATCACCATATATTTTACAGTTTTTAATGATTCCTTTTGCGACATCAAAGCGGACATCAACTTGTCCAACAGGGAAACGATGGGAATGCTGCAAATTGAACTTTGGTGATTTTCCATAATTCCAATCCCAGTTTTGGTAACGTTCCTTTGAAAGAGCATGGATGTTTTCCCAATCTTTTTCTGTTAGAACGTATTCCTGGATATTTTCTTCCCCTTCAAACAGGTAAGCCAAGATAAGGCGTTTAAATTCTTCAATTTCCATTTTCTCTCTCAGGAATTCTGTAATATTAGCAACACGGCTTCTGACAGATTTAATCCCTTTTGATTCGATTTTATCTTTTCTAACTTTTAATGCAGAAACAATATGATCCATTTCTGAATCGAACAACAGGGTGCCATGACTGAACATTCTCCCTTTTGTGGAGAATTGGGCATTCCCAGAAATCTTTCTGCCTTCTGCCAGCAAATCATTGCGGCCGCTTAACTCAGCATCAACACCCATGCTTTGCAGTGCCTTGACAACAGGCTCTGTAAATTTGCGGAAATTATGAAAACTGTCACCGTCATCCTTTGTGATAAAGCTGAAGTTCAAATTACCTTTATCATGGTAAACAGCCCCGCCGCCAGAAAGCCTTCTGACTACGTGAATTCCGTTTGACTCGACATATTCTGTGTTAATTTCTTCAATTGTGTTCTGGTTTTTGCCGATGATGATAGATGGTTCATTTATATAAAATAATAGGTATGTTTCATTAATATCGAGATTTTTCAGCGCATATTCTTCAATCGCCAAGTTAATGCGCGGATCTGTAATGCCCTTATTATCAATAAACAGCATATGTACACCCTCTTTTCCGTTATTCTGATTAAATATAGCATATCTTCTATTAAAAGAATAAACTAGCCCCTTTATACTATAACTAAAATTCGTCGAATTAGCACTTTATTTGTATCCTTTTTTCTTGTGGTAAAGTCAGGAATCTAAAACCTACTATCTAACTCAAAGAAAAGGCCGGGCTCCCTTGCCCGGCCTTAACTCACAGGTTTATTCTGCTGCAGTCTCTGCAAACTGGCGTTTATGAGCAACTATGAAGTATAGAAGCGTACCAGCAATAAAGAAGATTGGGTACATTGCCAAAATCCTCGCATTATGCCACATAAAGTCGAAGTCTCCTGTCGAAATGACCGCCCTTAAGCCAGATACTGAATAAGACATTGGCAGCAATGCATGGATATGCTGCATAAAATCAGGTATAAGCTCTAACGGGAATGTTCCGCCGCTTGTTGTCAATTGGAAAATCAAGAGAAGGACAACGATGAAACGTCCTGGATTCCCCAAAATTGTCACAAAGAACTGAATGATAGAAAAGAATACGAGACTCGCAATAACCGTAAACAGAATAAATAATGGGATGCTCTGCACTTCCATTCCAAGCACCTTAAGCAGCACAAATGAAGCTACAAGTGCCTGCAGAATTCCCACCCCAGCAAGAATGACCGCTTTACTTAAGAACCAGCGCAGTCCGTTTTTAGGAACTCCTTCCGGCTCATTGAATGAGAACACGATAGAAAGCATTAATGCACCAACAAATAATCCTAATGAGATGAAATAAGGAGCCAATCCTGTTCCGTAGTTAGGAACATCTGAAACTTTTTCATCTGACACAGTAACTGGTTCTGCCATCATATCATACGTCTTATCATCAGAGTGGATAGAGCTTGCATCATCAGCACCATCTGCCAGCTTATCTGACAGCTCCTTGCTGCCTGTTGATAAGGAAGCAGTTCCATCTGCAAGATCCTTCGATCCGGATTCTAGCTTACTAGTCCCTTCAGATAAAGCACTAGAACCTGAAGACAATTGATTCATACCTGTCAGCAATGAATTAACTCCTGTCACAAGTTCATTAGAACCACTTGCAGCTTTAGAAAACTCTGTAGAGTATTGGTTCATGCCTGCAATAAACTGCTCCTGGCCTGCAACCTGCTGTTTAGAGCCATCCTCCAGCTGTGCAGTTCCATCTGCAAGCTGCTGAGCTCCAGCTTGAAGCTGCTGTTCTCCGTCACTTAACTGATTCAAGCCGGCAGATAAGCTTTGTCCTCCTTGAGCCAATTTATCTGCTCCTTGCTGAAGAGCTTGCGTGTTTGTCGCAATTTGGCCACTGCCGTCTACAAGACTTTGAAGTGCTGCCTGAACTTCTTGCTTCTTATCCTCAGGCAACCCGTCAAGCATTGGCAGGATGGAATTTACTGTTTCCTGCACTTGTTTTGCTCCTTCATTTACTTGCAAGGCTCCGTCAGCTAACTTTTCAGAGCTGCTGCTCCACTCCTGCAGTCCTGAAGTAAGAGAGTTTGCGCCTGTTTTCAACTCATCTGTTCCTGCTATTAACGAAGGGATGCTGCTTTGTAGCTTTTCCGCTCCTTCTTTTGTTGAAGTGATACCATTTAAAATCGATTGGTCTCCGCCTTGCAGCTTAGCTGCTGCATCAGCGAGCTCTTTATGGCCGTCTTGCAGCTGACCTAATCCATCTGAAAGGCTTTCTGCTCCAGTCAGAAGCTCCTTTGCTCCAGAATTGGCTGTATTGATTCCATCTGTAAATTCAACCGATTTCTCGGCAAGTGTTTGCAAATTCTTATAAACTTCCTGTGTACCTTTATTGACCTTATCTGTTCCGTCACTAAGGTCCTTTGCTCCAGTGCTCGCATCTTCAAGCCCTGATGCCATTTTGCTTATATTTTCAAAAACAGATTCAGCATATGTCTCTGTTACTTCCTTGCCGACACCCTCCTTTATCTTTTCAACAGCTGAATTGCCGATTTGGGAGGAGATAAAATTAAAACCTGGATTAGAGACATATTTTAAATCCAATTTTTTCGGATTATCATCAAGCAATGTCGTTGCATTTTCAGAGAAATCCTTTGGTATTTCAATCAGCATATAATATTTCTGATTTTCTAACCCTTTGTAACCTTCCTCTTTATCTACAAACTGAAAGTCGAAATCCTTGCTGTCCTTCAGGTTGTCGACTAAATCTTTGCCGACCTCCAGTTTTTCATCATTCATTTCTGCACCGCTGTCCTCATTAACGACAGCAACTGGGAGCTTCTCTAAATGTCCATATGGATCCCAAAACGCCCATAGATAAATTCCTGCATATAATATCGGAATAAATATAATGGCCAAGATGGAAATAAGCTTCATCCGATTTTTGAATATTGAGGTCAGCTCTGCTTTTAATAAATTTTGTTTCATGAAAACCACTCCATTTTACTGACCGTTTTGTTCATTTGGTCATTTTTATTTCTAAAAAAAGAGGACTATCTAGTAGACAATCCCTTTAATAAGGACCTTTCAACAGTTAAGGCGATCTCCTCTGACTGAAGGGGGGGATGGTTCTTTTCCCAATCAAAAATTAAGGAGATATACATTTTAAAGATAATAAATGAAGTCAGCTCAGGGTCACAAGGCTGTATTTCTCCTTTGCTGATAGCTTCTTGTACATGTCCCTTCATATAGCTAAGAATAGCGTTTTCCAGGCGGTTAAGTACTTCCTTCACTTCTAATGTTCCCATTTCCTTTTGCTCTTCAAACAACTTTATCGTAAGCTGATGCTCTTTTCTGTATTCAAGCATCCGAATTAGTGTCCGATGAACATTGTCCATAAAGCTAGAACCTGGATCAAAGGAGGCGTCTGCCTCTGCCTTCATTTCCAAAATAAGCCCTGTGATAATCTCATCAAAAAGCTGTTCCTTATTTTTGAAAAACGTATAAATAGTTCCTTTGCCGACATTTGCTATTTTCGCCACTTGGTCCATCGTTGTTGCTTTATAGCCAAACATAGAAAAGGACTTCGCAGCAGCTTCCAGTATCATCTTCTTCCGATCCATAGCCAAAATGCTTCACCTCAAGTCATGAAAAATAAGTCTGTATTTCTATTAAAAACTAAAAATGACCAAATGAGAAATTTGGTCATTTAGTACAGTTATGAATATAACATATCAAAAAAACTAGTGCAACAAGAGCGGCTGAATTTTTCTAAGAAAAATATCAGCCGCTAAAAAAATTACTTATTTAGAGTGAACAGACAAGCTGTTTAAAACAACCGTTGCCAGCGCATCAATAAATTCAGGCTGTGCATTCGGCATTTCTGGTCTGTAGTAAGACGCACCGATATCTTTAGTAACAACAAGGCACTCATAGTCATTATCATATAGCACTTCAAGGT
Source organism: Niallia sp. FSL R7-0271 (assembly GCF_038005785.1). NCBI lineage: Bacteria > Bacillati > Bacillota > Bacilli > Caryophanales > Bacillaceae > Niallia > Niallia sp. FSL R7-0271. Next base: position 797,104 of record NZ_JBBOTZ010000001.1, on the reverse strand, counting down.
GGTCTGCCACAAAACCGACTGGCGTATAAACAAATGCTTTATATCCATGTTTTTCATAAAGATCTCTTGTTAAATCTTGAACATCTGGGCCAAGCCAAGGATCTGGTGTGTTACCAGCACTTTGCCAGCCGATATAATAATTAGAAACACCAGCAGATTTTGCAATCAAATCAGCTGTTTCTTTCAATTGATCTGGATAAGGATCACCGTATTGAAGAATCTTTTCAGGCAAGCTGTGCGCTGAAACAATTAAAGCAGCATTGCTTCTTTCTTCTTCTGACATTTTGCTGAAAGTCTCCTGAACCTTTTTAGACCAATACTCGATGAACTTCGGCTCATCATACCAGCTTTCAACACTGTGAATAGTTAACCCGCCAAGCTCTTCGGCTGCTTGTTTCGCTCTGCCGTTATATGACTTAATGCTGAATGTGGAGAAATGTGGTGCTAATACAATACTTACCGCTTCTGTGATTCCGTCAGCATGCATGCTTTTAACAGCATCTTCGACAAATGGTTCAATATGCTTCAAACCGATGTACATCTTAAATTCAATATCTTCTTGAATGGAATTAAGATGGGCTTCGAGTCGTTCAGCCTGCTCCTGCGTAATTTTTGCCAGCGGAGAAATTCCACCTATTGCTTCATAGCGGCTTCTCAAGTCTTCCAACATCTCATCAGTTGGTCTTCTGCCATGTCTAATATGTGTATAGTATCTTTCGATATCTTCTTCTTTATATGGAGTTCCGTAGGCCATTACTAACAGCCCCATTTTTTTTCTGCTCATTTATTATCACTCATTTCTATAGTTTGATTGTCTATTAGGCTTTTTTTGCAGCTGAATACTCATGCACAAAGCTTGTCAGTTTTTTCAAGACAGCCGGGTCTACTTCCGGGAATACACCATGACCGAGATTAAAGATAAATCCGTCCTGCTGCATGCCTTGATCCAGTATTTCCTTCACTCTCTCTTCAATGACATTCCAAGGTGCCAGTAGTACCGCTGGGTCAAGATTGCCTTGAACTGCTTTCGTCACTCCTAAGTCCCGCGCTTCTTTAATAGGCAGTCGCCAATCAAGCCCTACAACATCTAACGGGAGGCTGTTCCATTCAAGGGCAAGATGGCTAGCACCAACACCGTGCATAATAAGCGGTGTGTTTTCGCTTCTTAAATCAGTAAATATCTTTTCCATGACTGGCTTAATGAAAGTACGGTAATCCGCTACATTCAGTGCACCTACCCATGAATCAAAAATTTGAATAGCACTTGCTCCTGCATTTATCTGGGATTTTGCATATGTAACGACCATGCTTCCCAGCTTTTCCATCAATAAAGCCCAAGCCTCTGGCTGTGAGTACATAAAAGCTTTTGTTTTATGATAGTTTTTTGAAGGTCCGCCTTCAATCATATAGCTGGCAAGTGTAAATGGCGCTCCTGAAAAGCCGATTAACGGTACATCCAGCTGCTCTTCTGTCAATAATTTAATTGTGTCCAGCACATATTTAATATCTTGCTCAGGGTTTAACACACCGAGCTTTGCTACGTCTTCCATTGATATAATAGGATTATCAATAACAGGGCCAATACCTGATTTAATCTCCACATCAACGCCGATTGCAGGAAGAGGTGTCATAATATCCTTGTATAGTACCGCCGCATCGACATTGTACTGATCGACAGGCAGCTTTGTAACATATGCACAAAGTTCTGGCTGATGGGTTATTTCAAAAAGAGAATACTTTTCTTTAATCGCTCTGTATTCTGGTTGGGAACGCCCAGCTTGACGCATATACCAGACAGGTACGAAGTCCGTTTTTTCTCCTTTTGCCGCCTTAATGAATGTATCTTTCAATTCCTTGCTCATTCTTAATATGTCCACCTTTCCATTGCTTATGTTTTCCATTGTAATATATAAATCATAAATTCAAAAATAATTTAACTGTAATCATTATTAGATTATAATATTTATAAATAAAAAAGCAATAAAAAAGAATGTCTTTTTACAGACACTCACTATTTCCTTTTAATCTACAGTACTTTTGGATGTATAAATTAAATATATAACTTTTTCACTATCGTTGTATACAAAACTTGATAAATTGTCACAAAATAGACTAATTTACATCTTCTATCTTATTCCCATTTCGCTTTTAACCCAAACGCCACCAAGTAAATTTTGCGTATATTTCTTTTTTAGTCAGCCATTATAAAAAAGTATTACACCAATACAATTAAATTCCAAGGGAGCTTACAAATGAGAATAGCCGCACATGAAGCAAATGCATTGAATGAATTAACATTGAGCTGTGTCAACAGCATTACAAATATGGGATATATGCTGCAGCATGTCAAAGATCCAGAGTTTAAATCCATCCTGCAAAGGCATTTCCCGCTTCATATTCGCGATTATAATATGAAGGTTGAATTCCTCAATAAAAGAGAAGGTGCAACGAAGGAGCTTCCTTTATTAAAGGAAGAAGCGAAGATGAATCAATTTACAGAAATGATTGCCCCGCAAGCTCCTCCTGTTCAGCCGAGAACGCTTGTAGAGAATATGAATGACAGAGAAATGGCCACTGCCTACCTGCTTACTTTAAAGCGTGCCGGCAGAGAATATGCTTGGAATGCAATGGAAATGGCAAATCCAGAAATACGCTCTTTTTGCCAGACAGCTTTCATGATGAGCTGCTCCCATGCCTATGACATGTGGCAGTATATGGTTAAAAAGGGCTATTATGTATTAGAACCAGCAGATGAAATGGCTGTTCAAAAAATGGGATCAATGTACTTGCTTGTCCCAGAAACAGACCAGCAAATGAACGGGTATATGATGAACCAAAATCCAACTGCAGGCCAAAGCAACCAACTGTACCAATAATACGAAGACAAGGCTGTTTGCAACTACAAGCAAACAGCCCTTGCTTTTTTGTTTCTTTAACATGCGAAGTATAGTATCCTTGAAGCATGAAAACGCACTTTTCAAAAGGAAACTCACGAAGGAGGCTGCTATGAATATTTATTTAGCAAGCGGGACGTATGATTTTTTAGTAAAGAAATACGCTGCCAAAATTGATCAGCAATCTCTGATTGCGATGCAGGTACTAGGCAGTGACAGCGCTTTATTAGTGCATGAAACTTTGTCATCGTCTATCTTTGCTGCCCCGAGAAAATATGAGACAGCAGGAAGCAACGGAGATTTTTCCGGGAAAAGATTTGCCGTTATGAATCATATTCCTGTCACAGATGAGCATAAGCCATTATTTGAGCAGAATATGAAGCGGTCATTAGAACAAATGGGACAGCAAATAAGTGCATACCGGTTGCTGCGCCCTGTAAAAGGAGATACCTATATCATCCTGTCACTTTGGGCAGAAAGACGTGACTTTATCGTCTGGAAGCAGAAACACCAGAATCCTGATTCACCTATCACAGGCGATCCGACAAACGGCGGAATCCTCCAGCATACTATGTTCAACGGCAAGGCCTATTTGCTCGAGCTTACGATTGCCGAAAAAGGAGCAGTTTAGCTCCTTTTTTTGATAACTCCATTCCTGTTAGCATAAACAGCTGCCTGTGTTCTGTCGGATACATTTAGTTTTGCAAGAATATTGCTTACATGTGTTTTCACGGTTTTAACCCCAATGTAAAGCTCCTCACTGATTTCTTGGTTTGTCATTCCTTCTCCAAGACACATCAGCACCTCAAGCTCCCGCTCTGTTAAATCATCATGCTGTTTCTTTTCACTCGGCCGCAGCTTTTTCAGCATAACACTTGCTACTTTCGGTTCAATAACTGTTTCTCCGGCAACTGCTTTACGAATTGCCTGGACAATCTCATGAGCACTTGCTGTTTTTAAAAGATAACTGAACGCCCCTGCTTCAATGGCTGGAATAACTTGTGCCTCATCATAATAGCTTGTAATAATGATTATTTTGCAGCCAGGATATTCCTTCAGTATCCCTTTTGTCGCTTCAATTCCATTTCCTTTTTCCATTAATAAATCCATCAAAACGACATCCGGCTTTTTCATCACTGCAAGCTTGACTGCTTCCTGTCCGCCAGTCGCTTCAAAGACAAGCTCTATATCCTTTTCTGTCTGCAAATACGAAATCAAACCTTTTCTTACCATATCATGATCATCTACTACAGCTACCTTAATCATGCTTTCCCCCCTTTTAAAGGAACACGAATGTCAATATATGTCCCGCTCCCAACTTTAGATCGTATTTCCATGACACCGCCGATTTCTTCACATCTTTCACGCATAGTTTTCAAACCATAGGAAGTAATTTTTTCTACAGAAAGATCAAATCCATGTCCATTATCACTAATATGTAAGTAAGCGTAGTTGCTTTTGTCTTCCAAGATAATTTGCACCTTGCTTGCATGGGAATGGCGCAGCACATTTGACAGCGCCTCCTGCACTATGCGAAAGAGATGCTCCTGCCCAGCAGTCGACAAATCATCTATTTCATCAATGCTTGCTGCAAACTGTAAGCTCGTTTTTCCCTTCAGCTCTTGTATCAGCTTTATAATACCGTCACATAAGCTGTCATTGCTAAGTTCAATCGGCCGTAAGTGCAGCAATAATGCCCGCATCTCCCCTTGTGCCTTGCCCGCAATTCCGATGATTTCCTCCAGCTGTTTCTTAGCAAGCGCCGGATTAGAATCAAAAACTTTGAAGGCAGCTGATGACATCATGTTTAGTGCAAACAACTGCTGGCTGACTACATCATGAAGATCCCTTGCTAACCGCTGTCTTTCCTCCATGACGGCAGCGTTATGAGCAGTCTGTGCCAAGTTTATTTTTTCATCAGCAAGGCGTTGCAGAGAATTTGCTTGTTCACTCATATGAACTGCCAATCGGTTAAGTTCACCCCTTATATCTTCTGGCATACCGTTTTCTTCAGCCGCTATCCTTTCCGTATACTTTCCTCTGCTTAATGCTGACACAAACAGTAGGATATTTGCACACTCTTTATTAATGATGCTGTTTGCTTTAATAGAGAAATAAATGCCGACTGCAGTAGTAAAGGTGAAACTGCACGCGAATATAAGCAGTATAACGGTCGTAGAAAACGGAGCTTGCGGGTTTAAAAATAAATAGAGCTGCATACCAATAAACAGCAGCAAAGAACTAATAACACTAGTCATAAAATAGCTGTAAAACTGCCCGTACAGAAAACCTTTTCTTTCTCTCCACATCAGATTAGCACCTCTACACTTTCTTTACTGTTACATCGCCGATATTTAAATAAATATGCAAGCTGAGTTTTCTAACAGCCTCATCATAATCAGGAGACTTGTAGACTAGTTTATTTCCTAAGCCATCCTTGCTTTGCTCAAAGATTTGTAAGTCACCGATTTTCACTTCCCCTTCAATCCGCACTGGCAGATTATCAGGAATAATAATCTTAACATCGCCTATCCATCCGCTGATTTCTATATGTGTTTCTTTATCTGGTATATATGCCTTGCTGAAATCAATAAAGTAATTACCGATTGTATTATGCATTGTCATCGGCTCAGCAGGCCAATTTTCTGTATTGATTTTGACGTCTCCTACTAGAGAAAAAGCTCTTTTTTTCTTTCCTTCCGGCTTTTGCTTGATATGGATTGATGGTTTTCCGAAAACCTTATCCTCTTTCGCCCAATTTACATTAGTGACAACAAGAAATTTTGACTTCTTAAACATCATACTTAAAGCAGCAATGATCATTATAAGCGGCCACAGCTTCCAAAAGTCCATAAAAGCAAATGTAAATAAGTGCAGCCGGTCAAGGCATAATAACCCGGCAAAAACAAGGATGAAAATGGCCAGAAAAGTATTAGTCGCTCTTTTTCTTATACCGCTGATTAACAATACAACTCCGTAAACAAGCAGCAGAAATGGGTATAATACGACAAAAAGCTGTTTTATTTCCAAGGAAATGACACCAAGGTTAACAAGAAGAAGGACTATGCCGACAACAAGCAAGCAGAATGAAAACATGATTTGTGCTAAAGATTTCCCCATATGTACCCTACCTTCTATATTGAAACTAGCAAATGACTGCTAGTTTTTAAGAAATTTTTCCAGTCAATAGCATTATTGTACTACTAATCTCTCTTTAATTGTTCAATCCTGCGGCGTTTTTTTCTCCAACTAGAGAAGGAGATTTTAGAGATACCATTTCCTTCCTATAAAAGAAAATGATTCTCTAATCACCCAATCCTATCCTCCTTCATAATCTGTAATTAAATCCGGTCTTAGTCATTTGCCTAAGCTTCATGTCGGATTAGAAGGGAGTCTTCGTCAATGGGTATAGAATTAACAGCACTTCATTGGATTTACGTTTTATTTATTCTATTCATTATAGGCTTCATGATAATGAGAAGAGACACTACAATCGTGTGCATTGTCGGAATTTTTTTATTGGCACTTACTGCTACAGGTTCTTTAAGCGGCTCTATCAGCACGATATTTAATAGTTTCATTTATGCCATAACAGAATTGCTACCAACCATAGCCGTCATCTCCATCATTGTCGCTATGAGTAAAATCCTCACCAAAACCGGAATAAATGATGTAATGATTTCACCGTTTGCAAAATGGATACGAACCCCCAGTTTAGCCTACTGGGTCATCGGCTTACTTATGATGATTATTTCCTTTTTCTTCTGGCCGTCACCTGCAGTCGCACTGATTGGGGCTGTTCTTCTTCCTGTTGCTGTCAGAGTAGGTCTTCCTGCGATTGCAGTTGCAATGGCCAACAAAAGGGGCTTAAAGCAGCGGATTTTATATAAAAAAACACCCCTAAATCATTAGATTTGACGTCTAACAACTTAAAGGCTGTCTAGTGTTTAATTTTATATATAGCTAACCTTCCATTTTTTTTAATGTGAAGCCTATTTTCTTTAATGCTCGCTCAAGATTAGCTTCAATCGGTATATTTTGGAAGTTGATATTTGTTTTCGTTGCTTTTAAAGCTATATCAGGACTCAAACCAGTTAGTATTGGGTTGACACCAATCAGCCCTAAAAGATCCACAATTTTTAGTAAATAGCTGCTTTCCAAATTATTAATTTGACTAATACCTGATAAATCTATTATTAAATATTCCAACGAAAGCTGCTGACTTTTCGTTAAAGCTAACAAAATGATATTTTCTGCTGTTTCTTCCCGTATTAAGCCAATAATCGGCAGTATGGCTACACCTTTCGTTAAAGGGACAAATGGTGCAGATAATTGTTGTATTTGCTTGTTTGCATTATCCAAATCAAGTACATAGGATAACAACGATGCCATTGTCTCAAACAGCTCGATATGTTCATTTTCAAATTTAAAGTTTTTAGTATCTAACCCACATATTGTTCCGTAATTTTCTCCATCTCCTGTATAAATTGGAATACCAATAAAACAGCCGCTTCCTAATTTTTTTGTAACCGCTAATGATTTAGTTACATCACTTTTCGTAATATCTCTAATCACAAGAATTTTACGACCATAATCTACACTTAACTTGCAAAAAGTTTCATTAAAAGGGGTGGTTTCCCCTTCTTCCAATAAAATATTATCTTTGTTTAAAACTTTCACAATTTCGTTTGATTGATTATCATTTTTTGCGATAAATAGTGTATTAATATCTATAAATTTACTCATCATTTTAAGAATAGTAGAAGCTGCCTCATCAAAATTCTTAAAAATTTTCAAATCATTATTATATTCAAAAATATCCATTTACTGCTCCCTAATATTTAGTATATTTTTATTAGTTATTTAATTACCACGGGATTTATATTAAATCATTTATTATAACTCACGGCTAGTACATCATCCTTTCATGATGAGTAAAGTTTTTTTTCTCACATATAATTGCAGATTTTCTTTAGATAGACTTATTAACTCGTTATTTCCTATTGCTCCATTACAAACTAATAATTCACATACCCTTCTAAAGACCTAATAATCCATCAAACATTAAAATTCACACCAAAAAGCACCCTTAAAAGGATGCCTAACCGTTTATATTTATGTTTGCTTACAATTAATATATCTTAGCACTGTAAAAAAGAGGTTATGTAACCTCTTTTTTTGGCGGCTCTTCACTATTTCGTTTATTGAGCTGGTCTGTATACTCTATTTCACACTCGATGCTGCAAAAGTATCCATAAAGGTCAGGTTTCTTTTTACATCCTTCGTTTAAACATAATCTATCTTTACTCATGCATGTGCCTCCATTTTACGAACCTTTTTGGCCATCATCCTTCTTCATACTTTGTTTTTTCGAAAGACTTCGAATGACGCCTGGCAGCAGATGTTTATTTACTGCGGCTGCTAATTTTTCTGCCGGAACTTTTATCATAAGATCGCCTCCGCTTACATTTTATGAGCAACAGGCTGTCTATTATGTTAGGAAGCAATCTTAGTAATAAAGTTCGTATTATTGGACAAAATAATAGAGCTTTAATAATTATCGACTTTTCTCATTTCGCGAACTTTACCACTGAAATACTCAGGGACAATACAAATTATTATAGAATTTTCGTTCCCTTTTCCATAATGGTAAATTTCATTGGGTTCTTCCATTCAAAACTTCTCTGCTTTCATAACTTATATATTGTTCATTCTTACTATTCTAGCTCTTTTGTGATAGTCTTCCATACCTCCTCTTCGCGTTATGCAAACTTAATACACCCTATATTTTTCTCACTTTGCGAATATAAATATTATATTTCTCTTTTTGTGAATTTTCACTACGTTTTTAAAAAATTAGTCTAATATTGATACTAAAGGAGGGTTGGCCATGGGTGAGATAATGGGAAAAAGATTGCGTTTGCTAAGAGAAAAGAGTGGTTTATCACAAAAGTTTGTTGCTGAAAAAATTGGCGTGAAAAATAATACTCTGTCCGGATATGAATCAGGTAATCGGGAACCTGACTCCGAAACACTAACTAAATTAGCTGACTTTTACGAAGTATCTACCGATTATCTTCATGGCAGATCCGATAATACAAAAAGTTTTACAGCTGAAAATAATTATTCTATAAATGAAATAAACAAATTAATAAAACAATATGGCTTTGAGCAAATGAGACTTTTTGACATAGAACAATGGAAAATTCTATCTCCGCAAGATGTAAAAATAGTGGAAGAACACTTTAAAATGATTGTAAAACTTGCGAAAGAGCGTAAAGCAGAAAGTAATAACGCACCTGGGACGATTTAGCTTCCAGGTGCTATTTTTATTTTACGGTGATATTCCCTAAACCATTTACAGCACCAGCCATACTAAATAAGCTGCCATCATATATTAAATTAATGATAAGCATGTTTTTTATCTTTTCAAGTGAAAAAAAACGCTGAAAAGAAGGAGGAAATCACCAATGAAAGCAGCATTGTACACTCGAGTATCCAAAGACGAGCAATTTCGAGACGGCTACAGTATTGCATCACAGAAGGATCATGGTATTAACTTTATCAAGTCACAAAGATGGGAATTATACGATATTTTTGTAGAAGAAGGTGTTAGTGCAAAGAACTTAAACCGCCCGGAAATTCAGCGATTAATTTCAGATGCAAAGGAGCATAAATTTAATGTGGTCGTCTTTTACAAGCTTGACCGTCTTGTCCGATCTGTTAGAGATTTAGATGATCTTCTTCAACTTTTTGATGAGAATAATATTGCGATTAGGTCGGTAACAGAACCGTTCGACACAACCACAGCAATTGGCCGCTTCTTAATAACATTAGTGGCTGCCATCGCACAGTGGGAACGTGAAACAATATCAGAACGTGTAGTTGTTAATATGACCAAAAAAGCTTTATTAGGCGAACGTAATGGCGGGAAAGCCCCTTTTGGATATAGATATCAAAATGGAGAGCTTGTTATTAACGAGGAAGAAGCTTGCTTCGTAAAGGATATTTTCAGACTTTATAATAGTGGTAATGGCATGCGTAACATCTCCTTATATCTCCAGCACTTAGGGATTAAAAAGGACATACGAACAATAGGAAAAATGATAGATAACCCTGTGTACATGGGTAAGCTTAGATGGGGAAATAATTCCGATTTAGATGTGATTATTTCTGATGATGTTAAGCATCCAGCCATTATTGATGAGACTACATTCAATCTTGCTCAACGGTACAGGCAGCAAAGAGCAAAAGAAGGAAAAAAAGCTACTTCTCCCTTTCATTTCTCTGGAGTGTTACGATGTGCAAGATGTGGCAGTTCCTTATCTGGATACACAAAAAAATCCCGTGGTAGCAAGCATTATATATGTATTACTAAAAAGAACGGCGGCAATTGCAATCTCCCAATGATTACAGAAAAAGTACTAACAACTGAGTTATTCCACAACCTGTCAGCAGATGATTCAGAACGTTATCTACAATTTTCACAAGAAGATTTAAAAAATTACCCTATTGAACAACCACACGACCAATCACAAATGATAGATACATTAAAAAAAGACCTGGCTGCCATAAGGACTCGCAAAAAAAACTGGTTGATGGCATTAGGCAATAACGTTATTTCGCAAGAAGAGTATCTAGAAATGACTCAAGAGGATACGAAGAAAGAAGCATTACTTTCTGAAGAACTTAACAGCATGGTGGAGGAATATGCTCCATTAGATTATCACTCTGTTCTATCTCTATTTAGTAACCTCCCTCAAATGTGGGTGACAGCGAGTGATTTTGAAAAGAAAAGCTTTATAAATGACCTGTTCCAAACGATAACAATAGATGTGCCTGCCAACTACCGCAGAGCTCCCGGCAAAACTCCCTCTATCATTATTAAACACTTCAAGCTTAACTAAAAGGACTCTTTGATGGCTATACCAGTTGCAATGGCAATGAACCTGTTCGGTCATGGCATTGCCTTATCCGGTGACTATGTCATTCAAGCAGCACCAAAGCTGACAGCAGACGCAGCAGGCATTTCTGTCGAATCTGTCATGCAAGCAAGCATTCCCCTTGTCATAGTCATGGGGCTTGTGACAACACTCACTGCATTTTTCTTAATAAAAAGAGATATAAAAAGCGGCAAGCTTACACATAAAACAGGCGTTACCAGCTCTGAGACAACAATCCTTCCAAAAAAAGAGAGCTATTTACTGTCCAAGACACAAAAACGTTTTTTCTCCATTCTAATCCCCATTCTCTTTGTGCTTGATGTTGTTGCAATGTATATACTCAATCTCCAAGGCGGTGATGCTACAGCCTTGGTAGGTGGAACGTCTATTTTTATCCTTGTTCTTATTACCCTTGTCAGCTATAAAAACAAAGGACTTGAAAAAACAACAAGCTACTTAATTGAAGGGTTCCAGTTTGGCTTTAAAGTGTTTGGTCCTGTTATTCCAATCGCCGCATTTTTCTATCTCGGCGACTCTGGGTTCACTTCAATCGTCGGCGACCATCTTCCCGATTCCTCACTAGGACTCGTCAATGACCTTGGTGTCGCATTAGCCTCAACCGTTCCACTTACAAAAGAAATAGGCGCCATTACTTTAACAGCAGTAGGTGTCATCACAGGTCTGGACGGCTCCGGCTTCTCAGGCATTTCCCTTGCAGGTTCCATTGCCGGCTTATTTGCTCACGCGATTGGCACTGGTATTAGCACTTTGACAGCGCTTGGGCAGATTGCAGCGATTTGGGTTGGCGGAGGTACACCTTCACCTACAAAAGACAATCAATTTCCTTAACTATTATAAAACAAAAATAAATACTCAAAATACAATTAGGTATTTATTCCCACATCTAAATATAGTATTATTTAACCATACGTTTTCTAGTACTTAAAACACTTCAAAGGAGAAGATTACGATTAAACGATATTTATTTTTAGGTATAATGATATTTATTATTGTGAGAATGTGGAACTTTGTAACTGATGGTTCATCAGTAGCTACAGTAGCTACTAACTCCCCAAAAACAAGTAAAGGACTTCTAGTCCTTGAGGATACAAAGTGTAATAGTGATGGAGAATATACTTATATGACAGGCTTTATTAAAAATATTGATGATTATAGCCATTCATTTATTGAGGTAAAAGGCGTGCTAAAAGATTCTCAAGGTAACGTATTAAATACAGAAACAATTTATGCAGTGGGGAATGAGCAGCTTCAGCCTAACGAAAGAAAAGATTATGAAATAATGCTGCAGACTGTAGAAGGCTCTTCAAATTGCAGTTATTCAATTAGTGATTTTGAATAGGAAATATAAACTTAAAAGACAGTTCCTTAAGGTTGGGGTACATACAGTTACTACAATACAATTCGACAAGGATGATTCTGAATATGGAAAGATCATTAATTACACAGAAGCACAATACGAAGTAAAAAAGAACAAAAATAAAGCCCTACACATACGTGTTGGGCTCTTTTATTAACTAATTACACTCAATATCATTAGCCTTTGTTCTTCTTAGTAACTTCTTTTTAAATGTATCTTAAATTATAGAACTACTCTTGTATCTATAAAAGACATATAAATTAATAAGATTCTAAAATAGAACTTATAACATAATTCCCAAATTGTTTCTTTAATAAGAACATTTTAATTGTATTTTGTTCTCTTTAAATGTATATTCCCGAGGAAATTTAACATTTTTTCCGAAAAAATGTTATTTTCAGACAAATTTCTACAATTTTTTCATAATTAACATGATATATGTATTTTGTAACAAAAAATACAAAAATTAGGGGTGTTTACAAATTATGAAAAAGATAAGTTTAATCGCCACTTCGCTTTTATTAGGTACTTCAGTTTTAATATCTCCAATTACTCTAGCATATGCAGAGGGATCAGACGTAGTAGTGGAATCTGAGGAAACATTAACAACTCCAATTGAAAAGGATTTTAAAAGCTATTCCACTAGTACTCCTGGTTCTGCTTCAGCTCTTGCAGTAGATTACTCAGGTACTTATTACCAAATGTCAGAAAAAAAGACATATAATAAAGTAGAATGGTCAGGTTCTTACACTAACGGAGGGAAAAAAGACGATAGTGTAAGTAGAAAGGTAACCAGAACAAAATTTGCAAATGGAAAAGCAGGTATTACTGCGGAATCTAAGGTTAACTATAAACTGATTCAAGGAAAAGTAGCTATCAATGGGGAAGGTTCATGGGGAAAATCCACGTCAGTTGAAACAAATAACACATGGACACTTGAAGGTAAATCAACAACTACAATTGAATATGGTTCTAAAGCTGTACATACAAAAGGAAGTATTGTTAAATATAATCGAGGTAAGTTAGTTAGAAAAGACCCTGTTGATGTAAAATATAGTTATCAAGAGTACTCTGTAAAAAAAGTTAAATCACTCTGAAATGAGGAATAATTAATGCTAAAAAGGATTTTATCGATAAGTTTTATATTAATTGTCCTAAGTGTAACTTTATTAGGATGCGATAAAACTACATCAAAAAGTACTGAAAACAACCAAAAGGAAGACCCATCCTCTGAAACAACAAATAGTATATCTGCAGATGATCTTACTGGAGAAAATATTGCATGGGAACCTTTAAATATAGAAAGAACAACTAAAGGGTTAACTTTTAATATTAATGTAGGTATTCGGGACAGTTATATTGAGAAATTGTCAAAGATGAATAGTAATTGGTATGTAACCATCTCTGATAAATCTTCTACACTGACAGATATACTGGACCCTAAAAGTCCGCCTATCCCAGTTAAAATTAATCTTGATTCACCTTTAAAAAAGGATACAAATAAAAATATTTACTCCGTTAGTTTAAATGGTGGATTAATAGAAAACTTATCGGAAAATCAGCTTAAATTAGCATTAGATCCTGCAAATTATAAATTAGATATACTTAATGAAAAGCAAGAAGTTGTTGGTATATTTTATGATATAAATAAACCATGGTCTTTTTAAAAGTTATTATTCTAATCATTATCACCAAGGTAAAAGCCCACTCAAATCGAGTCGGGCTCCTTTTTTAACTAAGACTTTAAAGTACTAATAACCTCTAGTTGCCTTTGTTCTTCCTAAGTAACTGTTTTTAAAATTAGACGCTCTTAAAACGTATCTGTCTTTATAGAAGTTCACTAGTACCTATAAAAGACATTAATTTTAAACAGCATTACCTATCTGTTTTAAAATACTTAGAATTAAAGGGGATATTTGAATTAACACATAGCCTAATCCGGCATTTTGAATTGTGGACCAAGCCTTTTCGCTATTACCTAACATAAAGAAGAAACAGCCTCCTACAATAATCACTGATGCAATTGGAAAGGATAAAGCAACAAGCACATCCACTAAAGGATCTAAGGCATGAGCTAATGCTGAAATAGTTTGCTCTCCCATCCATTCTTTTGCACTAGCTGGTACTTCCTCCACATTACTTGCAGCAAACGCAGGTTTTGCCATAACTAAAGGAATAGCTATAGAAGTTCCTATCCTTCTAACAATTTTACCTACATTTACTTTAATCTTTACTTCCTTTTTCTCCTTTTTATAGTTACCTGACATGAAATCATTAAGTGCTATTGTTTGCATACTAATCACTCCTTATTTAATGTCTTTAATCGTGTAAACAACACAGGGAAAATCCTTACACAGTTCTTTTAATTGCTTCTTTCTTAACTCTGTTGTAGTCAGCCATATAAGTTTAGGAAAATATCCAAAGTGCTTTGATAAGTGGCCTGCGCTATATAAAGCAGCATAATTCTTTATTTTCATTCTGTTTTCCTTCATCTTTTGGAGAGAGTCAACTTCTAGAAAGTGATACTTCCCGCCAGTCTTAAACCATGTATCTGTATAAATGGTTGTAATACCATCACTCACTTTAACTTCGTTAGTCCATTCTGTAGGAAACTTAGCAAAGATATAAAAGTCATTACGCATAATTGCGTGATTAACAAATGGATTCTTCCTTCTAATTTTATTGGAATTTACATAGGATCTTCCTTCTGCATTTAAGTAATAAATTGTGGAATATTCTTCTCGATAGCTTTCTAAGTATGGGGACAATTCTTTTAGTATTCGGTTAGTATTTCTTACCTTTCCTAGTTTGTGAATGGTTTGTAGTTGGTCCCGATTAAGAAAGTCCAGTTTTTTCAATGATAATAGGATTTGCTCTTGTCTCTTGTTCAATTGCTTCAACTGGCTTCACCTCTCTAAGATGTGGTTCTATGGTGGATTCAATAATATCTGATTCCGTTAATGGGGTTTGAACAATGATTTTGTTATCAGCAGTTTGATAAATAGCACGACCTTTTATTTGCGGCAGCTGCTCCGCACCAGGACCATCCAGGACAACATTCGAAGCTGTGGAAGACTGGACTCTGAAACATAACTTAGCATCACTATTTTGTTTACACTGCCGCGGAATAACATCACCTGTTGGGTATTGGGTTGCTAAGATTAATCGGAATCCTAACCCTGCTCCTAACCTAGATATCTGGCTCATATACTTTTGGCATTCTTCCTTAATCGTCTTTTCACTTTTTAAAATAATCACACCGTCTTTTTTAACATCCTTCTTATCAACTGCCTCTGCTGGGTTTAGCTCCCCAACTTCATCAATAATAATAAAATGCCTTTCTGGTATCCCTGCTTCCTGTACATTCTTCTTCCCAACTGCTCTCACACGTTCCTGCATTCTTCGCATTTCTTTATAAGCGTTAGATAAGACTTTCAGGGCTTGCTCAGGTTCATAGGCAATGTTCACTGTTTGCTCAATGTTTTCATAATCACATAATTCCACTCCGCCCTTTAAATCCACAAGGTGAAGCTTTACATGCTTAGGGCGTTGTTTTAACAACGAAACAATAATCCCGTTTATTAAATTGGATTTCCCGTATCTGGTTGCACCACCTAATACAAAGTGCGGGATTTTTTCAAAATCATGCAGAACTCTTTCGTTTTTTTCTCTTGTTACACCGATAGGCACAGCCCACTTTTTGCCTTCATACATGCTCACCAAAGTTGGCATTGGCTCTTCATAAACTCTAACCACTAACATGCCATCAAATGACAATTCTATTTCCTTCTTTTCGGTTAACTTTTTTTGATACAAGTTTCTAATATTGGTAATGATTTGTTTATCTAATTTGAGTTCTTTCAAGTCACCTAATTGTATTTTTACTTTACGTGTGTTTAAGCCGGCTTCAATTACCTTTTGTTTATTGAGATAGTCTTCATAACTTCTTCCTAAAGGAATGCGATATTTGTATTCCGTCCCCCAATAATAATTTCTTTTCTTCATCTGCTGAGCAGTTAATGTCTGAGTGCCGTCTTTTACATTTAATCCAGACAGTGCAAATATTTTATTTAATTTCTTCGAATCATTTCCTACTCCAGTTTTTGAAAAATGTGCTTGAAGTGCAAGGCTTCCCATCAACAAAGTTGTGATTGCTTCAAAAAACATAATATCCTCCTTCCACACGCCACCTCTTTATAGATTCATAAGAATCTATCCCATCGATCTAGCATTTTAAATATAGGCGTTCACCCCTTGATATATATGCATCTGGCATATGCCCGAACTAGCTACTAGGGTGTCAATTCATTTGGTATAGTAAATGGTATGTATACTGGCATGTCCTATATATCTTGTCCACTGAAATATTTTTACAGGATTCTAAAAAGTTATGAAGAATTTAAATTATTGAGGTGTATAAGATGGAATTAAAATGTAGATTAAAAGTTATATTTGCAGAAAGTAATATTAAGCATGGAGACTTTGCAAAGAAAATTGGTATTAGTAATGGAGCTCTTAGCGCAATAGTAAATAATAAATCATACCCTTCCTTTATTGTCTTATATAAGATTACAGAAGAATTGAATTTGGATATTAGAGACATTTGGATTAAAAAAGACTTGTAAAATACAAAAAAATCTAGTTATTCCAAAACCTACAATATATAATAGAATTGCGGTGAAAGGAGTGATGTCTAATGATAACAGCAGACATGATATACACTCACCACCTAGAAAGGGAATCTTGAGATTCCTTAGGTGGATACAGCAAAGAAAGGCACTCATTGGGTGCCTTAATTTTTGTTTAGGAGGTATTTACTATGGGAAGTGTTCCAGCATGGTTATATGTAATGTTAGTATTTTTCTCAGGATTAGTTGGCGTTGTTACAACAATAATAACAACTGCTATTCGTCAATCTAAAAGAGATCGTTATGAGGTATATGTAGATTTTATGCAACATAGAGGGGATGGGTGGAAAAGAGTTCTTAAGCACTCTGAACAGGGCTTTTGTTGTATTTAGAAAAGACGAACAAGTTATCGATAATTTGACCAAAGTTCTTGATGGTGCAACATATGAAAAACCTGGACCTGAAGAGATGAATAGACGGATTACTAAAGTTTACAAATCAATGTGCACTAATCTTAAAGTAAAACCATTAGAAGAGCATGTCTTTCAGCGACCATTTAAGTCTACTAATTGATTTACTTAGAAAAAAAGCCCTTCTCAAACAAGTTGGGCTTTTAAACTCTCTGAACATATAAAATATCCATAAATTTAACTTTAATTGTTTCAGTAAAATTTTCTATATGTATTAATTTTGTATTACCATCCATTTTAACTACTTTACCTCTAACAGGATCTTCTCTCTTCCACACAGTTAGTCTTAGTTCATTCTTTTCCTCGAATGCTTCTGTTAAGGCAATTTCCTCTAATTCAAATTCATCTCTTGTTGGTCTTGCAGGTTTTTTTATCTTTTTAGGCTTTGCTAAATCCATAATTACGCACTTCTCCTTACTTTACGTACTGGTCCAATTGATAAAACACTGGTTAACTTAAAAGTGCGCTGCTGTTTACGAGTAAAGCAATATGCACTAAAGGACTCTTCATTCACTTTAATAACCTGAATCCTACGTTGACTGAATTCCCCTTTATTGTTTTGATAAATAATTTCTAAAACTTCATTACTATCTACAGCTCTTTTAAGTAATCCATTCATCAATAAGACCTCCCTTTTGGGATATATTATATACGAACAATTGTTCTGAATCAACATTGAATACGAACAATTGTTCCGGTATATTTTAAATATATATAAGGAGATGGATATCGTGATTAGGGACCGAGGGAATATAAAATGGACAGCAATAATGCTTCCATGAGGATAGGCTTACTGAAATTGAAATGCTAATACATGAAGCAATGGAGTATAACTTGCAGCTGGAATTTAAACTATTTAAGAAAGGATATATCGAGTCCATAATCGGCCATACACACTTTATTGATTACATAAAGAAAGAGTTCAGGATTAAAGATAAGGATAATTTAATTCAGAAAATCCCATTTAAAAAAATTGTGGATGTCCAGAAGGTGTAAGGTTATGACAAAGATTTTAGTGGAAGACCTAAGGTTAGTGGAACAATCCATCTATTTACCCTTAGTACTATCAGTACTGGAATACGACCGTAAAGTTACTGAAATAACCCCATTTAAAATTAAGTTAGTGTATCTAGATTTAATTGAGCACACAATGTTGAAGGTTCAAAAAGACTTAAAGAAAATTAATGATGAAATGAGAAAACTAAAGATGAAGGTTATTCGAGGAGAGAATGATGGGACTTTCACTGTATATGATATTTACTACAAGGGATATCATGAGGCACATCGGTTTTTTAATGCACATCTAAAGAATAACACACAGAAATTATTATCTTATTACTTACATAGAGAAAAATAAATGGGGACTGATAAACAGCCCCCAAACTGTATTATTTAATTTGTACTTTCTGGTCTCCACTTACAGTGATATACCATTTCCCTTTAGCATATGCTTCTTTAGAGATTTCATATACGTGAACATCTGTTACTTTAATTCCAGGGTTTAGGTCACTAGCAATCTTAGAGTTATCGATACCTGTTTCTACAGAATAGTTAGCTGAACCTTCAATATCAGAATCATATTCTGTACCCTTTTCATCGACTAGCTTGAAAGTAGGTGTAGAGAACATACCAAGCGGCTCGTCAGAAATATTCTTTACTGTTAATTGAACAGCAACATATACTCCACCTTCTGAAACTTCTTTTTCCAAGAACTCTCCACCAACATTGTTTTTCTCTTCTACTTTTGTCACAACTACTTCTGCTTTATCATCAACCGTTACTGTCTCATTTACTTTATATACTTTCTCTTCACTCTTTGTAGATTTAGAAGATGTGTCTGAAGATGTTGACGCTTTATCGTCATCTCCGCCACCACCAAGTGTTCCAAGTACGCTAAGTATAATTACAATTCCAATAAAGGATAAGAATTTATGTCTCATAAACCAGTTACGTTGATCTTTTCCGCAATTTGGGCACTTCTTAACTCCCTTTGCGATTTCTTTACCACATGCTTTACACGGTACTAACTTTGATGCCATTTCATTTCCCCCTAATATTTATTATTTATGTCTGCTTTAATATAATACAATATTTTCAATATTTTACTAGTGGAAAAATATGATAAAAATAATGTTTTTTTAACTAGTTAATCATTAATAAGTCCTATTTTCAATTTAGCACTGAGTCTTTATGAGTAACACTCCATTATAATGATTCAAACAACCATCTGATTCGTTCCTTTTAACGAATTTAAATTGAGCAGTATCACTTAATATTAATGCCTTTTAATGGTATAATTCCCTAGTTAATACATACAACATACAACAAGAAGGGGAAGAAATAATGAAAAAGCTACAATTATCTTTATTACTTATGGTCTTTTTAGTGATGGCCGGGTGTTCTCAATCGGAAACGACGAGCGCTGAAGAAAAAAAACTTAAAGAGACAAACGAAAATTTGATTGAGGATTATAACAAATTAGTAGACGAAAAAGAAAGCCTAGAAAGGCAAATGACATTTTATGAAAAAACTGATGAAAACTCCAATCATCTAACTACAATTGTAGATGGATACCTTCATGTTATAAGAAATGTTGGCTTCAGAAGTGGTGAAGAAGGTTGGACTTTCAATATTGTTGAGGAAGATGGGGAATTCAGAATAAGTGATATTCAACATGATATGTAATAGCAACCTCCTTTAATTAGGGGGTTTTTTTGAGTAAGAAATTATATAGTAATCATCAGGCTTATCCTTTTTAATCCTAAAGGATCCCGTCCAACGGTAACTTTTAGGATTCTTTTTTATAAGTTAAACTTTTCCAAAATACATCCGATATTTATATGGATTCAAATTACATATTATTTAAGAGGGGATTTTATGAACATAATAAACGTAATTTCAGTAATTATTTGTGGTATTTGTTTTTTTGGCCTCCCTGTTATTTTGTGCCTAGCTATAATTCAATTTTTCAGGGGAAAGCCTACAAAAAACTTAATTATTATTGGTATTGGAATGGTACCTATTTTTTTTATTACCTTAATCATTAGTGAATTCACAACGCCTAATTATTGGGAACGACAGGAACAAACCAAAGCAGAAGAACGAGAAAATCAAAGAATTGTTGAAAACATCAACAAAAATTGGGCTGAAGCTGAAAAAGCTCAAGAACAATATGAAGAAGACATGCACAAACAAGTTGCAGAGTCCCTTAGATCACCAGAACAAATTAGAGAAGAATCAAATTCTTTTGACTATAATACTTTATTGAACGATTCAAATTCCTATTTAGGAGAACATGCAAAGTTTGAAGGTGTCATTAATGAAATTAGGGATGTAGAAAATGATGGCGTTGGGTCTATTATTGCATTAGATATTGGGGACGGAAATCTTGTAAGAGTAAAGTCTCTAATACCTATTGAATATCAAAGTGGAGATTCAATTACCGTGTATGGAACAATTACTGAGTTTATAAATTATACAAGTAATTCTGGAGAAAAATTACTAGCTCCGAGTATTACTGCAGATATAGTTGAATAACGAAAGGATATAATTTGTGAAAAAATTTTTTCTAATAATAAGTGCATTTATTTTTATGAGTGTAATTATTTTTACAGTCTATGACTACATAGTAAAATCTAAAAAATTAGGGGCAAGTTTTTGGCGAGGAGAAGAAACTTATTCTGATGAAGGACAGGTTTCACAAAATGAAGAAAAAACATTAAATAATAAAGAAGAAACATCTTTATTGAATGAAGAAGAACCAGTAGTTAATGAGGTAAATAATGAAGAATCTAGCCAGATTCAGTTTTATGGAGAATATTACTCTACCCCTCTTAATACAGAAGATGCTATGTGGGTTTTAATTGATTATTTGACATATGAAGAAGATAAAATTGATATAATTACTAATTATGAAGGAGAAATCGACCACATAAAAATATTTTCAATTGGTTGGACTGAAGTAAATGAAATATCAGGTGCAAAGAACCATATTATTGGAAAGTTGTATTCTGTTAATTGTGATACAGGAGAAGTAAATGAATATGAAGGGGATTTACCTTAAAAGGTATCCCCTTTCCACTTTTTAAAACAACCTATTCCAAGTCTCAGGACCAACTTTACCGTCCACAGTTAGACCTTGACGTTTTTGATATGCTTTTACTGCCACTTCGGTTTTAGTGCCAAACTTACCGTCAGCAGACACTTTTACAGCTCGTTGAATACATTCAACATCTTTGCCTGTGCTGCCTTTTTTAATTACCTTACCTGGATAAGGAACAATGGCCTTTCCTTCATCTTTTGCAGTTGCTGTCTTTGTTTCAGTTTTCTTCTCTTGTAAAACTTCTCTATCCCAAGAAGCAAGACCGTACTTTTCTATGATGGAAATAACCTTTGTGGAGTAATCTGGATCAGTTGCATACCCAGCATTGTGGATGGCCTTAATTTGAGCTTTGTAGTCTTTTAACCCAATTGCCTTTGCATATCTTTTACCACCATATACTTCCCATGTGTTCATCATAGCTGAATTACCTTGATATGAACCTTTAATACCAAATAAGTTATTATATCTTGTTGCAAGTCCACTTCCACCCCAGGCACTTTCCAATGCTGCTTGTCCGGCTGCTACAGATGGCAAGATTCCGAATTTATCCCACAAAGACATTGCTCCAGATTTAATACCTGCTAAGAATTTATCTGTTTTTGCACTCATTTTAATTCCTCCATTTTCAATATTTTTCATCCATAATGTCTGGATCTTCTTTCAACAATTCAAGGAAAGCTCTAATTTTCTTAATCACTGTTATCCCTCCAATAAAAAAGAGCAGCCATTAAACAGCTACTCTTACTCTGACTTGGTTATTGTTTATACTCCGCTATATAATCCACCAGCTGAAAGACCAATTATTAGACCATATATAATCCCTGTCTTCAGGTCCACATCTAAATATAAAATACCTATAAGCAGCCCAAGAAGTGCTGAAACCAATGGAGCCATCTTTATAGGTAAGTCTAAGCTTCGTTTTAAAAGCTCAACTAACGCAATAATTACAGCAATAAATACTGCTACTGTTAGTTCTTCCACACTAATCATCTCCTATCTAGTTAATAAATTTTTCCAACAATAAATAAAGGACACTTCCGCTTCCACAGATGAGTCCCGCTACTTTCCAAAATTGTTGTTGAGTGTATGTTTTCCTGTCCCTTGATGTTTTCCTGTCTTCCTTATCTTCTTCAAGAACATGATCAAGAAGCTTTTGTGTCATTTCCTGTTGTTTACCAGACTCCTTTAAAACAGTGTTTTCAGTAGCCAGTAATTGCGATTTAATTTCTTGATTCAATTTCTCCTGTATTTGTTGATAATCCTCGAGTGCTTTTATCCTTTCCTCATGGTTCTCAACTTTTTCCTCCATAGTTATTGGTACCTCCTGTGTCGGCATTTTCCCATCCCCCTTTTTTCTCTATATACAAACGGATTCACCTCCTTAAAGGCATAAAAAAAGAGCCCATTTGGACTCGCTTTAAGTTTTATAATAATAACTTTATCCATCCAAAGAATGATATCCATAAAGGGATACTAATCAAAGTTGCAATGCTAAAACCTACTGCGAAATTTTCCTCCATTGAACTCACCTCAGTTGTTTGTTTAGTTCTCAGTACCCGCTATGGTCCGCACCTACAACATATTGAATCAAAATTAGAACTTTTCTCCCTTTTTTCTCTACAAACGGATTCACCTCTTTAAAGGGCATAAAAAAAGCACCTATTTAAGGTGCATATCAACAATTAGTTTATTTTGTTTTCTATGATTACTTTACCTTCGACTATAACCTCAAAAAAAGGCTCACCTTCATTTTGGATTCCAGAGAAATAACTGTTGGCAATTATCCGAATACTCTCAAGTGATTGTCTATTATAATCCATCCACTTCATATCAACCTTCGCAATTATACCTTCAGTAATTTGAACTTTATAAAGAAATTTTTTATTATATGTCTTCATGTAACTTCGGGCAGATTCTTCATTATCAACAACGTAAATACATTTTAATCTAGATGGTAAAGTTGGATAGTCCTTAACCCTAATTTCTTCGATTAACATTTCTTTTAAATACTGTGCATAATTATGATCGTTAAACATATAATAATGGCTATTTTGAATAACTTGTCCGTATTTCGGCTGTAAAATAGTTCCTAATTCAAGATTATCATCAGATACATGAAAGTATTCTTTCTTCATGGAATTCCCCCTCATGTAACCAATATACACTAATAATGAATTAAATTGCTGATTCTTCTTCCACCGGTATATCTACTGGTTTTTCGTCAACGGGTACATCTTGAACAACATGCTCTTCCACAGGGACAATAGATTTAACATCTATACGCGAAATAATAACATTACCAAAAGCGACCGTATTTACATCATTCCGGTTAAGTTTTTCATTAGTTTCTGCAGCATTGTAATCAGTTACCTCAACTTCATACTCGCTACCGCTATGAGTTTTAATTCTGAATTTAATCATTAATACTCCCCTTCCCCTCTGCTTTGAATGAAAAATTGCACTGTTCCTGTAAATCGTGGTTCTGGAAATTATCCTGTCATCCACAAATCAAATGGCAAAATGAATTCAGTTGCAGAACTTGCTAAAAATCCAGAGTTGGCGCATCCAACTTTCACAGAAGTAAATTATGAAATTGAAACTTACCGCGGATACATTCCTGTATCTCAAGAAGCAATTGATGATGCTGATTATGATATCCCTGGATTAATTGCGGAAGATATCCGTGATCAAGATTTGAATACGAAAAATGAGCAAATTGCTGCTATCTTTAAAACTGCAACAGCAAAAGCAGTTACTGGATTAGACGGTATTGTTAAACTGCTCAACACTGGTTTTAAACAAGTGTATACAGTTAAATTCTACTTGTCTGCTTCTTTATTCAATGAGATTGATACATTGAAAGATGCCAACGGCCGTTATTTACTACAAGACGATATCACTGTTGCTTCTGGTAAACGAATCAAAGGAAGAGAAGTAGTAGTCCTTGATGATGACATTATCGGTGAAGAAGAAGGCAACCTTGTAGGGTTTGTTGGGGATGCTAAAGAGTTCTGTACACTATTCAACCGTAAACAAGCTTCTGTTAAATGGGTGGATAATGATATCTACGGTCAATTACTTGCTGGTTATGTTCGATTTGATGTGAAGAAGGTTGATGCTGCTGCAGGTTATTACATCACATATAGCAATGCAACTACACCAACAGTTTAAGGAGTGATTTCACTTGGAATATAGAGTAATTAAACAATTTAGAGATAAATTTACAAAAGCCATTTTCCCTGTCGATTCTGTTTATCAAACAGAAGATACTGAGCGTGCTCAATACTTGCAGGAAAGCGGCTATTTATTTGCAGAAAAACAGGAAGAGAAATCATCCAAGGGGGATAATTCCCTTTTGGATGAATCGGTTGAGAAAATCAAGCAATCTGTTACTGAAGAACTAGGAAAAGAGAAGTTAGAGGTTCTTTTAAAACTAGAAAAAGAATCGAAAGATCGCAAAGGCGTAATCGAACACATCGAGGAACTACTCCAAGAGGTTGAGTAAATGAATGAGGAATTATTACTTAGCTTACTAAAGCTAGACCTGGGCATCACTCATAATTTGAGAGATGCCTATTTTTCTAATGTAATATCCAGAGGATTAAATGAACTTAAAACAATGGGTGCTGAGTTAAACCTTAGTAATGCTGATGATCAGATGTTACTTGTTGATTATGTTGCTTGGAATTATAGGCATAGACAAGAGAACGTTCCTTTATCACGAAGCATTCAATTTAGGATTAATAACAGACTCATTAAAAAGGCAGGGACTGTAAATGCCATCACTGAAATCTAATATAGGAGATAGCCGGAATATATCCTTGGATGATGTCTGTGAGTTATTAGAAATCATCTCTGTTAAAGATGACTTAAATCAATCAATTCCGGTTGAAGAAATTCCTAGGCAGATATTTTGTTCTGAATTAAGCATTAACAGAGCAGAGTTTTTAGCTGCTGGTCAATTATCTTTCAAGCCTCAACTAATGTTAGTGGTTGATTCAGATGAATTCGATGAGGAAACATCCTTAATCTTTAATTCCAAAAAGTATTTTATTTATAGATCCTACCCAAGAAAAGATGGTTTCACTGAACTATATTGCGAGCTGGTGGTCAGCATAAATCAACTAAATAATGAAATTATGAGACAACTGAACATCTATACAAATGATGTCCAAGAAAAAATAAAAGATTCTCAAGAGGAGTTAGGAAAAGAAGCTGTAAAAGAATTAAAAAGCAACAGTCCGAAGGATACGGCGATTATCGTAAGGGTTGGCGGTTAAAAAAGGAAAAAGATAAGGTTATTATCCACAATAAGACTAACTATCAATTAACTCATTTACTCGAAAAGGGCCATGCAAATAGGGATGGAGGCAGGACTTCTCCGCAAGTCCACATTTCTCCTGTGGAAGAAAGAGTAGTTGCAGAATTTATTGATCGTGTGGAAAGGGATATTCAATCATGACTTTAGTTGAGTTAAAACAATTACTTGAACAAACTGGATATCCCGTCACATATTCGCATTTTAACGATGGTGCGCCAAGTGTACCTTATATCTGTTACCGAACTCAAGGGACAGAAAACTATTATGCAGATAACAAAATTTATCAAGAAGTTATTCCTGTTGATATTGAACTATATACCGAAAGAAAAGATTTAACTGCTGAGAAGAAAGTTAAAGATGCTTTGCAAGACAAAGAAATTAATTATGAAATGGTTCCTGAAGTTTTTATAGATTCAGAGAAATTATTTTTAAATACATTTGAAGTGGAGTTGAGATAATATGCCAGAAAATAAAGTTACTTTTGGTTTAAAGAATGTCCATTATGCGACATATGCAATTACAAACGGGGCTCTTGTTTTTGATAAGCCTGTAGCCATCCCTGGTGCTGTTGAGTTACTAAGATTTCCGCAAAGAAGTCCTAGCGAAACTGCATTTTAATTTTAAAGGCGTTGCTCCGTTACTTTTGAAGCGAACTTCTTTACCGTCAATCATTACTGTCTTTTCCATCTAACACACCTCACACTTCTGGAATAGCTGCTTGTCCTTTTACATAGACCGTTTCATACCAAGTGTTATAAATTTCATCTGTCGTTTTATCCGTAGACTTCGTTTTCACTACAGGTCGACCGTTAATTTGCAGTGGACTTGCAATGAATGTTAATTCATTAGCATTTGGTTCTACAGAGTCCGTCTTAGTTGTTGAATTTACAGTTGGTCTGTTAGCTGTGCAATTGTACATAATGTGGCGTGTAGCTTTTACATCTCCATCAAATTCAAATAACAAAGCATAAGGTTTTGGTTTTGCATCAGCATATTCTGTTAGAACACCGTCAGTTTCCTCTATTTCTTCTCCAAGGCAGTCGACAGCAAATTGTTGTGGGATGTTAGCTATACTAAGCGTACCTTCATAACCTTGGTTATTATCCGTGAGAATCAGCTTTAAGTTCTAAAGTTTGACTCCCTGTACTTCCTAAGACAATTCTTGTGTCATGATTATCTAGGCACATAATGTCGTTGTTTCTTAAGCTGTTATCGAATGCTCCTGGTGCAATTTCTTCAAAGGCCCCTGGCCATAATTCTGTTTCTTGATTAAATACAGCAAAGTAACCTTCAATAAGAGCTTCACCATTTTCTTCAGCTCGAGTTTTTAATTCAGACTGAAATACCATTAGTCGCTTCTCCATTTATTCATCACCACCTTTCAATTTGCTTTGTTGACCAATAGCTCCAGCTGGAATGTAGTTTTCTAATATGATTAACTCATTCATTTCACTGTCAGGATCTAAACCTATCCAATCACGTATTTCATTTCTTCTCATTGCATTGCGGTCTACAAGTTGCACTCCTGCACTTACCATTTCTGTTAAGTCATACGAGTATAAACTTCGTGGATTTAATCGGAAGTACCAGTCGGGTGAAAACAATAAATCCCTGGTCAAAGTCTGCGAAATCACTTGGCCCATTCCGTATATTCGCGTGTTGATGAAATTGTTATACTCTTCTTTATTGAAGTCTCCAACCCCAAGAAAAAAAGCCGGCACTCCAATGAGTCCAGCTACCGTCTTCTTATCAAGTTCTACTCCTTCAATAATTGCAATGTCCTTTAATGATAAAGGCTTAACTTGTTCTACTTTGATTAAATCAGCAGGAATAATCCAGGGCTTTCCTCCCTCTGTTTCATCAAAGTACTTGTTCATGATATTGTCGCGACCTTCCTTACTGGCCAACTCTTCTGTCATGGCATCCACAGAAATGATGAGGGAAGGCATATATTTCCCACTCATGAAATTTTTTTTTGTTGCAGTTGCTAGATTAAGATTCTTTACAATCTCTTGCAAAGCTACACGATAACCAGTGCCTTTATACGGATAATTTGGGTTAGGGTTAATTGTAAAGTGAATAACTTCATCTGGCGAATAACCTTTTCCATTATAGTTAATAAGATATCCGTCATCTGTATCTTCAAAAGACACAGCTTGCATCTGAAAAGGTGTTAAGTCACTGATTAAGGTTGTGGATGGATCTACTCCAATATGGACAACTGAATTCCCATCTCCAAACAGCAATAAGTCCCGAACTATTTTATAAATCCACCCTTTACGGTCATGTTCTTATAAGGTTCAATATCAATTTTCCGAGATAACTGATTGCGGACCCGTTTGTCTCCCTCTTCCGTATTCTCCATTAAGTGAATAGTCATATTAGAAACAAGGTCTGCTATTTTATCAACAGCAATTAATACGTCAGGATTATCTGATAACCTTGTATATCCAACGGTATCAACGTTGCCTATACCTAAAGTTATGGATTTCGCTACTGATTCATCTGATAA
This sequence comes from Niallia sp. FSL R7-0271, assembly GCF_038005785.1. Taxonomy (NCBI): domain Bacteria; kingdom Bacillati; phylum Bacillota; class Bacilli; order Caryophanales; family Bacillaceae; genus Niallia; species Niallia sp. FSL R7-0271. The sequence goes on along the minus strand of NZ_JBBOTZ010000001.1, from coordinate 768,856 downwards.
ACTTCGTTTTTTCTTCTTTCGATTCCAAAATGCCAATTTTACACCTCCTTTCTAGCTATTGAGCCAATTCGTAGCATCCGAAGCCTTCGTCATATCCTCTAACATTTGAATAGAGCCGAAGACGGCGGCATCAAAGGAGGAATCCGGGTATCAGATTACGGAAGAGTACACAAATAAAGCTGGTGCAACAAATGATCGTAAGACTCCTATTTATTCAGCTATGGAAACTTTAAGAAAAGACCTTGCAACCTATTCAAATATTCTTTGTATTAACCCAAAAACGTGGGGGGGGGATACTTTTGTATCAAAGATTTTCATCTTATCCACCCAATAGAGTCCTAAAGTTGTTAATTCATCATCTATTCGATTGTGCATCTTGTCATGGCATTTAGAGCATAGGCTGAGTAAGTTCCAGTTGGTTAGTCGAAGCTCTGGTCTGTTAAGCAATGGATTGATATGATGAACAGTTGTAGCATCTGTATGTTTGCCATATCGTTTGCATTCTCGGCAGGAGTATTCATCACGTTTAAGTATTCGAGTTCGTTTATTCTTCCACAATCTTGAGGTATAGAAGTTAGCCATTACTCATAGTCCCATAAAGGTGCATAAGATATCGTTTTAACTGCCATGTTATCACTAGCCTCATCACCATGAGTTATAGAGAACCTAGCAAGCCCTGATGCAGTAACAGCTTCTTTTGTATTCCACTTGAACTCCACCTCAACTTTTCTATCCACTTCCTTACCCTTGTATAAAACCTTTGGAACACTCCCGTATTCATCTAAGGTTATTTGGAGTAATGGTTGTTTTTTCTCTTCAGGACCAGTTGGCTCGGGTCTAATCGTTAAGCTTGGTTTATCCATATCAATCACCCTTCTTTCTCCAAAATAAAAAGCACCCTTTATGGATGCTTCAATTACAAATCATAGGAAATCTTTTAATACCTTAATGAACCCCTCTTCATTCAGTTCATCGTCTTGTGCAAAAACATCTTTTTCTTTTGGTCTGTATGTCCATTTTTGAGTATTAGGGTTATAAATAATAAAGTAAAGTTTTTCTCCAAAATACATTTCAATTATCCCTGTAGAGTGTTTGGAGGACAGTTTCTGAGTAACGTTAAAGTAAACTCTTTTATCATTATCCTCATTAGTCTTTATAGTCAGGATTCTATCGGAGAACTGATCATTCTCGACTTTTATCAAACCTGCAGCTAATGCTTCATCTAACCATGTGTTTACGTTAGTTAATAATTCAGACAGAGCATTTTCCCAAATCTGCGTTAAATCAACAGTCTTTGGTTTATTTTTTTGTTTTTGTTCTAAATAACTTTTTAGATCATTGCTCATTTGATCATCTCCCTTCTCCTTAATTATCAGAGAAAGGAAATAATTGGACAATCTTTCTTTATCGACAAATACTGACAAGCCCTATCTCACTTACTAATTATCTGGTATCATAATTAAGCTAAATCTAATTAGAAGGTGATTAGCTATGAGTGAAGAAAAATATAACGGTTATGATACCACTATTGTTTATGACTATAAGGAATACCCTGATGTTAACAGTGGTCGCTGCGATAATTGCGGTAATGCTCAGTTTAAAAGTTCCGTTAAGGATTTCATTTATATCCGCGAATGCCGTAAATGCGGTATGAAGAAAAGTATTTGACCCTTGTTGGGTCTTTTTTATTTTCATAAAAAAAGCACCCTTGAAAAGGATGCTATATCTCAACTGGTTCTCCTTAGTAAAGTGGAAAACCTTAAAAATTCTTAAAATAATGACAGAAACTTTATTACCATAAATTGAAGTATAAGTATTTTTGTTTTAAGGTGTATTCCAAAAAAACGTAGTTACAACAAACGGAATAACTGCTGTAAACGTCAAAATAAGTATATGTCCTATTAGACCACCAATCTTAAAAAATCCTTTTTTTCCAAATATCCCTAATATAAGACCAATGGTGGGCAATATCCAAATGAAGAAGATAGCACTCTCTCTCTTGACACTTCCTGAATCTGAATAAAATGTTATAACACCAGCCAACGTTATAAAAAAGATGATGAAAGATGCAATACTTAAGTATTTTTTCATAAGTGTTCCCCTTTCCTGTTTGTTAAATGTTACCATAAAACCTTTTTTAAAAAAATAGAGAACTATTGAGAAAAAAGTATTTAACATTCTAAGGGTCTTTTTCTTATAAAAAATAAAAGCATCCTAAGCAAGGATGCTCTTAAAAACCTAGGTTATATTCATTTAGTTTAGGATTGATTTGAGCAGTCCTGGGTTACCCGTGAAAATCCCATCAACCCCCATATTAACAACTCTTTTCATATCTGGCTGTTTATCAGCTGTATAAGTGATAACTTGAAGGCCTCTGGATTTCACTCCCCAAATAAAATCCTCATTCAAATATTCATGGTTTATTCCAATTCCATAACCAATTTTCTCTATTTCTCGAATATCTAATTTAGCTAACTCTGAGGCTTTTTTCACTTGGAATAATTGGACAAGCTTAATTTTCCCATTTAATTTTCTCATATTAGTTAGTGATTGGAGATTAAATGATTCTAGAATGACATTAGATTCATTAATACCATAGGAGGCCATTGCAGACAATACTTTTCTCTCCTGACCTACAGATGTATTTTTTGTTTCAAAGTAATACTTCACTTTATTGCCATATCGTTGGAATATCTCCTCTAGAGTATTAATTTTCAAATCAGTCACTTTTTTATAAAAGCGGTAGCCCGCATCAACCGATTTAATTTCTTCAAGTGTCATGGCATTTACATAGCCTGTCCCATTGGTAGTCCTGTTAACTGTCTTATCATGGATTGCTACTAAATGTCCATCTTTTGTTAATTGTAAATCAAATTCAATATAATCCGACTTTACCTTGATTGCTTCATCTGCTGCTAGGAACGTTTCCTCAGGGAATAGGCTGGATGCTCCGCGGTGGGCAATGACACTGACTTTTCTTGAATTCTTATCCATTGCTGTGTAAGAAGCATAAATCCATCCTGACATTTCGTAATTCGTCTTTATTCGGAGCCAGTTCCCCTTTTTTTCAACGATTTCAATTATCTTCCCCTTCTTTAGACGAGTTGTAATCTTAGCCTTACCAGAATTACTAATATGAAGTGGAGCTTTATCTTTCGTTACACTCGCCTTGTAAAAAACAGGAACATCAAGTTTAGTGGAAGTGTACTGATTCCAAATCCATGCATATGATTTTCCATTTTTTACCTGAAACCAATTCCCGTCTTTTTTGGTAACTTCTATAATATAATCCTTTGGCAAGTGGCCAATTGTTTTCCCACTCTTTGTAGCATGTATTGCCGACTGATCTTTTGTCACTCTCATCTTATTTAAACTAGCTGAATTAGCACCCTTTGTGTAGGTTCCTAAAGCTATTAAAAATGCTGCCATCACAGCAATAACTAAAACTTTCTTGCTTATTTTTACCACTCCAATATTCATGATGTAATTTTACTATCCCCTTTTCCTTATGTATGAATGTGAACCTATTTACACACAGGAAAAAAGCCCGAAAAAAGATTTATAAGAGAATCCATTTCGCGCTTTTTTATTAGTTCCCTATGACTATATTACCATTATCAATACAATAACGGGTCAAAAATTCTACTTTTTATTTTTTCAAGAAATATATTCAACAAAGGATGGTATTCTAAGTTTCCCTTCCCTCGTATAATTACGGAATTTTACTCGGCATTTTATTTGAGGATTTAAGAAAATAAACTTATCATTTTCATCCACAATTAAGTCCTGATACTGTTTAAAAAACTTAAATTTTTCTTTCTTTGACATAAGCTCCATTAATCCTGCAGCCTTAACTTTTCCTTTATCCTCAACACCTAAAAGGAGACCAAATTCATTTTTTCTGAATCCAGTAATGTAGGCATCTGTGTATTGATAATTAATTACCTTTAACCAGTCATAAGATCTTTTGTTTATATGGTACTGAGAGTTAGCACGTTTTAGGACTATCCCTTCAAGTCCTTGTTGCTCCACAAGATTAAAGTAGGCTTCACCTTTGCCCTGAAGCCATTTTACTAACACAATATTTTCAGACTGAGGCAAGAAGGATTTAAGCAATGCCTTCCTTTCAATCAAGGTAAGGTTTGTTACCTTTTTCCCCTTAAAGTAAATAATATCAAATACACCATACTGGATGAAGTGAAGTGACTTATTAGACTGGAACCTTTCCATCATCGCTTCAAAATCAGGTTTCCCGTTTTCTCCAGGAACGATTAATTCACCATCCAAGATAGTCCCGTTAGGTATATCAATATCCAGTAACTCAGGAAACTTACTTGTTACCTCATTTTTATGCCTTGTATATAACCTTACTTTATTATCAATCTTAGACAATATTAAACGAATACCATCTAATTTTAATTCGGTTATATAATCTTCATCATCAAACGGATGATCTGATTTATGCAATAACATTGGTGAAATAAACATGTAAACACCTCAATTAATGATATCATGACTTCTGTTCGAATTAAGGTGGTAATTACATGAAAAAAGCGCCCTAATATTTAGGAACGCTCTCTATGATATTTATATCTAATCTTAATATAACACATAAAAAATAAGAACTCTGTCAACATACTTTCTAATTAATGTCATTTATCTGTCAACCAATTTTATTCCTATCTCTATTATTTCAAAACTTTCCGATTCATAAACTTCTAACGCCTCTTTAAATACAATTAATGAGCTTATATCGGCTGTTCTAAATCTAAATCTAACTTTCCTTTTCAAACCAGCTGCAATAAGCTGACTATGGGGACTAAATGAGTAACCGTACATAATATTTAAATTATCCCTAAAAATGTGTTTAAGCTCTTTATGGATATCTGAAGTAATAATATCTACTTTAGCTACTATTCCTATGTCGATATTCACACCACTTTCTTTTTGTTCAACATCATTTTTATTAATTCTATTATTATCTACTTTATTTATTAGGTTTACTGAACGTTCAATTTTATCAAGTCTTTCTAATATGTACTCATCAACATTTATATTTGAATTTGATGAATTCTTTATTACTTGGTCTAATTCACTAGCTCGATAAATAGGATTATCCGGAGCCTCATCCTTTAGCGCTTCTTCTACATACCTAATCAAACCATCTTGTAATTCCAAAGTCCCTTTCATGTCATTTGTGTAGAAAATAGTCCTTTCATCAATTATGTCAAATGGTAAATTAGTTCCTTCAAGACAAATTTGAACTACGGGTTTTCTAGCTGCATGTCTTACAGCTAATTCATACATTACATTAGGATTTAACCTGGAGAGATTTACTATCGCTAAGTCATCGTTAAGTATTCTTGTTATAATTTGTTTATTTATTGATCCTGATTCGGATATTCTATGCGCTACAGAAATATTTTCACTTAAAAATCCCATTTGTTCAAGAGTTGGTATTATTGCTGCATCAATTACGCCTTCCGCTTCCCTTCTAACGTCGTCTTTAGCCCCTCCAATTGGAGTAATTATAAAAACCTTCTTCTCTGAGTTTTCCATTTCTTTCCCCCATCTTATAAATAAATATCATTTTAATGATGCACATACTTATTATAAACTTTACTTTACAATAAAAGAGCAAAGTTGGGAGAATATTCTTCTTGTTTTGAGTCAATTCATTTTAATCTAATTCAAAATTATATGAAAAAAGCGCACTTGATAATCAGGAACGCTTCTCTTTGATAATTTTCTATAATATAAATTTAACACATAAAAAACCTAATGCTCATCTTACATTCGTTTTAGAATCGTTATAGTTTCGTTTCTAAATCGTTTTAATCAATTTTTTATTTTGAAAAAGTCAGTTCGTTTTACTGTGTAAGGCTAATCCATATAGTCTGAGTTTTCTTTCTAGATGTTTTTTTTGAAATATTCAACATTTACCAGGCAATCCTTACTTATCACAGTCGATATTATGAATGTAAGGTATATCAATGGATATAGTAGTAACCTTATAGCTACTGTTTTGTAGTTGTTTCTAAGTTCAAGCACCTCCAAATCTCATTTGGGTTTGGAGGGCAGAATTTGGTTCCAATTACCAATACATAAACAAGGTTTTCAGACGATATAATATTTGTCCAACTTATATATGGAATTTATCTGCCATGATATTATTTCCTTATATAAACCTCCAGAGCTGGCTGCCATCCGGTCTTTGGAGGTTTTTTTTTAAAAAGGTATTTAAAATAGTAGGACTTTGTCCGATAATAATATCGTCTGTAGGTCAACTTGGCCTCAAAAACCTTAAAAGCCCGTAAATAATACACTGACGGGATCTTTTAAGGTTTTATTTATGTATAACAATATTATTCCTAGGAACATTAAACATATAGCAAATTTCTCCTTCAATATTTGCTATCACCTTATAGGAACGCACTTGTTTCTTACACTTTCAAGGGTGTTCCATTGCCAAAGATACCGTTTTTGTAAAATGCAAAAATCGATATCTTTTTTTGCGTGTTTTTTTGTTATATTTCACCAAATAATAAAGATACAGGTTACTCTGCACCTTTTTTTCGTTCTACCATTTGATATTTTCAAATATCCAAATAGCTGTTGAGTATACACTCCGTTCACCTGTTTCATTATCGAATACTAAGCTTGTTTCCTGTTCTCCCTTAGTGTATGCTATTTCCTTACTCCTTCGGTTTAAATACTTCAAGCTTTAAGGCTAACACTAATTTATAAAATATCCGCGGTTTAAACTTCTGATGATAATGTGACTCGCTCATACCCAGCTGGTTATATACTTCATAATCGTACAGTTCTTCTTCACATTAATGCTTCTCTTTCTCTCGGAGACAAACGATTTATAGCCTTCCTAAAAAACTCCACATATTTGATTCTTCTACGCTCTTCGTCCACACGCTCAATAGCAATATCTTCTGTTGAAGAATGAAATTGATTAGAGAATGTAGGGATTTCTAAAGTGTATTTAGCAGTTATCTGCGGCAGCTTTTCTTCTGGGATCGTCAACAAACATAACCGATATTTTTCAATGGCTGCTTCTACAGCCTCTTGTGTTGCTTTTCTATCCCATTCAGGAAGTACAAAGGACAATTGTTTCAAAGCGACTCCCCCCATGATATACTTTAATTGATTGTATTAATAAATACTAAGAAGTATTTTTATTTTATATACTATTAAAAGGGATGACATTATGAACGAAGATCAATTATTTCGTACGTTTCAATACTATATGACTAGTGAAAAATTAATTCAATTACTCAACAAGATAAAGAAGAAGCTTATAGTTACCTCCATGATAATTATTTATCCTATTTTAATAATCTAGGAAACAAACCTAGCAATGTAGATGATTATTTTTCTTGGGTATCAAAACCCCTAGATATTCATATTGTCTACTATACAAGAGATAATAAAATTAAATGCATCTTCTTTTTTTCGCTCTCAGAAGAAGAAAAGGGATCTATTAAGGTTCACGATCTTTCTGATATTGATTTTAATTATGAGACTCTCCAACTAAATGTAGAGCATTTCGTTTCCGAACTATTAACGGAGAAGTATATACATATTGAATCTAATAACATTCTGAATTTAGGTCTATTCACAGAAGGAAATGTTGTCCATGATATGGGTAAACATCTATTCCAAAGAGAATATCAAAATAATTTCAAATCACAATTACAACCTGCTTTTGAAGGTATTAATTTTAATAGTCTACAAATTCATAAAGACTTGTATAATTTTACTGAAATGACAAGAGCAATAGGAAATGACCAATTCACGTTAGAATTAAATGAATGTTTAAACTCCTATGAAAATGAAAAGTTTTTTGTTTGTGCTGCAGGTTTAGGAAGTGTACTTGAACACTTACTCTATCTATCAATTGAAAAACATGTTTCTGAAGAAAATATTAAAACTAATGAAAATTCAACCGCTAGTGAATATATAGCGCAATTAAAAAAAGAACCTTTTTTAATAAGCAAGAGAGAAGTTAGTCACTTAAAAGGAATTTTTGCATATAGAAATAGTGTTTCTCACTTTAATAAAGGCATTTTCAACAAGGATATGTGTGATCAAATTCTAGCAGGTATTAAGCTTTGTTTTGATCAATATTATTTATTTGAAGGAAGAAACAATTTAAACATACCAAATTAAAAGAATCTCATATTATTCCTCTTAACACCTCTATATTGAAAAATGGCTCTCCCCTCCCAACGGAAAAGGAGAGCCATTTTGCTTTGTTTTAGCCATTATTAACTTCATCTGAGACAATAACAGTACCTTGTCAATCCACAGAATAAGGAATGCCCTCATGGTCATCTATGCTCATTTGCCCTTCTGGAGCATCATCTTTTTGTGGTTTGCTCTCCATGACTTCTTTAGGAGTTTGATAAGCGTATGTTAAATCAATTAGGAAGTACTGTCCGAACTTATTATATTTCTCAGTAATTTTGTGCATTTGAAGATTATCGTTTTCCGTTGCAGTTAGAACGATTTCTTCTGCTTCTTCACGAGTATCTGCATAATGTTGTTCCTTTTGATTAAGTTGTACTTTTGCCATTTTGTTAGCTCCTTTATATTTAAAATTTTTCAGAAAATTAAAATGCTTTTGTTAATCCTTCATATGCTTGTTTGTATGTTTTATTTTCTTCTTCAAGCTTCCGTACCTTATCATGTAGCTCCAAGTTTTCTAACCCAACTTCTATATATCTTTTGAAACGACTGTTTCTCTTTGTCTCCCTTATCGTTTTATCCTGCTGCACGATAAAATCATGTAACTTCCTTAGAAACATTTCTGATTCATCAGTTGGCCCATTGTCTATAAGATCACGCAGCTGCTGCTTAATTTCATAAAACTCCCTCATCCTTTTTTCACTTCCTTCAATAGGGTTTCAAGCTCCTCAACTGACAGCTCATATAGCTGGCGGCCATCTGGAGTTTTAAAATAATTCAACTGGATTAGCTCACTTTTAATCTCATCCTTTTTTTGCTCATTTGTCATGTTTGTCCACCTTTAGGCATAAATTAAAATATGCCTGTCTTAAGATAATGTTTGGCTTGATAATAAAAATGATGGTATATCCAATTCCCACTGAATTTCTGGTCCAGATAAACAATTTCGAAATTGTATTTTGCTTTGAATGTATTCAATCTTCCTAATAATGCTTTTGGGTTATACTTTGAGCGGTAGTCACCTTTAAGCATTTTTTCATATCCGTATGTCTTCCACAATTAGAGTGAATGGTATTTCCTTTGAACGAATCAGTTCATTTTCAAAAGCCGTTTGTGTGTCCTTTTGTAAGTTCCCTGTGATTTCATCCATATGAGCCTTACGCTCAACACGACTGTTTAAAAAGATATCTCGAGTAATACCCAACTCTTCATTTTTCGGAATCATGCAGCCATAATCGCCAGTATCCAGCTTTTGAATTTTAATTGGGATTTCCTTCTGGCGAAGGTATTCCAAGATATGGCCATTTACATTTTCACGAGTATCAATAACAATCGTGAGCGTTTTTAGTATTTTATTTAATTCCGTATCTGTGTAATGATAGGAGATCATTCATCATCTTCCTCCTCGAGAACACCGATTGAGAGTAAATAATCAAAAACAATATCTGCAATTTCTTCGATTTCCTTTTTCTCAGGGATAAAACCACGTTTGATTAGCTCTTTATAGAAATAATCTTCAACTTCTTTGGTATCAACGATTATTTCCTTGTCCAGCATGTTCCCCCCCCTTCTTTGCATATTTAACAGCACGGTTGTAAAGTTCTTGTGCTATTTCATTCGATTCTTCATTTTCAAACTGACGGTAATCGTCATATATGTCATTCCATCCGTTGTTAGCAAGTACGATCATCCAGTCATTGAACATGTCCAATGATTCTACTTCTGTACAAAGCCAGTCGTTTAATTTTTCATTATGCTGCCATCCACAAATCTGATAAACCATTTTCATAAGTGTGACTTTTTCATTACTGGCGTTTTTCCAGGACTTGAACCAATCATCAATTTGTTGAAAGTTTTGTTCAGCTGCTTGCATTACTTCTGCTGGAATTAAATCTTGGTGTTTTATCGCAATACGGTTATCCGTATTATCTAAATAAATGTTTGCTCCTGATTTCCAAATAGCACCCAATATCTTTAATACTTGCAAAATGATCACCTCAGGTTATTAAGTGATACTTAAATGAGTTACTAAAAACACGCGAAAATTAGTATGTGTTACTAAAAAATAACACCTTTCAGCCTTACGGCCCCAACGATTTGAACCACATTGTTACTTTCTGTTACCCAATTTGGGTATTAACGCTCCTAATATATATTTATATATTTATATTTTTTTGTTATATATATTTTTATTAACAAAAATAACAAAAACGAAAGTGGAAATATTGTGAACCCTTGGTATATAAGGTTTTTAAGAGAATTTAAATGTGTTATTTTTAGTAACACTTTCGCTATTTTCATCATTATTCAGTAACTTTTGCTGTGTAAAAGTATTTTTTCGTTCTATTAAAGTAACACCATGAATAAAATACTTGTTTCGATTACCTCGTTCTCTTTTATATCCCTGAGATTCTAGGATTCTATAAAAGGCGCGGTTTTTTAATTGATGTTCACCATTTTTAAAACACCAGTTGGAATACACTTCATAAAGTTCTTTCGCTTCAATTTGTGTATTAATTTGTTTAAAACAACATTCGAACATAAACGGCCCCAGTATATCCATTTCTTCTTTATAATCACCTGTAGCCTTCATTACGCTGGCTGGATCTTCTAATCCTGACTGCTGCCACTTCTTACAACCTTCTATGGCCCAGTTCAAAATGCCGGGCATTTCCAAACTTATTTTTTCTGGCAATTTCTTATCTCGCTTTTCTTTTGGCAGCTGAAGATTGAAAGGAATTAATCTAATCCTTCTCCATATCCCTTCATCAACCCCTTTGATTACCGGTTTATGGTTTGTTGTGAAGAAAACTTTAAACTCAGGAATAAACTCAAAAAATTCTTGTCTTAAGAAACGTGCTAATACGGGCTCTCCACCTGTTATCTGTTTAACGAATGCTTCAGATAGCTGTTCCCCATCTTCACTTTCAATCGCTGATACAAAGCGTGAACCTACCAATCTGGCAATATCATTATTCGCTCCTGTTTCCTTCTTCTTGATGAAAGTATCTGACTTTGCTTGTTTCCCATACTCACCCATGAGGTCCTTGATGGTATTTATAAAAGTTGATTTACCATTTGAGCCACCACCGATAAGGAAGACCATGATTTGCTCTGTGATTTCTCCAGTTAGTGAGTAGCCGATTAGTCTTTGCATGTACTCAATTAACTCTTTATCACCTTGGAATATTTGGTCTAAGAAGCTAATCCATTCAGGACACTTGGCATTTTCTTCAAACGCAATATTAGTGATTTTTGTTAAAGCAAGTTCACGATCATGCGGGTGTAACTTTCCTGTTTGTAAATCAATAATCCCATTCTCAACATTGAATAAATACTTATGTCTATCAAAGTCTTCACGTTCTCCTGGTACCAACGGCATTAAGTCCTTGATACTGTTCATACGGATGTTTCTACGCTCACAGATGCGCGCCCACTTGGTTTCAGCCTCATCTTCTGACTGGTAAAGACTCCGCAACACCTTAGCTGTGATACGCTCAATTTCTTTTTTTGTATCTAGCTTCCACCGTTTGCCGTCCCATATCAGCCAGCCCATATCTGAAACATATTTGATAACATGACCATATTCATAGGCAATACGCTCTGCATTCCCAAGCTCTGTTAAACGGAATTTCTTTTTCGGTTTTTCCTCAATACTTTCTTCTGCAGCACCAGTACTAAACTCAAAGGAAAATTCATTAAACTGCTCTTTGTTATCTAATATGGTTGTAGCAGTAGAAGAAATAGCAGTACCAATAGTTCTTTCACCATATGTCTCATTTGTTTCTCTAAAATGGATAACATCCCACTTGTCACGCATAAGACCAGTTTCTCTGAACATCGTATCCATTCGAGTTGAGGATTTCCCAGTCCAGAAAGCTAAGTGATTACATAAAGCTAAATCACTTGATGAGTGATCACCATTAATCAAGTTGCCATTGTATAAGGAACGGATCTCATCACCGTTTTTACTTCGGAACATCCTTTCCCATAAAGCCTCATTTGAAATTTTGATTTCATCCTTTTCAAATTCAGCTAGGTTTACTCTTCCTTGAATGTCGCTATCATCAAAATATTGTTCAAAGACTTCTGCAATCTCATCTGTACGTTCATAAACCTCATTAGAATTTTCGCGATTACCTGTGAAGCTAAAGTAACGGCCATATGAGTAAATTTCCAAACCATGTTTGGTATTTTTCCTTCCAGTACCTAAAACAGATTGTGGAAGGTTCCCTTTAATAATGATGTGAATTCCTTTGCCTGATGGAGAAAATTCTGTGTAACTATCCAAAGTATCAATAATCTCAGATGCGAAGGTATTCGGCTTTCCATCCACAACGCACTTATCAATATCAATCCCGATATAGTTATCCTGGCCGCTAAATACAAATCCGATTCCGTCATAATTTCCTTCTAGATAAAACTTTACGGCAGTTGCAAAGGTGCTCCATGTTCGGCGGTTATTTGCCTGAGCCATTTCTCCATCTACTTGATAAGGAACCTTTGTTGGCTTGTTATTTCTTAACTCCGATTTCCATAAAATCCATTGAGGCAGGGCTTTTAGTTCGGCAGGGATTTCGTTAAAATTGTATGGATTTTCTTTCATTGCGCCCTCCGATTTTATTAGTTCATTTCACTGTTATTTTTCTTCTGCAATCCAACCGTTCAGCCTTGCATATTTCAACTTTCTTGAATATCTGTATTTCCAATCATCCCACTCTTTTGTTCTTCCATGTGAAGCAAACACATCTTGATTTTTTTCTCTTTCAAGGATTTCACCAACCCATTTAGGGACTATAGGCTTATATATGTTGTTCATTTTGCTCAGCCTCCTTTGTATTTGGGTATAAAAAAGAGAAGCTAGTACAATACCAACTTCTCTATTTAGTTTTATTAGAATGGCAGATCGTCATCACCAATAGTAAATCCGCCAGCTTCCATAACTGGTTTTACCTCAGATGGGTTATAATATTTTGCTTTAGCAGCAGTGCGTTTTTGTTTTTCCCCATCAACAGTTTTCTCATATTCTTCATGTCTTACTGTGATATTCAAACTTTTATTGATAACCTGATTCGCCATATCTTCAGCTGATTTAAACTCATGATTATTCGCGAACCCACACGCTTTGATGAACGAGCTGACAATTCTCACTGCAACTTCATGTTCAAAAGTAAATGTGTTATACAGGATTTTTGCTCCTTGGTGGTTTTGAGGAACATCACTACGAATCTCAAAATCTACTGTTAATTTCGGTTTCTTTGCGCCTGTTTCCCCAGCAACTGCGTTTACAACCACAACCTCATACTTACCTTCTGCTACCAATTCAAATCCTGTGCTTGCATTAGTTTCATCAAATTTAAAGAATGACATTATTTATTTCCCCCTTGTTTTTCTGGTACGAACCAACTTTAAAAATATCTTCGTGAGCACTTGCCTTACGTTTATCCAATTGATTTTTTGCAAAGATGTAAGGTGTAGGCTCTAAAATAAACCCATAGTTTTTTGTTTCTTCGTTGATAACCGATTTGGCAACTACCTGGCATAAGCCCATAAAGTTGTTTAGAATCTTACTTCGGATATCTGGATATGCACGATTGACAGCTTGGCCACTTGGTAATTCCCACTTATCAGTGGTTTCCCACGCTGTAAATACAACACGTTTACCTAAGGTTTGAATAAAGCGCACACTGTCGATAATAAAAAAATCAATTTGTTGATAATTTGCCTGCCAAGGAACACGATTGTTATTTCCGTCTCTTCCTAAGTTAGCAAGCATAGATCTTGTTAATTCTGAAATATTATCGAAAAACAGATTGTCATATTTCGATAAGTCAGCTGAGGCTAAATCCTTCATAAGCTGATTCCAATTAGTCCATGCCTCATAGGTATCAAATTGAACAATATCAATATTTGAATTACCTGCTAATGGAGCTTGTGTCTTGTCTATTGGTATATAAAGAGTGTTTCCTTCTAAATAATTCGCTGTAGATGTTTTACGCATTCCTGGATTACCGTAAATCAAATACGTTGAATTATTCGTTGTTATTTCAGCAGCGTTTGATACTTGCAATTACCTCCCATCCTTTCCGTGCTCCTGCAGTTTTCCTATATAATTATCAATCTCAGAAATTGCTGCTACATGCTTTTCATTTGCAACCTTTAATATTTCAATGGATTCTTCCTTGTTTTTTATTTGTTGAAGGTTATCCTCCATTTGTCTTTTGTGATATCGTTGAGACTTTGTAAGTTCCTCAATGATTATCTTCAAATAAGTCACCTTCCCAACGGATTTCAATATCTGTTAAATCGTGTATTCTGGCGAATTTCTGTATCTCTTCCACAGCTAATTCAAAGGGAACACCATTGTCAAAATGACGTTGAAATCTTTCATAAGTGTCATCCTCATGTGGAAGGAATCCATAATCGTCATAACATTTATTGATATAGCTATAGATTAAGTATTGGATATTAGACATTACTGTCATTTCTTTGTTTCCTGCATAACTTTGTCCAAGTACTCATATATTTCAACAAGGTCTTCATAAAAGTTACTGCCACTTAATGATTGTTGGTGTTGTTCTAAAAACTTGAAAAGTGGCTCAAGCTTATCGTTCACAGGGCTAAAAACGGTTCTATCTTTGGCATCAAAATAAGGCATTTGTCTCCCCCTGTTGATTTTTTATTTAATAATGATTAAACTATTTACTAAGATATAAATTGATGTATTTGACTCACGTTGGCGCGTGGGTCTTTTTTTATATTGCTTCATAACACTGCACATGCTGTTTTTCGATTAAGTATTGTTTTACATTGAATTGAAGAACAGTATCTTTACCAAATACAAAGTAGGTATCCCCTTCGCAAATTTCATCTCCAAAAACATCTTCAATTGGATAATCCTCAACTTTTCGCATATGTATCACCTCCTCCAAGTAGAACTGGAACCTTTCAACAATTTCTGCATTGTGGGTAAAAAGGAAAGGCTAATTCAGCCTTATAATTCATTTCCGCAATCATGGCATATGTAATTGATTCAGTTGTTCCTGGTATATCAATAGTTTCATTGTCTTTATGGGAACAACCAGCCGGAACAAAATGCTTTGCAAATCTTAACTGCTGCTCAATATATGAATCTGTTTCTTTACCGCCACTTGCTAACCAATCTCCAATACGCTTGTTAATATCACTTAATACAGGTCTTGGCAGCTGGTGAGCTATTGAAGTAATTTCCTCCATTGGGTTTTTCATTTACTTCACCCCTTTCACAGTTGCTTGGCAGATTAGAATGTAACGATCTGCTGGAGCTAGTTTTAACCATTCAGCTGGTCTGATTTTCATTAAACTCACCTTCTAAGTTATGAAATCTCTTTTACAGGTTTTTCGTTGCATTGTATGGTGATGTCGCCGATTGTTAAATTTAAAAATTTTATTTCTTTCCCATATTTTCTTGATAAAATTTTTTCAACAATCGGCTTAAGATTTTTCACCTTTTCTTCTGTAAGTAAATGTTTACTCATCCCCATATAAATCACCTCAATTAAAGCTATGCAGGTGGACAGTTGGGACAACTCTACTTTAGGAGGTAGAGTTACCGTTGTTAATTCTACTAAAAGTAGAGTTGGCGTTAAAAAAAATAAAATCGTAACTAAACTCTAAAATTTCACTGATCTTTTTGGCATCTCCTACAGTAACATCATCAGGACATTTCTCCATTTTACTGTAAGTATGCACGTGTACACCTAATTTTGAAGCAACCTCTTTTTGAGTTAACCCTTTGAGTAACCTAGCTTGCTTTAAAGTGATATTCATGTATCTCACCTCACTTCTTTCGCTTCACAACCACATATTACTCTACTAAAAGTAGAATACAAACAAAATTATAAAAAAAATATCCGTTTTGCATTTTTTTCTAACTAAAAGTAGAATTTTTGGACATTCTATTGAATGCATTCTACTTTTAGTATAGAATTAAGGGTATAAATTAGGTCGGAGGTCATTAAAGTGAGTATTGGTAAAAATATTAAAAGGTTGAGAGAACAACATAATCTTACCCAAGAACAATTAGCTAACATAATTGGCGTTTCTGATAAAGCAGTATCTACTTGGGAAAGTGAACTTAAAACCCCAAGAATGGGTACAATCCAAAAGATTGCAGATCATTTCGGGATCTTAAAGAGTGATATTATTGAGGATAAAAAAGATAATGTTACTTCTATTGGTTCATCTGCCCCTCATGGTATTGATTCAATTAAGATGCCTTTGTTAGGTTCAATTTCAGCTGGTGTGCCTTTAGAAATGATTGAGGTACAAGACCTTGTAAATGTTCCTAGAGAAGTTGGAGAAACATATCCTGATGCATTTTTATTAGAAGTTATTGGTGACAGTATGAATAAAGTTATTCCAGAAGGTGCATTAGCTTTATTAGATCCAACTATTGAAATAAGTAATGGAGATATTGCTGCTGTAGCAGTCAATGGTTATGATGCAACTTTAAAAAGAGTATTTAAACATCAAGATGGTGTTACTTTAGAACCTCTTAGTTATAATCCAGAACACAAAACACAATTCTATAGTGATAAAGAGATGGACCATTGTCCGGTTGCAATTGTAGGCAAATTAGTCTGGTATATGGCACCACTTGACATTAAATTCTAGGAGGAGTTTTTCATGAAGTGTGTAGCCTATATCAGGGTATCTACAGACGAACAAGCTAAACACGGCTATTCCATTGCTGCACAAATAGAAAGACTCGAAGCTTATTGTGTCTCTCAAGAGTGGAACTTAATTGATACTTTTATTGATGATGGATACTCTGCAAAAGATCTTAACAGACCTCAATTTAAAGAAATGATGAATCGAATAAAAAATGAAGATATAGATGTCTTACTGGTCTATCGACTAGATAGATTAACTCGTTCTGTTTTAGATCTTTATGAAATATTAAAAATCCTTGATGAACATAATTGCATGTTTAAAAGTGCTACTGAGGTATACGACACTACTAATGCTATGGGAAGATTATTTATCACTTTAGTAGCAGCTATCGCACAGTGGGAAAGAGAAAATACGGCAGAACGAGTTAAATTAGGTATGGAAAAGAAAACAAAGTTAGGAAAGTGGAAAGGTGGCATGGCACCTTATGGATATAAAATTGTTAATAAAGAATTAGAAATTAATGAAGATGAGGAGCCATTAATCAAGTATATTTTCCACCTTTCAAGAACTTTAGGATTTTACTCGATTGCAAAAAAAATAACTGAACAAGGGTTTACTACAAGAAAAGGTGGAGATTGGCATGTCGATACCGTTAGAGACATTGCTAATAACCCCATATACGCTGGCTATTTAACCTTCAATGACCCAAAAGACTCCAAGAAACCTCTCCGCCAACAAACCTTATATGATGGTCAACACAGCCGTATAATTCACAGAGAAGAATTTTGGTCATTGCAAGATATACTTGATAAAAGAAGAACTTTTGGCGGGAAGAGAGAGACTAGTAATTATTACTTCTCATCAGTTCTAAGATGCGCGCGATGCGGCTCGTCAATGTCAGGGCATAAGGGATCTCAAGGAGTTAAAACTTATCGTTGTTCTGGTAAAAAAGCAGGAAAGAAATGTACTAGCCATATTATCAAAGAAGATAACTTAGTTTCAACTGTACTTAGTTCGCTTGAAGAAATAACAAAGCAAATAATTGGAGATACCACTTTAAATAATATCTCTCAACAAAAAATAACTGAATTGGAAAATGAACTGAAACTTATTCAAAAGCTAATGAAAAAGCAAAAAGTTATGTTTGAAAATGATGTTATAAGTATTAATGAATTAATTGCAAAAACTGAAAACCTTCGTCTGCAAGAAAAACAACTTACTGAAGAAATCTTTAATTATCAAAAAGAAAACAATACAGATACTGAAGAAATAAAAGTAATATTGGAAAATATCCACTCTCTTTGGAATGATGCTAATGATCAAGAAAGAAAACAGATTATTAGTACAATCTTCAACCAATTAGTAATTGATACGGAAGATAATTATAAGCGAGGTACAGGGGCATCAAGAAAAATAATTATTGTTTCTGCTAAATAATTAAGTGTCTTTTGTGGGTGGAGGTACACTAGTTCCCTGGGCCCTAATCCCCGCTGCTGCCATCTGTAACGTCGATCCGTTCGAGCTTGCAAGACGGAATCTTATCCCCGTTGCTGTCGGCTTATTCGTTACGACGATTGTGGCCATAATACTGATATAAAAAAAGCTCCATCTATGTGAAGGATAGATGGAGCTTCTGCTTGTAAGAAGCTAAAAAATTATGTTCTTATCTTTACTCGCTTAGTAAGTTTTACCTGTAGCACTTCATAAAGAGCAATCCACAAATACAGCCAAATTAGCCCTAATGCGTAGCCGCCGATTACATCGGATGGAAAGTGGGCGCCGAGGACTACTCTGCTTACTCCTATCAGCAGGATAAACAGAAAGGCGGCAGCGGTAACTAGCCATTTTTGTGTGCTTCCTTTTAATTTCCTTGCGATTAGGTAGGCGATAAACATATATAAGACAAAGCCAACCATTGCATGGCCGCTTGGAAAGCTCATGCTGTCTGCGTCGGCAATATCATGAAAATGCGGTCTCGGGCGGGCGATTGCGTCTTTAACGATTTTGTTGAATTCATTGCCAAGACCAACGCTAAGCACAAAGGCTGCCATTCCTAAATAATCCTTTTTTCTTATCCATAGCCATACTAGAACAATTATCGCGATTGCACCAATGCCTATTTTATCACCAAATGCTGAGATAAATTCAAAGAAAGAATGAGTGCCTTCAGGGAATAAATCCATTATAGTCTTTTGGATGCTTCCATCAAAAAACAGGTCTTTTCCTTTTGCTATTACAGAAACAAAATAAATAAAAATAAACAATGATAATGCCACTAAAGCCAAAGCTGTTTTCGATTTCCTGATGGTCATTTTTTCCTCCGTAAGTAAAGATTGCTTTTTATTGCCTATTTTATCAAATCTTTCTTTTCGTGGAAATATGGTTTACAGGTAATTTTGCTTCCTCCCAATATGAGGGTATCACTCGTGATTTTTGTTAAAATGCCTAATTCTGTAGCAGTTTTTTGCCGTTTCCCCAAGCTGTTCCAAAAGATTATAATTAGCCACTGCTCCAACAGCAGCACCAATTACTGGAACTAACTGCAGCATCTTCACGAAATCGATATAATCTCTGTATTCTTGCTGAAGCTCCTGCCAATTTAGCTTTAGCACTTCTTCCTTCTTTGCATCCCAATTTTCAATAATTTCTATTAATTCCTGTTTTCTGTCTTCACTAGAAAAGGCAAGTTGAAAGACATACAGCGAAAACACTCTTTCTTCATACTCCTCTGGATCATGTCCATACAATGATGCTGACTCCATTAAGAATTTCATCTTTATTGCTAACAGCAGCGGAAAATCAGCCAATCCGACAAGAATACCACCTGCTCCAGTTCCCGCTCCTTCTACTGCTGCTGCTTTTTGAAACTGAGTGATTTTTTTGTCCATCTCTTCATCCAATGCTTTTAATGTTCTTTCAGAGGACGATGGTTTCTTCGTTATTTTATTTGTGCCGGCAAGTGTGCCTGTTATCATCTGCTTAATTGCTTCCGTTATGACTTGATGAACCTTTTGAGGAATATAACCATTCATTTTGGTCTGTGCCTTTTTAGATACTCGGTTAAGCATGGTAGGTCTTTTTAGAATACGTCTTTTCCAGTCCTTTACTTCTTGTCTGACATTGCTTTCATAGTCCTTCATCTGTTTCACTCCCTTTAACCTATACATACGTATTATTCATTTAATTGTTCCCTATGCCGTAAACTTCGCAAAAAAAAAACTCCTAGCTGGAGTTTTTAAAGCAGACATCATGCCTGAAGTTTTTTATTCATATAGAGAGAGACAAAGACAAAGGTGAAAACAACACTTGCGATAAGCGTCATAAGACCTGCCGTGAAATCTCCCTTTAATGCTACAACAGCTGACAATATAATCCCTTGCAAGTAAAGAACAGTGCTGATTGTCTTTTTAAAGGAAGATTTACGCATATCAATGGACAGCGGATAAAGACTGATCCATAACTTATCTTGATAGGCGTTCCACAATGGCATAAGCTGAAGACCTGTCAAATATAAGAACAAGACCGCAAGCAACACTTGTCCCATTCCAAAGGAAAGGAAAAACAACGCAATTCCGCCTATAACTGTTAGCCTGACGGACAGACCTAAATAATCACCTGAACGGAAGAAGGTCCGCCAATACAGATGGCTGAATACAAGCTCTTGCTTATAGCTTATTTTGGATACGAAAACATCTAAAAGCTTCCTTCTCTTAATTCGGTTACGCAGATGAGGCACATCTGTGAACATATTTGCCAACTGGTAAAAACCAGCCATACGCTTTTCATCTTGTGCGATTAAATATTCCCATTTAATACCCATATGTTTTGTTGCCTTCTGATAATAGACAAGCAGTAGAACAGGGATTACAAGGACAGCCAGCACAAACAGAGGCGAGGCATTAGAGAAAAGCAAAAACAAGATAACTAAATTTATGCAAAAACGGATAAGTGTGTCTGTTGTATGATGACTCGCATTAACAAAATGCTGAACTTGCCAGCGTATTAGTAAGTTTACACCTTTTACAATACTTAAAATAAGGAAGAAATACCAAAAACGATTAAACTGCCCATCGTTCACACTGGCATACAGCGGCATTAAAATGCCAAGACCCATTAAAAGGATATAAACTTGGAAAATAAAGCTGACCAGCATGCAGTTGATAAAGTATTTCCTCATTCTTGACTCGACAGGAATCAGAAAGATTCTGTCAGCATCCTTTAAAAACGTATAAATTGGGCTTTTTGTTACGAGTAATGCGAGCAACAGGCTCATGATTATCGCAGCCGGAAAACCTTTAGAAATCCCTTTAAGCCACTCTTGATAATAATAAGAACCCGCCCCTAATAAAAATACAAGGACTAGAACTAGATGCCCATTTAAAATATAGCGTAAATAGCGAACATATTCCTTCACTGTAGAGCTTAACCTGTCTCTCCACAGCTGCTTCTCACTGAATTCAATCATGGCTCTCTTCCTTTGTCAGCCGGATATATATATCATCCAGGGTTGCATTTGGCATTTGGAATTCCTGCTTTAGCTCCTCCATTGTCCCGGCACATTTAATTTTGCCTTCATGAAGAATGATGATTCTGTCGCAATATCGCTCCGCTGTGGCAAGGATATGTGTCGACATAAGGATGCCTGCTCCTTCTTCCTTCATTCGCTTCATCATGTCAAGGAGCGATTGAATTCCAAGAGGATCAAGTCCAACGAAGGGCTCATCGACGATATATAAAGAAGGCTGAACTAGGAAGGCACACATAATCATCACCTTCTGTTTCATCCCTTTGGAAAAGTGAGCTGGAAACCATTTTAATCTTTTTTCCATTCGGAATTCTTTAAGAAGCTTTGGCATTCTTGCTTTATATTGCTCTTCCGAGATACCATATGCCATCGCCGTCATTCTTAAATGCTCCTCTAATGTCAGCTCATCATATAAAATCGGTGTTTCTGGAACAAATGTAAACTGCTTGCGGTAAGCATCCTTGTCACTTTCAAAACTGCTGCCATTTATTTTTATTTCTCCTTTATGCGGCTCCATTAACCCGATTATATGGCGTATTGTCGTGCTCTTTCCCGCCCCGTTTAATCCAATCAGGCCAACAATCTCATTTGAAGCAATCGAAAAGGAAATATCTTTTAAAACCGGGTTACGGGTATAACCCCCCGTTAAATTCTTCACTTCCAAAAGCGTCATCAATAACGTACCTCCACTTATGTATTACCTATAGTTTATCAACAAACAGCGTTAATTTGAAATTTTTCCTTGGCTTTTTATTTTTTTGTGTATATATATCTCCATAACGGACATTCTAATTATTGAAGAGGGGCACCACTTAAATATTGTTGAACCAATTCAATAATAAAAATGAGGTGTTTGCAAAAGATTATTTAGATTAAATAATCAACTGAAACTTCCATTCGTTCAAAACAAGGGGATGGTTAGCTTGCATTATTTGTTAAGTATACCAGAAGATCAATACACCAATAGTTGCTTATCCAAGTAGTTAAAAATTCCATTACGGAATGAGGTGTGGTGTCGCAGACTGTCATCTATTCTTTATACGTTAACGCATATAAAGACCTAATTTAAGGGGATGGTTCGTTTGAACAATGATCGATTTTTCTCATAGAAAACAATTCATTATTAAATGAGGTGTTTATCAAAGAGAATGACCTTTAATCGAGCGCAATAAGAAGTTCCTCTTCAACGAGGCAGGATCTCTTGATCCTGTCTCTGTTTTTTGTTTTTAGAATTTCCTCTCTATGATAAAATAAATAGAAAAATGAACAGGAAAAGGAGAAATTGTTAATGAGTGATTGTATTTTCTGCAAGATTGTTGCAGGGGAAATTCCTGCCAAAAAAGTATTCGAAAACGAGCATGTTGTTGCATTTTTAGATATCAGCCAAGTAACAAAGGGCCATACTTTAGTTATTCCGAAAACGCATGTAAAAGATCTTTATGAATTAACGCCTGAAATTGCTAAAAACTTATTTGAAGTTGTCCCTTCTATCGCAAACGGATTAAAAGCAGCTTTTGAGCCGGTAGGGCTGAATACACTTAATAATAATGGTGAAAAAGCAGGTCAATCTGTATTCCATTATCATATGCACCTTATTCCCCGCTACGGAAAAGGCGATGGCTTTGGAGCCGTTTGGAAAACGAACTTCGACGCATATTCTGATGAACAGCTTTCCCAAATTGCAAATGACATTAAAGAAAAGCTGCAAACAGAAAATTTTTAAAAATTTCTACATAAAAAAGCTATTATCCAATAGCTTCATGAAATCGTTATCAATGATTTACACATTGGATTTTCGAGTATTCCAACACATATATTATTTTCTTAATGTAACAACAGCAGCTTTGAAGCAGTGAAATTCGCTTTAAGGCTGCTTTTTTTATCTGTACAAATCTTCACAATTTGATAGTATAAGGGTAAACTTCCAATCAAAATCGTAGTAAAAGCACAAGGAGGAAAAAACATGAAACGCGCGTATAACTTTAATGCTGGTCCTGCAGCATTGCCAGAATGGGTATTGCAGGAGGCACAAAAAAGCTGGATGGATTTCAACAATACAGGCATGTCCATAATGGAGCTCAGCCATCGCAGCAAAGACTATGAAGCAGTCCATAATGAAGCAAAATCTCTGCTTGCATCCCTGCTTTCTATACCGGATGATTATGAAATTCTCTTCCTCCAAGGTGGTGCAAGCCTGCAGTTTACTATGGTGCCAATGAATCTTCTGGCAGATGATAAAACAGGTTATTATGCACTTACTGGCGTCTGGGCGGAGAAAGCACTTAAAGAAGCTGCAAAAGTAGGAAAAACAGAGACTGCAGTTTCAAGCAAAGATGATAACTATACGTATATTCCTGATCCAGCAGAAATAGAAGTTCCTGAGAATGCGGCATATCTTCATATTACAACGAATAATACTATATACGGAACTCAATGGCATAAATTCCCGACTGGGTTGAAGGTTCCATTGATTGCTGATATGTCCAGCGATATTTTGAGTACACCACTTGATATCAAAAACTTCGATATCATTTATGCTGGTGCACAAAAAAATCTAGGACCATCAGGTGTTACTGTTGTTATCATAAAAAAGGAGCTCATTAAAAAGAACCCAGAGCTTCCTACGATGCTGAGCTATGAAACACATGCCAGCAGCAACTCCTTATTCAATACACCTCCAACTTTGGCTATTTATTTATTATCACTTGTGCTGAAGTGGGCGGAAAACCAAGGCGGTATTGAAGGAATCGCAGCAATTAATAACCAAAAAGCGGAAACACTTTATCATGTCATTGACAACAGCGAAGGTTTTTACAAAGGCCATGCCGTTAAAGACAGCCGCTCTAAGATGAATGTAACGTTCACGTTGCAATCTGATGAACTGACAAAAAAATTCCTGGATGAAGCTAAACTTGCTGGATTTGTGGGACTGAACGGCCATCGATCTGTTGGCGGCTGCAGAGCTTCCATTTATAACGCTGTTCCATTAGAGCATGTTGAGGCTTTAGCTCAATTTATGAAAGACTTCCAGCAAAACGCTTAAAACAAGGCTTTACACAGATAGGTTTCGCCTATCTGTTTTTTTTGCCTTTCTATGGGTAATGACATATATATGCAAACCTAACCTAAAATAGGCTATAATTAGAAAAAAAAGACGAGGTGAACATGATGAGTGGAAAAACATTTCTATCAGGATTTATCATTGGCGGGCTTGCAGCTGCAGCAGCAACCTTATTCACTACCCCTGTATCGGGTAAAGAGGCAAGAAAAGCATGTGTGGACAACAGCAAAGCATTTCTAAAGGAATTCAAAGATTTAAAAGAAGACCTTATAGAAATTAAAGACAGCATTGCTACTGCCAGCAAAGAAGGGAAAAATGTCATCGGCACCTTCGTGGAAGATATAAAAGAATCGCTCGAGCAATGGAAAACAGAAATTCAACCACATCAAGAACAGCTGAAAATCGAACTAAACCAAATTGAACAAACAGTAACTGAATTAGAAAACGACTTAAAAAAGCAACAATAACACACAAAGAGAGGAAAACTAACATAGTTTACCTCTCTTTTTGCTAAACCCCTTCATCTCCTCCTGAGTAATGTTAAATTTCCTTACATAAAAACATCTAAAATTTGGAAAAATAAATATACGCGTATAGTAAATATAAAAATTCATGTAAGAAAAGTATAACAAAGTACATATTCTGACTTTTTAAAAAACTTATTCTCTATTCATTCTTTCTCGATTTGTTTTTAGAGTATAGAAATATTTCAATATGAAACTATTTTTCAGATTTTAAAATCTGATGTTTAAAACCTTGATTTCAAGCAGTTCGGTCTTCTTAATATTTCTTTCACTCCAGAAAGTTACAGTGTATAATGCTGGTAGAAAAAGGGTGAATTTTTATTTAATTTTAGAAATAATTATACAATAAAACGTTTTCTTTCAAAAAATATGCTTATTTCTAAAAATTTCGCTTATTTTTTCTTTATTAATTTTTGTTTTATTGGCATAATGATTATAAATATAGAAAAGTAGGTGAATAGATTTGGGGATGAATGATAAAGAATGCTCGATGAAGGAAGCTTTAATGTTTACTCAAAGAGTAGGACAACTCAGTAAAGCACTATGGAAATCAATTGAAAAGGATTGGCAAAATTGGATTAAGCCGTATGATCTTAATATCAATGAACATCATATTTTATGGATAGCTTATCAGTTAAATGGCGCTTCCATATCAGATGTGGCCAATTTTGGGGTAATGCATGTCTCAACAGCCTTTAACTTCTCTAAGAAATTAGAAGAACGAGGACTGCTGCAGTTCTCCAAAAAAGAAAATGATAAACGGAACACTTATGTTTGTCTCACAGAAAAAGGTGAGCAATTGTTCCTTAATATCATGGAGGAATACAATCCTGACAACAGCTCAGCATATTCAGCTGCATTGCCAATCAAAAACTTATATGGAAAATTTCCAGAATTGCTGGAAATGATGACAATCGTCAAGAATATTTATGGAGACAACTTCATGGAAATATTCGAAAACTCCTTCAACAATATCGAAGATTCATTCGTTGAACAAAATGGGCAGCTTAAACATAAAGAACCGGCGCCTATGAAGTAATCCACATATACTCGTAAAAATGGAATAAAGGGCAAAAAAAAGATGAGACAGAGTCTTATCTTTTTTTGTTTTAAAACACCAGTAAATAATCAAAAACAACTATTGATTTTTTGCCCTATTCGTCGTAAAGTAGCAAGGTGAGTTTTATTAAACTAGAAAATTTCTCCTTTTGGAGGGTGATTACTTTATGAACTGCTGGAAGACAATTAATTTTCATAAACAGTACGGCTTTCAACGCATACTTTTTATGTCTTCCTTAACAATGGTTTTTTCTTTTTTGTTCCTTTACACTCCGACAATTGCATTTTTTGGGTATAACAGTTTAAATGACAACTACTTTTTACCTTTTATGGCAGCATTTCTGCTCGTTTATCCTGCTCATAAATTGCTGCACTTTCTGCCGGTTGTCCATTTAGGCAAAAAAATAAAAAAATCAATTGATATACACTATGGTATTTTTCCGTTAATATGTATTAGGGCAGCAGACCCAATCGGGAAAATTCAGTTTATATTTGCTTTGATTATGCCGATGCTCGTCATTAACACTGCATTGGTCATTTGCTGTTTCCTGTTTCCTCATTATGTCCATTATTTCTTAATTTTGTTTGCCTATCATTTCGGGATGTGTGTACCTGATTTTATTCGCATAAAAAGCTTATGGAAATCTCCAAGGTCATGCTATGTAGAAGAAAATGAAGATGGCATTGAAATTTTGGTCAGCAATGTCAGCTAAAGCTGGAGGCAACACTTGCGGTCAGGACATAAGATAATAAAGGAAAAGGATGCATGTATTTAATTGACATATCATAGGATATAATACTATCTTTTTATCCCTTAATTTGATATTGTAAGTATCATACAATAATTCTGTTTTAAGGAGGGAATCAATGATGATCTCCATTTTTATTATCTTAGCCATATTAATATTATATAATATTAATAGAATGACAAATGCACTATGCGCACAAAAGGAAATCCCGGAAGAGAAACAGCCGAAGGTTTTCCGCACAATCAATGTCCTTATAACGATTCTTTTGATTTCTTCCTATGTTGATTTATTATTTAGTTGACATAAACGGACAATATGCTCCTAACAAGGTGCTTCATATCCCTTTATTGGAAGGAAAGCAGCGATGATTATTCATCGCTGCTTTTATTTTCTTAGAGAGTATTAGTATACCCAGCTTGCTCCGATAATGATAAGCAAGATGAATAGCACCACTAATAATGCAAATCCTCCGCCGTATGCACCTGTACCTGACATGAAGACTCCTCCTTTCTATCAGTTGAATTCATGTTCTGCATTACTTTGGCTCTTACAGCCAAGCAGCGCCAACAATAATTAAAAGAATGAAAAGTACTACGATTAACGCAAATCCTCCGCCGTATGCATGACCCATAGTAACACCTCCTTTTAAGGCTGCTACTGTATCCTTTTGATAAATGGTTTAAGTCTAATAAGACTAAAGACTTGCTTGCCAAAAGTCAGTTACATGCAGCATACTAAGCTGCCCCCATCCTGACCCTTTGCACAATTCAGCACGAATAAGCCACCGGCTAATTCTTTAAGCTGTTTTTCAAGCTCAATGTATCATATGTCTAGGACCTAAAAACGGAACAGGACATTTACCCAATTTTTAATTTGTTGCTTTTGCCTATCGTTTTTCTTTTGCATTAAAAGGGATTTTTGCTCTTTTGAAAATTTATGATATAGTAATGATGGATGTTACAGATAAAACTAACTTAGGAGTGTTTAACTTGAAAAAAAGGCTACTATCCATCTCTCTCGCTGCTGGCATCATTGGACTTAGCGCATGCAGCAATGGTGGTTCAGACGCAGTTGTAAAATCAGATGCAGGTGATATTACTAAAGATGAACTCTACGATGCGATGAAGGAAAAATACGGTACGACTGTACTGCAGTCCCTTCTATATGAGAAAGTACTTGAAGATAAGTATGACGTATCCGATGAAGAGTTAGACGAGAGAGTTGATAGCATTAAATCACAGCTTGGCGATAACTTCGAATTGGCCCTTCAGCAATATGGTTATAAGGATGAAGATGAGCTGCGTTCGATGATTAAGACTGGAATGCTTCAAGAAAAAGCCGCAGTTAAAGAAGTTGATGTAACAGAAGATGAAATTAAAGCATATTACGATGACTATAAGCCTGAAATTAAAGCTCGTCATATTCTTGTTGCTGATGAAAAAACAGCAAAAGAAGTCAAAAAGAAGCTTGATAATGGCGAAAAATTTGAAGATCTAGCGAAGGAATATTCTACAGATACTGCTTCTAAAGAAAATGGCGGTGACTTAGGCTGGTTCGGTGCTAACACAATGGTTGCTGAGTTTGAAGAGGCAGCATACAAGCTGGATGTAGACGAAATCAGTGATCCAGTCAAAACAGAAAATGGCTACCATATAATTCAAGTAACAGATAAAAAGAAAAAAGGCAAATATGAAGATGTAAAGGATGACATGGAATATGAATTAAAAGTGTCCAAGCTTACATCTGATACAATCAACAGTGCCATGGAAAAAGAACTAAAGGATGCAGATGTAAAAATCGAGGATAAGGACTTAGAGTCCTTGCTTGATGCAACGTCTACAAGCGGTTCAACAAACACAACTTCAGGCAGTTAACGAAAAAAAGGGAAACTAGAGATATACTCTAGTTTCCCTTTAATTTTCATATGCGCGTTCTTGAGTATTTCCGCTTTTCTTTTGTTTTTCCTCTTCCATCCTCTTAATATATACTTCTCCTTCCTTTTCGATATATTCATTCTCTTGCTGCTTGTCCTCTTTTCCTGTCTTAACAGCCATAAATGCACTTACAGCAATACCTCCTAATACAAACAGAACCCACATCGGAATCTCAAACATACTATTAACTCCCTTCCTCTTAATTACTACATCATATGCTAGATAAACTAGAATATTCACCTTTTCGCAGAAGCCCTCACTAAACAAAAAAAAGGCCTCCTTTATTAAAAGGAGACCATAGGATTAAATTATTATTTATGGAAAGAAGGTTTGTAAAAGGAACGGTTTTCCAATGGGAAGATTCTTTCTGAAAACTCGCCTGGCTGAACACGTTCAAGCGCTCTGTCTAGCATATTCATTTTAGCATCCAGATTATCTATATAATGAAGAATTTCTGCCTCTTTAATCAGTGGAGCTTTCGGGCTGCCCCACTCTGCTTTTCCATGATGTGAAAGCACCAGATGCTGAAGGACCATTACTTCTTCACCTTTAATACTAAGTTCATCGGCTGCTTTGCCAATTTCATTTACCATTATTGTAATATGTCCAAGTAAGTTTCCTTCCACTGTATAAGTCGTTGAAATTGGACCTGACAGTTCAAGCACCTTCCCTAAGTCATGAAGGATTACACCGCTGTACAGCAGGTCTGTATCAAGGCTCGGATAAAGAGTGGCAATAGACTTAGCTAAATCAAGCATGCTAACAACATGATAAGCAAGTCCTGAAACGAACTCATGATGATTTTTTGTTGCAGCCGGATATTCTAAAAATGCTTGCTGGTGCTTTTTCACGAGATGTCTTGTAATCCGCTGGATGTTAGGATTTTTCATATCAAAGATATACTGATTAATTTTCGCCTGCATTTCTTCTGTTTCAAGCGGTGCTGTTTCAATAAAGTCAGATAAGCGTACACTATCCTCATGGGATGCTGCCTTTATTTGGCGTATTCTTAGCTGCAGCCTGCCTCTGTAGTTTTGGAGGTCTCCATTTATTCTCACAATTGTTTGGGGCTGATAAGACTGTGCATCTTCATCAGTAGCATCCCACAGCTTTGCTTCTATTTCTCCGCTTTTATCCTGAAAAATTAATGTTAAGAAAGGTTTGCCATTGCTGGCCATTGCTCTCGCTGAACTTTTTATTAATAAATGTGAATCAAACTGGTCCCCAACCGCATAGTGTAGGATTCCTTTTTTATCCAAGGCTTTTCGCTCCTTTTTCATCTTGTACAATCTTTTATTTAATCTATTCGTTCCTAGTATAACACTATCTATATTAACGGTCTCGCTCTAAAGAGGGCAGCAGCAGAGAATGTATTTGACCATCAGGAAAATGCTCCAATAGATGGGTATGACATGTAAAAAAGAGCAGCTGATTATTTCTGCAAGTTTTTAAAAGCTCAAGCACTTTCTTCGTCCGTTTATGATCAAAATTGACGAAACTGTCATCGATAATAATCGGCAGCGGATATTTCTGATAAAATGTCTGTGTCAAGGCAAGTCGAAGCGCCACATAAAGCTGTTCTGCTGTTCCCCTGCTCAGCTCTTTTGCTTCAAAAAAGGTGTTATCCTCCCTTTCCACCAAAAAGCCGATGCCTTCTTCCTTCGGCAAAATTCTAACGTATTGATTGTCTGTTAAAATAGCAAAATACTCCTCTGCCTTATGCAGCATAACTGGGAGCTGCTTATCTTTGTAGACATTGACTGTTTGTGTCAAGAAGTGCTTGGCAGCAGCAAATTTTCCCCATATCTTTACTTCCTCTTGAAACTCATCCTGCAGCTGTTTGAAATGATGCAATTTCTCTGTGTACGTTCCGCCGCTTTCGGCTTGACTTATGGTTAGTTGATTTTCAGCACTGGCCTTCATAATCTGCTTTATTCTTTCTTTTGTTTCCGCTAACCTTTCAGTTAACAGTAACTGCTCGTGTTCCGGCTCATCGATTGTGCGAAGAAACTCGATCTCTTCCTGTGTTAGACGAAAATGCTCAAGTTTTTGCTTTAGTGTGGAAAGCTTCTGCTCTAGCTCGATTTTTTCTGCATATAACTCTCCCTTTTTCCGGTATTCCTCTTCTGTTTTCACTTCAGCAATGTCGAGCAGCGCTTCGGTTTCAGCGGAAAATACCGACAGCTCTCCTGCTAACCCATGCAACTCCTGCCTGCATTCTTCTAACGCCCGGTTGTTCTCCTGCCAATAAATCTTTCTTTCATTTTCTTCTTTCACAGCATTCATTAACTGGATAGACATTTGAGCAAGTGAGTCTGCTTTAAAGGAGAAGAATTTTTCATACTGTTTGGAGATTCGCGCTCCAATAAGTTCTAATTCTGTCTCTATTGCCGTTATTTCCTCAATAACCGCCCTTTTATCCTTAAGCTTTACCTTCCATTCGTCTAACAGCAAATAAGCATCGTAAATATAATCATATGCGAGAGAAGCAGGTATCCTCAATGTATCGCCAAGTTCTGCAAGAACAGTTTGATGCTCCCTGTATTGCTGTTCCCAGCTTTCATAGCCGCTTAAAATTCTCTCATACGCTTTCGTTTGCTGCTCCAGCTTTACTAGATGTAAGCTGTAGCTTTCTCTTGCTTGATTATCCTTCTCTAAGGCATGCTTGGCTGAAAATGCATCAGGCAATTCAAAACCGCCAGTTTCCTCTCTCATGCCAGCCTTATCCCGCTTTAGCTCTTTTGCTTTTCTTTGCAGCTCTGACCGTTCTTTCTTCGTTGCCTTCCTTCTATTAAAAAAGAAAAGAATGGCTGCAATACTGCCTAACAAGGCTGCAAGCATTAAGTATAGGAGCTGTTCAGCTGCACCTGCCAGCCCGATTGCAATCAGCATGATTAGAACGAACAGAAACTGCATATTAGCTGCAAGATGGACTTTCCGATTAGCCTCAAGCTGTTTTTGGACGCTTTCGATATCCCTCTGTAGAATTGCAAGCTTTTCTTTATGCCAGCTTATGTTTTCCGCTGCTTTAAGCTGCGTTTTTAGCTCTTGGCGCTTATCCTCTGAAAGCAGTCGACTTTTCAGTTCAGCGGTTTCCCTTTCCATGCTTTCGAGCTGCTGCTGTTCTTCCTTTAATCTCGCATCAAGCTCTAATCTGGAGGCCTTAAGCCTTTTTTGCAAGGCATCTGCATTTGCACATTGCTCCTTCATAAAGATGCTCGTATTAATATCAGAAATATCCTCTTCTGTTATTGGCACATGCAATTTCGCCTGCAAAACTTCCATTTCCTTCTCCAATATGGATAACTGGTTCAACAGCTGGTTCTTTCGTTTTTGAAGCTCTTCATAGACGGGCATTTTCCCGCTAGCCTCTGTTATTTCTCCAGCAGCTGCTAACAGCTCCTCATTAGGCTGAAGCTGCCTGTCTTTGTCTTCTAATCCTTTAATCTTGTTCTGCACATGCTGAATTCGGCTTTGGACTGTTAAGATTCGGTCTTTGATTCGGTCCCATCTGTCCATACCAGCATTGGGAAACGTCAAATCAGCATACTTTTCCTCTTTACGCTCTAAAAGCTCTGTTTGTGCTACTATTGGAGCCGCTTCTAACCAGCTCTCCAGTTTATTAATGTCTTCCTTTAGACTGACAGCATTGTCTTCTTCTGCTTCCAGCTCTTGGGCCAGCTCCTCTCTTCTTTGCAGCAGCCCGCTGTATTGCTCATTTGTTTTTTCTGCATTTTTCAGCTGTTGGTGAGCATCCTTTAAAGACACCAGCAGTTCGTTTAGGACTGGCTTTTTTCCGTTTGGTCGAAAGCGGGCATCCAGCTCTTTCTGCAGCTCTGTATCTGTCCTTGCTATTAGATCAGAACCGATTACACCTGTTGAAAACAGGAATCTTCCAATCTCCTCGCTCTTTAGTCCGTGGATATTTTGCAAGCCATCAAGATTAAAAGAAAAAATCGATTGATAGAGACCTTTATCTACTCTCTGCAGTAATTCACCGAGCAAATCCTCTTGCCCTTTTCGGCCGTTTTCCAAAATGACAGTAACATCACCGGCTGCTTTTCCTTTAACACGCTCAATTGTTGCCATACCATGTTCAGGAAACCATGCTGTTAATTTACCGCCATACTTAGCTTGATTTTTCGGCTCATAGCGGAGCTCTGTCTGAACCTTTGAAGGAAACCCAAACAGAACGCTGTGGATGAAGCTCATGATCGTCGACTTGCCTGCTTCATTTTCTCCATAAAATACTTGAAGATCTGCATCCAGATTATACGTTATATTCTCTAGTTTTCCATACCCGTAAATAGTTATTGTTTTAATCCGCATATTTTACCCCCTGGCTGCTCCGTTCAGCATGTGAAGAAGCACCCGCTCCGCTTCTACTGCTAGCTCTTGCTTCTCTGTTTCCGTTAATTCTGAAAGATATCGGTAGGCACCTGGGTGACGATAAAGCGGCGCAACAGCTTCTGCGATTGAATCGTAGTCTGTAACAGCTTGAAAAAGCTCAGCAAAAAAAGCAGATTCTGTTTGCAGCTGCTCTTTATCCCAGCTGCTGCGTTCTGTTATCGATAAGCTCGACACCCACACAAAATCCGATTCCTCCAACTCGTCAGCTTGAAGGATTTCCAGCAGTTCTCCTGCGTGGAAGCTGCCAAGTTTTTCTGCGTTAACAGCATTAATGGACATGATTACAGGTACTCCATTGTCTCTTTCGATATTTTGCGCGCTTTGACATAAGCGCAAAAGCTCATCAACGTTTTTGGCTGCAGCTGCATCTATTTCAACTGATTTCCATAAACATGCCGCTGTCGGGATAAATTCTAGCTCTGCAGCCAGCTTGCTTAGTTTTACGTAGTAGCAGCCCTTCTCTCCTGTTTCCTTTTTATGCCTTCCTTGAATGTTTCCTGCATACACTACCGGCGGTTCTGCTTGCAGTATTGCTCTTTTATGTATATGACCCAATGCCCAGTAATCCATCTCCTTTGAAGCTAACTCCTGTAAGTTAAAAGGAGCATATGGACTGTGTTCGCTGTTTCCTTCCAAACTGCCATGCAGTATGCCAATATGGTAATCTGCTCCTGCCTTTTTTTCAAAGCTGTTTACTCTTCTGTCATAAAGATGTCTCGCTTCATAACTGAAGCCATATAAATGAACTGTCGCATTGTTTTTTCTGTGCTCAAAGACAGTGACCTCGGAAGGAAAGATATGTACATTGTCCGGAAAGTTAATCTCCAGCCACTTGCCGCTTAAATGGTCATGGTTTCCATGGATGATATATACCTCAATGCCAGAGGTATTCAGTCTTTCCATCTCTTTCCGGAAAAATATTTGCGCTCTCAAGCTTCTGTCTTCCCCATCATAAATATCCCCGGCAATAAGAACGAAGTCGACCTGCTTGGCAATGGCAGTATCAACAATCCTTTTGAACGACGTAAAGGTGCTTTCCCGCAGCTGTGTTCGTATAGGCGCAGGCAGATTTTTCAACCCGAGCATAGGGCTGTCCAAATGAAGGTCTGCACAATGTATAAATGTTATCTCCTCCATAATGACCACCTCCTTTTTCTTTTATATTATCATCCTTAAAATACGAATGCACGTTCTAAAAAGTTATAACTGAAGTTTCATTCCAATCGGAAGACAGTGACTGTCGTACCCATGCCCTAACTTAGCTGTTTTTGCCACAGGAATTCCAAACTTTTCTGTGGCAGCAAGCACTAGCTCCTCTGCTGTCGGCATGCCTGCACTCTGCTCTAGCTCCGTAAAGGTACCTAACAGGATGCCATTGCATCTCTCAAGAAAACCAAGCTGGGTAAGCTGAGCAATATAAGAGGCAATCGCAGCCGGTCCACCACCGAGGCTTTCCAGGAAAAGCAGCTTATCCTCTGGATTTGGCATATAAGGAGTGCCAGCCAGTTTCAAGAAGCATCTTGCATTTCCGCCAATAACAGTACCCTCCATACTGCTTCCTCGCAGCCATGTATAAGGAAATGTTACTAATTCATTCGGATTGTGCCAGTCAGCCAAAAACACTTTCGTAAACAATTCCATTTGAAAGGCACTGTCTGGTCCCAGTAAATTGGTTGTTTGATAATGAAGATTAGGAACACCAGTTAATGTAAACAGGGCATTATTAAGGACAGACAGGTCGCTCATGCCGACAAAAGGCTTTGGATTTTCTTTAATTACTTCCATATTGATAGATGGGAGCAGCTCGTTGGCAGCATTTCCTCCTGACAAATCAAAAACGGCCTTTATTTCCTTATCTTGGTATAATTCCGCTAATTCTGCTGCTCTTTCCTCTGGTGTACCGCTGAATGGCGTGTTACCGACAGCATAAAAGGTTTTCGCGTAAACGGCATGGACACTAAACTGTGCCAATATATTTTCTAATGTTAAATATATGTTTGATTTAGAGCGGTCTCTGCCGTCAGAGCACGCAATAAATCCGACTTTATCACCTTTATGTAAAATACTCATCCTGACATTCCTTCTTTCTAAAAGACTACTGTTAATTGTACGGAATTGACTCTGAAATCGCCAAATATTTTTCCTGCTATTAATAAAAAAAGACTCACGAATTTCGTGAGCCTTGTGATGTTATTCTTTTTTCGTCAGTTGCAGTGCTTTTTTAATATCTTTAAAGGAATTCGATTTGCCGTACATCAGCACTCCACCTTTATAAACTCTGCCGCCAAAGACTGCTAAGAGGATGATAGAAACGGCCAATATAAGCATTCCTAAGATCGGTTCCCATACCGGAAGGCTCAGCATGCCTGCACGCATAAACATCAGCATTGGCGTAAAGAACGGAATATACGATGTAATCGTAATGAATGTCGTATCGGGATTACCTAAGCCGAACATTGCAATCATAAAGCCTGCCACGACAACTAAAGTCATTGGGGTAATCATCTGCTGAACATCTTCGATTCGGCTGACAAGAGAACCGAGGAATGCTGCAAGTGTGGCATATAAAAAGTAACCAAGCACAAAAAACAAAACAGCATAAATAATGGTGGCTGCAGGTATGCCGCTGAAGCCTAGAAAGCCATCAAGTGTGCTCATATCTTCATTATTTGTAACCGAAAAATAGCCAACCACTAGTAGCACCACTAATTGTGTTATACTCACCAAGCCAATACCAAGTATTTTTGCGAACATATGCTTAATCGGTGACACACTGGAAATTAAAATTTCCATAACCCGAGATGATTTTTCTGTCGCTACTTCCATCGCTATCATATTAGCATAAAGGATGACTGCAAAATAAATAAGGAATAATAAGACATAGACAAGCCCTCTTGCCTGGTTCAGCTCTTCTTCTGATTTTGCATTTTGTTCAAGAGCAATATGTTCAAATTCAACAGGCTCATTAAGCTTTTCAAGCTGTTCACTGCTGAGATTTAACTGTGCTGCAGCAAGCTGGCTCTTTACAGCCTGAACCAATGTCTCAATACCGGTTGCTGTCGAGGAGTCTGTAATATCCATGCTGTAGAAGGATCCCTGCGGCAGATTTTCCTTATCATAATCAAGAATTAACAATCCTTGATACGTACCGTCCTCCACCTTTTGTTTCGCTTCCGCTTCACCGTCTACATAATCCTCTAGCACAATATCTTCGTTAAGGGTTTCTGACATTGCGGCAACAGATGAATATAGTTCTTTTGTGTTGTCGATGACTGCAATCTTGTCTATATCATCATCGTTAAACACTTGGATGATGGACTGGAGATTTGTTAAGCCTAAAATAAGCAGCAATGTAATAACCGTTGTGAAGATGAAGGATTTTGTCTTTACCTTTGTCCAATACGTATGCAATAAAATAATCCAGAAACTATTCAAGTGAAGCACCTACCTTTTCGATAAAAATATCATTTAAAGTCGGCTCCTCTAACGCAAATTTCCGGACGAAGCCTTTTCCTACGATATCCTTTAATATATTTTCCGCAATTTCCTCGCCTTCAATCTGGAGAGCAGCGCCTTCTGTCGTTTGCTTCAGCTTGACAACACCAGGAAACTTTATTAAATAGGCCAAATCGAAATCAGCATGAATAACAACATTTTTCTTCCCAAAGCTGCGTTTAATTTCCTTTAAGCCCCCATGGACGACTGGCTTTCCTTTATGCATAATACAAAGATTTTCACACATTTCTTCCACATGCTCCATCCGGTGGCTAGAGAATACAATTGTCGTTCCCGAATTTTTTAAGTCAATGACGGCGGTCTTCAGCTGCTCCACATTAACCGGATCCAAACCGCTGAACGGCTCATCCAAAATCAGCAGCTTCGGCTTATGAAGCACAGCGCTGATGAATTGAATTTTTTGCTGATTACCCTTTGACAGTTCTTCCACCTTTTTTTCTAAATAATCGGATATTTTAAAGCGTTCCAGCCATCCTTTCAATTCTGTCAACGCTTCCTTTTTATCCATTCCTCGCAATCTTGCTAAGTAAATAAGCTGGTCCTTTACTTTTAATTTCGGATAAAGTCCCCTTTCTTCAGGCAGATAACCGATTTCTGGACTTGTCGAATAGTTGATGCTTTTCCCGTTCCAAGTAATGGTCCCTTCACTAATATCTAATATGCCTAGCAGCATGCGAAAGGTTGTCGTTTTGCCAGCACCGTTTCCTCCTAAAAATCCAAACATTTCATTTTCTGGAATTGATAAGGATATATTATCGACTGCAACAAATGAACCGAATCTTTTTGTAACATTTTTTATTTCTAATGACATTCCGATCTCCTCCTTCTTTCATTCATACGAAAAGATATGCTGAAGGTTTCACAAATAACTGTAAAGATTGGACAAAAATAAAAAAAATCCCATGAAGAATAAACTTCATGGGACTTTTTAAGCTCTAGTGAGATAAAAAGACGAGCTGGTATAAAAATAATACGGCGAATATATAAACGAGTGGGTGTACAGATTTACCCTTGCCTGTCACTAATTTCAGCAACGGATGAGATATGAATCCTAGTGCAATTCCTGTTGCAATACTTGAAGTAAGCGGCATGCTCAAAATCACAAGAAAAGCTGGGAAAGCTTCATCAAATTCAGACCAGCGCACCTGTGCAATTGCTCCCATCATTAAGCTTCCGACAATAATGAGGGCAGGAGCTGTGATAGCAGACAAGCCAGAAACAGCGCTGACAAGCGGTGCAAAGAAAGCAGCAATAATAAACAATACAGAAACCGTGACACCAGTCAGTCCTGTTCTTCCTCCTGCTGCAACACCAGAAGTCGACTCAATAAATGCAGTCGTCGGGCTTGTCCCGAACATAGCACCAACAGAAGTTCCGATAGAATCTGCAAGCAGAGCCTGTCTAGCTTTAGGAAGACGGTTATTCTTCATTAATCCTGCTTGTTCAGCAACACCGACCATCGTACCAGTCGTATCAAAGATTGTCACAAGCAAGAAGGAGAACACAACTGCATATAAGCTATGCTGGAAAACATCACCGATTGCTGAGAAAGGATTTGTGATAATTAGTCCTTCTGGCAAGTGAGGAACAGCTGCAAAACCATCAAATGACAGCTGGCCTGTAAAGAAAGCAATAATGCCTGTTGCGATCATTCCAAAGAACAACGCTCCCTTTACGTTCATAGCAAATAATATAATGGTAATCGCAAGACCTACTAATGAAAGAATGACTGAAGGTGACTGAAAATCACCAAGTCCAACAAGATTTTCTTTATTATCGACTATTATTTGTGTCTGTCTTAAACCAATAAAAGCGATAAACAAACCGATACCAGCAGTGATACCATGCTTTAAGTTTTCTGGAATAGCTTCTATCAGCTTTTCCCTGAAAGTTGTTAAAGAAAGAATTAAGAAGATGATTCCTGCAACAAATACAGCAGATAAGGCAATTGTATAATCAATTCCTCCATGGCTTCCGACAACTGAAGAGGCAAAGTAAGCATTCAAGCCCATACCTGGAGCTATAGCAATTGGATAATTAGCAAATACCGCCATCCACAGTGTACCAACTACCGCAGAAATTATTGTTGCCATAAATACTTGGTCAAAAGGAATGCCTGCACTAGATAAGATTGCAGGGTTAACGATAACGATATAGACCATTGTCAAAAAAGTAGTGAAGCCGGCTGTTATTTCCGTTTTCACATTTGTATTGTTCTCTTTAAGTTTAAACATGTATACCTCCGAAAAAACGAACATTTTTACACAACTCTTTTATATTATTCGTTTTCTAACAAAAACGCAATCTTTTTCTTCGCCTTTTATTTAGAAGTTGCTGGCGTTTTCTTTAGTCTACGAAAAAAGGAAGACAGTAAAAGCAGTGTCCTGCTCTTTCTATCTTCCTTCAATAACGCTAATTTTATTTGTACTAAATCGATTTTTCTGCTGAAAAATGTTCTTCTAACAGCGCTAATTTTCTGTCTGTATATTCTTCAAAGCTGTCATTATATGTTTTAGGGTCCTTCGGATTAGAGAACTGAGTGATTTTTCCTGTTACTGGATGGATAAATTTGCTTGAAGCACCGCAGCCAAGACCAATTACTGTCTGCAGTTCTTCCATCATCATGATGTTATAAATGCTTTCCTGGCCAACCTTGGAGTATCCTACATTCTCCAGATTGCCAAGAATATTTTTTTGTCTGTACAGATAATATGGCACATAATCATATTTGTCTGTCCAAACTTCAGCCATTCTCATCATTTCTTGGATTTCATCTCTGTCAGCAACTTTATATTTCGCTTTATTTCTCGTCATTTCAGAAGCCCGTTTAAATGACAATGTATGAACAGTCAGTGATTCCGGCAATAGTTCTTCCGTTTTATCAAGGCTGTGCTGGAACTCTTCCACACCTTCTCCAGGAAGGCCAATAATTAAGTCCATATTGATATTATTCATTCCATGCTGTCTGGCTAGATGATACTTGTCAATCGTTTCTTCAACAGTGTGATGCCTTCCGATTGCTTTTAATGTTTGTTGTGTATACGATTGTGGGTTAATGCTGATGCGGTCAATATTCCATTTATTCAGTACTTCCAGCTTTTCAGGAGAAATGGTGTCTGGCCGGCCAGCTTCTACCGTTATTTCTCTGATGTTTTGCACATCCGGGAAGGATTCATTCATTTGCTCATAAAGCATGTCCATTTCCTCAGCAGTTATGCTTGTAGGAGTTCCTCCACCATAGTAGACGGTCGTTATCTTAATATTTTTAGATTTCAGCCATTCTCCAGTCTTCTTTATTTCATGATGAAGACCTCCTAAGAAGGAAAATACGGAACCTTGTCTGCCGTTTATAGCATAAGCCGGAAACGTACAGTACGCACATTTAGTTGGGCAAAATGGAATCCCGATATAAATGCTTACTTCTCTTTTCAAATCATATAAATCTGGAATAACCGCAAGCTGTCTGTTTATAATGCGCTGCATGAGATCGATTTTCTCATCCGACATTAAATACTCATCCTTTAATGCCTGATGCGCCTCTTCGATTGGCGTTTGGTTTTGCATATGCTTATGAAGAAGCTTTGTCGGGCGAATTCCCGTCAAAATTCCCCATTTTTGAATCATGCCAGTATAATCTTGTAATACCTTTAGGAAAACTTGTGAAATGGCATTCTTTTGTTCCTTAAATCTTTCCTTTTCATCAAGACCGGCTACAGCTTTTTCGCAATCGAATGCTGACTTGCCGTCTATTTTTCCTTCAACAAAAAACCGGTCGTCTGTTTCTGAAACATCAAAACGTATTAAAATATCTGCTTCGTCTTCAGCGAAAGCAACCTTAGTATCTTCAAAAAACAAGTTGCCGATATGCTCTAATGGTCTGATTAGTCGGTCGTCATGTAACCCGCTTATCGAAATTGATTTCATTTTTATATTCACCTTTAATTATCATAGTTAATAGCTTCTAAAAATTCCATTATACTTCAGTCTACAAAAAGTGACCAGCCAGGTCAAAATATTGGCTAGAAAAACAAAAAATTCCTTACGCTCTAAGGAATTTTTTGGTTTATTAAGATGAGTATAATAATTGCTATTTAATAATGTTCATTTTGCGCAGAAACTCAATAGGCTGCTGTTTACGAAAATGCTCCTTTACCATGTAAGCAACTCCGTCCTGGTTATTGGATCTTGTCACCCAATCGGCTGCAAATTTCAGCTCACTTGGCGCATTTCCCATAGCTACTCCAAGGCCGGCTGCTTCTATCATATCTTTATCATCGAGACTGTCGCCAATTACTACTACTTCCCTTCTGTTAATACCGAGATGCTCTGCCAAGTACAGCAGCCCGTTGAGCTTATTAACACCTTCAGGCAGCACTTCTAAGCGAAGGTCATTCATTTGGACAATATTGATTTCATCAAACATCTTGTCTAAAACCTCTTTAGCATCTAAACAATCTTTCTTGTCTTCGAAATACACCTCAATTTTCGGAGCGCTGACAGGTTCTTCCAGCAAAACTTCACTAAGAACTTCTACAAATTGATGGGAATAAAACACAGGATCGCCAGAGTTAAACACTGTTTTAGCAAGCATATTATGGTTAAGCCTTGACTTATTCGCTAAAGAAAATTTCTCATGCACGATTCTAATCTGACAAATAAACCCTTCTAGGAAACGGACAATTTCATATGTAAGTTCATCAGTCAGCCTGTTTACGTACAATGTTTGGTCGGCATTGTCTGAAATAAGTGCACCTTGATGTGTCACAATATAATTATTCAGCTTTAATGCTTTGGCAACCTTTCTTGCGGAAGGCAAACTTCTTGATGTGACTAATGTTACATATATTCCTTTTTGCTGAACGTATTCAATTGCATCCTTCGTGGATTTGCTCAGACGTCCATTTGATTGGATAAGAGTCCCATCAATATTTAAAGCTAATAAGCGATAAATCATCTTGTTCCCCCATTTCAGGTTGTTTTGTCTTTATAAACATGTATGAAAAAACCACCTGTATTAGAACCGGCTTTCACGAATTATCCGTTTTAACCAATGCAATCTATGCTTGTTGCTGGAAACATTTACAGACTCGTAAACTGCATAGATATCTCTGTCTGTTACAAACTATTGACTGTAACACCGACAATCACTAAAGGAGGAAACAACAATGTCAAACAATTCAAATCAACTACTAGTACCTGGAGTCTCTCAAGCATTAGATCAAATGAAATATGAAATTGCGACTGAGTTTGGAGTAAACCTTGGTGCTGAAACAACTGCTCGTGCCAACGGTTCTGTTGGTGGAGAAATCACGAAGCGTTTAGTGCAAATGGCTCAGCAGCAGCTGTCTGGTACTCAGTTTTAATGTAAGCTAGTTTAAATAAGCAACATTATAATATGGAAAAAGTGCCCAAAGCATAGCTTTGGGCACTTATGTATTTCTGCTATTTTATTGCTGTGGAGCTCCATAAAGCTCTTCAAGTGGCTTCATAATAATTTGGTTAAGCTCAGTAATAGCAATGCTCATACGCTGTTCTGCGTCCATCAGTTTGGAGATAGACTCATGCTGCTGAACCAATGCCACTGTCTTTTGGGCTTGTTCCACTTCTTCCTGTGTAATTTCAATCCCTGACATTTGTTTTTGCTGCAGCTGCATTTGAATGTTGCGGAAGTTTTCAAACATGGCCTTTGCAGATGGGTCAGCATTAACCAAGTCATACATTTTTTTTAAGTTTGTATATTCAACACTTTGACGAATAGCTTTTTCTAGTTCATAAGCAGAATCATGAAGGTTTACTGCCATTATTAACAACTCCTTTTTAACAATTGTCTCCACTATATCAAACTATGCTTCATATTGCCAATAAGACCCTTTATTTCATTTAAGACTGGACAAGTGTTCGCTGTTAAGACCGGACAATTATATAAATTCACATGCAATTCACCAATGCCCACAAAAAGTCTGCAGTACCCTTCATCCCTTTAGATA
Source organism: Niallia sp. FSL R7-0271 (assembly GCF_038005785.1). Lineage (NCBI taxonomy): Bacteria > Bacillati > Bacillota > Bacilli > Caryophanales > Bacillaceae > Niallia > Niallia sp. FSL R7-0271. The sequence continues at coordinate 726,237 of NZ_JBBOTZ010000001.1, read as the reverse complement.
CATGCACAAATCATTCCATTTAACATACGATACCATATCAGCTTTAGCCTATAAGAAAAATTAAACTAAAAAATTCACCTTACAAATGAGGAATTGCGATGAAACTAAATTTGCTTCCCCTGTATATGAAAGAAAATTCCTCCTTCCCAGCAAACAAGGAGACAGTACTACGTTTGAGCCACTCCTTAGTTCATCATTGGGAAATAGATCGCAATAATCCTGTTCTGCTCAACTTAGGTAGCACGGCAGTTCCTGTCCAAGTTGAACCTGTACATGAGGATAAGCAAGCGATATTTTTCTGTGACAGCTTGCTTCAGTCATTAGCAGTGCCAAATCAAGATTTAACACTGCTCAGTCATTTCAATAAACAGAGCCAGACATTAACACTTGGGCCGGTAATAGCCATTTTGACAGATGCTCCTGCACATGATTCTGCGGAAGATGGACCTTCTTTCCGTTCCATTCATCAGTTTTGCGAGGAATTTCAGCAAGAGCTGTCACGCCTTGGCGGAATTCTTTATGTATGCAGCCTTTATGATTGGAAAGAAGGATATGTCGAAGGCTATTCTTACCAGCAGGACAGCTGGAAAAAGACAGCCCTGCCATATCCCAATGTTGTTTATAATCGCATTCATATACGTAAGGCAGAAGCATCAACGCAATTTAACGACCTAAAAAAGGATTTGCAAAAACGAAATATTCCTATCTTTAATGCACAATTCTTTTCTAAATATGATACCTCCTTAATCTTAAACAAACTTCCTTTATTAAAAAAATATATTCCAGAAACGAACCTGCTCTCTAAAGAGGTACTGGAAGCAATGTTAAATCTATTCAGCACTTTATATGTAAAGCCGATTCATGGCAGTCAAGGCCGGCAAATTATCCAGATACGCCGCGAGGAACATGCATGGAAAACGAGCGTTTCTTCTGGTAAAGAAAAAGGAAAAATCCGCTTCTTTTCTTCATTTAATAAATTATGGAGATGGCTTTCGCAATTGACTAAAAAACGCGCTTATATTTGTCAGGAAGGCATTAACTTTCAACAATATCATAATCGTTCCCTTGATTTTAGAATTCTCTGCCATAAGGATATACGGCACCAATGGAAGATAACCTCTATTGTCGCCAGATGTGCCCAGCCAGAAGCATTTGTCGCTAATTTGTATCAAGGTGCAGAAATGATCTCATCAAAATCTGTGCTTCAAGCATTAGTTGGTGAAGCTTCTGCTAAGCAGGTGGAGCAACAGTTTAAAGAGATATCTCTTCAGACAGCTGAGGCCCTGTCGTCGCAAATGACCGGAGACTTAGGCGAGCTCGGAATTGATATGGGCATTGACATACATGGCGGGCTTTGGATTATCGAGGTCAATTCTAAACCGTCTAAAAATCTTGATTCGGCAACAAATAAAGGAAGGCCTTCTACAAAGGCATTACTGGAATATTGTTTGAGCCTTTCTTTTCCACATATAAAAAAAGGAGAACAACAAGATGTCTAGTTTTGGAATCATGTCACTCTCATTAGAAAATGAAAAAAGCTATATCACGGAAATTGCTAAACTGGGAAAATCGCTGGCCTTTGATGTTTATCATTTCGTACCTTCAAGCTACAATCCTCTCACAGAAAAGGTATCTGGCAAGATTTTCGATAGTGAGCAGAACTGCTGGCTCACACAAGACTTTCCCGTCCCTTCCTTTTTATATGACCGCTGCTATTACCAAGAAAATTCTCATTCTAGACAATGCAAAAACATCGTTGAGTGGCTGAAACAGAAAAAGGATATTGTCTTTATTGGCAATGGGCTCCCAAACAAACTGAAGCTGTATGATGTATTGAAAGCTTCTAAGCTGGCCCCTTATATTCCTAAGTCAAAACAAGTAATTTCAGCTGATGAAGTATTAGAAGATTTGCGATTTGTTAATCCGATTATCTTAAAACCAATTAACGGCTCACAAGGAAACGGCATTTATTTTATTAAAGAACAACATAAGCGCATTTTTGTCAGAACAGATAAAAAAGAGCGACATGTGGAACATATCTTTAAAGATAAAGAAAAATTCTCACGCTGGCTGACTACTCTGCTTCAGAAAAATGATTATTTTAGCCAAAGCTATTTACCTTTATGCAATCAGGATAAACAGCCGTTTGATATTAGAGCACTGCTGCAAAAAAATGGGCAAAACAAATGGGAAATCATTGAAAAGGGGATAAGACTTGGCGCCAAAGACAGAATCATCTCCAATCTTAGTGCAGGAGCAGAAGTAATTCCTTTTAAACAATGGCTTGATACAGCTCCCTATAAAATGAAGAGTTTTATTGAGAATGAAATAAACGACATTCTTTCTAGCCTCCCACCTATATTAGAACAATCCTTTCCTGCCCTCTTCGAGTTAGGAGTTGATATAGGTATTACCGAAAATGGCTCGTTATGGATACTCGACGTCAACAGCAAGCCTGGCAGAAAAGTCATTCTCCTGGCATACCCAGACTTGAGTGAAAGGCTGTATAAAGCACCGCTAGCCTATGCAGCCATGCTGCGAGATGGACAGAGGAGGAACAGCAATGAAAAAACTTTACTCTATTGAAGTGATAAATGATTGCACTAATACAATCTACCTTCCTGCAGATGCATCAATACCAAGTAATCTTAAGCGGGCTGCCTTCGGAACAATGAAGGTAGAAGCTTTCATTGCTGTCCAAAAATTCGGAGGCAATGTAATTAGAATAAGTGAAGATTTAATACAAGCCTTAAAGATACCGCCAACTCTTCCTATCTTACATGTTTTTTACGATAAAGATGTCTTGTATATCGGTCCGCTTGTTGGAATATTCACCTCTGGCTTCAGCTCAGTCGAGGTCAAACCAATCGGTGAACGCACTATTATCTTTTCAAAGCTGTTAGCTGTCCAAAACACAGCAGGTGTCACCGCCTTTTTATTTGGAGCCCAGCATATTGATTGGGATAAAGGCACAATTAACGGACTGTTTTATCATGATGGCTGGAAACGGTTTGAAGTTCCGTTTCCAGATGTTATTTATGATCGTATCCCTAATCGCCGTACAGAGAGTTTGCCAAAAATAAAGAAGGTAAAGTACCGTCTTCAACAGGAATATATGATTCCGTGGTATAATCCAGGCTTCTTTAACAAGCTTGATATATATGAACGTCTGCTTCAAGAAAACAGCATTGCCGATTTTTTGCCTGAAACGCTTCCCTTCACTTCTTTTTCTGTCGTAGAACGAATGCTGAGCAACTATGGGCATATTTACATTAAACCGAAGAATGGCAGCCTGGGAAAAGGAATCTATCAAGTCATCTATAATAAGAAAGACGAAAACTACTATACACGTTTTAAAGAACCGGGCGGAGAAAAACGACTGCTTAAATTCGATACATTAGAAAAGCTGATACAGCATATTACAGCAAAAACAAATATTAATAATCTTCTCGTCCAACAAGGCATTCATCTTATGCGCTCAGAGAAAAAACCGATTGATTTTCGAGTTCATACTAATAAGAATAAACAAGGTAAATGGGAAGTCACCGCAATTGCCGCCAAAATTGCCGGTGCAGGCAGTGCAACTACACATATGAATAGCGGCGGTATTGTTAAATCGATTGACGAGCTCTTAGATGTTGACAAGGATAAGGAACAGCTTAAAGAGAAGCTTATCAATTCTGCATTAAGAATATCTAAGACACTTGAGAAGTACACGGAGGGAACAATCGGAGAGATTGGCTTTGATATCGGAGTAGACCGTAAAGGAAGAGTTTGGCTTTTTGAAGCAAATTCTAAGCCTGGAAGAAGCATCTTTAAACACAGTTCACTTAAAAAAGACGACTTACTGACAAGAAGAATGTCGCTAGAATATGCCATCTACTTGTATGAGCAGAGCATTAAAAAGCCTGAGGATATATTTAAATGAATATTTACTATGATGGCAATGCAAAGAGTTGGCATTCTAATCAGCCTGGATTAACCTTCGGAAGCAATCAGCTTCCGTTGCTGCCTTTATTCCCTTTCCTTAAAGAGTTCCAGCCATTTAAAATGATCTACAAGGCAAACAATGCAGGCCCAATTGTCGGCATACTGACTTCCTACAATTCCAAAAACAAGCTAATCGGCAACCGGTCTTTATTTGAAAAGCTGCAAAGAGAACTAGATTCTTTTGGGGGAATGATTGTCGTCTTTCCTCCTGAAAGACTGACAAATACTAAAATTGACGGTTTTACGTATATCACAGCTAAAGATAAATGGCTTCCTATAACAACCCCTCTTCCCCATGTTATATATAATCGTGTGCCTTTCCGCAAAACAGAGGATGGCGATCATTTCGCAGCAGCTATTTCTATCATCAAAAGCTTTGACATACCATTTTTCAATCCGCATTTCATTCATAAATTTGCATTATATCAAGCATTAAAGCAACAGGAAATATTAGCAAAGTTTCTCCCTGAAACCGCACTGCTTCAATCTGAACAAGAACTGATTGATTTCCTCCAAAGACATGGTTCCATTTATGTTAAATCTGCTTCAGGCTCTAAAGGCAAGGATTTATACAGGCTAACTAGAAATCCTGATAATTCCTTCCTCCTCGGAGACATTCAAGGGACAAGAAGCTTTCATACATTACAGGAAATTATCGAGGATTATTTACCACAATGGACTTCTAAGGAATATATTGTTCAGGAAGAAATAGATGTGGATGTTTTCGATGGACAACGCTTTGATTTTCGAATACTGGCTACTTATCTCGACGGTAATTACCGCTTAACGGGAGTTGGTATAAGACAGTCCTCCCTTCAAGATGTCACAACACATGTGCCTGCAGGTGGAAAAATCATTCCATATGAAGCTGTGCGAACAAAAAAACATGATCACTTTATTAAGCTTGCTATTGAACATTGCGGAGCATTATTATCAAGCCAGCATGGATTTTTCGGAGAATTTTCCATTGATGCTTGTGTGGATAAACAAGGCAATTATTATATTTTTGAAGTAAACTCTAAACCGATGTTATTTGATGAGCCAGAAATTGAAACGAACCGCTGCAGACAGCTAGCCAAGCTTTTTTATGAGCTTGCTGGCTTTAAACAGCAAGAATGAAATACACCTTCCTGACACATTCTAACGGCAGGAGGGATATTTATGGGAAATAAAAACGATGACCTGCAATATGAAGGTAAAAAAGAAGCTTATTTAGACATCGACAGAATGATAAACGAAGGGATGTCTGGCGGAAAAGTCTTTCGTCACGATACTAGCACAAATATTGAAGAAGCAAGGGAACTTGGAGAAGAAGCTCCCCCTAATAAATGAGCTTTCATTCGACACAGTCATTATTAGACTGTGTTTTTTTGATTGCCGTTTTTCTGTAACTATAATAAGATAATGGTAACGATTACACTTTACACAGGCCAGTTTTTAGGTAAAAAGAAGCAATCGTACTTGCTTACTTTTTCAAACGCTTTCATCTCTAAATGGAGGAATGACGATGAAACAAAAATTATTAACCTATTTTCCAGGTGCGGTAGAGCAGTCTGCACCTCCTTCTCAACCACAGCTAATTGACTACCATTGGTTTCACATTGAAGGGGAGAATGGGTGGTTTGGCTTTCAAAAAAATGAGATGAACGATTCTCAACTTGATTTATTAAAAACGCTTTTTCAGCATTATTTACCGGAAAACAACAAGGAAAATACAGAGGACTTTAAATGGAGCCAATTCTTATTTTTCGGCGGTAGCATGCCAGAAAAAGTATGTAAAAATTTCCGGGTTATACAATTTCAAATAAATAACACTCCTATTGATAAAGAAGCTGTAGAAACTGTATTCAAAGGATTTATTCACAGCAGCAGCATCATTATTTGGAATGGTGCTAATAGAGGAAGTATTTTAGAGCGAGACGGGCACTTTCTTGAGGATGAGGAATATTCCTCTTTTGCTGAAGCCCTGCAGTCCGATTTTTATTTTACGATAACCTTTTATATTGGAAAAATCCTGCCCTTCACAATGGAAAGTCCTACCGTCTTTACTCAGGAACGGGATTTTTTCACAGCCGGCTTATCTGTGATTTCTTCTGAAAGAGTATTATCCTTTGAAACAATCCTTCCTCATCTATTAATAAGCAGGCTTGATCAGCATGAGCTGGAGCCATTTAAAAACTGGTTCTCTATCTTAGGGGAAGATAAGGAATTGCTGTTAACAATTAAAACATTCATTGAAAACAACGGACATAATACAAATACAGCAAAAAAACTATTTATCCACCGCAATACATTGCAATACAGATTAGACAAATTCACTGAAAAAACTGGATTGCCTTTAAAAAATTATCATAACTTCTTTACCGCCTATTTAGCCTGCCTATATTTCAGCCAAAAAAAGGCTTAGAAGAAACAAATCTTTCACAAGAACGTATGTTTCCATTTATTAACTGGTAAACTCTTTTTTCTTGGCATATAATAGAGCACTAGAATGCTAGTTTATATGCTAGAAAGAAATGAGGATTATAGTTGAAAGGTACAGCACATTCTTGTATTGGCGCAGGGGTTGGATTCGCAGCGGCGAATTATTTTGATGCCTCCCCTTCCACTACATTGCTTTTAGTCGGGATTGGCGGTATTTCGGCACTGATGCCTGATATGGACATTGACGGCAAGCTAAGCAACAAAATTACGATTTCCCATAAGGTGTTTCGATCCATTGCCCAAGCAGTTGGAGCATTGATGATTTTATACAGTATTTATGCCGGAAGCGCGTCAGAGCTGTTATTCAGCATTGGTGCAGGGATTGCCATCATACTCGTTTCTAGTTTAATTAAGCAGCGGCATATGTTAACAATCACTGGCGCTGGTGTTTTGTTTGGCGGGGTTTCCCTTCAGGAATACTGGCTTATCCTTTTGGCTGTCTTTATATTGATTGCTTCATTCGTACCGCATAGAAGCTATACACATTCCATCATTGGAACCGTTTATTTTGCCTACATATCGTTTCATTTTGCACAATCTCTGCAAATTGATGGTGTGTTTTGGACATGTGTATTAGCTTATATCAGCCATCTTGTAGCAGATATGTCGATTTTCCCATTTAACAGAAGAGGAGTTAAATTATTTCTTCCCTTCTCATCGAAGGAATTTTGACAAGGAGAGGACAAACAGTTCCTCTCTTTTTTTATAAAAAGAAAGCGCTTTAGTGCAACTTGCTCAAAACAACACTGGTTTTTTTCATGCAAACCGCCAATTTGAAAACGTTCCCAAACATGTTACATTATATATATCAAATCGCAGGGGGTATGAAAAAGATGGCAGAGTTAGTCTTAAAAAATATCTATAAAATTTATGATGAAAAAGTAGAAGCGGTTCGCGACTTTAATTTACATATTGAAGATAAGGAATTTATCGTATTTGTTGGGCCTTCAGGCTGTGGTAAATCTACGACATTGCGTATGATTGCAGGCTTGGAGGATATCTCAAAAGGAGATTTCTTTATTGATGAACAGCGTGTTAACGATGTTGCTCCAAAAGACCGCGATATTGCCATGGTATTCCAAAACTATGCCTTGTATCCACATATGACTGTTTATGATAATATGGCATTCGGATTAAAGCTAAGAAAATTTCCAAAAGCAGAAATTGAACAACGTGTGAATAATGCTGCAAAAATTCTTGGCTTGGAGCAGTACCTGAAAAGAAAACCAAAAGCATTATCAGGCGGTCAGCGCCAAAGGGTAGCCCTTGGCCGTGCCATTGTCCGTGATGCAAAAGTGTTCTTGATGGATGAGCCTCTTTCCAACCTTGATGCAAAACTTCGTGTACAGATGCGTGCTGAAATTTCCAAGCTGCATCAACGACTGCAAACTACTACTATTTATGTTACGCATGACCAGACAGAAGCGATGACAATGGCTTCAAGACTTGTTGTTATGAAGGACGGCGTTATCCAGCAGGTTGGTGCTCCGAAAGAAGTTTATGAAAAACCTGAAAATGTTTTCGTTGGCGGATTTATCGGATCTCCAGCAATGAACTTCTTTACTGGAAAAATCGTGGACAATAAATTAGTCATTGGCGATGCATCCTTTGTCATCCCTGAAGGCAAATTGAAAATCCTTCGTGAGCAAAACTATATCGGCAAAGAAGTAATCTTCGGCATCAGACCAGAAGATATTCACGATGAGCTATTATTCTTGAGCAGCTCTGAAAATACAAGCTTTGATGCAAGAGTTGACGTATTTGAATTGACTGGTGCGGAAAGCTTAGTATACTCAACGCTTGCTGGGAAAGAGTTCGTTGCTCGCCTTGATTCAAGAGCTAACTTGGCAGCAGGAGTTACTGTTCAACTAGGCTTTGATATGAACAAAGGCCACTTCTTTGACAAAGACTCAGAAAACCGTATCCGCTAATATCAAAGATTAGGAAGGGGAATTCCCCTTCCTTTTTTCTATTCCTGAATAAAAACTAAATCCTCACGTTCACATGACGGGCATAGGACAAGATGGGGACATAAATGCTGTTCCAAATCGGGATAGCCGTTCTCCAGCTTCATTTGGTCAATTGGCATATACGCACTATAGTCATCATAATAATCCATAATTCTTCCCTTGTCCTCTACCTGCTGTCCGCAATCGGCACAGACTTTGTTCAGTTGTTCAAAGCCATTGCATAAAGGGCAAATATTCATTCCTTCACCTCATTAAAACCTTTCATATTTCCGTTTATTTTTTGTTGGTCAAGAAGAAACTATTCTTTAGGAATTATTTTAAACAAGCAGAAAAATTGGAATAAATTTCATCTAAAAACAAATGCATAGAAACACAGCCACAGACCATAATAAGATTACAAGCAGCGACAAAGCATTGGGCCATACCAAGCGGTAGTAAGATTCTCTTACTTGCTGGTGCAAATCCAGCTGGTCCAACCAAAAAAAAACTAATTTACAAGGAGCTGGAAACACAATGGCAAACAACAATTCATCTAACAACCTTTTAGTACCAGGAGTATCTGAAGCTCTAGATCAAATGAAATACGAAATCGCATCAGAGTTCGGTGTTAACTTAGGTGCAGAAACTACTTCTCGTGCTAACGGATCAGTTGGTGGAGAAATCACTAAACGCTTAGTTCAAATGGCTGAACGTCAACTTGGCGGTTCTCAATTCTAATTTGCACAACTTAATATAAAATGGCCAAAGCCCCCATTTTTTAAAATGGGGGCTTACCTAATTAACCTGCTTTCGTACCTTGCTGGAGTTGGTACATTTGATAATATCTTCCTTTTAGGTTCATTAATTCTTCGTGATTCCCTTTTTCAACTATTTCCCCATGATCTAGGACAATAATTTGATCCGCATTACGGATAGTCGAAAGGCGATGTGCAATGATAAAGGTGGTTCTGCCTTTTTTGAGCACTTCCATCGCGTGCTGAATAATTTGTTCTGTTTCTGTATCAATACTGCTGGTTGCCTCATCCAATATGAGTATCGCCGGATTAAAGGCAAGAGCCCGGGCAAAGGAGATAAGCTGACGCTGTCCGCTTGACAATGTGCTTCCCTTTTCAATAACAGGCTCATCGTATCCATTTTCAAGATTTTTCAGAACCCTGTCTGCACCGACATCCTTTAATGCTTTCTCAACCATTTCTCTCGTGATGGCAGGATTATTTAATGTCACATTGGAGGCAATCGTTCCTTTAAACAAAAATGGATCTTGCAGAACGATTCCCATATGCTTCCGTAAATCTTGCCGCGGCATTTTGGAGATATCCTTGCCGTCTATTGTTATCGTTCCTGATTGAATATCATAAAATCGAAACAATAAGTTCATGATAGAGCTTTTACCTGAACCGGTATGACCGACAAGCGCAACAGTGTCTCCATGCTTTGCCTCAAAGGAAATGTCTTTTAAAACATATTCTTCTTCCTTGTATGCAAAGTTAACATGATCAAACTTAACATTGCCTTTGTACCTCTCCGTGCTAGTCTCTGCCACATCAATGCCATCTTCACGAAGCAGTTCAAATACTCTGTCCCCGGCAACAAGTGCTTGCTCAAGATTTGCCAGTTGATTGACAATTCCCTGCACAGGCTGGAACAAGCGGTTAATGTAATCAACAAATGCATAAAGAACACCTAATGATATCGCAGAAGACACGCTTAATGTCTGACCTGCAACAAACCAGATAAATGCTACGAAGATTAGGTTTCTCAATACTGCTACAAGATTATGGGAAGTCAAGCTGTTTAAATTCAGCATCTTGTTCTGGTAACGGAAATGTTCTTCATTCAACGTCTCAAACTCACCCATTGTGTGCTTTTCTTTACCAAAAGCCTGAATGATGTTCATCCCCTGAATCGATTCATTTACCATACCGTTAATGTCGCTTATTCTTGCTCTTATCACATGATTATATTTAGCCGCAAAGCGTCTGTATCCAATCATCCATACATAAAGGATCGGCAATAGGATGAGGCAGATTGCCGCAAGCGTAGGATTAAGAATAAATAAGGCAACATAAATTCCAATAATATAAATTCCGCTTGAGAAAAAGTTGGAAAGAACGGTCACATACAGCTCTCTTATTGCTTCTGTATCATTTGTAACCCTTGCTACAACCTTGCCTGCAGGCAAATTATCAAAGTACCTAATTGGCAGGCGCTGGATTTGCGCAAACACATCTTCCCGCATTTTTTGAATAATTCTGTTTGCAGATTTCTGCAGAAATAAATGCTGTCCATACTGAAACACAGAAGCAACGATAACAAGCCCGAAATAAAAGGCAAGCAGCTTAATAATCGATGGAACTTCCGGTTTGTAAAAGGCAAAAACCTGTTCAACTCTGAGACGGTCAGCCTCGTACTTGGCCACTTCATTTCCTGATGAGATAGTCAAGATCCCATCGGCATAGCTTCTCTCTCCGTCAAAGGAAATTTCCTCCTCTATAAACAAAAAATCCTTTCCGGCCTGCAATACTCTTGCATCAGCATCATCGGCTGCCTGTGGTTTCTCTTTCGTATAATATTTGCCTTTATACTGCACGGCCCCTTCACCTGAAGACGTTTCATACCAGCTGTTTTCGATTCCCATAATATGATCATCAATTATTTTTTTTGCGATAAAAGGTCCTGCTAAATCTGCTATAACTGCAATTGTCAGCATAATTAAGGCAAAGATAATTATTTTTTTAAACTGTAAGGCATACTGCACTAATCTTTTGCCAGTACTCATGCTTGCACCTCCTGTCCTGCAGACTGTGCGGTTTTTGTTTGCTGGACTTCAAACTGTTCTTTGTACCAGCCATTTTTTTGCATAAGCTGTTCGTGTGAGCCGCGCTCGACGATTTTTCCATCCTCAAGGACAATAATCTGATCAGCATGCTGAACGGCTGTCATGCGATGGGTGGTAATAATTGTTGTTTTTCCTGCACGTTCTTTTTTGATGTTTTGGATAATATTCTGCTCTGTTTTCGCATCGACTGCTGACAACGAATCATCCAAAATAAGAATCCCAGGATTTCTAATTAACGCCCGCGCAATGGATATTCGCTGCTTTTGACCGCCTGATAATGCAACACCCTTCTCTCCTACAAGCGTTTCCAATCCTTCAGGAAGCATTTCAATATCCTGCTGAAACGATGCCAACTGAATCGCATCTTTTAGCTGACTTTCCGATGCGTTTTCCTTGTTGCCAAACAGAATATTTTCTCTCACTGTTTTTGAAAATAAGACGTGATCTTGTGGCACATATCCAATCCAGCCGCGAAGTTTATCCAAGCTGATATCATCAATGCTTATTCCATTGACAGAAAGCTCCCCTTTTCCTTTTGGATACTCTCTGAGCAGCTGCTTAATAAGCGTTGTCTTTCCGCTTCCTGTTTTCCCAACAACACCAATTGTTTCTCCCCTTGTGATTTTCAAATCGATATTATCTAGATTTTTCACAGCCGAAGATGGGTATTGAAATTGGACAGAATCAAACACGATCGTATCAGGTACAGCAACTGCTTTACTGTCACCATGGTTTAAGACATCAGGCTTATAATCTAATGTTTCCTGCACCCGGTCTAATGAAGCATTTCCCCGTTGCATAACATTCATCAGCTCACCGATTGCAAACATCGGCCACACAATCATACCGAGGTAAACATTAAAGCTCACAAGCTGCCCAATCGTTATTTGCTGCTGAAAGACGAGATAAGATCCATAGCCTAAACCGATAATATAGCTTAGCCCTACAAGAATACGGATTGTCGGTTCGAACAGTGAATCCACTTTCGCAACTCGAATGTTTTTATTGTAAACATCCTCTGTCATGTGGTGAAATTCTTTTTCGTCATCCTTTTCTAATACATATGCCCGAATAACTCGGACCCCAGCAATGGATTGCAGCACGCGGTCATTTAAATCACCAAAAGCATCCTGAGCCTCCATAAATCGTTTATGAATTCTATCTCCATATATTTGCATCATAATTGCCATAATCGGCAGTGGCAAAATGGCAGCAAGTGTGAGCTTCCAGCTTACTAAAAGACACATTGTGATAAGAATTGTAATCATAAACGCTGTTGAATCAATGAGTGTCAATATACCAAATCCTGCTGTAATGCTGATTGCCTTCAAGTCATTTGTCGCTCTTGCCATTAAGTCGCCTGTACGGTTCTTCTCAAAAAATGTCGGAGTCATCTTCAATAAATGTCCCATGAAGTTGCTCCGCAGCTTCCGCTCAAGCACTATAGCCCCTCCAAACAGCTTATACATCCAAAAATAAGTTATCACATAAGAGCTGATTGTAATTGCCGCAATACCCAGCAAATACTGGGCTGTCTTTGCTTTTGTCAGAGTCCCGACATTTATTTCATCAATAAACATCCCGAGCAATTGCGGCGGTAAAATATCAATTACACCAACAATGATTAACAGGACAATAGCAACCGTATATCTTTTCCAATGTTCTTTAAAAAACCACTTCAATTTTAATAATATGGAAAACATGCTGTTCTCTCCTCTTCTAAGCTAAACTTTACTAGCCGCTTTCTATATCTTTTCTATTTGCTCCATGACTTCTGTTCATTACAATCATTAACATCTTCCTCCTTAAATTTTCAAGTATCTATAGAAAAGAGGTTTTCCTCTATTTCTCGCCACGAAAAAAGAGACAGACCCGCTACATGCGTTTCTGTCTCTTTTTGATGCTCATAAAACGGCCGTAACAGCCACAAAATGGCAATTATGGTTAATGCATCAATTATTTAACAGAAGCGAAGGCCACTGACATATGAAATTTATTACGATTTAGATTGATTTTGTTTGTCATGTCAGTCGCCTCCCTTCATTTCATTAATTTTCCAATATAATATAATAGAAGATTAACATGCTCCTATACTAAAGTCAATTGCCAATATTTCGACAAATTACCCTTCATGGGCAGGCACAACCGCTTCCCTCTTTGCAGTTTCTCCCGAGGTTTTCGCAAGCTTTGGGAGCACTAGACTGTAATAGATGCCAACGACAATAAAGCAGGCTCCCACTAACCAGAATATAGCTTCAATAGAAATTACACCAGGAAAGCCGATCGTAATAACACCTAATGTAATCGACTGTGCAAGCATCATAAGCGGGTTTATCCAGCCCTGTACTCTGCCCATCATTTCAGGCGCAATAATGGTAGGCATCCACCCTCCGATTGCAATATTAATCAGTGGCAATGCTAAAGCAATAAAGAAATAGAACACCATAAATACTGCTGTGGTAGCGGCGAAAGATGCTGCGATAGTAAAGATCGCTACAAACAGTACACCAGTAATGATGAGCTTATGAAGCTTGACCTTTTGAGCAAGCAATGATGCTGCCAGACTTCCAATCAAGATGCCGCTGCCAAAGACAATTCCTAAATATATCGACATTTCCTCATAGTTTAATGGAGAAAGCTTATATTTTAAAATGAACACCTGCATTACACTAAAACCGCCATTAACAACTCCAAATGCAATAAACCCGTAAATAAGCGCAAGCAGCAGCTTGTTATTTAGAATGTACGTAAAACCTCGTTTAAAATCCTGCCAGACAATCTTTAAGTTTAAATCCTGAATGCGGTGCTCTCCATTTGGCATTCTAATATTTTCACTAAGAGGTGTCAGCTTGATCAGCAGGCTGCCAATTAACAGAGCTCCTGCATCTATCAGTATTGCTCCATATATCCCTAATGTCCAATAAACAAAGATTCCTAAAGCATTGCCAAAGAGCATGAAAATACTGTTCACGAATTGATTAAGCCCTGCTGCTATTGTATATTCATCCTTCTTTAAAATCCCCTGCATAAGCCCTTGCTCTGCCGGAAAAAAGAACTTAAGAACAGCGCTTCTCAGGAACAGAATAAAAAAGATGAGCGGCATCCATCCGATGGCAACTGCCACAAGCAGGCATAGTGAAGAAAAAGCTGCTACCCAATTGCATGTATAAGCAATTTTTTGTCTGTCCAGCCTGTCTGCAGCTACACCGACAAACAAAAACACAGCCAGTGTAGGCACAGAATACATCAGCTCTGTTACAGATGCATATGCAGGCTGGCTCGTAAACCGGTCCAGTATATAGTACATAAACGCAGTCAGCCCAACTAAACCGCCTAATTGCGAAGTAATGTTGGCCATAAATAACTTCCTGAAATCCTTATTGCTGAATACCTCTGAAAATTGCTTCACTTTGCATCCCTCATCTTCTTATGTGATAAGGTCCATTTTACCTTTTTCTGGTAGTCGCGATAATAGCCAGTAGATGGTTTTGATTTCAGCCTTAAGTCGGAGTTCGTTTAGTATTTAAGTCGTGTTTTCCCATCTGAACGTTTAATTCGAGCAGATGCGGGTACTTGTTGTTACATAACAAAAAAATAATGGACGATACTTCAAATATAAAATTCTAAAAAAAGGAGCAAGGATAATGGAGACATTTTTGAAAAAGGTTACACTTCATGAAAATATGACGGTGAAAGATATTTTATCTTTCTACGAGGCAACAAAGAAATTTAATGTGAAATGTCAGCTGCTCTGCAAAAAACACGTCGTGGAGACGACCAGCCTTCCTAAGCTTGTTTCTTTTTTCTTAACGGCAGGCGCAAGACAAGATATCCAAATTAAGCTGGAGGGAACTCAAGCAAACACCTTTTGGAAGAGCCTGCTTTCCAATGGTGAAAATCCCTTCGTAAAGTCATATAACAGAAACAATCTAACAGAGGAATATTAAAAGAACAAAAAGCTTGAAATGATTGATCATTTCAAGCTTTTTGTTGGCAAATTATTGTGCTGTCGATAATTCTTGAAATCTTTCCATTGATTCCTTTTCATCAAAGCTTGAAAAGATGCGGAAATGATCTTCATCAATAATTCTGTAATGCTGGCTAATGATGTTTTGCTGAAAAATAAAGCCGTTTTTCCGGTCGACTTCACGCCACCATACTTTGCCTCCGAGCGTCTTTTCTTTCCGATAATCCATGCCGTCGCGCGCAACTGTCTCTAGCACTTCCAATGGCTCATTCCCAAAAAGGAAACGCACTGTTTCTGTTTCCCTAAAAAGCGCACACACAGCAACAACAGTCGACCAGCCTGCATATAGTCGTCCTTTTTCAATCTGAACTAATGTCTTTTTAGACAAGCCAATAACCTCTGCCATCTTATCCTGGGTATAACCTGCTTCCGTTCGTATTAACCGCATTTTTTCCGATACATTAAAAATAATCTCTTCTCTTGTCAAAATGCATTCATTCCCTTATTAGTTATGTGTAATTTTACACCGATATCTATATTATAAGCTTATATAAGTCAAATTTCAATTTTTAGCCTAATCATTTATAAACCTTGCTTGACTAACCTAGAATAGGCCTGCTGCACATTTTGCAGCAGGCCAGTATATTTAATGCTGTTTGTAATTTTTTAAGATATCCTTCAGCTGCTCGCCGCGACTGATCATTGCTTCTGCTGCCTTTGTCACATTACTGATTGCAGCAATTTGTTCATCTGTTGATGAGGATACCTCTTCAACTGCAGCTGCTGCACTTTCAGAAACAGCAGATATTGCAGTAACAGATTCTAAAATATGATTATTTTGATTTACCACGGATGCAAGCTCATTTCCCAGATCCTTAACAGCATGGATTGTTTCATTAACAGCAGTCGATATGTTTGTGAATTCATTTTCTGTCCCATTGACGGCATTATTCAGCTCTTCTGATTGAGAGGTTGTTTCAAATAATGCTTGAACCGTTTTTTCAGTTTCCTTTTCTATCGCTTGAATCATTTCCTGAATTTGCTTTGTCGCCAGATTCGTTCCTTCTGCCAGCTTTCTTACTTCACTGGCAACAACAGAGAATCCTTTGCCATGCTCTCCGGCACGAGCCGCTTCAATGCTGGCATTTAATGCAAGCAGATTTGTCTGTTCGGATATCTGGTCAATTGTGACCGTGATTTTTGAAATATCAAGGATTTTTGTATAAAGGCTTGAAATTCCGACACTTACCTCATCTGTCGCTTTCTTTGCCAATTCATTTGATTTTTTCAGTTGGTTTATCATTTCTTGCCCTTTTTTAGTTGCCGTTTCTGAGCTATGAGCGGCATTATCAATTTGGTCATTCTTTTCATTCATTTTGTTAATAGAATTATTCAGTCTTCCCATTTCCTTATTTACATCCTCTAATGCTGCAGCCTGTTCTCCTGCACCATGGGCGATTTCTCCCATCGCTCTGCCTATCTCCTCTGAGCTTGCAGATGTTTGCTCAGCAACAGCTGATAGTTCAGCAGATGATTCTAAAATTAAATTACTAATATTGCTGCTTTCATTCAGCAAATATTCAAGCTGATCTTTTAAATTCTCCATCGCATTGCAAAGTATCCCTACCTCATCCTTTGATGAATGAGCTTGCATATTGATATTCATATTGCCCTCAGACAGCCTCATGAAGGATTCGCTTACATTTGCTAATACAACAAACTTCCTTCTCCAGACTATGTAGAATACAGCAGAAAGTACGACAGCAAGAATTAATGCAACAGCTCCAATCAAGAGAACAGACTGTTCAAACCCGCTGTTTAACAAATATACTGCCGTTCCACTTGCAGCTGCACCAACTAGGACAGCTAGGAATACAAGTGCCACCATTTTAGCTAATAAACTTTTCTTTTTCACAACAATCTATCTCCCTTCACAGCAAACTAGTTCGCTTTATAAAAGCGCTAACAACATAGGATAAAATAACTACTCATTTACTATGTCTATCGGCGTATATAGGAGAATATTAAGCTATTTTTTATATTTTTTGCAATATTCCTTTTCTAGTCAAAACGCCTATTCTCGTTGGAATTTAAAGCATTTCTGATAACAAGAAACGTTAGTTTGGCATAAGCTAAAGGGAATTAATTATCATTCATAGAAGGGAATGATTCTATATATTTCATTTAGCTGTCGATCATGAAATCCACATCCGCATGCTTCATATGCAGGATAGCAACGAGCTCTTTCAGCTTGTTGACCAGAATCGTGCCTATTTAAAGGAATGGCTTCCTTGGATTGATCATATTATCTCTCCTTATCAATACCAGTCGATCATTCCAGACTGGCATAAACAGCTTGCAGATAACAATGGCTTCCAGGCCGGAATTTTTTACAGAGACAAACTTATCGGTATGATATCTCTTCAGCAGCTGGACTGGATGAGCCGCCAAGCAAGCATCGGCTATTATTTAGGAGAAGCTGTCCAAGGAAAAGGAATCATGACTAAATGTGTCGTTGCTGTTTTAAATCACGCTTTTTATTATTTAAACCTCAACAGAATTGAAATACGCTGTGGAGTTAACAATTTCAAAAGTCAAGCAATACCTGAGAAGCTTCACTTCAAAAAGGAAGGTATCCTTAGGGACGGAGAATGGCTTTATGATCATTACCATGATTTATATTTGTACAGCATGCTAGAGCGAGATTGGACAGCATTAAATCGCCGTACCTAATCCCCTCCTTTTCCCCTTTTGAATTCTTCTAAAAACACTAAAATGTTTAAAATTATTGGAAATGCGCTATTTAAAAAATAATGCTATTTAAATTCTTACTAAGAATTCTGCATTTAGTGCAGACTAACAATTAGTTTAAGAGTAGCAGCAAAGACAATAACGAATGGTGTTGAGCGCAGTGATTATTTCCAATCTTCTTCTCATACTTGTACTAATAGCCTTTTCTGCCTTTTTTGTTGCAATCGAATTTGCCATGGTCAGAGTGCGACCAAGCCGGTTGAATTCTTTGGAGGCAGCTGGACATAAGAACGTAGCTTCTGCCAAAACAATCACGACCCATTTGGATAGCTACCTATCTGCTTGCCAGCTCGGAATCACCATAACCTCATTGGGTTTAGGCTGGCTCGGTGAACCGACTGTGCTGAAAATTATGGCGCCGGTTGTAGCAAAATTACAGCTGCCAGATTCTGCAGCACATATTATTTCCTTTGTGCTGGCGTTTTCTGTTGTCACTTATATTAATGTTGTCATTGGGGAGCTCTTTCCTAAATCTATCGCTATCCGTTATGCGGAAAGAGTCACCTTGTCCTTATCGAAACCTCTCATTTTGTTTTATAAAATCACCTTCCCTTTTATATGGGTATTGAATCATGCAGCTAGACTAGTAGCCCGCTTATATGGGGTCAAAAGCACTGATACGAATGACAACGCACTGTCAGAAGAAGAGCTTCAGCTTATTTTGAAGGAAAGCTATCAAAATGGAGAAATAAACAGGACGGAATATCGTTATGTCCAACGAATCTTTGAGTTTGATAACAGACTTGCTCATGAAGTGATGGTGCCGCGAACAGAAATGGTAGCATTATCAGAGGACATGCCATTAAATGAGGCCATTACAGCAATCAGCTCTAATCGCTACACAAGATTTCCGATTATGAAAGACGGGAATAAGGATATGATTGTCGGCTTTATCCATGCAAAACAAATATTGACTGATTGTATTAGAGACAGCTGCATGGATAATTCTCCATTAAAAACGTATATTCAACCGATTATTCATGTGATGGAAACAATACCAATCCAACTGCTCTTAATAAGAATGCAGAAGGAACGGACTTCCATTGCCATTCTTCATGATGAGTTTGGCGGGACAGCAGGGCTTGTTACTGTCGAAGATATTTTAGAAGAAATAGTCGGAGATATTATGGACGAATTCGATGTAGACGAAAAGCCTTCCATCGAGAAAATCGGCGAAAACCATTATCGAATGGATTCTAAACTTCATATAAATGATGTGAGCCAACTTCTCTCCATTTCCATTGAAAATGACGAAATGCACACGATTGGCGGCTGGCTGTTTTCTGTCAGCTCTGAGTTAAGTTTAGGAGATTCTATTGAATATGAAGGCTATATATTCAAAGTAGCCGAAGTACAAAACGATCACATTTCTTCTATAGAAGTGGTAAAGGCAAAATAACTACATAAGAGTGCGGTCAAAGCTTAAAGACCGCACTAAATATTGAGCAAAAAGACAAACAATGCTTAAACATATTTTTTTCTCTTTCACATAAAATGATAAATAAGAGCTTTAGCCATCATTCAATAAACTGAAAATTGAAAAATTGCATCGTTTGACTGCGCAGTTTGGCTTAAAGTATAATTATTATTATATCTAACGGAAAGATTGAGGTGGTACGATGGGATCGTAAATCTAAAAAGAACTTCTGATTCTTTTCCTAAAATGATTGATCATATCCTAGAACCTACAATCAGCTTCATACAAACTAAGACTAGATCACATTCATTTTAAAAAAGGATCCAGAAATATAGACATGTCAATTAGCCATTTGAAAATTTAATATCATGTATTAATCAGGAGGTGACTCCTTACTCGCCTATTGCGGGATAAGGAAACTTATTGGACATATTTAACTTGGTTATTATAGCCATTTTGATTGCTTTTACTGCATTTTTTGTAGCTTCAGAGTTTGCTATTATCAGAGTGCGCAGTTCTAAAATTGACCAGTTAATGGAGGAAGGCAACAAAAATGCCATTGCCGCAAAAAAAATCATCACAAACCTTGATGAATATTTATCGGCATGTCAATTGGGTATCACCATTACAGCACTTGGCATCGGGTGGCTTGGTGAGGAAACAATTCATGACATTCTGTTACCTTTATTCCATTTTATTCACATTCCGGAAGCAGCTGTGACAATCTTGTCCTTTTCCATATCATTTGCCATTATTACGTTTCTTCATGTAGTAGTGGGAGAATTGGCTCCAAAAACATTCGCTATTCATAAAGCAGAATTAATTACCTTAATGGCAGCAAGACCATTGATTGCTTTTTATAAGGTGCTGTACCCATTCATTTGGGTCTTAAACGGATCTGCAAGAATCATTACTCGCATGTTTGGATTAAAGCCTGTTTCTGAAAATGATTTAGCCCATTCGGAGGAAGAACTTCGCATTATTGTCTCTGAAAGTTTTAAAAGCGGCGAAATAAACCAATCAGAGTTTAAGTATGTAAACAAGATTTTCGATTTTGATGATCGCATCGCAAAGGAAATTATGGTTCCGCGTACAGAGATCATCTCATTGGAACAAGAAAGCAACCTTGATGACCTAATGGACGTCATTCAAGGTGAACAGTTTACAAGATACCCTATTACAGATGGTGACAAGGATCATATTGTCGGCATGATTAACGTCAAGGAAATTATGACCGCATTGATTCGTTCAAAAGATTTAAGCGCGAAAAAGCTAGATTCCTATATTCGTCCAGTTATCCGAGTCATTGAAACCGTTCCAATCCATGATTTGCTCGTTAAAATGCAGAAGGAACGAATTCATATGGCGATATTAATGGACGAATACGGCGGAACCTCAGGTTTAGTAACAGTTGAGGACATCATTGAAGAGATTGTCGGTGATATTCGCGATGAATTTGATATGGATGAGATTCCAAGCATTCAAAAGGTGAAGGAAAACCACTTTATCCTCGATGCAAAGCTGTTGATAACACAAGTCAACTCCCTGCTGTCCATTGAGATGGATGATGAGGATATTGATACATTAGGTGGCTGGATTTTGACTTCTGATTATGATGCAACAGAAGGAGATATCCTGACATTCGATTCCTACAGCTTTAAAATAATTGAAATGGAAGACCACCATATTAAATATGTGGAAGTAATGAAGATGCGCGAGCTTGAGGAGCTTCCTGAAAGCTCCAGCCAAAGGCAGATAGCTCAGCCAGCTGTTTCCCCATCAGAAGCAGAAATCGTATAAAAAGAGGAGGGACAAATCCCTCCTCTTTTATTTTTCTTTTATTCTCCATTGCCGGCACTTTCGTCAAACTTATATCCTACTCCCCAGATTGTATGAATAAACGGCTGTTCTTTTGTGCCAATCTTATTGCGGAGCCTTTTAATATGAACATCCACTGTTCTTTCATCTCCATAGAACTGATAACCCCATACTCTGTCAAGCAGCTGCTCTCGAGTGAACACCTGTTTCGGATTGCTTATCAAATAATAAAGCAGATCAAATTCCTTCGGAGTCAAGTTGGAAAGTGTCTTGCCATTATAGATTACTTCTCTCGTTTCTTTGCTGATTTTAAAATGTTCGCTTGTCAGGAATTTAGAATCCACTTTGCTGACAGCATCCTTCTGATAACGGCGGGTAACAGCTTTAATTCTCGCCATCAGTGTCAATGGGCTGAATGGTTTCGTCACATAATCATCTGCACCCATCTCCAGTCCGAGCACCTGATCTGACTCACTGTCTTTTGCAGTCAGCATGATAATTGGAACAGAGCTGACCTCTCTTATTTTCCTGCAGATTGTCACGCCCTCCATTCCAGGCAGCATCCAGTCGACAATGATGATATCCCACTCCTGATTTTCCATAAAATAATCTAGCGCTTCTTTACCATTATGTATAAATACGCCTTCATAGTTTTCCTTTAGAAAAAACATCTCCAGCATGGAGCATACACTTTCATTATCCTCTATAACAAGTATTTTCATATCCATTCATCCTCACAGGCATTAACATGCGATTTAATTATCACTATTATAGCAAAAAAAGCATTTAAGCATTACTTCTGATGCAAAAAATCGTTATGTATAGCCTCATAAAAGAATGGGCATATAGACAAAAAACCGGACATCTGTCCGGTTTTTTCCTTAAATCCAAGTAGTTGTTTTTTCTAATGGCAAGCGGTCTGTTTCTCTACCAGGAGCAGCTGCCTTTCCGACTGTGATAAGCATTATCGGCAAATAGCGCTCAGAGATTTGGAACTCTTCCACAAACTTCCCGCGGTTGAAACCGCCGATAGCACATGTATCCAGTCCTTTGCCTTTTGCTGCAATCATTAACTGCATAGCAGCCAAGGAAGCATTAGAGTTAGCTGCATCTCTAGGATATACGTCGTTAGAGTATGCTCCTTTAATCTGGCCTTTAATAACATCAGCAAGCTCTTCTTTTATTCTGCCTTTTTCCATATCTTTCCCGAATACTTCTTCTGCGTTTTTATCTGCTTCTAAATCACCTAGCACAGCGATAACACAAGATGACTGTGTTATCTGTTGTTGGTTGAAAGCAATCGGAAGAAGTTTTTCTTGTGCTTCATTTCCATGAAAAACAACAAAATGCCAATGCTGCAGATTCCAAGCAGACGGCGCTCTACCTGCTAACTCAAGAAGCTCTTCAATTTCTTCCTTTGATAATTGATAGCTCTCGTCGTAAACTTTCACTGCTCTGCGTGCTTTTAATATATCCATAAACTGTTCACTGCTAATTTCTGTAGTCATTGGTACCCTCCATTTTACTTACTTTTTGTAACTAACTAATGAAATAATAACCTTGAAAAGTTTTTTCGTCAAGAATATGATAATATATACACTATTATTATTATGGACATAAGGTATATCCTTGCTCCCAGTATTAAGGAGAAAACATGATTGACATTATCGCATTAACAAAACAGAATACGTTAGAAACTGGCCTGACTATGGAGGACTTGCAGGAAGGCAATTATGAGTGGTATTGGATTGATTTCAATAGCCCTGTGGATAGTGAAATTGAATATTTACGGGAGCCTCTTCAATTCCATCCCCTATCTATTGAAGATTGCCTCCATAATCTGCAGCGTCCTAAAATAGACTATTTTGACGAGTATACTTTTTTGGTTACCCACAGTCTTGAAGCTAAAACATATGCGAAAGAAGAACTTAATCTTTTCATAGGTGATAATTATATCGTCAGCTTTCATAAGGAACCTTCCATCGAAGTCCAATTTGTGGCCAAAAAGCTCTTAGGTGAAAAAAAGCCAGCTAAGTGGAGTCAATTCACTGTACTTTATGAATTATTAGACCGACTTGTTGACAACTATATACCCATTATTTATGAAATTGAAGATTTTCTGAATGAAATTGACGAAAACCCTGAAAACAAATCAATGGAAGTATTATTAGACGACCTTTATGAAACAAGGCATCGATTATTATCTGTGCGCCATACAGTTGTGCCGATGAGAGATCTCCTCTATACATTGTTAAACACAAAAAGATTAACAGCTGTTTCTAATAAACGGGAATACTACTCAGATATTTACGACCATTTATTGAAGCTGGCAGAAGTAATTGAATCTAACAGAGAAATGACTGCTGATATTAGAGACAGCTACCTGTCTTATAATGCCCACCAGTCCAACCGCATTATGCAAATCCTGACAGTGATTACAACCATATTCATGCCACTGAGCTTTCTTGCTGGCCTTTACGGCATGAATTTCCGGTATATGCCTGAGTTAAACTGGAAATATGGTTACTTTAGTTTATTAGGAACAATGGTTCTGATAGCTTGCTGCATGTTCTTATACTTCAAACGAAAAGGCTGGTTTAAATAAAGCCAGCCTAGCTTCTTCTTTAAGCTTTAGAATATGCCAACTAAACATCTGTATGATAAAATAATACTAACCCCTCTATTTAGAGTATCCCCTTTATATTTGCCCTTTTTAAATTTTAATAATTCTTAAAATTCACTATATTGATTGGAGGAAACTGAATGGAATCACCACAGCTTGAAACATCTATAAATATGGAAAAACCGCAGCATAAAGTGCTGCCTAAAAGCGTTCTATTGAAAAGAGCACTTTTTATTATCTTAGGAAGTGTCATGATGGGAATTGGCATTGAAGAATTTCTTGTTCCTAATCAAATCCTTGATGGCGGAATTGTCGGTATTTCCATTATCCTTTCCCACTTGCTATCCGTTAAGCTAGGCTTCTTTATCTTCCTTTTGAATATTCCGTTTTTTTACATCGGTTATAAACAAATTGGGAAGACATTCGCCCTTTCCACATTATTAGGAATAACGGTTCTTTCCATAACAACCATTCTGCTTCATGATGTACCTGTATTTACAGAAGATTTACTGCTTGCAACTGTTTTCGGCGGAATTATTCTTGGTGTTGGCGTTGGCATCGTTCTTCGTTTCGGAGGCTCATTGGATGGCACCGAAATACTCGCACTTCTTTTCAGTAAGAAACTTCCCTTTTCTGTCGGAGAAATTATTATGTTTTTTAACTTTTTTATTTTTATTACGGCAGGTTTTGTTTTCACTTGGGATCGTGCAATGTATTCCATCATCGCTTACTTTATTGCCTTTAAAGTGATCGATATTGTCATAGCTGGACTCGATGAATCAAAGTCAGCCTGGATTATCAGCGACAATGCTGAAGTGATTGGTGAGACAATTATCGCAAGATTAGGACGGGGGGTAACATATCTGAAAGGTGAAGGTGCCTATACTGGCGATAATAAGAAAGTCATCTTCTGTGTCATCAACAGATTGGAAGAAGCGAAGCTGAAGCTGATTGTAGAGGAGCTGGACCCAACTGCTTTCCTTGCAGTAGCTAATATTGCAGAGGTTCGAGGCGGACGCTTTAAGAAAAAGGACATTCATTAACATAGAAATAGAGTCTTGCGCTTTTGCCTGACTCTTTTTTTGCTTTAACATCCATAACGTCTATTTAATCTTTTACTTGTCAACACTTAAAACTAGCTATTGTTTGCTTCCGCTTACAAGCATCGATAAAATATGACATAAGAACTTAAAAAAGAAAAAGGGGGAGACATATTGAAAAAGAAGGCAACCATCTATATTACTTCGCTTTCTTTGCTCGTCTGTTTGATGTGGATGTTTGGTCTCGGCTGGGTGCTTGTCGATTATGCCCAAGGCTCTAAGAAGGAATTAGACACATCCAATAAACCTGCAGAAGCAGCACCATCTGGAGGGGTACAGCTTTTAGCTCTAGGAGATTCTCTTACAAGGGGAACTGGCGATGAGGCAGGAAAAGGCTATATCGGCTATCTGAAAGACAAGCTGTCTGATAAAACAGATGAAGACATTACACTAAAAAACTATGGTATTAAAGGCCAAACCTCTACAGAGCTCTCGGCCCAGGTCAAGCAGCAGGAAATACAGCGGCAAATTAAAAATGCCGACATCATTTTTATTACGATAGGCGGAAATGATTTATTCCAGGGTGGAGAAACACTATCCCATTTTGATGATGGTACTGTTTCCAAATTATCTGCAACCTATAATCAGAATTTAGAGGATATTTTGACAACAATTAGAGCGACAAATGAGAAGACACCAATTTACCTGATTGGTCTCTATAATCCTTTCAGTGATTTGGAAGATAGTGAGCTTACCTCTAAAATTGTCCGGGACTGGAATTATGAAAGTGCGGAAACGAGTGCAGCTTTTGCGAGGACAATCTTTGTTCCTACATATGATATTTTCCAGCAGAATGTCCAAACCTATCTTTATTCAGACCATTTCCATCCGAACAAACAAGGATACGAATTGATGGCAGACAGAGTCGCTTCCTTAATTTCCTGGGAGGTAGAAGAAAATGAGTGAAACAACACTGGCAGTTAAAAACCTGACGAAAACGATTGGGAAAAGAAAGATTATTAAAGATATCAGCTTTGAACTGAAAAGCGGAGAAGTATTTGGTTTTCTTGGACCAAACGGAGCCGGAAAAACAACAACAATTCGAATGCTTGTCGGTTTGATTAAGCCAACCTCTGGTTCCATCCAAATTTGCGGCTATGATGTTAAAAAGGATTTTTCAAAAGCAATGGAAAGGCTTGGTTGCATTGTAGAAAATCCAGAGCTATATCCTTACTTAACCGGCTGGGAAAACCTGCAATTTTTTGCGCGCATGTTAAAGGGGGTTGATGATAAACGGATTGAAGATATCATCGAGCTTGTCGGTTTGAAAGACAGAATTCATGATAAGGTAAAAACCTACTCACTCGGGATGAGACAGAGACTTGGCATCGGGCAGGCACTTTTAAGCAGACCTAAAGTTTTAATACTTGATGAGCCGACAAATGGTTTAGATCCATCCGGCATAAGAGAAATGAGACAATTTATCCGCTTTTTGGCGGAAAAGGAAGGCTTAAGTGTTTTAGTTTCAAGCCATCTCCTCAGTGAAATCCAGCTGCTTTGTGACAGAGTCTCAATCATCTTGAATGGCAAGATTATTCATACAGAGTCTGTTCAATCCTTGCTTACTGCACAAGAAAGAATTATTTGGCGCTTTACTCCTATGGATGTTGGTATTGATCTATTAAAGAGCGTCTCTCCTTCTGTCAAAATTGACGGCGAAAACGTCATTACGCCTTTTTTAGAAGAAGAGGCAAGCAAGTGGAGCAAAATGTTGTTTGAGGCGAATGTTAATATAATTGAAATGAATAGACAAATTCCTTCTTTAGAGCATCTCTTCCTTGAACTGACAGGAGGTGGCACGATTGAGTAATCTTGTCTATAACGAAATGCTTAAGCTTGTTAAGAGCAAAAGGCTGTATATTGTTACCTTAATTATTGCCGTGATGATTGCTATGTTCACATATGCACAGTTTCGCGAAATGGAAAACTTAAAGAAACGATTAGGAGATGTGGATTGGCGGACAACCTTGCAGCAATCCATTATCGACACTCAAAACAGAATAGGCTCAAGCGGGATTTCTGACGAATGGCGGAATCAGCTAAAAGTCCGAATCAGTCAATCCCAATATTATCTTGATCATGATATTAATCCGCAGGAGCCTGGGGCGCCAACATTTCTGCGAGTGTTTCTTGATAACTCTATGCAGCTTTTGCTGCCGTTAATGGTGATGATTGTCGCAGCC
Organism: Niallia sp. FSL R7-0271; assembly: GCF_038005785.1. NCBI lineage: Bacteria > Bacillati > Bacillota > Bacilli > Caryophanales > Bacillaceae > Niallia > Niallia sp. FSL R7-0271. The sequence continues at coordinate 699,035 of NZ_JBBOTZ010000001.1, read as the reverse complement.
GACCTAGTTTCATCTGAAAGGAGCATCGGCACCATAAAGCTGCTCTTAACAAGGCCGGTCCGCCGCTGGAAAATATTGCTCAGCAAATACATCACATTGGTGCTGTCCATCTCGTTCATCTTGTTTATGTTCGGTTTATTTTCTTATCTTATCAGCGGACTGTTCTTTGGCTATGTAGGCTGGACTGCTCCAATCTTGACTGGATTTACGGTCCAAGCTGGAGAGCTTAATACTGCAGGAGTCCATCTCGTTCCTCAATGGCAGTATATATTGATGGTGTTTGGTTTAGCCTGGTTTGTCTCCCTTGTTGTCGGGACCCTTTCCTTTATGCTGTCTATTCTTGTCAGGAGTACAGCTGCTGGCATGGGAGTGATGCTTGCCTTTTTAATTTCTGGGACCATCATCTCTAATATTGCATCATCATGGGAAGCTGCCAAATATTTATTTATGGTGAACTTGAGGCTAACCGATTATTTGCAAGGAAATATCCCGCCTATTGAAGGCATGTCCTTGCCGTTTTCGTTAACAGTATTGGCAGTTTGGGGAATCGCGGCATTAGCTGTTTCCTTTTTCACTTTTACAAAAAAGGATGTCTATTAAAAAAAATCTGGGTTCCCCCCAGATTTTTTTTATGGCTGCTCAGGTTCGCTTACCGTTAAAGAAATAAACTTATCATTCTTTATATCATGTTTAATTGTCACTTGAACTGTTTTCTCTTTGCTATTTTCCTTCACTATGAACTGAAAGCTGTCTTCCACTTCCATTGTCGATATTTTCTTTCGGCCCATGTATTTATAGTCTGTAACAGCTTGTTCAGGATAATCTGCTTTGACTACAGCAATGGCAATGCTCCCATACTTTTCATAATCCACTTTCTGGACTGCTATATTATGGGATGGAAACAAAAACCCCATAATAAGAATAGAAGCAACTAAAATAGGAAAAGCCCGATTTTTCATAGTAATCCTCCGTTTGGTTTTTTTCCTATTATCTGTAGTCTAGATTCTTTTTATGTACATTTTCCAATTGTTTTGCTTCCTCGAGCAAAACAGACGTAACATGAACATTCCGCTTCCATTCTTCACCGAATGTGTCCATTGGCGGATTTGTCTCTTCAACAGAAGGACAAATTTCAATGGTGAATGCAGGCAAATGATAGGTGCTGATAAACCAGTCTGTATAACCTGAGCCAATTGCGTCCACATCAGGAGTGCCGAGGTCATAGCCTGTTGTTTCTGCCAATTTTGCAGCAATAGCTCGGTCTCTTTCTGTGTTTTCCTTATTGTTGTATTCCCAATAAATCTCTTGGCCAGAGGAATGATAAGCGACAGCAATTGTCGGCTTGATTTTTTCCGTCAAGCTTACGATCGCTTGAACCTCTTTTGCTTCAAGCGGTTTTTTGCCTTTATAATTCTTATAAGAAGGCTTCGGACTTTCACCCTTCAACTCATCCCAGCCTGCCGGATATTGACGGTTTAAATCAATTCCTCTTCCATTGCTTTTCCAGCGGGTGAAGTCTTTCGATCCTTCATTCATCCTTTTTAAAGAAATACGTGAAAACAGCGGAAACTTCTGCAGGTCTCCCTGCTGGATGGTAACACCATCTGGATTGAGCATCGGCACAAACCAGATAGAATACTCTCCCATACGGTTATACAAATCCTCCTGCTGCACTTGATTTTCAATCATTTTCATCATTAAAAGAGCAGTGATCCACTCTCTGCCATGATGCGCTCCGCTAATCAGAATGGATTTTTCACCTTTTCCAACTTTTATTCCGTACAGCTTTCTCCCATATTCTGAATAGCCAATTGTATGTACTTCCAATTGCCTTTTGTATCTGCTTTTCATTTTCCATATATCTCGCTGATATTCATCATATGTGTATTGCTCCTCCCTGCTTAGCTCCTTTCCTAAAACTTTAGCTGAAGATGGAAGGAAAAGTGCAAGGCAAAGCATAAAAATGGTTATTTTCTTCATATTGCCCTCCTTTTCCCTTTTATTTTTTATCAATTACAGATTTTTATTCAGCTTTTTTATACAGGTAAAAAAAGAAAACCCTGATAATTCAACATAGCCAAGTTTTAGAATGAGATTTTGTTCAGATCAGCTATATACTATAAGTATCTCCTTCAAACAAAAGGAGGCGGACAGCTTGAATAAAGTCGATTATGATCGTGCACTGTACTACACCCATCGTTCAGAATGGGATAATCTTTTAATATTAATGGTGCGCACTAAGGATCATTTTCTTTCAAAAAAAATTGAACATTTCCTGCACGCCTATAATTTCGAACATGATTATACTGTAATCGAGAATCATTTATATTCTTTGCTCCGCTACATTGACCATGCCAACGACAATGTAAGCGGATATGACATTCACACAACAATGATGTAAAAAAGAATTCCACCAAAAAAAAAAACCGCGGTTAGGGTTCCGCGGTTTTTTACTTCATTAAAATCTTTTATGTTTATAATTAATTTCATAAAGATCGTCTCTTCTGTCCTTCAAATGTCTTACTGTACCATTTTGCCGTTTACGGCGAAGCACTTCTAAATCTACATCGCCAATCATGACCATTTCAATATTCGAATTCGTCTCACCGACAATTCCATCTCTTGCAAATTCAAAATCAGATGGTGAAAAGATCGCAGACTGGGCATATTGAATATCCATGTTTTCGGTCTGCGGTAAATTACCGACAGTCCCTGCGATAACAGTGTAAATTTGGTTTTCCACAGCTCTTGCTTGAGCACAATAGCGGACACGTAAATATCCTTGGCGGTCTTCTGTACAGAATGGTGTAAAGATGATTTTTGCGCCCATATCTGTCGCAATCCTTGCAAGCTCCGGAAACTCAATATCATAACAAATCAGAATCGCAATTTTACCACAGTCTGTGTCAAATACACGAACTTGATCACCTTGGCTGATTCCCCACCATTTCTGCTCATTCGGAGTAATATGAAGCTTATATTGCTTCTCAATGCTTCCATCTCGTCTAAATAAATACGAGATATTATAAATCTCCTCATCGTCTTCTTGCACAAAATGGGAGCCCCCGATAATGTTAATATTGTATCGGATTGCAAGACTGGAGAACAGCTCTATATACTGCTCTGTATATTGCGTCACTTTACGGATAGCATTTATCGGTATCTTCTCGTCAAGGAAAGACATAAGCTGCGTTGTAAAAATTTCAGGAAATACAACAAAATCAGATGAGGCATCTGATGCAACATCTGTATAATACTCAACTTGGTTAGCAAAGTCCTCAAAGCTGTCAATTTGCCGCATCATATACTGAACTACACAGATTCTGACAGGATAACTGCTTTTGAAAAAACGCTTTGACTGCGGCAAATATTCAACATTATTCCACTCCATTAACGTCGCATATTTGCTGGACTGCTTATCATCCGGCAGATAATTAGGGTTTATGCGCATCATCGTAAAACCGTTAATCAGCTGGAAGGATAATACAGGATCGTAAATCCGGTGATGGATAACTTCTTCCACATACTCTCTCGCAGACATTTCATTTTCATATTTATAAAAGTTCGGGATTCTGCCTCCAATAATGATGCTTTTCAAATTTAGGCGGCGTACCAGTTCTTTGCGCGCTTCATAGAGGCGATGACCTATTTTCATTCTTCTATACTTTGGATCAACCATAACTTCAATACCATATAAATTATAGCCGTCTGGATTATGATTCGTTATGTACCCTTTGTCTGTAACATCATCCCATGTATGTCTGTCATCATACTCATCAAAATTGATAATCAGGCTAGAACATGACCCAATAATTTCTCCATTATATTCAGCAACAAATTGCCCCTCCTGAAATAAATCCAAATGGCTTTTTAGCTGGGCTTTCGTCCACGGTTCCATGCCAGGAAAGCACTCTGCCTGAAGCTGCATAATTTTGTCTATATCTTTATATTCTGTATTTCTGATAATCAACCGCTTTTCAAACTTGGATAAATCTAGTTTTGTCATTTAAGCTGCTCCCTTTTTCCACTTTTTAATTCTACATTTCCCTATTTCCCTGTAAGATAATCTTGTTATGAACATAATATTATGTATATGCAAAAAAAAGAGCCGCAGGCTTATCCTGCGGCATCTTTATATTAAATGTTCATTGGCTGCCTCTGCATAAATACTTAGGCTTTTATCTTTTTTTGTGAAATTATCCAGACGGAAAGGGAAAAATAACTCGAACTCATCTAAAATCTCGACATTCTTTTCGAATAATGAATCGTATTGGTCACTTTCTTCCGCATTCTCGACGATTGAAATAATGGTCTGCAATGCTGCTATAACTTGGTAGGAGTTTTTTAGGGTGCTAAGCATATAGGCTTGCTCTTGTGTTAGACGCAGTACATTCAAACGTGAGAACTTGTTAATTTCATCGTCAGAAAAAAAGTCGGGGAAAATGGACGTATAAAAAGTTTGTATAAGTTCGTTTATTTGCTCTTCCTGTGCAGGTGTTGAAGCATAAGCTACCTTCATTGGATTTTACCACCCTCTTTAAAAATATACATAAAGTATTATCAATAGAATAACATAGACCACATCCAGTTTTCCGTGGTAATTAAAACCATGATATGATGGGTTATGCAAGATTATTAATAATTGCCAAAACCAGCACTAATGGAGGTTTAATTATGCATTTCGAAAGAAAAGGCGAATGGATGCAGCTGGCTATACCTGATAAATGGAAGAATATGTCTATTGAGGACTTATTCCGCACGGTAATGCTTGCATCTAAAAAACAAGTGCATCTTTTCAAGATGCAAAAAAAAGTAATGCTGAACAATAAAATAATCACAAATTGGCTCACACCATTAACTACTGGTGATACGTTATCCATTAAGATGTTTGATTCGCAGTCTGCTAATATAGAACCTACCTATATGGAGCTAAACATTGTGTATGAAGATGACTTCTTATTAATCATAAATAAACCTGCAGAGATAGATACCCATCCTAATTCCTTAGAAGATGTTTCCTCCCTTACAAACGGGGCAGCATTTCATTTGTTAATGAATGGAGAGGAACGACAGCTTAAACATATTCATCGACTAGATCGGAATACAACAGGCTGTATATTATTTGCCAAGCATGAACTAATTGGAAATATGTTAGATTATGCTTTGCGGGAACGGAAAATAAAAAGAACCTATTTAGCTCTTGTTCACGGATATGTTAAAGGAAAAAAAGGCAAGATTGACAAGCCAATTGGTAAAGACCGTCATCATGCTACAAGAAGAAGGATCTCAGAAAATGGACAAGCCGCTGTCACCAACTACAGAAAGCTTGCTTATTTTCCTGAAAAAGATTTATCATTAGTTTCCTGCAGTCTGGATACTGGCAGAACGCATCAAATCCGCGTCCATTTAAGTTCCATCGGCCATCCTCTTGCAGGAGATATTCTGTACGGCGGAACACCTGTGTATAGCAGGCAGGCTTTGCATGCAGCAAGGCTTGAGCTGACACATCCGATTACAGGGGAAAGCTTAACAGTATATGCTCCTTTCCTTGATGATCCGCCAGTATTTCCTGAAAATGCACTTACGCTGCTCGGAGAATAAAAAAACGGGATAAAGGCACTCTGCCTTTATCCCGTTTTTTAGTTATATTTACGCTGTTTTGCGCATCTTTCTCAAAATAAAGCTTAAAACAAACACTAGAATTACTGCTCCAATGATACTTGGAATGATAGCGAAGTCAGCAAGTGTTGGACCCCAATCTCCTAGAATTAATGACCCTAACCATGCACCGACAAATCCGGCGATAATGTTACCGATAATTCCTCCTGGAATATCCTTCCCGACAATCAGCCCTGCAAGCCAACCGATAATACCACCTATAATTAAAGACCAAATAAAGCCCATCTTAAACACTCCTTTTAGTTCCATTTTGTTAAGTAAAAATTGCGATAGCAAGGTAACATTAGCTGCAGCTTGTTTGTAATTCTTTTATGCTATCTGCTTGTACTCTATATTTACCACATGTTTTTATTTTTAAACCTAGCAGTATAACAAGAAGGTGCAAGCCGTCAAAACAGCTTGCACCTTCTTATATACTTTAGATTAAAAAATCATTTTATCTGGATCTTGGCCAACTCGTTCATTCATATTTAGGCTGTCAATTAAATTCATTTCTTCCATGCTTAAGCGAAAATCAAAAATATTTCCGTTTTCTGCAAGGCGCTTTATCGAGGATGTTTTTGGTATGACTATGATGTCATTTTGAACATGCCATCTTAATATAATTTGCGCTGGTGTCCTGCCATGTTTTTTGGCAATATAATTGATTGTCGGTTCGTTCAGCAGCCTGCCGTTGGCCAGTGGTGACCAAGCTTCCACTTTAATATTTAGCTTCTTGCAGTATTCTCTTAATTTCTCCTGAGTAAGGCGGGGATGCAATTCTATTTGATTTACAGCCGGCTTTTCATTACAGGTGGACAAAAGTTTGCTTAGATGATGTTCTTGAAAATTACTGACGCCAATCGCCTTAACAACCCCTTCTCCATACAAACGCTCAAAGGCTTTCCAAGTCTCGATATATTTATCCTTGCCAGGCCAATGTATTAAATATAAATCTACATAGTCCATATCCAGTCTTCGCAAACTAGCTTCAAAAGCTCTTAACGCAGCATCATAACCATGCTCATCATTCCAGAGCTTCGTTGTTACAAAAACGTCCTTCCTAAAGACAGCGCTTTCTTTTATTCCTTCACCAACCTCTAGTTCATTATTATAGAAGGAAGCAGTGTCAATTGACCGAAACCCAAGATCAAGTGCTGCCTTGACCGTTTCCACTGTCGGCCTGCCACCTCCAAGATTATAAGTGCCAAGACCGATAAGAGGCATTTCTATCCCATTATGCAGTTTCAAATTATGATGGATATTCATAGACACCTCCAAAAGAATGAAGACATAAAAATGGTTGCAGCAATTATGATTGCTGCATTAAGTTAGTTACTACCTATATGTATTATTTTCGCAACATATATAGAACTGTTTTTTCCCACCATTTCCAAGGCAGATGCTCTTTTAGGAAGATAGTCATTCCCACACCTTTTCCAAGACGATACCTCAGCTTCGGCTTTTTCGTTTCTGCTATCACAACGATTTTACGGGCAACCTCCAGTGGATCTCCATACTTATGTTCTCCCTGTTTTAAATAAGCCTCAACACTTTCCAGCTGACTGGCGTACGGGGAGCTTGCGAGCTGCGATTTTTCTGTAATTTTTTTCCCCTCAGTCCAAATATTTGTTTTATAAGAACCAGGCTCTACTAATGTGACATATATCGAAAAAGGAAGGAGTTCTAGTCTAAGCGACTCACTCCAGCCTTCCAGGGCAAACTTTGAGGATACATACGGACTTAAGCCAGGGAAACCAATTTTGCCGCTTATGCTGCTCATCATGATTATTTTACCGTATCTGTTGCTTCTCATCATTGGAAGAAAAGCTTGCGTTACAGCAATAGCACCAAAAAAGTTTGTTTCCATTTGTTCCTTGTACTCTTGCAGCGAAATTTCCTCTGCGAAGCCTGCCCCCGCAAAACCAGCATTATTAACAAGAATATCAAGCTTCCCCTGTGCTTCGACCTTTTCCTTCAATGCTGTAATGGATTCTGTGCACGTAACGTCAAGTATTTCCAAGGCAATTCGTTCATGCACCTCCAATTTCTTCGCTACTTCTATTAGCTTGGCCCCTTTTTGCCTATTACGAACTGCTGCAATGACTTCATAACCCTCTTTAGCAAACTCTAATGCTGTGATGAATCCGAAACCGCTGCTCGCTCCTGTTACTAGAACTGTCTTTGCCATTATATCCCCCTTATAAGCCGTTATCATATTCTTCCTTCAAAATAGACATTAAATAAATGGACTCATACCGCCCCATAATTTTGACGGCTTCCCGCTGCAGCCCCTCTACGTGAAATCCTGCTGATTTATATAAATCCTTGGCCCTTTTGTTATGTTCCACCACATCAAGCCACAGTCTGTTCGCATTTTGCTGAGTAAATGCCCAACTTTTAAGTAACAGCAGCATTTGTCTTCCATAACCTCTCCCTTTATGAGAAAAAGCGGTTCTTTTCAATTCTATGCTGTTGTTTTCGTTTAGTAAGCCATTGACTAATAAATAACCGACAGGCACCTCTAAATCTTTACTAATAACAGTTAAATGAAGAAGGTTTTGATCCTGCACGATTGCATCTATATGCTCATCGACTGTCCATTGCTGGATAAACGGAGAGTTTTCCGAATCACTTTCTGTTCTCAAAATATACGGTAAATCCTCTTCAGTTGTTTTCCTAATAAATATCATATCATTTTCCAACATATCACTCACTCCAATGGCAAATATTAAATCATATATTCTATTCCATATCAGAGGTATTGTGACAAGCTTAATGTTTAACAATAACAGTAAAACAAAGAAAAGATTTGTAAATACAGTATAAAGAATGTAAATAACATAAGGTTCCAATTTATATTTTTTGTAAACCAATTATTAAGTTTTTGTAAATTTTTCGTCTAAATACTTTAAGATTCGACAATTTTCCTATAAACTATGTAAGGCTTGACTATTTTGGGGTCTAAATTAAATCGGGGGTAACAATTATGGTTTTCAAAAAACAAGATAAATTCGCTGTACTTTTAAATAATATTGCAACGAACTTAAAGGAAGGCGCTGACTATTTCGCAGATTACAAAATCACTAACGTAAGCGACTTAAAAACGTTTTCCGAAACCATGAAAGAAATTGAAACAAAAGGTGATACATACATCCATGATGTAATTACTGAGTTAAATAAAGCTTTCATCACTCCTATTGAAAGGGAAGATATTCTTGCACTTTCTATGAGCATGGATGATGTTCTTGACGGACTTGAGCATTGTGCTGCTTTGTTTGAGATGTACAATATCACAACAGCTGACGAATTCATGATTCGTTTTGTTGAAGCAATTAAAAGCTGTGGAGTAGAAATTCAAAAATCAGTTGAACTTCTATCAACGAAAAAACTTCCAAAAATCAGAGAATATGCAATTCGTATTAAAGATACAGAATCAAAATGTGACGGCATCCTTCGCCAATCAATTAAGCATTTGTTCTCAGTAGAAAAAGATCCAATTCGCATCATTCAATACAAAGAAATCTACGAAAACTTAGAAGACATTGCTGACTACTGCCAAAATGTTGCCAACACACTTGAAAGCATCATTATGAAGAATGCGTAAGGAGTCCTAACAAAAATGGATATGATTTTATTTATAACAATTTTGATTGTCTTTTTTGCATTGGCTTTTGATTTTATCAATGGCTTCCATGATACAGCAAACGCAATTGCGACTTCTGTATCGACAAAAGCGTTAAAGCCAAAGCATGCCATCATCATGGCGGCAATAATGAACTTCGTTGGTGCGATGACATTCACTGGTGTAGCAAAGACTATCACGAAGGATATTGTAGATCCTTTCCAATTAGAAAATGGTTCGACTGTAATATTGGCAGCTTTAATCGCTGCGATTTTCTGGAATCTATTGACATGGTACTTCGGAATACCAAGCAGTTCCTCCCATGCAATTATCGGTTCCATCGCTGGTGCAGCGATTGCCGCATCTGGCTTTGAAGCCCTTAACTATAATGGATTTATGAAAATTATTCAAGCCCTGATTCTTTCGCCAATTATCGCTTTTGTAATGGGTTATATCGTCTATACATTATTCAAGATCTTCTTTAAGGATCTTAACTTAACAAAAACGAACCGCAGATTTAGGATTTTCCAAATCTTCACTGCGGCATTGCAATCATATACACATGGTACGAACGATGCCCAAAAAGCAATGGGTATCATCACAATGGCTCTTATTGCTAACGGCTATTTAACAACAAGCGATATCCCACATTGGGTTCAATTCGCCTGTGCGGCAGCAATGGGTCTAGGAACATCTGTCGGCGGATGGAGAATCATCAAAACTGTCGGCGGAAACATTATGAAAATCCGTCCTGTAAACGGGGTTGCAGCAGACATTACTGGTGCGATGATCATCTTTGGAGCGACATACATCCACCTGCCAGTCAGCACAACACATGTTATCTCCTCTTCTATTCTTGGGGTAGGTGCATCACACCGTCTTAAAGGGGTAAAATGGGGTACAGCTCAAAGAATGCTGATCACTTGGGTAATCACTCTTCCGATTTCCGCAACTGTTGCAGCATTATGTTATTATGTTTTGAATCTGTTCCTATAAAAAAGAGGTCCGATATGGACCTCTTTTTCTATACAGTTGAACGAACGACAAGCTTGGCCTTCAGTTCAATTGGCATTTCCTGTTTCTTGTCTTGCAGCTGCTGAAAAAGCTGAAAGGAACGCCTGCCCATTTCGACAATAGGCAAATCCATTGTCGTAAGCTCGAGGGCTTCAGATATTGGATGGTTATCATAGCTTAATAATGCCAAATCCTCTGGAATGTTCATCTTCTGCTTTCTTGCTTCTGTCATTATGCCTGCTGCTACTTGGTCGCTCGATACAAGCAAAGCATCCGGTCTATCCTTTAATTCCAACAGTTTTTTAACGACTCTTTTTCCATCTTCAATTGACAGGCAGCTGTCAAATACCCATTCCTTCTCTGCAGCCAAACCTAACTTCTGCAAGCCTTCATAAAAGGCTTTTTCCCTCAGCCTGCTGTTGGCGCTTGTCGCCCTGTTGACACAGTAGCCTATGTGCTTGTATCCATTGCTATGCAAAAAGTCTAAACCTTGCCTGAATGCACTGTAATGGTCAATATAGACTGCAGCGATATTTTCCTCTGTTACCTTTTCACAGACTATTATCGGATGGTCACTTGCATATTTGCGGAGAATGTCCATATTAGCAGTGTGGGAGCCGATAATCATCCCGTCCACTTGTTTGCTTTTTAGTTTTTCAAGCGCTTCCTTTTCTTTGTTCACATCATAGTTCGTCTGAAATAAATTGATGCTATAGTTATTTTTCAGCGCCTCTTCCCCGATACCGTCAAGCAGGCTTCCATAGTATGGAACAGTAATATATGGCACCATTACACCTATCATGCTTGTTTTTCCTCGCGACAGGTGAACAGCATTCAAGTTTTGGCTGTAATTTAATTTATCAATTGTCTCTAAAACTGCTTTTCTTTTTTCTTCTTTAACATAAGGATGATTATTTAATACTCTTGATACGGTTGTAACAGACACTCCTGATAATTCTGCGATTTTTTTTATATTTCCCATTCGTTCTCTTACTCCCATACAATTTGATCTAAACGGTCACCTATAAAATACCAAGGCTAGCTGAAATTTTCAATGGGGATTTTAATGTGTTTCAGAAGTTCCCCTTCTATTTCAGACAACTCGTCCATATATTTTATTAATAGTATGAACGCAGTTAGGGTGATTTTCAAATGACAGAAAAAATCAGCGCCATATTAATCGGCAGCCTTCTTATCGGGATTGGTGTTAACGGCTTTTTAGTCCCTCATCATCTTCTTGATGGGGGTCTAATTGGCATTGGCCTCATCTTACATTATCATTATGATATCCCGACAGGCTTATCTATGATACTTATCAGCATCCCGATTTATATCATTATTTGGTTTTATAATAAGCAATATATCGCCTACGGTTTATTGGGTTTTCTCATCTCCTCTGGAATGATTGACGTTTGTTCCTTTATGCGCGACACATTTTCCACCAATATTTTAGTCAGTTCTGTGATTGGCGGCAGTATCATTGGAGTGGGTATTGGCATTATGCTTCGCTTCGATACAAGTACAGGCGGAACAGACATGCTTGCCCAAATGCTGTCTAGTATTTTTAAATTCCCTGTCGGCATTATCATCTTTATTATTGATGGTCTTGTTTTATTAGGTGGATTAAGAATCGTCGGTCTTCCTATTTTAGCCGCTTCGTTTTTAACAATTATCTCTGTGGCCCTATTTACTAGTTTGCTAACTAAGAAAGTGAAAACTGTTTAAGCATGGAAACAAACCTGCACACATATGTGCAGGCTTCTTTTAAAACTTTATTGTTCTTCCGGGATAAGCACTTGCCCAATCTTGCCCATTTTGAGCAATGTTTGCATAATAGCCCGGGAAAGCTGACTTGGCGGATAAGGTTTCACCAAGTAATCAATTGCGCCTAATGCAATGCCCTTTTCCTTCTCATCCAAGGCAGTAGAAACGACAATTGGAATTTTTTTCAGATACTCAGAATCTTTCATTGCTTTCATGATATCCCATCCGTCCATCCTGCTGTCTTCCAGCATTATGTCTAGAACGAGCGCATCTGGCTGTACTTCCTCCATTTTCTTAATTCCATCCATTCCATTTTTGGAATAATAAACTTGGAAGCCGCTTTCCTGCAATTCCTGAATAATCAGCTCAGCCAAGCTGTAATCATCTTCTACGACCATAACTTTATAACGGACCTTTTCATCTGCGACTGCGTCCTTCTCCGAAGTTTCCATATTCCATTCCACAATCGGAAAGCTCATAATGAAGGTGCTGCCTTTTCCATATTCTGAGTCTATTGTGATATCTCCTTGATGTGCTAGCATGATTTCCTTTACAATCGCAAGACCTAATCCAGTTCCGCCAATTTTGCGGCGGTCCGAATTATCAATTCTGTAGAACTTTGTAAACAGCTTATCACGGGCTGACTCTGGTATTCCTAACCCTTGGTCTTTCACAGCTACTTTCAGCATGCCATCTTCCTGATAGAGGCTGATATCAATAGTTCCGCCTTCAGGAGAATATTTAATGGCATTGCTCACAATATTAGTGAAAGCCTGCTCGATTTTAAACCGGTCTCCTAGTATGAACGAATTCTTTTCCGTATTATGAATTGTTATATGGTGTTTAGTTGCATTGACCGCTTGGTTTTCCACAACTCTTTCCATGATTGGCAGCACTTCAATATATTTTTTCTCATATGTCTGCTTGCCTGCTTCCATGCGCTGTACATCAAGGAAGTCATTAATCAAGGCTGTTAATCTTTTCGCTTCTCCGTATATCGTGTTCAAATACTTCTTCTGACGCTCTGGTTTCAAATCACGATTAATAATGAGCTCTGTAAAACCTAAAATGCTCGCAAGAGGTGTGCGCAGCTCATGACTGACCGTACTTACAAATTCAGACTTCATCTTGTCTACTTCATATTCCATTGTAATATCTCTGTATACGAGAACAGTCCCGAATTTCTCATCGCCTCTGTATAAATGTTCACTATAAACCTTAACTATCTTATCTTCCTTCAATTTATAGGTGAATGACTCTGCAGAAGAATCTCTCATAGACTTACTAATATAAGCAATCAGATCGTCTGTTTCCTCTAATTTTTCCTTCAGCTGCCCTGTCCATTCCTGCCACTTTTGGCCGACAAATATATCAAGCATTCCCTTGCCTGTCATGATCTCATAGAACTTGCTGTTAGCATGGATAATATCGCCAGTTGGACTTATTAATTGAATTCCTTCTTGAACATTATTTAAAATATCTGTGTTTAGCAATCTGTCTTTCTCTGTTTGTTCGAATAAGTGAATCTTATCCAATGATATCTCAATCTGTTTAGCTAATGTGCTGAATTCATCCATTTCCAGCTCTGTAAAGCCGCAAGCAAACCTGCTTAGCATCATGATTGCTGTAATACTGCCGGCAGCAGACAAGATTGGGATATAAAGATCATGCACCCTGCCTTTTTCAAGATGATAGCCTTTTTCTGACACATCTAAATCTCTGATGATTGTAAAGCTAAGCTTTTCCTTTTCCAGACGATGATACATCCCTGTATGAAGATGGTTCTTAAATTGCTCTGCTCCTTCATTTGATATGCCAAATGCAGCAAAATCTCCACTGTCTGCTTCTACGATAATACCCCTGTCTGCCTTAATAACATCACACATATTTATGATGATGCTCTCCAGCACCTTCTGCTTATCAAGAGAGCTCGACAGGCCGTTAATAAGCTTGTTTCTGCGCAATAAAGCATCTTCATTGGATTGTACAGTCTCCAGCATTTTTTCTAATTCAAACTGCTGTGCCTGCAGTTCATCTTGCTGTGCAACGAGCTCTTCGTTCTGTGCAAGCAAATCTTGCTCTTTCTCTTGTATGCTCACATACATCCGCTCAAAGGCAACAGATAATGTAGCCAGCTCATCTTGCCTTTTCTTATCATGCTTAATTTCTGCTTCATTTCCCTTTGCCACTTCATTGGCTGCAACTGCAAAATCAGTCAATGGTTTCCCAATCCTCTTGACCATCACTCTGCCGATAAGCAATACTGCGATAAGAACTAGAATGATATAAATTAGAAAACCGACTTGCAGGATGGCGATATGAGTAGTCAGCTTGCTTACCTCACCGCTCAGCGAGTTCGAAACAGACTGTAGGTAATCAGCCATTTCTCCTTGAAAAGAATTAACCCTTTCAGTCGCACCATTATTGGCAATAGCAGCAACTTCCTCTCTATCTCCGCTTTCAAAGTAAGCTATTGCTTCTGGCATTGTTTCATCAAAATAAAACCGATAAAACGACGCCAGCTCTGTTGAAAAGAGTGTGTCTTCTTCTGTTTCAAGCCTTTGGTCAAACTGCTCTATCAGCTTTTCGATCTCAGCCTGCTGACTTTCTGCCGATTCTTTTAAGGCTGTGTTATTGTAAGCGAAATATCCTCTCACATTAAACATTGCATCATTGAGCCTTGTTTCTAGCTGTCTGACTAACGCTTGTTTTTCAACAAGCTCTTCTCGGTTACTTACATACTCATTGTTTACAGAGTTTTGCCAATAAACCAGCACAAGCCCTCCAATAATAAACAGTAGAATGAAAAAGCATATTAAGGCCATAAATTGCCTTGATATGCTTTTTCTTATATAGGAATTAATCTTCATCAAGAATATCCCCTACTTTGTCTAATAGTGCGAGCGGACTGAAAGGCTTTGCCATAAAGTAATCTGCTCCAGCTTCTAATATATGGTTTTGTTCATTTGTCTGGTTTTTTGCTGACAGCATCATTATTTTCAGATGCTTCTTCTCTTCGTCCGCTCTAACCTTTTGGATTACTTCCAGCCCTGTCATAATCGGCATCATATAATCAAGTATTAACAGATCATAGTCATTTTTTGCGATAAGCTGGAGAGCCTCTTCTCCATCTGGTGCTTCATCGACCACGTAATCTTCATCTTCCAGTGTATCTACTATCAGCATTCTCAATACATCTTCATCTTCAGCTAATAATATTCTTTTCATATTTCTCTCTCCCTAATTCCCTATTTTGGAGAAGGCCTCTTGCAGTATATAATAGGATTGTTTTAATCGTTCATGATAGGCTGGTTCTTCCCAGCTTTCCCATTCAAACAGTTTAGTGTCTTCTTGATGAATAGTGTTGTCACTGCCTCTTTCAGGCAATGTTTGCACAATCTTTTTATCTTTTTCCATTACAACCGCAAAATAAATGCCGTCAATGGTTTCGCTGCCTTCCATGCCCTTTTTCCATAAGTCTGCCAATACTTCCTTCTGACTTGGGTCTTTCACATTTAATAAAGCCCACGGCAGGCGAAGCTCGATTGTTTTCTTATCTTTACTTACACTAATATCGGTCAGACTATTGAAATCTTTACTTTCCGGATTGCCGTTTCCGTATAATAATTTTCCTGTTTCATAGGAGTTAAACGGAATTTTTTCCCCTTGTATTTCCAGCTCTTTATTAAGCGCAAGTCTGATTGGATGATACACACCGTTGTTCTTTTTACTTGCATAGCTTTCTTTTTTTATCATATTCAGCAAGTGCCCATAGTGGAAATAATAAGAATCATAGTAGCTGTCAATCAGGATATGCGAATCATCCTGTTCCCCAATCTTAACAGCAAAATCGACACCAAAATCTGTGTTCACTTTTTCCTTGCCATCAAGAACTGTGCTCATTTGCCCTTGATCTGCAAGTGTATCTAATAGAAGATATGTGTGATCAACGTTTAAGTCAACCGGCTCCTTATAAGTGAATTTAAAGCTGATTTGCTGTTCATCAGACGTGACACTCACATCTTGAATATCATTTTCTTCCTTATTATCAGCAGCAGCAGCAGTATACAGTGGCGACACATTCAGCTTTTCCCAATCCTCTGTGCTGCCATCAATATAGATGGTTGGCTCATATTTACCAGGATCAAAGCTTAACAGACCGAAATGCTGCTCATTTGTCTGGATATTGGACCAAAACGGTCTTCTGTTCGGATTATCATAATCCATCGTGTTCCATGTTCGCTTAAACCATTCATCCTGCCATGTAAACACAAGTCCGCCTGCATACTTCTCATCAAGAATCATCTGATACAGACTCGCATCCATATTTCCTTGTTCTTCTTCTGAAATAAAGCCTTGATTCATGCCATTAACGTTCTCATGAGTTTTGCCCCTAGATGCTGGCACTCCGAACTCTGCAACTAACACTGGCATATTATGAACCTTTCGCAATTGATTTAAATAGGCTGCATAATTGCTTTGCTCGCCTTGTTTATTCTTATATGTCGAATAGCCTTTTTCATAGTTCAAGAAATCTGGATAATACGGATAAACATGATAAGCCGCAAATAGGCCAGCATGAAAATCATCTGTTTTAGTTATATGGTTGGGATCAACAACCGCCTTATCTTCATCCTCACTCGGCTCTGCAGGATGGTCAAGCAAGTCTGTTGTCACCCAGTTCGTAAAGCTCATCGTATGCTGCCACTTATATTGCTTAGCTTCATAATCTGCTGCATAGTCCATTAACTTTGCAACCCAAATCTCAAACGGAGATGCAGCTTTTGTCTCGAAATAAGTGCCTTTGTATTGTCCTAAGCCACTGTGTTCTTCATCGGTATGATTAACAACATCAGGGTCCCACTCTGTTCCAAGCATAAATCCTAGCACATATTTGGAAACATCATACTCATACTTTCCTGAAGCATGCCCAGCCCTTTTTGGCAAATCAGCATTTCCATGAATAATGTCAATCATGTTTTTAATTTCTAACTGCGCATCTGCTACTACTTCTTCTGAATAAGCATCCTGCTTTTCTGTAAGAACATCTTCATTCACCCAAGAACCGTGGATAAGATACAGAGGCTCTTTTGCACTTTGATTATATTCATACAAGGCTTGATAAAAACCTGGTGGATGAAGCGTGTACACCCTGATTGTATTAGCATGCATCGCACCGATTTCTTTGAACCAGCGGTAATATTCATCCTTTGTAATGGATGTTTCACCTGGAAAGGAGCCTGGTTTTGAAATCCCCATATTTACCCCTTTAATAATGAGATTTTCCCATTTCCCATCCTTTTGAACTTGAATATATTCAGCATTTGTCCGACTGTTCGTTACCATTCCGTCAGCCTTTACTGTCTCTATAGTACTGCCTTCTGTATTATTATTGTGAAGTCCATCCTTCAGCAGGTTTTTCATAAGCGGCACATAAGTATTCCAGTAAAAGGAATTTCTGTATGTGACATATTTCTTCCATAAATCAAAGCCGACTGTTTGATATAAACTTGGAACTTCTGCTTCATCAGCATAATCTCCTGCAAAATAATAGGAAGTGTATTGTGTATTGGCATTTTGCACGATTGCCGGGAAAGTGCTTGGAATTCCGTAACCTTCCAGCTTTTCTTTACCAGTCTCTGAAACTGGAAGCTTATATTGGGCCAGCACCTCTTTTTGATCTTTTGCTGCGATAATATCAAACCAGTAATCATAAGTGGATGTCAGCTCTTCCTTTAAGACAGATTGACCTTTTTCGGTAGTGGAAAATGCGACACCACTGTCTGTTAAGTCCTTGTTATTTAAGACGACAATATAATCATCCTTATTAATCAGTACAAGTCCAGAGCCTGTAAAGCTCCATTCCTTGCCGTTCTGGTTTTTATAGTTATCCTTTACCCAAACAGGTACCTCCTCACCATCTAAATCGTCGAAATGCCTGCCGATCCAGCCGCTCCACGATACATTAAGCAGATTGGTGATTTTCTCCCTTGCCTCATCACTTGTAGGACTTGCAAACGTATTAAATTCAGCAATAAGTGTTTTATTGTCTGATTGGAAAAGAGCATTCTCTATTTTTTCTACATCCTCTGTTTCCAATCCGCCATATAATTTATCCGATCTCTCCCCAAGATTATTGCTTCCATAAAATTCTTCTTCATAGACTCCATACTGATCTGTCAAATACAAAACATCATAATCACTTAAATCATCAGGGAGTTCGCTGATTTTATAGCTGTTGTCTCCGCTCGGTTTAAAGCCTTTATAATCACTTTGACTGAAGTATTTGTCTTTGTTAGCCTTCACATATTTCTGATTGTTTAATATATAAACAAGGCCGTTATGCTCCCTGTATGTCTTATCAGGAACAGTCTTATCCATAATCAGCACATTCAGTTCCTTTGTCCCTTTAAACTGCCAGAGCCAAAAAGGACTTAATAGTACCGCAAGCCCAATCATGACAAACAGAAAAAAAAGCAATGTATTCCTTCTTTTCATTTAGATACTCCTTTACGACTCATGTCCCCCCAAGATTTTTCACCTTTAATGAGCTGCCAAATCCCTTCACAGCGCCAAAATACTGTCATCGGCCTGTACCATAAAGATTCTGTCAGGGAAAAGAAAAACAGCTTCAATAAATGGGACACTTTTGGATACTTGCGAAGACTCCATTCCTCGAGCAAGACTGCTGCCATTGAAAAAATCGATCCATAAATACAAGAAAGCAAAAATATAAGAATCGCAAATTCCAAATAAATCCCGCCAAAGAAAATCGCGATTACCGTATATAGATATCCTAATATTTCTACGATTGGACCTAAAAACTCTATCAGCCAAAAATAAGGGAAGGAAATCATTCCGATACTTCCATACTTCGGATTAAATGTCAGCTTGCGATGATTCCAAAGGCTTTCAAACAATCCCCTATGCCATCTTCTTCTCTGTCTCCTCAGGAACTTTATATCCTCTGGAACCTCTGTCCAGCAGACAGGATCAGGCACATAGACAATTCTTTTATTGACCTTAGACTCCTTTATAATTCGGTGAATACGGACAACAAGCTCCATATCCTCCCCTACTGTATTTGTTTGGTAACCTCCAGCCTTAATCACCCATTGCTTCGAAAATACACCAAAGGCACCTGATATGATTAAAAGCAGGTTATGCCTGCTAAGCCCAATGCGGCCCATTAAAAATGCTCTTAAATATTCAATAATCTGCATAATAACAAGGGGATGGTTCGATAAACCGATCTCCAATATATTTCCGTCCTTGATCTTACAGCCATTTGCAATTCGGATGCTTCCTCCTGAAGCAACTACCTCCTCATTGCTGTCCATAATCGGCTTCATAACTTTCAGGAAAGCATCACTTTCTAAAACCGAATCTCCGTCCAATGAGCATATATAAGGATAGTTCGAAAAGTTCAAGCCGACATTTAAAGCATCAGCCTTTCCGCCATTATCTTTATCGATAAGAAATAGTCTCGGCAAGAGCTTTGACTGGTAGATAGCCTTAATTGGCTTCGTCTCCACCTGTTTGCGGACTACCTTTTGAACCTCTTCCATATCATAATACTCAATCATTTTTTGCAAAGTTTGATCCTTAGAGCCATCATTTACAACAATGATTTCATACTGCGGATAATCAATGCTCAATAAGGAGCGGACACTCGGAATAATTCCTGCTTCTTCATTATATGCAGGCACAATTATCGAAACAGGCTTTGTATACAGACCGTCAGCAATATCCTCAAAAGACTGCTTTCTATTAAGCTGATATTCTCGTCTAAGCTGCATCATTGATACGATAAGAATAGCTGTGTAAAACGTGATGATAATAATCATATATATAGAAATAAAACCGCCAAAAAACAATACCGCATTTTCCCACCATTCTAAAACCAACTTAATTAGCTCCTTTTAAAATTCCTTTATTGACCCACTCCCAGGCCATATCCCGAGCAAAGGCATCTTTTGAATGCTGAAGCACCTCTTCAAGCACTTTTGTACCATCTTTATATTTCATAATTGATTCTGCCGCCTGAGATCTTACAAACCATGACTGATCATGCAGCAGTTCCTTTAATAGCTTCAAGGCTGTTTCTTGTTTGGCAAAGCCAAGCAGTCTTGCCGCCATCATTCTTTCCTGCCACACACTTGATTGGCATAAAGGAAGATAGTTATCAATATTAGGAACAATCCCTATGTTCGAAATTGCTTTTAAGCTTCTCAGCCTCAGCTCTCCCTCATAGGTTTGAAAAACATTTTCTAAAAAAGTAATATGCTCCAAATCCTTTTTAACACCCATCACATCGAGAATTGCCAGTTTTAGCTCTTCCACACATTCATCAAACCGGGCAATCATCTCTTCAAAAATTGGTGCTTCCAGTCTTGTTAATATGCTTCGATAATCCTTTTCTGCTAAGTATTCCTGCTTATTAATCAGCATAAAAATATCGGTATATTGAAAAGAAGCAAGGATGCGGTAAATCTGGATTTTTTCCTCTTTCGACCGCTTCTTTTCCTGTTCAGCCAACTTAATTAATTCCTCTTTCAGCTCCACCAGCTGAAAGCTCTCAATATGATACAGTGTGTTCATACGAGTGCTCCATTTCCTTGCATTTACATTTTTTCGGTAATAACCTGTCAGATTAGCTGCTGCAAGAATTCTTAAGCTTTGTCTTTCCTGATCTCCCTCGAGTATGTCTGAATACTTTGTAAGGAGCTCCTCAAGTGCTTCCTTCTCTATGTTTGAATCAGCAGAGAAGGACAGCTCATAGCTTCTGTCCTGTAAGAACAGGAAGACATCCTGGGCTATTTTTTCCTTTAAATCATTTATTTGCTGCCGCCTGTTGTTTTCAAGAAGCTTCCTTGCTATTAAGTAAGCAAGGAGGATTAGCAAAATACTGATGGAACCAACTGCAACAACAACTAATAACATAATTTCCTTTGCCACTTTAAACCATCCTTTTAATGAGGCGGACAATCCTTGCCTGAAGTTCTGTCAGACTGAAAGGCTTTGTTACATAATCATCCGCTCCCAGCTTCAATGCTTCCGCAATATCATTTTCACTCTTTCTGCCTGTCAGCATAAGCACATTAACATTGTTACGGTACTGAGATTTTTTCACGATTTGCAGTATCTCCAGACCATCCATGACTGGCATGATGCCGTCAAGAACTAGGAAATGAATGCCGTTTTGTGCGAGCCTGTCAGAATCAAGGAATTGCATCCCATCTTCATAGGCTTTTACATCAAGGGTAATATTATCAAGCTCCAAAGAACTGAAAATATTAATTAAGATGGAGCGAATCAGTGTATCATCATCAACAATGGATACATTCAAAAGCTTTGTTGCTTTTGAAATAATGCGTTTATTAGCTGTTTCAACCCTCGCCCTGCCATTCTCCTTAGCCAAATATAAAGCTTCATCTGCTGTTTTTATTGCTGCCTGCAAACCAATCTCTGTATTTTCAATTCGATACACTCCTGCTGAAAATGTGAGACTAAAGGTTTTCTCTCCGTCTGTAAATTCAACTTGTGAGAACTTATCAAGCATGCGCTCCAATACGTCTTTTATTTCCGTCTCTGTCGCTCTCTGGAACAGAATAACAAATTCCTCCCCGCCATAACGGAACAGTGTATCTGTACTTCTAATACTCTTTTTCAGAAATTGAGCGAACTCCATCAGCACCTTGTCACCGACAATATGCCCGTATGTATCATTAACTCGTTTAAAATAATCGATATCAATCACAGCGATTGTTCCATTTGCATTCAGCCTTCCCATATCACTGATAAAACGATTGTACGAATCTTTAAGAAATTTGCGGTTATAAACTTGGGTTAATTCGTCTATCAAAACCGATTGATCAAATATCTTTTTCCTTTCGAGATGGCGTTCCACACGAATTAAAAATTCTTCCACATCAATCGGTTTTTCCATGAAATCATCTGCGCCATTTCTATATGCTTCAATTCTTGAGTCTCTGTCTGTTTTAATGCTGCACATAATTTTCGGAATAAATGCCCGGTTTGTATGATTTTGGATAACACTGAGCACATCGTAACCAGATTGATCCTGAAGGTTGATATCAATGATGATGCAATCAGGATGCATATTATAATACTGCTCAATTGCCTTATCCGCTGTCGTGTTTGCAATAACCATCCAGCCCTTGCTTTCGAGCTTATCCTTCAGGAAAATAAGCAAAGAAATATCATCATCAATAATTTGAATAAGCGGTGCGTCCCCTTCACGTAAAGCAGGAGGCTTGCCAATTTCTTCATGGAAATGCTCATATTCATAACTGATTTCCATCAGCCCGCTCAAAAAATCCCTTAGTTCCTGAATGGACCATGAGTCTTTTCTATTCTCTACCTTTGCCAACAGCTCTGAAGCAATACCGTAAAGCATATCAAGCTCCAACGTGCCAGACGTCCCTTTGATTGAATGCAAAAACCTGTATACATCTCTGTTTTCAATCAATGTTATCTCGTTATTATCAAACCAGCTTGTAAGCTGATCCTTCATTTTCTTAAGTAATATTCCTTTGTATTTATCAAAAATCATTTGCCACACCTCTTTAAAAATATTCCCTTACGCATTCTCCTGTTATCTCTATATTTTTATCTGGTTAGCTTTCCCCTCAAAAGCAAAAAAAAACCAGCCCAACTCATGAATAAAGGCCGGTTGCACTAATCGCTCCAAACAGCTTAAGTGCCCAAATAAAAGCTGTTTTTCTTCGCGGTCCAAATGGTCTATTATGTTCATAAATAAGCTAGTAATATTGGTATTGTTGATAATGATTAATGTTTATTATACAGAATGAGATTCTAACTTTAAAGGCTGAAATATGGAAAATATTAAGGAATAATGACCTATTTTTTATACAAAAAAATGCCAAGAAGTTAGTAAAGACTCAACACCTTGGCATTTCTAATTAAATGTTCGTACAGAAGAACAACATATTACCTATTCCGAACGACCTGACATTTATTTTTTCTGCAATTCTTTATTTTTTTCGGTGCATCTGTCCATTGCAGCCATAACTGCTCCCCTGAACTGCATTTGCTCTAGCGTAGCTATCGCTTCAATGGTTGTTCCCCCAGGTGTGCATACCTCATCTTTCAAGATGCCAGGATGCTTGCCTGTTTCCAGCACCATTTTTGCAGCCCCTAATAATGCCTGGGCCGCGAGCTTGTAGGATGTATCTCGCGGAATTCCGCTTCTGACACCGCCGTCTGCCAATGCTTCAATAAAAAGGAAGGCATATGCTGGCGATGAACCGCTAATAGCTGGAATAGCATCCATCAAGCGCTCCTCCATTACCTCTACCTTGCCGAAGGAAGAGAACAAGTCAACAATATACTGTACTTCTTCTTCCGTGACATTGCCATTCGGGCAAACAACACTCATTCCTTCTCCTACAAGAGATGGTGTGTTTGGCATTGTTCTAATAATCTTGCTTTCACTTGATAATTGCTCTTCCATATAAGCAAGATCAACACCAGCTGCAATCGTCACGATGATAGCATTCTCCTGTATAGATTCCTTGATTTCCTGTAATACCTCTGTATATAAATATGGCTTCACCGCAAGAACGACAATATCTCCATACGATGCTGCAATCTTATTATCAATTGTTGTTTTGATCTCATATTGTTTAGATATCATTTCCGACGTAGCAGCCGTTTTTGCACTTGCAATTAAATCCTCATGTCTTGTAAATCCTGACTTTAGCATACCGCCAAAAATAGCCTGCGCCATTTTGCCGCTGCCAATGAAACTAATCTTCTTATTATTCATGTTTACGAACCGTCCTCCTCTATTTATACTCTATACTTTTACACAGTAAAGAGAGAAAATCAATCCCATTCGGAAAATTGTGATAAGAAGAGGAAAGGTGGCTATTTAATGATGATATTATGCAAGTAAATGGTTCAAAAATGCACAGATTCATGCAATAATAAAATAAACGAGCTCGATAAATAAAAAAAACATATTTCCACCAAAGAAAGTCTACTAACCTGTCATAAGCTTTAGTCATCACTTGCTAGACGGCTTACATGATTGTTCTCTGGAAGAAATATGTCATCTGGTTTTCTATGAAATATTTTAGCTATTCTTATCGCATTCTCATACGATAAACCTCTTTTGCCATTCTCTATTTGCCAATAGTAGGACTTCGTGATGCCTAGTTTGCTGGCCATTTGCTGATAAGTATAGCCATGCTCCTTTCTAACATACCGCAATTTAAGTCTAGTCAACCCTCTCACCTCTTTCTTAGTCGAAACCGTTATCTTTATCTCTATTATACGTAAACCTAAGGTTAACTTCAATCTTTTACTATCTTTTTAGTTAACTTATTTTTGAACATTTACTGTTAGCAATAAGTTAACTTATAATAGAACCATCATATGGAAATGGAGGGGAGAATAATTTGAGTTTTTCTGAAAGATTAAGAGCTTTAAGAAAATCGGCTAATATATCACAGCAAACTTTAGGGGATGCAATGAACGTGACAAAAGTGTCCATTTCTGGATACGAGACCGGCAATCGCAAACCAGACACAGAGACACTCCAAAAACTCGCTGATTTTTTTGATGTCAGCACAGATTACCTTCTAGGAAGATCTGCCGTTATGGAAACAGCTTCGCGATACGGCAGCGATAACCGCTTGGCAGTAGCTGTAGAAGATTATAATATAATTACCGCCATTCAAAGACACCCTGCCCTCCATAAAGCACTTCAGGAAGAACCAGCAAAAGTGGCCGGCCAACTATACCGCTTTTGGTCGTTTATGCAGGAAGAAAAAAAACAATAGCCCTCAGAAGAAGTTGGAGTTCCCTCTTTATCCCTCAAAATATTTATCCTTTTCTCTCTAACAAAAAAGAAGAAGAGGTGCAGTCGCTCGACTGCACCTCTTTCAGTTTATTCATTACCAAGCTTTTGGATATTTTCATAAATATTTTGTATATCCTGCAGCGAGTTTAGCAACTCGCTATTCTGAAGGAATTCTGGCTGGAAGGTACCATCTTCAATTGCTTTTGTATATTCTTCAATTTGAGTTTGGATTTTTTCATTTTGCTCACTAATTTGTCCATGCAAATCTTCCATCACTTGCGGCACTTCCACTTGATTGAACTCACTGATTTGTTTTTCAAAATCAGTTAATGTGCTTTCCAGCTGTTCAACTGTTTCCGGATTTGTAACTGCTTCCTGTGCCTTAGCCGGAAGGTCTTCTGCGAACGCCGCTGCTTCATTAGCATACTCTGTTGCTTCATTAACATAATTAATAGTATTTTTCGTCTCTTCCACTGGTGAGCATCCTGCTGCTACCAACAGCATGATCGGGAGAGCCAGCAATAATTTTTTCATAAAAATCACTCCTTATTTTTTTCCTTTTCTTTTTTCCCATTCTTTCTTTAACAAAGGTAAGCCTTTTTTCTTAAGAATTTTCACTCCTTCTTTTTGGAGATAATTTTTCATAAGTTTTTTTAGCGTCGACATGCAGACCCGCCTCCTTCCCTAACCATCGTTTTGTTTGGAGCAGTTAAAAAGGCACAGCAAAAAGACCTCACCAAATAAATGGCAAAGGTCTCACAAACAACATATGTTGCCAATAAAGCCGAGGTCTGCTGACCTGTATTGACGACTTTATTGTACAGTTACTCCCCTTTTGACAAAAGGTTACTTTCATTCAATTATTAGCTTAATTATATAATATTTCTGCGTTACCAGTCAAATAAGGCAAGGTTTTAGGATGAGCTCAATGCGATAGCAAGGCTTGTTTTTGCTTCTTCATATAATAATAGTTCCTTCTTATCTAAAGCATATGCGAGCAGTAACACAAGTGTATACACAGCCTTAAATCTGGCAAGCTCCAATGTGACACTGTCTGTTTTGCCATAGACAGCATAAAAAGCCTCCCTTTCTTCTGCTGGTATAAGACTGTAAACAATCGCTAAGTCAACTGCCCTGTGGCCAATATGGACATCGCCCCAATCGATAATGGCTGTCAGCTCCTTACCTTCGTTTACAAGCATATTACCTAAATGTAGATCACCATGCACTAGCACATGCTCACATGGGACTTCAATATGCTCTATTCCTTGGCAATAGTCTCTCGCCTTTTCAAAAACTTGACTGTTATCAAGCAGACACAAAGCCTCGAGTTTTTCCATCATTCCAGCTTTCCGTTTCCCTATGTCCAGACGGCCCAGTTTATCATATGGAACTGGCACTCCCTTTAAATCCTTGATAGAAATAGAATGTAGTGCCTTTAAAAACGCTGCTAGTGTTCCGATGAGCTTAGTTCGGTTTTCCTGTGTTAATTTATGCGGCATTTTGCCCTCAAGATAGCTGTAACCTAAGAAGGACCATCTGTAGTCTTGCGACTTTTGTCCGAAAAAAACCGGAACTGGTATTTTTATCGGCAATAATTGCTGTATTTTTGGCAGCAGGACAGCCTCTGTTTCCATTAGCTCTCCCGCGATTTCCCTGCGTGGAAATCGAAAGACATATATGTCATTCACTGCATATATCGTATTGTCGAAGCCTTCACCTATTTCCTTAATGCTTTGGATAGATAACTCAGGAAACTGTTTATTAATTAAAGCAATTGCCAGCTCTTTTTCAACCACAACCTCAGGAGCCCAAATATTCCCCATTTTTTCACCTCAAAAGATATCGCCTTAGAAATTCTTGTACTATTAGTTTATTGTATAATCCACTAAATATCTAATCTTTGTTACCATACATCAATTCCGTACTATAGGAATAAAGTTCAATAATATTCCCAAATGGATCTTCACAATAAACTAAATAATACGGCTTGCCTGCCCAAGTATTCCACATACTGCTCCTGATCTTTCCGCCGCTCTTTTGTATTTCAGCAGCCTTTTCCTTTACATTATCAGCAATAATACAAAGGTGAAAAAAGCCAGCTTCCTGAATATCTCTTTCCCTTTTTATTGTTTTCGGCACCTGGAACTCAAACAGTTCTATCCCAACTTGGTTTTCTCCTATTAAATGAGCATTGCGCATTTTTTTTATATGGTTTCCGAGCAAGTCATTTGTCATATTATAAGCATCCTCTTTCTCCTGCTGAAAGGAATACGGACCGGCAATCAGCTTAAAATTTAGAACCTTTTCATACCAATCAATCGCTTTATCTAAATCTGTTACAGCTAGGCCGATATGGGTAATTACAGCCATTATTATCTCCCCTTTTTTACAAGTATTTATTTCTATTTATTCCCATACGATTATTGTTAAAACAAAAAAGAGCTGGAATCTTACTCTTCTCAGCTCTTAACATCTATTTTTTTATGATGATATCCTTCGGTTCAACTGTCTTAGTTTTAATAATGAACATAGAGATTAATTGGACAATTGCAATGCAGCCGAGAATAATGCGCATATACATATGCGGAGCGAAATAAGCACTTATCCCAATACAGATATAGCAGGTGACCAGTATTTTTATTTTTTGTTTCTTCGTCAACTCACCTTTTTTAAACCCTTTTACATATTCCTCATAAAATCTTGTTGAGCGGAAATAGGCGTTAAGCCGTTCTGAGCTTCGTGTATAGAAAAAGGAAGTCAACAGCAGAAATGGAGTTGTCGGAAGTAAAGGGAGAAAGATGCCGACAAGGCCAATCCCTAAAAAAATGGTACCTAATACAATATAAATCCATTTATATAATTGCTTCAATTTCTTCTCTTTAACTCCTTTCAAATAGCTTACAGAATTATGCAAGACAGCTTTCTACCTCTATACCCTTATTATAGTGCAGGCATAGCCTTGTCTTAACTGTTCTTTTTTAATGTATACGAAAATTTCACATTTATGTGGATAAATAAGGAAATTCAAAAGCGGTAGCTTTTCTTTTTCTTTTTATCACGCAAGTACTGAAAAAACTTTACCAGCAATACAGCTGTGACAAACTGTAAATAATCAAATACAAATACAAACCAAATATTCATCCACTTATACATCTGAAGATAATCAATTGCCTGAGCAAAGCCACCAAGCACAATGCCTGTCCCAATGCTTGCGAATAATCCGCCAATATACAAATTTTTCTTTCTGTTTATACAATATTGATATGTCAGCATAAATGTGACGGGAATAAAGGAAGTGTTGATAGACAAGTTAATATTCATCAATGGCATCAGCGGATAAGGGTGAGTCACGAGGCCCTTTACAACTGCAATAGAATCTAAATAGTTCATCATAGCATGTATCGCAAAACCAAAAAATAAAATTTGAAAAATCCATTGCCGATCAAGCCATATGAGCAATACAATAAGCGGTCCTACTAAAAAGACAATATTCAGCCAAAAATGCCAATCCTGAAAATCAGCGAACTTACTCCAGTACTCTGTATGAAATGCATCCGCCTTGTTTGTCATTTCCCTCATTTTATCAACCATCTGCTGTTGCTCAAGCTTCATCTATACCACCTGCAATTATACTTTTTGTCTTTAACATCCCCAATCTCCACCTAAATACACCCTTAGAAGGAAGATAATTGCTATAATATAGATTTTCTGTCACAATTAAGGCACAGTTATTTCCATTTCCTTATTTAGAATGGAGGCAATAAGATGAAACAAATCCATGAGACACAAATGGATGAAACAAACTATATTAATACTGTTAATAACGATGAGATATTTGTTCCTTATGAATTAAAGGAAGCACAGAGAGCTATTGGTGATCGTTTTCCTGTGAAAGATTATGATGTAAGCACGTTTCCAAAGCCTGTTCGGTATGCTGGCTATTTGCTCGGCTCCTTTCTAGCAGCTATGCTTGTTTTTGTCCTTGTTTCTTTTTGGTTACAGTAAAGAAGTAATAGACCTTACTTCTCCATGTGTAGTGAGTTTCTAAAGAGAAATAAAGGATTTTACAATATGAATAATACTCCATTCAAAAAGGCCTCTGATGATTTTCGTCATCAGAGGCTTTAAAATTCAGCTTCAATTGGTAGATTCTTCATCTACCTTTTTTAATGTAACAGGAGTATCCTCTCTCTGATTATTCTCTACATCAATCTTGTTAGATATTCGCAATGCAGACGGTGAACCGATTGAATCAATACAGTGGGACCAAAAAACAAAGGCAGGAATAGAAGTTCCAATTAAACTTACAATGGGAGATAGGATTTATACACTATATGGTTGGCGAGGAACTGCCTGAAGGAACTTATGATTTCATTTTGGACGACAGCTCGGTCCCTCTTGATATTTTTAGGATAGATATAATCTTCGACATATTTCTACATTTATCCATATACAGCAATCAATTTAAACAATTAAAAAGACCCATGTCTGCTCCAATGCAGTCATGGGTCTTTCCATATTTTTAATTCACTAGTTCCAGTGATTTTTCTATTTTTTCTTTATCATGCTCAAGCTGTTTATTTACATCATGGGCATAATACATACCATTTTTCATCATATAATTGGCAATCTTCGCATGGTTATCAATTGCTTCATCTAGCTGCTTTTTTAATACTTCCCGTACTTCCGGCGAAGCAGTTTCTGTTAAGGCCACGGCATACGTTCTGACAGTTGATTTAGCTGAAACCAGCAGCTCTGTTGCAATCAATTCATCACGCATTTTTCCTGCAGTTTTTAATTTATCAACTATACCCATTCTAATCACCTTCCCTTTATTTTGATAAGATAGCTTGCAGCTCCTTAATTGCTTTCTCAGAACTGGACACATCATTGCTCAAAATCATTTTTAAGGTGTCATCCTCCACAAGGGATTGCAATGCATAAGATTTCACGAGACAGCTTTGTTTCAAAGTAAGCACTTCATGTAATTCTAGCGTTTCATGTACTGCTAATTTTTCTGAAGCCATGTTTACTCCTCCTCCCTCATCCTGTCTTATATATTTGATATAACCGGAAGGAGCTGAGCATAAACTATTTTCCCATAAATATATTTACTGTTTTTATGCTCTTAACGATTCGTGAAGGAAAGTGGTCAAGTATTCGGTACTTGTGATTTTTTGATTGCAAACCATGCTGTCTGTGCAAACAAAATTACCAATAGCCTTGTAGTAATCTGGATTTTTAGATTTTTTGGCTTTAGTGATAGTAGAGAAGTAGGAAATCTCCCCAAAACAATTACAAAAGGAGCAAAGATTTTTTTTATTAGTTGGTATAAATCTTCCTTCTATACCGACCAGCTTTCCATCTAACTCATAAACAATAAATTTTTTATTCGATCGTAAATCATTCCAGCTTAAATATGTTAGTCGGCTATAGTCTATTTTAGATAAATCAGGCAGCTTTAACTTTTTCTGCTTTGGAAACATTTTTTTCAGCTCCTGCTCTTGCACAGTTGGAAATGCTAATAAGCAGGCTGAAAGCTGCTCAATATATCGGTCAAACTCTTTGTCTGTCTTTAATTTGGAAAGATTAAGCATGCTTTGTTGTTCTAATGAAGCACTCGGAAAAAGGCTGTGAATTTTGCTGTTGGCTACATCAACTACAGCAGCTAAAACCTTTGCTGGGACATTTTTTTTCATACTGTCATTAATTAAAGCAACCTGGTTTTTTATAAAGTTCAGCTGTTCATTATTAATAAACGGTTCCATTTATGTTCACTCCATTTCTTTTGTTTATTTTATAGAAAAAAGCAGAATTCTAAAATGGAAAGAATAACTTAGAAGCATTTGTTACATAAAAAAACACTGATGAAAAACATCAGTGCCGTTTATTTGAGTAAACAATTTTCTTAATCGTTTCAGTGGAAAGATAATATGCCTCGGCCAGTTGAGCAATACTGCTGCCATTCCTAAACGAGTTTTTTATTTCAGCATTGCGGCGGTCAAAATGTTGCCTTCCTCCGCTTGAACTTCCCCATTTTTGATACTCAGTTTCCTGTTTAGGTATATATAATGTTTCCCCCTGAACATATTTTTGGATCTCTAAGAGAAGCTTTTCAGGTAAAACTTTGTTCGCATTCGTATATTTCATTTGTGCTCCACCCCTTATTGATATTGAAAAAATAAGGTGCAAAGCCATAATATTAGAAAAGCGTGTTAAGCGATATAATTAAATGTTTCGCCCCATGCAAAGAATCGCCTTCCCAATAACAGGCTTTGCATGAGTGGATGAAGTACTAGATAATTTTTTATGATTATCCATATGTAAGCACCTCCCTTTAAACCTTATTATAACGGATTTCAATAGGCGTTTGGTTTGTTTCTGTTTTTTTAATTCGGACAATCACCATTTATCTTCACTGCACATATCTTTACAGTAGCCTTTTTTTGCAGAGGAGGTAGTAGAAATGGGAAAGTCAGGACTTGTCCCTGATAATACAAATATTAAGAAAACAAGCGGAACTCCTAATCTCTTTTTTGATTCAAAAAATAATGTGGAGTACGAAAAAAACCAAGATAATATTATTTATAAAGTAACTTCCACCCAGCTGCCTGCTATGGTTGGCGGTGCTTTTGCAGATGTTTATCTTTCAAAGGGAAATATTCGCGAACCACATTGGCATCCAAATGCTTGGGAGCTGGATGTTATCATTTCTGGTGAAGCACAAATTTCCATTGTTGATCCAGATACTAATAAACTCCATACCTATAATGCTAAACCAGGTCAGGTTGTGTTTATTCCAATGGGCTGGTGGCATTGGATTACTGCAGCTTCTGAAAATTTGCATATGCATCTCTTCTTTAACAATGACCAATTTGAAACAGCATTAGGATCAAATATGTTACGGCTTACCCCGCCAGAGGTTTATGAACTATCCTATGGAGTTAATGCTGAAAAAATAGAAGATGTTTTAAGTCCTATTAAAGAGGCTGTTGAAATTGGTCCACCTAAACTGGAGAGAACCAAACAAAAACAAGAAGAAATTGTTATCAATATTAGCGGCAAGAATGTAAAATTATAAACTAAAAAAATGTTAATATAGATACCACTAATAAAACAGCTGCCTGCTGGCAGCTGTTTACTTTAGTTTGAATATATTCTGCCAATTGTCTGCTCATTACTGATTGCCACTTTGTTTTGTGCTTGCACTTCTTTTAATTTTTCTGGTGTTACATCATTTCCTAATGGATCTATAATCGTTGTATTTAAAAGAATGCTGTCCATAGAGCCACGAAACGTTTTAATGTATTCATTAATAAGTCCTTGGCGTTCGTTTGTTTCTTCTTGTGTTAAATTCCTTGTTTTAGAGATTTTAGCTAATTCATTTATTCTATTCAAAGTTTCTCGCATTTTTTTAACCTCCAGATTTGATGTATTAATGTTAGTTTAACATTTATCTTGAATTCAAGATAAAATACAAAAAATAAAGTATTCTTATTTGGTTACATTTTTATATTATCTCGAATTCAAGATAATATTATAATACAAATAATGTTTTGTCAATATATTCCTTCAATTAAATTATGACTCCCTTTGTACAAACCATCCATACTAAAGTCGAAAGTTAATGATCAAACTATGAGGGGAAACATTTTGAAGGTCTGTAAGAAGGGGGATTATAAATGAAAGAAGAAAATACGGTCGTAGACCTGCACTTGAAAAAAGAAATAGAGGAGGAACTAGACTCCTTAAAGTTCACGAAAAACTTCCGCTCTGCTACTGCTGAAGAATGGTATTTATTTATGAAAAACTATGCTGATCCTAATACTGGCGGAGCTGCAGGAAAAGCCATTATTCATTATAACTTATACGGAAATAAAGAAATATTTATTAATACAACTATTATTTTTGATGATGATAAACTCTTTAACAATGAGCTTCACCCACTTGTGTATGCAATCGCAGACGAAGTAATCAACAGGCTGGTGGGTTATGCTGACACCTTATTATCAGTTCACGCAGGAGCAAACTCTTATCATGCGGAATATAAATCCAATTAATAATCTAAGGAGGAAATCACATAATAAAAACGGAGGTGAAAGAAATGAAAACAAAGGATGATTTCTCTGAAGGTGCTAAAATCACTGATAAAGCTCATACATATGGGCCGCCAAATGGAGGTACTGCAAATTCCCATTCTCCACAGTCTGTTCCGAATACAGAAGCAGCTAAAACAGGCAAACAGAAGTAATAGCCTTTCATAGCAAAAAAGACCTTGGTGATTTTTCACTAAGGTTCTTTTGCAATATTTACATAGCGTTAGCATGCTTGTCTGCATTACTGTTATTTACTTAAAACCCTTAACCACAATCTCCGCTCTTTCCATCGGCTGATGGTGCTTAACATATAAATCTTCTGCAACCATCCAATTATTCTCCCATAACTGTCTAGCCTCTTCACCATCTCTATTAAGTCCTCGTCTTAACCTGATTTCACGGGGACAATCAACCCAGATAGTTAAATCATATATATTGGCTAGTTCCTTGCGAATGGAATAAACTCCCTCTATGATGACAATGCCACCGACGGGCACGTTATGCCACTCTGCCAAACTATCTGTCTCCCAGTCGTATCGTTGATAAGCTCCTTCTATGTTTCGACTAACAGGTATAAGGATATTAATTAATACACGTTTCCAATCAAAGTCGGCACCAATTGGCTTATTAGCAGGTTGTGCTTTGATTATTTGTGAGGATGGTAAATAAAAATCATCCATATGTACAACTGTTACAGACGAACAAGCTTCCTTCATCAAGTTTGCAAAGGTAGTTTTTCCTGATCCTCCACAACCGTCTATTCCTATTAACATTGTGGATTGTTTTCTTGGTGTAGAATCAATTATCGTTAGCAGCTGTCTATATTTGTTGAATTCACCGTTTTTAGTATAAAAAATCACTGTATCACCACTTTTCATCATGTTAATAACCCGCCGTTACTGTTAGTTTATGAAGCGAATAAATTGTTAATGCTGATAGCAAAAAGGATGTGATATTTATGTATGCAGAATTATCGAAGAATGAACAAGGCAGATACGCACTTCCTAATGGAGAATATTTCACAACAGATGACGACATTGAAGCTTTCATTCAAAACCAATGGGTAAAAACAACTGTTCATCATAATCATGAGGACTATTATTTAGTCGGTTATCCAGATATTGCTTTGCAAGGGTTAATGGCTAAATATCCTAATGTAGTTTAATTTGTGTTTTTAAAAAAACTAGGCACTAGTATTAGGTGCCTAGTTTAAAACCGTTTATTTATAAAAAGGCAGTTAATCTTTTTCGCAAGATAAACTGATTGCATGAAAGCTCGTCCAATAGTTTTGAAACCAACTTGATCCCAATACTTTTTTTCATATATAAACGATGTATAACTACATCCTCAATATATGCTTTATAATGCCCATCTGAGACTGCTCTAGCGTAGCCAATAAGCGTATCACCCTTCCAAGCACCAACTGATGGCACTTTGTTTAATATCTCTTCCATATCTAAATCCAGTCTTCCTTGCAGCCAGCCTGTTTCGTTATACAGGCTCAAAACATCAATCGGTTTGATTTTTCTTTCCGTAAAGGTCTTTATTTCGATATCCAACTCTATTATCCTCCAAGTCTTATTAGCTTTTTAAATCATCTATTCATTTGGTGCACTCTTTTTGAAAGTTTTCAGTAAACGCTTTGCATCCGCAACAGAAACATCCTGAGTGATCATTTCGTATTCATAATCTCCCGACACGCCTATAAAATGCGCCTCTTTAGAATCTTTAATTTCATACACTTCCCATTTAATCTCGTTCAAAGTAAACGAATCGATTTTATTGCCCTTCTCTGTATTAAAATCATTTAATGAACTTACAACTGATTCTTCAGGATATGCTCTTACATATAGCACTTGCGATCCAGAGCCAAGGTCATTTCCTACTTTTTTATAACTGTAAGTTAAATACGCTTGATTAAATTCTTTATATCTTTCCAAACTTGCTGAGAAAATCTTTACATCTGAACTCGTAAATTCATACAGAAAAGGCACCTCTGACCGCAAAGTGACTAAAACGGACTCAACCTCTTCCACATTGGTATCAGCACTCTCTACAATACTAATATCTTTTTCTTTAGGGTCCTCATATTGAATATCCGAATAATGTTGCATAGAATTATAATTTTCTAACTTAGGTAGAAACTCTTTTGCATCAATTGTTACATTTACTGATAATTCTTTCGGATGAAGATAACTGATCAATTGTCCTTCTTCATCGTAAAATTCATACATTACTAAGATTCCTGTATCTTTATCCACCCAAAATCGAAAGCTCTTTTTATCTGGCTGCATAATATTTTTATTAGCCTCATTTATTTCTCCATGCAAAACAATCGTATTATGACCAAGCAGCTCTTCATTTTGCCTCTCAATTTCCCAAACATTACTAGATCTTAAATATTCCGCTGCCATCTCGTATGGAAACAGAGATACATCTCCTATTGCTGGAATTTCTCTAAATTTCTCTTCAGAATCATATAGCTTATTTATTGGAATCGAAAATACATCTTTCGGCTCAACTGTCTCCCTCTTTGGTGTCACTTCATAATTACTTGTACTGTATGTGTTCCGATCATTATCTATATTCCAAATGGTTTCGTCATTAAAAAAGATTTCGTTCGTTGTAATTGGATCATCTGTTATAAACTCATCAGGAATATTAAATATTTTTTCATATCCACCAATTTCTGCTTTTAGACTAAACTTATATTCCACGTTATTGTTACTAGTTGAACCGTCATAATATCTATCAAACATCTCATATGCACCGGAAGCCGTTTGAAAATTATCTACTGTATTTAAAAGTTTACTTAATATATCTTCTTTTTTCATATCTTCATAATTTTCATCTTGATGAGGAGGAGTAATAATGGAATTATTTTTACCAACATTATTTTTATCACTGTGGCTGGATATAGGTTCTTCACTTTGGTTAAGTGTATGTATCATAAAATAACTTATACCTATTAGAAAAATGCAAGTAAAACTAAGACTCAAAATTCGCGGATATAGACTCCTCGTATTTTTTGCTTTTGCAAAGTTAGCGTTGGAGATTTTTTTCCTTACTTT
Source organism: Niallia sp. FSL R7-0271 (assembly GCF_038005785.1). NCBI lineage: Bacteria > Bacillati > Bacillota > Bacilli > Caryophanales > Bacillaceae > Niallia > Niallia sp. FSL R7-0271. The sequence goes on along the minus strand of NZ_JBBOTZ010000001.1, from coordinate 662,954 downwards.
AGACTTATTTATTTCAGTAAAGTCTAATTCTTTCAAGACTGTGTTATCCATCGTTTCTTTTAAATCCTTTAACATTTTATCCATCGATTTTTCCTCCTTCACCTATCATTTTCTTTAAAGAAAGCCGTCCCCTATGTAATCGCGATTTTATTGTCTGTATGCTAATACCAAGCAATTCTGATATTTGATTGTAGGAAAACTCTTCATAATAATATAGAATAATAACTTCACGGTACTTAATTGGCAGTGATAATACCTTCGTTGATAATTCCTGCCTGTTTTCCACATGCAGTATTTCTGATTCTGGAGTATGATTAGTGATCGAACTTTTTGAAAGCAGTTCTGTTAACACTATGTTTCTAAAACTCCAACTTCGTAACCGGTCCTTGCATAAATTCACTGTAATACGATAAATCCAAGTTTTATAGGAAGATTCCTTTCGAAAAGTATCCAGGTTCTGATAGCATTTAATGAATACCTCCTGTGCGATATCCTCAGCGATTTGTTGCTTTTTCACAAAGGTGAATGCTAACCTAACGACACTTTGACCATATTCGTTCATTAACCACTCGATTATTTCCCCCCTGCTGGAATGTTTCCCATCCAGATTATCTTTATTATTTTTCTCTAACATTCTTTACACCCTTTCAAACTTTAGACGATGCTGAAAAGGTATGGTTGCAGATTTTTTATTTCTGCTACATTTACAGCAAAAAACACAGCTCCCAAAAAGAGCTGTGTTAATCCATTACGCATACATCTTTCCAGATTCTTCTTTGCGGAAAAAGCTCGTCATCGCATTGAAGACATCTGCCTTTTGTCGCAGCAAGTAATGACGAAACTTCTCGTTTGAGATATTTTTGTAGGCGGACATCAACGTGCTGTGGCGATTGTATTGATTCACCTCTCCATATCCAAACATATTGGAGACTTCCATCAATTCTTCGACAAGCTTGACACAGCGGGCATTGTCGGATGTGAGGTTGTCGCCGTCTGAGAAGTGGAATGGATAAATGTTAAATCTGCCTGGATCATACTTATCATTAATCAATTCAAGGGCCTTCCTGTATACAGAAGAACAAATAGTACCACCGCTTTCTCCTTTAGAGAAGAAGTCCTCTTCTGTTACAACTTTTGCTTCTGTATGATGGGCGATAAATTCAATTTCCACCGTCTCATATTTTGTGCGGAGAAATCTTGTCATCCAGAAGAAAAAGCTTCTCGCCATATATTTTTCCCAAAGTCCCATCGAGCCGCTCGTATCCATCATTGCAAGGACAACTGCCTTTGATTCTGGCTTTGTAACTTCATTCCATGTCTTAAACTTTAAGTCTTCAGGGTATATTGGATAAAAGCCTGGCTTGTTGTTCATTGCATTCCGTTTAAAGGCAGACATCATCGTCCGTTTTTTATCAATATTCCCCATCAGCCCTGTTTTCCTAATATCGTTAAATTCAATGTTTTCGACAACAATCTGATCCTGCTCTTTTCGCTTTAGGTTAGGCAGCTCTAATTGCTTAAAGAGTGCTTCCTCAAGCTCCATTAAGGACACTTCAGCTTCAAAGTAATCTTCTCCTGCCTGATCGCCGGCTCCTTGGCCTTTGCCAGGTCCCTTTTGGCCGCCATTTCCATCGCGAGCCACAACATCGCCAACTTGGCTGTCTCCGTTTCCTTGCCCAACATGTTTATTTTTATCATAATTATAGCGGATTTTATATTCATCTAAAGAACGTATTGGTATTTTCACTACTTCTCTTCCATTAGACATCACGATGTTTTCTTCCGTAATTAAGTCGGGCAGATTATTTTTGATAGCCTCCTGCACTTTTTCCTGGTGTCTTTGCTGGTCGTCATGGCCTTTACGATGGAGGGACCAATCTTCTTGGGAAATTACAAACTGGTGATTATTTTCATGTTTTGTCATCCTTACCCCTCCTAAAAATAAATTTTTTCAGCACCATTTTCTGGTTTCATGCATAAACTAATTCGGGCACCATCTTCCAAAAAATTAGTGATTACTCTATCATATGCATGACGCTTAAATAATTTACTAATAATTTAGATAATTCTCTAATTTGGTCGAATGACAATATAACTTTTTTCTATATGGATAAAAGAAGGAACAGACAAGTCCATTGCCCGTTCCTTCTCCTTCATCATCATCAGCGATTTAATAGACTTCCGACATAGCGCAGCAAATCATTAGCAGATGTAGAATTGTAGCCATGCTCATCAATCAGGCGTGCAATAACTTCATTCACTTTTTTCAGCTGCTGCTCATCAGGTGTTTTAGTGGAAGTCGTAATTTTAACGACATCCTTCAAGTCAGCAAATAATTTCTTTTGAATTGCTTCTCTCAAACGGTCATGAGAATTATAGTCAAATCTTTTCCCTTTGCGGGCATATGCAGAAATGCGGATAAGAATTTCTTCACGGAATGATTTTTTCGCATTTTCAGAGATCCCGATTTGTTCCTCAATTGAACGCATTAGTTTTTCATCAGGATTGATTTCTTCCCCTGTAAGCGGATCACGAAGTTTATTCTTGTTGCAATATGCCTCCACATTATCCAAGTAATTATCCATAAGCGTTTTAGCTGATTCCTCATAAGAGTAAACAAACGCCTTTTGTACTTCTTTTTTCGCGATTTCATCATATTCCTTGCGGGCAAGGGAGATGCAGTTCAAGTACTTTTCACGCAATTCATTCGTAATTGATGAATGCTGATCCAAGCCGTCCTTCAAGGAACGAAGCACATCTAAAGCATTGATCGTTGTGATGTCCTTGCGAATGATTGTTGATGAAATCCGGTTGATTACATATCGTGGATCAATCCCGCTCATGCCTTCATCGCCGTATTCATTTTTCAATTCTTTAATGTCCGCGGAGCTGAAGCCCTCCACACTTTCACCATCATACAGGCGCATTTTCTTTACAAGATCAATATCGCCTTTCTTCGGTTCCTTCAAGCGAGTCAATATCGTGAAGATTGCCGCGATTTTTAATGTATGTGGAGCAATATGGACATCTGAAACATCACTTTCTCTAATCATTTTTTCGTAAATTCTTTCTTCCTCAGACGCCTTCAAGTTATATGGCACTGGCATTACAATGATACGTGAATGCAATGCTTCATTTTTCTTGTTGGCAATAAAGGAACGGTATTCCGTTTCATTCGTATGTGCCACAATCAGCTCATCAGCTGAAATAAGGGCAAAACGGCCTGCTTTGAAATTTCCTTCTTGTGTTAAAGAAAGCAAATGCCATAGGAATTTCTCATCACATTTAAGCATTTCCTGGAACTCCATCATCCCTCTGTTCGCTTTGTTCAATTCTCCATCAAAGCGATAGGCGCGCGGATCAGATTCAGATCCATATTCGGCAATTGTGGAAAAATCAATGCTGCCTGTCAAATCAGCGATATCCTGAGATTTCGGGTCAGACGGGCTAAATGTACCGATACCAGTACGTTTATCTTCAGAGAAGAAAACCCGTTCCACTAAAACATCTTCAATTCTTCCATTATATTCTTCTTGCAGTCTCATCAAATTCAATGGAGATAAATTCCCCTCAATGCGAACTCCATATTCGTCATAAAAGTCTTTGCGTAAATTATGCGGAATCATATGAAGAGGGTCTTCATGCATTGGGCAGCCTTTAATTGCATATACAGCTCCCCTGTCTGTGTACGTATATTCTTCTAATCCTCTTTTCAGCATGGTTACAAGTGTTGATTTACCGCCGCTGACTGGCCCCATAAGCAGCAAAATCCGTTTTCGGACATCTAGACGTTTTGCCGCAGGATGGAAATACTCTTCTACTAAGCTTTCTAATGAATCCTCTAAACCAAATAGCTGATTCGAGAAAAATTTATATTCCTTTTTCCCATTTACTTCATCAATGCCAGCGTCCTTGATCATATTGTATACACGTGAATGCGCTGATTGAGCTACCCATGGCTTTTCCTTTAAGATCTCCAAATACTCAGCAAATGTTCCTTCCCACTTAAGCAAGTCTTCTTCCTGTCTATACATCTCGATTTTTTTTAATATACTCATATGGACCTCCCCTGTCACTTTATCAGAGACGATTAATATAATCTATGCAGGCAGGAGAATGAACATGCTTAAAAAGAAAGGTTTGTTTTTAAAGCCTAGCTTTGACTCATATATTAACGGGAAGAAATGCCCGTAAAAAAAGGAATTCTCGGGCTAAGAATTCCTTTTTTATCTTTATTTCAAATCAAATTTTTTACCTTCCACGAATTCCTTCATGTACAGGCGGGATTTTTTATCTAGCATGCCTATCATTTGGGCAGTCCATGTATCGCTTCTTTCATTGTTTGTTCTTTCTTTATAATAAGCTGAAATGATGTCGTTGTATTCCACCAGCTCTTGTTTGTATTTGTCCAAGTCTTGTTCATACTCATTTTCATGATATACATGATGGAAAGGTACTCTTGGTTTTATATCTGTATGCTGATCTGGGTAACCTGCGACAATCGCGAATAATGGCAGCACTCTGTCTGGTGTTTTTAACAGCTCAACCACTTCTGGCAATTGATTGCGGATTCCCCCAATGTAGCAAATACCAAGTCCCATTGATTCTGCTGCAAGCGCTGCGTTTTGGGCAGCAAGGGCTGCATCAATTAGGCTGACCATAAATTTCTCTGTGCTTTCAAGGGAAGTTGATACATCCTTTCCTTCCATTTCTGCAGCCACACTATGTCTGTGAAGATCGGCGCAGAACACGAATACATGACCGTTCTCAGCAACATAGCTCTGATTTCCAGCAAGCTCGGCAAGCTTTTTCTTTTTTTCCTTATCTGTTATGCCGATAATGCTGTATGCTTGAATGAAGCTTGATGTTGAAGCACTTTGAGCTGCTTCTACAATCGTTGTAATTTGTTCTTTTGTTAATTCTTCATCCTTGAATTTTCTTACAGAACGATGGTTCAGCATCGTTTCAATAACATTATTCATCCTATACATCTCCATCTTTTTGTATTTTCGTCTATATTCATTATAATAAAAGAAACCTACATCTAATAATAATCTGCTCTTAGCCTGCCCATAAAAAAAGGGATAAACCATAAGGCTTATCCCTCAAATATTACTCATATTTCTTATTTAAATCACGATAATCCTGCTGACGTAGCGCTTCATACACAAGGATTGCTGCTGTGTTCGATAAATTCAAGGAGCGGATATTGTCAGTCATTGGAATCCGCAATGCTCTGTCTTTATTATTTTCGATGATATCCTTCGGCAAGCCTGTTGTTTCTCTGCCGAAGATGAAATAATAATCTTTGTCCTTGTCACTGTAATCGAAGGAAGAGTGAGGCTTCGTTCCGAACTTCGTTAAATAGAAAAATTCCCCGCCTTTATTTTCCTCAAAGAAAATCTCGATGGAATCATAGTAACGGATATCGACATGTTGCCAGTAATCTAAGCCTGCCCTCTTCAGCATCTTGTCATCTGTCGAGAACCCTAATGGCCTGATAAGATGAAGCACTGTATCTGTTCCTGCGCAAGTTCTTGCAATATTGCCGGTATTAGATGGAATTTGTGGTTGATATAATACAATATGTAAAGCCAATCTTGTCACCTCTGTCAATTAGTTCATTGTTTATTATACACCTTGCCGGCAAAAAAATAATGATTTTGCTTTCTTTATTGTCCGTCGACAATCGAGAAAAAACGGTATTTTATATTTGGCGTATATGCTGTTGAATCCTCATAACCCCAATATCTCATTCTGCTGTTATACGTATGGGCATTAACTAGCGGTTCTCCATTACTGTCTTTCCCTGTAACGATTGTCGTGTGGTTATATTTACCATCACCTTCAAAGTCATAGCAAATAACATCACCAAGCTTTAGTTCAGACGCATCACTAACGACCTTCGCCCGAAGACCTTGCTTGGATGATTCGAGAAACCGTGGAAAAGCATTTGCGACAGACCAGCTGTAGCTCCAGCTGTTGTTCTGCATCCACCAGCCGCTGCCTCTGTTCGGATAGCCCCTCATTGGCGCTCCCCCTGCATGAACACATTGTGATATATAATTGGTGCAATCCACCTCAAATTTATGATAAGCAGGATTATAGCTGTTCCACCATTTTTCTGCATACTGGACTGCTTTCAGCCTGTCATACGTATATCTCCATATTCCTTCACGCTCTTCTTGCTCATTTGTTAAAAGCTTTGCTTCATCCGCTTGAATTGGTGCGATTATTTCTTTATCTTCTATTAATATTCCTTTATAAAAGATCCCTTTCCTGTTTTCGATTTCTTCCTCTACATAGAAATGATCTTTTTGTTTAATAAAGTATTGAAAATGTACCAGATAGTCCACTTCCTCTGTTTCTTCCTGCTTTTCAATAGTTAAAATATTTCCACGAGCCTTCACATTAACAATTTCAGCCTTGCGCTTATCAAAAAGCCTCGTCTTTCTTTCCATCTTTTCATCCAAAACAGAACCCCTGGCATCAGCAACGCACTGCTGCATTCTTTTCTCCATTAACTCTAGCAACTGAGTTCTCAAGTTATACACTCCTTTCCATGCTTATACTTATGAAAAAGGATGCAATACCTTGCCTGAAAAATGCAGTAAATAAAAAAGGAGGACTAAAATGAGTCACTCCTTTTGCTTTATGATGACAGCCGCGCAAGTGCATCCTGCATTTCTTGCAGCACTTCAGGGTCTGTTTCCTTATTGCTCAATGTCGTTAAAGCCTGACGTGATTCATCACCGCCAATTTTCCCAAGCGCCCATGCTGCAGTTCCTCTTATGACAGGTCTCGGGTCATTTTTCATTACACCGATAATATCTGGAACTGCACTATCTTCCTTGAAATGGGCAAGTGCGATAAGCGCATTGCGCTGTATTGGCTTTTTACCTCTCCAAGAGCCGGATATATGTCCATACTTCTCCTTAAATTCCTTATTGCTGATAGTCAGCAGCGGCACAAGGAGCGGCTTGGCAATTTCAGGATCTGGCTCCATCTCGATATGATTATGAAAATCCATGCCTTTGTTTTTTGGACAAATCGTCTGGCATGTGTCACATCCATAAATTCTATTGCCTAGCTTCTCCCGAAACTCTTCGGCCAAAAACCCTTTCGTCTGTGTTTGGAAAGCAATACAGCGCTGGGCATTCAGCTGCCCACCTTGAATAAGCGCACCTGTTGGACATGCATCGATGCATTTATTGCACTCACCGCATTGGTCTTCCATTGGCGTATCTGGCGTAAAAGGCAGATTAGTAATCATTTCGCCTAAATATACGTACGAACCGAACTCAGGAGTAATAATAGCACAGTTTTTCGCTGACCAGCCGACTCCTGCACGCTGAGCGACAGCCCGGTCAACAAGCTCCCCTGTATCCACCATTGATTTGCATAATGCATCAGGAACTCTGTCCATAATATATTTTTCCAGCTTAGAAAGCCTGTCCCGCAAAACAACATGGTAGTCTGTTCCCCACGAAGCACGGCAGAATATTCCTCGTCTTGCTCCTTTTTTGCTGGAGACACGCTCCTTCATTTTGGAAGGGTATGCTAAAGCAATGGAAATAATTGATTTTGGCTGATCTAAAAGGAGGGAGGGATTCACTCTTTTTTCGATATCCTTCTCCTCAAAGCCTGATTGAAAATTGAGCTCCTGCTGCCTTATCAATCTGATTCTCATTTCTTCAAAGGTACTTGCAGTAGTGAAGCCGATTTTATCAATTCCAATTGTTTTGCTGTAATTAATGATATCCTGCTTCAGTTGATCGTAGTCCATACTGCTCCCTCCTTTCTTCTTCATTGGTTTTTTTACTCATTTATCGCTAAAATAATAGCATAACATATAGACTTTATTTATTGGAGGTACTTATTATTGGATATTTCAATTGACAGAGAACTCTCTTCCCTCATAGCTGGTTTCAAAATTGGCGCTATTTTCTATAACCAGATTGAAGTCGGTGAATCACCGCAAATGGTAAAGGGCCGCTTGCAGCTTTTCCAAGAATCCATCTACTTTGATCTGTTAGAGAAAAAAGTCCAGGATATTCCGTCCGTTCAGGAATGGCGCCAAATCTTTAAAACTGCCGGGAAAGATCCGAACCGCTACCGACATTCTGCTGAAGCACTATTCAGACGGGTACATAAACAGAATTATTTGCAGCCTATCAACAGCAGCATCGATTTAAACAATTTCTTTTCCCTTCAATATGGAGTGCCGATTGGCATTTATGACCTATCGAAGCTATCCGGCGATATTACCTTTAGAATTGGAAAAGAAAGTGAACAGTATACAGGTCTAAACGGCAGAGCCAATTCTCTTGATAACTTAATTATCAGCGCAGATGATGCAGGTCCCTTCGGCAGCCCGTTTGTCGATTCAAACAGAGCTCCAGTGACTTTTGATACAAAAGACGCTGTCCAGTTCGTTTATCTTCAAGCCTCCACCCCGAAGGAAACAGCCGAGCGTATGGTTGCTTCCTTAATGGATATGTTTGTCCAAGTTCACGGAGGGCAGGCACAATTTAAAATTGTAGAATAATAGTGGGGTATGTTCAAGGAAAGTCCTTGTGCATACCTCTTTTGCAGTTTAACCATAAAGTTTATCTGTAAAAACAAAAAGTTATCCACAGTTAAAATAAATCAGAGAGTTATCCACAGGAAAATAAAAAGCTCCCCAAAATGAAAAAACGCAATGCTTCGTTCTTCTTTGAAACGAAACACTGCGTTGTGACTATGTATGGAGCGGGTGATGGGAATCGAACCCACGACATCAGCTTGGAAGGCTGAGGTTTTACCATTAAACTACACCCGCATTTTTAACAAGCTGCTTTACAAAAAGACAACTTATTTTTAACACGTTTTTTATTATATAACTGCAGTTTTAAAAAATCAACCACTTTTCGACATTTTTTTTACGAAGATTACATTCATGCGTAATATTTAACTCATCAGGACTAACTTTTTACTATAGTATGAAGATATTCTGTAATTAGTACCAGAAATAAAGAAAAAGACCGGACATTTTGGTAGTGACCCCTTAAAGTTAGAGTTTTTATTACGCAGCTAATTGGCTGGCATGAGTTCGGAATTTTACCGGACTCATGCCGGCCAGTTTTTGTTTAATTCGATCGTTGTTATAGTAATGGATGTACTTCTCAATCTTCATCTTCAATGCTTCATAAGAAATTAATTGTTCTCCGTAATACATTTCCTGCTTCAGTAAGCCAAAGAAGTTTTCCATTGCTGCATTGTCTGCACATGTTGCTTTGCGAGACATGCTTTGGTACATCTTATTTTCTTTCAATGTGTGTACCCATTTGTAGTGCTGATAGTGCCAGCCTTGATCGGAGTGAATGGTTGTTCTATATTTGGCACGCTCTTGAATAATAGGAAGCACCTGTTTTAATGAATCCATCACAAATTCCAGCGTTGGACTTTTAGACATACTAAACCCAATAATTTCGCCGTTATATAAATCCATGATAGGGCTTAAATACAACTTCTCATCATTTGTACATTTGAATTCCGTTACGTCGGTCACAACTTTTTGAAGGGTATGTGGTGTGTGGAAACGACGGTTCAAACGATTTTTCGCCACTTTCCCAACCGTACCTTTATACGATTTGTAGCGTGATTTACGCACGAATTTTTCGCATTTCAAACCTAGTTTCTTCATGATACGTTGTACTTTCTTATGGTTAACAGGGTAACCTTGCGTTTTCAATTCCGCATGAATACGACGGTAACCATATCTGCCTTCATGCTTCTCAAACGTCTCTAAAATCAGCGTTTCCCACGTTTCATTTGGATTCTTTTGTTTCATCTGTTTGATTTGATAATGATACGTTGCCTCTGGAATTTTCACTTGTGTTAAGACATGTTTTAATCGGAATCCTTCTTCTTTAAGTTCGAAGGCGATGGCTGCTTGTGCTTTTCGAGGAAGGCATCCGGATTCTCTCGAAAAGCCTTCAACTTTTTTAAATAGGCAACCTCTAAACGAAGCATTTCATTTTCACGTTCTAACTGTTCCTCACGTGACATTGGTTTATTCTGTTTATTCGCTGTTGTTTTTGGTTTTTTAGACATAGACGGGCGCCCCTTTGCTTTTTGTTGCAGGCCCTCTATTCCTTCTTTTTCTAATTTACTGTTCCAATTGGCGATTAAACTCGGATTATTTATCCTAAATTGAATCGCTGTCTCTTGAAAAGAAGCACCTGTTTGTTTCATAAAGTGTAATACATCCAATTTGAATTGAACAGGGTATTCCTCATTAACTATTTTCCGTTGTAACCCTTCCTCGCCAAAAGCTTTATAAGCACTTACCCAATTCTTAATTGGCGAAGAAGATGGAATACTGTATTTTTGCGCCAATCGGTCATAACTTAAAGCACTTTTCAAATACTCTTGTACAATTTTCAGTTTGAAATTCCCACTATATTTAGCCATAAAAAACACCCCAAAAGTTAGATTTCAACTCTAACTTTTGGGGTGCAGCACTTTTTTGTTCGGTCTTTTTACATTCCTAAAATATATTCTTTTTCTCTTTTAATCCGAAAGCAACTGTCAACAACAGCAGCACTCCCATAATGAGTACATACAAATTAACAGCACCGCCCACACCTAACTGCTGGGACAGAAAGCCTAATCCGATTACAGGCAGGCTGACACCTAAATACGTGATGACAAAAAAAGTTGAGACGATATTGCCTTTAATTTTTGCAGGCGATCTTTCATTAATTAACGCAAGGCTTCCTGCATAGGCAGGTCCGTTCCCCCCGCCGATCAGCACAGCAGAAATAAGAAGCAATGTCAGCGATTTTGCGGCGATAGTAATTACTAATAAAATTAAGCCTAACGCCAATAATATATAACCGACTGAAATCATCGTCCGCAATGAGAATTGTTTCAGCAGTATTTGGTTTACTGCTGCTGCGATTAAGCCTAATGCAACAACAATGCCGGAAACAGTCAGCGAAGACACATGTGTGAAGCTTGATAGATTAGAAGGAATTAAGCTCATAAACATGCTGATAATAGACCAAGCGATAAATGACGTAAATGATGCCAAAATAAATGCCTTCACTATTGATTTCGGTACATAAGGCTTTTTCAGCTTAACCGGCTGCAGGCCAGGGCGTGCATTTTCATTCAAAAAGAATAAAGCTGCAAAGCATGGCAGGATAAACAGTAAATGCACATAGTATGATAATCGCAAAGGATATGGCGCAAAGTCGCCAAGCAATCCAGACAGAATCGGGCCAATCGCATTTCCAAGCGTTACAGCAAGGGCACAAATAAGGGCCGTTTTCTTTTTATCTCTCTTTTCGTCTAATTCAGTTAACGCCGCAACCGCAACACCATTTAATATTCCGACAGATAAGCCTTGAAACAGTCTTGCAATCAAAAGCATGCCTAGTCCATTAGCAACCGTAAAGCACGCAGTTCCAATCAGGGAAAACAGTATTCCTGGTATAAGGACCTTTTTTCTCCCAATTTGATCAGAGAGCTGTCCGGCCACAATAATGGCTGGGATAACCGTAAACGCATAAATGGCAAACACTAAAGTTATCATTCCGGATGATAATCCCCACTCTTGGCGATAGAGTGTATAAAGGGAAGCCGGAATATTTGTGCCAAAGAGCGTCAGGAACAAACAGCAAGCAACAAGCCAGAAGGAAACCTTCCTGCTCAGCATGCGCTGCTCACGCATCACTTGAATAGAGCTAGTGCGTTCAAGCAGTCTTTGCTGGAAGGCAGACCTCTGCAATTCAGAAGCGTCGATATCCACAACGTCCATCAAGCCTTGCAGACCTACAATCAGATTCTGAACCTGATGCTCTTCCGCATTGCTCGCGATTCTGATTCTAGTCGCCTCTTTGTATTTTTTTGTTTGAATACTTTCTATATTAACTTCATGTGCTCCAAATAAATTGGATATACGAGCCAGGACTCCCGGCTGATCTATAACTAGCATGGAAATTCGATAATCAGAAGCCATCAGCTCTTCACTCCCCTACTCAAAATATCTTTACTTATATTGTAAGGCATGAATAAATATAAAGTCTATACACTTGTAAGAAAATATAACATGAAAATATCGACAAAATGTGCCAACCGTTATAAATATTACTATATCAAGGTTTTTTGGGCCATTCCAATTAAATGACTATATTGAATTAATTTTATTTTCAGAAAACTTTTGCATACTTTTTGTATATTTATATGAATAAAATTAACTACTCTTTCCTGAAAATCACCTATTATTCTTATAAAATTGAACATTCTTTGAACAGTATTATATATTGTGATTTTTTTCACAAATATCTATTGTAAATTAACTATGCACCATTCATAATATGTTTATCAAACGTACTTATAGTGTTAATACTATACCAACAGATTATATTTGGAGGAATCAGCGATGGAAGGCGCATCTCTTTATCAAGTGGAAAAACTGGCACTAAAGAAATGGAAAATATTTAAGCGAAGCAAGTTTCGATTTTTTATGCGTGCTGTTGTAGCAAGCATGTTTATCGGTTTTGGTGTAATTGTTGCCTTTAAGACTGGAAATTTCTTTTATGCAGAAGGCTCACCCTTCGCATACCCTGCTGCAGCACTCGTTTTCGGGGCTGCTATCATCCTGATAGCATATGGTGGAGGAGACTTGTTCACAGGCAATACCTTCTATTATACGTATGCTGCATTGCGGAAAAAAATCGCCTGGCTTGATGTATTCAAAGTGTGGGGAACAAGTTATGCCGGCAATATATGCGGCGCTGTCTTTTTCGCAGTATTTATTTATTTGACAGGTTTATTCAAATCCCATGAGGTCAATGAATTTCTACTGCATGCAGCTCAGACGAAAATTGAAGCACCTATAAGCGAGCTGTTCTTTCGCGGCATTCTTTGTAACTGGCTCGTCTGTCTCGCCTTCTTTATTCCAATGGCTTTAAAGGAGGATATTGCGAAAATATTCGCCATGATATTATTCGTTTTTTGCTTCTTCATCTCTGGATATGAGCACAGTATTGCTAATATGGCAACCTTCTCTATTTCATTAATACTTGACCAAAACCCTGCCATTACTTTGCCTGGGATTATACGCAATATTATCCCTGTTACGTTAGGCAATCTAATCGGAGGTGTCGGTTTTATGGGCGTGATGTACTATTATGTGAATAAGCCATTTATGGATGAAGATATAGAAGAAAAATAAAAGCAAGCCTGCTTATGAGGCTTGCTTTCTTTCTTAACGATTTTGAACGATTTTAGCTCTTCTTCTAATGTGTGCATAAATAACTATGCCTGTTGCAGCTAAAGCTGCGCCTATCAAAAGAATAGTATAATTCGACGTAGCTGTATTTGGCAGCCAGGAATTATCGCTGTTATCATTCGCTGATCTTACATACTGGCTATTGCTTCCTTTGTGATTATCTGTGTCCGTTTTGACATTTCCACTTGTAGTTGTGCTTCCTGAAATGTTGCTATTATTATTGGACGGATTAGCAGCTGGCGGGGCTGCTCCATTATTTCCATGTGATGGATCTGCATTTACTGGTGTTTCATCAACATCTCCGTCAGATGAATTGTCTCCTGGCGTTTCTCCATTATCTCCATCAGATGGATCTGTATCTCCTGGCGTTTCTCCATTATCTCCATCAGACGGGTCTGTGTCTCCTGGCGCTTCTCCATTATCTCCATCAGACGGGTCTGTGTCTCCTGGCGTTTCTCCGTTATCTCCATCAGACGGGTCTGTGTCTCCTGGCGTTTCTCCGTTATCTCCATCAGAAGGTTCCTCAGGAGTTCCTGTATCGTCCTCTTTTGCACCTTTTATGAAAGTCCAAATAGTTGATACAGCTTTTCCTGTATAATCATCTGCTGCAACAGCATACCAGGCGTATTCCTTACCTTCTTCAAGCCCTTCCCACTCGACTTCTGCCGTTTTGCCGCTGTCGACATTTTCCTGTTTGCCGATTTCGTCATTCGTATAAACATTAACAGCGAAATAATCAGTTGCAACCCGCTTTTTCTCTGCTTCCAGGTCCATGTTTATAACAAGCTCATCTTTACCTGGATATTCTGCTGGATCATAGAAATTATAATCATCTAAATATGGTGAGTATGTGTTAACAATAATTCGGTTATTGTCCTGATCAAAGTGAAGTAGTTTTAAATAACCTTGACCTCCTTCAGGACCTCCTTGATAATCACCAAGCATTTGGTACACTTCTCTGTCAGCTGTTCCATCACCATTATCGTCCACTTCACTGATAAGTGTTTCTGAATCATGGTAATGACCGCTTAATACTGCGAGTACATTTTTGTTTGGTTTTACAACCTCTTCATACAGCTTTTCACCAATCGGGCTTCTGTTCCCAGAAACAAGTAAATATTCATGGAAGTTAAGGATTGCTTTGCGATCTGGATATTGCTTAAGGACGTTATTCATCCAAGCAATATCCTCATCATCAACGCCCCAGCCCATATACAGCATGATAAAATCATTGCCGCCAGATGAAATTAAATCATAGTGTCCTCTGTTGTTTTTGTAGGAATCTCCATAATAAGACTTGCTGCTGAATCTGTCTGCACCGAACCATTTATAATATTCGTTATAGTCATTCGACAGCTGGTCTACATCATGATTTCCTGCCAAAACACCATACGGAATGCCGTTGTCATCAAGCACCTGCATATATTCATCGGCATATTTCCATTGCTGCTCTTTATCTGCTTCATCAACAAGGTCACCAGTATGGAACACATACTTTATTTTCAGCTGGTCCTTCATTTCAGCAATCCACTCTGTCTGGCGCTTGAAAATATACGGGTAGCTCTCCGCATAATATTGTGTGTCTGACATCCATACAAACGTATAATCATACTCATCTGGAGAGCTTGGGATTTCATCCTGAATAATAACATTAATTTTGGAATCCTTCGCAAACTCTTTGACAGCTACATTTGCTTTTAATTCAAAGTCAGCACTGCCAGCTATCTTATATGTGAGCATCTTCCATTTGTTTTCAACAAAACTCCACGCATACATAGATACTTTTCGGCCTTCAAGCGATTTTCCGCTCCACTCTAGTTCCACTAAATCTTCCTCGCCTACTGATGAATCCAGCTCGACATCAAAACGATGATATGGGAATTGTGTATCAGAATCTGTCGTCAAATATTTTCCGTCAAGCGTTGAAACGGACGCAATTTCATTGTCAGCAAGTGCTTTCTCACCTGCTGGCTTTTGCTTGGCTGGCGGCTCTGTGTCACTCGCATGCTGAAAGGCTTTTACATTGCTGCTACTTGCTGAATATTTAAAGCCCTTATAAAAGGAAACATCCAGCTTATCGTTCGTCGGATCTGCAACCTTCACTTTTAACAGTGGATTGCCTTTTACAGTTTCTCCATTATCTGCAGGTGATACAAGCTCGGGCTTTGTTGGATTTTCATCATTCACTGTAAAAGTCACTTGTTTTTCGGCAATATTGCCTGCCTTATCTACTGCCGTAACAGATAATACATGTTCTCCTGGAGAAAGTTTAGATGACGCTGTTTCATATGGAGCTTCGATTATTTCATCATCAAGCATCATCTGGAACGATTCTACTCCAGCAATTTCATCACTTGCGCTGGCATTAATGGTAAAGGCTCCTCTGTATTCTTGCTTTTTCATGTTTGTTTCAATAGCAGGTGCCGTATTGTCCACCAAGATGGAAACAGACTTTTCATTTTGTCCATCCTTCGCACTTATCGTGTGCTTTCCATCACCAACTGTTTTACTGTCCCAATTATAGGCAGCAGCGCTAGTTTGCTCACTATTAAGTGTAAAATGGAAATGCTCGAAAGGACGATACGTTCCGTCATCTCCCATATCATAAATCTTATTGGGATCACTCTTCTCTGGGTCTCTTAAAATAGTTCCGTCTGCAAGCACAAGTCTGACATTACGCAATGAATAATCATCCCTGTTTTCTTCACTTTCTTCGAGCTGGAACGGCGATGCTTTATTTCCGGCACGGACTGTGATTTCATTGACTCCCTGCTTCAGTTTTTCAGCATCAATCGGAATCGTAAACGTCTTCCAATATGACATATTATCCTTATCAAGCAGCTGGATAATTTCATCACCCATCGTGATTGCATTTTTGAAATACATATTCAGACCGCTTATTTCAACAGCCAAATAGGCTTGTGTTTCAAGTGACGGGTTCATTGCTGCTGACAATTCTTTTCCATCAATAAAAAGCTTTACTTTATCAGCGTCATGATTACTCGACGTTCCTTTCAGCAGAACATTGCCGCTGACAATGCTGCCATCCTTTACATTAAGGCGAAGCTCTTCTGCATTTTCCGGGTTATTAATCTTGATTTGCTGCTTTTCTGTCTGCACTTCATTCACACCATCGGATGCAGTCAAATAATACTCGACATACTCTTTAGCAATAAAGTTGGCAGCATAAATGCTCGTTGTATAGAGATTATCATTGCCATCCTTTTTCAACAGAAGGCGCTCATATTCCTGTTCACCATTTGTCCGATAATAAACAGCAACTGTTTTTACCCCGTTATTATCATTTGCTTTTGCGGAAACTGTAATATCCTCTATTCCTGTTTCTGTTAGTGCTGTCGTATTTTCAATTGTCGGCGGTGTTGTATCTTCCTCCACAGCAACTGGCTTGCCAGGCACTTGACTTGCTTCCACACTTCCTGGAGTTCCTAACTTTTCACCGCTGCTTACCTTAATTGCAGTTGTGGAGCCGTCCTGCGGATATTTATACAAAATCCCCTTGTTAGCGGCAGTATCATCCACACCGAGAACATCATTATAGTAAGCTACACTAATCTCTTCTTGTGTATTTGTTGCAACGGCAATTCCCCTTAAATCACTGTTCGCCATTCCATCACTCTGAATGCGGACAATATCTTTGTTTTCCATAAGATTAGTCCCGTAATTAGCGTTAAAGTCGGCAACCGTCTTATCTCCATTAGCATTATTAATGATCCAGAATACCAATGTCCCTTTCGCCGGAATAACAACATCCTCAGGAACCGATGGCCAGACAACATCACTTGCAGGATCTGTTCCATATCGGTATTGAATCTTATAATCTTTAAAATTTACTGGTTTATTCGTATTGTTATAGACTTCAATAAATTCATAGCCATCTGCTGAATTAACATTCGAGCTGTCAGGCACCAATTCTGTCACAAACAGCTCTGGTACTTTCGAATAATCCGTACTAACCTTTTTGACCGCAACGGTAAATTTGTCTGTTTCCGCACTGTTTGCTCCATCACTTGCTTCAATATAGTACGTTATATTAGAATCTACATCTTCAGCAGGTATAACTGCTTTATACTTGCCAGCTTCCTTTGTATCCTCTGTCATAGATAAAGAAAGATACTCATTCTGTGATTCTGACTTATAGTACAATGTTACAAACGGTTTTGACTTATCATCCTTCACAACAGCTTCAACAGCAATATCGGCGAAGGCTTCTCCGCTGCTGACTGCCTCATGGCTGATAGTTGGCGGATTCGAATCGTCAGACTGATCAAGCTCAACTGGTTTTGTCGGCACTTGGCCTTGTTTCAAACTGCCTGGGTTAGGACTTGCTAGAACCTCAAGCTTTTCCATTTCCGTTCCGCTTTTCGGGAACAAGTATTGGATTACCTTGCCGTCATTATTAGTTTCATCTCCCAAATAGGACGCAGAAACAAGCTCATTTCCGCCACGATCTTTGATAATGATCGCCCGATTACCTCCATTTGCGAATCCTGGGAAAGAATCAGTAAAGGACAGCAGGTTTTCTTCTGTTAAACTTGTGCCGTACTGACTGTTAAAATCAGCCAAGGCTTTATCACCATTATTGAACCAAAGCACAACCGTTGATTGCGGTTTAATAACTGCATCAGGCACTTTAAAACTAACATCTTCCCTGCTGCCATCTGTGTAGCGGTAGGCAAATGAGTAGTTCTTCAATGATACTGGCTGGTTTGTATTGTTATAAAGTTCAATATATTCATAGTAGTCTGTGCCGCTTCCTTTTGAGTTCGGTGCCAATTCAGTTAGAAGAAGCGGTATGGAGCTATATGTATCTTCCTGTTTAGCTACTTCAATCACATATTCCTCTGTTTTGGCAGTTGATGTTCCATCTGTCGCCTCTATGTAATAATGAATATTGGCTTGGACAGCTTCCTCTGGAATTACGGCAGAAAAGCCGGTGATGCTGCTGGCATCCTTGCTCATGAGCATAGACTGATAAGTGTCTTCCCCTTCTTGTTTATAATGAAGAGTTGCCGACGGAATTTTCATATTATCTGCGATATTTGCTGCAATTTTAATGGCTGTACCCTGTTTGCTGCTTTTAACTGCGCTATGTGAAATTTGCGGAGCTTCATTATCAGCAGCTGGAGGACTAATCTCCACTTGACTAGCTGGAACTTGATCTTCCAATAAGGTACCAGGTGTTGGAGCAGCTTTCGTTTTCAGCTTGTCCATGACTGTACCATTAGCAGGATAACGATATGCAACTGTTAACCCGGTATTGTCAGTTTCTCCAGGCAAGTAGTTCGCAGAAATGATTTCGGTTCCTGTAAGGCTCTTTATCGCAACTGCACGATTTCCACCGTTTGCAAATCCAGTGAAATCACCTTTAAAAGAAAGAAGTTGCTTTTCTGTTAAAGCTGTTTGAAAATGCTTATTAAAATCACTTATGTTTAAATCATCTTTATTGAACCAAATCACTTGGGTTTCTCCTGAGGCAATTGTCTTGTCAGGCAAACTGAGAAGTTTATCACCTTGGCTGCCATCTGTAAATTGATAGTAAAAGGCATAGCTTCCGAGATTAAGTGTCTGATTCGTATTATTGTACACTTCCACATACTCATAGGAATCAGTCCCTTTAGAATCAGGAGAAATTTCTGTTATTAACAGCTGGGGGTACTTACTGAAATCTTCTTCAGAAGCTTCCGCTTGCGGCTGTTCCACATCCTCCTGCTTCGGTTCTTCTGCAGCAGGCTTTTCTGTTACTTCTTCAGCTGGAGTCTCTGTTTTCGTTTCTTCCTCTTGTTTTACAACAGGCTCCTCTGCTGCTTTTGTTTCCGTTTCTTCTGAAGGCTTTTCTTCTGTTATTTCTTCTTCTGAATTAGCAGGTGCTTCATTTTGCTCCTTATCGATTGTTTCACTGGAGCTGTCTGTGCTTTTTTCTGATTCTTCATCAGGTGATGATGGCGCTTGCTGAGGTTCTAAAGGTTCTGCTGCGTACGATACTGCAGGGCGGCTGCTTGTAAAAATAGTAGAAAAAAAGAACACAACCATGAGCACAAGCAACATCCATTTCTTACTCGTCTTTCCCCTCTTGCGACTAATCATATTTGCCTCCTCTGCTTATTCATTTTCCTTCCCTCGTCCATCATAATAAAAAGTTTTTAAACTGCTTTTAACAATTTGTGAATAATTGTAAAGAAAAGGGGATATATGTAAATGGAATGTTAGCAGAGTTTTTCCTTTTGACCGAATTTCTGCAGTAACCCCATGTCCCATCTGCGTTATTCGCTATTTACAAAATGAAAACAAAAAAATTACATAATTCAGATATTTATACCATAGTAGAAAGCTATTCTATCTTTAGACCCAATTATATAGAGGAGGAACAAGAGGAAAAATGAAGCTATCAAAAAAATTAAAGGGAATTTCCACATTATCACTGACAGGCTTAATGTTGTTTTCTGCCTACCCATCCATCACACTTGCTGACAGCAGCTTAGACGTGAAAAAAATTGCTAGTTACAGTACTGGCATTACAGATGAGGATGGCGGCGTTGCCGAAATCGTCCAATACAATAAGGATAATGAGAAATTTTATGTTATTAATGGCAAAGCCCAGACAATTGATGTTGTAAACATGTCAGGTTTATACTCCACAGAAGTACAGAACCTACAAAAGGAAAAGTCTATTAACATTGCTGATGTAGTCAATTCAGACTCCTTTCAATATGGAGATTTAACAAGCATAGATATTAACACAGATAAAAAGATTATAGCTGCTGCCGTTCAAGATGCGGATTATACGAAAAATGGACGAATCGTTGTCATGAACTATGATGGAGAAGTGCAGGAAACATTTGAAGCTGGTGTACAGCCTGATATGGTTAAGATTTCAGATGATGGGAATTTCATCTTGACTGCAGACGAAGCAGAGCCAAGACAAGGGCTTGAAAACGGAGTTGATCCAGAAGGTTCTGTCACTATCGTTAATTACGACACAAAGGAAGTACAACAAGTAAAATTTAACGATACAAGTGTTATTGATCAAGATGTACATATCCGCAATAATGGAACGACAGCAGATGCAGTCCATGATCTTGAGCCAGAATATCTTGCTTTGAATAAGGATGCCAGCAAAGCTTATGTAACTCTGCAAGAAAATAACGCAGTTGCATCCATCGACGTAAAAACAGGCAAGGTGCTATCTGTTAAATCACTAGGATACAAAGACCATTCCGT
This sequence comes from Niallia sp. FSL R7-0271, assembly GCF_038005785.1. NCBI lineage: Bacteria > Bacillati > Bacillota > Bacilli > Caryophanales > Bacillaceae > Niallia > Niallia sp. FSL R7-0271. The sequence goes on along the minus strand of NZ_JBBOTZ010000001.1, from coordinate 642,433 downwards.
AGAAGGAAATGGCTTGGATGCAGCCCGCAATGATAAAATTGAGATTAAACAATTGCCGATTCTAGGTGCTTATATGCCTGACTCCATTGCACAAACAGAAATTGGCGGTGTAGAGTATCTGCTTACTGCAAATGAAGGTGACGCGACAGAGTGGGAAGAATTTGTTAATATTGAAGACTTCAAAAAAGTAAAAGATTCCATTACTTTGGATACTTCCCTGTTTAAAGGCTTTACAAAAGAGGAAGCAGAAGCAGCCTTCCAGGATATGAAGGATTCAGGAGACTATGACAAGTTAGAAGTGCTAACAGACAGAGGCACAGATGCAATATATACACTCGGCGGCCGTTCCTTCTCCATTTGGAAAGCAGATACGATGGAGCTAGTATACGACAGCGGCAGCGACTTTGAGGATATTACAGCAGCCCAATATCCTGATGTATTTAACTGGTCAAATGATGATAATGTTTTTGAGAAAAGAAGTGCCAAAAAAGGACCTGAGCCTGAAGATGTTAAAGTCGGTCAGATCGGTAATGATTTATATGCATTTATCGGACTTGAAAGAATCGGCGGTTACATGACCTATAATATCTCTAATCCTTCTTCCCCGTCTTTTGCTAACTATTTAAATACGAGAGATTTCTCTAGTGCTGTTTCCGGAGATGTGGCACCAGAAGGACTTGAGTTTATTGAAGCAGCAGATAGTCCTACAGGCAGACCTCTTGTACTTGTCGGCAATGAGGTAAGTGGTACTGTATCAGTTAACGAGTACCAAACAGAACAGGTTATCCCGATTGAAGAGATTGCTCTAACTGAAACAGAAGCCACTTTGGAAGTTAGCAAAACTTTAGCCCTTACTGCTTCCGTTAAACCAGCAAACACAACAGAGAGTAAAGAATTAACATGGACAAGCTCTGACGCAAATATTGCCACAGTAAATGAAACAGGACTAGTCACAGCTGTAGCGCCAGGAACTGCGACAATTACTGTAGAAACGGCTGATAAAAAACACCAGGCAACTAGTGTTATTACAGTTACTGCACCAGTTGTAGCTGATGATGAAAATGATGCTGACCAAGATACAGACACAGATACTGAGACTGGCAGCAATATTCCTGACGAAGAAACCTCTTCACAAAACGATCAAGATAACTCTAGCACTGAGAACAGCAGTGACAATAACAGCAATGAGTCTGAAAATACAGAGGTTGTCGAGACTGTAGCTGGAAATGACGACAACAACGATGGCAATGCACTGCCTGATACAGCAACAAGCAATTACAGCTTCTTATTGTATGGCGGTATCATTCTTGCCGGCGGCGGAATTCTTTACTTTATTGCAAAACGAAAGTTAGCATAAGCGCAATCCCCCTGTTATGACAAAGGGGGATTTTTCCTTTCTTTAATGGAGGTAAAAATCAGCCTGAAAAAGGCGATAAAAATTGCCGCAATCATAATTGTACCAATCACAACTATTGCACGGTTCATCAGACGGTATTGAAAGAAAGCAGCTTTATCAAAATATTGGTTTTCTTTCTTTATTTTCTCCTTTTCCACCGTTGTGCGTTCTCCTTTTACTAAGAGGCGATAAGTACTGCTTCCGTATGGATGGCATGTTAATAGTGTTATAATATCCTTATCTGGAATTAAGTCCAGCTTGTCCGTTTGCGTCGGCAATATTGTTTCTTTCTCATAAACTTTATAAGCATGTTTTTCTCCATATATATGAACAAAGAAAATATCTCCTGTTACCATATCATCTATATTGCGTAGAAACCGTGAATATTTATAGCCTCGATGGCCTGCTAATACAGAATGGGTATTAACACCGCCATAAGGCAACGATGTCCCTTGGATAATACCAATTCCCTTGCTCAAATGATCATCTGTCGCTCCCATATAAATCGGCAGATTCTCACCGATTTTCGGCAGTTCTAAATAACCGATGATTTCATCTCCTGCTTCTCCTTGTTGATCTGCTTTATCTTCACCAAACGGATCAATTTGCCCATCTCCCCAATTCTCCATCTCTGCATTTAATATACTGGCAGACTCCTTCTCCACCGCAAACTTGCTGGCTACTGCTTGCTCATAATAGGAAGCTATTGCTCGATCACGTTTAAAGTCGTTATAGAAAATAATCCATTGCGGATATAAAAGAATACATAAACCAACAAGAAATATTGTCATTCCTATTATTTTTTTCAGCATCATTCCGTATCCCTTTTTGCCTTTCTTCTGTCCCTGATAATCAGAATGATAATGATCAATAAAATGAGTGCCAGCGAGATAATATACTCTAAATAGCGCATGAAAAATGACTCGATATCCATTGCCTCATCTGCTGATACGAATGGTATTCTATGCCCTCTGACAAGCATGCGATGTGTATTAATCATATAAGGCTCGCATGTTATTAATGTTGTATAATCTTTGTCTTTTATGATTGCAAGATCCTCCACTTGTTCCGGCTCAACAACTTTTATTTGATCCACTTTATAAGCTAAAGTCCTTCCTAAGCTTTTCACATAAAAGACATCGCCCTTATTTAGCTTATCTAAATTGCGAAACAGCTCAGCTGTAGGCAAACCTCGATGACCAGTTAAGACAGTATGAACGCCTTTTCCGCCAACAGGCAAAGAGGATGACGGCAAATATCCGACACCTTTAGCCAGTATCTTATCTGACACACCTAAAAGAATCGGCAGCTTTACAGAAATTTTCGGAATCTCAACAGCGCCGATTACTTCTCCTTCCAAAAAGCCTTCCGGATACTTAACAGCTCCTCCCTCCTTCTGTTTGGAACTTGCTGAAAATGGGTCGAGATAAGCGATGCTTCCAGATGCTAATCTGTTATTAAATGCCTCTGCATCTTGCAGGCGTTTTTCTTTTATTTTGTCAGATAACCCGCCCACCTTATCCTCATAGCCTTCAATCATATTGTATTGAAGCCTGTTATTATACCAATTAGAAATAAGGGGAAAAGTAAAAACTCCCACACCGATTAAAAATATGATTGCTACAAGGAGCTTTCTTCTCATGCTGCACCTCCTAAAAAGAAGAATGCAAGAGAATCAGCTCCCACATTCTTCTTTTAACTTTTAAGCTGTATCGCCTTTTCTATTTTTCAGAAGGAATGCTGCGCCAATCATAAGTACCAATCCAATGACTGTGAAAATGATTGTCCCGATTCCGCCGGTTTGCGGGATAATGCCTTTTTTGACGTTCTCTACTTGCAGGGTTGGGTGAAGCTCTAATTCAGAAGTAGCAGAACTTTCTCTTTCTACTTTTACCTTAATTGGTTCAGTTAGGTTGTTATAGCCTGACGGTGCTTCTGTTTCGACAATAAAATATGTGCCGATTGAAAGCTGTCGCCAATTAATTTTTCCGTTTCCATCTGTTGTTTGCTCAGCACTTAGTGGCACCGCCACTATGCCGTCAATTGTAATTGCCTCATCAGGAGCTTGTTCATCTTCACCAAGTGCTTTATATAATTGAAACTTGGCTCCAGCTAGAGGTTCCTTCTTTAAAGAATCGACTTTGTTTAACTCAATAGAGCCTTCTTGTGTTTCTGTGTATACTCCATTTGTATCTACTGTGTTTTCTGTTCCATCATGGATTATTAATACAATATTACCTTTGTTTTCAATTGGCCTTATATCATTTATGGCCTGTTCATTAACCTTTACGGAAAAGCTAAATTCCAATTGATCTCCTGCTGCTAACTTCAGCATTCCATCAGCATTCATTACTGCCTTTAAAGTGTTTGAACCAGAGTCAAAAACAATAGAATAATCGTTTCCTTGCACCAGATCGATAGCTTCACCATCTCTAATGATGGAAAGCACTCCTGTATTCTCTGCATATGTCAAACGCGAATCTAGTATATCAATCACAGATGCTTCCTTATATTTACGAATGTCATTTCCTTGCTCATCCTTAACATTCCCAGCAATATCTGCAGGTACATTAGCATTAATTTTGTAATCGATGCTGTCACCTACAGCTATAGACATTGGATTATTTTGTTCCGGTGCCCTGTACTCGCCTTCACCAGCTGGTCTTTGCGATTTATCTGCAGAAAATGGTTCATTTTTTGGATAAATATGAACATCATATACAAGTTCGCCATTTTGATAGAATAAATCTCCATCCTCACCGACTAAAGGAATGTCGATTTGATAAGTGGTTGTATCTGCTGCATGCCCAGGCGGTGCCGAAATTTCTTTCATTTCATACCTTCCCAGCGGCAGATCATCAAATAATACAATCCCCTCACTATTCGTTACAAGAGTGTCTGTATAAGCAGTGTCTGAATTCCCAAGTGCTACGATATTGCCTGTAGCTTCATCTAGCTTATGTGTTTGAACTATCTCAAACTCTGCACCAGGAAGCGGCTCTGTTCCATCTGGAATCGCTCCTTCTACCCCAGTCCCCGGAAACGTTATTGACTCTTCCCCCATGCTTAATTTATGAACCGTTATGCTACCTGTTTTATTCGGGTCAATGGTGGACGCTGCATCAACAGTAAAGCCTCCTAAACCTATTGCTGTAATAATAAGTGATGCGAAAATAAGCTTCATTACTTTCTTCATTCTTATTCCTCCTGTTAATTTATAAATTTACTACGCGAGGATTTTTTTTAGTATAAGAGATTATGTGCTTCTTCTTCGCGAAAAATAAATGGCACCAAATATAAGCAGTGCTCCTGCAAGCGTGAAGGCGATTGTTCCGATTCCTCCGCTTAACGGCAAGCTGCCCTTTTGATAATTAATTACATCATAGGAGTAGATGACACTTCCGTCCTGCTGTGTTTCACTGACCACATCTATAGTCTCGTTACCATATGCTGCTGTCATCTTTCCCTCTGAATCTATCACTATCGTAATTTCTCCTTGAAGCAGCCTGAACCCATCTGGAGATTCTGTTTCCCTCAGGCTGTAAGTGCCGGGAGCTTGTTTCGGGAAGAGAATAACTCCATTATCAGTCTCCAGTGTTAAGCTGTCAGCAAGCTCTTGATTTTCATCTAAAACTATCCCATCACCAGCTGCTTTTAATTCAAATACAGCATTGCCATCCTTTATTAAACTGCCTTCTTCATCTGTTTTTTGAAGCTTCATCGTACTAAACTGGCCAAGCTCGTTTGTGATAAGAATATTAGTCAAATCCTGAATTGGATCTTCTTTTGGACCTAGATTTTGATATTCAATACCCATTAGCTGATAAGGCCCGTTATAATCCTCCTCGACCCGATAGCCGTATTGAAAGCCTTGATGTCTGCCAAAGTCAAATAGCCATTCGCCGTTATCATTTTCCTCTACTGTCAATTCATCCACCAATTCTTTTGATTCTTCCATAAGTTCACCAGTGCCAGTAAATGTTCCGTCAGCATTTAAACTGATATCCCGTTTATATCTATACAGCTTCAATTGCAGACTCTCAGGCCGTAAGGCTGGAACATTATCATCATCCCAAACCTTCTTGCCGCTGACTGCCGGCCAGTAGTCAAGATTCTTCTCATAATAAAAATCATGGATGAAAAATTTATCATCAGCGCTTAAGTATTTCAGGTGATTTAATGTATATTCCGCTTCCTGATTCTGATTTATAAATGTCCAGTATGGCATAACTCCTTCAGGGATGCCTTCATTGCCAGCGGCTTCATAACTCTTAATCCTGACTTTGTCATACCCAAAAGTTGGCTTCTCTGATTCAATCGTATTGCCAGCTTCATCTGTGCCGATTACATAACCGTCCTTACCTAAGGGAAGACCATAAAACTCCTCATCGTTCGTAACGTTTCTGACATGGTCGTCTGTTGCATTATAAACTTGGATATCCTCTTGTCCATCTTCAGTTCCCAATCCAACATGTTTCAGCACTGTTTTCGTATAAATATTGTCAGCAATATATGTTGCTGGAATATAGGTAGTCATATGATGTTGTGTCGACCCGTCTTCCCGTGTCACTCGATAACGCTCATCCTCGATAAGAAAATAGATCATGCTGTTATCTGTGATTTCCAATTCAAAAGTCTTCGATGTATCTTCCGTCTCAGCTAAGACCGGTTCTTCAAGTAACTCTCCCTTTTCAAAGTCGCTGTCTGCATACAGCTCCTTGAATTCTTCAGGACTGATTTCATCATCCATATCCATATTCCTCTCATATGGAACAACGATATATTTGATGCTCGTAATCGAGTTAGTAACATATGACGGCAGCTCCTCATTAAAGGATGACGCCGGTATATCAACTGTGATTTTTGCCGTATCTACATTGGTTTCTCCTGCTTCCTTATAAACCTTTTTAGCTGGTTTAGATGGTTTTACAGTTGCTATTCCCATTCTCGGCTGGCCGCGCATATACATGACTTCATGTACTGCTTCTTCATAAAGCCCTTCCTCTACACTGCCACCTCTGTCATACTTGGGATTGTAATCAGAACCCCAAGAAATTATCCCCCTGCCTTCATTCGATCCCCAAGTAAATATATTTCCATCTCGATCCAGTATCATATATTGCGATAAAAAGGAGGCGATTTGCTGCACATAAGGAACTTCCTTAAACGCTGTGTCAATCCATGGTTTTTCCACTGGATCGACTACCGGCGTGCCAATCTCTGTAGTTTTGTCTCCATTTCTGTCCAGCTTATAATAAAAGCCTTTCAACCAGCTTCCTTCTGTTTCCGCCTGATAAGCAATTTTAGTAATCCCATCTTTGTCCAATACATTGCCTTTAGAATCTTTAAGCATATATTTTTCATCATAAATGGTAGGATGGTTTATACTATCAGGAATGGAATACCCAAAATAATCATTTGCTGCAATACCTGTTTGACTGTCCCCAGTAAGATAGACTGGCAGCTTAGGATCTGAATCATACAGCTGTGTATCGCCATCTCCAATTTGCTTCGGCCATTGCTGAGCCACTTTTGTAAGATCGTCCTCTGAAGTCAGTGAGCTCCCTTCCTTTCCAAATCCATAAAAGTAGTTGTAACCCCATGCCCATGTTTTTCCATACTGATCAATAAAAAAATGAACTAGGTCACCTGATGATAACGATTGGGGAATAGGGGTATAACCAGCTTCTCCTTCATCAATTTCAAGAATTACCGGACGAAAACTTATTATTTTTTGTATGATAGTATTATCTTCTCGACTGTAATCAAACATACCCCATTGCCATACTTTGTGATTTTCATCCAAAGCTGTATTCAGTCCAACAGCTGAGGATATATCTGTTATCTTACCCATGCCAGCTGGTTTTTCGAGCTTTGTGAATATGTTTACTTGTGGGGAATTTTCTTTATCTTTTTCTGTGTACTCGCTGCCGTCTCCTTGTCTACCTCCGTATTTCCAACCGGCCATATAAATGTCGCCTTTATCATCCAATATTTGGGTTTGACCATCGCCTCCGATAATTTTGACAATTGACCCCATGTCGCTAGGCAACTGAACCTTTACAGGAGTTGGCTGCATCTCCGCTGCGTCGCCAATCCCCAATTGGCCATATTTATTTGTACCCCAGCACCACAGCTCATTATTTTCAGCTATTGCAAATATTGTTGTTGCATGTACGCCTGCATTAGTAAAGATTGTTTTAATTTTAGGCAGGTTTTCTACAGCAGTAGGAATAGATACCCCTATACCTACTTGTCCATTTCCCATCTCCCCGGCTGCACCCAATCCCCATACGTACACATCACCTGTAGTGGATAAAGCAATACGCGTATGCCAATTGGAGAGCGTATCATCGAATTTCACATCGGTTATTATCTTTCCATCCTTCATGAACTCAGTGATTTTTGTCATTCCGCCCACACTCTTGAACATATCAGAAATATTCAAGCCTAGTTGGAAGAAATAATTCCATCCCCATGTCCAGATGTTTTTGTCATAGTCCAATGCCATTCCGCCAAATCCACCAGCATTCACTTTGGTGAACTTCGTAAGGTAAATCAGCCCGAATGAACCTGCATCTGTTCCATTATCGGCCCTTTGCATATAGCTTTTTGGGTTTGTTGGTGCAGATGTTTCTTCTTTTGGTGTTTCTTCTACTGGTGCTTCCTCTTTTGCTGTTTCTTGCTCTGAGGCGGGTTCGTCATCCTCTTGTTGTGCCGTAGGCTGTTCTTCCTTTTTCTCTCCTTCCTTTACAAGCTCTTTGTCGTCTGCATTATCACCAGCATTAACGGCTGGCTCTTTCTCCCTTTCTTCCTTATCTGTATCTGTCTCTACCGGTTCTGCTTCATTTGAATTTTGATTCAAGTCATTTTCAGTTCCTTCAGTCTCCAGCTGTTCGCCTGCAGGGTCATTGCTAGCATTTATATCTCCAACTGCATATATCTCCATCGGAATCATTGTAATGATTAGCGAAATTATCAATAGCAGCGAAAATAACTTATTTGAAATTATTGCTCTTTTCATTTCTGCCTCCTTGCTTTAATGAAAGGGAGAAGTTCACAAAAAAAATAACAGATACATGCAAATTTTAAAGGAGCTATTCAGTTAATGTGTTTCTTTCGTGGAACGGTCAGTTTCTATTTTGGAATAGTAATAGAAGAATGCTGATTATAATAGTCTTTATCCATCTCAAAATAGGAAGATAAAGGAAAATCAAGGTGAGTATGTAATTAATTAAAAATAGATACTTGGGGGATTAAAAATCTTGTATATTTTGTGACAAAAATAGGAAGTGAAATTTTAACATACAAAAAAACAGCTTAACCTGTTGAGGTCAAGCTGTTATTTCTTGTGATATTTATATGTTAATCAAGTATTTTCATCTTTAGTTGTCGTAATTTGTATTTCAGCTCGGCATTAAGCTCCAATAAGACATCCTGCTCAAGATCGCCTTTCGGCAGCTTTCCGCTTGGCTTTTCCAGTAAAAAGGGACTTTTTCTTTTCTTTGATGTCATCATATTCCCCCACGCTGTTATTATCATAAGCTTAGTATATTTACTGTATAGGCAAAATATGTGTTTCTTAATCATGCAGATGGATTATATTTGTTCCTCTGGCAGTCTTGTTGTATTTTAAGTGATTGACCACTTCATCACTCTTTTCGAACAATTCCCTTGTATATAATGCTGTAGGAACATGTGGAAGAGATGATGTTGATTTTTTAACAATAAGAGGTGATTGGTTTTTCTTTCTTATCCGACCAGCTTCTCTGACTGCAGGCATCGTGTAATCTTTGTCCTCCATGATATCTGTTCCTTTCCTTGTTTATACTTCCATTTTATCATTATATTCATGAATCTTCCACCTATAAGAGCGCCCGTTTTTAATGCTCTTTGTACCAGGAGTGAATTACTGCAAGGTCAATGATATAGTCAAAATCAATTTGCAGCAAGGGCTCCTTTTCCGATTCAACAGAAATAACGACAGGATGGATTAATTTCGTGAAAGGAATAAGTACCGTTTTATTGTCTAATTGCACAATTGTCTCTTCATTTAAGCGATTCAGCTGATCTTCCTCCAGCTCTATCCCGAGAGTGGTCCCGACTTCAGCAGAAAAGATGATATCATCCTCCTTGCAGAAAACGGTAATATCCTGTCTGCATACTTCGCCATAAGCATACAGGAAGTCCTCAAGGCTTATACGATAGTCTTCTATGACAGTCCAATCCTGCGTTCCAAACGAATAGGTGGCAATACTGTCTAAAATGGTTGTGAACTGCTTACTTCTGCTTTTCGTCTGAATGATTACCTTTTTCATTTCATCATTAATACTTTCTACTTCATTGATGCTTTCTACTTCTGCTACCCCGATTCGTTTTATATTCGGTGTGATAAATATTGCCAAGTCTACAAAAACAAACATAAGAGCCATTAATGCGTAGCTCCTCCATTCGCTCTCCTTAAATCCCATATCCATCAGCAGCAATATCATGCCAACAATGAATAAAAAATACCATGTCCGTCTCAAGTTCTGCTTGTACTCTCGGAAAAAAATCGGAAACGCCCAGCTAATATATAACATAGTAGCCGTAAATCCAATTAATAAACTCCATTTATTCCCTTGCAAAAAAGCAACAGCCTCATTGCCCCAATAATTTTTCATCAACACTATAAGGGCGAAAACAACAAGCGGAAATGCTACCTTGATTATAAGCTTCTGTGAATCTTTTCTAATCATCATCCCTGTTTCCTTCCCCTCTTTTGAGCAGTGATTGAAGACTGGACAAGTATAGTGCTCTAGCGGTATAGGTTATTAATAACTTTATAGTGTTATAGTAATTCTACCAAATATCTGGATTTATTTGGAACCAAAACTGCCCTTTATAACCAAAAACACCAAAAATAGGACATATTTGCTAGATTATCTTCTGAATTCTTTATTACACAAAAATTAGGGAATAATGTGTTCTCTGTCAGTCTGTAGATACATTCGAAAAAGAGGTTTAAAGATAGCAAAACACAGAATTTTTTCTTATGAGTTGCTGCTTAGTTTTTCTTGTTCTGCAATTCGTCCACATGCAGCTTTCTTATTTCAGGAGACGTGACATTTACCCTTTCCAAAGTGTTATACATAATCTTAAGGACAAGATCTGAAAAAATTGGAGTTGGATTTGTCAGCTTGAGGACATTGCATTTTCTTGCAATAAAATCTGAAAGCTCAGTGTCATATACAATAAGATCGTTCTTTCTATGAAGATATGTATATTTAGTTTACTTGTTTATGTACACAAAAAAACCAGCTTCCTATTAAACTAGGAGCTGGTTTACTTAATTGATACCGGTGGCCGGGGTCGAACCGGCACTCCAGAGGAACACGATTTTGAGTCGTGCGCGTCTGCCAATTCCGCCACACCGGCGTAATAATTTTTTGGAGGCGGCAACCGGATTTGAACCGGTGATAAAGGTTTTGCAGACCTTGGCCTTACCACTTGGCTATGCCGCCTTGACAATAATGGAGCGGAAGACGGGGTTCGAACCCGCGACCCCCACCTTGGCAAGGTGATGTTCTACCACTGAACTACTTCCGCATAATGGCTGGGCTAGCTGGATTCGAACCAACGAGTGACGGAGTCAAAGTCCGTTGCCTTACCGCTTGGCTATAGCCCAATAACATTATATTCAGGATTATCAAAAATTATTATAAATATATATGGGGCGAATAATGGGAATCGAACCCACGAGTGTCGGAGCCACAATCCGATGCGTTAACCACTTCGCCATATCCGCCATGTTATTCATTTGGCAGGGGTAGTAGGAATCGAACCCACACCGGAGGTTTTGGAGACCTCTGTTCTACCTTTAAACTATACCCCTGTATTCAAATGGTGGAGGGGGACGGATTCGAACCGCCGAACCCGAAGGAGCGGATTTACAGTCCGCCGCGTTTAGCCACTTCGCTACCCCTCCGACATAAATGGTGGCTCAGGACGGAATCGAACCGCCGACACAAGGATTTTCAGTCCTTTGCTCTACCGACTGAGCTACTGAGCCTTTATACTTTTTTTGAAAAAATGGCGGTCCGGACGGGACTCGAACCCGCGACCTCCTGCGTGACAGGCAGGCATTCTAACCAACTGAACTACCGGACCAGATTGCGGGGACAGGATTTGAACCTGCGACCTTCGGGTTATGAGCCCGACGAGCTACCAGACTGCTCCACCCCGCGATGATTTTATGGTGGAGGATGACGGGATCGAACCGCCGACCCTCTGCTTGTAAGGCAGATGCTCTCCCAGCTGAGCTAATCCTCCATAATTGGTATATTTAAAATGGTGACCCATACGGGATTCGAACCCGTGTTACCGCCGTGAAAGGGCGGTGTCTTAACCGCTTGACCAATGGGCCATATTATGTTGAGTGATAATGGCGGAGAGCAAGGGATTTGAACCCTTGAGACAGGGTTACCCGCCTACACGATTTCCAATCGTGCTCCTTCGGCCACTCGGACAGCTCTCCATATATGGCTCCGCAGGTAGGATTCGAACCTACGACCGCTCGGTTAACAGCCGAGTGCTCTACCACTGAGCTACTGCGGAATAATGGTATGCCTGGCGACGTCCTACTCTCACAGGAGGAGAACCTCCAACTACCATTGGCGCTGAGAAGCTTAACTTCCGTGTTCGGTATGGGAACGGGTGTGACCTTCTCGCTATCGCCACCAGACCTTTTTTTCAAGACAAGTATTATTATAACTTATCTATTAGGTTTTTGCAACACTTTTTTAAAAGTTTTTCAGCGAATTTATTCCCTGAAAACTAGATTATGTTGTAAGAAGAAAGAATGAGTAATCATTTATTAGTTAAGTCCTCGATCTATTAGTATTTGTCAGCTCCACGTGTCACCACGCTTCCACCTCAAACCTATCAACCTGATCATCTTTCAGGGATCTTACTAGCTTACGCTATGGGAAATCTCATCTTGAGGGGGGCTTCATGCTTAGATGCTTTCAGCACTTATCCCTTCCGCACATAGCTACCCAGCTATGCCTTTGGCAAGACAACTGGTACACCAGCGGTGCGTCCATCCCGGTCCTCTCGTACTAAGGACAGCTCCTCTCAAATTTCCTACGCCCACGACGGATAGGGACCGAACTGTCTCACGACGTTCTGAACCCAGCTCGCGTACCGCTTTAATGGGCGAACAGCCCAACCCTTGGGACCGACTACAGCCCCAGGATGCGATGAGCCGACATCGAGGTGCCAAACCTCCCCGTCGATGTGGACTCTTGGGGGAGATAAGCCTGTTATCCCCGGGGTAGCTTTTATCCGTTGAGCGATGGCCCTTCCATGCGGAACCACCGGATCACTAAGCCCGACTTTCGTCCCTGCTCGACTTGTAGGTCTCGCAGTCAAGCTCCCTTGTGCCTTTACACTCTACGAATGATTTCCAACCATTCTGAGGGAACCTTTGGGCGCCTCCGTTACTTTTTAGGAGGCGACCGCCCCAGTCAAACTGCCCACCTGACACTGTCTCCCACCCCGATAAGGGGTGCGGGTTAGAATGTCAATACAGCCAGGGTAGTATCCCACCAATGCCTCCACCGAAGCTGGCGCTCCGGCTTCCAAGGCTCCTACCTATCCTGTACAAGCTGTACCAAAATTCAATATCAGGCTACAGTAAAGCTCCACGGGGTCTTTCCGTCCTGTCGCGGGTAACCTGCATCTTCACAGGTACTATAATTTCACCGAGTCTCTCGTTGAGACAGTGCCCAGATCGTTACACCTTTCGTGCGGGTCGGAACTTACCCGACAAGGAATTTCGCTACCTTAGGACCGTTATAGTTACGGCCGCCGTTTACTGGGGCTTCAATTCAGAGCTTCGCGCGAACGCTAACCCCTCCTCTTAACCTTCCAGCACCGGGCAGGTGTCAGCCCCTATACTTCGCCTTACGGCTTCGCAGAGACCTGTGTTTTTGCTAAACAGTCGCCTGGGCCTATTCACTGCGGCTCTCTCGGGCTTGCACCCAAAAGAGCACCCCTTCTCCCGAAGTTACGGGGTCATTTTGCCGAGTTCCTTAACGAGAGTTCTCTCGCTCACCTTAGGATTCTCTCCTCGCCTACCTGTGTCGGTTTGCGGTACGGGCACCTTGAATCTCGCTAGAGGCTTTTCTTGGCAGTGTGGAATCAGGAACTTCGGTACTATATTTCCCTCGCCGTCACAGCTCCGCCTTCACGGTAATGGGATTTGCCTCATTACCAGCCTAACTGCTTGGACGTGCTAATCCAACAGCACGCTTACCCTATCCTCCTGCGTCCCCCCATCGCTCAAACGATTCATAAGGTGGTACAGGAATATCAACCTGTTGTCCATCGCCTACGCTCTTCAGCCTCGGCTTAGGTCCCGACTAACCCTGAGTGGACGAGCCTTCCTCAGGAAACCTTAGGCATTCGGTGGATGAGATTCTCACTCATCTTTCGCTACTCATACCGGCATTCTCACTTCTAAGCGCTCCACCAGTCCTTACGGTCTAGCTTCAACGCCCTTAGAACGCTCTCCTACCACTGACATCACTAGATGTCAATCCACAGCTTCGGTGATACGTTTAGCCCCGGTACATTTTCGGCGCAGAGTCACTCGACCAGTGAGCTATTACGCACTCTTTAAATGGTGGCTGCTTCTAAGCCAACATCCTGGTTGTCTAAGCAACTCCACATCCTTTTCCACTTAACGTATACTTTGGGACCTTAGCTGGTGGTCTGGGCTGTTTCCCTCTTGACTACGGATCTTATCACTCGCAGTCTGACTCCCAAGGATAAGTATTTGGCATTCGGAGTTTGTCTGAATTCGGTAACCCGATGGGGGCCCCTAGTCCAAACAGTGCTCTACCTCCAATACTCTTACCTTGAGGCTAGCCCTAAAGCTATTTCGGAGAGAACCAGCTATCTCCAAGTTCGATTGGAATTTCTCCGCTACCCACACCTCATCCCCGCACTTTTCAACGTGCGTGGGTTCGGGCCTCCATCCAGTGTTACCTGGACTTCACCCTGGACATGGGTAGATCACCTGGTTTCGGGTCTACGACCACATACTATTACGCCCTATTCAGACTCGCTTTCGCTGCGGCTCCGTCTCTTCAACTTAACCTCGCATGTAATCGTAACTCGCCGGTTCATTCTACAAAAGGCACGCTATCACCCATTAATGGGCTCTAACTACTTGTAGGCACACGGTTTCAGGATCTATTTCACTCCCCTTCCGGGGTGCTTTTCACCTTTCCCTCACGGTACTGGTTCACTATCGGTCACTAGGGAGTATTTAGCCTTGGGAGATGGTCCTCCCTGCTTCCGACGGGATTTCACGTGTCCCGCCGTACTCAGGATCCACTCAGGAGGGAACGAAGTTTCGACTACAGGGTTTTTACCTTCTATGACTGGCCTTTCCAGACCTATTCATCTACCCCGTTCCTTTGTAACTCCATGTAGAGTGTCCTACAACCCCAAGAGGCAAGCCTCTTGGTTTGGGCTAATCCCGTTTCGCTCGCCGCTACTCAGGGAATCGCGTTTGCTTTCTCTTCCTCCGGGTACTTAGATGTTTCAGTTCCCCGGGTCTGCCTTCTGTTACTCTATGTATTCAAGTAACGATACTATCCCATTACGGATAGTGGGTTCCCCCATTCGGAAATCTCCGGATCAAAGCTTACTTACAGCTCCCCGAAGCATATCGGTGTTAGTACCGTCCTTCATCGGCTCCTAGTGCCAAGGCATCCACCGTGCGCCCTTTCTAACTTAACTTATTCGGCTAAAGATAAACTTCGCATCTCTTCGTCAGCTCCCTCACTCCGCTCCTCACGTACTGTCGTACGCTCCGGTGCTCGTTTAGTCGCTTCCTCGACCTGCTCGTTTCTCTTTACCCTAAAATTCTACTAATAATAGAGAATCTAAGATGGCGATTACTCGGTTTCTTTCTTGGTTCTTACTATTCATAATCTAGTTTTCAAGGAACAAATTCGGCTAATGATTAACTTCGCATCTCTGCGTCAACTTCTTCTCTGTGCTCCTCACGTAATGTCGTACGCTGCGGTGCTCGATCAGTCGTTTCCTTGATCTGCTCGCTACTCATTACCCTGATGTTTTGAGGAATTGCTCCCTCAAAACTGAACAACAAAATCATCAACAATCTGTGAATGGAACGAATTCCATTTTTCCTTAGAAAGGAGGTGATCCAGCCGCACCTTCCGATACGGCTACCTTGTTACGACTTCACCCCAATCATCTATCCCACCTTAGGCGGCTGGCTCCTAAAAGGTTACCCCACCGACTTCGGGTGTTACAAACTCTCGTGGTGTGACGGGCGGTGTGTACAAGGCCCGGGAACGTATTCACCGCGGCATGCTGATCCGCGATTACTAGCGATTCCAGCTTCATGTAGGCGAGTTGCAGCCTACAATCCGAACTGAGAATGGTTTTATGGGATTGGCTCGACCTCGCGGTTTTGCTGCCCTTTGTACCATCCATTGTAGCACGTGTGTAGCCCAGGTCATAAGGGGCATGATGATTTGACGTCATCCCCACCTTCCTCCGGTTTGTCACCGGCAGTCACCTTAGAGTGCCCAACTAAATGCTGGCAACTAAGATCAAGGGTTGCGCTCGTTGCGGGACTTAACCCAACATCTCACGACACGAGCTGACGACAACCATGCACCACCTGTCATCCTGTCCCCCGAAGGGGAACGTCCTATCTCTAGGATTGTCAGGAGATGTCAAGACCTGGTAAGGTTCTTCGCGTTGCTTCGAATTAAACCACATGCTCCACCGCTTGTGCGGGCCCCCGTCAATTCCTTTGAGTTTCAGCCTTGCGGCCGTACTCCCCAGGCGGAGTGCTTAATGCGTTTGCTGCAGCACTAAAGGGCGGAAACCCTCTAACACTTAGCACTCATCGTTTACGGCGTGGACTACCAGGGTATCTAATCCTGTTTGCTCCCCACGCTTTCGCGCCTCAGCGTCAGTTACAGACCAAAGAGTCGCCTTCGCCACTGGTGTTCCTCCACATCTCTACGCATTTCACCGCTACACGTGGAATTCCACTCTTCTCTTCTGCACTCAAGTCCCCCAGTTTCCAATGACCCTCCACGGTTGAGCCGTGGGCTTTCACATCAGACTTAAAGGACCGCCTGCGCGCGCTTTACGCCCAATAATTCCGGACAACGCTTGCCACCTACGTATTACCGCGGCTGCTGGCACGTAGTTAGCCGTGGCTTTCTGGTTAGGTACCGTCAAGGTACGAGCAGTTACTCTCGTACTTGTTCTTCCCTAACAACAGAGTTTTACGATCCGAAAACCTTCATCACTCACGCGGCGTTGCTCCGTCAGACTTTCGTCCATTGCGGAAGATTCCCTACTGCTGCCTCCCGTAGGAGTCTGGGCCGTGTCTCAGTCCCAGTGTGGCCGATCACCCTCTCAGGTCGGCTACGCATCGTCGCCTTGGTGAGCCGTTACCTCACCAACTAGCTAATGCGCCGCGGGCCCATCTGTAAGTGACAGCGTAAACCGTCTTTCAGCTTTTCTACATGAGTAGAAAAGGATTATCCGGTATTAGCTCCGGTTTCCCGAAGTTATCCCAGTCTTACAGGCAGGTTGCCCACGTGTTACTCACCCGTCCGCCGCTAACTTAAAAAGCAAGCTTTTTAAGTCCGCTCGACTTGCATGTATTAGGCACGCCGCCAGCGTTCGTCCTGAGCCAGGATCAAACTCTCCGATAAAGAGTAAGATTAGCTCATTTGCTAAACTCTAGCTTTTTGTTACTTTGTTTTCATCTTTATAACGCAAGTTATAAAAACGATTATTGTTGACGTTTTGTTTGTTCAGTTTTCAAAGAGCAATCTCGTCTGCTTCCTCATTCTTCCAGAAGCGACTTTCTTAATATAACATTTGACGTTTTTTGTGTCAACTGTTTTTTAAAAAAACTTTTCCGCCGTTTCAGCAACATTTTGTGTTGTTTTAGCGACGGATATAAATATAACAAGTTATTTAGTTAGCGTCAATACTTTTTCTAAAAAAACTTTAATCTTTTTTCGAAACCTTATAATAGCGGTGATAAACCTTAGGACTTTTCGTTTCCACATCCACCACTTCAATAAAATGTTTTTCAATTAAATATTCAACAAGCATTCCTAAATCAACAGAATATACAAGAAAAAGCTCTTCATTCTCCATAAGATCATTAAATGACCAATACTCTTTCTCCTCCAGTATATCTGAAATATGCTGAATGCTCATTTTTGTCTTTGAATGGATGAGGAACTCGCTTGCCAAAAACAACAATTCAAGTCTTTTTTCCAAAGGCTCTTCACTGTTAATCAATTCAACATATAATTTATAAATCTCTGGTTCAATCTGTTTAACCTGACTCCAAACAGTCACCTCGGGGTGAAACCCGTTTTCGATGACCGCAAGCCTTGCTAAATGATGCAAGGAGTGAACGACATCATTATATGCATCAAGATAATGTTTGTTCTCAAAAAATGCCTTTCCATCCATATATCTTCTGATAAGCTTGGCAAACTCCACACCCATCTTCCGCTTTCTTTCAGAGACAGGAAAATCCTTTAACTCACTTTTGAGCTGCGAGACAAACTCATTGCGGTCAAATATAACTCTCCCATTGTACAGCCATTCAAAGATTTTTTTATTTGTCCCAAGCAGGATCCATTTTTTCAACTGAGTCTCTGTGATGACATGAAGTGCTGCCTTTTTATCTGTATACGTATAATGCTTAATGAAAATTGGCTTTTCCGCCTCTTTTACGATGATTAGCATCACCGAGTCAAATGTATCTGTTACCGTCATTTCTTTTTGTCTTTTTTCTATCATCAGAACGCCAAGTGTGTTCGCTTGGCTCGCTCTTTCTTGATAAATCGGACGAAGAATGTCTTCCATCATTGCTCCCCCATCATAAAAAATTCGTTAATTATACTTTCGATATATTGTTCTAAAATTCCTGCCTTTCACTAAATCGGACAATAATCCCCGGCAAACTTTATGATACGTTTTTCTAATGAGCACATAAAAGACAAAAAGAGGAGTCATCATTTTTTAAATCCCCCGCCGGCATTTGGTGGGCAATTTCAAAAAGAGACATCCTCTTTATACTTGCTTAGTGCGCTTCGTTTTTTGCACATTCAGGACATGTTCCATAAATTTCTAAGCGGTGATGACTGATTTTAAAACCTGAGACATGACTGGCGAATTGTTCTACCTCATCCAGTCCAGGATAATGGAAATCCACTATCTTCCCGCAATCCTTACATATGATATGGTAATGATGGGAAGTGATAAAATCAAAGCGGCTTGAAGAATCACCATATGTCAATTCCTTTACAAGACTCACTTCTTTAAACACTCTTAAATTATTATAAACAGTGGCCACACTCATATTTGGAAATTTGCCTTCCAGTGCTTTGTAAATTTCATCGGCAGTCGGATGTGACATTGAGCTTATTAAATATTCAAGTATCGCATGACGCTGCGGGGTAATGCGCACTCCTGTTTCTTTTAGTTTATCAAGAGCTTCCTGTAACTCATTATGTTCCACAGACATGCACCCCATTTCTAAAAAGTATTCTTATTTTATAATGTTTATAATTAGTGTACTAACAAAATCATGCTTTTGTCAATAAGAATGGCGGAATAGACGTAAATCAGACTGATATTGTGTTATCATTTGTCTAAAACTAGAATGATTCTTTTTCTATACTTCTTATTATATTCGATTGGCCATATATAATGCTCTTATCTTCCTAAATAAAAAAAGGCAGACCAACCATCGTGGTCTGCAACATATATCTGAGGAGGTATGCCCTAATATAATGTATTCACAACTTGTATATTGGAATGGACAAAAGCCTCAGCCGTAATAAATTAGGCTAGAAAAGCTTATCGTTTTTTCAGTTCTTCAGCAATCTCCTCTACATGACCGGCCACTTTGACCTTTCGCCATTCACGGACAAGTCTACCCTCTCTGTCGATAAGAAAGGTGGAACGTTCAATACCCATATATTCCTTCCCGAAGTTTTTCTTCAGCTTCCAGACTTCGTAGCTTTCTGCTACTTGATGATCTTCATCTGCAAGAAGCAGGAACGGCAAGCCGTGTTTTTCAATAAACTTTCTGTGTTTATTGACAGGATCAGGACTTACTCCAAGGACAACTGCCTCAAGCTCTTCGAAGATAGCATGGCTGTCTCTGAAATCACACGCTTCTGTTGTACATCCAGGTGTCATATCTTTCGGATAAAAGTATAAAACAACATTTTTCCCAATAAAATCTGACAATTTAACTGTCTCTCCATTATTTGCTTCTAATGTAAAATCAGGTGCTTTCTCTCCTATAATCACACTCATCATTCTTCCTCCATTACTATTATTAATAATAGCCTAGCGAAAGGAGCATTTTTTTTCAACTTACATCCCTTTTAGCTGTCCATATCAAGAACTGCTCTTGCCACAAATGCCGCAGGAATTGTATAGCCGATAAGTGCTTCTATTACTACAATCAATCTTCCAAACCCGATTGGCGCCAAGTCGCCGAAGCCGACTGAAAAAAGAGTGATGCCACTGAAATATATCCCTGTTTGAAGCATATCTATAAAATGCAGGGAAGAGTCATACATTTGTTCACTTTCATTGTAGACCTCTACCCCGTTGAGCTGAAGGAGTGTGTAGATTAAACCAAATCCTATCATAATGGTGATATAAACAAAGAATAAGTATATAAAGTTCTCAAAAGAAACCCATTTTTCTTTCAGACGATAAGGAACGAACAATGTTCGCAAGCTCATCATGATAAAAAAAATAATCATAGCTAACAGAAAATAAAAAAACACGTTCCTCCCCCTTATCTGCTTTTCTTTTTAAAAATGTATGCTTGTCTTTCTACATAAAGACCAGAGCATCAGGCAAAGTAGTACTTACAATAGCTTTATCGTTTATCTTCTGAAAAAAAGTGCTAAAATTATGATGAACATCATTTAATAATGATAGAAGATTTAGGAGGAATATCATGCAACATAATAATTCTGAGAGATTACATGAGGAAGCACTTAAAGTAATCGTCGGGGGAGTCAACAGCCCTTCTCGTTCGTATAAAGCAGTTGGCGGCGGAGCTCCTGTCGCTATGGAAAGAGGACAAGGAGCCTATTTCTTCGATGTGGATGGAAACCAGTACATTGATTATTTGGCAGCATACGGCCCAATCATTACAGGACATGCTCATCCCCATATAACAAAAGCTATCACTCGAGCAGCAGAAAGTGGCGTTTTGTACGGGACACCGACACCGCATGAGGTGACATTCGCTAAAATGCTTCAAGAAGCTATTCCCTCTATGGAGAAAGTCAGATTCATGAACTCTGGAACAGAGGCGGTCATGACAACGATCAGGGTGGCACGTGCCTATACTGGCAGAAACAAGGTTATTAAATTCGCAGGCTGTTATCACGGCCACTCCGATCCTGTCCTTGTTGCAGCAGGTTCAGGTCCATCTACACTGGGCACACCAGATTCAGCTGGCGTACCTGCTGTGATTGCCGCTGATGTTATCACTGTTCCTTTCAATGATATCGATGCCTTCAAGGATGCAATTGAGAAATGGGGACCAGAAATTGCTGCCGTCCTTGTCGAGCCAATAGTCGGTAACTTCGGTATTGTCGAGCCTGTTGAAGGTTTCCTTGAATTAATTAACGAATATACCCATAATGCTGGAGCTCTTGTCATTTATGATGAAGTAATCACTGCCTTCCGCTTTACATACGGCGGTGCCCAGGATTTACTAGGAGTAAAGCCAGATTTAACAGCATTAGGGAAAATCATCGGCGGAGGTCTTCCAATCGGAGCTTATGGAGGCAAAAAGGAAATTATGGACAAAGTGGCACCGATTGGACCCGCATACCAAGCTGGTACACACGCCGGAAATCCTGCTTCTGTGCTTTCAGGAATTGCCTGCCTTGAAGTGCTGAAACAAAAAGGCGTATATGAGCACTTGGATAGATTGGGTGCTTTGCTTGAAAAAGGGATTGCTGATGCGGCTGCATTGCATAAGGTGCCGATTACTATTAACCGTCTAAAAGGCGCACTTACTATTTACTTCACGAACGAAAAGGTTATGAATTATGAGCAGGCCGAAAACACTGATGGTGAATTATTCGGTAAATTCTTTAAGTTAATGGTAGAACAAGGTGTTATGCTTGCACCTTCAAAATATGAAGCATGGTTTATTACCATTGCTCATACCCAAGAGGATATTGAGGCAACAATCCATGCTGTCAACAATGCTTTTGAAGCATTGGCGAAAGAACTATAAAAACCATCTAAAACAGAGAGCAGTTATATTGCTCTCTGTTTTATAAATCACATAAATCTGCATGATACAACGTTTAAATTCTCCTGTAAAAACTTTTGCAACCTGCTAAAATCCAACAAAGCATATTCCGCAGCATTACATTTCATTAATTTTTCATGAAAAAATCATATAATCATTAAATGACTATTGATGTTAACAGTCAATCACTGTATAGTACATTATTGTTTAGTTTTTCTATAATTTGTTTAAAGTATAGATATACTAGGCTACTTAAAATGTATGAGAGAGGATTATTTCTATATGACTTTAGGAGCGCGCATTCTTAAGACAGGAATCGCCATCGTTTTAGCGTTGCTGCTTGCCCAAACACTGCAAGTGCCAACACCTGTATTCGCAGGAATTTCCGCAATCTTTGCGATACAGCCTACTATTTATCGATCTTACTTATCTATTATAGAGCAAATACAAGGTAATATTATAGGCGCAATTATCGCTGTTGTTTTCGTACTCAGCTTCGGCAACAATATCTTTATCATTGGTCTTGCCGCGGTAATTGTAATTACGATTAATTTAAAGCTTAAACTAGAAAAAACAATCATTTTGTCAACAGTAACGTTGATTGCAATTATGGAAACGACGACAGATGACTTTATTACATTTGCGATTATACGATTTTCAACTATAATGCTGGGGATTCTATCAGCGTTTATCGTAAATCTCGTATTTTTGCCTCCAAAATATGAAAACAAGCTGTATAACAGCATTTCTGATATTAGTGAAGAAGTTACAAAGTGGATACGCCTGAATATTAGGCATGCATCTGAACATAGTCTACTAAAGAATGATATCGACAAGATTTCTGACCGGATTATTAAAATAGACCAGTTGTACTTAATGTATAAAGAAGAAAGAAACTATTTTAAGAGGAATACGCCTCTTAAAGCGAGAAAGCTTGTTATATACAGGCAAATGATTAACACGCTTAAAAGATCATTCCATACTTTAAAGAAATTGCACCGTTTTGAAAATGAGCTTAAATCATTGCCGGAGAATTTTCAAAATATCATCCAGCAGCAGCTTGATTGTCTGATCCATCATCATGAGCATGTGATGCTGAAGTTCATTGGTAAAGTGAAACCGAATGTCACCTTTGAGGAAGGGAATATCACCCTTGACAGGAAGGAACTATTCTACCAGCTTATCAACCACTACCGTGAAACAGTTGATGAGCGTATATGTGAACACGACGAGGAAATGGTGCAGTACCATGCAATGCAAATCATTTCTGCAATCATTGAATATGATGAAAATGTGGAGCATTTAGATACACTAATCACCACGATTCAAGTACATCATAAGCATGAACCGGAAGTTAAGATAGAAGAATAAAAAGAAAGGATGTCCTTGATTCAAGGACATCCTTTCTTTTATTTATACTCCAAGCTGCTGTATTTGAAACAGATTAAAGTAATGACCTTGAAGCTTCATCAGCTGTTCATGGCTGCCATCCTCAACAATTTCCCCATTGTTAATTAAGACAATGCGGTCTGCATGAGTGATGGTCGAAAGTCTATGGGCAACAATTAATGTCGTCCTTTCCTTTGCCAGTTTCTCAATCGCTTCTTGAATAGATTGCTCACTTTCCAAATCAAGAGCAGACGTAGCTTCATCCAAAATGAGAATTGGCGGATTCTTTAAGAATACACGGGCAATGGCAACACGCTGCTTTTGTCCGCCGCTTAGCTTTACTCCTCTTTCGCCAACCTTTGTTTCATATTTATCTGGGAGCTGCATGATGAAGTCATGTGCGTTAGCAGCCTTTGCTGCTTCGATTACTTCTTCCTCTGTTGCATCTGGCTTTCCTATCATAATATTCTCTCTGATTGATTCACTGAATAGAATATTTTCTTGGAGAACCATCCCGATTTTATCCCTTAAGGTTCTTACTTGAAAATCGCGGATATCTTTTCCGTCAAGAAGAATACTGCCGCCAGTAACATCATAAAAGCGCGGAATCAGACTGATCAGTGATGATTTACCGCCGCCGCTCATCCCTACAAAAGCAATTGTTTCTCCTTGCTTTATATTTAAAGTGATATTTTTTAAGACACGGTCATCCTTTTGATCGTAGGCAAAATCGACATTCTGAAAACTAATATCCCCTTTAACATCCACACATGGGACAGCTGTCTCCTTATCTTGAATATCGTACTTTTCATCTATCAGCTCAAAAACACGATCCATTGATGCGATTGACTGTGTCAGTGTAGTGGAAGAGTTCACCATTCGTCTCAGCGGATTATACAGCCTTTCAATGTATGCAAAGAAAGCTACCATAGCCCCTAAAGACAGCTGACCGCTGATTACTTGATAGCCTGAATAGGCAATTACGATTAATGGTGAAATATCCGTAATCGTATTAACCACAGCAAATGCTTTTGCATTCCAGCGTGTGTGATCTGTTGCCTTTTCCAAGAATGCACTATTATATTTTTTAAAGTGTTTTTGTTCATGATCTTCTGTTGCAAAACTTTTGATGACCGAGATTCCCTGCACTCTTTCATGCAAGAAGCTTTGCACTCCTGCTAAAGCCTGCGATCTCTCTCTTGTCAGCGTACGTAAGTTTCCGAAGAAATGTCTGATAGATAACGCATAAAACGGCAAAAGAATAATCGAGATAATCGTCAGCTTCACATTCATCGTCAGCATTATTCCGATCGTAATTAAGATGGTAACACCATCAAGCCATAAGTTCATCAGGCCAGTCAGGATAAAGTTCTTCGTTTGCTCCACATCATTAATTACGCGGGAGATAACCTCCCCTGCCCTTGTATTTGAATAATACTTCAAGCTCAGTTTCTGTAAATGAGAAAACAGCTGATCACGAATGTCATAAAGTATTTTATTCGACGTCCACTGGGCAAAGTATTGGCGGTAATATTCAACAGGCGGCCTAATGATGACAAAGATGATTAACATTATACCCATCATCTTCAAAAGGCTTGTTATTCTCTCTTGTTTATCCAAGTCTGTTGCGTTAATAATGTCATCAACGACAAATTTAAGCAAAAGCGGAATGAGCAAAGGAATAGCGAATTTGATGATACCAATGATGATAGTTCCTATAATTTGCATTCGGTAAGGTTTTACGAAATGCAAATATCTTTTAATACTGTCCACATTCTCTCCTCTTTCCTTTCCAAAGTTGTTATGTAAATAAGTAATTAGAACAAAGCTTCCAAACAAGATGTTATTTTACCACTAGCACAAATCAAAACAAAAGAAAAAGCTTGCTGAACTCTCAACAAGCTATTCCTCCTTATTTATTAACTTCTGTACGTTAAATACCTTTCATACCATAAATCAATAAAATCTGGTGCAAAGGGACCTTTTCTTTGGCGTATCCACTGAATCAATTGATTAACATGCGATTTCAAGATACGGTCAATCGCATCTGGATACTTCATTTCCGCACGGTGACGCTCATACTCGTCCTCATCAAGGAGGTTGAAAGTCATATCTGGAAAAATTTTAATATCCAAATCATAATCAATATACTTCACTGCTTCTCCATCATAAATAAATGGCGAACTAAGGTTACAATAATAATGGATTCCGTCTTCCCTTATCATTCCAATTACATTAAACCAGTATTGGGAATGAAAATAGCATATTGCCGGTTCACGGGTGACCCATGTTCTGCCGTCTGATTCTGTAACAATTGTCCGATCGTTACCGCCTATTATTAAATTTTGCGTCCCTTTAAGTATCGTTGTTTCGTCCCAGATTCGATGGATGTGCCCATTATGTTTGTAGCTATGAATTTGTATTGGTTCACCCTCGATAGGTACGCCCATTATTCTCCCCTACTTTCATTTTGCGGACGCTTTGCAACCTACTTACATTTAAATATTCTAATTCCCAATCAAGGCAACAAAGAACAATTCCTCTTTTTTCTATTATTATAACGGTTAATAGAAAAATTTAAAACAAAAGAACCATTGAAATTGCAGAAGGGATAAGAAATATTTAATGTTACCTATCAAATGGAGCTTAAATTCATTTCGTTTTGCTGGTAAACCTTGATAACTTTTTCTGTCTGCATTTCAAATATTCGCTGAATCTCTTTCAGCTCCATCTCCATATTCAGGATCTCAACCTGCACTTCCTTCAGCTCTGTTTCCTTTTGCAATTGCTGCAATTGTGCCTCTATTTCCTCACACCGCTCCAGCTCACTTTGCAAGTACAGCAGCTTTTCCATAATCTTCATCTGTTCTCCTACTAATCCATTGAACACGTTCATGAACATACACATCCTAATTCATATTTTTAGCAAGGATTTAATTACCTCTCATTTTAAAAAAGATATTCTACTATTCCCTCTTCACTGCTGACTTTTAAATTTTGGTGTTTTTTTGCTCTGTTGATTATTTCCACTTCAAGTCCCTATTTCCTTTGACTACTTCTGTAGACTAACAAGAGGTTTTGTCGAACTTTCCATTAGGAGTATACGAGGATTTTTTTAGGAGAAATAAGAGAAGACACTTTCCTCTAAGAAAAGTGCCTTCATCTTTTAGCTATAATTATGAGTTTTTAGATTTGTTTTGCTCTGCTTGAGCGTTTTGTCTTTTTACTTCTTGTACGTCAGTTTCGCTAGCGAATTCTGTACCGAATTGTTGACCAGAAGTTACTGAAGCGTTTTGTTGTTTTACTTCTTGGATGTTAGTACCAGTTTGTGTGCTACCTGCTTTTTTAGCCATTACTATCACCTCCACGAATATAATTTGTCCCGGATGCAGAAGTTCTATCCATTATTTTTTTAATTTCAATAAAATCCATATAAAAAAGCACGAGATTAACTCGTGCTTTAAATTCTGCTAAGACCCTAATTAAGCTGTTAAATCTTTTGCAATTATTCCATAGTAAAGCTGTTAACCTGGGGGGCTATTGAAACTTAGCTGGAAAACAGTCGCAAGCGAAAATGGAAGCTTATATCTTAATATTAATATTTGTAGGACTGTCCGCCGTCAATTGGAATAACAGTCGCATTGATGAAGTTAGCTTGATCAGACAGCAGGAATGCAACTAAGTAGCCAACTTCCTCTGGTTTTCCGAAACGCTTCATTGGGTTTGGTTCAACAAATTGTTTGCCGACCTCTTCCCAGTTGTCTGGGTCGATTTGCTTTAATGATCCTTCTACCATTGGTGTCATAATTGCACCTGGCGCGATCGCTTTAATGCTGACTCCATATTGGCCGTACTCAATTCCTGAGTTGCGAGTTAAGCCGACAACGCCGTGTTTGCTTGCTGCATAGCCGGATTGGTTTCCAACACCGCGGATTCCACCTACAGATGCAGTATTAACAACAGACCCAAAGCCTTGTTCTCTCATAACTTTCAATACGTATTTCAAGCCATAAAATACACCATTTAAGTTTATGCTAACGACTTTTTGGAACTCGTCTAGACCGAAATCTTCCGTAAGATCCTGTTTACCTTCAATACCAGCATTATTGAAAAAGCTGTCAATTTTGCCGAATTTAGCAACCGTTTCGTTTACATAGCTTTCAACTGCCTTCTCATCGGCTACATTTGCTGTAATAAGCAAAACTTCTGCTTCTGGTGTTGTTGCAAGCACTTGTTTTTTTGTTTCTTCTAAAGAAGCAGTATTTAAATCCACAAGGGACAGCTTAGCTCCTTCTTTCGCAATTTGCAGAGCGGAAGCCTGTCCTAAGCCAGAGCCAGCGCCTGTAATTAACACAACTTTGCCATCAAAACGATTTTTCATCGTCCTCTTCCCCCTTTTCATGTTTAAGCCGTAATTGAATTATTGTGCAGTATAACCGCCGTCTACTATCAAGCTGTTCCCTGTCATATAAGAAGAATCATCAGAAGCTAGGAACAAGACAGCTTTTGCCATTTCTTCTGCTTTGCCGAGACGTTTTACAGGTGTTGCTGCAGCGAGTGCTAATTTGCTTTCTTCTGGAATGATTGGTGTATCAATAAATCCAGGGCAAAGCGCATTTACACGTATATTTTGTTCTGCATATTCTAATGCAAGAGAGCGAGTTAAGTTAACAACGCCACCTTTTGCCGCATTATAGGCAGCAGAACCTGGTGAACCAACCCATCCGTACATGGAAGCTGTATTGACGATCGTGCCTCCTCCAGCTTTCAACATTTCGCGGATAGCTTCACGTGCCACTAAGAAAACACCATCTAAATCTACATTTACTGTTTGGCGCCATTCGGAATAGTCCAATTCATGTGAAGGCTGAACACGGCCAATACCTGCATTGTTGAAAACAATATCAACTTTGCCAAATGCATCTATCGTTTGCTTGAAGATATTAGCAACCTCATCTTCACTTGTAATATTAGCTTTAACGAACAGAGCTCCAGCGTTAAGCGCTTTCAATTCTGACTCGAAGGCCTTTCCTTTTTCTTCATTTAGGTCTACAAGCACAACTTTAGCACCTTCTGAGACAAATAAACGTGCTGTTGCTGCGCCAATACCAGACGCGCCGCCTGTAATAACTGCAACCTTATCTTGTAATTTTCCCATTGTAAATCCCCCTAAAAAATATGCTTACATATTCCTATAAAAAGTACTAGACTATTTGATGAATATGCTTAATTACAAATTAAATTTTACTCTTTTGTTCACAATTAACAATCATTAAGATATCATTAAGTGACTATTAGTTAGACACTTGCGATAAATCTGTCTATTTTCAGGGAGGTTTTTTTCATGGATCAGGAACATCCGGCAACAAATCGGCAAAACCGGACGAGAGAACATCTGAAGCAAGCATTAATAGAACTTATAAAAGAAAAAGGCTATCACGCTGTCACAGTTAAAAACATTGTGGACCATGCCTCCTATAACCGCAGCACCTTTTACATTCACTACCCTGATAAAATAGAACTGGCAGAAGATTTGCTTGTTTCAAAGCTGGAAGGTTTAGAAGCAGCAGTCGGCAAACCATACATGCATGGCCATAAATTTTATACAGAAAAGCTTAATCCGCAGTCTTTCAGTATTGTTGCTTACATATACAAAAACCGTAATTTTTTTGAGCTGATAAAGTATGAAGATACATTACCAAGATTACATACTAACTTCCCGCAGACTATTTTGAAAATCTATAAAGAGCAATTCATCTTTGATACAATTAACCATATCCCTGTTAACATGGATTATTTTAAACGCTATACGGCTTACGGCTTCTACGGGCTAATATTAAATTGGATTCGGGACGGCTTCAAGGAATCACAAGAAGAATTCATCAAAGAAGTAATTGAACTATCCAAGACTCATATTCAATCGTTTGAGTTTATTGGCAAATTAGCTCATAAACATTAGAAAGGACCGGAAGCCCCGGTCCTTTTCCTTATACTAATAAAGAGATTCCTCCATCGACAATAATTGTCTGCCCTCTTATCATGCTTGCATCATCGCTAACTAAAAACATGACAGCATTCACCATATCATCTATTTCTACAATTCTGCCTGCAGGCGTTCTTTCTGCAGAATGATTTAACAGCTCTTCCCTGTTTGGGAATGACTTTAATGCCTCTGTATCAATCGCTCCACCAGAAACAGCATTAACTACAATATTCATTGGTGACAGTTCAACAGCTAAATACCTTGTCAATGCCTCCATTGCCGCCTTGCTCACACCTACTGTTGTATAGTTCTCTAAATATCGGATGGATCCTAATGAGCTGATGCTGACAATTTTCCCGCCGTCTTCCATTAGCCTTGCTGCCTCTTGCGCACAAAACAGCAGCGCCTTGCTGTTTATATTCATCGTCCAATCCCAATGTGATTCCTCAAGCTCCATAATTGGTCTCAGCACTCCAGATGCGGCATTGTTAATAAATACATCCAGTCTGCCAAATTCCTCCTTTATTTCAGTAAACATCGCTTTAATCTTGTCCACATCGCCGACATTCGCCCTTACTATAAGAGCCTTTCTGCCGAGTGCTCTGATTTCCTCTGCCGTTTCCTCTGCAGCCTTTTTGCTTCTTGCATAATTTATAACGATATCATAACCAGCTGCTGCGAGCTTCAGTGCTGTTGCTTTTCCAATCCCTCTAGAACTGCCTGTAATTAAAGCTACTTTATTTTCCATCCTTTTTACCAATCCCTTCCGTCATTATTTCGCTTCACATTTTACCTGTTCCATGCATAGTTCGCAATCAACAACAACACAATACTTATAGATAATAAGGGAAAGAAGGTGCTTATATGTATGTCGGCAGAGATATGACTGAACTGGCAATGATTGATAAATCTGAATGGAAAGACAGCGAACTCGCCTACTTTCATCATTCCTTGCAGCAAATGACCCAATACTTGAATGTGGAAGGTGTCTCTATCCATAGAAAAATTATCGAGGAAATCGAAAATCGCGGCGGGCTGAAAAGGCAGGAAGCCGATTGGACCCATGGCACAGAAGTCAGCTATGATTAAAATAAAAAATGCCTCTCCCAAAATAAGGGACAGGCATTTTTATTCTGCTTCAGGGATAAATTTGAGCATTTTCTGATGTGATACCGGAAAAGGATATGGTTCAATTTCCTTGGCATTCACTCTTTTTAATGTGTTTGTTTCTTCTTCAAGCTTGATAAGCTTCCCTTTATATACCGTAATCTGCCAAATAAGGTGTGAGAAAACATGTTCAATCCTTGTGATGCTTTCCTCCACTTCAATAGTTGCTCCATATCTGCTCAACATCTCTGCCTTTAACTGCTCTGCTTCACTTGTAAGTGTCTGCACTATTTCCATATTAGGAAACTCCCAAAGGTTGGCAAGCAATCCTTTATCTGGGCGTTTGTGAATTAAGGTTCTGCCATTTTCATCTGCTAATATGACTGCAGCTAGCTGAACTGTCTTCTGTTTTTTACTCTTTGTCTTTACTGGTAATTCACCTTGTGTGCCATCCATAAAAGCCTGGCAGTGCTCACGGACAGGACATAATAGACAGGAAGGAGATGTTGGTGTGCAAATAAGTGCTCCTAGCTCCATCAATGCTTGGTTAAAATAGGACGGATTTTCATGAGATATTAACATCCTCACAGCTTCCTCAAAGGTTTTTCGTGTTTTTGGCTTAGCGATATCTTCCCATATCGACAGAATTCTCGATAAAACCCGCATCACATTTCCATCTACGGCTGGTTCTGGTACACCGTAGGCAATGCTGAGAATCGCACCGGCAGTATATGGGCCCACTCCGCGCAATGTTGCTATTTCTGCTGGAGTATCCGGAACAACACCACCATACTTTTCTCGTACTTCCTTCACAGCACTATGTAAGTTCCTAGCACGAGAATAATATCCAAGTCCTTCCCAAGCCTTGAGCACTTTCTCCTCTTCTGCATCTGACAATGCATTAATGGACGGAAACAGTTCAATAAACCGGTTAAAATATGGAATAACAGTATCCACCTTCGTCTGCTGAAGCATGATTTCTGAAACCCAAACCTTATATGGATCCTTGTCCTTGCGCCAAGGAAGGTCACGCTGTTCTGCTATGAACCAATTAAGTAAGTCATCTCTAAATTGCTGTATGTCCAATTGGCTTTTTCCTTCTTCTTTCACTTTTACCCTCCACCATGTTAATATTTTGTGAAATGGGGAATAACATAAAATGTGTTCTTCTAACCCATTTTGGGCTTTTATGAAAACAATCCCAATGATAAGGTATAGATAATGTTTCTCTTTCACAAAGTAAACAGAGATAATTTTTTCAGTTAGTCTAAAATCAAAGTGTATCTTTACTGATAAAAAAAATAAAGCTATTTTTTATAGAAATTATTAGAGCATTATCCATTAATTGCTTATGCAAAATCAGGGAGGTAATTTATTTTTGGATACTGGGACACATGTAGTAATGGGATTAGCGCTAGGAGGCTTGGCGACTCTTGATCCAGCAGTTGCAGGAAGCCATGCGACAACAATAAGCGTGATGATTGCAACATTAGCCGGTTCTCAAGCTCCTGATGTCGATACTATATTAAAACTAAGAAATAACGCAGTATATATTCGTAATCACAGAGGTATAACTCATTCAGTTCCTGCTGTGGTACTATGGCCGCTAATAATTGTAGCTGTTTTATATCCGTTTTTTCCTGAAGCTAACTTGCTCCATTTATGGATGTGGACATTTATTGCCGTGTTCCTCCATGTATTCGTCGACATTTTCAATGCATATGGGACACAAGCTTTAAGACCATTTTCTTCTAAATGGGTAGCACTCGGTTTCATCAATACATTTGATCCAATTATTTTTGCTTTGCACGTAGTTGGTCTGTTTATTTGGGCTTTCGGAGCACCACCTGGATATACTTTCCTCGTGTTATATATCGTGTTGTTTTTTTACTATATACTCCGCTATCTGGCCCAAAGAAGGGTGAAGCATAAAGTAAAAGAAGTCATACCTGATGCAAACACTATCATCCTGTCTCCAACGATGAGATATGGCCATTGGCGTGTCGCCGTAATGACAGATGAGTATTTTTATGTCGGCAGAGCACATAACTATAAAATTGAAATTTATGACCAATTTAAGCGGATTGCCATTCCATCCACACCTGTGCTGGAAGCAGCAAAAACAGACAGCAACCTGTCTGCTTTTCTTTCCTTCTCCCCAGTATATCGCTGGGAAGTTACAGAGCTAGAGGATCAATATCAGGTCCGATTTATTGATTTGCGCTACCGCAGCAATGGGCATTATCCATTTGTCGCTGTCGTCCATCTCGATACAAATCTGAACATCATTTCCTCGTACACAGGCTGGATATTTAGTGAAGAGAAGCTTCAGAAGAAACTTGACATAATAACAAACTAATCTGCTTGCACAAAAAATCCAGCATCTGCTGGATTTTTTTAATGGAAGCTTCGTTTATTTTCAGCAAGAAAGTCTTTATACTTCGGATTTTCCGCTACAAATTCATGGAGATTTGGACCATAATTTTCTATCCATTGGCTTACAACCTTCTCCGTCATTTCTGCTCCTTTATAATCTCTTCCCGCCTTAGCATATGTTGTTTCAAAATCCTCCCACAGCAGCTCTACCCATGTCTGTGCCTGAATAACTGTTATACTTTCATTTATCTCAAGCAATCTGTCCACAAGTTTTTTTTGATAATCATACATGAAAACTACCTTCTTTCCTTATAATTAACGCTTATAGTTTGTTTAACTGATACAAATACTATTGATGTGCAAGTATATATTATGAACTATAAAGGAGGAACAGCCCAATGGTTAAAGGGGTAGATAATATAAATGAGAACAAATTTGAAGGTGAGCCAAGAGCAAAACCAGAGTATGCATCTAAGAGAGCAGATGGCACAATTAATACCCATCCGCAAGAAAGAATGAATGCCTCATCACATAGACATAAACAATAAGAAGAAATTGGCATAAGAACGGTTGCCCGCTCTTATGCCTCTTATTTTTTCAATAAGGAGATGGGGATGCCTTCTTCTTGCCCTTCACCATTATCTCGCGTGCCCCACGCAAAAATACCATTCATATAATTAATCGTGAAATGCACGCCAGGATCTCCCTCAATTTCATACACTTCACCTTGTTTAAATTGATTCGGGTCGAGCAAATATGCTTTTGCCATTACGATTTTCCGTTCGAGCACGGCAAATTCATTGACGATGCCCAGTTGTTCTGCTTTTTTGGCCTTATCATTTAACTGGGCGATTTCAGACCGTAATTCATATTCAGACATCAAGCTGTACCTTTTCGTTTGCAATTGCTTCAGTTCCCCCTTCTCCTTCTATCTTGCTTTATTTTATATGACAAAAATGCTTTCAGCAAAAAAAATGAACTAGCGTGTTACGTGTTAATCTTCAAAGCTCTCCAATTCGTCCAGATATTTTTGAATTAACTCAATGGAAAAGCCTTTTCTGTATAAAAACTGCTTCATCTTCTGTTTAAATTCATAGCCTGTATATGCGGAAAATTTACGCTGAGCTTTTTCGCCGTGAACGCGTAATGCAGCTAGCTCATCTTCTTCACCTGTCTCGTCTAAGGAAAGCTTTACTTCCTTAATAACCGAACCTGGATAACCCTTTCTAGTCAAAGTCTGCTCTACCTTTTGCTTGGCCATTTTAAAGGAATTCTTCTTATTGCTGCTTAAAGCCTTGGCAGCAATTTTTTCGGCGTTTGCGAGCATAACATCAAAAGGAAGCTCCACTAACGCTTTGCTAATTAATTCATC
Source organism: Niallia sp. FSL R7-0271 (assembly GCF_038005785.1). Classification (NCBI taxonomy): domain Bacteria; kingdom Bacillati; phylum Bacillota; class Bacilli; order Caryophanales; family Bacillaceae; genus Niallia; species Niallia sp. FSL R7-0271. Next base: position 608,439 of record NZ_JBBOTZ010000001.1, on the reverse strand, counting down.
TCCCAGTCCCTTTTCTCTTAATTCTCTTCTAATTAGTTCAGGACCCTTATCTGAAGTGTTTTTTTGTGTTCGTACATAGGAATAAGCATAATCCTCATCATCGAGAAACTTCATTTCGTAGAGCTTGCGAATGACTTCTGCGATGACTGTGTCTTCCTCGATTTTCGTGCGCAAATGTGTTCGGACCTCTGCTTCTGTTCTCTTCATCCTTGTCAAATATCTAACAGCTGTATGATAGCCTTTGCGGATTTCATCACTGTACTGTATTTGATTTAATAAAAGAGGATCAAGTTCCATCCCTTTGCGGAGCTGATACTTCACTAGGATTGATTCATCAACACTGAATGCATACTCTTCCTTGCCGGCCTTTTCCGTAAAAAGATTATATCGGTCGCTTAAATTTTTCTGCCTCGTAATTTTACTGATTTTCATTCCATTTTTCCCCCTTTCTCTATAAGTCGTCTGGCTAGGATTCAAATACATGTCAATATTATAATAAAAAAGAAATTATTTAGGGAGGATTACACAATGAATTTCCTGATTGCTGGCGGAACCGGCTTGATCGGTAATGCTCTAATAAAGAGTTTAACGCAAAAAGGTCATGCTATCTATTGTTTGACTAGAAGCAAAAATCGGGAGAACAGCGGACAATTATTTTTTGTTAACTGGGATGATGCATTAACAAGCTCTTCTGCTGCACTTCCTGCACCTATCGATATTGTTATTAATCTTGCTGGTGAATCACTAAACAGCGGCCGCTGGACATCTGAACGAAAAGAAAGAATCGTCAAAAGCCGTGTAAAGTCAACAGACAGACTTCTATCTATCATCAGAGAGCTTCCAAACAGACCAAAGCTTTGGATGAACGCCAGTGCAATCGGTGTTTATGGAACTTCCTTAAGCATGAAATTTACAGAAGAGTCCAGTCTAGGCAATGATTTTCTTGCAGATACTGTAAAACAGTGGGAAGCACATGCTGCTCATGCAACAGAGCAGGACATCAGAACGGTTTTTTGTCGATTCGGTCTTGTGCTCTCAGAAAAAGGGGGAGCTCTTCCGAAACTGCTTCTTCCCTATAAATTATTTGCCGGCGGAAATTTAGGGAGTGGAAACCAGTGGGCATCTTGGATACATATTAAAGATGTTGTTGCCGCAATGGAGTTTATTATAAATAATAATTCTATTTCAGGTCCAGTTAATTTTACAGCACCAGCTCCAGTTAAGATGAGTATTCTAGGTAAAGCGATAGGCAGACAGCTCGGCCGTCCGCATTGGCTGCCAGTTCCAGCTCCTTTTCTTAAGCTGGCATTAGGAGAAATGAGTGTGCTAGTTGCAGAAGGGCAGCATGTTTTTCCCTCTGTCTTGACTAAACATGGCTATACCTTTACATATGAGACGATAGATTCTGCCATCGCCAGCCTCTGCTGATGTATCTTTCCAACAAGAATGGAGACAATAACATTATCTTCATTTAGAAAGGATGTCAGCAATGGATAAGAAAAAAGCATTCAAAGGGAAACCAAAGCTTTCCAGCATGCAAGAGGTCACATATCAGCATGAATTTAAAATGGCGGATAGAGCTGCAAGCAGACAATCCGACCAAGGAAAACAGTAAGTCAATAAATACATTACATGGTAAAGCTGGGGATAACTTTCTAACTTATGAAAGCATTTTCATTTTTTATGCTTACATATCCCAACTTATCCACAAATCCACTAGGATAACCACATTAAAACTGTGGATATTGTGAATAAATCTGTGGAATACCACTCTCCTATAGTTTTCGCATGTGTATAAGTAAGTGAATAAGTACGCTCTTTTTCCACAGGGTCTAAACATGAAAAAATCCACTAGCAATTGCTGGTGGATTTCGTTTTCTTAAATAATTAGTATAATTGCAGTAAATTTAAATGAATATATTAAATACTTCTGCCAGCAGATATCTCTTCCTGAAGCATTCTCAGTTTATCTTGATAGTAACAGTACTTTTGGAAATAGAGATTTCTATCTAAACCTAATGCCGCTTTATTTGATTTTTGTGAGTACTTGTTGATAAGCCTTGCATAATATCGCATTTTTAGTGTTTGGATAATGGCATCCACTGGTATTCCTCCCAAGTATTTTTTGTTCTCTATAAAGAACCTATAAGCAAAAAAATATTACCTTTACAGACAATTTCTTTATAAAGAACAAATGTTGTTTGTTATAAAGTGTTAATAAATTAATAATACGTCGATATGTTCGTTATGTCAATAACTTTTGTTTCTTATAAAGAACCGTTTGTTATTTTGAAAAAAACCCCAGTTTAACCGAGGTTTTTCTTGCCTTACATATGCACAATTTTTGTGTAGAAAGCATTATCTTTTAACACTATTTCCTTTTCTAAATAGCTTGATTTAATACCAAAGTGAGGCTGAAAATATTTAATTGCCTTTCTTCCCTCTATTAAAAGCTTTATTGCCCTGTATGGCATATTAATTCCTGCTAAGCAGCTGTAATGAAGGCCGCCTGACATTCTTGGATTGATTTCAAGCAGCTTCGGTATACCGTTTTGATATTTCACTTGGATATTATAGATAAACGGGATTTTAAGGGCTTCATTTATTTCTTTTGCCAGCTTTAAGAGCAATGGATTGTCCTCCAGCTCCCTGAGCCTGCCTTTTCCCTTTTTTCTTGGGATAGCAGCCATCAATTTACCTTCATACGACAGACAGTCAATGCTGTACTCATATCCATCTAAATATTCTAGCACCATCAAAGGCGGAAAGGATTCCTGCTGCTTCAATATTTGATACGCTGAATCCAAGGATATATTAGCACTAATCCCTTGATAGAAAAGCTCATCAATGGAATCAAGCTTTTCCTGAATAACTCTGAAGCCGTTCCCTCCCTCTCCAATAACAGGTTTAAAGCAGACTTTATGACCTTTTTCTTTTAATGTAAAATATGCTTTCTTGAATTCCTCAGCAGTGTTAACAATCTCATAATCAGGTATGTTCACCGCGGTTTTAAGTACCGGATGCTCACTCATCAGCTTATATGTAGCTTCCTTATCATCAAGAACCTCCATCAGTGAAGAATCAGGACATACAAGAACCTTTACGCCAAGCTCCTCAAACTTGTGGAGATTTTTTGAAATAAGTACATTCTCTTTTCGTGGAACAAATATATTTATGCGATGAATTTTGCAAAAGCGCAAACAAAATTCAATATAATATTCCCCGCTAATATCTGGTTCGATAAATGCTGCATCACAGTAGCTTAAATATAATGCATGCTCATTAATGGAGGTGCCATACACCTCAAAATCATTTCCGTCAGCATTGTATTTGATCATGTCAATAAAGTGAGCAGCTGTTGTGAACCAATGATTAAACCATATTTTTTTCTTCATTTCTCTATCCTTTCCATAATACAAACATTGCAATTATCTCTCTCAAACTACTAGTATGCTCATGATTTTTTTATTTATACGCTAGACTAAGAAGGCTTGATATTACGCCTTTTCTACACTGCTGTACGTTTGAATTTTCTCTCTATTTGCATTTTAGAAGCTTCTTTATTAGTGAGTGGGCTTACAATTTGCTATAATATATTTAAATCTTTTAAAGGAGACTTGTTCATGACAAATTCAAAGAAGTTTATAGGATATGTAGGTACATATACAAAGTCAACTAGTAAAGGAATTTATTCCTTCGTGCTTGATACAGAGGAAAAGAAAATTTCGAATGTAGAACTGGCTGCAGAATTAGAGAACCCGACATACGCAACAATTTCTAAAGATAATAAGTTCCTATATGCTGTAGGTAAGGAAGGCTCACTTGGAGGAGTTGCCGCTTATAGTGTTGACCCTACTACTGGAAAGCTTGAATTCATTAACAAGCAGTTCACTGAAGGCGCTTCCCCTTGTCATGTTAGCGTAGATGAAAACAAAAGCTATACACTTACTGGAAATTACCATAAAGGAACAGTCGAGGCATACCCACTAAATACTGATGGAGCTGTTCAAGAATTGGCTGCAAAAGTTGAGCATACAGGCACTGGTCCAAATACAGCGAGACAAGAAAAGCCGCATATGCACTTCACAGGCTTTACACCAGATGAGCGTTTTGTCGTTTCTGTTGACCTTGGTATCGATAAAGTTGAAACTTATAAGCTGACAGACGGCCAATTGGAAACAGTTTGCAGCCTATCAGTTAAACCTGGAAGCGGACCAAGACATATTGCATTCCACCCGAATGGCAAATTCGCTTATGTGATGACTGAATTAAGCAATGAAGTTATCACATTATCTTATAACAGCGAAACAGGCGAATTGAAAGATTTGCAATATATCTCTGCATTGCCGATCGACTTTACTGAAAACAGCCAAGGTAGCGCAATTCACCTATCATCTGACGGCAAGTTTGTCTATGCTGGAAACCGCGGCCATAACTCTATTGCCCTTTTTAGCGTTAATAGCGAAACAGGAACATTGACTTTTATCGAGCATACTTCAACAGAAGGAAACTGGCCTCGTGATTTTGTGCTTGATCCAACTGAAAAGTTCATCGTAGCTTCAAATGAGCAATCGGACACACTTACATTGTTTGAAAGAGATGAAGCAACAGGCAAGCTGACATTGCTTCAATCAGAAATTCATGCTCCAGAACCAGTTTGTGTAAAATTCTTGAACTATTAATGCAGTAAAAAACCAAAAGAGATTTCAATCTCTTTTGGTTTTTTTTACGCTAAGTATGCTTCTTGAACTTGTTTGTTAGAAATAAGTTCCTCCCCATATCCTTCCAGAACAATTCCCCCGGTCTGAATGACATAACCTCTATTTGCGATTTGCAGTGCCTGAAAAGCGTTTTGCTCTACCAATAAAATCGTCATTCCGTCTCGGTTAAGCTCCTTAATAATTTCAAAAATCTGTTCAACAATAATAGGCGCAAGACCCATGGATGGTTCATCAAGCATCAGCAGCTCTGGCTGCATCATTAAGGCACGGCCAATTGCGAGCATTTGCTGCTCACCGCCGCTCATCGTTCCTCCTTTCTGGTCTATCCGCTCTTTCAGTCTCGGAAAATACTCAAACACTTTTTTTATTCTTGTTTCAATCAGTGACTTATCCTTTACAGCAAAGGCGCCAATAAGCAGGTTTTCCTTCACTGTCAGCTTAGGAAATATCCTTCTTCCCTCTGGAACTTGGGAAATTCCTAATATCGCACTTTTATGTGCAGCAATGTTAGTAATCATCTTTTCCTTGTAAATAATGCTTCCTCTTTTGACAGGTACCTGCCCGCTGATTGACTTTAATGTCGTAGATTTTCCAGCCCCATTGCTGCCGATTAATGTAATAATTTCTCCATAGTTTACATGGAGACTGATGCCCTTTAATGCTTGGATGCCTCCATAAGATGCCTCTACCTCGACTAATTCTAATATTTTATCCATGTTAATTCCCCCCTTATGCAAGTGATACGGCACCTTTTCCTAAGTATGCTTCAATTACTTTCGGATTGGATCTGATATCCTCAGGCCTACCTTCAGCAATCTTTTCTCCATGGTCTAAAACGATGATATGATTAGAAATTTCCATAACAAGCTTCATATCATGTTCAATCAGAATGATAGTCAAGTCGAGCTTTGCGCATATATCCTGGATTAAATCAGTTAAGAGGGCCGTCTCTTTTGGATTCATGCCTGCAGCTGGTTCATCTAAAAGCAGTACACTTGGATTTGTTGCAAGGGCGCGGGCGATCTCCAGCCTTCTTTGCGCACCATAAGACAGATTTCCGGCACTTTCATTCACTGCATCTGCAAGGCCGACATATTCAAGCAGTCTGTATGCCTCCCTTTTAGCTTCCTCCTCCTCCTGTCTTGCACTCGGCAGCTGCAGTAAAGTGCCGATAATATTCCCCTTAATTCGGTTATGCATCCCAATAAGAACATTCTCTAGCACTGTTATCTCACTGAAAAGGCGGATGTTTTGAAATGTCCTTGAAATTCCGTGCTTGGCAACAACATGCGGCTTTAAACCGGCAATTTGCTTACCGTTCAACATAATTGAACCTTTTGTCGGCTTGTAGACTCCTGTTATCATATTAAAAAAAGTTGTTTTGCCTGCCCCATTTGGACCGATAACTGCTGTAATTGTATTCTTTTCCACCGCCATATCAATATTAGCATTCGCAATTAAGCCGCCGAATGTTTTCGTCAAGCCTGTCACCTCAAGAATATTCATTTATATATCCCTCCTTGCGACTGGTATTTTTGATTCCAGGTTTGTGTCTACCTTTTCCGGAGATTTCAGTTTGTTTACATCAAACCGGATGTTTTTTGCTGGAATCAGCCCTTGCGGACGGTATAATGTCATAACTACAAGCAATATTCCAAAGATAAAACGCTGCATTTTAACAGGCGATAATGCATCAGGAATAGTAACAACTTGGCTGAGCCAGCCTGTAATTTCCGTCAGTACTTGCAAATTAAGAATAGTGACAACTGCTGCTCCTAAAATAACACCAGGCACACTGCCCATCCCACCAAGGATGACCATCACCAGAATGGTTGTCGATTCCAGATATGTGAAGCTTGTCGGATCAATAAACATCTGTTTTGCGGCAAAAACAACACCCATCATTCCTGAAAAGGAGGCTCCAATCGCAAATGCAGTCAGCTTTGTTTTTACAAGGGGGATCCCCATCGCCTGTGCGGCAATCTCATTTTCTCTGACTGCTTTCCATGACCGTCCCAGCTTCGTATGCTCTAGTTTTGTCACAGCGTAAATGACAAAAAGAAACATTACTAGAACAACATAATAATATTGATTAGGAAAAACAAGAGTTATACCAAATATTTCCGGCGGGCTGATGCTGGCAAGACCCATTGCTCCGTTCGTTATATTGACAGGCTTATCAAGGTTATTAAAGACAATCCGGATGATTTCTCCAAAGCCTAATGTGACAATTGCTAGATAATCACCTTTCACACGAAGAACTGGTATTCCTAATAAGACACCAAACAATGCGGCCACAAACAAGCCAATAATAATAAATATCCAAAAGCTGTTACCTGAAAGAGGATATTCACCGAACGGCATGAAGTTAGAAGCCTGTACTGTCGCAAATATCCCATATGTATAAGCACCAACTGCAAAAAATGCAACAAATCCTAGGTCAAGGAGACCAGCTAGACCAACGACAATATTTAAACCAAGGGCCATGCATACATAAATCCCGACCATTGTTGCTACTTCCATATAAGATTGGTATGTTGGTCCCTGACTTGCCGTATATGGAAGGATGAAACCTAAGATAACTAATCCTGCTGCCCATTTCCACTTATTGCCGAAGTTCATGAAATAGAGAATTAGCAATGAAAGCAGCAAAAGCAAAAAAGCTGTGACAGATTTCTGGGCAAGATAAAGGCTTGCACTTGTTACAGATACATAGAAGAAAAAGAGAATGCCTTGGGCAAGTTTGCTTGTTTTTAATGTGGTCATGAAATTTGCCATTTTACCCACCTACACTTTCTCGGCTACGGCTTTGCCAAATAAGCCTTCTGGTTTAAATATCAACACAATGATCAGTATGGCAAATGCTGCAACATCCTTGTATTCTGCACCTAATATTCCATCTGTAATGACCGACAGGTTTGCGGCTGTAAACATTTCAATTAGACCAATAAGCAATCCCCCTACCATTGCACCGCGAATATTGCCAATCCCGCCAAGTACTGCTGCAGTAAAAGCCTTCAAGCCTAAAATGAATCCAATATAAGGATCAATCGTCCCATATTGGACAGCAAATAGTACTCCTGTCGCACCGCCTAATGCAGATCCGACAAAAAAGGTGACAGAAATAACTTTATTCACATTGATAGACATGAGTGATGCAGTGTCCCTGTCCTGGGCGACAGCTCGCATTGCCATCCCCCATTTAGTTTTGTTAACAAAGAAGTCAAGACCAACCATTAAAATAACAGCAACAATAATAACAACAAGAAAAGAGGTTTTGAAGCTCGCATTGTTAGCACCTAAAAGGGAGCCTACTTGATGCTGCCCTGAGAATAAGGAAGGAGTGTTCAGGATATAGTTGCCTTTGTACAGCTCTGTGATAAAACGGACAATATCCTGCAAAAGAAAGGAAATACCGATTGCGGATATCAAGGCAATCAATTTGGGAGCCTTCCTTAACGGACGGTAAGCAACTCTTTCCATTCCCATCCCCATTAATCCCGTAATCAAGCTTGTGATGACAAGCATAATAATTAAAGACAAGACCGCCGGAAGCATGGAGGTCCAGCCAAGGCTTGTCAATACAATCAGCACTGCTGTTCCGACAAATGCTCCTGTCATGAAAATTTCGCCATGAGCAAAGTTAATCAGTTCTAAAATCCCGTAAACCATCGTATAGCCTAAAGCGATAACGGCATAAACCGCTCCTAAAGCAAGACCGTCAATTAAAACTTGCGGCAATGTTTGCAACACTTCTGTCAGCATATTCTTCCCCACACTTTTATAGTTTTTTTATTGAAAGATAAGGGCAGTCCCCTATGTAGTAATTGAAACGAAAAAGGGTATGAACACTCATACCCTTTTTCTAAAAATATGCCGTCCTTTTCTAGAAGATTGGCACATCTTTTAAAAGAATTTGCAAGGCTTATTGAGAGATCTCACCGTCTAATGTTGCCGGGTAAGAAGCTTCATCAAATTTATAAATGAATATTTTAGCGTACTTGTTATCTCCTTTTTCATCAAAGCCTACCTCTGTTACAACACCTTTATAATCCTGTGTTCCGCGTACTGCCTCTGTCACTGCCTCTCGTGTAGGCATTTTGCCGTCATTTTCTTCAATGGCTTTTTCAATGCCTGCAAGCAAAACCCCGGCACTGTCATAAGCATATGCTGAATATGATTCAATTGATTTATTAAAGGCTGCTTTATAGTCGTCCGCAAACTTTGTGCCTTCTTCTGTTTTTGTCGTATCGCCTGCAACAGATGTCAGGAATGTGTTTTTGACAGCGTCACCGGCAATTTCAACAAATGCAGATGAATCAAGGCCGTCTCCACCCATAAATGGAATATCTAGGCCCTTTTCACGAGCTTGCTTTACAAGGATGCCACCCTCGGCATACAGCCCTCCATAATAAATCATGTCCGGCTGTTTAGAAGTAACTTGATTTAGAACTCCATTGAAGTCCTTCTCCCCGACCGTGATTCCCTCAAATCCTACAATTTCAGCTCCCATCTCCTCTGCAGCACCTCTAAAGGCCTCAGCCAATCCTGAGCCATAAGCGGTTTTGTCTTGAATAATAAATATTTTCTTTGCTCCTAATGTGTTTATCGCATATTCAGCACCAGCTGGGCCTTGGAAGTCATCACGGGCAACTACTCGGCTGACTGTCTCCAAGTTACGGTCCGTAAAATCTGTTGCTGTACTTGCAGGAGAAATACTGATAAGTTTATTATTTTCATACACTTCAGATGCTGGGATGGACACACCTGAATTTAAATGGCCGACAACACCTAGCACCGCTTGGTCTGCTGCTACCAGCTGAGCATTAGCCACCCCTTTTTTCGGATCGCCTTGGTCATCTTGTGCCTCCAGCTTCATCTCGAAGCCCAAATCAGCGAATTTGTCCTGTTGCTGATCGATTGCCAATTGTGCTCCCAGCTTGATCGCTTCCCCTAATGTGGCACTTCCGCCAGATAGAGGTGATTGTGTAACAATCTTAATTACCTGTTTTCCTCCATCACTGTCTCCTGAGGAGTCAGAGCTGGAAGAAGCACATCCACTTAAAAACCCAAGTGCTAAAGTAGCTGTCATTGCGATTGATAATGCCTTTTTGGATAACATAGTTCTCCTCCTATTTGCTATGTACTTTTTTAAAGCGGTATTGCAAACAGATAACCTCTTCTGGCAGATGTGCCATCATTAGCTATACTTATGTAAGGATTATAATCTCGGATGAAACAAGTGTCTTTCATATTGTCAGATAATCTAACGGCATATTTTCAAAATTTTTTTATTTCCAGACATATGTTTTATTTCTCGAAATAACTGGTCTTTTCTTTACTTCTTTCCATTTCATAAAACAAGCTTCCCATTGTGCTTATCAACATTGTTAAACACAAAAAAACAGAAGGCTTATTTCGCCTTCTGTTTTTCATTTAAATCCACGGAGCATCTGTTTTAACCACTTTCGCAAATGCTTTGCTGTGCTCTCTTCTGTCTTTTCTTACTCTAACCCGCTGTTCTGCTGTATTAAAAAGCATATGCTCTTCCTCAGATTGAGGAACTACCTGTGGAATCCTTGTTGGCTTTCCTTCCTCATCAAGAGCTACAAATGTCAAAAATGACGTTGCGGCAAGCTTGCGTTCACCTGTTTTTAAATTTTCTGCCACCACTTTCACAAATACCTCCATTGAGGATTTGCCTGTATGTGTGACATAAGACTCAAGGCAAACCGAATCAGTCGGCCTTATCGGAATTAAAAAATCAACGGAATCGGTGGAAGCTGTAACGACATTGCTTCTAGAATGTCTTGAAGCACTAATTGATGCTACATCGTCAATATAGCTCATCAGCTTTCCGCCAAATAAAGAATTATGATTATTTGTATCAATCGGAAAGATTCTGCTTGTCTTTACTACTAATGAATCTTTGCAAAATTTCTCTTTGGGCATATTCAACATGCTGCACTCCTTTTGATGCCTTTCATGACGGGAAGATAAATATTTTAGTTGCTTTCTTCTTTCCATAATGGCAATTTCAATAAAAACATTGTAGTAGAACCATTGGATTTTTGTAAAGATAAAAGCCCTCCAAGCGCTTTTGCCAAAAGCAGGCTGTATGGCAATCCTAATCCAAGTCCACGCTCTACGTCCTTCTTGTTTTTTCCCCTGTAGAAGCGCTCAAAAATAAAATGCTGCTCCTCAACAGGAATACCATATCCATTATCCTCGACCGTAATTAAGACGTTGTCATTGTCATATTTAAGGCTGACTGACAGTTCTGCATCAGCCTTGCCTTTAATGGCATGAAGGCTGTTATTAAGCAGATTGACCACGATTTGCTGCAAGCGGACACTGTCGATATTGGCGAACACTTGCTTTTCCATACTAGTATAGGTTACCTTCACATCTTTTAACGCATCTGCATGGACAATTTCCCACTGATAGATAATTTCTTTAACTGCTGCTTGAATATTTGTCTTCTCGAAATGGACTCTAATAGATCCTGCACTAAAGCTGTTAAAATCAAGGAGATCCTCCACCATGCTCTGCAGCCGTTTCGCTTCCTTTAAGCTCATCTCTAAAAACTCTTTTTTTCTGTCATCTGTAATAATATTATCATTCACAGCTTGAACGAGGGCGCTAATAGAAGTAATTGGTGTTTTCAGCTCATGCGTCACACCTGCGAGAAGCTGTGTCCGCAGTCCCTCTAATGTTTGCAGCCTCTTCGTCATTTCATTAAAGGATAATACGAGCTGATGCAGCTCCTTTTCCTGAACATCTTCGTTGAGTCGAATATCATAATTGCCATTCATTAAGTTTTGTGCCGCATTTGCGACTTCCTCCACAGGCTTTGCCAGCTTCTTTGACAAAGAGTAGATTACAAGCCACCCAAGGATGGCAAGACCTGTCAGAAGAAGACCAAGTAATTGATATTCCTCTGTATTAATGCGGAGCTGATCATGGGGCTGGATAATATACACGTTTCCCGCCAACTTATCGTCTTTCAAGATAGGGGCAATTACAACAGATGCCTTTCTGTTATCGCTTAAGGTGATTGTCTCCACAGTTAAATCTTCCACCATATCCAAATCTTCAATCGCAGATGCTTGATCCGTATTATTTGGAGCAGGCTCCTTCATTTCTGACTTAGGGCTGTTCGGCGCCATGTCCTGCATAGGAGAAAGGAGATTTACCTCACCTGATTCAGCCTTAATATAAATGCTCATTGGCTGATAGATGCTTTGCGAATCCTGCCTGTCCTGCATAAATGGAAACCTGACGTCCCAGATATTTTCCAAATCTTCATCGCCTGCTCTTCCTGCTATTTCTTGGGCAACGAACTTCGTCAATTCAAGCCTGTTCGCCAAGGCATTATGGCGGATCCAGAGAATGGAAACTACTCCGATGATGACAAGTCCGACTATTAATGTAAATAAATATCGTTTTGTCCAATAATATAGAAGGGGTGTTTTTTCTTTATTTTTTTTCTTGAATATAGAATTGATAGCCGAGTCCGCGTAATGTTTTAATTTCCCCATATCCTGCATCCCATCCATTCAATAATTTCCTAATTCTTTTAATCGCTAAATCCACCGCCCTGTCACTGCCATCATAATCACTGCCCCATACGTGGTCCAGCAGCTGATCTCTTGTGAAAGTCTGGTTTGGGTTGCCAGCCAAAAAGAGCAGTACAGACAAATCTCTCGGTGTAAACGGAACTTCAATTCCATTTAAAAACACTTGGTGTGATAGATTATTTATTTTCAAGTTTCCATAATAAGTGACATCTTCCTCTGCCTGATATTGCGGGGAGCGGCGCAAAACAGCATGCACCCTTGCTATTACCTCTTCCGCTACAAATGGCTTCGTTATATAATCGTCCGCTCCTGTGTCAAAGCCTTTCAGCTTTTGATCTGTATCGGAAAGTGCAGTAAGCATAATGACAGGACATGCACTTTTTTTGCGGATATGGCCAAGCACTTCCCAGCCATCCATATGGGGCATCATAACATCAAGAAGAACCAATGCCGGCACTGTTTCTTCTATTTTATCTAACGCCTCTTGTCCATTGTATGCATAGCTCACCGCAAAACCTTCCTTCTCAAGGTAAGCTCCAAGCACCATGCTTATTGCCAATTCATCTTCAACAATTAATATATGCTTCATCTCTAATTAGTCCTTTTGTTTTTTACTCATTATACAAGAATAAAGGGATAAAAAACTATCACCTATGAAAAGAGGGTCAGGCTTTTACTATACTAGCAAAAGCCTGACCCTAAATATTACTGATACCTCAAGGCCTCTAACGGGCTTAAGTTTGATGCTTTGTTAGCAGGGAAGATGCCGAATATTATCCCTATTAAGATAGAGAAGGTTACCGAACCTCCGACAATCCACCAAGTGATCTGCATTGTCATATCAAGCATGCTTGACAGCACCTCAGCACTTCCAAGTCCAATCAAGGCACCGAGTATTCCGCCAAATGCACTTAAAACAACCGCTTCAATTAAGAACTGTAACATGATATCTTTTTTCTTCGCTCCAATTGCTTTTCTTATCCCGATTTCCCTTGTTCTTTCTGTAACAGATACAAGCATAATGTTCATGATGCCAATTCCTCCGACAATTAAGGAAATACTTGCGATACCTGCAAGCAGATATGTCATTGTATTGCTGACAGAATCAAGGGCATCAGATACAGAAGATTGATTGCGGACAGAATAGGATGTTTCGTCACCGCCGAATTGGTTATATAAATCCTGCTCCATTTTTGCCATTCCAATTTCAACAGTATCCTCAGATGTCATTTTAACTGTAGCTGATGTTACATATGTTTGCCCGATAAAGCGCTGTGCTGTTGTTAAAGGAATCAATACTTGATCATCAACAGAGCCTGACAGTTCTTCACCTTGCTCCTCTAGCACACCAATTACTTTAAAAGTTGTGCCATCTATTTTAATAGTCTGGTCAACAGCATTTGAAAAACCAAACAGTTCTGTAGCAACATTGGCGCCTAACACGACGACCTTATTACGGTTATCCAAATCAATATCCATAATGCTGCGCCCAGAGCGGACCGTAATGTCATTTACATCTTCGTAGGAATTGTTAATCCCTGTTACAGTAACACCTTCGCTTGATGTTGTACCGTTTTTCAATGTACTGCTAGTAGAAACCGTCGGTGCTACTGCTTCTACCTCCGACAAATCTTCAAAGGACATGAGTTCATCATATGTGACGACTTCCTCATCGCTTGAATTGCCAGACAGTGATACGGAAACAGTTGTGCTGCCAAGACTGGAAACCTCTTCTGAAACCGATTGGGAAGCACCCATTCCTAAAGAGGTCAAGGCAATTACAGCAGCAACTCCGATAATTATTCCAAGCATCGTCAGAACGGCTCTAAGCTTGTTCATGGTTATATTCTTAAATGATATTTTTATTGCTTGCCCTAATTTCAAGAAACTCCTACCTCCTTTTCCTCCCTGAGTCTTCCATCTTGAATACGGATGACTCTCTTAGCCTGCTTCGCTATTTCAAGATCATGGGTGATTAATATAATTGTATGTCCTTGCTTGTTCAAATCCTTGATTAGCTTCATCACTTCTACTCCTGTCTTACTGTCCAACGCCCCTGTAGGTTCGTCCGCAAGCAGGATCGGCGGGTTGCCGGCAAGAGCGCGGGCAATCGCCACACGCTGCTGCTGGCCACCTGACAATTCAGTCGGCCTATGGCCAGCACGTTCCAGCAATCCTACCTTTTTTAAAGCAGTCAAAGCAACTTCTTTTCGTTCCTTGCTGTTCATTCCTCTGTAAATTAACGGCAGTTCTACATTTTCAAATGCCGATTGCTTCGTCAACAGATTGAATGACTGAAAGATAAAGCCAATCTTATGATTTCTTACATCTGCTAACTGTTTGCTTTTTAATTGAAAGACATTTTGCCCATCAAGGAAGTATTCGCCAGAATCTGGTGTATCCAGACAGCCGATCATATTCATCAAGGTCGATTTGCCTGAACCTGATGGACCGATGATGGCAATAAAGTCGCCCTTATTAATAGAGAAGCTCACATTATCCAGTGCCTTGACCGTTTCTCCGCCAAGTGTATATTGCTTATTTAAGTTCTTAATTTCTACAATTCTATTTTCTTCAATCATTACTGGTTAGCACCTCCGCCGCCGAAGCCGCCTGATGGCATTTGCCCTCCGCTTGGCATTTGTCCGCCTGATGGCATTTGCCCTCCGCCTGGCATGCCCTGCTGGCTGCTGCTGTCACTGCTTGATTCAAATGTTGGCAGAACAACTGTAGTTCCTTCTTCTAATCCACTTGTAATTTCAGCAACATCTTCATTTTCCAAACCTACTTCTACAGTCTGCTTTGTTGTTGCTGTTGCTGTTGAACCTTCCTCAGTTGTTGAAGATCCAGACGGGATTAGAACATAATATTCATCATCTTCTTTTTGTACTGCTTCGACTGGAACTGTTACTACATCTGTTTTACTGTCCGTTGTGATAGTTGCTTCTGCTGTCATCCCAACTAATAATCCAGAAGGTTTTTTAACTTTTACTGTTACCTCGTATTTTGCCACACTAGAACCTTCAGATGAAGTTGCCTCTTTTGCAACATTCGTTACTTCACCTGTAAATTCTTTGTCTTCTAAAGCACTTACTGTAATCGTAGCTTCTTGTCCTTTCTCAACTTTAGAAATATCAAGCTCGTCCACATTTACAACCATTTCTAAATTATCATAGTCTGTTTCTGTCAATACTTCTGTTCCCATTGAAACACTGTCGCCTTCTTCTACATTAAGCGCCGTAATTTCACCAGAGAAAGAAGCTGTAATCGGGTCAAGCGTATCATCTTCAAATGTAACAAGTTCATCTCCTTCTTCGACTTCATCTCCAACTGCTACATTCACCTCATCGACTGTTGCATTGCCGACAGAGGTTACTGCCTCTGTATTAATAGCTGCTATGCTGCCAGTTCCGCTTACATTAATTTCTACATCTCCAACTTCTGCAGCAGCGGTTTGTGTCGTTGCCTGTGCAGCTACTTGCTGCGTATCATTTTTTGTGAAATAAAAGTAGGAACCAAAACCTCCACCAATTACTACAACAATAACTCCGCTAACGATCCATTTCTTTATGCTTTTCTTCATCCTTCTTCTCATCCTCTTTCTTGTTATATTTTATATGCTTAACTTGCATTTTTTCTTAGTTCCAATAGGCTTTTGCCTCTTACAAGTAATAGAATATAAAAGAAATGTGTCAGGAATAAGTCGAGGGAAATATTTTTTAAAAGTTTCCCAAAAAATTTTTAGGAACGGCTTTTTACACACAAAAAAAGCAGAGAAACTTAGTTCTCTGCTTTATCTATTATTTCTTTGATAGTAATGGTGCTGTTACATCTCTCATTCCTACTAGTCCTAATATCGTCAAAAAGATATTTTGCGGTCCGATATGGGCATCTGTTGGATCGAAATACTCCTCTAAAGTGTGAAAACCGCCGCTGTTACTGCCACCGCCACCTAATGTCACAGCAGGAATGCCAAGGCTGATCGGTACATTGGAATCTGTGCTGAAGGCTTGTGACAGCACAGGGTTCAAGCCGAGAGAAGCTGCTGCTGCAATCGTTGTCTGCACAATTTCTCCTTCTGGGCTTTGTGCGCCTGCCGGTCTGTCACCTACCTGCTTAATTGTCACTTCAATCGCTGTCTTTTCACTGTTCCAGCGATTGTTCTCCTCTTCTGCCGAGTTGTGGAGAATATCCATGACCTGCTCTTCGAGACGAATAAGCTCTTCTGCAGAATTAGAACGCATATCAAGCATCATGCTGGCTTCTTCGGCAATTGTATTTACTGAAGTGCCGCCTGTTATCGTACCGACATTAAAGGTTGTTTTCGGTTCGTCAGGCGTTTTTATATCACCGATCTTACTGATTGCTCTGCCGAGTGCATGAATCGGGCTTGGGATACCAAAGTCGCCAAAGCTGTGGCCTCCTGATCCTTTATAAGTAATGTGGAAACGATGGCTTCCTGTCCCGAGATAGGTAATGCGCTCCGGATGCCCAGGCTCGATGGAAATAAAGCCGTCTATATCCGTCCTGTCCGCAAACAAGCCCTTTACTCCTCTCAAGTCGCCGAGTCCTTCCTCTCCCACTGTTGCTCCAAAAATAATATCGCCTTCTGTCTGAATGTTTGTCTCATTAAATGCTCGCACCAGTGTTAGTACAGCTGCAAGCCCGCGGCCATCATCAGAAATTCCCGGAGCAAACACCTTGCCATTCTCTCTTCTGACAACTATATCTGTCCCATTCGGAAAAACAGTATCCAAGTGAGCACATACGAAAATTCTTGGACCTTTACCAGTGCCAGGGCGAATTCCAAACACATTGCCGTGTCTGTCTTCCTGAATATCGTCAAGACCAAGAAGCTCCAGCTTCGCCTTATAAACCCTGCCTCTTTCCGCTTCCATAAAAGAAGGCGCCGGTATTTTTGTGAGCTCAATCTGCTCCTCCAGCGTTGCATCTGCATCCTTTAGCAAATACTCCAGCCCTTTTTGCACAAGGGAATGTTCCAGCAATTGATCAAATACACCTTTCGTTTTCACAGCAGCAACTTGTTCTCTCAAAAATTACCCCTTCTTTCATTTATTTCGTTTTACAAAATAGAATATTTTTATTATATTCTAAATTTTCTATAAATACTATCTTTCTTTTATAAAAACAAAAAAACCAGACCGCTATAAACGCGTCTGGTTATCTTATTTATTTCTCTACTAGTATTCTCCACTCATTGCCTGTTCCTAAATTATATCTATTTGCCATCGACTTCTGGTTAATAGCGAGACTGAAATAATGAAGAGAATTCAAGTAGGCAATAGGTTCGCCAATAGCAGCGTCAGCAAAAGAATGACCAAAAAGAACTTTATCCTTGAAGATTTCTTCCTTATTATAATTGATTGTGACAGTTAATGTATCTCCATATTTTACTCCGCTTTGTTTTACCATAGACGCCGGGATATTCGTCCATATATTTCCGAACCGATTATCATGTATCTCAATAATGCCATTAAGCTCATTATTAGCCAGTACCGCTTTTACAACAGGCAATGTTACAACTGCTTCCTTTTCTGTGGAGTGTCCGATATCTTGGTAGCTTATTTGTCCTGAAGCAAGTCTCGCACCTGTATAGGCATAAATATCTCTGCCATGAAAAGTGTATGACTCACCGCTGTTTGGAAGGCGATTCTTTGTTTCATCAAGCACGCGAACTTCTTCTATTGCATGAAGCATATGTGTAATCGTGCCATTGTCAGGCGTGATTATGTAATGGCCTTCTAAAGTTTTTACAACGATACTCTTTCTGTCTGATCCAACGCCTGGATCTACTACAGAAACAAATACAGTTCCTTTCGGCCAGTAAGACACAGTTTGTAGAAGGCGATAAGAAGCCTCCCATATATTAAAAGGGGGAATATCATGTGTCAGGTCAAAAATGCGCAAATCAGGTTGAACGGAATTGGCCACTCCATACATAGCTGAAACGGCTCCGTCACTTAAACCAAAGTCAGATTGCAATACTAATGCTTTCACTAAATCACCATTCCTCTCAAAGCTGCATTTTACAATTGGCTAATATTTATTATATGTGTGAAGAGAAAACATATTATGCACACCACAGTGCGTAGGGCTATTAATTATATTAGGATAAAATTATATTGACTCACATACCCTTTTAATGTAGGATTATTGTTTGGTTTTATAATATTTTCATATCGTGGTTCGTAACCATCCCACGTAAAAAAACTAAGGGAGAGAAAAAAATGAATACAAAAACACTTGCAGTAAACGGTGTGATTGCAGCATTGTACATTGCTGTCACTGTTGCAATTGCTCCATTCGGCTTTACGAATGTCCAGTTTCGCTTATCCGAAATGTTTAATCATCTTGTTGTCTTCAATAAGAAATACATTTACGGAATAGTTGCTGGAGTATTTCTAGCTAATTTATTCTTTTCGCCAATGGTTCCTTATGACCTTATATTTGGTGTTGGCCAGTCTATTATCAGTTTGCTTATTACCATAGTAGTTGGTCGCTATGTAAAAAACATTGTTAAGCGTATGATTATTAATACTATCGTGTTTACCTTCACGATGTTTATTATTGCCTTTGAATTGCATTTAGCATTGGACTTTCCATTCTGGGCAACATGGCTTACAACAGCAGTCGGCGAATTTGTCGTCCTTGCAGTCGGGATTCCGATCATCTACGTTATCAATAAGCGAGTTGATTTTGCTTCCTTGATAAATGGAACGAAAAGAACTTATTCTCCATCAAGAGATTAAAATATAACAAAATCACCTTAAAGATTTTAGGGTGATTTTTTTTATATGTTCTTGTGTAAAACCAGCTGGTGGCCGGCACTTCCGGCAGCACGCAGTCCTCTGTCTGCAAAGCCTGCCTTCTCATAAACATGCTGTGCAGCCTCATTGTCCTCGTTAACGGCAAGAATCAGTTCATCTGCAGAAGGAAACGAGCCCTTTATGAACTCAGGAAGTTGCTTTAGCATGCTTCCAGCAAATCCTCTACCCTGGTAACTTGCTTCAATCGAATAGGCGCGCAGCAATATGGCGTTCTTATTGCTGTGGTATTCCATCACACCTTTCCCTTTATTCAGAACGGAAAAAACCTGCAAGCTGCAAATCCCATAGCAGCAGAAACGGATATCTATCTTTATCTGTGTCACATTGTTCCATTGCAGCAAGAGGCATGGCCGTCCACTGCTCCTGCCCCTTTTTCAAGCGGTAATTTTTTAAAAGTATCCGATTCGCATCAGTGCATGGAACGATCTTAAGCTTTGCTTCCATCTTTACCACTCCTGCCTGCTATTTATCAAGCTGAATGACCGTTTTTAATTCGTGTTCCGCCTGCTGTCTTGTTTGGCTGCCGTCTACCTGGATGGCGATTGTTTCTTCAATTGCAGACAAAAGCTTTTGCTGAGTTTCTTTCAGTTCAGCAATCTCTAGGATTTGCCCCTGACTGCCGCTTGCATTCATACGGATCATTTCTGTGTTCTTTTCAATAATATTACCTGTGGCGTTGCGGAGACTGCTTTCTGTTTCCATTGCATGCTTTTGCCTCAATAATGTTAATGCAATGGACAGTTGATTTCTCCACAGGGGAATTGCTGTCATAATGGAAGACTGGATTTTCTCCACAACGGTCTGGTTTGTTTGCTGAATCAGTCTGATTTGAGGTGCTGTCTGGATGGTAATTTGTCTGCTGATTTTTAAATCGTAGATGCGTTTCTCCAACCTTTCAGCAAAGTCCTCCATATCCTCTGCCTCCTGCATTTTCATTTCGTCCTGAAGCTCTAATGCAAGCTTTCTCTTGTCTGGGATTATTTGCTCCTTTACCTCTGCAAGCTTTGTTTCTGCAGCTGCAATCAGTATATTTAGATCATGGAAATACTTTTTGTTGCTTTCATAAAGCTGCTCCAGCAAATGAATATCTGAGATAAGCAAATTTTTGCTTCTTGTAAGCCTTACGCTAATCCTGTCAATCTGAGCACTTGTTTTTTGATATTGAGACAGTATCTCCTGCACAGAAGACTTTGCTCTGCCGAAAAGACGAGAAAACAGCCCCTTCTTTTTAACCGATAATTCATCAGGATTGATGTCATCAAGCCGCACCATTAAATCCTTCATAATACTGCTTACTTCTCCTACATCCTTTCTTTGGACATGGTCAATCATCGTCTGTGAAAAAGTAAGGAGCCGTTTTTGCGCATCATGTCCGAAATTTATCAGGGCATGATGACTGGACCAATCGAGGCTATCGGCAAGCGCTTTCGCTTCAAGCTGCTCTTGTTCAGATAAAACAGGAAAAAGGCGATGTGAATTCGCCTTTTCTGCAGGACTATTCTGCAAGCTCTCGTTTAATTGAATTTCATCCCTTTCGGTCATTTTAACCTCCTGCTTTCATCAATTGGCTTATTATCTAATTTCTTGCTGTCCAACGTATGACGAACTACATCCATCTCGAAATGCAAGTCATCGATGTCATCTGCAAGAATCTCATGAAGATCCTCCTCCAGTGTGAATGACAGCTTCTCTAAAGTAATTCTCGTTTCAGTCAGCGTTTCCTGCAAATCATAATTTTTCTTTGGCTGGGCAGAAAGCAAAGCGTATTTTTCCGCTATTTCTACAGCAGAATCCAAGTGGGAATAATAGAACTTTTCCGCCTTGTAGAATCTTTTCGGCTCCTGTTTTGTCAAACGGTAGATTTTTTTCGTCACCCTGATAAAATCAATTCTCTTCTTTATAGACGGCAAATGGCGGATTTGTAACATCGCCCGATTAAGCCTCGCTATCTTGCTGTTTGCTTCTTTAAGCTGTTTTTGAATAAACTTATACTCTTTTCTTGTCAAAGCATGCTTCTTTAAAAATCTGTGGGAGCTGATTCCATCGGCTAGGAAATAAGCAGCGGTCCCGAGGCCCACCGCATATATGACTGATAGGAAGAAACCTTGATTGAATGCAAACATGCTAACAAACCAAGTCAATATCCCTGTTGGCAGCGCAACACCTGTTCGGATGAGAAAAAGCAAAAATGAGTTCAATTTGATCGACTCCTGACTTTACGTCTTTTATTTTTATACGAACTATGTGAAAAAAAGGTTTCAATTATATTACTCTTATGCTTATACAATAACGGATAAGCAATATTTTTTCCATAGACTTAAAAAGGAATCGCATCTAAGACTTAAGACGTAATTATCATAAAACAGCTCCTTTCCTTATGCATATACGAACTCTCTCAAAAACATGCAAAAAACCCTCTAAAGAAATATCCTTAGAGGGACTAGCAACTATTTACATATCAGTACTTGTGTGAAGGCTGCATGTTAGGCAGCTTCTGATTAGATTTTCTTTCCGCTTTACCTTGGTATGGCGGTTTGATTGTGAATGCAATTACCAAGGAGATAATGCAGAGAATCGTCAAGATAATGAAGGTTGGAATAAATCCTCCTAAAAGTGCTGCAATAAAGGAACCGGCCAATGCACCGATGCCAAAACCTTGATAGATTACACCGTAGTTTTTGCTTTGATTCTTTAATCCGAAGAAGTCTGCTACAATCGTAGGGAATACAGTAATGTTTCCACCAAAGCAGAAGGCAATAACCGCAACACAAGCAAAGAATATCGGGAAGTTTAATGGAACAAAGCTCAATGTTGCTACAGCAATTGCCGTTGCGAATAATGCACCTGAAACAACTTTCAATCTGCCGACTTTATCTGACAGCGCTCCTAAAACTATACGGCCTGTCGTATTAAAGATTGCAACTAATGCTACTGCATTTGCAGCAGTTGCTGCATCGAGACCTGCAAGACTAACACCGATATCCTTAACAATACCAATCAAGTATAGTCCGCTCATGCATGCTGTAAAGAAAATGACGAACAGCAGGTATGCCTGTTTTGTCTTCAGCATTTCCTTCACTGTATAATCCTTTGTAGCAACATTTCCTGCTGCTGCACTTGAAGTAACCTTTGCTTCTCTCACTAGGAAAGAGCCGCCGACTACCATAATCAGAACGATGATACCCCAAAATAAGAAGGCTGACGTTACACCGTATGCACTTATAAAATGTCCATTAATATACTTAAACACAAGACTTCCAGTTCCGTATGCTCCTACTGAAATACCTGAAATAAGACCTTTTTTCTCTGGGAACCACTTAATTAAATTCGATAATGTTGTAATATACGCTGTACCATCGGCAAAGCCGACAACCACTCCTGCAAGCACATAAAGCATTCCGAGTGATGAAGCTTGAGAGCTAAGAATCAACCCTACGCCGAGCAATATACCTGATGCAGCGATTAGGCGGCGAATTCCCCATTTATCCTGCAGGCGCCCTGCAAACAATGTCGCAAATGCCAATGCGAAGCTAGTAATAGAAAAGGTGATAGCAACAGAGCTTAATTTCCAGCCAAATGCATCAACAAGCGGCTGATTGAACAAGCTCCACGTATATATTGTACCAAGACCCATTTGAACAATGATTGTACCGATGACAATTAACAGCCGGTTTTCTGTGCGGTTTTTCATCTGAAATCTCCTCTTTTCCTCGTTTCGGTTCTTCCTATATAAAACTCTTAACTTAAGATTTAAGCGTTTTCTTTATAGGAGGATTATACCTCCGAAACTATTCATAAAATCGTTTTCAGAATGAATTGCAAAGATTTCGGAATGAATTGCATTTATAGCTGCATAATTTGTCGGAATTCCTTTACCTTGCTTCTGCTTACAGGCACCTCTCCTTTAATGTCTTTTAATCTTAAAATATACGTATGATTAAACCAAGGGACAATCTCATGGATCTTTGTAAGATTGACTGTATAAGAGCGATGGCATTTAAAGAACGAATCTTCAGGAAGCTTTGCATGAAATTCTGAAATACTCATCGGCATCATATATTCATCTGTTTTCGTATAGACAATCGTCACCTTCTCACTTGCAGAAGCATAGTAAATATCGTTCACATCTGTTACAATAATATTTTCATTTTTACGGAGATTGATTCTCCTGCTGGCTCCTTGATCTGCAGCAGGCTCCTTTTCTCCCTTGTCTTCCTCTTTGCCATAGTCCTTCTCAAAAGCTGTCTCCAGCTTTCTCAGCATTGCGGCAATTCTTTTTTCATCATAAGGTTTTAAAATATAATCGAACGCTTCAAGCTCAAAAGCTTGCGCTGCATGCTCCTTATAGGCTGTCGTAAAAATAATATACGGCTTTTTTGCAAACAAACTGATATTGCCGGCAAGGAGCATGCCATCAAGTGATGGGATATTGATATCAAGAAATATCGCGTCTACTTCCTCCTCCTGTAAAAACTTAAGGACATCAAGCCCATCCTCAAAAGCACCAACAATTTCAATACCACTATGTGTTTCGATTAAATATTCCAGCTCTTCTTTTGCTGGAATTTCATCCTCTACAATTATTGCTCTCATTGTTTCTCCTTTGTTATGTCAAAATATACTTTTGTACCAGGATTCAATCTTTCAATCACAAGTCCTTTTCCATAAATCAGCTTCACTCTTTCATGCACATTGGAAAGACCTATTTGTTTGGATGACATTTCGCCGCGGTACAGCTTATCAATGATTTCCTGTTTAATTCCTTCACCTGTATCCTCCACACTGACCCTGATAGTTTCCTCTTTGTCCTCAACTGAAATAGTGATAAGGCCAGGTACTTTTCTTTTCAATATTCCATGGACAACGGCATTCTCAACCAATGGCTGGATAAGAAGGCTCGGCACTTTAATGTGAACATCATCTATATGGTATTCAACTTGCAGCTTGCTGCCAAACCGAGCCTTTTCAATATCTATATAATCCTGGACTTGCTGTAAAGCAAGATGAATGTCAATTAATTCATCTCCTACCTCTAAGTTATATCTCATATATCCAGATAAACTGATTATCAATTCCCGAGCTTTTTCGGGATTTCGTCTTGTAGTTGAAGCAATTGCATTTAACGCATTGAACAAAAAATGTGGATTGATTTTTGTCTGTAATGCCTTCAATTCAGCTTTATTGGCTGCTTCCTTTATTTGTTCGACTCTGGAAACCTCCATTAATGTAGAAATTATTTGGGCAAGCCCAATCGCCATCGTTTGAAGTGTATGAGTGATAGTATATGCTTTGCGGTAGTAAATCTTTAATGTACCAGTTACCACTCCTCTTTCTTCAAGAGGGATGATTAGCAAACAATGAATTTGCGGTGTATGATGGTCTGCAATATTATTGCGGATTGTTATCTTGCCGCTGCTTATCGTTTCCTTCGTTAAGCCACTGATAATTTCATGTCCGTTTTTATATTTTTCTTCACCAAAGCCGACATATGCAAGAACATCCATCGTATCGGTGATAGCCACAGCATCTGCTTTAATCTCCTTCTGGATAATCTTGCAGATCTTATGAAGCGATTCACTGTTGATAGACCGAAAATACGGCAAGGTTTTGTTAGCAATACCTAATGCCAGCTGTGCCTGCTTTGCAGCAATTCTCTCTTTCTCTCCTTCAACACTCGCAATCATCAAGACGATAAAGCCAATGCTGACTTGTCCTAATATCATCGGCAGAGCGATTTTAGCAACAATATCCACACCTAGAGAGAACGGCTCTGCCATCACAAGAATAAGCACCATTGTCAGCATTTCGCAAATCATACCAGCAATGATTCCGTATACCCATCTCTTTTGTTTCTTTACACGGAAATAAATAATGCCCGCAACAATCCCTGCCAAAATGCTTGTTATTAAACAAGGCACAGAGGTGACCCCGCCTATATCAATTAAATAACGATGAACACCTGACACAATTCCAGTGATGATTCCGACCCACGGTCCAAATAAAATCCCGCCGGACATAACTGCAATAATGCGGATATTAACAATCGAACCTTCTACCTCGATTCCCGAATACGTGCCAAACAAAGCGAAGGCGCAAAATATGATCGTAATCAGCGTCAATTCTGTTGGAGAATGATTTTCCTTCTGCAATGTTTCCTTAAATTTCGGCACTCTTGATAAAAAAAACAGCGTAATAAGCAGTAATGCTGCCCTCTCAATTAATTGAATGAGCATTTGAATTTCCATTGACGCATACATCTGTAATCCTCCTCTTGATGCCATTATGTTATGTATGTATTTTCTTCTATTATATATTAGCAATAAACAAGGTTAGCTTCATCTGTTTCCAGATAAAAGAAAAAAACCTGCCAAATCATTAGCAGGTTTTCCTCATTAACGCTTATTGCTTTTTGGATCAAGTGCGTCGCGAAGACCGTCTCCAATAAAGTTGATGCAAAGTACCGTGACAAATATACAAAGTCCTGGCGGTATCCATGCTTCAGGGCTGTTCCGTAAAATACGGATGCTTTGTGCTTCAGAAATCATATTCCCCCATGTTGGTGTTGGCTGCGGTATTCCAAAACCGATGAAGCTCATGGCAGATTCAATGATAATATAAGTTGCCATCATCAATGTAGCGTTAACTACAATCGGCCCAATAGCATTCGGAATAAAATGCTTAAAAATAATGCGGAAATCGCTTGCGCCGATTGCCTTTGCTCCTTGAACAAATTCCTGCTCCCTCAAGGACAAATACGTTCCCCTGATTATCCTCGTTAAATTCGGCCACGAGGTTATCGCAATGATTGCAACGAAGCTGCCGATTGACACCTTTGGCATAATAGAAACTACTGTTAAAGCAATAACGATAAATGGAAGCATCATGATGATATCAGCGATACGCATGATGATCGCATCAACAATTCCGCCATAGTAGCCGGCAATGGAGCCTAACAGCACACCAATTACTAACGTACAAACCATCGCAGAGAATCCTACGATAAGAGAAATTCGTCCTCCATATAATAGACGAGCAAGATTATCCCTTCCTGAGCCATCATTGCCGAGCGGGTGATCAGCGCTTGGTCCCCGTTCAACCAACAGCAAATTTGACTTAGTTGGACTTTGGTCTGTAATCAGCGGTGCGAAAATGACGGCAAGGATAATAATCGTTAAAACAATAACACCAAGCACTGCTAATTTATTCTTTAAAAATCTGCCGAGTGCAATCTGGCCAGGAGTTTTACTTTTTTTATTTTCTACCTTTAAAGGTAAGTTTGGTTCTGTTTCGATCGTTTGTTGTTTCAGTTCCATTGTTCATTCACCTCACTCGTATCGAATTCTCGGGTCAACAAGACTGTAGCCGATATCTGCCAGCAGATTTCCCAGCAATGTAAAGAAGCCGATCATTAAAGCAATGACCATGATGACAGGATAATCCTTGCTGGAAATAGAGTTAATGAACAATGTCCCAAGACCAGGATATTGATATACACCCTCTGTAATGATGGCTCCCCCTAAAATGGCGCCAATCTCAAATCCAAGCAATGTCACAATCGGAATCAAGGCATTTCTTAATGTATGCTTGTACAATACTGTATTTTCTGTCATTCCTTTTGCTCTGGCTGTACGGATATAATCTCCTGACAGCACATCGAGCACCTCTGAGCGCATATAGCGAGTATATGTAGCCATTCCACCTAAACCTAATGTTAATCCAGGCAGGATTAAATGATGGATTTTATCCCAGAAAAGCTCTGCTCCTTGCAGATTCGGACTCGAGACCGTTCCTTGTGACGGGAACCAGCCGAGCTGGATGGCGAAGAAATAAATTGCCACCAAACCGAAGAAGAAACTCGGAATAGCAAGCCCAAAAAAGCTGAAGGTTGTTACTGTGTAGTCAAGTATAGAATATGGTTTTCTTGCTGAGTAAATCCCGATCGGAATGGAAAATAAAATCGTAATAAATAAAGAAAAGGTTCCTAGCGTGAGTGTATTGCTAACTCGTGATTCAAGCAAGTCAGTTACTTCACGTCCCTTATACACAATTGATTCCCCAAAGTCCCCCTGAAGCATATTTCCTAACCAGCGGAAATATTGCACATAAATTGGGTCATTCAACCCTAAAGCTTCTTTTTGCTGTTCATATACTTCTGGGTCTACATTCGGATCAAGCTTTCCAGTAAAGGGATCGCCAGGAGCCGCCTGCATTAAGCCAAACACGATGACAGTCAAAGCGAATAGCATTGGAATGAACACTAATACGCGACGAATAATATACTTATACATTGCTCCCCCTCCATTTCTTATGATGTAAATATAAAGCTGCTAAAGTTGCAGCCGGATTGAACCATTATTTGGTTCATTTCGTACAGACCGCAGCACCACACGAAATGAACCAAAATAACAAGAATTTAAAAGGGGCTTTCTTTAAGGAACAGGCCCCGCATATAAGTAAATTTCCTGTTAATATGCGGAATTTCCCAAAATACGAAAGCCCCATCTAATTAACCTTTAATTACTCAGTCACACTCCATAAATGTGTGTTGTTCAAGAATGAGTACGGCAATACATCTATGCCTTGAAGACGTTTGTTATGCGCCCATAAGCTGTTTTGAGCATACAGGATTAATGCTGGAAGATCTTCAGAGAACTTCACTTGCCATTCGCTGTATTTCTCTTTTCTGTAATCCTGTTCAAACGCATCTGGTGGTGTAAATGCGTCTTTTAACAGCTGTTCTGCTTCAGGGTTATTCCAACGGGAATAGTTGTAAGCAGCATTAGCAGACCATAAGCCGCTCGGATCTGGGTCTGTGCTGTCTAAGCTCCAGCCAAGCAAGTATAGATCCCAATCTTGTGCATTCTTTTCTAGGTCTTCAAAGTATGCAGCAGCTTGTTTTGGCTGACGCAAGTCAATTTTGATTCCGACAGCTTCAAGATATTCTTGAATGATTGGTGCTGATTTTTCACGAATTTGGTTTCCTAATGGATAGTTCAGGTTCAACACCCACTCTTTTCCATCTGGATCTTCACGGAAGCCGTCGCCATTTGTATCTTTATAGCCTGCTTCATCTAATAGTGATTTTGCTTTTTCTGCATCAAATGCATATTGGTTAGGCTTTGTATCATCATATGCCCAGAATTGTGTTGCGATAGGAGAGTTTTGAATTACCCCTTTGCCGTACAGCAATCCGTTGATGATCGCTTCGCGGTCAACAGCATAAGCAATTGCCTGACGGACTTTTTGATCGGATAGCTTCGTATTTTCTGTCCATTTAGATGGATCGATAGATGTGTCGCCTTGTTCACGGTGGTTAACCATCATACCTAATACTTGGTAACCAAAATCTGGCTGTTCAATAATTTCAACATTTTCATTTGCAGCAACTGTCTCATAATCTGCAGCCTGGATACCAGTTGGATCTGCTACAAAGTCCACTTCACCGCTTTCAAGCATACCTAGGATGACAGATTGGTCTACAACCTTCCACACGATGCTGTCAAGTTTAGGTGCACCTTGCCAGTAGTCGTCGTTTTTCTCTAAAACATATTGCTCGCCTTCTACAACGTCCGTTAATTTAAATGGACCAGTACCAACAATTTTGCCTGCTTTTGTTGTACCTTCAGCTTTTGGCATGTCAGCAATGGCAACATCTTTAAAGATATGCTCAGGAATGATTGGGAAGCTTGAATCAGAAAGGGCCAATACATTCGGCTCAGCGAATTTGAATGTTACAGTGTGGTCGTCAACTGCAACAACACCTTGGAATTCATCTGTTTTGCCAGTAGAGAAATCCTCATAGCCTAACAGTCTTGAAACATATTGTGTACGCAGACCGCCAGCCTCTACATAACCAGGGCTTGCAATCGATTTGTATGTAAATACAACATCGTTTGCTGTGAATGGCTCGCCATCATGCCATTTCACGTTTTCTTCTAAGTGGAATGTCACTTCTGTTTGGTCTTCGTTAAATTCCCAGTCTTTTGCTAATTTCGGAATAAAATCAAGGTTCTTATCTTGTCCTAATAATCCTTCATGCGTTAAAGTTAAGATATTGTTTTCATATGCATCAGCATAGAAAATTGGGTTGAATAAACCAGCAGGAGCTGTATCCATCGCACCAGTTACCGTGCCTCCATCAACTGCTTCGCCAGGCTCAGAATTCGTGTTGTCGCTTGAGTTGCTGCACGCCGCCAAGATCCCGAATATTAAGGTAAAGCCTAATACAAGTAACCAATTTTTCTTTTTCAACGTCTTTCCCCCTTAAAATAATTATCTGTAGAAAAAGCAAACCAAACTCAAAATCGACACACCACCTCCTTAAACGGCAGAATACTCAGTCTTCCTTCGTGTATAAGTGACAAGCAACGAAGTGGCCTTCTGACACTTCCGTCAAATCAGGGCGCACGATTGCACATCTTTCATGCGCTTTCGGACAGCGTGTTCTGAATGTACAGCCTGTCGGTGGATTGGACGGGCTTGGCAAATCCCCTTTGAGGATAATCTTTTCTCTCTTTCTTGTTACATCCGTTGTCGGAACTGCGGATAAAAGCGCCTGTGTATATGGATGAAGCGGTGTTTCATATAGACCTTTTTTCGGTGCCAATTCCGCTATCCTTCCTAAATACATGACTGCGACACGGTCACTTATATGTTTAACAACACTCAAATCATGGGCAATAAATAGATAGGTTAAATTGAATTCTTCCTGAAGATCTGCCATCAAGTTAAGCACCTGTGCCTGAATGGAAACATCTAATGCAGAAACTGGCTCATCACAGACAATGAATTTAGGATTCAGCGCTAGTGCTCTCGCGATGCTGATCCGCTGTCTTTGTCCACCGGAAAACTCATGAGGATACTTCGATTTCGCATCTGCCCGAAGCCCTACCTTCTCAAGTAAGCTGATTGCTTTTTCTTCCCGCTCACGTCGGTTTAAGTTCGTCTGAACTAGCAGCGGCTCTTCAATCAGCTCTTGAACACTCATTTTTCCATTTAATGAGGCAAATGGATCTTGAAATACAATCTGCATATCCTTTCTAATGGGGCGCATCTTTCTGTTGTTTAAAGTTGAAATATCCTTATCTTCAAAGACAATGCTGCCTTCTGTCGGATCAAGGAGTCTTAGAATAACTCGTCCTAGCGTAGATTTTCCAGAGCCTGATTCACCTACAAGTCCAAGCGTTTCCCCTCTGATAACATTTAATGAAATATCATCGACCGCCTTAACGTTGCCAACTGTATGCTTTAGGACTCCGCCCTTAATTGGAAAGTATTTTTTTATGTTTTTCGCTTGAAGTATGTAATCCTCTTCTGTCTTTTTTCGTAAATCTTGCTCCATTAATGACATAAAATTTTATTCCTCCTATTCATACAGGTAGCAGCGCACCTTATGGTTTTGTTCCACATCTAGAAGATTAGGATTGCTAACACGGCATTTATCCATTACATGTTTACAGCGGTCAGAAAAGCGGCAGCCAACAGGAAAATCATAGGCAGGCGGTACTGTCCCTTTAATAACACCAAGTCTGCTTACGTCATCCTCTAATTTCGGCAAACTTTCCAGAAGTCCATTCGTATACGGATGCTTCGGCTCAATGAACATCTTGTTTACTTCCGCCTGTTCAACAATCTGTCCGCCATACATAACCATGACCCTGTCAGCATATTCAGCTACGACACCTAAGTCATGCGTTATCAGCAGTACTGCCATGTTGAACTTTTTCTTCATCTCATCTAACAAATCCAGAATTTGCGCTTGAATCGTTACATCAAGAGCGGTTGTCGGCTCATCGGCAATCAGCAGCTTCGGCTCACATGAAATGGCAATAGCAATCATCGCACGCTGACGCATCCCTCCGGAAAGTTGGTGAGGATATTCATTAATTGTCTCTTCAGCCCTTGGGAAGCCGACAATTCTTAATAGCTCAACGGCTCTGATTCGCGCTTCTTCCTTTGAGACTTTTTTATGCTTGCGAATTGTTTCCATAAGCTGATTTCCAATCGTGAAGACTGGATTTAATGCGGTCATCGGCTCTTGGAATACCATGGCAATCTCACTGCCCCGCAGCTTTGCCATCTGTTTGTTAGAAAAGGGGACAATATCCTCGCCGTTAAAGCGAATCTGCCCTCCCTTAATTTTTCCCGGCTTTCCGACGAGCTTCATTATAGACAGTGAGGTTATACTTTTGCCTGAACCTGACTCACCAACCAGCGCCACTGTCTCACCAGGATTTATAGAGAAATCAACGCCATCCACAGCTTTTGCAACTCTGTGTTTATCTACTTGAAAATACGTTTTTAAACCTTCCACTTCTAATAACGCATGTTTAGTCATATTCTCACCTCTGCTAAAAATCCTTGAATTATTGTGTTTTAAGTTTAATTTCTTGGGTAGTAATAAATTGGTAGGATGAAATCTAATAATCAATTTTGAATTGAGGGAACTTTTTAATTAAAAAAATTATTCTGAAAATAGAAACCGTTTTGATAAATAATATAATACCTTTCTATTATTCTTGTAAAGACAAATTTTTCAGAAAAATAGATTTTTTGTAGAATCATCTAGGTTTTTAGTAGAAATCCCCACTGTTTTCCTCCATTTCTACTATTGTAGATACAACTCTCTAAAACGAAATACAGTATACAAATATAATAACTATTCTAAACAGCTATCCATTCATGATTTAAATCCTGTGCAACTAACAACTAATATAATTATAGTGAAAACTTGATGTAACTGAATGAGAAACAAAAATCGACAATTAATAAAGACAATTGTTTCTTTAGGGTGGACAACAAATGTCCACAACTAAACCGATAAAATATATTGATATAACAATAAAACTCCTACTAAAATACCGTTTATTGTTTCTAAACTTAAAATAATTAAATTATCCTTTTTATATATTAAAAAAGAAATTTAACTATAAATACGTCCAAACATTATTAAATATGTGTAAAAAAACGTTCAGGTGAATAATATTATTCCTTTTTATTGTTATCTATTTAAAGGATTAACGGGGAAAAGGAAGCCAAAAAAGCCTCCTTCATAGATAGGGGGAGGAGATAGTTTTGGATTATTGCAGTATGTATGTAAACTAAGAGATGATTATCGGGACATAAGCTTATCCATAATATCATCGCTAAGCTCCTTCATGATTTCCTGTTGTGAAATGAGGTCGGCGTCCTTCATCATCTGCAAATAAAGAGCCGTTTGCAGCAGCAAAGATTTTGCTTCCTCTTCCGAAAGGTCTTTTATGTTTTTTTGAAGCTCACTAATCATATATACCTCCATCATCAGCATGTCACTATATCGCCAATTACTTATTTTAACGAAATATTATAGAATTTTCCATTAGAAATGCCAACAAATCCTCTAGGTATTGCTTTAATATAGATAAATTATTTTGAGCAAAAAAAAGAGCCTATAGATAGACTCTTTTTCGTAATCTTATTTAAAAACGCCAAAAGGTTTTCCGATTGGCAGTACCGTTTTTCCAAAATGAGTATTCAGCACAATCGCGCCACATCCATAGAAGGATAACAGGGCAATACAAAGCTCTGCCACACCTGCAATCATATGTGTCACTTCATACATCACATCAAAAGAACTTAAGGACAATCCAATAAATAATATATCAATAAAAACAAAGATAAAGAATAATACCTTATGTGTTTCCATTGCCCCAATTGTCATGAAAAGGCTGAAAATTAAATAGCCGATAAATGCAAAGCCCAGCTGTTTAGGGTCAACATTTTGCGCCAATACCTCGCCAAACGCTCCAAGTTGGATTAACCAGGAAAAGCCTACGCCAAACCAGAATAGACCAAATGCTGCAAAAGCAGTTGTTCCAAAAATATTATTATGCTTCGCATCAAGCAAAGCAGCGATCAATTGAGCCAATCCACCCAAAAAGAACGCCCACGGCAGAATAAAAGATAACCCTTCTGTTAAACCAAGTTTTTGTGAAGATGCCACCAATGTCACCATTGCTAGACCGAATAGTCCAAGTGCAGATGGATCTGCCGTCACCATTTTTACTTGGGTATAATTCTTGTTGCTCATAAATTCCTCCTATAATAAAAAAACATACTTATGTAATGTATAAGATTAGCAGGAGTGTGTCAATCCTATTTTTCATAAAAAAACATCCTTGCAATAGTTGCAAGGATGTTCAAACTTTAATAAAAGCTTTGTTCGAGTTCATCTATTAAGCTGCCAACATAAGCAACCGCTGTACTGATAGGTTCAGGTGTCGACATATCCACATTTGCAAGCTTCATTAATTCAAGAGGTTTTACTGTTCCCCCTGCCTTAAGAGCCGCAAGCCAACGATCTACAGCAGGCTGACCCTCTTTTTGAATCATTAACGCAGCAGCAGTGGAAGCTGTCAGACCTGCTGAATACGTATACGGATAAAGACCCATATAGTAATGCGGCTGGCGCATCCAAGTCAATCCTGCTCCCTCATCCAACTCCACACTGTCGCCCCAAAATGCTGCAAGCAGCTCGAGATTTTGTTCACATAACAGTTTGGCGGTTATCGGTGTTCCTGATTCAGCAAGTTCATAAATACGGCGCTGCAGCTCTCCCTCCAATATATGTGTCACAAAATTATGGTAGTATGTTCCGAGTGATTGGAGAATAACCCAACGACGCATTCTGTCATTATCCGATTTTTCTAAAATATGTCTGCTGAGCAGCATTTCGTTCATGGTTGACGGTGCTTCCACAAAATACCGTGATGGACGTGTATTAGAAATGGACTGATTCTGTCCTGCCAAAACGAAATGTCCTGCATGTCCGAGCTCATGTGCAAGAGTAAATGCATTTCGCATGGAATTATTCCATGTCATCATAATATACGGATGTGCTCCATATGGACTTGAACAAAAGGCGCCAGATCGCTTGCCAATATTATCTGCTCTGTCTACCCAGCGGTTCTCCAGTCCTTGTCTCATAATTTCTGCATAATCCGGCCCCATTACCTGCAGTGCTTCAAGCACAAGCTCTGCTGCTTCATCATATGTCACTTCTGGATTAAAGTCTGAATCAAGAGGAGCTTTTAGATCACTGTACAGCAATTTATCAAGACCTAGTGCTTGTCTTTTTAATGCGGCGTAGCGGCGCATATGAGGAGCAAGCTCTGTTAATATTGTGTCAAGCTGGTTATGGTACATTTCCTTTGTTACTTGCTGTTCAAATAACAGCATATCTGTAACAGAATCATAGTTACGCAATCTGGCTTCAACCACTTGCTTCTTCACTTCTGTTGCATATGTAGCTGCATATGTATTTTTGTACTGATTTAATGTTTGAATGAAAGCGTCATAGGCATTACGGCGAATTTCCGTATCAGGCGACTCCTCATACTTTGCATATAAATTAAATGTTAAAGGATACTCTGTTCCATCTGCTGTTGTAAAAGATGAGAAGCTCATATCTGATGTTTTGCTGCGCTGGTAAATCATATAAGGAGCTTCATGAATCTCACTGTATGCAGCTAAGGCTTCCTCTGTTTCTGGGGAAAGTATATGAGCTTTCGCCTCAAATAAATCCTCCAGTGTTTTTTTGTAATCCTGCAACCCGCTTTCTTGATTCATAAACTCACGGACTTTCTTCTCCGATAGAGCAAGTATTTCTGAATCAATAAAGGAATTATTTGCGCGTGCAGCAGCATAAACAGATGCCGCAATCGCCTCATTTGCTTGATTATTAGGGTCTGTCCCATCGGCGGATTGAAGCAAGCTTGCATATGTAAGTACACGGGAAAGCCGTTCAGATAATGAATCCCTTTCAAGAAGGCACTGAAGTAAATTTATCGCACTGTTTCCAAGACTTCCTCTATATTCAGCAAACTTTTCCATGTCTTGGGTAATAGCATCGAGCTCCATTTTCCATGCTTTTTCACAAGGAAATAAATCGGTTAAGTTCCACGTTTCTTCAACTGAAACATCCTTCCTTGCCAGCGTCTTACCTTGCAGCTTATTCATGTAAGCTTCTCCCCTTTTTCATATATTTCGCCATTCGAAACGAATAACTTTATTATATAAGAAAACTGTAAATTTTCAAATAATTTACTAAATTAATTTATAATAGCAAATTCTTTACACTTTTCTACAACTTACTCCATATAAACATGTTATTTTATAAGAGCATTTAATTTTTGTATGGGAGGCAGAAAATGAAAAAAAGCTCAAAAATTTTTGTTTTGCTTGCAGTAATCGCTGCTATAGCGGTGTCGTCTTATTTCACAGTTTCACCGAGAGCAGCCACTCTTTCCGTAACGAATGCAATTAAAACTCAAAACGGGTCAGTTCAGACAGTAGAAGGTTACATAGTCGGAAAGCCCATTTCAGCTTCCTCCATTCAGACGAGCAGCTTCTCTGACGATTATGCCCTAGCACTCGCAGACAGTCCAGCAGAGAAAGCAACTGGCTCCATGCTTTATGTTCAAATTCCCTCCTCCTTTCGAGGAAGCTTTGGACTAAAAACGAATCCAGAATTAATTGGCACGAAAATAAAAGTGACTGGCAGCACTGCCGCCTACTTCTCTCATCCTGGTTTAAAAAATGTAACAGCTATGTCAATAAGTGCTGCAGGGGAATTGCCCGAAGAGCCTGAAGAAGATACAGGAAGCACACCTACACCTTCTGAGAACTATGAAGGTTACTATAACAGTGCCTCAGGTAAAACTGGCGAAGCTTTAAAAACTGCTTTACATGAGATTATTGATGATCATACAGAGCTTTCCTACAGCGCGGTTTGGGATGCGCTGCGTCATACAGATGAAGACCCTAACAACAGCAATAACGTCATTCTGCTTTATACAGGCAGATCGCAAAGCAAAACGACTAACGGCAGCGGTGTCGATTCATGGAACAGAGAGCATGTATGGGCGAAATCCCATGGTGACTTTGGCACAGCAATGGGAGCAGGAACAGATCTGCATCACTTGCGACCTACTGATGTTTCCGTTAATTCATCACGTGGCAACAAGGATTTTGATGATGGAGGAA
This sequence comes from Niallia sp. FSL R7-0271, assembly GCF_038005785.1. Taxonomy (NCBI): domain Bacteria; kingdom Bacillati; phylum Bacillota; class Bacilli; order Caryophanales; family Bacillaceae; genus Niallia; species Niallia sp. FSL R7-0271. The sequence goes on along the minus strand of NZ_JBBOTZ010000001.1, from coordinate 572,268 downwards.
CTGCCCAAAAAGAAGCGCCAGATACATATGCTGACAGCGATTCTTGGGAACCGCGGGATGAAGTTAAAGGCGACATTGCACGTATGATATTTTATATGGCTGTGCGCTATGAAGGTGATAGCGGCGAACTTGACTTAGAGGTAACAGAAAGTGTGAATAACGGTTCTGCCCCGCTCCATGGCAAACTGTCCACATTGAAGCGCTGGAACGAACTTGATCCTGTTGACGATTTTGAAAGAAACAGGAATGAAGTAATTTATCAAGATTATCAGCATAACCGCAATCCATTTATTGATCACCCTGAGTGGGTAGAAGTTATTTGGTAAAAGCAAAACGGGCCGGCAAACAGCGGCCCGTTTTGTTATTGACGTTTTTTTGTTTTCTTATTATTAAGCTTTTCTGCTGCAGACAATGGTTCATTTGCGAATTCATGGTCGTAAGCTTTTGAAAAGTTCCCTTTTATGTCTTCTTGCTTATCACGTTTTTTTGTAGTCATAATCTTCACCCCCAAAGCTTATTGTACGTAACAAATTTTATTATTATGTACAGCATAAGCAGTGGGTGCGATTATCCTTTACCTTGCATGACTTTTTTAAATACAGTCTGCTTTAGGCTGTCATCCTTCTGATAAGCAATCGCTGCTGCTGCCAGAAGCATAACCCCTGTCAAAATGAAAACACTATATGCAGGGAAAATACCTCCTAAAAATCCACCAACCATTGGACCAATCATACCGCCAATTTGGTTGGCCGTCTGGTTCAAACCAAAAGCTCTGCCGCGGAAATCCTCTGAAGTTGATCTAACGACAAGACCGTTCAATGCAGGGAAAACGGCGCAGAAGAAAATGCCGAAGATAAAGCGGGTAATGGAAAAACCCCAAATATCTTGGAAAATGATTTGCGAAAATGTGCCTAATCCGCCTCCAAGGAGGCCGATAAATAATATTCTGTTGAAGCCGATCTTATCAGCCCATTTCCCCCAGTACGGAGCAAACAATACACTAGCTATCCCAGGCAAAGAGAAAACAACCCCCGCAAGCAAAGAAGCATTTTCTTTAGAGCCGCCAAGATCAACAATGTACAGCGGCAAAATAGGTTCAATCGAAAGGATTGAGCAAGAAGTGACGACCGTCAACAGCATGACAAGCATAAGCGGACGGTTTGACCACGCAACCTTAATGTCATTTTTGACAGAGCCCTTTTCCTTGCTAGGCTTGAAATTCTCTTCCTTCACAAAAAATATAATCAGGAATGTTGCAAGGAAAACAATGAACCCAGCACTCGCAAATGCCAGCCTGTTGCCGACTAGCTCTGAAAGCAGTCCGCCAAGCAGCGGACCGACTATTCCTCCTGTAGCACTTGCGGTGGAGATCATCGATAAAGCGTAACCTACTTTCTCTGTCGGTGTATTCGTCCCGACTAAAGCAATTGCCCCTGGAATAAAGCCGGAAAGAAGCCCTTGCAATATTCGTAAAACCAATAACTCATATGGGTTAGTCACAAAAGCAGCTAATGTGTAGATAATAAATAAAACGAAGCCTGCTCTGACTATCATTGGCTTTCTGCCATACTTATCTGCTATCCTGCCCCAAAACGGCGAGGAAAGCGCTCCTGCAAAAAAAGCCGAACTGAACAAAATGCCTGCCCATAATTCTGTATGGTCATGAACATTAATCTCCAGCAGGAAAATCGGCAAAAACGGGATGACCATATAAAAACTCGCTGCCGTAAAAAACACTCCGACCCATAAAACAAGCAAATTACGCTTCCACCTTAACATGCCGTTCGCGCTCCTAAGCTGCATCAGAGTATATCCGATGAGTAGTTTCAATATTCTCAATAATAACATATATAGGAATTACTTTCATTCCCGAAATTTATGTTTCACGAAGAAAAGGCTGCTGCAATGGTTACTCTGCCTACCTTTAGAAGCTTTTCGACTATTTTGTGAAAATTTTTCGTGTAAAAAAAATGTACAGAGCTGTCTGTACATTTCCCTTACATAATATTATAACTCTGAATCCTGTAAAGCCTTTTTCAGTTTCAATACCTCGTCCAAATCAAGGGTAACCCCCTTGCCCATTTTCTCATGATTTGGAGCCCAGTCCCGAATATCGTACTTCGGTTCCCGTCCATTCCAGCTAATTAGATTCAGCTCTTTCGTCCAGCCTTTCGGCGATTCAGACAGGACTGTAATATGCTCGGTGATTTCAAATTTTATCTCTGCCACAAAACTACCTCCTAATATGTATATGAATGCTTAAATTATTTAACGTATATATTCTTATATTATATATCTTCTGCAAAGATTTAGGCGCTTATTTACATGCAAATAAAATAGGCGGGCTCTTACCCGCCTAAGAAAAGGTTGTCCTTGGCTTTAATGACGCATTGTCAGCACAATAAATAAATAGTAGAGTATCCAAACTAAAGAAGGAAGAGCTTCAGGAAACATCATTTATTCCCCCTTCCTTTTATTATTAATACATCATATGTTCACCTCTACTGTTTTGTAAGCGTATTCCTATAGTTTTTCGACTAATTTTTTAAAAATAGGTTCAAAAAAAGCACTCTTGGAAGAGTGCTTTGCAGCCTTTAACGATCTCTATTTACAAAGTAGTCTAATAAGTGCTTTAGGAAAGCCGGATTTCGGGGGGCCTGTTCTAATGACTCCACAGCAAGGCAATAATGCTCCCACATTGCTTTTTTCGCTCCTTCAATCCCGAGTATAGATACAAACGTTGTCTGGTTGTTGTCTGCATCAATGCCAGCCTGTTTGCCAAGCAAGCTAGTATTACCTTCCACATCAAGGAGATCATCCTTAATTTGAAAAGCGATGCCTGCATGGTAGGAGAATTTTTTCCAAATGTCCATTTCCGCTTCACTTGCTTGTGCAAGTATAGCCGGCATCAATAAACAAACCTCAAATGCCATGCCTGTTTTGTAAAAACTCTTTTTGTTCAATTCCGCAAGAGTCAGCTGTCTACCTTTCGAGTCAAGATCCATCGCCTGACCTTTACACATATCCGCCGTTCGTTGAGATGAATATTTAATCAGCTGCAGTACTGCCCGCGAATCGAAGGAGTCGATTGAGGTCTGCTCCTCAACTGCCTTTTGTGTCAGAAAAAGGCCCGTCAATTCAGCAACCGCCGTATTAGCAACTTGATGCAATGTTTCCTTCCCTCTGCGAATATTGGCATTATCCTGTGACGGCAGATCATCAAAAATCAATGATGCTGTATGCATATATTCCAAGGAACGCAATAGTGGCATCAGTGCTTTATCGTCCAAGCCATAGCCTTGTGTGCCCATAAACCATGTCATAATTGGTCTTAACCGTTTACCATCGCCAATAAGACTGTAGTTCGCCCCATCAGTAAGAGGCTCATGATGCGGACCGTCAGCTGATTTTGTAATCGCAAGTGCGCTGTTAATTTGACCTCGGACCTCTTTAACCTTTTCAAAAAACTCCTCCCGCTCCCTCTTATCGCTTTGGAGATTTTCAACCATATGATCTCTTAAAAGCTTATCAAAGAAATCAACATCATCAGCCTTCCTGACCATCTTTTGAATGAGACGATTAAACTCTGGCATACGAGAGGCAAAAAGCTCCATTGTTTCATTATATTTATCATTGCCCCACTTTTTCTTAAACCGTTTCAAGCCATTAATGGCCCTGTCTAATATGACCTCACATGTCTTTTTATCTGAATGATAGACGTTGTGAATCAAATGGGATATCACTGTCCAATATAATTCATACGGATTGACTAAGTCAGGGCGTACAGTATGATGCTTCATATAATACGTATACGGAGTCACAGCTCCTTCCTGCCAGTCATCAAACATATCAGCAAAATCATCTGCAAGCTGATTGTATATACCATAGAAAAACGACCGCTTTTCAAAGCCTTCTTCAAGCTCCGCACTAATCACAGACCTGACAATCAGCCGTGAAGACGCAGATTTTAAGATGACTGGAATAAACAACTCTTCATTTGTATATTCGCTGTTGGAAAGGTCCTTGTCACGATCAATCTCCTGTGAATGGAAAAACACATATGCCTGCTCTAAAAATGGCTGAATCGTTTCTTCACGCTGATTGGTCTTAATATATTCAAATGCTTCCCGCAGTTCAGTATGAACATAAGCAATCAATTCTGCATTGGCACCAGACCAGTCACCTAATTCAGGCACACTGCCTGTTGTCAGTGCCGTACGGATTAAACCTGCATATCGTCTTTCCTCATCTGGCGACAATATCTTCGCATCGAAAAGGTCATCAATAAACGGATAAGTTAAGCCATAAGAGTAACCAAGCCTAATTGCTTCTCCAAGTCTTTGGGAGCGGACAGCCTGAGCAGTATCTTCAGGCAAATCGTCAAGAACATGCATGATAACACCAGCAATAATTTTGATGAGCTTGCGCTGTGCATTTGCTGCATCCATTCCCTCTGGAATATGAATGGAGACGGACTCAAGCTTAGCCATAAGCCAAATCATTGTCGGTTCTATTCCTTCCTTTTCCGCAAACCGGTATAAGCCAGCCATGCTGAATACCCCGATTTTTTTCTCATTACTGCCAGTGAGATGCTTTTTTAAACTTTCAACAGAGCGTCTTATGCCTCTAAGCGTTGCCTGTGATTCTAAAGATTTGCCCAAGTCCCTCATATAGAGGTAGGAAATGCTCCGATCGAGATAATTATCAAGCTTGCCTGTGTGCTTAAGCCACTGAATATAGGGCTGATATCCTGACGGTGATTGTTTGCCCTTGCTTCTTGAAAAAAAGGAGAAAAGAGAAGGATGGTGAATATGATTATGCTTCCATTGTTGAATATCATTAGTGAGGATAGGAATAAAAGCCTTTTTTGCAACCTGCCCATAAAGCTCCTGAAAATATAGAGACGCCTTTTGCTCCTCTTTAGAGAAACAAACCTCGGCATTAATTGTAAACTCCTTATTCATACGGTAAAGTACCTCAAATCTTTTCATTTAGCTATCTACTTAATAATATAGTACTAGAAAAACAGGTTTATAACCAGAAAGGAGTACCTAGCAAAAATACCCGTTTTGTTAGGGGTGAATTGAAAGCCTTACCATATCCAGACTATGTAAAATCCATTGCTTCGCTATAGCTTTTCGCTATATCCACTTATCTAAATTAACAGTTACTCTATACTTGCTTTAACATGCTATTATACAAGCACAATCTTACATAACAAGGAGAACAAAGAATGACAACAAAATCAACTACGCTTAAAACACGCAGCATCAACCCGTCTGATGTAATTGCGGCAAGCAAGTTCAATCGCTTTCATTTATTAGTTTATTTATGGTGTGTATACGCAATTGCATTTGATGGTTTTGATATAGCCATGTACGGTGTTGGCCTGCCATTAATGATGGAGGATTTTAACCTGACACCTGTCGAAGCAGGAGCTGTCGGGAGCTATACCCTTGTCGGAATGATGCTCGGTTCCTTCATTCTCGGTCCTGTAGCTGATATTATCGGCCGGAAAAAGGTGCTGGCAATCTGTATGTTCCTGTTCAGTGTATTTACACTTGGTTCTGGATTGGCACCTTCGGTTACTATCTTTACAATCATGAGATTCATCGCATCAATCGGAATGGGCGGACTGATGCCAAATGTTATCGCTATGATGACCGACTATTCCCCTAAGAAAAATAGAGCATTAATTGTTGCAACAATGTACTGCGGTTATTCTGTCGGAGGAATTTTAGCATCGCTGCTGGGCATGTACTTGCTGGAGGACTTCGGCTGGAGAATATTATATTGGCTTGGCATTCTGCCATTATTCACATTGCCAATTTTCATGAAGAAATTCCCTGAATCAGTATCGTACTACTTATTGCGCAAGCAAAATGACAAAGTAGCAAACATCTTGAATCAAGTAGACCCAAACGGCAATTATCAATCAACAGATAACTATGTAAGTACAACAGGAAAAGAAGCCGAAAGCGGCGCACCAATCAAAAAGCTGTTCTCAAACGGCCGTGCAATCAGCACATTCGCTTTCTGGATTTTCGTAGTCTGCAGTCTCTTAATGGTATCAGGCCTAAACACATGGCTGCCAAAAATCATGCAGGAATCCGGCTATGGCTTAACATCCGCCCTTTCCTTCACACTTGTGTTAAGTGTCGGCCAAATTATCGGCTCATTGCTTGGCGGCTATCTCGTTGACAAAATCGGCCATCGCAATGTGTTAGTATCCATGCTGCTGATCGGCGCAGTCTGCTTCGTTGCATTAAGCCTGACATCAAATGTAATCCTGCTGTACGTATTAATCGCACTAGGAGGAGCTTGCACAGGCGGAACCCAAAACCTGGCAAACCCGTATATTTCTGAGTTTTATCCGAAGGAAATCCGCTCTACAGGAGTCGGCATAACAGTAGGATTCGGCCGGATTGGCTCCATTCTTGCCCCGACCGTTATCGGCCTGCTGCTGGCAACAAATCTCGAACCGAAAAGCGCCTTTATGGCTTTTGCGATTCCGAGCATTCTTGGAGGAGCTGTCCTATTATTGGTGAGAGAGAAATACGGCAGCTTTGACCGACTCGGTGCTGCATCGCGTGATAATGTGGTGTTAAAGGTGACAGATGAGGTTGGGAGCAGATAGGCAACAGATGAAGGCAACGGCTAGTTCGTTGCCTTTTTTTATTACATATTTTTTAAGCTTAGCTATTCTGACTAAATGTTAAAAATTACTTGTCCTGCCACTTAGTAATATCCACTACCTAAATTCACCATCGAATCCCGAGCTGCTATGTCCCATTTTTGAAAAGCAGCAACCCATTAATGAAGCTCCAAAAATTCACACCAATAAAAAACCCCATAAAGCAAATAAAGTTACCTCTATCCGCCTTATTGGAGCAGCAATTTTTATTTTTTATTTTGCATTTTCATCTGGCTGATGAAGCCCAAAAACATTCCCCTCTGTATCCTTATAATAGCCTTGCCAAGCCATTCCAGGCAGGGCGTATTTCGGCAAAGCAACCGCGCCGCCATTTTCGAGAATGATTGCTTCAGTATGATTGTAATCTGCTACTCCCATCGTACAGGCAAAGCCGTTTAAAGCTTGATTTCCTTCAGGAGCTGAACCTTGCCGCTGCACTAGTGCTCCATTTATTCCCGGCTCTTCCTCTGTCCCTGTTACTGCTCCAAAGTAAGGCATTCCTGCATATCCCGTCCAATCCTGAAACGTCCAGCCGAAGACCTCTCCATAAAACTTCTTTGCCCGCTCCATATCACTTACATGAATCTCGAAATGTACTAATCTTCCCATGGTTTCCTCCTAGGTATATTAAAAATGAGACTGCTATTATTAATTCCGTATTTCTTATAATTTTTCCTATTCAAAATGCAGAGTCTTGAAAAGTTTTTCATCCTCTATTATTAGTTGAAAGGGCAATTTTAAAACCCCAATAAATGATTTATTGGGGTAATCCCGTTATCCCTTTAATAGACTCCAGAGATAAACAATAATTACGGGAAGATTATATGCTTCTGCCACCCTCACCGAATCGGAACACACAACTCACAATAATGCTCCTCAACAAGCTCAAGGCTGTACCTCTCCAACACAGGCCTCGTTTCATCATGCTTTAACCCTTGTTCATCTAATACTAAAGGAAATTCAACCCAAGCCTTTTGAACAGCTTCTGCAGTGTGGGCAATTTTAAAGACTGCGTACTTCCCTCCACTCATATGCCCAGTTTTGACTTCCTCCCTATCTGTTACAAACCCTTGTGGGACAATTAAGCATGTGTCGTATCGGCAATCTTGTGGTGCAGTTAACAGTGGATTGTCTTGGGCAATACCGAGAATGCTAGATTTCTGATTCAGTAAGTTATTAGCCTTCAGCCAGCCTTTGAACTTCTTCATTAATTGTTCGTTTCTACGTCCATACGGACCAATTTGTCTCATATAGGCTACTAGGCAAGACGGCATGTTTTCGATTCTAAGTTTCATTTCATATCCCTTTCCAATTAAAGTACATCGATGTCTGAACACATCGTATAATGTACTAAAATGGAAAACAACTGGAATTTAAAAAGTTTTCGTTTTTTTTACCTTCCGAGCTCGTCAGGAGCAGCGATTACTTGGATATTATGCTTTTCTAGCAGTTCAAGCATATTTTTCGGTATTTCTTTTTCCGTAATGACTATGTCGATGTCTTCTAAGCCGCATACTTTTTGAAAAAAGGTTTTATTAAACTTCGTAGAGTCTACAAGGACAATAACTGTATCAGCACACTTTACCATTTCACGGTTAAGAAGACCTTCCTCTTCAATAGATGTAGACAGACCAGTTTCAGATATACCGCAAGTTCCGATAAAGCATTTGTTCACTTTATAGTCTTGAATATCTTTCATTGCCCGTGATCCGTATATAGCACGGTGATTCTTTGACAGAGTTCCGCCTAACAGGTTAATGCGGATGTTTTCTCTTACTAATAATTCATTGGCCACATCCATTGAGTTCGTTACAATATTATGGTTCTGGCTTGTTAAGTATTTTGTTAAAGCGAGTACTGTTGTTGATGCGTCCAAAATAAGATGGTCTCCATCATGAATCAATGTGGCTGCTAGTTTGCCAATCTCATTTTTTGCTTTTAGTGCCATTTCTGCACGCTCATCGAAATTATAAACCTCGTTGGATAATTGTGCTCTTTTTGCTCCGCCTCTGATTCTAATTACTTTTTTTGCTTCTTCTAGCAGTATTAAATCTCTTCGTGCTGTATCTTTAGATACATGATTCATTTCACAGATTGTTTCTATATCAACTCTCTCATTTACATGTAAATATTGGACAATTGCTTCGAGTCTTTCATCTTGTAACATTATTTCACCTCGTTCTTTTATTATAAGTTTTTTTAAGTCAATTTGCAAAATATTGCATTTTATTTAAGTTTTTTTGCTTGAATATGCATTTTTAGTTCGTTATGATTACTGTAAACAACTATGTATAACTTATTTCTCCTTAACTAATTATCACAAAGAAAGTGGTGACACAATGTCTTCATCCTACTGGCTAACAAATGTATGTTTAGAAAAAGGTTATCGCTATGAACATGGGGCGATTATTGGCACAATAACGGAAAACTGCCACCTGTTTGTCGAAAATGGCAAAATCGCCAACATCATCTCTGCTGATACGTTGCTGGACGATCATTTACCAAAAAAAGATGTTCATAATTTATTAGCTTTACCCTCCTTTGTTGAAAAGCATGTTCATTTAGACAAGACATTACTTGGAGATAAATGGCGTGCAGTTACACCTGTTTCAAGCATTTTTGAACGGTTTGAACTTGAAAAAAACGTGTTGCCCACCCTTCCAACGACAACAAAAGAAAGGGCTCAAGCACTTATTGAAGTTCTGCTACAAGCTGGTTCTACACATATTCGCACACATGTGGATATCTATCAAGAAGCAGGCCTAAAAAACTTCTTTGAGGTTCAGGAAGCACTTGCAGAATATGAAGGGAAATTATCTTACGAGATTGTTGCTTTTCCACAGCATGGCTTGCTATTGAATAACTGCGCAGATTTAGTAAGAGATGCTGTCCGCAATGGAGCAGGCTTAGTGGGTGGTGTTGACCCTGCCAATGTTGATGGAAATATGGAAAAATCCTTACAGCAGATGATGGATATTGCTGTGGAAGAAAATGTAGGTATTGATTTGCATTTACATGATCCTGGTCAGCTTGGGTTAGCGACAATTAGAAGGCTGGCAAAACTGACAGAAGAGGCCGGCTGGCATGGACGAGTGGCCATCAGCCATGCTTTTGCATTAGGAGACATGGTTAAAGGGGAAGCTGATGAAATGGCACAGATGCTTGCTGAACTTGGCATTTCCATTATTACTAGTGTACCAATTGGCAGAACCATCCCCCCCGTCAGCTTTCTTCATGATAAAGGAGTTCAAGTTGCAGTTGCTTGTGACAATATTTTTGACTCATGGTCGCCCTTTGGCAATGGAGATATTTTAGAGAGAGCCAGCACATTAGCCCAGCTTTCCGGCAGATCAACAGAACAAAAGCTTGCAGAAACTCTTGGTTTTATAACAGGCGGAATTACACCATTGAACAAAAATGGAAAGCAGGTTTGGCCGAAAATCGGCGATGAGGCAAGCATTGTCTTTACAGAAGCAAGCTGCTCTGCTGAAGCAATTGCCAGAAGATCAAACCGCCCAGCAGTTCTGTATAAAGGAAAATTAGTAGCAGGTGGATTTACGAAAGGATGATTCATAGATGACACATTCTTCTTATTGGCTGAAAAATGTCCGTTTAGAAACAGGATATCAATTTAAAGACGATATAGTTACTGGCACAAACACATCCATTTTCCATATTCTCATTGAAAACGGAAAATTTGCTGAGATTGTTCCTGAGTCAACATTCATTAGTGATGATGTTATCAAGTATGATGCAAGAAAATCTCTAATGCTGCCAACATTTAAAGAAATGCATATTCACATTGATAAAACTTATTATGGCGGTCCATGGAAAGCTGTTACACCAGCAAAAAACATCTTTGATCGCTTTGCAGAGGAAAAAGAACTGCTGCCTCAACTGCTGCCGACTGCCAAAGAAAGAGCAATGAAAATCTTAGATTTACTGATTGGGTTCGGTTCAACCCATGTCCGCACCCATGTTAACATTGATCCTGTCATCGGACTGAAAAATTTAGAAGCTTCACTAGAAGCTCTTGCTTCCTTCTCGGGAAAGATTTCACATGAGATTGTTGCTTTCCCTCAGCATGGTTTGCTTCATTCTGGTGTAGCGAGTCTTGTCAAAGAAGCACTAACAAATGGTGCTACACATGTTGGCGGAGTGGATCCACATTCAGTCGACGGGAATATAGAAAAATCGTTGAATACGATTATAGAGATGGCCGTTGATACTAATTCAGAGGTGGATATCCATATCCATGACAGAGACCATTTAGGGTTGTTTACAATGAATCGATTGGCTGATTTAACGGAGCAAGCAGGTTTGCACAACAAAGTAACCGTCAGCCACGCCTTTGGATTTGCCGGTGTTCCTGATATAAAAGCTGCTGAACTGGCCGAGCGCTTTGCTCATCTTGGAATCGCAGTGACTACAACAGTCCCTATTGGTAAATTAATCATGCCTATTCCATTATTAACAGAGAAAGGTGTTCCAGTATTACTAGGCACAGACAGCCTTACTGACCATTGGTCCCCGTTTGGCAACGGCGATCATTTAGAAAAGGTTGGCCGTCTCGCAGAGCTTTACGGCTATGTGGATGAATGGTCTTTATCACAGTCACTGCGGTTTGCGACTGGGGGAAAAACACCGTTAAATAAGCAAGGCAAACAAGTTTGGCCAATTGTTGGAGATGATGCTGATATGAATCTTGTTAAAGCATCATGCAGTGCTGAAGCAGTGGCAAGACGGGCAACTAGAGAAGCAGTCTTTTATAAAGGAACATTGCTATCAGGGTCTCTTTCCCGCTAATACCGACAAAGGATAAAGGAGGGAAAATTCTTTTTGCGAACTCTATTAATCTTATTTTTAACCACAATCATTTTGGTTGGTTGTCAAGCAGCTCCAGAACAACAGAAAACGGCTAACCAAGACAAAGAGAACAACTCAGAAGAAACAATGATGAAACATAAGGAGGCTGACTCAGAAGAACCGATGAGTAATCAAGAAAAAGAGCAGTTTTTTCAAGCAGTGGAGACTGGCAATATATCTGAAATTACGAGTTTCATAGAAAAGGGAATCGATATTAACAGTGTCGATCAAGAGGGCCGGACTGCAGCAATGGTTGCTACTGACAACAATGATCCTGAAACAGTAAAGCTTCTGATTGAAAATGGTGCTGATGTTAATATTCAAGATAATATGAAAAATAACCCTTTCTTGTATGCTGGGGCAGAAGGATATTTAGAAATTGTTAAGCTGACTATAAATGCTGGAGCAGATCCAAAGCTGGTAAATAGATTTGGCGGAACAGCATTAATTCCTGCATCTGAGCACGGCTATGTGGATGTTATTAAAGAGCTTCTCGACAACACGGATATAGATGTTAACCATGTTAATAATCTTGGCTGGACAGCTATGCTAGAAGCAATTGTGCTTAGTGATGGCGGGGAAAATCAACAGGAAACAATTCAATTATTAATAAAGCACGGAGCAGATGTTAACATCCCTGACTCGAATGGGGTTACTCCCCTTCAACATGCAAAGGAGCTAGGTTTTACGGAGATAAAAGATATTCTTATAGATGCAGGCGCTAAAAAATAGGAAGAGGGGCAAGTTATAATTGGATAACTTGCCCTCTTCCTATTTTTTTGTGAATAAATTCACATAATATTATATTATGCTTCCTTCTTAAAAGACTTAACAACCGCTTGTGTCTTTTCTGAAATATTATACCAATACGCAGCACCTACAAAAACAGCGCCTCCGATAATATTGCCAAGTGTTACTGGCAGCAAATTAGCAAACATCCCCCCAAAAGAGACTGTCTCAGGATGCGGGATGATTAACGCAATAGATAGCAACGTCATATTTGCAATGCTATGTTCAAAGCCAGAAGTGATAAATGCAAAGAGACACCAAAATATCATAATTAATTTAGCCGTTTCATCCTTGAGCTTGACGGAGCACCATACAGCTAAACAAACTAATATATTACAAAGAATGCCGCGGATAAGCAATTCCATAAAAGGAGCATTCATCTTTGCTGCTGCTCCACTTGTAACAAAATCAGCTACACCGCCAATAGCTAAACCAGAATAACTGAATAATAATGCCACAAGGATAGAGCCGATAAAGTTGCCGATATAGCTGAATCCCCATACTTTGCCCGTGTCTTTCCAGGTCACTTTATTTTCCAGCATCCCAATTGTCATCACCATATTATTGCCAGTAAAAAGATCTGCGCCTGCCATAATCACTAAGCTCAAAGCAATACCAAAGGAGACTCCCATGATAATTTTTGTACCAGCAAACTCAGCTGGAGCCAGCATACCGCCAATTGTAAAAATAAGAATTATCCCTAATCCAACGAAAAAACCAGCAAGCATTGAGCCTACTATATACTTACTTTTGTTTGCATTAAGTGCATTTGTCTTCATTAATGCAGTGTTACTAAAAGCTGTAATTACATCTTTCATGTTAAACACTCCTCATCTTGCTTCATTTCCCCGTTCAGCCATTATTTGCTCTTGCATCCTTTCTAACAGCACCTGCTTCAGGCGTGAATCGTATTGCAGCGGATCACAAAGAATGACCTCTTGGCGGCTGTTCGCAACAGCACTTTCCATTCTTTTTAACAGCATACCTGTAAATAATAGATATGGGACAATATAAATTTTGCTGTACTCTTGCTGAAGTTTATTCAACTCATTAACAAAGTCCGGCTTACCAGCAGTTAAAAAGGCAGTATAGACAGGTGCATCTAATCTGCGGTAAATATGATGGCTCATTTCCAACAGCTTCAGAATTGGTTCAGGATCACTGCTGCCTCTGCCGACAATTAGAATACTTCCTTCATTGTCGATTCGTTTTTCTTGAATTCGTTTTATGACTAAGTCTATCATTTTGGGATGAACATCAAATGGTCTAGAAACATAGAAGTTTACCTCTGGAAATATCACTTTCATTTTAGCTAGCTCTTCTAGAATATCTCTCTTAAAATGAGTTGCCGCAAACAGCAAAACAGGAACTACTAAAATATCTTTTGCTCCGCCTGTAATTACCTTTTTCATTGTTTCAGAAATTGAAGGTGAAACAAGCTCTAAAAAGGCAACTTCTTGAACCTGTATATTCACTTCTTTTTTTACTTCTTCAACAAACGTTGTAAACTGTTTGTTTCCTATAGGCTTAATGCTGCCATGTCCAATGTATACAATTGCGTCCATTCGTGATCACGCATCCATTCTTTTTTATCTAATTCTTGCTGGACCTTCTCATCTACACGCCTGAATCCCATTTGTAATGCATATTTTTTTACTGATTGACCTATTGCAGCAAAAGACAATTCCTTAGGATCTCTTTTAGTATAATAATTCCATTCTTGCAGAAAGAGATCGATTGAGCGTTTATTCGAAAAAACAACTGTTTCCCAAGCATCTTCTGTCAATAATCGTTCATTTATCTCATCAAATCTAGTATCGATATCCACATGATGACTTGGTATTACGAGCAAATTATTCGAAAATGTATTTTCAGTTAATGCCTGCATGTCACCAATTAAAACCGCTTTGCTTCTATCAAAGGATGCCTTATTACTGTGCACTCCTCTTTTTTGCAGCTCTTCACGGACTTTTTCAGACAGATGTTCAATCCGCCGCGGAAGATTCCTTATATCATACCCAGCCTTAAACAGCTGGGAGAATAAGATATCTATTCCTTCCGGAGAAGCAAAAATTAATCTTTCAGCTTCCATCACTATTTGCAATTCTTCATTTGAAAAGGAATAAGGGATTGTTAGTAAAGCAGGAAATGCATAAGCTTCTGCTCCGTTGATTGTAAAATGCCTTTCAAGGATGCTTTCTTCTTGGTCACCTGCAATCAGCAGCTTTCGTTGATAAAAAGGTTTTTTCTCAAACCAAGCAATGCTTGACCGCAGCTTGACCACATCACCAACTATCGTTAAAGCAGGGTTTTTCACATTTGCTTCCGTTACCTTTTCAACAATTGTCTTTAACGTGCCTTCTACCACCCTCTGTTTTCCTAAAGTCCCCCATTCAATAACAGCTGCCTTTGTATTACTAGCATAGCCTTCTAATAGTAACTGCTCGCAGATGTCCGGCAAGCCTTGTACCCCCATATAGTACGCTAGTGTTTCTCCTGCCGCTTCCTGCTTAGGTAAGGATGTTAAACCTTCATTTTTCTTGCATCTATGCCCTGTTCTAATCGTAAAACTATTGCTGTAATCGCGGTGCGTTACTGGAATGCCTGCATAGATGCTCGCGGCAATGCTTGCTGTTATTCCAGGCACTATCTCAAACGGTATATTGTATTTGGCAATTGCTTCTGCTTCTTCGCCGACTCTGCCAAAAACAGAAGGATCACCGCCTTTTAACCGGACTACATATTTTCCCTTTAATGACTCCCTTACTAATGTTTCATTAATCTTTTCTTGCCGCATAATATGATGATTTGGCAGCTTTCCGCAATATATGAAAACACAGTCATTCTTTGTGAAGCGTAAAAGCCGCGGATTGGCGAGACGGTCGTACAAAACAACATCCGCTTTCCGTAAGCACTCCATCCCCTTTGCAGTAATCAAGCCAATATCTCCAGGTCCTGCTCCCACAAATGCTACATACCCCTTGTTTGTTTTCATTTTTTACACCATTACATAAATTTCGTCGTCTTTTATTAATGTTTCATATACTTCTACACAGCCCTCGTCTGGTTTTTGCACGAGCCCTGTAACTAAAGAAATCTTCCAATCATGCAGCGGGCAGAAAACATACTCTCCAGACACAATACCCTCTGCCAAAGGGCCGTTTTGATGTGGGCAGCGGTTCTCTATCGCTCTTACTTCACCATTAGAAAGATGAAATAAAGCAATTGATTTTCCTTTCAGATGCACTTCTTTGCCGATTTGAACTGGCAGATCCGCTTTTTTCATAATTTTCGTCCATTCTTTTGTTGCTGTCATTTTTACTTCCCCCTCCATTTTTATCCTTAACGATTATCCTTTAATTACTTCATACATTTCTCGTTTCGTTTCATCACTCAATATGGAAGACCAAGCCTCTTTATATGTTAATCGCGCCTTTTCAAAACGGCTTACAAACTGTTTAACATTCTCTTCATTTAATAGTGTTTCTTTCACCTTATCAGCGCCTGTGCGCTCTACCCATGGAGCTGTTCTTTCTCCGTAATTCGCATTTTCCCGGTAATATTGTACATATGCTTTTGCAAATGTTATAACCTCTTCTTCTGTTTTAACAGTAGTTAAGCTGTCACACTCTCGAACTTCGGTGCCTCCATTTCCGCCGAAATACAGCTGATAGCCATTTTCTACACAAACAACCCCAAAGTCTTTTGTCAGCACTTCAGCACAGTTACGCGGACAGCCAGTAACTCCCATCTTCATTTTATGCGGCGTATCCACCATCTCTATCGCTTGTTCAAGTTTAATGCCAAGCCCTAAAGAGTCCTTAGTCCCAAAACGACAGAATGTTGAACCGACACAGGATTTGACGTTTCGAAGTGATTTAGAATAAGCATAGCCAGAACGCATTCCTAAGTCTTCCCATACATGTGGTACATCCTCTTTTTTCACTCCGTACAGTCCGATGCGGCTTGCACCTGTAATTTTCACTAACGGAACATTATACTTTTTCGCTGCTTCGCCCAGTTTAATTAATTCGTCTGCCGTCGTTGTTCCGCCATACATCCGAGGGACAACAGAAAATGTACCATCTTTTTGAATATTTCCTTCCATCTTTTCATTCACGAATCTTGATGCTTTATCATCCTCGTATTCTTCCGGGAACAGCATGCGCATATAGTAATTCAAAGCTGGACGACATTTAGAACATCCTTCTTCACTTGCAAACTCAAGAACCATTCGCACTTCCTTCGGTGATTTCAGCTGCTTCTCTTTTATTTGTGCGACTACTTCGTCACGAGTTAATGCTGTACAGCTGCACATTCCTGTCTTTTGCAAAGATGCATCAAAACCGTCTCCAAGGGTATGTGCTAAAATACTCTCTACCATTGGTTTACATTTGCCGCAAGATCCGCCTGCTTTTGTACAGCCTTTCACTTCTTCAAATGTGCTTAGTCCTTGCTCTAGAATGGATTGGACGATTGTTCCTTTTGTTACCCCGTTACAGCCGCACACTGTATCTTCCGCACTCATGCTTGCAACTAAATCTTCTTCTCTTTCCTGACCCGCTTTACTCAAAACAGACGAGCTTGTGTATTCACTGATGTCTGCCTGTTTTTTCAGCATATTAAACAGGCGATTGCCGTCTGAAGCGTCTCCGTAAAGAACAATCCCCACGATTTTATTCTCTGTTACTAAGATTTTTTTGTATAATCCTGCAAATTGGTCATGAACAATAATTGCTTGCGTATTTTCATCTTCATGGATCTTTCCACCTGAAAATAAGTCACAGCCGGCTACTTTCAGCTGAGTAGAAAGCACACTTCCTTGATAGCCCTCACTCTGTCTCCCTGTTATATAATCAGCTAAGACAGTACCTTGCTCATAAAGAGGTGCAACTAATCCATATGCTATCCCGTTATGTTCCGCACATTCTCCGACTGCATAGATAGAAGGATCAGATGTTACCATATAATCATTAACAATAATTCCGCGGTTCACTTCTAAGTCAGCTTCTTTAGCAATTGCAATATTCGGACGAATCCCGACAGCCATCACAACAAGATCACATTCAACAGATGATCCATCTGTGAACGTTAAGCCTTGCACACGGTTCTCTCCATAAATTTCAGCTGTTTGTTTTTCCATCAAAAACTTCATACCTTGTGCTTCCAAATCTTTTCTTAAGAGATCCGCTGCTGCTGCATCCAGCTGCTGCTCCATTAAGGTCGGCAATAAATGAACAACATGGACATCCATGCCACGGTCAATTAACCCTCTTGCCGCTTCTAATCCCAATAAGCCACCGCCAATAACAACAGCCTTTTTATAGTTTTGAGCTGTTTCCAGCATTTTTTCTGTATCTTCAATCGTCCTAAATCCGATAACTCCTTCTAATTCACTTCCGGGAATCGGCAGGATAAAGGCACTCGATCCTGTAGCAATAATTAGCTCATCATAGTTAATGAGTTGGTTTTTATCTGTGACTAGTTCTTTTTTATTTCTATCAATCTTAATAACCTTTTCTCCCGTTATTAAGTGAATGTGATTTTCCTTATACCAGCTCCAGTCATTAATGTAAATATCATCGACCGTCGTCTTTCCTTGCAAAACATTTGAAAGCATAATGCGATTATAGTTTGGATAAGATTCATCTCCAATAATGGTAATATCAAAGCTATCAGTATTTCTCTTTAGTATTTCTTCAACAGTTCGGACTCCTGCCATGCCGTTTCCAATCATGACTAATTTCTTTTTCATTGTCTTCCCCTCCAAGATAAGGACTAGAAAATCGATATGATTGTGAAATAAATCACATATATAGTTGTTACACTTAAACTATAAGTTTTTCAAAACTATATTGAATATTCCCCCCTAAATACAAAACCTTATAAAGAAGTAGTGGAAATGCATCTTTTATAGTTCCATTATATCTGCTTCATTAGGTAGAAAAGACTTAAAAATTCGACGATTTTATGACAACTACTTTCATACCGTTAACCTAATAAAAATTTCCAACGCCGAAAAAGCCTTTAAACACTATTGAAATAAGGCTTTTCATTAGAGATCTTGCGCCATGTTAGCCTATAATAAATAGAGGTTTATTATTCACACAATTGTCACAATATTTACCACAGCAAATTGTAAGCGCTATTTTTTAGAGGAGGTTATCATTTTGTCAAGATTAGCGAACAAAGTAGCCCTTATAACTGGAGGAGCAGGCGGAATTGGGAAAGTAACAGCAAAACGTTTTTTAGAGGAAGGTGCCAAAGTAGTTCTTGTAGATTTATTTCAAGAACCTCTTAATCAGGCAAAAGCAGAATTAGAAGCCTTCGGAGAAGTTATCGTTATACAAGCAGACGTATCCCAAGAGGAAGATGTGAAAAACTATGTAAAGAAAACTGTCGAGAAGTTCGGCAGAATAGATGTCTTCTTTAACAACGCAGGAATCGAAGGTAAAGTAGCTCCAATCACAGAACAAAAAGTAGAAGACTTAGACAAAGTTCTTGCCGTTAACGTTCGCGGCGTATTCTTAGGACTAAAACATGTGTTAGCCGTCATGAAGGAACAAGGAAGCGGAAGTGTTATCAATACTTCTTCTGTAGCCGGACTAAGCGGCAGCCCGAACGTAACACCTTATATCGCATCTAAACACGCAGTCGTCGGCCTAACAAAAGCCACTGCAGTAGAAGTTGCTCCATACAAAGTACGTGTCAATTCCGTTCACCCGTCCCCAGTGAACACAAGAATGATGCGCTCATTAGAAGAAGGCTTCGCACCAGGACAAGCTGAAGCAGCGAAAGCAGACATGGAAAAATCTATTCCATTAGGAAGATACGGAGAATCCGAGGATATCTCCAATCTCGTTCTATTCCTTGCTTCGGATGAAAGTGCGTTTATTACAGGTGTGCAGTATCGGGTTGATGGTGGTATGGGAGCTTTGTGATTTAAATAGAGAAATAGTCAGTTCCTCGTTTTTGTGGAGCTGGCTATTATTTTAATTACATGGAATTATAATTCACTTAAACTTCACTTTTGGAAAAAAAAATAGACACAACCCCTGCAAAGCTTTTACAGGTGTTGGTCTATTTTTTTATCATTATTAATTGTAAAAACATTATCTTATCTTAACTGAAAGTGTCGTCTTTTTACTTCTCTAGCAAGTTAACAGATTTCTCCATACTCTCTATCACTTCTTGCAGTGATCTATCTGCCATACTCGCTAATTTCAAATGATAATTCTCGAATGGAAGATGCTCTGTAATTTTATTTGGAACTACTACACAGTTTAGACCGGCTGCAAGTGCAGCTTTAGAACCATTAGCTGAATCTTCAAATGCTATTGCTTCTTGCGGATTAACTCCTAAAAGCTTGATTGTATTTTTATAAAGCTCTGGATCTGGCTTCACTTTTTTGACATCATCTCTTGTTTGAATAACATCAAAATAATGAAGGATGTCCAACTCCTTTAAAAAATGTTCAACCCAATCCCTATAAGAGCTTGATGCCAAGCCAATCTTTAACCCTAGCTCTTTAGCTGCTTTCAAATAATCCTCGATTCCATCTCGTGCAAAGGGCTTACTCAATTTTGCTTTATGTAAAACAGCTGATTTTTCGATGATTTCGTCTCTTGTTAAAAGCCCATTCGATTGGCTTTGGATAAAATTATAAAGGCTGCTAGAATCAGTGCCAATATGGACAGCATATTCACTTATTGGCAGTTTTCCTGGTTCCATTTCTAAAATATCACAAAAACTTTCATATAAAGCGTATTCTGTATCAATCGTTAATCCGTCAAAATCAAAAACAATCGCTTTTATCATCTGCTTCCCCTTCTTTCCACTTAATCCAAAAGGCTTTTATTTCCGTATAATTCATACCATTCTCTACTGAATGTTTCTACATTCTCTTTAATAGATGGAACTTTAAGAAATGCTTCAATAATGTCTGGAGAAGCTGTAACCCCATGTGCTCCTGCTAGGCAAACCTCTAGTACTTGTTGGGTATTTTTAAAACTTGCTGCTAATACTTCACAATTAAAATTAGATTTTACGAATATTTCTACTATATCTTTGACAACTTGGATACCGTTGCCTGTCAAGTTATCAATTCGGTTCACATATGGAGCTACATAGTTTGCACCTGCTTTGGCAGCTAAGTATGCATTTAAGGGAGTATAAACTGTTGTTGCTAATGTCCGAATTCCAATGCCGCTCAACAATTTAATTGCTTTTAAGCCCTCGCTTGTCACAGGTATCTTGATTACTATATTCCCTTGTAATGACTTCTGAATGTACTTTGCTTCTTCCACTATGTTTTCTGCCTTGTCAGCAATTGTTTGCACAAAAAGTTCCTTCTCTACGCCTAGACTGCTTTGGATTTCTTTTAGTAAAGGTAAAAAAGGTTTGCCTTCTTTAACGATAATACTTGGGTTTGTGGTTACGCCGTCAATAGAATAGTATTCAGTAAGCATTTTAATTTTGTTTATGTCTGCAGAATCAATGAATAGTTTCATATTTCCACTCCCTTTAGGAAAAAATAAAATAGCTTAACTTCCGACGACCATTTATCTGATTACCTAGAAATGTTAAGCTATAAACTTTACTGACAAAAAATAATTAATATATTCGGATGATGTCGCCTTGCTTCACATCAGCTATTTCACTGTCTTCTAAATATAGCGTTCCTGGTAATTCTGGATTCTCCGATCCATCAAATTTGAGAGTGATATGTCCTAGGGCTGTCAGGTTTTTTTCCACTGCATCTCCGACCGATGTAATTGTATAGTTTTTATCCCCTAGTTGAAGTGTATCTCCTGCTTTTATTTCATTGTCAATATTATTTACCGTAATGGATAAGCAATAATCAGCAAGTTCTGCTGGTGCATTTTCTCCAAAAAGAATCAACATTTTGTCGCCAAGAAATGCGGATACTGAAGGACCTATTTTATTAATGACTGTTTCATATTTCTTTTGCATGGTTTTTTACTCCTTTTACTCTAAAATTTTTTGTGCTATTCAAACTGTGTTGTTATATGGTTATTCATAAAGTCCAAAACTAGCAAGCCAAGCGATAAAAACGGTTGGCGCTCCTGTCAAAAACCTGCCATACAGCACAGCCGGCACTCCGACTTCCACTGTCTCAGGCTCTGCCTCAGCTAATCCTAACCCTACGGGAACAAAGTCGGCTGCAGCTTGTGAATTGATTGCAAATAATGCAGGAAGTGCTAAGTGTGGTGGAATATTGCCTTTACCGATTTCTACACCAATTAGCGTTCCTACTACTTGAGCAATAACAGCACCAGGTCCTAAAAATGGTGATAACAGCGGGAAGGAACAAACAAGTGCTATCGCCATCAATCCCCAAACATTACCGATAAATGGTGATAAAATACTTGCAAAAAGATCGCCAATGCCTGTTTCTAAGATAATTCCAATTAGCATGGCAACAAAGGCCATAAATGGAAGGATCGTTTTAATTACAGTATCAATTGCATCTCGGCCTGCTTGATAGAAAACACTTGTGATATTCCCCATTCCCATGCCAACTCTTGCCATTAAACCTTTTGGTTTCTGTTGCTCACTAATTTTTTTGCTGGAATCATATTTATATTCTTTTTCTTCCGTTTTCTCAGCAGGAGTATTCGCTGTGTTTTGCAGCACTTCCCCGTCTGCCAGCTGGATATTATCTTTTTTTACACCTGACACATAGATGTCTTCCGTAATATGTTTCGCCAATGGACCACTTTGACCTGTAGGCATTATATTAATTGTTGGTATGCGTTTTTGCGGGTATAAACCACAACGCAATGTTCCGCCGCAATCAATAATGACACATGCCATTTCTGTTTCAGGAACACTTGTTTTAAAACCATTCACTAATTCACAACCAGTTAATTCAGCAATTTTATCTGCAATATCAGGTTTTTCGCCACCTGTAATATACACAACCTTATTTTTTTCTTCTGTTGGTGTAATGACTAATGGTCCGCCAAATCCGCCTGAACCTTTTGATATTTTAATAGCTTGATATGTTTTCATTTTCCTTCACCACCATTTATTATAGTTTAACAGTATCTTTTAATTTTACATTTTGTTGTTTAGCTACATAGGCTGTCATATAATCTGTGATCCAGCCTCGCAAGAAGTTCGTTACAATCCCAACTAGGAAATAACGAAGAGCTAATTCTGCAGTATCAAAACCTAGTGCCGTAATCCCTGCTGCAACACCTAAGAAAACAAATAATTCTCCTGGGTTAACATGCGGGAATAACCCGTTATGAGTGTGGCATGAATAGGAAGCAGCTGCGTAATAGCTTGGCTTATATTTTTCAGGCAAGAACTTGCCTAATGATAATGTCATTGGATTAGCTAAAATAAATGTACCGATGATCGGTAAGATAAAATAGCGGGTAAATGGGTTTTTCGCAGACTTTCTTGCCAGCTTCTCCACCCTTTCTTCCCCTACCAAACGGACAAGTGCATTCATCGCAACCAGCAGCATGATTAACAAAGGAACAATATCTGTTACCATTCCTATAAATGTCTCGCCCCCATGCCGGAACAAGTCCATAAATTTCTCTGCGCCTTTAATTAAGATATCCATATACTAATCTCTCCTTTTCTGTCAGCTTTTTTTAGGAATTAGATAATCAATCCAGCCTTTTTTAACTCTTAACTCTCCGCCTTTAGAAATAACATCGTAGCTTTTTAAAGCATCTTCTATTGCATACTTTGTTAATTTGTTTATACCTTTATAATCTCCATCTGAAATTTTCAATAGATTTTTCCCTTCAAACCCTTTTAGTTCTCGCACTCGGGAAAACACCGTAACTCCTTGCATTTTAGCGGCTTTTATAATGTTATTTCGCTTATCAATGGCGAACATAACAACCGTTCCTGCTCTGAACATACCGGTTTTTTTGCCAATAGCTACACGGCCTAAGCGCCTTAATTCACTATACTTCCTATTGAAATGTTTAATTTGTAGAAAACCAAAAATACTTTGTAACAGCCATGCAATACCAATCAATATAATAAATCCTAAAAACATTTCCTTACCCCTTTTCATTAAATTCTCCAGCTGCAAAGATAAACGCTTACAAAATATTGCATAACGATTAACTAAACTTACTAATCTTTTTTAAACATTCTGATACATCCTCATAATTTGCTGCACTAGCTAGCTGGTTTATCACCTTTTCGTCATTTGCTATTCGAATAATTTCATCATAAACACTCACTAGCTGATGTTCGGTCATTTCAGATTGTTGTTCTGGAATGCCTAATAAGAAAATAAGTTTTATATCTTTTCCATCAGAGATTACTGTATCGGGGAAAACTCCTAGTGCCAGCTTAATTTGATCAGATTGATAATTAAAGGTATGTGGTATTGCAATATAACGATCAAATACCATTGATCCTTTTTTCTCTCTTTCCTTAAGTCGGTTTATGAACTCATGATCCAAGTGTCCGGTCTTAACCAGTTCATCCACCATCGTGTATAAGTTATCATGATAATCAACCTTACTATTTAAAAGGAAGAAGCTTTCTTTGCTTATTAAATGATTTAAAATGGATGAATGCGAATTAGAATCAGCCTTTATCCTAAACGCTTGCATATATGCTACTTCTTCTATTTTTCGAGAAATAGCTTGTTCATCAAAGATTTCATTTATCAAAATAACCGGTTTGCTAGTTTGAATAGAAAGTTTTACTGTAGAAAAGATAATATCAAACTCATTTAGAAGTTCTTTTGTTACCTCTGTTTCTGAGAAAAGTTTTAATTCTGTCTCTTTATTGAGGATGCGCTGCAGCTGATTGGAGACTAGCTTAGCTGTTCCTCTTCCTGTTCCACAGATAACTGCTGCTTTTCTAATGCTTTTAACCTTCACTTCACTCTGCGAAATGAACACCCCAAAATAGAAAGCGATGTAACCGAGTTCATCATCTGAAACATCTAAATCATATTCCTTGTTAATGATGTCCCCTGCAATCTTTGCCATTTGAAAAGCTACTGGATACTTTTCTTTGACATCCATTAACATCGGATTTTCTATTCGCAAACCAAACATTAATCGGTTAATCATAAATGTTAAATGATATTGCAAATCGATAAAGAATGATTCATTTTCTTCGATAATATCTTTTTTGAAGCCAATATTTTCGACAATTAACTCTAGTAATCTCTTAATCTCACCTGGTATTGCAATATTTTCTATTGAGCGATTATTTGTTGGCGTCCTTCTCCCCGCGATTGGAATAGTAATGAAAATTATCTCACTTTCCGGGATTGTGATTGGAAGACATTTTTCAATGACGGCGGCAATCTCTAAACCGATTTGATAATCATGCGTATGCTTGAGCTTTAAATGACTGTCCTTTACTTTTTTTAATGGTTGATTTTTCAACAGTCGATCGAGCATTACTATTACAAATTCCATCAATCGCTTTTGTGTACTAGATTCGAAATCGTGGCGGGCAGCAATTGTTGTTATTTCTTCTTCGATGTCTTGATCTAATGGATAGGACCTGTAGATCATTTCAAAGACATTATTGATGATAAAAAAGCGAATATCCAGCTCGACACCATCTAAGCTAATTCCTGTATTTGGTTTACCATGAATTTTAAGATTATAGGCTTCCAACGATACAGAAGCTTTTTTCAATTCATTTACGAGTGTGGTTCGGCTTATATTCATCTCGTAAGCCAGCTCATCTAAAGTGATTATGACCTCATTATTAATAAGCCTTTCAATGATATAAGCTATACGGCGCTTCGATGAATCCATTAAATTTTTTTTAGAGCTGATGTGATTCATTAGAAGGTCAAAGCTAGATTGATCTTGTATGGATAACCAGAAGCCTTTGCCTCTTTTGTTATCAAGACATGCAATGCCCTCTAATTCCTCATTTACCTTCTTGATATAGTTTCGGACAGATCTAGTTCCTACTCCTAAAGCTTCTGCTAAAAACTCTAAAGAGCTATAGTCTCTTTGTTGCGATAATTCTATAATCTGAATTACTTTATCCTCTAATGTAAAGTCAGACATTCTACCACCTCTTTGCTAAATGAATGCCAAAACAGCAGGTTAGAAAAACTTAAAGTGAATGACAGTCAACCTCGTTTTAAACAATCATTAAAGGCATTCTGACTTCACTGTTAACCTCTAGATTTTCCTCCTGAAATATTCAATGTTGTACCCGTGATATAGCTGGAACGATCGGAAGCTAAATAGGTTACCAAATCGCCAATCTCTGTTAGTTTGCCTTCTCTTCCAAGAGGAATGGATTTGCTGTAATCTGTGGATAATCCATCTACAGTAACGCCGCGAGTGTATGCTAACGCTTCATTATAAGCATCTGTTCTTAAACCTGTTGTTTCAATGATACCGGGAGCAATACCAACAACTCGGATATTAAACTTTCCAAGTTCCTTTGCCCATGCACGAGTGAAAGAAATAACGGCACCTTTTGTAGCAGAGTAACAGCTTTGCCCAGCAGAACCTTCTTGACCAGCTTCAGACGAAACGTTAATAATGACACCTTTCTTTTCCTTTAACATTTCCTTAGCAGCAGCTTGAGCAAAAAGATAAGGACCTTTTTGATTTACTGCTACCATAAAGTCAAAATCACCCTCGCTCAATTCATACTCCGGTCTTTCCCCTTTATCATCCACTAACAATCTTGGCAAGTTAACACCAGCATTATTTACTAAGATATCTACAGTGCCAAACATTTCAACTGTTTTAGAAACAGTGTTATCAACACTTTCTTTATTTGTCACATCACATTTTAGAAAATAAGAACCATCTTCTCTAGCTCCTTCTTCTCCATTTAAATCTGCAACTACAACTTTAACTCCATTATTTAAAAGTCCCTTCGTAATTTCCAAACCAATACCAGAGGCACCGCCTGTTACGATCGCAACTTTTCCTTTTAAATTTAACCATGTATCACTCATTAGTAATTCCTCCTCCACATTTGTGTTTTGAAAGCACTTTCTATCACTAATTTCAGTATAGGAGGAATACTAAAATAATTTAATACAGACTTTTTCACACAAAAGTGAAAAAGTCTGTATTATTACTCTGTTTAATTAAATACATGGTTAGGCATTTTGTTAGTGGAACAATACTTAAAATAAACCCTACAATCGCAAATTATTTTACGAAAGCAGGGTCTGATTTGCTTTATGTGATTGTTATTTTAATACGAGCTGTGCCACACATTCAACGTGCGCTGTGTGCGGGAACATGTCCACAGGCTGCAAATACTCTACCTTATAATCCTTGCTCAAATAATCAATATCCTTCGCCAATGTTGATGGGTTGCAGGATACGTAAATAAACTTTTTCGGCTTGACCTTTTTGATGGCGTCAAGCAGCTTACGGTCACAGCCGGTTCTTGGCGGATCGACTACTACTACGTCTGGGCGCCAGCCTTCTTCGACCCATTTTGGAAGCCAGTGCTCAGCTGTGCCGGTTACGTATGTGGCGTTTTTGATGCCGTGTCTATCGGCATTTTTTTGGGCATCGAGAACGGCTGCTTCGATTGTATCCATGCCGCGGACTTCGCTGGCACCGTCTGCAAGCCATAAGCCGATTGTTCCGACTCCGCAATAGGCGTCAGCAATCTTCTCTTTGCCTGTCAGTCTGGCTGCTTTTTTAACTTCGTCGTACAGCTTGACTGTTTGCACTGGATTCAGCTGGAAGAAGGCGCGGGCTGACAACTCAAAGTTCAAGTCACCGAGTGTTTCCTGGATAACTTCCTCTCCTCTTAGATGAATCGTTTTCTCGCCAAATATTAAGGATGTTTTGTTGCCATTAATGTTTTGCACGAGTGACTTCACTTCAGGCAGACGTTTTTGAATTTCCGCCATAATTTGCTTTTTGCGCGGCACTTCTTTTTGGGTCGTGATTAAGACGACCTGTACTTCTCCTGATTGGAAGCCTGCTCTTGTTACAATGGTACGGACGATGCCTTTTTGGGTCCGTTCATTATAGATTGGCACCTGTAGCTCTTCTAAGATGTTGCGGACTTCTTCTGACACTTTGTTAGTGAGCGGGTGCTGAACCATACAGTTTTGGATTGGCACAAGGCGATGGGAATCAATACCGTAAAGCCCTGCGATCACTTTGCCGTTTTTTTGCTGGCCGATTTGGAATTGGCTTTTGTTACGGTAATTCCATGGGTCTTCCATACCGATTGTCGGACGGATTTCGAGATTTTCAATTTTCAGCTTAGTATGTCTTTCAAGTGATTGAATAACAATATCGCGTTTTTCGCGAAGCTGCTGATCATAAGCCAAATGCTGAAGCTGGCAGCCGCCGCATTGTTCATAAAAAGGACAAGGTGCCTGTACACGGAATGGTGATGCTTTGCGGATTTTTTTGACCTTTGCCTCTGAGAACTTCGGCATAACTTTTGTTGTCTCAACAACAACCTCTTCCCCTGGAAGGGCGCCTGGGACAAAAACGACTTGCCGTTTAAAATAACCGACACCTTCTCCGTTAATTCCGAGCCGCTTAATTGTCAGTGGGAAGGTTTGTCCTAGCTTTATTTTTACCGTGCTTGTTTGTTTAATATCATTCATTCTTTTGCTCCTGTAATTAGGTTCTATTTTTTATTCATTATAATCAGTCTAATCTGCAACCTTTATACTAATACTTCTTTATTGGATAATCTAGTTATCCTGCAAATAAAAATCCCTCAAAATGAATTCTTTGAGGGATTTTTTTCTTATTCTATTCTAGCCCTTTTCTTTTTAAAAAGAAACGCACATGCACCAATCACAATCATGGCAATACCTGCCAGTAAATAATTGAAGGAATTTGTTGCCGTATTAGGCAGTCCATGTCCTTCCCCTTTCACACTGTCCTTCTCACCATCTTCCGTCGTATTACTGCTTCCTTCTTCGTTATCATTCGTGTCATTGCCGCCACTTTCTTGACTGCCGTTATCGTCCGGTTTACCTGTTCCATCTTCTGGACTTGGCGTGCCGTTCTCATCCGGCTTGTCTATTTCTTCTTCATCATCTGGAGCTGGTGTTTCTGGTTCCGCAACTACTGGAATTGTTCCAGTAGTGTAATAGTCCTTAACCGCATCTTCTGTCAAAGCAACAGAATCATACACAAGCACTTCATCCATCAGCCCTTTGAATGGGGTGTCCCAATAATTCACACCTAGAGCGAACAGGGCATTTTTGTCTGTGAAAACATTAAAGAATTCTGTGCCGCTGAATGCTTTTTCACCATTGATATAAATATTGATTTGTCCGTTATCAACAGTAAAGGCAATATGAGACCATTCATTGACGGGAATTTGTGTGCCTGCATCTGCATCATACCAACCGTCGCTATTCGACCAGATCATGCTGTTATTGCTGACAGCATCATTGCCTTTCGGTACAAAGCTAATCCAGTTTGCATCTGTTTTGGCTCCAAAAAACGCAGACGTATAATTAGTAAGCTGCTCAGGGTTCAGCCAGAAGGATACGCTGTATTTATTGCTGGAAATCAGTCCCTTTGGCAATAGTACGCCTGATGCACCGTCAAAAATTGCACCTTGGCCAGTTTTACCTTCTGTGTAAGAAATTGTACCACCTGTGTTGGAAATGAGATTTCCTGTTGGCTCTCCATCTGCTTGCGTGCCTGTGCTGTCCTTTAAATCGCCTTCAAACGCATAGTGTGCAGCAAGTTTGCCTTGTTCCTCTGGCAAGACCGTAATCTCAAAGGCTTTACTAGCCGTAGCTTCCCCTTTTGTGATTGTTGCCGTCAATGTCACTTTAACAGCCTCTCCATTAGTCGGTCTTGTGACTTTTCCTTCACTTGTGACAACCTCTTCATTGGAGGAGCTCCAGCTAATAACCGCACCGCGCAGCCCTTCTGTTACAAGCTTCAAGTTGCTGATAACCGCTGTTGTATCACCTAAATCAAGACCAGCTTTCACTGCCTCGACTATTTCTTCATCTGATTTACTTTCCGCTTTGCTGCCCCAGACAGATACACCTTCATCTGATGTAGCTGTAAATGTCATTACATTCGATTTCGAAGTTGGGTCCCACTGGCTGACAAACACGCCATTGTATACCTTACCGTCAATCGTCAGCTCTGCTTTATTAGAACCTTGTTCCTTCCACGTACCTGAAACCTGACCGGTAATGCTTCCATCATTGTTCAAACTTATTAAAACAGACTGTTTAATGTCTGCTGAAATATCTTTGCCATGGTTAATAAACTTATAGTCGCCGGATATATCCGCGGCAGCTACATCCTGCAGGCTTTCACCAGCATATTCATATGGAGACACAACAGGCCAAGCCTCGTCGTTCATATACATTTTGTGAACACGAAGTTCATGCTGCTCTCCTCTTTCAGGAAAACGGGTATGGAAAATTAAATATTGTTCATCTGTGCTTTCATCGTAATAAACAGAGTTATGTCCTGGTGAGACATAGCCTGTGCCAATTCCTGTTCCGCTTTCCCCAATCTCTCGTTTGAACAGGTAGCTGCCCATCAGCTTAACGCCATACGGTTCAATTGATTTGTCGTCGAATAATGGCAATGTCGGATCTGCCTTTACATTCGTCATATCATTGCCT
The DNA here is from genome assembly GCF_038005785.1 of Niallia sp. FSL R7-0271. Lineage (NCBI taxonomy): Bacteria > Bacillati > Bacillota > Bacilli > Caryophanales > Bacillaceae > Niallia > Niallia sp. FSL R7-0271. Next base: position 542,323 of record NZ_JBBOTZ010000001.1, on the reverse strand, counting down.
GCCGCGTCATAATACGGACCATCTGGAGTTTTTGAACGGACGACCCTCATGTTGTAGCCGCCAGTCGAATCCAATCCTCCAAACGACAAGTACATATAGTAATAATCTGTTTCCTTGCTGTATTGAATATAGGCGCCTTCAATTCTGCTGTGATTGCCGCCAAGAAGCTTTTTCCCATAGCCTTGGCCTGGAAGCTGCTTGCCTGTTACCGGGTCCATTTCAAGGATGAAAATCCCGCCGGAATAGGAGCCATACACCATCCAAAGCTTGCCGTTTTTATCGAAAAACACATCAGGATCAACAGCATTCGGATGCTTTGTCGCATCATAAATCGTGCCGTCCTCGCTTTCCTCATCCCACATGCCTGATTTCAAGATAATGCCAAGATCCTTGTATGGTCCATCTACACTATCAGAAACGGCAACACCAAGTGCTGAACGGGGAGAATCACCTTTACAGGCATTATAGTACATATAATATTTTCCATCCTCAAGCTGGATAACATCTGCCGCCCAGAGTGTATCGGACTCTGCCCAATCAAATGTTTCCTTCAGCTCTTCTAAAACATTCTCAAACAGAGGATTTTCTGCAGACACAGTGGAGGAGACTTGCTCCCATTGCATAAAATCCTTCGTTTTTGCAGAGGCAAGATGAGAACCGAAAACATAAAACTCCCCGTCTTCTGCCTCAATAACAGAAGGGTCATGAACAGAAGCCCTTTTAAAGACCGGCTCTGTGGCAGCCTTAACTACTGCTGAATTTGTGCTTAAAAGAAAAAACTGCGGAATTACGAGAACAACTGCCAAGAAAAACATCAAAAACCTTCGAGATCCATTCCTTTTCATTGTGAATTCCTCCCTGCCGTGTCAGCTTTGTTGAGTAGCATTTATACTTGTCCATTTAAGCCAATACGGTTTCTCTATTATTGCTACGAAAGCTTATCCCCTCTTGCTTTAGCTCTATTATGTAAACACTTTCATAACTTTGATTATCGTATTACACATATACGTACGTGTCAATATATCAATTATAATTGTTCGTACATATTTACGAATAAAACAAGGAACTTATACGAATGAATTATCAAGAAAACACCTTTTTCTTTAGGTTTTTTTACCATTAAATATACAATTTAACAATAAAAGAGTAAAATTACACTAAAATGGAGGTGTTGTAATATTGGCTAAAAATTTATTTGTTTTTTTAGTTTCGCTTGTAATAATCGGATTTTCGGTCTACCTATATGGAGAATTATACGGATTTTCTTGGATAAAAAAAAAGTCTGAAACAGCTGTGTTGCAATATTTAGAGGCTAACGGAGAACTTGAGGAAAACATCAAAAAAATAGAACCGTGGTATGATGAAAAATCAGGTCATTATTACGTCACTGTCGTATTTAAAGATGAAAAGGGTTTAAACTATGAATTTATATATAGACATAAAGAAGCAATCTTTATTAATACGTATGATAACAGCAACAATGAATATAAAGGCAAGCATCTTCAATAAAAAAACAGCTCATTTGAGCTGTTTTCATTTTTATTTAGCTGGATGAAACACTATTTCAGTTCCCTTCTTAGCGGCTTCCTCTTTGTCCATGCTTTCTTGGAGTGCGGCCATTTTCTTTAGTGACTGAATAGCTGTTTCAAGATGTTCTGCGGCAGGTTTCGTTGTGAAAAGAAGGTACTGCAGACCATATCCGATAAAATAAATCGGTCTCAACAGCTTCTTCACATGCTTGTTTCGGATGATGTACAGCTCATATGCAAGTGCCAGTACAACGAAAAGCACAACAATACCGTCGATTTGATTAGAATAGGGAATAAGCCAAACCGTTACACTGAAGAGCGCAATAAAAATGACAAGATTCAAATGGCAGTCTTCGCTGATGCGGGACTGGCTTTGCACATTATTTAATGTAAGGTCTTCTCTTCTATTAAAACAGTTGGCTGCCATATGTTCGGCAGCATGGTACTTTCCGAGCGGTGTGAGCTTGTAGATCAGTAAGTATAAAATTATAAGTAGTATAACTGCTGTTTCGATCTCTGCTGCACTTAAACCTCCGATTGACCAGCTTCCTTTGGACATGACAAAAAGAAACGTAAACCCAAAAGCTAATATAGACAAAAACGACTTCCATGTATCAAGGAATGATGTGATGAAAAACCACATACCTCTGACTATCGGCACTCTTTTTAAATATTTATCGATATCAAAGTCATCTATATCCTCTTCTTCCCTCCCCTTTATTTGGTGGGTTGTCGTAATCTTGCCATCTTTTCGGATTGATTTAACACTAACATTTTTTGAATGAAACTTTACGCCATTAAAAAGCGCTTTTCCTCCATAGTTCATAAATGTCTCCATTTTTCACAAGATTTTTTTCTCTTCCTTTATATAATATATTCCCGAATTGCACAATACATGTGTTAGCATAATCATGTTTGTCTAATTTTATAGACGTAAAGGCTTATCCGTTGGTTTCATGAAATCATTCAATACTTCGCCATAAATATAAAGAAGCATAGCTTAAATATGGCTCCCAAGCCGGAATCATTGCCTCCATTTGCTCTTTTGTCGGCTTGGCCTTTAAGCCAAGCAGCTTTTTTAAGGCATTTTGGATGCCGATATCTGCAATCGGGAACAGATTTTTCCTTCCTAGCCCAAACAGAAGCACATTTTGAATTGTCCATTGCCCAATTCCTCTGTACACTATCAGTTCTTTCATAATTTCTTCCTCTGTTTTATCATGCAGACTCTCTATATTCAGTCTTCCTAAAGCAATCTCCTTCGAAATATCAATGATGTATTCAGCTTTTCTTGTACTGAATTGCAGCTCTCTTAAGTTTGCCACTGTAAGGCTGGCAACACGTTCTGGTTCCGGGTAAAACCATGCTCCGTCTTTTTCAAATCCATATGTTTTCACAAATCTTTCTGTCAATATATGGGCAAACTTTAAATTAAGCTGCTGATGGATAATGCACTTCACAAGACAGTTATATGGATGGAAATCAAGGACAAGCGGTGTTCCGAAATGGCTGTTAAACAGCTCGTGTAATTGTGTGTGCTGGAAATGTTCATGCACCTCGATAAGAGAGCTTTCCCATTGAAAAATCCGCGTCAGCTCTCGAATAACACTCTCTTCAAATTCGTCCGTATAGCCTTCTATTTGGAATGCTGGCTTCTCTGTTGTGCCAATCGCTACTACAGTTGTAACCATTTGCTTTTGACCAATAACAAGCGGAACTTTAACAGACCTCTCCTGAAAATCTATTTGCTGCAACGGATCTAACGCTAATCGGCTTAACACAAGATCAAAATTATATGGTCCTGCAACTGGAAGAATATGCAATAGAATCACCTGTTCTGTTTTCCACTCATTATAGCATGGATATATGTGGAAGTTCTATGCATTAACTAATCTTTACAAAAAAAGAAAAAAGCCCGATTTAATTCGGACTTTTCTCTTTAGCTTTTTGCTGCTTTTCCATAAAGTCATCAAGGCTTTTAAAAGTATAGCCTCTTTTCTTTAAGTCTTTAATCGCAGCTTCTAACGCATCTGCATTATCTTTTGATACAGTATGCAAAAGCATTATGCAGCCAGGATGCGCCTGCTTCATCATATTGTCGTAGCTGTATTGCCAGCCCCTTTGCTGATCGGTTTTCCAGTCAACAAACGCTAAAGACCAGAACACTTGTGTATAGCCGAGATCTTTAGCAAGCTTCAAAGTACGTTCACTAAATACACCGCGGGGAGGCCGTAAGTATTTCATCCCTTTTTTGCCTGTAATCTCTTCTGTTTCTTTCGCCACCTTATCCAGTTCCTCTTTTAGTCTAGAATCAGATACTTGTGTGAAATCAGGATGATGGTACGAGTGATTCCCGATAATATGCCCTTCATCAGCCATTCGTTTCACCAAATCTGTGGCGCTTTGTAAGTAATGTCCTGTTACGAAGAAGGTTGCTGGTACCTTTTCTTTTTTCAGCACATCAAGGATTTTCCCTGTATAGCCATTTTCATAGCCATTATCAAAAGTTAAGTACAATACCTTCTCATCGGGGCTGTCCTTATAAAATGCTCCATATTTCTGGAGAAGTTGATCAAGCGGCTGCCCTGCTTCTGCCGGCTGCTCATTGCTTGATTTTTTGAAGCCCCAATGCTGAGGCTGGTTGGAAACGTTCGCCAGCACAGGATGCTGTACTAGCATAAATAATGCAAAAAAAGCACATATTAGTTTAAACTGCTTCACCTTTCTCCCTCCTTTATAAGCTATCTAAGCTTATTATTTGTTGTGACAGAGGGAGTATGATTGGTAAATTAAACAATCAACTATAGACAGCTTCCTTGAACTGAGAAAGTTTTTCCAATGATGACTTCTCTATATCCTCGTGCAAGGAATTGCCGTGTGAATCCATTGTTACAACGGCACGAAAATTCTCGACTTGAAGATGCCACATTGCTTCCGGTATGCCGAATTGCATCAGATCAACACCTTGAACAGACTTAATGCAGTCAGCGTAATATTGAGCAGCTCCGCCGATTGCATTTAAATAAACACCGCCATGCTCGCCTAATGCTTTTAAGGTTTTGGGACCCATTCCGCCTTTACCCATAACAACGCGGATGCCGAATTTTTTCATAATATCGCCTTGATACGGCTCTTCACGAATACTCGTTGTTGGTCCTGCTGCCTTTACATGCCATACATCATCTTCACTTTTAAGCATAACCGGACCGCAATGATAGATAATTTGTCCATTTAAATCAATTGGTGAATCGTTTGTGCTCAAATATTTATGGATTGCATCTCTGCCTGTATACATCATTCCGCTGATTTCAACTACATCGCCGACCTTTAAGGAACGGATTTTTGCTTCTGTTATTGGTGCTGTCAGCTTAATAACTTTATCCTCTTCTTGTGAATCAGCTTCTTGTTTGCCTGCAAAGTTTATTTTCTCTCCATCATCATATTTCCACGCAAGTATACTGCCTGATATGGCGTCAATCTTAATTCCTAAGCGGCGGAATGCCCAGCAGTTATAAGCGACAGAGACAAAGAAACTTGCTGGAATACGGTTCATCACACCAATCTTGCAGCCAAGCAAGGTTGTTTCACCGCCAAACCCCATCGTACCGATTCCAAGCTTATTAGCATTTTCCAAAATATACTCTTCTAAGGCTGCAAGCTCTGCGTTTTCATTGATATCATCTACGGAACGGAAAAGCTGCTCCTTAGCCAGATCATAGCCGCTTGAGCGGTCGCCGCCGATGCCGACACCGATAAAGCCTGCACTGCAGCCTTGCCCTTGGGCCTGGTAAACAGAATGGAGGATGCATTTACGGATACCGTCCAAGTCTCTGCCAGCTCGGCCAAGACCATCAAGCTCACAAGGCAGACTGTACTGGATATTCTTGTTTTCACAGCCTCCACCTTTAAGAATAAAGCCAATGTCTATGTAGTCTTTTTCCCATTGTTCAAACTTTATAACAGGCGTTCCTGCTCCTAGGTTGTTGCCGCTGTTATCTCCTGTCAGTGAATCAACAGAATTCGGGCGAAGCTTCCCCCTTTGTGTCGCCAATTCCATGCACTCATAGATTACAGCTTTTATTTCAAGCTGATTTGTACCGACTGGTGTCTTAATTTTAAAGGTAGGCAGACCGGTATCCTGGCAAATGGGCGATACTTCCATATCTGCCATGCCTATATTGGCTTGAATTGTACCAAGGCTCATTGCCGATCTTGTTCCTGCGTTTTCCCTTAGCGCTGCCTTTTTAATAGCGCGGCGGACATCTTTTGGAAGATTTGTGGATGTTTCTTCAATCAACTGATAAATGCTTGTTTTTAAATTCTTGATATTCACTAATTTTCTCCCCCTCAACCCTTTTAACGATCTTTCTCTTAAATTATACTCTTACATCGGAGTTTGTGAACAGTGTAATGAAATCGTTTACATAAATACTAACAAAAAAAGCCCCAACTGGAGCTCTTCGCTAATTAAATGTCTCTATGTTTAAATTCATTGCATTTCGATTCAATATCGTCAATCATTTCAATCAAGCGGTCAATATCCTCAAGCTCCGCTTCTTCTGGATCAATCGCATCCAATACATCAAGAAACATATTTAATCTCGTTTTTAAAAAATCAACTTGTTCATTTTTGTCTGTAATCGAACTGCCCAACAAAAATCTCTCCTTTCACTCTCATATCCATCGTACCGAAAATATTAGCTTCCGGCAATCTTTTTCCTCTATTCTATATGTTTGCTCAATTCCGCTGATTTTACACCTGTGCTTCTCTTTCCTTTCTAAAAAAAGTCACCTATAGGCATTATAGGTGACTTTTTTTATGTTAAACTATACTATACGTGCGTCTGCTCACATAATTATAGGGTAGCCTTTTCCCTTTCCATCAGGGAGTGGTCCTGTGCGACTACTGGCAACAGCTGATTGTCACTGGATGAGTTTCCGTTCATGCCAATCTGTTCTTTTGTCTGTTGCAATTTATGTTGGATAGACTGATATTGGCGTTTCGATTGAAAGTAAAGCTGCTTGAAATCGCCTGCTATTTCTTTTAAATCTTGTGTCCTTGCATTGATTGTGTTTTGAATATGCTGAAACATTGTTTGGCTGTCATTCATAACCTCTCGCATTGTATCACTTAAATAATGCAGTTTTTCACTAGTATCTTGCTTTACCTGACTAGGGTTTTCTCTCAGCTCATGCACAAGCTGGTTGGTTGATTCCTTCCACTGCTGCACTTTCACCTTAGCATTTGTCCTTGTTGTACGGTCCATGAGGGATAATGTTGTCCCAATGACACTTCCAATGACGATTCCAGCCAATAGTTTACTGTTTCCCTTGTTTTCATTAGACATAAGATCATCTCCCTTTTTATTATCATTACTTGTCTTTTCCCGTCTAATGAATACTTAAACAAGCGGGCGCTTTATTTCGCAATTTTTTTAAAGGAGCAATATCATGATTTCTCAAAAAAATCCGATTGTAAACCCTAAGAATGATCCTTGGGAAGCTTATATGGATATAACTCAGCATGGAGGGCTGACACTCTCCAATATAGAATTTACGACAACAACATTATGTAATATGCGCTGTGAGCATTGTGCTGTCGGCTACACCCTTCAGCCGAAAGACCCGAATGCATTGCCGATTGATCTGCTTTTAAAGAGACTTGATGAGATTCCTCATCTCCGCTCTATGAGCATCACAGGCGGTGAGCCGATGATGAGCCGCAGATCTGTCGAAAACTATGTTGTTCCGCTGTTCAAATATGCCCATAGCAGAGGTGTAAAGACACAGATTAACTCCAATCTGACACTAGGTCTTGACAGATATGAACCAATCATTCCATATTTAGATGTTTTGCATATATCTCATAACTGGGGTACGGAAGAGGAGTTTGCTGAACGAGGCTTTGCGATGATGGCAAGAAAGCCGTCTTACGAACAAAGAGGCAAACTTTTCAAAAATATCATTACTAACAGCAGGGCATTAGTGGAAGCAGGTGTGGTCGTTTCTGCAGAAACGATGCTGAATAAACAGACACTTCCTTACTTAGAGCATATTCACCGTCAAATTGTTGATGAGATGAAATGTCAACGCCATGAAATACATCCAATGTATCCATCTGATTTCGCTTCAACGATGGAAACATTAACACTGGAGGAAATGCGTCAAAGCATCCATCACTTGCTAGACATAAGAGATGAAAATGTCTGGATGCTGTTTGGAACACTGCCATTTTATCCATGCAGCAGTACAAAAGAAGATCAAGAGCTGCTGAAACGCCTGTATGCAAGTAAAAATGTTACTGTCCGCAACGATCCTGACGGCCGTTCCCGTCTGAATGTTAATATCTTCTCAGGAGATGTTATCGTTACAGACTTTGGGGATACACCACCATTAGGTAATATTCAAACAGATAACCTGGAAGATATATTCCAAAGGTGGCTGGCAACAGATTTAGCCTCTTCCCTTAACTGCCACTGCCCAAGTGTGCAATGTTTAGGTCCAAATGTGCTTGTTAAAAACAGCTATTACCGAGATATTGATTTCTCGAAAAAAGCAGCATTAATTCAACGTTAAAAAAGTGAGCAGCTAATTAGTCTGAACTAATGCTGCTCACTTTTTTTATTTCGGCTTTTCGCTGGCCACAAATCCGAAGGAAACATGATCTTGAACTGGAATCCATGCACCAATACCTTGGGATGTTACATTTTTAACGACAATTGATTTCTTTCCGCCCTTCAGCATTAAATACACTTCTCCATATGTGACCTTTCCTTTTTCATTCACAGCAGGTGCGTATCCATATAAATAGCCTAATCTTTTGGCAGGAATATTATAAATCTGGTCTTTTTTCGTGCCAGTTCCTATCACTGTTTCAAAAGCAAGCGGCAGCCCGGAGTTCTGCATTGCTTTGAGCATCATCATTTTTTTGACTTCCTCAGCATTCGGAATTTTTGCAGTCAGGCCGCCTCTGATGATTTTCTGAGACTCTTGCACATAGTGTATTTGATATGGCGCTTTTCCGCCTCTGTTGTCATAAAAGTTTGTGTTTATCTTTTGATACTCCCAGTTAGGGGCTGTTTCTGTTGATTCATAATTTAATGGCCATTGACCCAAATAGACAATCGCCTTATATCCTATCGCAAATGGTGTGCTGTTGACCGTTGTCTCATTCAGCATGCGAATTAAGTCAGGATTTTCAATTTTCACCCTTGAAGAATCAATAAGCGTCTGTGTCAGCTCACTCGGCTGCAGCTTCGGCAAGTCCTGCGAAGGATTCGGATATGTGTTTTCCTTTGTGATGTTCATAGCTGAATTCGGAATGGCAACCAGTTTTGACTTTGGCATATCTTGCTTGTCTTTCGGTTTTTCTGCAAATGCTGGCGCAATATTAGGCAGCATCATAAGAAAAGCTAGTAGAATAATACCAATTCGTTTCAACAAATTAAAGAACTCCTTTCAAACATAACAGTAATATTTACTGTTATTTTTTTCGGAGTTCGCCTAGATTATGCTTCCTGTCAAAAACAATTTTTTGCATATCTTTATTTAAGCGCTAATTTGTCCATTATTCCACAGCAAAGCGGATGAAACACTTGAATGGCAGGTCCGATTCCAAGAGCAATAATCACTGTTCCGACCCCAATTGGTCCGTTGACTAAAAAAGCAAATACTAATGCCAAAACCTCGCCGATTAGCTTGGAAGCCATGATATTAAGTCCAAATCGCTCTTGCAGGCTGACCATGAACTCATCAATCGGATTCAGCGGAAAGCTTGCCTGCAAATAGGTAGCAATCCCTAAGCCGATAATAGCGAGTCCAGCAATAAGCAGAAGCAGCTGATTAAGGAAAAGAAAATAATTAAAGACATTCGTAAGATGCGCCATCCAAAAATCTACGAAAAAACCTAAAATGAACACGGTGAATAATGACAGCAGCTCAGGTTTTCTCATCAATAGAAGTGCATTGACAAATATCAGCAAGATGCCGATAATAACTATCCAGCTGCCAATTGTCAAACCTAACAGTGCTGACAAGCCTACATTTAAAGCATCCCATGGCCCTGCCCCTAAGTTTGCCTTGATTGTCAATGTCGCGCCGAATGACAAAATCAATAGTCCGATACCATAAAAAAGACTGCGGTAAACCATCGCCATTCTCCTAACTCCCCTCCCGTTTTAATGCTCGTCTTTTATACTTATGCGCACGTCACAGCAAACTTGTACAAAAATGTAAAAAATAAATTATCAGAATATTTACATTTATCTAAATTTATATTATACTAGGCTTATCAAACAAAAGGAGGGCAGCTAATCAAATCGCTTATCACAAAAGGAGGATAGACCATTTTTGGCAAAGCATCAGTTTAGTATGTACAGTATTGTCTACTTAAAAAGAATTGGTGGTGGTCTTAATGGAAGCGACTTGATTTTGTCCCAGAACACATAAGCACACAATTATATACTTATCTTTTCATTTAAACTTAAAGGAGAATGCCTTCTAAAAAAAACCGTCCAGCTGTAAAGAAAGCTGGACGGTTTTCTGTTTATTTAGGCGAAAAAACTTACAACAAGTAGAATCCTACTCCCATAATCAAGTAGGCAGCAAGCAATGTTGCTCCTTCAAACCAGTTTGTTTCTCCGTCATTCGATATAATAATCATGAGCAGTACAGCTGATGCCATGGATACTAATTCTGGAAGGCTAAAAACAAGGGACAAGTTTGTCGGGAATAAAAGGGACAGCAGTACAAGCACCGGTGCCACAAACATCGCAACCTGTAAGGTTGAACCGATTGCGATTTCAACAGAGATGTCCATCTTATTTTTATACGCCATAAGCACTGCCGAAGCATGCTCTGCCGCGTTTCCGACAATCGCGACAATAATAATCCCGATAAACAGCTCTGACCATCCGAATGATTCAGCTACAATCTCAAATGTATGTACAAGATTTTCAGAGATATAGGCTACCGCTAATGTGGCAAGTGCAAGTATTAGGACACTGCGCTTCACGGTCCACTCAGGCTCCTCATGATGGCTGCTTTCTGTACCTTCTTTGTTCTCAGATTGGTATACTCCCCTGTGTGTAACAAGCTTAAAGAATAGTGCTGCTAAATATAACAAAATAAGGATAATGGAAATTCCCACACTTAACGTTAAGGTTTCTGAGTCATCCATTGATACGGAGAAGACCTCTGGAATAACAAAGGCTACGATAACAGCAAACATCAGCAAGCCAGAATTATGTCTTGCATCAAACACATTATATGTTTGGACCTTGTACTTAAGGCCCCCAATAAAGAATGACAGCCCTGCAACAAGAAGCAGGTTTCCAAGAACGGATCCTGTTAAGGAAGCTAAAACAACCTCTGTCAGTCCTTCTCTCAAAGCAAAAATTGCAATAATCAGTTCGACTGCGTTTCCAAACGTGGCATTCAACAGCCCGCCGATTCTCGGTCCAGCGACAATTGCTAAACTTTCAGTTGCTCTTCCCATAAAGCTAGAGAGGGCAATGATTGTTAGACAGTACACGATAAACATTACAATACTCGGCCAGTGCAGCAAAGAACCAATAATAGATATTGGAACGCCGATGAGGACTGCCACGGTAAAGATTTTATTCACCATTTTCCCCACTCCTTTTATTTTTAACAATTAACATTCCCCTGTTTATAAATTTCCTAAACATTTTTTAAAAACTTCTCCTCTTTTTAGGCTGTAATACTCCTTTATAATCCGCATTACAGACCAATATATTTCAGCTTTATCTAAACCATTCCATAATATACCAACAAAATCAGCTTTTTTCAATAGATAATAGGGTATATAAAATATAGACAAACCACCCATACTAACTAAGAATGGAAAGGAGTTTTTTTATAATGAATGACGCATTACAATCAAAAATACTGGAACTGCTCGATAATCACAAAATAGGCACATTGGCAACCATACAAGACGATAAGCCGTACAGCCGGTTTATGCTGTTCTTTCACGATGAATTGACTCTTTATACAGCAACGAATAAGGAAACACATAAAGTCGATGATCTCGGCCAAAACCCTAATGTCCATATACTGCTTGGTGTTCAGGATGCTGGATTTTCTGGTGCCTACTGTGAAATTGAGGCAACAGCTACAATTGAAGATTCTAAAGAGAAAAAAGAAAAATATTGGAGTGACAAGCTTAGCAAATGGCTGGGCGGTCCAGATGATCCAAATTATGTGCTGCTCCACTTGAAGCCGCAAAAAATCCGCTATTTCGCTGATTCTAGTTCTAAAGCAGAGGTTTTAGAGCTGTAATAAGATAAGAAAGCTGCCGCAAATTCTGCGGCAGCTTTTTCTTCATTATAGGGATAATTTTCTTGTTGCCAATACTTCCCTTATTAAGTTACCATCATTTAGGGATACTAAATTTTTTCTACCACCATAAGGAGTATTTTACATAATGACTAAAAATAAATTTGCGATTTTAATCAGCATTGTCTCCATCTCTGGCTTTAGTCAAGGAATGCTGCTTCCGCTGATTGCTGTCATCTTTGAAAATGACGGCCTGTCCTCCAGCATGAATGGATTAAATGCGATAGGCTTATATATCGGCATCCTGCTCATCTCACCATTTATGGAATACCCGCTTCGCAAATACGGGTACAAACCAGCTATCGTTTTCGGCGGATTGCTCGTCATTATTTCCTTGGCTTTGTTTCCACTATGGAAAACATTCTGGTTTTGGTTTTTACTGCGTCTATTTATCGGCATTGGCGACCACTCTCTCCATTTCGCTACACAAACATGGATCACTACTGTATCCTCTGAAAAGAACAGAGGCAGGAATATTTCCTTATATGGAGTTTTCTTTGGAATTGGATTCGCCGTAGGACCACTAATGACACCATTAGTGAAAGTAAATGAAGCATTTCCTTTTATGCTTTCATCTGCTCTTTGCTTCACAGCGTGGATTTTCACTTTGTTTTTAAAGAACGATTTCCCTGAGCAGACAGCTGAAGCTAATAACTTCAAAGAGACGATTTCCCGTTTTTCTGCTGCTTTAAAATATGCCTGGGCTGCTTTTCTTCCACCGCTTGCATATGGTTTTCTGGAATCAAGCCTAAATTCAAGTTTTCCTGTTTACGGACTCAGACTAAATTTTGAGGTTTCTGAAATCTCTATTTTATTAACCTGCTTTGCGATAGGAGCGATTGTGTTTCAGTTTCCCCTTGGTATTTTAAGTGATAGTTTTGGCAGAAGAAGAACTTTAGTTACAATCCTTTTTGTCGGCTTTGCCTGCTTCCTGACAGCAAGCATGGTGGAACATACCTTTATTGGTCTCGCTATCTGTCTGTTTGCCGCAGGTATGGCAGTAGGCTCTACCTTCTCTTTGGGTGTCAGCTATATGACTGATTTAGTTCCGTCGAGTTTATTGCCGACAGGAAATCTTTTGTGCGGGATGGCATTCAGCATCGGCAGTCTGACAGGCCCTTATCTAGGCGGACTATTTATAGAATATGTGAATCATCTTAGCTATTTCATCGTCATAAGCATAATGCTATTAATCCTAGGCTTAATCATCTTTATTTCTGGCAGTCAGAAAATCCAGAAAGAAGTAAATTCAGTCCCAAATTAAGGCAAAAGTATACCAAGTGCTTCCGTTTTATGTTAGGATAGGAATAACTAAATAGTAACGAACAGCAGGAACCTCTATTTTTCTATATGAGAGCCTGCATAAATTTTGCTGTCACCTATACAGGTGGCAGCTTTCGTGTTTTTTAAGGGTAATGAAGCTGATTATCTTTCTCATGTACAGATGATAAAACTAAAGGAGGAATAAAAATGTTGACGGAAACGAAACCACTTGCACATAAGGGTTCTGAATCACCTTCCCTATTTTCCGAAAAGATTATGCCGCATCTTGAACTAATTGCGGCAGGTATAAGCGGTCTACTCATTTTAACTGGGTGGTTTATGGCCCATCAGGAGGAACAAACATTATCTGTTATCTCCTATGTGCTCGCCTTTATTATCGGCGGTTTTGCTAAAGCAAAAGAAGGCATTGAAGAAACCATTGCCAATAAGGAATTAAATGTGGAAATGCTGATGGTTTTTGCTGCAGTTGGTTCTGCGATAATTGGCTATTGGACAGAGGGTGCCATTCTTATCTTTATTTTTGCAGTTAGCGGAGCACTGGAAACATACACGATGAATAAAAGTCATAAAGAAATATCTGCATTGATGGATCTACAGCCTGAAAAAGCCTGGAAATTAAATACTGACGGTACAACAGAATTAATTCCTGTCGCTGAACTCTCCATCCATGACAGAATATTGATTAAACCAGGTGAAAGAGTGCCGGCTGATGGAAGAATTTTATCTGGAACAACTTCTATTGATGAAGCGGCAATTACGGGGGAATCACTGCCTGTTACAAAAGACAGCTCTGATGAGGTTTTTGCGGGAACAGTGAATATAAGCGGCTCTATCACAGTAGAAATTACGAAAAATGCACATGAGACACTCTTTCAAAAGATTATCGCTCTAGTTCAGTCAGCGCAGAGTGAAAAGTCTCCTTCGCAAGCATTTATTGAAAAGTTTGAGGGCACTTATGTTAAGGTCGTTTTGAGCATTGTTGTTATTATGATGTTCCTGCCTCATTTCGTACTAGGCTGGAGCTGGAATGAAACATTTTACAGAGCAATGATTCTTCTTGTGGTCGCATCCCCTTGCGCCCTTGTTGCAAGCATCATGCCAGCTACTTTATCCGCTATATCTAACGGAGCACGAAACGGAATATTATTTAAAGGCGGCATTCATTTAGAAACTTTAGGTGCAGTGCAGGCTATTGCCTTTGATAAAACTGGAACACTTACAAAAGGAATGCCTACAGTAACAGATATCCACGTTAAACAAGGATATTCCGAGGAAGAAATTCTTTTGTATGCTGCAAGTATTGAAAATCACTCTACTCATCCGCTTGCAAAAGCAATTGTCGAAAAAGCTGCCTCAACCATCAATAAGCCGCTCCTTACGCTTGATAGTGTTCAAAATCTGTCTGGCTTTGGTGTAACTGCACAACTAGACGATAAAGAATGGAAAATCGGGAAGGCAGAATTTGTTGGTCAAGACAGTGCTCTAAGCTTTAACCCTACTCTTATTAATCAGTTGTCAGAGAGTGGGAAAACCGTTGTGTTCGTCAAAGCTGGAGATGAGATTATCGCTTGCATCGCCTTAAAGGATATTGTCCGCACAGAGGCTAAAGCTGCCATTCAATTATTAAAGGACTATCAAATTCATACTATCATGCTTACAGGTGACAATGAAAGAACAGCGAATACAATCGCCAAAGAAAGCCATGTTCAGGAATATATTGCAGAATGCCTTCCTGAACAAAAGGTTAGTCATATAAAAAACCTTAAGGAGCGTTATCCGATTGTGGCGATGGTCGGTGACGGCATCAATGATGCCCCGGCATTAGCGACAGCAAATGTTGGTATCGCCATGGGTGGCGGCACAGATGTTGCCCTTGAAACAGCTGACATTGTCTTAATGAAAAATGACTTGCCAAAGATTGCTGAAGCGATAAAATTGTCAAAACGAATGAATGCTATCATTAAGCAGAACATTATATTTTCGATATCTGTAATTATGCTGCTTGTAATATCAAATCTTCTTCAAGCAGTAGACCTTCCATTTGGGGTGATTGGCCATGAAGGCAGCACCATTCTTGTTATATTAAACAGCCTCCGTCTTTTAAGAGGCTAAAAAAAGGCAGCCAATTGGCTGCCTTTACTTATTTAGTGATAACCATTTTGTCCATTTGAAGAACCAGATGTTTTATGCTTCGGCTTACTTTTACTGTTTTGTTTAGTCTTTTTGCCCATTCGTTATCACCTCTTCAGTAATAGTTTCCCCAAGCTTAGTGTGTGATGACGAACAGCTTTTATGATAGGTAAAAACCGGTTAGCACTGTAAAGTATGCCAAGTTTAGCAAGGCTTCTTTTTACGGCTTGTGAAAATGGCATTAACGATACCGCCGATAATAATAATGATGCCTGTCAAATAAAACCAGATCATCAATACAATGATGGCGCCAATCCCGCCATATGTTGCCGAATAATTACCGAAGTTGCCTACATAAAAAGAAAAGCCTAATGAAACTGCAACCCAGCCCACTGATGCAAAAATAGCGCCTGGAACAGCACTCACACAAGTGATTTTCTTATTTGGTGCAACCCAATATAATGCTAAAAATACAATGAATAAAATTACTGGAGTCACTAAAAATCGCAGTGCTCGCCAAACACTTAAAAACTCATCCGATAAACTAAACTGAGAAAATAAAAACACTCCTATCTGTTCGCCGAATACTGGCAGCAGCAGTGCAATAACCACTACAGCAATCATACCTAATGTCAGTACAACAGACATCGCTCTTGCAACGATAAAGGAACGTGTTTCTTCTACTTCATAAGCTTTATTAAATGCCTTGATAATAGCATTTAAACCATTTGAAGCAGACCAGATTGTTGCGATGATACCAAAGGACAGCAATGTCCCATTTCTGTTCAGAACCTGCTCCAGGTTTGTTTCAATAATATCCATACTTTCCCCTGGAGCAAAGGTTGAAATTAAGTTTAATAAATCATCCTTTGTGATAGGTAAATACGGCAATAACGTCATCATGAAAATGATCAGCGGAAAGATCGACAGCAAAAAGTAATATGCGAGCTGTGCCGCTAAATCAAATACATCATCATTTTTTATTTTTACTGCCAGCTGCTTAACAAAGCCCATTGCCTCTCCCATAAAACTCCACCTGCCTATATATCGGTTTAGCTAATAATGTTCTTTTCCCCTACTTCATGCAAGGACAAACCTTTTATCAGCATTTATCCCCTCACTAGGCATATAAGCTGTTTAGTGTGTATACTGCGGCAAATACTGCGTGCTGGAAGTCAAACCTTGTGGCTTGTACTCTTCCTGAGTACCATCAGTAGTAAATGCTTCCTTTGTTTCTTTCACAATGCTTGCAATTGTCGGTGTAACTTCTTTCAATTCTTCTACCTTATCCAAAATGAAAGCCACATCATTGGAGACCTTCTCTGCTGTTTGCTTCACCTTCTCAGAAGTTTCTGTAATGCTCGAAGACATCGTGTCAAAGTCAGTGATTGAAGTCGTTAAGCGCTTCATATTGTACATGGAAGCCTTCCTTGTCCGTTTATCAAGCATACTCAACGAAGCTCCTATCAAACCGCCCAATAAAAGTCCTTTTACTAAGCTAAGCTGTGCCATTATGCATCTTCCTTCCTTTTAAGAGTTAGCGGCAATCACAAATGGTATTTACTTCTAATATCCTGAAGCAAGCCTTGACAGCCCACCGTTACCATCTGGAATACCTCATCGAAATTGCCTGTATAATAAGGGTCAGGCACTTCATCATATACCCGAATTTCGGCAAAATCCATCAACAAATGAACTTTATTTTCCTCTAGCTGCTCATTTAGAAGCCTGATATTTTCACGATTGCTGTTATCCATCGCTATTAAATAATCAAAGCTTTCCAAATCAGCTGTATGAAGCTGCCTTGCTAGTATTCCTGCATCACTTATTAGATTCTTTTTTAGAATCTCCCTTGTACCTCTATGCGGCGGATTACCTATATGCCATCCACCAGTTCCTGCTGAATCGCATGTAATGCTGTCCTGCAAATTTTCTTTTTTTACAAGATCCCGAAATACTGCCTCTGCCATTGGTGATCTGCAAATATTTCCTAAGCAAATAAATAACACACGAACTTCCATCCTATTTTCCCTCCAACTTATTTAGAACATACATCATTTCATTTAGATGTTTTGTTTTTAGCTTATCGTAATTTACTTCCAATTGAAAAGGCAAAATTAAATTGACATTTCTCTTTACACATGAAAAGATAGAAAAAAAAGTGGGACATAGATTAAACATGAATCAAGGCCTGCATAAAGGAGAGATATCTTTTGAATTTAGATGTTAAATCGACTGAAAATGTGGAATACATGATTGAACAAATAAAAGAAAAACTGAAAGTACTGAACCTTGGAGCGATTAAACCAACACATTTCGATGAAGAAATGTATACAGAACTGAAGGAAATTTATGATCATATCATGAAAAGAGATTCCTTCAGCCCGAATGAAATGCAAGCATTAGCAGAAGAATTGGGAAATCTCCGCAAAAAATAAAAGAGAAGGCTATCCTTCTCTTTTTTATATACCTTCTTCCTGGTCTGTCAGGATAATCGGCCCGTCCTTCGTTATGGCTATTGTATGTTCATATTGTGCGGAGTATGTACCATCTTTTGTCCGGGCAGTCCAGCCATTTGCGTCCATTTTGACAGGATATGCTCCGATATTAATCATTGGCTCTATGGTGAAAACCATGCCTTCTTTAATTCGCGGTCCTTTACCTTTCTCGCCAAAATGAGGCACCTCAGGTTTTTCGTGAATAACAGCACCAATACCATGGCCGATGAAATCTCTTACAACAGAGTATCCCTCTTCTTCTGCATATTGTTGAATGCTAGCGCCAATATCACCAATCCTGTTGCCAATCTTCGCTTGCTCAATTCCAATATACAAAGCCTTTTTTGTAACTTCCAGCAGCTTTTCCGTTTCATCAGATACTGTTCCAACCTTGTATGTCCACGCAGAATCAGCCAAGCCTCCATGTAAATTCACAACCATATCAACTGTGATAATATCACCAGACTTTAGCTCCTCCTCTCTAGGAAATCCGTGACAAACCTCATCATTAATGCTTGCACAAATGGCATAAGGGTAATCACGATAGCCCTTTTGCTCAGGCGTAGCACCTCTTTCCTTTAAGAAACCCTCAACAAACTTTTCTATCTCCATTGTAGTAATCCCAGGCTTTATCATTTTTGCAATCTCTTTATGACAGGCAGCTAAAATTCGGCCAGCCGCTTTCATCTTTTCGATTTCTCTCATTGACTTCAGTACAATCATGAATAATATTCTCCTTTTTTAGTTGCATGTTATTATTTTCTTTATTGCATATCTTTATCAAGATTATAAGCAAAAACGAAAAAAAATGCCTGCTAGTAAACTAACAGGCACTTTTTTTAAAAACCTTTATTTTTCGAGCAGCTTTAATGATTCTCTTGTGAAAGCAGGAATATCTTCTGGCGTTCTGCTTGTTACAAGCTGTCCGCCGCATACAACAACTTCTTCATCCTTATATGTTGCACCAGCATATTCCATATCGACTTTGATAGATTTATACCCGGTAGCATTTCTGCCCTCTAATGTCTTTGCTGTGATTAACAGCTGCGGACCATGGCAGATTGCAAATACTGGCTTTTTGCTGTCCATAAATTCTTTTGTAAACGCAACAACACGATCATCACCGCGCAGCTGGTCAGGAGAAAATCCTCCAGGAATAAATAAAGCATCAAAATCACCTGCAGAGACCTCATCAATGCCTTTATCAATCTTAACCTCAGCTTTGTTCTGTTTGCCTGTCACCGTTTTGCCGGCCTCGAGTTCAATTGTTACTACTTCATGGCCAGCTTCCTTGAAGGATGTTGCCGGCTCCGTATACTCTGAATCCTCGAACATATTAGTTATTAATGTTGCAATTTTACTCATATAGGGAACATCTCCTTCTATTTTTGATTTCAGAGATAAAGTTCCCTTATTGGACAAGATAAAACATCCTTTAATAAATTTTATTCATTTCTTCTTGCAAAATCTACAAATCGAAACTTATCTGGCCTGTGTCTGGATTCTGTATATTGAAAAAGGGCAGCGTTTTCAAAATAAATATAGTTTTTAACGACCACAATGGCCTGAAACCCCTCTAAATCAAGAAGGCGATAATCCTCCTCAGTAGGTGTTTCCACCGTGAATTCCTTTCTCGCAAAGCCGATTTTCAATTTTAAATCCTTTTCAATATAGTCAAAAATAGAGCGTCTGCATATTTCCTTTGTCAGACCTGGTACAAATTTTTCAATAATATAGTCTTTATCCAGGATAATTTTTTCTTTATTAATTTCCCTTATACGTAAAACTTCCCAAATGGATTCATCCTTCTTCAAGTTCATTTCCTTTTGAAGAACAGGTGACGGGTTCTTTCTCTCAAAGCTTTCAATATGTGTCACCGAACTGGAGCCCATTTTCTCTGCTAGTTCTTTAAAGCTTACAAGACCGGATATTGGGAATTGCAGTTTCTGCATATCCAGGACAAGCGACCCTTTGCCGCGCAATTTCTGAATATATCCCTTCTGAGCAAGAATGTTCAACGCCTTGCGAATTGTTTCGCGTGAAGTGTTATAGCGTTCAGCCAGTTCATTCTCAGAAGGTAATATGCTGTTTGGGGCATAACTGCCGTTTCTAATTGCTGTTTCTATTTCTTCAAATATAATTAGGTATTTATTCATCCTTATCACCATCGCTCAAATCTTCCTCTATCTTCGCCTTTATTCTACCTTTTTTATACGAGCTTGTCTAAATACGAAAAAAATAAAATAATAATAAAAAAAGGGTTAAATGCTAACAGAACAGGGTATTGGATACGATGACACTTTATAAACACTGCTCTTATTAAAAGTGGAAGCATTAAAATTACCAGCAAATAAGGAATAATTGTATATTTTATGAATTTTTTTTGGTAATATTAACAAAACCATCGAACAATTCGTTCTTTATATGGAACTTTTGGATTATATTTGTTATGATATTATTACATATAGTGATAAGGTGTGTGAGACTGTATGATCGGTGATCGTGTAAAAAAACTTCGCTTAGAAAAAAGAATGTCCTTGTCAGAACTTGCTGAACAAGCAGGTGTTGCAAAATCTTATTTAAGTTCCTTGGAGCGGAATCTCCAGTCAAATCCATCCATACAGTTTTTAGAAAAAATAGCTACTGTTTTTAATGTTCCTGTAGATCATCTAATTAATGAACAGCAAAATAAAGATGATCTTGATTCAGAATGGCTGAAAATTGTTAAAGAGGCAATGGACTCAGGCGTTTCCAAATCTGAGTTTCGCGAATTCCTTGAGTATAATAAATGGAGAATTGAACAAAAAAAATAGAACTTTTCACAGTTCGCTTAAATAAGATTACTTAAAGACACAAATAATATTTTGTGTCTTTTTTATTTTACACATGCACCTAAAGGGAGCAGAAATAACTTTCTTGCCCCTTAAATATTCTGAATATTATAATAATTATAAGCGCAGTTAAATGAATGCATTCGTATTGTCTTTAGGGTGTACAGAGTTCTCGTTAGGATACTATATTAATTAAGCAATCTCTTAATCGTTATGGATGAAATTGCGCACATCTTGTATGTCCAGCCCGATACTTTTTGCTTCCTTCATTAACTGAATCCATTCTGTGTCTAGTTCTTCTACCATTAATTTTTCTTCAATCACTTAATTATGCCCCTCTCCCAAAAATACTTTTCTTTGTACTTTGGCAGTCCGGCTGTCATTGTTCAGAAACATTAGACCCGTGACTTTGCGTCCCAATCTTTCGAATTGGTTTGCCCTTCAATCTTTTATGCATTTAATTATATATCTTTTCTTTTTTCATATGTGCAAAATTTTGTAAGAAATTTATACATTTTACCAAATATTTTTCTACTTTTTTCTACAACAATACCTTTTCTTATTACAATATAACGTTAATTTTGTGGGGAATTGTTATATTTTGTCGAACTCCCCCGTGAATCCTCTGGTTTCTTTTTTAATATATTGGTTTCTATAGGACGACAATACTTTTTTAAAAGAGTAATTAATATGAATTTTTTCAAAGGTCATTGCATCAAAAAATGGGTATTTTGTCAGGTCATTGTTGCACACCGGACAGAACCATTCCCCTCTTTCTGCGCTGCTGTAAGATGGTCTGTTGCACTTATCGCAGTTTTTTCTATACATAATCCACCTGCTAACCTATTAGTTTCAAATATATGCTTTATGAATGAACAAAATTAGTTCTTTTTAAATGATTTTTTGTTCTTTTTATCGAACCGATGAGTTTAGTATAGTTCAATTATCTCATTTTGGAAAATTCTAAAATCCGCTATTTTTTCTCTTTAGAGAACGGTTATCGTTCTTTTTCTCGAATTTTCTCGTGAATGCTAGCTTTTTTGTATTTTTTATTGAACAATTCGTTCGTTATAATGAAAATGTGTTTAATAATACATAAGGAGATTATTCTATATGGTTGGTGCTGCACTAAAAAGACTGCGGTTAGAAAAAGGCTATTCCATTAACGAGCTATCTGACCGTGCAGGTGTTTCGAAGTCTTATTTGAGTTATATTGAGCGAGGCATCCAAAAGAATCCCTCTTTACAGGTCCTTTCAAAGCTTGCTACCACGCTTGATACTCATGTGGAAGAACTCCTCGAAACAAATTCTAACGGGGCGGAATACTTAGATTCAGAATGGATTAATTTAGTAGAAGATGCTATAAAAGAAGGAATTACAAAGGAAGAATTCTCATGCTACTTAGAATTCATTAAATTCAAGAAGACATCTGCAGATTAATGACAAGGCTTTTGGAATCGTTTCCTAAAAAAAGGCATATGGAAGCTTCCCTGTTAAAGAAAGCACCATATAGCCTTTTGCCAGTCATTTATTATTTATTTAGTTCAACAGCAATCTTAGAGCCGACCTCAGCATTATTTTTCACTAATGCGATATTAGCTGTCAGACTTGATCCTTCTGTCAGTTCCTTTACTTTGCTAAGCAAGAATGGTGTAACATTTTTCCCGCTGATGCCGTTTGTTTTTGCTTCATTCAATGCAGTTTCAATGATGTTCGTTATATAGGATTCTTCCATTGCATCCTCTTCTGGTATCGGATTAGCAATTACCACACCGCCTTTTAAGCCAAGCTCCCATTTCGTACGAATCATGTCAGCCGCCAAACCTGGCTCATCAATACGGAAGTTTACATTAAATGGGCTTGTTCTTGTATAGAATGCCGGCAATATTTCAGTGCCATATCCAACAACCGGCACACCAAATGTTTCTAAATACTCAAGTGTCAAGCCGATATCAAGGATTGACTTTGCTCCTGCACACACAACTGCCACACTTGTTTGAGCCAATTCCTGCAAATCAGCAGATATGTCCATTGTCTGTTCTGCCTCACGGTGGACTCCCCCGATGCCTCCTGTAACGAACACTTCAATCCCGGCAAGCTCAGCACAGATCATTGTCGCAGCAACAGTAGTTGCACCATTTTTCTTATTGGCAATCAAATATGGCAAATCTCTTCTGCTTGCTTTCTCAATATCATCGCTTTTCGCCAAAAATTCAATTTCATCATCTGAAAGCCCGATTTTAATCTTTCCGTCAATAATGGCAATCGTTGCTGGAACTGCTCCATTTTTACGGATGATATCCTCTACTTCTTTCGCTGTCTCCACATTTTGCGGATAAGGCATACCATGTGAAATGATTGTCGACTCAAGGGCTACAATCGCTTTATTGTTCTTCTTTGCTTCTAATACCTCTACTGAATACTCTAGCCATTCTGTTTTCATTTATAATATCTCCTTTAATCAAAGTATTTTTTGAACGTGTCTTGCAATTTCTTCTGATTTAATAACGGGTTGACTGTTTCATGTGATTGCAGTGTCATTAATGAGCAGGCAACTCCAATTTTACAGGAGTTTTCCGTATTTAATCCTTTTAAATATGAGTACATGATTCCGGCAACTAAAGAATCTCCTGCACCTGTTACATCTGCAACCTCAACAGGAGGCGGCAAAATAACACCGGCTTCTCCAAGCTTCGTAAAGAATATTAAGCCCTTGTCACCACGGGTAATTACAACCCGTTCAACACCCTTTTTCATGATGATTTCAGCTGCTTTAAAGAAGTCTCCTTCTTCATAGATTTTCATTTCTGACAATGCCTCTGCCTCGTCCTTATTGGCAATCAGCCATGTCACCCCTCTTAAGTCACTTGGCAGCTTCTTCACTTTAGGAGAAGAAACTGGAGTAACACAAAGCTGGAGATTTTCCTTCCTGCATCTGACAATGATTTGCTCTAGCACGTCTGCAGGGAAATTAGTGTCTAATATAATCAATTCAGATGACGCAATATGCCCCCAGCGTTTTTCAATAACGTCTTGTGTCATACTGTCGTATATCGACATATCAGCTAAAGCGACAGTCATCTCCCCTTCTACATCAAGAAGAGCAGTGTAAGTGCCTGTTGCATACTCTTCTGAGATAATAGTCGGCTTCATATCAGCATAGAGCTTCGTATAATCGATGATCCAATCCCCGCCATGATCTGCTCCAACCATAGTCAATAAGGAGCTGTCCATTCCAAGCCGGCCAAGATTCTCCGCAATATTCCGGGCAACCCCGCCACAGGACTGACTGGTGCTGGCAGGGTTGGAGGTTCCAAACTTAATTCTTTCCTCCACTTGAATCTTCCTGTCAATATTAGCTCCACCAATGCAAATAACTTCTTTTTTCTGCGGCAAAACATAAGCACGCCCAAGAAGTTTTCCTTCACGTGTTAAAGCAGAAATATACCCGGCAACCGCTGATCTGGATAACCCTGTTTTTTCTGCTAGTTCATTTTGTGTTAGAAAAGGGTTCTCTTGGATAAGCTGCAAAATGGTAATCTCTTTTTCATTCATATTTTCACCCCCGAACAGTATGTATCAGCTTTTTAAACTTTTGTTTATATTATAAACTTTTGTTAATTAGAGAACAAGTCTTAATTTCTAATTTTTCCAATTCACTGTTTTTTCACAAAAAAAAGAAGACTATCTCTAGTCTTCTGAAACGGTTCTCGGCTGTATTAAGATTTCAACACGTCTGTTCTTTTCTCTTCCTTCTTCTGTTTTATTGCTGGCAATTGGCTTGAATTCTCCATAGCCTTTTGCACTAAAGGAACTTGGGTTCAGCTTGTTATTATCCATTAACAGCTTCATGAAATTGATTGCTCTTGAAACACTTAAATCCCAGTTTGAATCAAATTCAGAATTTTTGATTGGCACATCGTCTGTATGTCCGCTGACTATGATGCTTCTCGGCGGGTCCATAACTAATAGTTTAGAAATCTCGGAAACTAGATGTTCGTCTTTTCCGCGGATATTGGCGCTACCAGAGGCAAACAGAACATTATCTCTGATGGAAACAAGCAGGCCTTCATCTGTTAACGAGGTTTCCAGCTTGTCCTCCAAATTGTTCTTTTCTATATAACTATTAACTTTATCTTGAATACCTTGCAATTCTTCTTGATCCTGCTTTTGCTGAGCTTCGGTTAACTCTTCTTCTGACACTTCTTTATTAGCAGAGGTTTTTTCTTCTGCAGCGTCACCTTCGGTTTTATTGTTCTCATCTAAGTCAGACTTCTCTTCTACTTCTACAGGAGTAGGACTTGGATATTCAAAGATACCAGTACCTGCTTGAAATTCTTGATTAAAAACTTCTGCCAATGCAGCAAACTTTTTCTGATCAACAGAGCTCATTGCATAAAGAACGATAAACAATGCCAGCAGTAGTGTCAGCAAATCTGCGTATGGAACAAGCCATGATTCGTCTACATGCTCCTCATGATGCTCCTTTTTCTTTCTTTTTTTACTCATTAGCGCTCACGCTGCCTTCCAGTTCTTCTAGGAATTTTTTCCTTTCAGAAATCGGCAAATAAGATGCTAGTTTTTGTTCGATAACACGTGGTGCTTCCCCTTCTAGGATAGAAAGGATACCTTCAATCATTAAATATTTTTGTTTCGCTTCAATTTTTGATTTTCTTTTCAACTTATTGGCAAATGGATGCCATAATACGTACCCTGTAAAGATACCAAGCATTGTTGCAACGAACGCAGCAGAAATTGCATGTCCCAATCCTTCTGAATCATCCATATAACCTAGTGCAGCAATAAGACCAATAACGGCCCCAAGCACTCCAAGTGTCGGTGCATATGTTCCTGCTTGTGTAAAGATTAATGCGGAAGCTTGATGGCGCTCTTCCATTGCTTCAATTTCTTCTGATAGAACATCACGAATATACTCAGCACTTTGTCCGTCTACTGACATAGACAAGCCATTTTTCAAAAATGGGTCTTCTACTTCGTCAGTTTTTGATTCTAATGCCAAAAGACCTTCTTTACGAGCTAATTGTGCCCACTCAGAAAACATGCGGATTAATTCCTTCGTATCTGGAACCTTTTGTTCCTTAAAGATGATGCCAAATAATTTAGGAACCTTTTTAATTTCACTAGTAGGGAAGGCGATGACAACTGCCGCTATAGTCCCTAATACGATAATCAGAAGGGCTGCTGGGTTGGCAAGCACGGAAGGACTTACCCCTTTGAAGACCATTCCGACCCCTACTGCAACGATTGCTAGTATGATACCAATTAATGATGTTTTATCCATAAAAACCACCTATCTTACAGTTTATTTCTTCTATCTTTTATTACTATTGCTTTTTTGTTTCATTACAGTTTGATTACTTTCTCTTCCTTTTCTTCGACATTTCCCAGCAAATTTTTAGAAAAAAAGTGATTTTTATTTATATGATTTTTGTGAACTTTTTTTGAACACTGTAAAAACACAAAAAAAAGATGCCTATTTCAGCATCATCAGAGTATGAACTTAGCGGGTCAGCCTATCTTCTACCTTTTGCTGGTAGCTGCCGAAAAGTTTTGAATGGCTGTTCCCTGTCCGTTTTTTCATCATTTTATGGAATTGTATCTGCTTCTGGTTATATTTCGTCTGCAATTCGGCCGCTTCATCTTTATCAGCACATGCCTTCAAGAGATTCTCTATTGTAAGCAGCTCTTGCTTTAGTTCATTTTCTTCCAGAGAAAAGCCGCTGTTTTTCAAAATCCGGTAAGCCATGCGCAGTTCCTCTGGCACTGCTGCCAAGCTGTCTTTAGGCAGCGGTTTACCAAATCCCGGCAAATTATTAAATTCACCTTCTTGATACGCTCTTTTTATCTTGTCTTCCGAAACGATTGTAGAGAAATCCATGATTTGCACATCCTTTCCTTTATTTTTATTATAACTTACAACCTATCTTAAAATGCTCGATAATATCCATTTAAAAATTGTTTCGTACAAGAATAGGAATTCTTATTTTTCAGGACAATATAAAAGAAAAGAAAGGGGTGTAATGATGGCAAGAGGAAAAGATTTCGAACATAAGAAAAAACATCATCCTGGTCCGCTTCCAGAGGGTGTAAGAAAACATACACATGCAGAGGATGCACCTGAAGACGAGGAATTTATCGTCACACAAGAAGCATTTAAAAATCGTATAGAAGAAGACTGACTGCTAGGCAAGCCGGCTCCTTGCCGGCTGCCCTTCCCTCATAACCAACCTCCCTTTTATCACTTCCATTACAACAAATGGTATACTATTGTTGATAAGACCTAAAAATTGCAAGCTAACTTAGCTTGTTTATTAGAAAAACAGGTGCTGGAAGGAGCAAATATGAAATCACTTGTACTTTGTGAAAAACCGAGTGTGGCCAGAGAGATTGCCAGAGTTCTCGGATGCCAAAAGACAGCGAAAAGCTATATAGAATCAGACAAATATATTGTGACATGGGCATTAGGCCATTTAATTGAATTAAAGATGCCAGAGCATTATGACCCTAAATATAAAACTTGGAATTTAGACGACTTGCCAATTATTCCTATAAAGATGGATCTTAAAGTTATGAAGCAAACTAGCCACCAATATAAGGCGATTGAACAGCTTGCTAAAAGAAAAGACATTAAAGAGTGCATCATTGCAACAGATGCTGGGCGTGAAGGAGAATTAGTTGCGAGATGGATATTGGATAAAATCCGCTTCCAAAAACCGATGAAGCGTCTCTGGATTTCTTCTCAGACTGACAAAGCTATCCTTGACGGTTTCCGCAGCTTAAAGCCAAGCAAAGAGTTCGACCGGCTTTATGCTTCCGCTGTTTGCCGAGCACAAGCTGATTGGCTGATTGGCTTAAACGTATCCCGAGCTTTAACAACAAAGTTTAATGACCCGCTTTCTGCAGGAAGAGTGCAGACACCTACTCTGTCTCTAGTTATTGAAAGAGAGAAACAAATTCAAGCATTCGTTCCAAAGGAATATTGGACAATTAGTGCAAGAATCGGTGAATCAACTGCTCACTATGAAAAGAATGGCGAAAAGCGAGTTTTCTCAAAAGAACAAATGGAAGCCATTATTAACAGTACAAAAGATAAACAAGCAAAAGTTGTCTCCATGACACGCAAAGAGAAAACAGAACACCATCCGCTACCGTATGACTTAACAGAGCTACAGCGCGATGCGAATAAGATTTTCGGCTTCTCAGCGAAAAAGACATTAAATGTCCTTCAAAAGCTGTATGAGCAGCATAAATTAGTGACATACCCAAGGACAGATTCCCGCTACTTAACGACAGATATGAAGGATACGATGTTTGACAGACTGCAAAGCGTGTCAGCCGCTTATAAAGAAGAAACTCAAAAGCTGCTTGTTAAAAAAGGCAAAGTGGAAGCTCCTAATATATTTAATAATGACAAGGTCTCTGATCACCATGCCATCATTCCGACAGAACAGCCAGTATTCCTACACAAGCTTGATGGAGACGAAAAGAAAATTTACGATTTAATTGTGAAAAGATTCTTATGCCTGTTCTATCCGAAGCATAGATATGAGGTTATTGCGACAACACTGACAATTGGCGAACATCAATTTGTCATCCACGATACGAATGTTATCGAACCAGGCTTTAAAGTATTAACAGGTGCAAAAATTGCAAACAATCCTCTGCTAAGCTCCGTGAAGCAAGGTGAGGAGGTCCGTGTTCATTCTATAAAAAGCGAACAAAAGTGGACAGAGCCGCCGCTTCGCTACAGTGAGGCTGATATCCTCGGGAAAATGGAGAAATTCGGACTTGGTACACCAGCAACAAGAGCAGAAATTATTGAGCGTCTTGTCGCCACAGAGGTTGTAGAACGACAAAACGGCCGCTTTTATTCAACTCAAAAAGGTAAACAACTCCTTGAACTTGTCAATGATGACTTGACGTCGCCTGAGCTGACAGCACAATGGGAGCAAAAATTAGAAGATATTGCAAAAGGCAAAGCAAATCCAGATAAATTCATGGAGGAAATCAAGCAACAGACAAAGCAGTTTATTTTGGAAATCAAAAATAGCAATAAAGCCTATAAAATCCAAAATCTGACTGGATCAAAATGTCCTGAGTGCGGATCTTTCTTGAAAGAGAAAAACACGAAAAACGGCAAACTTCTTGTCTGCTCAAGCATGGATTGCAATTTCAGCAAACGGAAGGACCCTAAGCTTTCCAACAAGCGTTGCCCGCAATGCCATAAGAAAATGGAAATTCATAACGGAGTAGCAGGAACATACTTCCAATGCCGCTCATGTAATGTAGTTGAAAAGGCTGCTGACCGTAAAAAATCCGTCAGCAAAAAGGAAGAACGCAAACTTGTGCAAAAGTATACGAAGGATGAAAGCTTCGGTAACAGCCTTGGTGATTTATTAAAGGCCGCTATGAATAAGGATGAAGATAAATAAAAAAAGTAGACCCTATGGTCTACTTTTTTTAATGAGAAATCCGGTCCACGTGATGAAGATGTTTTCTGCCTGTTGCAACAGTTACCATCGCAAGTAATACAAACACTGCTCCAACTATAAACGGCACATGAGGTGAATATACCTCTGCCAATTTATTTGCAAGCCATGGACCAACCGCACCACCAAAAAAGCGGACAAAGCTGTAAGCAGCTGAGGCTGTAGCTCTTTCAACAGGAGCAACCTCCATAACGGCTGTAGTAATCAGTGTATTATTTGTGCCTAAGAAAAGACCTGCCACAATAACAGATAAGATAACCACTTCCTTGCTGTCTGTCCAAATACCCATCGTAAGTAAAGTCAGCGCAAATAACAGCAGCATAGCAGTCATGGATTTAATTGTACCGAATTTTTCCTGCAGCCTTGGCGCAATCAAGACTGATGTAATTGCGAGACATAATCCCCACCCTAAGAAGACATATCCTAAACCATGTTCATCTAATTCCATTACGAATGGTGAGTACGCCATCAATGTAAAGAATCCAATATTGTATAAAAAGGCAGTCAGGCCTAACCGAAATAAGCCTGGGTATTTAAGTGCCTTGATCGGATCTAATACAGAGCTTTTTACCTTCGGCTTTTCTAATTTAGGCATTTTCAGCAATAATGCCAAAAACGCAATAATCATTAATATGCTTACACCGAAAAATGGGCCTCTCCACGAAATGGAACCCAATTCTCCTCCTAGAAGAGGTCCTACTGAGATCCCCAGTCCAATGGCTGCCTCATATAAAATTATCGCTTTTGCCGTTCCACCAGTTGACAGGCCTACGATAGCGGACAACGCTGTTGCGATAAATAAAGCATTCCCAAGTCCCCATCCACCGCGGAAACCGACAATCTGCCAAATACCGTTAGACGATCCAGCTAATCCAGCAAAGACAATTGTAAACAAAATTCCTGTCAACAACGTCCACTTTATACCAATTCTGCTTGAAACCACTCCTGTAATCAGCATAGCAATTCCTGTAATCAAGTTATAGCTGGAAAACAATAAAGACACCTGGCTTGGTGTCGCATCCAATTGCACAGCAATCGCTGGCAGGATTGGATCAACCAGCCCAAGTCCCATAAAGGAAATGATGGTTGCAAAAAAGATGACCCATATAACAAGCGGCTGCTTGTTTGGTGTTTCTAATGACGTAACAGTCTCCCTGCTCATTCATATCAACCTTCTTTTTATAATTTAATACATTTAATATTCCAAATAAAAGTATAGACCTAATTAACGTTTACGTCAACGTTAATGTTTGTCAGTGAATCACTTGCTCTTTTCTTTTTAATATGCCAAAGTTATTAGTAAGATTTAACGCAATACTGCTGCCTGAATGGGAGCATTATCTAAAAGGAGCAAGAGCTATGGAACTGCTAAAAATTGATGATGTAGCAAAAATGAGCGGATTAACGAAGCGGACCATTCGTTATTATGAGCAGATAGGATTAATTCCTTCTCCGCAAAGAAGCGATGGCGGATACCGTTTATATACAGAAGAACATGTGTCACTGTTAAAAAAAATAACGAATGCTAAGGATGTTCTCGGTTTTTCTCTTCAGGAACTCCAGGATTTCATTGCCTTAAGTGATGCTTTAGAGCTGCAAAAACTAGATTACCGCCAAGTAAAGGGAACGAATCTGCAAAGAGAAAAGCTAGAGAAAATTTTAGAAACAACATTAGAGCAACTGAAGCTGATTGAACAAAAAAAGCAAAATATCCTTAAAGTAGAGGAAGATATTTTGTCACTGAAGAACCGAGCTGAAGCTGCTTTAAAGAAGTGGGCCGATGAAGACAATAAATAGAAAAATCCAGCAAAGTCTATGCTTGCTGGATTTTTTTTATCTGGCAAACCTGCGCAGCAGTTCATCAAGGGTCAAATGATCCGTGCTTGGCACATTCCACTCCGCCTGCTTTAATTCAACTGATCTTCCGATGCTCACAGAGAACATTGGTGTCGCCATAATGCCCTGCAATCCTGCCTCACCATCTTCCACTGCAGCACAGCAGTCATAGGGAATACCAAGGCAATCTGCTGCTGTAAGGAATATTTCTGGGTCTGGCTTGCCTTTTTTCAGCTTATGAGGATCAACGATACACCCAAACCAATCCTTGATACCGAATTTCTCTAAAAGAAATGGAGCATTGGAGCTTGAGGAGGCAATCCCCATCTTGATGCCCGATTCCTTCAGACTAAACAAGAATTCATACATGCCTGGAAGCATATCGTCCTTCGTAAAGCCGGTAATCAGTTCTCGGTAGTATTCCCCTTTTTTATTGCCAAGCAACAGTTTCTCCTCCTCTGTCACTTCTCTTGCACATCTATTGGCAAGCTCGTCCATTAATATTTTTCTTGGTATCCCCTGAAAACGAAGATTATCTTCCATTGTATAGGACACCTCCAGCTCATCAGCAACTCTTTTTGTTGCCTCATAATAAAGATGCACAGTATCAGCAATAACTCCGTCAAAATCAAAAATAACAGCTTTTAAAGATGGGTTCATGATTTCCTCCGAATCGTAATAGTCTTTATATTATAGCAAAAACCTGGAGGTGACGCCTTCTGTTGCGATTATAAGAGTGAGTTTGTGCAAAAGCATTATCGGAACATAGCTTTCATCAACAAATAAATCTGCAACTATTAGACAAATCAGTTTATTTATATGTATAAACAAGCTACAATGGATGAAAGGATTTCCTATGTCATACATTATACTGATAAAGTGGAACGGCTTTTCTAAAATTCCAAAATAGGCAATCATTACATACTAGCTCTTAATAAAGGAGAATGGGTCATGAGTACATTTCAACAAAATTTAGAAAAATATGCAGAACTTGCAGTGAAAGTTGGCGTCAATATTCAGCCGGAACAGACTTTAGTCGTAAATACAACAATCGATGCAGCTGAATTTGTTCGTCTTGTTGTCAGAAAAGCATATGAAGCAGGCGCTAAAAATGTCGTTGTAAATTGGACGGACGACATCGTTACAAGAACGAAGTACGAGCTTGCACCAAGTGAAGCATTTTTAGAATATCCTGAATGGAGAGCGAAAGAAACGGAAGAGCTTGCCAAAGACGGAGCTGCATTCATGTCAGTCCTCTCTTCTAGCCCTGATTTGCTTAAAGGCATTTCAACTGAAAAAATTGCCAACTTCCAAAAGGCTTCTGGAAAGGCATTAAGCACTTTCCGCAAATATGTGCAATCAGATAAGGTCAGCTGGACAGTAATCGGTGTTCCTTCTGTCGCATGGGCTAACACTGTTTTTGCCAATGAGCCGGAAGAAAAGCGTGTTGACCTGCTGTGGGATGCTATCTTCAAAGCATCAAGAGTGGACCAAGACGAACCAATCGAGGCATGGAAGCAGCACGATAAAAATCTTCATGAAAAAGTAGATTACTTAAACAGCAAGTCATACAAAAAGCTGCACTATACAGCACCTGGAACAGACTTAACAATTGAGCTTCCCGAAAACCATCTATGGTGCGGAGCTGGAAGTGTTAATGAAAAAGGCTTCGAGTTCATGGCAAATATGCCGACAGAAGAAGTGTTCACAGTTCCATTCAAAACAGGTGTAAACGGTACTGTTTCAAGCACCAAGCCGCTAAGCTACGGCGGAAATATCATCGACCGCTTTTCGGTTACGTTCAAGGACGGCAGAATTGTGGATGTGAAGGCAGAACAAGGGGAGGAAATTTTACGACAGCTTGTGGAAACAGATGAAGGCTCCCACTATTTAGGTGAAGTGGCGCTTGTGCCCCATCGTTCCCCTATTTCAGAGTCTAATATCCTTTATTACAATACATTGTTTGATGAGAACGCATCAAACCATTTGGCAATCGGCAGCGCCTATGCATTCTGTATTAAAGGCGGAAAAACAATGTCCAGCGAAGAATTAGCTTCTGCAGGCCTAAATGAGAGCATCACGCATGTAGACTTCATGATTGGTTCTGACAAAATGGATATTGACGGAATTACAGCTGACGGTAAAACAGAAGCTGTCTTCCGTAACGGAGATTGGGCTTTCTAATATAACCAACTTTAATAACCTAGCAGGAGCTACCTGCTAGGTTATTTTTCATTTGCTGTCCTGTTTTTTCACAAGCTGAATCGACTGGACATGCTGATTGCTGTCAAGAATAAACTTCATTTCATAATGGTTAGCCGAATATGTGGCAATATAACCGTTATTTTCTTTGTTTGCCGCGATGGCTTCCGGCTTGCCTAATGCCTTATTGACTGCAGACATGTCGGCCTTTAAACGCATGCCGGGAATGGCGATAGAGTTTACCTGCTTTGTCTTCCCATCATAATAGTAGGTAACTTCTGGATATTCGACCATCATTAATCCATCATTTTGCTCTGTTTTTATATATTCATCATTTGATTTTGTTATTTCGCTAATACTTGTACCAATCGGATACTGGCTTCCCATCAGCATCCCCTGTTCTGCTATAGTCAAAATATCTTTGGATATAGTGAGATTTTTGAACGGCAAATAATAGTCTTCTTCCTCCACCCATCTCTCTATAGCCTTTTCATTGTCAATGGACGTCTTGTCTGCCTCTTTGAGCTGAAGACGGCCTGAATCTAATGTCCATGAAGTCACTTCATATACGTTATCCTGCTTTTTTTCTGCTGTTTGCAAGTAATTTTGCTGGATGCTCTTTATTTTCCGTTTTAACACTGGAATTTCAGTTGTAGTAAGGGATGTAAGCTCCCCATCGTCAACTGCATACAAAGAGGCAACTGTATTATCCTTAGACTTCGTCTGATAGATTGCAATAATACTATGTTTATTTACAGTATAAGTACTGATATTTTTATTTTTTGTGTTAAAGATAAGCGGATTTCTGAGCTTAATCACTTGTTTATATTCTTTTGTATCATCTTCTGACTCTGCTGTTAAATACAGCGAAAAAGCCCCCTCGACAATGGTATCATCCTTGTCACCAAGAAAATTGTCTTCTTCTAGCGTATATTTCTCTGTTTCATCGCCGATCAAGTATGCTTCATATACTTCATTATCTTCTTTGATTGTTATAGACGAAATGGCATTTTCTATAATCCAATTGATTTTTTTAGTTTCACTTGCTTTAGCAGAAGCTTCACTCTCTTTATTCTTGTTAATACTATATTGGATTGTCCCAACGACAATTAAAACAGCACACAGTATAAGCATGCTAATGTATATATATGGTTTCATTATTTTCTCCTGATTTTAAAAACACGTAATTTGCTTTATTTAATTTGCTTTATTAGACGTACTTATTAATATTAACAAAATGGCTTCCTTTCTACAAATCTAGGTTTTTCCATCTTTGCAAACCTTTTGAATTGGCAATTTCAACATATGCCAAGTCTCGATTTGGCCGAGCTCACTTTTATGTTATCCTATAGTTAGCATTCCTAAAAACAATAATGGAAGGAATAATTATTATGATTCAATATCATCTTGCCATCACTGGAAAGGTTCAAGGAGTCGGCTTTCGCTATTTTGTACAAATGAAAGCAATCGAATATAATGTAAACGGCTGGGTCAGAAACAAAGACAACGGTTCTGTTGAAGCAGTTATCTCAGGACCAAAGGAGACACTAGCCTCTTTTATAGACGACATAAAAAAGGGAAACCGCTTTGCGGCTGTCCATCATGTCGATATTACGGAGCAAGAGCCTGAGCACTTCCGCTCATTCAGCATCCGTTACTAGATTTAAAAACGAAAATAAAGTTAGGAGTTTAACAATGTGGAAAGAATTTAAAGCCTTTGCGGTCAAAGGCAATGTGATTGACTTAGCAATCGGTGTTATCATCGGCGGAGCATTCAGCAAGATTGTCAGCTCTCTCGTAAATGACATTATTATGCCGATTGTCGGGGTCCTCCTCGGCGGTGTTAACTTAACAAATCTTAAAATAACATACGGTAAAGCAACTGTGCTTTACGGACAATTCATCCAGACAATTCTAGATTTCTTTATTGTGGCTTTCTCCATCTTTATGGTTATTAAGCTGCTTTCCAAGTTTAAAAAGAAGAAAGAAGAAATGGCTGAAGAAAAAGCCCCTTCCATTGATGCGAAGGAAGAGCTGTTGATGGAAATCCGCGATCTTTTAAAGAAGGATCGCGTCAGAGAAGAAGAAAATTAATGCTTTTTTGAAACCTTCTCCTCTATTAAACGTAAAAATATTAAAATAATATCAACGGAGTGACTTTATGTACACACATAGTATGAAAACGGATCATTTACCTGCCGTGTTAAGGACATTTGCCTTATCATTAGGAATTGCTACTATCGGTACTTTAGCAGGGAATTTCGTTCCAGCTTCTCTGTTTTTACCATTGGCTATATTGGAGCTCGTATTGCTCTTTATCGCTTTCTTCTTGAGAAGAGGAAAGTCTATGTCATACTCCTTCCTTTATGCCTTTACCTTTATTTCAGGTATTACAACATATCCAATCGTGTCCCATTATGTTTCTACAATAGGCGCGAATGTTGTCATTATGGCATTAGGAACAACAACGATTGTATTTGCTGGACTGGCTGTTTATGCAACAACGACAAAACGTGACCTGTCCTTCCTTGGCGGCATGCTGATGGCAGCCTTGCTGGCATTAATCGTCATTGGAATTTTCAACATAATCTGGCCAATCAGCTCAACAGCAATGCTTGCTTATTCCTTTATCGGCGTGCTTGTATTCAGTGGATATGTGCTGTACGACTTTAACAGAATGAAGCATTATGGCGTAACTGCAGAGCAGGTTCCATTAATGGCATTGAATCTGTATTTGGATTTTGTTAACCTATTCATCAACATCTTGCGAATTTTTGGGATTCTCTCAAGCAAGGACTAATAAAAATGCTGCCTGCTTTTCGGCAGCATTTTTTATTTTCTTAATTTCCCCTTCACTTGACGGATGAAGTCAGCTGGATCTTCTTTAACAATAAAAGAGAAAACACCTTTATTTGTATGCAAATAAAGAATTTGATAGAGGTTATTTGTTTTTTTAACAGATATGTCATAAACAGATTCTAAATAAAAGGCTGCATTTTCAGTCTTGATTTTGTCACTCGATAGAATCAAGCATTTTTCTACTTCATCTATAACCTGCATGTTGAACTCAATTCTTCTTGTCACAACATAATAAGCCAGTTCTGCCATTATAACCTCCTGTTCGGTTTATCATCCATTCCGTTAGTCAAGGAATCATAAATATTCGTTAGAAGCTCCATTCCATTCTTGATTTCCTGCTCATTTAAGTAAGAGTAGCTGAGCCTTATATATGGAATATCTCTTTCAAGAGGATCACAAATATAACCTGGTACATAGGAAACAGAACTTTCAAGCGCCTTGTCTTTCAACGCGGTTTTATCAATGGCATCATGAAGGCGAACCCATAAATTAAGACCTCCGCCTGGACTGTCCCATTTGAAATAACCCTTTAGTTCCTCTTCCATTGTCTCCTTTCTTATCTGCAAAGCTATCCTCAGTTTTTCCATATGTGTACGGACTCTATCCGAAGTAAGATAAAATAAAAAGGCCTTTTGGTTAAGCAATGGTGTTCCGTTATCTGCGAGCGCCTTTCCTTTAATGAGCCATTTCGTTAAACTCGGATGGGCAACCATCGCACATATTCTTAATCCTGGAGCCATGTATTTGCAAAAGCTTCGTAAATAGATGACATATCCTCCTGTATCATAAGAGAAAATCGGCGGCGGCGGCGGTTCGTGGAAATAGATTTCATGGAAAGAATCATCTTCTAAAATAATACATTGATATTTTTCGGCAAGCTCTGCCAGCTGCTTTCTTTGCTCAGTCGGAACCGTATAGCCTGTCGGATTATGAAAAGTTGGATTTGTATAGAAAAGCTTTGGCTTGTGCTTCTTCATAAGTAATTCTACTTCCTCAAGACAAAAACCTGCTGAGGTTATCGGAACAGGAATTAGTTTTGCGCCTCTGTTTACAAATATATCTGCTGCTCCACTGTATGTTGGGCTTTCAATCAGCACATGATCATGTGCCTGAACGAATACCTTGGCAATAATATCAATGCCCTGCTGTGCTCCGGATGTGATAATAATTGAATCCTCATGTATGTACAATCGGTCATACTTTTGAAAATAAGCTGACAAACCTGCAATCAGTTCTTCATCTCCCTTTACGGGTGCATATGTGCCTAGCAAATGAGGATATTTATCGAATATCTCCTTTGCATGCTGAGATAGGTATCTGTTTGGCAATAAAGTCGGGTCAATGACAGCAGCAGAAAATTTAAAAAAGGTTTGCTCACGATGAATATCTGACAAGATGCTGTTCTGTATATAAGAGTAGATGGCAGGCTGTTCTCCTGGCCCGCTTAAAAGATTACTATTTTTACAATAATAGCCTGTTTTGTCCTTTGCATAAACATGACCTTCCTCCTTTAAAAGCTGATACGCTTTTAAGATGGTCAAGCGGTGAACCCCCAACAGCTCTGCAAGACTTCTTACCGAGGGAAGCCGTCTGTCTTTTTCCCACTCTCCTGTTTGAATACGGGTCAGCATATATTCATAAACTTGCTTGTATAGTGCAGTATGTTCCGATTTTATAACCATTTCCAACCCCTCCTACTTATTATTATTGTACCATTTCCTTAAATCTGTTCTACATGAATTCATCTGGTCTGTCCTGTCTGGCTTACAATTAGGGCAGGAGGGATTATGATGACCATTTTTTTATACAGTCTGATGTGTTTTATTTTCGGAACAACATTCTTAGCTATCAAGGTAGGTGTCGACGAAGGCTTTCCACCATTCCTGTCGGCTGGAATACGCTTTATGGCAGCAGGTGCCGTTCTTTACGTATTATTGCTTGCCCGAAAAAAGACGACATGGAAGCTCCTTTGGCGCAAAGAGCTTATGCTTACAGGATTATCTTTAACTTTCATTACCTTTGCCTGTCTATATTGGGCCGAACAATTTATTTCCTCAGGAATTGCAGCCGTCTTGTCTGCTTCAGCACCAATCATGATTATCCTAATTCAGACTGCCCTTTTGCGGGTTAAAATTACTAAAGCAAGTATCTGTGGTGTCCTATTAGGATTTCTCGGGGTAGTATGTCTCTTTCTGCCAGGATTGTCGATTGCTTGGGACATCCATTGGATTATCGGGTGTGGAATCATCCTTATTGGTCAAATTGGCTATGCAGCAGGCTCCATCTATTCTGGAAAGACCGTTGAAACCTTCAAAGAAGAAAGCCCAATGGCTTTAAATGCTGTACAAATGATATACGGAGGGCTGCTGTTGCTGCTTTTATCCTTATTCACTGGAGAAACAGCACCTGCTATAACAATGCCGGGTTTTTTATCTATTGTTTATTTAACTGTAGCAGGGTCCATGATTGCCCATACAATCTATTATTATCTTGTAGCAAAAACGAATGCGTTTCTACCTTCGACATGGCTGTACGTGTCGCCGCTAATCGCCTTAACTATCGGCCGCCTCTTCTATAAGGAAGTTGTTCATCCAGTCATGCTTATTGGGGTAATGCTGATTTTATGCAGCCTTGTTTTAGTAAACCTCGAGAAAATTATGCAAATAATTTCAATAAAAAAAATGGCATCCTCTAAATGAGGATGCCATTTCACATTTCGCCTAGATAAGACAATGAAAGGCAAAAAAGACATCATTCCAGAAATATCATCATTTCCTGGAAAATAATTTGCCAATTTCGACAGCATTACCTGTCAGGTCATGCCTTTTGAGTGGCAGATTAACGTCATTTTGACTTATATTTCCGAGCAAGCTCCTGTGTTTCTGCTTTCCTGTTTCTTCTCATCTGGGCACGCACTTTACCTGATTCAAACAGACTGATTTCTTCTTCTGTTTGCGGGACAACCTGCGGCACCGCTGTCGGTTTGCCATGTTCATCTATAGCGACCATAGTTAAAAAGCTGAGAGCACAGAGATTCTTTTCCCCTGACAGCAAGTCTTCTGCTGTCACCTTTACAAACACTTCCATAGAGGATGTTCCTGTATAAGTGACAAATGCTTCTAAGCAAACTGAATTTCCTTCTTGAATTGGATGAAGAAAATCGACTGAATCTGTCGAGGCTGTTACAATATGTTTTCTTGCATGTCTCATGGCAGCAATAGCAGCCGTATCATCGATGTATGCCATCAGTTTCCCTCCGAACAAAGTACCGTATGTGTTCGTATCTGTAGGGAAAACAATGCTCGTTTTTATAACGAGCGACTCACTGCAATATTTAGAACCTTCCATATATCCTCCTTAGAGTAGCTTTCGCGGATAATAACTTACTAATATTATTATATGTAATTTACTATTTGCCGTCTATTGTGCCTTCATGCTACTGAAAAAAAGAATTTTTCTTTTTGGCTCTTAAAAGATCGCCCATCCAGCCCCGTGTTTTCAAATAAGCATAAATAATGACAGTAGTCAGGACGATTAAGGCCAGGGAAATAGCATAGCCGTATTTCCAATCAAGCTCAGGCATGTATTTAAAGTTCATACCCCATAATGCTCCAAGTGCCATGATTGGCGTGCAAAGGGCAGTAAAAACCGTTAATGTCTTCATAATTTCATTTCCGCGGTGCTGGGAAACAACCTCTTCAAAGTGGACGAGATTATTTAATTCCTTTTCATATTCATCTACTAAAGTAAGGCCTCTTTGAATTCTTTTAGAAACACGCTTATAATCTCTGCCATTATTCACAGCATCACCAAATGCTTCCTCTATCGCAAACTTCAGCTCTAAAAACGGCATCATTACGTTTTTCCAAATAAGTATTTCATGGCGAGACTGATAAATCTTATCTAATGTATTTGTACTGTTTTTTTCTTTTACATCCCAAATTAGCTCATCAAGCTTTTCCTCATATGCATCAATATGATACAAAATGTCTGTCATAATATTGCCAAGTATCACCATAAAGCCATCAACAGAGGACTCTGCGTTTTTTGCCGCACGAATAATAGTAGTCCTGTCTTTTAGATGGAGGCTGTTATCATGGTAGTCCAATGTTATAAGCGTATTGCCGCATATAAAGAAGTAAAACAGCTCATAATCGCCTCGTTCCTCGATCTTTCGATTATAGATAAGGGACCCGCTCAATGATTCCTTGCCAATTATTGAGGTGTCCATCTCTAAATAGTTACCTTTTTTCTCATTAATGATTTTGCCCCAGTCTTCCATCTGTAAATTCAGTTCTGCCTCTATTTGATCGATCTCTTCCATCTTTTCAAGTGCATACCATACCCAGTTGCTCATGTGATACTTTTTCAAAAAGATCACTCCGATCACGTTTTTTCTTATCTTTCCCTCATTTGGTGGAAAAAAAACTTAAATGTATAGGCAGGTTTCCCTTCAGCTACTCTTGGGTAAATAAAGACTAGTAAAAATTTTGGACAAACTTATCGGAGGGATGAATAATGAAAACGATGCGTACATTAGCTGTTGTTGGTGCAGGAGTTGGGAGTTACCTTCTTTTTACCTCAAAAGGGAAAGAAATGATGCAGCGAGTCACTCAGAAGTTTAACTCCAAACAGGACGAGCCACTTATGGTAAAAACCGGCAATCCTGATCCGCAAGATATTGGGGATAACAATATGGTCAGTGAAGGTGCCATGTATTCGGTTAACTATTATAACAAGCAGCGGGAAGATTAAAGATAAAAAAAGGTTTCCATACTAAATGGAAACCAGTTTATTTACTTTAGGACGAAGCTGTTCTTTTGCCCTTTTCATTCGTGTTTTCACAGTTGAAAGGGGCGTTTTTGTTTTGTCGCTAATTTCAAGCAGTGTATTGTTATGATAATAGAATAATAGAAGTGGCTCCTTATACATTGGCGGCAGCTCTTCTAATGTATCAATCATTTCCTCATGTGCACATTTATTCATAATTGTATCCTCTGGCGGCAGGGAAACAGAAGTATCCCTTACGTATGTATATACGGTCTCCTCCCAGAACTTCTTCGATGTCTTTTCTTTTCTCCAATAATCACGGCATTTATTTATTGCTATTTTGTACAGCCAGCTTTTTGCTTTGCTGTAATCTTCGAAGGAAGAAAACGACAGATAAGAGGATATGAGTACTTCCTGGTAAATGTCTTCAGCTAGTTCTTTATGTTTGACCAATGAAAAAATATAGGCATATATAGCATTTCCATGTTCTTTAATTATTTCTTCATAACAGGTTTCTTTACAATCACCTGAATATTTATTGTTTAGGGGTTTCATCATTGTCCTCCTTCCCCTAGGACGCTTTCCTATACAATAAACGAAACGGCATCCTTCAACCCCTACACTTTTTTCAAAAAAATTTTTTTAAAAAGAAATTTTTATTGATGTACTTGTTTACCTGGTGAAAGCCAAATCGAAAAGCCGATTTTTTTGCAAATGGTCAAATAATGGAGCAGGGCTAATATAACTGCACCTAAATTCATGCCGATTGCTATTCCTCCCATCTGCAAATGGCTTAACGAGCCAAGATAATAGATGGCGGTATACGAAAACACTGTAGCCCATATAGAGTGGAAAACGGCATCCTTTAAAAGGCCTAACCCAATCAGGAATGCCTGCATTGGAATCGTAAAATAATGGAGGAAGAAATACGGCCACAGTAACTGTACAATCGAAGCTGCTTGTGATGAGTGAAAGAATTTCATTGTCAGCGGTTCTGCATAGAAGTAGAAGATGCTTACAGCAACGGATCCGTACCCAAGAGTTATCAGCATCACCTGTTTAAGCAAATTCTGCAAATGCAAGTAGTCTCTGTCTGCATAAGC
This sequence comes from Niallia sp. FSL R7-0271, assembly GCF_038005785.1. NCBI lineage: Bacteria > Bacillati > Bacillota > Bacilli > Caryophanales > Bacillaceae > Niallia > Niallia sp. FSL R7-0271. The sequence goes on along the minus strand of NZ_JBBOTZ010000001.1, from coordinate 500,412 downwards.
CTTTGAAACGGTCGGAATCAGCATGGTCATAAAGGAATGAGCAATGAATGCCGGAAAGAAACCGATAGTTAACGCAATTCCTGCAAGCATCCCAAACTGCTCTGTTGCATTGGCAGCGGTAATTCCAGATGACACTAATGCCCCTTTTATTAGAAACGGCTGGACAGCATGGGACAATGCATGAAAAATCCGCAGACCTGTTGTTGGAATAGATACACTTAATAGGTCCTTCCAAATAGCCTTGCCGCCCATGTTCTCATTGTTTCCTTTTCTAATGCGCTGATATTGGACAAAGAACATATGAAGCAAATATAAAAAGACAACTAAGTCACTGCCTACAATCGTACAAAAAGCGATTAGGACAGAGGTCTCCAAATCAAAAGAAAAGCATTGGAACAAGAAGACGAGCATTCCCAGCTGAACAATTTTACGCAAGAAATTAGATGCAGCAATCTTCCCCATCTGCTGTTTCCCCATAAAAAATCCTCTTGCAATCGAAGTAAAGGAGATTATCGGCAGCAGCAACAGCACAAGCCATCTTAATATTGGATGATAGTCTTTGAAAATAGGAATAAATGGGATAACAAAACCAGCAATAACAGTCAGTACAATCGTAAAGATGATTGTCCATTTTATCACCTGCTGAAGCATGCTGTGATGATAGACTGAGTCTTTCTCTGCAATAAATTTAGAGATAGAGACTGGCAGCTCAAAGCTTGCAAGCAGAACAATAAGAAAAATCGTCGGCAGGATAGTCATAAAAAGCCCCAGTCCTTGTTCCCCCAGTTCTCTTGCCATTACCATATTGATTAAAAATTCAATGCATTCGCCAAAAAACGCCGTAACAATCAGTAGGAACGTACCTTTATAAAATGAACTCATGGACCTCTCCTTACAATAAAAATGGATTATTTTTATTTGCTTTTCTTTCATCATATGAGACAAGTTATAAAAATATATTTACAAGTTTTAAAGTTTATTATTAATCAAACGTTTGTTTAAAAGACCTAAACACCGACTTTAACACCTTTTATCCGAATAAAACAAAAAATCCGCAAGGTTTCCCTCGCGGATTTTTTATTCAACTAGCCTGTACTTAAAGGCATAAATGACGGCTTGTGTTCTATCCTGTACTTGAAGCTTGCTTAAAATATTGCTCACATGGGTCTTAACTGTTTTGATAGCAATGAACAATGCATCTGCTATTTCCTGGTTGCTTTTTCCTTCGGCCATGAGCAGCAGTATTTCCATCTCTCTTGCTGTTAGTTCGTCATGAAGTAAGCTTTGCGGCTTCTCCCGCATCTTCATCATCATCTTATCAGTGACTTCCGGCTCGAGGACAATTTGTCCTTTGAAGGTGGAGCGGACGGCATCTGCTATTTCACTTGCCTTCGATGTTTTCAGCATATAGCTGGTCGCTCCTGCCTGCAATGCTGGATATACCTTCTCATCATCCAAAAAGCTTGTAACTATAATGATCTTCGCCTCCGGCCACGCTTCGATAATGTGTTTTGTTGCTTCAATCCCGTCCATTTCCTTCATGACTAAATCCATTAAGATGATGTCAGGGCGTAATTCTAAAGCCATATCTATGGCCGTTCTTCCATTGTCAGCTTCACCGACAACCTCAATGTCCGCTTGTGCTGATAAGTAAGAGGAAACGCCTATCCGGACCATCTCGTGATCGTCGACAAACAGAACTCTTATCATCCTTTCTCCTCCTCATCTAAAATCATCGGCACTTTCACCTCAAGCCGTGTCCCTTGCTGCTGCAAGCTGATTATTTTCAGCTGGCCGCCGATTTCAGCTGCCCGCTCATGCATATTTTGCAGACCATAAGAACCTGTTTTGCTCTCTTCCACATCAAATCCGATGCCGTCATCCATAACCCTTAAGATGACGTACTCTTCTCTATGTAGCAGCTGCACATCGAGCTTGCTTGCTTTAGCATGCCTGAGTGTATTTGAGACAGATTCCTGCAGAATTCGGAATAAATGGTCTTCTATACCTTTATCCAATATAAATTCCTCGAGCTTCCACGTAATTTGCATTTCCACTTTTTGCAAAAGCTCTGATAATAACTCCATTATGCCCTCTTTTAAGGTTTTATCCTTTAATGCCGCAGGTCTTAAGTGCAGCAGCAGTGCCCGCATTTCCAGCTGCGACTGGTGAATGGTCTCTTCAACAAGCTTTAGCTGCTTTGTTTCAACAGGATCACCATCAGGCTGTCTTCTTTCGTTGATAGCAGATAAGAGCATGGAGGCAGCGAAAAGCTGCTGACTCACAGAATCATGAAGCTCTCTGGCAAGGCGGTTCCGTTCATCAGCAATGACAGCTTGAACTCTTGTATGCTGATTCTCAGCCTGCTCTGTGACAAGCTTCTGCGATAGTTTAATTTGCTCCTTCAGCTTGTTTTGCACACTTGTTATTTTGGTCCCTAAAGAATGTATTTCTTCATAAAAGCCTGAGCTTTCCCGGTCCAGCTCCTTATTCTTTTCCCCGCTGTGAATCATACCATCAAGAGCATTAAACTGCTTTCTCCATGAGTAACCGCTCAACACTCCAAAAAAGAGCCCAATCGCCACATCTGCACTAACGACGAACAAGACAAAAGGAATATCAAGAACCTGTTTATCCCAAATATCACTCCAGCTGTCCGGCGGAAACACGAGCAAAAAGACAGCAGAAGTGAAAATCAGCAAAATTAATGCAATGCTTATTCCCCATATAATTTGCCGTTGTATGATGCTCATATTCTTTTCACCTCTAAATTTCCGACTAAAAAAGAGGTGATGATCTTCACTCTTGTTTCCGCTTGGTCATAGGCAGCGCTGCTTCTGATTACATTCAGATTGAAGGCATTCCCTTCATTTACTTCATCGAAGATAGAGGCAGAGCCTAACAGGACGGAGTGGTTGATGCTGACCTCCAAATCATATGGTATATATATTTTGACATTGCCGACAAGATTCCGGATGGAGATGACTGTTTCCCCTTGCGGCAGTACCGTATAGCTCAAATCAATAATCGTATCACTTGCACCTGTTTGAATATTGATATCCTTCCACTCATAAACATGATCAGGAGTTTCATTCCGATGGAACAGCCTGTTGCGAAACATCGGCTCCTTTTTAATGATTATATCCTCTCCGTCCCCTTCTTTCTTTTCCTTAATAATTGGTTTGATTACCTCTTTATTGTTTTTGTTCTGGATAAACTGCACAAACCAATAAAAAAGGAGACTGAATAACAGGAACTTCACCGTAAACATATTGAGCACACTAATCAGCAGCACGAGCAATCCAGCCCAAAACATCAACTTTCCTGTTTTCCCCTTTAATCCCCGTTTTCCGTAATACATCAGACCGATGGAAATCAGAAAGGAAAAGATTAATCCTGGATGCAAAACGAAAATTTCCAATAGAAGCAGGAACCCGGCAACAACTACAAACCAGCCAGCAAAATCCTTCTTAATTCTTTCAAACAATGAAAGCTCCTCCTTCCTTTCCCTTCATGGTGGCTACGCCCTTCCGGCTATAGATATAATTACATTCCCGTCTTATCTATACTCGGAAAGGCGTATAAAAAACCTACGCCTTTTAAGAATATCATTTTTTTCAAGATGTGAAAGTTTCATCTTTCTTTTCCTCTAGCTTTTTTTCTAGGATTGCGATTTTTTCATCAATTGTATGCTGGTAATAATTGTTCGTAATCTTCTTATCTAAGCCTTCAATATATGTTTCCAGTTCATCGAATCTTGTTGGTTGACCTTCTTTTCCTTGTTCATTTGTAACTTTATCAATTGTATAGGAAGCTCTTGTCATGTTTTCCTTGCCCATCAGTTCAAGGCGGCGAATATTCATATCCTTTAGCTTATGCTTCATCAAGGCGTATTTTGCCTCAAGCTCACTTGTCTGCTGGTCTGTGATTTTCAGTGATTCCATCAAGCGGACAATTCTTTCTTCATAATGATGCTGCTCTGTTTGAGCAAAGGCAAACAGCTCTTCTTCCCCTGCTTTTGATGCGATTTCTGCTTGATTTTTACGTTTTGCTGCTAGCTCCTCAGCCTCTTTAAGCTCCTTTGTGAACGCTTCTTTCAATACATATTGGCGCTTTACAAGCCCTTTTACCTTTTCTGTCTCTTTTTCACATTCTTTTAAATATTGATTGAGCAGAGCAAGAGGGTTCTTGTTCTCTTTTTTATCCAGCACTTCATTGATATCTGCCATTACTGCATTTTTGATTCTTTCTAATAGTTTTGCCATAATTATTTTCCTCTTTTCTGTTTAGTTTTTGTTAAGTTCAGACCATTGCTTCTCAAAATTCTGGAACGGATCATCAGAGGTATTGATTTTTTCTGTGACACTCGGCTTTTTCCACTTTTTAATTACTAAAAACAGGATGTACGCTGCAGCTAAACCAAGTATTGCAGGAAGATTACTTGCAGTGATACAGAGTAATATGATGCCTAATGCTCCCCATCCTATCTTCGCTCCTGTATGCCCTGCCTTTAAAAATTGCTTGAACACAAGGTACAGCAATGCTCCGCTTATAATCAGCCCAACTAGAGGACCTAACTGTGACAGAAGGATAATTGCCGCTGTCGCCCCGATAAGAACTAAACCTACTTTTTTCATTTCATCAATCTCTCCTTTCATTTCATACTCCTATCATAGCTTTCAGCACGTTTTTTCATAACGTGCTTCCGCTTGATTTCTCTCTAAGACTTGAGGCTTAGTGGATGCTCAGCTTTCTGGCGGCATAAAAAAAAGACCTTCTCTTCAAAAGGTCTTTAGGCTGGCATTAATCATCCAACGAGTCTGCTGTAAATGGCTCTTGCCCTTGAGCGCTCATCAGTGCCATGGATAATGGCACGTCCGTCTTTAAATAGGACAACCCTGTGCTTTTCAAACTCACAAGCGAGTAAATAGGGATTAACAATCATATGTTCAACAACATGCTGAATGCTTTTAGCAAGGGCATCCAAATCAAAGCTTTGTGAAACTCCCGGCCGGATTTGAATGGCATCCCTGCCGCATAATATATCTGTTTTCGTTTGATTACCTGTGTCCAAATAGGAGAATAACCTTTGGCTACATGCGGGACAATGAGGGTCTTTCAGTTTATCGGCATGAATCTCTGCCTTTTGCATACTCCAAATATCATAGGATACGAGTATCGGTTCGACTGCCTTGCCTGAGAGAACCCTCAGCGCGTATGCAGCCTGAAAAGCTGCGACAAGCTGGACAATAGGACTGATAATTCCAGCACTGTCACATGTTTCTGTTTGTGCTGGGAGCTGCTCGATAATACAGTGCAAGCACGGTGACTCACCAGGAATGACAGGGTAGGTCAGCCCATAGCTGCCGACACAGGCACCGAATATATATGGTATATTCATTTTTACAGCAGCATCATTGATGATAAGTCTTGTTTCAAAATTATCCATTCCATCGATAATAATGGAAGCTCCCTTAATCATTTCTTCTATATTCTTGCCTGTTATGTCCTCAACCCGGCAATCAATCTGCACATCACTGTTTACCTGTTCTAGTCTCCGTTTTGCAGCAATTGCCTTTGGCAGCTTTAATGCTGCATCTTCCTCTGTGTAAAGCTGTTGTCTTTGTAAATTGCTCCATTCCACATAATCTCTATCGATGATTGTCAGCTTTTTAACGCCTGCTCTTGTCAGCATCTCTGCTGTCGATGAACCGAGTGCCCCCACACCTAAAATAACGGCATGACTTTCCTGCAATCTCTTTTGACTCGATTCCCCAATAAACAGCTCTTGCTTTTTATATTTGCCAATCATGAGGTCACCAGTCCGCTTGCCGGGCTGCTCGCTTCTCCATATTTCTTCATCGCCATTCTCCCCGCTTCAAAGCCTAGTCTTCCTGCCTCAATCGCCAGGCTCATGGCTCTTGCCATCTTCACAGGATCTTCTGCATTGGAAACTGCCGTATTAAGTAGCACTCCGTCTGCCCCAAGCTCCATGGCAAATGCTGCATCCTTTGGAGAACCAACGCCAGCATCGACAATTACAGGGATTTTTGATTGCTCGATAATCAGACTGATATTTAGCGGATTAATTATCCCTCTGCCTGAGCCGATTGGTGCCGCACCTGGCATGACAGCATGGACTCCCAATTCCTCAAGGCGCTTAGCGAGCACCACATCATCAGAAGTGTAAGGCAAAACAGTAAATCCTAATTCAAGCAGCTTCTCTGAAGCCTTCAATGTTTCAACAGGATCTGGCAGCAGTGTTTTGCTGCAGCCGATTATTTCTACTTTCACCATGTCACAAAGACCTGAAGCTTTTGCAAGCTTCGCAATTCGTACTGCTTCTTCTGCATTTTTTGCTCCAGCCGTATTCGGCAACAAGGCATATTTCGTCAAATCCAATTTCTCCAGGAAGTTAGGCTGAGATTCTTCAAACACATTCATTCTTCTGAGTGCAAATGTTAATATTTCTGCACCGGATACTGCTACTGCTTCCTTTTGGATATCATATGATGGATATTTACCTGTTCCTAGCAATAATCTTGACTGAAATGTACGGTTACCTATTTTCATCATTTATTTCATCCTCCTCCGACAAAATGAATAAGCTCTAAAATATCCTTCTCTGTAAGTGCTGTAGATTGATAGGTTTCTTTCTTAATAATTTCTCTGTTTAATTCAGCTATAACCATTCGATCCTGCAAACCATACCAAACTAGTAAATCTTGCAATGTTCCTATATCATCAGGAACATCTATGCTTTTCCCATTTAGCTGTATATTCATTTCTTACACCCTCTCCATTGGGGAATGCTCTGCTCTGTCGATTCTGAATGCCTTCAGCCAAAGCTCATTCACCTTTCTTCCCATTATTAAATCTGTTATCATCATCCCTGTTGCTGGTGCCATTAAGATGCCGTTTCTCTGGTGGCCAGCAGCAAAGTATAACCCTGTGGTTTCAGGATGCTCACCGATAAAAGGTCTTTTGTCGAAGGATTGCGGCCTTAACCCTGCCCAAAACCTGCTTGGGCGCATTAATGCAAGCTCTGGCATCATTTTCCGTGCCTTCTCCATGATTTCCTGTATGCCGCCAAAGCTCGGCAACTCATTCCAATCATTCCATTTCTGTGTTGCACCTATTACTAGCTGATTATTATTTCTTGGCACAATATAGCTCTTTTCATGAAATAAAGTTTTGCTCAAAGGCAATCGGTCATTGATAACAGAGAGGCACTCGCCTTTAACAGGAACTAAGGCATTTTCAAGTCCAAATTTAGCAAAAAACTTATTTGTCCATACTCCAGAGGCAATGATTACTTTTTCCGCATAGAAATCACCTTTCGTAGTTTTTATAAGATACTCACTGCCAAATCGCTCCACTTCAAGCACAATCGTATGTTCAAAGATTTGTGCACCTAGCTGATAGGCACCTTTGCTGAATCCTTTACAAGCAGATATCGGCGTGACATGGACATCGTCTTTCATATATACAGCACCGAAGATGTCTTGGCTAACATGCTTCTCTATTTCCCAAACTTCCTCTGCAGACAGCCATGAAACAGAAGGTAAGTGAAGAACAGAATTAAATTTTTTCTTTTCCTCCTCTGAATAGACTAGATTAAGAATCCCTCCCTTTTTCAATTCAATATCAATCCCGCAAGTCTCTTTTAACTGCAGCGACAACTGGTTATACAAATTGTGGCTGTCTGCGACAAATGGATACAGTTCTTTAAATTCCTCCCATTCAGAATGGGCACCCAGCATTCCTGCTGCAGCGCTTGTTGTTTTCCCGCCAATCTCATTTGCCTCGAATACGGCAGTCTGAATGTTTTCACTGGATAGATGATAAGCAATTGCACTGCCGATAATGCCGCCGCCAATAACAGCAGCTTCAAATTTTCGTGTTTGCATACTCTTTGCACCTTTCTTGATACTTTTTTGCGGCGAGCTTTGGACTTCCTGCAGCAAAAATCCCTGACATAACGCAAATCCCATCAGCACCGCATTCATACAGCCCAGCCACTTTGTCCTCACTTATCCCGCCGATTGCATATACAGGAAGCTTGACTGCCTGCTTGATTTCTTGCAATGTCTTTATTCCATTAGGAGGCATCCCCTTTTTACTGTCCGTTTCATAGCAATGTCCATAAATAATATAATCTGCCCCTTCCTTTTCTGCTTCTAGTGCTGCCTTAAGGCTATGTACTGATTTCCCGGCGAGCTGGCATGCTGTCCTTCGGCGCGTCCTTTCAATCAGAAACCCCTTTTCGGGGAGATGAACATGAAGCATATTGGCTAAAAGCAGGATTTCTTCCCTTCCATTGATAACTATTTTTCGTTTATCTGCCCCTCCTGCCAAAAGCTGTTTACAAAGACAATATATCTCCAGCATCGATTTAGACTTTTCTCTTATATGAATAAAATCAACATAATCATGAATCTCCAGTATTTTAGTGCATGTTTCCTCTACTGAATAAGCATCATTTGTTATGGCAATAAGCTTCATTTCACCAATAACCACCTTTACCTATGAAATTACTCAACTTTAATTGGTAGCCATCCCTCCAATCCTCCCTTTTTCCAATAAAAAAAGCCACTTTATCCCATAGGAAAGTGGCTTTTGATTGTATGAACAGTAAAAAGTACATAACAAAACAATCTTCCACTTTCCTACGCAGGTACGAACCTGTTCAGGTTATGAGGGTTTAAAAGTAGCTACTTTATTCTCAGCCCTTATCAAGGGATCCCCTAGTGATGATTTCTCATTTAATTTTCGTTTGTACATACAGAATATCATATCTATTTCATATTTCAAGCAATTATATTAAATTTTGGGAATCATTATTATTTTTCGTTATTTCTCTACTTCGTCAAGGAAACTGTCTGACCTGATTCCTGTCCTTCTTAAGATGAACTCAAAGTCCACATTTACTTTGGCCTCTGAAAAGTATTTGTTCCAGTCGTCCTTTATCTTTGCAAACTGGTCATTATGCTGCCTTCTCATCATTTCTCCGAATCCAAATATATCCAGACCATATTCATTTTGCATTTTTTCGACTGTGCTTTTAATTTTTTCTGATGCATCTTTACTGACAAGGTCTTCATACTTTTGAAAGGTCTCTATTTTATCCAATGCTTTAAAGCATTGTGTGCCTTCAATATAGCCTTCTGCTTTAATATTGATGTTGAATTCAGGTATTACTCCATCCATTTTCGTCTGGACATCTGTTGTTGAGTGGATAATTCTCACAGCACTATATTCATCATCCCCGCATTGTACTGTCAAGGTTGTATTTTGAAATTTATTTGTTATCCATAAATACACTCGAGTGTCCTCTATTGGCAAAAAGCCGACTAGCTTCTTTTTGTCAAAAACCGCAAGGGAATCAACTAGTACGATTGCTTCTGGTGTAACATTATTCATATTTTCAACAGTTGCTCCAACTTTCTTGTCTCCTTGTACAACTACTGCATTTAAAATTGCTTCCTTCCCTTCTAAAGTGATGTCATTGATAAAGTCATTTATTCTCATATCCGGATCTCCGCCCCAGTCTTGGAACATGTTTTCAAGCTGTGTCGACAACTTCAGAGAAGAGGATTTCCGGTAGAGATTTGTCACCTTTAACACATCGGACGCTTTCGTGTCCTTTGCAATTAGAATTTTGAAGTCATCACGAAGCTCCCTGTTTCTTTCTAAATAATCAATAAAATCAATCATCCCAGTCCTTGCTACATCTTCTCCAATAACGAGGAGCTTCATATGAGAAAAAACAAGGTATTGAGCATAATACTGGCTGAATTGATGACTGATTTCCGATAAGGTTTCTCCTTCAATCGTTTCTACTAATGCAGGAGCATTGCCTCCGCTCGTCCGTGAATTCAATTCTGCTGCATTTAATGCCTCTACCGTCACTTTATATTTGCCGTCATCTCCTCTATCAACCGCCATCCCTGAAACGAGTTTAATTTCTGACAGTTCCTTCCGATCCCAGCAGCCACTCAAAAGGAAAACAATCATAATGGAGATAAGCAGTTTTCCATAAAGCTTCAATCCCCGCTTCCTCCTTTCGTCTGTTTAGGAGGAGATGGTGAACCTTGCGGCTTTTGCTTATCTGTGCTGCTAGGACTTAAATAGGCAGGCCGCTTATTTTGAAACCAGATTGGCGTGCGAATAAATATATCCTTTTGATCCTCGACAATAAACGGTGCAACTGGCGCCAAGTACGGCACACCAAAGGAACGGAGCGAGCTAAGGTGGGCAACCATAAATATCAGCACAAGTAATACTCCATACAATCCGAGTATCGATGCAACAATAATAAGCACGAACCGTATCAACCGGGAGGCATTCGCAAAGCTGTAATTCGGAAAGACAAAGTTAGCAATCGCTGTGATCGCTACAATAATTACCATGATATTAGAAATGATTCCAGCTTCTGCTGCAGCTTGCCCGATTACCAACGCTCCAACGATGGATACTGTCTGACCTACTGCCCTTGGCATGCGGACACCGGCCTCACGGAGAATTTCAAAGGTTATCTCCATAATAAATACTTCAATAACTGCCGGGAACGGCACACCCTCCCGCTGGGCAATTACGCTTAACAGCAAAGTTGTCGGCAAAAGCTCTGGGTGGAAGGTTAATACTCCTACATAGGCAGAAGGCATCAGCAAACCAATCATAAACGACAGGTACCGGATCATCCTGATAAAGCTGGACATGAAATAATTCTGGTAATTATCCTCAGATGAAATAAAGAAATCTGTCAGTACGGCAGGCACCAGCAAAATAAACGGTGTCCCGTCGGTTATGATGGCGATTTTTCCATCCAAAAGCGCTGAGCAGACTGAATCCGGCCGCTCTGTATTCAAAGCCAGAGGAAAGACAGTCGCCGATTTATCCTGAATGAGCTCTTCTATGTTCGCAGATTCAAAAACAGCGGAAATATTAATATCTTTTATTCGTTTCCGCACCTCTTCTAATATCTTTTCATTCACAACCCCTTTTATGGAGCCGACATACACACTCGTTCTCGTTTCATTTCCTACCTTGAACTTCTCAAACTGGAGATTATGGTTTTTTATCCTTTTCCGAATTAAATTAATGTTGGTTGATATGTCCTCAACAAACGCATCCTTTGGACCTCTTACAACTGTTTGTGTAGTCGGCTCCGAAACGGTTCTTCCTTCACTGTTGATGAAGCTGATAGTGAGTGCAGCCGGTATACCTTTTATAACAACTGCAATTCTTCCCTCAAGAATTGTCTCTGTCATTTCACTGATTGTGTTAATAAGTTTATAGCCTGACACACCAAAAGCTTTTTTACCAAATGCTCGCAATTCTTCTTCACTCGTAATCTTAAAATCCTGTTCAACAGGACTTTCCAAAGTTTGTCCAAGCATATCCTTGAGAAAGTCGGTATTGATGACCGTGTCTAAATAAAAAATAATCGCTTCTGACTTACCTACTAATACATCATCTGCCTTTAAATCTGCTGTATTGCCAAAAATCCTTTTAATCTCGTCCTTCACGGTTTCAAAGCTGATTTCTTTCATTTCAATTTCTTCCGCTTTTGTCGGTTTCGTATTAGAAGGTATTTGTTTTTTGCTGTTGATGGAAAGCAGTTTTTTCAAGAACTTCTTCATGCTTTTGCCTCCTTGCCTGAGCCTCGGTCTTTCCTCCACTTTTTAAACAGTAATGTGGCCAGCACTAAAATTGGAAACCCATATTCCAATGGCAGATGTAAGATAAATATATCCACATAAAGACCCTCTTTTATATGGTCTGCAAAGTCATTACTAATAAAAACAGCGAAGATCGAGACGATGCAGGCAACTGGGATAGAAAAAAACCGGTATGGCTTATTAAATACATACTCTAATCCTTTGAGACCGCCATAAATAAAGACAGAGCTCTTAATTAAAATTCCGAGCATGATAATGAAGACGACTAATGCATCAATCCGTTCAATAAATTCACCAATACTCACAAGCCTCGCTGCACTAAGCAGAGGAAAATTCGAACGAAGAGCGATGTTTTCCCCTAAAGATGTAACGATTAAAAACACAGACAGAAGCAGCAGGAAACTAGCAATGGCAACACCCATAAGGCTTACTTTCCTGCTGTACTTGAAGTTCGTCACATCTGCAAGGACCACTGTGAATGCAATCAGCTCCCCAAAGGGAAAAACAGAGATAGAGGGAATGATTGCTTTCAGGATTGGCATAAAACCGGTTGAAGCAACTGGCTGAAGATTGTCCAGCTCAATATTTCCGCTCCCATACAAGAAAATAAACAACAAGAGCATGAAGGCAAATGTATATGGTGTAAAGATTTCAGAGGTTCGTCCCAACACTTCAATCCCCATATAGAGGATATAACCTATGACAAGGACAGGGAGAACTACTGTAACTTCAATGGGCGTTAACGGAAGAATCGCTGCTGAAATCAGCTCTCCAAAATCTCTAATTACCCGGCATGCTATATACAGAAAGTAGCAAATGTATACGAGAGACATAACGACTGCTACAGGTCTGGAAAAGCAAATTTCCATTATTTCAAAGAGGTTTTTTCCAGGCTGCAAAGACAGTAAAAAATAATAAGCAGACATGATGAGGATTCCGATAAAAAAGCCTGCAATTACGACCATCCATGCATCCCGCTTCGCCTCTAACCCTACTCCGACTACAATAGCGCTGCCGAGCAGGAAATTTATAACTAATGTGATTAATTGGCTTAATGAAATATTTTCCTTTAGCATACGCTCAACACCTTATGGATTATTGCACAGCAAGTTACTTTACATATTCCTTTCCTTCATCTGTTTGCCATTGTTTTTCCCTCTCCATTTTTTAAAGAGCAGGATAACTAATAACAATGCAGGCAGCCCAAACTGCAGTGGTACATGCAGCAAGAAAGGATTGGAAAGCAGTCCTTCGTTAATATGATCGGAATAGCCTTTTGCAATAAAAATCGAGAATAGTGAAATTAAACATGAAACGGGAATTGCAAAAAAGCGAAATGGAATCGAAAATACATACTCTAGTCCCTTCAATCCTCCATATATGTAAATAGAGCTTTTCACTAATGTCCCTAGCACCATTGTAAAAACAACGATTGCATCAACCCGCTGAATGAATTCCCCAATAGAGATAAGACGGGCAGCGCTCAACAGCGGGAAATTAGAACGAAGAGCAATATTTTGACCTAACGCCAGAATAATCAGCATAGATGATGCTATCAGCAAAAGGCTGGAAATAATCATGCTGGACATTACGACTTTGGCGCTCTGATCTAATCTGGATACACTCGGAAGGATGAATGTTAAAATAAGCAGCTGGCCATATGGACGTACGAGTTCATAAGGAAAAATCACCTTCCATAAAGGGCTGAATCCTTCTCCTAAAACAGGTTTGACATTTGTCATATCCAGGTTTTTCCCCGAATATAAAAACACAATTAATAGGACCATAAAAATAATCGCATATGGTGTGAATATCTCAGATGTCCTTGCCAGCACCTCAATCCCTAAATAGAGCACATAACCTATCACAAGTAGCAGTGTAAAAGTACTGAATTCAATGGGAGTGGTCGGCAGTACCGTCGCAGATATCAATTCTCCAAAGTCTCTTATAATCCGGCAAGCATAGTACAAGAAATAAATGATGTACACGAAGCTAATACATATTGCTATCGGTCTTTTAAAGCAGTACTCAAACATCTCATACAAATTTTTCCCAGGAAGCAGTGAGCTTAAATATAAATAAAACATAGTGATGAAAATCCCAAAGCCAAATGCAATAAAGAGAGCAATCCATGCATCCTCTTTTGCGTCTAATGCAAGTCCGAAAACAATGGAGCTGCCAATTTGAAAATTGAATACTAATGCTGCTAATTGGCTTAAAGAAATGTTCTCTTTGAGCATTGGACTCCACTTCCTTTAGTTTTTAACATAAATAGTTTCAAGCATTGGTTTTGTTTCCCTGCAGCTTCTTTTTCAGCCTCCTGAAATCAACCACTACAGACCAGATAAAGCCAAAGCCTGCTGTTAAGACAATAGTGATTGCTCCTGCTCCAACTTCAGCCTTATATATGTTCATAAAGCAATTCTTTAGGCTGTCATGAAATACGAACATATCTAAAATCAGGGTAAGGCTTCCCATCATGCCAATCAGCAATAAATAAACAAATGTAACCATATTAATTCACCTGCAAAATATTATTCTTGTCTTATCTTGTGAAAATTCTCCAATATTATGTAGTAAAAATTTGCAGGCATAAAAATAAAAAAATGCCGCTAATTTTTTAGCGGCATTTGAGTTGATTATTTTATTGTACGTCTGTAATTTCACCTTGATAAAATACTTTGCGTTTGAGGGGAAGTTTTAATTCTTTCAGCATTTGCTTCAATTCCCGTTCTTCTCTTTCTGTTACAAGGCTGATGACTGTACCTTCTTTACCGAATCGTCCTGTTCGGCCGGAACGGTGAATATATTGGGTCTTATCTTTTGCAAAATCAAAATGCACAACATGGGTTATATTTTGGATATCTAGCCCGCGTGCTGCAACATCTGTTGCCAGCAGCATACTCGTTTTGCCAGACCGGAACAGTCTTGTATATTTTTGCCTGTCCATCTTGTTAAGATCACTATGGAGCTTGCTCGTTTTAATTTCCTTGAAGGCTAATTTTTCATGAAGCACATCTAAATTTCCAATGTCCTTAATAAAAACAAGCACCTTTGCATTTTCAAGACGAGAGATTTTCTCCATCAGTTTAATTTTGTCTCGATGCTCTGCCTGAAAATATATATGCTGCACATCTGCTGCTTCAATAGTAGTATCCTTTTTAACTCGAATAACTGCTGGATCTAAAAGCAGTTCCTTGCCAAGCGCTTCTGTTCTGTCTGTCAACGTTGCTGAGAACATTACAACCTGTCTTTCCTCTTTCTGTGTCGCTTTAATGATTTGGCGTACATATTCAATATGCTCTGGAACGAGAAGCTGATCAGCCTCATCAAGGACAATTGTTCTTACTTCATGCATTTTTAGCTTCTTTTGCTTAATAAGCTCCAAAGCCCTTCCAGGTGTGCAAATAGCAAGATGAGGATTTTTCTTCAGCTTTTCTAATTGCCTTTTTACATTAGCTCCGCCAATGAACGATGCAGATCTCACACCGCTGTTCTCTCCCCATTTTTGAACCTCAGCCAGAATTTGCATAACCAACTCCTGAGAAGAGGCCAATATTACTGCCTGCATAGCCTTGGATTCTGCGTTAATCTTATTTAATACCGGCAGCAAGTATGCCAATGTTTTTCCCGTACCTGTTGGCGATTCAGCGATGATGTCCTTGCCATCTAAAATCTCCGGAATAGCCTTGTCTTGAATAGTTGTTGGTTTTTGAAAACCTTGTTTAGCCCAGTTTTCTTCTATAAATGGTTTCATCTTATTTAAAAGGGTTTGGTTACTCATTTTATTCTCCTTTTTCATTGCAGCTGCTGCTTTTTACTGTTCCTTTTTGTTATAAGGATTATGTTTATTAGAACATCTAAAGGTTCAAATACAAAAGCATCTCCTTATTATAAATTATTCTCGTAAAAATAGATATGCAATCATCGAAACAGCAGTTTAAGAAAAAAAGAAAGTCTGCTGAGAAATGCAGACTTTCTTTTTTAATTTAGACGAGGGTTTGAGCATCTCCAACTGTTTGGTAAATATCAACTCTATCTTTAATCTTTTTCATTTTAACGTCGAGTTCATGGGCCGCATCTGCTGCTTCTTTCAGTTCTGCAAGCAAATGGTTTGGTATGCCTTTATCAAATTTATAATAAATTTTATGCTCAAGGCTTGCCCAGAAGTCCATAGCTATTGTTCTTATTTGTACCTCTACATATACTTCTTCCATTCCATTGCTCAAAAACACAGGAATTTTAACAATTAAATGGAGACTTTTATAACCATTTGGTTTTGGGTTCTCAATATAATCTTTTACTTCTACGATTTTTATATCACTTTGTTTTTTCAGCATTTCATAAATGTCATAAATATCAGAGATGAAAGAGCAGGTAATTCGTACACCAGCTATATCGTGAATATGCTCTTTCGCATTTTCAACTGTAATGTCGAGACCTTTGCGGTTAAGTTTTACCATAATCCCGCGCGGATCCTTAATTCGTGATTTAATATGTTCAATCGGATTGTGATTGTGGATAAATTGAAATTCTTCATTTAATATTTTCAGTTTTGTATTAACTTCCTCTAAAGCAAAGCGATAGACGATTAAATTGTTTTTCCACTCTATCAGTTCATTTGAAAGGTCGTCTAAGCTCCAATCGTTTAGAGAAAGCAGTGATTCGTTGTTGTTAGAGCGATCCATAAATCAATAAGTCTCCTTTGGTTTTCTATAAACCTTTTCTGCATTGACTCCAATATTCTTCAAAAGTTCGATAATCTGATCGATTGTTTTCATTTCAACCATTCACCTCTTCGAAATGTTAAGGGTGACAGGCACCTGTCTTTATTATAGAGAAAAATGACCGGTCAGTCAATTCCCCTTTTCTTGGTATTTTAAAGACCTTCAGCTCCATTTTCGCCAGAATTTGTCTGAAACTGGTTCTGGTTCAGTCGATAATAAAAGCCTTTTTTTAGCAATAACTCATCATGCGACCCTTTTTCAATGATCTCACCATTATTAAGCACTAGTATACAATCGGCATGCTTTATTGTGTTCAATCGATGAGCAACAACAAAGGAGGTTTTCTCCTTCATCAGCACCTGCAGCGCTTCTTGAATTTTCAATTCAGTTATTGTATCAATACTGCTCGTTGCCTCATCAAGTATAAGTATTTTAGGGTCAGCAAGGATTGCTCTAGCAATTGACAACAGCTGTTTTTGTCCTTGGCTGATGCTGTTCCCATCTGCTGCCAAAACCGTGTCGTATCCGTCCGGCAGACTATTGATAAAGCTGTGGGCATTTGCAAGCATGGCTGCTTCCTCTATCTCTTTATCGGTTGCATCCAGCCTTCCATAACGAATATTTTCTCTAATTGTCCCTGAAAATAAATAAGCATCCTGGAGAACAAAGCCCATATGGGAGCGTAGGCTCTCTCGTTTAATAGTGGTAAGGTCATAGCCATCGAGTTTGACTGTACCTTCTGTGGCATCATAAAATCGCGACAGAAGGTTAATGACCGTCGTTTTTCCTGCTCCAGTAGGACCGACAAGGGCAATCGTTTCACCTTGTTTAGCATGGAAAGAAACACCATTCAAAATGCCTTTATCTTCTTCATAAGCAAAAGACACATTTGAAAAAACAACATCACCCTTTACAGCTTCAAGAGAAAAGGCTGTGTTTTCATCCTTCTCCTCTTTCTGTTCATCAAGCACTTCAAATACTCTTTCCGCCCCAGCTATTGCAGATAATAATGTGTTGAACTGATTGGAAAGATCATTCAGAGGGCGGGTGAACTGCCGTGAGTATTCAACAAATATGACGATAACTCCGATAGAAATGTTTCCTGTTTTTAAAATGATTAGTCCGCCGACACCGACAATCAGTGCAAAACTGATATTATTGAGCATGTTCATCAGCTTTGGAATAAAGCCAGAATAAACTTGGGCCCAATAGCTAACATTTTTTAAGTTTTCACTTTTATCAACAAGGTCACTAATCATCCTGTCTTCTAGGGAAAAGGTTTTAACAATTCGCTGGCCTGAAATGGATTCCTCAATAAAACCGTTTAGATTCCCTAATTTATTCTGCTGTTCCTTAAAGAGCACTCCTGTTCTTGCCGTTATCCATTTCATCCCAAAATACATAACAGGTATTATCGTTAAACTCAGTACGGTGAGGAGAGGACTGAGCCAGAGCATGATGGAGACCGTTCCAATCAGTGTTAGAATACTCGAAAATATTTGGATAACAGAGCTGTTGAGTGTGGAGCTGACATTCTCAATATCATTTGTCACCCTGCTCATCAGCTCTCCATGCTGTCTTTTATCAAAATAGGCAATCGGCAGCTGGTGAAACTGCGCAAAAAGGTCAGTGCGAAGTCTGTACACCGTTGACTGGGATATGCCAATCATCCAATAGTTCTGCAAAAATAGGCTGGCAGAATAAAAGAAGTAGATGACCCCGAGTATAAGCAGCATCGTGCCAAGCCCGGTAAATTCTTTGTTTACAATATATTGATCGATTGATTTACCGACAAGATAAGGTCCTAATAAACCTAACAAGCAGCTTGCGGCTACAAGAAACAGCACAACAAAGAGTAGGCCTTTCTGGACAGCCATGTACTGCCATAAACGATACAGGGTTCTGCTCATGTTTCGGGGTTTTGTCATCGCCTTTTTCTTTGTAGCCTTCCTACCTATTTCCGGCTTAGGATACAAAAAAGCATCGGTCAGGGTCTTAAACATGACTAGCCTCCTCCTTCCCTAACTGTGACTCAACTATTTGCTGGTAAAGTTTGTTTTCTTTCAACAGCTGTTCATGATGGGCATAGGCAAGAATTTTCCCTTCCTCCATCAGAAGAATTCGATTTGCCTTTCGTGCTGTTGAAATTTTTTGAGTAATTAAAAGTACAGTCGCATTATATGTGGAGATTGCCTGAAGCAGCTCTTTTTCTGTCTGCAAATCTAACGCACTTGTGCTGTCGTCCAAAAGCAATATTTTAGGATTTCTTACGAGTGCCCTTGCAATAGACAGTCTTTGCCTTTGTCCGCCAGACAAATTAATGCCTTTTTGGCCAATTCTTGTCTCATATTTCTTCGGCAGCTTCATAATTGTCTCGTGTATTTGTGCATCTTTAGCCGCCTTTACTATCATCTCATCAGAAGCAAAAGGGTTTCCCCACATGATATTTTCCTTTATTGTTCCTGTAAACAATAAGGAAACTTGCGGCACATAGCCAATCTGCTTTCTCAAGGAATCAAGATCATAATCAGTGATATCTGTGTCATCCATATAAACAGCACCCTTAGTCGGTTCAAAGAGTCTTGGTATTAACTGAAATAATGATGTTTTTCCTGCTCCGGTAATTCCCATGACAGCAATGACCTCATTGGGCTGTACAGTGAAGCTGATTTTCTCCAGTACATTTACTTTTGTATTCGGATAAGCAAAGGCAATATCTCGGAATGTTAATTTTCCGGTAATTTTCTTTTGCTGCTGAGAAGGATTCGCTTTATCATTGTCCTTTTCTTCCATCTCAAAAACCTCCTGCAGCCTGTCAGCTGATGCCTTACAGCGGGAAATCACCATTATGAGCATTGTGATGACAGATAGAGAAGAGGTAATTCTTAATGAGTAGTTGATAATGGCAACAACATCCCCCACCTGTGTCTCACCAGCAGCTATTTGGCCTGATCCCAGCCAAAGGATGGCAATTATACAGAGATTCATGATAAACAGCAAGAGCGGAACAGTGATTTCCATTACACGCAACGCTTTTTCTGTGCTTTGTTTTAAATCATCACTGGCAACAGTAAACCGATCGTTCTCAAATCGCTTTCGAGTATATGCCTTTATCAGCTTAACGGCGGTTAAGTTTTCAAGCATTACATTGTTCACGAAATCTAATTTACTCTGTACTTTCTTAAACAGCCTCCCGCCTTTGCGGATTACCCATATAAACATCAGGATGATAACAGGAATAGTCACTGCAAGTATTAAAGCAAGCCTGGCGTTGACAGCAAAGGACATGATGATTCCGCCGACTATTAATAAGGGAGAACGGAGAAGGAAACGCAAGCTCATAAAAATCATATTTTGCAGCTGTGTAATATCGTTTATCAGCCTTGTTATTAAGGAAGAACTGGAAAACTTGCTGCTGTTGGCAAATGTAAAGTATTGAATGATTGAATAGAGCTCTTTGCGGAGGCTGTAGCCGAAGTTCTGGCTGACATGGGCTGAATAAAATGTGTTGATAATTCCTGCTGCAAAGGCAAGCAGGGAAATACCGACAAGAATGCTTCCCCAAAAAATAACAGTGTCCGTATTTTGATGTGCCAATCCATCATCGATAATCTTTGCCATAATAAGAGGCTGGACAAGCTCTACTGCAAGTTCTGTCAGCATCAGAACTAATGCAACAGCGATGCTGACTTGATATGTCCGAAGTCTTTTGAATATTTTTGCCATGTTTCTCCTCCCGCCTTTTGTATAAACAATGTAACCGTTTTTAAATTCTTTAGGAAAACTAAATATTGCTATTATCATACCTCTTTTCCCCAAAATAGAAAACATAAGTTTATACCTATCTCAGCACTTTTTTAGGCAGGAGCAGCTCCGCTAAGTTTACGGTAAAAAGGCTGTAGAATTATTCTACAGCCCCCGCCTTAAATTTAAATTAATTTTTTATTATTCTGCTCCTGTCAGTGACCATTTATACATCTCATTATGGAAGCCAAATACTTTCGGTTCTCCGACAGCAACATCTTTTGATACTGCTCCAAAATCAAAATCGGAATAAAGGGTGAAGACTGGCAATTCCTCGCTCCAGATTGCCTGAAGCTGATTGTAAATTTCTTTACGCTTTTCTGTATCAGGCTCTTGTTTTCCTGCTAGAAGCAGCTTATCAACTTCAGGGTTGCTGTAGTTAGTATAGTTGCTTGTAGCGCCGCTACCATAAACAGTAGTCACATCAGGATCGATTGTATTCGTGAATCCCATAAGCAGCAAATCAAATTCGCCTGCTTTTGCTTTTGACATAATTGTCGGGAAATCATAAGTTGTTGTATTGAGTTTCAAGCCGATTGCCTCTAAGTTTTGGGCAATGATATCAGCAGACTGCTCACGAACTTTATTGCCAATCGGTACAACAAAATCAATTGTTTTGTTGAAATCCCATCCAGCTTCCTCTAACAATTGTTTTGCCTTTTCTGGGTCATATGTGTATGTTGCTAAATCCTTATCCAAGTAAGGGCTAATTGATGTATATGGTCCATCAACAATCTCTCCTTCACCCTTCAACAGCTGATCAACTATTTTCTCCCTGTCAATCGCATAAGCAATTGCTTGGCGGACTTTTTGATCAGTAATTTTTTCTGTGTTGAACATCATATTTTGATAGCCATATGTTTTATCTGTTTTTGTTGTTACATTTTCAAAGCCCTTCACTGTATCGAAATCCTGTACAGCAATCTTGCCGATACCGCCGGCAGCATTCATATTAATCTCACCTGTTTGAAGCTGTGCAACAAGGTTTGCTGCAGGCATAATCTTAACGAACATTTTATCAAGCTCTACTTCACCTAAATAGTAGTTGTCATTCTTTTCATACTCCACATATTGGTCCTTCGCATATTTTACGAATTTAAACGGCCCATTTGTTACTGTCGGTTTTTGCATGAAAGGATCCTTCTGCAAGTCTTCTGGAGCTACATCTTTTAAAACATGCTCTGGAAGAATCATAAATTTAGAGCCAAGCTGTTCTTTAACCATGTTTGGATCTACTGGTGTTTTTGTCTTAAATTGGATTGTTTTATCATCAACAATTGTTAAGGAAGGAATTTCTGTAACACCATCTGGGAACTTGCCGTTTTCGGTCAATCCGTCAATGATTGTCAAATATGTGCCGATTGCTGTTTCTGTTTTAGGGTTTGCCACAAGATTCATCGTGAACGCAACATCATTTGCTGTTACTGGCGTTCCGTCAGACCATTCTGCTTTATCATTCAGCTTAATGGTGAATGTTTGATTGTCTTCTGTTTCAAATGAATCTGCAAGCTTAGGAGTGAATTCCAGCGGCCCAGTCATTTCTAAAAACGTATCAAACATGAATTTTTCAAGCCATGAAGCAGCAATATCAGATGAGTTAATAGGGTTGAAGCTGACTGGAGCATTTACTAGTCCGATATACATCGTGTTGTCTTTGGAGCCCCCTGCATTCGTGCCGCTGTTTGCTGCACCTGAACATGCTGACAATAAAAGCAGGACTGCAATCGCAATTAAGCCTAATCCTTTTCTGAATACATTCTTCATCTGTTTTCCCCCATTTATCTTTAGACTGTGAATATATATTCCCATCACTTACTTCAGGCTTTTTGGGTCCATTGCATCTCGCAGTCCGTCGCCCATAAAGTTAATGGAAAGCACGGAAAGCAAAATCATAATGCCCGGTGGAATCCAAAGCCATGGCTGTGATGCCAATACCGTTATTGATTGTGCTTCTGTCAGCATATTCCCCCAGCTCGCTGTAGGTGGCTGAACACCCATGCCGAGAAAGCTTAAAGAAGCTTCCATAATAATTGCCGAAGCAATCCCGAAGGTTGCATTTACTAAAATTGGGGCAATACAGTTTGGCAAGATATGCTGAAAAACAATTTTTGGTGTAGAAAAACCTAGAGCAACACCTGCCTTCACATAGTCCATCTCCTTAATGGAAAGGACGCTCCCCCTAACAAGCCGTGCAATCGACGGCCAACCAAGCAAGCCTAAAACCAGAATAACATTAATGAGCTTTGGCCCCATGATGCTTACCAAAACTAGAATGACCATCAAATAAGGGAACGACATGAAGACATCTGTAATACGCATAATGACCATATCTACCCATTTTCCAAAGTATCCAGCTATCGCACCTAAAATAGTACCGATGGCTACATAGATAACAACAGCACCGACGCCTACTGAAAGAGAAACTCTGGCAGCATATATCAATCGGCTAAATAAATCTCTGCCTACTTCATCTGTCCCAAGAATATGTTCAGCGCTTGGTGCCGCAGCGAATTCCCCTTCAACAGCATAAGGATTATGCGGGGCAATCAGCGGAGCAAATATTGCTAAAAGCACAATGAAACTGAAAATGATTAAACCGACAACAGCCAGCTTATGTTTAAAAAATCGTTTCGTAATTAGCTTTAGATAGCTTTCTTCATTGCCAAGCTCCTCTTTGACTGCAACTGGCAGCTGATTGATTGGCAGCTCTGTATCGAGCTTTACATTTGGTATACTCATCCTAATTCCTCCCCCCTTAGCTATATTTGATGCGCGGATCGACGACAGAATAAAGAATATCTGTGAGCAGATTGGAGAACAGTACAGCAAAAGCAGCCAGGAAGTTTATCGCCATTAATGTCGGATAATCTCTGGAGCTGATTGACTGGATTGTCAATTGTCCTAACCCGGGCCACTGGAAGATCTGTTCTGTTACAACTGCACCACCTATTAACACTGGTATTTCCATACCTATAATCGTGATTATTGGAATAAGGGCATTTTTCAAAGCGTGTTTATTTGTGACAATGAACTCCTTAAGCCCTTTTGCTCTGGCTGTTCTTAAATAATCCTGTCCCAGCACCTCAAGCATGCTGCTTCGAACGTATCGGACTGTACTGCCTGCTATCCCTGTTCCTAATATGAGTGCCGGCAGCAAGAGGTGAACGAGTGTATCCATAAAGCCTCCGTCACTTCCAAGTGTAAACATTCCACCTGTAGGGAGGACACCTAGCACTAACGCAAACACATAAATCGCTCCGAGTCCTAGAAAAAAGCTTGGGATGGAAACACCTAAAAAGGAAAATGTTGTCGTTAAATAATCAATCCAAGAATACTGTCTTGTCGCACTGAGAATCCCAATCGGAATAGCAATAATATAGGCAATGACAAGTGCTGCCCCCATGAGGAGAAGCGTTGGCCCCACTCTTGTTAAAATAAGATCGAGCACTGGTTCATAGGTTGTATAAGAAAAACCAAAATCTCCGTGAAGCAGATTGCTAAGCCAGCGGAAGTATTGGACATAGATAGGATCATTAAGTCCGAGCGCCTCCTTCTTTGCTTCTGCATCCGCTTCTGTTGCATCTGGATTGAGGTACATGTCAACAGGGTTTCCGGGTGCCATATTAATGATGACAAAGTTAAATACCGTCACCCCAAACAATACTGGAATGGCAATTAATATTCTTCGGATAATGTACTGTAGCATTTATGAGCTCCCTCCCTTTGTTATGATAGTGGAAAATGACAGGCAACCGTATGGCTGTCTCCGCTCAAAACAGGCTCCTGCTCTCTGCAAATATTAGCCGCAAACGGACATCTCGTATGAAATCTGCACCCCTTTGGAGGATTAGCCGGACTCGGTACATCTCCTTCCACCACAATCCGCTCTCTATCCCGCAAATGCGGATTTGGAATCGGGTAGGCGCTTAACAACGCTTGTGTATACGGATGCTTTGGCCTTGCAAAGATATCACCGGTTTTGCCGAGCTCAACGATTTTCCCTAAGTACATAACCGCAATTCTGTCACTGATATATTTGACTGCACCAAGGCCATGGGCAATGAAAAGGTAAGTTAAATTGAACTCCTTCTGTAAGTCCTTGAGCAGATTCAGCACCTGTGCCTGGATAGAAACATCAAGTGCAGATACAGGCTCATCACAAACAATCAATTTTGGATTCAGCATCAGTGCCCTTGCGATACCAATCCTTTGCCGCTGGCCACCTGAGAACTCATGAGGATATCTCCCCTTATGGAACTTAGTTAATCCCACTGTCTCAAGCATCTGATCTACCTTCTTGTTCACCTCTTCCTTTGAAGCTAATTTATGTGCCAACAGCGGCTCCGCTAAAAGATCGCCGATTCTTTTGCGCGGATTAAGGGAGGAATAAGGGTCCTGGAAAATTATTTGCATTTGAGTGCGGATTTTTCGCAATTCCCCTTTGCTTAAATCTGCCATATCTTTTCCTTCGAACAGCACACTCCCATCTGTCGGAGGGTCCAGCTTAACAATTGCTCTTCCTGTCGTTGATTTACCGCATCCCGATTCACCAACTAGGGAGATGGTTTCACCAGGATAGATGGAGAAATCCAGCCCATCAACAGCCTTTACATGACCGACTGTTTTCGACAGCACACCTTTTTTAATTGGGTAATATTTTTTGAGGTTTCTAATCTCTAACAACGGATCGGATAATTGTCCTAATATTCCGTCTTTTTCAGGTAAAGTTATCTTACTCATACATTTACCTCACTTCCACTAGTATGTGTGCTTGTCTTGCTGCCTGCCTCATCATAAAGCCAGCATCTTACTTTATGCTCACTCTTGCCATCAACCTCTACATGGGGAGGTCTTTCTGCAATGCATTTTTCCATTGCATAAGGACATCTTGTATGAAAACGGCAGCCCTTTGGCATTTGCTGCAATGTCGGTACAGACCCAGGGATAGAATACAGCTTCTCATCTGAATCGTATTCTAAATGAGGGATGGAATCGATTAAACCTTTTGTATATGGATGCTTCGGTTCATCGAATAATGTAAATACATCCGCTTCCTCCACCACCTGGCCGGCATACATAACAATCACCTTATCAGCCATTTCAGCAATAACGCCCAAATCATGTGTGATCATCATAATGGAAGTGTTCGATTCCTTTTTTAAGCTTTTCATTAGTTCCAGTATTTGCGCTTGAATTGTGACATCAAGGGCTGTTGTCGGCTCATCTGCAATCAACAGCTTTGGCTTGCAGGATAATGCCATCGCAATCATGACCCGCTGTCTCATTCCGCCCGATAGAGCATGGGGGTATTCATCAATAATTACTTCTGCTCTCGGTATCCCAACCTTTTGAAGCATTTCTACTGCATAGCTTTTTGCCTCTTTCGCATTGTATTCCATATGCAGACGAATCAATTCAACCATTTGGTTTCCGATTGTGAATACCGGATTTAAGGAGGTCATCGGCTCCTGAAAGATCATGGAAATTTCGTTTCCGCGCACCTTTCTCATATCAGCCTCTGAAATTTGTGTTAAATCTTTGCCATTCAGCTTTACAGAGCCCTTTTTTATGAAGCCGTGTGTTCCGAGAAGTCTCATGATAGATAAAGAAGTAACACTCTTACCGCAGCCTGATTCACCGACAATCCCGATTGTCTCACCAGGCTCTAGCTGGAAAGTCACTTCTTCGACAGAAATGACTTCCCCCTTATCTGTTTTAAAAGCCGTTTGCAGTTTATCCACTTCTAAAATATTGTTCCCCATTCTTCCCCCTCCAGTTGAATTTCAGTTAAATAGTGGTTGATTCTACTAATGCATCAGCCTTTTCAGGATTCAGATAATAATCTACTAGACTCAAGAAAATTTTTGCTGTATGAAGCATTGCTCTCTCATCAAATGTAAACATTGGATGGTGATGAGGATAAACAGCACCGATTTCTTCGTTTCTAGCACCGACAGAAAAGAATGAGCCTGGTCTGTGTTGAAGATAATAAGCAAAATCCTCTCCGCCCATTCCTGGCTTCACGATTTCCACTAGCTTCTGATCTGGTAAATTAGCTGTAATGCACTCTACAAGAATATCTGTTTCTTCCTGTGTATTCACAGTGGAAGGATAGCCTCTTGAATAATCAAATTCATAGGTTGCATGAAATGCCTTGCAAACACCGCTAATCAGTTCATCCATTTCTTTTTCAATAAGGTCACGAACATCTTCGTCAAAAGTACGGACTGTGCCAGTTATTTCTGCAGTGTCTGCAATGACATTCCCAGCATTACCTGCATGGAAGGAGCCGATTGAGATAACAGCAGGTTTTTGCGGATTAACACGGCGGCTGACAATATGCTTTAATTGGTTAGCAATCTGCGCTCCAATTGCAATAGAATCAATTGTTTGGTGCGGAGAAGCTCCATGTCCGCCTTTGCCCTGAATCTTCAATTCAAAGGTATCACTTGCAGCAGAAGCAGGTCCGACTCCATATAGCACTTCTCCAAGCGCATTTCCTGAAGCAAGATGTGCCCCAAACACAACATCTACTCCATCAAGACATCCATCCTCTATCATGGCAATAGCTCCACCTGGCGGAAGCTCTTCTGCATGCTGATGTAAAAGCACAATATTGCCTGCAAGACTTTCCTTATTGTCATTCAGCACCTTTGCCACTGCCAGCAATGTGGCTGTATGACCATCATGTCCGCATGCATGCATGATTCCGTCTACCTTCGATTTAAAGGGAACATCCTTCTCATCTTGAATTGGCAATGCATCGAAGTCAGCTCTCAAAGCAATGGTTTTCCCCGGTTTCGCCCCGCGAATTTTTCCAACAACCCCATTTCCGCCAACATTTCTTCTTATTTCAATTCCGAAGCTCTCAAGTAAATCACCGATCATTTTGCTAGTGTTTACTTCTTGAAAGGAAAGCTCGGGATTTTCATGAAAATGACGTCTCCACTCCACCATTTTGCTATACATCGCTTCAATTTCTTCACACCATTTGCTTAACATTGCAGCATCTCTCCCATCCACTATTTAAATTATCAGCTTGACTACAAATCTTAAAGAACAGTTTCCGCCACTTCCTCTTGTGACTTAATAGCAACATAGTGCTCTACAATACTCAAGAAAGCTTTGCCGGCATTTATCATGGCTCTCTCATCAAAATCAAACATTGGATGGTGGTGCGGATAGCTTTGTGCCTCTTCTATTCTTGCACCAGTATGGAAGAACATGCCTGGTTTTTCTAGCAGATAATAGGAGAAGTCCTCTGCTCCCATAATTGGCAAAGATCGAACGACCATTTCCTTATCTAGGCTGTCTGCAATCACCTTCTCAAAAACAGCCACTTCCTCTTCATGATTATAAACGGCAGGATATCCTTTTATGTAATTCACTTCACAAGATGCTTGCATGCTTTCACAAACACTCTCTGCCATTAAGCGTATTTCCTCTTCCATAAATACACGTAAGTCTTTATCGAGTGTTCTTACTGTTCCAGTCAATGTTGCCTTTGAAGCAATAACATTTTTAGCATTGCCGCTGTGGAAGGAACCGATTGACAGTACAACAGGGTTCAGTGGATCTACTCTGCGGCTTGCAATGAACTGCAGTTGTGTAACAAGAGCTGTGCCGACAGCGATAGCATCGACCGTTTCATGTGGCGATGAACCGTGTCCGCCTTTTCCGCTTACTGTGATTTCAAATGCATCTGCTGCAGCCTGGGAATAGCCTGGCTTGCAATAATACTTGCCTAACTCACTTAAACTGGATAGATGTGCTCCGAATACTACATCAACTCCTGCAAGGCAGTCATCTTCAATCATTGCCTTTGCACCGCCTGGTGACAGCTCCTCTGCATGCTGATGTAAAAGCACTATATTACCGGCGATGTTTTCCTTGTTATCCTGCAGTACCTTTGCAACGGCAAGCAATGTGGCAGTATGGCCGTCATGCCCGCAAGCATGCATTACACCAGCGACCTTTGACTTATAAGGCACTTCCTTCTCATCCTGAATTGGCAATGCATCAAAGTCTGCCCTCAAGGCAATCGTTTTCCCTGGTTTCGCTCCATAGATTTTTCCTACTACACCTCTGCCCCCAACATTGCGCCTCACTTCTATTCCGAATCCCTCAAGGATATCTGCAATCATCTTTGGAGTTTCAACCTCCTGGAATGACAGCTCAGGATACTGATGCATATGTCTTCTCCACTCCACCATCTGATCGAACATTGTTTCCAGCTCTTCATGCCATTTTTGTAACATACGTTCCCTCCTAATATAATGAAGAATTTTAATTACATCTTTCCAAAAGGTTTTTTGAGGTTTTAATAATTACAAATTAAAAAGTATATTTATTCACTCTTTTCTAGTTGAGTTGCCACTCTCTATTACTGGTAATATTAGCGAATTCCTCCTTTCTTTTTCCTAGCAAGTATTCTATTTCTTATAAATTAACTTCAATTTTCGGAATAGTATACTAAGTTTTTTTAATTATCATAATAAACAGAATTAATAGTTAATTATTGTATTTGCACTTATTTTTCCCCCGTTCTACCTACCACAACATTGTTTCCGCTTTCATTTTCTACTATAAACTAAATTTATGTCAGAAAATCTAACACTCATCTCAACTTAAATTTTTTTCTCACAATTTGTTTGTCCTACTCCAAATCATCAAAACTTAAGAGCAAACAAAAAACCTGCCGCTAATAAAAGCAGCAGGTGTAAATTTTATTGAAAAAACTCTTCGTATAATGCTTTCACAGCCTTCTTGGCAAAATGCTCTTTTACGCCAAACATCATGCTGACTTCAGACGAACCTTGGTTAATCATTTCTATATTAACTCCTGCCTGTGCCAGCGCTGCCGCTGCCCGCGATGTTGTTCCGACATTATGGCGCATTCCTTCTCCAACCACCATAATTAATGACAGATTATGCTCAATGACAGCTTCTTCAGCATGCAGTTCTTCCTTTATCCGGTCAAGCAGCTCTGATTCATTCACATGGAGCAGCTGGTCTTGACGCAAAATGATTGTCAAATCATCAATACCTGAAGGCATATGTTCATAAGAGATTCCATATTCCTCAAGAATAGAGAGAACTCTTCTAGCAAAGCCAATCTCTTTATTCATTAAATACTTGCTGATATAGATGGAGCAAAAACCTTTATCATTCGCAATTCCTACTACAGGTCCATTATCATTATCCCGCTTTGCTGCAATCTTTGTACCAGGAACGGCAGGATTATTCGTATTCTTTACATGAACCGGAATTCCCGCACGATAAGCAGGAATTAAAGCTTCTGCATGGAAGACAGAAAAGCCGGCATAAGAAAGCTCCCTCATCTCCCGATATGTAAGGACACTGATTTCCTTTGGCTGAGCCACAATAGCTGGATTTACGGAGTAGACTGCATCTACATCTGTGAAGTTCTCATATACAGAAGCCTTGAGGCCATTTGCCAAGATTGCACCAGTTATATCAGAGCCGCTCCTTGAGAATGTGACAACCTCACCAGACGTGCTGTATCCGAAAAATCCTGGAAACACAATAATGTCATTATAGTCACGCAGCGAATATAAGCGGTCATAAGACTCTGGCAGCACTTGGGCATTACCTGGCTCATCTGTCACGATTAGCCCTGCTTCCTTTGGATTTACATATACTGCTTTTAAGCCTCTTGCTGTTAAGAAATTCGCAACCAATTTAGCATTGTTATCTTCCCCGCTCGCCTTTACTGCTTCCATAAAGGAATGGGCATTTTCTGTGCTACCTGCTAACAGCTCCAGGAAATCTCCCTTAATCTGTGTGATGATGTCACTGGAAAGGTCAAGCTCTCTGGCAATATCTGCATACCTTTCGATAATCTGTTCTACCTCTTCGCCTGGATCCTTGCCTGACAAAACCTTCTCACCGCAGCTGATAAGCAAATCTGTCACTTTTGTATCCTCATTATTTCTTTTCCCTGGGGCAGACACTACAACAACTCTGCGCTCATTATCTGCCTTAATGATTTGCAGTACCTTTTCCAGTTGCTGTCCTGAAGCTAATGAGCTTCCCCCAAACTTAACTACCTTCATGCCGCCATCTCCCATTGAATCAAGTATATTGTTTATGCTGGTCAATTCCCTCGCTATCATTCCCATAAACAGCGGAACATCTCGCTTAAGGGTATTTTTTAAATTTTCCATTATTAATACTAAACATATTATTGCTTTTTTGCACTAAAGAAGCAAGTGTTTTCTTCTCGTAAAATACATTTGTTCTTTTAAGGAATACAAATGCTGAATATTCTTAAAAAAATAAAATGAACTAGCACATTTCCGATATTTTTGTAAAGCTAAAGGCTTCCTTGTTTGTATGAATTGCGTTAAGATAATATTTAGAAAAACGAAATGTTTTCGGAAAGAAGTGTTATTTTTGGACGATTATCAACAGTATTCAAAACGAAATTTAACAATCATGTGGTTCGCTAACTTTTTTATTAGCGGCAGCATGACAATGGTGTTACCTTTTTTATCTCTTTATATTGAGTCAATGGGAAATTTCTCAGAGGAATATGTTCAACATTGGTCAGGTCTCTGTTTTTCAGTCACCTTCATTGCCGCTTTTTTATTTTCTCCTATTTGGGGAAAGATTGGGGATAAGTATGGCAGAAAGAAAATCTTAATTGCGTTAGGTTTCGGTCTCGGACTCTCCATCTTTCTAATGAGCTTTGTCACTTCCGTATGGCAGTTATTCGCACTCCGCTTTTTCACAGGCTTCTTTACAGGTTTTATTCCGATGTCACAGGCATTTATCGCTACACAAACTCCTAAAAAAACGGCTGGAAAGGTTCTCGGCACCTTGCAGACCGGAAGTATTACAGGCTCCCTCATCGGTCCTTTGCTTGGAGGAGCAATTGCTGACAGCTTCGGTTACTCTGCAACCTTCCGATATACTTCTTTTGCTATCCTTCTGTCCGTTATCTTGGTCTTCACCACAAAGGAATTCATCCTTCCTGTGAAGGATGGCATCAAAAAGCACTATTCGTCAAAAGAGGTGCTGGCCTATATACTAAAAAACCCAATATTTATTACAGTACTGCTAATATCTGCTGTTATTCAGATTGCCCATTTCAGCATTCAGCCGATCCTCTCTTTATATGTAAGTAAGCTGCACGGTCCAGAGAGCATCGCCTTATTTTCCGGCATCGCCTTTTCAGCAGCTGGGTTAGGAAACTTGCTGATGGCTCGAAAATGGGGAGAAATTGGTGATCGTAACGGCTATCTAAAGATACTTGTCATCTTGTTATTTATAGCAGGATTAGTCTACTTGCCAGGCGGATTTGTTCATGAATATTGGCAGCTGTTGATTATCCGCTTTATTCTCGGCGTATCCATTGGCGGACTTATACCAGTAAGGATAGCCTATATAAGGCAGGAGGTTCCGATTACTATGCAGGGCGAAGTGATGGGATACGAAACAAGCCTGCGCTTCCTTGGAAATGTGATTGGACCAACCTTCGGCGGATTGATAGCAGCACATTACGGCTTTTCAGCTGTTTTCTTTACAACAAGCAGCCTGCTGCTAATATGCGGCATTTTCTTAATAACAATGCTGCACCGCCATCCAAAATATGCAAAACAATCCATGTCATAACCTAACTTAGCATCTTTCATAAGAAAATGTATATAATAATAGGTATACTCTAAAAGCAAGGCTAAAGCTTTAAGAGTATACCTATTCTATTTATTGGAGGAATTTAAAAAATGGCTAAATCTGCTGCAAAAAAAAGACGGGAAAAACAGCTCCGAGAAACCGGATTCAACCCTGCTATTAAAAGAGGAGGCTGGAGCACCATCAACCATATGACAAAAACAACAAAAACAAAAGCTGAACTGCTGTCCAGTAAAGCGAAAAAACATAAAAAGAGCCATTCATCCGGCGATTTGGAGAATGGTTCTTTTTTTATTCCGGATAATAAATGAGAACGAAAAGTGTCGCCAAGGTTTCTCCAGTATTAATGTACAGATGATCTCGATTAGATGTAAAGGAAAGGGCATCCCCTTTTTCAAGATAGTATTTGTCATCACCAATAACGACAGCAACACTTCCCTCTCCAACAATCACATACTCCTCCCCTGCATGCTTTTCCGAAAAATGCTCTGTCTTTCCATCCATTTCAACAGTGTAGACTTCAAATTTCTTCTCAGGATGAAACGGGAACAGTGAAAACAGCCGATATTGATTTGCATCATCTCGAAACGGCTCAATCTCCTTAAATAACACCTTCTTTACAGTCGTTGTATTTTCCGTCATGAAATAAGAAAATGAAACTTGCAGCCCCATTGCGATTTTCCATAATGTTGAAACAGTCGGATTTGATTTCCCCTTTTCTATTTGGGCTAGCATTGCTTTGCTGACACCTGTCAGCTCTGCTGCTTTATCCAGACTATAACCTCTTGTTTTGCGCAGGTTTTCAAGATTTTGCCCAATAACATTTGTAATAGATTCCATTATACGCTCCTTAAATTTTCATTGATTTATGATTCTAGCTTTTATATACTGTACATTATAACATACATTCATATAATATATTAAACAACGTAGGAGGGTATCATCCTGGAATCTTCAAAAATTTACGTAGAGAAGGAAGCAAACTCCTTTTCCTTTTTAGATGGGGTAAAGGACTGCATTCCCACATTGCTGGGATATATTAGTATTGGCTTAGCGATGGGTGTGGTTGGTGTCTCTTCCGGTTTAAGCATAGCGGCTGTATTTTTCATGTCTCTGCTTGTTTATGCTGGTTCGGCGCAGTTTATTATCTGTGCGATGATTGCTGCAGGCAGTCCAACTAGTGCGATTGTGCTGACAACGTTTATTGTTAACTTAAGACATTTACTGCTCAGCTCTGCACTAGCACCTAAATTTACACAATATTCTTTATTGAAAAACATCGGTATTGGCAGTCTTGTAACAGATGAGTCCTTTGGTGTTGCCATTACAAAGATTGCTAAAAATATCCCGATAACAGACCGGTGGATGAATGGTCTAAATATTACAGCCTATACAGTTTGGATTATTTCCTGTACTGTCGGCGCATATGCAGGCAAATGGTTCCCTGATCCTGAGATTTTTGGACTTGATTATGCCTTGACTGCTATGTTTATTGCCTTGCTGATTCTTCAGCTTCAAACAGTTCAGGCTTCCAAACTAAGGCACTATCTATTTCTGATAATAGTAATGGTAGTGTTAATGGTGCTCCTGTCAGCAGTTATGTCGAGCAGTCTTGCCGTCATCGTAGCAACAATTATAACAGCAACAGTTGGGGTGGTGACAAATAATGACAAGTGAATATCTCCTGCTTTTGCTTGCCTGCATGGTAGTAACAATCATTCCGAGAGTTTTGCCATTTATACTCGTAAGGAATTTCACTGTTCCTGAGCCTGTAGAAAAATGGCTTTCCTATTTGCCAGTTTGTATTTTCACAGGTTTAATTGTAGAAAATCTTTTATCCTCTTCCAGTGGTGGATTACATGTAGACTGGACTGTATTGGCTGCTTCCATTCCAACACTTCTGATAGCATTATTTACGAAAAGCTTGCTTACTACAGTGCTTGCAGGTGTGTTCCTGATGGCTGCTATCCGGTTCTTTTTTTAACAGAAACTTCTATTTTCCACCTAAAAAGAACAATTCTAGGACTTTCGTTTCTTAACTAGGAAGTTTATAATAAAAATTTGGATATATTATTGATATAATTAAAAGAAGAAATCTTTTTGCTATATCATTTCTGCAAAATGTGCTAAATGGTAAAACTTAGCACATTTATCTTTATACATAAAAGAAAGGTGGCCATATAGTGGAGAACAATTCAAACTTTATTAAAAATATTATGAAGGAAGATTTGGAGACAGGCAAACACGATACTGTCATCACTCGTTTCCCTCCAGAGCCGAACGGCTATTTGCATATCGGTCATGCCAAGTCAATCTTCATTAATTTTGGACTGGCAGATGAATTTAAAGGGAAAACAAACTTGCGCTTTGATGACACAAACCCTTTGAAGGAAGATATTGAATATGTAAATGCAATTAAGGAAGATGTAGAATGGCTTGGTTACAAATGGGATAACTTGTTTTTTGCATCTGATTATTTCGAGGAGATGTACAACCGTGCCATCCTACTGATTAAAAAAGGTCTTGCTTATGTAGATGATTTAAATGCAGACCAAATTCGTGAGTATAGAGGAACATTGACAGAACCAGGAAAAAACAGCCCGCATAGGGACCGCTCAGTAGAAGAAAACTTAGAGCTATTCCAAGCTATGAGAGATGGAAAGTTTGGCAATGGAGAAAAAGTTCTGCGTGCAAAAATTGATATGGCTTCTCCAAATATCAATTTACGTGACCCAGTAATCTACCGTATTTCACATGCTTCACACCATAATACAGGTGACAAGTGGTGCATTTACCCTATGTACAGCTTTGCCCATCCTTTAGAGGACGCTATTGAAGGTGTAACACACTCATTGTGTACAACAGAGTTTGAGGATCAACGTCCGCTGTATGATTGGGTTATTAGAGAATGTGAAATGGACAGCACGCCGCAACAAATTGAATTCGGCCGCTTAAACATTACGAATACGGTAATGAGTAAAAGAAAGCTGAAGCTTTTAGTGGATGAAAAATACGTAGACGGCTGGGATGATCCTCGCATGCCGACAATCTCCGGCTTGAGAAGAAGAGGCGTAACACCTGAAGCGATTAAAGAATTCAGTAAAGAGCTTGGTATTTCAAAAGGTTCTGGTGCAGTTGATTCAGCAATGCTGGACCACTTTGTACGTGAAGACTTGAAATTGAAAGCGCCTCGTACAATGGGCGTACTTAACCCATTGAAAGTAGTTATTACCAACTATCCTGAAGGGCAAGTTGAAATGCTGGAGGCAGAAATTAATCCAGAGAATCCAGAGATGGGAACACGTCAAATTCCATTCTCTCGTGAGATTTATATCGAACAGGAAGATTTCATGGAAAACCCTCCAAAGAAATATTTCCGTCTATTCCCTGGTAACGAAGTTCGCTTAAAACACGCTTACTTCATTAAATGCGAGGAAGTAATCAAGGATGAAGAAGGAAATGTTATCGAGCTTCGCTGTACGTATGATCAAGAAACAAAAAGCGGATCTGGATTTACAGGCAGAAAAGTAAAAGGAACATTGCACTGGGTGGAAGCGACGAATGCCATCCCTGCTGAGTTCCGCCTGTATGAGCCGCTTATTTTAGACGAAGAAGCGGAGGAAATGGCAGAAGGAGAAACCTTCCTTGACTATGTTAACGAGAAGTCTCTTGAAATTGTCCAAGGCTTCATTGAACCAAATATGAAGGATGTACAAGCATACGATAAATATCAATTCTTCAGACATGGATATTTCAGTGCAGATCCGAAATATACAACATCTGAAAAACCTGTATTTAACCGAATTGTTTCATTAAAGAGCTCCTTTAAGCTGTAAAATAAAAAAACACAGCACGCAATGCGTGCTGTGTTTTTTTTATTATAGATGTTTACTGTAAGACAGCTTTCCTGGACTAGTGAGCCAGTCGTACTGAAGCAGACGAAGTTCGAATAAACGAAGCGGATCGTGGAACATTTCCGGATTATTCTTTAGTCTTTCCAGCAAGTCTTGATACTCTTGAATGTCGACAGTTTTTTCTTCCATTGTCTTTTGCAGCACATCATATGGATTGCTGAAGAAGATATGAATATCCCCTGCTAATCCCTTCTCATAGAAGTCAAACTGCTGAAGGAATGCATCTGCAATATTGTTAGCAACTTCCGTGAAATCCTCTGTTTCAATATATTTCTGATATCTTGTATAAAGCATTTTTTTGTTTTGCGGTATGCTGCCAAGCAGCTTCCCTGCACTCTTAAGCAATACTTGGGAAGGCTTAAGACGAAGCAAAATATTAGCTTTATCAAGCTTAATGCCGCCAGTCAGCCTGCGTGCATCTCTTCTCCAATCATCTAATATGGAGAAATCACAGCTGAGTGTCAATTGATTTTCCTCATACAATCCATTAAAGCCTTCACATAATTCATTTAAGAAGTTTTGGCTTTCCTCCAATTGTTCCTGTGACAGCTTAATCCATTCATTTATCTTGCCATATACTTTTGGCAGCAATGCGTTATGAACATATTGGTCAATCTCACTATTCATTCTGTCATTAAGCTCAACATGGATCTTACCAAAGTCGCTGTCTTCCTTAATGAAGTTTTTGCAATTCCGTAAAATCTTCGGAATTTCCTCAAGGATTTCCTGTGTTGTGCTTTCTTTTATTTCTTCAAAAGCATTTACGATAATACGAGTTTTTTCTGATTCCATATCTGCCAGCTGATTATTTGCACCAGACAGCTTGCTGACTATTTCTTCGTACATACGAAGTGTCGTATAAAGACTTTCTTCCATCTCCAAGCGCTTATCAAATAGATTAGATAATAAATCCTGAATGATGGCAATGCTTTTTGTTGTCCGCTCTTCTGCTATATTTCTTTCTGCAAAATGTCTTCTGTAAAAACTGCTGATATCATTTAGCTGCACACTGCGGTCATTTTCCTTTGAGTAAAGGAAAACAGCACTGTTTGGAAAATATTGATCAATTGCTGCTGTTGCCTTTTGCAGTCTTTTTGCTGCCACTTTCTCGTTTTCTGCTTCATCTGCGTAGATTAAGAACTGCACCGTTAAATGAGGAGCCTTTTCCTTCCATTCAAGCAGTCTCTCATAATCACTTGACTGAAATAGCGATCTTTCATTAATGACAAAAAGAAGGCTGTCTGCCAGTAAAGCGTAATCTGCATACCTCTCCTGATGAGGGAAAGGAAGTGTTGTTATTGCCCAATTATTCTCATGCAAAAGATGGGATGGAGTATATAAATGGAAGATGCGGGTTTCCTCTCCATGTCTATCTTTTGAAAGCTGTTCTTCATAAAAATCGTTTAATGTATCAATAGGGCGGATTCCTTCTTCAGTCAGTTCCTCCATCTCTAAATAGTCATGATCATGGATGGAGATAAGGCTATTTGTGCCTTCTGACAATAATGTTTCCCCAACAAGTTCATTAATGCAAGAATTTACGCCGCTTCCAGGTGAACCGATAATTAGAAGCTGACGGCTTTCAGCAGGAATCTGTTCCACTACTCTTTGTGAGAATTTCTTGTCGATGATGATATCATTATTCTCCGCCCAATCTGTAATAGACTGAAGCAATTGCATGATATCTGCCAAGTCAACAACAGCCTCTGCAGTATTAATTAAATGCTCTGCGCTGTTGATAAACTCCGCCTCAATTGTACCAGGGAACATATCATTCCATGCAAGCACAGCAGATGCCGCAATTATGCTATCCTGATTATTAGCTGTTACCAATAAATTGCTCAATATATCTGGAATAAGTCCTCTGACTTCCTTAATTGGATAAACAGAGCTAATCAAATGCAAATAAGAGTCTTCAAGCATACTAGGAAGCTCTGTCCACTCTTCTTCTTTCTCCCATTGAAGCTGTTGAAACAACTGGTTGTAGTCCCACAGCCATGCCAAGTAAAAAGGACTATTTCGATAATTTTCCCAGAATGCCACACTTAATTGCTCAAACAGTTTTTGATCCAGCTCGGCAACACTTCTGATGCTTTGCCTAAAATAGTTTGGCTCGTACTCTGCAATAACGCCGATTTTTGCATATTGAATCAATGCTTCATACCATTTTAATGAATTCGTTCTTTCTCCTTCATTAACAGCTAGTTCAATTGCATCTCCCCATGCTTCATGTTCTTCAAAATAAGTTTTCGCCAAAAGTGTCATGTTGGCATAGTCAGGGTTTGTTGCAAGCAAGCTTTTAATAGTGTGATGCGCCATATCATGATTGCCTTTTTCGATATATAACGCAAAAAGCTGCATCGAAATCTCTGTGCTTAATAGTTCAGAATCAGTTAACACAGCTTTATAAATACTTTCTGCTGTCGATAACTCTCCTAATTCCATATAAGCGTCAGCCAAGTTTTTCTTCGCCCATGGTTCGAGCTCATTTGAGATATTTTCCCACTTGAATATTGCTGATTCATAATCATGTACGTGGAAGTACAGCTCTCCCTGTGCATATCGGATTGACGTTAAATCCGGAACGTTTTTTCTTTGCTCTGCGATATATAATTGGCCGAGCACTTCGATTGGCGGCTCTTCCCGATCGACGGTAAAACTTTCATAATAGGTTTTATTAATTAACTTCTTTTCTAATGTCATAACTTCCCCCTGTTAATCTTTGGAATGATGATGACCTTTTTCCTCATCCTCAAAATCATTTAGTCCCGATATCTTTGTATCTATTCAACTGTAATATTATGCAAATAAGACAGCATTCATAACTATAAGTCCATACTTCTCTTTATTGTAGCAAAGACGTTCCATCCGTACATTTCGGCAATTGTTCATTTATGTTACAAAACATTTACTAAAAGGTCTGTTTCTATAACAATAGCTTACTAAAATAAGCGAGCCTTCCTCTAGTGCCTATATACCCCTTCTCCTTTTACGGTTAACAGCATATAGAAGTTGAGATAAAAGAAAAGAGAACCTATTTAAAAACGAATAATAAAATACATCTAAATTAAAAAAATGAAGCTTGTGACTAAATAGATTATGGCTTTAAAATCAGTTCGTTTCATTGCGCTCCAGCCACC
The DNA here is from genome assembly GCF_038005785.1 of Niallia sp. FSL R7-0271. Classification (NCBI taxonomy): domain Bacteria; kingdom Bacillati; phylum Bacillota; class Bacilli; order Caryophanales; family Bacillaceae; genus Niallia; species Niallia sp. FSL R7-0271. The sequence goes on along the minus strand of NZ_JBBOTZ010000001.1, from coordinate 461,488 downwards.
CGCTTTCCGCGGGGAGGAAGATGAGCCTCCTCGTCTTCACCTGCGGGGTCTCATCCTATCCTCTATTTCCCGCAGGTGTCCCGAGTGTCCGCCGCTCCATTCCACTATGATTTTTTAATTATTGTATTTAAACTAAAAAAACAAAAACCGAACTATTTAATCAAAAAAACAATTAAATAGTTCGGTTTTCACACGGTTTTACACACTTATGTCCCAACCTTACTTATTTTTCCCTTTATCATTTTCATCAAATTTCTCTACTGGTGATTGGCCGTACCAGTCTTCTCTTTTTCGGCGGCGGCGCTTTCTGATTTGAATTACTGCAGCAACGACAATAATAATGAAGATTATTGCCAACGGAAAACCAAATACTCCATAAAACACACTAAATATTCCATCTAAAAAATCATTCATGATAAAACCTCCTTTGTATTCTCCAAAATCTCTTGAAGCAATACATTCCGTTCTATGTATCCATGTACATAACATTCCCTAATCTTGGCTTTTTAAACTAGCTTCCCTCAACTTATCCCTTTAAAAAAGCATATAAAAAAAGCGGGCATTGTTACACCCGCTTAACTCTTGAATTATTCTTTTTCTGGGAGCTTCTCCAGATAATCTATTGCATCCTGCAATGTGCTGACTGGCACGATTTCAATGTCGTCATAGCCTTCTTTTGCTACTTCTTCTTTAATTTCCTTTTCATTCGTATCATCTTTATAGTTATCCTCTGGATAGAAGAATATGTCTACATCAGCTTTATGTGCAGCGACAATTTTATGCTTGATGCCGCCAATCTGACCGACATTACCCTCTGCATCCATTGTTCCGGTACCAGCTACTTTATAGCCCTTTGTTAAATCATCATCTTCTAATTGATTGTAAATTTCTAATGAGAACATCAGACCTGCTGACGGACCGCCTATATTATCGCTGTTTATCTTTACATTAACAGAGGGATCAATAGACATATTATTTTCCGTACTTATCCCTATTCCCACTTGGCCTGTCTGTTTATTCAGCACAATCATTTCCACTGTTGCTTTTTTGTCTTTATTGTTATGTGTGTATTCAATTTCTACTTTATCTCCAGCTTTTTTGCCTTTTAAATAAGCAATTAAGTCGGTGGCTTGTGTGAATTCATTTCCATCTACTTTATGGATAATATCGCCAACATGGATAACAGATTTTGCTTTTGATGTTTCCAGCACCCCTGCAACAAACACACCATTATATTGATATTCTACCTTTTCCCCTGCAGCATGCAGACTGGCAATAATCGCATTTTGTTTAGAGGTGTCCATCATGTGGAGCAGAAGTGAGTTATATTCCTGATCCGAAAGATCGCCCTTCACTTCTTCTTCTTCTTTAATTTCTGTATGTGGAGCCAACAAGCCATACAGGAGTATGTAAGGGTTACTTGCCTTAATAGAATAGACAGTCGTCAAGTTCAAACTGCCAGCCTCTGTCTTATCTCCATCTTCGACAGTAACCTTCTCCGCGAGCGATTCAATGGAACCAGGCTGGTTCAAGTAATAAGGAGTAGGAATAAAGAATAATACTAGCAATATCCCCATGAGTATAAATAGGCTTATTTTTAATTTTTTGTTTGTCCCTTTTTGTTTCATCGCAAAATATAACTCCTTACTTTCTTTTCTAATGACTGCTATCCTTTTTATAACATAAAAAGGATAAAGGTTCATTAAAAAATGATGTTAAAACGAAAGCACCCTTTTCAAGATAAGGATTCCTTTTCGTATTTCTTCTGGTGCTACACCTCCGTATCCTAGCACAGCAAGATGCTCATGACTTCCTTTACGCATGCTGTATTGCTCGACTGGATAGATGCAAACACCCTCTTCCTTCATTCTGTTCATTTTGTCCTCAGTGAAATAAACGCCTGGAAATTCTACCACTAAATGCATCCCTGCTGCTTTCCCGATAATTTTGGCATCCTCAAAGCAGCTATTGATTGCATCAACCAGCACCTGTCTGCGCTCTTGATAAATTTTTTTCATTTTGCGAATATGCCTCTCAAAATGTCCCTCTTTCATAAAGCGGGCAAGCACATATTGTTCGATTGACGATGTATGCCTGTCATTAAACCACTTCAGCTGTTGAAACTCTCTCAATAATGGATGTGGCAAAACGACGTATCCTATTCGCAAAGCTGGGGATAATATTTTGCTGAACGTACCAACATACAGGACACGCTCCTGATCAATACCCTGCATCGATGGAACAGGGGCACCTTCATAGGTAAATTCACTGTCATAATCATCTTCCACGATATAACAGCCTGTTCTTCGAGCATACTCAATCAGCATCAACCGTCTTTGAATAGACAATATTCCTCCTAAAGGAAATTGATGGGAAGGAATGACAAACAGGAAATCCGGCGCAGCTTCAGGCAATTGCTCAGGAATAATTCCATTTTCATCAACTGGCACTGGATATACTTTTGCTTTTGCCACTGAGAAAATATTCCTCATTTCATCTGCTACCGGGTCCTCTGAGGCGATAAATCCATCAGAAGTCAGCATCATTTCAGTAATAAGGCGCAATGCCTGGGTCGCACCTGATGTAATGATAATTTGATCTGGATCACACTTTACTCCCCGAGCTTTTCGCAAATACTGAGCAAGTACATTCCGAAGCTCTGGCACTCCGCGAGGATCACTGTAACCGAATATATGCTGGGGAGAGTCGATGCATACTTCTTTTGTGAGCTGGCCCCACTTTTTCCGTGGAAAATAATCGGTCGCCGGATTCCCGCCGCGAAAATCAATATATGGTTTTTCATAAGGAAAGGCTTGGTCCTTAGGACCCTCATGCTCCATATGCTTGATGGTAGTCAGCGCTGTACCCTTTGATACAAAGGTGCCTGCCTTTGGCTTAACTTCTAAAAAACCCTCCGCTATTAATCGGTCATACGCCTCCATAGCGATGTTCCGTGATACGCCGATTGTTGCTGAAAGCTCTCTTGTTGACAATAGCTTTTGTCCTTCTTTTAAGGTATTGCCAAGAATGCTACTTCTGATTTGTTCGTAAATTTGCTGCGTTAAAGAGATAGGGCTTGACCTGTCTACTGTAATGAATATCATAAATTAGCCACCTCGAAATGCTCTGGCACTATAAAAGTTTATAAATTGTGGTCCTACTATATACCAGAATAGCATGTTATGCTGTGGAAAACTATACAACGAAGGAGAAAACAATGAAAACTATCGGACTGATCGGCGGGCTTAGTTGGGAATCAACAGCAGACTATTATCATATTATCAATACATTAGTTAAGGAAGAATTAGGGGGATTAAACTCAGCAAAATGCTTGCTTTATTCCTTTAATATGGAGGAAATAGCCATTCTGCAACGGGAAGGAAAATGGGACTTAGCAGCCCAGAAGCTTGCTGATGCTGCCAAAACATTAGAAGCAGGCGGTGCAGATGTAATTCTTATCTGTACGAACACAATGCATAAAGTGGCAAATGAGGTGAAAGAAGCCGTTTCAGTTCCTCTCATTCATATCGCTGAATCAACAGCAAGAAGCATTACTGCCAAAGGGCTTAAAAAAGTCGGTTTACTTGGAACAAAATTCACAATGGAGCAAGGTTTCTACAGCAATATCCTTGAGGTCTTCGGAATTGAAACAATCATCCCGGAAGCTTGTGACAGAGAGGATGTTCACTCCATCATTTTTGACGAGCTATGCCAAGGACAATTTTTGCCTGAGTCAAAAGAGAGGTATTTGGATATCATTCGTAAGCTTATCGCAGAAGGTGCAGAAGGAATCATCTTAGGCTGTACAGAAATACCTCTATTAATTAAAGACGAAGATATAAACATTCCTTTATTTAATACAACCTATCTTCATTCTAAAGAGGCTGTTGACTTTTCATTTGGCAAATAATAAAAAACCACACCGTATTTATTAGAAGGCAATACGGTGTGGTTTTTACCATATAAAGAAAAAAATAATTGCTATTACTCGTTAAAGAATTCTTTGTCCTCGGCGATTGCTTTGCTTAATGTGGAAGCAATCGAAATATCATTAAAGGATAATCCTAGCTGAATGGCAGTTGTCGCAATTTCTGGTCTGATTCCAGACAGTGTGGAGTGAACTCCAATCAAGCTCAAGCCGTTAATCAGCTGGAAAATTTGATGAGCAACCATTGTGTCGATAATAATAACCCCAGACAAGTCTATAAACAGCTGTGTTACCCTCTTCTCAGCACACTGTTTAATTGTATTTTCCAAAATAGCAGCAGCCCGTGCTGTATCGATATCACCTACAAGCGGAAGCAAGGCACGGTTTTCACTGAGCAATATAACAGGTGAACTGAGTTCATTTATCATTTCCTGCTGTGCTCGAAGCTGTTTAATAGAGTTTTCATGGAATTGTTCCGTGAACTGCAGGATAACAATATCAAAAATCCGCACAATGCTGCGATTCCAAATAGTAATCCGTTCTTCTGGTATATCGTTTTTTTGCTTAAATTCCTCGACGAGCTGAAAGTATTGCTCTCTAGTCCGAATAAACTCCCTAATAATAAAATGGATAGGTGTCTCTAAATGCTCCTTATCAGAGGCAATGGCTACAACCCATTCACGGAACTCCTCCAGAAATTTTTCTTCTTCCTCAATAAATACTTTTGCTAAATAGTAATGAAAGTCGTTATTTTGCTTTTTTAATGTTTTAATGATTTCTGGATCTTCAGATGCATAAACTCCGTTAGGATCAGTCCTGTCCAAGTTTGCATACCAATCATCTGTCAATCTGTCAGCATTTTCAAGAAAATACTTATAAAGCTTTTCATTCTTTTGCAAAATATTCCCACCTATTCTAAAAAATTATGATTGGAAATTTTCAAAGGAAAAACCGTCCAATTTTAATATTTTCCTATTGTAGTAATCACTATTTAAAATTTTAATAATAAAGTGGGAATTAGGCAATTTTTTAATCACAAATTTTTAAATATTAATCATAGAACTAAGCGAATTGTGTTCCCAGAAGGGTCCTTTACATAGTAAGCATCGTTCGTCTTTGTAATTTCAGCATCCATGCCCTCAAGTCTTGCTGCAATCTCATCTCTTGCTTCTTTGCTCGGAACCTTCAAGTCGAAGTATTTTAAGCCCGGATTATTGTCCTGCGGTGCAGGTGCACCGACACCATTCCATGTATTTAAGCCAATATGATGATGGTACTTGCCTGTAGAAATGAAAAAGGCTTGTGTTCCATATTTTTGCACAATATTAAAGCCTAATCCCTTCACATAAAAATCCGCTGTCTCTGCCAATTCAGCCACATGTAAATGAATATGCCCCATTTTTGTGTCTCTTGGCAAACCAAGCCACTGTTTATTTCTACCAGCATCTAGCACACCTTGCGCATCCAGCTGCAGTGTATCCATTTTTACAAACTCATCTTCCCATGCCCATTGGTTTGCAGCACGGTCACGGTAAATTTCAATCCCATTCCCCTCTGGATCACCTAAATAAAGTGCTTCACTTACATTATGGTCAGAAGCTCCTTGCAATGGATAACCGCTCTCTAACAGATGCTGCAGCTGTGCGCCAAGATCCTCTCTTGTCGGCAGAAGCAAAGCAAAATGATACAGGCCAGTTGTGCGACGTCGCTTATCTTCTGCCTCTTTCAATTCTTCTAAATAAAGAAGCGCTGTCTTTCCATCTGCTGTTAAAGCTGCTTTACTGTCTGTTTGCTCTAGTACTTGAAACCCGATAATCTCCTTATAAAAGGTAATCATCTTCTGCAAATTTTTAACCTTTAACGTAACATTCTCTACATATAAATTAGGATACTCGTGAAAACTCAAGGGAACTCCTCCTGTCATTTTTGTTAACCTCACTTACTTTATGTAAGTAATTATATTTTAATAAACAATGATTGTAAAGTAAGTAATTTATAAATGATAATATTTTTACTTAAGGTAATAACTATTGTATAATAAAAAAAAGGAGTGAAATATCATGAATCCATCCGTCATTTGCCCAAGGTTTGAAAAAGCCATGGGACTGTTAAGTCAGCGTTGGACTGGTTTAATTATTTATCAGCTGCTGAATGGATCTCAGCGCTTCTGCACCATTGAATCATCTATTGGAATCAGCGGGCGGCTTCTTTCAGAAAGGCTTAAAGAATTAGAAAAACAAGGAATTGTCATCAGGGACGTTTACCCGGAAATTCCTGTGCGCATAGAATACTCTCTGACTGAAAAAGGCCGTTCCCTGCAGCCATTAATGAAAGAAATTGAAAAATGGTCTCAAGAATGGCTGGAAGCTTAAAACGAAGCAAGCAATGAGTATAGTATTCCCAATAGAGGATTAAGTACATGAAGAAAAGGCGAATGGTCTTATTATCCATTCGCCTTCTTTCTATTTATGAATACCTAGTCTTCATCCTTAATATCTTTATCTTCCGGTATCGGTTCGTTCGCTAGTTCCTGCATAAGCAGCTGATACTTTTCCAGCTGTTTAAAATGGGTTTTAAACTGATCTTTATAGATTAATACATTCCCGTCCTCATCATGCAGCACCCGAACTTTTCCTTGCAGCACTAGATTTTCCACATAAGACACAGACACAGATAAATATTCAGCCGTTTCTTCAATTGTTAAGTACATTGTTAACACTCCTCATCTGTTACTATAGCATGCCTGCTTCTCGCTAAACAAACAAATACTTATGCTTCATAAATAATATACATTCATTACTTTAATTTAATAATACATTAACGGTAGCTACATGCTTTCTGGGTATAGTAAAGGTGTAAGAAGCAATCATATCGGAGGGATGCAAAATGTTAAGCACAATCCTTAATGGTTTATTTCTAGCGGAATTAATCGGGATTTTCTCACTGATTTTTTATTGTTCCTTCTTTGCAAAGCCGAAAAACAGAAGAAATCTGTAAGGCGAATATGATTTAACTAACAAGTCCTCTTTTTCCTCAAAAAAAGAGCTTCTTTTTTTGTTTTGCAACAAATAAAGAAACTCCTCTTTAAAAATATACACTTCCTATTATATAGCCGTTTTCGTCGTGAAATTGTGACACCAATCCTCCAGTTCACTTTGCACCATTGGCTTCGCATAATAATACCCTTGCAGCACCTTGCACCCATCCACAGTGGACAAGTACGTTACTTGCTGCTCTGTTTCTACCCCTTCAATGACAATATTTAAATGCAGGGAATTACCTAAAGCAATGATTGCTTTCATAATTTCAGAGTCTTTTCGTGAGCCTGGAACTCCATCAACAAATGATTTGTCGATTTTCAATGTAGTGACTGGCAATCTCTTGAGATAAGATAAGGAGGAAACTCCTGTCCCAAAATCATCAAGGGCCACAGAAAAGCCGAAGTTACGGAATGCATGGACTGCTTGAATAGCACCCTCAATATTCTCAACCGCGCTCGTTTCCGTCATTTCAAGCTCCAGAAGCTCTGGATTAAACCCATACTTTGTAACACGGTCCTCTAAGTAGGACATCAGCCTTGGCGATGTTACATAGGGGCCAGGGATATTAACAGAAACAGGCTTTCTTGTTCCGTTTTTCTCCCATTCCGCAATCTGGCGGCATACTCTGTCTATGACCCAGTCTGTGACATCGAACATTTTATCAGCAGATTCTAAGATCGGAATAAAGACAGCTGGTGACAGGAATCCGTAAATCGGGTGATTCCAGCGCAATAAAGCTTCATGTCCTGTTATCTTATTTGAATGCATTTCCACCTTCGGCTGATACACGAGGTAAAACTGATCATTGCTCATCGCTTCTTCCACATCTGCGATTAGTGTTGTCTGGAAGGACTGAACATGAATGGCTGGATCATATGTGATTACTTCATGCTCATATTTAACAGAATGATGATTCAAAACAGCAAGGGCATTTTCATAAACTTGCGTTTCATCACGTTTTTTTTCAACAAGTGATATCGCAAAAACAGTCTTAATCATAATCATTCTGTCATTGATATTAAGAGCAGATGAAAGAATAGCACAAATTTGTTTTGCCATTTCTTCCATTTTTTTATTATCCTCTTTGCTTGTGCTGATAAACCCAAGCCTGTTACCCTCAATACGATAGACGGCAACTGTCTTCGGCTTCAGCTTAACAGTAATCTGTTCAATATAGCGGATGATTTCATCACCGAACTCAAAGCCGTATGTGTTATTCCATTTCTCCAAATCATGAATATGAAGAACAGCAAGTCCTTTAATATTTCCTGGAGTATGAATTATTTTCTCAAACTGTCTTCTGTTTGGCAGCCTTGTGAGGGAGTCAAAATAATTGAGGCGATAATCAACATACCGATCAAGCAATGCCGATAAACCAGAAATAAACAGCACAACAAACGTCCCGGCAGCAACGGATAGAATCAAGAAGCCAACATTCATTTCATGCATGCTGTTATTCAGCTGTACATCTGCATCAACATAGTATTTAACTGCATACATGCCTGTATAATGCATACTCGCAACAGCAAGGCCCATTATGATGGCTGTTATCAGCTTTAACACCAAGTTGTTCATAAATCTGTTCATCCGCGCAAAAATAAATAATGAGACAAATGAAACAATAATCGCGATTAGAACGGATAAAATAAAATAATTAAGCCGATACGTATATTGCACATCCTCCATAATCATCGCCATCATGCCAATATAATGCATGAGTGAAATCCCTAAACCCATAACAATTCCTGAGATGACAATCGATGTGACAGACTTACTCCCAGAACTTGTCATATAGAATGCCAGAAAAGATGCAAGCATTGCAGGCAATACAGATAGGACAGTCAAACCGAGGTGATAGTGCATCGAGGTTGGCAGCATCAAGGCACTCATTCCGATAAAATGCATGGACCAAATTCCGAATCCCATTGTAAAGGACGCAAGGGTCAGCCATACATAACGATGGAAAAAGCTGTTGTACCTTATACGCTCATTAATTGATATAGCAGTATAAGCTGAAATACACGCAATAATAATCGATAATGCTACTACAGGCATGGAATAATGGCCTTCTAAATAAACTACTTTACTGCTATCTGGCAATGTGAACATATTAATTCTCCCTCTTGATGGATTCAACAGATTAATAGTATTGTAGTTTATTTTGCCATTACAAACTTTAATCCTACGACTTTTATACTATTTATCTATGACTATATAGGATAATGGTTTGTTCTACAAGAGATGTAGCTACAGCATTTTCTTCCAATTTTGATAACTTTGTACTTCTCTTTACGTATGGCTATAAACAAGGAATTTCTCTCTCGAATCCTCATGCACTGCAGGCACGAAAAATTCAGCTTCCCTCACAAAGGACGGGTGCTCATCTAATAAATAAATATACTCATCTGATGGATAATATAAGATGATTCTGATAGCTCGGGCATGCTGCTCTGCAGACAGTAAAATATTATTGATGACTTTCCGAAAGATCTGCACAGAAAAAGGATTAAAGAAATAAAAGATAGTATCATTAGGATGGATTGCGTAATCCTCTGCTTTACATAAGAGAAACTGTATTTGCTCTCCCTGCTTTTTCTTGTTAGCAAAATAGCTTGATTTATTGGTTATAGCCTCTGTATGGAACTGCTCATTCATCTCGATACCAATGCCTGTGGTTTGGAATAAATGGTGAAGCAAAAATAGCAGTCTCCCTTTCCCCGATCCGAAGTCAACAATACGATCTGCTTCTTTTAGCTTGTACTCCTCAAAAAATGCTGTCAAATACCCATATGGTGTCGGTTCATAACGGTGGTAATGGAAGGAGCTGTTGAAGCCTGCCTGCTCTCCTTCTGTCTTGATACGCAGTATTTTGTCATAATCTTTTCCCTTCATTCTCCCCGCTCCTTTCTTAACTGTTTAATCCTACAACCAACTATACACATAAACATATTATATACAAACAAAAAAAGGCTTTAGCCCTCTTTGGCTAAGCCTTCCTTATGCAAGCAAGTTATGAAATAAAGTATACTCTTGTCTCAAATGGTTTAAGAGCTGTTTTCTTGCGGAGCTTTTTATCCTTAACCTCATAATTAGTTAAAGCCAGCTCAGAATATTGATACACAAGCTCTGATGGAACCTTGAAAATGGTCGGCTTATCACTGAAGTTATTAATAATGATAGCCTTTCTTTTACCTAAAGTTCTCGTGTATACAAATAATCTTGGATGATTCGCCAAATAAAGCTGGTAGCTTCCGTAAGTGAACAGAGGGCTTCCTTTTCTCAGTTTAATCAGCTCTTTATAAAACGAAAGGATGGAATCAGGGTCCTGCTCTTGATTAGCTACATTGATTTCCAGATAATTAGGATTTACTCCTATCCATGTATGGTTTGATGTTGTAAAGCCAGCCATATTTTCTGCATTCCATTGCATCGGCGTCCGGGCATTATCACGGCCCTGCTTCCAGACAACCTTCATAATATCCTCGTGAGGAACTCCCTTTTCCGATTCCACTTTATAGAAGTTAACCATGCCAACATCATCATAATCATCAATAGAAGGGAATTGAACATTTGTCATGCCAATTTCCTGACCTTGATAAATAAATGGTGTTCCCTTCATTAAGAAATACATAGATGCAAGCATTTTCGCGCTCTCTTTCCAATAGCGCTTATCATTTCCCCAGGAAGACACCCTGCGCGGCTGATCGTGATTTTCGATAAACAAAGCATTCCAGCCTCGGCCTTCTAAACCCTTTTGCCATTTGGACAGCACCTTTTTTAAGGCAATAATATCGACTTTGTCTTCATCATCTTTATTCCATAAACTTAAGAACTCAAACTGAAATATCATGTTGAAATAACCGTTTTCTTCGCCTACCCATTTGTCCGCATCATCAAGGCCGACACCATTTGCTTCTCCGACTGTCATAATGTCATAGTTTTTGATTGTTTTATCAGCAAATTCTGTTAAGAACTCATCAATTCCGTGTACATTCATCATGTAAGGAAAACTCGGAACATATTCCAAATGGTCAGGATTGTATAAATCCGGCAAGCCTGGTGCTTTTTTAATATGAGAAATAGCATCAACCCGGTAACCGTCTATCCCCTTATCAAGCCACCAGTTAACCATGTTATAGAGAGCTTCCCGCACCTCAGGGTTTTCCCAGTTTAAATCAGGCTGTCTCCCCGAGAATATATGCATGAAGTATTGCTCTGTTTCCTCATCATATTTCCAGGCAGAGCCGCTGAAAATCGATTCCCAGTTATTCGGCTCTTTCCCATCCTTGCCATCTCTCCATATATACCAATCTCGTTTTGGATTGTCCTTAGATGAACGAGATTCAATAAACCAAGGATGCTCATCACTCGTATGATTAATAACCAAATCAAGTATAAGCTTCATCCCTCTAGCGTGTACCTCGTGAAGAAGCTCATCAAAGTCTTCCATCGTACCGAAATCCTCCATAATATCCTGATAATCTGAGATATCATAACCATTGTCATCATTCGGTGATTTAAACATCGGGGATAGCCAAATAACATCAATGCCTAACTCTTTCAAGTAATCAAGCTTGGAGGTAACTCCCTTTAAATCTCCCACTCCATCGCCGTTGCTGTCCATGAAGCTTCGCGGATATACTTGATAGGCTACGCATTCTTTCCACCATTTTTTGTTCATCTATATGCACCTCATCTATTTTAAAAAGTCCAAACACGCTGCTGGTTTACAAAAAAGCCTTTTTAATAATTGATATGTTTCCTTTATATTTTAAAGCATATCCCCCAGATTGAAACTGCTTACATTGAGCAAATAGGGTGGAATATATTGAACTTCCCTTTACCCTTATATTAGTGATTAAAACAATATAGACGTTACTTTTAATTTACTTTAACGTATTGGTGATTTGTGCATCTCTATATTCATTTGGAGTGACACCAACTGTTTTCTTAAACAGCTTGCGGAAGTACTTGTCATCCTGATAGCCTATCATACTGGCAATCTCATATATCTTTAGCGAGCTGTTTACAAGCAGGGATTTAGCCTTTTCAATCCTGATTTTCGTTAAGTAATCCGTAATGGTTACTTGGAATTCCTTTTTAAATTTTCTTGAGATATATTCCCTGCTGATAAAAAAGCGTTCGGAAAGCTCCTGTAATTTGACATCTCTGTTGAAATTCGCGTGCAAATACTTTTCAATCTCGTAGATGATGCTGCTTTCTTTCGTTGCAGAAGCCCGCTTCACCTTTTTCAGAAACACAGCAATTTCTCTTTTTATATATGTTTTATATGCTTCTAGCTGAAAGCTTCCATCTGACTCAAAAAAGCTATCTGTTCTGTTTTCAGCACTTTCCCATGCCTCCGGGAAAGCTATTTGATAGTTCTTATACCACCGTTCTCCGACGACTCTATATTCCTTCTCAAAATGTAAAAGCTGCTTCCATGATAGAAATCCATTTTCGGTATATTCTGCTGCAACTTGCTCTAATAATTCTCGAAAAGCACCAATTTCTCCTGTCTGCATCGCCATTTTAATCGCTGAGTTGTGCTTCATTAAACTTTTCCATTCTAGCTTTGGCAGCAAAGACCCGCTGTACACCCTAACTGCACGCTTTTCTAAAACATTCATGGAATATAGCAGCTCTTTCCCCGCCTCATAAGAGTCCATTAATTTCGCAAGCTCCCCGACAGGACCGCCAACTGCAATCGGACAGGAAACTTCAAATGTATGCTGAATTTTTTTATAAATTTCTGTGAGTAAAGGGTCAACATCCTCCGATTTATTCCACAGGATAATCGCGATTTCACCTTTATTAGCCAGATAGCGAAACGCAATCCCGCTCCTTCTTTCACTAAGTGCCTCCGTGATAATATTCAAGATGGAAAAGTAAGCTAACTCCCTGTCTCTGTTAAACTGTTCAATTGTTTTTTCTGTGATGCACAAAACAGCAACCCTGTATTCACTTGCTAAATAGAATTGGAATTCGCGTAAAACCTCTTCATTGACAGATCTGCTTGTTAAAAAATGGGTCAGCTTTCTGTCCCGGTATGCTGGCTTCATCTTATTAATAAGCTGATCTGAATTCACCTTCCTTTTCCTGTCCACTTCTTCTTCGTTCCATCTTTCCACGGCATTCTTCAGGGTATTATTTAATATCTCTGGATCTACAGGTTTTAGTAAATAATCAAAGCTGTTGAAATGAATGGCTTTTCGCATGTAATCATAGTCATCATAGCCTGTAATGACGACAGTCTTGCTAGTCGGCTGATTTTGCTTAATCCATTCCAGCAATTTCGTTCCATCCATTTTCGGCATCTTCATATCAGAAAAAATCAACTCTGGCTTGTAGCGTTCAATAAGCTCGATTGCATCTTCCCCATTGCTTGCCTCATAGATCTCATTAATATTGTTCTCTTCCCAATTTGCAAGAAGCCGAATGCCTTCCCTGACATGCTTTTCATCATCCACAATCAAAACTTTCATTGTTCCTGCACCCCATTAATTATCTTTGGAATATATATTTCTACCATGAATCCTTGATCTTCCTTACCGCTGATAATCATCTCAGCTTGATTTCCATAATAAATCTGGATTCGTTCATAAATATTCTTAAGTCCGATTGATTCCCTTTGTCCAGGTTCTGCTATATTCCCCTTCTTATAGAGCTTCTGCCTGATTTCCTGAAGCTCCTCCATGCTAGCTCCTTTACCATTATCACTGACCGACAAAACAATATAATCGTTCAATAACGAAGCTTGAATAGTGATTGTTGCCAGCTTAACTTGATCTGCAAACCCATGTTTAAAGCAGTTTTCAACGATTGGCTGCAAAATCATTTTCGGGACAAGGATATTTCCAAGGCCTGGTGATACATGGATATTGAATTCAAACTGTTCATCAAAGCGCTGCTTTTGCAGCGATAAATATGCTTGTACATGCTTTATTTCCATCGAAAATGGAACAATATCCTCCTGCATATTCATGCTGTACCGCATTATATTCGATAAGGATGTCAACAAGGAGTATACATTTGCTGCCTTCGACTTTAATGCAAGTGTACCTATCGACTGTAGGCTGTTATACAAAAAGTGAGGATTTATCTGAGACCGCAATACCCTCAGCTGTGACGCCTTATTTTCGATTTCTAACTTATACTCTTTATCAATCAGCAAGTTAATTTTTCCGATCATTGATTTAAAGTGCTTCCCAAGCATCCCGATTTCGTCATTGCCTAAAGAATCGAAGTCTGCTTCCAGCTGACCGCTTTCAACTTTTTTCATATTGGCAATCAGCACTTTAATCGGCGCTGTCACCTTTACCGATACGAGTGATGTGACCAACAGCACGATTGCCAAAGCAATAACTCCTATTAAACTATTCATAACAACCGTTTCTCTTGCAGTCTGGTATAAAATTGCATACGGAATACGTTTTGCTATATACCAGTCATTCTCTTGAACTGAGAACTTCTGGAATACGATTACACCGGAAAACTCGTCATCTTCCCACTCATAGCTTTGTTCTGCACGCGTATCAAGCATCTTTTCATACCAAGCCTCTGTCATTCCATTGCCAATTTCCTCTTTGGTTGAAGAATAGATAATCTTTTTCTTGTCATCAACAATATATAAATCCTCTTCTCCTGCTGTGTACAGGCGCTCGGCGATGCTCTCAATCCTCGAAAGATTGATGTCAATCGACAAATAACCGAGGAAATCCTCTGCAGGTATATTGCGGATTATATTATGAAAGCTTAAGACATTATTTTTCTCTGAATTGGGAATTTCAGAGATATTATTATAGCTGTAAATTTCATGCGGTGCTTCAATAAGAGAATAGTCCGCCTTGTTTGTCTTAAATTGCGCATAGTACGGATGGTCAAAAACATTTTCATACTTTACCCTGCCGCTGATTTTACTATGATAATTTGTATAAGAATCTTTCCCATTATCAATGTACAGATGCATCTGTTCAATTTCTGTTCTTGTGTTAAACAAGTACGCCAGCAGTCGTCTTACCTCCTCCTCATTAACAGAACTGTCATCCTCAATCCCATTTACAAGCACATTCATGAAAGGAGTATACCGGTACAATACAGAAGACATCTGCGCAATATCCTCTAAATAAACAGAAAGCTCCTCTTCTCCCTTTTTAATAAAGTCATAGTTAGTTGTGACAGACCTTTCCTTAATAGAGTCAATCGTATAATAATAGGTGATGATAATCCCCGTTCCAAAAGGAAGAATGGTCGCTATCATCAGCAGCAGTATCAGTTTTTTCCGGATTCCCCATCTCATTAATCTGGTCAGCAGTTCAAAGGTGTTCTCTCCTGACCTGCCCTCCCTTCTATATGTACGAGCATAAGTGTGGAAGTATGAGCAACTTTTATCTGCTTTGTGCACACTCTTCCTATTTAATATATCTCTATTATCATCACCGCACCTAAAAAGGGCGGTTTAATATTTTCCACCCTTGTCGTCAATGTAAGCCGTTTCATAAAATCATTTTATAACTTACATTATACATACAGGAGGTGCGGAAAGTGAACAACCAAAATAAATTAGAGGAACATAATAATTCCACTATTGTTACACCTATTAACAGAAATACCAAAAAGCCTATTACAACAGCCAAGAAAAAGAGACTGAAAAATGCAGGGCTGTTCACACTATTTGTGGGTCCTGTGTTTCTCGCCTTTACCATTATTGTCTTAATCCCATTCTTTACCGGAATCTATTATTCTTTTACTGATTGGAACGGCATTACAGGACAAGTAAAATGGGTTGGACTGGATAATTTTAAATACTTGTTTACAGAGGATAAGCAATTTCAAGCGTCATTCCTGCTGACGACAAAGTATACAATTGTCGCCATTGTATTGACGAATTTAATTGGCTTCGGCTTAGCACTTTTAGTTACACAAATGCTGAAAACAAGAAATATTCTTCGGACAGTTTTCTTCATGCCGAATCTTCTTGGAGGCTTATTGCTAGGATTCATCTGGCAGTTCATCTTTGTAAGAGGCTTCGCTTCAATTGGAGAGTTAACTGGCATTCCGCTCTTTGAGCTGGCATGGCTCGGAGATGCAAATACCGCATTCTGGGGAATTGTTATTGTCAGCGTCTGGCAAGGTGCTGGATATATTATGATTATTTACATTGCTGCATTACAAAATGTTCCGCAAGAGCTTATTGAAGCAGCTAAGATTGACGGAGCAAATAAATGGCAAATATTGCGTCATATCACTTTACCTTTAGTTGCGCCAGCGGTAACAATCTGTCTGTTCTTAACAACTGCGTCTTCCTTCAAAATCTTTGACGCAAACCTGTCCCTGACAAATGGTGGCCCATTTAAGTCAACAGAAATGTTAGCGCTTAACATTTACACAGAAGCATTTGTTAACAACCGCTACGGAATTGGCGAAGCAAAAGCATTAATATTCTTCCTTGTTGTGGCAACAATCTCTGTCCTTCAAGTTACACTGTCTAAGAAGAAGGAGGTTGAATCCTAATGGGCAGCAAATATACTGGAAAAACCTTTATTCTGGAAATATTCGCGATACTGATTGGACTTGTGTTTCTCGTACCATTCTATTATGTAATCGCCAACTCCTTAAAGCCATTTGCTGAAATTTTGACGAATACATCAGCATTGCCTAAGGTGCTTCAGTTCCAAAACTATGTAAGTGCATTTGAAAAGCTTGATTACTTAAAGGTACTAAGCAACTCTTTAATTATCACCATCGCAAGCAATATTGTATTAGTTGTGTTCTGTTCAATGGCTGCGTATATGCTTGTAAGGACTAAAAAGAAAATTTCTAATATCATCTTTATGTCCTTTGTTGCTGCAATGATTATCCCGTTCCAATCCATCATGATTCCATTAATTAAGACAGCCGGCAACCTGAACTTGCTGAACAGCATCTGGGGGCTTGTCATCATGTACTTAGGATTTGGATCAGGTATGACTATCTTCTTATATCACGGATTCATTAAAGGAATACCAGTGGAATTAGAAGAAGCTGCAATTATCGATGGATGTTCACGTTTCGGTTTATTCTGGCGCATCGTCTTCCCGCTGTTAAAGCCAATCACTGTAACAATTGTTATCCTTAACAGCTTATGGATTTGGAATGATTATCTGCTTCCATCCCTTGTCTTGCAGAATCCAGAATTGCGGACAATTCCTTTGGCTACCTTCTTCTTCTTTGGCCAATATACAAAGCAATGGGATCTAGCACTAGCCGCATTAATGCTCGGCATCATTCCATTATTGATTTTCTTCTTTGCGATGCAAAAACATATTATCAAAGGTATCACAAGCGGTTCTATCAAATAAGCACAGCTACATTCGGGATCAGCCTCCATCCTTTTTAAAGGATGGAGATCCATATAAAATTTTTCCTAAAATTCAGGAGGGGAAACCAATGGGTTTTAAATTCAAAAAATATTCACTAGCAGCAGGTGTATTATCAGCAACACTTCTTCTTGCAACAGCATGTTCTAATGAAACTGCTTCTGATAGCTCAGGCAGCAAGGACGGAAAAGTAGTTGTTGATATATTCAACGGGAAAGTTGAAATTGCTGATCAATTAAAAGCATTAACAGATGCATATACAAAAGAACATCCTGACGTATCCTTTAATATCGAATCTGTCGGAGGCGGTGCAGACGGAGCAGCTGCTCTGAAAGCTAAATTTGCTTCTAATAAAGCTCCAGATATTTTTGGTAATGGCGGCTACCAGGAAGCAATTACTTGGAAGGATAAGCTCGAGGATTTATCTGATCAGCCATGGGTGAAGGATGCTTATGAAAGTGCCTTAGTTCCAATGACAATTGATGGGAAACTTTACGGTCAGCCAGTAAACTTAGAAGGTTACGGCTTCGCTTATAATAAAGAGCTATTCAAAAAAGCAGGCATCACAGACCTTCCTACTACTTTCACTGAGTTAGAAGCAGCAGCAGAGAAACTAAAATCTGCGGGCATTACTCCTTTCTCAATCGGCTATGGCGAGTGGTGGGTGCTTGCAAACCACGGCTTGAATGTACCTTTTGCTTATCAAGATGATGCAGATGCGTTCATTAAAGGCTTGAATGATGGCACGAGCAAGATTGAGGGCAATGAGTATTTTAACAAGTACTTTGATCTATTGGACTTGACACTGGATAATGGTAACAAAAATCCTTTAACAACTGACTATAATACACAGGTCACTTTATTCGCTACAGGTGAAGCAGCAATGATTCAACAAGGAAACTGGATTCAGCCGATGCTGGATAAATTGAGCCCTAATATGGAAGTCGGCTTTATTCCAATGCCGCTTAGCGATGATGAAGCACAATCAGACAAATTGATGGTAGACGTTCCAACTAACTGGGTTGTTCACAATGGCGCTCCAGATGCTGATAAAGAAGCGGCTCTAGATTTCTTAAACTGGACTGTTACTTCTGATACAGCTAAAACAATGTTAGTAAAAGACTTCAAATATGTACCTGCATTCAAAACAATTGAAGCAAGTGCTGATGATATCGGTCCATTAGGCGCAGAGATTCAAAAGTATTCTCAAGAAGGCAAAACATACACTTGGCAGTTCATGAAATATCCAGACGGTGCTGGCCAAGAATTTGGTTCTAGCCTGCAAGCTTATGTAGGCAAAGAAAGTACAAGAGAAGAAACAATGAAAGCACTTGATGAAACTTGGAATAAGCTGAAGAAATAACTTTAGCAGCAATAAAAAGCAGTGTTTCTTTTATGAGAAACACTGCTTTTTCGTATGTAGACTAAGTATGAATATTTAAAAGGGCAGTCAGCGGAAAATCCTCCCTAGTTTGCTCCATTAATTAAACGATAGTATTAAAGCAGTGTTCTCCCTCACAGAGACACACTGCTTTTTTAATTAACCTATAGTCTTCAAAGCTTCACAAACTTGTTATGAAAAGTTGATAGTTTTGTCATAGTTTCTTCATAATTAGAGGGTACAATAAGAATATGTTAAGACACTAACTCTTTTTCAAGTTCCCCCTTGAAATAGATATATTTGAAATCCAGCTAAGTAATTAGCTGGATCTTTTTTTGTATTAGAATGCTGGCAACGCTGAATCTTTATAGTCTTCCTCTAAGAATTTCTTCACTTCAGGTCCAGTCATTTTTTCTGCTAGAAGCTTGATTGCTTCAGAATCGGCATTATCCTCTCGTGCTACGAGCGTGATGGCAAATGCAGACTCTACTCCTTCTGTTAATAGAGCGTCTTTGTTCGGCTTTAAGCCTAGCGGTTCTGCATAAGCAGGCGTCATGATTGTAAGGTCTGTATCTTCATAGACTCGTGCAAGCATAAGTAAGTCTACCTTTTTGATTTCAAAGTTATGTTTGTTTTCAGCGATATCTGCTTCTGTTGCAGTCGTACTAGTTGCACCATCTTTTAACTTAATCAGCCCGTACTTGTCCATAAGCGCAAGAGATCTGCTGATATTTGTCGGGTCATTCGCAATTGCAACAGTAGCTCCATCCGGGAGGTCTTCCAATGATTTATACTTAGGAGAATATCCTCCATATACTGCATGGTAGATTGGCTGTACTGCTACTAAATCTGCATTTGAGTTTTGATTGTACTGCTCCATATAAGGAACATGCTGAAAGAAGTTAGCATCGACCTCTTTGTTTTGCAGGGCATTATTTGGTTGAACATTATCGTTAAGAACAACAATCTCCAAATTAATGCCTTCCTCTTTCATCAGCGGCTTTGCTATTTCCAATATGTCTGTCATCGGAGGAATTAAGGAAGCCACTTTTAGTGTCTGTTCCTTTTTCTCTTCCTTTGGCTCTTCTTTATCTGCATTGCTTGCGCATCCTGCAAGGCATAGGACACTAAACAAAATAAACATCATGATTTTTTTCATTTATATACCCCTCTGTCTTTCTCCATTATTTTCTGGCTCCATGACCAGAAGTAATTATAGCATGAATCAGTTATTTTTGAGAATAATTCTCAAATATTCCTAATTTTCATACAAAGACAAAAAAGGTGCAAAGCGCGAGCTTTGCACCTGAACTTTATTAGTCAAGGATTTTCACTTTTACTGTTTTTCGGCCCCAGGCCTTCGCTTTTTTGTTGTTAGGCATGAGAACATCAATTTTGTGACCTTTAATGGCACCGCCAGTGTCACCTGCAATTGCTTCTCCATAGCCTTCAACCCATACTTTAGTGCCTAGTGGAATAACAGACGGGTCAACCGCAATCAGCTTCATGTTCGCATTCTTTTTAATGTTATACCCTAGCGCAGTATAATCAGACTTCGTGCTCTCATGGCTGTACGCTGTTGCAGAGACATAGATTGTCTTTGAACTGCTGCTTTCTTCTTTTGAAGAAGAACTTGAATTGTTTTTACCTTTTGATTTTGATGCAGATGAAGAGGAAGATTTCGGCGCCTCCGTTGTTTCAGCAGAAACTGCTGTTTGCTGCTGTACAATCGCTTTTTTGCGAGCCTCAGCCTCTTGTTGCTGCTTCTTAATTGATTCTTCGGCTTTCTTCAAATCTGCTTCAATTGCTACCTTTTCTGACTCCGCAATCTCAATTTCTTTCGAGATGCTTTCGTATTCCTTATTAGCCTTCTCTACAGCTGCCTGTCTTTTTTCGAGATTCTCTTCTAGAGCTGCTTGATTTTCAGCTAAAGACTCATAACTCTCCTGCAGTTCTGCTTCTTTTGCATCAATGTCCTTTTTCTCTGCTTCAATCGTCTCAAGATCCTGCTGCTGCTGTTCCAGAAGGTCTTTATCTCCATTATAGAAAGCTGATACAGCTGCTGCACGATCTAAGAAATCAGATAAATCTTGAGCATTAAGTATAACTTCCATAATTATGTTTGTTTTATCTGTGTTTTGTAAGGTTACGAGTCTATCTTTCATAACATCCTTACGTTCTAATACTTTATCTTCTAAAACAACTATCTGTTCTTTCTTCTCTTCTATCTTTTGTTTCGTTTCTTCTATCTTGCTTTCGATGCTTGAAATCTCATTTTTACTTGCCTCTAATTGGCTTTCTGTAGATTTCAGCTCGTCTTGAACAGCTTGAAGCTCTTTTGATGCCTGCTGCTGTTCTTGCTCTTTTTCGTCGAGCAATTTATCTTTCTCTTCTAGTTTGCTTTTACCATTTGTAAGTGTTTCTTGACTCGTTTCTGCATGTGCCATCAATGTAGTTGAAAAGAATGAAGCACATATTAATGATAAAACCATCATCTTTTTTATCAGACTCATCTTAAAACCCCTTTCCATTAAGTTATAACATATGAAAGGGGGTGTTAAATTACAATTCTATTAAATTCGCAAGTCAATTCCTTTAAAAAACGCTTACATGCTAGAACATGCTGCTATAAATGGATTTAATTCCTATTAAAAATACTACTATTTACCAAGCTGCCTAGTTAGATTACATCTTAAAATTCTTAACAAGGGCAGATAGATTATTAGCTTCTGACAGCATCTTATTCGTCCTCGCAAAGATATGTTCAAGCTCAGAATCCTGCTCCTGAAGCGATCCAGACGAAGAAACTGCTCCTGCAGCAAAGGTTTGGGAGGCTTCTGCAGCTTCTTCCACGCCCGCTTTTATCTCCTTTGAGCCAGCCATTAAGTCTGCGAGTGTGTTGGATATTACAGCAATGTTACAAACCATGTCTTCTACCTCTGATTTGATCGTTTCAAGCCCTTCGCCAGTTTTCCTTATTTTCGCCGTTCCATCCTCTAATTCTTGGAAACCGTCCTTAAGAGAGCGAGAAACTGCTTCAGAAACATTTTGCACAGCTATTACAGTACTGTTTATTTCTACTAACGAATCTTCCACTTGATTGGCGAGTTTTCTGACCTCATTTGCGACTACCGCAAAACCCCTGCCTGCCTCACCAGCTCTAGCTGCCTCAATTGCCGCATTTAATGCTAATAGATTGGTTTGAGCCGCAATCCCTTTAATGGACTCAACAAGTGTATGAATATTTCTTGTCTTTTCTTCCATTCCCAGCACTTCTTCATATGTGTTTCTGATCATTTCATAAACAATATTCGTCTGTTTAATAGATTCCTTCATCGATTCATGGCCGCTCCGTGTCACAGAGAGTACTTTTGCTGAGCCTTCGTTCACCATTGCTCCATTATCTGCTGCCACTCCTAGCTGGGTATTAAAAGAATTATATGCAGCAATCAGCTGGCCTGTCCCTTCTCCCTGTTTTTCTGCACTGACTGACAGTGCTGCCATCGTTTCAGAAATTTGCTGACTGGAATGTTTCACATTGGATGAGCTGTGAGCAAGCTCCTCACTGTTCTTATGGACAGAGACAGCTGCAGTTCCAATGCCATTCACCATTTTCCTTAAGCTGTCAACCATACCGCTGATTGCCTTCTCCAGCTGGCCTATTTCATCCTTGCCATCATAAGTGGACACATCCTCCTCCAAGTCACCTTGTGCGACCCGTTTGGCCCTTCCTACAATCCTTGCCAAGTTGTTTTTAAGTGACCGGGATACAAAGAAGACAAACACGCCGCTGAAAATCGCAGACAAAGCTGCGGCGCCGATTATCAGCCAAACAAACAGCGTCATACTTTGCTCCATATTCTGCATCGTATTATTCCTGTCTGCTTCCACATCCTGGATTAAATCCTGAAGTGTTGCTGCATTTTCCTCGCGAAGCTGAGCTATTTCCATCCTCGCATCTGTATATATCTGTTCATCGAGCCTGACAACAGCAGGTGCGACAACACTGATGAACAGCTCATCAATTCGTTTATTATTTATCTCTATTTTCTTTGTCAGCTGCTGCTGTTCCTTATTGTCCAATGTCTCATTTAAGCTTTCTAGCGATACATTTAGTTCATTCCGAAGTTCCCGATAGCTTTTAATATCATCTTCTTTTAAGAAGGTGATATAGTCTGCAATCCGAATATCCTTTGCTCTGATAAGTGAGCCTATCTCCTCAATTGCTGCCGCCTTTTCGCCTTGATTCTTAATATCGACTGTTTTTGCCCAAACCATGTTGAGCAGGAAAATGACAATAACAGTTGTAGCAAAGAAAAGAATGGCATTAAAACCGAACAGTAAATAAAGCTTGGAACGGATTTGAATGTCTTTCCATTTAAAGATGTTTTTCACCTTTTCAAGACTTTTTTTCTTAAACCATGCCCGCTTGGCAGTATTACTTTTTTTCTTAGTTTTCAGCTTCCATTTCCATTTACCAGACATGACTTTCCTCCTGCAAATAATGATAAATAAGACAATATACCCACTTACCAATATGCAGGATTTAGCGCTCATTATCTACAAATTCACAGAAATTTTACACATTAATTACATAAAAAAAACCAGCAGAAAACTCTGCTGATTAATTATTCAAATCGTATCTTTTTCCTGTCACTAAATAGATGACATTCTCGGCAATATTTGTGACATGGTCACCGATTCTTTCAATATATCTGCAAACAAATGCTAGCTGTGTTACCTGCTTTGTTTCAGACGGGTTTTCACGGATATAGCCCATTAATTCTTGGATGAGTCTGCCGTACATAGCATCAATTTCGTCATCCTTTTCTGCGCTTGCTTTGGCAATAACCGTATCCTCTGTATAGAATGCTGTCAAGGATTCTCTCAGCATATTTAAAGCCTTCTCCATCATTTGCGGGATTTCTACTATGTCTTTAATATGCTGCTCCTTGCCAATATGAATCGTTGATTTGGCGATGTTAACAGCCATGTCGGCAATCCGCTCGACTTCAGACGAAATTTTGAGGGCAACAATAATCTTTCTTAAATCTGTTGCTACAGGTGATTCTTTTGCGATTAACAAGATTGCCTGATCATTGATTTTATTTTCCATCTCATCAATCTTGTTATCTCCTTCTATCACTTCTTCCGCCTTTTGCAAATCTTGGTTAATCAAGGATGCCATTGCTTTCTTTAAGGCATATTCCGATTCCTCTGCCATATCTAAAAGGCTTTGCTTCAATTCTTTAAGATTGCTGTCAAAATTCGTCCTAGTGTTCATTCATCGCACCCCAATTTATCCGAAACGTCCGGAAATATAGTCTTCAGTTCTTTGGTCAGCTGGTCTTGAGAAAATTTTAGATGTTTCATCAATCTCAACAAGCTCTCCCATTAAGAAAAACGCCGTCTTGTCAGATACACGTGCTGCCTGCTGCATATTATGAGTAACAACAACAATTGTATATTTTTCTTTCAGTTCAAGCATCAGCTCTTCTATCTTCAATGTTGAAATCGGGTCAAGTGCAGATGTCGGCTCATCCATCAACAGCACATCCGGCTTTGTCGCAAGAGCTCTTGCGATACAAAGGCGCTGCTGCTGTCCACCAGATAGCCCCATAGCAGGACTATGCAGACGGTCTTTTACCTCATCCCAAAGTGCAACGTCACGAAGTGATTTTTCCACAATCTCTTCTAATGCTTTTTTTCGTTTTTCACCGTGAATCTTCGGACCATAAGCCACATTTTCAAATATGGACTGCGGAAATGGATTTCCCTTTTGGAACACCATTCCGACATTTTTACGAAGATCGACGAGGTCGATTTTTTTATTGATGATATTTTTGTTCTTATAGTTGATTTCCCCAGACATCTTAACACTCGGTACCATGTTAATCATCAAGTTTAACGTTTTGATGAATGTTGATTTTCCGCAGCCGGAAGGACCGATAATAGCTGTAACCTCATTACGGTTTATTGGAAAATTGATATTTTTTAATGCATGGTGGTCACCATACCAAAGGTTTAAGTCATTTATTTCAAATACAGGTGCTTGCGCAACAACAGTTGACATGATAGTCCTCCTTATCCAAATCGGCCGGAAATATATTCTTCTGTCTTTTTAACAGATGGGTTAGTAAAGATCTTTTCTGTCGCGTCAAATTCAATTAAATCTCCGCTCAAGAAGAAAGCTGTCTTATCCGAAATCCTTGAAGCCTGCCCCATGTTATGCGTAACGATAAGAATGGAGTATTCCTTCTTCAATTCTACAATCAGCTCCTCGACCTTCGCATTTGAAATAGGGTCAAGAGCAGAAGAAGGCTCATCAAGAAGCATAAGCGATGGTTTCATAGCAATTGTACGGGCGATGCATAACCGTTGCTGCTGTCCGCCTGACAATGATAAAGCAGATTTATGAAGTCTGTCTTTTACTTCATCCCAAAGTGCTGCTTTCGTCAAACTTTCTTCAACAATAACATCCAGTTCACTTTTTTTCTTAACACCAGAGAATTTCAAGGCATGAGCGATATTTTCATAGATTGATTTCGGGAATGGATTCGGCTTTTGGAATACCATTCCGATCTCTTTTCTTAAGGCAACAACATCAATATTATCGCCAAGGATATTTAAGCCTTCGTACAGGATTTCTCCCTTTGCTTTAGCACCAGGGATAAGGTCGTTCATTCTGTTAATACTGCGAAGGAATGTCGACTTACCACAGCCAGAAGGTCCAATTAGTGCTGTGATTGAATTTTTTTCAATATCCATTGAAATTGTATTTACTGCACGTTTTTCTCCATAATATATGTCTAAATCCTTCACTTGAAGGATTAACTCTTTATTTGTAACTGACGTTTCAGAAATCTGTTCTCTGTTAAGGACGGCAGTTCTTGGCAATGTACTTGTATTCATTTTCATCATCCTTAATCGTTATTTAGATGCTGTAAGTTTCCGATGGATTAAACTTCCGATTATACGAGCACCTAGGTTAAAAATCAGCACAGACAGAATCAATACAGCGGACGCACCGTTTGCGATATCCTCAACGTCTGGAATCAGCCCTTGTGTATTAACAGACCAGATATGAACAGCTAAGGTTTCTGCAGGTCTGAAAATATTTAGTGGTGAGTTTTCAACGAATGGATTCCAGTTTGCATAATCCAGTCTTGGTGTTGATAATCCAGATGTAAATAATAGAGCAGCTGCTTCTCCGAACACTCTTCCTGAAGCAAGAATAGCGCCTGTTAGAATAGATGGAAATGCCGTTGGTAACAGAATCGTTTTAATTGTATGCCAATGTGTAATTCCTAATGCAAGACTAGCCTCTTTTTGATCACGCGGTACAGAACGTAGTGCATCTTCACTTACACGTACCATAACAGGCAGGTTGAACACTGTTAGTGCCAACGCACCACCAAGGATTGAATAGCCCCATCCAGTTAAGTTAACAAACATTAATAGACCGAACATACCAATAACAATAGAAGGAAGTGATGCAAGCACCTCGATACAAGTACGAATTGTATTTGTTACTCGACCTGGTTTTGCATACTCTGCCATATAGATTCCGCCGCCAACCCCAAGCGGAACAGTGATTAACATTGTGATAAACAAAATATAAAATGAATTGAATAATTGATCTCTGATTCCGCCCCCTGCACGAACATTACTGGAAGGATTAGTCAGGAAATCAAGAGAGATGTGGCTGACGCCATTAAACAAAATATATGAAAACAATCCGACAAGTACGGATACAATAACAATAGCTATCGCAACAAAAACACTGGTTGCGATACGATCTGCAACTCTGCTGTTCATTAAATTTTCCTCCTAGATGACAGATAACGGATTAGCAAGATAAATGCGAATGACATAATTAGTAGAATCAGACCCATTGACCATAAAGTATTGTTTTCAATACTTCCATATGTTGTATGACCCATATTCAATGTAATGATTGTTGTCAATGTTCCGGCTGGATCTAAGATGCTTTCAGGAATAATTCTTGTGTTTCCAATAACCATTTGAACTGCTAAAGCTTCTCCAAACGCTCTTGCCATACCTAGAACAACTGCTGTTAAAAGAGATGGCAGTGCAGCTGGCACAAGCACTTTCCTGATTGTTTGCCATCTTGTTGCACCAAGTGCATAAGATCCTTCTCGCAATGATTTAGGCAATGTTGCCATCGCATCTGTTGCAATAGTCGTAACTGTCGGCAGGATCATGATTGCTAAAACTATTGTTCCAGACAATAAGCTGAAACCTAGTCCGCCTACATGCTCTCTGATAAAAGGCACCAATACTGTAAGCCCTATGAACCCATAAACAACGGAAGGAATACCAACTAGCAATTCAATTACAGGTTGAAGTATCTTCTTCCCCCATGACGGAGCGATTTCTGTCATGAAAATAGCTCCTCCAATTCCAAGTGGTGCTGCAACTAGTGCCGCAAGCATTGTTACAGCGAAAGAACCAAAGATAAAAGGCAGCGCCCCATACATCGGGCTTTCTGGATCGGTAGGATTCCAATTTGTACTGGTTAAGAACTCAATCGGACTTACACCGTTTTTAATGAAAGACTGTAAACCTTTTGTACTTAGGAAAATTGTGATTGCAATTGTTGCAGAAATCATAATAATTGCACATAATGTTACTAAAACTCTACCCCGTACCTCACCATTAAGCCTTGTTTTATTAGATTTAATTAATCTTTCCCTAACAGGAAGTGATGACTTTTCCATAATTTTTGAAGCACCCCTAATTTACGTCATAATGGGGCTAACGCCAACTTGGCATTGCCCCCTACTTATTTCGTTTATTTTTGATTTCCTTCAGCGTCACGCTCTACGTCCATGTCGCCACCAGGAATGTAACCTTGATCTTCAATCAATTGCTTTTGCTCATCAGCAGCCATGTAGTCAAGGAACGCTTTAGCAAGTCCAGTAGGTTCACCTTTTGTATAAGCATGTTGGTAAGCCCAAACTGGGAATTTACCAGATTTTACGTTTTCATCTGTAGCTTCTACACCGTCAATTGCAAGTGGTGTTACAGTGTCATCAGTGAAGTAAGAAAGTGCAAGGTAACCTACAGCTCCTTCTGTTTCAGAGATGATTTTCTTAACTGTGTTTGAAGAGTCTTCTGTAACTCCTTCAGCAGGTGTAGCGCCGTCTAATGCATATTTATTGAAAGTAGCACGTGTACCAGAAGAATCAGGACGGTTTACTAGAGTGATTTTTTGATCAGCTCCGCCAAGGTCTTTCCAGTTAGTGATTTCACCTGTAAATACTTTAATTAAATCTTCTTTAGTTATATCTTTAACTCCAGCAGATGGGTTAACAGCAGCTGTCATACCAACTACAGCAACTTTGTGGTCAACTAGCTCATCAGCAGGAATTCCTTCTTTTTCTTCAGCGAAAACGTCAGAGTTTCCAATATCAACGGAACCTTCAGAAACTTGTGATAAGCCTGTACCAGAACCACCAGCATTAACTTGGATATCAACTTCTGGATTCTCAGCCATAAACTCTTCAGCAGCAGCTGCTACCAATGGTTGCATTGCAGATGAACCTGAAATTGTCAAAGTGCCTGACAGTGCTTCTTCTTCTGAACCATTATCATCATTGTTAGATCCACTTGTGTCGTTATTTCCTCCGCATGCAGCAATGAACGCCATTAGTGCTGCAACTAGCAGAAGCAGGCTTAGCTTTTTCAAACTTTTCATTTCTTTAATTCCCCCTAAGGATATGTTGGATTTGTCCTACAAGAATTAGAATAAGGGAAAACTATTAATGCTGTTTGAATCATTTGTAAAGGTTTTGTAAAGGCGGGTTTTTTGTGCATATTTGTCGAAAAAGTGGTTATAGACCTATTTTTATAGTAGGAAAAACCTAAAATATATCCCTGTTTCCGTCATTTTTACTGCTAATCCGTTAATTTACAAAAGATTGGATGTGGCGTAATATAGATTTAAATGGTCCTATTCCGACTTAGATGAAGAGGTAAAAACTATGTCAAACGTTCAATCACTTGAAAGAGCATTAACCATCTTAAACAAACTGGCTGAATATCCAGACGGACTTCAAATCGCCCGGCTGTCTGAACAGGTTGGACTCTCCAAAAGCACTGTGCACCGGCTCTTAGCAACATTGACAAACATGAACTATGTGGAAAAGAATGCAGATACGGACAAATATAAATTAGGTTTGCAGACACTGTTTCTCGCTAGGAACTTCTTAAACAGCAATACCCTCGTCCAAACAGCAAGGCCTTTTCTTTCTAAATTGTCAAATGAAGTAAACGAAACAATCCATCTATGTATTAAAGATCGCGAAGAAGTCCTTTATGTGGACAAGATTGAAAGCACTCAAACAATCCGTATGTTTTCCCGTATCGGCAGCAGGGCGCCAATGTACTGTACAGCGGTCGGCAAGGTACTGTTATCAGGGCTTGATTCTGATATCCAGGAAGAACTGCTGTCCAAAATCGAATTCATCAGCAAGACACCTGCCACTATTACTTCAAAGGAAAGTCTTCGAGAAGAAATTGAAAAGGTGAAATTGCAAGGTTTTGCACTGGATAATATCGAAAATGAAAAAGACTTACGCTGTATTGCCGCTCCTATTTACAATCATGAAGGCAACATTATCGCAAGCTTTAGCATCTCAGGCCCTAGTACAAGGGTTACAATGGATGCTGTTAATGACATCTTGGTTGATAAAGTAAAGCAATACAGTACAGAAATTTCCCGGCACTTCGGCTGGATCAGCTCATAAACATAAAAAAAGAGCAAGGATTGCCTATCAAGGCATTCCATTGCTCTTTTTTTATGTTTATCTGTTTAATTTAAGTTCCATAAAGGCATTCAGATTTTCCCTGTCCGGCAGTCCATCATTATCTCCAGGGGACATCACGGCAAGTGCGCCGATGGCTGTACCTCTTATAATGGCTTCTTCCAAAGGCAGATTTTCCAGCAATGCACTTGTAACCCCAACCGCAAATCCATCGCCTGCCCCTACCGTATCAATCACCTTGCTGACCTTAAAGCCTTTTGTATAGAAACTCTTATCTAATGAGCTTGTAAAAGCACCTTGAGGTCCGAGTTTAATGACTACTGTCTTTACTCCAGCATCATGATAGAATTGGGCTATTCCCTCTGGCGTTTCTCTGCCTGTCAAAATCCTTCCCTCTTCCATTCCCGGGAAGACAATATCTGCTAGTACTGCAACGTTATTAATCACTTTAACCATCTCTTGTTTATCCGGCCAGAGAGCTGGTCTAATATTAGGATCAAACGATATCGGTACTCCTGATCGCTTAGCATTTTGTGCCAATTCATAAACCAACTCCCGGCAGCTTGGAGATAAAGCGGGAGGAATGCCTGTTAAATGCAGATGATCGAAATCCTCAAACTGCAAGGAGCTGATTGATTGAATATCCATATTTGAGGCTGCTGAGTTTTTTCTTAAAGAGAACACCTCTGGATCTCCCTTAACAACCTTTTGCTTCCATTGCATACCTGTAACATGCTTATCATCATAGGAAACAAAACTAGTATCAATATTGTTCTTTTCTAAAAATGTTTGAATATTTTTACCAAACGGATCATTTCCAAGCTTAGTTATATAAGTTACTTGATGACCTAGCCGAGCCATTCCAATTGAAAAGTTTACTTCTGCGCCTGCTACAAACCGACTAAATTTCTCTGCTTCCTCCAACAGCCCCTCATACTCTGCAGCAAAAAGGGCCATCGGTTCACCTACAGTGACAATCCTGCTCATCATTCACCAACTCCTTCTATATATATAGGAAGAAACTGCTCCTAAATTGCCCGTGAGTCCAAGCCGCTACCGCTGCTTGTTTTATTTTTCTTTTGCATATATTTATACCAGGAAGCAGTCAATATCGGCACTAGGATAGACGTAACAATTACAGATGCAGCGACCAGTGCCGTTGCAGACTGGGCAATTGGCATAAATTCAGGCTTCATGCTAGCAATAATCATCGGGTTAGCAACCGCTGCTCCAGCAGTACTTGATGCAGCAATTCCGGCCGTTCCGTTTCCTCCGCCAATATATTTGTCAGCCAGCATTAACGGAATGCCTGTAACAACAATGACAAGAATGCCTAGTAAAATACCGGCAAAGCCAGTTTTCACAATAACGCCAAGATCAATCGTATTACCTAACGCAAATCCAAAGAACGGAATCATCGTATGTGTAGCTTTGCTGAAAAAATTTCTGAAATCAGAATCTAGATTACCTAAAATAAACCCAATCAAAAATGGAAGCACCGCTCCGACGAATGCCTGAGGCTCAAACGCTATTCCTGTTGAACCAAGAATAAGCATCGTCACAAGAGGACCGGATTCCAGCGACATCAAAACAAATGCCCCAGCCTCCTCCTTTGTTCCATATTGCTGCATCATCGACGCGTATAAACCACCATTTGTCATATCCATCGCCGCAACAAGTGTCAGAATCGAAAACCCGGCAAAAAAGCCTGTCTGCACTCCGCCTTCCGGCAAAAATGCTCCGGCCACAAGGGCAACAATCCATGCAACCCCAATCTTTGTCACCAGCAGCGTTCCTGATTTCCGCAAAACTACTCCTGTCGACTTTAAATTAATCCCTGCCCCCATGCAGAAAAACCAAACAGCAAGAATGGGAATTGTACCTGTCATCAGCCCATTCGTAAATGAACCGAAATACTCTCCTGATTTTGGTGCAAACGTATGAATAATAGCTCCTAAAAACAACGGAACCAGCATTAGGCCCCCTGGAATCTTCTCAATCGACTTCATGATTTTCATTCGGCATCCTTACCTTTCCATATAGGTAATTAAGCAATCGAAAAAGACGCTGCATATAATATAAGTAATTATGTAGTCTAATAGCTTATACAGTTCTGTAAAAGGATTTTAGTCCTTTCCAAATACCATTAAACGCGTCATCCAATTCTTCTTGCTTGTTTAGTATTTAACGATAGATAAAGCCAGAAAAACATTACTGCTAAAGTCATACTGCTGCTTTTCAATAGTTGGAATACGCTTACATTTTTAATGGTAAAAAATAATTTCTCTATCCATCACCTCTTTTAGCGTTCCACGATGTGGTACGTTGTTCCATAATATAATTATAGCGCTTACATATTTATATTTCAATAATCTGGCAAAATAAAGTGGAAATTCGACAAAAAAAACAATATCTGTTTTCGGTGATATTGTTTTTTCATATATGAGATTTTTTTCAGAGTTAATGAATTGGTCTAATGGTTAAAGTTAAACTCTCTCCAATGGCATAAACTATGCTTTTCACTTTAAATGTTTACAGCCAAAGTTTAAGAGTCAACATATCATATGGAGGAATAATATACTCATCCTCTTCTAGTAATTCTTCAATACAATTTACTTTAGCTATCTTTGTAAAACTTGTAAATTTATAGTCGGTTAGACGTTTAAATTTATCTGTTGGGTTTTTCAACCTTAATAAAAATGCATTATCTTCATACAGAGACGGGGACAAACTGCTGAAATGATTGTCTTTAGGTACTTCCAATAATGAAAAAGCATAGGATAGCTGTTGTCCTTGTTCACGAGGCTGAAGCTTATTATCGAGACGATGAATAAACTTATTTAGTGTTTGAGATTGATAGCTTATATGCTCTACAGTGTAGTCCTCCCAACACTTTGCAGTAGATTCCTCATCATACTTATCTTCTGCAATTCGAAAAGCAAAGTTAAATTGGTGTGTTCCAATCAGTTCTGCTTTTGGGGTTGGAATCATTACATGCCCTTTTTTTGTTGTATCTCCAGAAGCACGTCCAGGTCTATAAAGTAGGTCCGGTTTCCCTAGCTGACTTGTCGATGCAAATAATGTCAGGTAAAAACTATCTTCAATAAATTGATATTCCTTCATCCCCTTGCTGAACACAGTGAAATGGTATTCGTTGCTCTCCACTGCTACAGAAGCATCGTAAGGTTCTATATCTGTTGGGATTTCCACATATTCATTTTCCCAGTCTACTGGATCACCGTTTAAAACTGGACGATTAATGAAACCGAAGGGCACCGATGAGATTGTTTCTTTTGCCTTTATATTTGTGTTAATTTTTGCACGCAACCGATGGGTATATACTTGATTGTCTACTATACATACGCACTCAACCCGATCTACGTCTTTCAGCAAGCTAATTTGCAACTTAATAGAAAGCGTACCTGTTCTACCATTTTCTTTGAGTCTCTCTTTTAAATTTAGTGGTAAATGAAAAGTACCTTCTAATGTCATCATTTCCATAAGTGAAGATTTCCTAACTTTTTTAAGTTCTAATGAAAGCAGTTTTGGTATATCGCCTTTCAACGGAGAGAAGTCATAAGTATCTCCATCATTTGCACAGTCTTCAAACTCTATAAAGTTGTCGATAGTTTTACCAAAATGAGTAGTTAGCTTGAGTTGGTCCTCTTCGAAGAAAATTTTGCAATATTTATTAGCAATAGACGTATCACTAGATGATTCCAACTCTAATAGTGAATGATTAGAGTTTTCGTATTTAATGACACGATAGCCCATACTTGGTAGCTCAATAGGAGCTAGCACCCTCAGCATGTAGTAAGGTTCTTCCTGTATATACCTTGGTCCTTTCGGTGTTTCTAAGAGGATGTTACTCCTACCTTCATAATAGATTGCCTCTAGTATAACAGCATCCTCACAGTCCACTAGTTTAATATTTTTTGAAGGACTCATAAATTCTATGATTCTTAAACCACTAAATGGAAAAGGTGTTGTATTAACAATCAATAACTCTTGTTCGGTTAACTGCATCTGTTCAGATAATCGCTTCTTAATCATATTTTCGATGCCGTCAGCAATTTCGTTTGCTTCTTTCATGCGATGAAGTACATCAGTTGCTACATCATCTGATATGCATCCTCCCATACTGTCATGCGCATGGCCCTCAAGTAACTTTTTCCAAGCTACTGAAAGTAATTTTTCTCCAATATGAATTCCCTTTGCCCTAGCAATAGCCATCATGGGTTCAACACGGTACAGAAGCTTTTGCTCCAGCAAAAAGCTATTAAGCTTAATATCATATCTTACTGAACCTATCGACTTATGCACACGGGATTCGCAAGGTTCTCTAAGTTCACCGATGTATAGTTTCAGATTTTTTTGTTGCCTGAGGTATTCAAGAAAATGTGCATATGTGCTTACTTCATAGCAGTCTTTCGTTTGTTTATTTATAGTTGTTAATTTCTGAGGCAAATCTTGAATAATATCCAGTTGGTCTCCGCCTGACGCCATTATAATCTCATCACTGTCCGTTAATTGCTTTAGTTTATTTGTAACTGGAACTAGTCTCTTTGCAATATACTCATCTGTATCCTGAAGATGTGCCGCTGCACCATACCCGTCTACTAAATTAACAGCAATTATTTCTTGGCCTCCAAGACCCTGCCATTTAAAATAGGGTCCAATAGCATGTTTTTTAAAATTAATACCTCTCCAAAAAACAATGTTGTCTATGCCACAATTCTTTAAAATAGTAGGCATTTGTGCGTTAAATCCAAATGTATCTGGCAAATAGCCTACGTTCATGTATCCCCCATACTTCAGACTGTCTCTAATACCAATAGTTAGATTTCGGATAATAGACTCTGCATTTACAAAAAAAGCATCTGTCTGCGTATACCATGGGCCAATAGCTAATCGTCCCTGCTTTATAAAGGATTTAATTTGTTTGGCACGCTCAGGCTTTAATCTTACATAATCATCTAAAATAGACGTTTGCCCATCCAAACAGAACATTGCATCCTGATTATTGTTTAGCTCATCTAGAACATGTGTAAAACAACTCTCACTTAACACTAAAGCATCTG
Source organism: Niallia sp. FSL R7-0271 (assembly GCF_038005785.1). Classification (NCBI taxonomy): domain Bacteria; kingdom Bacillati; phylum Bacillota; class Bacilli; order Caryophanales; family Bacillaceae; genus Niallia; species Niallia sp. FSL R7-0271. Next base: position 426,909 of record NZ_JBBOTZ010000001.1, on the reverse strand, counting down.
CTGTTGTAAAATACCATTCCCGATCCCAATGAGTATGGTTAACGATATGAACTTTACTCATTTTACACCTCCAAGTTCCTGCAAACTAATTGATGAATGGTTGTTTTATCAGCTGTTTTCAATCTTTGCCGAAATGATTCATCTATTAATGACTTTGAAATTTTAGCTAAATATCGCAAATGCTCTTTAGCAGAATCTTCAGGTATCAACAGAACAAAAGAAAACACGATTGCCTGTCCATCAAGACTGTTCCACGGAATAGGTGAGGTTTTGTATATTAATAATCTTGGATTTTGTACAGTTTGATCTTTACAATGAGGTATAGCAAATCCATCTTGAAATCCTGTAGTCTGTTGACTTTCACGTGTTAAAAGACCCCTAAAGCATTCCTCATTTGATTTTACATATCCCAAATTATATGCATCATTTGCAATAAGTTTAAATAACTGTTCCTTATCTTCCAAATTGTCTTCAACTATAAAAATATTATTCTCATTAAAAATCTCAGCCATTTACAATTACCCGCTTTCTTAATGTCATTCTGTACAGTACCGCATTAATTAATGCAGAAAATAAAATAATCAAAATCCACCATAGCCAGGCAAGGGTTGGACCTGTTGTATACCCTATAAAGGCTCCTAGCGGTGAACCAATTCCGCCGTAAAATTGTATTCCAACAGCAGCAATAAATGCCCCTGAAATTGCTGATGATATTGTATTAGCTATGATTAGACTAGGATGTGCTGCTGCAAAAGGTATTGCTCCCTCAGTAATGCCCACAATCCCCATAACAAACGCTGAAGATCCCAGTGCGCGTTCATCTGTCGTAAAATATTTTTTAAACAGCCATGTAGCAAACGCTGCTCCTAGTGGCGCTACTGCAATCGCAGAGCATGCCGCTGCTTGCGGAATGGCATTAACCCCATCTGGCCCAAATTGCGCCATCGTATCAACAAAAATCGCTTGGGAAACTAATATTGCTGTTTTATTGATTGGACCTCCTAAATCCACTCCCATCATGCCGCCTAATATTGCTCCGTATATGATAGGAGCAGCAGCGTAATTTTTTGTAATATCATTAATAAAGGTATAGAGAGAATTCATACCTAAAGCTACTGGCTGTCCGATTAAGTAGTAGATGACAATAAACGAAATAAAAGTTGAGATGAGCGGGATAATCAAAATAGGCACAACAGGTTTAAGCATATTTGGCCAAGGGATACTCTTCAACAAACGGACAAGGTAGCCAACGCCAAAGCCAACAATAATCGCTCCCAAAAAGCCGGCCCCTGTCTCTGTTCCTAAGAACCCTGCATCATTAATCATATATCCTGCAATAAAAGCAGGAGCAACAGCCGGCTTGTCTCCAATTGCTCTAGCAACTCCTGCCGCAAATATTGGAATCATTAAAGTAAAGCCTATTTTCCCTAAATCGAATAGCTTTGAGAAAAACATTCCCTTCGCATCATCGGAGAATCCCCAGACAACTAGATCAGCATTATTTGGATCTGGTTGAAAAGCAAATGTATTCGCAAAAGCTAGCAGTAACCCTGCCGCTATTGCAATAGGAATCATGTCCGTTAAGCCTGACATTAGGAACTTGACCACTTTGTTTGATGATGAACCCACTTCCATGTTCTTTCCGACTTTCATTCCTTTTCCACTGAATAGCACAGCTTTTTCTGAAGCAGTTTCAATCAAACTCTTTGCATCTTTTAATACCTGATTTGTATCTACTTCAAGTATTTTTTTCCCTACAAAACGGCTTTTATCAACATGGATATCTGCTGCAATAATAACTACATCAGCCTGCTCAATTTCTCGCTCTGTTAATTCGTTCTCTGTACCAATTGTTCCTTGAGTTTCAACCTTTGCTGTTATTCCTAATTCTTCTGCTGCTTTTTCCAGCGCCCCTTGCGCCATATACGTATGTGCTATCCCTGCTGCACAACCAGTCACTGCAACAAAAAACTTAACTGCCATGTTTACTCCTCCATTGAATCAAGAGATTTTAGAAAGCGCTTTCTAAAATAGATAGTACAGACATAGAAACAGATTTTCAATGGCTTAATAACTTTTGGAAATTTGTTCGCACTCCTTTTAAAAAAAAGACAAATTTTATCATTTGTCTAATACCATATCAATATTTAAAGAACTGACTCGTTTCTTTTATTCGCTGAAATGATTCATCATAATTAGCATGTAGAATGTTTAAATATAGTTTCTCTAACAGATAAATTAAAGCATATCTAGCTGTTGTAGGAGCTTCCTTAAACAGAATTGGATTTTCCTCTAAATAACCAATGCTTAATTCAATAGTTGCATATTTAGCTAGAGAACTATTAACTCCATTCGTCACTAATATTTGCCTACAGTTTTTTTTACTTAACTCTCTTTCAATATCAAGTATTTCATCAGATTCACCACTGTTAGATACAATTAGAATAACATCCTTTTCCTCCATGAGAGACGCCATTCGGAATTGATCTGCATACGAATCAAAGAAAATCATTTTTGCTGGCTCTATCTTTCTCATTCTAAAATAAAAGTCTTTTGCTGGTATTTGGGACATCTGAAACGCCATAATAAATATCTTACGTGCAGAAATTAACAGCTGAACAGCATCTATAAAAGCTTGATTCTTTGTCACTTGCTCCGCTTTCTTAAAAGAATAAATGATTTCTTCATTGATAGAATGATTATTTTGCTCATCATTTAAATATTGAAATTTTAATTCGTTAAATCCTTTAAAACCAATTTTTTTAGAAAAAGAAATTACTGTACTTGGAACATTATGTGTCCTTTTAGCTAAATCTCTTGCTGTCATGCTTTCAACCTGATCTGGATTATTCAGTATATAGTTAGCAAGTGATTTATGTGCTGGTGATAGTCTTCTTAAATGTTCATTAATTCTATTAATTACTATATTCATTTTCTACCTCCCTCTTCTTGATATGTGTCCCTGAGAAACCTATAGACACTAAAAAACCTCTATGAAGAAAATCAGTCTATTCGGCTAATTCTTCTTATAGAGGAGAAATTCTATTATTTTAAAGTATACTATTCCTTTTCTAATTGCTAACTATTGCTTTTTGACAAAATAATGACACTTTTATAATTTATCCCTTTAGAGAAAATAGAAACTATTGATTACATTGTGGATATCTTCTAATTAATAAGAAGATATCCACAAAAAAAGCCCCCCATCCACAACAGGAGACTTTCAACTAATTTCATTTAAGTGTTGATAGCTTTATCCACAAGCTTTTCAACATTATTTTATTTCAGCATGATTATAGAAAACCCATATGGATCTAAATTAATCCTCGAATTCTCTTCCATTTGCGTGCCACTCCATAGATCTACAGGATTTTTGTCCGTAAAATCGTATGGAATAGACACTGCAATCGAGTCATTAGAGTTGTTGATAGTTATAAGAAGCGTTTCTGTCTTGGTTTGTTTTTTGTAGACGATGTGGTTTGTCTGCCGGTTTGCTTCAAGTATCTGAAAGTCGCCATTGCTGCCAAAAGCAGCTATGTTTTTTCGAAGCTCTATCAGTTTTTGAACAAAGTCAAACAGATTACGATCCTGGTCTGCTTCTTCCCACACCATGCACTTGCGGCAGCCAGGGTCATTTTCTCCAGTCAGACCAATTTCATCTCCATAATAAATACAAGGACTTCCCATAAAGGACAGCTGAAATAAGAACAACAATCTTAACTTTTCTTTGCTGTTATTGCTGACTGTTAATATTCTTGGTGTGTCATGACTGCCTAGCAAATTAAATGCAGCTTGGTTAACATTTTTGGGGTAGGCTGTAAGAACAGTTGTAATTTTTTCTGCAAATTCCTCTGCATGGAGCTCATCCTTTGCTAAGTAGCCTAACACTGCTTCTGTAAAAGGATAATTCATTACTGCGTCAAATTGGTCTCCTTGAAGCCAAGGCATAGAATCATGCCAAACTTCACCGAGGATATATGCATCTGGTTTTACTTCTTTCACTGCTTTTCTAAACTCACGCCAAAATTGGTGGTCCACTTCATTTGCCACATCAAGACGCCAGCCGTCAATATCAAATTCTCTTATCCAATAGCGGCCCACTTCCAGCAAATATTCTTTTACTTCGTGGTTTTCTGTATTCAGTTTAGGCATCATATGCGTAAAGGCAAATGTATCATAATTAGGAACTGGCAATGGTTTTACAGGAAATTCTCTAAAGTGAAACCAGTCTTTGTAAACAGATGCTTCTTGATTTGTTAAAACGTCCTGGAACGGAGCAAAAAAGAGGCCGCTATGATTAAAAACAGCATCCAGCATCACTTTAATGCCTTTTTGATGACAGATTTCTACTAATCTTTTAAACGTTTCTTTATCACCAAATTGGGAATCAATCTCCATATAGTCAATTGTGTCATATTTATGATTGGAGAAGGATTGGAAGATAGGTGTGAAGTAAATTCCCGTTATCCCTAGGTCAACTAAATGGTCTATGTGTTCGATAATTCCTTCAAAATCTCCGCCAAAGAAGCTGTCTGGCTTTGGCTCTTCACTTCCCCAAGCTAGTGCCTCTTTTGGATTTAATTCAGGATTTCCGTTTGCAAATCTCTCAGGAAAAATTTGATACCAGACTGTATCCTGCACCCAATCTGGAGCATGAAAGACATCTGTCTCATTTAAAAATGGAAAACAGTAGTAAAAGCTTATTTCCTTCGGATAATGGTTTTTAAAGCCACCTTCTCCATGAATGAGTAAATCATTCCCTGAATATAACTCAAAACCATACCGCAAACGGCGGTATTCCGGCTTTATCTCCACAAACCAATAATCAAATAATTCGTCTGTTCCTTCCAGATGCATCGGTTTTGTCCGATTTTGCCAGCCATCCTCGCTCCACTCATATGGGTCACCATAAATTAAATAGGCTTTCGTTAAATCATTTCTTTTAGCACGGAGACGTATATGCAGTTTTTCTTTATCATAAGCATAAGCAAAATTATTTATAGGTCTATGGAAAATCGCTTCTTTTAACATAACAAGTTATCCCTCCCTTTAGGATAAGGGGATATGCGTCAGTGTGCCTTACAGAAGCTTTTCTACGTTTTTGCTCCTATAAGATTAGCTATTGAACGAAGCCGTGCTTTGCCTAATCTTTAGACTGACTGGAGAAATTATTTTGCGATTGTGTTCCATAGTCTTTTCCTCTATTTGATCGATGAGAAGTTTTACAGCAGAATGACCTCTTCCATAAATATCCTGTCTAACAGTTGTCAATCCTGGTGTTAAATATTCCGAGAAGTACAAATCATCAAATCCTACTACAGAGAAATCATTTGGCACAGAGGCACCGAGATCATAAAAGCCTTTAATAACTCCCATGGCTGTCATATCTGAAAAAGCAAATACAGCAGTCGAATTCCCCTTTTGTTTTATAATTTGCTGTGCGGCTGTATAACCGCCCTCTACTGAAAATTCATGTGGAAAAACTAAGCTTGGGTCAAACTCAATTCCTGCTTCTTCTAATGCCTTTATATGACCAAAAAGCCGCAAATGGCCGACTGTATTCATTTTTGTCTTTTCTGCCGGATTGCCGATAGGATCAAGATTGCCAGCAATAACATTGATTGACTTGTGCCCTAAGCTGATTAAATATTTCGTTGCTAAGTATCCTCCCAATTCGTCATCTATCACTAACTGATAAAGCTCAGGATCAGAAAGATAGCTGTCCATAAAAACCGTCGGCAGTCTCAGCTTTTTTATCTCTTCCAGTATTACTTGGTTTTCATTTGCACCAAAAACAATCAAACCATTTATTTGCTTCTCCAGCAAAACAGATAATTGAGGTTCATCTTTGACCGCAGCAACAATCACATGAAAATTCCTGTCTCTTGCTCCGCTTTCAACACCAGAAATGAGCTGTGTAAAAAATGGATTAACAAAGACTTCTCCTTTATCGGCAAATGGCACAACCAGTGCAATTAATGGGTTTAATTTATCCTTTAAGCTTCTTGCTGCCACATTTGGCATAAAGTTTAGTTCTTTAATGATTTTGTCAATTTTCTTCTTTGTTTCAACAGAGTATCTTCCTTTTCCGTTTATTACATTGGAAACAGTGCCTATTGAAACATTAGCCATTCTTGCTATATCTTTAATTGTTGGTTTCTCCATTATGGCTTTCCTCTCATATATATAAATCAATTGCTGTTCTTAAATTGGTTTGTATCATTCCATCTTTATAGAGTAATTGTATTTTATCACGCCAAACCTATAAATAACTAAGATTCCCAATCTAAGAAGAAGCTATTTTTTTATCCATATGAGCGCAGTTTTAAAGGAATCAACCTTTATTAGCTCCTGCCTTTAGGCCATCTGTCAGCTGATCCTGGAAGATAAAGAACAGAATAGTAATTGGCACTGCCACTAGAACTGCTCCAGCTGCAAATGTAGTAAATTCACTGTTCCCGCGCCCAGTCACCATTTCAAAAAGTCCGATAGCCAATGTTTTTTTCTCGCTTGAGCGCAATACTAATCTGGCAAAAATAAAATCCATCCATGGTCCGATGAAGTTAGTTACCGCCACAAAAACTAAGATTGGTTTGGAAAGCGGCATCATAATCTTGTAGAAAATTTTCACATTGCTGGCACCATCTATCTTTGCTGCTTCCTCCAGGCTTCTCGGCATGCCATCAAAATAACCCTTTACGAGCCATGCATTAAATGGAATTGAACCACCTGCATAAACTAAAATCAATCCCCAATGATTGTCTAATAGATTAAGCTGCAATAACAGGATATAGATTGCAATCATTCCCATAAATCCTGGAAACATCTGCAAGACAAGCATGGTCATCAGCCCCTGCTTCCTGCCTGGAAAGCGGAATCTGGAAAAGGCGTATGCTGCTGTTACTACTAAGAAGGTAGATAAAATCATATTCCAAAAAGCAATTTTCAGCGTATTTTTATACCAATTTAAATAATCTGTTTCATTGAATAAATAAACATAGTGTTTTAATGATAAGGAATCTGGAATGAGACTTGTAGAAAATAGTGAATCCCCGGGATTTAAAGATCCAGTTATAATCCAAATAACAGGATACAAGACGAAAATGGCTGTAATGACTAAAATAGTATAAGTGAAAAATTTGCTTATTTTCTCTCTTAAAGATATCCCTATCATGACATCATATCCTCCTCTTTAAATGCTCGTGTTTTCCTGAAATTATAGATGGAGAATATCGCGATAATAATGAAAATCAGGATAGACACAACAGATGCAACAGCAAACTGGCTATTATCTAATGTCAGTTTATAAATCCAGCTGATTAAGATATCTGTGGAACCTGCATATGAGTAATCAGTATTAACTGGTCCACCCTGTGTCATTAAGTAAATAATGTTGAAGTTATTAAAATTGTTCGCAAACGACATGATTGCCAGTGGAGCTGTTGAGAACATGATAAGCGGCATTGTAATTTTCCAAAACTTTTGTACAGAAGAAGCACCATCCACCTCTGCAGCTTCATAAATTTCCTTATCCACACTTGTCATAACACCGCTCATCAGCACCATCCAAAACGGAAAGCCAAACCACATGTTTACAATAACCAGTGTAAGCTTTGCTAAAATTGGATCTGAAAGCCAATGAATTGCCTGGTCTGTAATTCCCCAGTCCATTAAGTACTTATTAATTGGTCCAAACTCTCCATTAAAAATATTGCGGAAGATTAAAATGGATACAAACTGTGGAATTGCCCATGGCAAGATAAATATACTTCTCCAAAACTTTTTCAGTTTTATTCCTTTTTGGGATATCAAAACAGCAAAAACAAGTCCCAGAAAATAAGTTGTAATCGTCGCTAGAACAGCCCAGATAACTGTCCAAGAAAACACACCATAAAATGTAGCGCTCCATGTTTTCATTTTGAAAAGTTGAACAAACGTGTCAAAACCTACCCAGTCCACTAAAGCCTTCGGCGGCAAATGGTTTGGTGCTGAGTAGTTTGTAAAAGCAATCAATACTCCGAACAGCAAAGGCAAAATGGTCAAGAAGGCGGTAAAGAGGATAGAGGGAGTCAAAAGAATATAAGGAAACCCATTATCCCAAATGTTTTTGAGCATTTGTTTCGCATTATTAGGCTTGATGCCTTTTTCTGCTTTAGCAGCAACCTTGTAGGCATCGCGAATATTTAAATAATAAAACCACAGGAACAGCAAGAATGAAATCAGAAACAATATCCCTTCAATCATTAAAAAGATGGAATGGTCTCCTTGAATAATTTCAAACCCTTGTCTAGTCTGAACAGTTTCTCCTAAAGTTGTGAGACCCCACATCGCCCATTGGAAGGGCACTGTCCAAAAAATAAGAAGATACAATTCTAGCAACAGAAAAGTTAATCCCTTTAAGTATTGTTTATTATAGAGCTGTCCGAGTCCCATAAAAAGAACAGATAAACCTGCTGCAAGCATAGGTTTTGTAAAGAACTGTTTCTTTACAGGCGGTGCCGCCTTTTCGTTGTTTGTCGGCAGACCCTCATTCAGCTTCCGTTCTGGTGTTGCCATTTATCATTCCCTCCTTAGTTATGCTGTTGAGCCAATCCCAAGAAGGCATTGGCTCAACACATGTCTATTCAGTTTGTGAAGCAATTGCATCTTTAATTTGCTGAACACCTTTATCAAGGGCCTCTTTTGGTTCAGACTGGCCATTCCATAATGCTGTAAATGCGACTTCCATACTTGCCCACACATGCTGCATTGCTGGGATGTTAGGCATTGATATAGAATATTGCGCTTGCTCCAAGAAAGCAGCATTCATCTCATCTGCTTTAATTGTTTCATTCTCCATCAATGTTTTTACAGGCGGTAATTGCCCTGTCATTTCATAACGTTCCAGCAGCATTTCGTCAGAGGTTGCAAATTGTGCAAGTAATGTTGCAGCCTTTGGATATTTGCTGTATGCGTTTACAAATAATGATTTAACACTCGAGAAGGTTTGAGGATGTTCCCCATTGTCCAATAAAGGCATTGTTTTAACACCAAAGTTAATTCCAGCATCTTGATGCCCTTTTACTGCCCATGGACCTGTTATATAGTACAGCAACTTTCCTTCATTAAACTGGGAACTGATAACATCACCAGTAATGTCTTCTTTTTTAAGCGGCAGAATTTCATCATGTATTTTTGTCATCAGCTCTGCAGCTTTAAGTCCGCCTTCCCCGTTCAAACCAATGTCCTCTGGATTTGTATTATCCTCACCAAAGATATAACCGCCGTATCCTCCAAGAAACCCATGCACTAAATAATAGTTGCCTGGCTCAACCATAAATCCGTATGACTTAGGATTCTTTTCCATAAATTGCTTTGATTGGTCAATAAGCTCATCCATCGTTTCTGCCGGCTTAAAGCCCATCTCATCTAATAAATCTTGGTTGTAAAATAATCCTATTGTTTCAATACCAACTGGATATCCATAAACTTTCATCTCCTCATCTGTCTTTGAAGAAACGCCAGTGATGGCTCCTTCCATGAAACGCTGTTTATATTCATCAGCAAAATAGTTTTCATAAATTAGTCCTGCTGCGTTCATTGTCCCTACATGATCATGTGCCCCGGTAAATACATCACCACCCAGCCCTGCTGGTCCGTCTGTTTCCAGTTTCCCGGCAGCCTCCACATGGCTCACCTCTTCAATTTTGACAGGAACCCCATATTTATCGGTGTACTTTTCTGCAACAAATTTGGACCATTCTGCTTCTTCATCTCCATTTGTCCACATTACCAGCTCGGCTCCATCCTCCGGTTCTATCTCTGCACTGTTTTCCTGTTTAGAGTCATTCGAAGAATCAGAACTTGCTTCATTTCCTCCCGTTGAACTGCTGCCAGGTTTATTGCAAGCAGCCAACACAATCAACATGAAAACTAGTATTACTGACAAAGATTTTTTCATTCATTTTCCCCACCTTTTATATAATTTTGCAGCATAAAAAAATTGATTAAACGTTTTATCATTATGTAAAAAATATAGGAATAAAACCAACTATATATTTAAGTAAAAAATGATTAAACGTTTTATCAATACATCAAAAAAATATCACATAAAGTGATAACCCAAAAATGAAAACCCTTTCAATTTACAGGTTAATTATAAGTTTCTGTATTGGCTCTGTCAATAACTGAATAGCTTTATTTTTCGAGGAATTTCGACTTTTGACCAGAGGCTTCCCTTTAAGTTATCTTGTTGTTCACAGAATAATAAACTACTCATTAACGGAAGCATAGAGGAGGAGAAATGGTTATGAGATATTGAAGATAGATATAGAACGCAAGAATCATTAGATAAGACTAAGAGAAAAATGGGGCACATTTCTTGATGCACAGGTGATTAATTCTTTACTTATCGTATATGAACTCAAGGCGGTGATAGTGATGGCAATAGCTCCAACTAAAAAAATAAGAAGAACAGCAAACATACCTCTTGCAGATGTAAAAAGTCGTTTGTTAAAAGAGCAAAACGAATTAATCATTAGAGAACTGCAAAAAGGAAGATTAGGGGTCTTCGGATGGAAAGAAACAATGGTTTTTAAGCAATAACTCCATAAAAAAATAAATTGTTTCATCCTTACACATTAATCCCTAAGTCTAGTTGCTATTTATGCTGTTAATAGTTCCCCTTTTAAATTCTACATATAGCTCCCCCGCACTTTAAAATTAGATGCATAAAAAAATAAATCCCGGATTTCATGAAAGAAACCCGGGAAGCATTCTATTTTAATACCAACTGCGCAACAGCCTCTACATGCATTGTCTGCGGGAACATATCCACAGGCTGTACTTCAAGTGTTTTATAGCCGCCGTCTTCAAGGACGCGTAAATCTCTTGCTAATGTTGCCGGATTACAGGAAACGTATACGACCTTTTTCGGTTTCATGTCAATGATTGTCTGCAATAGTGCTTCATCACAGCCTTTTCTTGGCGGATCGACTACGAGCACGTCTGCTGTATTCCCTTCCTTATACCAGTTGGGGATAACTTCTTCTGCTTTGCCGACAGCAAAATCCACATTGTGGATATCATTGAGCAAGGCGTTTTTGCCTGCGTCTTCTATTGCTTGGGGAACGATTTCTACACCGAATACCTTTTTCGCTTTTTTAGCGAGGAATAAGGAAATGGTGCCTATACCGCAATAGGCATCAATAACACTTTCTTCTCCTTGCAAATTAGCATATTCGAGCGCCTTTTCATAGAGAACCTTTGTCTGTTCTGGATTCACTTGATAGAAAGAACGGGCAGAAATAGCGAACTTAACATCACCAATATAATCAGTGATTGTTTCTTGTCCCCATAATACCTTAGTCGTATCTCCCATAATTACATTTGTTTTTTTGTTATTCACATTGTGGATAATTGATTTTAAGCCTGGAACAGCTTGTGCAATTTCATCCACAATTTTATTTTTGTTAGTAATTTCATTTGTTCTGGTGATAAGAACAACCATAATTTCACCGGTAACTAACCCGCGGCGGGCCATAATATGACGAAGCTCACCCTTGTGACGCTCTTCATTATATGCCTTTACTCCGTGTTTTTGGCAGATTTCTTTCACTGCTCTTACGACATCATCATTTTCCTCTTGTTGAATAAGGCAAGCTTCCATATTGATAATTTGGTGGCTGCGCTGCTGATAGAAACCGCCTATCAGTCCGCCTTCATGCTCTCCTATCGGCACTTGTGCTTTGTTGCGGTAGCGCCACGGCTCACTCATCCCGATAGTCGGGTGTACAACAGCGTCTATTTTCCCGATTCTTGTAAGAACGTCCTGGACATGCTTATGCTTCATTATAAGCTGGCCTTCATAATTAAGATGCTGAAGCTGGCAGCCGCCGCATTCTTTATAAATAGGACATGGTGCTTCCACTCGGTAAGGGCTTTTTTCCTCCAGCTCGAGCATTCTGCCAAAGCCGTAATTCTTATTCGTTTTAATAACTTTAACTTTTGCTTTTTCTCCAGGAAGTCCATTGGGGATAAACAGTGGATAACCTTCAACTTTTGCTACACCAGAGCCGTCATGTGTCAAATCTTCAAATACTATATCTATTATATCGTTCTTTTGAACGGGCAATGTTCTGCTCATTGTCTACTTCCTTTGCTACATTTATCTTTTAAAAAGTATACCGAACAAATTGTATCATACTTTTCCTGTAATCTATAATCCTTGTTCGTTTTTGGTCAGTTGAAAACAATGGAAAAAAGGGGCTTTTTTGGGGGTTAAAAGAGTGGTGGATAGAGTGAGTCATCCTCACTCTATAGCTTTACTCGTCTGTTTCTTTTACTGCTGTCTCTTTATCAGGACGGTCCTCATCACGGATACTGTCTATTGGAACAAACACTTCAAAATGTCTGTACAAATTAACAAATTCAGCTGGAAGAACCCCGCCAAATTCACCGTCGAGATTTAGTTGAACCTTTTCCTCTGATGTTACTTTAATGTGGTTGGCATTAACATAGATAACGCTTGGATCATTAATATGCTCTCCGCGCAGAGCCAATGTAGCGATTCGAATAAAATCAGCTAAATTTGCCTTTTTCAAGATTAGCAAAGAGAATAGACCATCATTAATGGAAGAGCCTGGCGCAAGTTTCTCAAACCCTCCGACAGAGTTAGTCAGCCCAATTAAAAACAGCATGACTTCTCCCTCAAACAATTTGCCGTCGTATTCTATCTTTACTTTCGTCGCTTTAATGAAAGGCAGCTTTTCCATACCCTTTAAATAATAGGCAAGCTGTCCAAGCATTGTTTTTAACTTGCTTGGCACTTCATAAGAAAGCTCTGTCAAATTGCCTCCGCCGCCAATATTGATGAAGTACTTATCTTCATTCAGCCGTCCGATATCAACAGGAATTGTGTCTCCTTTTGCAATTATATCGGCAGCAGCTTCAATATCTCGGGGGATATGCAAGGCTCTTGCGAAATCATTAGTCGTTCCCACTGGGATAATCCCAAGCTTCGGCCGGTACTCCTGCTCTGCAAGCCCATTTACTACTTCATTAATCGTCCCGTCACCGCCTGCAGCAACAACAAGATCATATCTTCTTTCTACTGCAATCCTTGCCGCTGTTGTAGCGTCCTCTGGACCTGTCGTAGCATGGCAGGATGTTTCATACCCTGCGTTCTCCAGTTTTTTCAGCACCTCCGGTAAATGCTTCTTAAAAGCTTCCCGGCCTGATGTAGGATTATATATAATTCTAGCCCTTTTCATACCCATCATCCTATTTCATAATTTCATGACTTGTTTCTACCATCTAACATCATATACGAAAACTACTTCATTAGGCAATATTTAGTATCCTGCGAAAAATGCTCTGCAGGATTTAGAAATCTGCTATCAATTATACCCTAATAATTGGCGTTCCAACCGCTTTTGCCTGTTTTATAAAATTAAACAAACGTTTGATTAAATTCTTATTTCATATTATTTAAGATCAATGTGTCACTATTGGATACATATATATGATTTTCCGCTTTTCCTTTTTCAAGGGTAGCATTAGGCGTTGTGACTTCCACTTCACTAACTGAATCCGCGTTCCCGTCTATGTCATTATCCAGCTTAGCAAACTTCCAATTCTGGTCCTCTTTATTGTATATGTCCGTATTTTGGACGGAGACACGAACATTATCTGTCTCTCTAATATCCAATCCGATCTCCCCTGTACCTGCTATTTTCCAATCACTGTTCAAATTTCTTGGATTAAGAGAAATATTGCTCCAAAGATCAGCAAGCTCCAGTTGGACATCTGTCGGCACAAGCAGAGTAGCATCCAAACTTGAATAATCTTCATACAATCCTGTTTGATGCGGACGCTCCTTCACCCTAATATACAGTGTATCTCCTTTATCCGTAATGGTAAGATAATCCTCTGCTTTTTCTATCTTTTCGATTGTACTGTCTTGTCTGTATGTACCAAACATGGAGACATTTCTTTCGTTTATTCCTTCAACTCTAAATTGCTCTATGCCGTCACCTTCTACTACGACTCTTTTAATATCCTTGCTTATATCTTGGTTAAAGGCTGGAAGGTCCAATGTTATTGCTTCCTTTTTAATTTCATCTTGAATTAAATCCATAACGCCTGAAGTCTGCAAAAAAACCATGATGACCCCTGCTGTACCTAATATCCCAACGATAACGATGCTGAAAAGGTCAAAATTCAAATATGGCTTCTCTTGCTTGCTAAGGAACAGATACACAAGGATTTCCAACCCAAGGACTACAAGAATGACAGGCCACCACAGCTTTAATGCCGTTGTGATATTCCAATCCAATATTTGCGACAATAACAAGAAAACCCCCAGAAACAAAAGTGACAACCCCATCGAAAATGTTCCAACTCTCCATGTTCTCATTCCGTGCTTCTCCCCCTTTATGCAATCTTTTTTTGCTGACTGCTTATTTGTCTGTATTTTTCTTATTGCCGACAAGCACCCGCAATCCGCCTAGAATAAGAATGATGCAGACTACTCCTGTCTGGAAATAATGATAGAACAAGAATTGCAAATCAATTCCAAGCCATACTTTCAGCCTTGAAGAAAAGGCAGGAAGCAGGATATTAACGATCATGTAATAGAAGCCTACAAGAAGAAGTCCAACTCCAACCCATTTTTGATAATTGGTCAAATAGGCGATAACAGGTGTATCTTCCAGCTCCACTTCTCCTATTTTAGATGCTTTTTGGAGTCCATCGAAAAAGCTGTAGAACCAAATAATCGGAATTAGAAATAGGAAAATCCCTAAGTAAAGCTCATTGATTAAAAAGATTGCAAACAGGAATGCTGCCATCAGCTGCAGCCCCCTTTGCTGCAACCCTAAATAAAGATGGCCGGCTCCTGGAAAAATGGATAAAAAAGTGGCAATGATTTTGCTTTTCTTTCCGTCTTCACGATTTTTTTCAAAGTCTTGGAAAATCGTCTGGTCAACCAATTCCTCTCCATTTTGCTTTTTGGTAAACTGCTGCATCACATCAAAAAATCCATATACCCAAATGACCGGCAGGATAGCAAGAAACAGCAGAAACTCTCCTGCACCTGTCAATATGGAAACAAACAGCACCATGATAATCAGCCCTAAGAAAGTGGACAATAGAGTTATCCCTCGGTACATCAATCCTAATTGAATATGTCCTAAACCAGGCACAAAGGATAAAACAATGGTGTAAAAACGCTGTGATTCTATTGTATTTACAAGCACTGTTCTCTCCGTTCCATCACCTGTCTGACTGCTTGGGAGAACCTGTCTTTTAAAATAGCGGCTAGCTGTAATATAAGTGTCCAAAATGCTTATGCAATAGATGAGAAAGCCAATAAAAATAACGGCTGCAACAACCCCATCCATATATCCAGACATGCTAAACAGAAATATCGAGAATACAGCCAGTCCGAATACAGCTGCTCCATACAAGGACCCTCTTATCCGGTTTCCAATGTAAAATAGTCCGCCTCCCGGAAAGAAAGCTAATATAAATGCGGCAAACGGGTTTTTCATTTTTTCTTTTCCTCCTTCATACTCATACTCCCATCAAATGTATTTAGCCAAGAAAATGTTTTATCAACAAAGCCTACTTTTACCTCTTCCTGTTTCATTGGCATTTCTGCCTTCTGAATGCTTTCAGTATGTTTGATAATCGATTGGAAAACTCCAGTCGTCATCAAAACTAGTGTAATGCTGGCCGCAATTGCGTAGTGAAAGATAGAGGATTGATAGAATGATTTTTTCTTTTTCGGTTTTACAACAGGTATATCCATTAATTCTGCCTGTTCCTGTGTAATTTTTTGCATGATTTGATCTGTGAATGCTTCCACATCCGAAATAGACGGTAGTTCCTGTTCTTGTGCTTCTACTGCTTGGACATACAAATCAAGACAATGATCACATCCATATAGATGGTCTTCCATTTGTGAACGATTACCCTCGTCCAGTTCATCCTTTGCATACTCTAGCCATTGTTCAAAAGAATAGTGTGTTATCATAAGAAATCCTCCTCCTTCCAATGCTTCTTCAACCAGATTCTTGCCCGGTACAGTTTTGTTTCAATTGTTTTGACTTGAACATTTTGCTCTTCTGCCAATTGCTGATAGCTCTTTTCCGCAATATAGTAGCCATAAATAACATCACGGTAGTTATCTGGAATATCGTTGAGCTTTTCTCTTAACAGCTTGCGCTGCTGCCTAATGAGCACTTCTGCTACTACATTGTCTTTTTTTCCTGTATCCAGCTCGATTTGTTCTGTAATGTCCTCTTTTCTTCTTTGCTGTTTTCGCTTAACATCAATCGAATGATTGACAGCAATTCTCGTTATCCAAGTCTTAAATCCTTGGTTTTCATATTTAGGGAGAGAGTAATAAATTTTAAGGAATACTTCCTGTGCAGCATCTTCAGCTTCCTTCTGATCCTTCAGGATGCTGTAAATTGTGCGAAATACATCTTGGCGATACTTCTCGACGAGCTGTCTAAATGCATCATCATCTCCAAGTTTGACTAACTCAATCAACTCTTGATCTGCTATTATTCTCTCCCCCCTTCTAAACATGTTCACATAATAGACGTTATAAAATGCTCAACCCCTACACTAATGTTATATTTTTTTCAATTAATAAGCTTTCCAGCGAGTCATACTTTTTTATAGTAACATTTTTCTGATCTTATAAAGATGTTTTTTGTCGGATTAAGTTAGGAATGATTTATGAAACTATTATGGGGAACATTCCGTATTACAATGGAAGCAATTATCATAAGGAGGTTTATGTTAATGATATATTTATTATCATTGCTCGCGTTAACGCTTAATCCAATTGTTTGGAAAGCTTATTATCGCAGTAAAGTTTTTTTATACACACAGCTTCTGCGCGTCATACTTGGAGCGATTATCATCTTTATTTTAACTTATTTCCAGCTTATCGATTATTCTGTGCAGGCTGCAATTAAGTTTAGCTTATTTTATTTAGCGCTGTTCTTTTTGGCTGACATCATTTATCGGAAAGCAAAAGGATTTTATTACACAAGCTTTCTCGGGATTGCCATGCTGGTCGCAAGTGCTTACTTCCAATTTGTTTATCCTTTGACAATAGCTAATGATAAGTATGATTTTGTAGCAGCAAAGGCCACTGTTGCCAAAGAGCAAGAAGAATCTACAGATGAACAGCATATTGCTGTGGTTCCGGAAAAATACGCAAGGTATCGAAGTGAAAAAAAGCTTGGGGAGCTGTCACATGCCTCCTACTATGACCTCGGGGAATCTACTTTGCAAAAAATCGACGATCATCTTTATTGGGTAACGCCCATTGAATACACAGGCTTCTTTAAATGGATGAAAGATGTGCCTGTTCCTGGATTCGTTAAAATGAGTGCAGAGGATGAAAATAAAGATGCCGTTTTAGTAAAATCAGAAATGACTTATGTTCCATCTGCCTATTTCAACGAAGACTTAAAGCGTCTTGTAAGAAAAAAACACAAGGACTCTGTCCTGCTCGAAGCAAGCTTTGAACCCGATGATAATGATAAGCCCTATTATGTTGTTCCATATGGGGACTACAATAAATTTAGGGAAATTGTCGATGTAAAGGGCATTTATATTATTGACCCAGAAAGCGGGGAAATAAAAGATTATAAGATGAACGAGATTCCTGCATTTATCGATCATGTCATCCCAACAAGTGTAGCGGAAGATTGGAATGAATGGTATGGAAAATATGTGCATGGCTTCTGGAATACTATTTTCTCTAAAGAAGATATAAAGGTGCCAACAGAATGGGAAGACATAGATGAAGTGAATGGAGTGTTCAATAAGGATCTTGCGTTAAACTGGTTTACAGATTTCACTCGTCCTAAATCAGACAGCGGCAGCATGGTCGGCTACTCTCTCATAAATGCCAGAGATGGCAAGCTCACATTCTATGAGAATGCAAATGGATCGTTAAATGGAAAGTCTGCCATCAATGTGGCGGAAAAGACATTCAGAGCGGAAAAATATGAAGCTGGCACGCCTATACTTTATACGATCTATGGCCAGTTTACATGGGTAGTTCCTTTGATGGACAGCAACAACGTGCTGAGACAAATTGTTCTTGTCAACGCCAAGGATGAGAAGGTTTACAGCTACAGCAATGAAAAATCAAAGCTATTTAATGATTATAAATATGCAATTGCTACATTGCTAAAGGACGATAACACAGTTCCTACCGATTTGGCTGATATGAAGGAATTACAAGGGACAATCAGCAATGTCTATAAATCAGAAATGGAAGGCAGCACTGTCGTCCGCTTTATGGTAGATAAAGATAAACGAATATTCCAAGTGTCATCTAATGATTTCCCTTACAGCATCTTCCTAGAAAAAGGGATGAATGTTTCTGTGAAATATATGGATACAGAAGAGGTTGTTGTCAGTGTCCAAGAACTTGTCATGGCAGGATTTGAATAGACTATATTTGTCACAAGAGCCGCCTATCAATTAAAATTGGCGGCTTTTTTGCCGTTTTTTTAAAATCATGTTATTCAGGAACAAGTATACTTTTCTGCTTGCATATACTAACATAGGAAATGGGAATATTTATCATACCGTCAAAGGAGAATGCTTTTGTATACGATATTAATCGCATATTTAATAGGATCTATTCCAGCTGCCATTATAATAGGTAAGATGTTTTTTGGTATCGATATAAGAAAGCACGGCAGCTTTAATCCAGGAGCAACGAACTCTATTCGCGTTCTTGGGAAAAAAGCTGGTCTCGCCGTACTCATCTTCGATATCGGCAAGGGTGCACTAGCTGCAGCTCTTCCAATTTTATTGCACCAGGATATCGATCCGATTTATACAGGTTTGGCGGCTGTAATCGGCCATTGTTTCCCTGTGTTCGCAGGCTTCCGTGGCGGAAAGGCCATCGCCACTACAGCAGGTATGCTGATTGTCGCAAATCCTGTTATGTTCTTGGTTGTCTACTTAACATTTATCGCTGTTATCTGGATAACTAAATATGTATTCCTCGGCAGCATATCTGTCGGAATTACGATATTGCTGTATGCCCTATTCGATGCTACTTTAGAACATGAACTTATATTTATCATCTATCTTTTACTGCTTATATACTTGCACAGATCCAA
The DNA here is from genome assembly GCF_038005785.1 of Niallia sp. FSL R7-0271. Lineage (NCBI taxonomy): Bacteria > Bacillati > Bacillota > Bacilli > Caryophanales > Bacillaceae > Niallia > Niallia sp. FSL R7-0271. Next base: position 407,764 of record NZ_JBBOTZ010000001.1, on the reverse strand, counting down.
TATTATTAATTTCTTTAATCACACTGAACCGAAAATAAATGATAAAACAATAAAAAAAGACCGCATCGGACCGAAAAAGATTAGCTAAGTATCTTCATTAGGACAAGCTTTGCAAAAAAAGTTCGAAAATTGCCAAGAGAACACTTTTCCTGGGAAATATGCAGAGAAAATGTCGAAATAAATGAAAAAACCAAGAGCAGTTAGCTCTTGGTTTTTCTACATTATCTTTTGTTTATTTCTTGAACAAGCAGCTTGTTGACCATTTGCGGGTTAGCCTGTCCTTTTGTTGCTTTCATGATTTGACCAACAAGGAAGCCGACAGCCTTTTGTTTGCCGTTCTTGAAGTCATCAATTGATTGCGGATTATTGTCCAATGCTTCGGAAATTACCTGAAGGAGAGCTCCTTCATCCGAAATTTGCACTAATCCTTTATCTTTAACGATTTGTTCTGCGTCGCCGCCGTTTTCAATCAGCTCTTTGAACACTTGCTTAGCAATTTTGCTGGAGATTGTCCCATCTTCAATGAGTTTAATCATGCTTGCAAGACTCTCTGGAGTCAGTGCAACATCTGCCAGCTCTTTTCCTTCTGCATTCAAGTATGCTGATACATCACCCATAATCCAGTTAGAGGCAAGCTTAGGATCTGCTTTAGCATTTACTGTCGCTTCAAAGAAATCTGCCATTTCTTTCGTAACAGTCAATACATTAGCATCGTATTCAGGCAAGCCTAATTCTTCTACATATCTCTTCTGACGAGCATCAGGAAGCTCTGGAATTTCCGCACGAATTCTAGCTTTCCAATCTTCATCGATATATAGGTCCATTAAGTCTGGCTCTGGGAAATATCGATAATCATCTGAACCTTCCTTAACACGCATCAATATTGTTGTATTTGCTGCTTCATCATAACGACGTGTTTCCTGCTCTATCACACCGCCGCCAAGAACAACTTCACGCTGACGCTTTTCCTCGTATTCAAGACCTTTTCTAACAAAGTTAAATGAATTTAAGTTCTTCAATTCTGTTTTTGTTCCGAATTCTTCTTGTCCAACAGGGCGAATGGAAATATTCGCATCACAGCGTAAAGAGCCTTCTTCCATCTTACAGTCAGATACTCCAGTATACTGGATGATTGATTTCAGTTTTTCCAGGTATGCATATGCTTCGTTTGGTGTTCTGATATCAGGCTCTGAAACAATCTCAATCAAAGGTGTTCCTTGGCGGTTAAAGTCGACTAGAGAATAACCGTCACCATGGTTCAGCTTTCCAGCATCCTCTTCCATATGAACACGTGTGATTCCGATTCTTTTCTTATAACCGTCCACTTCTATATCGATATAGCCATGCTCACCGATTGGTTTATCAAACTGAGAAATTTGATATGCTTTCGGATTATCTGGATAGAAATAGTTTTTACGGTCAAACTTTGTTTCTGTTGCAATTTGGCAGTTCAATGCCATTGACGCTTTCATACCGTAATCGACAGCTTTTTTGTTCAAGACCGGCAATACGCCTGGATAACCTAAATCGACAACTGTCGTATTTGTATTTGGTGCAGCCCCAAAATGGTTCGGGCTTGCAGAAAATATCTTCGATTCTGTTTTTAATTCCACATGGACTTCAAGTCCTATGACTGTTTCAAATTCCATTTATTTCACCCCTTACAGCGTTGGTTTTTGCTTATGATAGTCCGTTGCTTGTTCAAATGCATATGCCACTTTATAAACAGTTTCTTCATCAAAGTGCTTACCGATAATTTGCAAGCCAAGCGGCAATCCGTTTGTGAATCCGCAAGGAACAGAGATTCCAGGCACTCCAGCAAGGTTTACTGGAATTGTCAGAATGTCATTTGCATACATCGTCAATGGATCATTCACATTTTCACCGATTTTGAATGCTGGTGTTGGGGTTGTAGGTCCTACGATTACATCGTATTTCTCAAATACATCCTCAAAGTCCTTCTTAATAAGTGTGCGGACTTTTTGTGCTTTTTTATAGTAAGCATCATAATAACCAGAGCTCAATGCAAAAGTTCCAAGCATGATTCTGCGTTTCACTTCATCTCCGAAGCCTTCTGCCCTAGTCTTTTTATAGAGTTCAATTAAGCTTCCTGCATCTTCTGCACGGTAGCCGTAGCGGATTCCGTCAAAGCGGGACAAGTTAGCAGAAGCCTCTGAAGAAGACAGCAGATAATAAGTTGCCAACGCATATTTGCTGTGTGGCAATGATACTTCTTCCCATGTTGCTCCAAGCTTTTCTAACACCTTAAGAGCATCAAGCACAGATTGACGCACTTCCTCGCTTACACCTTCGCCTAAGTATTCTTTTGGCACTGCGATTTTCAAGTTCTTAATATCACCTGTTAAGCTCTTCGTAAAGTCCGGAACTGCCACATTTGCTGATGTGCTGTCCATCGGATCTACTCCTGAAATAGCTTTCAGCAAGAAGGCATTGTCTTCAACTGTTCTTGTAATCGGTCCGATTTGGTCTAAAGAAGACGCAAATGCCACAAGACCAAAACGTGAAATACGTCCGTATGTAGGCTTTAAGCCGACAACTCCGCAATACGCAGCCGGCTGTCTGATAGAGCCGCCTGTGTCAGATCCAAGTGAAAACAGAACTTCTCCTGCAGCAACTGCAGCTGCTGATCCGCCTGATGAACCACCTGGCACTCTATCTAAACTCCAAGGGTTCTTTGTGTTCATATAATAGGAGTTTTCTGTTGATGACCCCATCGCGAACTCATCCATATTCAGCTTCCCGATTGTAATCGTGCCTGCATTATGTAATTTCTCCATAACTGTCGCATTGTAGATTGGCTGGAAGTTCTCCAATATGCGGCTAGAACATGTTGTTCTTAAATCCTTAGTGACAATATTATCCTTTATCCCGATTGGCAAACCGAACAGTGGACCTGTCGTTTCACCTGTAGCCAATCTTGCATCAAGCTGCTTCGCCTGATTAAAGGCATTTTCCTCATCTAATGTCATAAAGGCTTGTACTTTTTCATCTACGTCCTTAATTCTCGTGTATGCTTCCTGCACCAAATCTGTAACAGAAAGTTCTTTTTTAAGCAGCATTTCTTGTAAATCTGCCGCTTTTTGATCAAATAAGCTCATCCTCTTCCCTCCTTACTCAATAATTGATGGCACCTTGATCTGGCCGTCCTGATGCTCTGGAGCATTTCGCAGGACATCCTCGATTGGCAGGCCTTTTCCTGCAACATCTTCACGCAATACGTTTTTCGTATCGAGCACATGGGATGTTGGTACAACACCTTCTGTATCCAGCTCATTCAACTGCTCAGCAAATGAAATGATTGCATCAAGCTGTTTCTGAAATTTTTCAGCTTCATCTTCTGTAATCGCAAGCCTCGCAAGGTTTGCAACATGCTTTACTTCTTCTTTTGTAATCCTTGACATAATTGTCACCTCCAAGTACGTTCCATGCAATAATCTGATGATATCAAACAAGCCTCTATTAAGGCAACAAGAACAATGAAGTATTTGTTATCCTTCCAAAAATCTTGCCTTTATAATGCTGCCCCAATTTACTTCATTAGGAAAAAAGCTATAATTGGATTACAATAGTAATATTATTAAGATACTTTAAAGTTGGTGAACTACAATGGCAAATGAAATAGATATGCTTAAACTGGAAAATCAGCTCTGTTTTTTGCTTTACGCCAGTTCAAGAGAAATGACTAAAAAATACAAAACTTTGCTTGAGGATCTTGATGTGACTTATCCTCAATATTTAGTTCTACTGTTATTATGGGAGCATGAGGTGCTAAGTGTGAAAAGCATGGGAGAAGAGCTGTACCTTGATTCAGGCACATTAACTCCAATGTTAAAACGGATGGAACAGAACGGTCTTATCAAGAGGGAACGTTCCCAAGAAGACGAGCGCTCTGTTATGGTATCGTTAACAGAACAAGGCAAAAGCCTTAAAGAAAAAGCAGCCTGCATTCCAGCAGAAATATTCAAGCTTTCTAATAAAGAACCACAGGAATTTAGTCAGTTAAAAAATTCCCTGGCTCATCTTTTACAGCAGCTTGCCAAATAAAAAAGAAGCGTCTTTAAAAAGGCGCTTCTTTTTAGGTATAAAAAAACCATCACATGTAGGCGATGGTTTTTTGATTTATTATGCAGCAATAACTTCAAGTGTAACGTCAATATTGCCTCTAGTTGCTTTAGAGTATGGGCAGAAATTATGTGCTTTATGAACAAGATCTTCTAAAGTAGCTTTATCTACGCCAGTACCTTTGACAGACAATTTAACACCAAGTTTAAAACCTTGATCTGTTGGATCTTTTATCAGGCTGACACTTGCTGTCACTTCTGATTCAAACTTCACACGTTCTTTTCCTGCGATCATCTGAAGAGCTCCATCGAAACAAGCTGCATAGCCTGCTGCAAACAGCTGCTCTGGGTTAGTTGCATCCTCAAGCTGTTTTGCTCTTGGTGTTCCAGGCATTGCTGTTTCTAATTGAATGACATAATCCTCTGATTCTACTCTTCCTTCTCTTCCGCCAACCGCTTTTACAGATGTAGTGAACAATGTTTCTGACATAGTTAAACCCTCCAATTAAATAATGTTTTACACAATTGTATTGTACACAATTTAATTTTACATTACAAGTTATATAACTTACTTTTTTTACATTTCCCATAAATTAACGAAATATCCTGTTGTTTTTTGTATATCACGTGCCTGTCCCTTTTAAACCTCATCTAAAGAAACAAGGGAAAAGAATCAGTATTCTTTTCCCTCTCGCCATAAACCTTATTATCTTTTGAAGAGCTTAGCAAAAAATCCTTTTTTCTCTTTCGGTTCGTCTGCCTTCTTTTCTGCTGAATTTTCTGTTACATAAATATCTTCTTTGTCTACTGCATGGTCATATGCTATCAGCAAACCGATATCACTGTTATAATCGTTATTTGTTACAATTGTATATTCCATGTTTTGCTGATTGGCGATTTTTAAGTACTTAGACAAATAGGAATAATCCAAGTGGCCGTTTAAATAAAGTTTTGCCCCCTTATTGCCTTTAATAGCTTCCTCTGCCTCTTTATAGACATCTGGTTCTCTTACTTGGCTCTGCCTCAAAGCAAGAACAATCCTTTCCCTGATTGTTCCGAGAAACTGCCTTCTTTCTTCAGGCTTTGTTTCTTTAGTGCCGTACATACCTTGCTGCAGGTAATCATCTAAATTTGGATTTGTCATTCTTTCCAACTCCTTATATAGATACTCTTTACCACTATACTAAAAAAATTCCACCTACAGTCATTGAAATTGTTGCAAAAAAAGGAAAATAAAAAAGACTACCCCGTATTGGGATAATCTTTATACCTTACTGATAAATATGAACGAACGGTTCATCCTGACCTGCATCTCTGACTATCAGTGCTTCTTCTCCATTTGCAGAAGTTATGCTAACCTGTACTGCCTGGTTTGTGTCTTTGAAACGATCCATCACTTTCCCAGCTACATATTGGGAGAAACCGATGACTTCTGTCGCTCCATAAAATTGTATCTTCATCTCAATGCTGAGGCTCCGCAGCTTATTGTTTATATAAAATCCTTTGCCGATTACACCATTGAAATTCGGGAAATATTCTTCAATATCATTTTGAAATTTTGAGAAGGCAGCATTTTCTGTTTTATACTGGCTATCATTATTCGGATAAATCACATACTTCTCATTTATACTTTTCCACTCACCTAAAGAAGATTCTCCACTTCCTGCATTCGCATAAGCAATAAAATTGCCTGGTACAACAGAGGACGTCTCTTTTTGTTCAAACAAGGCGATGTTGATTGGTACATTTTCTAAGCCTTCGATTTTTCTGAGCCTTTTGATAACCTCTGCAGCAATTTTCTTCCCTTCTCTTTGAAGTGTTTGCTGACTAATATCTTTCTTTTTTGTAGATCCGTTATTTTTTTCCTGATAATAATAAACCGAATTTAGTGCAAGGCCGATTGTCACACCGCCCAGCTCCAATTTATTTGTTTCTTCATTTTTCACTAAATAATCATGCTCGAGAATATGTGCAAGATATATCGGATCCATCTCTCCACTTTCTGCTTGGCTCTTATCTTCATCAGAAGGATTCAACCCGACATTGTCACTTTCAGACATTTTCTTATCTTTCAGTTCCTTCGCTGTGTACTTTCTGTTCAGCCATGAAGCAACTGTTGAACTATTCAAATACTGCCCCTCTTGAAAATAATAGTTTTCTGTACTGAATGTGTTTTGGGCAACTCGCATCAAACCGCTCTCAAACTCACTGATGTCGTACCTTGAATTCAAATTATTGACGACAAGCCCTCTCGCCTCCGATGTTTTGAAAGGAAGACTCATGCTGTAATACTCATCCGATATTTTGAATTTCGGCAGGATGGCTGTCTCCGTTTCATTATCGCCTGTTTCACTCTTTACTTCCTCTTCTTTCTGGAAGTTGGGGGCACAGGCAGTAAGTAGAAAAACGAGACTGGCTATAAATAAAAAGCTTCTTTTCATCAACATTACACACCTTTAACCTTTAGTTCTTCCAACAGCTTATCCTCATCCCAAACTTCAATTCCCAGCTGTTCTGCTTTCGTCAATTTGCTGCCTGCATCCTCACCGGCGATTACGAGATCTGTTTTTTTGCTGACACTTCCCGTAATCTTCCCGCCTAAAAGCTCGATTTTTTCTTTCGCTTCATTACGGGAAAGCTGCTCTAGTTTACCAGTTAAAACAATTGTTTTTCCGGCAAACACGCTGTCTGAATCCTCAAGTGCAACAGGTCTTGCACCTGTATATTCCATGTTTACTCCAGAAGCTTTAAGCTCCTCAATCAGCTCTGCAGCCTCTTCCTGCTCGAAGAATGCAACAATTGAATCAGCCATTTTATCGCCTATCTCATTAATTGCTTTTAAGTCTTCAACACTCGCATTAGCCAATGCGTCCATATTGCTGAATTCCATCGCAATCGTCTTAGCAGCCTTCGCTCCAACATGACGAATTCCTAACCCAAACAACAGCCTCTCTAAGGAATTACTTTTAGATGCAGCAATAGCATTCAACAAGTTCGTCACAGACTTTTCGCCCATTCTTTCCAGATTAATAAGCTGCTCATATGTAAGCTTATAGAGGTCAGCAACATCTTCAATCAGCTTTTCAGAAAACAGCTGACTAACAACCCTTTCGCCAAGTCCGTCAATATTCATGGCATTGCGGGACACAAAGTGGATTAGCCCTTCTCTTATTTGGGCAGGACATTTAGGATTAATGCAGCGCAGAGCCACTTCTCCTTCAATTCTTACCAGTTCACTGCCGCATTCAGGACATTCAGTCGGCATGATAAAGTCCTGCTCTTCGCCTGTTCGTCTTTCCACAAGAACATTCACGACCTCAGGAATAATGTCGCCCGCTTTTTTTACAACAACACTGTCGCCGATTTTAATATCTTTTTCGCGAATTAAATCTTCATTATGCAAAGATGCCCGTTTGACAGTAGTCCCTGCCACCTTAACAGGGGCAAGCAACGCTGTCGGCGTCAACACACCTGTTCGTCCGATGCTTAGCTCGATATCAAGGAGCTTTGTGACAACCTCTTCAGCAGGGAACTTATAGGCGATTGCCCATCTTGGACTTTTCGCAGTAGTACCTAGCTCGTCTTGCTGCTCCAAGCTGTCAACCTTAATAACAATTCCATCGATTTCATATGGAAGATGAGGGCGCTTATCCTGCCAGCCTTCCACATACTGAAGTACATCCTCAATTGTTGCACAACGCTGTCTTTCTTTATTCGTTTTAAAGCCTAGCTCATCTAACAAATCAAGTCCTTGGCTGTGAGATCGCACACCTGTTTCTCCAGGATCTCCAATCGCATAAAGGAAGATGTCAAGATTTCGGGAAGCCGCAATCCTTGGATCAAGCTGTCTGAGAGAGCCAGCTGCCGCATTCCTTGGGTTGGCAAACGGCTCTTCTCCGTTCTCATCTTTTGCTTTATTCAGTGCTTCAAAGGATTTCTTCGGCATGAAGGCTTCGCCTCGCACTTCAATGCTTACAGGCTGATTTAACCGAAGAGGGATGGAGCGAATTGTCTTTAAGTTCGCTGTAATATCCTCCCCAGTAGTGCCATCACCGCGTGTCGCTCCCAGTTCAAACAATCCCTCTACATAGCGAAGCGACACAGCCAGTCCATCTATCTTCAGCTCACAAACATAAGAAAAGTTGTCTCCAATTGCTTGGCGCACCTTTCTGTCAAAATCACGTAAATCAGCTTCATTAAAGGCATTCCCAAGACTAAGCATCGGTGTCTCATGCTGGACCTTTGAGAACATATCCAAAATTTCCCCTCCAACCCTTTGGGAAGGAGAGTCGCTTGTCTTTAATTCAGGAAATGTTTGTTCCAAATCAACAAGCTCTTTTAAAAGAGCATCATATTCTGCATCGGGAACAGAGGGATTATCAAGTACATGATATTCATAGTTATATTTATTTAAAAGGTTATGCAATTCCTTTACCCTTTTTTCTGCTGCTTGTAGATCCATACTTCCATTCCTTTCTCGTTCATCAGCCTTTTTGGATCGGCGCAAATTTCGCCAATAGTCTCTTTATGCCTACCGGACTTGGGAATGCAATATCAAGCTCCTTGGAGTCTCCGTCTCCCTTAACGCTTACTACCGTACCGGTTCCCCATTTACCGTGAACCGCCTTATCTCCGACATTCCAGCCAATATCCTCTCCACCTGTTGTCCTTGCCGCAGGGCGTATAACTGCTTTTCTTGCTGCAGGTGCTGCAGGTCTGGCACTGAATCTCGATTCGCTCTTTCTTTCTGGAACTCCTTCTAATAAATCTTCTGGTATTTCCTTAATGAAACGGGAAGGAGGATTCATATTCGTACGACCAAACAATGTTCTCATTTGAGCGTTTGTTATGAACAGCTGCTGTTCTGCCCTTGTAATCCCAACATAGGCAAGTCTTCTTTCCTCCTCCATTTCCACTTCCTCCATAAGGGAACGGGAATGCGGGAAAACCCCTTCTTCCAGACCAATCAAGAATACTACTGGAAACTCCAGTCCTTTTGCCGAGTGGAGCGTCATTAGTACAACAGCATCTGCCTGATTGCCGTCATCATCAAGCTTATCGATGTCTGCAACAAGAGCTAAATCTGTCAGGAAGGCAATTAAAGACTTGTCTTCATTCGTGTCCTCAAAGTTTTTCGTAACAGACATGAACTCCTCGATATTCTCAATTCTGCTTTGGGATTCAATCGATTTCTCTGCTTTCAGCGCCTCTAGATAACCAGACTTTTCAATCACTTCCTCCACCAGCTCCGTTACAGACAAGTACTCCTGCATTTCACTGTACTTACGGATGAAGTTGTGGAATTCTGCTACTGATTTTGTGATTTTTGGGCTTAATCCAATTAGCTCAACTGATTCAATCGCATCATACATAGACATATCATGCATTGCTGCAAAATTAGCGATTTTATCGATAGAGCTTGAACCAATCCCTCGTTTCGGCACATTTATGACCCTTTGCAAGCTAATATCATCATCGGGATTTGCAATCAGTCTTAAATAAGCAAGTGTATCTTTAATTTCTTTTCTATCGTAGAACTTTATTCCCCCGACAATGGAATATTCAATATTTGATTTTAGAAGCATTTCTTCCATTACACGAGATTGAGCATTTGTACGGTAAAGAATCGCAATATCAGCCAGTTTTTTTGAGGTTTCTCTTCTGATTTCTTGGATCTTACCAATTACAAATTGTGCTTCCCCTTGCTCACTGTCTGCACGATAGTAATGAATTTTATTTCCATCTTCATTTTCCGTCCACAGATTTTTATCTTTTCTGCCTGTGTTGTTTTCAATAACTTTGTTGGCAGCTTGAAGAATCTTCTTCGTAGAACGGTAGTTTTGCTCAAGCATGACCACCGTTGCGTTCGGGTAATCCTTCTCGAATGAAAGGATGTTGGCAATATCCGCCCCGCGCCAACGATAAATAGACTGGTCAGAATCACCTACAACACAAAGATTGCGGAATCTGCTTGCAAGCAGTTTTACAAGCATATACTGAGATCTATTCGTATCTTGATACTCGTCTACATGAATATACTGGAACTTGCGTTGATAAAATTCAAGAACTTCCGGTACACGCTGGAACAAGTGGATTGTCTGCATAATCAAGTCATCGAAATCCAAAGCGTGGTTCTTTCTTAAACGTCTTTGGTATTCGGTATATACATCACTGGCAATCTGAGCGAAATAATCCCCTGCTGTTTTTGCATATTCCTCTGGTGTAATCAGTTCGTTTTTAGCAGAGCTGATGCTTGCCAATATCGCCCGAGGATCATGTTTCTTCGGATCGATGTTTCTTTCCTTTAAAATTTGCTTTACTACAGACTGTTGGTCTGTCGTATCCAAAATCGTAAAGTTTCTGTTATAGCCGATTCTGTCGATATCCTTCCTCAGGATGCGGACACACATGGAGTGGAATGTGGAAATCCAGATATCCTCGCTCGCGCCGCCAAGCACTCCTGCAATCCTATGTCTCATTTCCTTTGCTGCTTTATTCGTAAATGTTATCGCTAAGATGTTGTATGGATTAACCCCTTTTTCAACCATCAAATAAGCGATTCTTTGTGTAAGCACTCTTGTCTTTCCACTTCCTGCTCCTGCCATTATAAGAAGCGGGCCTTCTGTTGCCTTAACAGCCTTTTGCTGTTCAGGATTTAAACCATTTAATATTTTATCTGTTAAAAATTGCATTATCTCACCGCCATAAGAACATATATTCTATAATACCTTTTTCCGTTTTTGTAATCAATGCAGATTCTTTATTTTCACGGTGCTTAAAGCAGCCGCTATATCATCATAAATAATATTTCCAACAACCACTACATCTGCCTCGAGCGCCATTTTCTGCGCGTCATCCAGTGATCTTATTCCTCCGCCGTAAAAAAGGACAGTATCGGTCAGATTTCTTTTCGCTGCCTTGACAACCTCCACGTCTCCGTAAGAACCGCTGTACTCAAGATAAAAAATAGGCAGGTGCAACATTTTCTCTGCCATCATTGCATATGCAGCAACATCAAGGGCATCGAGGTCGGTATTCGCATCTGTTGCTTTAGCTGCTTTGCAATCACTGTTTAAGATGCAATAGCCTTGGACAAGTATCTCTTCCCAATTCATAATCTCACCATATTCCTTTACTGCTTCATGATGCAGACCTGTCACCCATTTTGTATCCTTGCTGTTTAAGACAGTTGGTATGAAGTAAAGATCAAAACCGGGAGTAATAGCATCGATTGTTGATATTTCTAGTATGCAAGGAACTGTATATCTTCTGACTCGGGACATGATGCTCAGCACATTTTCAAGCGTAACCCCATCTGTCCCGCCAATGATAATCGCATCTGTTCCTGATTCAGCTATTTTCTCTAAATGTTCATCTGAAATTTCTTTATTCGGATCTAATTTAAAAACGTGACGCCACTCACGGATATTGTACATGCAAAAATCCTCCATTCTAACTTCCATTACATCATTATAGCATTTGTCTATGTTACAAAAAAGAAATGAAAGGCGGGAATTATGCATGTAAATATTTGCAGGATATTTCGTTATGAATAACAATAAGTTTCACGTAGTTCTGCTTTATAATAGGACGATTTTGTAAGAGACAATGTTTCAGCAAGCTCAGCTTTTTTAACTAAACAAAAAAGCAGGCAATCATTGCCTGCTCAGGAAAATATCTTATTCACTTTCTTCTTCCGAAGTCTTGTCTTCTTGAATTCTGTCCAATGCCATAACATAGGCGTCATTGCCGTAGTTCAAGCATCTTTTCACACGGGAGATTGTAGCTGTGCTAGCACCAGTTTCTTTTTCAATGCTATGATAGGTATTTCCTTCTCGCAACATTCTTGCAACCTCAAGACGCTGTGAAAGTGATTGAATTTCATTAACTGTGCATAAATCATCGAAAAATTGATAGCATTCTTCTAAATTCTCTAATGAAAGGATGGATTTAAATAGCTGATCCAGCTCTTTCCCTCTTAGTTTATCAATTTGCATTTCATGACCTCCATCGGTTACATATATTAGTTTATTGTGTCTCTAATGAAACGGCTGCGTCTAATCCAGGATCAGAAGGTATGATATTTATCCATGTCTTTCCGGGAACAAGTCCTATTTGCCGGTCACCGTCAAACGGAAGAAGCCGGCCATCTATGTTTTTCCATTCAACCTTATTCCACTTGCCTTTTTGAAGCAAGTAGCCATCTCCACCAGATTGCAAATCTATATCTCGTCTGCCTTTGCTGTCGGCTGTGTGATGTTCTGCTTCCAAAATGAACACATTGCTTACGGCAACAGGCATGCCGGATTCGTAATCCACGGTTTTTTCGCCGTTTGAATACCTGATATACTTTTCAGTGTCTTTATCATAATAGAATAAAGAATTGTACTGTGGGTTCGAACCATAATATATGGATATTTTATTCGCTGCTTCCCCTTGTATTTGGTTTACCTCTTGTTCATTTAAAAAGGTGAGCGGTCTAGGTGATACATCCATATCATAATTATTTTGTTGCGCCCCTTTTAATATATTGCTATAGCTGATATACGAATTATGAGGCGCTTGCCTTTGAGCGGAACGCTGAAACAATGTTCCGTCATACTGCATACCGTTAAGATTATCAATAAAGCCCTCTGTCAACAGCCTCTTTGCTTCCGGACTATAGCCATGCGCAATATAAAGGCCATCATAACCTTTAGCAAGTTCAATATAGTAGTCCCTTGCGCTTCTGACAGGCCCAATCAGCTTTGGAGCCTTGCTCTGATAGATGGCAAGAAACCTTGTTATCTCTCCTTCAGCCAGAACCTCATATACAATATCAGCATCAGTTAAACCAGTCTGCGGCCTTGCTTTCGGATGATTATTCACCATAACGCTGACTGCTCGCTCACTGCTTTTCACATCTGCAGACAGGCCTGTCAGAGGAAATGTATACCCTAAATCCTCCACACTGCCTTCGTCCTTGCCAGCATCACCGCCCTGATGATTTTCATCATGTGTGCCTACACTTTCCGGTTCTTTGCTGCATGCTGTCAATAAAAGAAAAACTGCCGCCAAAAACAATACTATGCTCTTTTTCATAAATCCTCCTAATAGCGCGTTTTTTTTAAACCTGCTAGGAAGAATGGGCGGAAAAACGCTGAAGGCAAACAGTGGTTCTCTGTAAAAATAGGCTAAAAAGGCTGCACTTACTAAGAATACGTACCAGATTGATTTGCTGTTACACGGGCTACAATCAATATTTTATTGCTATATTGTTGCCTTTTTATACATATATCAGAATATTCTCATTTATAAAAGGATCTCTTTTATATTTTAACGCATTATTGACGGAAAGAGTACATTTTTATTCATGACATCATATAAACCTCTCTGGGTAATTCTTATATACGGTAGATGGGTAGCGGAAAAGAAAACAAGCGTATATATTGGATCGTCAAAAGGAAAGCCAGCATCCTTAATATATTGTAATAACTTTTTTTCTGTCTTAATCAATTCATTAACAGACATATCAGCCATTACACCTTTTAAAGGCAGCGGCAGCTCTAAAGCCAATTGGCCGTCCTTGTATATGACAATTCCTCCGCCTATCTCTTTCATCCTATTGAAAGCCTTTATCATGTCTTTCTGATTTTTTCCTAAGAGGATAATATCTCCATCGCCTGTATAAGAGCTTGCCAAACCGCCTATTTCCTTCGAGAATCCTTTAAGAAGTGTGTTTATTCTCCAATTTCCGTTTCTTCCTAACAGCATAAAGAAACACTCATCATGATTTTGGGAAAGCGCCTCACCAGATACATCAATGGAAATGGAGTATGGTTTTGTGATAACAGAGTTTTCAAGCTTTATTCCGAATGGCATGGAGAATTGCATATCGTCATAAGTCAATTCCCAGTCCAGCTTTAATGGCTCAAAACCAAATTCCACCCAATCAATGGAAGGGTACGCTTCTGTCACTATCTCACCTGCCCGCTTTACCCAGACTCCTTTTGCCAAAACAGAGTGAGGTGTTGGATCAGCGATGTCCTTTAGGAAATTAATATTAGCGACTCTGCCAGTCGCAATATTTCCGTGCAGGTGCTCAATATTGTAGTATCTTGCAATATTTATGGTTGCCATATTATAGGCATCCACAGAAGGAATTCCTTGTTCCATTGCTATGCGGATAAGCTGGTCAATATGCCCGCTTTCATAAAAATAGGACGGAGACCCATCTGTTGTCAGCATGCATTTATCAAACTGGCTGATTCCAAGCTCCTTCATTTCTTTGACAAGCTTTGGCAAATCAGGGCGTATAGATGAGTATCTGAGACTGACCATATAACCTTGCATCAGCCGGTCAAGCACTTCCTTGCCTGTCATTGCCTCATGATCACTGTCAACTCCAAGCAGCATCAGCTTTGCTAATGTTTTTTCCGATGCTCCGGGAAAATGTCCCTCTACTTGCTTTCGCATCCGTTTCGTCTCTTGAATCCAATGGAGCATCATATCATCACCATCCAACAGTTGCGGCCAACCGCTAAGCTCCCCACCTTGAATGACAGCATCATGCTCAAGCCAGCTTTTAACATTGCTGTGGGAGAATACTTTTTCCTCTTCTGCAAGCTCTGTCTGAGAATCATACCGGCACCACCAAAACATTGACGTTGGAAGGTTCCGCATCTGACTCATAAAAGAAAACGCTTTCTTTTTTTCTAACTGCAAAGCCAATAGAAGGTTATCATTTATGAGCGTTGTTGTTCCAAATTGAGATGTATATTGAGCAAGTGTAAGGGGATTATATATTTGAAAAGGATGGGAATGCGGTTCTATATAGCCCGGCACTAAATATTGACCATCACAATCAATAATTTCACTGCCGCGGACATTTCCAGGCATCTCTTGCCCGACATAAATGATTCTATCTTGGTATATCCAAATGTTTGCACAAATCCATTTTCGCAAAATCTGATTAAGATATTTTGCGTTTTGCAATATGATGGATGGCGCAATTTCGCCATTTAGGACGGAAACATGTTTTCTTAACAATTTGTTTTTCCAACGGTAACGTTGCTCTAACATTGTTTTCTCCCCTTTGTATTTGCAGCTTTTGTTTTTATTTTAAAAAAATGGAAATGTTTATCATTAAAATCATTTTATCACAGAAAGATTTTTCTAATATTACTATTACGTTAAATTTTCTAAGGAGGCTGTTTTTATTATGAACCCTAAGCAAAATATCAGCTTGATAAATGCAATGATTCGCATCACACTTGGCTTTACCTTTTTAGCCTGGAGCACAGCTAAGCTCGCAAAAAGACCTAATCAGCAATCCTATTTATGGATAGCTATGCTTGCTGGAATGAAAATCGCAGAAGGAATTGTGCGTTATTGTCCGATTGTTGCTCTATTTGACAACAGTAAGGGACATACACCTAAAAAAGACAATGAGCACACTGCCCACAAGGAAAATAAGGAAAAACCTAAGGATAGTGAAAAAGCTTCTCCTGCGGACATTCAAAACATCATGAGCGAATTTAATCCTGCAACCATCTTTTCACCTGAGGATATGAAAAAATAAACCACTAATGCCTGCAGCCTTGCTAGCCTGCAGGCTTCTTATTGTATTCGTAAATAATATGCAAAAGACTCATTATCCATACCTCTTACTTTTATTTCTCTTTGTAATTTTTCACCAAAGTATTGTTTATTGTTGTGTATGATTGGGAATCCAAATAGAGAAGCATGAAAAAAGAGTAAACGGAAATAAAACAAAAAGGAGAGATTGCATTGTCTAATCTAAACAATCCATTAGAACAATACTTTACAGGAGACTTCCCTAAGCAATATCAGGACCCGCCAGGACTGCAGCAAAAAATGGAGCCAGTGCCTGACTGCGGAGAAAAAAGCTACAAAGGAAATGGCAGATTGACAAACCGCAAAGCTCTTGTAACCGGAGGAGATTCTGGTATCGGCCGTGCAGCTGCTATTGCTTATGCTCGAGAAGGGGCAGATGTCGCAATCAATTATCTGCCAGAAGAACAGCCCGATGCAGAAGAAGTAAAGGAACTGATTGAAGCGGAAGGACGAAAAGCTGTTCTTATCCCTGGTGATTTAAGTGATGAGGCTTTTTGTGGTGAATTAGTTAAAAAAGCATATGATGAGCTCGGCGGTCTTGATGTGCTGGCATTAGTAGCAGGCAAGCAGCAAGCAGTTGAAGATATTGCTGATTTGACGACAGAACAGCTTCGAAGCACATTTGAAATTAATGTATTTTCATTGTTCTGGGTTGTAAAAGCAGCGTTGCCACTTCTGCCAAAAGGGGCTTCCATTATTACGACTACTTCTGTTCAAGGCTATAATCCAAGCCCGAACCTGCTTGATTACGCTTCTACTAAATTTGCGATTACCGGATTTACACGCGGGTTGGCTAAACAAGTTGCCTCAAAAGGCATTCGTGTAAATACGGTGGCACCAGGTCCAATTTGGACAGCATTGCAGGTTACTGGAGGACAGCCTAGTGACAAAATTCCACAATTTGGTCAAAATACACCGTTGCAGCGAAGCGGACAGCCTGTTGAATTGTCTTCCGTATATGTGTTCCTTGCATCTGAGGAATCAAGCTACGTAACAGCACAAGTATATGGAATTACAGGCGGTATTGAACTAGCCTAACAAAAAAAGATCCCAACTGGGATCTTTTTTCATATTATTTAATTGCTTTAAAGCCGATGTCTTTTCTGTAGAAAACTCCATCGCTTTCCAGCTTTTCTAACTCTTTATATACCTTGTCTTGGGCAGCCTTAATTGTTTTGCTCTTAGCAGCAACAAGCAATACTCTGCCGCCGTCCACTGTAAAGTTACCGTCTTCGTCCAAACTTGTGCCAGCGTGGAAAATAGATACATCCTCCATCGTGTTTAAACCTTTGATGACAGCACCTTTTCCATAGCTTTCTGGATATCCTTTCGCTGCAACGACAACACCAAGCATATCCTCATCGTGCCACTCAATAACAGGAGTCTCTCCTTCAAGGATAGCAAGCAGCACTTCAACTAAATCAGATTTCATCCTAGGCAAAACAACCTGTGTTTCTGGATCGCCGAGGCGAGCATTAAATTCAATCACTTTCGGGCCTTCTTCTGTAGCAATAAGACCGGCATATAAGATTCCCGTAAACGATCTGTCTTCTGTAATCATTGCCTGTGCAGTCGGCTTAACGATTGTTTCAATGGCAGTCTGCACGATTTTCTCATCGATATGAGGAACAGGAGAATAAGCTCCCATGCCGCCAGTATTCGGTCCTTGATCACCATCATATGCTCGTTTATGGTCTTGAGCAATCTCTAATGGAATGACTGTGTCCCCATTGACGAAGGACATTAAGGAAAACTCCTCACCAGCCAGGAATTCTTCAATAACAACAGTCGCAGATGCATCACCGAATTTCGCACCGACAAGCATTTCTTCAATGCTTGCCAAAGCTTCTTCCAATGTCATTGCAACTGTTACACCCTTGCCTGCTGCAAGGCCGTCTGCCTTAATAACAATCGGCGCCCCATGCTCTAATATATATGCTTTAGCTTGCTCATAATCAGAAAATGTTTCATACTTTCCTGTCGGGATCTCATATTTCTTCATTAAATCCTTCGCAAAGGATTTACTGCCTTCAATTTCTGCTGCTTTTTGCCTTGGTCCGAAAACCTTCAGCCCAGCAGCCTCCAATTTATCAACAACACCTAACAGCAAAGGAACTTCAGGTCCTACTACCGTCAGGTCCACTTTATTATCTAGAGCAAATTCAACAAGCTTATCTACTTCTGTCTCTTCAATTGAAACGCGTTCGGCAACATCTGTCATTCCTACATTGCCTGGTGCTACAAAGATAGTTTCAACAAATTTGCTTTCTTTAATTTTTGTGCAAATCGTATGCTCTCTTCCACCACGGCCGATTACGAGTACCTTCATCATTTCCATCCTCCATCAAAGCTTTTAGTGTTTAAAGTGCCTTACTCCTGTCAATACCATGGCAATTCCATACTCGTTTGCTTTCTTGATGGAATCTTCATCTCTGATACTGCCGCCTGTTTGAATGATTGCAGTGACTCCAGCTTTTGCTGCTGCTTCGACTGTATCATCCATTGGGAAGAACGCATCGGAAGCCAATACTGCTCCAACTGCCTTTTCTCCAGCCTGTTCCAAGGCAATCTTTGCTGAACCAACACGGTTCATTTGACCTGCACCTACTCCTAAAGTCATTTCCTGATTATTAACGACAATCGCATTCGATTTCACATGCTTAACAACCTTCCAGCCAAACTTCAGTGCTTCCCATTCTTCATCTGTCGGCTTTTTGTCAGTTGGGATAGTGATTGTTGCATCATCCAATGTAAAATGGTCGAAATCTTGAACAAGCAAGCCGCCTTCAATTGTCGTAAATTTCATTTCCTTCTTGTTGCCTGCAGAGAATGGAATAGTTAACAGACGAATGTTTTTCTTCCCTTTAAGAATCTCTAAAGCCTCTTCTGAATAAGATGGCGCAATGACGATTTCTAAAAAGATTTCATGCAGCTTCTGAGCTGTTGCAGCGTCAACCTCTCTGTTCAATGCGACAATTCCTCCGAAAATAGAAACAGGATCTGCCTCAAATGCTCTTGTGTACGCAGTGAAAATATCCTCGCCTGTTCCAACTCCGCATGGGTTGCTATGCTTAATTGCAACAGCTGCTGGTTCTGTGAATTCTTTGACGATTTGAATTGCAGCATCTGCATCATTGATATTATTGTAAGAAAGCTCCTTGCCATGCAGCTGTGTTGCATTCGCAATAGAAAATGCAGAACCTAAAGGCTTACGGTAAAACGCTGCATTTTGATGCGGGTTTTCTCCATATCTTAAAGATTGCTTCAGTTCATATGTGACAGTCAATGATTCAGGGTTTTCTTCACCTGAAAGATCGCTCATGTATTGAGAAATCATGGAATCGTAAGCAGCAGTGTGACGGAACACTTTAGCAGCAAGCTTTCTTCTTGTTTCAAACTTCACTTCTCCATCTTGCTTTAGTTCATCGACAACCGTTGTATAATCACTTGGGTCCACTACAACTGTTACATATTGATGGTTTTTTGCAGAAGCGCGAAGCATTGTTGGACCGCCGATATCAATATTTTCAATGGCATCCTCCACTGTTACGTCTTCCTTCGCAATTGTTGCTTGGAAAGGATAAAGATTCACACAAACTAGCTGGATTGGCTGAATTTTATGCTCCTCAAGCTGTGCTTGGTGTCCAGGTTCGTCAAATTTCGCCAAAAGACCGCCATGAATATACGGATTTAAAGTTTTTACCCTGCCTTCCAGGATTTCCGGAAATCCAGTTACGTCACTGACACTAAGTACTGGGATGCCGCTCTCTTGAATGGCCTTTTTTGTTCCACCTGTAGAAATCAGCTCGAATCCTAATTCATGAAGCTCTTTTGCAAAGCTTGTAATTCCTGTTTTATCTGAAACACTTATTAATGCACGCTTTTTCATTTCCTTTATTTCCCCCTGTTTCATATAGTAGTCTATTGCTGCAATTACTCAATTGGAAAGGACTAATGATTGAACTACCTTCGGATACAGTCCATGCTCGATGCTTTGGATTTTCGCTTGAAGGCTTTCATTCGTTTCTCCTTCTATGATACCGACGGCCTCTTGAGCAATTATCGGTCCTGTATCCATTCCTTCATCCACATAGTGAACCGTTACCCCTGTTTCCTTTGCACCTGCTGCAAGCGCTTGGCCGACAGCATCTTTGCCAGGAAAATTAGGAAGCAAGGACGGGTGGATATTTATTATCTTACCAGGGAATTCCTGAAGCAGTGTATCTCCAATCAAACGCATATAACCTGCAAGGATAATCCACTCTATCTCGTAATCTTTTAGTTTCCGAAGTATATCTTGTTCATATTCCGCCTTTGAAGGATAATCTTTGGCTGTGAATGTAAACACATCAACATTGTGGTTCGCAGCTCTTTCTACAACATACGCCTTAGGTTTGTCACAGACTAGTAATTTAATAGACGCCTGCAGCTCATTTTTTTCTGCAGCATCTACAAGTGCTTGGAAATTGGAGCCGCTGCCTGACGCAAAAACAGCAATATTTTTCATGTCTGTTCCTCCGTTATTGTTTCAGAATGATGTTGATTTCCCCATCATCTGTTACCTTGCCGATTGTATATGCCTTTTCGCCGATTGCCTGAAAATGCTTTAGAACATCTTGCTCCGCATCGCTGTCCACAGCAAGAACCATTCCTGTGCCCATGTTAAAAATATTATACATTTCCTCGCGCTGTAAATCTCCTATTTTTTCCATCAGCTTAAAAACAGGAGGCACTTCCCAATTAGTTTCTTCAAGTTCGATCCCTAATCCTTCTGGAAGCATGCGAGGAATATTTTCAATGAAACCTCCGCCTGTTATATGGGATAATCCCTTAATCTCGAACTTTTGAAGAGCAGACAGAACTGATTTTACATAGATTTTCGTCGGCTTGATTAATTCTTCTCCAAGTGTACAGCCTAATTCGTCTACATAATCAGATAAAGACATATTAGCTTTTTCAAAGAAAAGCTTGCGGACAAGAGAATAGCCATTGCTGTGAATTCCGCTTGAAGCCAAACCAATCAGAACATCTCCAGCCTTAATATTTTCCCCTGTAATGACACGTTCTTTCTCACAAGCACCAACAGCAAATCCAGCAAGGTCATATTCCTCTTCGCTGTACATCCCTGGCATTTCAGCAGTTTCCCCGCCGACTAATGCGCAACCAGCTTGTTCACAGCCATCTGCAATCCCTTTTACAATAGCTTCAATCTTTGCAGGCTCTGCTTTGCCGCACGCAATATAATCAAGGAAGTAAATAGGTTCTGCTCCTTGTACGACAATATCATTTACACACATTGCCACAGCATCTACGCCGATTGTATCATGCTTATCAAGCATAAATGCAAGCATCAGCTTTGTACCTACCCCATCTGTTCCAGAAACCAGCACTGGATTTTTCAGGTTTAATACTGACAGATCGAACATGCCTCCGAAACCGCCAAGACCTCCCATTACACCAGGTCTGATTGTTTTATTTACATGCTTCTTCATTCTCGAAACTGCTTCATAGCCTGCCTCGATATTAACTCCTGCTTGTTTGTAGCTTTCAGCCATACGTATCCTCCTACTATTCAAAGACATCTCTTATGTGCATTTCAATGGAAAAGCGACACACCCATATGCCGCTTTTCACTTCTGTTTACTTTTACACCTTTTCATATGATTGCAGTGCAGAAGGATAGATTTCTGTCGGATATTTGCCTGTAAAGCAAGCTAAGCAGGAACCTCTATTCTCCCCTTCTTCATTTCTGCCGATCGCTTCTACCATTCCTTCTGTGCTCAAGAAAATGAGAGAGTCAGCACCAATGATTTCCCGAAGCTCATCAACCGAGTATCTCGATGCAATCAGCTCTTCTTTTGTAGATGTATCGATTCCGTAAAAACACGGGTTTTTAATAGGTGGTGAACTGATTAATACATGCACTTCTGTTGCACCAGCCTCACGAAGCATGGACACGATTCTTCTGCTTGTTGTTCCTCTAACGATAGAATCGTCCACCATGATGACACGTTTGCCTTCAACGACACCACGGACTGCTGAAAGCTTCATTTTCACCCCTTGTTCACGCAATGATTGGGATGGCTGAATGAAGGTGCGTCCTACATATCGGTTCTTAATTAAGCCTAACTCGTAAGGTATGCCTGTTTCCTCTGCATAGCCAATTGCTGCAGAAATACTTGAGTCAGGAACGCCTGTTACGACATCTGCTTCAATTGGCGCTTCAAAAGCCAGTCTTTTCCCTAAGTTTTTTCTGGCAGTATGAACATTGATACCATTGATATTGCTGTCTGGTCTTGAGAAATACACATACTCCATCGTACACATTGCAATATTGGAAGCCACTGAGAACATCTCAGAACGGAAACCATTATCGTCAATAATCAAAAGCTCTCCCGGCAGGACATCGCGGATAAATTCTGCACCGACAACATCAAATGCACATGTTTCTGAGGCAACAACATAAGCATCACCCAGTTTTCCTAAAGAAAGTGGTCTCATACCATTTGGATCTAGTGCAACCATCAGCTCTGTCTCTGTCAAGATTAAGAAAGCATATGCCCCTTTAATCATTGTCAAAGCATTTTTCACTCTTTCATTAAAGGCAGAAAAACCGCCTCTTCTAATTAAGTGAGCAAGTACCTCTGTATCAGAGCTAGTCTGAAAGATGCTGCCTTGCGCTTCCAATTGGCTTTTGAGCGCATTAGCATTAACAAGATTTCCATTATGAGCAAGTGCCATGCTTCCGCTTTGGAAATGAAACAGAAGGGGCTGGACATTTTCATAGCCCCCACCTCCTGCTGTTGCATAACGAACATGACCGATTGCAGCTTTTCCTGTCAATTCCTTCATGGCATCCTGTGTGAAGACCTCTGCAACAAGTCCTTCCCCTTTAATGCCTTTTAGCTGTTTCCCGTCTGTTGTAACAATTCCTGTACCTTCTTGTCCCCTGTGCTGCAGGCTGTGAAGCCCGTAATAAGCAAGCTGCGCAGCATCGTTATGGCCCCAAACACCAAAGACTCCGCATTCTTCATTTAACCCTCTTATTTCAGCAAGCATGGAATAGCTCCTCTCCAGGCGGCTTCTAACACTTCCACCTGTTCCTTAATTAGGATATTTTCCCCTTGGCTAACAGCAAGAATATTGTCGTCTGTTACTTTTCCAATCAATGTTGCAGGAACTAGCTTTTCGAATTCTTCTTTGTTACCTGGTTTAACAGAAAGCAAGAAACGTGATTGAGATTCACTGAATAGAGCAGAAACAGGGTTGCCTTCCAAATCAAGCTTCGCACCCAAACCGTTCGGTCCAAACAAGCTTTCTGCAGCTGCAACTGCTAAGCCGCCTTCAGCTAGATCATGAGCAGATTCAACAACACCTGCTCTGATAGCAGCAAGCACTGCAGCTTGATGGCTCTTTTCTACTTCTAAGTCTAATTCAGGTGATTTTCCTGAAATGGAGCCTTCAAGCATCTTTTGAAGTTCGCTTCCTCCGAATTCATCCTTCGTTTCACCAAGAAGATAAATAAGATCTCCGCTTGCTTTAAAGCTTTGTGTTGTTATATCATTTGTATCTTTAATCAGACCAACCATTCCGATTACTGGTGTCGGATAGATTGCTGTTCCGTTTGTTTCATTGTATAGGGACACGTTACCGCCAATAACCGGTGCATTAAGTGCTAAGCATGCTTCACTTATACCGTCAGCAGCTTTTTCAATCTGCCAGAATATTTCTGGCTTTTCAGGGTTACCAAAGTTTAAGTTGTCTGTAATTGCCAATGGCTCTGCCCCTGAGCAGACGATATTGCGAGCAGCCTCTGCAACAGCAATTTTCCCGCCTGTTTCTGGATCTAGGTAAAGATAACGCGCATTACAGTCAGTCGTCATCGCTAACGCTTTTTTCGTTCCGCGAATACGGACAACAGCAGCATCTGATCCTGGTGCAACTACTGTACTTGTGCGAACCATATAGTCATATTGGTTATAAACCCATTCCTTTGAAGCGATTGTCGGCTGTTTAAGAAGATTAGCAAGTGCTTCTCCATAATTATCAACTGCAGGGATTGTGTTCTCCATTGCTTGGAAATCACGGAAATATTGCGGTTCTGCAGAAGGTTTTTGGTAAACAGGAGCATCCTCAGCCAAAGCATCAGCTGGTACGTTCGCAACTACTTCCCCTTTATGAAGAAGTCGCAGCATTTTATCATCTGTAACAACACCGATAGCAACTGCTTCCAAATCATATTTATCGAATAGATCCTTAATCTCTTGCTCTCTGCCTTTTTTAACAACAATCAGCATACGTTCTTGAGATTCTGACAGCATCATTTCATAAGCTGTCATGCCCACTTCACGCTGCGGCACTAAATCAAGATTCATTTCAATTCCAGATCCAGCTTTGCTTGCCATCTCTGCACTTGAGCTCGCAAGTCCTGCTGCACCCATATCCTGAATACCGACTAGAGCATCTGATTTGATCAGTTCCAAGCATGCCTCAAGTAAAAGTTTCTCCATGAACGGGTCGCCAACTTGAACTGCCGGACGCTTTTCATCTGAATTCTCTGTCAGCTCTTCTGATGCGAATGTTGCCCCATGAATACCATCACGGCCTGTCTTTGCTCCTACGTACATTACCGTGTTGCCAACTCCATGTGCCTGGCCTTTTTTAATGTCTTCATGGTTAATTAAACCAACACACATCGCATTTACAAGCGGGTTGCCTGCATAGGATGAATCAAAAGCAATTTCTCCCCCCACTGTCGGAATACCGATACAGTTTCCGTAACCTGCAATCCCTGCAACAACTTCTTCAAAAAGATACTTTGTACGAGCATTATCCAATTCGCCAAAACGAAGAGAGTTCAGAATAGCAATCGGTCTTGCTCCCATGGAGAAAACGTCGCGGATAATGCCGCCCACTCCAGTTGCAGCTCCTTGATACGGCTCGATTGCAGACGGATGGTTATGGCTTTCAATTTTGAATGCCACTGCTTGCCCATCCCCTATATCCACAATCCCTGCACCTTCACCAGGACCTTGAAGCACTTGCGGACCAGATGTCGGGAATTTTCTTAACACTGGTTTAGAGTTTTTGTAGCTGCAATGCTCAGACCACATAACTGAAAACAGTCCAATTTCTGTGTAGTTAGGCTTGCGGCCAAGAATCTTTTCGACCATAGCGAATTCTTCGTCCGTAACACCCATTTGTTTGTAAATTTCCTCTGACTTAATTTGTTCTGGACTTGGCTCAAGCATTAACGACATTTGCTTCCCTCCACTGTTTAACGATTGATTGGAAAATCTTTAGGCCATCCGCTCCGCCTAACAGCTCATCAACTGCTCTTTCTGGATGCGGCATCATGCCAAGGACATTTCCTTTTTCATTAGTGATTCCTGCAATATTTTCTAGGCTTCCATTTGGATTTTCGCCATTATATGTGAATACAATTTGCTTGTTTTCTTGTAATCTAGCTAACGTTTTTTCATCACAATAGTAGTTTCCTTCTCCATGGGCGATAGGAACAGTGATGACTTCCTGCTCTTTATATGCATTGGAGAACATTGTGCTGTTGTTTTCGACCTTCAGTTCAACAGGACGGCAGATGAACTTAAGCTGATCGTTCCGTCTCATTGCTCCTGGCAAAAGTCCAGCCTCCAGTAAAATTTGGAATCCATTGCAGACACCCAATACTGGTTTGCCCGCTTCGGCTGCTTTTACAACTTCCTTCATGACATTGCTGAATCTTGCAATGGCGCCGGTGCGAAGATAGTCACCGTATGAGAATCCGCCAGGCAGTAAAATTCCGTCATAACCTTCCAAGCTATCTGCGTCATGCCATACGTATTCTGCTTCTTCTCCCAATTCATCCGTTATTGCGTGCAACATATCGACATCACAATTGGACCCTGGAAATACGACTACCGCGAATTTCACTGTGCAACAACCTCCTCAACCTCATATGTGTAATCTTCAATTACAGTGTTTGCCAACAATTTTTCACACATTTCCTTTACAAGCTCATCTACATTTCTATCCGATTTTTCTAGAGTAAGCTCTAAATACTTCCCGATGCGTACATCATTTACTTCTTGATAGTTAAGGGAATGAAGAGACCCTTTCACTGCATTTCCTTGTGGATCTAAAACACTCTCTCTTAATGTGATATATACTTTAACTTTAAACATGCTGTTTTCCCCCTAATCTAGCTAGAATATTCTCATATGCTTCTGTCAAATTTCCTAAATCGCGACGAAATACATCCTTATCTAATTTCGCGTTTGTTTTTATATCCCATAAACGGCATGTATCAGGAGAAACCTCATCAGCTAGCATTATTTCTCCATTGCTTTCCTTGCCGAACTCAAGCTTAAAATCGATAAGACGGATGCCTAACTCTGCAAAGAAAGCACTTAATGCTTTATTCACTTCAAGAGCGTTTTTTTTCAATATTGCAACTTCTTTTTCTGTCGCAAGCTTTAGCTCTTCTATATGATCCTCCGTCATAATCGGATCTCCTAGAGAGTCATCTTTATAATAAAATTCAACAAGAGGCTTTGATAATGGCTGCCCCTCTTCTATTCCTAATCTTTTTGAAAAGCTCCCAGCAGCTAAATTCCTAACAACAACTTCTAATGGAATGATGGAAACCTTCTTCACTAGCTGTTCTGTTTCTGACAGTTTTTCGATAAAGTGGGATTCTATGCCCATGTCTTTTAGCTTTAAAAATAGCAAGCTCGTAATCTCGTTATTTAAACGGCCCTTACCTGTGATATCTGCCTTCTTTTCACCGTTAAATGCTGTTGCAGAATCTTTATATTCAAGCCAGACGATATTTTCATCAGACGTTCCATAAACTCTTTTTGCCTTTCCTTCGTACAATAAAGCTCTCTTTTCCATTTGAAGAGTCTCCTTATCAAAAAAATTAGGGATAAAACGAATGTAAGATTAACTTGCTAAATTAGGGTATTCGGCATAAAAGCGCCCCACGGTGCTTTTATGCCAAATTTATTAAAGTCCCAATCTGTTAAAGATAGTATCAACATGCTTGATATGGAAATGGTAATCAAAGCAATCATCAATTTCTTCTTTAGTCAGCTTAGATGAGATAGTTGGGTCATTGTCTACTAGTTCACGGAAAGGAACTTGCATTTCCCAAGATTCCATTGCTCTCGGCTGAACTGTATCGTAAGCCTCTTCTCTTGTAAGTCCTTTATCGATCAAGGCTAATAGTACTCGTTGCGAATAGATCAATCCTAATGTGCGATCCATGTTGCGTTTCATGTTCTCTGGGAATACAGTTAAGTTCTTAACAATATTGCTGAATCTGTTTAACATATAGTTGATAGCAATTGTTGCATCTGGAATGATAATTCGTTCAGCTGAAGAATGAGAGATATCTCTTTCATGCCATAGCGGAACATTTTCATAAGCAGTCATCATATAGCCGCGGATAACACGAGCAAGACCTGCCATATTTTCTGAACCAATCGGATTACGCTTATGCGGCATTGCTGAAGAACCTTTTTGCCCTTTAGCAAAGAATTCTTCCACTTCTCTAGTTTCACTCTTTTGCAGTCCGCGGATTTCAACAGCAAACTTTTCGATTGATGTTGCAATGAGAGCGATTGTCCCCATATAGTCTGCATGACGGTCACGCTGTAATGTTTGTGTGGAAATCGGTGCTGGTTGCAAACCTAACTGCTCACATACGTATTGCTCCACAAATGGATCGATATTGGCATATGTTCCAACTGCTCCTGAAATCTTTCCAAACTCTACACCTGCTGCTGCAGCTTTAAAGCGTTCTAGATTGCGCTTCATTTCCTCATGCCATAATGCCAGCTTCAACCCAAATGTTGTCGGTTCTGCATGGACACCATGTGTACGGCCCATCATGACTGTGTATTTATGTTCAATTGCTTTATTTTTCAAGACTTCAATAAAGTTCTCCAAGTCCTTTAAAATAATTTCATTTGCTTGTCTGATTAAGTAAGATAATGCTGTATCCACTACGTCAGTTGATGTTAATCCGTAATGAACCCATTTGCGCTCTTCTCCCAATGTTTCGGAAACAGCTCTTGTGAACGCAACAACATCATGACGTGTATCCTGCTCAATTTCTTGAATTCGTGCAATGTCAAAGGACGCGTTTTCGCGGATTTTCTTAACATCCTCTTCAGGTATTTCACCTAGCTTCACCCATGCTTCACATGCAAGGATTTCAACCTCCAGCCATGCTTGAAAACGATTTTGCTCAGTCCAAATATTTCCCATTTCTGGTCTCGTATAACGATCAATCATATCTTATCCTCCGATTTTTTCTGTTTGCAGGCTCCAAATACTGGACCTGTCTATTTCATCAAGGGCAATTTCAACAGACGAACGCAGCAACGTCGCATGTCCCATCTTGCGCTTTTCCTTTGGTTCTAGCTTTCCGTAAAGGTGGACTTTCCAGTCTTGCAGTTCTGGAAGTACGTTGATAATAGGAGCTTGATGTTCACCTAATATATTAACCATTACTGCTGGTCTCAATAACTTCGTGCTTCCCAGCGGCATTCCACAAACTGCTCGAATATGCTGCTCAAATTGTGATGTTTCACATGCCTCTATCGTATAGTGTCCTGAGTTATGCGGTCTTGGCGCCAATTCATTGATATATATATCGTCACCCTTGCTTAAGAACATTTCCACTGCCAATGTGCCGACTAGCTGCAGGTGTTCAGCGATAATTCCTGCCTTTTGAATCGCAGCCTCTTTTGCATGGTCGCTTATTCTGGCAGGCACAATTGATTGGTGAAGTATATTGTTAATATGGATGTTTTCACTCACTGGAAAGACAGTTGATTCTCCATTAGTGCCTCTTGTCACAATAACAGAGATTTCTTTTTCAAAAGGAATCCATTTTTCCAGAACACATATGCCTTGCGTCAGCAGCTTCTCTGCTTCCTGTACTTCAGCGCTTGAAGTGATTACAAATTGACCTTTACCATCATAACCGCCTCTTGCTGTTTTCAAAACAGCCGGAATACCTATCGTTTCCAGTGCCTTTTTTAAGTCTGCAGGCTCCTCGATTACCTCGAATGGAGCAACCTTAACGCCGGCTTTTTGAATGGCTAATTTTTCGCTAATTCGGTCCTGCGTTATTTCCAGGACGGAAGATCCCTGCGGTACATATGCATGTGTTTGCAGCCATTCCAATCCTTCTGCATCAATATTCTCAAATTCATATGTGATAACATCACTCACCTGCGCCAGCTGTTTAATGCCTTCCATACTGTTATATGCAGCCACAATCTTATAATCAGCCACTTGACCGCATGGTGAGTCCTCTGTTGGATCCAACACAGCAATTCGATACCCTTGCGCTTTTGCAGCCAATGCCATCATTCTGCCTAATTGCCCACCACCAATTATACCAATAGTTTGACCTGGAAGAATCACTGAGTTAGACAAGTTCATCACTACTTTCTATAACCTCGGTTTTGGTTTTCTCTCTCATAGAGGAAATTCTTTCAGCTAATTCTGGTTCAAAGGCAGCTATTATTTGGGCAGCCAGCAAGCCTGCATTAGTCGCACCAGCCTTACCAATTGCCACTGTAGCAACAGGAACACCGCCTGGCATCTGCACAATTGATAACAGAGAGTCAAGCCCGTTAAGCGCTCTTGATTGGACCGGAACTCCAATCACAGGCAATGTCGTTTTTGCTGCAACCATCCCTGGTAAGTGAGCGGCACCGCCAGCACCTGCAATAATAGCACGCAGTCCCCGGCTTCTAGCACTCTCGGCATATTCAAACATTAAATCAGGGGTGCGATGTGCAGATACAACCTTCTTTTCATAACTCACTTCCAGCATATCCAAGATGTCACAAGCATGCTTCATTGTCTCCCAATCTGATTTGCTTCCCATAATAACGCCAATTTGAGCAGTCATATTTCTCCTCCTGAATTATTACATATAAAAAGCCCTGCCCAGATGTTTCTACTACATAGAGAGAAAGCATCCGTCCAGAGCTCAAATAACCTGAAAAGACTGGAAAAATACCAATCCCTTCTGCTGGCGTTCTATTGCTTTCCCTCATAGTCCGGCAGTTCTCGGCAGCCAGGTAGAAACTTATGGGCCATATTCCCATTATATATGAGGGCTATTAAAATTTAGTTTGTCATTTATATTATTTATTAACACAATACCATATTAACAAGCATTTTCACCCGTTGTCAACATAAAAATCGAACAATTATACTAATATCATATTTATTGTTCGTGATTTACCCTTCCAGCTTAACCGCCTCAAACACTATTTGGCTGGCTACAGGTTCATAAGATTTCTGTCCATTTATTACATTTTCTTTAAAAATCGGTTTTTCTAATCTTTTTACAGGAGTGTAGCCTTCACTCTTTATCCGATCTAAACACTGATCAATCGTTTCATTTTCTTGTACTTCAAACTTCATCTTTTTGCCCATTAAATAACTTTCCTTTCTTTACGCTCTTTACCCAAAAGCCGCCGTAGATTGTCTTTGGCTCATATGCAATAATAAACGCCTTTGGGTCTAAGTTCTTTATTGTATCATAGAGGCGCAGCTCATATTTTCTCGGCGACAGTATTTGCAGAGCCATTCTGTCTCCTTCTAAGCCATGTGCAGCCCAGCTCGTAACTCCATAACCCTTTTCCCGTAAGGCCTTAGGTAAATCTCTATCATATTCTTTCGTAATAACATTAACTGTTATGTATCCTAACGCAAGCTTCTCTTCTATTTTCATGCCTACGATAACACCAATTCCATAACCTACAGCATAAGCCACTAGATTTTGAATCTGATCAAGATTATCTAATACCAGCCCGAGGCCGATGACATAAATAACTACTTCTATCATGCTGAGAAAAGCCGCCAAATATCTTTGCCCTTTTAAAGTCAATATCATCCTGATTGTAAAAAATGACACATATACAATATTAATGACTAATATGATTACGACCATTGTAACACTGTTTTCCAGCATTAATCCATCACCCTTTTTTCAGCATTTAATTGTGCGTTTCTTTTTATAATTACCTTAATTTTTAATTGTAAACAAATCTCTTCCTATTTATATGTATGAGTATTTAAAATAGAAAAGGCTTAAAAGGAAAATCTCCTTTTAAGCCTTTTTCATATTATTTATTATTATTACTTCATTCCAGAAACATTGAAGCCTTGCAAAATATACTTCTGAAAAACTAAAAATACGATAATAATGGGAATAATCATGAAGGTTGAACCAGCCATTTGTAAGGCATAATTGCTTGCATATTGCCCTTTTAACAGCTGTAGCCCGACAGATAGTGTATAATATTTTTCATCATTGGCGACAATTAACGGCCATAAGAACGAATTCCAGGCTCCAATGAAAGTCAGTATGCCTTGTACTGCTAGAACAGGGCGCGAAACAGGAAGAACTATACTCCAAAAGATTTTCCATTCACTAGCACCGTCCAGCCTTGCAGCTTCAAACATTTCATTTGATATTGTAGACATAAACTGCCGAAACAGAAATATGCCAAATGCACCTACTAAGCCAGGAAGGACTATTCCCGCCATTGTATTCGTTAATCCCATCGCATTCAAGATTAAATACACCGGAATCATCGTGACTTGTCCAGGAATCATCATCGTTGCAAGCACTAAATAGAAAAGAAAGTTTTTTCCTTTAAATTTGTATTTAGCAAAACCGTAGCCTGCCATTGCATTAAGAAAAAGTCCTCCAAATGAACAAAGAACGATAATCATTGTGTTCTTAAAATAAACAAAGAAGTTAAAAGCAGAGAATAGTTCTTTAAAGTTATCCATAGTGGGATCTTGCGGTAAAATCGTTGGTGGAAACTGCATGATTTCTGTGTCTGTTTTTAATGAGGATAACAACATCCAAATGAAAGGAAGCACCATAAGCATACCGCCTGCAGTAAGGATGATGGCAACAACCCATTTGCTAGCTTTTGTCTTTTTATGTGCTGTATTCATTTTATCCCTCCTCTATTTAATCCTCCGTTTTAACTTTTTGCATACGGAATTGAATCAAGGTGACAATTATTATCGCTATAAATAATAGGAAAGATCCTGCTGCTGCATAGCCGAATTTACTAAATTGAAAGCCATTGCGATAGATAAATAAAGATACAGAAGTAGTACTGTCCAGAGGTCCTCCATTCGTCATAATAAACGGTTCCTCAAAAAATTGGAGCCAGCCTATCATCGTCGTGACTGTCACAAAGAAGATGGCAAATTTCAGCATAGGCACAGTAATTTTAATCAGCTGCTGCCGTTTGTTAGCTCCATCTAAAGAAGCAGCTTCATAATACTCTTTTGGAATGCCTTGAAGAGCAGCCAAAAATATGATCATATTTGTTCCAATTGCACGCCAAAGGGCTAAAATTATTAGTGAAATTTTAGCAACAACTGGATGCTGAAGCCACGGAACTGGGGGGATATCTGCCAATGATAATAAATAATTAAGAAAACCAAAGCTGGGGTTATATAAGTAGCTCCATACAACAGCTACGGCAACAACATTTGTAATGGATGGAGTATAAAAAATCAGCCGAAAAAATTGAAAGACTCTACTCTCGCCAAAGTTGATTAATACAGCTATTCCTAAGGAACATATAATCACCAGCGGAACACCAATAATGACATAAAATAACGTATTACCAATAGATTTTAAAAAGAGAGGATCTGTCATAATATCTATATAATTATCAATACCAACAAAGTTAATTTGTGACCAATCTGCCAAGCCTATTAAGCTAATATCTGTAAAACTGATTACAAAAGCTACGACAATAGGTATTAAAGAAAACATCATTAATAAAATTAAGGCAGGGGAAATGAATAAATAAGGCGCCCTTTTATTAACAAAATTCCGCATAACTAGCACTCCCTTTTGTAAATGAAGGAGGGTATGTTAAACTGCTGCTAATAAATGCTTGCTGAGTAAACTTCCCGTTTAAGCTACCCTCACTCATCTATTACTTATTTAACAATTCCTCTGTCTCTCTATTAAAGGCTTCCATTTCCTTCTCAACATTATTTCCACCTAAATAGATTTGTTCAAAATGCTTTAAGTAATTTTGGGCGATTTCCTCAAACTCAGGTATTAAAGGCATCGAGCGGGAAGCCTCCATTTGTTGACCGAAAACTTCATATAATGGATCTTTTGCTAATCTATCATCCTCCCAGGCTGATTTCACTGTTGGCATAGCATTAGTCAGTCCCAGC
Source organism: Niallia sp. FSL R7-0271 (assembly GCF_038005785.1). NCBI lineage: Bacteria > Bacillati > Bacillota > Bacilli > Caryophanales > Bacillaceae > Niallia > Niallia sp. FSL R7-0271. The sequence goes on along the minus strand of NZ_JBBOTZ010000001.1, from coordinate 374,813 downwards.
CATTTCAGCTGATTTTCCTTTTTCATCATGAAATCAATAAACTGAGCTGCTTCATCCTTTTTACTGGAGTGTTCAAAAATGGTCAGATTCGAACCGCCCAAACTAGACAGATTATTATCCGCGCCAGTTGGAAGAACCGCGGTTGCCCATTTCCCCTCAATACCTTCAACTGTATCGTTCACTGCCTTGACCATCCATGGCCCACTTATAAACATCGGAACAATGGCATCACCTGAAAATGTTTGGGAGACATCCATACCTAACTCCTGCTTTGGAGCATAACCCTTTTGAATAAAATCATTTAAATAAGAAACTGCGTCTTTAAACGCTTGTTCATTAAACTCTGGTTTCCCTTCAGACAACAAAGCAGATCCATTCTGTCTTGCAAACATAAATGCCAAGGTTTGTTCCTTTGCATCTACATTAAGTCCGTACATGTTTTCACCGCGTTCAGATAACTTTTTAGCAGCATTCTTAAGCTCTTCCCAAGTCTGTGGTGCTTTTTTATATCCAACGGATTCAAGAATATCCGTACGGTAGAAAAGGACACGGGTTTCCGCAGCCCAAGGAATACCATAATATTTATTATCGAAAAGAGTTGTTTCAACAGAACCTTCAAAGAAGTTGTCTGGTTTTAAATTCGGATATTTATCCAAGTATTCCCCCATATCAGCAAGAGCTCCCGCTGCCTGAAACTCAGGCATCCATGTTGTGCCCATTTGCAGTACATCCGGTCCTTTTTTAGAGGCGACTGCCGTTAACAGCTTATCATGAGCACTCGCCCACGGAATCGACTGTATTTTAACCTCAATCCCAGTTTCCTTCGTAAATTCCTCTGCCATTTTTGGAAGCTGCTTTACCTCATCTCCCATACCCCAGACTGTTAATACATCAGAATCACTTGAACTGCTTTTCTGTGAACAACCTGCCATTAAACCAAGTGCCAGTAAAGCTGTAATGCCGAAAATAAACCACTTCTTTTTCAAGCCCATCATTGATTCCTCCTAATCTGATTTATCGAAACGTTTCGATAGGGAAATGATAAACTAGTTTCTAATATCTTGCAAGCGTTTTCTTTAAACAAATTACAAAGGAACCGATACTTGAAAGAAACAAAATAAAAAAAGAGACAGCAGTCAAAATGACTGCTGTCTCTTTTTTAAGGTGCCTGGCGACGTCCTACTCTCACAGGGGGAGAGCCCCCAACTACCATCGGCGCTGAGAAGCTTAACTTCCGTGTTCGGTATGGGAACGGGTGTGACCTTCTCGCTATCGCCACCAGACTATTTGTATTTTGAGAGTTATTCCCTCAAAACTAGATTATGTTGTAAGAAGAAAGAATGAGTAATCATTTATGTCCAGCTGCAGAAGCCAAATCGTACGGCTGTTTCACTCACTCGTGCACAGTCTTGCGACTGCTTCTCGCGCGCTCCAACATCCTATCGATTTAAGCTGTTCTTTTAGCTTTTCGTTTTAGTTAAGTCCTCGATCTATTAGTATTTGTCAGCTCCACGTGTCACCACGCTTCCACCTCAAACCTATCAACCTGATCATCTTTCAGGGATCTTACTAGCTTACGCTATGGGAAATCTCATCTTGAGGGGGGCTTCATGCTTAGATGCTTTCAGCACTTATCCCTTCCGCACATAGCTACCCAGCTATGCCTTTGGCAAGACAACTGGTACACCAGCGGTGCGTCCATCCCGGTCCTCTCGTACTAAGGACAGCTCCTCTCAAATTTCCTACGCCCACGACGGATAGGGACCGAACTGTCTCACGACGTTCTGAACCCAGCTCGCGTACCGCTTTAATGGGCGAACAGCCCAACCCTTGGGACCGACTACAGCCCCAGGATGCGATGAGCCGACATCGAGGTGCCAAACCTCCCCGTCGATGTGGACTCTTGGGGGAGATAAGCCTGTTATCCCCGGGGTAGCTTTTATCCGTTGAGCGATGGCCCTTCCATGCGGAACCACCGGATCACTAAGCCCGACTTTCGTCCCTGCTCGACTTGTAGGTCTCGCAGTCAAGCTCCCTTGTGCCTTTACACTCTACGAATGATTTCCAACCATTCTGAGGGAACCTTTGGGCGCCTCCGTTACTTTTTAGGAGGCGACCGCCCCAGTCAAACTGCCCACCTGACACTGTCTCCCACCCCGATAAGGGGTGCGGGTTAGAATGTCAATACAGCCAGGGTAGTATCCCACCAATGCCTCCACCGAAGCTGGCGCTCCGGCTTCCAAGGCTCCTACCTATCCTGTACAAGCTGTACCAAAATTCAATATCAGGCTACAGTAAAGCTCCACGGGGTCTTTCCGTCCTGTCGCGGGTAACCTGCATCTTCACAGGTACTATAATTTCACCGAGTCTCTCGTTGAGACAGTGCCCAGATCGTTACACCTTTCGTGCGGGTCGGAACTTACCCGACAAGGAATTTCGCTACCTTAGGACCGTTATAGTTACGGCCGCCGTTTACTGGGGCTTCAATTCAGAGCTTCGCGCGAACGCTAACCCCTCCTCTTAACCTTCCAGCACCGGGCAGGTGTCAGCCCCTATACTTCGCCTTACGGCTTCGCAGAGACCTGTGTTTTTGCTAAACAGTCGCCTGGGCCTATTCACTGCGGCTCTCTCGGGCTTGCACCCAAAAGAGCACCCCTTCTCCCGAAGTTACGGGGTCATTTTGCCGAGTTCCTTAACGAGAGTTCTCTCGCTCACCTTAGGATTCTCTCCTCGCCTACCTGTGTCGGTTTGCGGTACGGGCACCTTGAATCTCGCTAGAGGCTTTTCTTGGCAGTGTGGAATCAGGAACTTCGGTACTATATTTCCCTCGCCGTCACAGCTCCGCCTTCACGGTAATGGGATTTGCCTCATTACCAGCCTAACTGCTTGGACGTGCTAATCCAACAGCACGCTTACCCTATCCTCCTGCGTCCCCCCATCGCTCAAACGATTCATAAGGTGGTACAGGAATATCAACCTGTTGTCCATCGCCTACGCTCTTCAGCCTCGGCTTAGGTCCCGACTAACCCTGAGTGGACGAGCCTTCCTCAGGAAACCTTAGGCATTCGGTGGATGAGATTCTCACTCATCTTTCGCTACTCATACCGGCATTCTCACTTCTAAGCGCTCCACCAGTCCTTACGGTCTAGCTTCAACGCCCTTAGAACGCTCTCCTACCACTGACATCACTAGATGTCAATCCACAGCTTCGGTGATACGTTTAGCCCCGGTACATTTTCGGCGCAGAGTCACTCGACCAGTGAGCTATTACGCACTCTTTAAATGGTGGCTGCTTCTAAGCCAACATCCTGGTTGTCTAAGCAACTCCACATCCTTTTCCACTTAACGTATACTTTGGGACCTTAGCTGGTGGTCTGGGCTGTTTCCCTCTTGACTACGGATCTTATCACTCGCAGTCTGACTCCCAAGGATAAGTATTTGGCATTCGGAGTTTGTCTGAATTCGGTAACCCGATGGGGGCCCCTAGTCCAAACAGTGCTCTACCTCCAATACTCTTACCTTGAGGCTAGCCCTAAAGCTATTTCGGAGAGAACCAGCTATCTCCAAGTTCGATTGGAATTTCTCCGCTACCCACACCTCATCCCCGCACTTTTCAACGTGCGTGGGTTCGGGCCTCCATCCAGTGTTACCTGGACTTCACCCTGGACATGGGTAGATCACCTGGTTTCGGGTCTACGACCACATACTATTACGCCCTATTCAGACTCGCTTTCGCTGCGGCTCCGTCTCTTCAACTTAACCTCGCATGTAATCGTAACTCGCCGGTTCATTCTACAAAAGGCACGCTATCACCCATTAATGGGCTCTAACTACTTGTAGGCACACGGTTTCAGGATCTATTTCACTCCCCTTCCGGGGTGCTTTTCACCTTTCCCTCACGGTACTGGTTCACTATCGGTCACTAGGGAGTATTTAGCCTTGGGAGATGGTCCTCCCTGCTTCCGACGGGATTTCACGTGTCCCGCCGTACTCAGGATCCACTCAGGAGGGAACGAAGTTTCGACTACAGGGTTTTTACCTTCTATGACTGGCCTTTCCAGACCTATTCATCTACCCCGTTCCTTTGTAACTCCATGTAGAGTGTCCTACAACCCCAAGAGGCAAGCCTCTTGGTTTGGGCTAATCCCGTTTCGCTCGCCGCTACTCAGGGAATCGCGTTTGCTTTCTCTTCCTCCGGGTACTTAGATGTTTCAGTTCCCCGGGTCTGCCTTCTGTTACTCTATGTATTCAAGTAACGATACTATCCCATTACGGATAGTGGGTTCCCCCATTCGGAAATCTCCGGATCAAAGCTTACTTACAGCTCCCCGAAGCATATCGGTGTTAGTACCGTCCTTCATCGGCTCCTAGTGCCAAGGCATCCACCGTGCGCCCTTTCTAACTTAACTTATTCGGCTAAAGATAAACTTCGCATCTCTTCGTCAGCTCCCTCACTCCGCTCCTCACGTACTGTCGTACGCTCCGGTGCTCGTTTAGTCGCTTCCTCGACCTGCTCGTTTCTCTTTACCCTAAAATTCTACTAATAATAGAGAATCTAAGATGGCGATTACTCGGTTTCTTTCTTGGTTCTTACTATTCATAATCTAGTTTTCAAGGAACAAATTCGGCTAATGATGTTAATCATTACCCTGATGTTTTGAGGAATTGCTCCCTCAAAACTGAACAACAAAATCATCAACAATCTGTGAATGGAACGAATTCCATTTTTCCTTAGAAAGGAGGTGATCCAGCCGCACCTTCCGATACGGCTACCTTGTTACGACTTCACCCCAATCATCTATCCCACCTTAGGCGGCTGGCTCCTAAAAGGTTACCCCACCGACTTCGGGTGTTACAAACTCTCGTGGTGTGACGGGCGGTGTGTACAAGGCCCGGGAACGTATTCACCGCGGCATGCTGATCCGCGATTACTAGCGATTCCAGCTTCATGTAGGCGAGTTGCAGCCTACAATCCGAACTGAGAATGGTTTTATGGGATTGGCTCGACCTCGCGGTTTTGCTGCCCTTTGTACCATCCATTGTAGCACGTGTGTAGCCCAGGTCATAAGGGGCATGATGATTTGACGTCATCCCCACCTTCCTCCGGTTTGTCACCGGCAGTCACCTTAGAGTGCCCAACTAAATGCTGGCAACTAAGATCAAGGGTTGCGCTCGTTGCGGGACTTAACCCAACATCTCACGACACGAGCTGACGACAACCATGCACCACCTGTCATCCTGTCCCCCGAAGGGGAACGTCCTATCTCTAGGATTGTCAGGAGATGTCAAGACCTGGTAAGGTTCTTCGCGTTGCTTCGAATTAAACCACATGCTCCACCGCTTGTGCGGGCCCCCGTCAATTCCTTTGAGTTTCAGCCTTGCGGCCGTACTCCCCAGGCGGAGTGCTTAATGCGTTTGCTGCAGCACTAAAGGGCGGAAACCCTCTAACACTTAGCACTCATCGTTTACGGCGTGGACTACCAGGGTATCTAATCCTGTTTGCTCCCCACGCTTTCGCGCCTCAGCGTCAGTTACAGACCAAAGAGTCGCCTTCGCCACTGGTGTTCCTCCACATCTCTACGCATTTCACCGCTACACGTGGAATTCCACTCTTCTCTTCTGCACTCAAGTCCCCCAGTTTCCAATGACCCTCCACGGTTGAGCCGTGGGCTTTCACATCAGACTTAAAGGACCGCCTGCGCGCGCTTTACGCCCAATAATTCCGGACAACGCTTGCCACCTACGTATTACCGCGGCTGCTGGCACGTAGTTAGCCGTGGCTTTCTGGTTAGGTACCGTCAAGGTACGAGCAGTTACTCTCGTACTTGTTCTTCCCTAACAACAGAGTTTTACGATCCGAAAACCTTCATCACTCACGCGGCGTTGCTCCGTCAGACTTTCGTCCATTGCGGAAGATTCCCTACTGCTGCCTCCCGTAGGAGTCTGGGCCGTGTCTCAGTCCCAGTGTGGCCGATCACCCTCTCAGGTCGGCTACGCATCGTCGCCTTGGTGAGCCGTTACCTCACCAACTAGCTAATGCGCCGCGGGCCCATCTGTAAGTGACAGCGTAAACCGTCTTTCAGCTTTTCTACATGAGTAGAAAAGGATTATCCGGTATTAGCTCCGGTTTCCCGAAGTTATCCCAGTCTTACAGGCAGGTTGCCCACGTGTTACTCACCCGTCCGCCGCTAACTTAAAAAGCAAGCTTTTTAAGTCCGCTCGACTTGCATGTATTAGGCACGCCGCCAGCGTTCGTCCTGAGCCAGGATCAAACTCTCCGATAAAGAGTAAGATTAGCTCATTTGCTAAACTCTAGCTTTTTGTTACTTTGTTTTCATCTTTATAACGCAAGTTATAAAAACGATTATTGTTGACGTTTTGTTTGTTCAGTTTTCAAAGAGCAATTTTAAATCACTGTTAGAAGTGACTTTTTAAATAATACCAGCATTTTTCTTCAAAGTCAACAGCTTATTTTTTTACAAGATGTTCCTCAAAGACGCTGTTTTCATATAATATCACCATCTAACCCAATAGTCAACATAACTTTTAAAAAAAATCATTAATAAAACACTTTCTTCTATTATATATATAAAAAAGAACCCAGCAATAACAGCCGGGTTCTCAAAAAGTTTATTTCACGATAGAAATAATATCTTCTTCATTCAAATCAACATTGCCTGGTTTATTAATCTGTACAGATTCACCTTCAGCTAAATTAGTGAAGATAATTGGCGTTGTTGTTGATGTTGCATTTTCTTTAATGAAGTCCAGGTCTACTTTCAATAGAGGCTGACCTTTTTTAACTTCGTCATTTTCCCCTACTAGAGTTTCGAATCCTTCCCCTTTCAGTTTCACTGTATCGATACCGAAGTGGATTAAGATTTCACGGCCTGAATCTGCCATAATACCAATTGCGTGTTTTGTCGGGAACAAGTTTACAATTTTCCCGTCAACAGGAGATACAACAGTACCTTCAGATGGAATGATTGCAAAGCCATCACCCATCATTTTACCAGCGAACACTGGATCTGGAACTTCTGTAATTGGCACCAACTGACCTTTAATTGGTGATACAAGTGAATCGTCACCGTCAACATCACCTTTAAGAGCATTTGGATTTACCTCTTCAATTTGCTGCTTCACTTCTTTATCCATTGAAGCATTTGCAGCTGGACGCGGTCTTTTACCGCTCATAATATCTCTCATTTGACCTTTAATTGTTTCAGAACGAGGACCGAATATTGCTTGAATGTTATTGCCGACTTCAAGTACCCCAGCAGCACCAAGCTTTTTCAAACGATCTTTATCAACATCTTTAATGTCATTAACTGACACACGAAGTCTTGTGATACATGCATCAAGGTGAGCGATATTTTCTTGTCCACCCATTGCTTCTAGTACTTCATATGGAAGGTCGCTAGTAGTGCCGCCTGCAGTTTCTTCTTCTTCAGTTTCATCTTCACGTCCTGGAGTTTTCAAGTTAAACTTGCGGATTGCGAAACGGAAACCAAAGTAATAAATAACAGCGAACACTAAACCAACCGGAATGATAATCCAAGCATTTGTTTGTGGGTTAATTAATCCAAATAGAATATAGTCAATTAAACCACCAGAGAAAGTCATACCAACCTTAACATCCAACAGTTGCATTGTCATAAATGATAGACCTGCAAATACTGCGTGGATACCGAATAGAACTGGTGCTACGAATAAGAATGAGAATTCTAAAGGCTCAGTAATACCTGTTAAGAAAGAAGTTAATGCAGCAGAAGCCATCAAACCACCAACAACTGCTTTTCTTTCTGGACGTGCCTCATGATAAATAGCAAGAGCTGCAGCTGGCAATCCGAACATCATGAACGGGAATTTACCTGTCATGAATGTACCAGCAGTCAAGTTTTGTACACCATCTTTAATTTCAGCCATGAAGATACGTTGGTCACCACGTACTACATCACCAGCAGCAGTAGTGTATTGTCCAAACTCATACCAGAATGGAGAGTAGAAGATATGGTGCAATCCGAATGGAATCAATGAACGTTCAATGATACCAAAAATCAATGCTGAAATAGTCAAGTTTGCATTAACCATGTTTTGAGAGAATGCATTTAGACCAGTTTGGATTGGAGGCCAGATTAATACCATTAACAAACCTAAGATAACAGCACTTCCTGCCGTAATAATCGGCACAAAACGCTTTCCAGCAAAGAACCCTAAATATGATGGCAATTCTATTTCATAGAACTTGTTATAAAGCATAGAAGCAAGTATACCTACGATAATACCGCCGAACACCCCTGTTTGAAGCGTTGGAATACCAAGTACGTTAGCAATATCGATACCGTTAACAGATTCAGCTGTATAGCCTTTAACAGTACCCATTGTTACGTTCATAATTAAGTAACCAATAATTGCAGCAAGACCTGCAACACCCTCACCGCCAGATAAACCTACTGCAACACCAACTGCAAACAACAGCGGCAAGTTGCTGAATACGATATTACCCGCGTTTTCCATTACGGACGCTACCATCGATACTCCACTATTATCTAAGAATGGAGCAAGATCTAGCAATGCTTCATTGTGAAGCGCATTACCTAGCGCAAGCAAAATACCAGCAGCTGGCAATAATGCAACCGGAAGCATAAGTGCTTTTCCGACTTTTTGCAAAACACCGAAAATCTTTTTAAACATTCGTTTTTCCTCCTACTTTATTAAAAAAATTCTTCTAGCCCATAAAGCGTTATCAAAAGGCAAAACAAAAAGGCATGAGTAAAAAGTAACTGAAAAAAGCTGTTCAGGGATATATTGCCCTAAATAACTCCGTTCAATCATCTTTTTCACTCATGCCTGATCGAATCAGTAACACGTTTATAAGATAATAACTATTTAACCTTTTTTTGAAGTCGCTGAAGATGCATTGTTAAATACACAGCTTCCGCATCAAATACAGGTTTCTTTAATGATTGTTGCATCACTTTAATGAGCTTCCATGAGAGATTATAGCACAGCGGATATTCATCTTTCAATAGGGAAGTTATTTTTTCTGGCTCATCCACTTTTTCCCCATTATGAACTCTTTCAATCGTAAAACGAAGATGACGCACTAGTCTCATATAATCAATGCTGTCTTTATCAATTTCGATTTCCAGCTGTTCTTCAATTAAATTGACAAGATGTGTCACTAATTGAGAATGCTGGTTAACCTCAGAAAGATTTCTATTCATCATTGCGCTGTGGATATGAAGAGCAATGAAACCGATTTCACCTACAGGCAAATTAATTTTTGTCTGTTCACTAATTAGCTTTACTACATCCTCAGCAATCTTATATTCAAAAGGATATAGAGCCTTCGTTTCGATCAAAAAGGGATTATTAAGCACAAGCCCATTTGATAATCTCGAAGCCGCAAACATGATGTGATCTGTTAACGCAACATGAATATGCTCATTGAGCATCGCATTTGTTTTGCTTTTAATAAGCTCTATAGAAGAAATAATAACATCTAGCAAATCGTTGTCTACTTGAGGAAGGAGTTTCAGGTAGTTTATTTGTTCTTTTTCATTGCGAAGAACAAAAAGTTTCTCAACTACATCCGCGTCAATAGAGTCACCATTCTTTCTGTTAAACCCTATTCCTTTTCCAATTAGCACAACTTCTCCATATGAAGGATGCTCACCAATAAGCACATTATTATTAAGCGCTTTTTTCACTAGTAAATTTGGCATGATTTTTTCCTCACTTCGACAGACTTCTAGGTAATTTAATGTTATTAAAGTCGAACTTGTAAGTCAACGAAAAAATAACAAAAGGCTGCTAAAAATAGCAGCCTTTAAAATCTTATTCCTTATTGAAGGAAAACAAAGTATAGTGCAAAGATGGCAAAGAAAATATACATGATTGGATTGATTTCTTTTCTGCGGCCGCTTAACAGCATTGTAATCGGGTAGAAAATGAATCCAACAGCAATACCTGTTGCAATACTGTATGTTAAAGGCATTGACACGATTACCAAGAAAGAAGGCACTGCAATTTCAAACTTAGTCCAATCAATTTTCCCTAGAGACGATACCATCAATATTCCGACAACAACTAGCGCCGGTGTAGTAACAGCAGATGTAACTACTTCCAATAGCGGGAAGAAGAACAGGGAAAGCAAGAAAAATCCTGCTGTTACAACTGATGCAAAACCTGAGCGAGCTCCTGCTGCAACACCAGCAGATGATTCAACGAAAGAAGTCGTTGTTGAAGTTCCGAAGATAGAACCTACCATTGAAGCAATAGAATCTGCAAACAATGCTTTACCTGCTCTTGGCAATTTATTGTCTTTCATTAATCCTGCTTGGTTCGCTACAGCAACCAATGTTCCAGCATTATCAAAGAAATCTACGAATAAGAATGTAAGAATAACAACAAGCATGCTTTGTGTATAGAATGCGCCGTCTCCGAAAGCGGAGAACAATTTACCGAAAGTCGGCTCTATACTTGGCACTGCTGATACAACACCTGATGGCGTATTAATAACACCAAAAATCATTCCGACCACAGCTGTAATTATCATTCCGTAGAATACGCCGCCATGAATTTTTTTAACCATTAAAATGATTGTTACGAAAATCCCGAAGATTGCCAGCAGTGTGCTAGGCTTTGACAAATCACCGATATGAACTAATGTTGCAGGATTGTCGACGATGATTTCAGCATTTTGCAAGCCGATGAATGTAATGAATAAACCTATTCCCGCTCCAACTGCAAGCTTTAACTCAACTGGTATTGCATTTATTAACTTTTCACGAAGACCGGTAATCGTCAACAGCAGGAAGAAGAAACTTGAAATAAATACTGCTGCCAAAGCGTATTCCCATGGCTCACCTTGTGTTAAAACAACTGTATATGCAAAAAACGCATTTAAACCCAAACCTGGTGCAAGTGCAATTGGATAATTAGCAAACAATCCCATGATAAGAGATCCAACTGCTGCAGCTAATGCCGTTGCCACAAACACTGCACCGTAATCCATACGAAGCGCATCCGGCAAGTCTGCTACATCGCCTAGTGTTAATGTAAATGGGTTAACCGCCAATATATATGCCATTGCTAGGAACGTTGTAAAACCACCAACAAACTCTTTACGGTAATTCGTTCCCAGTTCCTCAAATTTGAAAAACTTTTTCATTCTTTTTTCCCCTTTCATGTTCCAATTCAATAAGAACAAAAAAACACTCCATTATCGTAGGAGCGTTGACTAGGGTTTGTGAAATATAGCAGGGATTAGATAATAAAGAATAAAAGTTCTAATACGTATCCCTTTATATACACAACCTCGTAGTCAAGCTATTTACGGTAGCTCGGTAGAAACTTTTGGGCCATATCCCCCATAATTATACGAGTATTTCTTTAGTTGCAAATTTAGTTTATCAGCATGTTTTCTTTTCGTCAATACAAAAAACGAACATTAAGAGGATATTTTTTTGTAAACGTTCGCTTACTTTTTACCCCTTAATGTTCGTGTTTGGATATTTCTATTAGATTAATTTGGAAATTATTATACCAAATTACCTAAGGGACCGTTCCCTTAGGCAACCTTTATTATTCCCACTCAATAGTAGCAGGTGGCTTACTTGTAATATCATAAACGACGCGGTTAACATGATCCACTTCGTTAACAATTCTTGTTGAAATAACTTCAAGCACTTCCCATGGAATACGTGCCCAGTCAGATGTCATACCATCGATAGATGTAACTGCACGGATTCCGATTGTGTAATCGTATGTGCGCGCATCACCCATTACACCAACACTGCGGATGTCAGGCAGAACTGTGAAGTATTGCCAGATATCACGGTCTAAGCCTGCTTTTTTAATTTCTTCACGCAGGATGTAGTCAGACTCACGAACGATTTCCAGCTTATCTTCGCTGATTGCGCCCAATACACGGATACCAAGACCCGGTCCTGGGAATGGTTGTCTCCAAACGATTTCATCAGCTATTCCTAGCTCTGTACCTAATGCTCTTACTTCATCCTTGAACAATGTATTTAATGGCTCGATTAGTTCGAACTGCATATCTTCTGGCAGTCCGCCAACATTGTGGTGGGACTTAATCGTTTGTGCAGTTGCTGTACCACTTTCGATAATATCTGTGTAAAGCGTTCCTTGTGCAAGGAAGTCAATTCCTTCAAGCTTGCTTGCTTCATCATCAAATACGTAGATGAACTCGTTACCGATAATTTTACGTTTTTTCTCTGGATCGCTGACACCTTCCAATTTAGACATGAAACGTTCTTTAGCATCCACTTTGATTACGTTCATATGGAAGCCTTCTGTGAAAGTCTTCATAACACTTTCTGCTTCGCCTTTACGCAATAGACCATGGTCAACGAAGATACATGTCAACTGATCGCCGATTGCTTTATGGATAAGAACAGCAACAACAGAGGAGTCTACCCCGCCGCTAAGTGCGCAAAGAACTTTTCTGTCTCCAACTGTTTGACGGATTTTCTCCATTTCGATTTCAATGAAGTTTTCCATTGACCAGTCGCCTTTACATCCACATACACCGAAAACAAAGTTTTTCAACAGTTCATTTCCGTATACGGAATGGCGCACTTCAGGATGGAATTGAACAGCATAAAGACCTTTTTCCTCGTTGCTCATAGAAGCAATTGGGCAAGAAGGATTAATTGCGTCTACTGTAAATCCTTCAGGCTGCTCGACTACAAGATCTCCGTGGCTCATCCACACGATTTGCTCACTTGGCAGATCAGAGAAAAGCTTTGTGCTGTTTTCGATTTTAATTTCAGCTTTTCCATATTCACGGTGCTTCGCTTTTTCAACTTTACCGCCGAAATGCTTTGTCATCAGCTGCATGCCGTAGCAAATACCGAAGATTGGCAGCCCTAAATCAAAGATTCGCTCGTCGCAGCCGAATGCATTCTCATCATAAACACTGTTAGGTCCGCCAGAGAAGATAATCCCCGCTGGATTTAGCGCTTTGATTTCTTCTGCTGTAATTGTATGTGGGTGAAGCTCACTATAAACGCCAAATTCCCTAATTCTTCTTGTGATTAATTGATTGTACTGACTGCCGAAATCAAGAACGACAATCATTTGTTGGTCTTGAATGCTTGTTTTCCCCATGTTATTCACCTCATTAATCTATTAAAAAGCTCATTGTTACTATTTTTTCACATTTTTGCTTATTCATGCTATAAAACGAAAAGCCATAGCAAAAAACATTGAAAAAGACTATTTTATAGCAGCAAAAAAGGTATTTCTTCATATAAAAAAGACTAGAATTCGGCCTCAAATAAAAACGAAGGCAGAATTCTAGTCTTTTACTATTACAATGGTTTACACACACCATATAAAAATAAGACCCATCTGCCTTCATAGTCGGATCCTTTAAGGTGACCCGGTAGAGACTCTCGAACCATATCATCGAGGATATATGAAGGAAATTTATTAGTTTAGAACATTGTAACAACATGTCGAATTGCTGGTCAAGGTGTTGTTGTTTTGATTAAATTTTCGCACAATTCACCAAGTCATTCTATTCATACTTTTGTAGCTTGCTTTCATTTAATAACTTCCTCTATTTGGCAGATCCTTTTATCATTCTAATCTGATAAATGCTATAAAAAAAGGAATCCAACACCACAATAAAAATGTGTTGAATTCCTTTCAACAGGTCAAGCTGCTGTCTTTCTAATCAGCCTTTCCCACATTTCCTTCCATTCCGTCCAATTATTGTCCTGACTATTCCCTTTATACAAGAGCTCCTCATATTTGGCAGTCAAAACAGCCATTTCATTCGTTTTTAAAACATGGTCAATGTATTTGGCATATTCCCGCAATGTCATGTTGTCTTGTTTGCCCCAACCTGAGAGCTTGAGCATTTTGAGCAAGGTTAAATAGGCTTTTTCAAAGTCATTGCCTTTTTTCCCGCGCTTGTATTTCCATATATAAAATATAGGCAGCCACTTATGTCTCTTCCAGAACAGTATCCAGCTCATGGCTATGATTAGAACAGCTCCGCCAACCAGCCACTGCCATCTTTCAGCAGCAAAGTTTGCAATTGTATTCCACCACTTTCCGAATGATTTCTCTTCAGACTGATCTGATGCTACTGTCTCTTCTTCTGGTACTTGTTGCTCTTCCCGCTGCTGTTGTGCTTCCTGCTCGGTTTGTTCATTTTCTTCTGTGTTTGTGTCCGCTTCGTTTCGAACATCATTCACATACGTATTTTCATTGGAGAATCCTTGTGTCGGTTCAAAGGTTACCCAGCCAGCTCCAGGAAAATATGCTTCTACCCAGGAATGAGCATTGTTATTGGTTACTTCATAATGGCTTCTATTGTTTTCCTGTTTGATGAGATCACCTTCAGTAAATCCTTTAACCCATCTTGCAGGAATGCCGAGAGATCGCAGCATCACAACCATTGAAGTTGAATAATTATCACAATAACCTATTTTTGTTTCAAAAAGAAACTGATCGACATAATCTTCATCATCTGCTGGTATGGCCACATCGCTTTGGCTGTATACAAAACCATTTCCGGAAAAGTAGTTTTCAATTGCTCTTGCCTTTGCAAAAACATTATCCTCATCCTTCGTGATTTCAGCTGCTAAATCAAAGACTCTCTGCGGCAAATTTTGCGGTAGCTGCGTATATCTTGCTGCTATCTCCGGATTTTCTCTTAAATAGCCGCTCATGTCAGCACTCGTCAATGTACTTAAACTGTATTCAGGCTTTTCATAACTCACACTATAGGAATCTGTTGGAAAATCGAAGGAAATCCGTTCACTTCCTGTTTCTACAATCATCGTCGTATCCATACTTGAAGCTGCTTCTGTCACTCCTAAAGGATATAAGAGATAATCAAAAGGCTGTGCAAAGTTAACCGTACTTTCCTGTGCTTCTGTCTTTACACTGTCGCCTTCCTCAAAAGATACGAACGGGATATCACCAGCTCCTTCTAATCTCTGAAAGTCTTGTCCATTCATTGTGACTGCTTCTTCCGATTGAACCCAGCCCTTACCTGTATACGTATCCTTCGTCTCTACCTTCCAATAATGAGAGGATTCAACTTCAGTCTGAAACATTAATGTATCATCCGGCTCAAAGTCTCCGCCAAGCCTTGAATCATCAACACTGTAGCCTACTCGATGGGGTCCGTTGCCATTACCTTCGCCTTCACCACCATTGTCACCAATTGTCTGGATAAACGGCACAGGATCTGGCCAGATTGGATTTGCTTTCGGCGCTGCATATGCTATTGCCGCACTAGCAAAAACAAAGAAAAGCAATGGAGCCATCCACTTTAATGCTAAGAATCTTCGGTCAGTTATATTTTCCTTATCCTTCATCCGATAGAAGGTCAGCATGCCCATTGCTGTAAAGCCTATGATAGTTGTCCTTATGATTGCTATTGATGCATCATATGGAGTAAATGTATCAAGAACCGTTATATAAACCATCGTTAATAGAAAGAAGGTAAATATTCTTCTGCGTTTAATCAGCCAGTAATCAATAAGATATGACATTAACCAAAGCAAAATAAAGAAAAGCAGACTTTTGAACATATTGGTTAACTCAGGCCAATTCGTATCAAATAAAATCGCAAAATTATCCATTACTTCTGTTGTAAAGGCACCAATCCAGTTGAATGTAAAAAAGGAATTTCCATAGTACAAATATTGTAAAACAAATAGAATATAGCCAATTTTAATAATACCGCTTAAAGTAGGATGAAAACGCAGATAGGCCATAACAAGTGAGAGAAGCAAAAACAGGATAAACACGACAACATTCCCTGTATTAGTTAGTTGCTCCATCGGCCGCAGCCATTCCCATATAAGAAAAAAACCTAGCACATACAGCAAAAAATTAGAAATAGCCGTATGAATTCCTATAAATCTCAACTAGTTGCCACCTCCAAAAATGCATCCTTGAATCTTCCCTTAGACACAGGTATAACCATAATTCCCCTCGAAGAAGCCGCAGCTTTTAAACTTCTTTCTTCCTGAGTCAAGCTCTCATTTGCCTCCTTCACAAGAAAAACAGCTACCTGATAGCGTTTATTAGCGAGATAGCTTGTCTTTTCAACAAGCTGCTTCGTCAAGTTTGTTGTAGTGATTAACAAGGTGGCTTGCTGCTGCAATAAGGACATTTCATTATCAAGCACATTTGCCAAGGAAAGCGGAGATGCATCCTCACACTTAGCTAGGTGATGGAATAGAAGACTGCGCTGGCCTTCCCCGCCTCTTATCGGAAAGGTTGTCCGCTCCTTTTCGACCGTAAGCAAACCTGCTTGTGCGCCTTTACGAATAATCCCTCTAATTAAAGAAGCAGTAAACGAAACAAGCGTCTCGAATTTTTCGCTTTTTTCACAGTCAAGTACAACTAAAATGTCATGTGACTGTTTCTGTTCGAATTCCTTAGTCATAAAGGAATCCCTTTTAGCACTCGCCTTCCAGTTAATCCACGAAAATCTGTCACCAGTCTGATATTCTCGAATACCGACTGCCATCGTTGTATCACGTTGGACCCGTTCCTTCGATACTGTCGCCCCTTGATCATAATGTGTCATAAACGGTTTGTAGGAAAGCTCCTCATATACTGGATAAACAATAATCTGGTCTGGCAAAGCAAGCTTTAATTCCTTTTCCATTAAGCCAAGCGGATCACCTGTTTTAACAGCTACCTCTGTAAACAGATGCTCTCCTCTTGGTACGGCATCTATATGATAAGAAAGAACAATTCGCCTTTTAAAACCAGGAAAGACTAATACTTTTCCTGAAGCCTGCTCTTTCAAGCTGGCGCTGAACACATCCTCTACCACCAAGTAAAAAAGGGGAAACACGGACGATCTTGTCAGCTCCAACTCCACTGTCATTTTCTCCATCGCAGTGTATTCATGCTTCGTAATTTTCCTTACTGCTTTCCAAGCCTTTAACGGATACATAGCAAGCAAAGCTCCGTATATGGCAAATGGCAAAAAGCTGTAAAACAAAAACCAGCTGACAAACCCACCTTGAAACATTGCATACGCAAAAGCTGCACCTGCCAACAGAAACAAAACAAGTAACTTCCAGATGCGAAGCAATCTTCTAAGTATCCTGTTCATCACGTACCTAGCCTTCTGACAGGAACTTGAACAGCTGCCAGAATCTCGCCCATTATATCCTCTGCAGAGATACCGTCAAACTTAGCCTCTGACTTTAAGATAATTCTATGGGAAAATACAGCCTTGGCAAGATATTGAACATCATCAGGAATAACATAATCTCTGCCTTGAACAAATGCATAACTTTGAACAGCTCTCATCAAGGCAATTGATCCACGGGGACTGACACCTAAATAAACATTGCGATGCGCTCTCGATTCTGTTGCAAGATCGACAATGTACTTCTTAATCGTAGCATCAACATAAACCTTCTTCACTTCTGCCTGCAGCATAAGCAGCTCTTCTAATGAAACAACACTTTCCAATTCTTCAATAGGAGCTGACGTTTGGACTCTTGTCAGTACCTCCATCTCCTCTTCATGTGTTGGATAACCCATTTTCATCTTCAAAAGAAATCTGTCCAGCTGAGCCTCTGGCAAAGGATATGTCCCTTCATATTCAATCGGGTTTTGAGTGGCCATAACAAAAAAGGGATTATTCAGCTTATGTGTCACACCATCTATGGTGACACTGCTTTCTTCCATTGCCTCTAATAATGCGGATTGGGTTTTAGGGGAAGTTCTGTTAATCTCATCTGCGAGAATTATATTGCCAAGTATTGGTCCAGGAAGAAACTGAAACTCCATTTCCTTTGGATTATAGATAGACACACCAGTTACGTCAGATGGAAGCAAATCTGGAGTAAATTGAATTCTGCGGAAATTTGCGCCGACCGATTTAGCCAATGAACGAACCATCATTGTCTTTCCTACGCCTGGAACATCTTCGAGGAGCACATGACCTTGTGCCAACAGAGCAATCAAACTTAGCTCTGCCACTTCCCGCTTGCCAATCATTACCTTCTCTATATTTTCAATTATTCTGTTCACTTTGCCATTAGCTTCTTGTGTGATTGTCATGCTTCTCCTCCTATATAAAAGTACCTGTAAAAATTGCCGCGGAAGGAAAGCTTAAAACAAGCCATCCTTCTGCCTTTATCTATTTTTGTTATGAAAGAAATTCATTCGGATTAAGCCCAAGCTCCTGACAGATTTCTGCAACTGTTTGCTTTTCTCTTTGGTCGAAGTTTCCGTCTGCATAACCGATAGATATACAATACCGTGCCACAAGCCGCGCAACCTCCGGCTTGGAACGAACTTTCCCAATAGCTCTAAAAGCTTCAGCGCGTCCAATTATTTGGTCATATTCCATTCTTCTTACAAAATGATTAAATTGCTGCTGCACTTTGTTTGTATCAAATACTCGCAGTTCTTCACTCTGATGGATAAACTCTATCATCTTCCGTTCTTCGGCAGGGTCCAGCCTGCCATCTGCCATGCTGACAAGGGCACAGGAGGCAACAACAGCATCAAGAACATCCGGACTTTTAAAGCGCATGAACAGCTCCTTTGCTCTCTGCTTTTGCTGTCTTCCCCACTCCGCATAATCTGTACTAGAAGGTGACCAGGTGTTTCTGCAGCTGTTGCATGTAAATTTCAATTGATTTTTGCCAATAAATCCGCCTAATAGGCCGATTGGGCCAAGAATTAAGCCGCCGATAGCTGCTTTCCCCAATCCGAAGCCCTTCTCTCCTGTTCTTACATTTGTGCTGTTACACCTCGGGCAAGCAATATGGTCACCGCCATACCCTGTTTGGCTTTGGCCAAAGCCTTGCTGCTGATTGCCGCCATGAAAAGGTGCTTGTCCATAGGATGGCTGATTGACAGGAGGATATGTTCCAGCACTGCTAGATGGGTATGTATTTGCATAGGTGTTCGAGTTCTCGTAGTATGGCTGGTTTTGCACAGGTGGAGCAAAGCTATGCGGCTGGGCATTAAAGCTATTTTGCGGTGCTGGTTCGTCATCGACCGTTACACCAAAGTTCCTGCATAAAGCACCAAGTCCTCCTTGGAAGCCGCTTCCGATTGCATTGAACTTCCACTCCCCGTTATGGCGATAAAGCTCCGCAGCCACAATTGCTGTTTCCACGGTGTAATCTCTGCCAAGATTAAAGCGAATTAACTCTGTTTGGTTTCCTTCATTAAACACACGAACATATGCATTAGATATATGGCCAAAATTCTGCCCTTTTTCATATGCATTATGTATGGTAATAGAAAAGGCAATTCGCTGAATGGACGGAGGTACCCTGTTTAAGTCAATTCTTATTTGTTCGTCGTCAAGATGCCCTGCTCCTGTCCTGTTATCTCCGCTGTACATAACAGAGCCGCCCGCTCCGCTCGGATTATTGTAAAAAATAAAATCTTGGTCGCTGAGAACCTTGCTGTTGCCCCCAAGTAAAAATGCGGAAGCATCAAGATCATAATCAGCACCTGTATGATTGATATCCCATCCTAACCCTACTATTACAGTGCTCAAACCTGGATAGGTTTTCGTTAAGTCCACCTTCTGTCCTTTGCTAAGCATTACGCCCATTACTATTCCTCCTTAGCAACTAATTCACCCTTGTGTCCAGTGCCATTGTATTATTTTTATTGTACATGAGTTCGTTATTATTTGGAATTTTCTAACCTGCCTATATACGTACAAAAATAACAAAAAGTTCCCTTTTTCCGTATCCATTCGCGAGAAAAGCAACTGATTCCTTCTTTCCAAAAACAAAAGGCTCCAACTTTGTCAGAGCCTTTCTTGTATGGAAGCAGCAATCGGCCGCTTCTTTAAGTATTCTTCCATTTCTACTGCTGTAATTGGTTTACTGAATAAGTAGCCTTGCATCTCTCTGCAATTTAAATCTCGGAGAAGCCTGCATTGCTCCACCGTCTCCACACCTTCTGCCGTTACATGCATGGAAAGCTTATGCGCCATCGATATAATCAACGCAACAATATCCTGTTCCTTCTGCAGATCTCTAATAAAGGATTGATCAATTTTCAATCGGTCAATCGGCATTTTTCTTAGTACACTCAAGGAGGAATATCCTGTGCCAAAATCATCAATAGCAATTGTAAGTCCATTCCTCTTCAGCAATTTCAGTTTGTCTATCGCCTCATCAAGATAATTAGTGAGCACACTTTCGGTAATCTCTAACTGGATATGGCTTGGTTTTACTCCTGCTTGGGAAATTGGCTCAAGAATGTTGTCTACAAAATCAGCCTGCTGAAATAATAAAGGTGATATATTGATGCAAATGGTCAGGCTGATTCCTTGTTCATTCCAGTATTTTAATTGTCTGCAAGCTTTATTAATGACCCAATTGCTTATAGCACCTATTGTCCCCATTTCCTCTGCAACAGGAATAAAGCGACTAGGAGATATTAGACCAGACACAGGATGATTCCAGCGCAGCAATGCTTCCACTCCAATTACCTTATTTAAGAACACATCAATTTTCGGCTGATACACAAGAAAGAAATGATTATCCATATCTTCTGTTGCTTTTCTAAGTTCATGCTGGAGGTGAAGCCGCTCAACCATAAACACCTTCATGCTTTTTGTAAACAACTGTGAATTATTACGCCCCTTTTCTTTCGCAAAATACATCGCAATATCCGCATTCTTTTCGAGAGTTTCTAACTCTTTTCCATGATCGGGAAAAATAGATATACCAATGCTTAATGTAATATAGAACTTCTGATTTTCAATATGAAGCGGCTCGTTAAAAAGGGAAATTAAATCTTTGGCAATCCTTTCCGCTTCCTTAGCAGACTGAAGTCCCGGAAGCATAACAGTAAACTCATCTCCTCCATATCGGGAAACAAGTCCGCTTTTCGGGATACAACCAACAATTCTATCTGCGAGCTCCTTTAACACCTTGTCCCCCATATCGTGCCCAATGCTGTCATTGATACCTTTAAAATGATCTAAATCTATAAATAAAAGCGCAAGCTTCTCATTTGTTGTTCTTGCTTTATTCATTGCCTCATTCATTGAATTGCTAAGCAGGCGGCGGTTGGCTAGGTTTGTTAATGGATCGTAGAATGCCAGTCTCTCCAATTTCCGCTGGTATTTACGCTTCTCCGTATTATCTAGAATAGAACCCATAATGGCAGGTGCATCATTATGTATCACACTTAATTTGTGAGAAAGAACCACTACATCCAACAGCGTGCCATCCTTTTTCTGAAGCTGAAGTTCAGCTCTATTGTTGTAAAGACCGACTTCTTCCCCTTCATGAAGTGGCAAAATCAAGTCTGAAAAATGCATGCAAAGCAGCTCTTTACTGTGATAGCCGCTTAATGCAAGCAAAGTAGAATTGACATACGCAAATCTTCCTTCACGAAGGATATAAATTCCTAACAAAGACTCCTCTACTAATGTTCGAAATTTAAATTCAGCTTCTGAAATTCTTTTATTCGATTGTTCATCCTTCAGTCTTTCCCTTCTTATTAGAAGGAAAAGAATAGTACTTGTAACACAGATGAAAATCCAGCCTTTCAGCATTTCATAGGATGCCAAATTTCGCAAATCGCCAGTGAAATAGGGGAGTAGATAAGATGAAAACATAACCCAGCATGCAGAAATGAGTAAATAGATAAACGGTATCTTTAAATCTGATTTATGCAGATTTTTTAGTCTTTTCATCTTCCCCCTCCTAAGGCGTCTTTTTAACAGGATTATTAGTATTAACCAAGAAGGGAAAAGAAATTTATGAAGGATGCAAAGAGTAGATATTACATCGTTATTTCTTTTATAACAAACCTTTAATGTTCATCGTCATAATGTTTTCATTCGGTAATCAAAGACGGTTTTTGTCACCTATCTGACTTGTTGTGTCACTTTTATTTAATCTTCGCTTCATTCTCTTTATTGTACAATTTATATGTAAAGGAGTTGTGTTACATATGCTTTTTGGATCGATAATTTGTTCAATCCGCAAGTACCATAAATACAGCTATTATTATAGCGGCGAGTGTATAACATGCGGAAAAATCCGTAAGGAATATGAAAAAGATAAGAACGAAAAACAAGTTATGGAAGAAACTCACAAAACAAATAACCAGGAAGAATCCATTAATAAATGATGAGCCTTGAAGGCTCATTTTTTTTGGCAATTTTTAGCACTGTGTTTATCTCTAATTTAGCAGGGGTACTTCATAAGCGTAACTGCAAAACCAAAAGGAGGAGATATATGTGTTTCGTCATCAGAAAGAATTACAATTTGAAGTAAAAGTGGACAAGCCAGATCCAATGCTGGCCCGCCAAATTCAAGAGGTTCTTGGTGGACAATTCGGAGAAATGACTGTTATGATGCAATATCTTTTTCAAGGTTTTAACTGCCGCGGGGAAGAAAAATACAAGGACATGCTGATGGACATTGGTACAGAGGAAATCGGGCATGTAGAAATGTTATGTTCCCTTATAAGCCAACTTCTAGATGGTGCATCACCAGATGATCAGGCAGAAGCAGCTAAAGATCCGACGATTGCTGCCATCATGGGTGGAGTCAATCCGCAGCATCTGCTTGTGAGCGGATTAGGAGGTCTTCCAACTAACTCTAATGGAGTGCCGTGGAATGGTTCTTATATCGTAGCAAGCGGAAACTTACTTGCAGATATGCGCTCTAACCTGCATGCAGAAAGTCAAGGCCGCCTGCAAGTTGCAAGACTGTACCATATGACAAAGGATGAGGGTGTCCGCGCTACATTTAGAAAAATGCTTGCTCGCGACAGATATCACCAATATCAATGGCTTGCAGCAATTGAGGAATTGGAAAGCAAAAACGGTGTCGTTGTACCAGCAAGCTTCCCGCCAGAAGCAGAGAAGGAATCACAGCCTGAAGCTTATGAATTCTGGAACCTCTCTGAAGGATCCGAGTCATCTGACGGCTTATGGGCAACTGGAAGCGCCCCTGATGGCACAGGAGACTTCGTCTATGTGAAAGAGCCTGTCGCAAAAGGGAATGTGCCAATAACTAAAGTACCGTCAGAATCATTGCACCATGATTTAAATACATTAAATACATTGAAATAAAAACAACAAAGAGCTGGCCATATCCGCCAGCTCTTTTCCTATTTAAATCACATTTTCTCTTTCAAGGAGAGCAAGTGCTTGTCTTAAGCTTGCCTTCGTCACTAAATTCTTAATGTCGAGACCAAGACTTACCATCGTCTGGGCTATCTCCGGCCTCACTCCAGAGAAAATTGTGCCAATCCCGAGCAGTCTTAATGCATCCATAAGTTTAAACAATTCATTAGCAACCATCGTATCTATAATGATAACCCCAGAAATGTCAATGATTAAGTGACTGATTCCCATATCTCTAGTTTTAACCAATGTTTCTTCCATAAGCAGCTGTGCTCTTTCTGTATCTAAATCCCCAATTAAAGGCAGAATAGCGATATTTTCTGTAATCGGCACAACTGGAACAGACAGCTCCAAAAACGCTTTTCTTGAATTATTGAGTGTATTCGCATAGGAATCCACATAAGACAGGCTGAAATTGTACAACGCATAATCCAGTAAAGGATCAATAATATCCTTCACCTCAAAAGCCTCATCGATGGAATAATCCTTTTCTTTCATCTCTGTCTTTAAAACTTCCCAAATTGCTGTTCTGTAGAATGACACATCCTTTAATGCCTCATCTAACGGTACTCCTTCGGAGGATAAATTCGCACCAGTGCTGATTCCCCAATCGGTAAATAAAGAACGAGCTCCTTTTAAATCTGGATAGTTTAACAGGCTTTTACCGAATAAGGAAACAAAATGAGCGCGCAGCTGAAGAATTTCTCCTTCAACAGAGCTGATTTGCGCTAATTTTTCAGAGCTTTCTCCCTCTATTCTCCGCTTATGCACAGTCAGCGCAATTTCTTGTGAATTTTGCAACAGCAAATTCCCTAAATGCTTTATATTTTCACTCATTAACCTGCTCCTCCAATTGATATTCAATAGCTTGTACTACCTATTATAGCAATTTCAGTTGCTACTTTCATAGAATCCTATTGTCTAGAATCTATTGAATTGTAAGGGTGCATAACTAGAGCTTAAAGGAAAAGCTGTCTTAAGCTGTTGCTAAGAGAATCTCGTCATTAAAGTAAATAACCTCTGTGAGAATCTTGCAGCCTTGCAATTGCTCAAATGCTTCCCGAGCTTCTTGTTCTGTAGTGAATTCAAATTGCGCAATATCATTTTCTGGTGAATAGACGGTTATAACCCACATCCGTTTTTTGCATCTCCTTTTTTATCTTTATTTCCTAATTTACGCTGTTTCATCAACTTTCAATGATAGGCCGGCCTTTAGTTTTTCTAATTGCAGTTCTTGCCTTAAATAAAGCTGTTCGGCCTCTGCTAACGATATTTCTTTAAAGCGGACAATTTCCCCCGGCTTCTTTTGAGCTAGCAGCGGTAGGTCCACCGTTGCGACTTGTGCGATTTTCGGGTAACCTCCCGTCGTCTGCCGATCTGCCAGCAAGATAATGGGGTTTCCATCCTTCGGCACTTGAATCGTCCCATTTGTTACAGGTTCAGATAGGAGTTCAAATGAATCGGTCATTTCCAAGGGAGTGCCTTCCATTCTGTATCCCATCCGATCTGAATTCGGTGTAATACGAAAATCCTCCTTAAAGAAACGGTCTCTGCTTGATTCAGTAAAATAATCGAATTCTCCGCCTCTTATTACACGTATCACTGTTTCCTTCAGATTAATAAACGGTTCTGGATTAACATGCCAAGCAGTGGCAGCAAAGGATATTGCCCCAGCGCTGCTTTTTAAGTGCTGAAAACGGTGGGCAGCCCCGCCGCAAGTCAGTTTGTCACCTGCTGAAAGAGCCCGCCCTTTCAGCCCGCCGAGTTCTCCTCGCAAATAAGTGCTTTTGCTTCCAAGCACCTCCTGCACATCAAAACCGCCAGCAACAGCCATATACGTTCTGCAGCCTGAACGGGAAGCTCGGAACCGAAGCAGACTTCCCTTTTTTATCCACACTGGCCTCCATAGCGGGATTGACTCTTCTTCTATAACCGGAGCCAAATCTCCGCCTGTAACAGCAATAAGCAAGTCTTCTTCAACAAGGAATGACCCGCCCATTAACGTCATCTCCAGCCCTGCCTCATTCTCCTTATTGCCGACGAGCAAATTAGCAATACGCAAAGCGACGGAATCCATTGCTCCGCTGACAACTACTCCATATTTTTGATAACCGTATCTGCCCAGATCCTGCAAACTTGTCAGCATACCAGGGCGCTCCACTCTTAAGCTCATAGCACTGTCTCCTTATATTCCTTATAATCTTCTATTGAAATCGGCTTAAATCGGACAATATCACCAGATGTTAATAGAGTTGGCGGATTCTTGTCTGGATAAAAGAGGTTAATTGGTGTTCGTCCAATGATCTGCCAGCCCCCTGGGGTGGAAATCGGATAAACACCAGTTTGCATGCCAGCAATACCGACAGAACCTGCTGGTATTGATAATCTTGGAGAAGAATGGCGCGGTGTGGCAATCTGTTCAGACATTCCTCCTAAATAGGGAAAGCCAGGAGCAAAGCCAATCATATAAACGAGATATTCTGCTTGTGAATGGATATCTATTACTTCTGCCGGTGTTAATTGATGATATTTTGCCACTGCCTCTAAATCAGGGCCAAGCTCTCCCCCATAGCACACAGGAATATCAACCACTCTTTTTTCCCTTCTTTTTGACGTATGAAGACTCTTTAATCTTTCCTGCAGAATAGATTGGACAATACTATATGGTGACAAATCCTCTGGCTTGCCTTGCCCTTTATACATTTGAAAGACGAGTAAAGGACTATAAAAGATGGTCACACTAGTAAAAGCTGGCACACATTCTATAAAGCCGGGAAAAGAATTTGCTTCTATACAGTCTGTAAATGCCTTTACCTCTTCATGTACATCGGGACTTATTTCTGTGCCGAATTGGACAAGTATCCCTGAGTCTCCGAGTGGTTTCATTTGAGTTTCTGGTTTGTCACCGACAATATTTTCTCCCATATTATCCCCCCTTCTCAAATTCCGATTTTCGGAATTACAGTTCCGTATATTAGATTATAAAACTATTATAATTATCAGAAATTTAAAACGCAACTTCTCTGAATAGAAAAGTGACATGAGCAACCATTACTCATGTCACTTTTATCTATTCTTTAGACAGCACTATATTTCCTGTTTAATGAGTCTGTCCGCCTATTTCCTGAATGTCCTTTTCATTAACAACCGCTGCTTCAACTGCTGTCTTCAGCCCTTTAACTATCGTATCAAGTGCCATGCTTGGCTGACCTGGATGTGCTGTCGCCTGCTCAGGAAGGAATGGAATATGAATAAAGCCTCCTTTTATCTTGTTACCCATTTGCTCTAATACATTCATTAGACCATAGAAAATATGGTTGCAGACAAATGTGCCTGCAGTCTGGGAAACAGAGGCTGGCACTCCCTCCTTTCGCATTGCTTTCACGATGGCCTTGATGGGAAGTGTAGACCAATAGGCTGCTGGACCTCCTTCTACAACGGCTGTATCAATCGGCTGCTGTCCTTGATTGTCTGCAATCCGTGCGTCATTGACATTAATCGCAATCCGCTCAATCGTAACATCAGGACGGCCGCCTGCTTGACCAACACAAATAACCAGCGCTGGCTTTATTTCCTTTATATATTCTTTTAATCTCGCTATTGATTCATCAAAAACAGTTGGAACTTCTCGTGCTTCTATTAAATAATCTCCAATTTTAACACCATCAAGCTTTTTAACAGATTCTAAAGCTGGGTTAGTTGCTTCTCCTCCAAATGGATCAAATCCTGTCAGCAAAATCTTCTGCATTTCATATCCCTCCTAATTGTTTGGTTAATACGAAATCAAAAATGGTATACAAGGAAATACATCAGCAGCATATTAATAATAAACACTGGTATAGCCACAGGTATTTGTGCTTTAATGACTGCATTTTTATCCTTTAAATTCAAAAGCATTGCTGGAACAATATTAAAATTAGCAGCCATCGGCGTCATCAATGTTCCACAATAGCCTGCAAACATACCAAGTGCTGCCATGATAGCAGGATTGCCGCCATGGAGCTGAACAATCAAAGGAAGCCCGATTCCTCCTGTTATTACAGCAAAAGCAGCAAAAGCATTTCCCATAATCATCGTGAACAGCAACATTCCGATACAATAAGCAGCTACAGCTACAAAAGCATAATTTGTCGGCAGGAAATCTCCGACAATTCCTGATACAACATCACCGACGCCTGCCTTAGAGAATATTCCGCCTAATGCTGCGAGCATCTGCGGCAAAATAACTGCCCAGCCTACAGCTTGAAGGAGACGGCTCCCTTCATTAATAGGAACTGTTGCCTTTGCCTTTGTGATTAGCTGTGCCGCTATAAAGGCGATAATTGTTGCAAGCCCAAGAGCAATCAATGTAACATTCTCCGGATTTACAAGCTGGACAGAGCCAAACTTGATTTTTCCAAGAGTCAGTGTTCCTACAATGGTGAGAACTGGAATCAAGATAGCTGGAAGGAATATTTTATTTCTAAGTCTTTCTGCATGCCCTACTCTTTCAGCAGAATCTGATTCTTCCTCTTTTGACTTTGTCACCTTTCCAATTGAAGCAACTATCACCATCACTAATACAAGGTATCCAACATAAAGCGGCGGGATTTGTTTGCCAACCAGGAAAGTTATCGCAAAAATCCCCCAGAAAATAGTGGATCCCCACCGGGTTGGATGATTCTTATCCAATGCAACACGAACTGCAACGAAGGCAACGATAATACCTAATAAGTAATAAAGTGTATCAAGCGTTATTAAGTGCATTACATTACCTCCTCATCTTTGTTCGTTTTTGCCAAGTTGTTTAAACTGCCGTTTTTTCCTGCCGCTTTGGCAATACGCCTATCAAGTCTGTTAAAACGGAACCAGCTTACAATCAATGCAGTAATGGCAGTAGGAATGCCCCATAATGCCATATCCCAAACCTCTACATGAATGCCGACTGAATCAAAGAAGCCCTTCATCAGCAGGATTGCACCTGTTGCGATAAAGATATCCTCTCCGAAAAACCAGCCTGTATTTTCGGCAGCAGCAGAATGTGCCTTTATATCATTTTTTGTTTTTTCCGACAGATCGCCATATCGTGCAGCCGCCGCTCCTTCAGCCATTGGTGCAACAAGAGGCCGGACCGTTTGAGCATGTCCGCCGATATTAAGGCCTATTGCCGCAGAACCTTCGCGGATAAACAAGTAAGTCAACAACACACGTCCTGTTGTTGCATTTTTTGCTTTTTTAATTAAAGATTCTGCTCGCTCTTTCAGACCATAACGCTCGAGCACCCCAATCACCGGCAATGTCAGGATAATTGGTAAAGACATATAGCGGTTATCGATAAAGAATTGCCCAAATAAAGTTAGTATTTCATTAAAAGAATAGCCTGACACAAGGCCTGTTACAATACCTGCAACGGTAACAACCAGCAATGTGTTAAAACGAAATGCAAAGCCAATTGCCACAACAAGAATTCCTATTAGTTTAATCATCTATAAGATTACTCCCTTCTATGTATCTATTACTTTAAGTATAACGACATCCATTTCTAACAGTTCCGATTTTCGGAACTGAAGTTCTGAATTATTAGATTTATCTGTTATATTATACTAGTAAGAATAAAAATACAATATAATTTATTATTTCAAACTAACATTATCGAAAAGACACTACATGTAGAGGTTTAAATCAACTAATTTAAATATTATAAAAATTTGCTGATATGCATAAATACTGTTTTATGCTACTATATTCGAAACAATAGTTCCTTAAATCGGAATATTAATTAAGTTGGGAGGCATTTTTTTGTATAAAGTTGATTTGAACTGTGATTTAGGTGAAAGTTTCGGAGCATATAAGATAGGAATGGATGAAGAGATTCTTCGATTCGTTACATCAGCAAATATTGCCTGTGGTTTTCATGCTGGCGATCCATCAGTGATGAGGAATACGGTAAAGCTTGCACTCAATAATAACGTTAAAATCGGTGCACATCCAGGCCTTCCCGATTTAGCTGGGTTTGGACGACGAAACATGAATATCTCGCCACAAGAAGCACATGATATTGTCATTTATCAGATTGGCGCTTTGTCTGGCTTCGTCAAAGCAGAAGGTGCAAAGATGCAGCATGTTAAACCCCATGGAGCGTTATACAATATGGCTGCCAAAAACAGCCTTCTTGCAACTGCAATCGCAGAAGCAGTCTATAAAGTTGACCCAGAATTAATACTATTCGGTTTAGCTGGCAGTGAACTAGTCACTGCTGGTGAAAGAATCGGTCTGCAAACAGCAAATGAAGTATTTGCCGATCGCACATACGATAGCGGCGGTACGTTAACACCGCGAACAGAGCCAGATGCCCTTATCCATGACAAGAACCAAGCGGTCGGCCAAGTAGTCCGCATGGTTAAGGAAGGAAAAGTCACTACTAGACAAGGAGCAGAGATATCTGTCAAAGCTGATACTATTTGCATTCATGGCGACGGCTCTGAAGCTCTCACTTTTGCCCAGCAAATCAAGGAAACCCTTGAAAAATCAAGGATTGAGATTACCCCTTTCCGCTCTTAAGGACATATAAAAAGGACATGAGATTATACATCCATGTCCTTTATCTTATTCTATATATCCCAATTTGCGGGAAATCTCCAATGCAGCTGCCTTCACTTTCTCAGAAAGCGGCCCCAGCTTGTCCTGCTTATAATTAACATCAAGCCCAGCAACGCTAATGCCAGCTACGATTTCTCCTTTAAAGTTAAAAACCGGTGCAGCAAGAGCAGCCGAATAATCCTCTAGCTCTGAATAACTGACAGAGAAACCATTTTCCCTTGATTCCGTAATCAGCTGACGCAGTTTTTCTCTGTCTGTGATTGTACCTGACGCAATTGGCTGTAATTCTGTTTCATCTATATATTTCTCCCGCTCCATATACGGCAGGAAAGCAAGAATAACACGAGAGCAAGCACCCGCATAAAGAGGTGTCCTTCTCCCAATTGCCGTATAAAGCCTCACAGGCTGTTTCGTGTCCAGCTTTTCAATATAAATGGCCTCATTTCCATCGCGGACAATCAAGTTAACTGCTTCGCCAACCTCCTGGTGAAGCATATGCATTACAGGCAAAGCTAACTGCCTAATATCAAGCCTCTCTGACACCAAATGGCCGAACTGAAGAAACAAAAGCCCAAGCGAATATTTCCCATCCACATCCTTATCAAGTAAACCCATTTCCTCGAGCGACAGCACCATCCTGTACACAGACGTCTTTGGAATACCTGAAAACTGAACAATCTCATTAAAGCTCAGCTTTGAATGGTGAAGGAAAAGATTAAGAATGTCCATTGACTTTACTACCGTTTTATTTTTGCTTTGCAAGAGCATTCCTCCTTTTTGAGCATGGTATTTCCGTTTTTTGTTCATGCCATCATTATACCTTATTGAGAGGATTGGAAGAATGGGTATTCCAGAAAAGATAAGGCCATCCATCAGTCATAAACAGATGAATGGCCTTATCTTTTAAGAAAAATTTATTTATTATCCTCCGTAAGCTCTAAGGATATCTTCTTTTTCCCTATCTTACTTGCAATAGGAAGAAACACACTATTTCCAACTAACAATAGCGCTGCTGTAATTCCGATGATCAATGAGTAATAAATCGAAATTTGCCCAGAATCTATTAGCAAAATCACGGCGGTAAAAAGTAAACCTGCTATTATTCCAAGCAGCAGCCCTATTATTATATACAGATTGACTTGGGTTAAAATGACCTTTTTTATCCCCTTCCGATCAACAGAAATAGTCCTTAATATTGCAAACTCTTTTCTTTTGGAATAAATATTGTTACCTAGTGTAGTAACTACACCCAACATCACACACACCAAGATGACAACCATAACCACAATAAAAACAGACCATCTTTGCAAGAACAACTCATTAGCTTTTTCAACAGACTGCTGATATACATTAACCTGAAGTTCTGGGTACTGCTGTTTTAGTGCTTCTAATTCTTGAACAGTTTGTTTTTCATCGTTAGAAGTGATGTACATTGCGCTAAATTTCGTAAATTCCTCTTTGAATGATGTATTTTCCCAATCGATATAAGCATCAGCATTAGGTAGATTTTTTACTGCAGCTCCCACAATAAATGTATCCAAAAATACAGGACTTTGCTTTTCTTCCGAGTATAAGCCCAAGTCGATAGAATCACCTACTTTAAGTCCATGCTTTTCTAAAAATGCCTCAGATACAACAATTAATTTACTATCATCCTCCATTTTTGGAATGATTCCTTGTTGCTCCATCCCTTTTATATCGGCTAATGTATACTCCAAATTAGGATCATCATCGTTTCCGATTATCACTGCCCCAGAAGTAGTGCTTTGAGAGCTTACTTTCTGAACTCCGCTAATTTCTTTTACGTTTTTCTCCAAATCCTTTGGTTCAATCATTGAATCATATACTAGACGACTATTCAGCACAATGGAGGTTGGAAATTGTTCTTTTAAATAGTTTATTTCATTTTGCTGGATTGTCTTTAACATAACAGACCCAAATACAGCGATAATCATCATCGCGCTGATTGTTAACATCACGAATGTATTTTTTCTGACTTGAGGCACTAAGTTTTTAATTGCGATATAAGAAACATTTCCAAACAGCTTTTTTATTATTGGCAGAACCCCTATTAAAGCAGCTGATAGATAGACAGGAAAAAGAAGATAAAGGCTGCTTAGTAAAAACAACGCAGCTATAAAGATACACAAAACCCCCGTCCCTTCTGTTTTGGGCATTACTTTACCAATACAAATCAATAACAGGGCAATAAAGATCAAACCAAACCCAATATTTCTGCGAGTTTTCCTATAACTGAAATCATTCTTTTCATTTTCCTGCATGATTTTAAGCGGTAATAATTTTGAACTTTTATAAGCTGGAATCAGCATAAATATTTGTATAATCATACCGCTTGCTAGTGCAATCATTAAACTTTCCTTATAGTTATAACCCGCTGCTGTTGGTAAATGGAAAGAAAATATCGCTTCAAGCCCCGGTTGAATATATTGATGACTAACGATAGCTAATAGGAAGCCGCCTATTGTGCCCGCTATTGTAATAAGACTGCTTTGAATGAGTATTATGTTAGATAATTGTTTGGTTGTGGCGCCAATGGAACGCAAAATCGCAAATTGATTTTTATACTTATATAAAAATAATTCAAAATTGGCAACAATCAATAACGCTGTAATGATTAACATTAGAAAAGCTAAAGAGTAGATGAAAATTTTCAGAGACTGTACATTCCTTTTTAGAAATTCATCTTCTTCAGCAATATCAATCCTTACACCGGCATCATATTTCTTAATATCATTGGCAAGCAAAAGTGGATCAATATTCTTTTTCGCTTTGACTAGCACATAAGTAGCCTCTACATGTTGACCGGACCTATGCTTTACTAATTCTTTGGCTGTTGGTTTAGATACAATGAGCATATCGGGAGTAAGCCCACTTGCGTTTAAATCCTCTAATATCTCTGTTACCGTAAACTCCCTGCCTTCAATACCTACCTTTTGACCAGCTTTTACTTGTAAGCTTTCAGCCAAACTTTCATTCATCATAACTTCATTTTCATTTATATCCTCTTTTAAATGATATCTGCTCTTTGCTAGATAATCATTTTCTAGACCAACTGAATAAATGTCTGCTTGCAATTTATCTACCTTTAGCTGGTTAATGATGACTGGAGATATCTTTTGAATATCTTTGTTTGTCTGCAAAGCAGAAATAAAGTCTCGATCGACGTTTTTACTCAGTTCCGCATTATAGCCGACAGATAAATCCATCTCTCCATACATTTTTTGCACTTCTTCTCTTAACGAGCGCTCCGCATTTGTTGCGAAAGCTACCATAACAACCACTAAAAAGACCGATAAAAGTACACTAATAACAGAGGAAAATGTTATAAATATATTTTTTTGAAAGAAGCGCAAGGCTAGTCCTTGTATTGTTTTCATCATACCTTGAACTCCAACAGCTTCCCAAAATTCTCTAAAATATCATCCATCGCTTGATTCCCAGAACAATCATATTCATTCACAATCTGTCCATCATGAAAAAACAGCACACGATCAGCAAAAGCTGCAACATGTGGATCATGTGTAACAACTATAATTGCTTGGTTCAACGTCTCTTTCATCTTTACTAAAACCTGAAGAATTTCATTTGAAGTATTATAATCCAAGTTCCCTGTGAGTTCATCCGCCAACACAATTGGCGGTGCAGTTATCAATGCCCTGCCGATTGCAACCCGCTGCTGTTGTCCGCCTGATAATTGAACTGGTCTTTGTTTCCTCCAGCCCAAGAGCCCGACAAACTGTAACATCTCATCTACTTTCTCATCTATATAAGACTTTTTCTCTCCCTTTAGAATAAGTGGCAAAGCAATATTCTCTTCCACTGTTAAATCTTTCAAAAGATGAAAAGCTTGAAAGATAAAGCCAATTTTATCTCGCCGATAATGAGTAGCATTTGGTTCTGTAAACATTTCTGTTTGTTTTTGGCCATATAATTGAATTTCCCCTTTATCTGGCTCATCCAATGCTGCCAACACGTTAAGCAACGTACTTTTTCCCGAACCGCTTGTCCCCATTATGGCAATCAGTTCCCCTTCATATAACTCAAATGAAACATCCTTTAATGCTTGCACCTCATGACCGACACCTTTATAAACTTTTGATAGATTTCTTACAGATAAAACAGATTTATTAACCACAACAAGTCACCTCAAAATTATATAAGTGCATGTTTCTTCCAATGATTTTCTGATTATATTTTTTCATAGTTTCAATAATTTTCCAAGTAATAACTAAGATATATTGGAAAATAAAAAAGTATCCTTACCAATCAGTTAGAGGGTAAGAATACTTTTTTAACTTCATAAGGGATATATTCCTTGTTTATTCGTTATTGTAGATAGAAAATATCTCTTTATAATACTCGTTATAAAGTTTTTCCTTTTCCTCTCTGGCTTTTTCCATATCTTTAGAGAAAACTTCTTTAACTCCTGAAAATTGCTCCAGAGTAATAATTGTACCGGAAAAGGGATTTATAGTAGCCATATATCCATCGTTATTATCATAAAATGTAACAAACCACTTGATTGGATCTACTGGAATATCCTCCTGGACAATTTTAATATCATAAGTTAGGTTGCTGACATCCTTTGTTTCTTTAAATGCGTTAATAGCTATTAATAGCGCTTCTTTTTCTGAAATGCCATCTTTGATTCCATATTGAGATAATTCATTTGATGAATCTTTTATTTGCTCAGTTTTCTGATTTTCTTCAAGATTAGCAGCCTCAACGGTTTTAACCTTTGAATTTTCTGTTGTTGCAGCTAGAACAGAAGGAAAAGCAAAGCTATTGACTAAAAGCCCAGCGCAAAAAGTGAATCCTGTAATGTATGCCCCGACTATATATTTCCCTTTTTCATTTAAGCCCCCTATATACAGAATGTAATATCCCTTATATGAAGCAAGGATACACTCATGATATTTTTGAGTTGCTATTAAGTTGTTAGAGTCTTGTTAAAGATTATCCTTATTGTCGTACCTTTTTGTGATTGAATGTCCAAATCAGCATTATGATATTTAGCTATTTGAGCAACAATACTTAGACCTAAGCCGAAACCTCCAAATTCACGAGAATGAGATTTATCAACACGATAAAAGGGTTCAGTTATTTTTTTTATTTCTTCTTTATCTAAACCAATACCATAATCTTTTACTTCAACTATAAACTCTTCCTTCTCATCAACATATGACCTTACAGCTATTAAGTCATTATCCTTAGAGGCTCTTGCTGAATTCTCTACCAAGTTAATTAATAGCGACAGTAACAGTGTTTCATCACCTAACAAGGACTTTACCTCTGCTCTTATCTCTAGATGAATATTTTTCTTTTTTAAAATTGGATTCATGAACCTATATAAAGCAGCAAACAACCCCTCCATATTAACCTCTTTAAAATCTTTATTTTTGGTACGCATTGATGTTAAATCAAGAAGTTTAATGGACAATTTTTGCAGTCTTTCTGCTGCTTCATTGAGATGTTGAGTTGCGATGAGACGTTGTTTCTCCTTATACTTTGCCTTTTGCAAGTATTCTGAATAACCTAAAATAGAAGTAAGCGGCGTCTTCATTTCATGAGCAAGATTATCAATAAACTGCTGTTTATTTTGTGATTCCTTTGTTAATTGACCAACTTTATCTTCTATTGAATCAGCCATCTTATTAAACGTACTCCCCAGAGTGCCAAGGTCATCCCTTCGTTTAATATGAACTCTTTTATGAAAAGCTCCATTTGCTATCTCACTTGTAATAGAAATCATTTTATTTAGTGGACCAGTTAATCGTTTTAAAAATATGAAATTTAAAATACCCAGTACAATACATACTAGAATACTAACTATTACGAATACACGGCTCATTGAAGAAAGATAGACATCAAGTTGACTAATATTTCGAGCATAAACAAGGGAGTAATTTGGATTTGAAGGTAATGGTGAAGATACAAATAAATATCTCTTGCCACCCAATTTTTTCGTTTGTATCTTCCTCGTTTCTTTCTCTTGAATACCTAGTAGCTTACTATCTAAGATTGGAGTATTTGAATATACTTTCGTGTTTTCATTGTATAATGCAAGGTAAACATTTTGATTCTCATAGTAATTTGCAAGTGGTTTTATAAGAGAGGTTAGTTGCTCTTTGTTGTAAGAAGCAGACTGAAGGAATTGACTTATACTATTTTCTATGGATTTTAAAATAATCGATTGTTCCCGTATACTATTTTCTTCTTCTCTTTGAAGACTGAAATGGTAAGAAGAAGATATTAGTACAAAAGCTGCTATGTCAAATAACGTAATAAAAATGAAAAATGTACTCAAAAAAATCTTTTGCCAGAAGTTCATTTTTGAAACTCCAGTCGATACCCAAACTTGTATACCGTCTGTATATATGACTCTAATTGTAACTTTTTTCGCAATTTAGTAATATGAACATCTACAGTCCTAGCATCCCCAAAATAATCCTGACCCCAAGCCAAATTAAGTAATTGCTCCCTAGATAAGGCTAAATTACAATTGTTAATTAATGCTTCTAAAAGCACAAACTCTTGGTTAGTCAGACTTACAGGTTCATTTTTTACAATAGTTATATGCTCATCCAGATCAATAATAGTACTGCCGATACTATATCTCCTTTTAACTGGTTTTGTACGTCGTAGTACTGCTTCTATTCTCGCAAGCAATTCAATTGATTCAAACGGTTTTACAATATAATCATCAGCACCTAGTTGTAACCCCTTAACCTTAAAAGAAATATTATCTTTTACAGTAACAAATATAACCGGAATAGCACTAAACTTGTTTTGTTCTATAAGTGTAAACCCATCTACATATGGAATCATCACATCTAGCAAAATTTAATCTGGTTGCCAACTATATATAACTTCACTAGCCTCTTTTCCGTCAAACATCTGTTTACAATCATAGCCAACCAAATCCAAATTCATAAAGATTAAATTGTTAATTGCCTGATCATCTTCAATTATTAATATTTTTGCCATAACAATACCTACTTTCATTTAAGTTTCTGTTAATTAGCAGCAACCAGAATGTGAAATAATACACATACATTATATTGACAGTTATATTATTGAACAAGCATTAAAATAGTCGCATCCTGGGTATCAACAAAAAAGACTACCCCAATTCAGGAGTAGTCCATCTTTATAAAATTAATTATTATCTGTTTATGGTTAAACTCTCGTCCAAATCCCAACACTCTTAATTTCCTTATACTCAGGCTGCCAAACAGCATCAACAACAGCTTTTGGTACGTCATTGGAAATATCTGCTTTTGCGATACCTTCCTCTAGTGCAGCCTTAGCTACTTCAACAGCCACATAGATTGATACATCATGTAGTTTCTCAATAGACGGCAGCAATGACGAGCCTGGCTCAGTATTGTCGCACATCTCTGCTACAGCATTTGCAGCTGCTGCGAACATTCCTTTTGAGATTACTTGGGCTTTTGCAACAATCGCTCCAAGCCCTAGACCTGGAAATACAAATGCGTTATTAGACTGTCCGATTTCATAGGAAACACCGTTATATTCTACATTATCAAATGGGCTTCCTGTCGCAATTAACGCTTTGCCGTCTGTCCATTTAATTAAATCTTCTGGTATGGCTTCTGCAAGATGAGTCGGATTAGACATAGGCATGATGATTGGACGTTCAACATGCTTAGCCATCTCCTTCACTATTTCCTCTGTGAAGGCGCCAGCTTGACCGGAAGTACCGATAAGGATGGTAGGTTTTACTCTCTTCACTACTTCCATTAATGGAATGATTCCGTCCTCGTTTCTCTCCCAGCCCTCTACTTCCGCTCCTTCTCTTACGTAAGGAAGTTGGAATTTCAGGACATCCGGTGTTTCATCTGTCAGTAATCCTCGATAATCGATTGCCCAGAAACGGTCGTATGCTTCTTCTTCTGTCAATCCTTCAAGGACCATTGCATCTGCCATTTGGTCTGCGTTCCCGATCCCCGCAGCACCTGGTCCAAAGACAACAATACGCTGATCTTTCAGAGAAGTTCCTGTGACCTTTAATGCAGACATAACCGCTGCAAGCGTAACAGCACCTGTTCCTTGGATATCATCATTAAATGTAAGGATTTTGTCACCGTATTTTTCTAAAATATTTCGAGCATTTACATTGCCAAGATCCTCCCAATGGATAAGCACTTCTGGGAAGAATTTTCTGGCAGTGTGTACAAATAAATCAATGAATTTATCATAACGTTCACCGCGGACACGGGCGAACTTGTTACCAATATAGATAGGGTCGTCAATTAAAGATTGATTGTTTGTGCCAACATCCAATACGATTGGCAGGACGCGGCTTGGATCAATCCCAGCTGCCGCTGTATAAACAGCCAGTTTACCGATTGCAATATTAATACCTCCTACCCCTTGATCCCCGATTCCAAGGATACTTTCAGAGTCAGTGACAACGATTAAGTCTATGTCATTTTTTGAGACCCCAAGATTAGCAAATCCTTTTTCAACACCTTCAGGATGATCAATGGAAAGATATAATCCACCTGGGCGATGATAGCTATGAGAGTATGTCTGAATCGCTTCTCCGACAGTAGGTGTATAGATGATTGGAAGCATCTCTGCTAAATGATCTTTTAAAAGTCGGTAAAAAAGGACAACATTCCGGTTATATAAATCATAAAGCAAACCGTTTTTGAAAAGATTTGTAGTCCGCATGGAATATTGCTCATAGGCTCTGTTAGCCTGTTCATCAAGGGTAAGCACGTGAGGCGGCAACAGGCCGTCAAGTCCAAGCTCTTCCCTTTCCTCTCTAGTAAATGCTGTTCCCTTATTGATAAAAGGATTAGACAGAACTTCTTTTCCTTTTAATGTTGTAATAATTACATTATCAGGCACGCTCATTATGGAAATCCTTCTTTCTATAGAAATTTAATATATTTTTTATCATGCAGCCTTTGTTATAAGCTTTTTAGCTTTTTTCTTTTCTGACCGTTTATATACATAGCTGACAATAATCGGACAAACGATTGCAGAAACAACACATGCTGCTGCAACTTGCGCAGTAGCTGCTGGTGCTATTGCAGAAAGTGTTGGATCTGCTGCCGCAACTACAGCTGGTGTCGCTACAGCGTTACCTGCAGTTGACCCTGTTGCTAAACCGACGATAGGATTTTCTTTGAATAATTTCAAAAGCAAGAAAGCACCAATTCCTGTAAATGAAGCGATTAATCCTAGTAGTAAGCCTGGACCACCCGCTTCTACAATTGTATTCAGATTCATGCCTGCCCCTAATGGGAAAGAGAAAAATGGGATTAATAATAACTTACTGCTTCCAAGAAACTTTCTCATATCCGGATCGATATTTCCTAAAATCATCCCAATTACGATAGGAATTAACACGCCTACAAGTGCTTGAAAAGGAATAGAAGCAAGGCCGGATGCACCTAAAGCAACTAATGTGAAAAATGGACCATCTTTTAAAGAAAATAATGCGTATGCCCCTACATCTGTTTCGTCACCATAAGATGAAGCTAGTGAAGCATATAACCCACCGTTAGCGTTTAACAATGCTGCAAGGATAGCTAGTGGTGACAATCCTAGAATACCAGCCGGTCCAAAAACCATCGCTATAAAGATACCTAGACCTGCACCTACTATAAATTTACCAGATAATAAAATTGCACCTTTTTTAATCGCTTTTGGTGCTAGTTTAAAGTTAATTTGTGAACCAATTAAAAACATAAAACAAGCTAAAATAGTTGATGATGCCTCTTTACTGAATAATGCCGTTGTAAAATGCCCTATTTCTAAAAACTGTGGAAAAAAAGTGTTTGTTAGTACCCCTAAAAATAACGGAACTACCATCATTCCGCCTGGAATTTTATCGAGCGTCTTCTTAATTGGAATTTGCATATTTAATCCCCCTTGTCATTTTTATCATCATGTAAAAAATCCAAATTCCCTTTGCAATCGCGATAGTGTGATTGCCAATATTACTCCCCTTTGTTACGTGTACATCATATTCCCCTGTAAACCGTTTTCATAGTTTAATAAAGTTTAATAATTCTTTTTGTAAATAAAAAAAGTAAGCAGCTTTCCTAACTGCTTACAAAAAATTTTTAATTAAGTGTTCTTTAAATTGATTATATTCATGCTGATACACAGGCCTTCCGACTGCTCCATAGATAACCTTAACCTCCAGGATTCCTGTATCCTTAAGAAAATTAAGATACTTTCTGGCAGAAACTCTTGAGATGCCTACAATATTTACAATGTCATCAGTCGAAAAAGGGTCTGCCTTTAATCGCTGAATGGCATCCCATACTTGCTTTAACGTATCCTTCGCTAACCCCTTTGGCAGCTCCTCTGCGATGACATGTTCATCTCTGTGCAACAGTAAGGAATCCAGCTCCTGCTGACTTACTGAATCTTGCTTATCAATTAACCGAGTTTGTTCAAGATAGGTAGTAAGTGCCGTGTTAAACCGGTCAAACTCAAACGGCTTGATTAAATAGTCGACAATCCCATATCTTAATGCCCTCTTTATTCGATCAAGATCGGATGCAGCAGAAATGATGATCACATCAATTTCAAGTTCATTTTTCCGCAGATGTGCTAATAGTTCAATCCCAAGCTTTCCCGGCATAAAAATATCCAAAAGGATAAGCTGGATTTCTTCTGTATTTAGTAATTGTAGAGCTTCATCAACTGATGTAGCTGTTGCCGCTAATCGGAATCCTTCAATTTTGGCAAGATATCGTTTATTAATTTGTGCTACCATCGGGTCATCTTCAACGATCATTACATTAATCAATTCTCTTTATCCTCCTCTTGATATGATATATACACAGCAAAACTCGTTCCCTTCCCTGGCTTGGACGAAATAATCAGTTCTCCTTCCAGCCTTTCAATTGCTTGCGCCAAAAGGTATAATCCGTATCCGCGGTTATTTCCTTTAGTAGAAAAGCCTTTATCTAGGATTTTGTTTTGGAGTGAATTCGTCATTCCCATTCCTGTGTCTTTAACCTCGATTGTTAAAATATCCTCTGCATAATCCAATTTAAGATGGACCTTTTTATTTATACTGTTTGCAATAGCCTCTATTGCATTATCCAAAAGATTGCCAATAATCGTAATCAGCTCATGTGTAATTTCCGAGTTTGCCGGCTTCGGCAGCTTACTGGCACAATCAAATGCAAAGGAAACTCCTGATTCTCTTGCAAAGCTTAGCTTCCCAATCAGAAAACCAGCAAGCACAGGATCTTGGACTTTTCTTGTCACAAAGTCCATTTCCGTTTCCCGATGATTAACCGTTTCACTTACATAATCAGCAAGTGTATCATATTGTTCCGTTCTGACAAGACCTAAGATAACATGGAGCTTATTCATAAATTCATGAGCTTGAGCACGGAGAGCATCCGCATAATTACGGACACCTGTCAGCTGTTCAGCCAGATGCTGGACCTCTGTTTTATCCCGAAATGTAGCGATGGCTCCTACAGCCTGATTTCCAACAACGACCGGTACCCGGTTTACTAAAATAGTAACCCCCTGCAGGTTCTGTTCTTGATCGAGCTCTGTTTCACCTGATTTGATAATGCGAGTTAACCGGGTTTCTGGCAAGTAATCCTCAATATTTATCCCCATTGGCTCTTCCTCAAGACCTGCCTTTTTAAAAAGCTTACTCGCTGCCTTGTTAACAAGGGTGATTTTTCCTTCCTGGTCAATGGCTATAATGCCCTCACGTACAGACTGAAGCATAGAACTGCGCTCTTCAAGCAGCTTCGCAATAACAAACGGCTCAAGTCCTAAAAGGATTTTTTTAATATACCTTGCTAGAACGACCGCACCAATTATTCCAATCATAAGTCCGATTAACGTCCCCAAAACAATTCCCATCCGTCCTTTATCAACAGCCTCTGTAACACTTTTCAAAGAAATCCCGACAGCAACCGCTCCAATTTGTTTGCCCTGTGCATCCTTTATTGGCGTAAATGCCCTCATAGATTTACCGAGCGTTCCTTTTGAAATGGAAACATACTCCTCCCCTTTAAGAACAGGGCCTTCATCTCCCCCAAAGAAATGCTTACCCACCTTACTAGACTCTGGGTGAGACAGCCGAATTCCCTTCATATTCATAACAACAACAAAG
This sequence comes from Niallia sp. FSL R7-0271, assembly GCF_038005785.1. Lineage (NCBI taxonomy): Bacteria > Bacillati > Bacillota > Bacilli > Caryophanales > Bacillaceae > Niallia > Niallia sp. FSL R7-0271. The sequence continues at coordinate 332,925 of NZ_JBBOTZ010000001.1, read as the reverse complement.
TTCACATTCGTTTTGTCTTTTATTACATTAGCAAAATCCTGTAATTCCGCTTGATTAGCTTGTCCTTCAAGAGTCTTGATTACAGCTGGAGTAACCGCCATTGTCCTTGCAACATCCAGCGCCTTTTCTTTCTGTGTCTCTTCTACACTGGAAGTAATACTTTTACTTATAAGCAAGTCGGTTATCCCAAGTGATAACGCAACCACAATACATACAAAAATAATTATGATAGCTTGTAAACTAAGTTTGCCCTTTTTCATAAATTCCTCCAAGTTTATCGAAGTTTCAACATGTATCCAAAAAGCAAAGACTGCTAAACACCTATTACTTAATTAATCATCTTAGCTATATCCGTAAATATGTTTGATTGATATTTATTAAACGCTTTCATTCAAATAGTTTATAATTATCCCATTTTATTATAGTACTTGAAACAAGCAGGGCGATTTATGTAATTAAAAAAAGTATCCATTGGGATAGTAACGCAAAAAAACCCCACTTCTTTAAAAAAGAAGTGGGGTTTAGTATTAGGTAAAATAGTTGCAACTATTTATCAGATGTTAGGCGTAAACGGCCTTACATCATGCCGCCCATTCCACCCATGCCGCCCATATCAGGCATTGCAGCGCTACCTGCTGGTTCTGGCTTGTCAGCAACTACTGCTTCTGTTGTTAAGAACATAGCAGCAACGCTTCCTGCGTTTTGAAGCGCAGAACGAGTAACTTTAGTTGGATCAACGATACCAGCTTCGATCATGTTAACCCATTGACCGTTAGCAGCGTTGAATCCTGTTCCAACTGCTTCGTTTTTAAGGCGCTCAACGATAACTGATCCTTCAAGACCTGCGTTGTGAGCAATTTGACGAACCGGCTCTTCGATTGCGCGAAGAACGATGTTGATACCAGTAGCTTCGTCGCCTTCTGCTTCAATAGAAGCAACTTTGTTGTATACGTTTAGAAGTGCAGTACCACCACCAGCTACAATACCTTCTTCAACTGCAGCACGAGTAGAGTTCAATGCATCTTCAATGCGCAATTTGCGCTCTTTTAATTCTGTTTCAGTCGCAGCGCCGACTTTTACGACAGCAACTCCGCCTGCAAGTTTAGCAAGACGCTCTTGCAATTTCTCACGGTCGAATTCAGAAGTAGTTTCTTCTAATTGAGCGCGGATTTGGTTGATGCGTGATGCGATGTTTGCTGAATCTCCAGCACCTTCTACAATTGTTGTGTTTTCTTTCGTAACAACAACTTTCGCAGCGCGGCCTAATGATTCGATTGTTGCAGATTTAAGATCTAAGCCAAGATCTTCTGTAATAACCTCTCCGCCAGTCAATACAGCGATATCTTCTAGCATTGCTTTGCGGCGATCACCAAAGCCTGGTGCTTTAACAGCAACAGCTGTGAAAGTTCCGCGAAGTTTGTTCACTACCAATGTAGCGTTTGCTTCACCTTCTACATCTTCAGCTACGATCAATAATGGCTTGCCTTGTTGAACTACTTGCTCAAGCACTGGCAGGATTTCTTGAATGTTAGAAATCTTTTTGTCAGTGATTAAGATGTATGGGTTATCAAGAACAGCTTCCATTTTATCTGAATCAGTTACCATGTAAGGAGATACGTATCCGCGGTCGAATTGCATACCTTCTACTACATCTAATTCAGTTGTGAAGCCTTTAGATTCTTCAATTGTGATTACACCGTCGTTGCCAACGCGTTCCATAGCTTCTGCGATCAATTGGCCAACTTCTTCGTCAGCAGCAGAGATAGCAGCTACTTGTGCGATAGAAGCTTTGCCTTCGATTGGTTTTGAGATAGCCTTCAACTCTTCAATAGCAGTTGAAATCGCTTTGTCCATCCCTTTGCGGATACCCATTGGGTTTGCACCAGCAGTTACGTTTTTAAGTCCTTCACGGATCATTGCTTGTGCCAATACTGTAGCAGTTGTTGTACCGTCCCCAGCAACATCGTTTGTTTTGCTTGCAACTTCAGCTACAAGTTTAGCACCCATATTTTCAAATGCATCTTCCAACTCGATTTCTTTTGCGATAGTAACACCGTCATTTGTAATTAGCGGTGAACCGTATTTTTTTTCAAGCACGACATTGCGTCCTTTAGGTCCAAGTGTTACTTTAACTGCATCAGCAAGTGCATCTACACCACGAAGCATAGAGCGGCGCGCTTCTTCACTAAATTTAATATCTTTAGCCATTTTAAAAAACCTCCTCAAGAATTTATGTTATTTCTTATATATTAATTTCAAATTATTGTACGATTGCCAAAATGTCGCTTTCGCGAAGGATTAAATATTCTTTCCCTTCATATTTAACTTCAGTTCCAGAATATTTTGAGAAGATAATTACATCATCAACAGATACATCAAGTGCAGCACGCTCTCCGTTGTCTAGAACACGGCCGTTACCAACTGCTACTACTTTGCCTTCTTGCGGCTTTTCCTTAGCAGAGTCAGGTAGCACGATGCCACTTGCAGTTTTTTCTTCTGTTTCAACAAGCTCAATAACAATACGATCTCCTAATGGCTTTAACAAGTGAAACAACCTCCTCAAATAATATGTAAATTTATTATTATTAGCACTCATCACTCTTGAGTGCTAACACAATTATTATATTAATTAATCTTTTTATAATTTGCAAGAGACAAGCCTTAGATTTTACAAAAAATTATACTGCCCTGTACACGCCTTTAAGAAGTATACACTCTTTCTTCGACTTTATTCATAAAATCTCCTCTTTTTTAATGTGTTCTATTTGAGTAAGCACGCACTTATTAGTAGAATAAATAGTATGTGTATTACTAATTCTAATCATGTTTGTGCAAAAGACAGCATTTGCTGAATGCGAAGAATACTAATGCTCAAAAGTTTATATGATTAATTTATATATTAGAATATCGAAAAGGAGTACGATATCTTGAAAAAAGAATATTGGATTATTGTAATATCGTATATTGCTATGCAATTATCTACCTTAATTGGCGTTCCGATTGTCATGTTTTTCGGCAACCTTATGGGATATGATTCTGCAGAGCTTGGCATGGCTTCTGTCGTTATTTGGCTGATTTTCAGCTTCCTTGTCACATTGCTCGTTGTTCTTTTCCTGCTTCGCCATGAGATGAGGAATCCGCTTCGCGAAAATCCCGCAAGCATCCCTGCAAGCATTGGCTGGGCAGTGGCAGGTATCTTTCTTTCCTTAGTTGCTCAATCAATAGCCGGTTCAATCGAAATGGCATTAGGAATTGAACAAGAATCAGAAAATACACAGCAGCTTATGACCTTTGTTGAGTATTCTCCGCTTGTGATTATAGTTATCAGCGTTGTCGGTCCAATCTTAGAAGAAATCATTTTTCGGAAAATCATATTCGGGGTACTCTATAAACGACTAGGCTTTTTCCTGTCTGCATTGATCAGTTCTCTTGTCTTTGCAGCAGCACACATGGAATTTGTACATATCTTGCTGTACGCCAGCATGGGTTTCACCTTTGCTTTCCTTTATGTAAGAACAAAAAGAATCTGGGTTCCTATTTTTGCTCATGTGTCAATGAACACACTGGTCGTCATCATCCAGTTTAATCTGGATGCCATCCAGGAATGGCAGCGAAATATGGAGAACATTTCACAATTTATTGGAGGATTTTTATGAGGAAATCAGCATTACTCTCTGGAATACTTTATTTAATACTTGGTGCTTTATTTACCTATTTTGCTGTTCAATCAGTCCGTGATCATGGAGGATGGGGCTTCTTCTCCTATATACTTGTCATACTGGCGACATTTGATATAGGCACTGGAATCCGGCTCATTTCCTTCCATTTTATGATTAAAAAGGCTACCCGCAAAAATCAGGAGAGATAATGCCATATATAATAAAAAAAGCAATTATAAATGGAAGCATTTATAATTGCTTTTTTTGTGGCTCATTCCTCTTCCGCTTCATCTGCTGGAGTCGGATAGTGTTTAAGGAAGTAGACTAGAGATTGAAGTTCAACAGCCAAGTCGATATGATGAATTCGCACACTAGCAGGCACAGTCAGCCGAGCTGGTGTAAAGTTCAGAATGCCTTTAATAGAGCAGTCTATTAAACGATCAGTAATCGTTTGGGCAACTGCTGCCGGAACAGTTAAGATGGCAACCTGGATATCATGCTCTAAAATGACCTTCTCCAAATCATCCATATGATGGATATCTACCTCTCCAATTGACGTTCCTGTCTTATCTTCTGCAATATCAAATGCCACTTCTATTTTTGTATTGTTGTTTTTCAAGAAGTTATAGTTTAAGAAGGCAACCCCTAAATTACCCACACCAATCAGGGCAACCTTCGTCAGCTCATCTTGGTCCAATGTCTTCCGGAAAAAGGAAAGCAGGTAGTTTACATTATATCCGTAACCCTTTTTCCCTAATGCTCCAAAATACGAGAAGTCCCTTCTGATGGTAGCTGAATCTACCTTAACTGCCTCACTTAATTCGGCAGATGAAACCCTTTGTTTCCCTGAAGAATGTAAATTTTTTAAGAAGCGATAATATAAAGGCAACCGCTTAGCAGTAGCTTGCGGTATCTTCATTATCTCATTGCTCATTGTAATCCCCTACCTGTAATTAATAATACATCTATCTTTCCTGATAAACTTTAAACCCTCTTGTATGGACCATTGATACCGCCTGATTTTTCAAGCAAGTAAGTTTCGCCGATGACCATTCCTTTATCAATGCTTTTACACATATCATAAATCGTTAATGCCGTGACGGATGCTGCAGTCAGTGCTTCCATTTCCACGCCGGTGCTCCCAATCGTCTTTGCTGATACTTCTATTACTAAACGGTAAGCTTCTTGTTCTTGTCCTTCTTCTTCCCAACGAAAAGAAATATCGACCCCTTTCAAAGAGATGGGATGGCACATCGGTATTAAGTCAGATGTTTTCTTTGCTGCCATGATGCCTGCTACTTGGGCGACAGCCAAAACATCTCCTTTTTTTATCGTATTATGGATGATGCTGTCGTATATATATTTATTTACTATAATGCTTGAGTGGGCAACTGCTATGCGAGCGGTTTCGCTTTTTTCGCTTATATCAACCATTTTCGCTCGGCCCTCATCATTAAAGTGTGTAAAACTCTTCATTTTTAACACCTCTAAGCAAATCATACACTATTTTCCTTCTAAAGTGTATCATTAAAGAATTTTCACTGCCTGCGATTGCCTTTATTGCGGTTTCCCACGTATATAAGTTACACTTGATATACATACATTCTGAGGTGAATTACGCAATGATACTATTACAAGTGAATCAACTTTCCAAATACTTTGGAGCTGAAATTATCTTATCCAATATAAAATTAGAAGTGCAAACAAGAGATAGAATCGCGTTAGTAGGCCGAAACGGTGCTGGAAAATCGACATTGCTAAAGATGATCGCTGGCCACCTTTCATATGATACTGGGGAAATCATTAAACCAAAAAATGTAGAAATAGGTTATCTTGCTCAGAATACAGGGCTCGAATCTAATCTGTCCATTTGGGATGAGATGTTGACCGTATTTAAAGGCCTTCAGCAGCAGGAAGCAGAGCTAAGAAAGCTGGAACAGCAGATGGCAGACCCTGACATAAGCAGCCAACCGGAAAGATTCGAAAAGATATTGAAGGAATATGATACTCTTCAATATAACTTTAAGGAAAATGGCGGTTATCAGTATGAAGCTGATATTCGTTCTGTACTTCATGGTTTGAACTTCGGTTCCTTTGATTACAGCACAAAAATATCTACATTAAGCGGCGGACAAAAGACAAGACTTGCCTTAGCAAAGCTTTTGCTGACAACCCCTGAAATTTTAATTTTGGATGAGCCGACTAACCATTTGGATATTGAGACCCTATCATGGCTGGAACAATATTTGCAAGGCTACGATGGTGCTGTCTTAATTGTTTCCCATGACCGCTACTTCCTTGATAAAGTTGTAACCCAAATATATGAACTTTCCAGAACCAATATCCAAAAGTTCAATGGTAACTACAGCTCTTACCTTCAGCAAAAAGCTGAGAATTACGAAAGAGAAATGAAGGTATATGAAAAGCAGCAAGAAGAGATTGCTAAGCTAGAAACATTTATTCAAAAGAATCTTGCTAGAGCATCGACAACAAAAAGAGCTCAAAGCAGAAGAAAAACACTGGATCGAATGGACCGTCTTGAGCGTCCTGATGGTGATGAAAAGTCAGCTTCTTTCGGATTCCAAATTGAGAAGCAATCCGGCAATGATGTGTTAAAGGTGCAGGATCTTGCGATTGGTTACGAGGGAAACACTGTTTCTGAACATATCTCTTTCCAATTAACCAGAGGAGACAGTGTTGCTTTAGTGGGACCTAACGGTGTCGGTAAATCAACATTACTAAAAACAATTATCTCAAAAATAGACAAGCAAGCAGGCGCAACAGCTTGGGGAACAAATGTCATGGTTGGTTATTATGACCAAGAGCAAGCAGAACTCCATTCGAACAAGAGAGTATTAAATGAATTGTGGGATGAGTTCCCACTAAGACCTGAAAAAGAAATTAGAACCGTTCTAGGTAATTTTCTCTTCTCAGGAGACGATGTACTAAAGATTGTCAATTCACTGAGCGGCGGGGAAAAGGCTAGACTTGCTCTTGCAAAGCTTATGATGGAAAAGCCAAATGTGCTGATTTTAGATGAGCCAACAAACCATCTTGATCTAGACAGCAAAGAAGTGCTTGAAAATGCTTTAATTGATTATCCTGGTACTCTATTATTCGTTTCCCATGACCGTTATTTCATTAACCGAATTGCTACAAAAGTAATTGAGCTTCAACAGGAAGGTTCAACGGAATATCTTGGAGACTATGACTATTATGTAGAGAAGAAACTCGAACAAGAAGAGTTGCTGGCAATGGAAACAGCCGTTTCCAATTCTGCTCCTGCTGTTGATAATACTGAAAAAACATCTTATCAACAAGATAAGGAAGCTAAGAAAGCAGAACGGCAGCGCATGCGCAGAATTGAAGAAATTGAAAAAACAATCGAAAGCTTGGAACAAAAGGTAGCAGATCATGAGGAAAAGCTCTGTGAGCCTGACATCTTCCAAGACCATGAAAAGGTATTTGCACTGAACAAAGAACTAGAAGAATTTAAAAGCGAAATCGACAACCTTATGGATGAGTGGACTGAATTGTCAGATAAGTAAAAAGTACTGGGCAGTGATTTGCCCAGTACTTTTTTTCCACATATTTATCCACATAAAAGTAGTTATTAAACTAGCTTTCCACAGATTTATTCACATTATCCACAATTTCTATTGATTTTACTCACATTATCCACAGTGTTGTGGACATTTCTGTTTATATCCTAAAATAAAACCCCTGTTTTTCAACAGGGATTTAGACCTATACCTATTTCTAGTTGTGGATAGTAATATCCAAGCCAGGATTTCCATTTAAATCAGAGAAAGCTCTTTGTCCCTTCTCATAGAAAACTGTTCCTGCAGCAGCAATCATCGCAGCATTATCTGTACATAAAGATAATGGCGGTATTGTCAGTCTGACATCATTAAGGCTTGAAAATTTCTTTTCCAACGCAGACCTTAATCCTTTATTTGCAGCTACTCCGCCTGCTAGGACTACTTGTTTTACTTTATACTCTTTTGCTGCGTCAAAGGCTTTTGTTGTCAGCACATCAATGACACTTTCCTGGAAACTTGCCGCCAAATCTTCTGGCTTTATGGTTTCCCCTCGCTGTTCAGCATTATGAACAGTGTTGATAACTGCTGATTTCAGCCCGCTGAAACTAAAGTCATAACTGCCTTCTAGCCATGCACGCGGCAACTTAATTGATGGCTTTCCTTCTGCGGCAAGCCTGTCAATATGAGGTCCTCCTGGGTACGGCAGATTTAGCGTTCTTGCTACTTTATCATATGCTTCTCCGGCTGCATCATCCCTTGTCTCACCAATTACTTCAAAATGACCATGCTCCTTCATATAGACAAGCTCTGTATGTCCCCCTGAGACTACTAGAGATAACAGCGGGAATTCTAACTTATCCACAAGCTGATTCGCATAAATATGGCCAGCAATATGATGAACACCAACAAGAGGAATGCCATGTGCAAAGCTGATTGCCTTAGCAGCATTAACACCAACAAGCAAAGCACCGACAAGTCCAGGTCCTTCTGTGACAGCAATTGCATCTAAATTTTCATAAGAAACATCAGCAGTGCGCAGTGCTTCTTCAATGACCAATGTTATTTGTTCAACATGATGCCTAGAAGCAATCTCTGGGACAACACCGCCAAATCTTTTATGGCTTTCGATTTGTGAAGCAACAACATTCGATAAGATTTCCGTTCCATTTTTAACGATGGATACGGCTGTTTCATCACAGCTTGTTTCCATTCCCATTATTAATACATCTTTTATCATTATATTTTCACCCACATTACTAAAGCATCTTCTTGATTATCGGTATAATAATTCTTTCTGATAGCGCCGCTTTGGAAACCAAGCTTTTTGTACAAGTTTTGAGCAACTATATTTGTCACCCTTACTTCCAATGTCATAGACTTAGCTTCCTGCTTTTTCGCTTCTTCCATCATTGCTCTTAATAGTTTTTCTCCAAGCTTTTGCCCCCGGAAATCAGGCAATATGGCAATATTAGTTATATGAACCTCATCTATAACAATCCATGCTCCAATATAACCAACCAACTGTTCGCCATGTTCTATAACTATATACTTGGCAAACCGATTCTTTGTCAGCTCATTAAAAAAGGCCTCTTTACTCCATGGTGTGCTAAAAGAAAGTGTTTCAACCATGTGTACCTTATCTATATCCCCAATCGTCATATCCCGAAAAAGATAATCCTCCATGATACCTACTCTCTTCCTTTTTACTCTTTATTATTTGCCTTAAGCCAATTCGCTTCTGCCTCAGCCAAACGAATATAATTTGGAGTAAACGGATGAACCTCTTCTGCTTCCCTCGTTTGCCCCAATCTCGCCAGCACTGCCGGTCTTGGATTAAAGTCAGCATAATCAGCAAATACAGCAATATCTTTTAGTTCAGCTTCAAGCAGCTCTTTATGGATAGACAGATCATTACCTGTAAATAAAACCTTGCCTTGCTCATCTCGTAACCGGCTAACCCAATCCTTTGCCAGAATAAGCTGGTCTTTTTCCAGCTGTTCTACTGCTCCATCTGAAAACTTGTACAGCCCTGTATAAATTTGCCCCCTTCTTGCATCAAACAACGGACTTACACTGCCAGGAAAATATCGGCCTGCACTTGCTGCCAATACCTCAAGGCTCGAAACACCAACAAGAGGAATATTTAATGTCCAAGCAAGAGTCTTCGCAATTGTGACTCCTATTCGGACACCTGTGTAAGAACCAGGACCTTTAGCAACCACTATCTTTGTTAAATCAGCTGGTTTCACGTCACATTCCTTCATCAGCATCTCTACTGCCGGCATTGCCCTGACAGAATGATTCTTTTTTAAATTCGTAATATATTCTCCAATTACTTTATCTTGATCCATAATGGCAATTCCCAATACAAGATTGGAAGTATCAATTGCTAGTATTTTCATTTCATTAACTCCTTACATACTTGCACATATCTAGACCCATAGGGGGTTAGCACAATTTCTCTTCCTGTTTCATTTTTATAATGAATACTTATGTTTAAATACTCTTCAGGCAGCTGTTCCCCTATTAAGTGTGCCCATTCTACCACTGTAACTCCATTGCCATGAAAATACTCATCAAAACCAAGGTCCTCAAAGGCATCCTCGACACGATAAACATCCATATGATAAAGCGGAAGCCTGCCCGCATACTCCTTAATAATTGTAAAGGTTGGGCTGTTTACTGTTTTTGTAATGCCTAGCCCTTTAGCAAGTCCCTTTGTTAAGGTTGTTTTTCCTGCACCTAAGTCTCCTTCTAATGTCAGTACATCACCTTGATCCAAAAGCTCAGCAAGTCTTTCAGCAAAAGCCATTGTCTCATCAGCATTATTTGTTGTCCACATATATTTATCCATAAAACTCACCCAGTTTGTCCTATATTATTTTTAGCCTATCTTCATTATATAGATAGTGCTAGAACTTTCCTAATAAATACAGCATGTTTCTTTTTCTAAAAAAAAATCCTTAGGTTAGACCCTAAGGATTTTCTGCTTTGATTGCGGGGACAGGATTTGAACCTGCGACCTTCGGGTTATGAGCCCGACGAGCTACCAGACTGCTCCACCCCGCGACGGTAATATTAAATATGCCTGGCGACGTCCTACTCTCACAGGGGGAGAGCCCCCAACTACCATCGGCGCTGAGAAGCTTAACTTCCGTGTTCGGTATGGGAACGGGTGTGACCTTCTCGCTATCGCCACCAGACTATTTGTATTTTGAGAGTTATTCCCTCAAAACTAGATTATGTTGTAAGAAGAAAGAATGAGTAATCATTCATGTCCAGCTGCAGAAGCCAAATCGTACGGCTGTTTCACTCACTCGTGCACAGTCTTGCGACTGCTTCTCGCGCGCTCCAACATCCTATCGATTTAAGCGGGCTCCTTCCGCTTTTCGTTTTAGTTAAGTCCTCGATCTATTAGTATTTGTCAGCTCCACGTGTCACCACGCTTCCACCTCAAACCTATCAACCTGATCATCTTTCAGGGATCTTACTAGCTTACGCTATGGGAAATCTCATCTTGAGGGGGGCTTCATGCTTAGATGCTTTCAGCACTTATCCCTTCCGCACATAGCTACCCAGCTATGCCTTTGGCAAGACAACTGGTACACCAGCGGTGCGTCCATCCCGGTCCTCTCGTACTAAGGACAGCTCCTCTCAAATTTCCTACGCCCACGACGGATAGGGACCGAACTGTCTCACGACGTTCTGAACCCAGCTCGCGTACCGCTTTAATGGGCGAACAGCCCAACCCTTGGGACCGACTACAGCCCCAGGATGCGATGAGCCGACATCGAGGTGCCAAACCTCCCCGTCGATGTGGACTCTTGGGGGAGATAAGCCTGTTATCCCCGGGGTAGCTTTTATCCGTTGAGCGATGGCCCTTCCATGCGGAACCACCGGATCACTAAGCCCGACTTTCGTCCCTGCTCGACTTGTAGGTCTCGCAGTCAAGCTCCCTTGTGCCTTTACACTCTACGAATGATTTCCAACCATTCTGAGGGAACCTTTGGGCGCCTCCGTTACTTTTTAGGAGGCGACCGCCCCAGTCAAACTGCCCACCTGACACTGTCTCCCACCCCGATAAGGGGTGCGGGTTAGAATGTCAATACAGCCAGGGTAGTATCCCACCAATGCCTCCACCGAAGCTGGCGCTCCGGCTTCCAAGGCTCCTACCTATCCTGTACAAGCTGTACCAAAATTCAATATCAGGCTACAGTAAAGCTCCACGGGGTCTTTCCGTCCTGTCGCGGGTAACCTGCATCTTCACAGGTACTATAATTTCACCGAGTCTCTCGTTGAGACAGTGCCCAGATCGTTACACCTTTCGTGCGGGTCGGAACTTACCCGACAAGGAATTTCGCTACCTTAGGACCGTTATAGTTACGGCCGCCGTTTACTGGGGCTTCAATTCAGAGCTTCGCGCGAACGCTAACCCCTCCTCTTAACCTTCCAGCACCGGGCAGGTGTCAGCCCCTATACTTCGCCTTACGGCTTCGCAGAGACCTGTGTTTTTGCTAAACAGTCGCCTGGGCCTATTCACTGCGGCTCTCTCGGGCTTGCACCCAAAAGAGCACCCCTTCTCCCGAAGTTACGGGGTCATTTTGCCGAGTTCCTTAACGAGAGTTCTCTCGCTCACCTTAGGATTCTCTCCTCGCCTACCTGTGTCGGTTTGCGGTACGGGCACCTTGAATCTCGCTAGAGGCTTTTCTTGGCAGTGTGGAATCAGGAACTTCGGTACTATATTTCCCTCGCCGTCACAGCTCCGCCTTCACGGTAATGGGATTTGCCTCATTACCAGCCTAACTGCTTGGACGTGCTAATCCAACAGCACGCTTACCCTATCCTCCTGCGTCCCCCCATCGCTCAAACGATTCATAAGGTGGTACAGGAATATCAACCTGTTGTCCATCGCCTACGCTCTTCAGCCTCGGCTTAGGTCCCGACTAACCCTGAGTGGACGAGCCTTCCTCAGGAAACCTTAGGCATTCGGTGGATGAGATTCTCACTCATCTTTCGCTACTCATACCGGCATTCTCACTTCTAAGCGCTCCACCAGTCCTTACGGTCTAGCTTCAACGCCCTTAGAACGCTCTCCTACCACTGACATCACTAGATGTCAATCCACAGCTTCGGTGATACGTTTAGCCCCGGTACATTTTCGGCGCAGAGTCACTCGACCAGTGAGCTATTACGCACTCTTTAAATGGTGGCTGCTTCTAAGCCAACATCCTGGTTGTCTAAGCAACTCCACATCCTTTTCCACTTAACGTATACTTTGGGACCTTAGCTGGTGGTCTGGGCTGTTTCCCTCTTGACTACGGATCTTATCACTCGCAGTCTGACTCCCAAGGATAAGTATTTGGCATTCGGAGTTTGTCTGAATTCGGTAACCCGATGGGGGCCCCTAGTCCAAACAGTGCTCTACCTCCAATACTCTTACCTTGAGGCTAGCCCTAAAGCTATTTCGGAGAGAACCAGCTATCTCCAAGTTCGATTGGAATTTCTCCGCTACCCACACCTCATCCCCGCACTTTTCAACGTGCGTGGGTTCGGGCCTCCATCCAGTGTTACCTGGACTTCACCCTGGACATGGGTAGATCACCTGGTTTCGGGTCTACGACCACATACTATTACGCCCTATTCAGACTCGCTTTCGCTGCGGCTCCGTCTCTTCAACTTAACCTCGCATGTAATCGTAACTCGCCGGTTCATTCTACAAAAGGCACGCTATCACCCATTAATGGGCTCTAACTACTTGTAGGCACACGGTTTCAGGATCTATTTCACTCCCCTTCCGGGGTGCTTTTCACCTTTCCCTCACGGTACTGGTTCACTATCGGTCACTAGGGAGTATTTAGCCTTGGGAGATGGTCCTCCCTGCTTCCGACGGGATTTCACGTGTCCCGCCGTACTCAGGATCCACTCAGGAGGGAACGAAGTTTCGACTACAGGGTTTTTACCTTCTATGACTGGCCTTTCCAGACCTATTCATCTACCCCGTTCCTTTGTAACTCCATGTAGAGTGTCCTACAACCCCAAGAGGCAAGCCTCTTGGTTTGGGCTAATCCCGTTTCGCTCGCCGCTACTCAGGGAATCGCGTTTGCTTTCTCTTCCTCCGGGTACTTAGATGTTTCAGTTCCCCGGGTCTGCCTTCTGTTACTCTATGTATTCAAGTAACGATACTATCCCATTACGGATAGTGGGTTCCCCCATTCGGAAATCTCCGGATCAAAGCTTACTTACAGCTCCCCGAAGCATATCGGTGTTAGTACCGTCCTTCATCGGCTCCTAGTGCCAAGGCATCCACCGTGCGCCCTTTCTAACTTAACTTATTCGGCTAAAGATAAACTTCGCATCTCTTCGTCAGCTCCCTCACTCCGCTCCTCACGTACTGTCGTACGCTCCGGTGCTCGTTTAGTCGCTTCCTCGACCTGCTCGTTTCTCTTTACCCTAAAATTCTACTAATAATAGAGAATCTAAGATGGCGATTACTCGGTTTCTTTCTTGGTTCTTACTATTCATAATCTAGTTTTCAAGGAACAAATTCGGCTAATGATTAACTTCGCATCTCTGCGTCAACTTCTTCTCTGTGCTCCTCACGTACTGTCGTACGCTGCGGTGCTCGATCAGTCGTTTCCTTGATCTGCTCGCTACTCATTACCCTGATGTTTTGAGGAATTGCTCCCTCAAAACTGAACAACAAAATCATCAACAATCTGTGAATGGAACGAATTCCATTTTTCCTTAGAAAGGAGGTGATCCAGCCGCACCTTCCGATACGGCTACCTTGTTACGACTTCACCCCAATCATCTATCCCACCTTAGGCGGCTGGCTCCTAAAAGGTTACCCCACCGACTTCGGGTGTTACAAACTCTCGTGGTGTGACGGGCGGTGTGTACAAGGCCCGGGAACGTATTCACCGCGGCATGCTGATCCGCGATTACTAGCGATTCCAGCTTCATGTAGGCGAGTTGCAGCCTACAATCCGAACTGAGAATGGTTTTATGGGATTGGCTCGACCTCGCGGTTTTGCTGCCCTTTGTACCATCCATTGTAGCACGTGTGTAGCCCAGGTCATAAGGGGCATGATGATTTGACGTCATCCCCACCTTCCTCCGGTTTGTCACCGGCAGTCACCTTAGAGTGCCCAACTAAATGCTGGCAACTAAGATCAAGGGTTGCGCTCGTTGCGGGACTTAACCCAACATCTCACGACACGAGCTGACGACAACCATGCACCACCTGTCATCCTGTCCCCCGAAGGGGAACGTCCTATCTCTAGGATTGTCAGGAGATGTCAAGACCTGGTAAGGTTCTTCGCGTTGCTTCGAATTAAACCACATGCTCCACCGCTTGTGCGGGCCCCCGTCAATTCCTTTGAGTTTCAGCCTTGCGGCCGTACTCCCCAGGCGGAGTGCTTAATGCGTTTGCTGCAGCACTAAAGGGCGGAAACCCTCTAACACTTAGCACTCATCGTTTACGGCGTGGACTACCAGGGTATCTAATCCTGTTTGCTCCCCACGCTTTCGCGCCTCAGCGTCAGTTACAGACCAAAGAGTCGCCTTCGCCACTGGTGTTCCTCCACATCTCTACGCATTTCACCGCTACACGTGGAATTCCACTCTTCTCTTCTGCACTCAAGTCCCCCAGTTTCCAATGACCCTCCACGGTTGAGCCGTGGGCTTTCACATCAGACTTAAAGGACCGCCTGCGCGCGCTTTACGCCCAATAATTCCGGACAACGCTTGCCACCTACGTATTACCGCGGCTGCTGGCACGTAGTTAGCCGTGGCTTTCTGGTTAGGTACCGTCAAGGTACGAGCAGTTACTCTCGTACTTGTTCTTCCCTAACAACAGAGTTTTACGATCCGAAAACCTTCATCACTCACGCGGCGTTGCTCCGTCAGACTTTCGTCCATTGCGGAAGATTCCCTACTGCTGCCTCCCGTAGGAGTCTGGGCCGTGTCTCAGTCCCAGTGTGGCCGATCACCCTCTCAGGTCGGCTACGCATCGTCGCCTTGGTGAGCCGTTACCTCACCAACTAGCTAATGCGCCGCGGGCCCATCTGTAAGTGACAGCGTAAACCGTCTTTCAGCTTTTCTACATGAGTAGAAAAGGATTATCCGGTATTAGCTCCGGTTTCCCGAAGTTATCCCAGTCTTACAGGCAGGTTGCCCACGTGTTACTCACCCGTCCGCCGCTAACTTAAAAAGCAAGCTTTTTAAGTCCGCTCGACTTGCATGTATTAGGCACGCCGCCAGCGTTCGTCCTGAGCCAGGATCAAACTCTCCGATAAAGAGTAAGATTAGCTCATTTGCTAAACTCTAGCTTTTTGTTACTTTGTTTTCATCTTTATAACGCAAGTTATAAAAACGATTATTGTTGACGTTTTGTTTGTTCAGTTTTCAAAGAGCAATTTTAAATAAATTGGAGCGGGTGATGAGAATCGAACTCACGACATCAGCTTGGAAGGCTGAGGTTTTACCATTAAACTACACCCGCATTTAAATTATAATTTCTTAAATCAACTTGATAATGGTCGGGAAGACAGGATTCGAACCTGCGACCCCTTGGTCCCAAACCAAGTGCTCTACCAAGCTGAGCTACTTCCCGCTAATATGGCGCGCCCGAAAGGAGTCGAACCCATAACCTTCTGATCCGTAGTCAGACGCTCTATCCAATTGAGCTACGGGCGCATATCCACGAAAGCGACTTTACTATCATATAATGTTTATATCTGGTTGTCAAGTGTCTTTTAAAGATGCGGCCGAGAGGACTTGAACCTCCACGGGGTTAACCCCCACTAGGCCCTCAACCTAGCGCGTCTGCCATTCCGCCACGACCGCACTATATTAGATAACCTTCATCATACTACAATAAACGATTTCGTTTAAAATTCATGGTGCGGGTGAAGGGAGTCGAACCCCCACGCCTTGCGGCGCTAGATCCTAAGTCTAGTGCGTCTGCCAATTCCGCCACACCCGCGAATCTACAATAATAAATGGTGAGCCATGCAGGATTCGAACCTGCGACCCTCTGATTAAAAGTCAGATGCTCTACCAACTGAGCTAATGGCTCTTAAAAATGGCTGGGCTAGCTGGATTCGAACCAACGAGTGACGGAGTCAAAGTCCGTTGCCTTACCGCTTGGCTATAGCCCACCAACAAAAATGGCGGTCCCGACGGGAATCGAACCCGCGATCTCCTGCGTGACAGGCAGGCATGTTAACCGCTACACCACGGGACCATTTCGCTTTTTGCATAATGTTTATTAAATTAATAAAGTGACCCATACGGGATTCGAACCCGTGTTACCGCCGTGAAAGGGCGGTGTCTTAACCGCTTGACCAATGGGCCATTAAAAAATAATGGCGGAGAAGGAGGGATTTGAACCCTCGCGCCGCTATCGCGACCTACACCCTTAGCAGGGGCGCCTCTTCAGCCTCTTGAGTACTTCCCCGAAAAAAATAATGGCTCCGCAGGTAGGATTCGAACCTACGACCGCTCGGTTAACAGCCGAGTGCTCTACCACTGAGCTACTGCGGAATAATGTTTATTCTATAAAGCTTGTCATCTAGAGAACTTCGTTAGTTCGTCGCTCTCTCTTGTCGACTCTTTACATTATAGGCAGGTATATATTAAAAGTCAAGCGTATTTCTAAAACTTTTTTTAAAACGAATCTGAACATGCCTTCACTGCATATAAATGCCTTATAAACACTGTAATTTCTAGCTGTTTCTTATCTCCTCAAGACTCAATTTCCCTCTGCATTTCCCGCAAACATACTTTTTCATATCTACTTTTTTTCGGCGAAAATAAATTTGATTACATGATTGGCATCTGTATATGAGTGTTCGCTTTGGTTTGTTTTGCGTTTTTTCCTGCGGCAAGGAAGAACAAAAACGGGGCCCCCCCACTTTTCGCAGCAAGTTTTTAAAATCAGCATCCTTATGCTGATAGCCTTTTTTATTTATATGAAGATGGTAATGACACAGCTCATGTTTAATAATTCCGATTAGTTCCTCCATCCCCAATTCATCTAAGTACTTTCTATTGATCTCAATATTGTGGCTGTTCAGTAAATATCTGCCTCCAGTTGTCCTGAGTCTCGGGTTAAAGGATGCTTTATGCATAAACGGTATTTTAAAATGAGTGTTTGACAATTCTTCCACTAACAATTGCAGCTCCTGATCAGTCAATAGTGTCCCCTCCTCAACAAGACAAATATTATAGCATATGATGATTTAAGCATCAGCAATTCGTAACTACTAGGATTTATATTTCCTTTACTAAGCTGGGTTTAGCAGCAACTGCGCTTCATCTATTTTTTCAGCACATTACAAAGGGGGTATAAGCTTATGCCTACATGGCTGCAAAATCAAATTAAAAAGGCGTTTTATGAAAAAAACACCTACCAAGTCAGGTTGCTTAACCAATGCTGGTATTATTATAGAAGAAAAAATTGCTCATGAAAATAAAAAACCAAAGGACTAAGCATGTCCTTTGGTTTTTTCAGCATTGGAAATTATGCTTTTGGCGGCAGCATAGTCAAAGCGACTCTTCCTTTATTATGATCAATACCGTCGACCCATACTGTGACCACATCGCCTACACTCACTATATCCAATGGGTGCTTAACAAACTTATTGCTGAGTTTTGAGATATGAACCAAACCGTCCTGCTTAACGCCGATATCAACAAAGGCACCAAAGTCAACAACATTCCGGACAGTCCCTTGAAGCTCCATGCCTGCTTGTAAATCTTCAAGCTTCAAAACATCCGTTCTAAGGAGCGGTGCTGCAAGTTCATCCCTTGGGTCACGACTTGGACGCATTAAAGCATCGACAATATCACCTAAAGTCAACTCACCGATTCCAAGCTCAGCTGAAACCGCCTTTATATTAAGACCGCTTAATGCTTCCTTCAATTCATCTGTCCCAATTTGTTTAGAATCAAAACCGATTTTTTTCAACAGGGCCTTCACTTCATCATAATGCTCCGGATGTATTCCTGTTCTGTCTAACGGTTCATCACCGTCTAATATGCGCAAAAAGCCGATTGCCTGTTCATATGTTTTCGCACCGAGCCTCGGAATCTTCTTTAGCTGCTTTCTGTTTGTAAACTTTCCTTCTTCTTCTCTCTTTTTAACAACATTATTAGCTACCGCTTTAGAAAGACCAGCAACATATTGCAAAAGAGAAGAAGATGCCGTATTTACATTAACCCCAACTTTATTTACGCTCGTTTCAACGACAAATCCAAGAGATTCGGACAGTTTTTTCTGAGACACATCATGCTGATATTGTCCGACGCCGACTGACTTCGGATCAATTTTCACTAGTTCTGCCAAAGGATCTTGAAGCCTTCTTGCAATGGATACTGCACTTCTTTCCTCTACTTGAAAGTTCGGGAACTCCTCCCTGGCAATTTCTGAAGCTGAGTATACACTCGCCCCTGCCTCATTGACAATCAGATAGAATATTTCCTTGTCTTGCTTCTTAATCTGCTCGGCAACAAATTGTTCTGTTTCCCTGGAGGCTGTTCCATTCCCTACAGCAACCATTTCAATTTTATATTTTGTTAACAGCTCTTGAAACTTAGCAGCTGCTTCTTTCGCTTTCGAGACCGGGGGATGAGGATAGATAACTCCTATTTCTAACACCTTACCCGTTTCATCTACGACTGCTAATTTACAGCCTGTCCTGTAAGCTGGATCGACTCCTAACACCATTTTCCCTTTTAGAGGCGGCTGTAGCAGCAGATTCCGAAGATTTTCCGAGAAGATATGAATTGCTTGCTCCTCGGCTTTTTCTGTCAGCTCTCCTCGAAGTTCCCTCTCAATAGAAGGCTGTATAAGTCTCTTATAGCTGTCTTCAATTGCAGCTTTAATCGTGTCATGAGACGGGGAACCTTCTCTTTTCATCCATTTTTTTTCGAGATAGCTGACAATTGTATCAACAGGCGCCTTAATGGATACTTTCAATATGTCTTCTTTCTCGCCTCGATTTAACGCCAATGTACGATGAGGTACAATTTTGTTTAAAGGCTCCTCATATTCATAGTACATTTCATAAACATTTTTTTCATCTTTATCAGCATCTTTAGCACTTGATGCGATAAGTCCTCCTTGAAATGTTTTATTTCGTATCCATTTCCTGCTGTCAGCATCATCTGATACTACCTCTGCAATAATATCCCTTGCACCTGCGATGGCATCTTCAGCTGTCAGCACTTCTTTTTCTTCTGAAATATATTTAACTGCCTCTTGTTCTATAGGAGAGCTACCGTTATATTCAAGCAGCCATTGAGCAAGTGGCTCTAACCCTTTTTCCTTTGCAATTGTAGCTTTAGTTCGTCTTTTAAGCTTATAAGGACGATATAAGTCCTCTACTTCTTGCAGCTTAACAGATGCTGAAATACTCTTTCGCAATTCTTCTGTAAGCTTTCCTTGTTCATCTATCAACCGTATAACTTCTTCTTTCCTCTGCTCCAGGTTCTGAATATAATGATATCGGTCCATAATATCCTTTATCTGCACTTCGTCTAAAGCACCGGTTTGCTCCTTGCGGTAACGGGCGATGAAGGGCACTGTATTCCCCTCTTCTAAAAGCGCAAGAACACTAGATACTTGTTTTTTCGTGATTGATTGCTCCTTCGCAATCATATTTTGATAATCCTCTTTAATTAAAACTTTCTCCATACGAACTACCACTGTCCTTCCTTATATGTATCATAAAGAGTTGCTTCCTTCATATTACTATATATTGAATGAAATTATCTAACCCTATCATCCCAAAATAAGGTATATCAAACTTTAAAAGACAAAAAAAAAAGCTTACATTAAAGCAAGCTTCCTAAAATAAAGGTAGAATCATCATCTGAATTATTATATTTTTTGGCGATTGTATCGGCAATATTACGCAATGGGTGATAGCCCTTCAGTAAATCCTTCACTCCTTGAATATTATAGCCGTCTGAATGGACAAGGAACTTCGAATTAGCTTCATATGAAAAAATTTGAGTATGATAAACTTGTGGTCTTCCTGACAGATAACCTGTTACAGGAAGCGGGTAGGTGAGTTTTCCGCCGGAAGTGTACAAGAAAAACCGGATATTTCCGACACAGCTGTACTTAATGCTTTTCGATTCATAATCCACTTTGAAAACACTAACAGCGGCACCTCTTTTCTTAAGAAGAGCCTTGTTTGCCAACTCCATCAATTCTTCCACGTCTGCAGTGTGATTACCTTCAATTACGTCTGCTACCGCTTGGGATGATTCATTGGCAAACTCTCCACTCCCCAGGCCATCTGCAAGCACACAGATAAAGTATTCTTCTGTCGATAGAAAAAAATAGCTGTCACCACATAATGTTTTACCTTGCTTGTTCGTCTGATGTGCTAAAACTTGAATGTTGGAGTCAGCTATAGCAGTCATAGAATAAACTCCGAATTGCTGGATTCAGCATGAATCGCTTCCTGGAGTTTTTTAATCGCCCTTCTTTGCAGTCTGGAGACATGCATTTGGGAAATTCCGAGCTTGTCACCAGCTTCCTTCTGGCTCATATTATCCAGGTATGTATATTGAATGATACTCTTTTCCCTCTCACTCAATACATGCAGCACTTTTTCAAGCACAAGCTTTTGATTGACACGCTCAAAGCCTTTATCTACATCCCCTACAATATCAAGCAAGGTTACTGTACCGCCCTCAGAGTCTGCCTCGATGGAATGGTCAACAGATAAAGCTTGGTAGCTTTTACCCATCTCCATTGCCTCAAGCACTTCCTCTTCAGAGACTTCTAGATAGTCAGCAATTTCATCAACTTTTGGTGATCTTTGTAATTCAGTTGTTAAATGCTCTACTGTTTTCTTTATTTTCGGACCAATCTCTTTTATTCTTCTAGGAACATGGACACTCCACGTCTTGTCTCGTAAGAATCTTTTTATCTCACCTATAATAGTCGGCACAGCAAATGCTTCAAAGCTTTTCCCAAAACTTTCGTCATATCTGCGAATAGCTCCGAGCAGCCCGATTATGCCTACCTGGCTGATATCCTCATGAAACATTTTTCCTTTAGAGTACTTTCTTGCCAGCACTTCTACTAAATCCCGATAATTCATCACAAGTATATTCTGGGCTTCCTCATCTTGATTTAGCTGGAATTTTTTTATAAGCTCATTTACTTCTTCTTTTGTTAATTGGCGCTTAGGTTGAGATTGTCTCGGCATCACTCTCCACCTGCTCTCCCTCAAGGTATTTCGTCATCAAGACCGTAACACCTTCATTGTGATGAATTTTAACTTCATCCATTAGTGTTTCAATCAGATAGAGTCCAAGGCCTCCTTCTCGAAGGAACTCAATAGATTCATCCTGATCGTATGGTCCGATATCTTTTGTTGTGCTGTCAAAATCAAAGCTTTTTCCATTATCAGCAACAATAACCTCTAGACGGTCATTATAAAGTCGAAACCCAATCAGCACTTCCCCTGACTCTTTATTTTTATAAGCATGCTGAACAGCATTTGTACATGCTTCACTTGTGGCAATTTTCAAGTCCTCAATCTCATCGTAATTAAATCCCATTCTGCTCGCAATTCCGGAAAGGGTTAACCGAATGATACCTACATACTCTGGTTTTGAAGGGATTTTCATTTCAATGTATTCAAAATGCTGGCTCATTTAATCCCACCTTCAATCTTACTGTTAATGTCGATAATATCTGCTAAACCTGTTATTTCAAACAGCCTGATTAGGCGTTCAGATAAGCCGATAAGCTTAAATTCTCCATCGTTTGAACGTACATTTTTAAAGACGCCAACAAATACTCCAAGACCTGTGCTGTCCATATAATTTACATCTGATAAGTCTATAGTCATCCTTACACCCTCTTTTTCAGAGAAGGAATAAATTGTTTCTTTTAATTTCGGTGCTGTATATGCGTCAATTTCACCAGCCACCTTAATATCAACATCTAACTCTTTTTCGTTTACATCTATCACAATATTCATGTACGACCCACCTTTAACATTCTAATGTCTTAGATAAATACCCGATGCGCAGGAAGTTTAAACTTCTCTTTTAAAAATAATTAAAGTGAAATCATCTCTTAGTTGAAAATCCTGTATTTTCACTAGCTCTTCATAGACATTGTTAACTATTTCCTGTGCTTTCAAGTGAATATGTTTTTTTATGTAACCGATTAAAGTTTCCTTTTCGATAAAACCTTCTTCTGTCCTGCACTCAGTCACGCCGTCTGACATCAGGATAATCATATCGCCAATATTCACTTCTTTTTCAAACTGTTTATATTTAGCTTGTTTATCTACACCTAAAAGGAGCCCTTTTGCCTCCAAGTCGCTGAACTCACCGGTTTTTGCTTCAAAGAAAAATCCTGGTTCATGACCGGCAGAAGCATAATGAAAAATATGTGTTTGCATTTCATAAGCGCCATAGAACATTGTTATAAACATGCTTGGATCAACATTTTGTTCAACTACTCGGTTCAAGTTTTCCAGAACCTTACTTGGAAAGTTGCGGTTTTCCGGCAGACTGTCCATCGCATACTTAATCATGGACATACAAAGAGCGGCAGGTATCCCTTTGCCGATAACATCAGCTATGGCAATATTGATAAACTTATCTTCATCCTGTACAAAATGGTGATAATCACCATTCATCATTTTAGCAGGAACACTTATTGCACCAATATCAATACTTTCCACATCAGGAATCTCTGTACGCAGCAAGGTTTGCTGAACATTAGAAGCAATCTCCATCTCGCTTCTAATCTCCTGCTGCACATGGCGGAGGCTCTGATGCTCTCTGTACGCAAGACCGTAACCCATCATAACCTCGAGCAATATATCAAAAGACCTTGTTACATGCTCCGGTAAATCTGGATATAAATCCATCATTAAGTATTTATGTAGGCTTATGATATCCTCTGGTGATATTTTATGTTCAATCGATTTCCTGCTGAACTTCTGCCCTTGATAGAGGGCTTGCTCAGATTCGTCTTTGATGTAACTGACAAGAAGATCTCGATACTTAGAATCCATCATTTCACGGAAATCCATGTTCCCCCTCCTTATCTGAGCCACTTGATTGCTTGGATATCTGTACCCTTTCCTACTGCTGTTTCTATCTGGAACTCATCCATCAGCCTTTTCACTCCCGGAAGGCCAGCTCCTAATCCGCCTGAGGTCGAAAATCCGTCCTGCATGACCTGGCGTAAATCTTTAATACCTGGACCGCTGTCAACAGCACTTAATTTCAAGCCAACTTTGCCGTTCTCGGAAAGCTTGCTGATGCATATTTGGCCTTGGCCAGCATATAAGTATATATTTCTAGCTAGCTCACTAATAGCCGTAGTTATTCTCGCTTGATCTACGGTACCGAACCCTAGCTCTTTTGCTACATTTCTTCCTAATTGACGAGCAGCTACAATGTCCCACTCGTTGACAATCTTTACGCAGGATTGGTCTCCCATAGGTCAATCCCCCAATTCCTGTTGTAATTTCTCCAAACCTTTTTCTAGATCTAGGGCGGTCAACACATCATTCAAGCTGATCCCAAGTTCTACTAACGTAATTGCAACAGCAGGTTGAATGCCTGTCAACACAACCTTGGCACCCATCAATTTGGACATGCCAATAACGTCGCCCAGCACCTTCGCTATAAATGAATCGATAAAATCAATAGAAGTTAAATCGATTACGACACCATTTGCACTTGTTTCATGGATTTTATTCAGCAAATCCTCCTGAAACTGGAGGGCTGTCTGGTCATCCAACTCCCACTGGATAGAAACAAGCAAACAATCATGCAGCTTTAATATTGGTATTCTCACTTTATTCACCAATTTCAACCAACTTTCTGTTTGTATATTCTAAAGCTTTTTCCATGCCTTTTTTTAATGTATTTTTCGTTTCAAACTGATCTAATTTAATTCCAAGATTAACAATGGTTTGTGCAATCTCCGGCCTAATTCCGACAATCATGCTTTTTGCTCCTACCAGCCGAACGGCTTGAACGGCTTGAATGATATGGTGGGCAACCATCGTATCAACAACAGGAACACCTGTTATATCAATCAGCACAACTTCTGATCGGTGCTTAACTACACCCTGGAGCAGATTTTCCATTATATGCTTTGCACGCTGTGTATCTATTGTACCAACAAGCGGCATTATTGTAATTCCATCAAAAACTGGAATTAAAGGAGCTGACAGTTCCTGCAGCGCAATCTTTTGCAAGGAGAAAGTCCTTTCCCATGTTTCGGAGTATACTTCTACAATCCTTTGGCACAGTGGATGAACCCAAGCATTTAAGAGGCTGACTTGCTCATAGGCCTTATTATGACTCGACTCAGATTTCTCCAGATGTTCCAACACTACCTGCTCAAGCACCTGTATTCCTTGCACCAAGAACCGGAGAGGCCAATTATAGCTGACAGCCTTTTCTATAAAAGCAGGCAGCTTATCATTAAACACTTTATTACCTAATGAATCCACAAGGAGCAGGTTAATAAATTCCTCGCCCATCATGTAATAATCATGATCAGAGGTGATCCTGATAGTCAGTTTATCCCTATTTTCTTCCATCTTGTTGAGCCAGTCAGAATGGATTTCTTTATGATTAGATTTCAAAAAATCTATTATTTCTTTTTTCAAGGTTCAACCTCCATTTTAACATATTCGGATGATAGTAATGGGGTTTTTTACAGGTCTATCATCATCAAATTTCATAACTAGCAGATGAAATTATTAGTATACAATATCTTTACGAACCATTAATATGCTTCGAATATGAACAAAGTCTATTTGACTTTTCTATTTTCCCTTTATCGTCTGCCTCAAAACCTGTTTTCAAGAAAAATATATAAAATTTATGTGCATGAATGCAAAAAAAATACGCTCTTTAAAAAAGAGCGCAATAATCCCTATCAAAATTCAATGAGACCCAAGCTTATTTGCAGAGCTTCATCTACTTTTTCCATCATTTCATCATCAAGATGGGTAATTTTGTCCGTTAACCTCTGTTTATCTATCGTGCGAATTTGTTCCAAAAGAATTACTGAATCTCTCTCAAAACCATAGCGCTTCGCGTCAATTTCCACATGAGTCGGCAATTTAGCCTTCTGAATTTGAGCCGTAATTGCTGCAATAATGACTGTGGGACTGAACCGATTCCCGATGTCGTTTTGAATGACAAGTACAGGACGGACACCGCCTTGCTCTGAGCCAACAACTGGGGATAGGTCTGCAAAATAAACGTCACCACGTTTGACAATCAAAGGATTATCCTCCGCTAACTAGACGTTCTACTGTATGCTCTGCCTCATATTCTGCTAGAAAGCTTTCCGATGCAATGGATAAATTTAATTTTGCCATTTCCATGTAGCCTCTTCTCATTGATTCCCGGATATGTCTCTTTTTCCGTTCACGAAGGTACATTTTCGTTGCTTGATAAATAAATTCACTACGATTCACATTTTCTTGCTTTACGAAGCCGTCCAATTCAGATAATAAATGCTTTGGTAATTTTATCATGATCTCTGTCGTTGCGCTGGATTCAGACACAAACATACACCTCCACCATCACTACACACCATATTTAGCTCTTTTTTTTAATCATACCACTAATAACCCAATCTGCAAAGTCCATTCAGCAATTCTAATGTATTATCCGCCAAAAATTATAGGTTTTATGCATCATTCCCAATAAATTTTGTACATTTTTTTATATTCACACACTGCCTCAAGTATTTAGGCAGCAACCCTTATTAATCCTATTCTGCATAGTATGTTTCCATTACATTAATTTAGGAGCGGATTAACGATATTTCGCTGTGCTTTGTCTTTTATATATACTCTCGGCACTCTGCTAGCAATGGTGCAGGTCACTTCATAATTTATCGTGTCCAGTTTTTTGGCAATTTCATTAATAGAAATCGCTTGCTCTTGCTGAATTCCAACCAATGTAACCTTTGTTCCAACCTCCATTTGAAAGGGAAGTTTAATCATACATTGGTCCATGCATATCCTGCCTACAATCGGAACTCTTCTGCCATCAACAAGAACCTCTTGGCCATGCAGCTTTCTGAGCCACCCATCTGCATAACCTATCGGCAATGTCCCAATCCACTCATCTTCCTTCGCCTCATATGTGGCACCATAACTTACTTTATCACCCTTTTGAAGCTTTTTCACTTGGACAATTTTTGTGTGAAGCGAGAAAGCTTCTTTAAGCTTAAATGGTAGCAATTCTTCAATTTCCATTGAAGGAGACAAGCCGTACATGGAAATCCCCAGCCTGATTCCATTGAACGCCAGTTCAGGATGAAGAAGTCCTGCAGCACTATTGCTGCAATGTACAATCGGAGGCTTAGCTGTAAAGCTAGCTAATATTTCTGCGAATTTTTGTGACTGCTTGTTTAAGTAATCGGAATCACGCTCATCTGCTGTTGCAAAATGGGTATAAATTCCTTCTAAAATAAACTCTGTGTGCCGAGAAAGAAATTCCTCAATTCCCTTAACTTCCCTTTCCGTTCTTAGCCCTAATCTTCCCATGCCTGAATCGACTTTTACATGAATGTTAATATCACTGCCTTGCAGTTGAATCGCAGCTTCTTCTAACCATTGTATATCAAAAACGGTCAAGGAGATGTTTTGCTGTGCTGCTATTAAGGCATCAGCAGGTCTGCTTGCTCCTAATACCAATATCGGTGCAGCAATGCCCTTTTTCCGTAGTGAAAGAGCCTCATCTAAAAAAGCTACCGCTAAATAATCTGCTCCTGCATGAAGTGCAGCACGAGCAACCTCTTCAGCTCCGTGACCATAACCATTCGCTTTCACTACTGCAAAAAGTTTGCTGTCTTGCTTCATCCTGCTTCTCATGTTTTTCACATTTTCTTCTATATAATCTAAATTTATTTCTGCCCAAGTATCCCGAAAAAATGTATTTTCTAGCATCAAAGCTAACCTTCCTTCTTTCCTAAACACGAAGTATAATAGTTAAATTATTCTATTTCCACTTTTGCTTGTCAATAAATTATCAATGATACGGACCAGCATAACAAAAAAACAGCCGGGTGTGGTACCACACCCGGCTTGTTTACGGCTTATTTAATTGCTTCTCCTTGAACAGACCGTGCTATCTCTGCCATTTCATCCTCTGACAGCTCTGTAGATGCAATAACATAGTCTACTCCTTCATATGTCCACGATATCTTATTGCCAGAAACAGCTCCAATCGCAAAACCTAAGTCGACAGGATTTCCAGTCATATTAATTGGACCTGCTGTCGCAGGGGCTACTTCTGCTTTTTCTTGAATGATTGTGTATGATTTCTGTCCGTCATATGTCAGAACTACCCTTTCACCATCTTCAGTTGCAACCTTTTTCTCTTCAACAAGGCTTGCACCTAATAAAGTTTCCGGATATTTGACGGAGAATGATTCATCCTCATCCACTTCAGCCATTACAGGCACAGCTAGTTTGGCTGCAGTCATGCTCTTTTGTAAATCAAAGTCAGCTTTATCAAAATTCACATCAAATTTCACATTAGAGAATTTCACAGTGACAAGTGCTTTGCCGTCTGTGTCCTTCACCTTAACACTCACAGGTGATAAATCTTTTTTGTTTAAAGTGATTTCCTGTGTAGGCAGCATCTTATTATTTTGGTATCTAGTTTTTGTTTCAAATACATAATATTTATCTGTAGAGGAGAATTTCGCATCCTTGTCTTCCTCGATGTCCTTAACTAAAGACTCATATAGATACGCTTGGCTGCTGTTTTCTGGCCAATCGCTTTGAAACTTAAAGCTTTTGTTCAATGCTGGTGTCAGTACATAAACACCCTCATCATTTCTGAGGATCATCTGGCTTTGGTCCTTTTTCGCATTCTTTAAATTCACCCTGTAATACGTAGGATCTTTATGCCAGATTTGAACATCATAGGTTTGCGGCTCAGTGCCCATTTGCAATGTCATTTCTGCATCGGCTTTATAGCCTTTTGTAGCAACCTTTTCATCCAAATCTTTAAGTACATCCTCCTTGGATTTTGTTCCACAGGCAGTTAACATTACCATGACCGCTAGCCCTACGAAAAGCAACCATAATTTCTTGTTCATTTTTTCAACTCCCTTATTCTCATTTCATCGATTTAAGAAGAGAAGTTTAGGTCTTATTAGCATAAAGCTGACTTTAAACTTGTCTCCTTTTGCTCTATGAATATATGAGACAACTATAGGGAATATGCACATCAGAAAGAAACAAGCTGTTCATTTTTTTGGTTATTATTCCTCTATTACCACCTGGGCGAACGCATACTCGCTGCTATGGGTGATGGATAAATGAACTCCATCTGAATAAGGCCTGACTATATACGGCTTACCTTGCTCGGTTTGCCCAACTTCTATATCTATAAAGCTGAGCCCTTTGCCAATACCTGTTCCAACAGCTTTTGAGAATGCTTCCTTTGCTGCAAATCTGCCTGCTAGAAACTCTATTTTTCTTTTTAATAGCAGTTTATCAAATCTTTCCTTTTCATATGCTGTCAAAATTCTGTCCGCAAATTGCGGTTTACGCTCTAGCAGCTCAGCTATTCTCTTAAGTTCTACAATATCGATTCCAATTCCCTTTATCATCAGGACACATCCTTCTATTTTCTATTTAGTAAGCATAAATTATTTGTATCTTTCCCTTCCCATTGGCTATCATGAAACTAAGTGCAAAGGAGGTTTTTTATTGTTTACAAGAAGAGAAAGCTTTAAAGAGTATTTAACTTACTATCCTATTGTTTCTCTCATTCTGTTCATTAACTTGTTGGTTTACTTATCAACTGTACTGCCTGTTTTTCCAAACCAGCTTATCATGACGAACATGGTTGGCGTCAATCTCTATATTATCCAAGGAGACTGGTGGAGACTGATCACACCGATTTTCCTGCATACGAGCTTTTCCCATTTCCTGTTCAATTGCTTCAGCATCTTTTTATTTGGACCTGCATTAGAAAGAATACTTGGTAAATTTAAATTTATTGCTATTTACTTGTTAACTGGCATATTAGCAAATCTCGCCACCCTTGTGACAGAACCGCTCACCTTTTCACATCTCGGTGCAAGCGGCAGCATTTTTGGTCTATTCGGCTACTATATCGCTTTAATTGTATTCCGCAAAGATATTATATCAAGGAATAATTCACAAGTAATTGGCACGATTGCGGCATTAAGCTTAATCATGACGTTCCTCCAACCCAATATTAATATTGCTGCACATCTATTCGGCTTTTTCTTTGGAATGGCAGCCGGGAGCCTTATTGAAGCGAAAGGCAGAAAAATCTTCTCTTCGTATAAAGAAGAGTTTTTAGAACTCAAAGGAAGAGTTCGCTCAAACAGAAAACCGCCAGCGCGAACGCTGACGATTTGGACAATTATTATTTTGCTTGCATTAATCGGTCTGTTTCGCTGACCTAAAAAACTCATTTATGATTGATTTTTCAAAGTAAAGGTAGACTGATCAATGAATTCTGCCCTCCCTGACTCACGAAGATCTTTTGCCAGTTGAAAGAGGGCATTATCCTTTGCTTTCGCTTCAATCATACAATGTATTTCTGGCAAAGTCTGATTGACTTTCTCCAAAAATCCCATAAACATATCAACATCAATATAATCGGCGTGCGCCCGAAATTCTGCTTCAGAACGGGGACTGGATATATGCATTTTCAGAGGTAGCGGAGAGTCTTTCCACGTTTCTATCATTCTCGGCCACTGTTCCTCCCAATTGCTGTCCGTATGGTTGGCTAGGTGATGATGCAAATCAAAAACAAACGGTATCCCTAATTTTTCACATAAATAAAGGGTGTCATCAATCGTAAAGGTCGTATCATCATTTTCAAGGATAATCATTCTTTGCAGCTTCTCAGGAACAAATCCCCAATTGACGATAAACTGCTCTAGTGCCCCTTCCTTATCATCATGGGCTCCTCCGACATGAAGCACACATCTGTGAGTAGTATTTATAGCCATCCCTTTCAGCAACCCCTCATGGACAGACAGTGTCTTCAAGGATGCTTTTAAGATATCAGCATGAGAATTGTTTAAAACAACAAAATGGTCAGGATGAAAATCGACGCGCATGGAATGCTTCTTCACCCATTCCCCCAATTCTGACAGCTTTGGTTTCAGCGGCCGCATAAAGTTCCAGCCTTGAAGCTCTGGGTGATTGGCAAGAGGTATCAGCTTAGAGCTAAAACGAAAGAAGTGAATATCATTACCTATATTATGTTTTAAGAGTCTTAAGCAATTCTCAAGATTGCTGATGGCAATCCTCTCAAGCTTCTGCAATGCCGCTTCCTTATTCGCAATTTGGGAGAATTGCTTATATGTCATCGTTTGAGATGGTGATGCATTTTTGAGATTTTCACTCATTGCAACATAGCCTAGTTTGAATATAGTCAATTGGCTAACATCCTTCCTTATAAGCCTTTTGGTTAGTATGCACAAGAAAAAACATAAAAAACCCCTGTGAAGATTCACTTCACAGGGGTTGAATTCTTATCTGTAAGAATTAGATTTAGAATAGCTGCTGCTGCTAGATTGGCCTGATCTTTTGTTGCTGTAGCCTTGTCTTTGGCGAGAATTAGAATTAGAGTTAGAGTTATAGCTCTTCTTGCCTTTATAACCGCCACCGCTGTTGCGGTCATTAAACTTACGGTCACGTCTTTGTGGAAGCGGCTTTTCCTCTGTCAATTTAACTGGAGTTGTATCCGGTTCTTTTGTCATCATTTTTAGAACAGCAGCTACAACTGTAGAAGCATCTTTTTGTTCCAGAAGTTCATCTGCAGCTGTTTTGTAAGAATCAAGATTATTCTCATCAATTGTCTGCATGATTTTTTCCAATACAGCTTTTTGCTGTCCTTCTAGTGCTTGATCAACAGTAGGCGGAATCATCTTCTCCATTTTTTTCTTTGTCACTTTTTCGACAACTTGAAGATATGATCTTTCACGGTATGTGATAAACGTAATCGCCATTCCTTCTTTACCAGCTCTTCCCGTTCTTCCGATACGGTGCACATAGCTTTCTGGATCTTGCGGGATATCGAAATTATAAACATGTGTAACTCCGGAAATATCCAATCCACGTGCAGCAACATCTGTAGCTACAAGAACATCAATGGCACCTTCTTTAAATTTACGCAAAACAGACATACGTTTCGCTTGGCTAAGGTCACCATGAATGCCTTCTGCTGTATAACCGCGCAGGTTCAAAGCCTCAGACAGCTCATCAACACGGCGCTTTGTGCGTCCGAAGATGATTGCTAATTCTGGTGATTGGATATCCAATAATCTTGTTAAAATATCGAACTTCGTTTTTTCTTGTGTTTCAACATAATATTGTTCAATAAGCGGTGTAGTCATTTCTTTTGCTTTTACCTTGACCACTTGAGGCTCCTTCATGAAGCGCTCTGCCATTCTTCTGATTTGCGGAGGCATTGTAGCTGAGAATAGCAATGTTTGTCTCTCTTCTGGAATTTTAGAAAGGATTGCTTCGATATCATCGATGAATCCCATGTTCAGCATTTCATCTGCCTCATCCAATATAACAGTAGAAACATTATCTAAACGAAGTGTTTTTCTGTTGATATGATCTAATATCCGCCCTGGAGTTCCTACAATGATATGCGGATTCTTCTTCAGTGCACGGATTTGGCGGTTAATGTCTTGGCCTCCGAAAATGGACAATACTCTTGTACGCTTTCCAAAACCAATTTTGTATAGCTCTTCTGATACTTGTATCGCTAATTCACGTGTTGGTGCAATGATTATGCCTTGCACTACTTCATTGCTTATATCTATTTTGTCTACTAGAGGCACACCGAATGCTGCTGTTTTTCCTGTTCCTGTTTGCGCCTGACCGATAAGGTCCTTATTTTGAAGGCTCAACGGAATTGTTTCGGCTTGAATAGGAGTCGCTTCCTCAAACCCCATTCTATTTAAAGCTTTCATTGTCGCAGAACTGATGCCTAAATCTTGAAACTTAACCAATATATTCAATCTCCTTCTAGTCATTAAAAATATCCACGGTATAATGGTCTACCCCAATAATAACCATTGTATGTACCCCTTTTTACCATCAATGAAACATATAAAAAATGGTTTGACCCGTCCACTTATCCGTTTTTTCCCCAAACAGTTAATAATTACAATAAACTACGTATATTTTTTATGAATGCATAAGTTTTTGTGGATTATAATCATCACTTAAAATTATAAGGAGAAACTCCGAGGCTATATGCTTTTTTTCTCAAGTATGAGATACTTTTCAACCAAGTTAATAGGAGAAATATTTCAAATGACTCTATAATTTTTATAGCTAGCTAAAACTGAAAAGTCAGCCAAAGACAGAGAAATTTTGGGCACAATTTGCAAACATCTCCTCCATAAAGAGGATGCAAAGCATCTGCCATGCTGAATAATTTCTCTCTATTTGACTGCTTTTTATTTGAATATGTTTATTGTGCCTTTTTCAGTATAACCATTTCATTTATTTTCATAATACTTTTAGAAATAATCTTATCACTTACAATATCGGTTTGCAATAATGTGGAAGTTCAAAAGCCAAGTTTCTTTCTCGGTTTTAAAATGGAGCTCAAGGCTTGCTATCATTAAAAAAACAGCTAATTTTCTTTCGTTTCCACATACAAAAATAGGATATTAATCCTAGATTCTTCCATACTTTATCAGAAAAGGGAAGGTCCTTTTCTTCATGATAAAAAGCTTAATATTTCAGAGAAAAGGACTTGCTTTTCCTTACAATGACAGATTAAGTGCTTGGAATCTTTCATATACATAATCTTTTTCTTTCTTGCCTTAATGGTTTCGTATAAGTACTCCGCACTCTTTAGTGGGACGATTCCATCACTTTCTCCTTGGGCTATAAACGTAGGAATAGTGATAGTTTCAAGCAACGGCTTAATATGCCGCACAAGCTTTCTAAATTGGATAGTCGCAGAAATGGGAGTTGTTTTGATTTTATAAGAATAGCGGTTAAACAGTTCATTTTGAAGCAATTTCCCACTATAAAGATCTTTGCACATACTAATGATGTCTGCACCCAACTGCCGTGGATTAATATAATAAGCAGCGGCGCTTAACAGTACCAGCTTCTTTACAGGATAATGGGCAGCTAGATAGCTTGCAATCATTCCTCCCATGGAAAAACCGATTACATAAACCTCCTTATGCCTCTTCAATAAATCCTCCAATGCTCTTTCCGCACAACTTATCCATTCATTAAAAGGAACTCCTCTTAATTGCAAAAGCTCACCATGACCAGGTAAAACAGGTACAGCACATTCCCAATCTGTGTTTTCTCCTAAAAATTCCGCCAATGGCTCCACCTCATTAGGAGCCCCGGTAAAACCGTGAATACATAAACAAGCAGTCAATGATAACACCACCAATTGTTTTGTTTACATTTTACACTATTTAATGGTAAATTACACTATATCTTCTGCGATTCTATTTAAAACCAAAAAAGGGAACTAGAATCATCTAGATTCCTTTGTTCCCTGTCTTGTTAACTCAAAAACCTTACTGGAGAGCTTTTACTACCTCTTCCAGCCTCATTCCTCTTGATGCTTTAACTAAGACTGCTGTTTCGCCATCAACAACTTTTTTCAATTCTTGAATCAATTCGCTTTTGTCTAGGAAGGATTGAACTCTTTCATTTGCAAATACTGTCTTTGCTCCTTGTGCAATATGCTTGCCCAGTTCACCAAACGTGAAAACATAATCAATTGCCGCAGCATCAATCTCCTCGCCAATTTCGTAATGGAATGTTGCCTCATCTGGTCCTAACTCAAGCATATCTCCTAGTACTAGAACTTTTTGCTTAAAGCCAGGAAGGCTTTGCAGTACATTTATAGCAGCTCTCATGCTTGTAGGGCTGGCATTATAAGCGTCATTAATGACTTTCAGGCCACCTTGCCCTTCTAAAAGCTCCATTCTCATATTAGTCAGCTTTAAATTCTGGAACCCTTCATCCATTTTCTCATAGCTGATATCAAAATAATCTGCTACAAGCATTGCTGCCAATGCATTGAGGATATTGTGCTTCCCTAATATCGGCAGGCTGAACTCCTTATCACTTTTGTTTATCTTAAATTTGCTGCCTGTACTGCTTTCTTCTATTTCAAACGGATAAAGACTATTCTTATCTTCTAAGCCGAAAGAACATATAGCAGCATCAGGTTTATCAAAAGTCGGTATTCTTTCAGCCAACAGCGGTTCATCACCAAAGTAAACAATTCTGCCTTGCTTTTTCAACCCATTCAAAATCTCCAGCTTCGCTTCAGCAATGCCTTCTCTTGAACCAAGATCCTGCAGGTGGGATTCTCCAATATTAGTGATAACAACAACATCAGGTTCAGCCAATTTTGTCAGGAAATCAATCTCTCCCCGGCCGCTCATGCCCATTTCCAGCACAGCCACATCTGTGTCTTCCTCTAGGCTCAGCACTGTTAGAGGAAGTCCTAAATGGTTGTTATAATTACCTTCTGTTTTTTGCACTTTATATTTCAATGACAGGAGATTAGTAGTAATGTCCTTTGTAGACGTTTTCCCATTGCTTCCTGTTATACCAACCACTTTTATATCCAGTTCATGACGGTAGCTTTTTGCAAGATTCTGGATGCTAGTCATCGGGTCGCTCACAAAAATAAGCGGTAAATGCTCGGGGGGATTTGGAACATCCTTCTGCCAAAAGGACGCAGCTGCCCCATTTTGAATAGCAGCCTCAACATACTTATGACCATCTGTTTTATCTCCTTTAAAGGGGATAAAAAGGTTGCCTGGCTGTATTTTTCTTGAATCAATTGTCACCCCATGAATGATGACTTCTCCAATATCGCTTGAACTTAAAGTTGCATCTGGTCCAATCATATCTGCTGCTTGTTGCAAAGATCTCCGGATCATAGCAGTCTCCTCCTTTTTAGGTAGATTATTGTTTGGCAAAAAAAAGAGGCAGTTAAAAAATGCCTCCTTTTTTCTTTAAAGGGCGGGCTGTCTTCTTTCAAATATGCCCTTACCCTTAAAAAGTATATTTGATGCTTTGTTTTTCTTCATGTCTTTCTACTGCCAAGTCTACAAGCTTTTCGATAAGAGCTGCATATTCAACATTTGTATGCTTCCATAACAATGGGAACATGCTGAATGGAGTAAAGCCAGGCATTGTGTTCACTTCGTTTATATAAACTTTGCCGTCTTTTGTCAAGAAGAAGTCAGCACGAACAAGACCAGAGCAATCTAGTGCCTTGAAAGCTTTAATTGCATCTTCCTTAATTGCTGCATATTCTTGCTCTGACACTTCTGCCGGGATGATTAGACCAGTATTTCCATCCTCATATTTCGCCTTATAGTCATAGAAATCTTTCTTCGGAACGATTTCCCCAGCAACAGACACTGCTGGGAAATCGTTGCCAAGAACACCCACTTCGATTTCTCTTGCTGTAACGCCCTCTTCCACAATGATTTTGCGGTCGAATTGGAATGCTTCTTCAAACGCAGCATCCAGCTCATTTCGAGACGTACATTTGCTGATGCCTACACTTGAGCCTAAATTAGCTGGTTTCACAAAACATGGATATCCTAAGTCTTGTTCTACTTTTGTATAGGCTGCTTCTTTTTCACTTTGCCATTCACTTCGAATGAAAGAAGTGTATTTAACCTGGTTTAATCCGGCTACCTCAAAGATATTCTTCATGATTACCTTATCCATACCAGCAGATGATGCTAATACACCATTACCTACATAAGGAAGATTCAACAGCTCAAGCAGCCCTTGCACTGTTCCGTCTTCCCCGTTCGGTCCGTGAAGCAATGGGAAAATAACATCAAGCTGAGTGTCACCAGCTTGGAACAAGTCAGGAGAAAGAACTGTTCCTGATAGCCCTTCCTGTCTTTTAAACTCTAATTCTTTCACTGTTTCTACAGGCCCAGTAAGCTGTTCTCCTCTAATCCATTCACCCGTCTCTGTTATGTAAATTGGATGAATATCAAATTTATCTGTATCCAAGGCTTTTATAACAGCCAAGGCAGTTTGCATGCTGACTCTATGTTCAGCGGATTTTCCGCCATATAGTAAACCAATTTTCTTTTTCATAATTCGTACCTCCATATTTTAAAGACACACACTTGTTATTCTACCACTACACCCTTATCTTCAAAAGAGGAATCATGGACTAGCGCTGCTTTTTATCAAATTGTAAAATTTGCGCATGCTTTTGTAATAAATTATGTCACAAGCCATGTAAATGCAGCTTATTCAAAGAAATTTCTATAGGCTATTTATCGGTCATCTAAGACAGGCTGCCAAGCCTTTAATCTTCTTTCTTATTTTCTCCGCGAAAAACCTTGGCACTTCTGACATACTCTATATCACTTACATTGCTGCGAAAATTAATGACTCGCGCTAATGCAAAGAAATAATCAGATAAACGGTTTAAATACTTTAAGGGCAATTCAGGGACATGCTCCTCTTCCCTCATTAAAGTAACAACACACCGCTCCGCTCTTCTTGTTACTGTTCGGGCAATATGGATGGCACTGGCCGCAGCTGTTCCCCCTGGCAGAATAAACCGTTCAATCGGCGGCGCTTCCTCCATTAAATCATCGATGCGCTCTTCCAAATACAAAACAGCTTCTTCCGATAACTTTAACGGCCTGTTTTTTGTTATGCTAGCTAAATCTCCACCGCAGTCAAAAAGCTCATGCTGAATTTTTTCTAAATCCGCCTTTACATCTGAATAAATATCCTCCACTAACAAAGAAATGGCCTGGCCAACGAAGCAATTCGCTTCATCCACTGTGCCGTAAGCTTCCACTCTGATATCATCTTTATAAGCTCTTCCGCCAATGATATGTGTCTGGCCTTTATCTCCTGTTTTCGTATAAATTTTCATTTCATCCCTCTTTCTAAAGCTGTCTTCCTATTTTGCCTTTTATCCAAAGCCATCGTCATTACCTCATAAACTCCTTTAGCAACAGCTTTCCCTAAATCTGTAATGTTGCCGCCAAATTCATGAAATTTGCCTTTTTGGGTAGCAGCAACAAGCAAGCTGTCTGTGGGAGTTCCCGTTGCAGGCGTGCCAGTAGCAGGATCAGTTACTTGTCTGTTCCGAAGTACGCTTGCTTTCGTCTCTGTTGCCGTCATCGCACATTGCAGAAATGCTTGCTCAGACAGCTCGCCATTTATAAATATCCAAATATTAATCGTGCCCGGGACAATGAGTGAGGAGTGCTGCTCACTCAAAGCTGCATCCGCCGGATTGCCGACACTGGCAGTAACGACGAAGAAAAGACTGGTGGCACCTGCCTGATATTTGCGGTAAGCAGTATCCTCCAGCTCAACCGCTGTCATCATCGCAACCGTTTCACTTGGCAAAAACCCGTTTTTAACGAGATAATCATTCATCTCCATTTTATAATCATCACAGTTGTAGTCTTTATTCACATGACGGTTAATAAAATATTTGTGCCAGCCTATCCCTGCTCCTGTCACACCAGAAGATAATGATTTCAGTGGAATATCGGTTGTAATGGCTATGTATTCTTTAGAGAGGGTCAAATTAGCTTCGCCAACTTCCTCTTGCAAATCAGCACTGCTTTCTCTAAGAGAGAGCACAAGGTTCGCCGCCGGCACTTGCGGATGCTGTGCTCTTATCACATCTGTGCCGTATACTTTTTTTATTTTATCCTCTTGAAGAACGTTC
Organism: Niallia sp. FSL R7-0271; assembly: GCF_038005785.1. Lineage (NCBI taxonomy): Bacteria > Bacillati > Bacillota > Bacilli > Caryophanales > Bacillaceae > Niallia > Niallia sp. FSL R7-0271. The sequence continues at coordinate 294,947 of NZ_JBBOTZ010000001.1, read as the reverse complement.
CGCGGGTGCGAGTCTGCTTCAATCTCGCTGTTATGAAGCAATAATAGCCTGTCACAATATAGACTAGCCAAATTTAAGTCATGAAAAATACAAACAACCGTCAAGCCCCGCTTTTTGCTCCACTCTTTTAATAATTCAAGCAGCTCCTTTTGAAAGGAAAGATCAAGATGGTTAGTCGGTTCATCAAGTAGGAGAATTTCAGGCTCCTGTGCCAAGCATTGCGCTAAATACACCCTTTGCTTTTCCCCTCCAGACAGCTCACCAATCAAGGTATTGCTGTAATGGCTGATGCCTGTCTGTTCCATTGCGCTATGAATGACAGCTTTATCCTCCCTTGATAATCCTTGCATCCAGCCTTTTTGATGTGCATATCTGCCCATTGAAACGATTTCCTCGACAGTATAAGAAAATGCCTCTGCGGTTTGTTGAGAAAGGGTAGAAACGATCTGGGCAAATTCCTTTTGTTTATATTCGGAGACTTTTCTGCCTTTAATAAAAAGCTCCCCAGCATTAGGTATAACAATCCCGCTTATCAGCTTAAATAAAGTTGTTTTTCCGCTGCCATTCGGGCCGAGTATGCCAAGCATTTCCCCTTTTTGTACAGAAAAAGTAATATCCGTTAACACTTTTTTCTCTCCATATTGAAATGACAGCTTTTTTGCCTCCAGCATCGTCTTACCTCCCTTTCTTTCTATAGTTCAACAGCAAAATGGCAAATACAGGAGCTCCGGAAAGGGCTGTAATTACACCGATTGGCAGCTCCGCCGGGGAAATTATCGATCTTGCCAATAAATCTGCCAAGATTAAAAATCCGCTGCCAACGAATATAGACAGCGGCAGTACATGACGGTGATTACTTCCAGCCACTATCCTGACTAAATGTGGGATAACAAGCCCAACAAAGCCAATTGTCCCAGATACTGCAACAGCAGCACTTGTGAGCATGCTGCCGGCAAGTATAATGGTCATTTTCCTAAACCTTACTTGCACTCCTAAATGCTGTGCTCTTTCTTCCCCGAATGCCAATATATTAAGCTCCCTGCCTTGCAATAAAAGAATCAAACAGCCAATGATAAAAAAGGGCAGGAACATTTGAATATACGTCCATCCCCTCATTGAAACACTTCCAAGCAGCCAGCCAATAATCTGTCTTAGCTCATCTCCTGTTAACGCAATTAACAAGGAAATAAAAGCTCCTAAAAAGGAACTGAAAATAATGCCTGTCAGTATAATCGTTTCTACCTTCATAGCAGGGTCCAGCTTTTTTGCAAATAACAGCACCAGAAAAACGGTTAAAAAAGCGGTCACAATACTCAGCACAGGCAACGTATAGCTCCCTAAAAAGGGAATGGTAATATGAAAAAACAAGGTTGCCACAGCACCAACAGAGGCACCTGAGGATACACCGAGAGTATACGGGTCTGCCAACGGATTGCGCAGCAATCCTTGAAAAGCACAGCCTGCAATTGCAAGGCTTGCACCAACAAGGCCCGCTAGGATAACACGAGGCAGACGAATATTACTAACGATGTTGGCTTGCATCGTATCTACTGTAAATACTTCTGTATGACTGACTGAATTTATGAATATCTTGATGATCGTTAAGAAAGACACAGAAACCGTTCCAATGGATATCCCTAAAAAAAGTGCGATGATGAGAAAAAAAGCGGCCAAAAAATAAGCCGCTTTTGTTTTATTTAAATACATCCGGATATACTGCCTTCGCAAATTCCTCTACCCCTTGTGCCAGCCTTGGGCCAGAACGTGATACAAGATCTTCATCCACTTCCACTATTTGTTTATCCTTTACTGCCGTTACCTGATCCCAGCCATCCCTTTTTGTTACTTGTCCGACCGGATCTGGTGAGTAGCCGCCATAAGTAGTTATAACTACATCTGGATCTGCCTCAATGACTGCCTCTTGGTCAACTTGAACCCAGCCAGCTTCCTTGATAACATTTGTTGCATTAATGGTATCAATCATTTCTTGCATAAATGTATCTTTTCCAGTTGTAAAAATACTTGGTTCAGGGCTGACCTCTACATACACATCCTTTTTGTCTTTTTCAGATATGCTTGCAGCCTTTTCTTTAATAGAGGCAATGTCATCCTTCATATCTTGAACTATTTCTTCAGCTTTCTCTTTTTCACCAACTGCTTTACCAATCATTTCAATACTGTTATAAACACCATTAAAATCAGTCGCATCATTTACGACAAGTACATCTATCCCAGCGTCGCTCATCTGCTGCAGTCCATCTGCCCATGTGTCAGCGACTGATTCATGTGCAAGCACTAAATCAGGATCTAAGGAAAGGATCTTCTCCACATTAAGCTCCATCCCCACTACTTTTTCGATATCTTTCGTTTCTTCTGGATAATCATCACTTTCAGAAACACCAACAACTTCATCTCCCACGCCTAATGCAAAAGCTACTTCTGTGTTGCTTGGCATTAAGGAAACGATTTTTTGAGGATCTTCTTCAATGACTACCTCTTTATCAACTGCATCTGTAATAGTAACAGGAAACTCTGCCTCTGCTTGTTCAGATTTCTGCTTGTCATTACTTTCACTGTCAGAAGCTTGTCCGCATCCAGCCAACACTAAACACGCCATTAACGCTCCGCAAAATAATGAATAATACTTTTTCATTTTATTTCCTCCCTTTATTTGTTTGGAAAAATAAAAAGGGGCTTGTCCTCATAGATTAGAACCCATAAAAAAACACACTTTTTTAGCAAAAGAGTGTGGCAGCTTTAAAAGGTCCCATTGGACAACCTCCGGGAAGGACTTTCATTATAAAAATCGCGCTCCACACCATCCTATCCTCGTAGGCATTTTAAGGTGTATAGATGGATGGCAGGTCTCCTGACTTATGACTATTGCTTCCTTGCGCCTTCCCATATGTTTACAGTGGCATCATTGCAAGAACAGCAGTCATTTACAGTGGCGGGACCGTGCTGGATTTTCACCAGCTTCCCTTTTAAGCTTAATGCAAAGCACACCAAGCACCATCCTCTATCTTTTTCATTTTTCATCAACGTTGATTATACACTAAATTAAGCTGTCAAAGTTAGTTAACAGCAAGCATTTTTTTATCGAGCTCAACAGGTATCGGGCGATCAAGATGGATTCCCTCCAGAGACAGCTTGCATGTATATGCCAACAGCCTCACACCAGCCTGTTCAGCTTGGATGAGTGATTCTGCAAAGAAGGGGTCAATATGTGCTGCAGATGTAACTAAATCAACATCTTCCCGCTGGACAACAAATAATATAGCCGTATTCCATGTCCCTTCCTTCGCTATTGCTGCAAGCTCTTGAACATGCTTAGCCCCTCGTGCTGTTACAGCATCAGGAAACATTCCGATCTTCCCCTCTGCAAGTGTGACACTTTTCACTTCAAGCAAAAGCCCCTCGCCTTTTTCATTCTGCAGCATAAAATCCCATCTGGAATTGCCATAAGCAAACTCTGATTTCACCCATTTAAACGTGTTAAGCTCGGGAAGCGCACTGCTTTTCAACACTTTTTCAATCAGCTTGTTAGGAAATGTCGTATTAACAGATACAAATATCCCTTCATGCTCAACAAGCACGGCAGTCCATTTAGTTTTCCTGTTAGGATTTGTACTTGGGAGCACATATACGACCGTATCCTTGACTAACAGTTCCTTCAATCTGCCAGGATCAGCTAAATGAACAGTCTCGATAGAGTTTGTTTCTTCGTGCAGACATGTAAGAATAAAGCGATTTGGTCTTTCTTTAAACAGCATTCTGACAAGCGGCTGGGGAAAAGCTTCCGAAATCGAGTTGCTCAAAACTATTCACCACTTTCTAGCTAGTTAATGATAACCTCCCACTCTTTTGTTCTTTTATCATAAATTAGCTTTGCATCATAATTGCTTTGTTTGCTTTTTTTCTCATATTCTTCGTACATATTATCCATATTCAGATAATCACCGATGACCCATATAGGGATTTCAATCCGAAGCCGGTTTTGGCTTGCCTTTTGAATGGAAATGACCATTCCTTCTTTCATTAAACCCTTTAAAAGCAGAACTCCTTGCTGACTCAGCGGTGTATATACCCGCTTCTTTTTTACCCCAAACAAAGTTTTGTCTGCCTTCAAACGGTTCAGTTTCTGTCCTAACACCTCACCGAAAAAGGAATAAAATACAGGAAGGTTTTTATAATATGTCTTATTGAACCAGCCGTCATCATGAGCTAAATATACAAACTGGTTGTTGAGATGCTGATAGAACGGCGCCCTTAAATGGTCTCTTTTATGAGCAAGATATAGTAGCTCCGCAATTGTTTGCCCATCAAGCACATCTAATGCCTCTGTCTCCTCAAAATCGATCCACGCAAAGTCACCGTAACCATAAACATCTTCTTTGGCAAGCTTTGCAATTTTTTGGTCAGAAACATATTCAAACATTGTGTGTGTATGTAATTCTCCGTCATCAAACTGATGCTTCATAAGTAAGATTGATGAAATCGATTCAGATAAAAATTGATAAAATTCGTAAAATTCAATTCCGTATGATAGGACGAATCGTTCCTTTTCATGAAGATGAATATACACTACATCCCGGATATCATGATTGCCTTTTTTCATAAAGTACCCCCCAAACCCTTTAAGCAAAAATAATAGATACTTTTTATCCCATTTAGTTTATCAAAAACAAACTTAAATAGCTTCTAAATGATTTTCGTCAAAAACAAATATGTAAACTGTCTCGGAGTATTTTAATTTCTCCCTGTATGCTTTCCTAATATACGTAGATTGATACAGCAGCAAGCCATTTTCCATTACATTATACAAGGTATCTGTGTTGTTTTATATAATTATCGAAGGAATATAAAAAATGATATATAGATGTAATTTTATTTTAAAAAACCGCCTCAATAAAAGAGACGGTTTTATGATGGGATACCCCTACACAATATTCGTTTTTTTCAATAATCTTTTTATGCTGCTATCTGCTTCCTTCAAAATGAGCGGTTTATCTATTGTTCGCATTATTTTATTTTCCATTACGATTCTGCCGTCAATTATTGTTGTTACTACATCAGCTCTTGTTGCTGAGTAGACAATCCTCGATATTGGATCTACATCATAAGAAGGATATGTGTGGAAGTTTTGTAAATTGAGAATGGCTATATCTGCTTTTTTCCCCACTTCAATGCTTCCGATTTCTTTCTCTAATCCTACTGCCTTTGCGCCGCCGATTGTCGCCATTCTAAATACTGTTCTTGCATCCATTGCTGTCGGACCATGAATTGGCTTTTGGATTAATGCAGCTAATCTCATTTCATTGAACATATCAAGATTATTATTGCATGGAGCTCCATCTGCACCAAGGCTTACTGAGGCATGATTACACAGGAGCTCAGGGGTATCTGCAATACCTGATGCCAGCTTTAGGTTAGAGCCTGGGCAGTGGCTTACATGAACTCCTTTTTCTTTTATAATCCTCTTTTCCTCTTCATCAAGCCAAATACAGTGAGCCAATATCAGCCGCTCATTGGCCAGGCCGAGATGATCAAGATAGACTACATTCCTCATTCCTGTTTCTTCTTGAACAATTTCAATTTCTGTTTTGTTTTCAGATGCGTGTGTGTGTACAAGCACATTATACTTATCTGAAAGCACCTTTACTTCTTTGAGGAGTTCCTCTGTACAGGACACAACAAATCTCGGTGAAAAGGCGTATTTTATTCTTCCTCCATCAAATTGATCCCACTTTTCCAATAAATCCACACTTTGCTGGATAGAGTCTGCCGTTTTTTCTTGCAGAGCCTTTGGCACCTCGCTGCCCTTATCCATCATCACCTTCCCTGAAACCGCCCTGATTCCGCTTTTGGCGATTGCCTGAAAAGCATAATCAGCATGATGAACGGTCTCCATATCGACAATTGTTGTTGTACCGCTTTCCATCAGCTCACCGATCCCCAGCATTGCTGAGTAATAAATTGAGTCCTCATCATGAGCAGCTTCTAGTGGCCAGATTCGTTTGCGCAGCCAATCCATCAGCTCTAAATCATCTCCCTTGCCCCTGAATAAGGTCTGACATAAATGAATATGTGTTTGCACAAATCCTGGGATTACCGTATGTCCTGCCGCCTCTATTATTTTATCTGCAGTGCTAGCATCAATTTCTGGTCCAATTGCCTTGATAAGGTCATTTTCAATTAATATATCCCCGGTTACTATTTCTTCTTGCCCATTCATCGTTACGATTTGTGCATTCTTGATTAATATTGTCGTCATTGTCCTTTTCCCCCTATACACATAAAAAGCTACGAAAAAACAAGCTGAAAATGCCTGTTTTTTCGTAGCTAGAAATTTACGGTTTCTAAGTAGAGACCCTTAAACCAATTATTAAGGATATACGAAAGTAACATAATTAAATTAACTTTTATAAGATAATATTAACTCAATCTCATTTGACAGCAAGTTAATTGTCAGAAAACTTAACATACTTTTTACAACCCGATGGTAAAAAAATATCCATTTCATTCTTGTTGTTTATTTCATATAATAGTACAGGGTATAAACAACTATGACTTTGGCGGAAAGGAGTGGGAAGTATGATACAAAACATGTCAGACAATCAAATCACACTTCACATTATTAAAACACTGAAAGAAAATAAAAAAGCAGAATTTGAGACAATTGTTGATGAGCTTCAGCCATACGACATTGCTCAAATTTATGAATCACTCCCCGATAAGCATAGGACCCACTTTCTCCTTTATCTAAATACAGATTTGTTAGCAGACCTGCTCGAAGAGGTTAATAAAGAAGAGCAGCTTGATATATTGAATAAACTTGGCATTGAAAAGACAGGGAAGGTTCTTGATTTAATGGACAACGATGACCTCGCATCCCTTCTTAATGAACTTTCACCGGAAAAAACGGAACAATTGCTTTCGGGGATGAAAAAAGAAGAGTCCATCATCGTCCAAAACTTAATGAACTACCCGGATGAAACAGCCGGCCGACTAATGACGAACCGCTTTGTTTGGATACGCGATTATTATTCGACAAGAGAAGCAGTCGATAAGCTTAAGAGCTTTGCTGATTTTGCAGAAACATTAAGCTATCTTTATGTCATTGATCAAAAACGGAAATTAGTTGGAGTAGTATCTTACCGGGATTTATTAATTGCAGAGCCGCAGGATAAAATCAGGGACATTATGTATGAGCGGGTAATCAGTGTTTCTGTTGCTGAGGACCAAGAGCAAGTTGCTCATATCATCCAGAAATATGATTTCTTAGCCATTCCTGTTGTTGATGATGAAAACATGCTGATGGGTATTGTTACCGTCGATGATATTATTGACGTTGTTATCCAGGAAGCTGATGAAGATATTCAAAAATTATCTGCCGGCGGTAAGGATATAGACTTCGATACGAAAGCTCATGTTGCAGCATATCGCAGACTGCCTTGGCTTATTTTGCTCCTGTTTATCGGCATAGTGTCAGGCAGCATTATCAGTTCTTATGAGGATATTCTCAGTAAAGCTGTAGCGTTGTCCTTTTTCATGCCGATGATTTCCGGAATGACCGGTAATACTGGCACACAATCGCTTGCGGTTATCGTTCGCGGATTAATTTCTAATACAATTAATAAAAAGATTGTTACTAAGGTAATTTTCAGGGAATTGCTTGTCGGCCTTATAATTGGAGCAACATGTGGCATAATCATCACATTAATAGCATATGTATGGCAAGGAGATCCTGTCTTAGGATTTGTGGTTGGATGCTCCCTTTTCTTTACACTTATTATCGGAACACTGTCTGGTACAATCATTCCGCTGATTTTGTATCGCTTTAAGATTGATCCGGCAGTAGCTTCAGGTCCACTTATTACTACATTAAATGATATTTTTTCTTTGTTTATTTATTTTGGCATCGCAAGTGCCTTCCTCAAACATATTATGTAAAGCCAGACGCTTCATTAGAATGACTTCCCAATTTCTAATGAGGCGTTATTTTTTTCACTTAAGCAAAAGTTAAATATTTTTTGCCAATATAAAAAAATGGAAACTATTAGTCCCTTGTAACCGTCTTAATAATTGCAATTCATTTCCAGTTATTTATAAGGAGTTTTGCTTATGAGAGGAAGAAACAACAGTGTTTCAGATAAAGTTGATTGGACATTATGTTTGCTGCTGCTGCTGTTTTGTTTGACAAGCTGTGTGTCGATATACAGTGCAGACAAAGATTATCTGCCCTCACAAATTATGTGGTATGTGATCGGCTCGGTCGCTATCGCTGTTATTACTTGCTTTGATAATGACCAGTTGAGAAAGCTGACGTGGATTTTATACGGAATCGGAATCGCCCTTCTTCTAGGACTCGTTTTTGCACCGATCACCGATTTCACTCCAGAACGAAACGGCGCTCAAAGCTGGTATGTCATCCCATCTGTTGGCAGCATCCAGCCTTCGGAATATATGAAAGTATTCACGATTATGGCATTATCAAAGGTTATCCATGACCATCATGAAAAGACAGTTTATACTTCATTAAAAACAGACCTTATCCTTTTATGTAAAATAGGCCTTACGGCAGGAATTCCAATAGGACTTGTTATTGTACAAGACTTTGGAACGACATTAGTTTTAATTGCCATCGTCGCAGGGATGGTTCTTGTTTCAGGCATTACCTGGAAGATCATTATTCCGTTATACAGCTCCATTATTTCCTTCGGGGCGCTTGTGATGTATTTAGCTGTTTTCGGCAGAAGCCTTCTCGCTAAATACTTAAGCATCGACCAGTATCAGTTTGCCAGAATTGACTCATGGCTTGATCCTGTTGAAGCAGGAGATTCCGGTCTCCAGCTCGTCTGGTCTCTGCAGGCAATAGGCTCAGGTCTTATTTCAGGAAAGGGCTATGGGAACGTTGAGGTTTATATCCCCGAAAGGCATACAGATTTTGTGTTTACTATTATTGGAGAGGAATATGGCTTTGTGGGTGGAAGCATCCTAATTATTCTATATTTCCTGCTTATATATCATTTAATCAGAACTGCCTTTCTATCTAATGATCCTTACAGCATTTATATATGTGTCGGTGTTATTAGCATGATTGCGTTCCATGTATTTGAGAACATTGGGATGACAATCCAGCTCCTTCCTATTACAGGTATTCCGCTTCCCTTTATCAGCTATGGAGGAAGCTCGCTAATGACGAATATGATGGCAATGGGGCTAATCTTCAGCATTCGCTATCATCATCGCAGCTATATGTTCTCTCCCTCTCTTTCCATATAATAGAAAGCAAAAAAAGCAGCAAATCATTCATTGCTGCTTTTTTGCTTGTTTAAATCCTAGCAGCAACCGGGTATAGTTTTCTAACAGCTGCAGAAAATAATGGTGATATTTGAAAGTTATTTGAACTTATGTGTTTTACACTAGTTTTCCACATGTTTCCTGTATATGATAGTAGTAGAAAGAATCATCAGTAAATTGAAATCAAAACTAAATTAAAATAATTATAATTAAGTATTGATTTTAAATTAAAACTTGTTATAATTAAAGTATGATAAATCGAAGGGAGCTAATCAAAATGGGATTACAAACTAAAGTTGAATTACAAAAAGAATTAAATGTACAAGTAGCAAACTGGAGCGTGCTTTACACAAAACTTCACCAGCATCACTGGTATGTAAAAGGACCTTTCTTCTTTACATTACATGAAAAATTTGAAGAGCTCTACGACGAAGCGGCAGAAGTTGTAGATGAACTTGCAGAACGTTTATTGGCAATCGGCGGAAAGCCTGTTTCCACATTAAAAGAATTTATGGAAACTTCTACACTATCAGAAAGCACAGAAAAATTATCAGCAACTGAAATGGTGAAATCTCTTGTAGAAGATTACAGCCACATCAATACACAACTTAGAGCATTAGCGGGACATGCTGACGAGCTTGACGATACTGTGACACATGATATCGCAATTGGATTAACAGAAAAAATCGAGAAGCATCTATGGATGCTTACAGCATACTTATCTGAATAAAAAATAAGGCATCCTTTCAAAGGATGCCTTTTCTCATGTTAACTTTGGCTTCAGCATTTTAATATGTCCAGGAAGAACCTTCAGTTCACTTGGTGTTTTTGTGTAAACCTCGCCATCCATATCCACATCCACAAAATGCTCAGAGCTTATTTTAATATGTTTCCCTCTTATATACACAACCTCCTCCATAAACGCCTTATCTGTTTCGAAGTCAATTTTCCGCAAGTCATTTAACTCTTTTACTAGCTGAAAATTTGTATTCCTGACAAGGAAAACATCAACCATTCCATCATTATAGGAAATGGAGAATGGCAATCGTTTCCCCCCAATATAGTTACCATTCACTACTATTGCCAAAACAGCCTTTTCACGTATTTCCTTGCCGTCTATATTCATGACAAGCTCTTTCGGCTCTGTGTTTTGGATGGTTCTAATAGCACTTAGAACATAACTCGCCTTTCCAAGAACGTTTTTCTCCTCTTCCCTAATATTATTTGATGTTTCAGCAACAATGCCTATCCCCCAAAAATTCAAGAAGTAAGCAGAATCAGTTTGAACAATATCAACAGCTTCTTCTTCTCCATTAGAAACAAGCTCCTTGGCTGCTTTTTGCAAATTTTGCTGTATATTTAAAGTCCGGCTGAAATCATTGCATGTCCCCCCTGGCAAGACAGTCAGCACAGGTCGTTTCTGTAAGCCGGCCAGTCCATTTATGCATTCGTGGATAGTTCCATCTCCACCAAGAACAATTACAAGATCTACCTTCTCTCCATACTCTCTGCATATTTCTGCAGCATGCTTTGGCCGGCTCGTTTTAAAAACATGCAATTGATCTATTTCATTTGCAAACACAGGTAAACAGCTTTGAAGCTGTACATCCGTTTCCTTTTTGCCTGCATTGCCATTATAAATAAAAAGGGCATTTTTATAATTCATAGTTTCTATGCATCCTCCTTCTTTTTATACCCTTTACCCATAAAGTACATAAAAGCTAACTTGTCTCTGCATAACTTTGGAAATATCTAGCATTATGATAAAATATAGTCCAAATACAAAAGCAGCGGAGGAACTTATGTGAAAAAACAATTTGTGGTGATTGGACTAGGGAATTTTGGCGGGAGTCTTGTTAAAGAATTTCATGAGGCAGGAACAGAGGTATTGGCAATTGATCAAAGCCTGGAAAGGGTCGAAAAATACCGCCCGTTTGCCACGCACTGTGTACAGGTCAACAATATGAGCGAGGCAACGCTGACAACTCTTGGAATCCGCAACATGGATCATGCTTTTGTTGCTTTGGGAGATGACATTGAGTCGAGCGTACTTACAACCTTGATTTTAAAAGAAATGGGCATGAAGCAAGTTTGGGTTAAAGCAGCAGATACTTATCATAAAAGAGTCCTAGAAAAGATAGGAGCAGACCGAGTCATCCATCCAGAAAGGGATATGGCTAAAAGAATCGCCCATCATGTTATCTCTGAAAAAATGATTGATTATATTGAGCTGTCAGATAAACACGGCATTGTAGAATTAGCTGCCACAGAGAAAGTACACCAGCAAACACTTCTTGAATTAAATGTTCGAGCCAATTTCGGCTGTACGATAATCGGCATTCAACGAAAGGGCGATACAATCGTCTCCCCTTCTGCCGAAGAGAAAATTTATAAAGGCGATACACTGATTGTCATCGGCAGCAATGAAGATATTTACCGATTCGAAGAAGATGGATTATAAGCAAGCGGAGAAAATCCGCTTTTTTTTATGCAGCTAGAATGCAGACCTTCTCTGTTTCCACTCCAATTTCAGCTAACCTTCCTTCTAACTTTTTAGTTTATTCTCAAATCTGACGGGTAATAAGGACAATAAGTCATGACAAGGAGGAATAATATGATAAATAACAGTGGAAATTGGAATGGATGGAACAACTACTTAGACAGATTGCCAGATTTTCTCTTGGCAGTGGTCGTATTAATCCTCGGTTGGATTATCGCAAAAATCATTGAGAAAGCCATTTATAAAGGACTTCAGAAAACAAAGCTCGATGATAAAATTTTTCCTGAAGGAAAACCAAAAAAGTACTCTTCTGAAAAAATTATCAGTAAAATAATATTTTACATTCTACTTGTGTATGTATTCAGTCTCTTCTTTAACATCTTGAATTTAACTGTTATTACATCACCATTAGTATCAATGCTCTCATCTATTTTTGGAGCAATCCCTAATATTCTAAAAGCTGCCATCATTCTATTGGTTGCATGGCTGGTTGCTTCTGGCTTAAAGTACTTGATTAAAAAGTCAGGGAACACATTGAAAGTCCATGAGAAACTTAACAAATGGAAATTACTAGACAACAATCAACAGCAGCCTAACCTGATAGACAAGATTGCGAATATCGTCTTTTATTTTGTACTACTTCTTTTCTTGCCTGCGGTTTTAGGCGCACTTGATTTATACGGGGTTTCAGAACCATTTGCTAACATGCTTCAAAATATTCTTGCATTCCTGCCTAAGCTTCTTGCAGCAGCGTTGATTGTTTTAGTCGGTTATTTTGCAGCAAAAATCGTCCGCACAATCATTACAAGCTTCCTGCAAAGCGTCGGTTTAGAATCATTGGCTAACCGCTTTGGAATGGCGAAGTTATTTGAAAAAACATCCCTATCTACTATAGTAGGTAATATCGTATTTATCTTCATTATGATTCCTGTCGTTATTTCTGCATTAGAGAAACTGGATATAGACGGAATCTCCCAGCCTGCAGTAAGCATGCTGAATGATGTACTGACAATGATTCCAAACATTGCTGTGGCAATCTTCCTTGTATTGCTGGGCGTATGGATTGGTAAATGGATTAAACAAATCGTCTCATCCCTATTATCTGGCTTAGGAATCGATTCTTATGTCCATAAGATAGGAATTGCACCTTCTACAAGCATTGCCAACCTGATTGGTTCAATTGCACAAATTTTAGTTGTTTTCTTGATGGCAGTCCAAGCATTAAATCTGCTCGGCCTTGAGTTCTTAGTTACATTATCAACGGCTGTTGTGGCTTACTTGCCGCAAGTCATTGCCGCTGTTGTAATTATTGGTGTAGGTTTGTGGCTCGGAGTTCTTGTGAAAAACACACTTGCAGGACTACTTCATGGAGCGGCATTTAGACTGCTTCCTTCCATAGCGAAGTACTCTATTATTGCCATTACAATCTTTATGGCATTAGATCAATTAGGTGTTGCTTCTTCTATTGTTACAGCTGCATTCACTCTTATCCTTGGTGGTCTAGCTCTTGCATTCGGACTAGCCTTCGGTCTTGGCGGAAAAGATTTTGCTGCTAAGAGATTAAGAAAGCTTGATGCAAAGATGGATGAATCAGGAATCAATAAGAATCAAGATGACAGCAGTATGTAATAAGCTTATATGTAAAGAAACTCCGCAATTTGCTTGCGGAGTTTTTTTCAATCATCTGAAAAAACCGTCATTTCTTATAAGTTATTAGTTGATATGAAACCAATTTCATAGTTTATGCTTAACTAAACGGCGCAGCTTTTCAGCGTTATATGCGTGAATTTTGCATAGCGTGATGGTCAGCTGCTCCGCTGCTTATTCTTACGGCAAGTCTGTATCAAGCAATTCATAACCGTCTACCAATGTGGACAACGGCACGATTTCGGCATCTTTTTGGTATAACGGAATATATTGTTTCAGCACAGATACAACAGCAGGACCGGAAATGCCTACATGGCCGATTGCAATATACTCGTCCTTCTTATTAAGGTTCTTAACAAGACTTGTTGCCTGCTTTTGGATATGCTGGTTAGAATAAATGTGATCGAAGAACATATTGTTCTCCAAATAAGGCACTTGCAATTCCTCTGCCAGTTTTTTTACGACGCTCTTCCCTGTCGTTTTGCTGTCGAGATAAAATAAATCGTGTTTTTTACACTCTTCTAATATTATCCTCATCACTCTTTCATCCTCTGTAGCCTTTGAACCCATATGATGATTCATCCCAACTGCATAAGGAATACTTTCAATGGCGGAGACAACTCTTTTTCTAATTTCTTCATCGCTTAAATTCGTTGTGATTGCTCCAGGACCAAGCCAGCTTTTTTTACCTTGCTTAGGCTCTAACGGCATATGAATGATAACATCATGCCCCTTTTTGTGAGCTTTAATGGCATCCTCTTTGCTCGTCGGCATAAATGGCATAATTGCCGCAGTGATTGGCACAGGCAGATTCAGCATCTCTTCTGTTCCCTTCATATTGTTGCCGAAATCATCAATGACAATCGCAAGCTCTTTTTTTGCCTGCTGCTTTTCACCCTCCGCATATGCAGTCACACAGGAAAAGGTGAGCAAACAAAAAAGTAATAATGTTTTTCTCATAAAAACACCTCGCTTTTTCCCTTAGTATTTTCTTCTAATCCAGACTTCATCCACTTATTTACTTCCATAAAAAAATGACTTGGCATAAAGCCAAGTCACTATTTGCGATGCATTTTGAATTCCAGGAACAGATCATTATACTCAGCTAAAGACCGCTGCCCAAGATTCTCATACACCTCAAGTTTCGATGTCATTTCCTCATCTAAATAAAAGCGTTTATCAGAAGTAATTTCTTCCGGCAAGTATTGCATTGCCGCTTTATTTGGCGTCGAATAGCCAACATACTCTGTGTTTTGTGCTGCATTTTTTGCATCAAGCATAAAATTGATAAACTGATGAGCACCATCAATATTTTTTGCTGTTTTCGGAATAACCATATTATCAAACCAAAGATTAGAGCCTTCCTGTGGAACCACATATTCTACCTCTTCATTTTCCCACATGATTTCAGCTGCCATGCCTGACCATAGTACGCCAATCGCTGCTTCTTCGTTTTCTATAAGCATACGAATTTCGTCCCCAACTATTGCTTTAACATTAGGAGTCAGCGTATCCAGCTTCTCCTTCGCTTCCCGCAAATGCTTATGATCTTTGTCATTAAGAGAATAGTTTAAGCTGTTAAGGCTCATCCCCATTATTTCTCTTGCTCCATCTATAAGCATGATTTGGTTTTTCAAGTCACTATCCCATAAGTCATTCCAGGAAGTTATCTTTTTCCCTCCGAGCATTTCGGGATTATACACTATACCTACTGTTCCCCAAAAATAAGGGATGGAATATTTATTATCCGGATCAAATGATAAATTCATGAATCTGCTGTCAATATTTTTGAGATTCGGTAACTTTGTATGATCAATCGGGAGAAGGAGATTCTCCTCTTTCATTTTATCAATCATATATTCAGAAGGGATGGCAATATCATAATTCGTGCCGCCCTGTTCTATTTTAGTCATCATCGCTTCATTTGAATCAAATGTCTCATATATAACCTTTATTCCTGTCTCTTTTTCAAACTTATCGATAAGGTCCGCATCGATATAATCTCCCCAGTTATAGACCGTTATCGTATTTCCACCCGCATACCCTCTGCTGCTGTTCACTTGATGAACAACTGCCATTAGGATAGCTGATAAGATGAGAGCTGCTGTCAGCCCTCTTATTAGCCCCTTCATTTGCTCACCCCCGGTTTATGCCTTCTGACTGTTCGCTTCGCAACGAAATAGTAGCCGATGACAAGCAGCAGTGTAATAAAGAATAGCAAAGCAGAAAGTGCGTTGATATTAAGCGAAATTCCTCTTCTTGCCAATGAATATATTTCTACAGATAAAGTAGAAAAACCATTGCCTGTCACAAAGAAGGTAACTGCAAAATCGTCCAAAGAATAGGTTAGCGCCATAAAAAATCCAGCATAGATACCTGGAGCAATATATGGCAGAATAACCTTCGACAGAACTTCCTTCCAGCCTGCGCCAAGGTCAAAAGCTGCATCCATTAAGGTTGGGCTCATTTCCTGAAGCTTTGGCAGCACCATTATTACCACTATCGGAATAGAAAAGGCAATATGCGACAAGAGAACAGATACAAAACCGAGTTTTATTCCTAAAATAGTAAAGAAAATCAGAAACGATGCACCAATGATAACATCAGGACTTACAATCAAAACATTATTTAAGGACAACACCGTATTCCTTAATCGTTTTCTTCTCATCATGGAAAGACTGATTGCTCCAAACACACCGATAATGGTCGCAATCGATGCTGACAGCAGTGCGACAATTATCGTGTTCAGTACAATCACAAGCAGCCTTGTGTCTTGAAACAGCTCTTTGTACCACTTCCAAGTGAAGCTTTGGAAATCATGCATTGTACCACCGCTGTTAAAGGAATAAAAAATCAAATAAAAGATTGGGGCATATAGAAGAATAAAAATGAAAACTAAATATAGTACAGATACTTTCGATAATTTATTCATCTTATCCCCCTCTCTTTCTTGCTACCTGTTAGCATCATAATCACAATCATGATAATAATCAGGAAAACAGCTATTGTAGAACCCATTCCCCAGTCTTGTGTGATTAAGAAATGCTGTTCAATGGCTGTTCCAAGCGTGATGACTCTGTTGCCGGCAATCAATCTTGTAATCATAAACAGAGATAATGCTGGAATAAAAACAGCCTGGCAGCCTGACTTGACCCCATCTATTGTTAATGGAAATATTACCTTTGAGAACGTCGTCCAGCTCGATGCACCTAAATCTTTTGACGCATCTACAAGACTAGGATTCAACTTTTCTAGTGCATTAAAGATTGGTAATATCATAAACGGAATAAAGATATACACACTGACAAACAGGAAGCTGAAATCTGTAAACAGAATTTGCTGTTTACCAATTCCTAAGAAGTCCAGCACCTCGTTTGCTGCACCATATGTTCCGAAAATCCCTAAAAATGCGTAAGCCTTTAAAAGCAGGTTAATCCATGAAGGCAGTATAATAAGGAGCAGCCATAATTGCTTATGCTTAGTCTTCGTTAATATATATGCTGTTGGATAAGCGATAATCAAGGAGAAAAAAGTGATCAAAAACGCATACCAAAAGGAGTTTAACGTCATTTTCAAGTAAACAGGTGTAAAAAACTTTTCGTAGTTACTGAATGTCAGCTGATCTTCAATATCAAAAAAAGAATAATAAACAATCAGCACCACAGGAGCAATTACAAACAACGCAATCCATAAGTAGTAGGGAATCGTATACCAATTTGCCTTATTTTTCATCATTTGCACCTTCATATGCCTCAAGGCGTCTGTCAAACTCTTCTTCTGTTTCTCCTATTCTCATGACATGAATTGCCTCTTTTTCAAAATCAAGACCAATTTCTTCCCCTACAACAACTTTTTTAGTGGAATGAACAAGCCACTCATTGCCATCCTCATCATATCCGCAAATTTCATAATGAACTCCCCTAAACAGCTGGGAATCTACCTTTACTTTAAGCTTTCCTGCATCTGGTGAAGTAATGTTTAAATCCTCTGGACGGATAACAACCTCCACCGCTTCATTATGGTTAAAGCCTTGGTCGACACATTCAAATGTTTTGCTTGCAAAATGAACGACAAAGTCTTTCTCCATTCTCGCTGAGACTATATTGGATTCTCCAATAAAATCAGCGACAAAACGATTAATCGGCTCATCATAAATATCCGTAGGTGTGCCGCTTTGTTCGATTTTGCCTTTATTTAAGACAAATATTTCATCTGACATTGCTAATGCCTCTTCCTGGTCATGTGTGACAAAGATAAACGTAATCCCAAGCCTTTGCTGAAGTTCTCTCAGCTCATACTGCATTTCTGTGCGCAGCTTTAAATCCAATGCAGAAAGAGGCTCATCAAGAAGAATTATTTCCGGTTCATTTACAATAGCTCTCGCAATGGCCACACGCTGCTTTTGGCCACCTGACATTTCACTTATTTCCCTATTCTCATAGGAATCTAAATTGACAAACCGTAATGCGTCCTTTACTCGCTTCTCTATTTCCTGCTTTTTCAGCTTTTTAATGCGCAAACCGAAGGCAACATTTTCAAAAACATTTAAATGAGGAAATAACGCATAATCTTGAAACACCGTATTTACTTGTCGTTTATTCGCTGGAATTTTATTGATAACTTTATCATTAAAGTAAATATTCCCCTCAGTCGGCTCCATAAAGCCTGCGATAAGGCGCAGAATTGTTGTTTTTCCGCAGCCTGAAGGTCCAAGCAGTGTATAGAATTTGCCTCGTTCTATTTCAAAGCTGACATTCTCTAGCACAGTCGTATTTTGGTCATAGGCTTTTGTTACATTTTCAAACCTTATAATAGATTCACCTGGCATGATATTCTCCTTTTCTCCTAAATTTATAAGTAAGAATCAGTTGCTACAAGCAGCAGTGAGGACTTACCATCAGCGATGTTAAAGAACTGGTGCTCCTCTGTCGCATGGAAATAGATGGACTCCCCTTGTCTTGCTCTGTATTCTTGTTTTCCGAGCTTTAACAGCACTTCCCCTTCCAAAACGAAGGCATATGTTTCAGACAGGGAAGGCTCAAACTTTTTAAATTCACCTTTTTTACTAAAGCTAAGCTTTATTGGCTCCATTTCCTTTTCATTGGATTCCGGTACTAGCCATTGAATATGATAGCCTTTTTCTTCATCAAAAAAGTCTGTTACATCCTCTTCTGTATAAACAACCTTCTGCTTCCTCTCTTCATCATCAAAAAATTCTTTTGGAGAACAGCCTAACACTTCCAAAATATCAAAGAATGTTTCAATAGAAGGAGAGCTTAAATCTCGTTCGAGCTGTGATATATAACCTTTGCTTAAATCTGTCCTTTCCCCAAGCTCTTCCTGGGTCAGACCCTTTTTCAAACGCAAGTTCTTTATCTTTTTACCTATTTCCATATTTTTAACCTACTTTTTTGTTTAGAAATAGTAAACTCAAAGTCATAAAAGTTTACTGAAACTAAACTTTAAGTTTAATTTTACTCCGTTCATTATACAATAATTTGAATGGACTGCAATCCTATTTTAAAAAAACATCCAACATATAAAAAAATGGAGGACTTTGCTTTCGCAAAATCCTCCCACATTGAATAGAAACTTATTCTTCCTCCATTAACGGTCTATACTTTCCATTCTCCACTTTTTCTATTTTCCCGAAATGTATAAGCTTTTTAAGTGAAGCATTACAGTAAGCAGAAGCATCATACGAATCCCTGCCAACTCTTATCCCAATCTCGGTAGGACCTATTCCAGCTTCCTCGTTCTTTTCCTTATACAAATCACACAAAGCGTTGTATATATTCTGATCTTTTTCGGTAATTCGTAGTTTGGAATATTGTTTCAAAATGTATTCCTCCTAATGCTTCTCCCTTATTCGATAATTTATCTAAGCTGACTTCTGTTCATTTCTCTAACCAAAAATGAATGAAAGACAGACCCCTGTAAAATAAGAATACTAATCATTAACGAAAATAACATTCATTTATGCATATTTTTTACAAAAATAGATATTAGGGTTGATAATCTGATTTGTTAATAGGTATTTCATATCATTTCAATATATAGAACACAGGTATAATAGTCTTAATATTTAGTCGATAAATAGCATTAAACTACGCAAATCACTCACTGTTTCTCCTTCCAAATACTCCCTTTATTAAAAAACTGCTTATTCTCTGCCGGTTTATAGTACATTTATCATTTGTTTTAATTTTGCATAAAAATACAATTTTCCACTATAAACCATAGAGAAGACGCTGCTCTTTAAAGCAGCGTCTATAGCTCTGTATTGTAGAATATCGTTATTTAATTCTCTCGTGCTTCTTTGCCTCGATGGTGATGCCCCATCATAGGTCCTTCATGAAATGGCAGCAGCTTAAGCTTTTTCACTTCTTCTGGGTAACTAATCATCATTTCCTTCAACAGTTCTTTCGGTGTTTTATCCTTCGTTTCAATGCCAAGCTCCTTAGCGGCATTTGTAATCTGGACTTCTCTCACTTCATTTGCAAGAGCTCTTAAATCCTTACCCTCTGTTTTAATGTTCAATTTTTTTGCCTCTGACAGTATTAATTGTTCTCTGACTTCTTTACTGAGCTGCTCAAGTGTTTTACCTTCTGTCTTAATATTTAATTCCTTTGCCTTTTGCTTAATCTTTGCTTCGTATAACTCTTTCATCAACGTGCGTGGATCTTTGCCCTCTGTGCTGATTCCCAGCTTTTTAGCTTCATCCTGCAGTCTTTTTTCATGAACCTCTGCAGCAATTTGCTTCATGTCTTTTCCGTCTGTTTTAATACCAAGCTTACTTGCCTCTTTTTTAATTAAAACCTCATGAATTTCCTTTTTTAGCGCTTCTCCGTCTTTCCCGTCTGTTTTTATTCCTAAGCTCTCAGCCATCTTCTTAATGAAGGCTTGGTCCTCCTCAGGCGCCTGATGGTTTATCGGCGGGTTCTCCGGAGCTGCTTTTGCTGTATGTAAAAAGCTAGGCATCATAAAACTAAGTGTTAACAATCCAACTACCAGTATTTTTTTCACATTGCTTCCTCCTTTATTTTCCTTCCCTCCTATCTTTTCCTTCGTTTCATAATTTATGTAATTTTTTATTGTAAATTAACTTGAAGAAAACAGACATTATTTTTATGATGATCCCGTAAGTTAGAATTAGACTTCCATCCATTCTTTTGCTATTTTACTTATATGGTTTTTCGACTATAAAAGGACAATAATGGAGTTGATTAAATACATGAGCAAGTACAATCAATCATATGTAATAACGATGCAGGATATCGTAAGAGAAGGTGATGATATCCTCAGAGAGAAAATGCCTGAACTTTCACTGCCGCCAACCGAGGAGGATAAACAAGAGCTTCTGTGCATGCTGCAATACTTAAAAAACAGCCAGGACCCTAGCCTTGCTAAAAAGTATAAGCTTCGTCCCGGTGTCGGCATCTCCGCAAATCAAATCGGGCTTAACAAAAGGATGTTTGCGGCCTTTATTAAAGGTGAAAATGGCAATAACTTTGAGCATATGCTAATCAATCCAAAAATCATCAGCCACTCTGCAAGCATGATATACCTGCCTGACAGCGAAGGATGTCTCTCTATTGACAGACCTGTCATTGGCTATGTGCCCCGTTTTAAAAGAATTACAGTGAAGGCTTATGATATTAACGGGAAAGAAGTAAAAATTAAACTGAAAGACTATGAAGCAATTATATTTCAGCATGAAATCGATCATTTAAACGGTATATTGTTTCCGGACCATATTAACAGCACTAATCCATTTCAGCTTCCAGATATGGATATCAATCCTCTTTAAGCATAAAAAAGCGACTTTCCCTTTTACAGGAAAGTCGCTTTTTTCATTAGCTTGCACTTGTTGTGCTAGCAGTATCCAAGTTGTTCTTGATGTCGTAGTCAGCTTTTACTTCTTCCAACCATGTGCTGTATTCTGTGTTCATTTTGCTCTCGAACACTGTATCTTTAATTTCATCTTTATGATCGTCCAATTTAGCTTCTACTGCATCTTTATGGCCTGTTACTTTAATGATGTGCCAGCCGTTTGTTGTTTCAACTGGATCACTGATTTCATCTACATCCATAGCGAAAGCAGCTTTTTCAAACTCTTCAACCATTTGGCCAGATGAGAAGTATCCTAGCTCACCGCCGTTTTCTTTTGTTGCTGTATCAGTTGAGTATTCTTTTGCAAGATCAGCGAAATCTTCACCGTCATCAAGCTTTTGCTTCACTTCTTTTGCTGTTTTTTCGTCAGCAACTAGAATATGACTTGCTTCTACTTGCTCAGGAGTGTCAAAGCTTGCTTTGTTTTCATCAAAGTAAGCCTGGATTTCATCATCCGTAACTTCGATTCTTGGCTCAAGCAATTTTTTGATTTTCAAATAGCGCAACAGCTCTTCTTCGATATCTGCTTTAGATGCACCGTTCGCTTCTAATGCAGCATTGAAAGCATCTTCGCCGCCTGAAGATTCAATAAGCTCGTTAAGCTCGTCCTCTTGTTCTTTATCCGTTACCTTAACTTTTTCTTTTTCCGCTTCTAAATCAACTACTTTATTAGCAATTAAAGTCTCAAGGATAGATGTCCCGTATTGCTTATTCAACGCCTCGTTTAAGTCATCTTGCGTGATTTTTTCTCCATCGATAGATGCTACTGTGTTATTCTTCTGAACTAGAATAACAGCAACAACGATCAACGCTATTAGTACTACTGCTAAAATGGGTAAAATGATCTTTTTGTTTTTCATCCTGTGTCCTCTCTAAACTATATTTTAATAAACTAAAACTATCATAATAGATATGACAATTCCACTGCCACATAAAATACATCATACCATAAAAATATTACAAAAATATTAACAAAAATAGAAATCCCATCTGATTTTTAGTAATTTTACCAGATGGGATTTTTAGTATGAAACAAGCCTCTTAATTAGTGCTGCTGCTGTTGCTCGTTAAAGTCAGCTCTACTGTCTTCTTACTGCCATCATGATATACGACCATTTTTACTTTATCGCCGATATCCACTTTCGTATATAGATATTTTCTCAAGTCAGAAGACCCTTCTAGTTCAGTTCCGTTTATGGAGACAATTACATCTTGTACTTCAAGACCTGCTTTAGCTGCCGCAGAGTTAGAATCAATATTTGTTACCATAACTCCTTTTGTTACAGAGTCAGGAAGGTCCTGCAAGTACATCTGCGGAACTTCTTCTAAGCTTGCCAGTCCGACACCGATATATGGACGCTCTACCTCGCCATTTTCAATGATTTCATTGACGATTGGAAGCAAATCATTACTTGGTATTGCAAAGCCAAGCCCCTCTACTCCATCCTCTGAGATTTTCAAGCTGTTGATGCCGACAACCTCGCCTGCAGAGTTAATCAAGGCACCTCCGCTGTTCCCTGGGTTTATCGCCGCATCTGTCTGAATTACGTTAAACTCCCAGTCACCAGCAGATGTGTTAACAGTAATACTTCTGTCCACCGCACTTACAATACCTTGTGTAACTGTTCTCGATAAATCAAGGCCAAGTGGGTTACCGATTGCCCAAACTTGATCACCTGGGCGCAGTGTAGTGGAATCCCCAAAATTAATTACATCCGTAGCATACTTCGCATCAATTCTGACAACAGCCAAGTCAGTAAGGGCATCTGCACCGATTAATTTCCCTTTTGTCTTATCACCGTTATACAGTGAGATCTCTAATGAATTCGCACCTTCTATCACGTGATTGTTTGTAGCAATGTACGCATATTTATCATCCTTTTTAAAGATGATTCCAGAGCCTGACCCTGATTCGACGTCAGTGGACGTGCTTTGGGAAAATTGGCTCGTTGTTTGTTGCTGAACATTCACAATTCCAACAATTGCCTTAGAAGAGGACTCAACCATATCTGCAATGGACGTTGAACTGTCAGAAGTTTGGGCTGATGTAGTCTGTGCTGTTATATTATTAGAGCTAGAGCTGCTATTGCCAACTTTACTACTTAATTCCTCTACCTGTTGTTCCAGCTTTTCATACTGCCCATCAAGCAAATTCGTATGTGGAACAGCAACAAATGTCAATGCAGACCCGACAACACCGGCTGCCAGCAAGGAAAAGAACCCTTTCCATTTAGGACTGCCTGCTGACGGCCGCTCCTTGCTTCTTTTGCCAGAAGGCTCTTCAGCTGTTGCAGCTGCTGCCATTGTTTGCTGAACGTGAATCTGCTTTTGGGCTGCAAGTCTTTCCTCCTCGGCGTCACTTGCCATTTTTTCATATTCACGAGCTATCGCATCTGCCTTATCGAAGTCGGACATACCTGTATTTTGGCTGTCATCCTCCTGATTCTCTGATTTTACTATTGGATTTTCTTCCAGCTTGTTTAAATCAACTGCTTCATCATTCGCTTTGTCTTCTTCCTTTCTTGCCGTAAACTCAGCATTGTTTGTGAGCTCTTTTTGCATTTCAACATTTTGTTCTTCGTTCACACTCTCATTTTTGCTTTCAAAGTCCTGTTCTCCGTTCATATTCTCTTTGTTTTTTTCAAACTCATTCATCGTTTTATACCTCCTATAATAATTACCAACTATGCATCATCTATAAGAAGAAATTAATTATTGTTTTGATTTCATGTTTATATAATAAAACTTATATATGAATAAATTATTAACAAAGTTTTAATAGACCTAGAAAAATTAAGGACGAAATAGAGAATTTCCACCTACTGTTGCTGCAGATAGTAAAAAAGCTCTGATTACGCTAAGCATAAACCTTACTACCCAGCATAATCAGAAGCATCTCTCCTATTTAAATATTGGAAAATAAATCGTAAATCTCGTTCCTGCTCCTTTTTGGCTGCTTACTTCAATTTTCCCATTATGGAACTGTACAAGCTGTTTTACAATCGATAACCCTAACCCAAACTCTCCGTATGGATTATTCGTTCTTGAAATATCAGCCTTATAAAACCTCTTCCAAATATTTTCAATTTCTGCTGGGTCCATTCCAATACCTGTATCTTTGATTTCTATTATTGTATAACTTTCATCCGTTCTGCCTCTTAACCAAATTTCGCCGGCATCTGTAAACTGAATACTATTCTTCGTGATATTCATAATAATTTGAATCAGTCTGTCATAATCGGCATAAATATAAATATCATCCGCCACATCGACATTGATTGCCAAATTTTTCTCGACTGCCTGTGTATAAAGCTGTTCTTGAATAATCTCCAGAACTTCTCCAAGCTGAATTGTTTCCTTCATCAGCACTATCTGGTTGGAGCGAATTTTATCATAATCCAAATTCTCATTCACAAGCCTAATAAGCCTTTTCGTTTCCTGACTCACAAGAGTAATCCCTTTTCCTTTTTCTGCTTCAGGTATCATATTATTATTGAGTCCTTCGATAACACCGCTGATGGTTGTTAGCGGTGTTTTCAATTCATGAGATACATCTGACATGAACTGTCTTCGTCGATTTTCTAAGGCATCTATCTCTTCCTTTGAAATACGCAGACGATCAACCATGGAATTAAAGTCACTCGCTAATTCGCCAATCTCATCAAAGTTCGAGGAGTGAACTCTGACACTGTAGTCTCCAACAGCAACAAGACTTGTTGCTTCCTGCAGCTTTTTAATCCTTCTCACGTGAATTCTCGACAACAATATACTTAACAGCAATGCTACTCCAAATGCAAAAAACACAGAATACACAAGATATTTATTTATTTCATTTATAAGCTGCTTCGAATCACTTAAAGGAGCGGTCAGCAATATTCCACCTTCCACCTCTCCGTTCACACTATAAGGAATAGCAACAAGGGTAACTTCTTGATTGCCCCGTCGTGTACTGCTTTTAATTACTTTATTGTTCTCTCCGTCTTTAATGGCATTCCATTCTTCATCCGTTATATTAATTCTTTTGCCGACAGATGCAATGACATTTTGCTGTGTATCAAAAATCCCGAATGTTACGCCCCTGCTTTTGAGCACATCTGCGTAATTCAGCAGTGTTTCCTGAGCGGAGGTCTGCATTTGGTTTCCTTGAATATCTGTCAGGATGTTGATGCCATAATCATAAAGCTCCTGTCCTTTAATGGTGAGCACGACCTTCTCTACAAAATGAGTGGAGGCAATGCTTACAACTAAAAACGCAACTACTATGACACTGATATGGCTGATCAGCTGCTGGTATAAATACTTAATTCTCATTCATTACCACCGTTTCATCGTATTTATAGCCTACTCCCCACACAGTGTGAAAGAATGGCTGATTATCACGGCCGATTTTCCGTCTCAGCCTTTTAATATGAACATCTACTGTACGATCATCTCCGTAAAATTGAAAGCCCCACACTTGTTCAAGGATTTGATCCCTTGAAAACACTTGTTTTGGATGCTGTGCAAAAAACGATAGAAGGT
This sequence comes from Niallia sp. FSL R7-0271, assembly GCF_038005785.1. NCBI lineage: Bacteria > Bacillati > Bacillota > Bacilli > Caryophanales > Bacillaceae > Niallia > Niallia sp. FSL R7-0271. The sequence goes on along the minus strand of NZ_JBBOTZ010000001.1, from coordinate 269,083 downwards.
CAAACTCTTTAGGAGTAAGATTAGGAATAAGCTTGTCTGAAATATATACTTCCCGTGTTTCCTTATTAATCTTAATGATACTCGTTTCTAACGCTTCTTCCAAACTATTTTTATCCTTTACCTGTCTTCTGATTATTGCTTTCATTCTCGCAGTCAGCGCCAACGGACTGAACGGCTTAGTGACATAATCGTCAGCGCCCATCTCAAGACCAAGAACTTGATCAGATTCTGTATCCTTTGCTGTTAACATTATAATCGGCACATTTTGGTCCACTTCTCTAATTTTCCGACAAACTGTTATTCCGTCCATTCCCGGCAGCATCCAATCCAAAATAACCATATCATATTCATTATTTATAAAATGTTTATATCCTTCTAATCCATCATGAAGAAATACTCCATTGAATCCTTCTTTCCCAAAAAACATCTCTAACATAGAGCAAACACCAATATTATCTTCTACAACTAAAACTTTCATATTTGCTGCCCTCCGCCTCTTGCTTTTTTATTTATTAAACCTGCTTTCCTTCCTCTATGCAACAGTTCTTGAACAGGTTTAAATGAATGTTAATGGGTTAGCAATAATTTGTTCATAATTTCAAAATTATGCTTAAGCTTTATAATAAAAGGAAACAACAAAGGAGCTGATGTTTATGCTTATCCATTTAAATCAAGCAGATGAATTAGCTGCAGGAGCTATTCATAAATTACAAAAGCTTTCCTATCAAGTGGAGGCTGATCTTATTGAATATGATGATCTGCCTCCATTAAAGGAGAGCCTCTTTCATATTCAGAACAGCTGTGAAGTGTTTATCGGCTGGAAGGTTAATAAAGAATTGGTTGGTGTTCTTTCTTACGAGGAAACAGAGAATATCCTTCTCATCAGCAGACTCATTGTTCACCCTGCCTATTTTCAGCAAGGCGTAGCTTCAAGACTTCTAAGCAGCCTGTTGGAAAAACGGGGGAAACCAGTTCATGTATGCACTGCTGCGAAGAATACGCCAGCAGTCCGGCTTTACCAAAAATGGGGTTTTGAAATAACGAAGACATTTACACCTGCAGGCGGCCCTGTTCTCGTCCAGCTTGAGATAAAATAATAAAAAGCCTCAGGGAAAAGGGTTTTCCCTGGAGGCTTTTCCTGTTCATTATTTATTTATGCTTTCTTTCCATACACGGCTTGCCAGCAGTATTCCGCCTGTTATACCTGCATTGTCGCCAAGGCCCGGTCTCACAATATAATTGTCTATATCTGAGGAGACTTGGGGAAATTCGATATAGCCATTCAAAAGCTCCTTGAGATTGCGGTTAATATGTGACAAAACATGCTCCTGGTTCATAACCCCGCCACCGAGGATGATTTTTTTCGGTGACAGTATTAATATATATTGCATAAGTGCTTGAGCAATATAATATCCTTCTATTTCCCAGACCTTGTCATTATCGCTTAATTCTATTGCTTTTTTGCCCCATCTTTCTTCAATAGCAGGTCCTGCAGCTAATCCTTCAAGGCAATCTCCATGATAAGGACATCTTCCCTTATAGTTATCTTCAGGATGTCTCCTCACTAGGATGTGACCCATTTCAGGATGTGTTAAACCTTGGAGTAGCTCTCCTTGAACTATTGCTCCTGCACCTATTCCGGTTCCTACAGTTATATAGAGACAGCTGTCAAGTCCCTTAGCTGCTCCAAGAACTGCTTCTCCTAAGGCTGCAATGTTTACATCCGTATTGAAGCCCATTGGAATGGAAAATTCCTTCTTAAGCGCATTTAGTAATGGGTAATCTCTCCAAGCAAGCTTAGGAGTTGTCGTGATGTTGCCATATGTCGGACTATTATTATCTACATCAATTGGTCCGAAAGAGCCGATGCCGATTGCTTCCACTTTATGTTTTTTAAAAAAAGCAATTACCTCTGGCATCGTTTCTTCTGGAGTAGTAGTAGGTATTGAGATACGTTCCTTAATTTCTCCTGTTTCCGTTCCCGCCGCACATACAAATTTTGTTCCGCCAGCCTCCACTGCACCGAATAATTTCATGCATTTTCTCCCCCTTTTCATAATCAGTAAGAACGCTTTCAATATTTTCTCTTAAAATAGCACCAGGCTATTTTAAGTGTCTAAACAAGGATTTACTTTTTATCTGCAGGAAACACAATTCCTGTTTGTTTTCTTACTTCTTCCATTACTTCCATTACAGCTAAGGATAAATCAAGGGAATTTATGGACGATTCTGTCTTCCCTGCAAGGATAGTATCAATAAACTCCTTCGCTTCGTAATACATAGCTTCTTCCTTTTGCTGAACAGAAACATCTTCTCTTTCCCCGTTGCGGAACGCTATCTCTATCTTTTGCGGTGTATTCATTTGATCTATTAAGATATTGCCATCCTCACCTTGGATTTCTGATGGGATAAGGGAGTTTGTGATCTTAGAGTACATTAGCACAATATCCATATCCTTATAGGTCATAATGATGCTTCCTTCTCCATCGACACCGCTCTCAAGCAGATAGCTTGATGCTTTGACAGACTGAGGCTTTCCAAATAAGGCTACCATTGGGTAAATGCAGTACACGCCGATATCCATTAATGCTCCATTAGAGAATTCCGGCTTGAAAGCATTAAGAATATTCCCTTCTTTGTATGCGTCATAGCGGGAAGAATACTGACAATAGCTTGCGAAAGCACGTCTAACTTTCCCTATTTTATGTATATTTTCTTGAATTACCTTGAAATTAGGCAGCATGGTTGTCTTTAAAGCTTCCATCAGCAGCACATTGTTTTCTTTTGCAACCGATATCATTATTTCCGCTTCCTTAACATTCGAAGCGAATGCTTTTTCTGTTAAAACATGCTTTTTATTCTTTAAAAAAAGGATGGACTGCTCCGCATGCAATGAGTTGGGGCTTGCAATATATACGGCATCGACTTGATCACTTTCTGCCATCTCAGTCAGACTTGTGAATATATGTTCTGCATTATACTTTTGCGCAAATGCTTCACCTTTTTCTTTTGAACGTGAATACACAGCAGCTAAAGTGAACTCCTCCACCATACTTGCTGCTTGAATAAATGATTCTGTAATCCAGTTTGTTCCTATAATTCCAAATCGAATACTCATGAAAATCCTCCTTGCCCATCTTAAACATATTTTCTCTTTTATATTTTCTATCGAAAATTATGAAAAAGCAACTCTATAGCAGCATTTTCATAAATTGTAAATGAAAGAACCCGTTCTGCTTATAAGCAAACCGGGTTCCTATCTTAGAAATTATTATTTTGAAATACCAGCATCGATTTCTTTCGCCATTTCTTCTGTAGAAATCAAACCACCGCCAGAAAGGTACCAATAGTTAGGATTTAAGTAGATGATATGACCGTCTTTAGCTGCATCAGTACCGTTAACTAGCTCGTTATCCAATACTTTTTCTGCAGAGGATTCTCCGCCGACAACAGCGCCTCTATCTACAACAAATAGATATTCTGGGTTCTTTTCTGCGATATACTCAAAGGAAATGCTTTGTCCATGTGTTGAAGCCTCAATTTTTTCATCTGCTTGAGCCAATCCAAATACGTCATGAATGATTCCGAATCTTGATCCAGATCCATACGCACTCACACTGCCGTCATTTACTAATACTACTAATGATTTACCTTCTACTGCCTTCGCTTTATCGTTTAATGCTGAAATTGTTTCATCAATATTTGCTAATTCTTCTTTTACTGCATCTTCTTTACCGAAGATTTGTCCAACTAGTTCCATATTGCTCTTAAATGATTCCATATATTTAGTCGTATCAACACCCACATAAACAGTTGGCGCAATTTCGCTTAAGTCTTCATATGCTGCTGATTGTCTGCCTGAAATAAAGATAACATCTGGAGCCAATTCGCTTATTGCCTCTAAGTCTGGCTCTTTAAGTCCACCGACATTTGTATATTTGCTGTCACTGTACTTTGAAAGATACTCTGGAAGGCTGTCTTGTGGAACACCTGCTACTTCTACACCAAGTTTGTCTAATGTGTCTAAGATACCCATATCAAATACAACCACTTTTTTTGGATTTGGATCAACTTTTGTTTCGCCTAAATCATGTTTTACTGTAATTGGTTCTGCTGCTTTTTCATTATCAGATGAACTGCTGCTTGTAGAAGTATTGCCGCAAGCTGCTAATACTGCCATAACTAATGCTATGAATAATATAGATAGTTTTTTCTTCAATTAAGACACCCCTATTATTATATTTAGATTATTTAAATTAAATTGATTGCAATGATAAACAGAATATCCTATGATTGAGATATTAGTATTTTCCTAGTGCATTTTCCTAGAATGTCACACAGAAAAGTACTAATGCTAATGGTAGTGTTATTATGGTTCTTCTGGCGAAGAGACTTATTTTTAAGTATTCCATAGAAACACTGCCTCCTTTCTTTTTATCGAACATCTACCATTAGTTCCGCTTAGCTTTACAGTCATTAATTTATGATTTTAAGCGAAATAGACACAGATTTTATGATCGTTAATCTCCTCAATCTGCATATCCATTTCATAGATATCCTTTAGAACAGCTTGATTGATAATACTGTCTGCTGGACCATTATTAACTAGTTTGCCATTCTTTAATGCCACTATATTGTCAGAATAAACAGAGGCAAAATTAATATCATGAATTACAATGACAACTGTTTTTCCCAGCTCATTTACAAGCCTTCTAAGAACCTTCATGATTTGCACAGAATGCTTCATATCCAGATTGTTCAGCGGCTCATCGAGCAAGATGTATTCTGTATCCTGTGCAATAACCATCGCAATATATGCTCGCTGTTTCTGACCGCCGCTCAATTGATCCAAATATTTATGCTGAATTTCATCAAGCTCCATATACGAAATTGCTTCTGCCACGGCTGTTTCATCCTCTTTCGTCAGTCTTCCTTGTGAATAAGGAAACCTTCCGAAACTTACTAGTTCCTTAACAGTCAATCGTATATTAATATGATTGCTCTGCTTGAGGATGGAAATCTTTTTTGCCAGAATATTGCTTTTTGTAGTGGAGACATCTTGCCCATCAATCAGGACTTCACCGTTGTCAGCTTTAATCAGCCTGCTGATGATGGATAACAATGTGCTTTTCCCGGCACCGTTCGGGCCGATAAAGGAAGTAATCTTTCCTTTTTCGATGGAAAGAGACACATTTTCAAGGACGCTTTTTCCATTGTATTGTTTACTGACATTCTTGACCTCTACCATGCTCTTCTCTCCTTTAACAATAAATAGATGAAATAAATTCCGCCGACAAAGTTGATGATAACACTGATTGTTGTCGAGAATGTAAACACTCTTTCCACTATGAGCAAACCGCCAACAAGGGCTATGATGCTTAACAAGATGGAACCTGCAATGAGTTGGCTGTGTTTATACGTTCTAAGGAATTCTCTTGCAAGATTCACGACGAGCAATCCAAGGAAGGTGATTGGTCCGACAAGAGCAGTTGATACACTGACCAGAATTGCAACTACAACGAGCATATTTCTTACAACACGATCATAATCAATTCCCAGATTGATTGCCTGCTCTTTTCCAAGTGACATTACATCGAAAAACTTGCTGTAGCGTGACACGTAAATAGCAATCACTGCAATTATCACAATACATATTGTCAAAATATCCGTATTTACACTATTAAAGCTAGCAAACATTTTGTCTTGAACAATCAAAAACTCATTAGGATCTATCAGCATCTGCATAAAAGATGACAGACTTGAGAAGAAGCTGCCAAGAATAATTCCAATCAGGAGAAGCAGCAGGATATTCTGACTTCCTTTTCGGAAGAACAAGTAGTAAAGGGCAACTGAGAAAAGAATCATCAGCCCGACTGATAACAGAAAGTTAACATTACTGTTCAACATCGTTAAGCTCTGTGAACCGAAAAAGAAAACTACAAACGTTTGGATAAATAAATACAAAGAATCTAGACCTAGAATACTCGGTGTTAGGATTCGGTTATTAGTGATGGTCTGGAAAACCATGGATGAAAATGCGATACATCCGCCTGTCAGGCATATTGCTAATATTTTGATTGCTCTTCTTGGTATAACATATTCCCAATTCACACTGCTCACCTTTATCAGCATGAATACTGCAATAAGCAGAACGGCTATTATCGCTAGAAGTAAAAGTTTTCTCTTAGGCTGATTCATACGTTCTTCTCCTTATCAATAAATAAAGGAATATGGCACTCCCGATAACGCCAACCATTACACCTATCGAGATTTCATAAGGATAAATGATTATCCGTCCAAGGATATCGCATATCAGCACAAAGTTTGCACCAAGTAATGCTGTGTGCGTTAAGCTGTTCTTCAAGTTATCTCCTCTGTAGAGAGAGACTATATTAGGAATGATAAGCCCTAAAAATGGAATCATACCGACCGTGAGCAGTACAACTGATGAAACAAGGGCAACAATAATCAGCCCAATATTTACCACTCTTTTATGGTTAAGACCTAAGTTCGTGGAAAACTCTTCACCCATGCCGGCGATTGTGAATTTGTTCGCATATAGATATGCGATAATGACGACAGGAATGCTTATGTACAGGAGCTCATATCTTCCTTCCATGATCAGTGAAAAATCACCTTGGAGCCATGATGACATGTTTTGTACAAGATCATTCTTCATAGAAAAGAATGTTGTAATGGAGCTGATGATGTTTCCAAGCATCAAGCCGACAAGCGGGATGAAAATGGCATCCTTAAATTTGATTCGATTCAGTATTTGCATAAACAGGAATGTACCAAGCAATGCAAAAACGAAGGCAACAAGCATTTTAACAATCGGAGTTGCAGTTGTGAACATCATGAGCGCAATAAGAATGCCAAATCTTGCCCAGTCCATCGTGCCTGCTGTTGTTGGAGACACAAATTTATTTCTGGTAATTTGCTGCATAATTAGTCCGCAAACGCTAAGGCTTACACCTGCAATAATAATGCTTATTAATCGGGGGAACCTGCTGATTAATAATATTTCTTTTTGATCCTCTGTCAGCTTAAAGATGCTCAAAGGATTAATATCAATAACTCCTATAAACAAGGAGGCGATTGACAACACTATTAACATGATGGCTAAATATCTTATCTTCATAGATGGTAGATTGAGTCAAAAACCTCTCTCAACTCGCCTCCTTAAAAAGTAATTCTATCTAAAAAAAATTCTCAAATGATTTTCATTATCATTTACGCTCTTAAACTGATTTTATCATTTTTTTGATTATCGTCAATGGTTTTTCTTGAACAAGTTTCCATTTTCCAGTCATTTTATTCTCAATTAGTTCGTTCGTACTAGGCTTAAAACAACAAAAAAACCTCCGATTTCTCGGAGGTTTTTATCAATTAGTAATGAACATGTCCTGATGTCATTACCCAAATAGTTCCTGCTGCAACAACAATCGCACAGAAGAATGCATAAATGATATTAATCATTTGCATTTTGCCTTCACCTTCAGTTAAATGCATGAACATGAAAAGCTGAAGAAGTGCTTGGATAACTGCTAAAGAACCAATAATCCACATGATTGTCACGAAAGGCAGATCTGTATATCTTACAGCACCTACTGTTGCAAAAGTCAGCAATATAGATACGATAAATCCTGCTACGTGACCTGTCGGAAAACTGCTATTATGTTTCGCCATCTATTACACCATCCTTGCTAGATAAACGAATGTGAAGATAAAGATCCACACAACGTCTAAAAAGTGCCAATATAAGCTGATAATAAACGTTTTACGCGCAGTCGTAGGTGTCAATCCACGTTTAACTAATTGAATAATAACTGCAATTGCCCAGCCGATACCGATAGAAACGTGAAGTCCGTGTGTTCCTAACAGTACAAAGAAGCTTGAGAAATATGCGCTTGTCTGCATTTTCGCACCTTCATGAACATAATGGATGAACTCAGTCACCTCGAAGAATACGAAACCAGCACCAAGTAACAATGTAATAACAAGCCATGTTAACAAGCCTTTCAAGTTGTTGCGGCGCATATACCAGATAGCAATACCGCATGTGAAACTACTTGTTAACAGCAGCAATGTTTCAATCATAACGTCTTTTAGTATAAATAAATCTTTAGGAGTAGGTCCATCTGCGAATGCATTGTATAGAGAGCCATGTGCGGCGAACAATGATGCAAATAAGACTATTTCAGCACCCAAGAAAATCCAGAAACCGAAAATGTTCAGACGGTTCTGTTCCGTTTGGTACTCCAACGGTAAAGAAGTATCTACTTTAGCCATTATTTTTCACCCCTCCATGCACGCTCAATTTTCTTAACTTCGTCGACTTTTACGTGGTAACCTTCATCGTAATCGAAGGAACGTACAAGCAAGCCTACGAATATAAAGGCAGCTGCAATTGCTGCTAGAGGAATCCACTCAAATACCATGAAGAATCCGGCAGCTCCAAAGATTACACACATAATGAATGGAAGCCCTGAATTGCTTGGCATATGAATTTCTTCTAACTCGTCTTCTTTTAGAACTAACGCATCTTTATCTTTTTTCTTCATGTGCCAGAAAGCATCTAATGTTTTAACTTCAGGCAGTTGAGCAAAGTTATAGAACTGTACAGGTGAAGCTGTATGCCATTCTAATGTTCTTGCATCCCATGGATCTGTAGAGATATTGCGTTTTGCATAACGTGCACTCCAGTAGATGTTGTACACTAATACTGCGAAACCAGCTGCTAGAATCAATGATCCTACTGCTGAAACTGCGAATAACGGTGCAAATCCTGATTCTGCAGAGAACGTGTAAGAACGTCTAACTGCACCTTTAAGGCCAAGGAAGAACATTGGCATGAATGTTACGTTGAAACCGATATTAAATAACCAGAAATGCCATTTTCCAAGACGTTCGTTCAATGCATGACCGAACATCTTTGGCCACCAGTAATAGAATCCAGCAAATACTGCGTATACTACCCCAGGAATCAACACATAATGGAAGTGAGCCACTAGGAATAACGTATTATGGTATTGATAGTCAGCTGCAGCCATTGCAAGCATAACCCCTGTTACCCCACCGATAGTGAAGGTTGGAATAAATGCAAGTGACCATAGCATTGCAGTCGTAAATTGGATACGACCTTTTCTCATGGTAAACAACCAGTTGAAAATCTTAACCCCGGTCGGAACCGCAATCAGCATTGTTGTAATAGAGAATACGGAGTTAACGACAGGTCCAGATCCCATTGTGTAGAAATGGTGAACCCAAACAACGAAACTCAAAATCGCAATACCAACAATGGAAATAATCATAGATTTATAACCATATAATGTTTTTCTTGAGAACGTAGAAATAATTTCTGAGAACATACCGAAAGCCGGCAGGACAACAATATATACTTCTGGATGTCCCCATAGCCAGAATAAGTTGTTCCAAAGCATTGCATTTCCTCCGCCAGAAACAGTGAAGAAATGTGTACCGAACATACGGTCAAATGTCATCAATGCTAATGCAACTGTAAGGATTGGGAATGCAAAAATGATTAGGACGTTTGTCAATAACGCAGTCCATGTAAACATAGGCATTTTCATTAATGTCATGCCTTTAGTACGCATTTTCAGGATTGTGACAACAAAGTTAATACCTGTCATCAATGTACCTGCCCCGGCAATCTGCAAGGCAATTGCGTAATAGTTGTTACCTACCCCAGGTGTGAACTCCTTACCTGCAAGCGGGAAGTACGATGTCCAACCAGCATCTGGTGAACCACCGACTACGAAAGAAATATTGAAAAGCATTGCTCCAGCGAAAGTCAGCCAGAAGCTTAATGCGTTCAGCTGCGGGAATGCAACGTCACGCGCTCCGATTTGCAACGGAATAACAACGTTCATAAGACCAATTAAAGCAGGCATCGCCATGAACAAGATCATGATAACACCATGTGTTGTAAATACTTCATCATAGTGCTGTGCATCCAGGAACTTCATGTCTGGTGCCGCTGTTTGTGTTTTCATCATTAATCCATCAATACCGCCGCGGAAGAACATCAATACCGCAACAATGATGTACATTATACCAATACGTTTATGATCGACAGTTGTGATCCACTCATCCCAAAGGTAACGCCATTTTTTCAAGTACGTGATTAGAACAACAGCACCAATCATCGTCAATGCGATACCGATTTGGGAACCGAGGATCAACGGATCTCCTTGTACAAGGATTTCATTCCATTTAATGTCCATCAATGCTCACCCCCATCAGTTTTCTCTTCGCTGTCTGCATCTTCATGATCGAAGATTTTACCTTGATAACCATGAACTTTGTACAATTCAGGGTTCAAGTAGTAGTTAGAAGTTCCGCCTTTTCCATGGTCAATCCACTCTAAATGAGTATTAGAGAATGTCATGCGCCCTAGATGAGTCGGCTTCAACAATTCTTTATATTTATCTTCTGTCAACTTAGGTGCAGTATCTTTAACTTCATCAACCCAAGCATCGTAATCGTCTTGTGTTTCAGCTTCTACGTTGAATTGCATCTCTGCATATCCTTTACCGTTGAAGTTTGTATTTTGTCCTAAGTATTCTCCTGTATGATCCGCAACTAAGTACAACTCAGTTTCAGCTCCATACATTGTGTACTTTTGCCCAGCAAGCTGTGGAACCCAGAAAGATTGCATTGTTCCAGCAGAAGTCAATTTGAACTCAATCGGAACACCAGCAGGAATTTTTACATAGTTAACAGTTTCAATTCCTTCTTCCGGATAGCTGAAAATCCATTTCCAATCTGCAGATGTTACATTAATCACAACTGGTTCTTGATCTTCATAATTCTTCGGAATATCCTCTACTGCATAAATAGTTTTAACAGTTGGGATAGTCAAAGCAATGATAATTAAGAAAGGAATAACTGTCCAGACAATTTCAAGCACTGTGCTTCCGTGCTCCTCTGGCGGCTCATAGCCTTCGTTTTCCGGTTTAGCGCGGTATTTCCAAACAATGTACGCGAACAAACCAAAAACAACTAGTACGATAATTGTCATAAAAATAAGCGACCAGTTGATCAAATCCATTAAGCTCTTAGCAACAGGGCCCTTAGGATCAAAAACAACCATGCTTTCACAGCCGCTCAGTACAAAAATTGGCAAAATCGCTAGAAGTGATAATAACAAGCCTTTTTTTGACTTCAATTTAGTGCATCTCCTTCCAATTTAACTTTAAATGTTAAAATATTCACAGAATGTTCAAGATTTAGACATAGAACATTCATTTTAAATAGGTAAAATATCTATTATTACTACCTGTATGATGATATCATATCTCGAAGCCTGTAAATGTGACAAAAATCGTAAGGATAAATTTACCAATTGTCATAATTGATTTACCCCTAAATCTAGCAAACATTTTCCAAGAAGATACCAACTCAGTAATTATAGCAGATGTGGCTATGAAAATCTATGTCCATAAACTTGTCACATATACTTTTTTAAAAGGATATTGAACCATTTTTAGCCAAACTAAACGCTTCTATTATATATACTCTTTTTTTCCTTTAAAAATTGGCACAAATCATATAAAGGAGGCTGGAACATTGTGTTCCAGCCTCCTTTATTTTATTGACCCATTATTTCATTCCATTTATTCTTGAGCTTATCACTGATGATGCCTGCGTCCTCTTTCATTTCATCCAATACTTGGCCCCATTTGGAAGAATTCTCTTCAATGGTAGTCTGTATCTCTTTCGCTTTTTCCTTGATTGCTTCTTTTGTTTCCTCTACTTTCTGTGTTCGCTCAGTCTTGCCAGCAAGCTGGTCACTTACAGATATTACAGAGAAATTTTCTGGTTCTACATACTGTACTGCTTGATCCATAATCGTTTTAAAAATCGGCACAACATCTCCAGAGCTTTTACTCTTTAAATAATGCTGCTCATCTGTTTTATCATACCCAAGCCACATCGCTCCAACTAGATTTGGTGTATAGCCTACAAACCATTGATCCTTTGTGCCAGACAGATTAGCATTGTCTAATTGAGTCGAGCCTGTTTTCCCAGCAATCTCAAAGCCTGTAACCTTTGCTCCTTGGCCTGTTCCTGAATCTATAACATCCAGCAGCATCGAGGTCATATCCTCTGCGACGGATTTTGATGTTACTTTAGTCGACTTCGACTTATACTCTGCAATCACATTGCCTGTCGGTCCGACGATTTTAGTGATTAAATGTCCTTCCATCCGAACGCCATCATTCGGAAATGTTGAGTACGCTTCTGCCATCTGCAGCGGCGACACTCCCTCATACATTCCTCCAAGCGCAATACCTAAATATTTATCTTCTTTCTCATCATATGGAATGCCGAATCTATTTAATGCATCTAGCCCTTTATCAATGCCAATTTTATCTAAAAGCCAAACAGCAGGAACATTTAAGGACTTCTCTAACGCCTCATACATTGGCACTTCTCCTTGATATGTTTTCGAGAAGTTTTGCGGCTCATAGTTACCCTTTTTAAACGGCTCATCCTTCAAAATGGAGGTTGTCTTATAGCCCTGTTCCAATGCGGGGGTGTAAACTGCCAGCGGCTTCATTGTCGAACCAGGCTGCACCTTAATTTGTGTAGCTCTGTTTAATCCTCTGAAGACTTGTTCGCCTCTGCCTCCAACAAGACCTCTTATACCGCCTGTCTCGGGGTCGAGCAGCACAGCCCCGCCCTGTGCGCTTGTTCCATCACTGCTCGATGGGAAAAGCGCATCGTTTGCAAATGTTTTTTCAAGTGTTGATTGGAGATTCTGGTCCATTTCTGTATAAATTTTATACCCTCTAGTCAGAATTTCCTCTTGAGTAAGACCATACTCGGAAATTGCTTCACTTATAACGGAATCAACAAAATAAGGATAATCTCTGTCAATGAACGAACCTCCGCCGTCCTCTAGAACAATCTTTTCAGCGACAGCATCCTTATATTCATCTTCTGTAATGACATTTTCTTCTTTCATTTTCCCTAACACTACATTTCTTCGCTTGATGGCACCATCATAATTTTTGTACGGATCAAGAGAAGATGGAGCCTGTAAAAGCCCTGCAAGCAATGCTGCTTCGCTTATGGAAACATCCTTGATATTCTTGTTGTAATATTTTTTGGCTGCTTGATCAATACCCCAAGCACCGCTGCCAAAATAAACATGATTTAAATACATCTGCAGAATTTCATCCTTGCTGTAGTGCTTCTCTATTTCCACAGCCAAAAACAATTCCTCTGCTTTTCGTTTGTATGTTTGTTCAGAAGATAACAGTGCATTTTTTGTCAGCTGCTGGGTGATCGTGCTGCCCCCGCCTGTTATACTTCCAGCAAGCAGGTTTTTAAAAAACGCTCGCGTTATCCCTTTCAAATCAAAGCCATTATGGCTGTAGAACCGCTCATCTTCAATAGAAACGACTGCACCCGGTACATAGTCCGGCACATCCTTAAGCTCAATGCCTTCTGTCCGTTCTGTCTTTATCTCCGTTGCCTCGTCGCCGTCTTTATCATAAATAACAGTAGCTTGGCTAAGCCCAGCCTTCAACGTACTTACATTTGCCTGACTTGCTAAATACATAAAATATAATATAGAAACTAGAACAAATAATAACAATGCTAAAAGAAGAATTTGTGTTAAATGTCTTCTTTTCCAAAACCGCCAGAACATCTCCAGCAGGGATTTGATTTTCTCCATCATTTTACCCTTTCCTTTGCTTATTTCTCTATACTTTCTATTTAGACGTATTTCCGTCTTAAATTGTTGCATCTCATTTAATAAAAACTATATGCTCTTTCTTCTGCAAATACAATATTTATTATAGCCAAAATACAGGACTCTGCCTCATTTTGGCTTGTTTATATACACTTATTGCAGGGAATAGATAAGAAAAAGGAGTGATAGATATGAAAAAAATGATACGTACAGTCATTAAATGGGCTCCTGTCATCTATCCTATCGTAAAAAAGATGATGGATAAAAAGAAGCAATCTAAAGGAAGTACTCGCTCTAGATCACGAATGCCTAACTAAATAAAAGACATTAAAAGAGGCCGAAACTTAAGTTTCGGCCTCTTCTATATAAAAAAAGCTGAATTTATCAGCTTTTTCCCTTTAAAAATTCTTAGCGCTTGTCCCTTGCTCTAATCCAGACGCTGTTTTAGCTAAGAAATGATAGTATGTCTTTTTATATGGATGAACATAGCCTTTAAGCCACGGTTTTTCCTCTCCGCAGAAATGAACGATGGCAGGTTTGCTAAAGGCTTCTTGCTTTTTAATTTCATCTATAAACTCTAATCTCCTCTGTTTTAACAATAAATACGCCTGAGCATTCCATTTTGGATGAAGCTCCAGCCACTTATTGCAAAGCAATGTATTAAGAATATCTTGGTCATGGTATTCTAGCTGCTCATCTGTTGCATTCTTAATATACTCAAAGGCTTTCTCTGTAATTTGGTTCTCACGCCAGTTTTTTAAGTCGATAAGCATGATACCAGCATTGAAATAATTGGCTTCCTCACTGACACCGAGTGTTGCTAATCTGTCATGAAGTCCACAATCTATTACAGCCGCAGCTATGTTTGGAGAAATATCCTGATCATAAATGGAAGAGACATCTTCAAGCACAACAGTGTCGCTGTCAATATAAAGCACCTTTTCAATATCTGGTTCTGAAATTAAATCAGGAATGGAAATACGATAATAGGAGGCTTTTGTGATATGTCTGCTTTCGACTGCATTTTCATATTGTTTTGGATCGACGTCCAGGAATTGTATGGAAGTTTGGTACGGGGCCACAGTGTTTTGCAGCCATTGTTTGTTCTTCTCCGTTATGCCGCCATTAAGGACATACAGCTGCACCTTTCTGTTTTTTTGTGTGTTTTCTAGAAGTGAGACAAACATTACTCCTAGATGGGGAACATAATTATCATCTGTTGAAGAAACTACATGGATAGTCTTGCTAGAATTCATTACTACTCGCTCCTTTCTATTTGCTAATAATTTACCCTTGTCCAAATTCAGTGAAACCTCTTGGAAAATAATACAAATAAAGCCGCCCATTAAAGGACAGCTTTCTAAACAATTTATTGCATTTCTTTGTAAGCAGCAGAGACAGCACCAACTAGTTGATTGTCTAAAGGCAGTCCGGAAACTTCACTGAATGCTTGTTCCACACCTTTATCCAAAATTAATTCTTTCAACTCAACTGACTCTTGGTCTTCTCCAGAGAAAAACAGCAGAGCCGATGCCATAACTTCTACTAAACCAGCAGGCTTTTCTTTAAACAATTCTATATATTCCATTGCCGGTGCAACCAGACGGTCATTACGGCTTAGCTTACGAAGCGGAGAACGTCCAACCCTTTTCACATCGTCAACGATATGAGGGTTTGCAAATCTGCCAATAATTTTTTGGATATATTTTTGATGCTCATCCTTGTCGAACTTGTATTTTTCAACAAGTACTTTTCCAGTCTCACTCAATACTTGCAGCACTTTTTCCTCAACATCTTTATGTTCGATTGTTTCAGATATAGTTTTATAATCTTTTCTGTTACCTAAATAAGCTGTAGTAGCATGACCAGTATTAACTGTGAAAAGTTTTCTTTCAATATAAGCAGTCAGATTCTCAACAAAATGCGCATCTGGAATTACAGGCTTTTCGCCTTTAATTTTTGTTTCATCAATAACCCACTCAAAAAATGGCTCTACAAGAACATCAAGCAGCTTTTCATTCGACTGGTTCGGAACAATTCGATCCACTGCAGAATCAGGGAATCCGATATATTCTTCAGCCCAAGTCTTTTCTTCATCATTTAAGTGCTCAAACACGAATTTTTTTAATTCTGTGCTGCCGCCTATCATGTTTTCACATGCGATAATATTTAAGAATGAACCATCATTTGCTTTTCTTGCTTTTAATCCGTCTGCAATCAATGGTGCAATGAACTTAAGGATGTTCGGACCGATAGCAGTTGTTACTAAATCAGCTGAAGCTATTTCCTCGACAGCCAGCTGAGGGTTCGCCTTACTGTTAATGCCTTTAATATTCGAAACTGTAAATTCATCCTTCGCATCGTTCGCAAGGAGAACTCGGTATGTTCCCTCTTGATTTATTTCATCAATAATTTTTTCATTTACATCCACAAAGTGAACTTCATAATTTGATTGATGTAACAAGAGACCGATAAAGCCTCTCCCAATATTTCCTGCTCCAAAATGGATAGCTTTCATATTAGTTAACCTCGCTTAGAATTGAAATGATTTCCTCTTCTGATTTTGCTTGTACAAGCTTTTCTACATTTTCTTCTTCAGAACATACGATAGCGATTTGAGAAAGGATTTCCAAATGCTCTCCATCTTTTCCTGCAATACCAACAAGCAATTTAACAATATTGCCGTCACCAAAATCTACACCATTTGGGACTTGCACTACAGAAAGACCTGATTGAAGAACAGCTGCTTTCGCTTCATCTGTACCGTGAGGGATTGCTAGGAAGTTCCCCATGTAAGTGGACGACATCTCTTCTCTTTGAAGCATCGCTGGAATATAATCTGCTGATACATAGCCTTGATCTACCAAGATTTGACCAGCTAATTTAATAGCTTCCGTTTTTTCAGATACATTGCTGTTTAAGATGATGTTTTCTTTTTTTAATATAGACATTTTGTTGCCTCCTGATTTGTATGAATATAGTTTTTTAAGTATTGGTTGCTTATGAAATGTGCCAACTCTTCTTTTGACCCCTTTTCAAACATCCTGATGCTTGTTTGCGACTGGATTATAAGGGAACTGATAAAGCTCAGCAATTCTAAAGTGGACGAAGCAAGATCGAATGGTGCTAAGAGCAGCAAAATCCTTGTAACTTTTTCGCTTCCGCCATTCATCGCCTTTAATTCAAAAGCATTTGTTGTATTTATTATATTAAAAGATGGAAACGCCACTGAATTGCTTCTTGTATGATAAAGAGCAAGTGTTGTATCTGGAATGGCTAAGCCTCCTATCTTTTCTCTTGCCTGGAGTGACTGTAACACTTCTGATGCATCTGTGATGGAATCTTTTTGCTTAAGCTTTTCCAGCCCATCTTGTAATAACCTAGATAAATCAGCATTAGTAGCTGCTTCCCACACTTCGAAACTTTTGAGCAGATTGGCAAGAACTGTGACTTGCTTTCCTAACTGATCAAAATGCTCAAAGCTTAAGGATAATATCTCCATCCCATCAACAGCTGGATCAGCTGATTCTGTTAATTGTCCACCTTTTTCCTGTAAGTAGTTTTTGACAATCTCGAGTTCCTGATTCGTTAAAATCGGACTTACCACAAAATAATCTCTGTTGATTTCCTCAATCGGGATAGTAGAAAGAATGGCATCATAATCATCAAGGGTAATATTTTTCAATTCAAACACAGATGCTGTTTTTATTTCAGACAGCCCTGGTATTTCATTGCCGATTTTGGTGGCAAGCATTTTTGATGTACCAATTCCACTTGAACAAATAATTAAAACCCTTAATTTAGTCGTAAGCTGCTTGGAATTCAACGCTGCCCCAAAATGAAGAACTAAATAACCAATTTCCTCATCTGGAATCTGCAGTTTAGGTAATGTTAATTCTGCTGCTTTTTTTACAACTTTAAACAGGTCATGATAGTCCAATTTTATATCGCTTAGCAGCGGGTTGGAAATTCTCATTTTTTGTTTAAGCCTGTATAAAGCTGGCTTGAGATGCGCTAAAAGCCCTTGAGATAAGGTTTCATCTAATAATCTTGTATGAAGCAAATTTTCCACATTTTTTATTAAGCTCTGTACAATGACAGCGACCTCAATGTTTTCATCCTTTATCCCTATATCCTTGTCATAGCGAATTTTCGCTCCCCGCAAATGCATGGTTATATAGCCAATTTCTTCATCTGGTATTGCAACCTCAAAGGTCCGCTCCAGACGCATGGCGATTTTACGAGCGAATTCAAACTCTTTTGTTATCTTTAACTCGCTTAAGTAATCTTCCTGAAGAGTGATATTTTCTCCCCGCTGGATACGCTCCATCGCCAATGCAATATGGACAACCAGCCCTACATACGAACTGTCTGCCAGGCTGTAAGGAAGCTCTTCATTAATATCTTCAATGATTCCCTCAATCAGGATAATCTTTTCCTTATGAACGAGACCTAACAGCCGTTCTGAAATGGAATCTATTTTGTTGGTGGATTTCTTTTGGATATTGTCTCTGACCATCTTCAAAAATTCCGGCACATCAAATCTTTCTGAAATCAGACTTGTTATCGCCTTTCTTTTTGCATCTTCAGAACCCTCCAGCTCGATTCCATAGCCCCGTTTGCGCACAAGCCGCAAGTCGTATTCTTTTATGATCGGCTCCAGCTTATCCAAGTCATGACTGACCGTTGCTGTAGTCACACCCATATCATTTGCAAGGGAAAAGAGTTTCACAGGCTCCTTATTGGCTAACAGTGTACATAATGCGACGATAAGCCTTTCATCTGGGGTATATTCTGTAAAATCCTGCTTTAGGATGGTGACCCTTAATTGATAAATATCACCTTGTGTACCGATTACCTTTACTCCCACTCCTGCTTTTTTCTGCAACTTCAAATGAAATGCCTGCAGAACATCTTCAATATTCTTCAGGTCGCGATGGATTGTCCGCTCACTCACATTTACAATGTCAGCAAGCTGCTTAATGGTGACATCCTCTTTCATATCTTCAAGCAAAAATTGCAGAATCAGTCTTTCTCTAGCAGAAATAACCATGCCATATCACCTTGTTTTCTTGACATAATTTAATTATAAGTAAGTAATTACTTGGATTCAAACAGTTGTTATAGCATTTTTTTCACACTCAATGTTGCCATTATTAAATATTAGATCGTAAAAATCATTTTGTTTATATTACCCACTTTTAATCCTTTTACAACATAAATAAGAGCATCACCATTTTAGGCGATGCTCCTTTTATCATTATTTCAAGTTATTGATAATCTCATCATATTTAGGGCTGTTCATAAAGTTTTCTACAGACACATGGTGTGCATCTGGAAGCTTCGCAACTGCACGATCTGTTAAATCTTTATGTGTGATAACAAGATCTGCATCACTTGGAAGGTTGGCAATCGATGTATTTGTTACATCCACACCTTCAATGCCTGCTTTTTTCACTTTATTACGCATGATAGAAGCACCCATTGCACTTGAACCCATTCCTGCATCACAAGCAAAGATGATTTTCTTCACACTGTGGTAATCGAAGTCTGCAGCTTTGTTTGTTGCTTCAGCAGCTTCAACAGAAGCATCAGCACCAGTAGCTGCACCAGTAACTGCACCGGCAACAGTGCTCTTTTTACCTTTAAGCTCTTGCATTTTATCAGCAGCAGCGTTGATGTCTTCTGCTTCGCCTTTGCTTGTTTTCAATACGATTGCACCGATTACAAAGGAAACAACGGCTGCAACGATTACACCAGCTAATACTCCTAAATGCTCACCTTTTGGAGACAATGCCATAATGGCAATAATGCTTCCTGGTGATGGTGTTGCTACAAGTCCTGCATTGAATAATGTGAATGTGAACACACCACTCATTCCTCCACCGATAACTGCCAATAGCATTGCAGGCTTCATCAGGATGTAAGGGAAGTAAATCTCATGAATACCACCTAAGAAGTGGATAATAGCTGCACCTGGTGCAGTTTGTCTAGATGTGCCTTTACCGAAAATGCTATAAGCCAACAAGACACCAAGACCTGGTCCTGGGTTTGCTTCTAATAAGAATAGGATTGATTTCCCTACTTCTTTTGCTTGGTCTACACCGATTGGTCCAAGAATACCTTGGTTGATTGCATTGTTCAAGAACAATACTTTAGCTGGTTCAATAATAATGCTCGCAAGTGGAAGTAGATTAGCATCAACGATGAACTCCACTCCGTTTGAAAGCATTTGGCTTATCGCTTCAACAACAGGTCCTACAAACTTAAATGCAAGAATAGTAATAATTGCTCCTAGAATACCTGCTGAGAAGTTGTTTACTAACATTTCAAAGCCTGCTTTTACTTTACCTCTGAACAGATCGTCAACCTTTTTGATTAAATATCCGCCAAGAGGACCCATAACCATTGCCCCAAGGAACATCGGTATATCTGAACCGACGATAACACCCATCGTTGCGATTGCACCGACTACGCCCCCGCGGACATCATATACCATTTTACCGCCAGTATAACCGATTAATAATGGCAGCAAGTATTTGATCATTGGATCAACTAGCTTTGCTAATTCTTCATTTGGGAAATATCCTTTAGGTATAAAAAGCGCTGTGATGATTCCCCAAGCGATAAATGCGCCGATATTCGGCATTACCATTCCGCTCAAGTGACTTCCGAAACGCTGTATTTTAACGCGAAAACCTTTATTATTTTCGTTAGACATTAATTGTTCACCCCTTATTCTTTCTAACCTTAATGATAAAGCGGTTTCAGCTTCGTTACAATTTAAACTAAGCATAACTTTGACGGACACAATGTTGACATAATTAAATAGAATGATTCTTTTCCAATTATTAGTTTAAAAAAATACCTATTATTGGGTTTATTTACTGTTTTAAACTGTTAACTTATAATCTGCTGTTATTTTCCGCAAAAAAAGAGGACTTCATGCACACTGAAGTCCTCTTTTTATTAAATTGTTTCTTTTTCAAAAGCAGATTTAAATACTTCAATGAAATGAATATGATGTTCCTCAATACTTTTCAGCTTGAAGATAAAACCTTCTTCCTCAATTTCATCACCTTCGACCGCTTCAAAATTATTTGTCAAGAACCAGCCGCCAATTGTATCAACTTCTTCTTCTGACAGATGAATGCCAAGCAGGTCATTAACTTCACTGATTAGTACTTTACCGCTTAAGATATAGTGATTTTCTTTCAGCTTGCGAATTTCTGCAACTTCATCTTCATCGAACTCATCGCGGATATCACCAACGATTTCTTCTAATATATCCTCTGCTGTAACAATACCAGAAGTACCGCCATATTCATCTAACAAAATTGCCATATGGGTTCTTTCCTTCTGCATTTTAATAAGCAAATCGCGAATAGGTATTGTCTCAATTACGCGGATAATCGGCTTCATGTATTTCTCCAGGTCCATCTGTTCCTTCTCTTGGATCCTTGCCGTCAAGAATTCTCTAATGTTGATTAGACCAATAACATTGTCTTTATCACCATTCACTAATGGATAACGAGTATAGTTTTCCTCTTCCAGAATGTCCATGATTTCATCAAAAGTATTGTCTACACTGATTGTGACCATTTCTGTACGGGGAACCATAATTTCCTTCGCTATTCTTTCATCGAATTCAAAAATATTGTTCACGTATTTTAATTCATTTTTATTTATTTCACCGCTCTTATAACTTTCAGACATTAAAATGCGGAGCTCTTCCTCCGAATGGGCTAGCTCATGCTCTGAGGCAGGCTTTAGGCCAAACATTCCAGTCAAGACACGGGCAGATCCGTTCAAAAGCCAAATAAACGGGTACAGAAGTCTGTAGAACCAAATAATTGGCGGAGCAAAAAGCAAGGTAATCGTTTCTGCTTTTTGGATAGCAACTGTTTTCGGAGCAAGCTCCCCAACTACAACATGTATAAAGGTTACAGATATAAAGGCTATCCCAAAAGACAGGATTGTCGAAAGTGATCCAGATATATGAAGCTTTTCGAATACCGGATGAAGGATTGCTTCCACCGTCGGCTCACCAATCCACCCTAATCCGAGCGCTGTAACTGTAATACCAAGCTGACACGCAGATAAGTATTCATCCAGATGAGTAGTTACCCTTTTCGCCGCTAAAGCTCCTTTTCTTCCTTCCGCAACCAGTTGATCTATCCTCGATCCTCTTACTTTGACGATCGCAAACTCCGTTGCAACAAAAAATCCTGTAAAAGCTATAAGTATTGCGAATAAAATTAAATTAAAAATTTCCAATGAACAGCCTAAAAAGGCTTACACCTCCTGATATTATAAGAAAATTAGCTTAAAAGCAGCAATGCCTGCAAAGAAGGAAATACACTCATGTGAATAGTATTTCTAACTTCCTTCTTTTTATGTCGGGCGGCCATTCTCCCCTTTTTCCTCAATGGATATTACGGCCATACCCGTTTTTGTGCTCATTACATACCTTGATCTCTTTTAGATTTAAGCTATTTTCCTTCCACCACTTCCTATATAATGATGAAACTTTTTTTAGCAAGTTCATCGCAATCGGCAACTTGTTAGCAAATGGATGGAGAGACCTAGGTTCGTGTAATGATTAATAGTTCTTTTTGTTATTAGGAAATCAATCTTTAATTGCACAGCCCCATTTCTTCCACCCCCTCAAAAAACTTTTTACTTTAATGAAATAATTATATAGTCGAACACAAATAATATTCAAGAAAAAAACCTTTTCTACCTCTTTATATGAAGCAGCAGTTCTAGCTTTGACAGCAGAACAACGTTTACATTTGACTGACCATCTATTATGACCTATAATAGAGTTATGTTACTCAATACTATGTTTTTTATATGTTGAGTTACATTAAATCCAAAGGAGCAAAAGAAAATGGAAGTTGTAGAGGCAATAAAGGACTTAAAGCAAATAAACAGTATGAAACGCTATTTAAAGAAGCAGTCTGAACGGGACTACTTGCTGTTTTTGCTTGGCATCAATACTGGTTTGACGATTACGGAGCTACTGGATATCCGCATCTCTGATCTTCTCGAAGAGGCAGGTATTCGCGATTTCTACACAATTAAAAAGGATGATCTTCGGGATGAGCGCAAGGTTTATTTGAACCAAAAGGTTAAAAAGGAAATTCTTCACTATATCCAAGTGAGCCAGCTTCCACCGGAAAGCTATTTATTCCAATCGAAGAAATCCAAAAATCATTTAAGCAGACAGCAGGCATACCGGATTATTCATCAGGCTGCAGAAGCTTTAGGCATCGGCTCCAATATCGGTACTAACTCGATGCGAAAGACCTTTGGTTATCATGCTTACAAGCGAGGTGTTGCCATTTCGTTATTGCAGAGGCACTTTAACCATTCTACAAAACAAGAGACATACAAGTTCCTTGGGATTAACAAAGAAGAGGTAACCACTCCTCGCATTGATGTAAACCTATAAATTATTAAGGAGGAAAGAAAGATGAATATCAGAGAGACTGAACTCCCTGGCATTGGAAAAAAATTCGAACTAGTAACCAAAAATAACGATAAGGTAGTTATCGTCATTCACGATGACGGCAGACGAGAGGTTTATCATTTTGATGATGACGATCATGAGGAAAGCATTTCTAGCGTGACATTCAACGATTTAGAGTCGAGGCAAATCGCCGGTATATTAGGTGGTTTAGCATACAAACCTAAAGCGCTTGAAACGATTGAGATGGCATTTAACGACCTCATTATTGAATGGTATAAAGTAGAGCGTGAATCGAGAGCTGCTAATCATACAATCGGAGATATGGATATCCGCAACAATTACAATGTAAATGTTATTGCTATCATGAAAAAAGGAGCAGATAAGATGTTAAGCCCTGGACCTGAGACATTAGTTGAGGCAGGCGATACACTTGTCATTTCAGGTGAAAGACAGCATTTAAAAAGATTGATACTTGAGCAACTGACAAAAAGCACTGGAGGTGACACTTAATGGATCACTTAGTTTTTGAAGTTGGTACCGCACTGCTTCTAGTTGCCCTTGCAGCCATATTGGCAGGCAAATTGAAGTTCTCCATTATCCCATTTTTAATCATTGTCGGCATGCTGGTTGGTCCCCATGCACCCCACTTCGGAATAATTGACCTGAGATTCATTGAAAGTGCCGAAATCATTAACTTCATGGGCAGAATCGGAGTTTTATTCCTCTTGTTCTATTTAGGGCTGGAATTCTCCGTTGGCAAGCTGATTAAATCAGGTCGCTCTATTGTCACTGCCGGCACGATATATATAGTAATCAACTTCTCATTAGGTCTTTTATACGGATTCTTGAATGGTTATGACCTAATCGAGGTACTAATCATTTCAGGTATTATCACTATTTCCTCTAGCGCAATAGTCGCAAAGGTTCTTGTCGATTTGCGCAGAACAGGTAATGCAGAGACAGAGCTTATCTTAGGAATAATCATGTTCGAGGATATTTTCCTTGCTGTTTATTTATCTGTCATTTCCGGACTCGTTATGGGCGACTCCACATCAATTGGTGGAACGCTGATCAGCATCGGAACTGCTCTAGGATATATGCTGCTATTTTTCATTATCGCTCGCAAAGGCGCACCTTTATTAAATAAGTTGCTTGATATTTCCTCAAACGAAATCTTTATCATCGTTATCTTTGCAGCACTATTTTTTGTTGCTGGCTTCTCAGAAACAATTCACGTTGCAGAAGCAATTGGCGCATTGCTATTAGGGCTTGTTTTCTCTGAAACAGAACACAGCCACCGCATAGAACAACTTGTTGTTCCGTTCCGCGACTTTTTCGGAGCTATCTTCTTCTTTAGCTTCGGTTTGACAATCGATCCATTCGAATTAGGCGGTGCAGTCTGGTTTACTCTTGGTGCTGTCATCCTGACTATTTTCGGAAACTTCATTGCAGGTATGATTGCCGGACGAAGAACAGGTTTGTCCCACAAAGCATCAGCCAATATCGGCTTAACAATTGTTTCCCGCGGTGAATTCTCCATCATCGTCGCTAACTTAGGCATTGCCGGCGGTCTTATGCCAATGCTGAAGCCATTCTCTGCTCTTTACGTGTTAATACTTGCCATTTTAGGTCCTTTGCTCACAAAGGAATCAACGAAAATATTCAATTTACTGAACAAAATTTTCAAATGGAAAAAAGTTGACACAAAAAAGAAAAAAACCAGTCAAATATCGTAAGTTTTTGTTATGATATTCTCCCATATAAGGTAGAATTAAGGTAAAGAAGTATAACAATAAGGGTCAGGAGAAGGAGAATGGAGTTAGTAAACAAATTAATAGCAAATAAAAGTGCAAAGCGCATCGTCATTTTCGGGTTGCTTATTTTAGGGATTTACTTTTTAAGAAGCATGATCAATTTGATGCTTTTCACCTTTATCCTTTCATTTCTAATGGATAGGCTGGAAAAAATCATCTCCAAAAAAATACCGATTAAACGAAACATCATTGTTAGCCTGCTTTACCTCATAACAATCAGCTTACTATCTTACGGCTTCATTAAGTATTTGCCGATGCTTATCGAAGAAATTACAGCGTTGGTCAGACAGCTGATGGATTTCTATTCCCAGCCTCACGATAATGCCGTCTTGAATTATATTGTAAAGGCAATTCAAGCTAGGGATATTGACAGTTATTTAGAACAAGGACTTGGGGTTATCGTCGTTTACTTTACGACAATCAGCCATTTCAGCATTCAGTTTTTGCTCGCGATTATTTTAAGCTTTTTCTTTCTGCTGGAAAAACCAAGACTTCTTAAGTACAAAGAAAACTTTAAAACAAGCAAAATTGCTGCTTTTTACAACGAAATAGCTTTCTTCGGAAAGAAGTTCGTACTGACTTTCGGAAAAGTTTTGGAAGCACAATTCATTATTGCATTAGTTAATTGTATTTTAACAACAATCGGTTTATGGATTTTAGGATTCCCGCAATTGCTCGGTCTGTCGATTATGGTCTTCCTTTTCGGTTTGATACCAGTTGCAGGGGTTGTCATATCTCTCATTCCACTTTTGACAATAGGTTATACGATTGGCGGTTATATGTATATCATTATCCTCATCGTTTTCATTTGCATCATTCATGCATTAGAGGCCTATGTTCTGAATCCTAAACTAATGTCTTCTAAAACAGACTTGCCTGTATTCTTTACATTTATTGTCTTGATTTTCTCAGAGCACTTCTTCGGAGTCTGGGGATTAATTCTTGGTATACCGGTATTTGTCTTCCTGCTCGATATCCTTCAAGTGCAAAGCATTCATACGGAGGAAGAATAAAAAAAGTCGATGGCATATGCCATCGACTTTTTTTATTAGATTTTCATGATTCCGCCAGTGCTTGCAGATGTAACCAATTTAGAATAACGGGCAAGATAACCTGTTTTAACTTTTGGTTCGAACCCTTTCCATTCTGACTTCCGTCTTTCCCATTCCACATCATCAACGATAACATCCATTGAACGGTTTTCGATATCAATAACGATGTGATCACCATCTTCAACAAATGCCAGCGGACCGCCTTCAGCAGCTTCCGGAGAAGCATGGCCGATTGACAAACCACGGGATGCTCCAGAGAAACGCCCATCGGTTACTAATGCCACTTTCGGCCCAAGACCCATGCCCACAATCTGTGATGTCGGGGCAAGCATTTCCGGCATTCCCGGACCACCCTTCGGTCCTTCATAGCGAATGATTACAACATGACCAGCCTGTACCTTGCCTTTAGAGATACCTTCAAGAGCATCCTCTTGTGACTCAAATATAATTGCAGGTCCTTCATGTCTAGTAATACCGTTTTGCACACCGCCTGTTTTGATGATTGCGCCATCCGGAGCCAGGTTGCCGAACAATACTGCCAAGCCGCCCTTTTCTGTATGCGGGTTATCAATTGGACGGATAACATCATAATTCTGCACTTCACAACCAGCAATATTTTCACCAAGTGTTCTGCCTGTTACAGTTAATGTATCTAAATGAAGAGCATCCTCTTTTTTCGACAGCTCATTAAGCGCTGCTGAAACTCCGCCTGCTTCATGCAAATCTTCAATATGCACATCAGAGGATGGAGCCAATTTCGACAGATGCGGCACCCTGTTTGCCACTTCATTAATTCTTTCCAGCGGATAATCAATACCTGCTTCATTAGCCAATGCCAATGTATGCAAGACAGTGTTTGTTGAACCGCCCAATGCCATGTCCAACGCAAAGGCATTATCGATTGCCTTTTCTGTCACGATATCTTTTGGCTTAATATCTTTTTCAATTAGAGTCATAAGCTGCTTGGCAGATTTTTTCACGAATTCTTTGCGCTCTGGTGCCACAGCCAAAATAGTACCATTACCCGGCAATGCCAGTCCTAAAGCTTCTGCTAAACAGTTCATAGAATTAGCTGTAAACATGCCTGAACATGAACCGCAAGTCGGACAGCCAAATTGTTCTAATTCAAGCAACCCTTTATCATCAAGCTTGCCTGATTGATATGCTCCTACTCCTTCAAATACGGATGATAGGGAAATCTTTCTGCCATCACTAGTAACCCCTGCTTTCATAGGACCGCCGCTGACAAACACAGTTGGAATGTTTAGACGCATTGCAGCCATCATCATTCCTGGTGTGATTTTGTCACAGTTAGGGATACATACCATACCATCAAACCAGTGAGCTGAAACTACTGTTTCAATGGAGTCTGCAATGATTTCTCGGCTCGGAAGCGAATATCTCATTCCAATATGCCCCATAGCAATACCGTCATCCACACCAATCGTGTTCATTTCAAACGGTACGCCACCTGCTTCTCTAATTGCTTCTTTTACAATTTTTCCGAACTCCTGTAAATGGACATGACCTGGAACAATATCAATATATGAATTCACTACAGCGATAAATGGTTTATTAAAATCCTCTTCTTTTACACCAGCTGCACGCAATAGGCTTCTGTGCGGAGCGCGGTCAAACCCCTTTTTGATCATGTTGCTTCTTAACTCTGCCACTTTTACCCCTCCATTTTCCGATTAAAACGAATTATCTGTATATTTAAACTTTAAATCATTGTAACACTATCATAGAAAAATTGGTATAATTTCTTCTCAACGTTTTTCAGA
Source organism: Niallia sp. FSL R7-0271 (assembly GCF_038005785.1). NCBI lineage: Bacteria > Bacillati > Bacillota > Bacilli > Caryophanales > Bacillaceae > Niallia > Niallia sp. FSL R7-0271. The sequence goes on along the minus strand of NZ_JBBOTZ010000001.1, from coordinate 241,229 downwards.
AAAAATATATCAGCTTAAAACCAGCAAGTAATTATGACCTTCGTTACACCACGCGTTAAATATACTAACATGAAGGAGAATACGAGGATATCCCCGACTTATTCTGTTTCGAGTTTTACTATTTTGAAATAATATCAACCGAAGCAAAAAGAGCACCCTATGTAAAGGATGCTCCTTATCTATCAAGAAAAGATTCTACTGATACTTGCTATCTCTTCATTTGTTAAAGTAACTTCTAATGTCCGTAAGTTGTTTTGCAGTTGAGCGACCGTTTTCGCTCCTGGAATAATGACATCTACTGCCTGCTGCTCTAACAGCCAAGCAAGTGCCAAATGTGTTGCTTCAAATCCTTTCTCTTCAGCCAGCTTTTTTAACTGGTCAACTTTTTCGAGATTTTTAAGGAATGCATCTCCTTGGAAAAGCGGATCTTTTGCACGAATATCATCAAATTTAGCATCTTTAGAGAATTTACCTGTCAAAAGCCCTGATGCCAAAGGAAAATAAGGGACAAAGCTTATCCCATTTTCCGCACAATACGGTAAAAAGGAATGTTCTGCTTCCCTTTTTAACAGCGAATACTCTCCTTGAAATACTTCCAAGTAGCCATCCTTGTTAAATTCCTTTAGTTGTTCTTCATTTAAGTTAGACGCACCGACTGCTCCGATTTTACCTTCATCCTTTAATTCCTTTAAAGTGCCTGCCACTTCGGCCAGTGGAGTAACACCATCTGGATAATGAACATAAAACAAATCAATAAAATCTGTCTGCAGTTTTTTTAAGCTTTCCTCTACTGAATCTCGCAAAAATTGACGGCTATTATCGAGAACAATCTTGCCGTCGACTGCTTTATGGGCAGCTTTGCTGGCAATAACCACTTTATCTCTAATTCCCCGTTCTTTGAGCACTTCTCCGATTAGCTCCTCTGATTTCCCCAGCCCATAAATAAACGCAGTATCTATAAAGTCTACTCCTGCATCTAAGGCTGCATTCACTACTTCCTTACCAGTTTCATCTTTTAAGTTTGGAAATAAATTATGCCCTCCAACTGAGTTTGCTCCATACCCTAGCTTTGTGACGTTCATTGATGTTTTCCCAATTTGAACTTTACTACTCAAAATGTTCCATCTCCTTATTTCCAAATTCGGGCTTCGTTCAGGAAATCACTCGATTCCTATGAAGAATATGACCCTTCTCTTTTATTATGGGAATCATTGGATAAATAGTAAAGCAATCTGCTTCTTTCATTTACGGCTTCTACTTTAATTTGCCTGGCCATATATATATAATATAGTTATAACACGAAAGGATTTTGAGTTTTGAAAGTGTACATACCGAAAAAGATTATTTTACTCACTTTTCTGGCCCTGTTATTTATTATTTGGATTCAGACGGATATCGAATTAACGCTCAATTTTCCAATAATCCTGCTAATGCTGGTGCCAGTTTGGATTTATTACAGAATATATCGCTCAAAGAAAAAGCAATTTGTTGCCGCAAAAAGAGAATGGATCGTCAATATCTTTTTTCTCTACTTATTAATGGTTATGTATGTGACATTAAATCCGTTCCATTTCACTCCACCCGGCAATAGAGAGAATATTAACTTGATTCCGTATGTGCAGATTCTTTATCAATATGAAAATAAGCCTCCAATATTTTGGATGCTTTATACACTTGGCAATATTATCATGTTTATTCCTTTTGGCATGCTGTTCCCGGCTATTTACCGCAGACGCTTCAAATGGCTTGCAACTGTATTTCTCGGGGCTGTTACTTCGCTTATCATTGAGGTTACACAATACTTCTTTACCGTAAACCGGGCTGCAGATATAGATGACTTTATTTTAAATGTTATAGGCAGTATGTTAGGATATATCCTATTTAAGATTCACCAAAAATTCACAACTAAGTATCCGCCGAAAATCCCTGTCATTCAAGTGATCAATAAAAAATAACCACACTGTAAAGTTCAGTGTGGTTATTTTTTATTTGTCTTCCCCAATGATTCTAACTTCTGTTTCTAAGTTAACATCATAATTCTCTTTGACTGTCTTTTGAACATGTTTGATGAGAGAAATATAATCATCAGCAGTTGCATTATCCACATTGACAATAAAGCCTGCGTGCTTTGTGGAAACTTGCGCTCCGCCTATTTTTGTTCCTTGAAGATTGCTGTCCTGTATCAGTTTCCCTGCAAAGTAGCCTGGAGGTCTTTTAAAGACACTGCCGCAAGAAGGATACTCAAGAGGCTGTTTTGATTCTCGCAAAAATGTCAGTTCATCCATTTTCGCCTTAATTTCTTCCTGTTTACCTGGTTGCAGTTTAAAAACCGCTTCTAAGACAACATAATGGTTCTTGGCAATATTGCTTGTGCGGTAACCTAAATCCAAATCCTCTTTACGTACTGAGATGATTTCCCCGGCACTAGTCAGAACAGTTGCACTCTCTAATACATCTGCAATCTCACCGCCGTAAGCCCCTGCATTCATATAGAGCGCACCGCCGATAGAGCCTGGAATTCCACAAGCAAATTCAAGACCAGCTAAGGAATGCTCAAGCGCGAATCGGGAAGTATCGATAAGTGCTGCTCCGCTCTCAGCAAATACTTTATCTCCTTCAAGCCGAATGGTCACAAGCTTCGTCAAGTTGAACACAACACCACGAATTCCTCCATCCTTTATAAGGACATTAGATCCATTCCCTAAAATCGTGATGGGAATTCCAGCCTCTAATGCTACTTTATAAGCATTCTGTAGTTGTTCAAACGTAGTCGGAAAAAGCAGGTAATCTGCCTTCCCTCCTATTTTTGTATACGTATATTGACTTAGCGGCTCATCTATCTTAACTTCATCTTCTGTCATTATCTGTAAGAACTTTTCTTTTACATCATAATTTTTCATAATCTCAACCTTCTGCTAATATTTCAATCCTTTTACCATTTACCATTGTATAACATTCTAACTGTTTGAAACAAAAACACTTATTGTTTTTATGTGAATTTTATATTTTTGTAACATTATATGAGTTAATTTGCTGTTTTATGCCTATCACCCTCGGGACAGCACCCCTGTATTTCTCATTTCTGCACCAACCAAATCATAGGATAAACAGGCCGGCTTATTTGTCCTTGGATCTGTAACAATTTCTGCATCCACTTGAAAGACATCCTTTAAAACTTCTGCTGTCATGACTTCATTCGGGGTGCCTTCTTTTCTCAGCTTTCCTTTTTTCATGGCAATCATTTTATCAGAAAAACGGGAAGCATGATTAAGATCATGTATGACCATTACAATTGTTCTCTTTTCCTCTTCATTGAGCTTTTTAAGCAATTGCAGCACCTCAAGCTGATGTGCCATATCAAGATAGGTCGTCGGCTCATCCAATAGAAGCAGTTCTGTTTCTTGGGCAATTGCCATTGCAATCCACGCTCTTTGTCTTTGACCGCCTGATAACGTATCTACCTCTTGATACTTCCATTCAGTTAGACCTGTCACTTCAAGTGCCCAATCAATTATTTCTTTATCTTTTTCCCCTAACCGACCAAATCCCACTTGGTGTGGAGATCGTCCATAGGAAACGAGGTCATAAGTCGTTAATCCGCTTGGGGCATCTGGAGATTGGGGCAAAACCGCCATCTTTTTAGCGATTTTTTTGGTTGGAATCTTTTGAATAGCCTCACCATCTAAGTAAACAGCTCCAGCCTTCACCTTATTTAGTCTAGCCAGCGCTTTTAATATCGTTGACTTTCCGCATCCATTCGGTCCGATGATGGTTGTAATTTTACCTGTTTCAATTTCCAGGCTCAGCTGCTCGACAATGATTTTATCATCATAACCTATTTTCACATCTTTCGCTGAAAGGATATTCATTTGCGCTTTCACCCCTAGCCTATTTCGTATGTTAAGTCATTTAGTTCGTTTTAATGCGATATAAAGCTGTATTCCTCATATTCACTATTAATCCCGACATATACTCTGTTTCTGCCATTCCTTTTTGCTTCATACAGAGCAACATCGGCCTTTTCAACAAGCTCGCTTAAAGCAGCCTCCGGATGAGAGATGTTCTCTGTTGCTGCAACTCCAAAGCTTGCTGTAATAGCAATCTTTTCTGCTTTAGAGTAAAAACTCGAATTTTCAAGGCAACTTCTGATTGAATGGCCTATTTCAGCTGCTGATTCAAGGGAATATCCAGGGAGTAGCACAATAAACTCTTCTCCCCCATATCTTCCGAATAGCATGTCTTCTTTTAGCAGGCCTTGTGTGACAGACACAATATGCCGTAACGCATCATCACCAGCAAAATGTCCAAAAGTATCATTGATTCCTTTGAAATGATCTACATCAAAAAGCAGCAATGATGTATAATCCTGTGCACCTCTGTCCCGACTTATCACTTCCTTGGATTTCTCCATAAAAAAGGTGCGGTTATATATTTTTGTAAGGCCATCTTTATAGGCCAATTCTCGCAGCTGTTTCTGCACTACTTTTAGTTCTGTAATATCTATAATAACAATCGCTGTTCCCACAAGAATATGATTTCGTTTGTGAATCGGCGATATCCTTACTTGATAGTATTTCCCACTGTCTTTCCATTCCATCTCATATACAGTATCATCATTTATTATTCTGTCGCCAAATGCTAAAAGTCGGTCTCTGTCTTCCATTATATCATCAATTTGTTTTCCATTCTTCAAGGAAGGAAACAGCAGGGAAGCAAGCGGATTGAACTCAACTATTTTTCCAGACAAATCAAGAACAATGACTGCGTCCCTCATGCTTTCAAATAAATAATCTTTTGCAACAGGAGCCACTGTCAGCATATGTGTAGACATAATCGCCCATAGATACAACAAGCCTGTGATACCCATCACAATCGGTACAGGATCAATGCCATATGGTGTTAATCCTAATAAGTAGAGCAATGATGTTGTAATTGGCAATAAAATGCCGATTAAAAGTGTTAGTACCTGTTTCCAATGCTTTGTCTTCGACTTAATCCAATACCAAATTAAAATATTAGCTCCGACAAACAAAGTGCCAAATGTGTAGCTTCCATGAACTACATACCATTGGCCTACTGTCATATCTAACAATAAAGCACCATGACTTTGCACAAAATTAACTTGTTTATAAAATAAATGGTGAAAATCATTTGTTACGATAAAAAGAAAGGTGAGCACAGGGATGAGATAATACAAGAGCAAGGTTTTTCTGTTCAAATGCTTATCCAAGCCTATGTACTGCAAAACAAGAATCAAGGTCGCTGGAGCAGAAAACGGCATTCCTAAGTATTGAAACACAACCCAAAACATAATCGCTGTTCCTGTACTGCTCGTAAGCTCTAGCGCATGTCCGAATGCATAGATGGCTGAAAATAACGAAAGCCACGCAAACGTTCTAGTTCCCGCAAAAACATGTCTATTGGTATAGCCTATAAATGCCAATACAAGCTGTAAAACCCCACCAACCGTCATTATGACAATATATGTTAATATGATTTGGTCCATCATTTTTACTAGCCCCTATTCAGGTATTTTGACCTTTTTTATTATATTAAATAAGTTAACTAACTTGCTACTAAAACTTGATAATACATAAAAGTGGAAATAATACCCTGTTTTTTTCTTTATATCATCCATATAGATAAGGAGAAGAATACTCCCAATCTGCTTGGAGTATTCTTCTTTTTTTGGATTATATTCTCGTTGTGGGTGGAATAAGTATATAAAAAAGGAGGAATTGTCTTGGCCTATATAATTCTGAGCCTATTGTTCTATGTGATGATGGTAGGAGTAAATGCCCTCGCCAATATCATTCCTATCAACGGGCAAACAACTGGCGAAATATCAAATAAATTAGCAGTGCTTGTAACTCCTGCTTCTTATGCTTTTATGATTTGGGGAGTTATTTATATTCTATTAGCAATTTGGCTTGCGCGCGGCTTTATGCGCAAACACAGAGCACTTATATATTCGAAAACAAACAGCATTCTATTCGTGCTTACCTGCATTCTAAACGCCGGCTGGATACTCGTCTGGCATTATGAACTATTTGCCTTGTCAGTAGCCGTCATTCTGCTCTTGCTATTAACCTTGCTTTTCCTTTATAAAGCAATAAAGGCTGCGTCTAATCGTTTATTCGATATCTTCCCTTTTTCTATTTATATTGGGTGGATATCCGTAGCCTCTATTGTTAACATAAGCTATTACGTAACTTATATCGGCTTAAATGTCACTGACCCGCTTTGGACCGTTTCCCTGTTAGCTATGGGCGGTATTCTGGGGATTTTCTTTCGCATCTTTGAAAAGGATTGGGCATATTCCCTTGTTATTATCTGGGCTTATCTTGCAATAGCAATCAAAAATTGGTCATCTGCACAAGCTGTATCTTATTCGGCTTTGTTTATCTCACTGTTGCTGCTTATTCTTGTGTTTATACCATTTAAAAAGAAAAGAACATAAGGAAAGGTGCTGGTTCATCCAGCACCTTTTTTTAAAGTAGAGACTTGGTCAATTTCCCTGCTGTTTCCTCTCCATTTGCGATGCAGGCTGCAATTCCAACTCCATAATAGGAGCTTCCTGCTAATAATACATTTGGAAAAAGCTCGGCCATCTTAGCATTTATCGTATCTATTGCGGATTTATGCTGCAAGGAATAAACCGGCATTAACTCATTCCACTTCGTCACTTCATAACTGATTGGCTTTTCTGTAATTCCGAGACTTTTTTCAATATCCTTTTTAGCGACCTTTAACAGTTCCTCTTCAGACAATGAATTAAGCTGCTCATATGCAGGATTAGATTTCTTATAAAAAAGTCTAAGCAACAGACTGCTGCTTTTGGAGGTGTGTGTCCACTTTCTGCTTGTCCACGTACAGGCATTGCAAGTCAAATCGCTGTCCTCTGCCACAATAAAGCCTGTTCCGTCCTTTGGCAGCTGTTCATCTGGAATATCATAAGCAAGATACATGGTGATATTAGAAGAGTTTTGAAGCTTAGCAAACTCTGTAGAAAGGCTGCTTTCAGCAAGGATTTTTTCTGCAGCTTGATGAGGTGCTGCCAGCACAATAAATTGTGCCTGAACAGCTTCACCCTCTGCTAGACTTATACTGTAGCCATCCTGCTCTTTCTTGATTGATTCAACTGCTTTACCCTTTTTAAATTCAACATCTTCCAGCACTTCCTCCAGCCGGTTTATAATGGTGGAAAGTCCATTCTGGAAGGAGATGAATTTTTTATTAGAGGCAGACTGGAATTGACTTTTGTTCTTGCCCAGTCCTCGAATAATGCTGCCATACTTCTCCTTGTATTCAAGTAAATACGGAAGCGTTGATGCCATCGTTAAGTTATATAAACCTCCAGAATATACTCCTGCTAATACAGGGGTAATCTGCTTTTCGACGATCTCTTTCCCTAAGAAGTACTCTAAAAACTCGCCGATAGATGTTTCCTTTGTAAAATGCTTATTAGTTCTTAACAAATCCTTTAATGCTTCCAGCTTTCCTTTTTGGGAAATCAGCTCACTCGAAAGCAAGGATTCTAATGTCATAGGGATGCCGAATACAGAGTCCTTCGGGATTTCCAAAAGCTTATCTCTCGTATGAATGTAAGAAATCCCTGTTGCATTATAGACAAGCTCTTCTTCTAATCCAAGCTCCTGTACAAAGGGAAGAACGTTTTTATTTCGTGCTACAATTGAATCTGCGCCTGTTTCCATGATGAAGTCGCCTTTATGAATCGAGTGAATTTTCCCGCCTAGCGACATCTCCCCTTCAATCAGGATAAGCTTAATATCCAGCTTATGTTCTCGTTTTAATTTCTGTAAATAGTACATGGCAGACAATCCTGTGATTCCTCCGCCGACAACGACTATAGTCTTCAATAATTACACCGCCTAAAATAATCTTTCCTATATGATGTATTATGCCATTATTCCCACTAAAAAAGAGCGGATATATAATGACTTTTTGTTCACAAATTATATAAAGCTGCTAAAACTATTTTAGCATTATATCCTCTTACCAGTCTCATCACAGCAACTATAAAGAAAAGGGAATGCAAGCCGGCTGCTTACATTCCCTTTTTGTTTAATTATTTATAGCTCCATCATTTGGGCGAAAATCATATTCCAATCTTTGGTTTTTGCCAGTGATATCCTTCTCTCTGCTGTTTCTGTCTCGGCTTTATTAATGCGGATCTCTTCGCATGCTTTTAGGAAGCTGCTAACACTGGTTCCTTCAAGATGTGTATAGATGCCATTTTCAGCATATCTTTTGGTTGACGGCAAGTTCGTCCCAATAACTGCCTTCCCTGCTGCAAGAAATTCGAACAGCTTAAGCGGAAATATTGCTTTGTTATAAGTAGATGGTTTATACGGCATAATTCCTATATCAATTAAATTCATATAATGGGAAACTAATGTGGGCGGTACACTTCCTGTCCAAGTAACATTCGGAAGCTTCAATAATTTCTGGAATTCTTCACTTTGGTTCGTTCCGTCAGGCCCAACAAATAAAAACTGCCAATCCTTTCTTTGCTCTGCTGCTTCTTGAATAAGAGCAAAGTCCAGCTTCGGTTTTATTCCGCCAATATACCCTAGCACAGGTCCATTTCCCTTGTCTGCTAACACGTGCGCAGCTTTCTCATTATGCTGAAACAGCGAAAAATCAACCCCATTTTCATACGTATAGACCTTTTTTTGTTTTGGGATTGGCAGCTTATCTTTTACTTGCTCAGCTAAATAGACAGAGGTGCATGTAACAGTATGAGCACTCTCGATAATTCTGCTCTCACTTGATTGAATAATCTTATACTTAAGCATATTTACTGCAGATTTGTTTCCATCAATGGATGCTGCCCATAAATCACTGCAATCATATACAATTTTTCTCCAAGGGAACATCTCCGCAAGAATTGGAAAAGCAGGATAGGTGTACCATAGGTTGATATCATACGCACTTTGCTTTGCCTGTAAATAAGCAACCAGTTTCTCTAGTTTTTTCTTATAGAATATAGATATAAAGCGGCTGAAACGAAGCAGCTTATTGTCACCCAAATCAGCAACTTTCCATTGCTTAATACCGTTTGGAAGTATTTCTACTGCCTCGCTGTCCAGAGATTTCCCAGGACATAACCAAATCACTTCAGCTGTTTTTTCTTGTTTATGCAAATATTCTGCCAAACGATGTCTTCTGTAGCGCAACTGGTCATTCTCCCATTCTGCTGTTGCTACAAGTACATGGATTGATTTCATTTTTGACCACCTTATATCCTTTTTCTAATCGCATGGTAAGCATAATGGGAAAAACACCATGCTGCTTTAGCGAGATTAAGTCTCTCAATTTCCCGGTAAACAAACCATGTTTTTTGCGCTGATTTCCACTTGTTATTGGAAATAGAATCATTGCCGATACGGTATTCAGCCAGAATTTCTTTCATACCATAAGCGTTATGTCCCTTTTTCAGGATACTTAACCACGTAGCCAAATCTTGTCGAGTTCTTATATTCGGCATGTGGAAGGAACCAATGATACTTCTGTCGACGATGACTGTAAGACAGCCGACAATCGTGTTTTTCAGCATATCCTGATAGGAGATAATCCTCGGAGCGTGAACTTGCTTCTCCAGCTGTTCTCCATCTTTTGTAATATATTCATACGATGTAAACGTAAAGGCATAATTGTTCTCTTCCATGAAACGAAGCTGCAGTTCCAGTTTATTCGGCTTCCACTTGTCATCACTGTCTAAAAAGGCAATATACCTCCCTGACGAATAATCCAATGCTGTATTTCGCGCCATAGCTGCTCCGCCGTTTTCCTTCCTGTTAATAAAATGTATTCGCTCATCTGCTTTTGCCCACTCTGCCAGCAAATCAGGGGTTCCATCTGTCGAACAATCATCGACAATAATCAACTCCCAATTAGGGTAAGTCTGTTTTAAAACAGACTCAATGCTGAACGAAATATAATCCTTGCTGTTATATGAAGGCATAATTACCGAAACTAATTCTTTCAAGAAAGACACCTCACTGTCGGGAATGTGCTCGTATAAACTCTGGAGTGATTAATATTAAAATACTCGCCATGATACCTAATAAAGCCCCTAATATAACTCTGTCTTCTGCAGAAGCCTCCACTATCTGCCCTTTTACATAAACATCCTTAATCAAGATAGCCTGCTCGAGACCAAGCTTTTCGTTCTTTAATTCATAAAGAAACCGCTGTTGGTCAACAATCGTATCACTGCTTGCATTTTCTGTCTCTAATGCCTGAATGCTTGATTCAATAATTGTGCTTTTTTCTTCAAAGGAAGACTGATCAAGCTTCATAAAGCCATCAACAATAGTTGTCAGATTGTTTAATGCTTCCTCTTCTGTTTTTCCTGTAAGGCTAAGCACAAGCAGTTTACTAGGCGTAGAGGAGACAGCGAGCTTATCAGTTACCTCCTCTTCCCAAACATCCGGGAGGATTTGTTTAAATGATGCTTCATTTGATAACAAGGAAACAAGCTGATCAGCATTTGTTAAATAGCTGGTTTCATAGTTTCCTAGTTTGATTATCGCTTCTGATGTGTATTCCGACTGTCCGTTGCCTGTAGGCATGAACCAGCCAAGAATCGGCATTGCCACGCAAATAATTAAAATTGCCCATATATATTTCTTCAGTCGGCCAACAATTCGTTTTATGCTATCTTTCATGAGATACAATCCCCTTATCCATTGCTTTAATTCTTTTTTTAAACACTGACAGGACAGAAATGATAAAGCCCATCAATACCCAATGAAAATACAAATTGCTGACTGTGCTGGGACTGATACTGGATGCCATAAAAGCTGCCAGTCCAAGCATGCTTGCCTCTAAAAGCATTTTATATGTCCTGCTGTTTGCCTTTTTGTAGATCCTGTACAATTGGATAAACAGGGAAAGGATAAGCCCTACGTAACCAAGAAGGATAAAAATCCCGAAGTTGCCTGCTATTTCAGCCAGCCAATTATGCGCCTGCTGCACACCTCCCGTAGAAAATACAGGATGGTTTTTTAAGTAATAAGGAATATTCCCTGCTCCTACACCAATACCAAATGTATCAATAATATACTGCTGTATATTTCGTAGCAGATTTATTCTTGCCAAATTGGAGGGCATCGTCTCATCTGCTCCATAAAGGTTTGCTTGTGTGAAAGCATGCTGGAATTTCCCTATTAATCTTCCTGAAAACAAGAGGACTGCAATCCCTGCGGCTGAAAAAGCACCGATTAAAAGCAGCTTTTTCAGCTTATCATTGACCAGCAGGAAAACATAAAAACACAGCCCGATTAATACGGAAAGGATACCTGCGCGAGATTGTGTCAAATAGATGACATAAAAGGATAAAACACTCAAAACAAGAGCAGGAATTCGGACCTTTATACTGCTGCCGTTTTTTGCTGCTGCTAAATAGAAAAAGAAAGAAATACTCAAAAATGCAGCAAAGTCATTTTGGTTAAAAAACACTGCTGTCGGATAGCCGATTCTGTATTCGCCAGCACCATAAAGGCTCGAGGTTGGCAGTTGAATATGCAGATAATGGTTCACCAATCCAATGGCCATTAAAAGAAGCGTCATTCCCATCCAAATGACATAAAAGATTATCAGACGGGATACTCTTGTAAATGTGACATTTGCTAAGTAGACGAACAACAAGCCCATCCACATAAGCGACATGTACTTGAATGTTTCGATAATCGATCTTGCCCAAAGCATGGATACTGTTCCATACACAAGCCATATTGCTAAAAACAGCCAGATACCTTTAATAGACAAACCATCGAAGTCTTTTTTTAAGCCCTTGTCTGAAATGGCATACATAAAATAAATAAATACTGCAGCAATAAGCAGAATTCTATACAAAAACAAGCTAAAAAAACCAATATTAATGTTGATAATAGACTGATTCAAAAACGTAGTGATGAGAAGGGCATAAACTGCCCCTCTCACCATATCCTCCAGCCCAATAGTCGATTTTAAGTATAAAAAAAGGAGCAGTCCCCCAAAGCCCCCGAGGAGAAGAAGCAGCAGCTTCATATCAAAATTTTGGATCGCATATAAAAGGGAGAGTAATACCATGACAACAATTAGCGCTCCAATTGTCTGACGAACTAGTTGCTTGCTTTCCATTTACTGTTCAGACCCTTTCTTTCCATTAGTCATTTTGTTCCTTGGAGCATACTCCTTGTAAAAACTAGCGTTTCCTTTAACCCCGTTTCCAAGCTTGTTTGCGGGACCCAATTTAATACATCCAATGTTTTTTGATTGCAAAGAGTGCTGTGCAGAATATCCCCTGGCCTTGCAGCTTGATGCTCTGCTTTTAATTGGATATCACCAGCCTTGACCATTGTCTCCCATAATTCATTGACCGTAATTTTGGTTTGAGTGGAGATATTTACACAAATATTCCCTTGCGCCTCCATCGCTTTAACATTAGCCTTTGCTACATCCTTTACATAAATGAAGTCCCTTGTTTGTTCGCCGTCTCCAAATATAACAGGTGCTTTTCCTTCAGCTATCTTGTCAGCAAATATAGAGACAACCCCGCCTTCTCCTTTCGCGTCTTGTCGTGGACCATAAACATTGCTGTACCGAAGGATGCTGTATGGCAACCGGTAAAACTTATAAGCCATTTGCAAGTAGCGCTCAACAGTCAGCTTTGTTAACCCATACGGAGACTCAGGCATTGTAGGGTGATCTGTCGTAACAGGCAGAAAATGCGGATTTCCATAAACAGCAGCCGATGAAGCGAATACTATTTTTTTTATGGATGCTTTAATGCCTGCTTTAATGACGTGCAGTGAACCCTTTACATTAACATTTTCATCGTGCAATATATCATGTACTGATTCAGCTACACTTACTTGGGCAGCCTGATGGATAATATATTCCGGATTTAATGATGATATAAAATCAATGCAGGAAGGATCGGTAATATCATAGTCATAGATTTTAATAGGAAGATGGCTAATATTTCGATAATGACCTGTAGTGAAATTATCAACTACAATCACTTCATAATTATTTGCTAATAATTCTTCGACAATATGGGAACCAATGAATCCTGCTCCACCTGTTACAACTGCTCTGCTCATCCTTAATCCCCCTTAATGCTTAATGAAGCTTTGCCTTCATTCCATGCCAGTTTCCGATAGCGTTTTTCCAAGACTTCAGCATTTCTGCCCACATGGAAGTTGTCTTGTACATATTGAAGCAATTGATCCTTAATAATAGGAAGGTCATATTTTTCTGAATGATAGTCCAATACTCTTTCAACAATGCTGTCAACGGACTTTGGCTTAATAAGCAAATGATTGAACTCGCCGAACAAGTCGGGTACCCCGCCTACTGCTGTACAAATAACTGGCACTTTCATAGATATTGCCTCTATGACAACAGTCGGCATCCCTTCCGAATAAGAAGGCAATGCAAATATATCACTTGCCTGCAAGTAATCCTTCACTTTATCATTGCTAATTTGGCCAGGAAGAAACAGCCTTTTTCCATATTGTTCATGCTTTTTTAAATCATCCATTGCAGGGCCATCTCCGACTAAGACAACTGCCATATTTTTTGGCAGTCGGTTAAGACTTTCAGCAAGTTCATACACGCCTTTCTCCTTTACAAGCCTTCCAATAAAGGTAATCAGCTGTTTGTCAGAAGGCAGCTTAAGCTCTTTTCTTACGTTCTCCTTCGGCAATGCTGCAGCCTGAAATCTAGAAAGGTTTATCCCAATAGGGAGAACAAAGCTATCCCTGCCTGTCTTTTCCTTTGCTGCTAGAGCAAGATGTCTTCCGATTGATATCACTTCATCGGCAGAGTGAACAGAGCGCTGAAATGCTTTGTTGGCACTTCTGCTAAAAGCAGGATAAATATGCACATCACTTCCATGCAGTGTTAAAAGCCATGGTTTCTGCAGCTCTTTTGAAATAATATGAGCAGCGCCTCCTGACGGCATCGCAAAATGTGCGTGGATCGTATCAAATTGCAGACTTTTGTCTTGGATCGTCTTTAGAATTGCCTTAGCAATTCTCTTGTCCGGCTGTGCCCATCTGAGCTGCCCTGGAAGTGCTCTATAAATCGGCCTATAAACCTTCACTCCCTCTCGTACTTCATAAAACGGCAAAGTTTTGCGCTTATATGTTTTCTTTAACGCTCTTAAAACGGTAGGGTTTTGCGGAGTTGGGCAGATTACCGTTATCTCTAACCCTCGTTTTTTCAAAGCTTGAACCTGTGTTTCATGGAATACCCCATTGCCAGGCTGTTCTTTACTCGGATAAACACTCGTAATCCATAGAATCTTCATGCTTCTCTTCCTTTTACATTTATTTAGCTAACTGGAAATAAAGCATATTAACGAGCATTAGACTCATAATCACTACACTTTCATCTGAATCCAGCTCAAAAAACCTGGTAGGCAAAAACTAGCTTTAGAAACATACTAAAAAGCAGGAACAGCAGACACAATGCTTTAAGCTGGGACTGTTGGTCCAACTTCGCTTAAAACTATGGCAATGTTAAAATCTGCTCATTCCTATGCTTAACTCTTTAGATACGGTCAATTAGCGCGCGCCTTCACCTGTAACCAATACCTTTACTGTTTTCAGCATAATCTTCAGTTCAAGCTTAAACGTCAAATTTGAAATGTACTCAAGATCATACTGAAGTTTTTCACGAGGAGTAATTTCATATCCTCCGCTTACCTGAGCAAGTCCAGTCAAACCAGGTCTTACTGCTAGCCTTTTCGCAAAACCAGGAATCTCACTGTCAAACTGTGCAGTAAAGACTGGTCTTTCCGGACGCGGACCAACAATAGACATATCTCCTTTTAAAACTGATAACAGCTGAGGAAGCTCGTCTATTCTAGTTTTTCTCATGAAATGACCAACTTTCGTAACACGCGGGTCATTTGCTTCGGCCCATTTAGCGCCTTCCTTTTCGGCATCATTGTGCATAGAGCGAAGCTTTATTAAATTAAAGTAATTTCCGTTTTTTCCAACGCGCTGCTGTATATAAAATGGGGAGCCTGGGCTCTCTAACACAACTAGAATTGCGAAGACAGCAATAATCGGTATTGCTAAAATTAGCCCAACGCTTGCCAGCAGCAGATCCAAACACCTTTTTGTATACAAGTAGTATTCTGCTTCCTTTGGTACAGAGAACTTTTCCCCCTCGACAATGGTGTAATCGTGGTAGATATTAAAGCTCTTTTCACGCATATATTGTCACCTCGTAGACTGTTTATGTGTATTTTGAACCTTTGTGTCAAGTATAGAATGAGATTGTATGGTAATCGTTTAGGGAAAATTAAATATTGGTAAATCTTTGTAAAGACAGTTTTAATATTTAGGAGAAAAAATGCTCTTGCTTTGATGCTGCTTAGCAAAATAGCAGTTTTAGAGGATTTGTTGCCGGATGCTAGCGCGGTATTTCGCCAAAGTTCTTCAATATTCTCGAAATTCTAAGCACAAAAAAACAGCCTGCATTTTTCATACAGACTGTTTTTTATGATTAATGTTTTGGATTTACTCTTTTTATTACGAGACTGCAAATAAATCCGATTATTGCTACAATCAGTGCAAAAGTAAAGGCACTTTGTACACCTGAAGTTAATGCAGCAGGAATATTAGCAGGGTCCATAGGGTTGCTTACCCCTGCCAGGAAGTTCTTCTGACCAGAAGCCAATATAGATACACCAACTGCTGTACCAATCGCTCCTGCAACTTGCTGTAATGTGTTCATAATCGCTGTACCATCAGGATATAATTGAGGTGGCAGCTGGTTTAAACCATTTGTTTGTGCTGGCATCATAATCATGGATACACCAATCATTAAACAGCTGTGCAGCACGATAATCAGCGCAACTGTTGATGTTGTTGTAATTCCTGTAAAGAACCATAGAACAACTGAACATAGGGCAAGACCTGGAATGACGAGCCATTTTGGTCCATATTTATCAAACAATCTTCCCATCACTGGTGAAAGGAATCCGTTAATTAAACCTCCAGGCAACAACAGTAGTCCTGCTGTAAAGCTTGTTAAACCTAAACCGCCTTGCAGATACATTGGAAGAAGAAGCATCGTAGACAGAATAAGCATCATAGACATGAAGACTAAGATAAGTCCTAAGACGAACATCGGGTATTTAAATGCTCGAAGATTAATCATTGGCTGTTCCATTTTAAACTGACGAATGGAGAAAAGAATAAGTGAAACTACACCTACGATTAGAGAGACAATTACAACCGGGCTTTCCCAGCCGCCTGAATGGTCTCCGCCTTCTCCAGCACTGCTGAAGCCAAATACAATTCCGCCGAAGCCTAATGTAGACAAGATAATCGATACTATATCAATTTTCGGTTTTGTAACAGTTGAGACATTTTCCATATAACGAATACCGAACAATAAAGCAAATACTAGAAACGGCAAGGAAATCCAGAAAATCCAATGCCATGTCAGATTTTCAATAATCAAACCAGAAATTGTTGGCCCAGTAGCTGGAGCAAACATAATAACAAGCCCGATCATTCCCATTGCTCCTCCCCTTTTCTCAGGAGGGAAAATCAGCAAAATCGTGTTAAACATTAGCGGCAGCAGCAACGCTGTTCCGACAGCCTGCACAATTCTTGCCACTAATAAAAATTCAAAGGTTGGTGCAAGTGCAGCAATTAGTGTTCCTAATATAGAGAAACTTAATGATGCAAAGAAAAGCTGTCTAGTTTTAAACCATTGCAGCAATAATCCTGAAATTGGGACTAAAATACCCAATGTAAGCAAAAAGCCTGTTGTCAGCCATTGAACTGTTGTCGGCTCAATATTAAAAATAACAATTAAATCATTCAATGCCATATTTAAGGCAGTTTCACTGAACATACCTATAAAACCGGCAATCAAGAAAGAAGTTACGATAGGCAATGTCTTAAATTGCCTTCCTTCCATTCCCTTCCCCTTTACCGCGTCCATATTCATTTCCATAAAAAATCCCCTTTCATCTTTCTTAACATTCTTGTGACAGCAGCTTTGGAAGCTTATCTGCAACAATTCTCATCGGCTTTCCTGATTGCTTTGTTAAGCACAGGACGATGGCTCCTTCTATCATAGAATTGATAAGTATACTTAAATCTGCAGCCTCTTCAGCAGAAAATCCGCTTTCCTTAAGCTTTTCTGCATATACAGCTTGCCATTTCTCGAAAGTCACTAAGCAAGTCTTTCTAATTGGCTCACATGTCGACGCTGTTTCTGACGCTATAAGTCCGATTGGCATTCCGTGTATGCTTTCCTTCTTGTCAAAATCAGCAGCGATTTCATTGATATGCAACTGAAATGCTGTTATTGCGTCGTTGACGGAAAACAGAATATCCTTTGTCTTCTGCAACAGCACATTTTCTGTATATTTTATTGCCTCTATTGCTAATTCCTCTTTACCACTAGGGAAATAGTAATAAAGTGATCCCTTTGGTGTATTGCTCTCTGCAATAATCTGATTCAAGCCAGTTCCATAATAGCCTTGAATCTGGAATAAGCGAGAGGCAGTCTCTAGGATCAACTCACGAGTGTTCCCCTTTTCACCCAAGCTCATATCCTCCTTAGGAAAAATTATAACGATTGGTCTATATAAAGGTAATTCTGTAAACGGTTACTTGTCAACTGCTTTTTTAAATAAAAAATCACATAAAAAAATAAGCCCTTTTTTCCTGAAAAAAGGGCTACTCTTTTAATTTACCTCTATATCTCCATTATTTGTTTTTAATCTTATCTTATACTCACCATCACCGAAGATTACATTAGAATTGGCTTGCTTAAAAATTTCAATATCCCCATTATCTGTTTCTGCACTTATGTTAGCATTTTCTGGTTCCTTCTCTGCTGTTATGGAGATTTCGCCGTTGTTTGTTTGTAATTGTATATCCTGATTTAATGCGCTTGCGTTCAATTCAATTCTTCCATTGATTGTTTTTCCATCGATTTCCCCTGAGACATTATCCAACTGAATTCTTCCATTAGAAGAGTCTGCCTTAACTGTTTCTGCAGTTATATTTGCCAATTCCAGACGGCCGTTTGCTGTATGGAGCACAACTTCTCTTGAAGACAACTCTGTCATTTTTATCCTGCCGTTTTTAATATCTGCTATCATGCTGGCATATTGTTTCTCCGGCAAGTACAAATCTAAGCTAAGCTCACTGTCCCCAAATAAGCTCATTGGAATAAGCTGATGTCCTTTTTCCTTTAATATCACTTTAAGTTTATTGCTTTCAACTTCTGCTGAATAATTCAATTCTCTATTTCCTCTTTTTGTTCCCGATAGCTGAACATAAGCTGAAGACTCTTGTATTGGATGAATTTCAATTGCAGCGTTATCTGCTGAAATTTCCACATGCTCAAAGTTATTGCTTTCTATTACTTTTCTTTCATTCAAATCAAATTTTTCTGCACTTTGTTTATAGGTGGCTAGACTGCCAATCAGTCCAATCACAAGCAAAACTGCTCCAGCCCACAGTAACTTTCGTTTGTTCATTACTTGATGCCTCCTTTAACTAATGCTGTATTGAATGAAATATAACGGACGAAGCCGTGCATAAACCATTTTGTTATCCATTGCATCCCTACAAATAGCATTAAACCAGCTCCACAGTAGACAAAGGATAAAAACCATTCAAAAAGATCAAAGGAACTTCCAAAAAGATTGTTAAGAAGAACGAGAAGCGGAGTACTGATGCCGGCAATGCTTACAGCCCAGCCAGCTAATATAACACCAACAAGCGCAATAAACGGACCTAACACAATGATGATATTAAAGAAGCTCAACCCAATCACCGCCCATACTGCCCGCATAACATTTCCAGCTGTTTGAGCACCCTTAGCATTTTCAAGGTGGTAATTGGCAAGTATTTCTTTTGCCAGCAATTTTGGTGATCCTAAAGAAGCAGCAATCTCGTTCTCTGCTTTGCCTTCTTCGATTCCAAATTGGAAATGCTCCTCGTAATCATGCAATATCTCTTGTTTTTCCTTACCATTTAAATCCTTCAGTAACACAGACAGTTCCTTTATAAATTGATCTTTATTCATCACTAGCACCTTCTTTAATTAAAGTATCAACACCGTCTCTGAATTGTTGCCATTCACTAAGTAATGTTTGGAGATATTCCCTGCCTTTTTCAGTAAGCTTGTAATATTTTCTTGGAGGGCCTTCTGTAGATTCTTGGAGGTAGGTTGAAAAGTATTCTTCTTTCGTCAACCTTCTTAACAGCGGGTAAACAGAGCCTTCTGATATTTCGATCTGATCAGAAATTTTTTGAACAAGCTCATATCCGTACCTGTCTTGTTTATCAAGCAGAACAAGAACACAAAGCTCAAGGACTCCCTTTTTAAATTGGACGTTCAATTACAGATCTCCTTTCTTTTAGTACTATACAATGAACAGTACTGGTCTTTGATTAATAATATAACACCACCTACTGTTCAATGCAAGGTACTGATTAATACTTTTTTAAAAAAAGTGCTCCTTTGCTATCTGGCGAAAGGAGCCTTTTATCTTATTATTTGATTTTATTGATTTTGTCTCTAAATTCCCAGAAGCCTGGGATATTATCTAAATCATATAGCTGAATGCATTTCATTAACAGCATTTTCAATTCTTGTGAGAGATCATCTTGTTCATTAGGGGAAGTATATTGGACTGCTTTGTTCAACTTTGGTTCAAACATCTCTATCACTTCTTCTAATGCATCCTTGTTAATCTTCGACTCTTTTACTAACGAATATAATGTGGCCATCATCCATTTTCCTTTCCTTCTTCCGTCCTTTTTGTCAGCTCTTTTCCCAACCGTTCAAGCTTTTTATCAATTCTTAATAACAGATATATAGAAACACTCACCGGAAATGCGTAATTGCTTACAATTGTCATCCATTGCGTCAAGTCTCCAATACTCATCGTCTATAATCCTCCTTTTTTTGGGCCATATAGCTGTATATCCTTTGCAAAGCTTTTTGATGGCACTTCGACACATATTGCTGGCTTTTTTGGATCACCTCCGCTATCTCTGTATCATTGAGCTTCTTAATATAAGCAAAATAGAGAACGGTCTTTTGGGAGTCAGACAGTGATTGTATTGCATCATAAAGTAAAGGATCAGCTATATATTCAGAAATGCTTTCCCGAATTCCCTCCCTTTCTGCATATGCTTCCAAATTTGCATTCCTATCTTCCATTCTGTCTTTATGCGTCCTACCATCTTCTGTTTCAGCGTCCAATAACAAAGGATATCTGTTTGCATAGAGCCTTTGCTTCCTATGAAAATTTAATGTGCTAAAATGTATGGAAGAGGAGATATAGGACGTGAACCGAATCGTAAAATAATACTTTTTAAACGCTTCATCTAAATTTTCTTTGTTTTCTTTAGAAGGATAACAAACAGCGTCGGCAAACAGCTTAAAATGACCCTTTTCCCGTAAAAAACCTTGTACAATTGTATTTCCCATAAATTCTTTGTTCTCTTCTATAAACCTTTTCAATCCATTAACAGATTCCTCACACATGATTAGCACCCCCTAAAAGGAACGTATGTTCTGTTTTTAGTGTAAAAAAAGGGACTAACTCGCATTAGCCACTTTCTTATTATAACATATCCTTCCATGAACGAATTTCATCAATCTTTCCTCCTCTATATAATAAAGAAAGATTTCTTGAAAAAATAACAACCTATTTATAAAAATTTTATTAGAGGACTGGTTTAAATTGTAATTCAATTGTAAATTGTACATTATTCTTATCCTCTTCTACATTAGTGATAATCCAGTTTTTTGCTATATTTTTCGATAAAGCCTGGTAGTCTTCACGTGATAGCATAAATACTCCAAGCACTTCTCCCTTATCCTTAAAATCTTTGCCCTCAGCCAAACCAAATTTAAACAGCAAGTATCTTTTTAACGTCCCTTTTGTTAAAAATGCAATCTCATAATTGCCTCTAAGCAGCTGTTCCACTTTTTCCTTTTTATCATGAAAATAAGAGAAAAGCGTTTCCCAATCTGGAAGTCCCTTGCCAAACTCTCGAAAGAAATCAATATTCCCCTTATTTAGAGCCTCAAGTATTTCCTCATTGCTGTATCCTCTGCTTTTGACCTGTTCAATCATTAATGCGTAATTTAAAGCCACCTTCTCTGCCATTTCCCGAATCCCCCTTATTCTGAAAAATAGTTATATTCTAATTTTTCCACTACACTAATTATAAAATAATCTTGTCAGGAGTTGAAATGATAGTGTTTAAACACTTTATTTCTTTTAGCCTTGCATTGAATACCCGATTGGTCAGCCAACAAGAAGCTACCCATTATGTAGAAAAAAATTTGTTCACATACAAATCTGCCAAGAACATGATTTTCTTAAGAAACAGATACGTTAATTATTTAGTGCATCAATTTCCTCAGATTAACGGCTCATTATAATATATTCCTGACAAAAGAAAAACAGTCTAGCTGCTAACAAGCATATTGCTTGGCAAAATCGGCTAAACTATTCTAATCTAAGTAGTGAAAATCAAAGCGTCATTATTGGAAAGAAAAAAAAGGGAGATGGTATGATGAAGATTACCTATCACGGACAATCAACTATTGTAATTGAAGCAAATGGAAAATCACTTATTATTGATCCTTTCATCAGTGGAAACCCAGCAGCTAAAGTGAAAGTGGATGATATTAAGGTTGATGCTGTGCTATTAACACATGCTCATGGAGATCATATTCTAGATGCAGCACCAATCTCCAAAGCAAATAATGCACCAATTGTTGCTATACCTGAATTGGCTGCATACATGTCCTGGCAAGGCGCCGAGACAATCGGAATGAATATTGGCGGCACATTAGATTTACAGTTTGCCAAAGCGAAGATGACACATGCATTTCACAGCTCTGGTATCATTGATGAAGAAAACAAAAATATTCTTTATGGCGGCATGCCTGCTGGATTCGTCATTGAGGCAGAAGGAAAAACGATTCTTCATGCTGGTGACACAGGCCTTTTTGGAGACATGAAGATTATTGGCGACAGACATGATATCGATATCGCATTCCTCCCAATTGGCGATCACTATACAATGGGACCTGAAGATGCTGTGCTGGCTGCAGAATGGTATAAAGCGGATTTAATCATACCTATCCATTACAATACTTTCCCAGCTATCGAACAAGATGGAGATGCCTTCGTAAAGGCGCTAAAAGACCGCGGTATTAAAGGCAAAGTCCTTCAGATTGGTGAAAGCATCGAATTGTAAAATACAAAAAGAGGATGTCCTTAAGACATCCTCTTTTCATTAAGCTAAATTGCCAGCATGGTTTGCTTCCCACTCAGCAATTTCTTTCACTCTTGCTTCCACTTGTTCTGGTGTAAGGTCATGTGCTTTTACATAAAGGTTTCTTGAATGTGTACGGCACTCATGACTGCAGCTCTTCATGAACTTCTCTTCATTTTCAGGTGAGCAAAGAATTTTTCTGTTGCATTCTGGGTTTGCACAGTTCACATAACGCTCACATGGTTCACCAGTAAAGTAGTCTTTACCTACTACTACATTCTCGACTCTGTTAACTGGAACACTAATTCGTTGGTCGAATACATAGCATTGGCCATCCCAAAGCTTACCTTGCACCTCTGGATCTTTACCGTATGTTACGATACCACCGTCAAGCTGTGATACATCATCAAAGCCTTCGCGCTTAAGCCAGCCTGAGAATTTCTCACAACGCACGCCGCCTGTGCAATAAGTCAGGATTTTCTTTCCTTCTAGCATTTCACGGTTGTCTTGAATCCATTGAGGTAATTCCCGGAATGTTTCAATTTCAGGTTTAATTGCTCCTCTGAAATGACCTAAGTCAAACTCATAGTCATTGCGGGCATCAATAATTACGGCATTAGGATCCTGCATTTGTTCCAGCCACTCAGCTGGTTTTAGATGGTTTCCAGTTAACTCCAACGGATTAACATCATCTTCAAGACTTAAGTTTACCAATTCTTTTTTATGACGCACATGCATTTTCTTGAAAGCATGTCCCTCTTCTTCGTCTATTTTAAAGACAGTGTCTGCAAAACGAGGGTCTTTTCTCATTGCCTCGATATACTTATCAGTCTGTTCAACTGTACCAGATACCGTACCATTAATTCCTTCTGATGATACAAGAATACGTCCCAACAAACCTAGCTCCTTACAAAAAGCTAAATGTTCGCTAGTGAATTCTTCTGGGTTCTCAATAGTTGCATATTTATAGTAAAGAAGTACTCTATATGGTTTTTCGCTCATTATTTCAACATCCTGTTCTATACAAATTTATTAACATATATTTAACTATACAATAAAAGTGATAACAGTAAAAACTCATTGCTCACTTGCTAAATCCACTATGAAGAATTTTAGAACAAACAAAAGGAGACTCCAATTATGAAATCCCCTCTTGCTTATGTGTACTTATTATTATAGTAAATTTCCACTAAAATAGAAAGGGCTACTTTTTTCCATGGACGAAATTTCTCGATTTCTCTTCATTAATTACTATCGCACTCTTTTTTAAAGTAAGCTGTGGAGGCTTTTTAAGCTTCGTAAAAAGAATACAGCCCAGGATAACGACAAGGCTTCCTATAACCTGCATCCAGCTCCATTTCTCATGCAAAAATACAGACGCCAGCACAGCCGTAAAGATTGGGTTGAAATTAAGGAACAGCCCTGCTTCTGTAGCACCGAGTTTTTGTACGCCGATATTCCAAAACACCATACAAACGACTGTTGAAACAACACCGGTATAAAGGATGGATACCATGAAGGAAACATTGAATTCTGTGATTGAAAAATCAGCTGCATTAAATGGCAAGAGCAGAACAACACCGATTGCTCCAGAAAAAAAGGTGGCCATCAGCGGTGATGTTTTTTGCATTGCCCACCTGCTGCACACAGAGTAAAGCCCCCAAATGCATACTGCTCCCATCATATATAAATCTCCTTTGTTAAAGCGTAAATCTAATAACTGACTTAAAGTACCTTCTGTTAGTACAACAAGAACTCCAGAGAAGGACAAAAGCATGGCAGCCATTTGCCAGCTATTGATTTTTTCCTTCAATAAAAGAAAGGAAAACAGCGCAATAGAGATTGTATTTAATGTTGAGATTAAACCTACATTGCTAGCTGAAGTATATTCTAATGCCTGAAATTGCAATAGATTAAAAGCAGCTACTCCTGTCAGACCCATAAGGAATAAAGGCAGCAATGCAGCTTTAGGCGGAATCAATCTTTGTTCTCGTTTCCAAATAATCGGCAACAGACAGATAACAGCAAGCGCCCACCTTAAGCTTGTCAGTGTTGCAGGCGAAGCATGCCCAACAAGAAATTTGCCTAAAACAAAATTCCCTCCAAATAAAAAGCTTGTGATCAACAGAAATACATACGGCATACAAACAACTCCTTCAAGCACAAAGTTAGAAATTTCTTGTTAATATCGTATCACCGTACCTTTTAAAACGATATAAAATTCTGTATAATGCAATAAATACAAAACTTTCATATTTATTTTTCGATTTTACCGAATTTTATAAAGAAGTGTACTGATTTTTACAGCAGAATCAGAATAAAAGAAAGGCAGGTTACATTTATGGAATCCATTGTTCATAAAGTGCTCGATTCGGTTGATATTACTTTATTAGATTTATTGCAAAAAAACGCCGCTATTTCCAACGCCGAGCTTGCTAAACTCGTTAATTTATCTCCTCCAGCCACACATGCCCGCATTAAGCGCCTTGAAAAGGAGGGATTTATCGAGAGGCATGTGGCAATCTTGAATCATAAAAAATTAGGGTTTGATTTGTTATGCTATATTTTCATTTCGACTAATATCCACCAAGAGGAAGCTATTGCAGAGCTTGAAGGTGTGTTAAGCAGTATGGAGGAAATATTGGAATGTCATTGTTTAACAGGAGAGTACGACTATTTGTTGAAGGTTGCCAATAAAGATACAGGTGGATTAGAGAGCTTTATCAAGAAGCTGAATAAACTTGGCATCTCCAAAATAAATACCAGCCTTGCCCTAAGAGAAATAAAATCCTCTACGGTCCTGCCGATTTGATAAAGCTTCAGAGACACTCTGTGCCTTTAGTTGTTTAATGAAGCAAATATTGTTATAAAAAAAGAAACCTCTATTATAAATAGAGGTTTCTTTGCTTATTTATTAAAAGGGTTCATCTATTGCCTTAACTGTAAAATGGAGGGCGCATCCATATTTGGACTGCTTAAAAACATTCTCTAAATGCTTCTTTGTTTCATGGATTGGCAGCAATGTATGCACCTTGACGTCAGCCTTTATTCTGCTTGATTGCTCCACATATGTGGACACCCTGCTGTCTTGGTAGCCCTCAAAAAAATCCTTTATAAATTTAATCTGCCCACAGTAGAACTCAATTGTATATTCGTTCATTTTCTTACGCGGACTTCTCCGAATCGCTAGAGACATTGTTATCAGCAGCTGCTTTGTTTGCTGCCATTACAAATGGAATATAAATAAGTGTTGAGACAGCCAGGCAAACAAAGCCGATAACTAATGCAAGCCAGTTTCCTCCTGTGCCTAAGAATGCGATCAGCGGACCTGGAGTCGTCCATGGCACAGAGTACGCAATTGGCGGAATTAAGCCAGTCACAATAGCAGCATAGCCTATGATAATGTTCACGGCAGGAACCAATATGAATGGCAAAATCAAAATCGGGTTTAACACGACCGGTAAACCGAAAATGACAGGTTCATTAATATTGAATAATCCTGGAGCAATCGATAGCTTGCCGATATCTCGGTAATCCTTCCGTTTAGCGACGATAAATATCGCAATCAATAAACCTAATGTCATCCCTGAACCACCATAGTTAGCAAAGGCATCATTTATTGCCCAAGTAACAGGATATGGTGCTCCCCATGCCGAACCATGTTCTGCCACATAGTTCAAGTTCTCTAGACCTGCTTCTGCAAACATAGCCTCACGAATAGCAGCAATCGTGTTTGGACCATGAATCCCAAATACCCATAAAAGGTTAGAGACAATTGCCAAAATAACAAGTGAGAAAATATTAGTGCCCAAATGCTTTAGCGGTGTTTGAATTACTGCATAAATGAACTCATGCAGGCCTTTCGGATAAAAGGCATTGATGATAGCGTTCCCAACTGCGAACACTACAGTAATAATAATGATCGGGAACAGCACCTTAAAGGACCTGGCAACAGCAGGCGGGACAGATGCTGGCATATTAATCTGCAATTTCTTTGACTTGGAAAGCACACTGAAAAACTCACCGACAATCAAACCAACTATAATGGCAACGAAAAGACCTTGGGCCCCTACCCACTGTGTAGTCAGGAAGTTAGTTCCTTCAACAGCCGTATATGGCGGATAAATAATAAAGAATGTAGATAATGCCGTCAAGCCGCTCAGCAGTTCATCTGCTTTAAGCGAAATTGCCATATTCCTTGCCACTAGAAAGACGATAAACATAGAAAGAATATTCGTCGATCCATTTAGGACAGGGGAAAAGACTGCTTGTAAATCTGCTAAGCCAGGGAACAGCTTGTGAAGAAACAGTATTTTTGCAATAAACCCATCTGGCGCCAATACAGCGAAATTGAGCAAAACGATAAGTGAACCAGCTAACGTAATCGGAAATGATAAAATGAATGCATCGCGAATTGCTACAATATGTCGCTGTGAGTTCAGTTTAGAGGCAACTGGCACCAAAGCCTTCTCAGCAAATTTTTCAAAATTAGCCATAAAACCCATAAGTTACTCCCCCTATTAATATATAATTCTTCCACCCTTTAGATGAAGAATTTGTTTGATTAGGCAATGGGTGTAAATTCATGCTGTACAGGAGGTCTTGCCTGATCTTTTTCTCTTTGTAAGCTGCTGATTACAGCAGCTCAAGTGCTCTTTCTAAAACGGCTTTCCCATTCATCGTTCCATATGCTCGCATGTCAATTACCTCGACGGGAACTCTGCCTGCGATAATGGATTCCACCTGCGGTTTCTGGTATCTTACCTGCGGGCCAAGCAGCACCACATCAACCTGATCTGCTACGCTTTGGCATTCTGAAACAGGCAATGCAAATATCTCGATACTTACCCCTTTTTCCTCTGCTGCATCCTTCATTTTATTGACTAAGAGACTTGTAGACATCCCTGCTGCACAAACTAATAACAGTTTTTTCATTATGAACCCCTCCAGATATTTTTTCTTTAACCTATCTAGGTTTTGTTAACTCCTCCTTAAATTGTATTGTATACGCTTTCATTTATTAATCAATATAATTTAGATACTTAGATTTTTGTTTCAATTTGTGGAAATTGTTTCAATTATGGCACATGTTGTTTTATATTTATATTGTGGATTGAAATCATTGCTGGAATAAAAACAGATCCTATTAGGAGGAGATTAACCTGTTTACAAAAGAAATGGTCCAAACATTCAATGAATTGGAAATGATTCTTTATAACTTCATTACGAAAAACAGCGATAAAGTCATTTATATGCGGATTAGAGAGCTGTCCGATCAAACCCATGTATCCACTTCCAGCATCTTGCGTTTCTGCAGGAAGCTTAACTGTGATGGCTTCTCAGAATTTAAAGTAAAGCTCAAGCTATATTTGGACAGAAATGAACAAGAAAATCTGAAATCTACTCAATACTATCTCTCCGAGTTTTTAGAACGAACGCTAAAAGGAAATCTTGAGTCCGATATTCAAAAAATGGCAGAACTCGTGTTGCGGACTGATAAGATTATTTTTGTAGGTACAGGAAGTTCAGGCATTTTAGCCGAATATGGTGCAAGGTATTTTTCCAGTCTTGGAAAATTCTCCTCCTTTATTAAAGATCCATTTTATCCAATAAACAGCAAGGATTTAAAAAACAGTACATCCATTATTCTTTCCGTTTCTGGGGAAACTGACTTCACTCTTAACTTGGCAAATCAACTGAAAGTAGAAGGTTCCAATATTGTCAGTATTACTAATAGTAAAAACTGCCAGCTTGCCAGGATATCAGATATAAATATTGCCTATTATGTGACAGAAGTATTTCTCGGGGATTCGAATATTACATCCCAGATGCCGGTTATGTACATATTGGAAGAAAGCGCTCACATTATTCAAAAAAATTTAAAGAAACCTGCGCCTTAATATGATAAAAGACAGAGCTTTTATGTATAGCTCTGTCTTCTATCCTTCATCTCTGTTCTGATTTTTTGTTTTTAATGAGGTTTTCACGATCAGCTGTTGCTGGAGGCTGCTCCAGCCAAGCGTTTTTAATCATGATATTTGCTCCTGCTTTTGCATACTGTGCTATTTCAAAGGAAAGCCGCTCATAATTAACGGCAAGATCGCTCCTTTGGCTGGCGCCAGCTGCTGCTGCATAGTTACCGATTCCAGAAGCACTTAGTAGAGACATATGAAACATCATTAACTTATCAGAAAATGTCTTGTTTGTGGACTCCGTAATCCCAATATCGGAAGACATAGGACTCTGTATATTCCCCTCAATTAACGTATCAGCAAAGATTTTCACATGTTTTTGCGAGATATCCTTTCCTCGCATCATATAATCCTGAACATCTTTGTCATTAGATGTTTGTCCGAATGCAAGGCTGATTTTATAACCGATATTATTCGTTTGGGTATTCAGAAACAAATGTGAAATCTCAATGGCATTCAAAGGGCGTTTTTTATGAAAAAGATTCAAACCGCTTAAGTAGCTGTTACTGTCAATATAATCATTTTCTGAAGGCGGGATTATGTAAGGTGAGCGAACCAGCATCCCTTTTTCCTTTAATGCATTATTCGTTTGGTTATAAAGCTTGGCAGTTTCGCTTAAGGTTGTTGTAAAGTGCTGGATGATATCTTCCCGAAAACTCATTGCAGTGAATCCGCTGTATGCAAGCATACCTGCTTTTGCCATATGATTAATATATTGAAGGGAGAAAGTGTCCGTAAACAAAGCAGGAGCTGCTAAATTCACATCTTTGTCTGTAAACCCATACGGCTGTGCAAAATTTTCTTCCTGAAAGATTTGTTCAAGCTTCTCTACCTCCTTGACAGAGATAACAAGTGCTTTGTCTATCGCATCTGCAATCGTTTGATCGGTTATGGAGTTACTCATATGGCTAAGCACACACTTGGACATGGTGTTATTCATATAAGAAGTCCATAACGAAGCAATCTCTGTTGAAGTAAGCTCAATATTCTGTTCTGGCATGATGATCCTCCCACGAATGTTGATATTCCTTATATTCTCCTTTTTATTTGTTTTTATCAGCAATTGTCAGATAAATACTTGTGAGGAATTTGTGCCTAACGAATAAAATTGTTACTGGAAATGGAGGTTTGATTTTCTGAGGTTAGCCCATTTTAAAGCCTTTTGTTCCAAAGATGCTGCGGCATCATGTTTGCCGTTTATATATGCCTGTATATCAGCAGGATATTTTTGGGAGAGTTTTTCTTTTAAATCACCGTACTTCTCGGCTTCCTCCTTGTTAGCACGCAAAAAATCCCTAAATGCTAGATGACGGAAAATCTCTGGACTGCCAGCTTCATAAATATGAACATGATGTGTCCTTTCATCGCCGCCTTTTTGAAAATATCGCCTGCCAGAAATTCCGTTTTCTCCCTTTGCTTCATAGCCGATTTCAATCATTTTCCCATTATAGCTGTCAATATTATGTATATTTATTACAATGGGCATAATGTCAATGATTGGTTTAGCTTTCATACCTCGTATGCTTGTGCTCCCTATATGGTGGATTTCCAGCAACTCTGCTTCAAATATATGCTGAAGAAGTTTTTTCTCTGTTTCAAATAAAACACGCCACTCATTGCTGTATGGGCACACTTCCACTTTCCTCATACATCAAGCTCCCTTCTTCGCACTAATTTTCTAGATAGCGGTATAGAGTTGATTTACTTATGCCTGTAGATTCTTTTATTTCCTTTAGACTATATTTTTTGCTTTGATACATTTTGATGGCCTTTTTTACATTTTCATCTGCTTTTCTTGGCCGTCCTGTGGAGATGCCTTTTTGTTTTGCATATTCCATTCCTTTTTTTGTCCGTTCACTGATAATTTCATTTTGAAATTCCACTAAATAGCCGACCATTTTCCTTAGGGAGTATTCCTTCTTTGCTTCTGTGTCAATTTCCTCATATATTGCTTGCAGGTAGACACCTTTTTGTTCTAGTATTTCCAGCAGCTCAAATAGATGCCTGCTAGAATCAGCTAGCGTAAATAATCTGGATACAACAATCTTGTCCCCTTCATTTATTTGCTCCAGCATCTGAGTAAGAACCGCTCTTTTTTTAGCAGATGAATGCTCCTCCCGGACTATACTACCGCAGATGTCCTTAAGCATTTGCTCCTGCTGCTGACAATCTTCATCTTCCTGAGATGGCCTCATATAACCTATTATCATCTTTTTCGCTCCCTTGTCATTTCTGCTACTAACCATTATAGATAGGAAAATGAGTTTTGTAAAAAAACTTCCCAATATATATTCCCTTTTGGGAATAATTCTGTTACACTTCTCCTTATTGAACTACTGCGATAAAAAATTGAGGTGAACATTTTGATAGAAAAAATAAAACGAGAGTGGTTCTTCAATGTACGAGCTGATATTCTTTCAGGCATCGTCGTTGCATTGGCCCTTATTCCTGAGGCAATCGCTTTCTCGATTATTGCAGGAGTCGACCCGATGGTAGGGTTGTATGCTTCCTTCTGTATTGCAATCATCATCTCCTTTGCAGGCGGTAGACCTGCGATGATTTCCGCAGCAACAGGGGCAATGGCATTGCTGATGGGACCGCTAGTAAGGGATTACGGTCTGCAGTACCTCTTTGCAGCAACTATTTTGACAGGAGTATTTCAGGTGCTTTTTGGAGTATTTAAAATTGCTAAGCTGATGAAATTCATTCCGAGAGCGGTTATGATTGGATTTGTTAATTCCCTTGCCATCCTAATTTTTATGGCACAAGTTCCTCATTTTATTGGGATCTCTAATATGACTTATCTTTTTGTCGGCATAACATTATTAATCGTTTATATATTGCCTCGATATGTCAAGGCAGTGCCGGCACCGTTAATTGCAATCATCGTTTTGACAGCAGTAGCAATTTTTGGTCATATCCATGTTGAAACAGTTGGCGATTTAGGAAATATTACGCAAACCTTGCCGTCCTTCTTGATTCCGGATGTACCATTTTCATTTGAAACTTTAGCTATTATTTTTCCATTCAGTATCGCTATGGCGATTGTAGGTTTACTAGAATCACTTCTTACTGCAAGCATTCTAGATGATGCAACAGATACAGACAGCGATAAGAACAGAGAAGCTAGAGGACAAGGAATTGCCAATTTTATCACTGGCTTTTTTGGCGGTATGGCTGGCTGCGCTATGATTGGACAGTCTGGAATCAACGTAAGATCAGGAGGCAGGGGCAGACTTTCGACCTTTGTTGCTGGTGCATTTTTAATGTTCTTGATTATTGTGCTGGGAGATCTAGTTGTCCAAATACCAATGCCTGTACTTGTTGGCATTATGATTATGGTCTGCATCGGTACATTTGACTGGTCTTCCTTTAAATATGTAGTAAGAGCTCCTCGAACAGACGCAATTGTTATGGTTGTTACAGTAGTTATAGTCGTTGCAACACATGACTTGTCAAAAGGAGTAATTGCAGGTGTTATCTTGAGCGCGGTGTTCTTTGCTGCAAAAATATCTCATCTGAAAATAAACAAAGAGCAAACAGAAAAAGAGTATAAATATTTTGTGCAAGGACAATTATTTTTTGCTTCTGTTGACAGCTTTATTGCAGCATTCGATACATCTGAGCAGAACAAGCAAATTTCCATTGATTTCTCTTCAGCTCGTGTTTGGGATGATTCTGCTGTAGGAGCAATTGATAAAGTAGTCCTTAAACTTAAAGAAAATAATAATACAGTCAGCATTAACGGCCTTGATTCGGCCAGTAAGAAACTCGTCGATAAGCTGGCCATTTTCCAAAACCCTGATGCTAATCCTTCAGGTCATTAAAAAGATTCATGGCAATTGCCATGAATCTTTTTCATTATCCGCCGTAATAATTACCAGGCAGACCTTTTATGTCCATTTTGCATGTGAAAAGTGCCCCTGACAGCGGGTATTTTTCCAATTCCTCTGAAGTCATTCCTTCTTGAGCTGTAGTAATATAAAGCTCATTTAATTCTTCTCCTCCAAATACACAGGAGGTAACGTTTTGGGCTGGCACTTTAATTTCATCTATTTTTTCGCCACTATGAGGATTCCACCTTGATACACGCGCGCCACCCCAATGAGCAATCCACAGCATCCCCTCTTCATCTATTGTCATACCATCAGGAAACCCTTCTTCATTTGAAAAATCAATAATAGCCACGCTATTGTCAATATTGCCTGAATGAACTTCATAATCGAATCGGTATACCTTTTGCACAGGGGTATCAATCAAGTATAGGTACTTGTTATCCAATGACCAAGCCAATCCATTAGATATGCTTAACTTATCAAGCTTTTTTGTAATCGTGCCATCCTTATCCAAACAATATAACGCGCCTTGCTCCATCTCGTCCTTTGTGCTCATCGTACCTGCCCAAAATCGACCTTGTGCGTCACATTTCCCATCATTAAACCTGTTATTAGACAAATGCTCTTCTGGATCAAAAATCGGTTGAATCTCACCGTTTGTAAGATCGACATAATGAAAGCCATTTTCCAAAGCAGCTATTGCTCCCTTTCCGCTGTTCGCCGGAATGACAGCACTGACCTTCTCAGGAAGCTCTAATTCCTTATTTTCATTGTCAGCTGGATTATACATGCAGATTTTTTTGTTATTAATATCAACCCAATAAAGCACATTTTCCTTGTGATCCCAAAACGGTCCCTCTCCTAAGGCAGCATTTGCATCTACTGCAAGCTTTAAATGATGTACCATACAATTCCCTACTTTCTAACTTCGTATTTTCTTTTCCTATACCTCGATTCCTTTGTCTAGAAACTGCTTTCATCTATTCTTTTTGCCTTTGTATTCACGATACTGGGGATGAGATGCATACCTTATGTATAGATAATCAAGATTTGAGGTGATTAACTTGAAAATAGCAGATATTGAAAACGAAAAAAAACACAGAATTGATGAGTTTGTAAAGCTACAGCATAGCGACGGGTCTTTCCGCTTTCGCTTTCAAGGCAGTTTAATGACAGATGCTTTCTTTATCATTACATGCAGAGCGTTGGAAATTAGTACGGAGGAAGATAATATTAAACTTCTTGCCACATCCTTAAAAAATTCCCAGCATAAAGAAGGCTATTGGAAAGCATACATAGATGCACCGAATGGGCATTTATCTGCGACAATCATTGCGTATACGGCCCTTTTATACTCTGGTTACGCTAAGCAGACAGACGACAATATGATAAAGGCAAAGTCCTTTATTGTTCAAAACGGAGGGATTTCCAAAGCCCATTTTATGATTAGATGGATGCTCTCTGCCAACGGACTGTATCCATGGTCCCGAATGGTTTATGTTCCAATGACCTTTTTACTTTTGCCTTCCTACCAGCCTGTTAATTTCTTTCAGTTCAGTGCCTATGCTCGCATTCATTTCATCCCTATGCTGCTTGCATCCAATAAAAAATTTGCCGTCCACACTAAAAACAAGCCTGATTTAAGCGACCTGTACGGAAGAAGCGAGGAAATGTTCAACCCGATTGCTCATTTGGAGGCTGAAAGATCACCACTGTCATTTGTTTGGAAAGAAATAAAACAAATTGGAAGATGGCCTGCTTACCTCCATCAGCTCGGATATTATTATGCGGAAAAATATATACTTGATCGGCTTGAAGAGGATGGTACACTTTACAGCTATGCTAGTGCAACTTTTTTTATGATTTACGGCCTGCTTTCCATTGGCTATCGCAAGGATTCGCCGGTTATTAAAAAGGCAATATCAGGATTATCCTCCCTGATTGACAAAAAAGGAGAAAACGCCCACTTGGAAAACTCAACAAGCACCGTCTGGGACACAGCATTAACAAGCTACAGTCTCCAAGAAGCAGGCTGCTTGCCTGACAGTCCTGTTATTAGGAAGTCTGTTAACTATCTCCTTAAAAAACAGCATACAGCAGCGGGAGACTGGAAAGTCCATAATCCAGATACAACTCCTGGAGGCTGGGGCTTTTCAGATATTAATACAAACAATCCAGACAATGACGATACATCGGCCGCTTTGCGAGCTTTAACTAGAACAGCTCTTCTAAATACGAATGTTCATAGCTCCTGGCAGCGCGGAACTAACTATCTCCTTTCCATGCAAAACAGCGATGGAGGCTGGGGTGCATTTGAAAAAAACACTGATTGGGAGATTCTTCAGCATGTTCCTATTGAGAATGCAAAGGACGCTGCTGTTGACCCGTCTACAACAGATTTGACGGGCAGAGTACTTGAATATTTAGGTCGTTTTGCCAAACTTCAACAGAAACACCCTCATATTAAGTCAGCTGCGCGATGGCTAATAGACAATCAAGAAAAAGATGGTTCTTGGTATGGCCGCTGGGGTGTCTGTTATATATATGGAACATGGGCTGCTATCACTGGTTTAAGGGCAACCGGAACAGCAGCAAGCGACCAGAGCATAAAGAAAGGCATCAAATGGCTGAAAACTATTCAAAGAGAGGATGGAGGTTGGGGTGAATCTTGTCATAGCTGCGAAAAGCGCCATTATATCCCTCTTCCCTTTAGTACAGATTCCCAGACAGCATGGGCACTTGACGCGTTAATTGCTGCAGGAGAGTGGAAAAGCAAGGCTGTAACAAAAGGGATAGAATTTCTCTTAAAGGGCATGAAGGATGAACGCAGCCTCACCTACCCTACAGGTATAGGTTTGCCTGGGCAATTCTATATTGATTATTATAGCTACAGCAAAATCTTCCCCCTGCTAGCCATTTCTCATTACTTGCAAGCAACTAAATCCTAAACCGCTCATATACTAAAATATCAAGAATCAATTACCTTGAATTAAGGTATAATAAGTGATATTATATACAAAACATTCCAGAAACTTATAAATCGATGAAGAGAACAAGTACGTCATGCATGAACTTATAAGCGAGCCGGAACTGGTGGAAGCCGGCAAGGGATTCTGACGGAAAAATCATCTCTGAGATGCAAGGCTGAATATTTAAAGTAAGCCTTGACGGGATTTCCCCCGTTAAAAAGGAACGCGTATGATAGTACGTTGACTAAGCGCTGACTGCTTTTTGCAGCAGAATTTGGGTGGTAACGCGGGTATATACACTCGTCCCTATTTATAGGGACGAGTGTTTTTTGTTTACTCCGACTCTGTCATGTTCCGGTATTTTCTGGTAACTATTAAATCCAAGGAGGATTTTATCATGAAAAATAGCCAGCAAGAAACACAAGCAGAAAGAGAAAAAAGAATCCTTGCTCTTTGGGAGCACAATCATATTTTTGAAAAATCAGTTGAGGCAAGAAAAAATCAGGAATCCTTTGTTTTCTACGAGGGACCGCCTACTGCAAATGGCTTACCCCATGTTGGCCATGCTCTTGGGCGCACAATCAAAGACATCATAGCACGTTACCAGACAATGGCAGGCAAGCAGGTAATCCGAAAGGCTGGCTGGGACACGCACGGTCTGCCTGTAGAGCTTGGTGTGGAAAAAGAGCTTGGCATATCCGGAAAGCAGGCCATTGAAGAATATGGAGTAGAGGCATTTATTCAAAAATGCAAGGCGAGCGTCTTCTCCTATGAAAAGCAATGGAGAGACTTTACAAAGGAACTAGGATACTGGGTCGACATGGAGAACCCTTATATGACAATGAGCAATGAGTATATTGAATCGGTATGGCACATACTCGGAACCATCCATGAAAAAGGCCTGCTTTATAAAGGTCACAGAGTTTCCCCTTACTGCCCGAGCTGTCAGACATCATTAAGCTCTCATGAGGTCGCGCAAGGCTATAAAGATGTAAAGGACTTGAGCGCAACTGTAAGGTTTAAACTAAAGAATAAGGACAATGAGTTTATCCTCGGCTGGACGACAACACCTTGGACACTGCCTGCAAACGTTGCTCTTGCAGTGAATGAAAAGTTAGACTACGTTCGAATACAGACTGGAGACGAAGTATATATCGTAGCAAAGGATTTGGCTCCTACATTAATGTCTCCTGACAGCGTCCTCTTAGAGACAGTGAAGGGGTCTGCATTGCTCGGTCTCAGTTACGAACCGCCATTCTCCTTTATCAAAGTCGCAAAAGGCCATTATGTTGTTCATGGCGACTTTGTGACTGCAGACAGCGGAACTGGCATTGTTCATATTGCTCCAGCATATGGGGAGGACGATTATCGTCTTGTACAAGAAAATAACCTTTCCTTTGTTCAAGTCGTGGATGAACAGGGCAAATATACAGAAGCGGTCACACCTTTGACAGGCAGATTCGTTAAGGATTGTGATGTCGACATCATCAAGCTCCTTCATGAGAAAGGGCTATTGTTCCATAAAGAAAGATATGAACATTCTTACCCGCACTGCTGGCGTTGTGATTCTCCCCTGCTTTATTATGCACTAGAGAGCTGGTTCATCCGAACAACAGCTGTCAAGGAGGCAATGCTACTTAATAACCAGCAGGTAAACTGGCATCCAGACACTATCAAGGACGGGCGTTTCGGGAAATTTCTTGAGGGAATGGTAGATTGGAATATAAGCCGGAGCCGCTATTGGGGTACACCTTTAAATGTATGGGAATGTCCTTCCTGTAACCATCAGGAGGCTCCCAAATCAATAGCAGAATTAGCAGCATTAACCGGCAGCAATCTTGCTGAGCTTGAGCTTCATAAACCATATGTCGATGAGGTGACATTCCCTTGTCCTTCCTGCAGCACAATGATGGTGCGCACACCTGAAGTAATCGATGTCTGGTTCGATAGCGGGTCTATGCCATTCGCCCAATATCATACCCCTTTTGAGAATGAGGAGTTATGGCAAAGGCAATTCCCAGCCGATGTGATAGTTGAGGGAATTGACCAGACAAGAGGCTGGTTCTACTCCTTATTGGCTGTCTCCACTCTTTATAAAGGCGAGCTGCCGTATAAGAATGTACTGGCGACTGGCCACGTTCTTGATGAGGCAGGACAAAAAATGTCAAAAAGCAAAGGCAACGCCCTTGACCCAGTAGAGCTGATCCACAAGTTTGGCGCCGATTCGCTAAGATGGGCATTGATAGAGGACAGCGCACCTTGGAACCAGAAGCGATTTTCTGTCAAAAATGTACAGGAAGCTAAGTCAAAGCTAGTCGATACTCTAACAAGTCTTCATCATTTCTACAAAATGTATGCTGATATCGATGGATTTGATCCGAATTCAACGCCAGCTAGTCTTTCCTTAACCTTGATGGATAAATGGGCTCTTTCCCGGCTTGCTTCAACTGTCTCGCAAGTCCGCAAAGAAATGGAAAGCTTCCAGCTGACAAATGCAGCAAGACATATTGGCACTCTTTTAGAAGACGTAAGTAATTGGTATATCAGAAGAAACAGAGAACGGTTTTGGAGTGAAGGCATGTCTGAGGATAAAGCGTGTGCTTACCATACTCTTTACAGCCTGCTTGTTCATATCTCTAAGCTGCTCGCACCGTTCACACCTTTTACTGCTGAAGATATTCATTATAAGCTGACTGGAAAAAGCGTTCATTTAGAAGATTTCCCAGCTGGTGAAGAAGCGAACATCGACATAGAGCTTGAAAGGAAAATGAGCGGTGTAAGAGAAATTGTGGAACTGGGAAGAAACATACGGCATCAAAGCCAAATCAAGACGAAACAGCCGCTTGCCATGATGGCTATAGTCTCAAATGACACTCCGCCTTCGGCATTGCAATCTTTCAGCCAAATCATTAAAAGTGAGCTGAATGTAAAAACGATAGACTGGACTGAGTCAAGTAAAGGCTATGTACAATACAGCCTCAAGCTCGACTTCAAAAATGCCGGCAAGCGTCTCGGTAAAAAGGCAAATCCCGTTCATAAAGCTCTCGGCCATCTCACAAAAGAAGAGATAGAACAGTTTCTTTACGATGGAAAGTTAACCATCACAGCAGACGAACAGCAGGTTGAACTCTTTAAAGAGGATGTGCTTGTCCAGAAAACTGCATCTATGTCAGGCTACAGCGAGGCGTCAAACAGGAACTTTACTGTTATAATAGATACTAGCATCACAGACGAATTAGCAAAAGAAGGATTAGTAAGGGATTTTATCCGCTCTGTTCAAGACTTGAGAAAACAAAAGAATTTGCCTGTCGAGCAGCGGATTACTTTGAAGCTTGGCGGATCAAAAGAATTTATTTCCTTGGCACAGGAGTATGAGAATCTTATTAATAAAGGTGTCCTTTTAAATAGCATTCGTTACACAGTGTCAGAAAGCATGACTGAATTGCGTATAGGCAGCTACCAGGTTTTTGTTGCTTTTGAATAAGTCCATAAGAGTCAGACCTAAGTACATATTACCTTAGGTCTTTCTCGTTTATATGTCCTTTTCAAAAGAAACATGTTCTATTTTTTCCATATTAGATTATACTATTGGGCAGGGGTGAAAAAAATGTATAAATTATTGTCGCATAATGACCTTGATGGGGTCGGCTGTGGAATCATCGCAAAGCTTGCCTTTGGAGAAGATGTGGAAATCCGCTATAATTCTGTTTCCAGCCTGAATCTTGAGGTAGAAAGATTCCTTGACCAAAAGCCTGAGGATACATTCCTTATCGTTACAGACCTTTCTGTAAGTGAAGAGAATGCTATCAGGTTGGATGATTACTATAAGAAGGGCGGCAAGGTCCAACTGATAGATCATCATAAAACAGCCTTACATTTAAATGATTTTGAATGGGGACATGTAGTAGTAGAAGATGAAGAAGGAATTTCCACCTGTGCTACTTCATTATTATATGAGTACCTTGTTAAAAACGGGCATCTCACTCCCTCTGACAGTGTGCTTGAGTTTGTAGAGCTTGTCAGACAGTACGATACATGGGATTGGGAAAAGAATGAAAACTTTGATGCCCAAAAGCTGAATGCACTTTTCTATTTAATATCATTTGACGAATTTGTAGAAAAAATGGTTGCGCGTCTTGAGAATAACAACCACTTCTTCTTTGATGAAGTAGAGCAGCAAATTCTTGATTTGGAAGAGAAAAAAATTGAACGATATATTCGCCGCAAACGGCGGGAGCTTGTTCAAACACAAATCGACGGTCTTTATGCAGGTGTTGTTTATGCCGAATCATACCACTCAGAACTAGGCAATGAGCTAGGCAAAGAATACCCGCATCTCGATTATATAGCAATCCTTAATATTGGCGGCAAGAGGGTCGGTTTCCGAACCATTCATGACCACGTCGATGTCTCCAAAGTTGCCGGTACATATGGTGGAGGCGGACATGTGAAAGCGTCTGGCTGCACAATGACGAGTGAAGCATATAAAAACTTCGTAACAGATACATTCCCGCTTGAAGCATTAAGGGAAGATCCTAAAAAGAATGAATATAATAAGAAGAATTCTCCATTAGGCACACTTTATGAGAATAAACATGATGATATATTTTATCTATATCCGACTGGCAAGCAGCAATGGGTTATCAACAAAAAGAAAACAAAGCTGCCTGAAACTTTTTCTTCCTTCCAAGAAGGAGAAAACTTTTTAAAGAGAAATCACGGAGCCTGGATGTGTAAGGACGACAAGTACGTTCGGTATGTGATGGAATATGTAAAAACAAAAAATTAAAACGAATGCCTGCTGTCTGGAAAGATCAGCAGGCATTTTTTCTCACAAAAAAACCTCTAACATTCCTCGTTAGAAGTTTTGGAGCAGCTTATAAAAATCATCTCTCAATTGTGGAGATTGCTTGTATTTATTGTCCGTTATCTCCTCTAACAAGCCCTTCTTATCAACAGAATTTAGATTAGCTCTTTTAATCATTTCCCGGGCATTAAATAAAAAATCGAAATAATCCTCCAAACCATCAGGGTATTCCTGTGCCCATTCATCCTTGATTTTTCTTGCGAGGATTGGGCTTGCACCCATTGTCGACACACTTAAGATAAGCCTGCCTCTTTGCAAACTTGCCGGTATATGACAGTTTCCATTATCAGCAGAGCTAGCATTATTAACTAGCATACGGTGCTTCAACCTGTTCGCTAATCTTTGGTTTGCTTTATCGTCATTCGTTGCTGTAACTACAAAAAAAGCATCCTTACAATCACTTTCTGCTGCTTTTTTTCTAACTGCAGCGATTGCTCCCGCTTGCTCGAGCTCCTCAAGCTCAGGACATAGTACAGGACTAATAACTGTAATGTTTGCACCTTCTGCAATTAGTGCTTTTACTTTCCTTAAGGCAACCTTGCCTCCACCTGCAACGATACATTTCTTATTCTGCATATTAACCATTAATGGGAACATACAGTTTAGCCCCAGCTGCTTCATCAATTCGATCCTTCAGAATACTAGCAATAGCAGGCTGGTATCCTAAGTAGTTGCAAAGCGCATAGTTTTTATTTGAATTTGATAATCCGTTGATTGTCTTGCGCATCGTGTTCATCAGTATACCTGTAAACAGCAAATATGGAATGACGATGATATTTTCGTACTGAGAGTTGCTTGCAGCCTGAAGGGCAGCTTCAAAGCTAGGAGATGCTGCTGTCAAATAACAGTCCTCCACTTTAACACCGTCCAGCGACCGCTCTACCAAGTCACTAATTTCCCGTAAATCCCGCTTTACATCCGGATCACTGCTGCCCCTGCCAACAAGCAGAACAAGTGACTTGTTTTTAACATACAATTCAGACTGTTTAATTTTAGCTATGACAATCTCTGCCATCTTCTCATGTACACCAATCGGGCGTCCATAATGTAATGCTACGTCTGGATATGCTTTAACGAGTTCGTCGAGGACTTCAGGAATATCAATCTTTGCATGAGCTGCTGTCAGCAACAAGACAGGAACAGCTATTATCGTTGTTGCGCCTTTTTCTACACATGTCTTAAAGCCTTCCTCAATGCTTGGCTCTGAGAGCTCTAAAAAGCAATACTCCTGAATGGGGTAATCATTCTCTTTCATGCATTCCTTTACAAAGGATATTGCCTGGTCACTCGCTTCCTTTACCCTGCTGCCATGGCATATATACAAAACTGCTTTCATTATAAAACCACTTCTTTCGCCAATGAATCTTCAAATGAGTTTTCAAACCATTTAATTTTTTCACGCATGCGGACAACCTCACCGATAATAATCATGCACGGATTTTCAATCTGCCCGTTTTGCGCATCCTCTACAGCTTTATCTAATGTTGTTACAATCGTTCGCTGGCTGCTCGTAGTTCCCCAATTAATCAAGGCAACAGGAGTATCCCCGCTTTTTTGATAGGAAAGCAGCTTCTCCCTGATATTCGGTAAGTTTTTAACTCCCATATAGATGGCAAGTGTATCTATATGGCATAATGCCTCCCACTTGATGCTGTCTTCTTCCCCATTCTTCATATGTCCTGTTACAAAAGCAAAGGATGAACCATAATCTCTGTGTGTAACGGGGATTCCTGCATAGCTCGGTGCAGCAATACCCGCAGTGATGCCTGGCACAATTTCAAACGGAATCTGATTTTTAGCCAATTCTTCTGCTTCTTCTCCGCCCCTGCCAAATACAAAAGGGTCTCCCCCTTTTAATCTTGTCACTATCTTTCCTCTTTTAGCATGCTTGACGAGCGTCTGATTAATCAATTCCTGTTTCATTACATGATGATGCGGCAGCTTTCCGCAATATACCAATTCTGCCTTCGGCTTTGCGTAATGCAGCAGCTCTTTGTTAACAAGTCGGTCATATACGATAACATCAGCATTTTTAATGCAATTCAGCCCTTTAACAGTAATTAAATCAGGATCTCCAGGCCCTGCTCCTACCAAATAAACTTTCCCCACATCTTTCACCTTCCTCTGTTGCTGCATAATCCTAAGCTTTGGCATATTAACAGAAAGGAATTATAGGATTCTCTCAAAACTAGAGACACTATAATTCCTTTCTTTCTATATTTATATATTTCTATAATAGCCTTTTTCTTTCAAAAATTGAACAATTTGCTCCACACATTCTTCAATGGAATTTTTTTCCGAGTCAATCACAATCTCCGGATTAACCGGCTCTTCATAAGGAGAGCTGATTCCTGTGAAGTCCTTGATGATTCCTTGCCTTGCCTTCTCATAAAGACCTTTAGGATCTCTAGCTTCACAAGCTTCCAATGAACATTTCACATATACTTCAACAAACTCATTGCCCTCCAGCAATTCTCTGACTCCTTCTCGATCATTGCGGAACGGAGAGATAAAGGCAGTCAGCACCACTTGCCCACTGTCTACAAACAGCTTGCTGACTTCGCCAATTCTGCGAATGTTTTCCTTCCTGTCTTCTTCAGAGAAGCCAAGATCTTTATTGATTCCGAAACGGATATTATCACCATCCAGCACATATGTGAGCGTATCATCTTGGAACAGCCTCTCTGCAACTGCGTTAGCTACAGATGATTTTCCTGAACCGGAAAGACCAGTAAACCACAATACATAGCTGTGATGTTTATTTTTCTCTCTTCTGCGTTCTTTTGAAACAGTTTGTTCATGCCATGTGATATTTGTACTTTTGCCGCTCATTTACTTTTCCCCCTGTATTATGAATGGATCTCTTGGTTTTTCAAGCCTTTTATCAGCACTTCCACTACTTCTTTGCGGCTGAACGTGCTTGGCGGAATTTCACCATTTCTTAGAAGCTCGCGCACCTTTGTTCCAGATAAGATTTCATGATATTCCTTGTCATGAGGGCAAGTTTTTGTAGACGCCATGTTTTCACACTTTTTGCAATAGAAGCTGTGTTCAAAGAACAACAGATTAATACCAAGTTCTTCTGATTCAAATTGATCAAAAATCCTTTGCGCATCATATGTGCCATAATAATTGCCCACACCTGCATGATCTCGTCCCACAATAAAGTGTGTGCAGCCGTAGTTTTTCCTTACAAGTGCATGGAATACTGCTTCTCTCGGTCCAGCATAACGCATTGCAGCAGGGAAAACAGCAAGATATACACGGTCTTCTGGGTAATAGTTTTTCAATAGTACTTGGTAGCTTTCCATTCGTACATCTGCAGGAATG
The DNA here is from genome assembly GCF_038005785.1 of Niallia sp. FSL R7-0271. Taxonomy (NCBI): domain Bacteria; kingdom Bacillati; phylum Bacillota; class Bacilli; order Caryophanales; family Bacillaceae; genus Niallia; species Niallia sp. FSL R7-0271. The sequence continues at coordinate 197,951 of NZ_JBBOTZ010000001.1, read as the reverse complement.
TCATCTGATTTTGTTTCACCAACAAGCGGGTTCAAGAATAATCCATCCACTGTTTCTAAAGCCGTCTTCTGAATATATTCATGAGCACGGTGCACAGGGTTTCTAGTTTGGAAACCGACAACAGTCTTCCAGCCCTTCTCTTGGAACACTTCTCTAGTATCTTTAGGATCTAGGTAGAAGCTTTCAAATTTAGTTCTTTTTAATTTTTTCAGCAGTTTAATAGAACCACCAATATACACATTTCCTCTTTCAAAAACCTTCTTTACTCCAGGATGAGCCAAATCTGCAGTGCGGTAAACAGCTTCTGCTTCTTTTTCTTTATTTGGTATAAATTTATCTTCAACAGTAAGCACACCATACACATCACCGTCATGTACAAGCTTCACTATGTCATTCACTTCTAATTTGTCTGCTTGCTCTTGTGATACAGGAAGTGTAATTGGAATACTCCAAATTTGCCCTGAAGCAAGCCTCATGTTCTCTACAACAGATTCATAGTCTTTCTGTGTCAAAAACCCAGTTAGTGGGCTGAAAGCTCCATTTCCGATTAATTCTAAATCACTTAGCGCAACGCCATCAATTTCAAGCTCTTGTGTAATGCCGCTCACATCATAATTTGGTTCCCATAAATTAATTAGTGTTCCTCCATGAGGTTTGCTTAATGCCATAATCTTTGCACCTATCCTTCCTAATTTAACATCTAGTTATATTATTATTTATATTTAATAGAAACGGATTTGCATATATCAAATGCCGCCTCCGTCCTCATATATAGAGCGATTATCTTCTTTGATTGATTTCACGAGGCTTAAGATGCCTAATGTGGCGATACATACACTCGACAGCACAATGACATTGTAGAAATCATTTTTAACAAATAGTTGTACAAGACAGTAGGAAATAACAAGAGACAAGACTGGTGAAACAATCCATACCTTTATAATTCGATGAATCATCTGCTTTTTGAAAAGTCCTACACCATTCTTCGCAACACCGATGCCAATAATCGCTGTGCTTGTTACTTGAGTCAACGGCACAGGAAGTCCAAAAATGGAAGCAATTGTAACTAAGGTTGCTCCGATACCAGAAATAATTCCGCCTTCCAGCTTGCTGAATTGGACGATTTTCTTCCCATTTGTCTGCAATACCCTTCCACCCAGCAAAATAGCTCCAATACTGATAGCCAAACCGCCTATTAATATTCCGCTGCTCATCGAGATGAGATTGGCTCCAACCATCGGACCAACAGCATTAGCTACATTATTCATTCCTGCCGAAAAAGCTTCAAAAAAACCAACAACAATTACGAAAACGGATAAGTAACGCTGTGATTTGCTCGCTTTCAGCCAAGTGTACTTCCTCTCAGCTCGCATGATTAGCTTCCCTGCTGCCAAAGCAATTCCAAAGGAAACGAAGGGAATAAAAATCCAAAAGAATACAATCCATAAAATATGTCCAATAAAAAGGCTTTTATATGCTACGCCAACACCAACAACGCTGCCAACAGTGATTTCACTAGTTGATAACGGAATCCCCATTAAATTTGCGATAAACAGGGAAATGGCGGCAGATGACAGAATAATTAACACGATTTTTGCATTAAGCAAGCTGCTTGGAATGAGATCTTCCCCTATCGTTTTAACTACTTCACTGCCTCCTAAAAAGGCCCCTAAAAAAATCGCAACACCGCATAAAAGGAGGGCATGCCTTTTGCTTGGAATCGCACCTGAACCATAGGCAACGCCAAGGCTTGCCGCAGCACCACTTGCGCCTATGTTCATGGCAAAGAATAAAGACATTATGCCTGCAAGAATTATCATCATCATTTAGTTTCCTTTAAGTTATTGTAAATGTAGCCCGCATTCTGTTTTTCCTTTGCCAGACCATCTTCCAGAGCGCATATCTTCCATTGTGAAAGCAGGCTGTGTGCATGTTCTGCAGCCAATGCTCGGATAGCCGTTATCATGAAGGACATTATAGTCAAGCTGATTCTTGTGTGCGTATCTCCAAACATCCTTCCAAGTCCAGTGAATAAGCGGGCATACTTTAATACTTTTGAATTTATTGTCTAGATTGATATATTCCGTATTCGCCCTTGCTCCGCCCTGTTCTCTTCTTAATCCAGATATCCAAGCAGTTGAACCTGAAAGAACAGAATTTAATGGAATAACTTTTCTAATTTCACAGCACTTATTTGGATTAGATGTCCATAGCTCATCCCCATACTGTTCTGCTTGCTCTGCCAATGTTAATTCTGGTTTTTTCATTTCAATTTGCAGTAGCGGATATTTTTTTTTCACTTTTTCTATCAATTCATATGTTTCTTTAAAATGCACATCTGTATCTAAAAAGACGATTTTGGCGTCTTCCTTCACTTTTGAAATTAAGTCGATAAGTACAATTCCTTCTATACCAAAGCTGCAGGCATATACAATTTCCTCTTCATATGTCTCATATGCCCATTCCAGTACTTCCAAAGCTCCTTTTGTTTCTGTGTCGCTCGGGAATGCTGGCAATGTATAACGATCAAGATTTTCATAAGTTAATAGTTCACTCAAGTTGCCTACTCCTCTCCACATAAATTGCTTTACATGCAAAAAAGACAGCTTTAACACAATTCCTGTGTTAAAACTGCCTCTAGTTTCTCTAGTCAGCAATTTATTTTCCAAGTCTAATCTTTTCGCTTTTTTCGATTTGAATGACTTTTCCATCCTGAACAATTAAGGTAATGGAGCCAAATTTCATATTTTTCAACATTTCTTCCAACTGATCTTTTATTTTGTCCAGTTGATTTGTTTTTTCCCCCATTAACAAATCCCTCCTACAAACAAAAAACTGTTACCGATGATCATAGCAATAAAAAAATCTTCCCAATTCGGAAAGACACAAGGTAATATAACTACCTTATCTTTCAAAATGGAGACCATTTTGTTGGATTTAGCACCTTGCTCTTGGTTACAAATGCAGGTTGCTGGACATCATAGGGCCAATTCCCTCTGTCGCTCTGGATAAGCAATGTTTTTTCTAAATTTTATCACAATTGATTATATTGTCAACAAGTTTTTCTAGTTGTTTAGTCGGAATTAAATCATCTAACATTTACAATTTTTTGATAACCTTATTTTAACATATGCATATATAAAAAATAAGCAGCAAGTCCATGCCAAAAAAACCCACTTTTTAAAAAGCGAGTTTTTTTGCTTACAGAATTAATGAAGTGGTTCAGATATATCGCTCAAAGCTTGCCCTGCTTCATCCATATGAATATTGATTCTTGCAAGGTCACCAATCGCGCATATTCCGACAAGTTCGCCGTTCTCAACTACAGGCAGGCGGCGAATCTGATTCTCTGACATGATGTTTGCACATTCATGAACATCTGTATCAGGCGTACATGTAGTTACATCCGCTGTCATCACATCATGGCAGTGAACCGTATTTCCGTCTTTGCCATCAGCGATTGCATTGATAACAATATCACGGTCAGTAATCATGCCAATAACCTTTTTTCCTTCACATACAGGAACAATCCCAACGTTAACATCACGCATTATTTTTGCCGCTTCCACAAGAGAATCATGGGGCTGACATACCTTTACATCCGTTGTCATTATATCTTTAACAGTTGTCAAAAAACTCACCTCCAAAATTAATCTCTTATATTGTGCCGTTTTAAAAGATTATTATGTCAGCAAACGGCGTAAAAAAAAGCAGCCTAAGCTGCTATTTTTTTCTAATTCTTAATAATGGTTTTGAAATAATCGGGGCTAATATACCTGAAAGAATTGCTTCGGTAACCCCATTAGTAGCTATTATGGTCAATAGCGCAGGCAAAAGCTGATCCATATTCATTTCTAGAAAATTCGCATACGGTTCCCGGTAAAATAAATAAATCAATCCCAGCACTAAAACAGTATTTGTTAAAGATCCAAGCACACCAGCTACACTCATTCTAACTGTTTCATTAAGCTTGTCTTTGAGCAGCTTATGAAATACATATGCTGCTACAACACCTATTAATATTCGGGGCAGAACAGAGACAAGGGGATTCGTAAATACAATCGGGGCAATTGGACTTGTCGGTGCAACAAATGCCCTGATAAAGGTAATGATTCCCCATATACCGCCGACTATTGCTCCTTCCCTCGGGCCAAGAACAATCGCTGCAATAATGACTGTTACTTGAATAATCGTCAAGCTAAGCGGTCCAATCGGGATATATCCTAAAAACGGGATTGTCGTTTGAATAATGATGATAGCAGAAAGCATCCCTAATAGGACAATCCGAAATGTCTTATTGTTTTTGTTCATAACAATACTCCTTTTAACGAAAAAAATCTCCTTCGTTATCATACTACAAAATCCAAAAGAGGCAATAGGCGAACGACTATAAAAGCTTCCTTTCTAGGTAGTTGCGGTTTATTATTTCTTTATGCATGTTTATCTTAATTTCTATGTTCCTCTTCCTGGTATGGATACTTGCTGTTTAATGCCTGAATAAATGTTTTTACATTCTGCTTTTCCTTCATAACAGGCGAGTATACATAGGAGAGTGTCCTTTTAAATACTTCTTTATCAAGGGAGATGGTCGAAAGATTTCCTGCCTGCAGGTCCCTTTCTATTACACATTTAGACAAAAGGGTTAACCCTAGGCCGCTTATGACCGTTTCTTTAATCGCCTGGTTGCTGCTGATTGTCAGAAGTGTGTTCATCTTCAATCCGTTTGAACGGATGACATGATCCAAGTATTCCCTCGTCCCTGATCCGATTTCCCGGGTAATCCACGCTTGGTTTTGCAATTCCTTTATAGGAACCATTTCCTTACTAGCAAGCGGGTGTTTAGCAGATGCAACAACAAACAGTTCGTCTTCCATAAATGGATGGACAGAAATTTCCTTATCATTAGTTTGTCCTTCAATTAAACCGATATCCACTTGATAACGTCTGACTGACTCGACTACCTCTTCTGTGTTACCAATTGTTACTTGGAGTGCCAAATCGGGATGGGTTTTCTGAAGTTCCAGCAATAATGGGGGCAGTATATATTCTCCTATCGTGAAGCTTGCGCCTATTTTTAAATCTCCTTTGATGGAATGATGGTGGTCTAATATATTTTGCCTTGTCTGTTCATATATAGTAATCATTTGTACTGCACAATCATAGAGAATTTCCCCTGTAGGAGTTACTTTTAAATATTTTGGAGAACGTTCAAACAGCTTCGTTTGAAATTCCTTTTCTAAGTTTTTAATATGGAGGCTTACACTTGGCTGAGACATCAGCAGAATTTCAGCTGTTTTAGTGAAATTTTTCACTTCTACAAGGGTGACAAATGTTTTTAACGCATCATACTGCAACAAAAACACTCCTTTCGACTTTTTGAATCTTACATGTAAATTCCAAACAGCTATTTGTTTAATTATTAAGATTATTAATAGCTCCAATAAGTTAAATGTATTTTACTAATTCTTTGACTTCCAGTAAAGTACAATTATATATGCATGAAACAATTAGAAAAAAGAATCTATCTAAAATCCGATTTGTCTTATTGGATTAATTAGTTAGAATCAACTTCTTAAAAACGGTTTGTTAATTAATGAACTTTGACATTTGAAAAAGCAACGGATTTTTATGTGAGGTGAATACTTTTGCAATTACTAGTAACGAACAGTCCTTTTAACCAGGAACAGACAGAGCTTTTAAATCGGCTTTTGCCGACTTTATCAGAAACACAAAAGGTATGGCTTAACGGCTATCTTTCTGCAACAGCAGCAACAACGGTAAGTCCCGCTGGACTGGCAGCTGAAGTCCCGTCTTCTGCTCCTGCACCTGCCGAACCAGTCACTAAAGATGTCACAATCCTATTTGGATCTCAAACAGGCAATGCACAAAACCTTGCCAAAAAGAGTGCAAAAACTCTGACAGATAAAGGCTTCCATGTTACAACATTATCAATGAGCGACTTTAAGCCAAATAATATTAAGAAAGTTAAAAACTTGCTTATTATTGTCAGCACACATGGGGAAGGAGATCCACCTGATACTGCCTTAACATTCCATGAGTTTCTTCATGGTAAAAGAGCGCCTAAATTGGATGATTTGAGCTTCTCTGTATTGGCACTTGGTGACAGCTCCTATGAATTCTTCTGCCAGACTGGTAAAGAATTTGATGAACGCTTAGAAGAAATTGGCGGTAAGCGCCTATTTCCACGCGTTGACTGTGACTTAGATTTTGAAGAGCCGGCAAATGAATGGCTCGAAGGTGTGCTTGCAGAGCTTGGTAATACAAGCGCAGCAGCTGCTCAAAGCACAGCAAATCCAAATACAGCAACAACGGCAGAAACAGAATATTCTAGATCAAACCCTTTCCTCGCTGAAGTACTGGACATCCAAAACTTAAACGGCCGAGGCTCCAATAAAGAGACGCTTCATATTGAGCTATCTCTTGAGGAATCTGGATTGACATATAAACCTGGAGACAGCCTTGGAATTTATCCGAAGAATGACCCAGAGCTTGTTGAACTGCTGCTTAATAAACTGTCCTTTAATCCAGAAGAAACAGTCTCTATTAATAAAAAAGGTGAGATTCGTTCCATTAAGGAAGCACTTCTTTCCGAATTTGAAATAACCGTTTTAACAAAACCTTTATTAGAAAAGTTAGCAGCGTATTCGACAAACGAAGCGCTTCAAAATCTTCTCAAGAATCAAGAACAATTGAAAGCCTATATAGATGGAAGGGACTTGCTTGATTTAGTTAGTGAATTTGGTCCTTGGAATTTTACAGCTCAAAACTTTATCTCGCAATTACGTAAATTGCCTGCGCGCCTTTACTCTATTGCAAGCAGCTATACAGCAAATCCTGAGGAAGTTCATTTGACAATTGGAGCAGTCCGCTATAATGCCCATGACCGTGAACGCAAAGGTGTTTGCTCGATACTATGTGCGGAGCGTCTTAATCCAGGTGATAAAATTCCAGTATTTATCCAGCAGAATGAAAACTTTAAGCTGCCTGAAAATCCTGATACCCCTGTCATTATGATTGGGCCAGGCACAGGTATTGCACCATTCCGTTCCTTTATCCAAGAACGTGAAGAAATCGGTGCTGAAGGTAAATCATGGCTGTTCTTTGGTGATCAGCATTTTGTAACAGACTTCCTTTATCAAACAGAATGGCAAAATTACCTCAAAAGCGGGGTATTAACAAAAATGAACGTCGCATTCTCCCGCGACACTGCCGAGAAAGTTTATGTACAGCATCGTATGCTTGAGCACAGCAAAGAATTATTCGAATGGCTGCAGGAAGGTGCCGCTGTTTATGTTTGCGGTGATGAAAAGCATATGGCCCATGATGTACACGAAACATTAATCAGCATCATTGAAAAAGAAGGCAATCTAAACCGTGAAGATGCCGAAAAATATCTTGCAGCAATGCAGCAGGACAAACGCTACCAGCGTGATGTCTATTAAGTAATTGAAAGGAGTTTTTCTAATGGCTAGACCAGTATTAACAGCACCAGAAGGACCACCCTCTCCAAATGAGCAACTAAAAATAGACAGTAACTATTTGCGCGGAAGCTTAGCAGACACGATGCAGGAACCTCTGACATCAGGGATTCCACATGATGATAACGTGCTAATGAAATTCCATGGAAGTTATCTGCAGGATGATCGCGACCTTCGGAATGAACGTCAAAAGCAAAAATTAGAGCCTGCTTATCAATTCATGCTTCGCGTTCGAACTCCTGGAGGTGTCGCAACACCTGAGCAATGGCTGAAAATGGATGACCTTGCCCAGCGTTATGGTAACCAAACATTGAAGCTTACAACGCGTCAGGCATTTCAAATGCATGGTATTCTGAAGTGGAATATGAAGAGCACTATCCAGGAAATTCACCAATCGATGCTTGATACAATAGCAGCTTGCGGTGACGTTAACCGTAACGTTATGTGTAATCCAAATCCCTATCAGTCGGAAGTTCACGAAGAGGTATTCAGCTGGTCACAGAGATTGAGCGATTACCTTCTTCCTCGGACTCGTGCCTATCATGAAATCTGGCTTGATGAAGAAAAAGTCGCTTCTTCTCCAACAGTGGATGAAGAAATAGAGCCAATGTACGGTCCTGTTTACTTGCCAAGAAAGTTTAAAATCGGGGTAGCTGTCCCTCCTTCTAATGATGTGGATGTATACTCACAAGATCTTGGCTTTATCGCGATTGTTGAAGAAGGGAAATTGGTTGGTTTCAATATTTCCATCGGCGGCGGCATGGGTATGACACATGGAGATACAGAAACGTATCCACAGCTCGGGAAGGTTATTGGCTTCTGTGAGCCTGAGCAAGTTTTAGAAGTTGCAGAAAAGGTAATTACCATCCAGCGTGACTACGGAAACCGCTCTGTGCGTAAAAATGCCCGTTTTAAATATACTGTCGATCGCCTCGGCTTAGAAAATGTTAAAGCAGAATTAGAGTATCGCCTCGGCTGGGATTTACAGGAAACAAGGGAATTCCATTTTGATCATAATGGCGACAGATATGGCTGGGAAAAAGGTGTTAAAGGGAAATGGCATTTCACCCTGTTTGTAGAAGGCGGACGTATTAAAGACTTTGATGACTACAAGCTGATGACAGGCTTGCGTGAAATTGCGAAAATCCATACAGGTGATTTCCGTCTTACAGCTAACCAAAACTTAATCATTGCTAATATATCAACGAAAAATAAGAAAAAAATTACAGAACTAATCGAACAGTATGGTCTATTAGATGGCAAGCATTTCTCTGCATTGCGCAGAAACTCCCTTGCTTGTGTTTCTTTGCCGACATGCGGTCTTGCAATGGCAGAGGCTGAGCGCTACTTGCCGCGCCTAATCGATAAGATTGAAGAAATCGTCGATGCGAATGGCTTACATGATAAAGAAATTACTATTCGCATGACAGGCTGCCCTAATGGATGTGCTCGACATACAATCGCTGAAATCGCATTTATCGGAAGAGGTCCTGGCAAATATAACATGTATCTTGGCGCAGCCTTTAACGGAAGCAGATTGAGCAAGCTTTATCGTGAAAATGTCGGAGAAGAAGATATTTTAAGCGAGCTTGGTGTTCTTCTGCCGCGCTACGCAAAAGAAAGATTAGAAGGCGAACACTTTGGTGACTTCGTCATTCGTGCTGGTGTTGTTAAAGCAGTGACAGACGGAACAAACTTCCATGCAGTATAAGCAAAAACCGAGATAGGTTGTTCCTATCTCGGTTTTTTTCATGCTAGTTGATTAAAGGCTTCCGGCAATTGCTCTTCACCTGAAACTAAATCAAAGGAACGCTTATATGTTCTTGAATCATCAAGAGACGCGGCGATAACTTTTGCGACATCTCCCCTTGGAATAAAGCCTCTAGTTAAATTTTCCCCAAGCTGTATCCTTCCTGTTGCAGTCTCATCCGTAAGTCCTCCAGGCCGAATGATTGTGTAATTGAGATTGCTGGCGAGCAGCATGCGGTCTGCATAATGCTTTGCAACGTAATAAGGTAAAATATGCTCATTCCAATTTTCTCTCTTATGAGCCTGTAAGGCACTAACCATGATAAAGCGGTCAATTCCCACCTTTTCGGCTGCTTCCACAGTTTTCACTGCACCATCTAAATCGATTAACAATGTTTTATCCGCCCCAGTGCTTCCACCTGAACCAGCTGTAAACACGATGGCATCACAGCCTTTCATAGCTTCGGCCAGCTCATCCACGCTTCCCTCAAGATTAGCTAAAACTGTTTCAATGCCTTTGTTGGCATATGCCTCACTTTGCTCCTCAGAACGGACCATAGCCCGCACAGCATGTTTGTTCTCATTCTGCAACAAGTCTACAAGCTGTTTGCCTATTTTTCCATTTGCTCCTACAACTAACACTTTCACTATTTTAGCTCCTCCTTTTTTATACCTTATATAGATTGTCTCATTCTCCTTATCATAACTTCAAATAGTTTGATTATAGAAAAGAAGTCATCTGCACTTTAGATGACTTCCCAAATTTTGTACTGATTTTATTTTCTGTTAACCTCAAGTATGTTATACAGCTCAGAAAGACTCTTAATCTCATAAGTAGGCTTCCACTCCGTAGTATTTGCAACCCCCTTCGGATTAACCCAACATGTATCAATACCAGCTAAAATGCCGCCCTTAATATCTGCACTTAAAGAATCACCGATAATCAACGTTTCATTTAATGTCAAATTTGGTATGCGCTCAAATACGAAATCAAAAAACTCCTTCATCGGCTTCTGATATCCTGTATCCTCAGATACAAATACAGCTTTAAAGGATGAGAACAAGCCTGACAGCTTTAAACGTCTATCCTGTGTTTTGGAAATACCGTTTGTAACAATATACAAGTCAAATTCATTCTGCAGCTCCTGAATAAGCTCCAGTGCACCAGCAATAAGCTGATGTCCCTCACTAAGACCTCTGCGGTAATGCTCTTCCAGCTGCATGCCATCCACCACTTTCCCCAGCTCTTTAAACAGCAGGCTGAATCGTGTACTGAATAATTCCTCTCGCGAAATCTTGCCGTCCTCAAAGGCTGCCCATAAGCGGCGGTTAATTTGTGAATATTTGTTATGGTTATCTGTACTATATTGAATACCTTGGCTTTCCAGCAACATGCGCAATGATTCTTGCTCTGCCGCTGCAAAATCCAATAATGTGTCATCAATATCAAACAGCAATGTCCTGTATTTTCTCATGATAGTATTCCCCCTACAACACAGAAGCTAGCCCTTTTATACCTGTGCGCACCTCTTTTTATACTTAACTATATAGAAATGGAAATCAAAAAGGAAGTCCAATCAACAGCTAAAATATATGCTTAGCATCTGCTGCCATGCTTCTGATGCGCTCCAAGTATTTTGTCATCGCTTGATCTTCTTCAAGAGGATAACGATAATGTAAGTGTGTGGCCACAGCTGCTCCAAGATGCCTGAATAAATCACTCATCATAAACAAGGCTTGCCACAAGCTCTCATCATTACTGTCTGTATAAGTTTGTTTATACATACGCCAATATTCCTCTGGCAAATATTCTCCAAAATATTTCCCCATCTTTCCTGTCGACACTCTGAAATCATGGTGAATACCAATCCACCAGGAAATCATTTCATCAAGCATTGGTCTCACAATTGTTTCTGCCATGTTTTTTGCATATGGCAGCTCCTTCCGCCATATTCCCTTTGCAACATTCTGTTGGCACCACCAAAATTCATTGCATACATGCTGATATTGAATATCTGACGGTGCCTTTACATGATAGCTCCTGTCAGAAGCAGAATTAATTTTCGGAAGGATGCCGTCCTTATCCAATAAGGGCACAGTGAGAGAATCAGACCCGTAATGTTTTTGCATCGACTCTTTTGTTTCAAGATGAAGATCAATTCGATTGCCGTCGGTAAACAACATTAAATATCCGTATGATTGGCTGACGTCAGCCTTACGTCCAGCAGCCAAATCCATTTTATCAGGCTCCTGAAGCATAATAAGATTGCCAAACACCTGTATCCAGCACTCATCCGAAAGAAAGGAGCCTGTTTCTGTGACAACATAAACGAAATCATAATCCTGCAGGATATCCTTTTTCACATTTGGATTTGTTCTGGAGCCGTTCATATACACTGCTCTAATTCTATCATCCCTTTTAGCATATCCAAGGATAAGCTCAAGCATTTCCTGTTCTGTTCTGATTTGTGCCGCCCCCTATTTTACCGATAAATAACTGCATTCCTCCACAGGCTTAAGCGCATGTCCGTTATCATCTGTACACCATGACTGTGATTGAAAGGCAAGGAAGATAGCTGCCCAACGATTTTCTTTTTCAAAATGGATAAGGATGCCACCGTCCTGCCATGCTCCATTATCCTTTTTCCATCTTCCAACATTACCTTGATTCATATGAATATCATGAATGCCGTTTCCCGGCTTAAATTTAAAGTACTGATCTGCTTTATTCTCCTCTGGGCCCCATCTTTCCCCAAAAGCATAAATGACAGCCTCCTTCTCCAGAGCCTCTTTCACATAACGCTGCATCTTCTCATTGAGGTCATTATCTTCCCCATCAAGATCTGCTGGAAGGGGAACCATTTTTTTAGGATCAAATAGATTGCCTCTAACATAATCAAGCGCAAGATCAGGTTCATTATTTTTTATAAGTGTAAAACCAGACTTAAGCGCAGGCAGCTTGGAGATATCGTCAGAATTAAAGTCCTCTCCCACATAAAAAAGTACTTCTGAAGGATACGCTTGTGACTTAATATTAACAGCAATCCGGTAATCAACACCTTCATCATCCTTTATATGAATCTGATAATGAGGAGAATCACCGCTTCCCAACATCGTGTTTATAACCTTCCCCTTTAGCACACCGTATTTGTTTAAAGACATTCCTATTCCTCCTCTTTTAAAGATGTTTTCCTATCAACATTTTCGCTACGCAATGCGAATATCCTCTTAAAATATTTCTTTACGATTAAAATAAGCAGCAAGCCCTAAGAGCATTAACTGCTGAAAAAAACCCTCAAGTTTTATTATACACTTGAGGGCTTTTTAAAATTATTATTCCTTAACATGGTATCTGCCTTTAGGCACAACTAAAGGAGTAGCGGAAACTGGATCACTAATCACTGTACAATTGAGTCCAAATATATCTTTCACTAATGTACTAGTAATTATCTCGGAAGGCTTGCCTTCTCCTACCAGCTTTCCTTTTTCAAGGGCAAAAATATAATCTGCATAACGAGCTGACAGGTTTATATCATGAAGAACCATTACAATTGTCGTCCCGTACTTACGATTAAGGTCTGTTAACAAATCTAAGATTTCTACTTGATACGTAATATCTAAAAAAGTGGTCGGCTCATCAAGAAATAATATATCCGTTTGCTGTGCCAGCGCCATCGCAATCCAAACTCGCTGCCTTTGACCGCCTGAAAGTTCATCAATATCATGATTTGCAAATTCTGTTATATTCATAATTTCCATTGCTTCTGCAACTGCTTCATAGTCCTTCTTCGACCAGCCGCTTAGCAAGGATTGGTGCGGAAACCGTCCACGACCGATTAAATCTGCTACTGTAATACCTTCTGGGACTACAGGAGATTGCGGTAAGATACCTAAAACTCTCGCTAATTGCTTTGGTGGAATTTTGCTGATTGCTTTCCCATCAAGCGTAATTTGACCAGATGAAGGTTTTATCAACTTGGCAAGAGTTTTTAGAAGAGTCGATTTTCCGCAGCCGTTAGCTCCGATTATAACGCTGATTTTGTTGCTCGGAATCTTCAGCTCTATCTCGTTTAAAATCATTTTATTTTCATAGCCTGCTATTAACTTTTCCGCCCGAAAATCATGTATTGTTTCCATTACAATTCTCCCTTTCGATTCATTCGGATTAACAGCAAGATTAAATACGGCGCTCCTAGCAATCCAGTTATTACCCCTACCGGGAACCGATACTCAAAAGCAAATTGGCCAATTAAATCTGCCGCTAACACTAAGCTGGCTCCTACAAGACCTGCTGGTAAAATATTAGAGAAACTCGCGCCTACTAATCTATTAGCAATCGGACCTGCAAGAAAGGAGACAAATGCAATCGGACCTGTCGTTGATGTCGCAATAGCAATCATAAAAACAGAACTTACAATAAGTAAAACCCTTGTCTTACCAGCAGCAACACCAAGGGAAGTTGCCATTTGCTCACCAAGTTCTAAAATATTCAAGTGTCTGCCTAACAATAGAACAATTGGCGTAAATAGAATGACCGTAATTATCAGCGGCGGCAGCTCTTCCATCCGAGAGCCATTCAAACTTCCATTAAGCCACCTAAGTGCTGCTGGAATATCCTGCTGCGAACTGATTAACAAAAGATAAGATATTACGGCATCAAGTATAGCCTGTATTCCTATTCCAATAAGAATTAAGCGTCCAATAGAGAAAGATTTCCCTCGGGATAATACGTACATAAAAATAACAGTTACAAGACCTGCAATAACAGAAGCAATAGACACAACTGCATTGCTCGTATGAAACATAGTGATACACAGAACAGCTGCAGCACTTGAGCCAGATGTTATTCCTAGAACATTTGGGTTTGCAAGTGGATTGCGCAGCATTGTTTGAAATATATAGCCAGCAACACCAAAGGCAAAGCCTGCAAAAAGACCTGCAACCATTCTTGGTAAACGTATCGTATTGACTGCAAAAGAAACACCTGCAATTTTTTCCCCTGAAAGTGTTCGAATAACTTCTTGGATGGGATAGATTGTGTTACCCAATAAAAGCATTGCGCAGCAAAGAATACAAGTCAGCAGAAGCAGTAAGCTAGTAACTTGTATCCATCGACGCCGTCTTTTGCGGATGCCTGTCATAATAAAGTTAACTTCACTAGATTGATTTTTCATAATGACCGCACTTTCGATTTCTTCGCTAATATGATGAGTATTGGTGCCCCTATAAATGCAGTGACAACACCAACTTCTAGTTCTCCAGGACTGGCAACAAGACGTCCAATTACATCAGAGAACGTTAATATAATTGCCCCTGCAATTGCGGACATCGGAATGGTAAATCGTACATCTGGACCAAGTATTAGCCGCATAACATGTGTAGATAAAAGTCCAATAAAGCCAATTGGACCTGCTAACGCAGTAGCTGCTCCACATAATATCACACCGCCAACAGCCGCCCCAAGACGTAAAAGTCCTGGTCTGACGCCAAGTCCTGATGCAACATCGTCTCCTAGTGCAAGAGCATTCAATGCTGGTGCCGAAATAAAGGCGATGATTAGACCAATTGCCAGAAAAGGAAGAAATGTTGTAATAGAATCCCAAGTTCCTGAACCAACACTGCCTACTTGCCAGAATCTGAATTGATCCATAGCATAAGAATTAGGTATCAAAATAGCCGTTACAAGGGAAGAGAGAGCTGCAGTTGTTGCAGCTCCCGCCAATACAAGCTTTATTGGTGTTGCTCCCCCTCGTCCCATTGAACCAATTCCAAAAACAAATGCTGCTGTTAATGCTGCTCCTATTAAAGCAAACCATATATATTGATTTGCTGTACTAATATTAAAGAATGCCAGTCCACAAACAACAAATAATGCTGCTCCAGTATTTACTCCAAGTATGCTAGGATCTGCAAGCGGATTGCGTGTAATAGCTTGCATTAGCGCTCCAGATACTCCTAATGCAGCTCCGCATAATAAACTAAAAATCGTTCTGGACAGACGCTTACGCACAATATTTGCCGCAAAGGAATCTTTATTCTGACTAAACAATCCGTCCATTATGTCTTGAAAGCTGACCACACGAGCCCCAAAGGAGAGAGAAGCAATAATACTGGCGATTAATAATATTATGGACAAAACAATAACTAGCTTAAAGTTTCTGGGAACATGCAGGTCCATCTGTTTAACTTTTGAAGCGGAGAAACTATTCATTGATCTTATCGATAGCTCCGCCAATTAGCTCTAAATACTCATCAATAGTGTATTCGATTGAAAGCGGAGTTGGTGTTCCCGCTGCAACCAATGGTGTATCACTTGCAATAAATGCTACTGAACCTCTTTTTACAGCAGGGATGTTTCCAAGTAATGGGTCAGCCTTAATTGCGTTATATAAATCGTCGTTACCGTAACCTACAATTACATCAGCATCATTAAGTGCTTCTACATTTTCCGCACTTAACTCTAGAGAATAACTGTTAGGGTCTGTAATTAAATCTTTAACACTGTCTGGATAATCAAGTCCAAGTTCTTTCAAGAAAGCAACACGGGAGTCAACCGGTGTATATAAATGAAGCTTAGATAAGTCATCAGCTGAGAAGTTTACCCAAACTACTTTTTTACCTTCAATTTGAGGGTATTTAGTCAATTTCTCTTTAATCATATCCTCAACATCTGTAATAAGCTGTTCGCCTTCTTCTTTCATTCCCATACCTGTTGCATTCAGTTCCACTTGTTCACGCCATGTTGTAGCCCAAGCTGCTTTTGGGTATGCAACAACGGGAGCGATTTCAGAAAGGGTATCATAATCTTCTTGCGTAATACCAGAGTAAGCAGCAAGAATAACGTCTGGTTTTGCATCTGAAATAGCCTCAAAATCAAGACCGTCAGTATCTTGGAAAACATTAGGGTTTTCTGCATTAAGCTCTTCTAGCTTCTCTGCAGTCCATGGAAGCAGACCACTGTCATCCTGTACCCCAAAGTTTGCTGCTGAGAATCCTGCAGGCACTACACCAAGAGCTAAAGCAACATCTTGATTTCCCCATTGAATAGTAACAACACGTTCTGGTTTCTTTTCAATAACTGCTTCACCTAAAGCATGTTTTATTGTAATCGGATATTGGGAATCTGAATCGGAAGAAGCAGATTCCTCTTTATCAGAATCATTTGATGATGAATTAGAACAACCTGCTAATACTAAGATTGCAATAATTGAAAATAATAGTAACTGAAGAAATGACTTATTGCGTTTTATATGCATATCTAGGTCCCCTCTTATTATGTATTATGAAAGTTTAATAGAGCAAAAAGTGATCAAGAATTATTGAAAAAGTCATATTCATCACATTTTACAATGATTATCATTCTCAACAATAATAATTCTTTTTTATTTTTCTGTCAATTGTTTCTTTTTGAACCAAATTCAAGCAAGCCCTTGTACTAGATTTTTAAAATAAATAAACCCTATAGACAAATTAGTCTATAGGGTTTACTTTTATCTATTTATTCAACTGTAACAGATTTAGCCAAGTTACGCGGCTTATCAACATCACAGTCTCTATGAAGTGCTGCATAATAAGAAATAAGCTGCAGCGGTAATACAGAGATAAGGGGTGTCAATAACTCATGCACAGCCGGAACGATAAAACGGTCGCCGTCCATCTCCAAGCCTTTCATGGAGATGATGCACGGATTAGCACCGCGTGCTACCACTTCTTTAACATTTCCGCGTATGCTCAAGTTAACACTTTCCTGTGTTGCTAAAGCAATGATTGGCGTTCCTTCTTCAATTAAAGCAATCGTACCATGCTTTAATTCTCCGCCTGCAAAGCCTTCTGCCTGGATGTAAGAGATTTCTTTAAGCTTAAGCGCACCTTCTAGACCAACATAATAATCAATTCCGCGGCCAATAAAGAATGCATTTCTTGTTGTAGATAGATATTCTCTAGCAATCGTTTCAAGTTCGTCTTTTTGCTCAAAGACAACTTCCATTGCATTTGCAATGATGCCTAGCTCATGCACTAAGTCAAAGCTGCTATCATAGCCCTTGCTTCTGCCTGTTACTTCAGCAAGTATAGACAATACTGCCATCTGCGCAGTATATGCCTTTGTGGAAGCAACCGCGATTTCAGGACCTGCATGCAGCAGCAATGTGTGGTCTGCTTCACGAGACAGTGTAGAACCAGGAACATTTGTGATAGTGATTGCTGGATAACCAAGCTCCTTCACTTGCACAAGCACAGCTCTGCTATCAGCTGTTTCACCACTTTGCGTAATGAAAATGAACAATGGTTTTTCAGAAAGCAATGGCATATTGTATCCGAATTCACTAGCTACATGAACCTCTACCGGAATCTTAGCTAAGCTTTCAATAAATTGTTTGCCTAGCAGACCTGCATGATAAGAAGTTCCTGCTGCAATGATATATAGGCGATCTGCTGCTTTTACTGCATCTATTATAGCAGGATCAATTGTAAGCTTCCCATCTTCATCTCTGTATTGTTGAATGATTTTACGAATAGCAAGCGGCTGCTCGTCAATTTCCTTCAACATGTAATGAGGATAAGTTCCTTTTTCAATGTCACTTGCGTCCAATTCAGCTGTATAAGCTTCCCGGGAAATAACTTCTCCGTTTAAAGTCTCAATTACTACTCTGTCCTTTGAAACTAGAACAATTTCTTTATCCATTAGTTCAACATATTGGTCTGTCACTTGCAGCATTGCCATTGCATCGCTCGCTACTACGTTGAAGTCTTCTCCCAATCCGACTAAAAGGGGACTTTTGTTTTTAGCAACATAAATTACATCTTTGTTTTGCTCATCCAATAGAGCAAAAGCATAAGAACCTTTTAGCATCTTCAACGTTTGCACAAATGCTGCTTTAACATCTTTGCCGCTCTCAACAATTTGTTCAATTAATTGAATAACTACTTCTGTATCTGTATCACTTTTCATTTCAACTTCTGGCAAGTATTCCTTTTTTAACAGATCGTAGTTCTCAATTACTCCATTATGAACAATGGTAAAACGACCAGACGCACTTTTATGCGGATGTGCATTCAATCTGCTTGGCACACCATGTGTTGCCCAGCGTGTATGGCCGATTCCTGTATCAGCAAACACTGTTTCATCCACAATGCTGCGCAAATCTGCAATTCTGCCTTTTTCTTTAAATACCTGTACTCCGTCCGCATTGCTTAAGGCAATACCTGCAGAATCATATCCTCTATATTCAAGCTTTTCAAGCCCTTTTAATAAAATCTCTTTTGCATCCTGGTTTCCAATAATACCAACTATTCCACACATACTTCTTTTCCTCCGTTCTAGGGGAGCAAGAAGTCTTCTTAGGGGACAAACTTGCTCCCCTATCTCTGTAATGTTTATAATTAATCTTTATGTTAGCATGCCCTATTCTTTGTCCATTAAGTTACCTTAATGTTTTAAAATAAAGCTCACGACTTGCTATAACCGGGAGGCATCCGCCGAAATATCGATAAACCTCCTCCTCGTCAACTAGCATAAGTTTCGTCCACTGCTAGTTCAGGCGCTTTATGAAATTTTACTTTCTTTTTCTCCCTCCCTTTTCTTATATTGCTTTTTTTCACAAAAGCAAGTTAATCATACCTTACTTTCAAATAATCCGTCAAATACTAATAGTTAAGGTATTTTACTTTTATGAAAAAAGAGGATAAAGAAAGATTCAACCAGTGAATTTTCTTTACCCTCTATCCTATTCAGTATTTAAAAAAATGTGACAATACCTTGCTTACTGCTCTTTCAAGCCCATTTCCTTCTCTACTACTTCAGCAATGATATTAACATATGCATCACATAATTCGCTTGTTGGAGCCTCTGCCATTACGCGGACAAGCGGTTCAGTTCCAGAAGGACGAACTAAAATTCTGCCGTTGCCATTCATGTCCTCTTCCACTTTACTGATGACTTCCTTCACCTGCTCATTATCTGTCACATGGTACTTGTCAGTCACCCTAATGTTCACTAACTTTTGCGGGAACTTCTTCATTTCTCCTGCCAACTCTGATAACGGCTTTTTCGTTGCCTTCATAATGTTTACAAGTTGAAGACCTGTCAACAGACCATCACCAGTTGTATTAAAATCAAGGAAAATAATATGGCCTGACTGTTCTCCGCCAAGATTATAACCATTTTTACGCATTTCCTCCACTACATAGCGGTCACCAACAGCTGTAGGTATGCTATTAATTCCATGCTGCTTTAGCGCCTTATAAAAGCCTAAATTGCTCATTACAGTCGATACGACTGTATCTTGTTTAAGGCGGCCAGTTTCTTTCAGATATTTAGCACAAATATACATGATTTGATCGCCATCAACGATCTCACCTTTTTCATCAACAGCTATTAGGCGATCGCCATCCCCATCAAAAGCTAAACCAACATCCGCTTGTTTTTCCTTCACAAATTCCGCCAAAGTTTCTGGATGAGTAGAGCCTACCCCGTCATTTATATTTAATCCATTTGGAGATGCTCCCATTGTTGAAATGTCAGCATCCAAATCAGCAAAAAGATGCATAGCAAGAGCAGATGTTGCTCCGTGTGCACAGTCAAGCGCAACATGAATGCCGTCAAACTCTTCATCAACAGTTTGCTTCAGGAACTGCAGGTATTTTTGCCCACCTTCAAAATAATCATTAACTTGTCCAAGATCTGCTCCAGTTGGTCTTGGCAATGAGTCAACACCTTGATCAATCAATGCTTCTATTTCTAATTCTTGTTCATCTGAAAGTTTAAAGCCATCTGGACCGAAAAACTTAATGCCATTATCGGCAACAGGGTTATGGGAAGCGGATATCATTACACCGGCCTGTGCTCCCAGAACTTTTGTCAAATAGGATACCCCAGGTGTAGAAATAACACCTAAGCGCATTACTTCCGCACCGATGGAAAGCAATCCTGCTACTAGGGCTCCTTCCAGCATATGGCCTGAAATACGAGTATCACGGCCAATCAGTACTTTAGGCCGATCTTGATCTTTTGTCAGGACGAAACCACCGAATCTCCCAAGCTTAAATGCTATTTCAGGTGTCAGTTCGCTATTTGCTACTCCTCGTACTCCGTCCGTACCGAAATATTTACCCATTCCTAAATCGCTCCTTCTAACTAATATAAATCTTTATCCATGTTAAGCGTCTTTTTCCGTTATTGATACACTTGCTGTCTCTTTTGCCAGCTCCCAGCTGATCTCATCAGGACCTTCAACCGTTATCTGTACTTCATGTTCACCAGCAGACATCCCGGTCAGATCTAGATACAGAGAAAAATCTGATGCTGCTAAGCCTTTAACAATCTCATCTGCTCCAGTTACATCGAGACTTGCGCTTTTATCAGCAGGGTCTGTTATTTCTGCCACAAGCTCATCACCCAGACCTTGTATGTTAATAGGTATACCGCTGATTGTTTTTGTGCTCGGTTCTTCTGCAGATGCTGTTTCATCTGAATCATCTTCGCTTGAGGAGGAAGATTGCTCTGAATCTGCACTATCCTTCCCAACTGTCACTTTAACAGTGGCCGTTACAAGCTCCGGTTCTACAGCCGTCACGCCATTTGAAATAATTACAGGAAGTTCAATATTTGAATCCTTATCTATATCACTTAAGTCCACTTCAACTCTTGTACTGTCCACTTCTTTTAGTATATCTTCTGGACCGGAAATTGTCGCTTCCGTTTTGTTTAAAGTAATAGAATCAATGGTAATATTGGATGGCGGATCACCTTTTTCTACAATATTGATTGGAACTGTTTTACTTGTTCTTGTTACAGGGATATTCACATCCACCGTTTCTGGTTCCACTTCGACATCCAATTTATTTAAACTGCTATCTAAAACAGATATTTTGGCCTTTTGGCTTATATCCTTACTAGTTCCTTCTTCCAGCTCTACATTTGCTTTGACATAGGCTATCTTCTCAATTTCATCCTTAGCTCCTGTAACCTTTACAGTCGAAGGACTGACAGTTGCCGAGCCAGTTGAATACCCCTTAGCAATCAAGCTGCTGTTATACTCAGCTTCTACGCTTACTTCTTTTGTTACTTTCTCTTTTAAAGTTACCTCAATAGTGTCAGGATCAATATCGGCTTTCAGTTTATCGGAAAGATCTTTGACCTGAAGGGTAACCTTTTTCGTGCCAATTTCTGCATCAGTCAAATCAACATACACTTCAAAATTCTTTTGCAGTCTTGCCGATTGTAAATGGACTGTGGGTCCTGTCAGCGTAACATCCACTGTTTCCGGCACTCCGGATACGATAAGATTCTCTGTATCATAGTAGACCTTTACAGGCATATCCTTTACTACCCCAGTATCCTCTGTTCCTGGGACATTCACATCATTAGAGTTATCATTTCCATCATATACATATAAAAACAATAGCAACGCAAGAGCGAAGGCAATTACCTTCATAAACCAATTGCTTTCTCCGATTCTGTCAAATAACTTATTCATTTATTCTTCCCCTTCCAGCTCCACTTAACAGAGGAAGCATGTTTGGCAGAAGGTGCAATTAATGCACTGGACAATAGTTCTTTAAATGCTTCCAATTTAAGATCTCGATGGAGGTCGCCATTTTTGGTAATAGAAATAGCTCCAGTTTCTTCAGAAACAACAATAGTAATGCTGTCCGTTACCTCACTGATGCCAAGTGCAGCTCTATGCCTTGTGCCCAGCTCCTTTGATATGAAAGGACTCTCAGACAAAGGAAGATAACAGGCAGCTGCAGCTATATTATTTTTTTGCAAAATAACGGCACCGTCGTGCAGAGGAGTGTTTGGGATAAAGATGTTAATCAAAAGCTCAGAAGATATTTTGGAATCTAATGAAATCCCCGTTTCAATATAGTCATTCATGCCTGTCTCTCTTTCAATGGAGATAAGCGCACCAATTCTCCGTTTTGCCATATAATCAACAGCTTTTACAATGGATTCGACCACATGTTGCTGTGCTTGGTCTTCCGGTATTCCGCTTCGCGAAAAGAACTTTCCTCTACCAAGCTGTTCGAGTGCCCTTCTCAGTTCTCCTTGGAAAATGATGATGAGCCCTAGTGCTCCCCACTGAATCACTTGCTCCATCATTGTTCCCATTGTCTGCAAGTTGAAATAATCACTCAGCAGCTTCACGATTAGGATAACAAAGATTCCTTTTAATAATTGGACAGCTTTTGTACCCTTTACTATCATAAGGATTTTATAGATGACATACCACACAAGGAGAATGTCTACGGTATTCGCTAAATATTTTAAAAAAGGGAAATCTGCAAACGACATTTTCCTTCCTCCAAAGCATATATATTTCATAAGCAATCGCTGCTTGTTTTATTTACCTACAATTATCATATTATATCACATTTGTGTTTAATACCAATCAGGACATACTAATTTTAAAAAACAGGAGGATGTTTCTATAAACCATTGGAAAATTCTTGGTTTTATTATATGATGCTTCTTCCGTTTTTATCAGTGTTAGGAATGAAAAATCCCTGCAATTAATATGCAGGGAGGCTATTCTTTGCTTCTTCACCTTTAAATATGTCCGTGATATCATCGAATGTTGACTTGATGTAGTACCAAAGCCAATCAAAGACTTCATTAACTTCCTCAATCTCACCTGTAACCTGGTTCGCAGAAGCCATATACTTCTCTCCATTTATAACGGTGACATCGCCTTTCACTTGTCCTTCTATCTTAATATTTCCATTTCGGACTACGATATCTCCCTCAACTACCTCTCCTTTAGGAACAATAACCGTATCATTTTCAACAACCAAATTAGGCTGTTTTGAAACAGAAAATTCATGGTTTTCATTCCAAGCGGAAAGGAGACTTGAAATCATTAATACAATAAATAAAGATGCTGCAGCAAACATGGGATGATTACGCACCCATCTTTTAAAGACAGCCTGCTTCTTTTCCTTCGGCAGCAGTGCCAGCACATTCTCCGTAAAATTAACTGGAGCCTGTATATGAGATGTGCTTTGTACAAGTGCAATCGTCTTTTTCAATTCATGAAAATGAATTGCACAATCTTCACATTCATCCAAGTGTTTTTTTAACTGATGCTTATCTTGTTCTGATATTTCCTCATCAAGATATTCATGCATATATTCTATAACCTTTGATGAACAAGTCATATTATTTCACCTTCTTATTAGACATGCCGTAATTGCTTTCTTAAAGCCTCTCTACCCCTATGGATGCGAGTTTTTACCGTTCCCAGAGGAAGTTCTAGAATTTCGCTAATCTCATTCAGAGACAGTTCTTCAATGTATTTTAGCACAATTACAGAACGATACTTCTCTGGCAGTTTTGATATTTCACGTTGTATTGAAGCTTGCAATTCAAGACTTTCAACATCTTCTTCTGGCAATCTCGAATCTGAAGAGATTTGCGAGTACATGTTCAAACCATCTGTACCAGGTACCTCAGCATCCAAATAATAATCTGGCTTTTTCTTTCTGATCCTGTCAATACACAAATTAGTTGCAATGCGATAAAGCCATGTGGAAAACTTCAAGTCCATGTTAAATCTGTTTATATTAACATATGCTCGAAGAAAGGCTTCTTGTGAAATATCCTCCGCTTCATGTCTATTCCCCAGCATCCGATAACATATTTGGAACACCTTATCTTTGTAGATGTCAATTATGTCACCGAAGGCATTTTGATCCCCTTTTATTACTTGCTTAATTCTCTTTTTAACTAATGCTTCCATCTATTTACCTCCGCTCTAAATGCGGCTAATCGATTAATACGTATCGATAGCGAATAAGGTTTCATTTTTTTAAAAAATTCCTCCTAAATCTGCTTAAAATAAATCTGTGCTCATATTTGTGTACAAAAAAAAAGAGTTTAGTGACTTCTACTTATAATTATAGTCAAGTTGTCTATCTAAAGGCTTAACCGTCCAACTATCAGGAGATTTATTTTTCACATTTTTTTATAATATGTATATTTACTACTTTTGAATGACTTTACTACTATTTTAACAAATTATGACAAGTTATGTTTAAAATTTTTGTTATTTGGTTATAAAAATTAGGTATATTATGTTAAAATCATGACAATATTATTCTTTTCAGATAAAATGAAGACTAACTAATGAATGAGGGTGAAGCCAATGTGTGAGCAAAAGTTGTTAAAAGATATTGAGGAACATCGTGAACAGATGATTAATTTAGCAACTCGCACTTCTTTTTCGCACCCTAAAGTGATTGATTTAAGCGCTAAATTAGACGTGTTGTTAAACAAGTACGACAGCTTTATGAAAGCAAGTTGGAAAGAAAATTATTAATGAAATTTAATCATTATACAGCATATTACAGTTACTCATAATTGATGTCTTACATATTTTTTTGAAATAAGAAAACATAAAAAAAACCAAGCAATTTATGCTTGGTTTTTACAGATGAGCCATGCAGGATTCGAACCTGCGACCCTCTGATTAAAAGTCAGATGCTCTACCAACTGAGCTAATGGCTCTTGGCTGGGCTAGCTGGATTCGAACCAACGAGTGACGGAGTCAAAGTCCGTTGCCTTACCGCTTGGCTATAGCCCAAAAATAAATAAAAGGACTTAATGTCCAATTGTAAAATGGTGGAGGGGGACGGATTCGAACCGCCGAACCCGAAGGAGCGGATTTACAGTCCGCCGCGTTTAGCCACTTCGCTACCCCTCCGTAATATTGGAAAGAATTGTTTCATAAATGGTGCCGACGAGAGGACTTGAACCCCCAACCTACTGATTACAAGTCAGTTGCTCTACCAATTGAGCTACATCGGCACATATCTTAATCTTGTATTATATTATAAATGGTGGAGGATGACGGGATCGAACCGCCGACCCTCTGCTTGTAAGGCAGATGCTCTCCCAGCTGAGCTAATCCTCCATTTGGTGACCCATACGGGATTCGAACCCGTGTTACCGCCGTGAAAGGGCGGTGTCTTAACCGCTTGACCAATGGGCCTTTATTGTTTTTTAAGCTTCCAACCGGGCTCGAACCGGTGACCTCTTCCTTACCATGGAAGTGCTCTACCTGCTGAGCTATGGAAGCAAATTGCTAACATATAACTCAAAATCATTATGGCTCCGCAGGTAGGATTCGAACCTACGACCGCTCGGTTAACAGCCGAGTGCTCTACCACTGAGCTACTGCGGAATAATGGTATGCCTGGCGACGTCCTACTCTCACAGGAGGAGAACCTCCAACTACCATCGGCGCTGAGAAGCTTAACTTCCGTGTTCGGTATGGGAACGGGTGTGACCTTCTCGCTATCGCCACCAGACTCTTTTTTGAGACAGATATTATTATATCATATTCTCAATTTCTTTTCAAGGTTTTTATTCCCTGAAAACTAGATTATGTTGTAAGAAGAAAGAATGAGTAATCATTCATGTCCAGCTGCAGAAGCCAAATCGTACGGCTGTTTCACTCACTCGTGCACAGTCTTGCGACTGCTTCTCGCGCGCTCCAACATCCTATCGATTTAAGCGGGCTTCTTCCGCTTTTCGTTTTAGTTAAGTCCTCGATCTATTAGTATTTGTCAGCTCCACGTGTCACCACGCTTCCACCTCAAACCTATCAACCTGATCATCTTTCAGGGATCTTACTAGCTTACGCTATGGGAAATCTCATCTTGAGGGGGGCTTCATGCTTAGATGCTTTCAGCACTTATCCCTTCCGCACATAGCTACCCAGCTATGCCTTTGGCAAGACAACTGGTACACCAGCGGTGCGTCCATCCCGGTCCTCTCGTACTAAGGACAGCTCCTCTCAAATTTCCTACGCCCACGACGGATAGGGACCGAACTGTCTCACGACGTTCTGAACCCAGCTCGCGTACCGCTTTAATGGGCGAACAGCCCAACCCTTGGGACCGACTACAGCCCCAGGATGCGATGAGCCGACATCGAGGTGCCAAACCTCCCCGTCGATGTGGACTCTTGGGGGAGATAAGCCTGTTATCCCCGGGGTAGCTTTTATCCGTTGAGCGATGGCCCTTCCATGCGGAACCACCGGATCACTAAGCCCGACTTTCGTCCCTGCTCGACTTGTAGGTCTCGCAGTCAAGCTCCCTTGTGCCTTTACACTCTACGAATGATTTCCAACCATTCTGAGGGAACCTTTGGGCGCCTCCGTTACTTTTTAGGAGGCGACCGCCCCAGTCAAACTGCCCACCTGACACTGTCTCCCACCCCGATAAGGGGTGCGGGTTAGAATGTCAATACAGCCAGGGTAGTATCCCACCAATGCCTCCACCGAAGCTGGCGCTCCGGCTTCCAAGGCTCCTACCTATCCTGTACAAGCTGTACCAAAATTCAATATCAGGCTACAGTAAAGCTCCACGGGGTCTTTCCGTCCTGTCGCGGGTAACCTGCATCTTCACAGGTACTATAATTTCACCGAGTCTCTCGTTGAGACAGTGCCCAGATCGTTACACCTTTCGTGCGGGTCGGAACTTACCCGACAAGGAATTTCGCTACCTTAGGACCGTTATAGTTACGGCCGCCGTTTACTGGGGCTTCAATTCAGAGCTTCGCGCGAACGCTAACCCCTCCTCTTAACCTTCCAGCACCGGGCAGGTGTCAGCCCCTATACTTCGCCTTACGGCTTCGCAGAGACCTGTGTTTTTGCTAAACAGTCGCCTGGGCCTATTCACTGCGGCTCTCTCGGGCTTGCACCCAAAAGAGCACCCCTTCTCCCGAAGTTACGGGGTCATTTTGCCGAGTTCCTTAACGAGAGTTCTCTCGCTCACCTTAGGATTCTCTCCTCGCCTACCTGTGTCGGTTTGCGGTACGGGCACCTTGAATCTCGCTAGAGGCTTTTCTTGGCAGTGTGGAATCAGGAACTTCGGTACTATATTTCCCTCGCCGTCACAGCTCCGCCTTCACGGTAATGGGATTTGCCTCATTACCAGCCTAACTGCTTGGACGTGCTAATCCAACAGCACGCTTACCCTATCCTCCTGCGTCCCCCCATCGCTCAAACGATTCATAAGGTGGTACAGGAATATCAACCTGTTGTCCATCGCCTACGCTCTTCAGCCTCGGCTTAGGTCCCGACTAACCCTGAGTGGACGAGCCTTCCTCAGGAAACCTTAGGCATTCGGTGGATGAGATTCTCACTCATCTTTCGCTACTCATACCGGCATTCTCACTTCTAAGCGCTCCACCAGTCCTTACGGTCTAGCTTCAACGCCCTTAGAACGCTCTCCTACCACTGACATCGTAGATGTCAATCCACAGCTTCGGTGATACGTTTAGCCCCGGTACATTTTCGGCGCAGAGTCACTCGACCAGTGAGCTATTACGCACTCTTTAAATGGTGGCTGCTTCTAAGCCAACATCCTGGTTGTCTAAGCAACTCCACATCCTTTTCCACTTAACGTATACTTTGGGACCTTAGCTGGTGGTCTGGGCTGTTTCCCTCTTGACTACGGATCTTATCACTCGCAGTCTGACTCCCAAGGATAAGTATTTGGCATTCGGAGTTTGTCTGAATTCGGTAACCCGATGGGGGCCCCTAGTCCAAACAGTGCTCTACCTCCAATACTCTTACCTTGAGGCTAGCCCTAAAGCTATTTCGGAGAGAACCAGCTATCTCCAAGTTCGATTGGAATTTCTCCGCTACCCACACCTCATCCCCGCACTTTTCAACGTGCGTGGGTTCGGGCCTCCATCCAGTGTTACCTGGACTTCACCCTGGACATGGGTAGATCACCTGGTTTCGGGTCTACGACCACATACTATTACGCCCTATTCAGACTCGCTTTCGCTGCGGCTCCGTCTCTTCAACTTAACCTCGCATGTAATCGTAACTCGCCGGTTCATTCTACAAAAGGCACGCTATCACCCATTAATGGGCTCTAACTACTTGTAGGCACACGGTTTCAGGATCTATTTCACTCCCCTTCCGGGGTGCTTTTCACCTTTCCCTCACGGTACTGGTTCACTATCGGTCACTAGGGAGTATTTAGCCTTGGGAGATGGTCCTCCCTGCTTCCGACGGGATTTCACGTGTCCCGCCGTACTCAGGATCCACTCAGGAGGGAACGAAGTTTCGACTACAGGGTTTTTACCTTCTATGACTGGCCTTTCCAGACCTATTCATCTACCCCGTTCCTTTGTAACTCCATGTAGAGTGTCCTACAACCCCAAGAGGCAAGCCTCTTGGTTTGGGCTAATCCCGTTTCGCTCGCCGCTACTCAGGGAATCGCGTTTGCTTTCTCTTCCTCCGGGTACTTAGATGTTTCAGTTCCCCGGGTCTGCCTTCTGTTACTCTATGTATTCAAGTAACGATACTATCCCATTACGGATAGTGGGTTCCCCCATTCGGAAATCTCCGGATCAAAGCTTACTTACAGCTCCCCGAAGCATATCGGTGTTAGTACCGTCCTTCATCGGCTCCTAGTGCCAAGGCATCCACCGTGCGCCCTTTCTAACTTAACTTATTCGGCTAAAGATAAACTTCGCATCTCTTCGTCAGCTCCCTCACTCCGCTCCTCACGTACTGTCGTACGCTCCGGTGCTCGTTTAGTCGCTTCCTCGACCTGCTCGTTTCTCTTTACCCTAAAATTCTACTAATAATAGAGAATCTAAGATGGCGATTACTCGGTTTCTTTCTTGGTTCTTACTATTCATAATCTAGTTTTCAAGGAACAAATTCGGCTAATGATGTTAATCATTACCCTGATGTTTTGAGGAATTGCTCCCTCAAAACTGAACAACAAAATCATCAACAATCTGTGAATGGAACGAATTCCATTTTTCCTTAGAAAGGAGGTGATCCAGCCGCACCTTCCGATACGGCTACCTTGTTACGACTTCACCCCAATCATCTATCCCACCTTAGGCGGCTGGCTCCTAAAAGGTTACCCCACCGACTTCGGGTGTTACAAACTCTCGTGGTGTGACGGGCGGTGTGTACAAGGCCCGGGAACGTATTCACCGCGGCATGCTGATCCGCGATTACTAGCGATTCCAGCTTCATGTAGGCGAGTTGCAGCCTACAATCCGAACTGAGAATGGTTTTATGGGATTGGCTCGACCTCGCGGTTTTGCTGCCCTTTGTACCATCCATTGTAGCACGTGTGTAGCCCAGGTCATAAGGGGCATGATGATTTGACGTCATCCCCACCTTCCTCCGGTTTGTCACCGGCAGTCACCTTAGAGTGCCCAACTAAATGCTGGCAACTAAGATCAAGGGTTGCGCTCGTTGCGGGACTTAACCCAACATCTCACGACACGAGCTGACGACAACCATGCACCACCTGTCATCCTGTCCCCCGAAGGGGAACGTCCTATCTCTAGGATTGTCAGGAGATGTCAAGACCTGGTAAGGTTCTTCGCGTTGCTTCGAATTAAACCACATGCTCCACCGCTTGTGCGGGCCCCCGTCAATTCCTTTGAGTTTCAGCCTTGCGGCCGTACTCCCCAGGCGGAGTGCTTAATGCGTTTGCTGCAGCACTAAAGGGCGGAAACCCTCTAACACTTAGCACTCATCGTTTACGGCGTGGACTACCAGGGTATCTAATCCTGTTTGCTCCCCACGCTTTCGCGCCTCAGCGTCAGTTACAGACCAAAGAGTCGCCTTCGCCACTGGTGTTCCTCCACATCTCTACGCATTTCACCGCTACACGTGGAATTCCACTCTTCTCTTCTGCACTCAAGTCCCCCAGTTTCCAATGACCCTCCACGGTTGAGCCGTGGGCTTTCACATCAGACTTAAAGGACCGCCTGCGCGCGCTTTACGCCCAATAATTCCGGACAACGCTTGCCACCTACGTATTACCGCGGCTGCTGGCACGTAGTTAGCCGTGGCTTTCTGGTTAGGTACCGTCAAGGTACGAGCAGTTACTCTCGTACTTGTTCTTCCCTAACAACAGAGTTTTACGATCCGAAAACCTTCATCACTCACGCGGCGTTGCTCCGTCAGACTTTCGTCCATTGCGGAAGATTCCCTACTGCTGCCTCCCGTAGGAGTCTGGGCCGTGTCTCAGTCCCAGTGTGGCCGATCACCCTCTCAGGTCGGCTACGCATCGTCGCCTTGGTGAGCCGTTACCTCACCAACTAGCTAATGCGCCGCGGGCCCATCTGTAAGTGACAGCGTAAACCGTCTTTCAGCTTTTCTACATGAGTAGAAAAGGATTATCCGGTATTAGCTCCGGTTTCCCGAAGTTATCCCAGTCTTACAGGCAGGTTGCCCACGTGTTACTCACCCGTCCGCCGCTAACTTAAAAAGCAAGCTTTTTAAGTCCGCTCGACTTGCATGTATTAGGCACGCCGCCAGCGTTCGTCCTGAGCCAGGATCAAACTCTCCGATAAAGAGTAAGATTAGCTCATTTGCTAAACTCTAGCTTTTTGTTACTTTGTTTTCATCTTTATAACGCAAGTTATAAAAACGATTATTGTTGACGTTTTGTTTGTTCAGTTTTCAAAGAGCAATTTCATGCCGCTCTCTCAAGCGACTTTATCAATTTAACATAACCAAAACTCATTGTCAAATATTTTTTAACTTTTTTATTTTGGTGTTTTTTGTCGAAGTGACGTTTATTAATATAGCAAGTTATCTAAACTTCGTCAACAACTATTTAGAAGTTTTTTATATTTTTTCATCCAGGTACTTATTATCCTTAATGATATAATTCATACACTCTTTTGGAGAAGCAACTCTTTTGAACAATGAAAAAAGGTCTTTATACCTTTCTACCATTGATTTCTTGACAACAATATCAATTCTTTCATCACCTAGATCCAACAATATTTCGTCTAATTCCCGTTTAATCAAATACTCTATTTCCTTCACTTCTCTTTGCGTTAATAGTAGTCCTACCATATGGCTCCTCCTTGATGTACTTGTGTGAAATTTTATTATTCCTATATACAGCCACTGCAATCTAGGAGAGATGATATCCATCATCAACAAATATAATGGCACTTTGTCTCAGTATTATTGCCATCTTATATTTTTTTATGAATAAACTTTTTTTGTTATTTTCATTTCTTTCTCTGCATAGGATGAACCAAGCAGTAAATTGGACGAGGTGAGCTTAGTATGAATAACTTTTATGTACTTAATGGCAAAAGGTTGAAGCAGTTAACATTAATCGTTGTCGTATCTTTCTTTACCGCTTGGTTCTTGTATATGGAAAACATTGTACAAGTCCCTGTCTTTTCATCAAAGGATGGACCTAAAGCAGTTTATAAAGGAGAAAAGGGTATTGCATTGACATTCAACATCGGATGGGGCGATGAAAAAGCTGAGCCGATATTGGATATATTAAAAAAAGAGAAAGTGACCGCTACCTTTTTTCTCGCTGGTTCTTGGGCTGAAAGACATCCTGACCTCATCGCAAGAATCGTTAAGGAAGGCCATGAAATTGGTATCCTCGGCTATGACTATGTTGATTATTCCGATGTAAAAGAAGAAAAGATTAATCAAGATGTTTCAAAAGCAAAAACAGCATTTGAAAAACTGAAAGAGGAGAATATCTCCTTATTCAGAGCACCAACAGGGCATTTTGACCAAAAGGCTTTAACCATCACAAACAGGTACAACTACACACTTGTTCATTGGAGTGTTGATTCTAAAGATTGGACAAATCCAGGAACCGAACAAATTGTTAAAAACGTTGCTCCGGCAAAAAAAGGAGATATTGTATTGCTTCATGCATCAGATTCAGCAAAGCAGACAGCTAACGCACTGCCAGCGATAATCGACAATCTCAAAGACAAAAACTTGAAGTTCGTTTCTGTAACAGAAATGCTTTCAAACGCTGACTCAAGTTCAAAAGAAGTGAATTAATTCCCATAACATAAAGGTCCTTGATGATTTATTTCATTAAGGGCCTTTATCATTATCCCCTATTCCCGGCAAAACATATCCTGCAAACTTGAAATCGAAAGGAATAATAAATAAAAAACAAAGCATCCTAATGAACAGGGATATTTCCTTTTGAAAGGAGCAGCTGCAATGTTCAAAAAATACAGCATCGTCCTGCTTTTATCTCTTTCCATTTTAAGCGGATGTTCAGCCGGCGAGTCTGCGCAACAGATGGACTATGACCAAACCAAAAAAATGGTAGTAGATATACTAAAAACCGATGACGGAAAAAAAGCAATACGTGATGTTATTGGGGATGAAGAAATTAAGGAAAATCTCGTAATGAATGAAGAGGCTGTAACAAAGACCATTGAATCTACTTTAGTTTCTGATAAAGCAGCTAAGTTTTGGACAGAGAAATTTAAAGATCCGGAATTTGCAGAAACAATGGCAAAAAGCCTGAAAACAGAGAATGAGAAATTACTCAAAGACTTGATGAAGGATCCAGATTATCGAAAGATGATGGTCGAACTACTGCAAGACCCGGCAATTGAATCAGACTTGAAAAATGTGTTAAAAAGCACAGAATATCGAGAACATCTAATGCAGGTTATGCAGGAATCAATGGATACACCTGAATTCAAGAAAAAGTTTCAGGAAATGCTCGACAAAGCAGCTAAAGAGGCAGCCTCTAACTTTAATACTAAGTCCTTTAAAATCTAGTCAAAATAAGAAAGCAGGGAATCCCCTGCTTTCTTTTATTTAGGCTTCTTATTTTCCTACCTTTTGAATGACCTTCTCTGCAATCTTTATATAGATATCGCCTATTACATGTTCCTGCCCATAAACAGAAGGGGCAAAATCATTTTTATCCCAATCAGGCTGACCTAACGGAAGCTGTCCCAACATGGAGGTTTGCAAATCCTCTGCCAACTTCTTGCCCCCGCCTTGTCCAAACACATATTCCTTTTCTCCTGTTAATTTACTCTCAAAGTAGGACATATTTTCAATAACACCTAATATCTCATGTTCCGTTTTTATTGCCATTGCTCCCGCTCTAGCTGCTACAAATGCTGCAGTAGGATGTGGAGTTGTTACAATTATTTCTTTGCTAGAAGGTAGCATCGTATGTACATCTAAAGCTATATCACCTGTTCCAGGTGGCAAGTCTAGAATGAGATAATCTAAATCTCCCCACTCCACTTCTTGCAAAAAGCTTGTCAGCATTTTCCCGAGCATAGGACCTCTCCAAATGATTGGGGCATTATCCTCAACAAAGAAACCCATAGAAATGACCTGTACTCCTAAACGCTCTACAGGTATAATTCGATCATTTACCACTTCCGGTCTCTTCGTTATTCCCATCATATCAGGAACACTAAATCCATATATATCTGCATCTAGAAGCCCAACCTTTTTTCCAAGCCTTGCCATAGAAACAGCCAAGTTGACAGAAACAGTTGATTTACCAACCCCTCCCTTTCCGCTGGCCACAGCAATATATGTAGGGGAATTCTTATTTTCCATCTCAGCATGTTCTGCTTGTATCTCCCGGACTAGGGCACTTGAAAGTTCAGTGAATCGCATACCAACAGTCTGCACCCCATTTTGTTTAAGTATGCTGACAACTTCCTGCTGCAATTCCATTTGTGCAGGAGATCCCATTTCCGCAACTGCTAACTTAATGCTGACATGTGACTTTTCTGCATCCCATTTTAAATCCTTTATGGAATTCAATTCTAACAATGTCTTATGTAAAAAAGGATCTGTTATCTGTTCTATCATGCGTTCAATCGCTTCTGCGTTTAAAATGACAATCCCCTCCTCTTTTTAGTAAGTATAACATAGAAAATGATAACCTTTACATATTTCAGATTCTCCCTTTATATTTCCCAGGAATTACGGGAGAAAAGAATAAGGAGAATTAGCCTATAGCTATTCCCCTTTAATTGCATCCTCGTTAGAAAAATATCGATTAACACCTTTATAGATGGATGCAGCTATTTTATTTTGGTACTCCTTATCCATTAAGTTCTTTTTCTCTGCAGGATTGGATAGAAAACCAATTTCCACTAAAGCACCTGGCTTTTTGGCATACTTTAAAATATAAACACTGTTTAGTGGCTTTGCTTTTCTTGTTGTGTTTTCCAGGTTATCAATCAGCTCATCTTGAATAAACTTTGCGGCAATCTCATTATCCTCCAGCTGTGGGGAAAAGAAGGTTTGTGCTCCGCTCCATTTAGAGGACGGAATGGCATTCAGATGTATACTTAAAAACAAATCAGCATCTGAGGAATTAATCATATTGAGCCTTTCCTTCAGGTCTGCTACCTTCCGATTGCGATATCCCTTTACATCATCCCCTGCTAAATCCTTATCTTCCTCTCTAGTCATTATAACTAGCGCGCCTTGTTCTTGAAGATAATCGCGGATTTTTAAGGATACATCCAAAGCAACATCTTTCTCTAACACTTCCTCATCACCCGCTCCACCATCTGGGCCACCATGACCAGGATCAATGACAATAATTTTCCCGGTTAAAGGCAAATTCCAAGCGTCCCATGAGTCATCATCAGAAAAGTCAAATTGCAAGATGAAAAAAAGAAGGATGAGTCCCACTGCAAATATACTGATTTTAAGTTTTTTATTCACTGTCCTAGTCAATCCCTCCTGCTGCTCGTCCTTATTCTAAATATATGGGACAAGGAGGCAATTTAGAACAAACCAGAAAAAAATCAAGCGGTGTGCGCACCGCTTGATTTTAATGAAGTCTAAGTTTTTTTCTTTTAATTGCTTTATTAAAACCCTCTAACCACCATGCATTTACGAATTGTTCACAAAGATAGTATAGCGATTCATTTTTACTGCTTTCTTCACTTCCCCAGTAGAGGAGAAAATGAAATAATGTATCCTTTAAATGTTTATCTTCTTCTAAGCATCTAT
Organism: Niallia sp. FSL R7-0271; assembly: GCF_038005785.1. Taxonomy (NCBI): domain Bacteria; kingdom Bacillati; phylum Bacillota; class Bacilli; order Caryophanales; family Bacillaceae; genus Niallia; species Niallia sp. FSL R7-0271. The sequence goes on along the minus strand of NZ_JBBOTZ010000001.1, from coordinate 162,916 downwards.
TTTTAATAGTGGGGATATCTTCACCCCATGCGCTGAACTTGCTAAAGTTTGCCCCTAACAAAAATGCTTCAATAGCTACATCATAACAAGCCTCTTCCATACCTTCGTTCATAATAACGCTTGATGTCAATTGAGATGAGCCAAAATAACGAGCAACCTTTTCTTTTAAATCCTTTACAGAAAGCTCTTTAAGAACAGATCTTTCATATTTTATTTGTTTTTCTCTTTTTTTTAAATCGAAGTTCATAATAACTGTCACTGATTTCACCTCTTGAAAATAGTTTTTAACTAATCGAGAGGAGCAATTCAAGGATAAGGCTAATTTCCATATCCAAATAATATGGATGTTTCTATATATGGAAAAATGTAAGACGGATAATAAAAATCAAGAGAATAACCCATAATAATATAGAAAAAATGATAAGTATGAGGTGCTTAAATGAATCAGTCATTAGCCTATGTAAGAGAAGTTTTATCTCTGTATACAGACCGTTCAGATACTGGAAAAAGCATTTACAGCAAAATGATGAAGGGTCATTATAAATCTGAAGAAGCATTTGTCCGCGAATTATCCGAAGAAGAAAGTAGCTTCTTAAATCAAGTATTAGAAGAGGAAATACAGCATGCTAAAAACGAGCAAGACTCCAAAAGGGCTCACCACCTAAACGACATATATGAACTGTTGTTTTAAACAAAAAGGTCAGGCTGCGCACTAGATATAAATCTAGATGTGTGCCTGACCTTTCTTATTAGCGTTCTCTGCCATCCTCATCTTCAACATAAGGGTCATGCTCATATGCAGGCAAATCTCCGAAGCTCGTCATGATTCCTTCTTCATCTAAGCTCTGCTCATATCTTTTATGCTGCTGATTAGGATATACCGTGATATTTTTTCCCTCTATATCAACACCTACAAAATTTTCATACTCCTCTACGTACCCAACATTTTCATAAGAATCAATGGAGAGATCATTATAATGATCAAATACAGGATGAACAAAGTCAGATGGAGTCTCTGACGTACCAAAGCTCTCAACATCCTGCCAGGAATCCTCCGCATCATATGCAACTGTTTCATCCTGTTCATCCATGTCAAACTTTCCAAATGGAGGCATAAGCACACCTTCCTCTACCGGCCGCTCGTGTGAAACAACTTGGTCCGGGGTATGCTCAATGCAATATCTTGCTGTTGGAAGAGCTTCAAGTCTTTCAAGAGGAATTTCCTTTCCACATTCTTCACATTTTCCATATGTTCCATTTTCAATTGCCTTTAACGCATTTACAACACCAGCATATTCAAATCTATAATGCTCATTTAAGGCAATATCCTTTTCTCTTTCATATAACTCGGTGCCCTCATCTCCTGGGTGATTATCATAACTCGATAATTCCCCAACCGAATCATGTGCATGACTGCGGATTAAACCTAAGTGATCATTTATATCATATCTTTCTTCTATGTCTTGTTTTTCATTTTCTAACAGTGATTGGAATTCATTAAGTTGTTGTTTAGTCAGCATGAGATTTTTCCTTTCATTAAATCTTTTGCCTTATTAGTATGAACGAAAAAAACAAGAACATTGAAGGAAATATGTACTTGTATACACTTCATTGATTGGGGAACGATAGGAAAAGATGTCACTACTGCTTATCAATGCGAATTTCCTTTGTCCGCATCCTATACCAATAATAAAAGCCAGCAGCTGCTTCATACGGAATATCCGATATTTCAGTATGTACAATTGGCTTTGAACGGTTGACAATATCAATTGTCGCTAAACCAAATCGCTTTTGCCAACGGGACTGTCCTACTTCAATCTCGATTACTTTATTTCTTTTTGTGAGAAATAAGGCCGTTTGGAAGCTGCCTGTTTTCATCTGGATATATTCATCCTTTACTATATAGCGGCTGTTCACGAAGTCCAGAGTTCGTAATAGATAAACAAACAGCAATACGGCAAACGATGCATACCATAAACTTGGTTTAAAAATACATAGAGCAATTAATGATATAATCCATAAATAGCTCGGTCTTAACAACCTTGCTGCTAGCGCGTTCTTCGGCAGGCTAGTCATTTTTGAATGAATTTTGTACTCAGGCAATAATTCATGAACAATTTCATATGCTTTCTCTATCGGCAAAAACGGATAAAGAGAGTTTGTCTTTAAATCTTCTTCCCCTGTCTCCCCTGCACTGACTAACTTGACCTCTGCAAGTTTCAGGATTCTTTTCAAAGGCGATTGGATTACTTCAATTGCTTGCACCTTCTCTTTTAAGATAGAAAATGCAACCTCATCCACAAGTCCTTTTCTAATATAAATTCTATTGCTGTCAGATAATATTTGGTATTTTCCATATCTCCAGTACGTGGAGATTACACCATAAGCAACTGCAGCTATTGTAAAAAGAAACAGCAGTATAGCGATCATCCACCAGTATCTCATAATGCTGCTAAACCAATCCCCCATTTTATTTGTAACAGGGAAAACATCTTCTACATTGGAATAGATAGAAAAAACAACAGGAATTAGTGCAAAAAAACTAAATGATGTAAAGGATGCCTTTAAGACATCTTTTTTTGACGCTATAAAGTGAATCTGTCTGTCATTTGTTTTCTCCACCGTATATTCTATGTTATCCTCAGCCGCTTCATCAAGTACATCCATATACTCAGTTGAAGCTATAGTCTCCAGCCAATCTGCTTCCTTTCGAGAGACAGCAGGCAGTGCAATCGAACCATTATCCCCTGACTCACCAGTTTCCATAGTAATGGAAGAGATATTAAATAACTTATGGATAACAGTAGTGCGTCTTTGAATATTTTGTATCTTATTTAAGTAAATAACCCGCTCTGATTTTTTTATGACACCCGATATAATATGAATAGCTTCATCTTTCACTGTATAACGGTAGAAGCACCAATCAAAGATTATATAAACAATGGCAATAAGTATAAATACTGCAAATAAATACTGTAAAGCTATCCAAACCTTATTGTCTGTGCCAAAATGGATGACATAAAGAAAGAAAATAAATATTATATTGGTTTTAACCAATGTAATGAGGTCCAGCAGCATTTTTACCGGATGCAGCCTTACTGTTCTCCCTTCCATCATTCCACTTCCTTTATTTTTGCATAATGTGCTATCTGATCCCTTAGTTCTCGTGCTTCTTCTTGCGGTATAGCTGGTATTTTATGACTGCTGCCCATTGTGCCGACAGAGATGGAATACAGCTCGTATTTTCTTAATAATGGCCCTTGAATAAGTTCAACAGATTGTACCTTTGTCATCGGAATGAGTTGATGCTGTTTATTCCAGATACCTGATTTCAATTGAATGAACTCTTCATCCACATCATAACGCCAATATTTTTGCTTTAATGACGGTTCAAGAATAATCCCCCAAATTGCGGATAATACTGTTAGCCCAAGAAGCCCAATTATTATCCAGCCTATCCAGTACTTCCAATCAAAATAAACATCTAAATAATATACTATGCCAAGTACAACTAGAATTCCCCCATTTAGGAGAGCTTCCGATATCCGCCACACTTTCATTGCCTTTTCAGAAATACATCTATTCGGTTCCTCAATTTTTGTATACATTCTTCATTCACCTCCAAGCCTTGTAATTGTTATACGGGTGAAAAGCCAGATTAGTTTCTACTATTTCCAAAAAACGTTATTATTTAAGTATTTTTATTCAAAAAAATTAGTAGTTAAAAATAGGCCAATAGGTTCTGTTTTCCTAATTTTGTTAACGTATGATAGATTATGAAAGCGTTTCAAAAATTAAGAGAAAAGGAGTTGATAAAGCCGATAATCACTTAGTTCACCACAACGGAGCTCCTCCCTCATACATAACATCGCCTCTTAGAATGGAGTTGTCCTTTGGCAAGTAATTTTCCATTTCAAAATGAAGGAGATCTGTCAATGAAAACAAATCATATGCGGGTTTTGCTGTCCGCCATTCTAGCTTTTGTATTGATGATTCCCAGCGCTGCCTTTGCAGAAAAAGATAAACAAAAATCCCCTTCTAGCACAAATCCTAGTTTTCAAAATGTATCTGTTCATGATCCATCTATTATCAAGGATGGTGACACATACTATGTATTTGGTTCTCATATTGAAGCAGCCAAGTCAAACGATTTAATAAATTGGGAGACATTCACAAATGGGTATACAACACCTAATAACAAGCTGTATGGAGATTTATCCAAAAATTTAGCCGGATCATTCAAATGGGCTGGTGAAAATGACTCCGACAGCAAAGGAGGTTTTGCTGTTTGGGCTCCGGATGTTTTCTGGAACGAAAATTATGTTAATAAGGATGGTAGCAAAGGTGCTTACATGATTTACTACAGTGCTTCCTCCACATATATACGCTCAGCGATCGGTTATGCAGTTTCTCAAAATATTGAAGGTCCATTTGAATATGTCGACACCATTGTGTATTCAGGTTTCACAAAACAAAGTGCAAAAGATGCTAACAGCAATGTTGATAAAAAATGGGTAAATACAAATATCAGTAACTTAATAAGCTCTAAAGAATTAACAAATGAAAACGACAGCTGGTTTAATGCTGACGGCTCCTATAACAATAATCTTTATCCTAATGCGATTGATGCTAATGTGTTCACAGCTGCTGACGGCAAGTTGTGGATGACATATGGTTCTTGGTCTGGCGGAATTTATCTGCTGGAGATTGATAAGAAAACTGGAAAACCAATTTATCCTGGCAAAGACGGAAAAACAAAGGACGGCAGAATGATTGACCGCTACTTCGGCACAAAAATCGCCGGAGGCTATTACAAATCTGGAGAAGGTCCGTATGTGGTTTATGATAAAAATACGAAATATTATTATCTGTATGTGACATATGGCTGGTTAGGTGCTGATGGAGGTTATAATATGAGGCTGTTCCGTTCCAAATCACCTGATGGTCCTTATGTAGATGCAAGTGGTCAATCTGCAGTGCTACCTGGGAATGTTGACAATTCTCCATACGGAAATAAGGTAATGGGAAATTTCCTGTTTGAACGAAGAATTGGCGATCCAGGAACTGGTATCGGAGTCGGCTATGTATCTCCTGGGCATAACTCAGCTTTCATCGATTCTAAAACTGGGCAGCATTTCTTAGTATTCCATTCCCGCTTCCCTGAAACAGGTGAAATGCATGAAGTACGTGTCCATCAAATGTTCATGAACAGTGAAGGCTGGCCTGTTGCAGCACCATACCGCTACAGCGGGGAAAAGTTAGAAAAAGTGAATAGACAAAATCTTATAGGCCAATATCAGTTCATTAATCATGGAAAAGCTTATTCAGGCGATATTACAGAATCAGTTTATATTGAACTGAATAAAAACGGTAAAATAACAGGAGATGCGACAGGTACTTGGAAAAAAACAAGTCATAACGAAGCAGAAATAAAAATCGATGGCAGTACCTATAACGGTGTGTTTGTCCGCCAATGGGATGAAACGTCCCAAAGCTATGTGATGGCATTTACAGCAATGTCAAACGAAGGAGTTACAATCTGGGGCAGCAAAATGGAAGATAAGTCAGACAAGGAAATAGTCCAGGATGTAAAAACCGACCTAAACCTTGGTGATACAGCTAACGTAGTTTCAAATATATCCTTGCCGACTGAGGGAACCCGTCATACAACAATTACTTGGAAAACCTCTGATTCAAATGTCATATCAGCAACAGGTGCAGTAACACGTCCAGAGGCTGGTGCTGCCAGTAAAGAAGCAACGCTAACCGCAACTATTACAAAAGGCAAGTCCACGACTACTAAAACCTTCGTCATTACTGTTTTGCCATATAAGGAAAATGGCTTGGCAGCCCAATACTCATTCGAAGGTGATTTAAGTGACAGCAATGCACAATTCGGCAGCGGTACAGTGACAGGAAATAGAATTGATAATAATGGTGGAACAATCTCCTATACAGATGGAGTAAACGGAGGAAAAGCAGCAAAATTTGACGGAGCTTCAGGCATCCGCTTGCCAAACGGATTAATATCTAGTGATAGCTATAGTGTTTCTCTCTGGATTAAACCAGAACAGCTGACGCAATACACTACTACTTTCTTCGGTGCAAGAGACAGTAACAACTGGATAAGTCTGCTTCCATATGGCACAGGAAATGGAAGCACAGAAGTATGGTCAGGCAGCTCTACATGGTATGATGCATCTGTCGGCAGCCAAATAAAAACAGGTGAGTGGACACATCTTGCTTTTACAGTTGATAAGGATGCGATTTCCGTGTACGTAAACGGAAATGAAAAATATAAAGGCACAGGATTCCCAAACATATTCACAACGGCTAGCACAAGCTTTAGTTTAGGCGTGAACTGGTGGGACCCACCATTTAAAGGTAGCATGGATGAATTGAAGATTTATGATGGCTCACTTACAGCTGATGAAATAAGCAACCTTGCTCAAAGGAACGAATAAGTGATGGAAAGGCCCGTAAAAAGAACGGGTCTTTCTTCTCTGTTATCTTCCCCATCCCCTCTTTTTATACTTCTAGATTCATTCTTTTAGCAATTCACACCATAAATAAAATAAAGTTCCCAAAGGCAAATGTTTGAGAGCAAGAAATCACTTATAAGGACTGAGGTACGTCCCCCACTATAAAAAAGCAAATATCAATTGCACAAGGTATGAAGGTTACGTTTCCTATATTCATTTCTAATTACACCACTCGTGATGACTTATGGAAGTTATGTGGAAATCATAGTAATATTTACTTAGCCATTATTTTAATCTAAAAGGCCAATGAATAGAAAAGCAAGTATAAAACGAACGGAAGTTTATGAATTCGGAGAGTCCGTGCATTAGCAAAGGTTTTCCATGAATCTTCTGAAATATTAAAATTAGATGAATTGAAATTAATGCAGAGTGTACATGAAAATACAGATCCTTGGACAGGGGAAGCTCGAAGAAAATTTACTTCAATGCTTGATGAGACAGCTACATTATTTCAAAGACTTTCAGACAATTTATTTCAAATCAGTCGAGAATTAGAAAGCTCTGCAAATAATGTTGAAAGAGTTAGAGAAGAGACTGAAAGACAATGACAGTTAGATCGTCTTGCTTGTATTAACGATGAGTAGTAGTAAATTAAATGAATATATAGAGGTGCCATATGAAATCAAAAAATAGAGATCAAAAAAGTTTAGAAAAGGAAGGCTGGATCCTCCCTGATAAAAATAAGAAAAATAAAGATGGTAGTTTGCTCCCCGGTTGTAGTGATATCTTTATTTTGTTCATTCAATTTGGTTTTTTGGCACATCAAACGACCAGTCTTTTTAAGAAGATATTATAAAAAACAACATCATCATTTTCTTTATTTAAGTTAACAGTTTTACAAATTTGACTTAGATTATCAGGTTGTGATTGATCAATATATTTATCCTTATATGACAGATGATGCGAAAACTATGTGGAATCAAAAAGTTAATTTGGACAAACTGTTGAAAATAGCCAAATACGTGCGACAAAAACAAAATATTGATTAACGGTCAATAGCTTAATTACAAAGGATAACCCTGAAGATATATCTTCAGGGTTATCCTTTGTTCAAGAAACAGCAGCTATAAAATAAATGCGCTTATTAAGAAATGCTGATTATCTTAATAATTTTTTCCATTCAGCTTATTTTAATCAGTCCTCGATTTAGAATATCCCGCCAAAAGCTTCTATAAACCAATTGAAGAAGTTTAACCTATATTATTATATAACGTTACTAACTTATAAAGGCCCCCTGCATCATAAATTAAAAGATATTTAAGCTCTAGAATGATTAGATGTGAAGATTTATATTTAGGAGTTAACATAGGCCGCCGTCAGAGATAATTTTCAGACATAAAAAAGACCCTTTCCACAAAAGTGGAAAGGGTCTTTGAAACGCAAAATTAACGTTTTGAGAACTGAGGTGCACGACGAGCGCCTTTAAGACCGTATTTTTTACGTTCTTTCATACGAGCGTCACGAGTTAGCAATCCAGCACGTTTAAGTGTTGGACGGTATTCAGGATCTGCTTGTAGTAAAGCACGAGCGATACCATGACGGATAGCTCCAGCTTGACCAGTGTAACCTCCACCGCTAACGTTTACTAGGATATTGTAGCTTCCAGTAGTTTCAGTAGCTACTAATGGTTGTTTTACAACTTCACGCAAAGCTGCAAATGGAATATAGTTTTCAATTTCACGACCATTGATGATGATTTGACCGTCGCCTGGTACTAAACGTACACGTGCAACGGAACTTTTACGACGACCAGTACCGATATATTGAACCTGTGCCATTTTTTTTACCTCCCTTATTAATTATCCGCGAAGTTCGTAAACTTCTGGTTGTTGTGCTTGGTGCGGATGCTCGCTACCAGCGTATACATGTAATTTTTTAAACATTTGACGACCAAGAGAATTCTTTGGAAGCATGCCTTTGATAGCAAGCTCAAGCATTTTCTCAGCGTAGTTTGTACGCATTTCTAAAGCTGTTCTTTGCTTTAGTCCACCTGGATGCATTGTGTGACGGTAGTAAATTTTATCAGTCAATTTTTTACCAGTCAATTCGATTTTTGAAGCATTTAAAAGAATAACATGATCACCAGTGTCCACATGTGGTGTGAAAGTTGGTTTGTGTTTACCACGTAGAATTGATGCTACTTCACTAGCAAGACGACCTAAAGTTTTGCCTTCAGCATCAATCACGTACCATTTACGGTCAACAGTATTTGAATTAGCCATGAACGTTGTACGCATGAGTTTCCCTCCTGAATGTAAGTTTTTAATTTTTTGTTTGTTTTAATGATTTACGTCTATATGTTCACACAATAAGATTCCGGGGCTTAATGTGGGTTTATAATACATACCATATTATGATATATGCTAGAGTGGCATATGTCAAGAAAATGTTACACCAGGTTTAGTTGTTATGAATATTTCTTGAAAACCTGGCTCTTTCGGCCCTAATAAAAGACCTTCCAAAGATAAAGTCCGTTTGCAGAAGCTGTCTTTCCTGCGGCTTTGCGGTCTTTCTTCTCTAGTATCTCTTTAATGGATTCCGGCTTTCGTTTGCCTCTGCCCACATCTAACAGCGTCCCAATAATAATCCGGACCATATTGTACAGGAAACCATTCCCTTCGAAGCAAAAAACAAGCATGTCCCCTTCTTCCACCAATCTCATGGAATGAATGGTCCTAACCTTATCTTCTTTGTCTGTCTTCATGGAACAAAAACTCGTAAAATCATGTTCTCCGATGAAATACTCCAGTGCTTCCCTAATGGCACCTATATCCAGCTGATATGGGTAATAATAGGCAAAATTACGCTTAAACGGGTCTCTCCTTTCAGAGAGATGAATAAAATAACGGTATTCCTTGCCCTCCACATTGTATCTCGCATGAAAGCTCCTATCAACCGCCTCTATTGTGGAAAAAACAATATCATGCGGCAGCAGTGCATTTAAAGCAAGCTCCCACTTACCTGCAGGAATATCAAGATCTGAATCGAAATGAATAACTTGACCCTTTGCATGAACACCTGCATCTGTACGGCCCGATGCTTGTATCTTAATTTCACTGCCTTTATGAAGCTTTTTAAGAGCTTTTTCAATTTCTCCTTGAACAGTTCGGTCTTTTGGCTGCAACTGAAAACCGCAGTATTCGGTGCCGTCATAGCTGACTATCCCTTTATATCTTTGCATTATTTATCTCCATTATGATTTAAATACAAACAGCAATCCTGCCACTAGCACTAATAATAAAATCATGATACTATCTGTTTGCTTCCATACTAATTGACGGTACTTGGTCCTGCCCTCTCCGCCTTGATAGCCTCTTGCCTCCATTGCAGTTGCTAGCTCTTCCGCACGCTTAAAAGCATTGACAAACAACGGAATTAACAATGGAACAATAGCTTTAATTCTGTTCTTGATTGGGCCGCTAGAAAATTCGACCCCTCTTGCCATCTGTGCCTTCATTATCTTCTCCGTCTCATCCATAAGTGTCGGGATAAAGCGCAGGGAAATAGACATCATTAAAGCAAGCTCATGAACTGGAAAACGGACTTTTTTCAACGGCCCTAGAAGCGTTTCTAAGGCATCTGTCAGCTCGATTGGAGTCGTTGTCAAGGTAAGCAAGGATGTCATAATGATAAGCAGAAAGAATCTTAATGAAATAAGAATCCCCATCCTTAAACCTTCTTCATAAATCTTTATCCATCCGTATTCAAATAAAAGGTTGCCACCTTTAGTAAAGAATAAATGAAGACAGAAAGTAAATAATATAAGCCATAAAATCGGCCTTAACCCGAGATAAATATATCGGAAGGGCACCTTGGATAACAGAATCATCATACCAACATAAACAGCAAGTATAAAGTAGGTAACCGCATTGTTAGCAAGGAAAACGATACATATAAATAAAAATACGATTATCAGTTTAGAGCGAGGGTCCATCCTGTGAAGAAGAGAGTCAATGGGAACAAAACGGCCGATTATCATCTTCCCCATCATTGATTAGCCTCTTTTTTCTTTAAATGATCTGAAACTTCCATAATAAATGTCTCCATGTTTAAATGCACTCTGTCTAACTTGTATCCTAGCAGTGATTCTAATTTCTGTTGAAATCTAACTATATCCGGAACATTAAGACCAATTTCTATTAAACCTTCACTATTTGAGAATATATTCTCTGGTGTTCCTTCTTTATAAACATTTCCTTTGTTCATAATAACTATTTTATCAGCATAGATTGCGGCATCTTCCATGCTGTGAGTAACAAGAATGGTCGTTAAATTCCGCTCTTTATGAAGTCTGTAGAACATATCCATAATTTCTTTGCGCCCTCTTGGATCAAGTCCAGCGGTTGGTTCATCAAGCACAAGCACCTCTGGTTCCATTGCCAGAACTCCTGCAATTGCAACCCTTCTCATCTGTCCTCCAGATAAATCAAATGGAGATTTAGTCAAATACTCTTCAGACAGACCAACTTCTTTAAGCGCCTTTTTTGCTCTTACTTTAGCTTCTTCCTCGCTTACACCAAAGTTCATCGGTCCAAAGCAAATATCCTTTTCCACTGTCTCCTCGAAAAGCTGGCTTTCGGGAAACTGGAAGACGATTCCTACCTTTTGACGAATAGGGGCAAGGTTTTTATTTTTACGTCCAGATTCGATTAGTCTGTCGCCAATTACAACACTACCATTTGAAGGTGTTAACAGAGCATTCAAATGTTGAAGGACGGTAGATTTCCCAGAGCCTGTATGTCCAATAATAGCTGTATATGATCCAGAGGTAATGTTTATGTCTACATCCTTAATAGCCAAAGTTTCAAATGGTGTATTCTCTTGATACTTATAAGCTACTCTTTGAAGTGAGATGTCCATAACTCTGTCACCAACTCTTCTTCTGTCAATGTAATTTTGTCCAGTTGAACTCCCTGCTTACGAAGACCGCTTCTCAGCTTTATCGCAAATGGGATATCCAACCCAATATCAATTAATTCCTTTTCTAACTGAAAGATTTCAGAAGGATTCCCCTCTTTATATATCTTCCCTTCATTCATAATTATGATCCGGTCTGCTCTTGCAGCTTCGTCTAAATCATGAGTGATGGAGATAACGGTCATGTTCTCCTCCTTCAGCTCTTTCATTAATTCCAGCACTTCTTGCCTGCCTTGCGGGTCAAGCATGGAAGTAGCTTCATCCAGCACGATGATGCTAGGTTTCAAAGCAATTACCCCAGCAATAGCTACTCTCTGTTTTTGACCGCCTGAAAGATGGTGCGGCTCTTGATCAAGAAAAGGCAACATATTAACTTTTGATAAAGCTGCTTCTACCCTTTTATGCATTTCTTCTCTGGGGACGGCAATATTTTCTAACCCAAAAGCCACATCATCTTTTACTGTAGTACCTACAAACTGGTTATCAGGGTTTTGAAATACCATGCCTATCTTTCTTCTTGCTTCCCATACTGTTTCTTCAGAAATAGTTACATCACCTATTTGAATTGAACCTTCCGACGAAAAATATAAGCCGTTTAACAGCTTTGCAAGTGTAGATTTGCCAGAGCCATTATGTCCTACTATCGCCACCCATTCCCCTTGCTTTACTTGAAAGGAAACGTTATCGAGAGCTTTTCTTTGTTGATCTTCGTACATAAAAGATAAGGAATCAACTGTTACCAATACTTTATGGTCCATATAATACCCCACTCATTTTTCTTTTGCCAAAAAGAAAACTCGCCTTACGGGCGAGCTTTGAATTGGTTTAACATAAGATTGATATTTTTTATAAAATCCTATGTCCCTGTTACCCAGGTAATTCATATGTTGTAAAGAATCTTATGATATTCCTATTCTTCGCACCCTGAATGCTTCTTTAAAAACGAAAAAAGCCCGCACCCCAAATTCACATTGAATTTATTGAGGTGCTAGAGCTAGACGAGACATTTCTATCTTTTTTTCCTTAATGCTCATCGTAACACTCTGTTTTGGCTTGATAGCATATAGAATGAGACTGCTAAAGAAAAAGGGTACTTGAACAAGTTTGATAGCAATATAAACTGTCCCGCACCCTAAGTTCTTTTAAAATCTCTTTATTATACTAACTCGATAATTACCATTGGTGCACCGTCTCCGCGACGAGGTCCCATTTTCATGATACGTGTGTATCCACCTTGACGTTCAGTGTAACGAGCAGCGATGTCGCTGAACAATTTTTGAACAGCATCTTGGTTTTCTTCAACGTTAGCAACTTCATTACGTACGTAAGCAGCAGCTTGACGACGTGCATGAAGATCTCCACGTTTACCAAGTGTAATCATTTTTTCTACAACAGAACGAAGTTCTTTTGCACGAGCTTCAGTTGTTTCAATGCGCTCGTTGATGATTAAGTCTGTTGTTAAGTCACGTAACATAGCTTTACGCTGTGCGCTAGTGCGTCCTAACTTTCTGTAACCCATGTGTGATTCCCTCCTTTTGTTGTTATTCAAGCAGCTGGGCAATCAAAAACGGCTGTTTATCAGTCGTCTTTTCTCAGGCCTAAACCTAGCTCTTCCAGTTTATGCTTAACTTCTTCCAGAGATTTTCTACCTAGATTTCGAACCTTCATCATATCTTCTTCAGTTTTATTTGCCAATTCTTGTACTGTATTAATGCCAGCACGTTTTAGGCAGTTATAAGAACGAACAGATAGATCAAGCTCTTCAATCGTCATCTCAAGAACTTTTTCTTTTTGATCTTCTTCTTTTTCTACCATTATCTCAGCATTTTGTGCTTCATCAGTTAAACCAACGAAGATGTTTAAATGCTCTGTCAAAATCTTTGCACCAAGTGCAATAGCATCTTGAGGACCTGTACTACCGTCAGTCCAAACGTCAAATGTTAGTTTATCATAATTAGTCAATTGACCAACACGAGTGTTTTCAACTTGATAATTCACTCTAGATACAGGCGTATAGATAGAGTCAATTGGAATAACACCAATCGGCTGATCTTCACGCTTGTTCTGCTCAGCAGGTGCGTATCCACGACCACGCTTAGCAGTTAAACGCATGCGAAGATTTCCGTTGCTGCCCAATGTAGCGATATGAAGATCTGGATTCAAGATCTCTACATCACTGTCATGAGTGATGTCCGCTGCAGTGACAACTCCTTCACCTTGCATATCAATCTCTAAAGTTTTTTCATCATCAGAGTAGATTTTAAGTGCTAGTTTTTTGATGTTCAATATGATAGATGTTACATCTTCCACGACGCCTTCAATTGTTGAGAACTCATGAAGTACCCCATCAATTTGAATGGATGTGATAGCGGCACCAGGGAGTGAGGATAATAGAATACGACGTAAGGAGTTACCCAAAGTAGTACCATATCCACGCTCAAGTGGCTCTACGACGAATTTGCCGTATTTGGCATCATCGTTGATCTCAACCGTTTCGATTTTTGGTTTTTCTATTTCGATCATCAAAATATACCCTCCTTCAAAACGTCGAAACCCCGGCTAACTGAGTAACCGAAATTCCCCATGTTTACGTTCCCGCTTTGTGCACAACAACTGGGTTAATAATTCTGTACGGGCTTTTTTAAAAAGTTTTAATCAAATCCCAGTATAGACAAGGATAAATGATTTTATACAGAAAAATTAAACGCGGCGACGTTTAGGTGGTCGGCAGCCATTATGAGGAACTGGAGTTACATCTCTGATAGCAGTAACTTCAAGACCTGCAGCTTGAAGAGCACGGATAGCAGCTTCACGACCAGCACCTGGTCCTTTTACAGTTACTTCAAGAGTTTTCATACCATGTTCCATTGATGATTTAGCAGCAGTTTCAGCAGCCATTTGAGCAGCGAAAGGAGTAGATTTACGAGAACCTCTAAATCCTAGAGCTCCTGCACTTGACCAAGAAAGAGCATTACCATGAACATCAGTGATAGTTACGATTGTGTTGTTGAATGTTGAACGAATGTGTGCAATACCAGATTCGATATTCTTTTTCACACGACGTTTACGAGTATTCGTTTTACGTGCCATTACTAGTACCTCCTTTACCGATTATTTTTTCTTGTTAGCTACAGTCTTACGAGGACCTTTGCGTGTACGAGCGTTGTTTTTCGTGTTTTGTCCGCGAACTGGAAGACCACGGCGGTGACGAAGACCACGGTAGCAACCGATCTCCATTAGACGTTTGATGTTAAGTGAAACTTCACGACGAAGGTCACCTTCAACTTTTAGTTTGTCAATGATATCACGGATTTTGTTAAGTTCATCTTCCGTCAAGTCACGAACACGAGTATCTTCAGAAACACCAGCTTCTGCCAATACTTTTTGTGCAGTAATTTTTCCGATACCAAAAATGTATGTTAAAGATATTACTACGCGTTTTTCACGTGGAATATCCACACCAGCAATACGTGCCATCTATATGCGCACCTCCTTATTATTAACCTTGTTTTTGTTTATGTTTAGGGTTTTCACAGATAACCATAACTTTCCCACGTCTGCGGATAACTTTGCATTTTTCGCAGATAGGTTTAACAGATGGTCTAACTTTCATTATCCTAACCTCCTTGATAGTACGGAGTGCAATCAGATTATTTAAAGCGGTAAGTGATTCTTCCGCGAGTCAAGTCATATGGAGATAACTCAACCGTTACTTTATCACCAGGTAAAATGCGGATAAAATGCATACGAATTTTACCAGAAACGTGAGCCAATACAGTATGACCATTTTCTAATTCTACCTTAAACATGGCGTTCGGCAAAGTTTCAGTGATTGTGCCTTCAATTTCGATTACATCGTCTTTAGCCATCGAATAAATTCTCCCTTCATTTTAAAATGCGAAATACTTTAAACTAAATATAGCAAAGTGTAGTTCTCTCTTTTGTAACACGATCGGTGTACATCAACTACTCTGAACTGCTCTATAATATACTAATTCGTCATATAACTGCAACTAATTGATTATAACACAATGTTAAACCTTCGTCCGCTAATAATGACAAATTAATAATAAAAATTATAAACTTCCATCAGAATCGACCAATGTGACCACCAACACAGCTAATATTGCTTTTACACTCCGTTATAAAGCTATATTAAAAGTAATATTTCTTGCTAACAGGGTAATATAAAAACACTAGCAAAGTGCTAACTGCGGCTGTTTCACTGCTTTTGTTAATTACTGCAAAAAAAATAGCATGGACACTTCTTCAAGAGTCTAACCGTATTTTTCGCATCACATACACAATCGCTACATGAAATGCCGTAAAGATCTTCGCATTCCGATATTAAAATAAAGAGGGATTACCGATTGCGCACACCTGGTCCTATACCTTATGTCCATAATAGAAAGAATAATAGTTACCTTCTTCACTACTAGATAAAAAAGCAATTCAAGCGGAGCTACCATGAAATCCAAAATACTCTGCACCAATTATCATAAATTGATTATTCTTCTAACTCACATAAACATTAAAATTCATATTTATGCTTTATTTGTTACAGATATAACCATAGGAATTATTATACCTTTTGAAAAAAGGAAATGCATCATGTTTAGGAATAAACTCCTTAGCCATTTCATCCCAATTCTTCTATTTTATTCTCTGATTTAAGTCCATGCTAGATTCAGATTAGTCTAAGCAAAAGTGTTTTATGAATTTAGGATTACTTAAGAGTACTTAGTAATTCATCCAGATCTGAGAATACTTTTGAAATATCTTGTTGGCCATTGAAGTTTTTCAAGTAGCCTTTTGACTCATAAAAATCAAGTAATGGTTGAGATTGTTTGATGTTAACATCCAAACGGTTTTTGACAGTAGCTTCATTATCATCTGCGCGTTGATATAACTCACCGCCACAGCGATCGCATGTATCTTCTTTAGCAGGCGGGTTGAACACCAAATGGTATGTCGCTCCGCAAGACTTACAAATACGGCGTCCTGTCAGTCTTTCCATTAATATTTCTTGATCGACTTGAACATTGATTACATAATCAAGTCTTTTTTCTAAATCAGACAAAATGGATTCTAAAGCTTCAGCTTGTGGAACAGTACGAGGGAATCCGTCTAGAAGAAAACCCTTTTCACAATCATCCTTACTAAGTCTTTCGCGAACG
The DNA here is from genome assembly GCF_038005785.1 of Niallia sp. FSL R7-0271. NCBI lineage: Bacteria > Bacillati > Bacillota > Bacilli > Caryophanales > Bacillaceae > Niallia > Niallia sp. FSL R7-0271. The sequence continues at coordinate 146,280 of NZ_JBBOTZ010000001.1, read as the reverse complement.
ATCCCGATAGTAACTTCATCAGGAACCAATTCACCTTTATCCATAAATGATTTTGCTTTTAGTCCAAGCTCTGTTTCATCTTTCATTGCAGCACGGAACATATCACCAGTTGAGATATGAGGGATGCCATATTTCTCGACAATCTTCTCGGCTTGTGTACCTTTGCCTGCGCCAGGGAGCCCCATTAAGACTAAATTCATGCGTATTCCCCCCTAAATAAAGTCTTGCACATAAAATTCAAGGGACAAGAGTCCCCTAAAATTATATGTTATTTTATAAATCCTTTATAGTGACGTTTAACTAGTTGGGATTCTAACTGCTTCATTGTTTCCAGTGCAACACCGACTACGATTAGTAGACTCGTTCCACCAATTTGCGCAGATTGCGGTAACCCGGCAATGTTGATAAAGAACACTGGAAGAATGGCAATAACAGCCAAGAATAATGCACCGACTAATGTTAAACGGTAAAGAACACGAGTCAAATATTCTTGCGTACTTTTTCCTGGTCTGATACCTGGAATGTATCCACCTTGCTTTTTCAAGTTCTCTGAAACTTGTTCAGGATTAACTTGGATAAAAGCATAGAAATAAGTGAATGCAAGAATTAATACTGTATAGATAACCATTCCAATAGGATGCGTGTAGTCGAATACTTTTTGTATCCAAGTTGTTACAGCATTTTGCTCAAAGAATGATGCGATTGTTCTTGGAGTAACCAAGAATGAAACCGCGAAAATAACCGGGATAACTCCAGCAGAGTTAACCTTTAGCGGAAGATGTGTAGATTGTCCTCCAACCGAGCTGTTTCCATTTGTCATTCTTTTCGCATATTGAATTGGGATCTTTCTAAGTGCTTGCTGGATGAAGATTACTCCAACTACAAGAGCTACCACTGCAACTAGAATTAGAAGCACTGTAGCAATGCGCAAGAATAATTGATCACCAGGGTTTTCAAACTGTTGTGCATAAATTTGGTTAGCGATATTTGGAATTCCAGCAGCTATCCCAGCAAAGATGATAATAGATATACCATTACCAACACCTTTTGACGTGATTAGTTCCCCAAGCCACATCAAGAAAGCAGTTCCTGCTGTTAACACAACAGAGATTACCAAGTAGGAACTAAATCCAGGATTAGTAATCAAAGCACCACCTGCAAGGTTATTGAAACCATAAGACATTCCAAAGCCCTGAATGAAGCCTAAGACGATAGTGAAGTATCTAGTAAATTGAGTTAACTTACGTCGACCAGCATCACCTTGTTTAGACCATTCAGTGAACTTAGGTACAACATCCATCTGCAGCAAGCTGACAATGATAGATGCTGTGATATATGGCATAATCCCCATAGCAAGTATAGAAAAGTTGCTAAGCGCGCCGCCGCCGAATGTATTTAGAATACCGAAGGCACTAAAAGCATCCTGCGCTTGTAAAAACTCTGCATTTACATAAGGTACCGGTATGAAAGTACCGATACGGAATATAATCAACATTAATAGGGTGAATATGATTTTACGTCTTATTTCACCCACGCGCATAAAATTGGAGATTGTCTGAAACATTAAATCACCTCAGTTTGACCGCCGGCAGCTTCAATAGCTTCCTTTGCAGCAGAGGAGAATTTATGTGCTTTAACAGTAAGCTTTTTCTCAACTTTGCCATTTGCAAGAATCTTAATTCCTGCTTTCTCGTTGCTCACGATTCCAGTTTCGATAAGAAGTTCTGGAGTCACTTCTGCTCCATCTTCGAAACGGTTAAGAACATCAAGGTTAACAATTGCGTATTCTTTACGGTTGATGTTTGTAAAACCACGTTTTGGTAAACGACGGAATAAAGGAGTTTGACCACCTTCAAATCCTAGTCTTACACCCCCACCTGAACGTGCATTTTGACCTTTATGACCTTTACCAGCAGTCTTACCAGTACCTGAACCGATACCACGACCGACACGCTTACGTTCTTTACGAGAACCTTCTGCAGGTTTTAATTCATGAAGTTTCATATTGGCACCTCCTTATTGAAGAAGAATGATTTTTAGTTTTCTTTAACAGATACTAAATGTGATACTTTAGTGATCATGCCGCGGATAGCAGCATTATCTTGTTGTTGTACTGTTTGGTTTACTTTACGCAAACCTAACGCTTTAACTGTTTCGCGTTGGTCTTGAGGACGACCAATAACGCTTTTAGTGAGGGTAATTTCCAGTTTGTTTGCCATCTAATTTCCCTCCTTATCCTAACAGTTCTTCTACTGATTTACCACGTAACTTCGCTACGTCTTCAGCACGTTTTAATTGTTTTAAACCGTCTAAAGTTGCACGAACCATGTTAATTGGTGTGTTTGTACCTAAAGATTTAGATAGGATATCAGCAACACCAGCTAACTCAAGCACTGCACGTACTGGACCACCAGCGATAACACCAGTACCTTCAGAAGCAGGTTTTAGCAAGATTTCACCAGCACCGAAATGTCCGATAATTTCGTGTGGGATTGTTGTACCAACCATAGGTACTTCCACAAGATTTTTCTTCGCATCTTCAACTGCTTTGCGGATTGCATCTGGTACCTCTTGAGCTTTACCAGTACCAAAACCAACATTGCCGTTTTTATCTCCAACTACTACAAGTGCAGAGAAACGGAAACGACGTCCACCTTTAACAACTTTCGCTACACGGTTGATAGTAACAACGCGTTCTTCAAGTTCAAGTTTGTTTGGATCAATACTACGACTACGCATCTATTTTTGTCCCTCCTTTGACTATTAAAATTCTAAGCCGTTCTCACGAGCAGCATCAGCTAAAGCTTTTACGCGACCATGATATAAATATCCACCGCGGTCAAAAACAACTGATTTAACACCTTTTTCTACAGCACGTTTAGCTACTAATTCACCGATCTTAACAGCAGCATCAAGGTTGCTAGCAGATTCTAAGTTAAGCTCTTTATCTAAAGTAGATGCGCTAGCGATTGTTACGCCATTAACATCATCAATAAGTTGAGCGTAAATGTGTTTGTTTGAACGGAACACATTTAGACGAGGACGAGCTTGAGTACCGCTTAGTTTAGAACGCACACGTGCGTGTCTTTTTTTACGGGTTTCATTCTTGTCAGCCTTCGTAATCATTCAGGTCACTCCTTTCGTTTACCTATCCGGCATTACTTACCTGTTTTACCTTCTTTTCTACGTACGAATTCGCCTTCGTAACGAATACCTTTACCTTTGTAAGGCTCTGGTGGGCGAACGTCACGGATGTTAGCAGCAAGTGCTCCAACGCGCTCTTTGCTAGTACCTTTTACAACTACTTTAGTTGCAGAAGGAACTTCGATTTCGATTCCTGCTTCTGGTTCGATCTCAACTGGGTGAGAGTAACCTACGTTAAGAACAAGTTTGTTTCCTTGTTTTTGAGCACGGTAACCTACACCGATTAGTTCAAGACCTCTTTCAAAGCCTTTAGAAACACCTTCCACCATGTTAGATAACAAAGCGCGAGTTGTTCCGTGCAATGCACGATGTTCCTTCGCATCTGAAGGACGAGTAACGTTAATCACGTTCTCTTCAACGTTGATTGCGATATCAGAGTTAAAAGTACGAGTTAATTCGCCTTTAGGACCTTTAACCGTTACAGTACTGTTATCAATAGTAACTGTAACACCTGCTGGTACTTCGACTGGTTTTTTACCTACACGAGACATTTAGTTGCACCTCCATTCATTTAAACCTATATTACCAAACGTATGCTAAAACTTCTCCGCCAACTTGTTTAGCGCGAGCTTCTTTATCAGTAAGTACTCCTTGAGAAGTAGAAACTAGTGCGATTCCAAGACCGTTTAGTACGCGTGGTACTTCAGTTGCTTTCGCATATACGCGAAGACCAGGTTTACTAATACGTTTAAGTCCAGTAATTACACGCTCGTTGCTAGAACCGTATTTAAGGAAAATGCGGATGATTCCTTGTTTGTTATCTTCAATATATTCAACATCACGGATGAAACCTTCACGCTTCAAGATTTCAGCGATTTCTTTTTTCACATTAGAAGCAGGTACCTCTAATTTTTCGTGACGTACCATATTCGCATTACGGATTCTTGTAAGCAAATCTGCAATTGGATCTGTCATAACCATTGTTTTAACCTCCTTCCCATAATGGGGTTTTACCAGCTAGCTTTTTTCACACCAGGAATTTGTCCCTTATATGCTAATTCACGGAAACAAATACGGCAAAGCTTAAATTTACGGTACACAGAATGTGGACGTCCGCAGCGTTCGCAGCGAGTATATTCTTGTACTTTATATTTAGGCGTGCGTTTTTGTTTCGCAATCATTGACTTCTTAGCCACATTTACGCCTCCCTCTAATTAGAGATTACTTTTGGAACGGCATTCCAAATTGAGTTAATAATTCACGAGCTTCTTCATCAGTGTTAGCTGTAGTAACGATAACAATATCCATACCTCTAACTTTGTTTACTTTATCGTAATCAACTTCAGGGAAGATCAATTGTTCTTTAACACCTAGAGTGTAGTTTCCACGGCCGTCAAAAGATTTCTTAGAAACACCGCGGAAGTCACGAACACGTGGTAGAGAAACAGATACTAGTTTATCGAAAAACTCATACATGCGTTCTCCACGAAGTGTAACTTTCGCACCGATTGGCATACCTTCACGTAGACGGAAGCCTGCGATAGATTTCTTTGCACGAGTGATTACTGGCTTTTGACCAGAAATTACTGTCAATTCTTCTACTGCAATGTCCAATGCTTTAGCATTTGCAACTGCTTCACCAACACCCATGTTGATAACAATTTTCTCAAGCTTTGGAACTTGCATTACAGATTTATAGTTGAACTTGCTCATAAGAGCAGGTACAGTTTCTTTTGTGTACTTTTCTTTTAGGCGGTTCATTCATAGTACCTCCCTTCTTTTTTAAACTATTTATCTAGAATTTCACCGGATTTTTTCGCTACGCGTACTTTTTTACCATCAACAGATGTAGATCCTACACGTGTAGGTTCACCTGTTTTAGGATCGATAGGCATAACGTTGGATACATGAATAGCTGCTTCCTGGTCATTGATTCCACCTTGTGGATTCAACTGGGATGGCTTGTTGTGTTTCTTAACAATGTTTACTCCTTCAACTAGCACACGGCTCTTTTTAGGGAACGCTGCAAGAACTACACCAGTTTTGCCTTTATCCTTACCAGAGATGACCATTACTTTGTCACCTTTTTTAACATGCATCTTTTCGCACCTCCTTAAAGGCAATTGAATTTATGATTTATAGTACTTCTGGAGCTAATGATACAATCTTCATGAAGTTGTTATCGCGAAGTTCGCGAGCAACTGGTCCAAAGATACGAGTTCCACGTGGACTCTTATCATCACGGATAATTACACATGCGTTTTCATCGAAACGAATGTAAGTACCGTCTGCGCGGCGTACACCACTCTTTGTTCTTACTACTACTGCTTTTACTACGTCACCTTTTTTAACAACGCCACCTGGTGTTGCTTGTTTCACAGTAACAACGATGATATCACCGATATTAGCAGTTTTGCGGCCTGAACCACCAAGAACTTTAATAGTTAGTACTTCACGAGCACCAGAGTTGTCAGCAACTTTCAAACGTGATTCTTGTTGAATCATGTGTGTAACCTCCCTTCGGGATGAAGCTTATTCCGAACAATTAGATAATAACTGCTTTTTCTACTACTTCTACAAGACGGAAACGTTTTGTAGCTGATAATGGACGTGTTTCCATAATACGTACAACATCGCCAATTTTAGCTGTATTTTGCTCATCGTGAGCTTTATACTTTTTAGAGTATTTCACGCGTTTGCCATATAGTGGGTGTTTTTTGTACGTTTCAACAACAACAGTAACGGTTTTATCCATTTTGTCAGAAACAACACGGCCAGTATAGACTTTGCGTTGATTGCGTTCGCTCATCATACGAACCTCCTCTCACGTTATCGATTATTGACGCCGATTTCTCTTTCACGAATTACTGTTTTCATGCGAGCAATCGCTTTGCGTACTTCACGAATGCGAGCTGTATTTTCAAGTTGTCCTGTCGCTAATTGAAAGCGAAGGTTGAAAAGCTCTTCTTTTAAAGATTTAACTTTTTGTTCAATTTCTGCAGTGGTAAGGTCACGAATTTCATTAGCTTTCATTAGTTTCACCACCAATTTCTTCACGTTTTACAAACTTACATTTTACTGGAAGCTTGTGTGATGCAAGGCGAAGTGCTTCACGAGCGATCTCTTCAGAAACACCAGCAATTTCGAACATAATTTTACCAGGCTTAACAACTGCTACCCAACCTTCTGGAGCACCCTTACCGGAACCCATGCGGACTTCTAGAGGCTTTGCAGTGTAAGGCTTATGTGGGAAAATTTTAATCCAAACTTTACCGCCACGTTTCATGTAACGAGTCATCGCGATACGAGCGGATTCAATTTGACGGTTAGTAATCCAAGATGCTTCTAAAGATTGTAGACCGTATTCACCGAAAGTTACTTCTGTGCCGCCTTTTGCTTGACCGCGCATTTTTCCACGGTGTACACGACGGTATTTAACACGTTTAGGTAGTAACATTATTATTTGCCTCCTTCCTCAGTTTTCTTCTTCGTTGGAAGGATCTCTCCACGATAGATCCAAACTTTAACGCCTAATTTACCATAAGTAGTATCTGCTTCTGCTGTAGCGTAATCAATGTCAGCACGTAGAGTATGCAAAGGAACAGTTCCTTCACTATAAGACTCAGAACGAGCGATATCTGCTCCGCCTAGACGACCTGATACCATAGTTTTGATACCTTTAGCACCCGCACGCATTGAACGTTGGATAGCTTGTTTTTGAGCGCGACGGAAAGATACACGGTTTTCTAATTGACGAGCAATGTTCTCAGCAACTAGTTTTGCATCCATGTCCGCTCTTTTAATTTCAAGAATATTGATGTGTACACGTTTGCCAGTAAGTGAGTTTAAAGCTTTGCGTAAAGCTTCAACTTCTGTACCACCTTTACCGATAACCATTCCTGGTTTAGCAGTGTGAACAGTAACATTCAAACGGTTAGCAGCACGTTCGATTTCTACTTTAGAAACAGAAGCGTCGTTTAAACGTTTTGTAATGTACTCACGTACTTTAAGGTCTTCGTGTAAAAGATCAGCATAGTCTTTGCCTGCGTACCATTTAGATTCCCAATCACGGATGATCCCGACACGCAAACCGACTGGATTTACTTTTTGACCCACTGATTACCCCTCCTTCTTTTCTGATACAACGATAGTGATGTGGCTAGTACGTTTGTTGATTTGACTTGCACGACCCATCGCACGTGGACGGAAACGTTTAAGTGTTGGTCCTTCGTTAACGTATGCTTGCTCAACCACTAGGTTATTGATATCCATTTCGTAGTTATGCTCTGCATTTGCAATAGCAGACTTTAGAACTTTTTCAACGATAGGAGAAGCAGCTTTTGGAGTTAACTTCAAAATTGATACTGCTTCACCTACTTGCTTACCTCGAATTAAATCTACGACTAAACGAGCTTTACGAGGAGCAATACGAACTGTATTTGCAACAGCTTTAGCTTGCATGTGAATGCCCTCCTCTCATTAACGTCTTGTTTTCTTATCGTCACTTGCATGACCTTTGTAAGTACGGGATGGAGCGAATTCTCCAAGTTTGTGACCTACCATGTCTTCAGTGATGTAAACAGGTACATGCTTACGACCATCATAAACAGCGATTGTTTGACCGATGAATTGTGGGAAGATAGTAGAACGACGAGACCAAGTTTTGATAACTTGTTTCTTATCAGACTCACTTAATTTTTCGATCTTTGTTAGTAAATGATCATCAACAAAAGGCCCTTTTTTTAAGCTGCGACCCATGATTGAACCTCCCTTCGTGATTGTTCTACGGTTCTTATTATGAACCGTAGTTCAACCCCGTTATTTTTTACGGCTACGTACGATAAATTTATCTGATTTGTTTTTCTTCTTGCGAGTTTTAGCACCAAGAGTTGGTTTACCCCAAGGAGACATTGGTGATTTACGTCCGATTGGAGCGCGTCCTTCACCACCACCGTGTGGATGGTCGTTAGGGTTCATTACAGATCCACGAACAGTTGGGCGTTTGCCTAACCAGCGAGAGCGACCTGCTTTACCAATCTTGATTAATTCGTGTTGTTCGTTACCAACTTGACCGATTGACGCACGGCAAGTAGCAAGAACTAGACGAACTTCACCAGAATTTAAACGTACAAGTACGTATTTACCTTCTTTACCAAGTACTTGTGCAGAAGTGCCTGCAGAACGAACCAATTGTCCGCCTTTACCTGGTTTTAATTCGATGTTGTGGATAACAGTACCCACTGGAATGTTAGCTAGTGGAAGTGCATTACCTGGCTTGATATCAGCCTCTGGTCCTGACATTACTTCTAAGCCAACTTCTAGATTTTTTGGTGCAAGAATGTAGCGTTTTTCACCGTCTACATAGTTGATTAACGCGATGTTAGCAGATCTGTTTGGATCATACTCAATTGTAGCAACGCGTCCTGGAATGCCATCTTTGTCACGTTTGAAATCAATCACACGATATTGACGCTTATGGCCTCCACCTTGATGACGAACAGTTAACTTACCTTGGTTATTACGGCCGCCTTTTCTGTGTAAAGGAGCAAGCAATGATTTTTCTGGAGTACTTGTAGTGATTTCACTAAAGTCAGAAGAAGTCATGTTGCGTCGACCATTAGAGGTAGGTTTGTATTTTTTAATCGCCATTTGTGTTCCCTCCTCTTCTCAGTTATATATTAAGCTTCGAAAAATTCGATTTCTTTGCTGTCAGCTGTTAGTTTAACAATTGCCTTACGACGTTTGTTAGTGTAGCCTCCGAAACGGCCCATACGCTTGAACTTACCTTTGTAGTTCATGATGTTTACTTTCTCAACTTCAACGCCAAAGATTTCTTCTACAGCATCTTTAACTTGAGTTTTGTTAGCTCTAACATCAACTTCAAACGTATATTTTTTCTCAGCCATTAAGTCAGTAGAACGTTCTGTGATAACGGGGCGCTTAATAGTATCGCGTGCATCCATTATGCAAGCACCTCCTCTACTTTTTCAACTGCTGCTTTCGTCATGATTAATTTATCATGATTTAATACATCTAATACTGTAACATCAGAAGCAGATACAACAGTGATTCCAGGGATGTTACGAGCAGATAATGCTACGTTCTCATCTAGGTCAGCTGTTACGATAAGTGCTTTCTTCTCTACAGAAAGATTACCTAAAACAGTTTTGAATTCTTTTGTTTTTGGTGCATCGAAAGCAAGGCTTTGCAATACTAAAATGCTTTCTTCTAATACTTTAGTAGAAAGTGCAGATTTGATTGCTAGTCTGCGTACCTTTTTAGGCAATTTGTAGCTGTAGCTACGTGGAACTGGTCCAAACACTGTTCCACCACCACGCCATTGCGGAGATCTGATAGAACCTTGACGTGCACGTCCTGTGCCTTTTTGGCGCCATGGCTTACGGCCACCACCAGCAACCTCAGAACGAATTTTTGTTTTATGTGTACCTTGACGTAAAGAAGCTCTTTGCATAACAACTGCTTCGAAAAGAACGTGGTTGTTAGGCTCGATACCGAATACAGAATCCTTTAATTCGATATCTCCAGCTTGAGTACCGTCTTGGTTGAATAATGCAACTTTAGGCATTCTTGTTTCCTCCTTTCCGGATTACTAATTATGCTTTAACAGCACTTTTTACTTTTAATAGAGCTTTTTTAGCTCCTGGTACGTTACCTTTAATCAATAGAAGGTTACGCTCAACATCAACCTTAACGATTTCTAGGTTTTGAACAGTTACTTGCTCTCCGCCCATGCGTCCTGGTAATGCTTTACCTTTGAATACACGGTTTGGAGCTACTGGACCCATTGAACCTGGGCGACGGTGGTAGCGAGAACCGTGAGCCATTGGCCCGCGTGATTGTCCGTGGCGCTTGATAGAGCCTTGGAAACCTTTACCTTTAGATATTCCTGTAACATCAACGATATCGCCTTCAGCGAATACGTCTACTTTGACTTCTTGACCAACTTCGTACTCTGCTAAGCTAACTTCTCGCAATTCACGAACGAAGCGCTTAGGAGCAGTGTTTGCTTTAGCAACGTGTCCTTTTTCAGGTTTGTTAGACAACTTTTCACGTTTATCTTCGAAACCGATTTGAACAGCTTCATAGCCGTCTGTTTCAACAGATTTCTTTTGAAGTACAACGTTTTGAGCAGCTTCAACTACTGTTACCGGGATAAGATCGCCGTTTTCAGCAAAAACTTGAGTCATACCAATTTTTCTTCCTAAGATTCCTTTGGTCATTTCAGTCACACCTCCTGATAGTTATATATTTATTTCAATTAAAGTTTAATTTCGATATCTACACCTGATGGTAAATCCAAACGCATTAATGAATCAACAGTTTGTGGTGTTGGGTTCACAATATCGATTAGACGTTTGTGCGTACGCATTTCAAATTGCTCACGAGAATCTTTATATTTATGAACCGCACGTAGGATTGTGTATATAGACTTTTCAGTTGGTAACGGAATAGGTCCAGATACAGCAGCACCAGAACGTTTTGCAGTTTCAACAATTTTCTCAGCAGATTGATCTAAAATCTTGTGATCATACGCTTTTAAACGGATACGGATTTTTTGTTTTGCCATTATTTTCCCTCCTTTTCGCCTATTTTAAAATAGACATTCTCCGCAGAAATTTCCCACACACTCGCCATGGCAAAGCGGCCGGGTGTGTCAGCAACCTTCTGCATCATCGCAGTCAAAGACCAACATTGTCTATTATACATAAACATTCTAAGAAAAGCAATACTTAAATTATTTTTCTTTTTACGTTTTGTACACTTTGATTATTATACAGCGACTATCGTTATATTTCAACCCATTAATGAATAGTCATAAAATTACAATCTATTCTTCAATAATTATGTAGAATAATAAATAACAAAATTACATCATATATATAGAAGAAACTAAGATCACTTTCGTTATTTCTAAATAAAAACGAGCCGGTTAGACCGGCCCGTTTATTTTAAAGGTTATTATTCAACGATTGTAGCAACTACGCCAGCGCCTACAGTACGTCCACCCTCACGGATAGAGAATTTAGTACCTTCTTCGATAGCGATAGAAGAAATCAATTCAACATCCATTTCGATGTTGTCGCCAGGCATAACCATTTCTACACCTTCAGGAAGGTTGCAGATACCAGTTACGTCAGTTGTACGGAAGTAGAACTGTGGGCGGTAGTTTGTGAAGAATGGAGTATGACGTCCACCTTCTTCTTTAGACAATACGTAAACTTCAGCTTTGAATTTTACGTGTGGAGTAATTGTGCCTGGTTTAGCCAATACTTGACCACGTTGGATATCTTCACGAGCAACCCCACGAAGAAGTGCACCAATGTTGTCACCAGCTTCAGCATAATCAAGCAATTTACGGAACATTTCTACACCAGTTACAGTAGTAGATTTTTTCTCTTCAGCAAGACCGATGATGTCTACAACGTCACCGACTTTAACTTGTCCACGCTCAACACGTCCAGTAGCAACTGTACCACGACCTGTGATTGAGAATACGTCCTCAACAGGCATCATGAATGGTTTTTCAGTGTCACGAGCTGGTGTTGGGATGTACTCATCAACTGCAGCCATAAGCTCGTTGATTTTTTCTTCCCACTCTGCTTCACCTTCAAGAGCTTTAAGAGCAGAACCTTTGATAACTGGAATGTCATCACCAGGGAACTCATACTCAGAAAGAAGGTCGCGAACTTCCATTTCAACTAGTTCAAGAAGCTCTTCGTCATCAACCATGTCACATTTGTTCAAGAATACAACTAGGTGAGGTACACCAACTTGGCGAGACAATAGGATGTGCTCACGAGTTTGTGGCATTGGACCATCAGTTGCAGAAACAACTAGGATACCGCCGTCCATTTGTGCAGCACCAGTGATCATGTTTTTAACATAGTCAGCATGTCCTGGGCAGTCAACGTGTGCATAGTGACGAGTAGCAGTTTCGTACTCAACGTGTGCAGTTGAGATTGTGATTCCACGCTCGCGCTCTTCAGGAGCTGCGTCGATTTGGTCGTAACCTTTAGCTTCCCCACCGCCTGCTTTAGCAAGTACAGTAGTGATAGCAGCTGTTAGAGTTGTTTTACCATGGTCAACGTGACCAATAGTTCCGATATTTACATGGGGCTTTGAACGATCATATTTAGCTTTTGCCATTAGGAAAATCCTCCTTTGATTTGTAAAAATTAAGTATGGGAGCTGTGATATTTATATCACAGCTTTATTGCTTACATAGTAGTTATACTTCATTGAAAAGGTAAAATCAATCATTACCCTTTATTTTTTTTGATGATCTCTTCAGAGATTGATTTTGGCACTTCTTCGTAGTGGTCAAATGTCATTGAGAACACACCACGACCTTGTGTGCTAGAACGTAGAGTTGTAGCATATCCAAACATCTCAGAAAGTGGAACCATCGCACGAACTACTTGTGCGTTACCACGAGCTTCCATTCCTTCTACGCGTCCACGGCGAGAAGTAATGTTACCCATGATATCACCCATGTATTCTTCAGGGATGATTACTTCAACTTTCATTACTGGCTCAAGAATTACAGGGTTACATTTTGAAGCAGCATTTTTAAGTGCCATAGAAGCGGCAATTTTAAACGCCATTTCAGATGAGTCAACATCATGGTATGATCCATCAAACAATTTAGCTTTAATGTCTACCAATGGGTAACCTGCAAGTACTCCTCTTTCTAATGCATCTTCTAGACCAGCTTGAACTGGTGCGATGTATTCACGAGGAACAACACCACCGACGATAGCATTTTCGAATTCGAAGCCTTTACCTTCTTCGTTTGGAGCGAATTCGATCCAAACATGGCCGTATTGTCCGCGTCCACCAGATTGACGTGAGAACTTACCTTCAACTGCAGCAGAAGAACGGAATGTTTCACGGTATGCAACCTGAGGAGCACCAACATTAGCTTCAACCTTGAATTCACGACGCATACGGTCTACTAAAATATCCAAGTGAAGCTCACCCATACCAGCGATGATTACTTGTCCAGTTTCCTGGTTAGTATGCGCACGGAATGTAGGATCTTCTTCTTGTAGTTTTTGTAGAGCTGTTGTCATTTTATCTTGGTCAGCTTTTGATTTTGGTTCAATAGACAATTCAATAACTGGCTCTGGGAATTCCATAGACTCTAGAATTACTAGGTTTTTGTCATCACATAGAGTATCTCCAGTTGTTGTATCTTTTAAACCAACAGCTGCAGCGATGTCTCCAGCATGTACTTCTGTAATCTCTTCACGGCTGTTAGCATGCATTTGTAGGATACGTCCTACACGCTCACGCTTACCTTTAGTAGAGTTTTGTACGTAAGAACCTGAGCTCAATGTACCAGAATAAACACGGAAGAAAGTTAATTTACCAACATAAGGGTCAGTCATAACTTTAAACGCCAATGCAGCGAATGGCTCATCATCACTTGATGGTCTTGTTACTTCTTCTTCTGAATTAGGAATTGTACCTTTAATTGCTGGTACGTCTAATGGAGAAGGCAAGTAATCAATTACTGCATCAAGCATTTTTTGAACACCTTTGTTTTTGAAGGCAGATCCACAAATTACTGGATAGAATTCAACGTTTACAGTTCCTTTACGGATTGCAGCTTTCAATTCTTCTTTAGTAATTTCTTCTCCACCAAGATATTTTTCCATTAAGTCTTCATCAAGTTCTGCTACTGCTTCAACCAATTTTTCACGGTATTCTTCAGCAAGATCTTTGTACTCTTCAGGAATTTCTCTATCTTCAATATCTGTTCCAAGGTCATTACCATAGAACGTTGCCTTCATTTCAACTAGGTCAATAATGCCTTCGAATTGATCTTCAGCACCGATTGGAAGTTGAATTGCATGAGCATTAGCTTGAAGACGGTCATGCAAAGTTTTTAATGAATAAAGGAAGTCAGCTCCGATTTTATCCATTTTGTTAACAAATACAACACGAGGTACACCGTAAGTTGTTGCTTGGCGCCAAACTGTTTCAGTTTGAGGCTCAACACCAGACTGTGCATCCAATACTGCTACAGCACCATCTAATACACGAAGAGAACGTTCAACTTCAACAGTGAAGTCTACGTGTCCTGGAGTATCGATAATGTTTACACGATTACCTTTCCATTGTGCAGTTGTTGCTGCAGATGTGATCGTGATACCACGTTCTTGTTCTTGCTCCATCCAGTCCATTTGAGATGCACCTTCGTGAGTTTCACCAATTTTGTGGATACGACCAGTATAGTAAAGTACGCGCTCAGTTGTAGTCGTTTTACCAGCATCGATGTGAGCCATGATGCCGATATTACGAGTATTTTCTAAGGAGAACTCTCTAGCCATTGGTTTTTCTCCTTCCATAAGAAAGTATTTTTTAGATTTTTGATCTTACCAACGATAGTGAGCAAACGCTTTGTTTGCTTCTGCCATTTTGTGTGTATCTTCACGCTTTTTAACTGATGCACCAGTGTTGTTAGCTGCATCAAGAATTTCGTTAGCTAATCTCTCTTCCATCGTTTTCTCACCGCGAAGACGAGCGTAGTTAACTAACCAGCGAAGACCTAAAGTAGTACGTCTGTCTGGACGAACCTCCACTGGTACTTGATAGTTAGAACCACCAACACGGCGTGCTTTAACTTCAAGTACTGGCATGATGTTCTTAAGAGCTTGATCGAATACTTCGATAGCCTCTTGTCCAGAACGTTGTGCAACGATATCAAAAGCTGAGTATAGGATAGCTTGAGATTTACCTCTCTTACCATCTATCATCATTTTGTTAATCAAACGAGATACAAGTTTAGAATTGTATATTGGATCTGGTAATACGTCTCTTTTTGCTACAGGACCTTTACGTGGCATTTGATTTCCTCCTTTCAACCAATTGTTATATTATTTGTTTTATTATTTTTTTGCTGCTTTTGGTTTTTTAGTACCGTATTTAGAACGACCTTGCATACGGTTGTTAACACCAGCTGTGTCAAGAGCACCACGTACGATATGGTAACGTACCCCTGGTAAATCTTTTACACGTCCTCCACGGATTAGTACAACACTGTGTTCTTGTAGGTTGTGACCAATTCCTGGGATGTAAGCTGTAACCTCGATACCGTTAGTCAAACGTACACGAGCATATTTACGCAACGCTGAGTTTGGTTTTTTCGGTGTCATTGTACCAACACGAGTACATACCCCGCGTTTTTGAGGTGAAGATACATCAGTTTGTGTTTTTTTGAAGCTGTTATAACCTTTGTTTAACGCAGGAGACTTCGACTTCTCTTGAGCAGATTGACGAGGCTTGCGCACTAATTGGTTAATAGTTGGCATTTAATTTTCCTCCCTTCCATTTATGTTTGAAGTCCACACATCCAGGTGGTTCATATTAGGGCAAAAACAAAGTTTTCATGGTTCAAATCCATAAAAACAGTTTTTAATTATTTATGGCAACAGTTGCTGCGCCTACTTCTATACCACATGATTTGCCGAGCTTCATCATGGAATCCACAAGTATGATTGGGATGTTCGCTTCATTGGCAGCTTCAGTTACCTTTCCAATTATAAATGGATCTGCATCTTCAGCAACTACTACTTCTGCTACTTTCCCAGCCTTTAACGCTTTTACTGTTTGCTTTGTTCCTACTACTATTTTTTTGGCCTGTGATACTTTTTCATAAGACATAAGATATCCTCCAAAGCAACAGGTGAATAGGAGCACCTTTGATATAGTATCATCTATGAAAATAGATGTCAATTCTTTTCCCAAAAAAATTAAATATTACTTACAATGAACCAACAGCAAGATCTAACTTACGGTTACACTTATTAGACCTTGCCTATTGGAATTCATTGTTTTATACCAGTAAATTACTCAACTGGAACAGATTCTTCTGTTGTTTCGTCCACAGTAATTGGTTCTGCATGACGGTATCTAGGCATACCTGTACCTGCTGGAACAAGTTTACCAATGATAACATTTTCTTTCAATCCAAGCAATTCATCACGTTTACCTTTAATAGCTGCATCTGTAAGAACTCTTGTAGTTTCTTGGAATGATGCTGCAGATAGGAATGAATCAGTTTCAAGAGATGCTTTTGTAATACCTAGCAATACTGGTCTTCCAGTTGCAGGTAGTTTACCTTCTCTTAAAGCTTTTGCGTTTGCATCAGTAAATTGGTGAATATCTAATAGTGTACCTGGCAATACTTCTGTTTCACCAGCATCAACTACGCGCACTTTACGAAGCATTTGGCGAACCATTACCTCAACGTGCTTATCTCCAATTTCAACCCCTTGCATACGATAAACTTTTTGAACTTCGCGAAGAAGATACTCTTGTACTGCAGTAACGTTCTTCACTTTAATTAATTCTTTCGGATCGATAGAACCCTCAGTCAATTCTTGACCTTGTTCAACTCTATCATCAATCTTCACTTTAAGTCTTGCAGTATATGGTGCAGTATACGTTCTTGTTTCAAGTTCACCTTGAACTACAATCTCATGCTGACGGTCTCTTCCTTCGTTGATTCCGACAATAACCCCTGCCATTTCTGTAATAACAGCCTGACCTTTAGGGTTACGCGCTTCAAAAATCTCTTGAATACGAGGTAGACCTTGTGTGATATCGTCTCCAGCAACCCCACCTGTATGGAATGTACGCATTGTCAACTGAGTTCCTGGCTCACCGATAGATTGGGCAGCAATAATACCAACTGCTTCACCAACTTCAACTTCTTGGCCAGTTGCAAGGTTGCGTCCGTAACATTTTTTACATACGCCATGGCGAGTGTTACATGTGAATGCAGAGCGAATCCACACTTCTTTAATGTCAGCAGCTACGATTTCAACAGCAAGATCTTCTGTGATAAGCTCATTTTCTGCTACAATAACTGCATTTGTTTCTGGATGTCTGATTGGTCTTCTTGCATAACGTCCAATTAGACGCTCATCCAACGGCTCAATGATTTCTGTGCCTTCTTTAAGTGCTGCAACAAGCAAGCCTCTGTCTGTACCACAGTCATCATCACGGACAATGACATCTTGTGCTACGTCAACAAGACGGCGAGTCAAGTAACCAGAATCCGCTGTTTTAAGTGCTGTATCGGCAAGACCTTTACGAGCACCATGTGTTGAAATGAAGTATTCCAATACTGTTAATCCTTCACGGAAACTTGAGATGATAGGTAACTCGATAATTCTACCAGCCGGGTTGGCCATCAATCCGCGCATACCAGCTAACTGTGTAAAGTTAGATGCGTTACCACGGGCACCGGAATCACTCATCATAAAGATTGGATTTCGTTTATCCAATGATTTCATCAGTTTCGCTTGGATAACATCCTTAGCGGAACTCCAAATCGAAATTACTCTGTCATAACGCTCTTCTTCTGTGATTAGACCACGTCTGAATTGCTTCATAACATTGTCTACTTTACCTTGTGCTTCATCGATAATTTCTTGTTTTTCACCAAGAACGACGATATCTGCAACCCCAACTGTGATACCAGCTTTTGTGGAGTGTCTGAAGCCAAGATCCTTCATTCTATCAAGCATCTTAGAAGTTTCAGTGATTTTGAATCGCTTGAATACTTCCGCGATAATATTTCCAAGTATTTTCTTCTTGAACGGCTCAATGATTGGCATTGCTTGAATCGCTGCACGCACATCTGTGCCTTGCTCCACGAAGAATCTTTCTGGAGTCTTTTCTTCAAGATTAGCTTTTGTTGGTTCGTTAATGTATGGGAAAGATTCAGGAAGAATTTCGTTGAATACTAATTTCCCTACAGTCGTTAATAATAGCTGATTGTTTTGCTCTTCAGTGAATGTTTGGTTATTCAAAGAGCTTGCACGTACAGCAACACGAGTGTGTAAATGAACATAACCGTTTTGGTATGCTAACAGCGCCTCGCTCGTATCATTGAAGATCATACCTTCACCAACAGCGCCTTCTCTTTCAAGAGTCAAGTAATAGTTACCTAGAACCATATCCTGTGACGGTGTAACAACCGGTTTTCCATCCTTAGGGTTCAAGATGTTCTGAGCAGCGAGCATAAGCAATCTAGCTTCAGCTTGTGCTTCAGAAGATAATGGAACATGGACAGCCATTTGGTCACCATCGAAGTCAGCGTTATATGCTGTACAAACAAGTGGATGCAAACGGATAGCGCGACCTTCTACTAGAGTAGGTTCAAACGCTTGGATACCAAGTCTGTGCAATGTCGGTGCACGGTTAAGCAATACTGGATGCTCTCTGATAACTTCTTCTAAGACATCCCATACTTCTGGTTGTACTCTTTCGATTTTACGCTTAGCAGATTTAATGTTATGCGCCAAACCTTTTTCAACCAATTCTTTCATAACGAAAGGCTTGAATAATTCTAGTGCCATCTCTCTTGGAAGTCCGCACTGATACATTTTCAAGTTCGGTCCAACTACGATAACAGAACGACCTGAGTAGTCAACACGTTTACCCAGCAAGTTTTGACGGAAACGACCTTGTTTCCCTTTAAGCATATGAGAAAGAGATTTAAGCGGTCTGTTACCTGGTCCTGTAACCGGACGGCCACGGCGACCATTATCGATAAGCGCATCTACTGCTTCTTGAAGCATGCGTTTTTCGTTTTGAACAATGATGCTTGGAGCACCTAAATCTAATAATCTTTTCAGACGATTATTACGGTTGATTACACGGCGATATAGATCGTTAAGGTCAGATGTTGCAAAACGTCCACCATCCAATTGAACCATCGGGCGCAATTCTGGAGGAATAACAGGAAGCACATCTAGGATCATCCAAGAAGGCTCATTGCCTGAACCGCGGAATGCTTCTAGAACTTCCAGTCTTTTAATTGCACGTGTACGGCGTTGGCCTTGTGCTGTTTTCAACTCTTCTTTTAAGCCTTCTACATCCTTGTTTAAATCTATGTCTGAAAGAAGCTTTTTAATTGCCTCAGCACCCATAGATGCTTGGAATTTAACACCGTACTTGTCGCGGTAAGCGCGAAATTCTTTTTCAGAAAGAAGCTGTTTCTTTTCAAGTGCAGTATCACCTGGGTCTGTCACTACATATGAAGCAAAGTAGATAACTTCTTCTAAAGCACGTGGTGACATATCCAATACAAGACCCATACGGCTAGGGATGCCTTTGAAGTACCAAATGTGAGAAACAGGTGCTGCTAGTTCAATATGACCCATACGCTCACGGCGTACTTTAGCGCGAGTTACCTCTACACCACAACGGTCACAGACTACACCTTTATATCTTACACGCTTGTATTTCCCACAATGACATTCCCAGTCTTTTGTAGGACCAAAAATACGCTCACAGAATAAGCCGTCTTTTTCTGGTTTTAAAGTTCTATAGTTAATTGTTTCAGGTTTTTTTACCTCACCAAATGACCATGAACGGATTTTGTCCGGTGAAGCCAAACCTATTTTCATAAATTCAAAATTGTTTACATCCAACAAGGGTCCTACCTCCCTTTTGATCTTCAGGCTAAGCCCTACATACATTTGCTAATACGTGTTTAATTTAGGAAGGCTGACCCCTTTTCACTAGCGTCAGCCTCCCTCCAAAATTGCGTCAAGTTACTCTTGCATGCCTACTTTTTCTGATTCAGGCTCTTGTGCATCTGGTGCTATTGTTAGAGATTCAGCTTGTTGAATATCATCATCATCTTCTGTATCTCGCATTTCTATTTCTTCTTCTGTGCTGGATAGGATTTTAACATCCAATCCTAAGCTTTGAAGCTCTTTCATTAATACACGGAATGATTCAGGAACACCTGGTTCAGGTACATTCTCACCTTTTACAATGGCTTCATATGTTTTCACACGACCAACTACGTCATCTGATTTAACAGTAAGAATCTCTTGCAAAGTATAAGCCGCACCGTATGCTTCAAGTGCCCAAACCTCCATCTCACCGAAACGCTGTCCGCCGAATTGCGCTTTACCGCCCAATGGCTGCTGCGTAACAAGAGAGTAAGGACCAGTTGATCTAGCATGAAGCTTATCATCAACCATGTGTGCAAGTTTAATCATGTACATGACACCGACAGATACTCTGTTATCAAACGGTTCACCTGTACGTCCATCATAAAGAACTGTTTTAGCATCTTGAGCCATTCCAGCTTCTCTAATTGTTTCCCAAACATCTTCCTCACGAGCACCATCAAATACAGGTGATGCAACATGGATATTCAAGCTTCGTGCTGCCATACCTAAGTGCAGCTCAAGAACCTGACCGATGTTCATACGAGATGGAACCCCAAGTGGGTTTAACATGATATCAACAGGTGTACCATCAGGTAGATATGGCATATCTTCTTCAGGTAAGATTCGGGAAATAACCCCTTTGTTACCATGACGTCCCGCCATTTTATCTCCTTCGTGGATTTTACGTTTTTGTACGATATAAACGCGTACAAGCTGGTTAACACCTGGTGGCAGTTCATCTCCGTCTTCACGGTTAAACACCTTCACGTCGTGGACAATTCCGCCGCCGCCGTGTGGTACACGAAGACTTGTATCGCGCACTTCACGTGCTTTTTCTCCGAAGATTGCATGAAGTAGACGCTCTTCTGCAGTAAGTTCTGTTACTCCTTTTGGAGTTACTTTACCAACAAGAAGGTCTCCATCTTTCACTTCAGCACCAACACGGATAATTCCGCGGTCATCCAAGTTGCGAAGAGCATCTTCCCCAACGTTTGGAATGTCACGTGTAATTTCTTCAGGTCCTAGTTTCGTATCACGAGACTCTGACTCATATTCTTCAATATGAATAGATGTATACACATCGTCTTTAACAAGGCGTTCGCTCATGATGATGGCATCTTCATAGTTATAGCCATCCCATGTCATGAAGGCAACAAGAACGTTTCTTCCTAGAGCCAGTTCTCCCAATTCCATAGAAGGTCCGTCAGCAAGGATTTCACCTTTTGTTACTCTGTTCCCAACAGCTACAATAGGTCTTTGGTTGTAGCAAGTTCCTTGGTTAGAACGAATGAATTTAAGCATTCTATATTTATCTAAGTTACCTTTAACTTCTTGACCGTCAATAACAGTAACTCTTCTTACCCACACTTCACGTGCTTCAACATGTTCAACAATACCTTCATGCTTACAGATAACAGCAGCACCTGAGTCTTTACCAGAAACATATTCCATTCCAGTACCTACTCTTGGAGCTTCCGGCTGCATCAAAGGCACAGCTTGACGTTGCATGTTCGCTCCCATAAGGGCACGGTTCGAGTCATCATTTTCTAAGAACGGAATACATGCTGTCGCTGCAGACACAACCTGTTTAGGAGATACATCCATATAGTCGATGCGATCGCGTTTAACAACAGTGTTTTCCCCTCTGAAACGTGCAACTACTTCCTCATCTAGGAAAGAACCGTCATCGCCAAGGCGAGAATTCGCTTGGGCAACAACATAGTTGTCTTCCTCATCAGCAGTCAAGTAATCGATATGATTCGTTACTTGGCCTGTCTCTGCATCTACACGTCTATACGGCGTTTCAATGAAACCAAAACGGTTCACTTTCGCAAATGAAGACAAGGAGTTGATCAAACCAATGTTCGGTCCCTCTGGAGTTTCAATTGGACACATACGTCCATAGTGAGAGTAGTGAACATCACGTACTTCGAAACCAGCACGTTCACGTGTCAAACCACCAGGTCCCAATGCAGATAAACGACGTTTATGAGTCAACTCAGCAAGCGGGTTTGTTTGGTCCATGAACTGTGAAAGCTGTGAGCTTCCGAAGAATTCTTTAATAGACGCAATAACAGGTCTGATATTAATCAATTGTTGCGGAGTAATCGTGTTTGTATCCTGAATAGACATTCTTTCACGAACTACACGCTCCATTCTTGATAAACCGATGCGGAATTGGTTTTGAAGCAATTCCCCAACAGAACGCAGACGTCTGTTACCTAAGTGGTCGATATCATCTGTCAGACCAACACCATGAAGCAGGTTAAAGAAATAACTGATTGATGAAATGATATCTGCAGGAGAGATGTTTTTAACAGCTTCCTCTACATATGCATTGCTAATAACGTTAATTTCTTTTTCTCCATCATCAATTGGTGCATAGATTTTAACAGATTGAA
Source organism: Niallia sp. FSL R7-0271 (assembly GCF_038005785.1). Taxonomy (NCBI): domain Bacteria; kingdom Bacillati; phylum Bacillota; class Bacilli; order Caryophanales; family Bacillaceae; genus Niallia; species Niallia sp. FSL R7-0271. Next base: position 124,010 of record NZ_JBBOTZ010000001.1, on the reverse strand, counting down.
CTGTTACATCATCTTCTAAAACGCCACCGTATGGGTTAAGAGTTTTAAAGCCGATGTTATTTTCCAAGTTAGGAATGATACGGTCCAATGCACGTCTGTCTAAAAGAGTACCCTTCTCTGCGATAATTTCGCCTGTTTCAGGGTCCACAAGTGTTTCTGCCAAACGTTGGCCGAACAATCTATTTTTGATATGAAGCTTTTTATTAATTTTATATCTACCTACATTTGCTAAGTCATATCTCTTTGGATCAAAGAATCTTGACACCAATAGACTTTTCGCATTTTCAACAGTAGGCGGCTCACCAGGACGTAAACGCTCATAAATTTCTAAAAGAGCTTTCTCCGTACCTTCTGTGTTATCTTTTTCAAGAGTATTTCGCAAGTATTCATTGTCCCCGATTAAGTCAAGAATCTCTTGATCGGATCCAAATCCTAACGCACGCAATAATACTGTTATTGGAAGTTTACGTGTACGGTCAATACGCACATACACTACATCCTTCGCGTCTGTTTCGTACTCTAGCCAAGCACCACGGTTTGGAATTACAGTAGCAGTAAATCCTTTTTTACCGTTTTTATCTAATTTACCATTATAGTAAACACTTGGAGAACGAACTAACTGTGATACGATTACACGTTCTGCACCGTTAATTACGAACGTACCAGTCTCTGTCATAAGTGGGAAATCACCCATGAATACATCCTGGTCCTTTACTTCCCCTGTTTCTTTGTTAACAAGACGAACCTTTACACGCAATGGTGCTGAATATGTAACATCTCGCTCTTTTGATTCCTCGACAGAGTACTTTGGTTCACCTAAACTGTAGTCGATAAAATCCAATGATAAGTTGCCAGTAAAATCTTCAATTGGTGAAATATCTTGGAACATTTCACGCAATCCCTCATCTAGAAACCATTGATAGGAAGAGGTTTGGATTTCTATTAGATTTGGTAATTCTAAAACTTCACTAATTCGTGCATAGCTTCTGCGCTGGCGGTGTCGTCCATACTGAACAAGTTGACCTGTCAACTGATTCACCCCTCAAATCAAACGTTATAGTACATCTATTAACATCTTATAAACAGCATACAATGTTATTTATAAGACAAAAAGAAAAAGGGTTTTCAAAACAAAAAACCGCATTTTTCATATTTCAAGTATTATTTTGTTAGCTTTTCCGAAATCCACCAATTTTATACATTAATTGAATAAAAAAATGGATAAAAGAAAAATAATATATTGGCATTATACAATGCTATCACAACGATTCGGACTAGTCAATCCTTTTTGCTTTTATAATAAAATAACCTTTTTGCTTATCAACAACATCTACTTCTTGGAATAACTGTTCCAGTTTTTCCAAAGCAGATGGAGCTCCCTGTTTTTTTTGAATAACAACCCACAGCTCTCCATTATTGATGAGATGCTCATAGCTTTGTTCAAATATATCATGGACAACCTTTTTTCCTGCGCGGATTGGCGGATTTGTTAAGATACTTGCAAATTTGTTCCCTTTTACCTGCAGTAGTCTGTCACTCTCATAAATAACAACATTGCCAATTTGATTGAGAGCAGCATTTTCTTTCGCTAGTGCCAATGCTCTTTCATTGACATCAACCATATGCACTTTTCTATCCATTGCTTCTTTTGCAATAGAGAGTCCGATTGGACCATACCCGCAACCTACATCAAGTATGTCGCCATCAACTTCTGGGTATGTAAAAGCCTCGATTAATACCCGTGAACCGAAGTCTACTTCTTTCTTGGAGAACACCCCATTGTCTGTCTTAAAACGAAATTTGTTTTCTTTTAGGGTAAAGTCCCAATAATTTGGATCACTGCTAACATTCTGGGAACGAGAGTAATAATGTTCAGTCATACTTGACCACCTCCATGGAGATTTAATAGAAGAAATGCTTCCGAGGATATTAACAAAATGTATTTTAACATTTGTTTATTTCAAGGTCAAAAAAGCCCGCCTATGCAGCGGGCTTTTCCAAACTAACATTACTTAACTTCAACGTTAGCTCCAACTTCTTCAAGTTTAGCTTTGATTTCTTCAGCTTCTTCTTTAGTAGCTCCTTCTTTAACAGCTTTAGGAGTGTTGTCAACAAGTTCTTTCGCTTCTTTAAGACCAAGGCCTGTGATTTCACGAACAACTTTGATAACTTTGATTTTTTGATCTCCAGCAGATGCAAGAACTACATCAAACTCAGTTTTTTCAGCTGCAGCGTCTCCACCAGCAGCACCAACAACAGCAACAGGAGCTGCTGCAGTTACACCGAATTCTTCTTCAATAGCTTTAACTAGGTCGTTTAGTTCTAAAACAGTCATGTTTTTAACTGCTTCTAAGATTTGTTCTTTAGACATTATATTTTTCCTCCTTGTTTTGTATGTGTTTTATTAGGATACATGATAGTAGCGTAATAGATTACGCTCCTTGTTCTTCTTTTTGTTCTGCAACTGCTTTTGTAACAAGAGCGAAGTTGCGGATTGGTGCTTGAAGCACGCTGAGTAGCATAGAAAGAAGTCCTTCGCGAGATGGTAGCTCAGCAAGAGCTTTAACATCTTCAACAGAAGCGATATTTCCTTCAATTACACCCGCTTTAATTTCAAGCGCTTCGTTTTTCTTAGCGAAGTCGTTAAGAATTTTTGCTGGTGAAACTACATCTTCATTACTGAATGCAATAGCGTTAGGACCAGTCAAAGCATCATTAAGACCGCTTAGTCCAGCAGCTTCAGCAGCGCGGCGTGTCATTGAGTTTTTGTAAACTTTGAATTCAACGCCAGCTTCACGAAGCTGTTTACGAAGTTCAGTTACTTGAGAAACAGAAAGACCACGGTAGTCAACAACGATTGTTGATTTACTAGCTTTCAATTTCTCTGCGATATCAGATACAATTTGCTGCTTTTGTTCGATAATGCTGCTCATCTTTACACCTCCTGTAGAATTACATTCATACCGACAAATAAAATCCTCCACATCCGAAAAGACATGGAGGAATATACAATAGTCGTTTACACAACTGTTAAGTCTATCGTATTACCTCGGCAGGGAATTAAGCGTTAAGCACCTGCTGTCTTTGGTATAAATGTTATATTTATTTTAACAACAAGATGTAGTATAGGCTATCTATCTTGTTTTGTCAAATGCCAATTTTTATCAAACAGTAGAAGGATCTACTTTTACGCCAGGACCCATTGTTGAAGTAACAGAAACGTTCTTCATGTAAGTTCCTTTTGCTGCTGCAGGTTTTACTTTTTGCATTGTTTCAAAGATAGTTGTGAAGTTATCAACTAGTTTAGCATCTTCGAAAGATACTTTACCGATTGGAACGTGGATGTTTCCAGCTTTGTCCACACGGTATTCTACTTTACCAGCTTTAATTTCGTTAACTGCTTTTGTAACATCAAAAGTAACTGTTCCAGTTTTAGGGTTTGGCATTAAACCTTTAGGTCCCAATACGCGACCAAGTTTACCAACTTCACCCATCATGTCTGGAGTAGCAACGATAACGTCGAAATCGAACCAACCTTGTTGGATTTTAGTGATATATTCAGCATCTCCAACAAAATCTGCACCTGCAGCTTCTGCTTCTTTAAGCTTATCGCCTTTAGCAAAAACTAACACGCGTTGAGTTTTACCAGTACCGTGTGGAAGCACAACAGCTCCACGGATTTGTTGGTCAGCTTTCTTAGGATCTACTCCTAGACGGAAAGCAACTTCAACTGATGCATCAAATTTTGTAGTGCTTGTTTTTTTAACTAGTTCAATTGCTTCTGCAACTGGGTAAGCTTTAGTACGATCAACTTGCTTGATAGCTTCTAAATACTTCTTACCTTTTTTAGCCATAACTATATTTCCTCCTTGAATTGTGGTTTTAGCGGAATTACCTCCCACGAATAAAGGTTGCGACGCTAACAAAAGATGTCGCAACCTTAATCAACAGAACCATATTGGATATGGTTTAGTCTTCAATAACAATACCCATGCTGCGGGCAGTACCTTCAACCATACGCATAGCTGCTTCAACGCTAGCTGCATTTAGATCAGGCATTTTTGTTTCAGCAATCTCGCGTACTTTATCACGCTTAACAGTTGCTACTTTATTACGGTTAGGTTCACCAGAACCAGACTCAATACCAGCTGCTTTTTTCAATAAAACTGCAGCAGGTGGAGTTTTTGTAATAAATGTAAATGAACGGTCTTCGAAAACCGTAATCTCAACAGGAATAATTAAACCAGCTTGTTCAGCTGTACGAGCGTTAAACTCCTTACAGAATCCCATGATGTTAACACCTGCTTGACCTAGTGCTGGTCCAACTGGTGGCGCCGGATTTGCTTTAGCTGCTGGAATTTGCAATTTAACAACTTTAATTACTTTTTTAGCCACGAGACACACCTCCTTAAAGTCCGTGATGTGGTAATAGGGGTTTTCCCCTCCCACTCAACACATATAATCTTTATATTATCATAAAGAATGCGACAATATTCCATCTCATCTTTTGAGACATACTGACCTTTGAAATATTAACACTTTTTCTCGTTCATTTCAAGTTTTTCAGGTTAAAATTTTTCAATTTGTGTAAAATCAAGCTCTACAGGTGTATCCCTGCCGAACATATTCACTAAAACTTTTACTTTTGCTTTATCATTATCTATCTCTTCGACAGATCCTGTGAAGTTTGCAAATGGACCTTCATTTACTTTAACTGTTTCACCCAATTCAAACTCGATATCAATACGTTGTTCGTCAACGCCCATTCTCTTAAGAATAACTTGTACTTCGTCAGGCATAAGCGGAGTCGGCTTTGAACCCGAACCTGCAGATCCAACGAATCCTGTTACACCAGGAGTGTTGCGGACAACATACCATGAATCATCTGTCATCACGATTTCTACAAGCACATAGCCCGGGAATACCTTTCTTTTTACAACTTTCTTCTTGCCGTTTCTTATATCAGTTTCTTCTTCTTCTGGAACGATTACACGGAAAATTTTATCCTGCATTCCCATTGTTTCAACACGTTTTTCTAGGTTGGCTTTGACTTTGTTCTCATAGCCAGAGTAAGTATGTACTACATACCAATTTTTTTCCATATTTGAGGACTGTTATGTCCGTCCCTCCTTAACGCTATTTTACTCTTCATGCCTTATGTAATGCATTCATTTAAAAAGAGCAATCCCATAAAAAAGCTTAATAGTTATTTTCAAGCAATGAAAAAACCCGTTTCCGGGCTTTGTGTGTTTCCTATTGTGTTACCATTATACCATGAGTGGACAACAGTTATTCAAGTATTAAACGAATTAGTTCGGAAATTCCCATATCAACTAGTGCAAAGAACAAAGCAAAGAACACTACTGTCGCAAGGACGGTGATTGTGTAGTTAGTCAGTTCCTTTCTTTTCGGCCAACTAACCTTTCTTAATTCTCTGCCTACTTCGCGGAAAAAGTTAACAGTGCGTTGCATTTCGTTACCTCCATATTTAAAAGCGGGTAGCCTGTCTTAGCAGCATTTGCTATTTTGTCTCTTTATGAACTGTATGTGCATTGCATGTTTGACAATATTTCTTCACTTCAAGGCGATCTGTGGTTTTGCTGCTCATTGTCGAATAGTTTCTGGAGCCGCATTTTCCACAAGCCAATACAAGCTTATTTCTCATTAAATAACACCTACTACGTCCTTTATATCTCCCCAAACTGTAACATGGACATGAATGTATGTCAATATTAGTCAGTTAATTGCCTTTTCTGCGGTTTTGTTACTATCACAGTGAAAACTCTCGGATCTCCAGGTATCGCTCAAGCTTTCTTTTAACCCTTTGGAGAGCGTTATCTATCGACTTTACATGCCTGTTAAGCTCTTCTGAAATCTCCTGATAGGATTGTCCATCTAAATACAGAGCTAACACTTTCCTTTCCAAATCACTCAGAAGCTCGGACATTTTCACTTCGATATGGTCAAACTCTTCTTGATTGATTATTAATTCCTCTGGATCTAATATCTTCGCTCCAGAAATAACATCCATTAATGTTCGATCTGACTCTTCATCGTAAATTGGCTTATCAAGAGAGACGTAGGAATTTAAAGGAATATGCTTCTGTCTTGTTGCCGTCTTTATTGCAGTGATAATTTGCCTCGTAATGCATAATTCAGCAAAAGCCTTAAATGACGACAGCTTGTCCCCTTTAAAATCTCGGATGGCTTTATACAAACCAATCATGCCTTCTTGAACAATATCTTCTTTATCAGCACCGATTAGGAAATAAGATCTAGCTTTAGCTCTTACAAAATTACGATATTTTTGAATGAGAAAGTCTAAAGCATCACTTTCTCCCTTATGAACTAATTCGACCAGTGTTTCATCATCAAGTTCTAAATACTTCTCAACACTTTCATTACTCTTACTCCTGTTGTCAGCACTCATTCAGATCCCCCCGACCGCACAATCATGGATAAAACCATTATACAGTAGGGTTTTTTTAAGCGTCAACAACTCATTTCTCGCCGCGGCGCCATTTTTCAAATAATTCTTCCATTTCTTTAGAAAGCGGTATCTTAATTACAGGCTTTCTTTCTTTAATTCGCTTTACTTTTTTTTCGATATTTTTTTCAATATCAGCCATTTCTATCAGGAGCTCTCTCGCTGAAATCCTTAGAGCTCCTTGTCCAAATATAGCCCACTGTTCAGTAAAATCCGATGTAGCAACATGAACTTGTGTTCTTCTATTGCTTAGCTCTTTTGCTAGCTTTTCGATTCTTTCATCAGCCGTTTCATTTTCCTTTGTGAAAATCACTTCAACCTTAGAGTTTCTGTACTTTTTTTCCGTACCCCTGACATAGTAGGCATCAAAAACTATGATGACACGATACCCTGAATACCCCTGATATTCTGCCATTTTCTCGAGCAAGGCATCTCTAGCAGCCGCCAAATCATTATTCTTCAACTTATTGAGCTCTGGCCATGCTCCTATAATGTTATAGCCGTCAACTATAAGTATATCCATCATTATCCCTCAATTGGATGGCGTTTACGGTATACCTCATACATTAAAAGTGCTGCAGCTACGGATGCATTTAATGATGTCACTGCACCTGCCATAGGCAGCTGGATAAGAAAGTCGCACTTGTCACGGATGAGCCTTCCCATCCCTTTCCCTTCACTTCCAATTACAAGGCCAAGCGGCATTGTTCCATCAAACCTGCGGTAATCTTCTTTGCCTTTCGCATCAGTTCCTGCGATCCATACTCCTCTTTCCTTGAGCTCATCAATCGCTCTGGCCATATTTGTCACCCTAACAACCGGGATATGTTCAATCGCTCCCGTCGATGCTTTAGCAACAGTTGCAGTCAGCCCTACTGCTCTTCTTCTTGGAATAATAATTCCATGTGCTCCTACAGCATCGGCTGTACGCATAATAGAGCCTAGATTATGCGGATCTTCAATCTCATCCAACAGCATAAAAAATGGTGCTTCATTTCGCTTTTCAGCAAGTGCGAACAAATCATCCATTTCAGCATATTGGTAAGCGGCAACCTGAGCCACAACCCCCTGGTGGTTTGCATCTACAAGTGTATCAAGCTTTTTCTTTGGCACAAATTGAACAAGTACATTCGAATTTTTCGCTAAACCGATCACGGTCTGCATTTGCCCTTTTTGGGAGCCTTCTGCAATAAGAATCTTATTGACATCCCTTTCTGATTTTAACGCTTCAATTACTGCGTTCTTTCCAACAATATAATCATTATCCACTATTGGTTCCTCCTACTACTTTTCAATGATGGATAAGGCAGCTTGAATAATTTTTTCAAGCCGCTCCTCATCCTTAGACAAATATAAATACCCAAGCACAGCTTCAAAACCAGTGCTATACCGGTATGTTTGAACATCCGTATTTTTTGGTATACTCCCAGATTTTGCGTTTCTGCCTCTTTTCATGACCGCAAATTCTTCAGGTGTGAAAAAATCCTCCGCTATCAGCGCATGGACGACCTTTGCTTGCCCCTTTGCTGAAACATACTTAGTAGCTTCCCTATGGAGCTGGTTAGGCCTCACCTTGCCGCTATATAGAAGATGCCTTCTGACGTATATCTCCAGTACAGCATCACCCATATACGCAAGAGCCAAGCTATTCAGTTGTTTTTCATCAATATTCTTATCGTAAAGGAGCATTCATTACCCTCTTTTCCAGCGAATGCCCTGTGGCGTATCTTCTAATATGATGTTCATCGCTTTCAATTGGTCTCTAATTTGGTCAGCCAATTGGAAATTACGTTCTTTGCGTGCCTGATTTCGTTTCTCGATAAGTGCTTCTATTTCCTCGTCAAGCAAATCTTCCTGCGCAAGCGAAAGCCCAAGCACTCCGAAAAGCTCTTCAAATTCTTTTATAAACGCATTGATGACAGCCGCTGACGTTGTCTTTTCCAATAAGTAATAATTAGCTTGCTGGGAAAGTTCAAATAACACGGAAATACTGTTAGCTGTGTTAAAATCATCATCCATACTTTCAATGAATTGATTATGCAAATTAGTGATTTTATTCAGCCATTCTTCATTCGTATCCGTTAGGTCAGTGCTTGTAACCTTGCGGTGCAGCAAGTTATCGTAAGAAGTTCTAATACGCTCCAATCCAGCTCTTGTATTCTCTAGTACTTCTTCACTGTAATTGATTGGGTTGCGGTAATGAACCGACAGCATAAAGAATCTTAATACTTGTGGATCGTGGATCTGCAGAATATCGTGAACTGTAATAAAGTTACCTAACGACTTAGACATTTTCTCATTATCAATATTAATATAGCCATTGTGCATCCAATAGTTTGCAAACGTCTTTCCTGATAATGCCTCTGATTGGGCAATCTCATTCTCATGATGAGGGAAGGCTAGATCCTGTCCTCCTGCATGAATGTCAATTGTGTCCCCTAAATACTTTTTAACCATTGCTGAGCACTCTATATGCCATCCTGGTCTTCCTTGTCCCCACGGGCTTTCCCAAGAGATTTCTCCCTCTTTTGCATTTTTCCATAGAGCGAAATCAAGAGAATCTTGCTTTTTTTCACCAACAGCTATTCTTGCTCCAGATCTAAGCTCATCAATTGATTGATGCGATAATTTACCGTATCCTTCAAATTTTCTAGTATGATAATAGACATCTCCCTCTGACTCATAAGCAAAGCCTTTATCAATTAGCGCTGCGATGAATTCAATAATGATATCCATACTTTCTGTTACACGAGGATGGGTATCTGCTTTTTTGCAACCAAGTGCTGTAACGTCTTCAAAATAAGCTTCAATAAAGCGGTCTGCAATAGCAGGAACCTCTTCTCCAAGCTCATTGGCAGCCCTAATCAATTTATCGTCTACATCAGTGAAATTAGAAACAAAGTTTACATCATAGCCTCTAAATTCTAGATAGCGTCTTACTGTATCAAATACTATTGCTGGTCTTGCATTTCCAATATGAATATAGTTGTATACGGTTGGACCGCAAACATACATTTTAACCTTACCCTCTTCTAAAGGTACAAAATCTTCTTTTTCCCTTGATAATGTATTATAAATTTGAATAGGCATTACCTATATCTCCCTTCCTTTTTCAGCTCTTTCAATTCGGTTTTTAAATGAAGCAGCTCATTCTCTAATTCCTTCATTCTCTCCGCAAATGGGTCAGGTAAATCGGAGTGGTTTAAGTCTTTTTTTATTCTAATACCATCCTGCACCACTACCGTCCCAGGAATACCTACGACTGTGGAATTTGGCGGAACATCTTTCAAAACAACAGAACCGGCTCCAATTTTTGCATTCTCACCAATAATTATCGAACCTAATACTTTTGCTCCAGTTGCAATTAACGCATTATCCTTGACCGTTGGATGTCTCTTTCCTTTTTCTTTCCCGGTTCCTCCTAAGGTTACCCCTTGAAATATCGTCACATTATCACCAATTTCGCAAGTTTCCCCTATAACAACTCCCATGCCATGATCTATAAAGAGTCTTTTTCCAATCGTCGCTCCTGGGTGTATTTCTACACCAGTTACTAAACGGCTGAATTGAGATATCGTGCGGGCAAGAAAAAACCATCTATGTTTGTAAAAACGATGCGCAAGGCGATGAAGCCAAATCGCATGCAATCCAGAGTAAGTAAGGACTACTTCAATTGTGCTTCTTGCTGCAGGATCTTGTTCAAATACTACTGATATGTCTTCTTTAATGCGCTTAAACATTTTAACCCTCCCAATTCCTTCTCTATTTACATGAAAGCCGTTTATATTCCCCCAACTTTGCTTTATACCTACAAAAAAAAGCGTCTCTGTCCATAAAGACAGAGACGCTTTTATATGCGCGGTTCCACTCTGTTTAGATTATTCCCTAGGTAATAATCTCCACTCAAACCTTGTTAACGGTTAGGAACCGCCTCTATTTACTAAACAAAAGACCTAGAAACTGCTTTTCGTTTTTCAATATAGGACTCAGAGGGGCACTTCAAAAAAGGAGAGGCTTGAACCACTTTCAGCCGCTGATGGTTCTCTCTAAAAAGCATCCTTTTTTTACTTTTCCTCTTCTACGATTTATTATTTATTTGGTTTTCCTTTACTATATTACATTTTTATCAGAATGTTAACCAATTAGAGATAATAATCTTTTTTCAATTTTAGAAGATCCAAGCAATTCAATTGCTTTAGGAAGATCTGGTCCATGTGTTTGACCAGTTGCAGCTACACGAATCGGCATAAATAAATTTTTGCCTTTTTGGCCTGTAGCCTTCTGGACTTTTTTAATAGCAGCTTTAATATTATCTGCAGTCCATTCACTCAAAGCATCCAGCTCTTCCTTAAAGGAAGACAGCACTTCCTTCACTTGTTCACCAGATAATACCTCTTTTGCTTCTTCATCATACTCTATATCTTCACTGAAGAACAATGTAGATAGACCGACAATATCAGCACCACAGCTCATTTGCTCCTGGTACAAGCCGATTAGATTATGAACCCACATGTCCTCTTCACTTGAACGGTTCTCCTCAACAAGTCCTGCTTTAATAAGATGAGGTAACGCCAGCTCAATGACCTTGCTTAGGTCAGCCTTTTTAATGTACTGGTTGTTCATCCATGCCAGTTTATTCTGGTCAAAGAGAGCAGGTGACTTCGAAAGTCTTGCTGCGTCAAAGATTTTGATGAATTCATCCTTCGTAAAGAGCTCTTCCTCTCCTTCTGGAGACCAACCTAGCAGGGTAATAAAGTTGAAAAGTGCTTCTGGCAGATAGCCAAGCTCTTCATATTGCTCGATAAATTGAATAATAGATTCATCTCGTTTGCTCAGTTTCTTTCTGCTTTCATTGACGATTAAAGTCATATGGCCAAACACTGGTCTCTCCCAATTAAGCGCATCATAAATCATCAGCTGCTTAGGTGTGTTTGTAATATGGTCATCTCCTCTAAGAACGTGGGAAATTTCCATTAGATGATCATCTATAGCAACCGCAAAGTTATATGTAGGGGTGCCGTCTTTTTTAACGATAACATAATCCCCAATTGTTTCTGATTCAAAAGAAACAGATCCTTTGACCATGTCCTCAAATTCATACACAACATTCTCTGGAACCTTAATTCGGATGCTAGGCTGTCTGCCTTCCGCTTCTAGTTTCGCCTGTTCTTCCTTAGTCAAATGACGGCATTTGCCGGAGTATTTCGGTGTTTCATTATTCTTTACTTGCTCTTCCCGCTCTGCTTCAATTTCTTCTTCCGTACAGTAGCACTTATACGCTAATTCGCGATCAAGCAATTCAGTATAATATTTTTTATAGATGTCATTTCGCTCTGATTGACGGTAAGGACCAAAATCTCCACCGACATCTACGCTTTCGTCCCAATCTATGCCAAGCCACTTTAAGTATTTTAATTGGCTTTGCTCTCCACCTTCGATATTACGTTTTTTATCTGTATCCTCAATTCGGATAATAAACTTCCCACCCAAATTGCGTGCATATAAATAATTGAATAATGCAGTACGCGCATTCCCTATGTGTAAATGTCCCGTTGGACTTGGGGCATAACGAACACGTATTTCGTTACTCATGGTTCTGCCTCCTCGAATTTGTTTCATAAATATTTCTTGTTTATTCTATCACTTAGTATTTTCCATTAAAAGAGTGTTACTACACTTTTCTCTGTAAAAGAACAACTGCCAAAGAGGCAATTCCTTCTCCTCTTCCTGTAAATCCTAATTTCTCTGTTGTTGTCGCCTTTACATTTACGTTTTCAAGCGGTGTTTCCAACAGCTCAGCAATTCTAGATTGCATTTCCTTAATATGCGGCGCCATTTTTGGCTGCTGTGCCATAATTGTACAATCAGCATTCACCAACTCATAGCCTTTTGACTTCACCATACTCCAAACTTCTTTTAACAGAACTGCTGAATCAAAGTCCTTGAAAGCCTGATCTGTATCAGGAAAATGCCTGCCAATGTCTCCTTCTCCTATAGCACCCAAGCAAGCATCTGCTATAGTATGTAAAAGCACATCTGCGTCAGAGTGTCCAAGCAGTCCTTTTTCATAAGGAATCTCAATCCCGCCGATTATAAGCGGTCTCCCCTCTACTAGTTGATGCACATCAAAACCTTGTCCTATTCGCAACATGTCTTGTACTCCTTTTGCTGTTAAGATTTATACTTTATTTTTTGTATGATTGCCTCTGCAAAATATAGATCTTCTGGTGTAGTTAATTTTATATTGTCATAGTTGCCCATGACAATTCTAACGTCTTGCCCCAATCTCTCTACAAGACTAGCATCATCTGTGCCTAGAAACCCCTCTTCAATTGCTCTTTCATGGGCTTCTTTTAACAAGGAAATACGAAAAGCTTGTGGGGTCTGGATAGCCCACAAGCTAGAACGTTCTACTGTCTCTTCAACTACCCCGTCTTTTACCTTTTTGACGGTATCTTTAATTGGGACCGCTAAGACAGATGCTCCACTCGCTGCTGCAGCTTCAGTCAACTCCTTCATCTGATGAAGGTCGATGAATGGTCTAGCGGCATCATGAACAAGGACGATAGCATCATCTGAAATTTCCTTTACAGCATTGTAGACACTATACTGCCTTTCATCTCCACCGTTTACGATTGCAGCAATTTTCGTTATTTTATTCCTTTTTATCAGTCCATGCATTTCTTGTTTATCCTGGGGGCTGGTAACCAACCAAATCTTGCTACAGTTTTCATCCTTTTCAAACACCTTGAGAGTATGGATAAATACTGGCAGACCGTCTATTTTAAGGAACAGTTTATTCTTCCCTGCTCCCATTCTTTTCCCCTGACCCGCGGCCGGTATAATGACTTCATAAGCCATAAAACAAACTCCCATCCATTACAATGCTTTTTCTAATAACTTTGGTTTTGCAAAAATCATTCTTCCTGCCGATGTCTGCAAAACACTAGTGACAAGCACATCAATATGTTTTCCTATAAAGTTGCGTCCTTCTTCAACAACGATCATCGTGCCGTCATCCAAATAGGCAACACCTTGGTTATGCTCTTTACCATCTTTAATAATAAGTATCTTCATTTCTTCCCCTGGCAAAACAACTGGTTTTACAGCATTCGCCAAGTCATTAATATTTAGAACGGATACCTTTTGCAATTCACAAACCTTATTTAGGTTAAAATCATTAGTAACTACAACACCATTTGTGATTTTAGCGAGCTTTACAAGCTTGCTGTCCACTTCTGTAATTTCTTCAAAGTCGCCTTCATAAATCTCCACTTTGATTGCAAGCTCTTTCTGAATGCGATTGAGGATATCAAGACCTCTTCTTCCTCTGTTTCTTTTCAAAGCATCAGATGAATCTGCGATATGCTGCAATTCACCAAGTACAAACTGCGGAATTACAATCGTTCCCTCAAGGAAACCTGTCTGGCAAATGTCAGCGATTCTTCCATCAATAATGACACTCGTATCTAGAATTTTCAAATTGCTCTTTTCTGGTTTTGATACTTCCTCTTCATTTGCTTTCTTCTTTCTAGCTGCAAAAAGAGTGGATAGCTCGTCTCTCTTTTTGAACCCTACCTGAAAACCTAAATAGCCAAAAAGTAAAGTTAAAAGAATAGGCGCGACCGTATTGATTAACGGTACTTTTATGGCGGTTAGTGCATAGCCTATCAAGAAGGCTAATATCAGTCCAAATGCTAAACCGACACTTCCTGTAATAATATCAGTGATTGGAGCCTTAACAAGGGTTTCTTCCACCAGCTTGATAAAATTAACAATATAATCTATCGCCCAAAAAGTAATAAAATAAAAAATAATGGCACCAAGTATTGCCGATACATAAGGGTTATTTATTAAATTATGATTTAAGTTAACCATATTTAATAAATCAGGAATAAAAACGATTCCCAAAGTCCCTCCAATAATTAAAAAACATGCCTGTACAATCCGTCTTAACAATACTTACACCTCCTCTTTCACATTATAAACAAATTCCCGAATTTGAAACCTAATATTACAGAGAATTTTTTTATTTGTAATGAAAAAGTTAAATAGCAAACTTTTTGTTCTTTTTTGGCTATTTTTAGAGTAGCATTCTTGGTAATTAAATGTCAAATTATTTAAACATTACATTTTATCATACCAATAATGCAACTTCAATTGTTTTTTCTATAGAACTTGTCCGGTTACTCTCCTAAGGCAGCTTTTAACGCCTCTCCAACAGAACTGACACCAATTAGTTCAATCCCCTTGGGAGCACTAAGACCTGATAGGTTATTAGCAGGCAATATAACGCGCTCAAATCCTAATTTAGCCGCTTCTTGTACTCGTTGTTCGATTCTGGATACTCTTCGCACTTCCCCAGTCAGACCTACTTCTCCAATAATGCAGTCTGTCGCCCTTGTGGTCTTATCTCTGAAGCTGGAAGCAATACTAACAGCTATAGCAAGATCAATCGCCGGTTCATCAAGCTTAACTCCTCCAGCAACCTTTAAATAAGCATCTTGGTTTTGCAACAGCATTCCAACTCTTTTTTCAAGTACTGCCATCAATAATGGCACACGATTATGATCTATCCCTGTTGCCATCCGTCTTGGATTTCCAAAGCTTGTTGGAGAAATAAGGGCTTGTATCTCGACAAGCAC
Organism: Niallia sp. FSL R7-0271; assembly: GCF_038005785.1. Taxonomy (NCBI): domain Bacteria; kingdom Bacillati; phylum Bacillota; class Bacilli; order Caryophanales; family Bacillaceae; genus Niallia; species Niallia sp. FSL R7-0271. The sequence goes on along the minus strand of NZ_JBBOTZ010000001.1, from coordinate 108,878 downwards.
AGGTCTTGTTCCTTCCATGGATGCCACAACTGTTGATCCAGCAGCACCTTGTGAACGTTCCTCCAGAAATATTTCTGATGGATTTTCCACTTCTTCCAGTCCAAATTCCTTCATTTCAAAGATTCCCATTTCATTCGTGGAGCCGAAGCGGTTTTTAACAGCCCGCAATATCCTGTAGGTATGATGTCGTTCTCCCTCAAAATATAAAACGGTATCCACCATGTGCTCAAGCAGTCTTGGGCCTGCAATAGACCCTTCCTTTGTCACATGACCAACTATAAAAATGGCAATTCCCTTTGTTTTTCCTATCCTCATCAGTTCAGCTGTACACTCTCGCACTTGGGAGACACTCCCCGGGGCAGAAGTGACTTCTGGATGAAAAATTGTTTGGATAGAGTCTATTACCACAAAATCTACCTTTGAGTTTTCTATCGTTCTGCTGATTTCCTCTAAGTTTGTCTCTGAATATACAAGGAGATCATCAGACATAACTCCAAGCCTGTCCGCTCTCAGCTTTGTTTGTTTTTGTGATTCCTCTCCTGAAACATATAAAACAGACTGTTTTTTCAGGGCTAATTGTGCAGATACCTGCAAGAGCAGTGTCGATTTCCCAATCCCCGGATCTCCTCCGATAAGCACAAGAGAACCAGGTACCACCCCACCTCCGAGCACGCGGTTAAGCTCTTCTAGATCTGTTTTAATTCGAGGCTCATTAACTGTCTCAATGCTTGTTACAGGAATAGGCTTGGCAGCTATTGTCACACCTTGAGAATGAGCAAATGCCCCTTTCCTCTGTGCTGGAGCCTTTTCTACTTCTTCCACCATTGTATTCCAATTTCCACAGCCTGGACATTTACCCATCCATTTTGCAGACTCATAGCCGCATTCCTGACATAAGAACTTTGTCTTTCTTTTCGCCATGCTTGTATCTCCTTACCTTTAACTATCTCTTCTATTCTTACAAAGTATAAATGGCACACGCAATAGTAAAACGTGTGCCATTTATGATATTAAGCGTTATTTTTGCAGGTTTGTCAATTGCTGTGTATCTTTCACCCTTACAGTGAATTCCCCATCTTCCACATCTAGATCAATATGCTGTCCGTTTAAGACTGTGCCTTTTAAAAGCTCCTCTGACAGACGGTCTTCGATATGCTTCTGAATGGCCCTGCGTAGTGGTCTAGCTCCATATTCAGGATCATAACCTTCTTGTGCGATCTTCTCCTTAGCAGCATCAGTGATAGTCAAATATATTTCTTGTTCTTTCAATCTGCTTACTAACTGATCTGCCATTAGAGATACAATCTCTTGAAGATGCTTCTTCTCTAAGGAATGGAACACAATAATCTCATCGATACGGTTTAAGAACTCTGGACGGAATGCTCTTTTCAGCTCTTCCATCACACGTCCTTTCATATCTTTGTAGTCCTGTTCACCATCCTGAATATTAAAGCCTACATATTTATTCGTTTTTAAAGCAGACGCACCAACATTCGATGTCATGATTAGTACTGTATTTCTAAAATCAACTGTTCTTCCTTTAGAGTCAGTTAAGCGCCCGTCTTCTAACACCTGCAGCAGAATATTGAAAACATCCGGGTGAGCTTTTTCTATTTCATCTAAAAGTACAACTGAATAAGGTTTTCTTCTTACTTTCTCAGTAAGCTGTCCGCCTTCCTCATAACCTACATACCCTGGAGGTGAACCAACAAGTCTTGACGTAGAATGCTTCTCCATGTACTCGGACATATCAATGCGAATCATTGCATCTTCATCGCCAAACATTGATTCAGCAAGGGCACGCGCAAGCTCTGTTTTACCTACACCTGTTGGTCCTAAGAAAATGAAGGAACCAATAGGGCGTTTTGGATCTTTCAAACCGGCTCTTGCTCTTCTTACAGCTTTGGAGATAGCTTTTACTGCTTCCTCTTGGCCAATTACCCTGTTATGAAGAATGTTTTCCATATTAAGAAGCTTATCTGTTTCAGTTTGTGCCAATCTTGATACAGGGATTCCAGTCCAGCTTGATACAACAGTTGCGATATCTTCCACTGTTACTTCTGTATTTTCTTGACCCTGTTTTTCTTTCCAATTCTTCTTCGTTTCTTCCAGCTGTTCACGAAGTCTTTGCTCTGTGTCACGCAAGGAAGCAGCCTTTTCAAACTCTTGGCTTTGGACTGATGCATCCTTTTCTTTGCGCACTTCCTCTAATTTAACTTCTAGTTCCTTTAAGTTAGGAGGAGTTGTGTAAGATCTTAATCTTACCTTCGAACCTGCTTCATCTATTAAATCAATTGCTTTATCTGGCAAGAAGCGATCAGAAATATAACGATCTGACAATTTCACTGCTGCTTCAATTGCTTCATCAATGATTGATACACGGTGATGCGCCTCATATCTGTCACGCAGACCTTTTAAAATCTGGATAGATTCATCAATAGTAGGCTCATCAACTGTGATTGGTTGGAAACGTCTTTCTAGAGCAGCATCTTTCTCAATATATTTGCGGTACTCATCTAATGTAGTCGCACCAATACATTGCAGCTCTCCTCGAGCAAGGGAAGGCTTTAGAATATTAGATGCATCAATTGCACCTTCAGCACCGCCTGCTCCAATCAGTGTATGCAACTCATCAATAAAGAGAATGATGTTACCTGCTTGGCGAATCTCATCCATAACCTTTTTCAAACGGTCCTCAAATTCACCGCGGTATTTTGTTCCTGCTACAACAGTACCCATATCTAAAGTCATAACCCTTTTATCTCTTAAAATTTCAGGTACTTCATTTTGAACAATTTGCTGTGCCAATCCTTCTGCTATTGCCGTTTTACCGACACCAGGCTCACCGATAAGCACAGGATTGTTTTTAGTTCTTCTGCTCAATACTTCAATTACACGTTGAATTTCCTTACTTCTACCAATAACTGGATCCAGACTACCTTCTCTTGCAATAGCAGTTAAATCTCTTGCAAGACTGTCTAGAGTTGGAGTATTTGCGCTTGCAGCAGAGCTGCCTTGATGGCTTCCCGATTCACTGCTTCCAAGTAGTTGTAATACTTGCTGTCTTGCTTTATTTAAACTAACACCAACATTATTGAGGACTCGTGCTGCTACACCTTCTCCTTCTCGGATAAGACCAAGAAGAATATGCTCTGTACCTACATAAGAATGACCAAGCTTTCTTGCTTCATCCATAGAAAGTTCAATTACTTTTTTTGCTCTAGGAGTGTAGTGGATTGTTTGAGAACCCTCCTGACCTCTGCCAATCAGGTTTTCTACCTCCTCCTGGATTTTTTCAGGACTTAAGCCAAGTGCTTGCAGTGCCTTTGCAGCAATGCCTTCTCCTTCTCGGACTAAACCAAGAAGAATATGTTCTGTACCAATATTGTTATGTCCTAAGCGGATTGCTTCCTCTTGTGAAAGTGCCAGTACCTTTTGTGCTCTTTCTGTAAAACGTCCAAACATCATAATGTCATCCTCCCAATTATATAATTACTCTGTTTCCAACAATAATCTTTCTCTTATTAAGGATGCGCGGCGTATGTCGCGATCATTTGGATTCATTTGCCCGCCTGAATAAAGTTGCAGAAAACCAGGCTGAGTCAAGATAAGCAGTTCATTTAGTATCCCTTTTGATACATTTTTAATAAAGCCCATATCGATACCTAATTGAAGGTCCGATAAGCATTTAGCTGCTTCTTTTGTTTCTATTATTCTGCTGTTACAGAGGATTCCATATGATCGGAAAACCCTATCTTCTAATTGTATGTTTGAAGTTCTTACTAATGCCTCTCTTGCAGCTCTTTCTTGTTCAATAAGCTGATGCACGACGCTTTTTAATTCTTCTACTATATCGCTTTCTGATTTCCCTAATGTTATCTGGTTGGATATTTGAAATATATTACCTAAAGCTTCGCTGCCCTCACCGTAAATTCCTCTAACAACTAAACCTAATTGATTGATGGCAGGAATAATTCTATTCATTTGTTGGGTTAGAACCATCCCAGGGAGATGCATCATAACAGATGCTCTTAAGCCAGTGCCTATATTTGTCGGACAGCTTGTTATATACCCAAGCTCAAGGTGATAAGCATAATCAATGGACTCTTCCAGCCAATTGTCTATTTTATTTGCTTTCTCTAATGCTTCCATAACCTGCAAACCAGGCTTTATACATTGGATTCTAATGTGGTCTTCTTCATTGAGCATGATGCTTACTTCCTCATCCTCAGAAAGAACGCATGCTCCATATGCAGCATCATTGGCAAGAAGAGGACTGATTAAATGTTTTTCAACAAGAACCCTTTTTTCAAGTTGCTGAAGATCTTCCATTTTAAGTAGTTCTAAGTTGTCAAAACTTTCGTTTGACTGTGCTGATACCTTTTCACCGACTTTTTGAATCACTGTTTCTGCTTCTTCATTAGAGAAAAGTATCGGAAACTTGATGGAATTTATGTTTCTAGCTAATCTTATTCGAGAGGTCAGAACGATGTCAGAGTCTGGTCCATCTGAGCACATCCAAGATGTTTTTGCTTTATTAATGAATTTTTCAAAAGACAACCCTTACTCGCTCCCCTCATTAAAAGTAACCAATTGTTTTTCCTTTTTTCTAATCTCGTCTCTTACCTCAGCAGCCTTTTCAAACTCCTCTTGTATGATAAGATCTTTAAGTGTTTCTCTAAGTTTGCCAATTTCCTTTTTGATTAAGATATGTCCGCCTACTCTTTCTGGAACCTTTCCTTTATGTTCGACATTTCCTCCATGCAATCTCTTTAAAATTGGCTGAAGTCTGTCTTTGAAAGTTTCATAGCAATTAGGACAGCCAAACCTCCCAATTTTCGTGAATTGAGGGAAAGTCATTGAGCATTCCTTACATTGAAGCTCTGCTTCCTTTTGATACGGGTCATGTTTAATATGTTGAATGCTCGGTTCCATGTTTAGTAAACCGGCTAACAGGCTATTGAATGAAAATCCCGGAGTTTCATTTGCCGTAAACAAATCTCCCTTTTCTCTGGCACAATGTTCACATAGATGAAATTCCGTTTTATTCCCATTAATGATTTTGGAGTAATGAAGTGTTGCAGGCCTTTGATTACATTCTGAACAATTCATGCTTTCACCTCACAACTAACATTATTATTTATATTTTAGGGTAGTTAACATCGCTTTTAACAGTCTTGCTCTTAGTTCATCTCTATATGGAAGGTCAAGATACAGTACAGAGCGATCAATAACACTTAGCATTATTTTCGCTTCTCTTTCATTTATGACCTCTTCTTCAACAAGACGGTAAATGACGTCTTCTGCACTGCTTTGAGGTATTCGACTTTGAATAAGGGAAAGTAATTGGTCGATCAGATGAGCGTAATCATGTGATTGAACCTTCATTATTCGAATGAAGCCGCCTCCGCCACGTTTGCTTTCAACTAAATACCCTTTTTCAATTGTGAATCGGGTATTGATGACGTAATTTATTTGTGATGGTACACAATCGAATTTGTCGGCAACTTCGCTTCGTTTTATTTCAACAAGTGATTTTCCGCTCATCTCTAATACTTCTTTTAAATAATGCTCAATTATATCCGAAATATTTCTCACCAAGCCTCCCCCTTCTGACTTTGACTATATTTGACTATAATTATACATGATAAAAAAGTCGTTTAGCAAGATTGATGTTTTATTAATTTTCCCATTATCGCTTAATTTCAAACCTAGAGAAAAAATTTTTATAGGTATTAGAGGGGGGATTGATAAATTATATTTAACTATAGTCGGATTTGTGTAGATTTTCAAGTAATAGCATGAGCATTTTTTGAGGTAATGGTAAGTGGATTTTAAGAAGCATGATTTTTGGGGGTTATAAATAAAAAAAGTCTTAAAAGCAAAATGCCTTTAAGACTTTTCAGGTGCCTGGCGACGTCCTACTCTCACAGGGGGAGAGCCCCCAACTACCATCGGCGCTGAGAAGCTTAACTTCCGTGTTCGGTATGGGAACGGGTGTGACCTTCTCGCTATCGCCACCAGACTATTTGTATTTTGAGAGTTATTCCCTCAAAACTAGATTATGTTGTAAGAAGAAAGAATGAGTAATCATTTATTAGTTAAGTCCTCGATCTATTAGTATTTGTCAGCTCCACGTGTCACCACGCTTCCACCTCAAACCTATCAACCTGATCATCTTTCAGGGATCTTACTAGCTTACGCTATGGGAAATCTCATCTTGAGGGGGGCTTCATGCTTAGATGCTTTCAGCACTTATCCCTTCCGCACATAGCTACCCAGCTATGCCTTTGGCAAGACAACTGGTACACCAGCGGTGCGTCCATCCCGGTCCTCTCGTACTAAGGACAGCTCCTCTCAAATTTCCTACGCCCACGACGGATAGGGACCGAACTGTCTCACGACGTTCTGAACCCAGCTCGCGTACCGCTTTAATGGGCGAACAGCCCAACCCTTGGGACCGACTACAGCCCCAGGATGCGATGAGCCGACATCGAGGTGCCAAACCTCCCCGTCGATGTGGACTCTTGGGGGAGATAAGCCTGTTATCCCCGGGGTAGCTTTTATCCGTTGAGCGATGGCCCTTCCATGCGGAACCACCGGATCACTAAGCCCGACTTTCGTCCCTGCTCGACTTGTAGGTCTCGCAGTCAAGCTCCCTTGTGCCTTTACACTCTACGAATGATTTCCAACCATTCTGAGGGAACCTTTGGGCGCCTCCGTTACTTTTTAGGAGGCGACCGCCCCAGTCAAACTGCCCACCTGACACTGTCTCCCACCCCGATAAGGGGTGCGGGTTAGAATGTCAATACAGCCAGGGTAGTATCCCACCAATGCCTCCACCGAAGCTGGCGCTCCGGCTTCCAAGGCTCCTACCTATCCTGTACAAGCTGTACCAAAATTCAATATCAGGCTACAGTAAAGCTCCACGGGGTCTTTCCGTCCTGTCGCGGGTAACCTGCATCTTCACAGGTACTATAATTTCACCGAGTCTCTCGTTGAGACAGTGCCCAGATCGTTACACCTTTCGTGCGGGTCGGAACTTACCCGACAAGGAATTTCGCTACCTTAGGACCGTTATAGTTACGGCCGCCGTTTACTGGGGCTTCAATTCAGAGCTTCGCGCGAACGCTAACCCCTCCTCTTAACCTTCCAGCACCGGGCAGGTGTCAGCCCCTATACTTCGCCTTACGGCTTCGCAGAGACCTGTGTTTTTGCTAAACAGTCGCCTGGGCCTATTCACTGCGGCTCTCTCGGGCTTGCACCCAAAAGAGCACCCCTTCTCCCGAAGTTACGGGGTCATTTTGCCGAGTTCCTTAACGAGAGTTCTCTCGCTCACCTTAGGATTCTCTCCTCGCCTACCTGTGTCGGTTTGCGGTACGGGCACCTTGAATCTCGCTAGAGGCTTTTCTTGGCAGTGTGGAATCAGGAACTTCGGTACTATATTTCCCTCGCCGTCACAGCTCCGCCTTCACGGTAATGGGATTTGCCTCATTACCAGCCTAACTGCTTGGACGTGCTAATCCAACAGCACGCTTACCCTATCCTCCTGCGTCCCCCCATCGCTCAAACGATTCATAAGGTGGTACAGGAATATCAACCTGTTGTCCATCGCCTACGCTCTTCAGCCTCGGCTTAGGTCCCGACTAACCCTGAGTGGACGAGCCTTCCTCAGGAAACCTTAGGCATTCGGTGGATGAGATTCTCACTCATCTTTCGCTACTCATACCGGCATTCTCACTTCTAAGCGCTCCACCAGTCCTTACGGTCTAGCTTCAACGCCCTTAGAACGCTCTCCTACCACTGACATCACTAGATGTCAATCCACAGCTTCGGTGATACGTTTAGCCCCGGTACATTTTCGGCGCAGAGTCACTCGACCAGTGAGCTATTACGCACTCTTTAAATGGTGGCTGCTTCTAAGCCAACATCCTGGTTGTCTAAGCAACTCCACATCCTTTTCCACTTAACGTATACTTTGGGACCTTAGCTGGTGGTCTGGGCTGTTTCCCTCTTGACTACGGATCTTATCACTCGCAGTCTGACTCCCAAGGATAAGTATTTGGCATTCGGAGTTTGTCTGAATTCGGTAACCCGATGGGGGCCCCTAGTCCAAACAGTGCTCTACCTCCAATACTCTTACCTTGAGGCTAGCCCTAAAGCTATTTCGGAGAGAACCAGCTATCTCCAAGTTCGATTGGAATTTCTCCGCTACCCACACCTCATCCCCGCACTTTTCAACGTGCGTGGGTTCGGGCCTCCATCCAGTGTTACCTGGACTTCACCCTGGACATGGGTAGATCACCTGGTTTCGGGTCTACGACCACATACTATTACGCCCTATTCAGACTCGCTTTCGCTGCGGCTCCGTCTCTTCAACTTAACCTCGCATGTAATCGTAACTCGCCGGTTCATTCTACAAAAGGCACGCTATCACCCATTAATGGGCTCTAACTACTTGTAGGCACACGGTTTCAGGATCTATTTCACTCCCCTTCCGGGGTGCTTTTCACCTTTCCCTCACGGTACTGGTTCACTATCGGTCACTAGGGAGTATTTAGCCTTGGGAGATGGTCCTCCCTGCTTCCGACGGGATTTCACGTGTCCCGCCGTACTCAGGATCCACTCAGGAGGGAACGAAGTTTCGACTACAGGGTTTTTACCTTCTATGACTGGCCTTTCCAGACCTATTCATCTACCCCGTTCCTTTGTAACTCCATGTAGAGTGTCCTACAACCCCAAGAGGCAAGCCTCTTGGTTTGGGCTAATCCCGTTTCGCTCGCCGCTACTCAGGGAATCGCGTTTGCTTTCTCTTCCTCCGGGTACTTAGATGTTTCAGTTCCCCGGGTCTGCCTTCTGTTACTCTATGTATTCAAGTAACGATACTATCCCATTACGGATAGTGGGTTCCCCCATTCGGAAATCTCCGGATCAAAGCTTACTTACAGCTCCCCGAAGCATATCGGTGTTAGTACCGTCCTTCATCGGCTCCTAGTGCCAAGGCATCCACCGTGCGCCCTTTCTAACTTAACTTGTTTCGGCTAAAGATGTTACTCTTTACCCTAAAATTCTTCTATTAAATAGAGAATCTAAGATGGCGATTACTCGGTTTCTTTCTTGGTTCTTACTATTCATAATCTAGTTTTCAAGGAACAAATTCGGCTAATGATGTTAATCATTACCCTGATGTTTTGAGGAATTGCTCCCTCAAAACTGAACAACAAAATCATCAACAATCTGTGAATGGAACGAATTCCATTTTTCCTTAGAAAGGAGGTGATCCAGCCGCACCTTCCGATACGGCTACCTTGTTACGACTTCACCCCAATCATCTATCCCACCTTAGGCGGCTGGCTCCTAAAAGGTTACCCCACCGACTTCGGGTGTTACAAACTCTCGTGGTGTGACGGGCGGTGTGTACAAGGCCCGGGAACGTATTCACCGCGGCATGCTGATCCGCGATTACTAGCGATTCCAGCTTCATGTAGGCGAGTTGCAGCCTACAATCCGAACTGAGAATGGTTTTATGGGATTGGCTCGACCTCGCGGTTTTGCTGCCCTTTGTACCATCCATTGTAGCACGTGTGTAGCCCAGGTCATAAGGGGCATGATGATTTGACGTCATCCCCACCTTCCTCCGGTTTGTCACCGGCAGTCACCTTAGAGTGCCCAACTAAATGCTGGCAACTAAGATCAAGGGTTGCGCTCGTTGCGGGACTTAACCCAACATCTCACGACACGAGCTGACGACAACCATGCACCACCTGTCATCCTGTCCCCCGAAGGGGAACGTCCTATCTCTAGGATTGTCAGGAGATGTCAAGACCTGGTAAGGTTCTTCGCGTTGCTTCGAATTAAACCACATGCTCCACCGCTTGTGCGGGCCCCCGTCAATTCCTTTGAGTTTCAGCCTTGCGGCCGTACTCCCCAGGCGGAGTGCTTAATGCGTTTGCTGCAGCACTAAAGGGCGGAAACCCTCTAACACTTAGCACTCATCGTTTACGGCGTGGACTACCAGGGTATCTAATCCTGTTTGCTCCCCACGCTTTCGCGCCTCAGCGTCAGTTACAGACCAAAGAGTCGCCTTCGCCACTGGTGTTCCTCCACATCTCTACGCATTTCACCGCTACACGTGGAATTCCACTCTTCTCTTCTGCACTCAAGTCCCCCAGTTTCCAATGACCCTCCACGGTTGAGCCGTGGGCTTTCACATCAGACTTAAAGGACCGCCTGCGCGCGCTTTACGCCCAATAATTCCGGACAACGCTTGCCACCTACGTATTACCGCGGCTGCTGGCACGTAGTTAGCCGTGGCTTTCTGGTTAGGTACCGTCAAGGTACGAGCAGTTACTCTCGTACTTGTTCTTCCCTAACAACAGAGTTTTACGATCCGAAAACCTTCATCACTCACGCGGCGTTGCTCCGTCAGACTTTCGTCCATTGCGGAAGATTCCCTACTGCTGCCTCCCGTAGGAGTCTGGGCCGTGTCTCAGTCCCAGTGTGGCCGATCACCCTCTCAGGTCGGCTACGCATCGTCGCCTTGGTGAGCCGTTACCTCACCAACTAGCTAATGCGCCGCGGGCCCATCTGTAAGTGACAGCGTAAACCGTCTTTCAGCTTTTCTACATGAGTAGAAAAGGATTATCCGGTATTAGCTCCGGTTTCCCGAAGTTATCCCAGTCTTACAGGCAGGTTGCCCACGTGTTACTCACCCGTCCGCCGCTAACTTAAAAAGCAAGCTTTTTAAGTCCGCTCGACTTGCATGTATTAGGCACGCCGCCAGCGTTCGTCCTGAGCCAGGATCAAACTCTCCGATAAAGAGTAAGATTAGCTCATTTGCTAAACTCTAGCTTTTTGTTACTTTGTTTTCATCTTTATAACGCAAGTTATAAAAACGATTATTGTTGACGTTTTGTTTGTTCAGTTTTCAAAGAGCAATTAGTAAACTGCTTAATGCAGCTTTTCAACTATAATAAAAATTGGATACATTGTCAATACCCAAAAAAATATTGGTGGAGCCTAGCGGGATCGAACCGCTGACCTCCTGCGTGCAAGGCAGGCGCTCTCCCAGCTGAGCTAAGGCCCCATCTTTTAATGAGAAATAATGGTCGGGAAGACAGGATTCGAACCTGCGACCCCTTGGTCCCAAACCAAGTGCTCTACCAAGCTGAGCTACTTCCCGTATATTTGGCGCGCCCGAAAGGAGTCGAACCCATAACCTTCTGATCCGTAGTCAGACGCTCTATCCAATTGAGCTACGGGCGCTAAATATTTGAAAAACAATGGTGCCGAGGACCGGAATCGAACCGGTACGGTAGTCACCTACCGCAGGATTTTAAGTCCTGTGCGTCTGCCAGTTCCGCCACCCCGGCATTGTTTTTTAAAAATGGAGCGGAAGACGAGGTTCGAACTCGCGACCCCCACCTTGGCAAGGTGGTGTTCTACCACTGAACTACTTCCGCTCGAGTATTAAATTAAATGGTGCGGGTGAAGGGAGTCGAACCCCCACGCCTTGCGGCGCTAGATCCTAAGTCTAGTGCGTCTGCCAATTCCGCCACACCCGCATAAATGGTGAGTCATGCAGGATTCGAACCTGCGACCCTCTGATTAAAAGTCAGATGCTCTACCAACTGAGCTAATGACTCATCTCTATTAATAAAAGATGGTGCCGACGAGAGGACTTGAACCCCCAACCTACTGATTACAAGTCAGTTGCTCTACCAATTGAGCTACATCGGCGTTTGTATGGTGGAGGATGACGGGATCGAACCGCCGACCCTCTGCTTGTAAGGCAGATGCTCTCCCAGCTGAGCTAATCCTCCATTATACGCCTGGCGACGTCCTACTCTCACAGGGGGAGAGCCCCCAACTACCATCGGCGCTGAGAAGCTTAACTTCCGTGTTCGGTATGGGAACGGGTGTGACCTTCTCGCTATCGCCACCAGACTATTTGTATTTTGAGAGTTATTCCCTCAAAACTAGATTATGTTGTAAGAAGAAAGAATGAGTAATCATTTATTAGTTAAGTCCTCGATCTATTAGTATTTGTCAGCTCCACGTGTCACCACGCTTCCACCTCAAACCTATCAACCTGATCATCTTTCAGGGATCTTACTAGCTTACGCTATGGGAAATCTCATCTTGAGGGGGGCTTCATGCTTAGATGCTTTCAGCACTTATCCCTTCCGCACATAGCTACCCAGCTATGCCTTTGGCAAGACAACTGGTACACCAGCGGTGCGTCCATCCCGGTCCTCTCGTACTAAGGACAGCTCCTCTCAAATTTCCTACGCCCACGACGGATAGGGACCGAACTGTCTCACGACGTTCTGAACCCAGCTCGCGTACCGCTTTAATGGGCGAACAGCCCAACCCTTGGGACCGACTACAGCCCCAGGATGCGATGAGCCGACATCGAGGTGCCAAACCTCCCCGTCGATGTGGACTCTTGGGGGAGATAAGCCTGTTATCCCCGGGGTAGCTTTTATCCGTTGAGCGATGGCCCTTCCATGCGGAACCACCGGATCACTAAGCCCGACTTTCGTCCCTGCTCGACTTGTAGGTCTCGCAGTCAAGCTCCCTTGTGCCTTTACACTCTACGAATGATTTCCAACCATTCTGAGGGAACCTTTGGGCGCCTCCGTTACTTTTTAGGAGGCGACCGCCCCAGTCAAACTGCCCACCTGACACTGTCTCCCACCCCGATAAGGGGTGCGGGTTAGAATGTCAATACAGCCAGGGTAGTATCCCACCAATGCCTCCACCGAAGCTGGCGCTCCGGCTTCCAAGGCTCCTACCTATCCTGTACAAGCTGTACCAAAATTCAATATCAGGCTACAGTAAAGCTCCACGGGGTCTTTCCGTCCTGTCGCGGGTAACCTGCATCTTCACAGGTACTATAATTTCACCGAGTCTCTCGTTGAGACAGTGCCCAGATCGTTACACCTTTCGTGCGGGTCGGAACTTACCCGACAAGGAATTTCGCTACCTTAGGACCGTTATAGTTACGGCCGCCGTTTACTGGGGCTTCAATTCAGAGCTTCGCGCGAACGCTAACCCCTCCTCTTAACCTTCCAGCACCGGGCAGGTGTCAGCCCCTATACTTCGCCTTACGGCTTCGCAGAGACCTGTGTTTTTGCTAAACAGTCGCCTGGGCCTATTCACTGCGGCTCTCTCGGGCTTGCACCCAAAAGAGCACCCCTTCTCCCGAAGTTACGGGGTCATTTTGCCGAGTTCCTTAACGAGAGTTCTCTCGCTCACCTTAGGATTCTCTCCTCGCCTACCTGTGTCGGTTTGCGGTACGGGCACCTTGAATCTCGCTAGAGGCTTTTCTTGGCAGTGTGGAATCAGGAACTTCGGTACTATATTTCCCTCGCCGTCACAGCTCCGCCTTCACGGTAATGGGATTTGCCTCATTACCAGCCTAACTGCTTGGACGTGCTAATCCAACAGCACGCTTACCCTATCCTCCTGCGTCCCCCCATCGCTCAAACGATTCATAAGGTGGTACAGGAATATCAACCTGTTGTCCATCGCCTACGCTCTTCAGCCTCGGCTTAGGTCCCGACTAACCCTGAGTGGACGAGCCTTCCTCAGGAAACCTTAGGCATTCGGTGGATGAGATTCTCACTCATCTTTCGCTACTCATACCGGCATTCTCACTTCTAAGCGCTCCACCAGTCCTTACGGTCTAGCTTCAACGCCCTTAGAACGCTCTCCTACCACTGACATCACTAGATGTCAATCCACAGCTTCGGTGATACGTTTAGCCCCGGTACATTTTCGGCGCAGAGTCACTCGACCAGTGAGCTATTACGCACTCTTTAAATGGTGGCTGCTTCTAAGCCAACATCCTGGTTGTCTAAGCAACTCCACATCCTTTTCCACTTAACGTATACTTTGGGACCTTAGCTGGTGGTCTGGGCTGTTTCCCTCTTGACTACGGATCTTATCACTCGCAGTCTGACTCCCAAGGATAAGTATTTGGCATTCGGAGTTTGTCTGAATTCGGTAACCCGATGGGGGCCCCTAGTCCAAACAGTGCTCTACCTCCAATACTCTTACCTTGAGGCTAGCCCTAAAGCTATTTCGGAGAGAACCAGCTATCTCCAAGTTCGATTGGAATTTCTCCGCTACCCACACCTCATCCCCGCACTTTTCAACGTGCGTGGGTTCGGGCCTCCATCCAGTGTTACCTGGACTTCACCCTGGACATGGGTAGATCACCTGGTTTCGGGTCTACGACCACATACTATTACGCCCTATTCAGACTCGCTTTCGCTGCGGCTCCGTCTCTTCAACTTAACCTCGCATGTAATCGTAACTCGCCGGTTCATTCTACAAAAGGCACGCTATCACCCATTAATGGGCTCTAACTACTTGTAGGCACACGGTTTCAGGATCTATTTCACTCCCCTTCCGGGGTGCTTTTCACCTTTCCCTCACGGTACTGGTTCACTATCGGTCACTAGGGAGTATTTAGCCTTGGGAGATGGTCCTCCCTGCTTCCGACGGGATTTCACGTGTCCCGCCGTACTCAGGATCCACTCAGGAGGGAACGAAGTTTCGACTACAGGGTTTTTACCTTCTATGACTGGCCTTTCCAGACCTATTCATCTACCCCGTTCCTTTGTAACTCCATGTAGAGTGTCCTACAACCCCAAGAGGCAAGCCTCTTGGTTTGGGCTAATCCCGTTTCGCTCGCCGCTACTCAGGGAATCGCGTTTGCTTTCTCTTCCTCCGGGTACTTAGATGTTTCAGTTCCCCGGGTCTGCCTTCTGTTACTCTATGTATTCAAGTAACGATACTATCCCATTACGGATAGTGGGTTCCCCCATTCGGAAATCTCCGGATCAAAGCTTACTTACAGCTCCCCGAAGCATATCGGTGTTAGTACCGTCCTTCATCGGCTCCTAGTGCCAAGGCATCCACCGTGCGCCCTTTCTAACTTAACTTGTTTCGGCTAAAGATGTTACTCTTTACCCTAAAATTCTTCTATTAAATAGAGAATCTAAGATGGCGATTACTCGGTTTCTTTCTTGGTTCTTACTATTCATAATCTAGTTTTCAAGGAACAAATTCGGCTAATGATGTTAATCATTACCCTGATGTTTTGAGGAATTGCTCCCTCAAAACTGAACAACAAAATCATCAACAATCTGTGAATGGAACGAATTCCATTTTTCCTTAGAAAGGAGGTGATCCAGCCGCACCTTCCGATACGGCTACCTTGTTACGACTTCACCCCAATCATCTATCCCACCTTAGGCGGCTGGCTCCTAAAAGGTTACCCCACCGACTTCGGGTGTTACAAACTCTCGTGGTGTGACGGGCGGTGTGTACAAGGCCCGGGAACGTATTCACCGCGGCATGCTGATCCGCGATTACTAGCGATTCCAGCTTCATGTAGGCGAGTTGCAGCCTACAATCCGAACTGAGAATGGTTTTATGGGATTGGCTCGACCTCGCGGTTTTGCTGCCCTTTGTACCATCCATTGTAGCACGTGTGTAGCCCAGGTCATAAGGGGCATGATGATTTGACGTCATCCCCACCTTCCTCCGGTTTGTCACCGGCAGTCACCTTAGAGTGCCCAACTAAATGCTGGCAACTAAGATCAAGGGTTGCGCTCGTTGCGGGACTTAACCCAACATCTCACGACACGAGCTGACGACAACCATGCACCACCTGTCATCCTGTCCCCCGAAGGGGAACGTCCTATCTCTAGGATTGTCAGGAGATGTCAAGACCTGGTAAGGTTCTTCGCGTTGCTTCGAATTAAACCACATGCTCCACCGCTTGTGCGGGCCCCCGTCAATTCCTTTGAGTTTCAGCCTTGCGGCCGTACTCCCCAGGCGGAGTGCTTAATGCGTTTGCTGCAGCACTAAAGGGCGGAAACCCTCTAACACTTAGCACTCATCGTTTACGGCGTGGACTACCAGGGTATCTAATCCTGTTTGCTCCCCACGCTTTCGCGCCTCAGCGTCAGTTACAGACCAAAGAGTCGCCTTCGCCACTGGTGTTCCTCCACATCTCTACGCATTTCACCGCTACACGTGGAATTCCACTCTTCTCTTCTGCACTCAAGTCCCCCAGTTTCCAATGACCCTCCACGGTTGAGCCGTGGGCTTTCACATCAGACTTAAAGGACCGCCTGCGCGCGCTTTACGCCCAATAATTCCGGACAACGCTTGCCACCTACGTATTACCGCGGCTGCTGGCACGTAGTTAGCCGTGGCTTTCTGGTTAGGTACCGTCAAGGTACGAGCAGTTACTCTCGTACTTGTTCTTCCCTAACAACAGAGTTTTACGATCCGAAAACCTTCATCACTCACGCGGCGTTGCTCCGTCAGACTTTCGTCCATTGCGGAAGATTCCCTACTGCTGCCTCCCGTAGGAGTCTGGGCCGTGTCTCAGTCCCAGTGTGGCCGATCACCCTCTCAGGTCGGCTACGCATCGTCGCCTTGGTGAGCCGTTACCTCACCAACTAGCTAATGCGCCGCGGGCCCATCTGTAAGTGACAGCGTAAACCGTCTTTCAGCTTTTCTACATGAGTAGAAAAGGATTATCCGGTATTAGCTCCGGTTTCCCGAAGTTATCCCAGTCTTACAGGCAGGTTGCCCACGTGTTACTCACCCGTCCGCCGCTAACTTAAAAAGCAAGCTTTTTAAGTCCGCTCGACTTGCATGTATTAGGCACGCCGCCAGCGTTCGTCCTGAGCCAGGATCAAACTCTCCGATAAAGAGTAAGATTAGCTCATTTGCTAAACTCTAGCTTTTTGTTACTTTGTTTTCATCTTTATAACGCAAGTTATAAAAACGATTATTGTTGACGTTTTGTTTGTTCAGTTTTCAAAGAGCAATTTCTGTCGCTATCAGACGACTTTTTTAATATTACCAGAAGCCTACTTTCAAGTCAACAGTTTTTAAAATTATTTTTCATTTGTGTTACTGGCTTGTTTCAGCAACGAATATAAATATACCACCCTATTCGACCCTATGCAACTCTTTTTTTAAAGAAAAAATATTCTAATAACTATATCTGCATTTTACCCATAAGTACATGAACAAAACCAGCAGACAACCTAAAAGTTTTTATTATATTAAAAGACCTGGAATGTCTCTGCATTCCAGGTCTTTTTTAATTATGAGCGGTGTCTCATTAATGGGAATAATAGTACATCTCTGATAGATGGTGCATTTGTCAATAGCATAACTAGTCTGTCGATACCGATACCTAGTCCACCTGTTGGAGGCATACCATATTCAAGCGCCTCTACAAAGTCGTCATCCATTAGATGAGCTTCATCATTTCCTTGCTCTCTTTCTTTCAGCTGTGCTTCAAATCTTTCTCTTTGATCAATCGGATCATTTAACTCTGTAAATGCATTCGCATGCTCTCTACCTACGATAAACAATTCGAAACGATCAGTGAATCGCGGATCCTCATCATTTTTCTTCGCTAATGGTGAGATTTCAAGCGGGTGCCCGAAAATAAATGTTGGTTGAATCAGCTTCTCTTCTACTCTTTGCTCAAAGAACTCATTAACTATATGTCCATAAGTCATGTGCTCATTGATTTCAATATTGTTTTCTTTAGCTAGTTTTCTTGCTTCCTCTACTGACATCTCAGGCCAGAAATCAACACCTGTATATTGTTTAATTGCATCAACCATATGAAGTCTTGTCCATTCTGGTTTAAGATCTACTTCATATTCTCCGTATGGTATTGTTGTCGTACCATGAATTTCTTGAGCAATATGTGCAACTAAATTTTCTGTCAGACTCATGATATCACGGTAATCAGCATACGCTTCATAAAGTTCAATCATTGTAAATTCAGGATTATGTCTAGTAGAAACCCCTTCGTTCCTAAATACACGGCCTATTTCATAAACCTTCTCCATACCGCCGACAATTAATCTTTTCAGATGTAGTTCAATCGCAATACGCATGTATAACGGCATATCTAAAGCATTATGATGTGTAATAAATGGACGTGCAGATGCACCACCTGCAATCGAATGCATCATCGGTGTTTCTACTTCTAAATAACCATGGTCGTCTAAGTATCTGCGCATAGCCTGAATAATTTTACTGCGAAGAATAAATGTATGCTTGCTTTCTTCACTAGAAATTAAATCAAGATAACGCTGACGGTAGCGCTGTTCAATATCTTTTAATCCATGGAACTTATCAGGAAGCGGGCGCAATGCTTTTGTAAGCAAAGTGAAATCCTTAACCTTTATAGACAGCTCTCCAACATTCGTTTTAAATAGAGTTCCTTCCACTCCGACAATATCCCCTAGATCTACTGTGTTAAAAATTGCGTATTGGTCCTCTCCAACAGCATCTTTTCTAACATAAAGCTGGATTTGTCCTGCAAGATCTTGAATATGAGCAAAACCTGCTTTACCTTTTCCTCTTTTAGTCATTACTCGCCCTGCAAGAGAAACAATAATCCCCTTCTCTTCAAGTTCTTCCTTAGAAAGAGAATCAAATTGGCTTTTTAACTCCTCCGATAAATGGGTACGTTCAAATCTTTTGCCGAAAGGATCTATACCTTGATCACGAAGATCAGTCATTTTGTTTCGTCTAACTTGTAATTGGTCATTTAAATTCAATTCTTCATGACTCATGCTTAAATCAACTCCACCATCTTTATTTATGTATGACACCTTTTAAGGTAGTCGTGACTTTAATTACATACTTTATTATTCTACACAATGTTACAACTACAGACACTAAAAAAGAAAAAAAACCGCCAGTTTTTTTCACCGGCAGCCTTTTGGTCGTGTATGAAATAAGAAATAAGGTATTATCCTACTTGAATTTCCCTTTCTTTCGCTTCTTCTTCCAATACTAAACCATTTAATAACGAAACGAGCTGCTCGCGAGTTTCACATTCATTCACTCCATTGCGTGCTTTCGCATTTCCTCGAATACCCTTTAAGTACCAGGCTGCATGCTTTCTCATTTCTCTAACGGCGATATATTCATCTTTTAAATTTATTAAACGATCTAAATGAAGGATACAAACATCTATCTTTTCACGTACAGATGGTTCACCTGCAAGCTTCCCTGTTTCAAGATAGTTTACAGTACGATAGATCATCCATGGGTTTCCTAAAGCAGCTCTGCCGATCATTACTGCATCACAACCAGTTTCATCAAGCATTCTTTTTGCATCTTGGGGCGTATTAACATCTCCATTCCCAATCAGCGGGATGTTGATGGATTGCTTAACCTCACGGATAATATCCCAATTCGCTTGGCCCTCATACAATTGCACACGTGTCCGTCCATGCAGTGCTACTGCTGAACCACCAGCACGCTCCACTGCCTGGGCATTGCGCACAGCATATATATGCTCTTCATCCCAACCCATGCGCATCTTTACTGTAACTGGCTTATCTACCGCTTCAACTACAGCTGATACCATATCATATATTTTGTTGGGATCAAGCAGCCATTTAGCTCCTGCATCGCATTTCGTAATTTTAGGAACAGGGCAACCCATGTTGATATCAATAATATCAGCATTAGTATTCTTATCAACAAATCGAGCAGCCTCAACCAACGTTTCCTTTTCTCCGCCGAAAATCTGCAAGCTTAGAGGATTTTCTCTTTCATCTATATATAACATGTTCATTGTTTTTTGATTTTTTGAGACAATCCCTTTATCGCTGATCATTTCTGCACAAACTAAACCTGCGCCGAATTCCTTTACTGTTAAGCGAAATGCCGAGTTAGATATTCCTGCCATTGGCGCTAAAACAACACGGTTATTCATCTCAACATTGCCTATCTTAAACAAATTTTTACCTCCCTTTGTTTTCAGCTATTAATATTCGGATCTAGCTCTTCTCTGCTTATCTTTAACACTTTAACGATTGAATCAATTATCTCATCAGAGGGAACTCGGTTACCTCTTTCTATTTCTCCTAATATAGATACAGACACAAGCAGTTCTTTAGCAAGATTCTCTTGTGTATATCCTTTTAGTTTTCGAAAAGCTCGAATACGTCTTCCCCATTTTTCTGATGTCTCCATACTCTTACTCCTTCTTTATCCTGCAAAAGCTCTAGACTTTCTTGTAAACGTGTGGATTTATTCGGTATCTTCACGAAAGGAGCTATCTCTATTAATGGAATTAGAACAAAAGCCCTTTCCTCTATTCTTGGATGTGGAACAATTAGCTTCTCTGATTCTATATTTTCGTGATTATACAATAAAATGTCAAGGTCTATTGTCCTTGGGCCCCATTTAATTATCCTTTTCCTTCCAAGTTCTTGCTCAATACTTTGGCAAACTTCTAATAATGCAAACGGCGATAATGAAGTGCATACTTCAACAGCTATATTTAGGAACATTTCCTGATCCCTATAACCTACAGGATCTGTTTCATAAATGGAGGAAACACTTACCACTTTTATATCCTCGTATTGGTTCAGCTTTCGGACGGCTTCCTCCAAATTCTGCAATCGATTGCCTATATTTGATCCTAATGATAAGAACGCCGCGTTATTCATCCGCGCTTCCTCGTTATCTCAACAGAAACAGATTGATAATGACCCGGAATTGGCGGGTCCGGCTTAATCACGCGTACCATCACACTAAAAATGCGCTCGTAGCTTCCCAGCAACTTTTGTGCTATTGCCTCTGCAACAGACTCAATCAGTTTAACAGGGTCACCTTCTACAACTTCCTTCACATCGAAATAAAGCTGTCCATAATTAATGGAATACTCCAGATTATCAGTAGTTCCTGCTTGTTGTAGATCTGTCTCAACTTCTAGGTCAATAATAAATCTTTGCCCCAGTTTTGTTTCTTCTTTGAAAACTCCATGATACCCATAGAACTCCATTTTGTTTAATGCTATCTTATCCACCGTACTGCCCCTTTCCCATTAAAGCATCCATCATACGAGCCATTCTTGTCATCTCCTTGACATCATGCACCCGGATAATTTGGCAGCCTTTCTGAATTCCAAAACATACAGTTGCACCAGTGCCTTCTAGTCTTTCCGCTACTGGCAAGTCTAAGATCTTTCCAATCATGGACTTTTTAGAGGTGCCAAGCAGCACAGGGTAACCTAGTGCTACGAGCTTGTCCAAATTACGCATCATTTCAAGGTTATACGTTAAATCCTTCGCAAAACCAATACCTGGATCAAGAATGATTTTGTCTTTTTTCACACCCGCTTTTACGGAGATATCAATACTTTCGTTCATATCAGCAATAACATCTTCTACAAATGATTGATAGTCCTTGTCATTGCGATTATGCATAAGCACAATCGGTGCATCATACTCTACAGCTACAGCTGCAATTTCTGGTTCTCGTTTTGCTCCCCAAATATCATTAATAATATGAGCCCCGGATGCCATAGCTGCTCTTGCAACCTTTGCCTTATAAGTGTCAATGGAAATAGGAACGTCTACTTCATTCGAGATCAACTCAATGATAGGAGCAACCCTTTCTATTTCCTCTTCTGCAGAGATTTCTGTATACCCTGGTCTTGTTGATTCTCCGCCAATATCTAAAATATCCGCGCCGTTTTCAACCATTTCCTGAGCATGCAATAGTGCTTTGTCTCGCTCGTTATACTTGCCCCCATCTGAGAAGGAATCTGGATTAACATTTAATATGCCCATCACAATTGTTCTTTCTTGAAACGGCAGTTTGTACTTCCCGAATTTTATATTCTGCATCCTTATCTATGTCCTCCTAACTCATCAATTGACCATAAGTATGAACAATTATCTTTATATCTTGTATAGAGCATCTGCACAATGGGACCACTGACTCCTTTGTACGATTCTGACCCAATACTTTTGATTGCGACAATTTCCTGAATGGAATTTGTGATAAATACCTCATCTGCCTCCAATAAATTTTCCTGCTTATATAGTCCTTCCCGCACCTCTAACCCTGATTGAGCTGCCAACGCTAGGATAAACCGTCTAGTAATTCCGTTCAATATACCTGTTTCCACACTTGGAGTATATAAAATCCCATTTCTTATCCAAAATAAATTAGATGTTATCCCTTCAGCCACGTAACCTTCTTTTGTCAAAAAAAGTCCCTCCATCTGAACATCCTCACCTATCTCTCTCTTAGCTAAAAGGTTATTCAAATAATGATGGGACTTCAGTCTTTCATCACCCTCAGGAGTATTCCGCCGTATCCTCAGCCATTCCGCTTTTTTCTCTCCAAGTGATTCACCGGTTTGCAATGATTTCATATACATTATAACGTTTGGTTCGGTATAAGAGGATGTTTGAAGTCCTATACCACCGATTCCGGCCGAAACATTAAAGCGAATATATGCATTTTCCAGCTTATTTTCATTCAATAATCGCTGAATGATTTGATTTGTTTCTTCTCTGCAAAAGGAACGGTCTATATTCAGCTGCCTTAACCCTTTATTAAGCCGGCCCAGATGACTGTCCAATAGGAACGGATGTCCTCTGTATGTGCGGAAAGTTTCAAACAGACCAGCACCGTACATAAACCCATGATCGAAAACAGAAATCTGTGCCTTTTCGCGAGGGATGATTTCTCCATTTATATAAATATACACTATCAGGAAGCAGCCCCTTTTTTATATAACTCAACAAAGTTGGCTAGAATATCCATACCAGCTGTTGTCATGATTGATTCTGGATGAAATTGCACTGCCTCGATAGGAAGCTCCTTATGGCGCAGCGCCATTATTTCCCCCTCCTTAGTCCATGCAGAAACTTCCAGACAGTCAGGCAAGGAAGTTTTTTCGACAAGAAGAGAATGATATCTTGTTGCTGGGAAGGGGTTCGGCAAGCCTTCAAATATAGTCTTATTATCATGGTAGATTGGAGAAGTTTTGCCGTGCATTAAATTTCCAGCTCGGATTACCTTTCCACCGAATGCTTGAGCAATTGCTTGATGTCCTAAACACACACCAAAGATAGGCAACTCTCCAGCAAATGCACTTATCGCCTCAAGACTTATCCCCGCCTCATTTGGCGTACAAGGTCCTGGAGATATCATTAAGTATTCAGGATTTACTCTTCTGATTTCTTCTAAAGAAGTTTTATCATTGCGGCTGACAGTCAGATCACTGCCTAATGAACCTAAATACTGCACAAGATTATACGTAAATGAATCATAATTATCGATCATATATATCATTTCTTCACCTATTTCTCTTCTGCCAGTTCTTTCGCATTCCATAGAGCTCTGGCTTTTTTCATTGATTCCTTATACTCATTACTTGGGACAGAATCTATGACAATCCCAGCCCCAGCTTGTACATACGATTTCTTATCTTTCACAAGCATCGTTCTAATCATAATATTTAATTCAATATCTTTATTAAAACCAATCCAGCCCATTGACCCGGTATAAGGTCCTCTTCTTACAGGCTCGAGTTCTTCAATAATTTCCATTGTTCGTATTTTCGGGGCTCCTGTTATCGTTCCTCCCGGGAACATACTGTCAATCAGGTCGTATTCATCATACTTAGCAGCTAATTTCCCACGGACATTAGAAACAATATGCATCACATGAGAGTACTTTTCTATTGCCATGAACTCATCAACTTCAACTGAACCGTACTCACAAACCCTTCCTAGGTCATTCCGTTCGAGATCAACGAGCATCACATGCTCTGCCCGTTCCTTTTCACTGTTAATGAGTTCATCAGCAAGCTTCTGATCCTCATCATTATCTTTACCTCTCGATCTTGTGCCTGCAATCGGGCGAGTACTAACCTCATCACCTTTTTTCTTCACTAACAGCTCAGGCGAACCGGAAACAAGCTGAAAATCAGGTGTGTGAAAATACCCCATATACGGTGATGGGTTGAGGATGCGCAGCTGATTATACACTTCCAAAGCTGAAACGTTTAGTGACTTCATTTGGCGAACAGACAAGTTTACTTGAAAAACGTCTCCTTGAGAAATATATTCTTGTATTTTCCTGACTGACTGTTGAAATTCATTATCCTTAATAGAAACCTCTTGTCCCATTGTTTTTTCAGGAGTAAGCATTTGGTGTTCAACTTTCCTGTTCTCCTGTAGCTTTTCCACTGCTTTATCTATTCTATCTTCCACTTCGGAGGAAGTTGCTTCTGTGTATAAGGCTGACAGCCATAATTTGTTTTCCTTCAGATCATAAACAAACCAATTATCAAAAAGCATAAAAAATACATCTGGTGTTTCTAAATCATCAACTGCAATATTCGGGATTTCTTCAATATAGCGGATATAATCATAGCTTATGAATCCAATCGCTCCCCCTTGAAACTCTGGAGATTCATGGTTAGCTTCTACTTCATACTCCTTCATTATCTGTTTAACTGTATGGAGCGGATTGCCTTTATGTATAGTTGTTCCCTCTATGCCCACTACTTCTAATGTATTGTCTTTTCCGATCATCGTGGCAATAGGGTTCATTGCAGCAATGCTGTATCTTCCACCCCTGCCGCTTTCCAAGATGGCATAATACTGTGATTCTTGGGATAACTGAATGAACTGCTCATAAAATTGAGCATATGAAATACTTAAACTCTTGCTGAAAACCTTAAATTTTTTCAATTCACTCTCGCTCCTTCTATTTCTCTTTTATCATCATACATGATGAAGCAGAGGAAAAACAAAAAAATTTGCCGGCATTTTTCAGGTGGCCGTCTATATTGCTAAGCAAAAAAAAGACAGCCCACCGGCTGTCTTTTTCTTGCATGATTACTCTTCATCAAATTGGTATAAAGCTGTGCTCAAATAACGCTCTCCGTTACTTGGAATTACAGCCAAGACTTTTTTGCCTTTTCCTAGTTCTTTAGCAACCTTAATGGCAGCATAGATAGCAGCACCAGAAGAGATTCCACCAAGAATACCTTCTTCTTTACCTGCTTTTCTAGCATATTCGAATGCTTGATCTGTTGTTACTTGAATAATATCATCATAAACTTCACTATTCAGGATTTCTGGCACAAAACCTGCCCCAATTCCTTGAATTTTGTGAGGACCTGGTTTTCCTCCAGATAATACTGGAGAATCCGTTGGTTCTACTGCATATATTTTAATATCATTATATTTTTCTTTTAATACTTCTCCGGCTCCTGTAATTGTTCCGCCAGTGCCAATTCCTGCGATAAACGCATCTAAGCCTTCATCACCAAAAGCTGCCACGATTTCTGGACCAGTAGTGCTTCTATGAACTTCAGGATTAGAAACATTTTTAAACTGCTGTGGTAGGAAATATCCATTTTCTTTAGACAATTCTTCCGCTTTGCGAATTGCGCCACCCATGCCCTCAGGTCCTGGTGTTAATACTAGTTCTGCACCGTATGCTCTTAGCAAGTTACGGCGCTCCAAGCTCATTGTTTCAGGCATAACAAGAATTGCTTTATATCCTTTTGCAGCTGCAACCATTGCTAAGCCAATCCCTGTGTTTCCGCTAGTAGGCTCAATAAGTGTGCTGCCAGGCTTCAAATCACCGCTCTGCTCAGCAGCTTCAATCATCGCTAGAGCAATACGGTCTTTAACACTGCTACCTGGATTCATATATTCTAATTTAAGATATACATCTGCACTTGCTTCATCTGTTAAACGGTTTAATTTTACAATAGGAGTTTGACCTATTAAATCTACAACTGAATTAGCTATACGAGTCATTCTTAATCTCTCCCTTATCTCTTAATCCGAGTATCTTAATTGGTATTCTATTAATTATTAATTTATCAATGAATGCCCATTTTGTCAATTGATTTGTTCTTATTTTCGAAAAAATCCAAACATAATCCTTGATTGAAAATCCACTTACCAGAATAAAAAAATAAGCCTGGTGCAAACATGCACCAGGCTTATTTTTTATAGCGCTTCTTCAAGAAGCTCCTCTAATTCAGTTTTGGAGAAAAGGTATTTTTCATTACAGAAGTGGCAGTGTGCTTCAGCCTTTTCATCTGTTGCGATCATATCTTCTATTTCTGCCTTGCCTAAACTGATAATTGCCGTTGAAAATCGCTCCTTTGAGCATGTACATGTGAACGATACGGGCATCTTCTCAATAATTTTCATATTATCTTTTCCAAAGATTTCTTCCAGAATTTCTTCCGGAGTAAGACCTTTTTCAATCAGCTTAGAGATCGGCGGTATTTCTTGTAATCTCTTCTCAATTTTTGTGATGGTTTCATCATCTGTTCCTGGCATAAGCTGAATGATGAATCCGCCAGCCGCTAAGATTGAGTTATCTGGATTAACAAGTACTCCGACACCGACAGATGAAGGTACTTGCTCTGATGTCACCAAGTAGTAAGTAAAATCTTCTCCAAGCTCCCCAGATACAATCGGCACTTGCCCTGTGAAGTAGTCACGCATTCCGATATCTTTAACAACAGACAGTGTTCCCTCTGTTCCTACCGCTCTTCTAACATCCAGCTTTCCATGTTCGTTTAAATCAAAATGAGTTTGTGGATTCGTTACATAGCCCCTTACTTCACCTTTCGCATTTCCATCAACAAGGATTAGCCCTATAGGTCCATCTCCATCTACTTTCACCGTTAGCTTTTGATCACCTTTAAGCATTGCTCCCAACATTGCTGTAGCAGATAAAGTTCTTCCTAATGCCGCAGATGCAGTAGGCCAAGTGTAGTGCCTGCGTTGAGCCTCAGCAACTGTCTCTGTGCTTCTAACAGCATATGCACGTACTTGATCGTTAAAGGCTAAAGCCTTTACTAAATAATCACTCATAAAATACCTCTTTTCCTATATTCTTATTACTTACTTTTCCTTATTTTTCTTATATATAAGCTGTAAACCTTTTAATGTTAAAAATGGATCTACTACGTCAATTGCATTTGATTCTTGACTGATGAGATTAGCTAGTCCGCCTGTTGCAATTACCTTTGGATTTTCTGAGCTCTGCTCTTTCATTCTCTTTACAATACCCTCAACTTGTCCAACATATCCATATAATATTCCAGACTGCATAGCAGATACTGTGTTTTTGCCTACCACTCCATCCGGGCGGGCAATTTCTATTCTCGGCAGCTTAGCAGCTTTAGAATATAGAGCTTCTGTCGCAATATTAATACCAGGTGCAATAGCTCCACCCATATATTGTTTATGCTCATTAACATAGCAGAATGTTGTTGCAGTTCCAAAGTCTACAATTATTAATGGGCTCCCGTATTCATGTATCGCAGCAACTGCATTAACAATCCTGTCTGCACCTACCTCTTTTGGATTATCATATTTAATGTTCAGCCCTGTTTTCGTTCCAGGACCAACTACTAACGGTTTAATATTAAAGTATTTATGACACATTCTTTCTAGAGAGAACATAATCGGCGGTACTACAGAGGAAATAATAATTCCGTCAATATCCGAAAACTTTAAGCCCACATGGTCAAACAGAGACTTGATTATCATGCCATATTCATCTTCCGTTTTAAAGCGGTTCGTTTCTATTCTCCAGTGTTGTGTCAGCTTATCGCCTTCGTATACACCTAGCACTATATTTGTATTCCCAATATCAAAAACAAAAATCAAAGTCAGTCACCACTTTTTTATTATTCTTCAAACACCATCTATTTAAGCAGCTGTTGCCCTTAATAGATGTATGGATTATTAGCACTAAAATATCATAACATACGAGCATATGTAAGTGAAATCCAATGAACTTTACGGAAGAAAAAAGGGAATGCACAAGTGTGCATTCCCTTATAGTGAAGGTTTTAATCTTCTTTAGTCTCTTCATCTTCTTTTTTCATATTGATGTTGACTTTCACATCATCATTTGTGAATGATTCAGCTTTTTTAGAACGGTCTGGAAGAACTCCATCTTTATACAGGCTAGTGATTTGTTCCGCATCCAATGTTTCGATTTCTAACAATGTTTCGGCAATCAAGTTTAGCTTCTCCCTGTTTTCAGTTAAGATTGTTTTCGCTCTTTCATAGCTCTCTTTAATGATGCGTTGAATTTCTTGGTCAATATCATATGCGATAGCATCTGAATAGTTTTGTTCATTATTCAAATCTCTGCCAAGGAAGACTTGACCTCCTTGCGCTTGACCGAATTGAAGCGGTCCAAGCTTTTCGCTCATTCCATATTCAGTAACCATTTTGCGAGCAATGTTTGTTGCTCTTTGGAAATCATTATGTGCACCAGTGCTGACTTCACCGAAGACAATATCCTCTGCCACACGGCCGCCAAGCAATCCAGTAATTTTGTCTAACAACTCTTGCCTTGTCAGTAAGAAGCGGTCTTCTTTTGGAAGCATAACTGCATAGCCTCCAGCTTGACCCCTTGGTACGATGGTAACTTTATGCACCATATCTGCCTCATCAAGGACAACACCTATGATTGTATGACCAGCTTCGTGGTATGCCACAATATTTCTTTCTTTTTTAGAAATGACACGGCTCTTTTTGGACGGACCAGCAATTACACGGTCTGTTGCCTCATCCATATCTTCCATATCAATCTTTTTCTTATCTGCTCTTGCAGCGACAAGTGCTGCTTCGTTAAGCAAGTTTTCTAAATCTGCGCCTGAGAAACCAGGTGTACGCATCGCAATGCTTTTTAAATCTACTGATGGATCTAATGGCTTGTTGCGGGCATGTACACGCAATACTGCTTCACGGCCAGTAACATCAGGTCGGTCAACAGTGATTTGACGGTCAAAACGTCCTGGACGCAATAACGCTGGGTCAAGAATGTCCGGTCGGTTAGTCGCAGCGATAATGATGATCCCTTCGTTTGCTCCAAAACCATCCATCTCAACCAACAATTGGTTCAGAGTTTGTTCACGCTCATCATGGCCTCCGCCGAGCCCTGCCCCACGCTGACGACCTACTGCGTCAATCTCATCTATAAAGATAATACATGGTGCATTCTTTTTCGCTGTTTCAAATAGGTCACGTACACGAGATGCACCGACCCCAACAAACATTTCCACAAAGTCAGATCCGCTGATGGAGAAGAATGGAACTCCTGCTTCACCTGCGACAGCTCTTGCTAATAATGTTTTACCTGTTCCAGGAGGTCCATTAAGAAGGACACCCTTCGGAATTCTTGCTCCTAGCTCAGCAAATTTTCTTGGGTCTTTCAGGAATTCTACAACTTCTACTAACTCTTGCTTCTCTTCATCCGCTCCTGCTACATCTTTAAAACGGACTTTCTTCTTCTCTTCATTATAAAGCTTCGCTTTGCTCTTTCCAAAGTTCATTACTCGACTGCCGCCGCCTTGCGCTTGGTTGAGCAAGAAGAAGAACAAGATGAATATAATGACAAAAGGAATAATAGAAGTAAAGAATGTCACCCAGCTGCTCGTTTCTTGAGCAGGAAGGACATCAATTTTTGATCCTTCTGTAGCCGCTTTATCAATGCGGTTTTGAACAGTTTCATTATTCGTTACGTAAGAAACGAAGTATTCATCTTCACTGTAAGAATCTAACTGCCCGCGTAATTCTAAAACGCCTCGTTCAGGCTGCTGTGTAATGGAACTGACATCACCTTCTTCAAGGTGCTTAATCAGATCGGTATACGATAATTGCTTGGTTGGCTCGTTATTACCATTAAAGAAACTTACCACACCAATAATTACTAAAAATATTAATAAATAAAAGATGGTATTACGGAAAATACGGTTCATCCCTTACCTCCTCCCACGGTAAACAAACTATATTGTATAGTAACATAGAAAATTGTGTAAATTCAAGAAATTACCCTCTTGAACACAAAACTTCCCTGTCACTCCAATTACTCGTTATTGTTAGTATAAACTTCTGGTTTTAAAACACCAATGTAAGGCAAATTACGGTATCTTTCAGCATAATCAAGTCCATAACCTACAACAAATTCATCTGGAACGATAAATCCAATGTAATCAGCTTGTAAATCTACTTTCCTTCCAGAAGGCTTATCAAGCAGCGTCACAATCTTGATGGATTTTGCTTTGCGGTAACGGAATAGCTCAACAAGGTAGCTTAATGTTAAGCCGCTGTCAATTATGTCTTCAATAATAAGGATATCTCTTCCTTCTACAGAAGTATCCAAATCCTTTAAGATTTTCACTTCACCAGAAGATACTGTTGAGTTTCCATAGCTAGAAACATCCATAAAGTCCATTTCCAGATATGTATCCATGCGTTTCAAAAGGTCAGCCATAAATGGCATAGCTCCTTTAAGCACTCCCACAGCTAAAGGAAATTTATCCTTATAATCCTCTGTTAATTGAAAACCAAGGTCCTTAATCTTACCTTGTAGTTCATCTTCAGAAATCAATATTTTTTCGATATCATGTTTCATTGCTTGTGTGCCCCCTAGAAGATCATTGCTTTTTATATGTTATTAATAGATTATAACCACTATTCGCCTGCTTTAAAGAAAAAACAGATTTTTTTAGCCCAGGAACCCATAATATGTTATCGTTCCCATCTGTAATGATTGGCCATCCGTCTCTCTCTTGCAGAGGAATCTTTGCATCGATGAACAGTTTCTTCACTTTCTTCATCCCATTCATTCCTCTAACTTGTATCTTATCCCCGTTTTTCCTTGTCCTTATAACAAGCGGAAAGGTAATTGATTCAGGATCAACAAGGATAGCATCTGCAATCGGAGTTTGAATGCTGCTAGTATATTCTACCCTAATATAATGCCCATTTGGTAATAATATCTCTCCCGATTTCAAAAATTCATGATAAAAGGGTTCATTTGGTGAAATATTTAATTGAAAGTGTGCCAAATGGTAGGATTTAATTACCTTCAAACCTTCTGGGAGATCAATGTTTCCGGAAGAATGAGGATTCTGAAACAATGCAATAATTTGGTTAGTATGTAATGCGGATAAGGAAGATATCTTCTCTTTATAGAGATAATTTAATATTAGATGAATACATCTTCTTTGTAAAGAAATAGCTATTGAGAGGAATGCGTTAATATCAACTGTTATCTCATTTTCTCTCTGGCTCTTTACCACTTTACTCCAAACTGATTTCGTTGCTGCCAATAAAAAGGCCTCGTCCTCCTCCGCTTCCTCGCTAAAACGCTGAAAATGGGCTGCGGCATTCGGATTTTCCTGCTTTAAGAATGGCAGAACATGCTTTCGAAATCTGTTCCTGCTGTATACTTCTTTATCATTGCTCGGATCTCTTCTAGGGAAAAGCATATGCCTATTACAGTATTCCTCTATTTCCTGCTTTTCTAAACATAAAAATGGCCTAAATAATCTTCCCGGCCCAAAAGGGCGGCTGAAGGGAATTCCAGCTCTCGACTTAGCACTACTTCCTCTCGTCAAGCGCATTAAAATCGTCTCAATCTGATCATCTGCATGATGACCGAGGGCAAGAAGGGATATACCACTCTCTTCCATAATTTCTTTGTAAAATGCATATCGGCATTCTCGTGAAGCCAGCTGGCCATTTTTTCCGGTTTGCTTTATAATAGCCGGCATATCGATTTGCTTCCAAATGAATGGAATGGATTTTCCCTTGCAAAATTCTTCTACAAATTTTGCATCTTCTAATGATTCCTCCCCTCTGAACATATGATCAACATGTGCCGCTATCACCTTTATATTCCAGGCTGACTCTTTGCTCCAAAGGAAGTGAAGCAGTGCCAAGGAATCTGGTCCACCAGACACTCCAACAAGCACTCTCGCACCGCTAAGCGACAATTCCTTCTTTTTCAGATACTCTACTACCTTTTCTTCCAACATTAAAATACTTCCTTAATTTATCACTATTCTGCATAGTAATCTGTTATGACCTTTTTATGTAAGCATGCAGTCTGCTTATGTAAGAATAACATTTTTGCGAAAGCTACATCAAATGCTTTCCCTTATGTTTCCTATCGTATATTAAGTCAATTGACCATAAATATATACAATATAAAGCAATGATATGACTACTATTAATAGAATAGATTCTAGATAACCTGTCCTTTTTTTCTTTTTGGCCATCTTTTTTTGCTGTGCCTGTGCTCTTTTTGGACTAGCCCCTCTGTTTTTTATAGATGGAGCCTTTGTTTTGCCAGAGTTGCTTGTCCTTGTATTTGTCCTAGCTTCTTGGCCGCTAGAAAGTTTAATCAGCTCGCCTCTCATCTCATTAGCACTGCCGTATCTACCAGTTAGCGCTTTTGTTAGCACCTGTTCATAAGGTAATAATTCCCGCTTCTTTTGAATCATCATTTGGAGCTGCTTAAGTCCTCCTTCTAGCTTATTAAATCTCTTCGGATAAAAAATATTTATCATAATCATAGCGACAGCAAACAGATCATAAGAAGGCTCTGCCTTTCTTGATCCGAGTCCCCAGTAGCCGCGGTCATAAAATTCTGTGAACTCTTTTATTGCTCTGCCTATAATAGTAGTACCACCTACATCAATACATCTTATTCTAGTAGGAGGCCCATTTATAATTAAGTTTTCCGGCTTTAAATCTCCGAACACCCAATTGTTATCATGTAGAACTTGAAGATCCTTTAATAGCTGTATCATTAATACATTGACCCAAGAACTATCCTTATTTTCAATATAAGTTAATAAATCAGGTCCATTTATATACTCCATAACATAAAAAGATACTGTTCCACTCGTCGTGACCCAATCATCAACATCTATTAAAGAAGGTCCAAGGCTGTAACCTTGGACCTTAGCAAAGGATTTTAATACATTTACCTCTGAAATAATCGACATGCCATTATCACTTAGCTTTAAAGCAACCTTTCCAAGGGCAGAGTCTGCGAGAAACACAGTCCCATTTGCCCCAAAGCCAAGCTCTTTAATTATGGTATAATCCTTCCGATGCCATTTCCCTTTGATTATTGTTCCGCGATTAATCTTAAATGGACTCTTCATAGAATTCATCATCGTCACGTCTAATCAGACTCCTTAATGAACGTTTTTGCTTAAAGTATTGGATTGCTTCTTTTAAAGCCGGACCAGTAGGTGTAATACCCCCAGTTGTAAGCCTAGAAAAAATACTTGTTAATGATTCTAGCCGCGGAGTCCAGTCAAGCAGCTTTTCGACATCTTTCTTTTTCCCGGGAAATACAAATACTGAATATCTGTTTTCACCTGATCTTGCATTCAAACTCAAAGACAAGTCAATCAAAGCTTCTTTCACTGTAGGGAGCTTATGCTTCATACTCGCACTAGTATCAACTAAAACAAGCACCTCCAGCTCAACTGTTTCACCGAGCTCATCGACAACCTCCATCACTTCTCCCCGTTTTTCCGGTGGTAAATCTTCCACACTGCTTGATTTTCCTAATATCTGCTGCAGCTCTTTGTTGACAACGCCCTGCAATGTTTGAGTCATTGCTTTTTTTGTTACCATTTGAACTGTTTGCGCTAAAGCTTGAGCGTATACAACCTGACTCACCCCTCCGCCTGAAAGGGCAATTTCCTCTATTTCTTTCAAACCACGATCATCAATAATATCCTTTTCCATTACCCCGATTACATTTACAGTAATTCCTTGTTCGTTCGCTAATGCAGCCATTGCAATTGGATCATTTCCCTGATTAGAACACCCGTCTGTTATAAGCAATATTTGTTTTATTGTACCTGTTTTCATATTTCTCCCCTCCATCTATTAATGAGTTAGTCCCATTTTCGACGGAAAAGAGAGCATTTATACCTCTATTTTAGTGAACTAGTTTGCTTTTTGATGAAATCCTCTCATTGGGATAGAAGCCCATTTCGGTATATTATGGTTAATCTGTGCTACAAGCACAGTCATATCATCCTCAATTAGACCAGACCGAGACCTGATAACCTCTTCCATAATAAGGTCAGCAACCTCCTGTGGACTTTCTGTTTTAAGCTCTTTGATTTTCCTCTTCATCCACAAGTCAAAGTTTTCGACATGCTTTGGTCCCTCAAATACCCCATCACTCATCATGATCAATAAATCTCCTGCTTTTAATTGCTCACTTACCACATCAACATCAAATTCCTGAACAATCCCCATCGGCAAGTTGCTAGCTTGTATTTTAATTACTTTCGATCCCCTTTTTATAAAACTTGGTGTGGACCCAATTTTAAGAAACTTAGCATTTGCATTTTGCAAATCAATCATCGCCAAATCTAGAGTTGCAAATACCTCATCAGTTGTTCTTAATGACAGCACAGAGTTGATAGATTTGATCGCAACCTGTTCTTCAATTCCAGATTGAAGTATTTTCTGGAGAAGCTGCAATGTTTCCTCACTTTCGATATGCGCCCGCTCTCCATTACCCATCCCGTCACTTATTGCTACAGCATATTTGCCTAATCCAAGTTCGATCGTTGAATAACTGTCTCCCGAGATAAACCCACCATCCTTTGCAGCATGAGCAACACCTGTTTCAACGACAAATGCTTTTGCAGAACGGAATGTTGCATGGCTGTAATCATTCCCATAAGCTCCAGTCTCTTCTTTATTGACAATGATTGTTTCATTTAAAATATCTGACAGCATTGGCGCTATAAGCTTTTCACACTCTCCGAATCCTGTGTTATATGGAATGGTTATATCAATATCAACATTTCCTTGTTCTAGACTGTAAATTTCCACATTCTCAATATGAATGCCAAATTCTTGGATAGCTTCAAGTATTAATTCCTCCTGTTTATGGTGGTTTTCTCTTTCTCTTTGTATTTCTTTCGCAAAATCCCCCATCACCTCTGAAACACCTAATAATTGGTCTGCAACTAGCTTTCTGCTTTCTTGAACTTGCTTTTTAAGTTTCTGGTTTGCTTGATACAGTGTTAATTCCTGATGAATCGCATCTACTACTTTTTTCGATCTTGTACAATGCTTCTCCCATTCTCGTGATAACCCTAATGAAATACTACCATCCGTCTCTGACATTTCTGTCATAATATCTTTCATATAGTCATAAGTTGTATTAAAGTTCCTTGCCCAGCAAGCTTCTTTTCTAAAGCAAGTTTGACATGTTTTTTCTGTCACATTGCTTAAGAAATAATCAAGCTCTCTATCTGAATCGTCTATATCTTTTTGTATATTATTCGCAGAAAAACTATTTGAAAGTGCTTCAAACACTGTGGAAAATTGGGAGACTCTTTGAGCTGTGACGTCACGCATTTTCCTCATATATTGTTGCTGCTCCTGCGAATATTCGGCAGTACCTGGAATATGCTTAGCTATCCGTGACGTAAGTAAAGATGGCGTAAGCATAAATAGAAAAACAGAGACAGTTGTTTCCATAAGGGAAACTGACAGCACACCGCCACCTTCTCCATACATGCCGATTAATAGTGTTGCAATATAAAGTCCTAATGCAACACCTACCTTTCTGCCTTCCTTCAATAATCCGCCAAGTAAACCAGAGAACGCAAGCAAGCTCATATGATAGAAACTCGAAATGCTTGCCAGACTAAATATAAGACCAGTTACAACCCCTACTGTCGAGCCAATTGTTGCACCTGCCATAAATGCAAATAAAAGCACTAAGTAGCGTGACATAATATGTTCGATTGACAAGTCATACAGACTCCACCCGATTGTTCCCGTCATAACAGAAGCCAGCATAATAATGAGACATACGATTTCTTCTGTTTTTAATGCTTGTCTCCTTTTGCCGATAGTCAATAATGGCAGACTCTGCATAAAAATTAAAGTAAGAATATATCCTAGACTCGCTTCAACAAGCGCCATCATCGCTCCATACATTGTAATTGCGCCCGAAATAATATAAGACTCGCCTAAGCTAACTAACAAAACAGTTGAAAGTACAAGAACAGGGACAAAATTATTATTATTCTCATTTTTTCTCCACTTACTGAGAGGTTTATAAATAATGAGGAATAAAAATGCGAGTATAAAACTAATAAAAGCCTCCCTTAAGGAAAGAGTAGCAGCTCCTCCAATTAAGCCTACTAGCGCTAAAGGCGCCTTATCCTTTCGCGTTAAGTACACCGCCGCAAAGAAAGGGAGGACAAACGGGGTCAGTTTAGCCAGAATTAGCGCTCTCCCCAAAAGAAAACCAATAACCAAAAGTATATAGCCTTTGGCCAAAAAAAAGCTTTCTACTTTCGTATGGAATTTATGATATATAACGCCAAATCCCTCTTTTGATTTGCCAAAGTCTACATCTGCAATACCGTCCATAATATCCCTTTCCACTTTTTCCATTTAACTCAACTCCCTATCAGGTATCGTTGCACACAATTATAAGAGTTGTAATAGTAAAAGTTTGTCAAAAGAGCGGACAAGCCTATATATTTCGCTCGACTTCTTTCAAGCAATTTCTTGCATTTAAACAAAATTCGCTAAAGCTATAGCTGACATACTCCTGTTTCTCTTTTCGACTAAAGATTATAATTAACTAATCAGCGCCTGTGTTTGCTTACCATTAACTGCATGAATAACCTTGCTCCTATCTTTTCCTGTAATCTTCTAGGCCTTGTTTTATTTGTCAAAAAATGAGTGTCAGCTTCGACTTTTTATATTAATCACCATGTTTACTTTGTCATAAAAAAAAGCAGTTGACTTTTATCGAAAAAGTTTGTATTATATATCTTGTGCCTAAGGCGCCTTTCATACATGGCGGTGTAGCTCAGCTGGCTAGAGCGTACGGTTCATACCCGTGAGGTCGGGGGTTCGATCCCCTCCGCCGCTATCCTTTAAAAAGGACGATAGATTAATCTATCGTCCTTTTTTTGTTCTGTTCTTAACAATAAAAAACAAAAAAAGCAAGCCGTTATGGCTTGCTTTAAGCTATGGGAATATACGAACGATAAACCCTGCTTTTTTATAAAAAATTCAGCAGCAAGTTACCCTCGTCTAGCGCCTCTTCCCCCGCGTTTAGACTCAGTATTTCGTTTAAGAGAAGCTAACCGATCTTCACTGTCTTTTAGGAAACGAGCCATCTTTGATTCAAAGTTTTCCTTTGGAGCACGGTTATCATGCGATTTCGCATTGCGAGGTCTTGATGCGTTATTGGAGTAGCCGCCTCTAGACTCTCTGCGCTCCCCACGATCATGGGATCTTTCTGGTCTTTCTGGTCTTTCCGGTCTATCTTTTGCCTTTTTAATAGACAGGCCAATCTTGCCATCTTTCTCCACATTAATGACTTTCACTTCCACTACGTCTCCGACCTTTAAGTGATCATTAATGTCTTTTACATAATTATCTGCGACTTCACTAATGTGAACAAGACCAGTTGCACCTTCTGGGAGTTCTACAAACGCACCAAAATTAGTAATTCCTGTTACCTTTCCTTGTAACTTGCTGCCTACTTCGATTGACATAAAAAAGTTTTGCCTCCTTAAGGATATAAAAAATCATACTTATACTATATTATACAAAATGAAAAAAAAGGGTGTCAATATAACTGTTGACCTTATTATTTTCCATCAGCGCCTGTTTAATCGTTCTTATCTGGGATACTGAAGATAATTTCCCCTTTTTCAGAAAGAAGCAAATCTTTCCTTGCAAGCTTGGCCAAATAATCTTCATCATTCAATTTCACAATTTGTTCCTTTAACTGCTTTTCTTCCTTCTCCAACATAGCGATCTTTCCATCAAGCTTTTCCTTTTCAGCAGCCTTTTCTTCCAAAGTGGAGCTTTGGGATATGAGTGTTGAAATCATGAAAAAGCCGATAGCCAGTGCACAGATAGAGAAAGCAGTTAACCTTCGGAACAACAGCTTCTTTTTTCTTGCTGCACTGATACTCAGTTCTTCTTGCTGTACTGTATATTCTGTTTGTAATTTTGTCACATCTGTTTTTTTTAATACACTCATACTCTGCTCCTCCCTTCCTTACTGTTTTTTTCTATTTTTTATCCATTCCTTAACATATTTCTTTATCATGGTATAATATCCTGCCAATTTCCCAGAATATTTCTCGACGAATAATTTAATCCTTTTCGGCAAAATCAGCCATATTAAGGACAATAGCCATTTAAACGGCAACAAAACTATCTTCAGAATAAATCTTAATACCCTGATAATAAAGTTGACAAGTGCCATAAGTCCCTTTAACAAGAAAATTACCACAGAAACCATAAATAAGAGAAGTGTTTTTATAGGTTTATAGATAAGATTTACCACTAACTTGACAGTAAGCTGGTAGAATCGGACACTAACAGAAATAATAAGCTTCAAAAACGAAAGATAAATTGATTTCAATAAGGCTTGGTATGCTGCAAAACCTAATAACACTGCTAGTACCAAATAGATTCTAATTTCACCTTGGTTCACTAAAAATAGCACATAAAATATTAACAAAGCCTGCAAAACCCAAAAAAGGAG
This sequence comes from Niallia sp. FSL R7-0271, assembly GCF_038005785.1. NCBI lineage: Bacteria > Bacillati > Bacillota > Bacilli > Caryophanales > Bacillaceae > Niallia > Niallia sp. FSL R7-0271. The sequence continues at coordinate 70,637 of NZ_JBBOTZ010000001.1, read as the reverse complement.
GTCATGGAAAAAGACAATGGTTCTTTTCCTTTCAGCTCTTTTCAAAAAGAACTGATACGTATCTAAGCTTATCCCAAAAAACAAACCCATGCCAACCATAGCCAGCATGGTCATGAATTGTGTAGATAGTGTCATCGGAATATCTTGCTAAAGAAACCCTTAGCTTTTTCTCCGCTTTGTTCATCAACATAAATCAATTCAAACACTTTGCCCTTAATAGAAACAATCCCTTTTTCCACATCCAGGTTTTTCATTTGCAGGTTTTGTCCTCGAATAGATAAGAAACCCATCACTGTCTCCAGCAAAAACTCTTCATTATCAAAGCTTTCCACTTGCTTAACTCCTGTAATGTCAAGCAATCTTCTTCCTCTCATGATAACATCATGCTCTATGTTGCTCGTTTTCGCAGTATTGGAATCATAATTTTGGTTCATATCCTTATCCCTCACAATCACAAAAGTACAATCATTTGTACAAGTGTATGAGGAGGGAGTCGAAAAAAGAACAAGCTCTTTTCCCAAAAATTGATCGCTTGGTTACTCTGTCTTTTATTCCCCGGTAATTCCTTTAGTTAAACTAGGATACTGTCTCTTCTTTAATGATTTTATACATATTAGCCGCATCTTCTTTTTTTGTAGATTCTTGCAGTATTTCTATTTGGACCGTCACTAGCTTTTGGCCAAAACGGACTTGCAGTTCATCGCCCACTTTAACATTACTGCTGGCTTTTGCCTGAATTCCGTTTATAAGAATACGTCCTTGATCTGCAACCTCTTTAGCCAATGTTCTTCTTTTAATTAATCTGGAAATTTTTAAAAATTTATCTAATCGCATGTCTATTCACTCCTTATCTGTTTTCTTTCTCCATCTGTTTAGCTTCTTCCCAATAACTATCTAAAATTTCTAATGGCAGCTCCTGCACTTCCTTACCCAATTCCTTAACCTTTGCTTCAATAAAATGAAAACGGCTGATGAACTTTTGATTTGTGCGGAAAACAGCTAATTCTGGATCTATCTTGTAATATCTAGCTACATTTACAAACGAGAACAGAATGTCGCCAAATTCTTTTTCCATTTCTTCTTTACTTGCCCCATTCTCTACTTCTTCTCTGAACTCTATCATTTCTTCTTTCACTTTATCCCAAGCTTCTGCAACTTCCGGCCAATCGAATCCAGCTTTTGCCGCTTTACTTTGAAGATCATAAGCTCTGGAAAGATTAGGCGAGCTACTTAAAACCCCATCAAGCAAGGAAGCTTGCTTTTCTGGCTTTTCCGCAGTTTTTGCTTGCTGCCATGTATCCAAGACATCTTCCACTGTTTCTAACTTCTCTTTTCCAAAAACATGAGGATGTCTCCGCACCATTTTTTCTGATATTCCTTCTATCACATCATCAATGGAGAAATAGCCTTCATCTTCACCTATTTGGCTATGAAGCATAACCTGCAGCAATACATCTCCGAGTTCTTCTATTATATTATCGATATCACCCTCATTGATTGCCTCAATAAGTTCAAATGATTCTTCAATTAAATATTTTCTAAGCGACTCGTGGGTCTGTTCCTTATCCCAGGGACATCCTTCGGGACCTCTTAATGTTGCAATAATCTGCCGCAACTTTGCAAACTGTTTATAAAGCATTCGCTCCTCTTGCACTGGTGGAATATATAACGATGTTAAGTTATTCAACTCTACCTCTCTATCCAATTCATGAAGCTCAATTTCCTTGATGCGCTCCTGCGCACTGCCTGCAGCTGTTACAATCACTACAGGATAGTCATAAGGAAGCTTTTCCATTAAGGTAAGCTTAACTTCAGATGCTGAAAAAGCATCATACACTTGTCCAATGATAAGATGCTGCGTGAACTGCAACTCATCTTTTCGCAAGTCTGTACCATCCAGTAGCTGAAAACCATCGATAGGGTCAATTTTCAACGCTTGAAAGATATTATCTAAAAAGCTTTGACCTCCGCCAATCTTTAAGTTAACCTCACCCTTTTCACTTTTTTCAATAAGGAGCTGAACTGTTTTTTCTGCTACAAGAGGATGACCTGGCACTGCATACACGATAGCTTCTTTCTCTGCCTCTACCATTAAAACATCCACGATTTCACTATAAACAGCGTCAAATTGATCATGCTTCTCATATATATAATCCATATAAATAAATTCGCCGCCCTCTTCTTCAAGTACAGCAAGAACAGGATGATCCTTCGTACGCACATAAACCTTTTGCTTATTATTCATTAAGCTTCTATAAACACCAAGCGGAAGCTGGTCAATATCACCTGCACCTAGTCCTATTACTTCAATGTTTCTCATGCTATTTTCTTCCTTTCTTAGGTAAAAACCAGCTTAACTTCCTTCCGAACGGCAATACCAGCAAATCTTGCTCTTTAAACACATTGCCTCTAAGAACGAGGAAGACATAAACAAATCCTCCAAGCACTACTCCCGTCAGAGATTGAAATGCGGACAGCAAACGGCTGTCTTCTCTTTGCATAAATATATCTGTCAGAAGAATATACCCTTCAACAGATAAGTACATACATATAGCCGCAAACAAAATAATGACTATATGCTTGCTATTTACAAGCGGCACTTTCAATAGCATATATAATTTAACAGCCATTAATACAAGAATGATAAGCAGTGTTAAGTTAGTCGCATAGGCTGCTCCGCTCGTTCCAAACGCAGAAACAAACGGGCCGTTTAACACATACTTAATGACAAACCCAAATAAAACAATAACAGCTGGGAAAAGAGTAGAACCCAATCCTTGAAGTACTGCAGTACATGTAACAATCATTGCATTAAGCAGAATGACAAAGCATAAAACCGCTAGTACCTGGGACCCTTGTTCATTTTGGAACAGCATGCTGTTTACTTCACTAATCATGCTTAGCAGACCAACGGAGGCACCAAACCCAAAGAAAAGGCTGACCACTAGTGAAAATCTTACCTTTTCAGCTAAAATGCTCTTTTCCTTTTTCATTCTTTCACCTGTAATAAATGGTACTAATGTTAAAGCCATTGAAGTAGAAATGACTGTCCCAAGCTGTATTAACGGCTGTCCTCTGTCATATATTCCTTTAAGCACCTTTGCCTCTTCTTCATTAATTCCAGCAGAAAGAAGCTGAGTATAAATTGTTAAAGAGTCAGCAAGCTGTAATAAGATGAGCAGCATACTGCTTATTGAAATAGTAATTCCTTCATATATGATTCTTTTTATAATTTTTCTATTATCACTGTTCCATAATTTGCGAACAGACGAGATACTACGCAGAGAGTGATGCTTTTTATAAAAGTAAAACAACACTAAAAAGGAAAGCAAACCTCCTGTTACAGAGCCAAGCATCGCACCTGCTCCAACCGCATATAACGAATAGCCTTTGCTTATGAAATAAACGGAGCAAAAAAGAATGGTGCCTACCCTCATCAACTGTTCAGCAACTTGAGAAAAAGCAGTTGGAACCATGTTGCCTTCTCCTTGGAGCAATCCCCTAGATGTAGCAACAAAAGGTGTGAATAAAAAGGCAAATGATATCACTTTAATCAGAATAGCTAACTCTTCATCACCCATAGCAGCTGACAAATACTCTGCTCCAAAGAATAAGAACAAGAATGAGCCTATTCCCAAGGAGTATAAAAGCAAAAAAGAGGAACGAATAAGTCCTTCCAGTCCAATTACATCGCCCTTTGATTTCATTTCTGTATATAGCTTAGATATAACAACGGGAAATCCATATGTACTTAAAGCTATTGCCACACCATAGATTGGATAAACCTGTTGATATATATAAAAACCTGTATCTCCGACTATATTTTGAAAGGGTATTCTGTATACAGCGCTCAATATTTTTACGACAAGCGCTCCAACTGTCAGGATGATAGCACCTGTGAACCAATTATTTGATTGTTTAGGCACAAGCAAGGCCCCTTCCATCTTCTGTTTCGCTTGTATTATAGCACAATTCCACCCTAGTTGCCTTTGCACACCCCATAAAAAATGCTAAAAAAAGGAAAATGCGAAAAAGCATTTTCCTTTTTTCTGTTACAGAAAAGATGTCACAATTATAATAAGAATGAGAGGTCCAAAAATGATGGCATATCCTAACGGTTGTGCAAAGTTGATGCTCCAGCCTATTCCGAACCTTTTCTCTACGAACAACGATGGATCATTTTTATTGAAATAGAAAAGTCCTCCCTTCCAATGATAGTCTGAGTCAAAATCAGAAACTTCCTTCGTGACGTCAGCTTTTGTCAATGCCTCAAGCTGCACATTTAGCTTTCCTACTTTAATTGCATATACAAGAGTCCCAATCAATACTACCGCTAGAAATGCTAACGGGAATAACAGCATTAGAGTCTCGGCAAATATGCCGGGATAAATAATGGATAATTGCAGGAAGGACAACAATACCGTCATTACTAAAGAGATGATCGCTAAAAACCAGCTGTTGTACTTTCTCATAAGCAGCTGCCTTGTCTTAGAACCAGATTTGTTAGAAGCGCTAATCTTGATTCCCGATTTTCTAGTAAATTCGTGGATGGCAACAAACATGGACTGCATAACCAATAGGAGCAGCAGATGGGAAAGAACGGAAAGATAGCTTTTTTCCGTAAAACTGTCTGGTTGACCATTAGCTCCCCAGTGGGTTGGAATACTGTCTGGTATTTGAGTATATTGCGTGAGGGTAAGCACACTTAAACCTAGTGTTAAAAGAATCGGCATAGCTACTATAAACCATGGCAGCATTTCGTCGAGCTTTCTGACGCTCAAGTCTGTAATCTTCACTTCCTTTAAAGCGGCAGACCAACCTGTACGCTTCTTCAACTCCGACATCTTTCCATGGCAGTAAAAATATAAGATTAGTCCCCAAAGCATCGAAGATAATAGAAGCACCATACCTAAAGCTGCTCTAACACTTGGATTCAGTTCATTCATCCATATTGCATAACCAGCAATAATAGCCAGTGAACCGGCTGAGTAACTGATCACATATAGTTTTTTATAAAACTGCACCCTCTTTTCATCTTTATACTCATCCGGTACATACACACCAAACACATGTGTTTTTCTCATGACAACAGGGATAATACTTTGCATCACTGTTTGAAAAACCATTAACACTATAAATATTCCTTGTTCCATGTTTATTCCCCCTTATATTCATTGATCAGCAATTCTACAAGACCGTTTATCTCTGCTTTCCCCATTCCTAATGTCATTGCCTCAAGCAATACTGGCTTCATTTCTCTAACAAGCCGCTCATAATGCTCAGACCCAGTATTCGCATGTTGAAGTCTTACAATCGCCCCTGATTTCGGGATAATTTGAATAATCCCTCTCTTTTCGAGCTCATGATAGCTTTTATTAACTGTATGCATGTTAATACCTAGGTCAGCTGCTAAGGACCTTACAGAAGGAAGCATGTCTCCCTCCTTTAATTCCCCTTTTAAAATTCCCTCCATTAATTGATGTATTAATTGCGAATAAATAGGGAAGTCTGATTGAGGGTCTAATTTAATATACATTTTTATTCTCCTTACTTGTTATACCTTTATTATAACAGATTTGTTCTACACTTCATATAACAAGACGCTGATTTTCTTTTAAAAACAACAAAAAGGGCAGCCAATATAGCTGCCCTTAACAATATTAAGATTAGGATTCCATTTGTCTAGCTAAAAAGCCAGCAGCAGTTTCTACTGCTTTCTTTTCTACCTCGCCAAGAGTACCTTCTTTAGAAAAAATGATAACTGCACCAATTGGATCACCATTTGCAATGATTGGTCCGATGGTATAGGCAGAAACAGTTTCTGTATTGTTATCTACGAGTGCAATTTGCTCTTGCTGTGTAATAAGGACTGATCCTCTGTCCTCCATTGCCTTCTCAATAACTTCACTGATATTCTTGTTTAAATATTCCTTCTTCGACCCACCGGCAACTGCAATATAGGTATCCCTGTCACAAATTAATACAGAGTTTCCTAAGCTATCATAAAGAGCTTCTGCATACTCTTTAGCAAAATCACTTAGCTCGCTAATAGGAGAATACTTCTTCAAAATTACTTCCCCATCGCGATCTACGAATATTTCCAGTGGATCTCCTTCACGGATACGTAAAGTTCTTCTGATTTCTTTTGGGATAACGACACGACCCAAATCATCGATTCGACGCACAATTCCAGTTGCTTTCATTTCATGTTGCCTCACTTTCATCAGATGATTTTTTAATATTGGTAAGTATTTCTTCTGTAAAATATGAAATGCTACCATATTTAAACTTAGTATCTTTCATATGGAAAGTTCTATGCATTAACTACGTAAAATTTTCTCTTCGATGTGAATATTACCATCTTAGGTAACACGGGACATTTTCTGCAAAATTTACAGTTGCGGCTAAAGACATTTTTTCCAAAACAAAACATAAACATTGGCATTGCTTTGACAAAAAAGCGGAATCCATTAAAAAGCTGCCTTTTAGCAATTATATCTCTGGTTTTCTTTACCCCTGTCCATATTAGATAAACCTGCGCATAGGCATAATAAGACAAAAAAACTGTTTGGATACAAGCATGATGCCCTCTCCAAACAGTTTTCAGTTATCATATTTTCAGCTTGCCTCTTGAGGCTCTTTTTTAAATGTGCTCAATGCCTCTACCATTTCATAACAAGCATTTAGCCACTTATCTGTTTCAATTCCTTTTACATGGAGGACGATTTTTAATTTTTTGCCATCCATTCCTAAACCAATCATACGGCCAAACTTCGAACTCTTCTCGAAAATCTTCTGTCCGTCCATTAAACTGCTGCCATGCTCAGACAATAGAATCAGAACTTCTTCTTTCGATTGTTTAATAAGCTCTACTCCAGCAGCTTTTCCATACAGCTTCATTTCTGTCAATTTGAACAAATAAGCAACCTCAGATGGATAATCTCCAAATCTGTCGACCATTTCATCCTGAAGCTCTGAAAGCTCATCAAAGGACGCAACCCCTCTAAACCTCTTATACATTTCAATCTTCTGCTGACCATCACTAATATAAAAGTCTGGGATATAAGCATCAATATCCAGATCTAGATCAATTGTCTGTTTCTGCTGCTCATCAAATGTACCTTTTCTTTCTTCAATAGCATCCTTGAGCATTTGAGAATACAAATCAAATCCGACTGAATCAATAAATCCATGCTGCTGTGCTCCGAGAAGATTACCTGCTCCTCTTATCGTCAAATCTCTCATGGCAATTTTGAAGCCTGAACCAAGTTCAGTAAATTCCTTGATTGCCTGCAGCCTTTTTTCTGCTACTTCTGTGAGAACTTTATCCTTGCGGTAAGTAAAGTATGCATAGGCAACCCGGTTTGAGCGTCCCACACGTCCGCGCAGCTGGTAAAGCTGGGAAAGACCCATGCGATCAGCATCCTGAACAATTAGTGTATTTACATTCGGGATATCTACACCTGTCTCAATGATGGTTGTGCTAACCAACACATCAAACTCTCCCTCTAGGAAGCTGAGCATAACCGATTCCAGCTCATTTTCGGTCATTTGCCCGTGAGCATATGTTACCCTTGCATCTGGGACAAGCATCGATATTTCCTCTGCTTTCCGTTCAATATCTTCAACCCGGTTATACAGGAAGTAGATTTGCCCGTTACGTGCCAATTCCCTTTCAATCGCTTCACGCACTAGTGCTCCGTTATATTCCATTACATATGTCTGTATTGGGAAGCGGTTCTCCGGCGGTGTCTCAATAACAGAAAGGTCGCGCACACCCAGCATTGACATATGCAGCGTTCTCGGAATAGGAGTTGCTGTTAATGTCAGAACATCTACGTTAGTTTTTAGCTGCTTGATTTTTTCTTTATGCGTAACACCAAAACGCTGTTCTTCATCAATGATCAGCAAACCTAAATCACGATAAGTAATATCCTTTGAAAGAATACGATGTGTTCCCACAACGATATCAAAGGTGCCTGCTTTTAACCCTTTAATAGTGTCTGTCTGCTGCTTTCTTGTCCTAAATCTGCTTAATAATCCTATTTCAATCGGATAATCCTGGAATCGCTCTCTCAAAGTCTCATAATGTTGCTGTGCTAAGATGGTTGTAGGCACAAGAAAAGCGACTTGCTTTCCATCTGCAATTGCTTTGAAGGCTGCACGAATGGCAACTTCCGTTTTCCCATAGCCAACATCTCCACATAACAGTCTATCCATTGGACGTTCTCTTTCCATATCCTTTTTGATCTCATGGATAGAGCGTAGCTGATCTTCTGTCTCTTGGTATGCAAAGGATGATTCAAATTCCCGCTGCATTTCTCCATCTGGAGAGAAACCATAGCCGACGGCTGCTTCCCGCTCTGCATATAGCTTAATAAGATCATCAGCAATGTCCTGAACAGATGATTCAACCTTCTTCTTAACCTTCTTCCAATCATTGCCGCCCAATTTATATATTTTTGGCTCTTTGCTCTCTGACCCTACATATTTTTGCACTAAGTCTATCTGATCAACAGGAACATACAGCTTGTCGCTGCCTTGATAGCGTAAATGGAGGTAATCTTTATGAATACCATTAATTTGCAATGTTTCAATTCCTAAGTACTTACCAATCCCGTGATTTACATGCACAACATAATCGCCAATTTTCAACTCAGAATAGCTCTTTATTCTTTCTGCATTAGAAAGCTTTTGCCTCCGTGCAGATGATTTTTTCACTTTAGTCTTAAATAGCTCTTCCTCAGTAATAACAGCAAGCTTTAATAATGGCATTTCAAAGCCAGACTGAAGGCTTCCCTCCAGCAGCTGAATTTTGCCTGTCGCAATCCTGTCATTGTCTGTTTGAATATCTGCCTGAATATCATAATCTTGAAGCACTTGTTCTAGCTTCTCTAACCTTTCCTGATTGTTCGCTAAAACAAGGACAGAGTACTTATTCTTCTTCCAACGATCCATCTCAGATTTAAGCACATTCATTTGCCCGTGGAAGCTTTGCATTTGTTTACACGTAACATTAATGATATTCTGCGGATTTGTATTCGGAACATGGCGCAGGAATAAAGACATATAAACAATTGGCTGCACAGCCTTATGAAGCAAATCTTGGACATTTTGCGAAAGCTTCATGTCATGAATGATTTCCCCTTCATTCAGCAGGCCAGTATACCAATCAGCCTCTTCCTTCTCCAATGTATCGTTCATTTCTTGAACTCTACTAATTTCATCAATAAAAACCAGACCATTTTTTGGTAAATAGTCTATCAAACTTGTATGATCAGGATATAGAAGAGATAAATATTTATAGAGCTGCTCCGGCTTCTGGCCATTTTTCAGCTGCTCAATCTCATGTCCTATATTCTGTGCAAGCAGTGTCTTCGTCTTTTCATCTTTAATCTTTTTCAGACTTTTTGCCAAGCCAGTCTCGACCTTTGCTGCAAAAGCCTCCAGCTCAACTGTATCAATAATAACCTCTGTTGCTGGACCAATTGTTATGGAAGAGAGCTTCTCTTTTGAACGCTGGTCTTCTAGTGAGAATGTTCGAATAGAATCAATTTCTGTATCAAACAATTCCATACGTAGGGGATACTCCTCAGTTAAAGGATAAATATCCAATATACCCCCTCTTAAACTGAAGTCACCAGGGGCAGAAACCATATCTGTTCGTACATATCCAGTCGTAACAAAGCGTTGGATGAGCTCTTCCAGATTAATATCCTTACCGACTTCAAGTTCAATTTGCTGTGCTTGCCACAGACTTTTTGGTGGAAGCATCTTTCTCAAACCCGCAACAGGGACAATCAGTATCCCTTTAGCTGTTTTATCATTTGTCCAGTGGTTCAGCACTTCAATCCGCTGTGCCTTTAATTCTGGACTGGAGATACTAATTTCAGCAGCTATAAGCTCATTGGCAGGGTACAAGAATACTTCCTTCTCGTCCACTACATTAGTTATATCATCATAAAGTTTTTGTGCCTGAAGCAGATTTGGTGCTACTACAACCACTGGTCTTTTTGTTTGCTCATATATAGAAGTCATAAATAGTGTTCTTGCAGAGTTAGATAAACCAGAAACTATTTGTTCCTTCAACCCCGCCTCAACACCAGACATGACATTTTTAATGTCTTCCTGTTTATTGAATAATTTTTTTAGGCCTAACAATAGAAGATTCCCTCCCTACTTAAAAAATGAAAAAACAATCTAGTTTTTTCGTACAAATTACACCTATCATACATTTTATCTGCCCCTTGAAGCCTGTTTATCTATTTATAATTTTTTTGTTTAGATCAATAATATTATATTACATTAAATCTCCAAAATTCTGTAAACAAGCAAACGGAAAAATGCTTTGGAATCGCTCCAAAGCTTCTTTCGCCATGAAATGCTTTCATAACATTAATGAATCAAATAATCGGTTTCATAATAACCTGGATTTTTAGCTAATGATTCTTGGCAATCCTCACAAATGGACTTGATATGAATATCGCCTGACCCGCTGTAATTTATCATCTCTGCTCTTTCTTGTTCTGTCAAGATATCAAAGCCCAGCCGGGAAGTTTCAACAGACTTCGCTTCAATACTTCCTATCTTTACTCCACAATGACGGCAATTATAATGTATAGCCATAAAGCAGGCCTCCTTAAAGCTTTATACTAGTGCTAGTATTTACCTTTTGGAGGGAAGTTATACTTAAGAATCTAAAAGCACAGCGGCCTTAAAACGCTTACTGGATATTATATATATTCATCACTTGCAGGAATGGTTCTTTCATCCACTGTTCACAAGCATCAGAACATTTCTTCACAATGATTTCCAAAGCCTCTTGCTCTTCCTTCGTAAATCTTCCTAAAACATAATCTGTCACTTTCATCCCATCCTGGGGCCTGTCAATTCCGACACGAATACGATTAAATTTTTCAGTGCCTGTATGCGCAATCGTCGATTTAATCCCATTATGTCCGCCAGAGCTTCCTTTTTGTCGCAATCTTATTTTGCCGACAGGCAAATCTAAATCGTCGTATATTACAACGATATCCTCTGTTTTAATATCATAATAGTCCATGATTGGGCGGATGGATTCCCCAGACAAGTTCATGTACGTCAGCGGCTTTAACAGTACTGCCTTTTCTCCATTAATCATCCCGATGCCATATTGTCCCTTGAATTTAGATTTATCCAAAGGGATTCCATACTCTTTAGATATATAATCTATAACTTCAAAGCCAATATTATGCCTTGTTTTTTCGTATTGCTTTCCTGGGTTGCCCAAGCCTACTACCAATTTCATGAAATTCACCCTTTTATTCTTGTTTATATACAGAAAAAGAAGGCTTGCCAATAACTTCTCAATCGGCCAAGCCTCCATTATTGATTATCACAGCTTGTATGTATATATCAAATAGGAACAAGCACAACTTGCCATCCTATTTGATATTCTACATCCATTTAATGCATACCTTCCTTTTTTAAGCATTTAATCATTAAATACATACAAAAGGTCCATATTACCTAAAAATTAATCTGTTTCCTCAACAGTCGTTTCTCTGCCTTCTACATTTTCTGGAATTCCACCATCTTGCTGCTCACCAGTGCTTATTTCTTCCTCTTGTCTTGGAGGAAGTATGGAAGCAATGGTTTCATCTGCCTCATGGTTAATTTCCAGATTGTCATATCCTTTAATATCAGAGATAGATAGCGTTTCGCCAACCTGCAGGCTGCTGATATCAATATCAATAGCAGCAGGAATATCGTTAGGCTTTGCTGTTACTTCGACTTCATGCAGCGCCTGCTGCAGAACGCCGCCATCCTTTACGCCGCTTGATTCGCCAGTAAGATTGATTCTGACTGTTGCAGTTATTTCTTTTGATAAATCAACCGCTAAAAAGTCAACATGTAGAATTGTTCGTTTAATCGGATCAGAATGATATTCGTTCAGCACAACATTGTGCTTATCACCATCGACATCCAAGGAAATAACTCCATTGCGTCCAACATCCTTCAATACTTTTAAAAAGTTCGCTTCATTTAGCGTAATAGATGTGCTGTCCACTTTGGAACCATAAACCACGCCTGGAATGTCTCCTTTAGTCCTTAAATCCGTTAACACCGAATGCTTAGAAACCGTACGCTTTTTTGCTTGTAATGTTGCACTCATAATAAAATTCGCCTCCATTATATTCAAATCACTATATATAAAAAATTCCCTAAAACTAGCTATTTTAAACATACTAGTTAGTAACTAGGTAATTTTTTCCTAAGAGTGAAAGAATACAGAAGACCAATATCCCAATAGAAATAAGTCGCTCCCCTTAACAGAGAGCGACATATTTCTTAATCAAAAAGATAGCTTACTGACTGATCGGAATGAACTCTGATTATTGCTTCTCCAAGCAATTCTGCTACAGAAAGTTGAATTACGTTATCTGTAAGCTTTTCTTCTGAAAGCTCAATAGAGTTTGTAACTACAAGCTCTTTTATTTTTGAATTCTTAATTCTTTCCATGGCAGGTCCAGACAGAACAGGGTGTGTACAGCAAGCGTACACTTCCTTCGCTCCATTCTCAGCAAGAGCATTTGCTCCAAGAGTAATTGTGCCAGCAGTGTCAATGATGTCGTCAATAAGAATAGCAATTTTTCCTTCGATATTTCCGACGATGTTCATGACTTCAGCCACATTCGGTTTAGGACGTCGTTTATCAATGATAGCAATTGGTGCTTTAAGACGCTCTGCAAGCTTACGAGCTCTTGTTACACCGCCATGGTCTGGTGATACGATGACAATATCGCCGTCGAATTCCCTTTTGCTGAAATATTCACCTAAAATTGGCACACCCATCAAGTGATCGATAGGAATATCGAAGAATCCTTGAATTTGCGGTGCATGCAAGTCTAACGTTATAACACGAGTAGCTCCTGCAGTTTCCAACAGATTCGCTACCAGCTTAGCTGTAATTGGTTCACGTGCACGAGCTTTACGATCTTGACGTGCATAACCATAGTAAGGTATTACCAAGTTAATTGTTTTAGCAGAAGCGCGTTTTAAAGCATCAATCATGATAAGAAGCTCCATGATGTGCTCATTTACAGGAGAACTTGTTGATTGAATAATATAAACATCACAACCACGAATGCTCTCTTCAATATTGATTTGAATTTCTCCATCACTGAAACGTGTAACAGAGCACTTACCTAGTTCTACGCCGATTGTTTTGGCAATTTCCGCTGCCAACGCCGGATTGGAATTTAAGGTAAATACCTTTAAGTTTGGATCTGTATTTTTAACTAGCATGATGAACCTCCACTGGCTTTATTCCTAATTAATAGCTTGTCCTAATTTCAGCAAGGAATAAGACAGGATTAATTCCCTCTTATTCCACTTTTTACTTCTTTCAATCTTGCTTTGACTTTTTCACGTACTCATCTTTATTAACTTGTCGGGCCCGTGCAATGGATAACGCATCCGCTGGAACATCATCTGTAATAGTAGAACCAGCTGCAACGTAAGCTCCTTTGCCTACTTTGACTGGTGCTATCAAATTGGAATTACAGCCAATGAATGCACCATCTTCTATGGTTGTCAAAAACTTATTTTCGCCGTCGTAATTGACTGTTATCGTACCACAGCCTATATTGACATCACTGCCAACTGTCGCATCACCGATATAGCTTAAATGGGAAGCTTTGCTTCTGTCCCCAAATTCCGCCTTTTTGATTTCAACAAAATTACCTATTTTCACGTCATCACCTATAGCGGAGGCAGGACGGATATGGGCGAAAGGTCCAATATTTACATTCGAACCAATTTTGCTGTCAAATGCAGCAGATTGCCTGATTTCAGTATTTTCTCCAATAACACAATTGCTTATTTCCGTATTTGGTCCAATAACACAATCGGAAGCAATAGCTGTTTGCCCTGAAATTATTGTGCCTGGCAAGATGACCGTATCATTTCCAATCGTAACATCTGTGCCGATATAAGTATTTGATGGATCTACAATCGTGACACCATTGCGCATATGAGCTTCATTGACACGTTTCTTAAGGAGTCTTTCAGCTTCAGCCAATGCAATCCGGTCATTCACGCCAATCGTCTCATTAAAGTCCTCTGTCTTATATGCAGATACTATTTCACCTTGTTTTTTGAAAATCTCAATGACATCAGGCAAATAGTACTCCCCTTGAGCATTTTCATTTGTGACATTATTCAATGCCTCAAACAGAGCTGCATTATCAAAACAGTACGTACCAGTATTTATTTCGACAATTTTCTTTTCGTCATCCGAAGCATCTTTATGTTCAACAATTTTTTCAACTTCACCAATATCGTTCCGTACAATCCGTCCATAACCTGTCGGGTCGTCTGCAACTGCAGTCAATACTGTTGCTTTAGCGGAAACTTCTAAATGATAACTGCAAAGAGCCTCTAACGTCTCCGATGTAATCAAAGGTGTATCGCCGCAAACAACGACTGTGACTCCTTCTTTATCTTGAAGAAACTCCTTAGCCTGCATAACTGCGTGTGCAGTTCCTAACTGTTCAGCCTGATAAGCATAACTGATTTTATCTCCAAGCTGTGCTTTAACTTGATCCGAACCGTGGCCTATAACAGTTACAATACGCTCCATTTGAAGCTTTGATACTTGATCGACTACATGCTGCACCATCGGCTTGCCGCAAACTGGATGAAGCACTTTATATAGCTTAGACTTCATTCTTGTTCCTTGTCCTGCGGCCAAAATCACTGCGTATCGATTTATCATTAACGGGCCTCCAATTTAACCTTTTTATCCATTAAAAATATATCCTAATTACAGCATGATTTCAAGGAATGTTTGTATCCAAATATATGAAAAACAGCTGAAATAATAAGGTGTATAAGGGTTTCTCATCAATGATTTTTTTATTTACTTTTCTTACGGATGCTAAGAATCCGCTTACCTTTTTTCCACTGTAATAATTCACATGTGCAAATTATTTCTATATCTATATAAAATTATGCTTCAACTATCTGTAGTCGCAAAAAAAGAGCCTTACTCTTCGGAAGTAGGCTCTAGCTGCTCATTATTCTTTAGGAAGCACCAGCTTCTTCAAATTCAACTTCTAATTCACCTAAACGGTGGTACTCTGTTAAAACAGCTTCCTGGATTTTACCTCTTGTCCCGGAGTTAATCGGATGAGCAATATCCCTAAATTCACCATCTGGTGTCCGTTTGCTAGGCATTGCGACAAATAAACCGTTATTTCCGTCAATGACCCTAATATCGTGAACAACAAACTCATTATCTAGAGTAATAGAGGCAATGGCTCTCATTCGTCCATCCGTATTGACTCGGCGTAGTCTTACGTCAGTTACTTCCATTCTGTTCACCACCTTTACTAGAAGATAAAATCTAGTTAAGTAATTCAACAGAATTTCCATAACTCCTTCTTAATCAGCAAAATTTTTTAGAATATTTAAGATAAAATCCTAAAAAACGCTAACTTTAGTTACAAAAACTAACATATTCCTACCTAAAGTTACTTACTTAATGCGATTACTTCAATTTCAACTAGTACATCTTTAGGCAATCTTGCTACTTCTACACAAGAACGTGCTGGTTTATGTACATTAAAATATTGACCGTACACTTCATTAATTGCTGCAAAGTCATCCATGTTTTTAATGAAAACAGTAGCTTTCACGACAGTTTCAAAAGAAGCATTTGCTTCTTTCAGTACCGCTGCAAGATTTTTAAATACTTGGTGTGTTTGTTCCTGTACGTCACCAGTAACTAATTCTCCTTCTGCAGTCAAAGGGATTTGGCCGGAGCTGTAGAACATGTTATTGACAATAATTCCTTGAGAATATGGACCAATTGCTGCTGGCGCATCATTTGTTTGTACAATTTTCATTTTCATTATCCCCCTATTGGTTCTTATCAAAAAAATTTCCAACTTCAACAGATATTTTCTTTTCTTTAACATCAACACCAGAAAGTTTTACCAATGACAAATAATCATCAACAAGCCTTTCCTCCGCTTCTTCCGCCTCAATCAATACGGCAATACCGGCAACGTTAGCATTAAATTCATCCAATAGGCTGATCATGCCATTCACTGTGCCGCCTGCCTTCATGAAATCATCGACAATAAGTACGTTGGAGCCTTGCTCTAAGCTTCGTTTTGAAAGAACCATCGTTTGAATCCGCTTGGATGAGCCTGATACATAATTAATGCTCACTGTTGATCCTTCCGTTACTTTACTGTCCCTTCTTACCATCACAACTGGAACATTCAAGAATGAAGCAACAGCATAGGCAAGCGGGATCCCTTTTGTTGCCACTGTCATGACAACATCAATATTTGTTTCAGCAAAAGCAGACGCAAAGATTTTCCCTACCCTTTGTACAAGAGCCGTATCTCCCAGAATATCTGTCATATAAAGATATCCACCAGGAAGCAGCCTGTCAGGTTTCATTATTAATTGACAGAGCTCCTCTATGAATGCTTTTGCTTCCTCTTCATTAACTTTAGCGTGATATTTCACGCCACCTGCAGCACCTGGCAATGTTTGCAGAATCCCTATTCCTCTTTCCTCAAAGGTTTCTTTTATTATCGCTAAGTCTTCACTGATGGAAGATTTAGCAGAACCATACCTTTCGGAAAAATAAGATAAGGAAACTAATTGCCTTGGATGCTCTAATAAATAATTCGTCATGTCTATTAAACGTTCACTACGACGAAATTTCATAAGGCGAACCTCCAAAAATCCGAATATTTTACAGTTAATATTACAGTATTATACGGATTTAATCAAGGGTATGACGATTCCCCATCATGCGGACTGCAAATACTTGGTCGCAAAAACCTCTTAATCCATTATATACACGGTTCATTCTTGAATCATGCTGGATTAATCCAAAGACAGTCGGACCGCTGCCGCTCATCAATACTGCATCTGCCCCGAACTTTTTCATCTGGTCCTTTATTTGAGCCACCTCAGGATACAGATTTAACGTTACATCTTCTAGTACATTCCCGACATTATTGCACATTGCTTCATAATCGCCTGTGCGAATGCACTCAATCATACCTTCAGTATCAGGGTGATTAATTTGCGAGACATTCAACTTTTTGTAAATATCCGCTGTAGACACGCCTATAAAGGGCTTGGCCAACACTACCCAGCAAATAGGCGGAGCAGGGATTTCCTTAATCATTTCTCCTCTGCCAGTTGCGAGGGCCGTGCCCCCATATACACAAAAGCTCACATCAGAGCCGATTTCCGCTCCAATCTCAGCAAGCTCATCAAGGGTCAATTGAAGGTCCCACAGCTTGTTTAGACCCCTCAATACTGCTGCAGCATCGCTGCTTCCCCCTGCAAGTCCTGCTGCAACCGGGATGTTCTTTTCAATTTTAATTGTAACTCCCTTTTTAACATTAAACTTTTTCTTTAATAGATTTGCTGCTTGATAAGCAAGATTCCTTTGGTCATCGGGTACAAATCGATTAAGGGAATTTATCTTTATGGAATCCTTCTCTTCCAGAATAAGTTCAATTCTGTCTGCAAGGTCAATGGTTGTCATGATCATTTCTACCTCATGATAGCCATCCGGCCTTTTACTCAATACATCCAACGATAAGTTGATTTTAGCTGGTGCCTTCACCAAAAGCTTCAATATTTCCACCTACTTAACATTTTCATAAGTCCGCTTTTTCGTCCTATTGTACCACACAATAGGAAATAAAAAGAATGACTGATATAATAACCCAATTCTTCTATGTATGAAACAAAAAACAAAGAAGCAAACTATTGATTGCTTTATGTTTAATGAATAAATTCACAGCATTTTATGGCTATAGTGATTTTACCATAAAATATGTCATTTAAAGCAAAATACTAAGAATCATTTATGTTTTTTCCGCTCGTTTCCTAGCTTTTTTACTTGTTAGAAAAAAGGTGCAAAAAAAGACCTAACCCTACACCCTTCCCTATAGTGAAAAGGGTGCAGAGTTAAACCTGATGCCGTGAATAAATCCTTGATAGTTAATTTTTGTAAACAGGATTTAATTTAAAGGAATCAAAATTCACTTTTGATTATTTAGAAGACTCTGCTCAGCGATTTCAATTGCCCTCTTGACCATGTTCCCAGCATCCTTAGCTCGGATGCCGCCCCATCCATCCTTTTGGACAACATCATAAAAACCTAGTTCTTTTGCAATTTCTTCTTTTAGCCCTTCTGACATAATTCCTCTTCGTCTACTCAACCTTAAACCTCTCCTTTCATTATTCACGGTAGTTATAGTATGTAACCCTGTTTTTTTTTCATGTACTGTTTCTATTTCCAGTTATCACAGATTTTCCCCATGAAAAAAGCAGCAACCACGTGGTAACTGCTAGTCTCTACAATATATATTAGCTTAGAGCAACTTGTCCTGATGTATCTTCATAGAAGGTAATTTGAACCGTTTCTGTTAAAACATCTGCATAACTGTACGATACCCGTTCAAATGCATTTTCATCCTGATCTAACTCTACCACAAACACAGAGGGATATGTTTCAGCCAATACACCTGAACGTTCAATCGTTTTACGACGACCGCCATTAGCCTTCAGCATCAATCTTTTCCCTAAATTCGAATCAAGAGCTTTTTTTATATCTGATAATGTTTTTGCCATTTTCGGTCCACCTCACTGTGTAAAGTATATCACACTGACACAATAGAGTCAAACAAAAATATAAATTATAACAGTCTCTTTTAGAAGTTGTCAATATTTTTTATTCTTATTTTTCTTCTATTTTTCAACAATTTTATTTTTTCCCATTCTACCATAATTATGTATTAAAGTTTTTTTTATAAAGGAGCCTTTCTAAATAAAAAAAACAAGCTCCCTCTTTTCGAGAAAACCTGTTATCTATATCGTGATTTTTCTGTATTATACACTTTTCTTAAGTCCTTAGACTATTCAGATGCATTCGTGTTAAACGGCATGCCTGTGCGCAGCACTCCCTTTGTTTCAATACCACCAAGCCCTTTTTCCCCTGTGAGCGTATTTCGCAGCACATCCCAAACGTTTACCCTTTCCATGAATGGTGTATAGCTTATTTTCGCTACAATATACACAGGGTCTAGAGCATGAATATTGACCCTTGAAGGAGAGCTTGCAAAGTTTGCTCCTGCATGTATAAGGGATTCAAAGTGCGATTGGCAAGCTCCTGCGAAAATTACAAGCTGATCCAGATGTGGAACTCTCCGCCTTGCTTCCATAACTGTTTGCACAAAATATTTAGAATGGCGGTACGCATTTATGTCCTTCTTGTCTCCTAATGACTTAGAATAAGCATCATGGCCGGTTACTACAAGTATATCCGGCCGATAATACTCAAGGAGCTTCCCGATTTTACCCGGCATTTCCTTCTCATTAGAATGAACCCCTGTTACAGGAATTCCTATTTTTTCATATAGATCAAGGCATTTCTTCAAGTAGTTAGGATCTCCATCCAAATGCAATACCTTCCCAGGCATTTGAAAATAGTTAATTGGTTTACTGTAAGCATCTGTAGAAGAATACTCCTGTTTCCTTTTCAGCAGGTTTACATCCTGCCTAAATAGTGCTAATGATTGTTCCTCTAAAAATTGAATCTCTTGCGCCATCTTTCTCTGCATCGGCTTATTGATAGAAATTAAGTCATCAAAAGGAGCGTCTGCAATGAGACGGAAATCCTCCCCATACAAAACAGCATATTTGCGTCCATTTTCTTCCTTTATATCAATAATTCGAAAAGCTAAATCACAATGATAGGATTTTCTGCCGACGATATCCATGATGTTTATGCTCACTAGTCGTCACTCCAGTACGCCCTGCCTAATGAATGGGCTAATGTTTCTTATCTACCTCTCATTAAACTATGCAAAAGTCCAGAAAGATGTGAGGAACAATTTACCCCCTCACCTGTCACCTATAAAAAAGAAACCGGCCCCTCAATTAAAAGGGCCGGTCCTTCAATGTTTATTAACGGTTTAAAACGAATCATACAGCGCATCGCTAAGTGCAGCAAATTCTTCAATAGAAAGAGATTCTCCTCGTCTGGAAGGCTCAATTCCAGCAGTTTCAAGGGCAGCTATAATCGCTTCTTTTTTCTCCTTACCATTTTCAAGCTGGCTTGTTAAATTATTTAAAATGGTTTTTCTCCGTTGAGCAAAGCTAGCTCTAGTCACTCGGAAGAAGAATTCCTCACTTTTAACTGCAACTAAAGGCTTTTCCCTAATCGTCAGCCTGATGACAGCAGAATCGACATTCGGTTGTGGTACAAATACTGTCTTAGGCACGATCATTACAACCTCTGGAACTGTGTAATATTGAATCGCTATTGATAGGGAACCATATTCCTTCGTACTTGGACGAGCTGATATACGGTCAGCTACTTCCTTTTGGAGCATCACGACAATTCCGCGCAGCGGCAAGTTCTCCTCCAAAATTTTCATAATGATTGGAGTAGTTACATAATAAGGTAAGTTAGCCACAAGCATAATATCATCAATACCTGCGAATTCTTCCTCAATCATTTCCTTTACATTTGCCTTCAGTACGTCCGAATGGATCACCTTAGCATTCGGATATGGCTCAAGCGTTTCGCTCAAAATAGGCAACAGACGCTGGTCAATCTCATAGGCAACAACTTTTTTTGCACGCTTTGCCAGCTGTTCTGTTAATGCACCAATTCCTGGTCCAACCTCAATTGCACCTGAAGACTCCGACAACTCTGCATGGTCTACAATATTTCTTAATATATTCGTATCAATTAAAAAGTTTTGACCAAGACTCTTTTTAAAAGAAAATCCATATTTCTCTAAGATAGCTTTTGTTCTTACTGGTGTTGCTATATCTTTATACATCTTTTTCCTCCTGCCAAATAGCATTAACCGCTGCTGCAAAGTCCTGCTTGGAGATGTTAAACATCATCAGCCTTTTATGAAGCTGTTTGCCATTTGTATACCCTATTTTTAATATCTTGCCCAGCTTTTCTCTTCGTTCCTTCGATCCAGGTCCGCCAATCAGCTGTGCATCTAGTAAGTCCTCTTTAGTAATTTGCTCTATAATGCTTTCTTCCATGTGATGGGCTTCTTTGAGCGCCTCTCTAATCACTTCCACTGAGGCATGTTCTACACCAACACCCTTTCCATGCTTATGCAATGCCTTTTCCTTTGCAATGAATGCATGTTTACAATTAGGTATGTGCTTTTCTATTGTATTTCTTATTTTTTGGCCAGGAAAGTCTGGATCAGTCAGTATTATGACTCCTCTCGTTTCATTAGCCAGCTTTATTGCCTCAATTGTTGCCTTATTGATGGCAGAACCATTTGTTTCAATTGTATCAGCATCGACTGCTCTTTTGACAGCGGTAGTGTCATCTCTTCCTTCCACTACAATGATTTCTCTAAGTTTCATGAAGCCTCCAAAAAAAAAATTAAGTTTTGCAAAAAAAATGAAACATTTTTGTAACAATAAACGTCTATATATTATAGAAAAGAGTTAAATGAAATTCTAAAGGTTATTATAGCTCAAATTTTTCTTTTCAACAAAATCCGTTCAAAAGAAAAAAACAGAGGAATAACTCCTCTGTTAAAGATGTGCTAATAGTAGATGTTCAATGTGTATTAGGTTTTTGCAGACACTAACAAACACATGCATGTAAGAAGCTTTAAAAAAGGTTACTTCAAAATCTTAATTCTTACCTGTTTATTTCCCCATCGATAGGCTTCTGCCTTCGTCGGGAAAAAGACGTCGATTTTCTTACCTTTCACAGCACCGCCTGTATCACCGGCTACCGCGTATCCGTAGCCTTCAACATATACCTTTGTTCCTAACGGAATAACACTTGGGTCAACCGCAATTACTTTTGCATTCGGATTTGATTTGAGGTCAATTCCAGTAGCAGTATGTCCCGAGCATCCATTGCAGCTGGCTGTATAAGCTGTTGAGTTAACGTAAAGTTCTGTGCCTTCTTCGCTGGCATCTTCACCGCGGGAAGCAATTTGCGTAACTTCAATTGTGCCTACTGCAACTACTTTGTCCTGTTTTTCCTTAACTTCTTTTTCACTAAGCAGTTCTCTCGAAACTTCTTTGCCGTTTTCTAAAGTAACTTCGAAGGTTTTAGACTTTAGACCGTTTTTACCTTCCTTTAGTACCTTTTCTGTTCCCTTTTCAAGGCTATCATCCTTTTGGGTAACAACAGCATAATTAATCGGTTGTTCCACTACATCGGTGACCTTTTCTATACGTGTAATTTCTACAACGTCCTTCTTGTTCACTACTTCCTTTAGATCTGGTTCAACTCGGTCTAATTTCGTAAGTGATATCTCCTGTTGTTTTAAAAAGTCAGCGACCGTAGTCGAAGTGGACCATAGTTCTTTTTTCGATCCTGCGTCTACTAGTGTAACTGGAAATGCAGTATGTACAACAATCTCCATATTGTTCTTTATATGCTTATTCTGCTTTTGATTGATCTTATCGTGTTCATTCAAAGAGATTTTTTGTTCCTCGAGAAACTCCTTAACCGTTTCTGCTGTTGTCCATACCGTTTTCTTCTCGTCGTCTTTGCTCAATTCAACCTGTTTTGCTTGCTTCCAAACAACCTCCATCTCGTCAGCCACTCTTGTGTCTAACGTGGGAAACACCTCATCTTCTGAGCGTATGGCAATATCAAGTTCATCAAATATATCTTGAATAGTGGATGAGTGCGTTTCGATGACCTTCTCTTTCCCATCTAATGACAGCGCCACAGTTTTTTTCGTTGATTCGTAAACAACAAATCCTAAACCACTTAGAAAAACTATGAAGCTAGCAATAATAATGGGCCATTTCTTTCTGCTCAAAGACTTGGAAAACAGGCTTTTCATGTTTTGGATTACGATGAAAAACGCCTCCTTTTCTCTCGGAGTGATTATATAGAGTATCGTGTCTGCTGTCAACCCTTCTACATTCTTTGAACGTATCTCCTATTATGCAAAAAAACTCCATGAAAGGAAAGAAAGAAATCTCGACATGAACATTCTATGAGAAAAGGAAGCAATGTAGAACTTCTTAGAACAAAGTAATATTAGGACAAGCTTTTCAATGATTCGACACCATCTCTTATCATTTTATGCCGAATAATTTTTTTGCATTTTCTGTTGTTTTGGCAGCAACTTCCTCATAACTAATTCCTTTTATTGCTGCGATTTCTTCTGCTACAAGCTTCACATAGCTTGGTTCATTTCTTTTGCCGCGATGTGGTGTTGGCGCAAGGTAAGGGCAATCTGTCTCAATAAGCAGCTTGTCCAACGGAATTGCTGCTGCTGCTTCCTTCGGCTTTCTAGCGTTTTTAAAAGTGACAGTCCCACCTAATGAAATATAAAAATTCATGTCGATGCATTCCTTTGCAGTCTCGACACTTCCTCCATAGCAGTGCATAATTCCACCAACTTCCGCTGCGCCTTCTTCCTTGAGAATCTCAACAATATCAGCAGTTGCTTCCCTGTTATGAATAACAATTGGAAGCTTCACTTTTTTTGCCAAGTGAATTTGCTTTCTGAATACTTCCTTTTGGACATCTTTTGGTGATTTATCCCAGTGATAATCTAAGCCCATTTCCCCAATTGCTACAACTTTTGGATGTTTAGCCAATGATTCAATCCATTCTAAATCTTCCTCAGTCATGTCAATTGCATCAACAGGATGCCAGCCGACACTTGCATATATAAAATCATAACGCTCGATTAATTCCATGGCCCTTTTAATCGTTGGACGATCAAAGCCGACTACGATCATTTTTTCCATTCCAGCTTCCATTGCCCTGCCGATTACTTCTTCTAAATCGTCATTAAATTGTTCTGCATTTAAATGTGTATGTGTGTCAAATAACATATTGAAACCCTTTCTTTATCCATAATTATTCATGTTTATTTTCTATTCCCCAACTTGCTGACTAAATATCCTCTATTTTGAAAGAAAAACATAGAAATATGCATCTTAAGTGCAATTCCTATGTTTTTCAACCAGTTTTTATTTAACTTTTGAGCCTAATGGAAGCGATTCAGCAACAGAAGCAAGTGCTAGAACACCATCTTGGCTACCTGCAAGAATCATACCTTGAGATAATTCTCCTCTCAGCTTAACAGGCTTCAAATTTGTAACACAAATTACTCTTTTGCCGACTAATTCCTCTGGTTTATAATATTGAGCAATACCTGAGACTACTTGTCTTTGCTCATAACCTAAATCCAGTTGAAGCTTCAGCAGCTTGTCTGCTTTTTTCACAGGTTCTGCCTGAAGAACTTGCGCTACTCGTAAATCCACTTTCATAAAATCATCAATAGTAATTTCTTCCGACTCAGGAACTTCTTGCTTCTCAGCCGGCTGTGATTCCTTCTTCTCTTCAGCAGCAGGTCCTTGCATCTCTTTTTTGATGTATTCTACTTCCTCTGCGATATCAAGTCTTGGGAAGATAGGTTCTCCTTTTTCTACCTTTGTTCCTGCAGGGATTACACCGAACTGGTCAAGGCTTGCCCATGTTTTTAACTGTTCTTCCTGAACATTCAGCTGCTGGAAGATCTTATCCGGTGTTTTTGTTAAGAATGGTTTTAAAAGGACAGCAATACGTCTTAAGGATTCAGCTAGATGAACCATTACTGTTGCAAGCTCATCCGTTTTTCCTTCCTTCGCCAATACCCATGGTTGAGTTTCATCAATATATTTATTGTTTCTGCTGACAAGCTGCCATAAATTCGTTAACACAACCGAAAACTCCATATTATCCATATGACTCTCGTACAGTGCTTTCGTTTCCTGATGAGCTTCTACTAGTGACTTTTCAAAGCCACCTTCAGAACCTTTGTATTCAGGAATAACTCCGTCAAAATACTTGTTGATCATAGCAACTGTTCTGTTTAACAGGTTTCCTAAATCATTCGCTAAATCAAAATTCACTCTTTCAACAAATCCCTCTGGAGTGAATACACCGTCAGAACCGAATGGCACTTCACGAAGTAAATAATAACGCAATGCGTCAAGTCCATATCTTTCAATTAATGTTACCGGATTAACAACATTGCCTTTTGATTTGGACATCTTTCCGTCTTTCATCAAAATCCAACCATGAGCAAACACTTTGTTAGGAAGCGGCAAATCTAATGCCATCAGCATGATTGGCCAGTAAATTGTATGAAAACGTACGATTTCCTTCCCAACTAAATGGACATTTGCAGGCCAGAATTTCTGATAAAGTGAATCGTTATCTGAACCATATCCTAGTGCTGTAATATAATTGGACAACGCATCAATCCAAACATATACAACGTGTTTTGGATCTCCAGGAACTTTAATTCCCCAGTCAAATGTTGTACGGGAAACAGCTAGATCTTCAAGGCCTGGCTTAATAAAGTTATTAATCATTTCATTTTTGCGTGATTCTGGCTGAATGAACCCAGGATTCTCTTCATAAAACTTCAGAAGTCGATCTGCATACTTGCCCATACGGAAGAAGTAGGATTCTTCTTTTACAAGCTCCACAGGATGACCACTGTCAGGGCTTTTTCCGCCGATGACTTTACCATTTTCATCATATACAGGGTCTACAAGCTGAAGTTCTGTATAATATGTTTCATCAGAAACAGAGTACCATCCTTGATATTCATCCAAGTAAATATCACCTTGATCGACAAGTTTTTGGAACATTTTGCTAACTACTTCTGTATGTCTTTTTTCTGTCGTACGGATGAAATCATCATATGAGATATCCATCATATCCCAAAGTTCTTTTATTCCTGCAACAATTCCGTCTACATATTGTTGAGGCGTAATACCTGCTTCTTCTGCTTTTCGCTGGATTTTTTGGCCATGCTCATCAGTCCCAGTTAAATAACGAACATCAAAGCCCTTTAATCGCTTATATCTAGCCATTGCATCCCCAGCAACCGTTGTGTATGCATGTCCAATATGAAGATTCCCGCTAGGATAATATATTGGGGTTGTTATATAGAAAGTTTCTTGCTCTTTCAACGTTTTTTCCCTCCTAATTCAATAATGCTATGTAATATGCATAATTCTTATTGTATCAATACTTACACTAATCTTAAAACTACAAGACATATAATTGCATCGGAAATTTTATGGTATATTTGTAGACTTCCTTACATAATGAAGAAATGCCATAAAAAATGGCAGCTAATCATTGCCATTGTGCCCTTACATACCATCAAAATATACCCAAAATCCAAAGTTTTTGCAACTGGCCGCATGCTTCTCTGCTCCTCATTTTTGTTCACTATAATGAATGGCTGATTCGACATTAAAATGTTGAGTTTTGTCGAATTCTCTTTAATACATTTCTCAATTTTGGCTCTAATTCATTTTACATTTATACACTTATTTTGGTATTAAAAGTATATATAATATGCTGTTTAACCTATAAATATAGGTTTTTCATGGAATTATCTCAATTTAAAAATAAAATAATTGACGTATATGGGAATGGCTGGTATTATATATACAAACAAAGAAATTTGTCGAATATTAGCGAAAAAAATATATATAAGGTTCATCGGGAGGAGAAAAGGAAATGAAATCTACTGGAATTGTTCGTAAAGTTGACGAATTAGGTCGTGTTGTAATACCTATCGAATTAAGACGTACATTAGGAATTGCTGAGAAAGATGCTTTAGAAATTTATGTGGATGATGAAAAAATCATCTTGAAAAAATATAAACCTAACATGACTTGCCAAGTTACTGGTGAAGTTTCTGATGATAACCTGTCATTAGCAGGCGGTAAACTAATCCTAAGCCGTGAAGGTGCAGAACAGCTTATAAATGAAATCAAAAGTTCGTTTGAACTTTCTAAGTAATAATAAAAAAGCATGGCAGCTCAAGGGATGAGCTCCATGCTTTTTTTAATCTATATGATATTCTTGGTATACTTCCCGCTTAGGCATGCTTCTGTCGACAGCTGTACGCTTAATTGCCTCTTTTGCCTGCAGGCCATCTGTTTCAATATAATGATTTACATGCTCAACAATTGTTAAGTTCATCCACCATTGCTCGTCCTGATCCTCTTCTGCAGCTCCCTTTTCAATAACGATGCAAAATTCGCCTCGTATCTCATCTGAATTTGCCCATTCGATAACTTCATCTACTGTTCCTCTGATAAATTCCTCGAAGATTTTTGTTAATTCCCTGCAAAGGGAGATATTTCTGTTGCCGAGAATTTCTCTAATCAACTGTAAGGTTTCCTTTAACCTGTGAGGAGATTCATATAGCAATACAGTTCCAGAAATTTTCTTTAACGCCTCTAGCTCCTTTTTCTTCTCTTTTTTTTGTCGGTTAAGAAAACCATAGAAATAAAAAGGGTGTGTCGGCAAACCTGATGCTATTAAAGCAGTTAAGGCTGCATTTGCACCAGGCAGTGGAACGACAGGAAGCTTGCTTTCTACTGCTGCCACTACAAGCTCATACCCAGGGTCTGCGATGGTTGGCATTCCAGCATCGCTGACTAAGGCTATTGTTTTACCAGCTTGCAATGATTCAATCAGCTTGCGGCCGCTCGTTTCTTTATTATGTTCATGATAGCTTACGATTGGGGTCGTTATTTCAAAATGATTGCACAGTTTCTTTGTATTCCTCGTATCCTCTGCTGCAATTACATCTGCTTCTTTCAAAATTCTTACAGCCCGAAAACTCATGTCTTCCAAGTTGCCTATTGGAGTAGGGACTAAATAAAGAAGACCATTATCATTCTTATAGCTTTTTTGCTGCCACATGTTCAACACCAATTTCCTTCCTCATATAAGACTCTTTTTCTTTCCTGCTCAATTGTTTAAAAGCATATTCTGCCTTCAAAGCCTGAGATTTATCTGCAAAAACTTCCTTATAAATTAACTGGACTGGCCTTCTTGCCCTAGTATACTTGGCGCCTTTTCCTTCATTATGTGTTTTAATGCGTTTTTCCAGATTATTTGTGTATCCAGCATAATAAGTATTATCTCTGCAAAGTAAGACATAAAAATAATGATTAGCTGTCTCCATACAAAATTCGGCTCATTTCCTCTGTATACTCATTTAACCCTTTATACACATATAAAGGGGGCAGTATTTTCAAGTCCGGCTTGCCATCCTTTATTCCCTCGACTAGCAGGATATTTGCTTCTTTTCCTTCCTTTGGATATACAAACCTTATCCGCTTTGGCTCTAGTCGATATGCTCTCATTAATGTAATAATATCAAGCAGTCTTCCTGGTCTGTGCACAAATGAAACCTTTCCTCCCTGCTTAACAAGCTGACTTGCAGCTCGAATTGCATCCTCAAGCGTGCAAAGAATCTCATGTCGTGCAATAGCCAAATGTTCGTTTGTATTCCTTTCATCAACAGAATCTGTTTGGAAATACGGAGGGTTGCAAGTAACAGCATCATATTTTTCAAACCCAAGCTGCGCAGGAGCTTCTTTAATATCACCATTTACCATCTTTATTTTTTCTTCTAAGTTATTATAGGCAACACTTCTGCAAGCCATATCATATAACCGTTCCTGAATTTCCACTCCTATTATAGAGCCTCTCGTTCTCAAACTTAAAAAT
This sequence comes from Niallia sp. FSL R7-0271, assembly GCF_038005785.1. NCBI lineage: Bacteria > Bacillati > Bacillota > Bacilli > Caryophanales > Bacillaceae > Niallia > Niallia sp. FSL R7-0271. The sequence goes on along the minus strand of NZ_JBBOTZ010000001.1, from coordinate 42,049 downwards.
AACGGAATTACACCATTTCCACTGCAAAGATCTACAATTTTTCCTTTCGCAATAGGAACAGTTGCAAAGTTTGCCAATAATACGGCATCTAAAGAAAACGAAAACACAGTTGGACTTTGAATAATCTTAAGCTTCTCTGCCAACAAGTAATCAAGCCTTTCATCTCCTACTAGCTGAACCAATTTGTTACCTCCATCTATATATGTATTCCATAATACTAGCCTAAGCAAATATTATCATAATCATTCTCTAATTATCTTGCTGTAATCATTAACAGCTAAAAAAATAGGGTGCCCTATTTAGAAGGACACACCCTATTTTTTATTAAGGAAGGATAGACAGAACAAACAATCTCCATCTTTTCTTGGACTTCCGAAATGAAGGTTACAAATATGAAAACCCTCTTGATAAAGCCTCGCTAGATTGTCATATCCTTCGCCAATATCCATATTCTTTTCTTCCAAAATCTTGGTGGACTTTCGATTTTTCTTTTTCGTCTGTTCCTTTTGTTCCTTCTCTTTTTGTGACTGGCTCTCCAAATGTCTTCTTAAATTTTCGTTTTCCAGCTTCAATGTATTATTTTCTTCAATCAGTTCTGCCACATGCTGCTTTAGCTCACCTAATTGCTGATATAAATGGCCGATTTGACTCTCCATATTAATTACTGAATCAAAAATTTCTTTTTTATCCACTCTGCCACCTCATTAGTCCGTGGATTGAACTGAAACAGTATCTTTTTGCAGTATTTCTTCTAATGTATATTCAAGCACTCGTTCTTGTTCAGAAATTTCCACTTGGAGTACACGTTCTAATATATTTAAACCTACTACTTTACCTCTTCCATCAGGTGTATTAATCCACTCACCCAAATCTGGAAGCTGTTCTTTTGCAGACTCATATTCATCGTTCTCATATTTAAGACAGCACATAAGTCTGCCGCAAAGTCCTGATATTTTGGTTGGATTTAGGGAAAGATTTTGGTCTTTAGCCATTTTAATTGATACTGGCTCAAAATCGCCTAAAAATGTTGAACAGCAAAGCATTCTACCACATGGACCGATGCCGCCCAGCATTTTTGCCTCATCGCGAACACCAATCTGGCGCAGCTCAATTCTAGTCCTGAAAATCGAAGCTAGATCCTTTACGAGTTCACGAAAATCGACTCTGCCGTCTGCGGTAAAATAAAAAATTACTTTATTGCGATCAAATGTATATTCTACATCTACAAGCTTCATATCTAACTCATGCAGATTGACCTTCTCACAACAAACTTCATATGCTTCTTTTGCCGCAATCCGGTTTTCCTCTACAATTAATTGGTCTTTCTGATCCGCGACTCGGAGTACCTTTTTAAGAGGTAAGACTACATCATTTTCGTCAACCTGCTTGGGAGCAATGACAACTTTTCCATATTCCACTCCACGCACTGTCTCTACGATTACGAAATCCCCTTTTTGGATATCCATATCATTCGGATCAAAGTAATATATTTTTCCAGCTTTTTTAAAGCGGATTCCTACAACATTATACAACTGAAGATCCCTCCTGCAGCTTCAATACAAGCTGTTCCATCAATAACTGTGGATTCATATTACCCTGCAGCTTTCGTTTAGCTTCAAAGATGGACGTCATTTGCTCTGTCAGCATTTGGGATGATGATTTAAGCGCAAGCTCTTCTAACTGTTGCCGATCATTTATATAGACTATTTGCTCCTGCTTGCCTAGTTGAATATATAATAAATCCTTAAACAGCAGCAACAGTAAATCCAATCCCCTATCATACTGATCTTTCTCTTTGAAATGAACAAACCACTCTCTTTGAAGGGAAACTAATGCTTCTAAAGGATTTCCTTTAAGAGTCATATACAATTTTACCACTATTTTTTGCGCTTGTACAAACCATTCATCAGAACTTAGTCGAAACGCTTCATCATAATCATTAGTGATCTGCGCAATTAATGGCGCTCCACTTGCTTTCATTCCATTTGCTATAAGCTGCTCCTGCATTTTTATTGGGGAAAGAGGAGTAAAGGATAAGACTTGGCACCTCGATAAAATGGTCGGGAGAATCTGATGTATTTGTTCAGTCAAAAGGATTGCTGTAGTTTCTGCATGTGGTTCTTCCAGGAATTTCAGCAGACTGTTTGCTGCATTCGTAGTCATTTTATCAGCATGTACAATTACATAAATCTTCTGTTTTGATTCTACCCCTGTTTTGGAGAACTCCTCCTGCAGGCTTTGAATCTGGTTTTTCTTTATGGACAAACCATCCGGTTCGACAATATGTACGTCCGGATGGTTGCTGTTATTTATTCGTTTGCAATTAGAGCATTCCTCACAAGGCTTATAACCGTCTATTAACCTTGTACAAAGTATGCTTTTCGTAAGAATTTGGCTGACTTCCTTTTTGCCAGTTCCTCTCATTCCTTCAAACAGATAAGCATGTGCAAGTCGGTCCTTTTTCAGACTGTTTCGGACCATTCTTAGAACAATTGGCTGCTCCTGTTCAAGCTGTTCCCATGTTTTTATCAACACGATCACTCTCTTACATATATATATTAATTAATAGGCCTTTAATTTCTCCTATTTTCCCTAAAATGTTCAGGCTGTTTTTTTCTTTACTCATCACTTCTTCAGTAAGCTCGACAAGCTTTTCATCCACAACCTGAACAACACTCAAATCTCGGCCTTGTCCGAAGTGATCCCATGATTTATCTTTTTTCAATCCGATGCCGTAATCTACTGCTTCCTTTACAAACTGCTTGACCAGCGATTTGAACTTGTTTAAATCCTTAAGATTTTGTGACCTGCCCAATCTGTTGCCAGTATCATCTATACTCTTTATCAATGTTTGCAGTTGACCAGATTGAAGCTTTTCACTCTGCCTTGTGACAAGCTCCCTAAATTTCGTTTCCACTTGTCCGCTTTTTATCTCTTGCTTAGTAGCATCTGTACTCACACGAATGTCTTTATTTATTTTCATTTTTTTCCTCCGATAAAAGCATCATTAAAAATATCCTTTATATATAGAGGTAATATATTTAAGTTCCAACCATATTCTTAAGCCTTAGAATTGCTTGAACTGTTCAACAGGCAGCACGAATACAGTTGCTCCACCTACCTCCACCTCAACAGGATACGGTACATACGAATCAGCATTTCCTCCCATAGGTGAAACAGGGGCAACTAACTGATCACGTGATTGGCAGTTTTCTTTTATTATTTGCAAAGCTTTTTCCACGCGTATATCTTCTGTCCCTATCATAAAGGTTGTATTCCCAGATTTCAAAAATCCCCCGGTACTAGCTAATTTAGTAGCTCTAAAGTTATGTTCTACAAGGGCATTCAATAACTTAGCACTGTCTTTATCTTGGATTACTGTTAAAATTAACTTCATTTTATCCAACCCCTTTATTATAGTTTTACCAGAATTACTGCTTTTTCCTATTATAACAATAAATAATTAAACAGGCATATATAAATGGAAAAATGAAAGCTCACTTTACCTGTTTCTGTTCAATACCTGATTAATGGCTTGTTGAGCTTGTTCAAATACATCCTCTATGCTTTGTGAAGCTTCTAGTTTATGCAGCCTTTCAGGAAACTTCTCGATAACTTTGTAATATCCTGCTTGGACACGCTTATGGAAATCCAATTGCTCTAGATCAAGCCTATTTATTTCCCGTTCATTTGATTTATTTATTCTTGCTAGCCCTAGTTCTGGATCAAGGTCAAAATACAGGGTTAAATCAGGCATTACACCGCCAATGGCAAACTCATTTATCTTCCATATTTCTTCTATGCCTATCCCCCTGGCATAACCCTGATAAGCAAGAGAACTGTCTATGAAGCGGTCAGAAAGAACAATACTGCCTTCTGCTAATGCTGGTATAACCTTTTCAACTAAATGCTGTCTTCTAGCAGCAGCATATAATAACGCCTCTGTCCTTCCATCCATCTCTGTATGGTCAGGGTTTAATATAATCTCGCGGATTTTTTCGGCAATCCTAATTCCTCCAGGCTCTCTTGTCTTTACAATCTTGATGCCTTTGTCTTTGTAGTGTTTATACAGCATCTCTAAAATGGTTGTTTTTCCGGCGCCCTCTGGCCCTTCCATTGTTATAAAAATACCTCTTGTCATGTTATTCTCCTTACTTCTTTATAAAAACTGCAATTCTGCCTTCATATATAGATGAATTCCCTTGAAACTTACAGCCATTAGCTACAAGCACCTTTAATGTTTCAATATGTTTACCAGTAATTACTTCTCCCGGCATCAGCAATGGTACACCTGGTGGATAAGGGATAATAGAATCTGCGTTAATTTTGTCTATTGAATCTTCTAATAAAATTTCGTGTTTAGAGTACTTAGGTTGCTCCAATTCATTTATCTTTAATTCTACTATATTAGTATATAGATTTATAGCTGCACCTTTATCTTCCTCCACTGGCAAATTCAACGCCTTATATGGACTTACAGCCTTCTTAATTTTCTCAAAAGCATCTTCAAAAGGATATGACATCTTGTTCTTCAGCAAAGGCAATACAAGCAAGACATTATGTAAATCAGCCATTTCACAATAGACTCCAGCTTCCTCAAACTTCTCTTGAAGTTCAAAACCTGTTAACTTACACCTGCTTTGAATAGTTAATTTTAGAGGGTCACCAGCTTTGTTTCCATAATTCATTACTTTCAGTTGACTTAATGTTGACAATTCAGCTTTAAACTTTTGAAGCTTTTCTAATAAGTATATAAAGTCTTCTTCCTTATAAGTACCCAAATAACTTCTCGCCAAATCAAGGGATGCCATAATTAAATAAGATGGGCTACTTGACTGAAGGATGCTTAAATACATTTGCAGTTTATTTAAAGAAACCCGTTCTGAGTTGAAATGGAGATATGAACCCATCGTTAATGCAGGTAGTGTTTTATGTGCAGATTGGACAACTATGTCCGCGCCTAATTCTACAGCAGACGGAGGAAAGTGAGCTGAGCCAGCAAAATGGGCTCCATGAGCCTCGTCTACTAATACTGTTACCCCATGCTTGTGAGCTATTTCAATTATTCTTCCTAACTCTCCAATCATTCCATAATAATTGGGTGAGGTGAGAATAAGAACCTTTGCACTCGGATATTTTTTTATTGCTTCTAAAATTGTTTCACATGAAACAGTCCCTTCTACTTTCCACTCTAAATCATAGCTCGGATTAAGCAGAATAGGTTTTGCCTTTGTGAGTTTAATGCCATTCATAATAGATTTATGACTGTTCCTTTGTACAAGGATTTGGTCTCCTTCATTCACAGCAGACATAATCATAGCTAAATTGCCTACTGTTGAGCCATTAACCAAAAAAAAGCTTTTTTTTGTGTTATATAAAGCTGCTAGCAGTTTCTCTGCCTCCAATATTACCCCACTTGCTGAATGCAAGTCATCTAGCCCGTTAAGCTCTGTTACATCAAAGTTCCATGCATTCTTTAACAAGTTATGTTTGTCCATTAAAGAACCATTTTTATGCCCTGGGACATGAAAAGAAATAGGTTTATTCTGAATAAACTCTTCCAATCTATTATATAAAGGCGTCATTTCATGCACTGTTCTTCCTCATTTCCTTTTAACTCTATTTTATTGTACCATTGCCTGACTATGAATAAAATGCGTGTTTTAGCCACCTATTTTAAAGTAAAGGTAAATTTAAAATTATCTGAATTTTGTATGCATGTATTTATTATTGGCAAGACTGTTTTTAGGGAGGTGGAGCCAGTGAGTATAAATTCGCAGAAAATCATCCAGCCTTATGTGGAGAAATGTTTATTTTGCGATCAGCAAAAAATAACAGGTATACATCTGTATCAGTCACTGATTTGTACTGAATGTGAACATGAAATGTTGAATACGAAGACAAGTGATACAAAATATAAATTTTTTATTCATAAGTTAAAAGATGCTCATTATGCCATGCAAAGGCGCCAAGCTTAATAAAAAACAAAAAGCACCTAGTTAAACTAGATGCTTTTTTTAAAGTGCCTGGCGACGTCCTACTCTCACAGGGGGAGAGCCCCCAACTACCATCGGCGCTGAGAAGCTTAACTTCCGTGTTCGGTATGGGAACGGGTGTGACCTTCTCGCTATCGCCACCAGACTATTATGTTTTTATGAGTTGTTCTCTCAAAACTAAATCATCTTCGAAGAAAAACAAGAACCAAGCAATCATTCATGTCCAGCTGCAGAAGCCAAAGCTTCTTCCGCTTTCCTATTTTAGTTAAGTCCTCGATCTATTAGTATTTGTCAGCTCCACGTGTCACCACGCTTCCACCTCAAACCTATCAACCTGATCATCTTTCAGGGATCTTACTAGCTTACGCTATGGGAAATCTCATCTTGAGGGGGGCTTCATGCTTAGATGCTTTCAGCACTTATCCCTTCCGCACATAGCTACCCAGCTATGCCTTTGGCAAGACAACTGGTACACCAGCGGTGCGTCCATCCCGGTCCTCTCGTACTAAGGACAGCTCCTCTCAAATTTCCTACGCCCACGACGGATAGGGACCGAACTGTCTCACGACGTTCTGAACCCAGCTCGCGTACCGCTTTAATGGGCGAACAGCCCAACCCTTGGGACCGACTACAGCCCCAGGATGCGATGAGCCGACATCGAGGTGCCAAACCTCCCCGTCGATGTGGACTCTTGGGGGAGATAAGCCTGTTATCCCCGGGGTAGCTTTTATCCGTTGAGCGATGGCCCTTCCATGCGGAACCACCGGATCACTAAGCCCGACTTTCGTCCCTGCTCGACTTGTAGGTCTCGCAGTCAAGCTCCCTTGTGCCTTTACACTCTACGAATGATTTCCAACCATTCTGAGGGAACCTTTGGGCGCCTCCGTTACTTTTTAGGAGGCGACCGCCCCAGTCAAACTGCCCACCTGACACTGTCTCCCACCCCGATAAGGGGTGCGGGTTAGAATGTCAATACAGCCAGGGTAGTATCCCACCAATGCCTCCACCGAAGCTGGCGCTCCGGCTTCCAAGGCTCCTACCTATCCTGTACAAGCTGTACCAAAATTCAATATCAGGCTACAGTAAAGCTCCACGGGGTCTTTCCGTCCTGTCGCGGGTAACCTGCATCTTCACAGGTACTATAATTTCACCGAGTCTCTCGTTGAGACAGTGCCCAGATCGTTACACCTTTCGTGCGGGTCGGAACTTACCCGACAAGGAATTTCGCTACCTTAGGACCGTTATAGTTACGGCCGCCGTTTACTGGGGCTTCAATTCAGAGCTTCGCGCGAACGCTAACCCCTCCTCTTAACCTTCCAGCACCGGGCAGGTGTCAGCCCCTATACTTCGCCTTACGGCTTCGCAGAGACCTGTGTTTTTGCTAAACAGTCGCCTGGGCCTATTCACTGCGGCTCTCTCGGGCTTGCACCCAAAAGAGCACCCCTTCTCCCGAAGTTACGGGGTCATTTTGCCGAGTTCCTTAACGAGAGTTCTCTCGCTCACCTTAGGATTCTCTCCTCGCCTACCTGTGTCGGTTTGCGGTACGGGCACCTTGAATCTCGCTAGAGGCTTTTCTTGGCAGTGTGGAATCAGGAACTTCGGTACTATATTTCCCTCGCCGTCACAGCTCCGCCTTCACGGTAATGGGATTTGCCTCATTACCAGCCTAACTGCTTGGACGTGCTAATCCAACAGCACGCTTACCCTATCCTCCTGCGTCCCCCCATCGCTCAAACGATTCATAAGGTGGTACAGGAATATCAACCTGTTGTCCATCGCCTACGCTCTTCAGCCTCGGCTTAGGTCCCGACTAACCCTGAGTGGACGAGCCTTCCTCAGGAAACCTTAGGCATTCGGTGGATGAGATTCTCACTCATCTTTCGCTACTCATACCGGCATTCTCACTTCTAAGCGCTCCACCAGTCCTTACGGTCTAGCTTCAACGCCCTTAGAACGCTCTCCTACCACTGACATCACTAGATGTCAATCCACAGCTTCGGTGATACGTTTAGCCCCGGTACATTTTCGGCGCAGAGTCACTCGACCAGTGAGCTATTACGCACTCTTTAAATGGTGGCTGCTTCTAAGCCAACATCCTGGTTGTCTAAGCAACTCCACATCCTTTTCCACTTAACGTATACTTTGGGACCTTAGCTGGTGGTCTGGGCTGTTTCCCTCTTGACTACGGATCTTATCACTCGCAGTCTGACTCCCAAGGATAAGTATTTGGCATTCGGAGTTTGTCTGAATTCGGTAACCCGATGGGGGCCCCTAGTCCAAACAGTGCTCTACCTCCAATACTCTTACCTTGAGGCTAGCCCTAAAGCTATTTCGGAGAGAACCAGCTATCTCCAAGTTCGATTGGAATTTCTCCGCTACCCACACCTCATCCCCGCACTTTTCAACGTGCGTGGGTTCGGGCCTCCATCCAGTGTTACCTGGACTTCACCCTGGACATGGGTAGATCACCTGGTTTCGGGTCTACGACCACATACTATTACGCCCTATTCAGACTCGCTTTCGCTGCGGCTCCGTCTCTTCAACTTAACCTCGCATGTAATCGTAACTCGCCGGTTCATTCTACAAAAGGCACGCTATCACCCATTAATGGGCTCTAACTACTTGTAGGCACACGGTTTCAGGATCTATTTCACTCCCCTTCCGGGGTGCTTTTCACCTTTCCCTCACGGTACTGGTTCACTATCGGTCACTAGGGAGTATTTAGCCTTGGGAGATGGTCCTCCCTGCTTCCGACGGGATTTCACGTGTCCCGCCGTACTCAGGATCCACTCAGGAGGGAACGAAGTTTCGACTACAGGGTTTTTACCTTCTATGACTGGCCTTTCCAGACCTATTCATCTACCCCGTTCCTTTGTAACTCCATGTAGAGTGTCCTACAACCCCAAGAGGCAAGCCTCTTGGTTTGGGCTAATCCCGTTTCGCTCGCCGCTACTCAGGGAATCGCGTTTGCTTTCTCTTCCTCCGGGTACTTAGATGTTTCAGTTCCCCGGGTCTGCCTTCTGTTACTCTATGTATTCAAGTAACGATACTATCCCATTACGGATAGTGGGTTCCCCCATTCGGAAATCTCCGGATCAAAGCTTACTTACAGCTCCCCGAAGCATATCGGTGTTAGTACCGTCCTTCATCGGCTCCTAGTGCCAAGGCATCCACCGTGCGCCCTTTCTAACTTAACTTGTTTCGGCTAAAGATGTTACTCTTTACCCTGAAATTCTTCTATTAAATAGAGAATCTAAGATGGCGATTACTCGGTTTCTTTCTTGGTTTTTCTTCTATATGATTTAGTTTTCAAAGAACAAAAAAAATTGGTGGAGCCTAGCGGGATCGAACCGCTGACCTCCTGCGTGCAAGGCAGGCGCTCTCCCAGCTGAGCTAAGGCCCCTTCATCTTTACTTTATGTTATATGGTGGGCCTAAATGGACTCGAACCATCGACCTCACGCTTATCAGGCGTGCGCTCTAACCAGCTGAGCTATAGGCCCATATAAGAAAGCATTGCTCTCTCAAAACTGAACAACAAAATCATCAACAATCTGTGAATGGAACGAATTCCATTTTTCCTTAGAAAGGAGGTGATCCAGCCGCACCTTCCGATACGGCTACCTTGTTACGACTTCACCCCAATCATCTATCCCACCTTAGGCGGCTGGCTCCTAAAAGGTTACCCCACCGACTTCGGGTGTTACAAACTCTCGTGGTGTGACGGGCGGTGTGTACAAGGCCCGGGAACGTATTCACCGCGGCATGCTGATCCGCGATTACTAGCGATTCCAGCTTCATGTAGGCGAGTTGCAGCCTACAATCCGAACTGAGAATGGTTTTATGGGATTGGCTCGACCTCGCGGTTTTGCTGCCCTTTGTACCATCCATTGTAGCACGTGTGTAGCCCAGGTCATAAGGGGCATGATGATTTGACGTCATCCCCACCTTCCTCCGGTTTGTCACCGGCAGTCACCTTAGAGTGCCCAACTAAATGCTGGCAACTAAGATCAAGGGTTGCGCTCGTTGCGGGACTTAACCCAACATCTCACGACACGAGCTGACGACAACCATGCACCACCTGTCATCCTGTCCCCCGAAGGGGAACGTCCTATCTCTAGGATTGTCAGGAGATGTCAAGACCTGGTAAGGTTCTTCGCGTTGCTTCGAATTAAACCACATGCTCCACCGCTTGTGCGGGCCCCCGTCAATTCCTTTGAGTTTCAGCCTTGCGGCCGTACTCCCCAGGCGGAGTGCTTAATGCGTTTGCTGCAGCACTAAAGGGCGGAAACCCTCTAACACTTAGCACTCATCGTTTACGGCGTGGACTACCAGGGTATCTAATCCTGTTTGCTCCCCACGCTTTCGCGCCTCAGCGTCAGTTACAGACCAAAGAGTCGCCTTCGCCACTGGTGTTCCTCCACATCTCTACGCATTTCACCGCTACACGTGGAATTCCACTCTTCTCTTCTGCACTCAAGTCCCCCAGTTTCCAATGACCCTCCACGGTTGAGCCGTGGGCTTTCACATCAGACTTAAAGGACCGCCTGCGCGCGCTTTACGCCCAATAATTCCGGACAACGCTTGCCACCTACGTATTACCGCGGCTGCTGGCACGTAGTTAGCCGTGGCTTTCTGGTTAGGTACCGTCAAGGTACGAGCAGTTACTCTCGTACTTGTTCTTCCCTAACAACAGAGTTTTACGATCCGAAAACCTTCATCACTCACGCGGCGTTGCTCCGTCAGACTTTCGTCCATTGCGGAAGATTCCCTACTGCTGCCTCCCGTAGGAGTCTGGGCCGTGTCTCAGTCCCAGTGTGGCCGATCACCCTCTCAGGTCGGCTACGCATCGTCGCCTTGGTGAGCCGTTACCTCACCAACTAGCTAATGCGCCGCGGGCCCATCTGTAAGTGACAGCGTAAACCGTCTTTCAGCTTTTCTACATGAGTAGAAAAGGATTATCCGGTATTAGCTCCGGTTTCCCGAAGTTATCCCAGTCTTACAGGCAGGTTGCCCACGTGTTACTCACCCGTCCGCCGCTAACTTAAAAAGCAAGCTTTTTAAGTCCGCTCGACTTGCATGTATTAGGCACGCCGCCAGCGTTCGTCCTGAGCCAGGATCAAACTCTCCGATAAAGAGTAAGATTAGCTCATTTGCTAAACTCTAGCTTTTTGTTACTTTGTTTTCATCTTTATAACGCAAGTTATAAAAACGATTATTGTTGACGTTTTGTTTGTTCAGTTTTCAAAGAGCAATTTTTTCGTTGCTATCAGAAGCAACTTTTATATATTATCATTTACATATTATAAATGTCAACAGATAAATTAATAATTTTTAACTAGTTATTAATTGCTTGCTGCGACTTTTATAATATTACCAGCATGTTATTTCCTAGTCAACATCTTTTTTAAACTTTTTAAACATTTATTTATAATAGACGTTAAATAAAAAACAGACAGCTAAAACTTAGCAGTCTGCTCTTTATACTAACTTGCCCTTATAATATATATTGTTGAATTGCTACAAGTGCAACGACACCTGGAATACCTAAAATTCCAGAAACAGTAGATGTCGCAATATTGATCGGCACGTGTATGCCATACTTAGTCCCAATAGCATTGAGGAAGAAAAGGAAAAGAGCACCTATTACAATTTTAATCAACCCTTGTCCTACAAAACGCAATGGTTTAATGGGAGTACCTATTATCAGAAGAAGGACAATCAAACCACTGATAATAGAAATAATGACAACTGGGCTCACAAACAAAACCTCCCTAGTTCTTTTTGTATTAAAAGGTATGTCCAACTACCACAAAAAAGAACTAGGGAGTGCTTCTATTATTTCATTAAATTAACATTTCTCTCTTTAGCCTCTTTAAAAAGAAAGAAATACTTTGCTTCAGTCAGTTTTGCAGCACAAATGACCTCATCAGAAGGGTCAAAGCTTTTTTCGAGTATCGACTTTTCTTTTAGCCAGTGTTTTTTTGTTTCATGAAACTGAACTAATAACTTCTCATCGAATTCTTTTCTCAACTTTCCTTTTCGGCGAAAAAGCATACTTTATCCTCCCTCTGATTATACTTCTCTTCTGCCCTCAAGCGCTTTAGATAAAGTAACCTCATCTGCATATTCCAGATCTCCGCCTACAGGTAAGCCATGCGCTATCCTTGTTATCTTAATCCCCGATGGTTTTAACAGACGGGAGATATACATAGCGGTTGCTTCTCCCTCTATATTTGGGTTAGTAGCCATAATTACCTCTTCTACATCACTTTCCTGCAAACGCTTGATGAGAGATGGAACATTAATGTCCTCTGGACCAATACCATCCATTGGTGAGATAGCACCATGCAAAACGTGATACAATCCGTCAAATTCCTTCATCTTTTCCATGGCGATGACATCTTTCGGATCTTGAACTACACAGATTATCTTACGATTTCTTCTAGTATCCTCACATATATAACATGGGTCCTGATCCGTTATATGACCGCATACGGAACAATAAGTTAAATTTCGTTTTGCATTGACTAGTGCTTTTGCGAAATCTAGAACAGTATCTTCTTTCATATTTAATACAAAAAACGCCAGTCGAGCAGCCGTTTTCGGGCCGATTCCTGGCAATTTCATAAAGCTGTCTATCAGCTTTGATATTGGTTCAGGATAATGCATGAAACTCCTCCTTAGAACATTCCAGGAAGATTAAGTCCTTTTGTAAATTGCCCCATTGTTGAGTTTGTTAGCTCATCCGCTTTTTTCAATGCGTCATTTGTAGCTGCAAGCACAAGATCTTGGAGCATTTCTACGTCTTCTGGATCTACAACCTCTTCCTTGATTACTACATCCACTATTTCTTTATGTCCTGTAACGATTACTGTTACCATTCCGCCGCCAGCAGAACCTTCAATTCTTTTTTCTCCAAGTTCCTCTTGAGCTTCCGCCATTTTCTTTTGCATTTTTTGCATTTGCTTCATCATATTTTGCATATTACCCATTCCGCGCATAAGAATTCCTCCATTTTCATTTTAAAGTTATTTATTCCTTTTGCATATTTAATATAATATGCAAATTTCTCCTGTCGTTCAACAATCAGTCCTTCACTTCAAGCAATTCTTCACCAAATAGTTTTCTTGCCTCTGCAACTACTGGGTCATCTGCCTGATTTACGTGATTTCCCTCATTTTCCTCATCGGATCCTGCATGATGGGAACTGCTTAAAAAATCTTCTCTTATTTTTAGCCATTGTTCTTCAGGGACACCTACTAATTTATACCTTCTGCCTAGCAGCTGCTGAAGAGATAACGTGATTGTCTCTATAAATTTAACATTATCCAAAGCCATTTGACAGTGGATTTCATATTTAAATTTGATAACGATTGAGTCCGTAGATGCAGCAACAGGTTCGGCTTCATTTAAAAGAGCAGCTTGAGATCTCATCTGGTTTTTAACAAGCTGTCCAAGCATATTACCCCAATTACTCTTAATGTTTTGGAGTTCTTGCTTCGTTGCCTGCTTAAGTATCTCATTAATTTTACCAGTAGGCGCTTGAAATCCTTTCCGAGTTGCTCTCACCTTTTTCTGTGGTGCAGCTTCCTCGGCTGAACTTGTTACTCCTGATTGCCTAATTCTTGCAAGTTCCTCTTCGAGACTGTTTATTTTTGAAATAAGCCCTTGTATTTCCGTGTTCGAAAAGGCTCCTGTGTCTTGTGTTGGAGAAGAGATAGCCATTTGACACAATTTAACAATTGCTACCTCTAGGAAAATTCTAGGATGATTAGTCCAGCGCATATCCTGCTGCGTCTTATTCAGCAAACCAATCAATTCATAAATTTGTTCTTGTCCATACGAGTCAGCCAAGTTTCTGAACTCATCATCAAGCATAACCCGCTCTAATGACTCTTCTAAGTTTGGTGCTGTCTTATATAGAAGCATATCCCTGTAAAAGAAGATAAAGTCTTCAATAAACCTTGAGGGGTCTTTCCCTGAAAATAGGAGTTCATCTAATGATTGTAATCCTTTAACCGTATCTTTTTCATAGACTGCTTTCGCTAAGTCGTTAAGAAACCCTTGGGAAACAGCCCCAGTCACAGTAAGCGCATCTTCCACAGTGACACTTTCCTGGCTGTAGGAAATGGCTTGATCAAGCAGGCTTAATGCATCCCGCATACCGCCATCAGCCGCTCTTGCTATCATCTGCAACGCCTTATCGTCACATGAAATGCCGGATTCATCTATAATTAGCTTCATTCTCTTTACAATAGAGTGGGCAGTAATTCGTCTAAAGTCAAAGCGCTGACATCTAGAGATGATTGTTAATGGAATTTTATGTGGCTCTGTAGTAGCTAATATAAAAATAACGTGCTTAGGAGGTTCCTCAAGTGTTTTCAACAAAGCATTAAATGCCCCAATAGAGAGCATATGAACTTCATCTATTATATAAACTTTATACGGAACAGAGCTTGGAGCGTATTTTACTTTATCTCTTATATCTCTTATCTCTTCTACTCCATTATTCGAAGCAGCATCTATCTCTATTACATCCGGTATGGAACCATCCGTAATTCCTTTACAGGCGGCACATTCATTACAAGGCTCACTGATTGGTGCTCTTTCACAGTTGACTGCTTTTGCTAAAATTTTTGCCGCACTAGTTTTACCAGTACCCCTTGGTCCAGAGAACAAATATGCATGAGTTGTTTTTTGCTGAAGAAGGGCATTTTGGAGTGTTTTCGTTATATGTTCCTGACCTACTACATCAATAAACTGCTGTGGTCTCCATACTCGGTATAATGCTTGATAATTCATCGTCCGCCCTCCTTTCTATCTGCTCTCATTATTATATCTTATCTAATTATATTTTTACATTAAAACAATGGACATTGTTATTGTTATGTATCCAAAACTATATAATCAAAAAGACTCACTCTTTTAGAAGAATGAGTCTTTTAATTATAATATTAAACTGCCGTGCACCTTTCGTCGACTAGCTCCCATAAGCGTTACTTAAGCAGTTAGCTCAGTCCAGGCAACCCTGCGGCACATGGGGGTGTCCACTTAATGCTGCTTCCTTCCGGACCTGACATAGTTCATGGATTCCCATTGCGCAGGACCCGGACGTCAACACCACTTGCTTAAGGCAGACCCTACAGGACACTAGCCTCAGAAAGGAATTCAGCCTCGCTAGAGCGGATTGCGAGTACAGGGCACCGCTACCTCCCCGCTTAGCACGACAAACTTGATACCAAATTTTAATGTGTCATCTTGGACACAAACTAAGTATACTTATATTCAAACAAAAAAGCAATAATTATAAGCTGTTAATTTTTGTAATTTCTATTTCAGCCTTCTTCTTCTTCTTTTCAGCTTTCTTTTTTGTACGAAGTTCACGGAAGAAGTTAGTCAAAAGCTCTCCTGTTTCCTCCTTGAGCACTCCTGATACTACTTCAGATTGGTGATTAAACCGATCATCCTGAAGAAGATTCATAAAAGTACCAGCACAACCCCCCTTAGGGTCACTTGCACCAAATACTACCTTTTTAACTCTTGAGAGTATGATAGCACCTGAGCACATAGCACACGGTTCTAAAGTAACATAGAGCACTGCATTATCCAGCCTCCAGCTTCCTGTCTCTTTGCAAGCTATATCTATTGCCAGAAGCTCAGCATGAGCAATTGCAGTTTGCTCTGCCTCGCGCAAGTTATGCGCTTTTGCAATAACCTCTCCATCGAGTACAATAACAGCTCCTATCGGCACTTCCCCAATAGCTCCTGCTTTCTTTGCCTCCTCTATAGCTATCTGCATGAAATATCTATCATTTTTTTCTATTTCCACTTTTCATCACCCTGTGCATACTGTCATTTTTCTTGCCAACTGTAATTTATTTTCACAAAGTTACTTAAACTAATGTCATCATTCCTAATAACTAAATAAAGAGAGGTTACTATGAGCACTTCATCTAAGGCACTTTTAATAATTGATATGATTAATGACTTCCAATTTCAGCATGGAAAAGTTTTGGCTGAAAAAGCTGCTGCAATTGCAGAAAACATTTTTGCTTTAAAGAAGTACTGTTATAAGTCCAATATTCCTGTAATCTATATCAATGACCATTATAGCTTATGGAAAGCAGATATAAACAGTATCATTGATTATTGTTCTAATGAATACAGCCACAACATCCTTGAGAAGATTGCACCACAAAAGGCAGATTACTTTTTAATAAAACCGAAGCATTCCGCCTTTTACGGCACTGCATTAAACACACTTCTCCATCAGCTTAAGGTGGATGAGCTTATCCTGACAGGCATTGCCGGCAATATTTGTGTCCTATTTACAGCTAATGATGCTTATATGCGAGAATACTCTATTATTGTTCCTGACAATGCCATCGCCTCTGTCGATGAAAAAGACAATGTTTATGCTTTAACAATGATGAAGAACGTAATGAAAGCAAAAATATTTAAGTATGAAAAAAATAATATCATGTCGTCCCCACTTCAAACATAAACTGCAATAAGTAATTTTAACAGCAGGAGGGGATTTCCCATGCAAATACATGTTGTGCAGGCAAACCAGTCATTGACAGGCATTGCTCAAGCTTATGGAACTACTGCAGCTAATATAGCAGAGGCAAATGAGTTGCCTAACCCTAATAAGCTCGTCATAGGTCAAGCATTAGTTATTCCAATTGTCGGGCGGTTTTATTGGGTGCAGCCAGGGGACAGCTTATGGTCTATCTCAAGGAGATTTGGCATTTCCTATCAACAGCTTGCCAGCGTCAACAGAATCTCGCCAAACAGTCCTTTAACAGTAGGTTACCGTTTATATATACCACAGCAAACTAAACGCGCAGGAGAGTTTAATGCATATGTTGAACCTAGAGGAACAACTGTAGCTCCTGTTCTTGAGTCTTCCGCAAGGGAAGCAGCACCTTATCTCACCTATCTCGCACCTTTCAGCTTCCAAGCGTTAAGAGATGGCAAGCTGAAGGAACCTTTACTTAATAATTTCCCTACTATTGCAGCAAATAATAATAATGTACTGATGATGGTTATCACAAATCAAGAGAATGACCAGTTCAGTGATGAGCTTGGCCGAATATTATTAAATGATCAAGCCATCCAGAATACCTTTTTAAATAATATTGTGTCAACAGCTAAAAAATATGGCTTTAGAGACATTCATTTTGATTTTGAGTTTTTGCGTCCTGCTGATCGGGAAGCTTATAATTCGTTTTTACGTAAAGCCAAAGCCCGTTTCTCACAGGAAGGCTGGCTGCTTTCCACTGCTCTAGCCCCTAAAACCAGCGCTGGGCAGAAAGGAAAATGGTATGAAGCTCATGATTACCGTGCTCACGGGCAAATTGTCGACTTTGTTGTAATAATGACATATGAGTGGGGCTACAGCGGCGGACCAGCTATGGCAGTATCTCCCATTGGCCCAGTGCGCAATGTCCTTGAATATGCCATTACCGAGATGCCCTCCAACAAAATAATGATGGGTCAAAACCTTTACGGGTATGACTGGACACTTCCTTTTGTACAGGGTTCAGTCGCAAAAGCTTTAAGTCCTCAGAGCGCCATTCAACTGGCAGCTGACAATAATGTTGCTATCCTTTACGATACAAATGCACAGGCGCCTCACTTCAACTATACAGATGCACAAGGAAGGCAGCATGAAGTATGGTTTGAAGATGCTAGGTCTATACAGGCAAAATTTGATCTAGTAAAGGAATTGAATATCAGAGGTGTAAGTTATTGGAAGCTCGGACTATCGTTTCCGCAAAACTGGCTGCTCATATCAGATAACTTTAACGTCACAAAAAGATAACCACTACACTTCAAAGGCTGCCTCTTGTTAGGCAGCCTTTTTCCAGGAAATAATATGCACTTTTATTTAACACTAGTTAATGTCCATAACCGCTTTTCATGTGTTAAAATGACTTCATATGTCTTTTTTTATCATATTTTATAAATCAGGAGGGACAAGCATTGAACAATATCCCTTTTATTACAGTAGAAGGTCCTATTGGTGTTGGAAAAACTTCCTTAGCGAAGCTGCTTTCTGAACATTTTCAATATCATCTATTAAAGGAAATAGTCGAGGAAAACCCTTTTTTAGGTAAATTTTACGAGAACATTGATGAATGGAGCTTCCAAACGGAAATGTTCTTTTTATGTAATCGATACAAACAGCTTAATGATATTCAATCCCATTACTTGGACAAGAATATTCCCGTGGTAGCTGATTATCATATATTAAAGAATTTAATTTTCGCAAAGAGAACACTACAAGAGAAAGAACTAACAAAATATATACGTATATATGATGTTTTAACAGAGGATTTACCTGCGCCAAACATTATCATCTATCTACATGCTAGTTTAGATACTCTGATGGACCGTATCCAACAAAGGGATAGAGATATTGAAAAAAATATTAGCCCTCTTTATTTAGAGCAATTATCAACCGATTATCATGAAGTGATGGAGCAGTACCAAGAACAGCATCCTCATATCCCGGTGCTGTCATTCAATGGCGATACATTAGACTTTGTGAAAAATAAAGCTGATCTTGAAACTATTATAGATAAAGTGAAGCAAACATTAAAATTAGGAGCCTATACACATGAACCTACGCACGAAATATAATATTCCAAGCAATTCTGTAATTACAATTGCCGGAACAGTCGGTGTCGGCAAGTCCACATTGACTAATGCTCTTGCTGATGCACTTCAATTCCGCACATCTTTTGAAAAGGTAGATACGAACCCATATTTAGATAAATTTTATCAAGATTTCAGTAGATGGAGTTTCCATTTGCAGGTGTACTTCTTGGCAGAAAGGTTTAAAGAACAAAAGAAAATCTTTGAATATGGCGGAGGTTTTATTCAGGACCGTTCTATTTACGAAGATACAGGTATTTTCGCAAGAATGCATTATGAAAAAGGCACAATGTCTGAAACAGATTACGAAACATATACAAGCTTGTTCGATGCAATGGTAATGACACCATATTTCCCGCATCCAGACTTGCTGATCTATTTAGAAGGTTCATTAGATGACATACTTACGAGAATTGACAAACGAGGACGGACTATGGAAAAAGAAACTCCTGTAGAGTATTGGCAAGAAATGCATACTCGCTATGAGAAGTGGATTGATTCCTTTAGTTCATGTCCAGTCTTGCGATTGAACATAAACGACTATGATGCAACAGAAGGAAGTTCTGCTATCGAACCGATAATTGAGAAGATATCTGTTATTCTTCAGCAAAAGAATCTTGTAAAAAGATAAAGAAGAGGATTATTCCTCTTCTTTTTTTATATAGGAAAACAAAAAAAGCCTGCTGTAAACAGCAGACTTTTATATCTCCAATATTTATGCGCGATATTAGTAAAATAACTATGGAGGAGGAAAGGGGATTCGAACCCCTGCGCGGTTTGACCCGCCTGTCGGTTTTCAAGACCGATCCCTTCAGCCGGACTTGGGTATTCCTCCATCAGACAGATAACAATATATCATATGTAGCTTTTACTGTCAACATTTATTCAATAAATATATAGAAGAAGCATTCGCTTCTTCTATATATTTTATAATGCCCAATTAATCAGCCTATAACCTCTCTATTTCCCATATATGGACGCAGTACTTCTGGAATCACTACACTGCCGTCCTCTTGCTGATAATTCTCTAATATTGCTGCCACTGTACGCCCTATTGCAAGGCCTGAACCATTAAGTGTATGAACATGCTCTGGCTTGCCTTTTGCTTCCCTGCGGAAACGGATGTTTGCTCTTCTTGCTTGGAATGCTTCAAAGTTACTGCAAGAAGAAATTTCTCGATATGAACCATAGCTTGGTATCCATACTTCAACATCATATTTTTTCGCTGCTGTAAAGCCTAAATCACCTGTGCACATGCTTAAAACACGATATGGCAGGCCTAATAGCTGTAATACTCGCTCTGCGTTTGCTGTCAGTTTTTCCAGCTCTTCGTAAGAATCTTCCGGTTTAACAAACTTAACCAATTCTACTTTATTAAATTGATGCTGTCTGATTAGCCCTCTTGTATCTCTTCCTGCAGACCCAGCTTCAGAGCGGAAGTTTGCACTGAAAGCAGCATATTTGATTGGCAGCTGATCACCATCTAATATTTCATCACGATGCAGGTTAGTTACAGGCACCTCAGATGTAGGGATTAGGAAGTAATCCTCTTTTTCAATCAAGAACGCATCTTCTTCAAATTTAGGAAGCTGCCCTGTTCCTGTTAAGCTTGCTCTATTGACTAAAAATGGAGGAATAACTTCCTTGTAGCCATGCTCTTCTGTATGAAGGTCGAGCATAAAGTTAAATAGTGCTCTTTCTAGTCTGGCACCAAGCCCTTTATAAAACACAAAACGGCTTCCAGTAACTTTTGCTGCTCTTTCGAAATCAAGTAAATCCAGCTCTGTCGCTACATCCCAATGTGGTTTCGGTTCAAAATCAAAATTTCTTACCTCTCCCCATTTTCTGATCTCTACATTATCATCCTCTGTTTCACCAACAGGTACACTTTCGTGGGGAAGGTTTGGTATTCCGAGCATAATTGCCTGCAGTCTCTCTTCAACCTGGCGAAGCTCATCATCAAATCCTTTAATTTTGTCACCAACTTCACGCATTTCCAAAATTAAAGATTCAGCATCCTTCTTTTCACGCTTAAGTGCAGCAACTTGTTGGGATACCTCATTTCTTCTGCTTTTTAGTTGTTCTGTTTCTACAATCAGCTCTCTTCTTCTTGTGTCAAGCTCCTCAAAATGATCCAATTCAGACAGATCTTCGCCTCGATGCTGAAGCTGTTCTTTTACAAATTCAAAATTAGCACGTACAAACTTAATATCAAGCATGTATTCTTCCTCCTTGCTTTTTTAGCTATATGCTCTAAACGATAAACCCTTTAGCAGAACACAAAAAACTCCCGTCCCCAAAAAAGGGACGAGAGTTACCCGCGTTGCCACCCTAGTTGAAAGCAAATATGCTTTCCACCTTAAATACATAACGGTTTTTAGCCGAAAACAATTACTTGCCATCTTACATGGCTTTCCTTGTTTTTACTCTAGGATGGATTCACAGGCTTTATTCACCGATTCACACCAGCCATCGGCTCTCTTTAGAATAATGTATTCCTGCTACTGATTCCTATCAGTGTAGATGTCATATAAAAGTTTTTTTCATCGTACTATAATTATGAACAAAGTTCAACCACTATATACAAATTAGTTCTTTTTTGATTCATCTACCATAGAAATGAAATATCCTGTCAACCGGTGATCTTGTGTCAGCTCTGGATGGAAGGAACAACCAAGAAATTGTCCTTCTCTCGCTGCTACAATCCTGCCGTTATGCTTAGCAAGTACTTCCACATTCTCACCTGCACTTACAATATGCGGTGCTCTTATAAATACAGCAGTGAAATCCTCAGCTACATTAGCTATATCCAAATTTGCTTCAAAACTGTCCACTTGACGGCCGAAAGAATTTCTTTCCACATGAACATCCATAACGCCGATATGGGGCTCTTTATAACCTTCAATTGATTTTGCTAAAAGGATTAAGCCTGCACATGTCCCAAACATCGGTTTTCCTGATTCAGCAAACTTCTTTAAAGGCTTCATAAAATCATACTTATCAATAAGTCGACGCATTGTTGTGCTTTCGCCGCCTGGAATAATCAAACCGTCAACCTCGTTCAGTTCTTCTTTATTTTTCACAAGAACTGCCGTTGCTCCATTAGCTTCTATTGCATTCATATGTTCTCTAACAGCTCCCTGAAGGCCAAGAACACCTACTTTTATATCTGTCATAGTTTTATCTCCTTATTACCAGCTATGCTCCTTCATGTACGCTTCTGGTCCCCAAACTTACAATCTCATCGCCAAATAGCTGTAATCAGTTTTTTTCAGATCTTCATCTTGGTAATGTTCTAAGGCTTTAGCGAATTTTTATATATTCTGTGTTAATAACATCCCGAACTACAATGTACTTATGGTTATCTGCCAGTTTCTCCGTAGCTATAATCATTCAAAGCCCCCTATTTCCGCCTTCTATTCGCAGAGCCTGCTTAATTAACCAAA
Source organism: Niallia sp. FSL R7-0271 (assembly GCF_038005785.1). Classification (NCBI taxonomy): domain Bacteria; kingdom Bacillati; phylum Bacillota; class Bacilli; order Caryophanales; family Bacillaceae; genus Niallia; species Niallia sp. FSL R7-0271. Next base: position 19,942 of record NZ_JBBOTZ010000001.1, on the reverse strand, counting down.
AGAATATGATTTGTATTGTATAAATTTCCCTAATGAAAATAAACAATAAAAAATGGTTCCTGTCAAGACAGGAACCATTTCTTTTTTTATTAAAACCATCCTTTTACTGTGGATGAAACACTATCCCAAATATTTGCAAAGAATGAACCTACGCCACGCATTGCTAATACGAACCAGTTTGCTTTTTCAACTGTTTCGGCAGCAACAACATCAACGCTTGCCTTTTCTGATCCATCACTAGTTAAGAACGGAACTGCTTTTCCATCCTTTGTCTCTAAAGTAATATAACCAACCTTATCACCTTTTTTGACTGGAGCAGCCAGTTCACCCTTGCTGTTTAACTTTTTGTCATCCAATACTAGCTTTGCCACATAGTTTTCTTTATCTTCTTTTTTAATCACTAAATTAACAGCATCGCTTGTTTGAATTTTTACAGAGTCTTCTTTACCTTTTGTTACTTTAACAGATTCATTTCCCTTTACTGTGTAACCCGCAGGAAGAATCTCTTCTGTGCTGAAATTGTTAAAGCCATAATTCAACAGTTTAGTTGCGTCTGTGAAACGGCTGTTTTTCGTTTCGCTCTTCATAATTACTGCAATAACACGTTGATCTCCGCGTTTAGCTGTTGCAGTTACATTGTAGCCTGCATAATCTGTAGAACCTGTTTTAAGACCATCTGCTCCTTCATATCCAAACACCAAAGAAGGCAACAGCCAGTTAAAGTTATCATATGTTCTACCATCACGGAATTTTAGCCTTGGCATGCCAGATGTCTCCAGCACTTCAGGGTAATCATTCAGCAAGTGATAAGCAAGTGATGCAACAGTTTTCGCAGACATCTCATTTTCATCTGTTTCACTGCCTGCAGGGTGATTGCCCAATAAGTCGCTGTTATTTAATCCAGATGAGTTTACAAACTTATAATCTTTAAGCCCGAGCTCCTCTGCCTTTTCATTCATAACATTAATATAGTTTTTTTCTGTTCCAGCAATTAGTTCAGCCAATGCTACTGTCGCAGCATTGCCAGAAAATATACCCATCGCTTGGTAAAGCTCTTTTACAGTGTATTCTTCCCCCTCTGTCAATCCTATGTTAGAAAGACCAGGAGCACCAGATAAACGGTGAATATAATTATTTATTTTAACCTTTTGATCCCAGCTAATTTTTCCTTCTTTTATTGCTTCAAGGACAATATATTCTGTCATCATTTTTGACATGGATGCTACACCCATTAGTTTATCTGCGTTCTTTTCGTATAATATTTCCCCCGTGGCAGCATCAACTAGTATAGCTGCACCAGCTTCCAATCCTAAAGTATCCTCATTCTCAGCTGCCTTTGCTTGTTGCGGTAGACCTGCAGCAACGGTGCTCACGAAAAGCACGGCCATAAGTACATACAGCGTCCACTTTTTTAATTGCATCAATGATAAAACCTCCAACACATTATTATTATCTATTAAACTTTAAATTATTTTTTTAAATTAAGAATTTCCCTTGTACAGTTTACCATAAAAAAAACAAAAAAAATAGACGGTGATAGAGTTCACCATCTATTGTAATATTCCGTAACAATTGCAAAACTACTTAAGAAATAGAGTAGTTTGGAGCTTCTTTTGTAATTTGAACATCATGCGGATGGCTTTCTCTTAAACCAGCGCCTGTCATTTTTACAAATTGTGTATTTTCTCTCAAATCAAGAAGATCTTTCGCACCACAATATCCCATACCAGAACGGATACCGCCTACTAGCTGATAAATTGTATCAGAAAGAGGTCCTTTATATGGAAGTCGCCCTTCAATACCTTCTGGAACAAATTTTTTGTTATCTTCTTGGAAGTAGCGGTCTTTAGAACCTTTTTCCATTGCTGATACAGAACCCATACCTCTGTATACTTTAAAGCGTCTGCCTTGGAATATTTCCGTTTCTCCAGGGCTTTCAGATACCCCAGCAAGAAGGCTTCCCAACATAACAGCATGTCCGCCAGCAGCCAGTGCTTTTACGATATCTCCTGAATATTTAATTCCTCCGTCAGCAATGATTGCTTTACCGTGTTTTCTAGCTTCTGTTGCACAATCATAAACTGCCGTAATTTGTGGAACACCAACACCTGCAACAACCCTAGTCGTACAGATTGATCCTGGTCCGATTCCTACCTTCACCACATCTGCTCCTGCTTCTATAAGTGCTCTTGTACCTTCAGCAGTAGCTACATTCCCAGCGATAATAGTTAAATCAGGGAAAGCATTCCTTATATCTCTAATACCGTCTAGAACACCTTTAGAATGTCCATGAGCAGTATCAATAACGATAGCATCTACTTGGGACTTAACTAAAAGCTCAACCCTTTTAATAGCATCGCTCGTTACGCCTACAGCAGCACCTACAAGCAATCTACCTTGTGCATCTTTAGCAGAGTTAGGGAACTCAATAACCTTTTCAATATCTTTAATTGTAATAAGGCCTTTCAAAACGCCCTCTTCATTGATAAGAGGCAGCTTTTCAATTTTATGTCTTTGCAGAATTTTTTCTGCTTCCTCTAATGTTGTACCTACTGGAGCCGTTACTAAGTTGTCCTTAGTCATTACATCACTAATTTTAATGGAAAAGTCTTCAATGAAACGAAGGTCTCTGTTTGTTATGATACCTACAAGTTTTTGCTCATCATGGTTATTAACGATAGGTACACCTGAAATGCGATATTTTGACATCAGATGTTCTGCATCAAATACTTGATGGTCTGGAGTTAGAAAAAATGGATCAGTAATTACACCACTCTCAGAGCGTTTAACTTTATCTACTTGCTCAGCTTGCTGTTCAATTGACATATTTTTGTGAATGATTCCCATTCCGCCTTGTCTAGCGATTGAGATTGCCATTTCAGCCTCTGTTACAGTATCCATACCCGCACTAATCAATGGGATATTTAATTTTAAATTAGACGCCAATTCTACTTTTAAGCTTACATCTCTTGGCAATACTTCTGATTTGGCAGGTATCAATAAAACATCATCAAAGGTTAAACCTTCTTTAGCAAATTTACTTTCCCACATTTTAACGCCTCCAATTAGTAAAAAAATATTATTAGTAGGTTATCAATTGGACAAAATACTGTCAAGGTTAGTTCAATAAGTTTCATTTTTCAAAAAATTCAGGAGGCAAACATATGTACAGTTCTTATAAGGACTGGGACTCGTTTAGCTGCTTTTTTTCCGCAGAATATTCCCAGCTTTTTCTAAAAAAATGCTATAAATTACTACATACCAGTGATGTCGATACGAAGAGCTATCAAAACTGCTATCCATTTATTTATTTTCTTGAGCATGGTAAGCTCTATTATCAACAAGCCCTAAACTCACCAATAAATATCCAGCCAGTTTTACTTTTTTATGGGTTTGTTCATCTAATAAAAGCTTGTCTCCTTACAATAGATCCTGCCTATCCAAGCAGTACCTCTGTACTAGCTCATGGTGTCTCAACAAGAAAAAGAAAAAAACAACAATACTTATTTTTTAAGGATGAAATAAAAATTCAAAAAAACGGATTATTTGCATGTATGTCGGAGAATATGTTTAAGCTTCCTTCAATTGAAGGAGAGAAGTTTAATATGGGTGAACTATTAAAACAAATACCTGAACTTAATGACTTATTCCATATATTCACAGGAAGTCCAACCTTTTTGCCGGTTACCCTTTCCAGTACAGAAGCAACCATCCCTTCTAAAGTGCTAGATAGTTACTTTATGAGTCAAGGCCGTTTTCAGCAGTACTTAGAAGACCAGTTAGGAAATCCTATTAAGGGGATAAGCACGAATAAAACTAGTCTTAATATTTCTTTTTCAGATAGCTTGCAGCCGGCTGCTCCGTTCTACTTCCATGTAACGGATGCTCAATACTATATTCCGGTAGAAAAACGCAGTGTACAGCTGCCTGAAATTCTTGTGCATTATTTATTATTATATAATTTGAGCATGATTGCCAGGTATGAAATAGAGTGGTGGAGTGAACTGATGAAGACGATGCCTAATCAAGATTATCCATATATTGAATCCTTTTTATCAATAGCTGCCAAAAAGGGGCCTCAGCTTATCTTTCAATTTTTAGCAAACAAAATGTAGCTTAGATTTCCTAATAAAACAAAAAGCACCTAGTTAAACTAGATGCTTTTTTTAAAGTGCCTGGCGACGTCCTACTCTCACAGGGGGAGAGCCCCCAACTACCATCGGCGCTGAGAAGCTTAACTTCCGTGTTCGGTATGGGAACGGGTGTGACCTTCTCGCTATCGCCACCAGACTATTATGTTTTTATGAGTTGTTCTCTCAAAACTAAATCATCTTCGAAGAAAAACAAGAACCAAGCAATCATTCATGTCCAGCTGCAGAAGCCAAAGCTTCTTCCGCTTTCCTATTTTAGTTAAGTCCTCGATCTATTAGTATTTGTCAGCTCCACGTGTCACCACGCTTCCACCTCAAACCTATCAACCTGATCATCTTTCAGGGATCTTACTAGCTTACGCTATGGGAAATCTCATCTTGAGGGGGGCTTCATGCTTAGATGCTTTCAGCACTTATCCCTTCCGCACATAGCTACCCAGCTATGCCTTTGGCAAGACAACTGGTACACCAGCGGTGCGTCCATCCCGGTCCTCTCGTACTAAGGACAGCTCCTCTCAAATTTCCTACGCCCACGACGGATAGGGACCGAACTGTCTCACGACGTTCTGAACCCAGCTCGCGTACCGCTTTAATGGGCGAACAGCCCAACCCTTGGGACCGACTACAGCCCCAGGATGCGATGAGCCGACATCGAGGTGCCAAACCTCCCCGTCGATGTGGACTCTTGGGGGAGATAAGCCTGTTATCCCCGGGGTAGCTTTTATCCGTTGAGCGATGGCCCTTCCATGCGGAACCACCGGATCACTAAGCCCGACTTTCGTCCCTGCTCG
>NZ_JBBOTZ010000001.1:0-10000 GCF_038005785.1 Niallia sp. FSL R7-0271 | reverse complement strand
ATGGATAACCGCTCCCATCAAGTCTTTCATGATGCTGAAGTATAGCAAGTCTTGTTTCTTTTTTTAAGAGAGCATGCTCTGGCAGCATTTGCAAACTATAGCTTGTATGTCTTTTCACTTCCTCAAATTCTTCTTCCGTCAAAGGTTCTTCCTTTGTAATTAAGTTAGATGGTATTTTTGACATCCCTGCATCACTTAAACAGCCGGCCATAGCGATTTGGACGATTTCCCCTTTACTGTAGTCCATTTTTTTTGCTATAAGAGCACTAATAACACCTACTGCAACAGAATGCTGATAGATATATTCTTTTTTATTAGATAAATGATATAAAGAAAATACTTCCTTGCTATACTGCTCTAAATCCTCCAATAGCGGCAGCATTATTGTGCGAACTGCAGGAATATTCAGCGGTACACCATACTGCCAAGAACGAAACTCCTTTTTGTACTGGTTAACAGCAAGAAGAAATTTATCAAAGAAACTCTCTTCTTTCTTTTTCAATCCTGCACTATCTTCCTCTTTAAGCTCATCGAGAAAGTTTCCATCAATCTGAGTATTTTCAATCTCTATCGTCTCAATTTGAAATGCTTTAAGAAGATTTATATGCTCGTCTGTCAATACAGTTTTAGAAGTTATTATCGGTCTATTCGTCATGCTGAAAACATCTTCTGCTAAGATGCACCCGGCCATTAAACGATTAACACTTACATTCATGTATTACTCCACCCTCATAAGGACTTTTATACTATATTCTACTTTATTTTTTATTGAAATGATAACCTTATTTTTAAAAAAAATACTGGAAAATTCTTATTTTTGGGATTATAAGGGTCATATTACCTATACCATTTAAATGTCCAGAGCGAAAAAAAGAAGCTGCTTTTGGCAGCTTCTTACTCCTCTGTTTCAGCAGCATCAGATACTGTGCTATCTTCCGCTGTTTCTTCAGGCATTTCTGTTTCAGCTTCTTCTTCTTTTTCCACTTTAGCGACTGTTGCTACAAATTCGCTTTCACTTTCATTAAGCTTAATCAGCTTAACACCTTGAGTGCTTCTACCCATAGATGATATATCGCCGACAGCCATACGGATTAAGACACCGCCCGTAGTAATTAGCATCAGGTCTTCCTCACCATTTACTGCCTTCATGGAAACTAACGGTCCATTTTTGTCAGTAATATTGCAAGTCTTAATACCTTTACCGCCTCTTCCTTGGATTCTATATTCCTCTGCAGATGTTCTCTTTCCGTAACCATTTTTCGTCACGATAAGAATTTCTGAACCTTCCTCTAACACTTCCATACCAACAACTTCATCATTAGAGGATAGGGTAATCCCTTTAACACCAGTAGCTGTTCTACCCATAGAGCGAACATCTGTCTCTGGGAAACGGATTAGAAGCCCATTTTTAGTTCCAATGATAATTTCCTTGTTACCGTCAGTGAGACGTACAGAAATCAATTCATCTCCATCTCTTAGGTTAACGGCAATTAGCCCGTTATTCCTGATATTTGCAAATGATGATAGCGGAGAACGTTTTGATATTCCTTCCTTAGTCGTGAAGAATAGGAACCAATCATCGACAAATTCTGAGACTGGTATGATAGCATTCACCCATTCATCCTTCTCTACTCCAAGGAGGTTGATAATCGGAATCCCCTTGGCTGTGCGGCTGAATTCAGGGATTTCATAGCCTTTAAGGCGATATACCTTCCCTTTATTCGTAAAGAATAGAATCGTATCATGAGTGGAAGTTGTGCTAAGCTGTTCCACAAAGTCATCTTCATTTGTTCCCATACCTTGAATACCGCGGCCACCGCGTTTTTGAGCGCGATAAGTAGACGCAGGCAATCTCTTAATATAACCGTTATGAGTTAGTGTGATGATGATATTTTCTTCTGGAATTAAATCTTCATCCTCGATATTTTCAATTCCGCCCGCTACAATTTCTGTACGGCGTTTGTCATTGAAACGCTCTTTTACTTCAAGGAGCTCCTCACGGATAATATCAAGCAGCTTTTCTTCATCAGCTAAAATAGATTTTAACTCGGCAATCAATGCTACTAATTCCTTGTATTCTTCCTCTATCTTTTCTCTTTCAAGTCCAGTTAATCTTTGCAGACGCATGTCCAAGATTGCCTGAGCTTGCTTTTCTGACAGATTGAAATTGCTCATTAATCCTTCTCTAGCAATATCTGTTGTTCTAGAACCGCGAATTAAGGCAATTACTTCATCTAAATGATCAAGTGCAATGCGCAAGCCCTCTAATATATGAGCGCGCGCTTCTGCTTTTCTCAACTCAAATTCAGTACGGCGGCGAATGATAACCTTTTGATGATCCAAATAATAAACAAGGCATTGCTTTAAGTTAAGCACTTTAGGCTGTCCGTCCACTAGCGCAAGCAAGTTAATACCAAAGCTTGTCTGCATGGCTGTGTGCTTATATAAGTTGTTCAGCAGCACATTAGCATTTGCATCCTTGCGAACTTCAATAACAACCCTCATTCCATTACGGTCTGATTCATCTCTTAAGTCTGTAATACCATCAATCTTCTTATCCCTAACCAACTCAGCAATTCGCTCTACTAGACGAGCTTTATTAACCTGATAAGGGATTTCTTTGACGATTATTACTTCTTTACCATTCGGCTTTACTTCGATTTCCACTTTTGCTCTAACAATGATAGAGCCTCTGCCTGTCTCGTAAGCCTTTCTGATGCCAGATCTCCCGACAATCATTCCACTTGTAGGGAAGTCAGGACCAGGTATTATTTCCATCAATTCGGGAATTGTAATATCAGAGTTTCTGCTGACAGCCAAAACACCGTCAATAACCTCTCCTAACTGATGCGGCGGTATGTTTGTAGCCATACCAACTGCAATCCCGCTTGTTCCGTTTACCAAAAGGTTTGGGAAACGGGATGGTAAAACAACAGGTTCCTTTTCTTCTCCATCGAAGTTTTCTGTGTAGTCGATAGTATCCTTGTTGATATCCCTTAACAGCTCCATCGCTATTTTGGACATTCTTGCTTCCGTATAACGCATCGCTGCAGCAGAATCGCCATCAACTGAACCGAAGTTACCGTGACCATCTACCAGCATATAACGGTAGTTGAAATCCTGCGCCATACGAACCATTGTTTCATATACAGCACTATCACCGTGGGGATGGTACTTACCAATTACTTCCCCAACAATACGAGCAGATTTCTTAAACGGTTTGTCAGAATGCATTCCTAAATCGTGCATAGCATATAATATCCGGCGGTGAACAGGTTTAAGTCCATCTCGAACATCTGGAAGTGCACGGGAAACAATGACACTCATCGCATAATCCAAGAAGGATGTACGCATTTCCTTGCTTATATTTATTTCTTTAATTTGAGAATTCGGCATATCAGCCATATAGGAACCTCCTTAAGCAAAGCGCAAGGTGCTAAATCTCCTTTAGCACCATAGTCATTCTTTTGCATTTATCTTAAACATCCAGGTTTTTCACATATACTGCATTTTCTTCGATAAAGTTTCTGCGTGGTTCTACTTTATCACCCATTAGCATTTCAAATGTCTCATCCGCTTCGATTGCGTCATCTAGGCTTACCTGCAGCAACACTCTTGTGGAAGGATCCATTGTCGTATCCCACAGCTGTTCTGCATTCATTTCACCTAAACCTTTATAGCGTTGGATATTCGGTTTTGGTGATGCTGGCAATTTTTCAAGTACCTCAGCCAATTGGCGGTCATTATATGCATACTCAAGCTTTTTCCCTTGCTTGACACTGTAAAGCGGTGGTTGAGCAATATAAATATATCCAGCTTCTACAATTTTCCGCATATAGCGGTAGAAGAAAGTGAGCAGCAGTGTTCGAATATGTGCACCGTCAACGTCCGCATCTGTCATAATAACAACCTTATGATATCTAGCCTTTGAAATATCATAGTCGTCTCCAATTCCAGTACCAATAGCGGTAATCATAGAACGAACCTCATTATTGGATAAGATACGATCCAATCTAGCCTTTTCAACATTCAGGATTTTTCCTCTTAACGGCAGGATTGCCTGGAAATGCCGGTCTCTTCCTGATTTTGCTGAACCGCCTGCAGAATCACCCTCAACTATGAATAATTCGCTTATTGCAGGGTCTTTTGACGAGCAATCTGCTAATTTACCAGGTAAGCTGGAAACTTCAAGGGCGCTTTTTCTACGCGTTAACTCCCTTGCTTTTTTAGCAGCAATTCTAGCTCTCAATGCCATTTGACCTTTATCAACAATTTTCCTAGCTACTGAAGGATTTTCAAGCAAGAATTTCTCAAAATGATCAGCAAAGATTGTGTCAGTGATTGCCCGAACTTCTGAGTTGCCTAGTTTTGTCTTTGTTTGTCCTTCGAATTGCGGGTCAGGGTGCTTAATTGAAACGATAGCCACAATCCCTTCCCTGACATCTTCTCCTGAAAGGTTTGCTTCTGAATCCTTAAGCACTCCGTTTTTCCTTGCATAGTCATTAATTGCTCGAGTCAATGCAGTTTTAAAACCGGATTCATGTGTTCCGCCTTCGTGTGTATTGATATTATTAGCAAACGAGAAAATGTTGCCTGTGTAGCCATCGTTATATTGGAGTGAAACCTCGACAGTAATGCCGTCTTTTTCTCCTTCAATATAGATTGGCTCTTCAAACAGCACCTCTTTATTGCGGTTTAAATGCTCAACGTAGGACTTTATTCCACCTTCATAGTGATATTCCTTACGCTTCTCCATACCTTCTCTTGTATCTTCAATGGTAATTTTAATATTGCGATTCAAGAAGGCTAACTCTCTAATTCTGTTTGCCAATGTTTCATAATCATAGACGAGAGTTTCTTTGAAAATCTCACTATCCGGTTGGAATCTTGTTGTTGTACCTGTTACATCTGATTCACCGATAATCTTAAGATCTTCCTGAGGAACACCTTTTTTATATTGTTGGTAGTATATGTTCCCATCCCGGTGAACAAAAACTTCCAACTCGGATGAAAGGGCGTTAACAACAGATGCACCTACACCATGAAGACCTCCGGATACTTTGTATCCTCCGCCACCAAATTTACCACCGGCGTGAAGTACTGTCATGATTACTTCAACTGCAGGTCTTCCCATCTTTTCATGAATCCCGACAGGAATACCACGTCCATTATCCTTAACTGTAATGCTGTTATCTTTTTCAATAATGACGTTGATTTCATCGCAGTAACCTGCCAGTGCTTCATCAATACTATTATCTACAATTTCCCATACAAGATGGTGCAAGCCTTTACCGCTTGTTGAACCAATATACATCCCTGGTCTTTTGCGGACCGCTTCTAACCCTTCAAGTACCTGTATCTGACTTTCATCATATGATTGTTGTTCCATTGGATCATGTTCCATTGACAAATTGATCACCTTACTTTCTATTGACATCCAAAAATTTACTCTTTGCTTATCCTATTAGACCTTAAAATTGCTAATACTCCTGAGCTGTCAGTCTGTATGATCGCCTTTTTAGTGTATTGGAAGCAATTGGAGAATAATAAATGGCATCTTTTGTTATAACAATAGATTTATAAGCTTTACTGTCGCCACTTATTGTTGTCTCTTTTTGCGTATTTAAAAATTCAGTTGTAATCTCAGAGGAACCAATTGTTTGTTTGTCTAAAATTGTAATGATATCTACAGTTCTTATAAGTACATTTTCACCAATATGAACGTACACTTTTTCACCTCAAAGCTATTGAATCTTTTTCATCGTTCCTGCTTCCACCTGGAATGTAGATGCTTCTTTTAATGTTTGATGATCAATTCCATCCACATTCGTAGTCGTCACGAATGTTTGTACCTTTCCTTGGATGGTATTCAAAAGATGAGATTGTCGATAATCATCTAATTCAGAGAGCACATCATCTAATAAAAGGATAGGATACTCACGGATCTCCGCATGTATGAGTTCGATTTCTGCCATTTTAATCGAAAGTGCTGTAGTTCTTTGCTGACCTTGTGAACCAAAAGTTTGAACATCTCTTCCATTTACGAAAAACAATAAATCATCTCGATGGGGACCGAACAAGGTCATACCTCGGTCAATCTCTCTTTTTTTCACACTGGCAAACTTTTCTTCGTATACTCTTCTCATTTTCGACAAATCTAGATCTTCTGATACATCTGCCGAGGGTTTATACTGAATTTGTAATGTCTCCAGTCCTCTTGAAATTCCTTTATGAATTGGGATTGCCCAATTTTCCAGAAGTTCCAGGAATTCAAAACGCTTTGATACTATCTTCACTGCCATATCAATAAACTGCTCTGTCAGTATTTCAAGCATTGTATGATCTGACTGTTTATTCATCTGCAGTTGTTTTAAGTAAGTGTTTCGCTGCTGCATAATCTTTTGGTACTGGCTCATATCGTGCAAATAAACAGGGGAAATCTGCCCGATTTCCATGTCAATAAATCTTCTTCTAATTTGAGGACTACCCTTAACAAGATTTAGGTCTTCCGGAGCAAACATCACAACATTCATATTGCCGATGTATTGGCTTAGCTTCCGTTGCTCAATATGATTGTACTTAGCTTTTTTTCCTTTTTTAGACACAACTAACTGCATGGGTAGCGGCCCATGTGCTTTTTTTAATCTACCTTCTATTTTAGCATAATCTGAGTCCCAGCGAATAAGATCTTTATCATTTGAAGTTCTGTGGGATTTTGCCATTGCTAAAACATAGATGGATTCCATGACATTTGTTTTGCCTTGCGCGTTTTCTCCCAGAATGACATTTACCTTATTCTCAAATTCCACTTCCAGGTGCTCGTAATTACGGTAATTCCTCAATTGCAGCTGCTCAATAAACATAAGGGATCATCCTTTTTTTACAGAACTGTAAATGTACCAATAGAGGGAATTTCAATCTTATCGCCTGACCTTAATTTTCTGCCTCTGCGCTGATCTTGTTCTCCATTGACAAATACTTCATGTTCACTTAAAAACCATTTTGCCATTCCTCCAGATTGGATAATATCTGCAACCTTCAAGAATTGGCCTAATGTTATATATTCCGTCTCAATTTTAATTTGATTGTTCATGTTTTCACTCTTTCAAGTTTAATCGTATCTCTTTATTTTACTAAATTATTTAACGATACACAAAGAAAACTGAAATATTTCTATAAATTAGTAGTATTCAGCACATTTTCAAGAGATTTTGACGAACATTTAGGCATTAAATTCGTCTATAAAAAACATTCATAATTCCTGCTTTGCCTAAATATATTATTCATGAAGGAAAATAGGATGCCCCTATGGGACACCCTATAAGCTTTAGGCAGCTGTTAATATGTTCGCACTGGAAGAATTAGCTGAAGGATAGAATCATCATTTAACGGATTGATTACAAACGGTCGCATAGCACCAGTGAAGTTAATTTTCACTTCCGTTCCTTCTAAAGCCTTTAAAGCATCCATCATATATTTGGCACTAAAAGATATTTTCAGTTCTTCACCTTGAATAGACTCGCTGATTAGCTCCTCTACAACTTTACCAATTTCAGGCGTAAAAGATGAAATTTCAATTACATCCTCTCCAATGGTGGAGAATTTAACGACATTATTCCGTCCTTCTCTTGCAAGCAAGGATGCACGATCAATAGATTGCAGGAATTCTTTTGCATTCACAACTATTTCCGTTTTGCTTTCTGTCGGAATTAGACGATTTGTGTCAGGATAATTCCCTTCAAGCAGGCGAGAGAAGAATAAGATATGCTTCGCCTTAAATAGAATTTGGTTTTCTGTCACAACAATCTCAACCGGTTCGTTATGGTCATCTAAAATACGGTTTAACTCATTTAAGCTTTTCCCAGGAATCACAATATTAAATGACTGTTCCGTATTTGAATCAATTTTTGCTTTTCTTAATGCAAGTCGATGGCTATCTGTTGCAATACAGATTAAGTCATCATTTTCAATCTTCCAGTTTACACCTGTCAACACCGGGCGTGTTTCTGAGGTGGACACTGCAAACACTGTTTGTTTGATAATGTTTTTTAGCAGGTCAGTTGGAATTTTAAAGATATTTTCTTCTGATATTTGAGGCAAATGTGGATATTCCTCAGAATCAAGACCGTTTAAGTTAAATTCCGATTTCCCTGAACGAATTACCGTTTGTAAGTTATCTACTTCAAGTTCTACTTGGCTAGTAGGAAGCTTTTTAACGATTTCACTAAAAAATTTAGCTTGCAGCACGATTGATCCAGGACGTTGAATTTCCACAATGACAGAATCATTTTCTTCTTTAGGAATAAAGGATTCAATAGAGATATCTGAATCACTTCCTGTTAATGTAACACCTTCTTCTGTTGCTACGATTTTTATCCCTGTCAGAATTGGAATTGTTGTTCTGCTAGTTATGGCTTTCATTACATCTTGTACCCCTTGGACAAGATTATCTTTTTGGATGATAAATTTCATTAATTGATCCTCCGTTATCATTAGTTTTTTTATTGCGTATTTATAATAATATTTCTTTTAAAGATCGTAGTAATAGTAGTAGGCCCTGTTAATTTGTGAATAACTCGCTTTTTCAAAGGAAACACAGTCTATCCACATGTGGATAGACTGTGTCTAAGTTGGTTAAAGTTATGCACAGTATTCAGCTTTATACTTTTAAGAGCTCGTTGATTTCTTTTAGCTGTTTTTGCAAAAGCGAATCAGATACAAGGAGCTTTGAGATTTTTTCATGTGCATGGATAACTGTAGTATGATCTCTTCCGCCGAATTCTTCGCCGATCTTCGGAAGGGAAAAGTCTGTAAGTTCACGTGACAAGTACATGGCAATCTGTCTAGGAAAAGCGATGGATTTCGTTCTTTTTTTAGCCTTAAAATCCTCTAATTTCACACTGAAATGTTCCCCGACTACTTTTTGAATATCATGTATTGTTATGACGCGCGGCTTAGAGCTAGGGACAATATCTTTTAATGCTTCTGCCGCAAGATCTGCATTAATGTCTTTGTTGATTAAGGAGGAATATGCAACAACTCTTATAAGTGCACCTTCTAGTTCACGGATGTTGGAATCAATTTGATTCGCGATATAAAGCATGACTTCATTTGGAATGTCCAACCCATCAGCTTTTGCTTTCTTTCTAAGAATGGCAATCCTTGTTTCTAAGTCAGGCGGAGTTATATCCGTTATTAGTCCCCATTCAAACCGTGAACGAAGCCTGTCTTCCAAAGTTGGAATCTCCTTTGGCGGCCTGTCACTGGAGATAATGATTTGTTTGCTTTCCTCATGCAAAGTATTAAATGTATGGAAAAATTCTTCCTGTGTTGATTCTTTTCCAGCAAGAAACTGAATATCATCTATGAGAAGTACATCAACATTCCGGTATTTATCACGGAATTCTGCACCTTTATTGTCTCGAATACTATTAATGAACTCATTTGTAAACTTTTCCGAAGATAAATAAACAACCTTTGCTGAAGGATTATGATCTAAAACATAATGCCCGATTGCATGCATTAAGTGAGTTTTTCCAAGACCTACACCCCCGTAAATAAAAAGCGGGTTATAAGCTTTAGCCGGTGCTTCAGCTACTGCTAAAGAAGCAGCATGTGCAAAGCGGTTCCCAGAACCAATTACAAACGTATCAAAAGTATATTTAGAATTCAGTATTGTTTGTTCGGTTGTTTCTTCTTCTTTTTTCTTTTGTTTAGAGGAGATTTGAAGATCAAATTCTTCCTCCTTTTGGTTTTGAGGAATAATAAATTTTACACCAAGCTCTTCACCAGTTATTTCTTCAAGAATGTCCGAAATAAGCTGGGAATATCGTTCTTCCAACCAGTCTCGAGCAAATTCATTAGGAGCTGTTATGATTAGGCTGTCACCTTGAAGGGCATGTGCCTTCGTTGCTTTAAGCCATGTATCAAAGCTAGGTTTGCTGATTTTTTTTTCAATATTGCTTAACGCTTTATTCCATAGATCCGCAATATTTTCCAA